>NZ_OY726395.1:0-2600833 GCF_963378085.1 Mycolicibacterium sp. MU0050 | reverse complement strand
CAGTGGGTGCTGCCCGACGTGGCGTTGCGCGCCACCGAGCTCGCCGAGGTCTCGCTGCTGACGTTGGTGGGCAGCGAGCGGCACTACGGCGGCGCGGTCGTGACGCTGTGCGCCGGCGTGGCGACCCTGGTGGCCGCGGCACTGTTGATGCGGGCGGCGTCGCAGGAATCGGCGCAGCGGCGGTACACGACGCCCGGGGCGCGCCGCGCCGCGCTGCGCGAGCAGGCCGAGGCCCCCGCGGAGGCCGCCTCACCAGCGCCGACAGCCGAGCCGATATCCGAGCGGACCATGTGGGACGCGCTCGATGAGGGCCAGGACCCTACCGACGGGACGAGCGGACCGGAAACCGGCGGGCCGTCGGAGGGGCGGTGAAACTCGCTGGCCGGTAAGCGGCTACCCTTTCGGCAATGCGTTGGAACGGCGCGAACCGTTCCGTGACGCGGGGTTGGGCAAGGCAGGAAGGAACGACTGGCATGGGTGGGCCGACCGTCCTCGACTCCATCATCGAAGGGGTCCGGGCAGATGTTGCCGCTCGGGAGGCCGTCGTCAGCTTGGAGCAGATCAAGGCCGCGGCCAACGCGGCTCCGCCGCCGCTGGATGTGCTGGCCGCACTGCGTGCGCCCGGTATCGGCGTGATCGCCGAGGTGAAGCGGGCCAGTCCGTCGCGCGGCGAGTTGGCGCACATTCCCGACCCGGCCGACCTGGCCCGCGCCTATCAGAGTGGCGGGGCGCGGATCGTCAGCGTGCTCACCGAGGAGCGTCGGTTCAACGGGTCACTGGCCGATCTCGACGCGGTGCGCGCGGCGGTGTCCATCCCGGTCCTGCGCAAGGACTTCATCGTGCGGCCGTACCAGATTCATGAGGCGCGCGCGCACGGCGCGGACATGCTGCTGCTCATCGTCGCCGCCCTGGAACAGCCCGCCCTGGAATCGCTGCTCGAGCGCACCGAGTCCTTGGGGATGACGGCCCTGGTGGAGGTGCACACCGAGGAGGAGGCCGACCGCGCGCTGCAGGCCGGCGCCACCGTCATCGGCGTCAATGCCCGCGACCTGAAGACCCTGCAGGTCGACCGCGACTGCTTCGCCCGGATCGCCCCCGGCCTGCCCAGCAACGTCATCCGGGTGGCCGAGTCCGGAGTCCGCGACACCGCGGACCTGCTGGCGTACGCCGGTGCCGGCGCCGACGCCGTGTTGGTGGGCGAGGGCCTGGTCGTCAGCGGTGACCCGCGCACCGCGGTGGCCGACCTGGTCACCGCCGGCGCGCATCCGTCCTGCCCCAAACCGGCCCGCTAGCTCGCGATGTACCCCGCACGCGAAGGGTCTTGAGTCATGGCCGATTTCACGCTTCCCGACCTTCCGCGCATGAGCGCCGCGGTCTCCGAGCACACCGCGCACGGTCCCGACGAGCGCGGCCACTTCGGGGTCTACGGCGGCCGCTACGTCGCCGAGGCGCTGATGGCGGTGATCGAGGAGGTCACCGCCGCCTACGAGAAGGTGCGCATCGACAGGGAGTTCCTCGACGAACTCGACCGGCTGCAGACCCACTACACCGGACGCCCGTCGCCGCTCTACGAGGCCAGTCGGTTGTCCGAGCACGCCGGCGGCGCGCGGCTGTTCCTCAAGCGTGAGGACCTCAATCACACCGGCTCGCACAAGATCAACAATGTGCTCGGCCAGGCCCTGCTGGCCCGGCACATGGGCAAGAAGCGGGTGATCGCCGAGACCGGTGCCGGCCAGCACGGCGTCGCCACCGCCACCGCCTGTGCGCTGCTCGATCTCGAGTGCGTCATCTACATGGGTGCCGTCGACACCGCCCGCCAGGCCCTCAACGTCGCCCGGATGCGGCTGCTGGGCGCCGAGGTCGTGTCCGTCGAATCGGGGTCGAAGACCCTCAAGGACGCGATCAACGATGCGTTCCGGGACTGGGTGACCAACGCCGATACCACCTACTACTGCTTCGGCACCGCCGCGGGACCGCATCCGTTCCCGGCGATGGTGCGCGACTTCCAGCGCATCATCGGCCTGGAGGCCCGCCAGCAGATCCAGGCCCAGGCCGGCCGGCTCCCGGACGCGGCCGTGGCCTGCGTGGGCGGCGGTTCGAACGCGATCGGGCTGTTCCATGCGTTCATCGACGACCCGGGCGTGCGGCTGGTCGGTTACGAGGCCGCCGGGGACGGGGTGGAGACCGGTCGCCACGCCGCGACGTTCACCGGCGGATCGCCGGGCGCGTTCCAGGGGTCGTATTCCTATCTCTTGCAGGACGAAGACGGCCAGACCATCGAATCCCATTCCATCTCAGCGGGTCTGGACTACCCGGGCGTCGGCCCCGAACATGCGCACCTGCGCGAGATCGGGCGCGCCGAGTACCGGCCGATCACCGATTCGGAGGCCATGGACGCGTTCAAGCTGCTGTGCCGCACCGAGGGCATCATCCCCGCGATCGAGTCCGCGCACGCCGTCGCGGGTGCGCTCAAGCTGGGCGCCGAGCTGGGCCCCGGGTCGGTCGTGGTGGTGAACCTGTCCGGCCGCGGCGACAAGGACGTGGCCACCGCAGCGAAGTGGTTCGGTTTGCTGGACGAATCGGCGGTGCAGTCGTGAGTGCGGCCGGCCGGCTGGGCCCGGTGTTCGAGGCCGCACGGGCTGAGCAGCGCGCGGCGCTGATCGGCTATCTGCCCGTCGGCTACCCGGACGTGCCCACCTCCATCGACGCGATGACCACCCTGATCGACGCGGGCTGCGACGTCGTCGAGGTCGGCATTCCCTACTCGGATCCCGGAATGGACGGACCGACCATCGCGGCGGCCACCGAGATCGCGCTGCGCAAGGGCGTGCGCGTGCGGGACAGCCTGCGCGCAGTCGAGGCGATCAGCAACGCCGGCGGCCACGCCGTGGTGATGGTGTACTGGAACCTGGTGTTGCGCTACGGAGTCGACGCGTTTGCCCGCGATCTCGCCGCCGCGGGCGGGCTCGGGCTCGTCACCCCGGACCTGATTCCGGACGAGGCTGACGACTGGTTCGCCGCCTCGGAGGCCCACGACCTGGACCGCATCTTCCTGGTGGCGCCGTCCTCGACACCGGAGCGGTTGGCGACCACCGTCGAAGCCTGCCGCGGTTTCGTCTATGTGGCCTCGACGATGGGGGTGACCGGCGCCCGCGACGCGGTGTCCAACGCCGCCCCGGAGTTGGTGTCACGGGTCAAAGCGGTCTCCGACATCCCGACCGGCGTCGGACTGGGCGTGCGCTCGCGCGAGCAGGCGGCCGAGATCGGCGCGTATGCCGACGGCGTCATCGTCGGTTCGGCCTTGGTGTCGGCGTTGGGTGAGGACTTGAGTGCCATGCGAACGCTCACCGAGGAATTGGTGGCAGGTGTACGACAGAAGGTGACTGGGGTTACTGGGTGATCACCACAACGCTGGCCTATTTTCCGAGTCCCTCACAGGGGGTGTGGTTCTTAGGCCCGTTCCCGATCCGGGCCTACGCGGTGTGCATCATCATCGGGATCATCGCCGCGTTGGTGATCGGGGACCGGCGCTGGACGGCGCGTGGCGGCGAGCAGGGCGTCATCTACGACATCGCCTTGTGGGCGGTGCCGTTCGGTCTCATCGGTGGCCGGATCTACCACGTGTTGACCGACTGGCAGACCTATTTCGGCAGTGGTGGCGCGGGTGCGATGGCCGCCCTGCGCATCTGGGACGGCGGATTGGGCATCTGGGGCGCGGTGGCGTTCGGCGGGCTGGGCGCGTGGATCGCGTGCCGTCGGCGCGGAATCCCGTTGCCTGCCTTTGGCGATGCGATTGCGCCGGGGATCGTGTTGGCGCAGGCGATCGGCCGGCTGGGGAATTATTTCAACCAGGAACTCTACGGCCGCGAGACCACGGTGCCCTGGGGCATGGAGGTGTTCTACCGCCGCGACCCCTCGGGCATCATCGACGTGCACTCGCTCAACGGCGTGTCCACCGGCCAGGTCGCCGCGGTGGTGCATCCGACGTTCCTCTACGAACTGCTGTGGAACCTGCTGGTTTTCGCGGCGCTGATCTACATCGACCGCCGGTACAAGATCGGCCACGGCCGGCTGTTCGCGCTCTATGTTGCGGGCTACTGCGTCGGCCGGTTCGGCGTGGAACTGCTTCGCGACGACTACGCCACCGAGATCGCCGGCATCCGAATCAACTCGTTCACCGCAACCTTCGTGTTCATCGGCGCCATCGTCTACTTCATCCTGGCCACCAAGGGCCGCGAGGATCCCGCGACGCTGCGCGGTAAGGCGGAGCAACCGCTCATCGAGGAGATCGCCGAGGATCTGTCCGCCGTGGCGGCGACGACGGGGGTGGTGGCCGCGGCCACCGTCGCCAACCGTGAGGAGGCCGACGAGGACGTCGGCGCGGAGCGTGAGGCGGCCGAGGATGCCGAGGTGCCCGCCGCCGCTGAAACCGAGACACCCGAACCCGCCATCGCGGTGGACGCCGTTGGAGAACTCGATACCGAGTCCGTTGCAGGCGATGGTGAGGCCGAGGACCGGGGCGAGGATTCCGACGTAGCCGCCGAGCCGGCCGAGGAGCCAGAGGAATCGACCGAGGACACCGAAGGCACTGCCGAGGGCGAACCTGAGGCCGAATCCGCTGCGGACGCCGACGAAGTCGAGCCGGCGGCCGTGGGCGAACTGGACACCGACGCGGCCGAAGACGCGGTCGTAGACGCCGCCGAGGAAGCCGGCGCGGACTCCGAGGACTCGGACGCGGGCGACGAGGGCGCGGACGTAGGCGACGAGGGCTCGGACGTGGGGGACGAGGGCGCCGAGGTCGAGCCTGAATCCGTCGGCGAACTCGATACCGAGTCCGTTGCCACCGATGGTGAGGCCGAGGACCAGGGCGAGGATTCCGACGCAGCCGCCGAGCCGGCCGAGGAACCAGAGGAATCAGCCGAGGACACCGAAGGCACTGCCGAAGACGCGGAAACCGACACCGAGGTCGAACCTGAGGCCGAATCCGCCGCGGACGCCGACGAAGTCGAGCCGGCGGCCGTGGCCGAACTGGACACCGACGCGGCCGAAGACGCGGTCGTAGACGCCGCCGAGGAAGCCGGCGCGGACTCCGAGGACTCGGACGCGGGCGACGAGGGCACGGACGAGGACGCCGAGGTCGAGCCTGAATCCGTCGGCGAACTCGATACCGAGTCCGTTGCCACCGATGGTGAGGCCGAGGACCGGGGCGAGGATTCCGACGTAGCCGCCGAGCCGGCCGAGGAGCCCGAAGACACTGCCGAGGACGCGGAAACCGACGCCGAGGGCGAACCTGAGGCCGAATCCGCGGCGGACGCCGACGAAGTCGAGCCGGCGGCCGTGGCCGAACTGAACACCGACGCGGCCGAAGAACTCGACGCGGACGAAAAGCGCGACGAGGAAGCCGAAGACGCTGACGGGGCCGAGGAAGCCGAGCCCGACGAAGACGAGGACACCCTGGAGGCCGAGGTCGCCGAGGCCGGCGTCAGCACCGCGACCGAGGCCGAGGACGCGCAGCCGATCGACGACGAGCACGATCCGCTCGACGACGACGCCCAGGACTCGCTGGACGACGCCGAGGCCGTCGTCAAGGCCGAGACCGACGAAGCCGACGAGCCCGGCCAAGCCCCTGCCGATCCCGAGCCGTCCCCAGCAGAGGCGGCGGCGGCCGAAGATTCCCCGGCGGAGACGAAAGCCAAGCGTCGCTGGTGGCGGCGCCGCTGACCGCGAGCGGGCCGGTTCTGGCATTCTGAAGGCATGACTTCCACGTCCGGCCCTTCGGAAGGCGACGGCACGCCGCCGCAGCAGCCCTACGAGTACCCGCCGCTGCACGGGTACGAAGATGCCTCGTCCCAGTCACAGCAGGCGAGCTACCCGCCGCCGATGCCGCCGCAGTACGGCGCGCAGACGCAGTACCCGCCGCCCGGTGGCTACTACGACCCGTCGGCGCCGTGGGGCCGGCATCCGATGACCGGAGAACCGTTCTCGGACAAGTCGAAAGTCGTTGCGGGACTGCTACAACTCGTCGGCCTGGTCGGCATCTGCGGGATCGGCCGGTTCTATATCGGCCAGACCGGGCTGGGCATCGCGCAGCTGTTGGTCGGCCTCGTCACCTGTGGTGTCGGCGCCGTGATCTGGGGCATCATCGACGCGGTCCTGATCCTCACCGACAGGGTGCGCGACACGCACGGCCGCCCGCTGCGCGATGGCACCTGACGGGACGCAGACACAGCGCACCGCCCGGTACGCGGCGCTGGGCACCGGTGTGGCGGTGGCCGGCGGCCTGGTCTACGTGGGGTTGGTCGATCCGCATCGGCCCGGATCCCTGTTCCCGCCATGCCCGTTCAAGATGATCACCGGCTGGGACTGCCCGGCCTGTGGCGGCCTGCGCATGACCCACGATCTGCTGCACGGCGACTTCGCCGGCGCGGTCGCGGACAACGTATTCGTGTTGGTCGGTCTGCCGCTGCTGGTGCTGTGGGGCCTGTGGCGTTGGAAACGCGCCAAGCCGCTGTTCACCTGGTTCACCGGCGCGACGGTGTTGGTCGCGTTGGCCGCCTGGACGGTGGTGCGCAACCTGCCGGGTTTCCCGTTGGTGCCCACCGTTCTGGACGGCTGACGCCCCGCTGTTGGGTTGCGGTCCGGTCTCGCGGAGATGTCCCCTCGATGAACAGGAACCAGCCTGCGGCGGCCCCTCATCTGTATCGTTCGAGATGCCGTCTGACTGCGACTATGCTGGTTTGACGTGAGCAGCAGACGCGGCAAAATCGTATGTACCTTGGGTCCGGCCACCGCTACCGACGAGAAGACTCGGGCGCTTGTCGAGGCGGGCATGGACGTGGCCCGGCTGAACTTCAGCCACGGGGACTACGTCGACCACAAGGCAAACTACGAACGCGTGCGCCAGGCGTCGGATGCCACCGGACGCGCCGTCGGAATCCTCGCCGACCTGCAGGGGCCGAAGATCCGGTTGGGGCGGTTCGCCGAGGGCCCGACCTACTGGGCCACCGGCGAGACCGTACGCATCACCACCGAGGAGTGCCCCGGCACCCACGAGCGGGTCTCCACCACCTACAAGCAGTTGGCCGCCGATGCGCAGCCCGGGGACCGGCTGCTCGTCGATGACGGCAAGGTGGGCCTGGTGGTCGAGCACATCGACGGTAACGACGTGGTGTGCACCGTCACCGAGGGCGGCCCGGTCAGCAACAACAAGGGGCTGTCGCTGCCCGGGATGAACGTCTCGGTTCCCGCGCTCACCGAGAAGGACATCGAGGACCTCGAGTTCGCCCTGAATCTCGGGGTCGACCTGGTCGCGCTGTCGTTCGTCCGCTCGCCGGCCGACGTCGAGATCGTGCACGGCGTCATGGACCGGGTCGGGCGGCGCGTCCCGGTCATCGCGAAACTCGAAAAGCCCGAGGCGATAGACAATCTCGAGGCCATCGTGTTGGCCTTCGATGCGGTCATGGTGGCGCGCGGGGACCTCGGTGTCGAGCTCCCGCTCGAAGAGGTGCCGCTGGTGCAGAAGCGCGCCATTCAGATGGCCCGGGAGAACGCGAAGCCCGTGATCGTCGCCACCCAGATGCTCGAGTCGATGATCGAGAACTCCCGCCCCACGCGCGCGGAGGCCTCCGACGTCGCCAACGCGGTCCTCGACGGTGCCGACGCGGTGATGCTCTCGGGTGAGACGTCGGTGGGCAAGTATCCGCTGGAGGCGGTGCGGACCATGGCCCGCATCATCAAGGCGGTCGAGGAGAATTCCATCGAGGCGCCGCCGTTGACGCATCTGCCGCGCACCAAGCGCGGTGTCATCTCCTATGCGGCCCGCGACATCGGCGAGCGGTTGGACGCCAAGGCGTTGGTGGCCTTCACGCAGTCCGGCGACACCGTCAAGCGGTTGGCCCGCCTGCACACCCGGCTGCCGCTGCTGGCCTTCACCGCGTGGCCGGAGGTGCGCAGCCAGCTCGCATTGACCTGGGGCACCGAGACTTTCCTGGTGGACAAGATGGTTGCCACCGACGACATGATCCGCGAGGTGGACCGGTCCCTGCTCGAGCTCGGCCGGTACAAGCGCGGCGACCTGGTGATCATCGTCGCGGGTGCTCCGCCGGGCACAGTAGGCTCGACCAATCTGATCCACGTCCACCGCATCGGGGAGGACGACCACTAGGCGTCAACGCCGGCAGCACCAGGAGGCTCGACTTCAGATGAGGACATCGGCCGAAACTGATTTCGAGGAGTTGCTGGCGATCCTCGACCTGCGCAAGGTCGAGGCCGAAGCCGGGCCGGAAACCTTCTTCGGCGCCCATCCCAGCAAGAACCCGATCCGCACCTTCGGTGGGCAGCTGATGGCCCAGGCGTTCGTCGCCGGAAGCCGCACCGTCCCAGCCAATCTGCCGCCCAGCGCCCTCAACGTGCACTTCATCGCGGGTGGGGATCCCACCCAGGACCTGGAGTTCACGGTCGTGCGACTGCGCGACGAGCGTCGGTTCGCCAACCGCCGCGTCGACGTCAGTCAGAACGGGGTCCTGCTGGGCACGGCCCTGATTTCCTACCTGGCCGGCGGCCGCGGCCTGGAGCACAACATCAGCGCGCCCGCGGTGCCCGATCCGGAGGACCTGCCCAAGATCGACGAACTGCTGGTGGGTTACGAAGAGACCGTGCCGCTGTTCGTGCAGGCTTCTCGGCCCATCGAGTGGCGCTACACCAACGACCCGGCGTGGATCATGCGCGACAAGGGCGACCGTCTGGACCACAACCGGGTGTGGATGACCACCGAGGGCCCCATGCCCGACGATCCGGTATTGCACTACGCGGCAATGGTTTACTCCTCGGACACCACCGTGCTGGATTCGATCATCACCACGCACGGGCTGTCGTGGGGGCATGACCGGATCTTCGCCGTCACCATCGACCATTCGGTGTGGTTCCACCGGCCGGTGCGGTTCGACGACTGGGTGCTCTATTCGACGACGTCGCCGGTGGCCGCGGAGTCGCGCGGCCTGGGCACCGGACACTTCTTCGACCGGGACGGCCTGCTGGTGGCCACCGTGGTGCAGGAAGGCATCGTCAAGCACTTCCCGAGCCGCAAGTGAGCTCGGTCAGCGCCCCGGCGACGGGGTGACCGTCATGCCGAACTTCTCCTCGAGCTTGCCGCGGAACTCGTCCTCGCATTGCGCCTGCGCGGCCCGGTTGTCGCCGGCGTCCTGCATGCAGTCGAAGTAGTCTCGGCCGCCCCAGTCCATGAACCAGCGGCCCGCGACCACCGCCACGACGATCAGCACCAGGCTCAACACCACACCCAGGGCACCCAGCACGATGCCGGCGACGGCCACGCCGCCGTTGTCGGCCTCGCCCCGGGACACCCGGCCGCGGCCCATGAAGCCCAGCACGATGGCCGTGACGCCCAGGATCAACCCGCCGATGATGGTGATCGCGGCGGGCAGCGACAGCAGAGCGACCACCAGCGCGGCGATCCCCAGGCCGTTGCGCATCAGCTGCGGCGCCGGGCTGTAACCGGAGTAGGGCTGCGGCGGGGGCGGCGGATATCCGCCGGGACCGCCCGGGGGCGGCGGGTACGACGGGGGTGGGGGATACGACGGGGGTGTCGCGCCGGAACCGGAGGTATCGCCCGGCTCGTCGGAGCTCCCGGGGGACCCCGGGGGCGGAGGCAGGGTCATGTATCGCGCTCCCAATCAGGAGGTATTGGTCGGCCGTCAGCCAGGGTACCTGCCACCGCGCCCGCGATGTCGTTACTCAGCCGCAGGCCGGGAACGTGGCCGGCGAGATCGTCGGGCAGGTGATGGGTGGCCACCACCACCGTGCGGTGCGGACCGAAGAGCCCGCCGGGGTCCAACAGGTCATGCAGCAGCGCATCGGAGGTGGCGGCATCGAGGTGCTCGGTGGGCTCGTCGAGCAACACGATGGGGGAGCGTGACAGCAGCACCCGAGCCAACAACAGGCGGCGTCGCTGCCCGGCCGACACCGCCGCCGCGCCGCCGACCAGCACGGTGTCCAGTCCGTCGGGCAGCCCCTCCCGCCAGCCCCGCAGACCCACCCGGGCCAACGCGGACTCCAGTTCGACGTCGGTGCAATCGCCGCGCACCACCAGCAGGTTGTCGCGGACCGTGGTGGCGAAGATGTGCGCATCCTCGGCGAAATAGGTGATGGTGCCGCGCAATTCGGACTCCTCGAGCTGTGTCAGGCGGCGACCGTCGAGGGTGACGGCGCCGTCCAGCGCGGGGATCAGCCCGGCCAACGTCAGCAAGACGGTGCTCTTTCCGCAGCCGCTGGGGCCGGTGACCGCAAGCCGCGCGCCCAGTGGCAACTCGATGTCCACCGCGACGCTGCGCGCCGCGCGCGGGTGCCCGGCGACCGCCCGCGCCCGCAGCACGAGCTCGCCCGATCGTGCGCGTGGCGGCACCGGCTCCGCGGCGATCGCCTCCGCGACGTTCGGGTCGCCGATCAGGTCGAACAGCCGGCGTGCGGCGATGCGAGAACGGGTCAGCTGTACCGCCGCCGCCGGCAGCGCGGTGGTCGCCTCGAACGAGGACAGCGGCAGCAACATCAGGATGGCCAGGGTGGTGGGGGCCACTGAGGCGGCGATTCCGATCCCGACGACGACGGCGCCCAGCACGCTCGCCCCGATCGCCGCGGTCGGCATGGCCGCGCCGAACGCCGCCGGACGCGCCGCGCGGTCCAGCGCGTCGCCCCAATTGCGTTGGTGTCGAACGGAATCGGCGATCACGGCGGGAAGTCGGCCGCTGACGCGCAGTTCCGGGGCGTGGTCCAGGGCGATCATCGAGGCCACGTCGCGCTCGGCGTGGTGCGCCCGGGCGAGCTGCTCTTGGGCCGCGGCGCCGCGGGCGGACAACCACGGCGCGAGCACCCCGGCCACCAGCAGGCAGGCGGCCAGGATTGCGGCGGCCGGCCAGGAGATGACGGCGATGGTGCCGACCGCGGCCAGCGAGAGGACCGCCGCCACGGCGATCGGGAGCACCGCGCGCACCAGCGCGTCGGAGAGTTCGTCGACGTCGTGACCGACCCGGCTGACCAGTTCGCCCTCGTGCAGGCGGGCCGTCAGTTCCGGCCGCCCGCGTGCCAGCCGACGGTAGATCTGCTCGCGTGCGGCTCCGGCGGCCCGCAGCGCGGTGTCGTGCGAGGCCAGTCGTTCGCAGTACTGCAGGACGCCACGCGAGATGCCGAACGCGCGCACCGCCACCACCGCCACCGACAGATCCAGGATGGGCGGCATCTGCCAGGCCCGGGTGATCAGCCACGCCGAGACGCCCGCCAGCGCCAGCGCACTGGCCAGCGAGAGGACCCCGCACGCGACGGCGAGCCCGAGTCGGGGCAGTCGGGGCCGCAGCAGCACCAGGGCGCGAACCAGGGGGTCAGGCCGGAACATGGCTGCCCACCTCGATGATGTGGTCGGCGACGGCCAGCACCGGTGGCCGGTGTCCGACGATCAGCACCGTGGCGCCGTCGTCGGCCCGCGCGCGTAGTGCGTCGAGGACGCGGCGCTCCGTGGCGGGGTCGAGGTGGGCGGTGGGCTCGTCGAGCAGCAGCACCGGGGCACCCGAACCCAGCGCCCGAGCCAGCCCGAGGCGTTGCCGTTGGCCCAGCGACAGGCCCAGGCCGTCGCGTCCGACGACGGTCGCCGCGCCGTCGGGCAGCTCCCCGAGGACCACGTCGAAACCCGCTGCGGCACAGGCGGCGTCGGCGTCGGTGAGCGGACCGAACAAGCTCAGGTTGGTCGCGACCGTGCCGGGCACCAGCACCGGGCGCTGCGGCAGCCACGCCAGTTGCGGCCACCACCGGACGCGATCGAGATCGGCGACGTCGGTGCCGTCGACGGTGATCCGGCCGGAAGCGGGCGTGGTCAGGCCGGTGAGCACCTCCAGCGTCGTCGACTTCCCGGCCCCGTTGGGTCCGGTCAACACCGTGATCCGGCCGGGCTCGATGACCCCGGACAGGTCCGCCGGGCGGTGTCCGTCGCGGCCGGCGACCGTGAGGTGCTCGATGCGGATCGTTGCCCCCGCGGCGCCCACCACAGAGTGTCCCGACGGGTCCGTGGCGACCGTGTCCATCAGCTCGAAGGCCTTGCCGGCAGCGGCATTTCCATCCTCGGCCGCGTGATAGGCCACACCGACCCGGCGCAGCGGCCAGAACACGTCCGGGGCCAGCAACAGGACCGTCAAGGCGTTGGCCAGGGCGACGTCCCCGTACACCAGGCGGAGGCCGACGCTCACCGCCACCAGGGCCACGCCCAGGGTCGCCAACAGCTCCAGCACCAGGCTGGACATGAACGCGATGCGCAGCGTGGACATCGCCGAACGGCGGTGCGCGGCGTTGAGTTCGCCGATGCGCGCGCCCGGGCCCTCGGCCCGGCCCAGGGCGCGCAGCGTGGGGATGCCGGCGATCAGGTCCAGCAGCCGGGACTGCAGGGTCGTCATGGCCGCCAGCGCGGCGGCCGATCGATCCGCGGTGACCAGGCCGATGAGCACCATGAACAGCGGGATCAACGGCAAGGCGATCAGCACGATCGCGGCCGCCGGGAGGTCGTAGACCGCCATCGCGGCCAGCGCCGCCGGCGTCAACAGCCCGGCCAGCAACAGGGCGGGCAGGTAGCCGGTGAAATAGGCCCGCAGGTCGTCGAGACCGCGCAGGACCACCGCGGCGGCGTCGTCGCGGTGGGCGGCCAGCGCGCGCGGGGAGGCGGCGGTGACGGCGCCCAACACCTGCCCGCTCAGGTCGGCGATCGCCGCGCTGGCCTCCCGCTGGCTGATCCGGGCCTGGATGAACTGGGCCACGGTCCGAACCGTCCAGATCAGTGCGAGCAGGGCCAGCGGCGGGAGCTGACGTTGCAGGCTGCGGCTGTCGGGGTCGGTGATGAGCTCGGCCACCAGGTGGGCGAGCACGATCGCCGCGGCGATGGCGCAGGCCGCGGTCACGACACCGCAGGCCACGGTGCCGGCCAGGAATCGTCGCACCGACGCCGAGGCTCGCACCAGCCGGGCCAGCTCGGCCCGGCCGCGTCGGGCGGTCCGGTCGGTACTCAGGACGGTGTCCTCGGTAGACCGATCGAGGCGGGAATGCGATCCGCCGAAATTCGTTGCCGGAACACCCAGTACGTCCAGGCCTGGTAACCGATCACCAGGGGCGCGAAGATGGCCGCGGCCCAGGTCATGACCTTCAGCGTGTACGGGTTCGACGACGCGTTGTAGATGGTGAGGTTCCAGTCCGGATTCAGGGTGGACGGCAGCAGGTTCGGGTACAGGTCGATGAACAGCATGGCGACCACGCCCGCGACCACGAGGGTGGTCAGGGTGAAGGCCCAGCCGTCGCGGGTGCCCGCCCGCAGCAACACCGCGGTCCCGAGCAGGGCCAGCACCGCGACCCCGAACGCCACCCAGGATCCGGGTCTGCCGTAGGCCGCCTGGGTCCACCAACCGAACCCACCGGCGACGATCAGCACCGGCACCACCAGCCGACGCCCGATGCGCAGGGCGTTGTCGCGGACCTCCCCGAGGGTCTTCAGCGCCAGGAAGGCCACCCCGTGCAGCAGGAAGATCCCGCACGTGGCCAAGCCGCCCAACAGGGTGTACGCGTTCACGACGTCGCCGAACGACAGGCCGCGCACCTGCTGATCGGCGCCCACCGGCAGGCCGCGCAGGAGGATGGCGAAGGCCACGCCCCACAGGATCGCCGGTACCCACGAGCCCACCGCGATGCCGATGTCGGCCCAGTGCCGCCAGTGCGGGTCGTCGATCTTGCCGCGCCACTCGATGGCGACGACGCGCAGGATCATCGCCAACAGGATGACCAGCAGCGGGAGGAACAAGCCGGAGAACACCGTGGCGTACCAGCCCGGGAACGCCGCGAACATGGCGCCGCCGGCGGTGATCAGCCAGACCTCGTTGCCGTCCCACACCGGTCCGATGGTGTTGAGCACCGCGCGGCGATGGTTGTCGGCCGCCTGCGGGCCGGCGGACCGGCCGGCGATGCGGCCCAGTGGGGCCATCAGCATGCCGACGCCGAAGTCGAAGCCCTCCAGGATGAAGAAGCCCAGGAAGAGCACCGCGACGAGGATGAACCAGAGTTCCGGTAGGCCCATTTCGATCAGCTCCTCAGTACGCGAAGGACAGCGGAGCGACGTCGTCGTCGGCCGGTGGCGTAGGCGGCGCCGGTTCCGAGTCGTGCTCCTGTGGACCCGCAGCCACGTAGCGACGCAGCAGGTAGAACCAGATGACGGCCAGCACCGCGTAGGTCAGGGTCAGGGTGGTCACCGAGATCCACACCATGCCCACTGAGTGGTTGGACACCCCGTCCTGCACGGTCAGTCGGATCAGCTGGTCGCCGTCCGGGTTGGGCACCACCACCCAGGGCTGGCGTCCCATCTCGGTGAATATCCAGCCGGCGCTGTTGGCCAGGAACGGCGTCGGGATGGTGAGCAGGGCGAAGCGGGAGAACCATCGCTGGTTCGGGATGCGCCCGCCGCGGGTCAACCACAGCGCGGTGAGCGCGAACAGCACCGGAACCAGCAGCAGCCCGATCATCGCCCGGAACGCCCAGTAGGTGACGAACAGGTTCGGGCGGTAGTTGCCCGGGCCGAACTTCTCTTCGGCCTGGACCTGCAGGTCCTCGACGCCCTCGAGGGTGACCCCGGAAATCCTGCCCTCGGCCAGGAAGGGCAGCACCCACGGCACCTCGATCACGCGGGTGATGCCGTCGCAGTTGTTGTGCGTGCCGACGGTCAACACCGAGAACATTGGGTCGGTTTCGGTGTGGCACAGCGATTCCGCCGAGGCCATCTTCATGGGTTGTTGATGGAACATCAGCTTGGCCTGGATGTCGCCGGTGAAGATCAGGGCGACGGCCGAGATCAGCGCCACCCAGCAACCCAGGATCGCGGCGGGCCGGTACAGCCCCGCCGGCGCAGGTGCGGCGCCCTTTGCGGTGGTGTCGTTGTCCGACACCGAGTTTCGGCTGCGCACCATCCACCACGCGCACACCGCGGCGACGAAGGTGGCCGCGGTCAGGAACGACCCCGCCACCGCGTGCAGGAACGCCCAGATGGCCGTGTTGTTGGTGAACAACTCGACGATGCTGTGCAATTCGGCGCGGCCGGTGTCCGGGTTGTACGTGGCGCCCACGGGATGCTGCATGAACGAGTTGGCGCTGATGATGAAGAACGCGGACATGTTGACCGCGATCGCGACGATCCAGATGCAGGCCAGGTGCACGAGCTTGGGCAGCCGGGTCCAGCCGAAGATCCACAATCCGATGAAGGTGGACTCGAAGAAGAAGGCCGCCAGGCCCTCCATCGCCAGGGGAGCGCCGAAGACGTCACCGACGAAGCGGGAGTACTCGCTCCAGTTCATCCCGAACTGGAATTCCTGCACGATCCCCGTCGCCACGCCGATCGCGAAGTTGATCAGGAACAGCTTGCCGAAGAACCGCGTCAGCCGGTACCACTCGGGGCGCCCGGTGACGTGCCACACCGTTTGCATCACGGCGATCAGTGGGGCCAGCCCGATGGTGAGCGGCACGAAGATGAAGTGGTAGACGGTGGTGATCCCGAACTGCCACCGCGAAACGTCCAGAGCGTCCATACGCACCACTTCCGGGGCTGCGAGCCAATAACTACTACCGAGAGTAGTAGATGCCGCGGGTGCGGGCCATGTGATTCGGCCCGCACCCCGCGGTGATCAGGACGTCAACGTCTTGACGGCCTTCCTGATCCCGAATGCCGCGATGACCTCGAAGCCGCCGAGCACGATCAACCAGATCCCGACCACCATGGTCAGCACCGCCAACGAGTCGAACGGCGTGGCCAGCATCACCACACCGGCCAGCAGGCTCACCACGCCGAAGAAGATCTCCCAACCGCGCCCCGGCAGCGCGGGGTCGCTGATCGCCGAGACCGCGGTGGCGACACCGCGGAAGATGAAGCCGATGCCGATCCAGATGGCCAGCAACAGGATCGAGTCCTCCAGACTGCGGAAGCACAGCACCGCCAGCACCAGCGCCGCGGCGCCGCTGACGAACAGCAACACCCGGCCCCCGGCCGAGACGTGCAACGTGAAGGCGAAGACCACCTGGGCGATGCCGCTGACGAGCAGGTAGGCGCCGAAGATGATCCCGGCCACTAGGATGGTGGCGCCCGGCCAGGCCAGCACCAACACACCGAGGACGACGGCGGCCAGCCCCGAGAACAACGTGCTGCGCCACAGGTGCGGCAACAACGCTGGGACGGTGGTGGATCCGGTCCTCGAGGCCGGCGCCGCGGTATCGGTGGAATCTCTGCTCATCATCATGGGCGCAGTGTGGCACATCGGCGGGTTTGCCGGTCCCAATTGCCAATCCGCCCGCGGGTCGGTTCCGCCGCACCCATCGACTACGGGCAATGCGAGCCGGTTTCGGCGTCCGGGTGATTACTCTTCGGGTTACCGCAGAGGCGGGTCAGGGCTTACGGTTGAGTCCGCCGCTGGCCGGCGACGGCTTGTCGATCCGAATGGGACGAGTAGGAGAAGGTGAGAACCGTGGAAGCAGCACCACCGGCACATCGGGACCGACGTCGCAGCACCCCGCGATGGTGGCGTTGGACCACGGTCCTCGTCGCCTCGGGTGCGCTCGCCCTGTCCGGCTGCTCGAGTAGCACCGACTCCACCGCGGAGTCGCCGGAGTCCGCGCCCGTGGCGGCCGGCAAGGTCGATGAGATTGCCGCGATGGTCCCCGAGGACATCAAGGCCGCCGGCGAGTTGATCATCGGCGTCAACATTCCCTACCCGCCCAACGAGTTCAAGGATCCCAGCGGCAAGATCGTCGGCTTTGACGTCGATCTGATGAATGCGATCGCCGAAACCCTCGGCCTGACACCCGAATACCGCGAATCCGACTTCGGCAAGATCATCCCGTCCATCCAGGGCGGCACCTACGACGTCGGCATGTCGTCGTTCACCGACACCAAGGAACGCGAACGCTCGGTGGACTTCGTCACCTACTTCTCGGCGGGGACGCTGTGGGCGCAGCGCCCCGGCGGCAACGTCGACCCCGACGACGCCTGTGGCAAGAAGGTCGCGGTGCAGGCGACCACCCATCAGGAGACCACCGAACTGCCGGCCAAGAACCAGGCCTGCCTCGACGCCGGCAAGCCCGCCATCGAGATCATGGCATTCGACGGTCAGGACGCGGCCACCAACGCGGTGGTGCTCGGGCAGGCCGACGCGGTGTCGGCGGACTCACCGGTGGTGCTGTACGCGATCAAGCAGAGCAACGGCAAGCTCGAGCAGATCGGCGAGGTCTTCAGTTCGGCCCCCTACGGGTGGCCCGTGGCCAAGGGGTCCGCGCTGGCCGCGGCGTTGCAGAAGGCCCTCGAGCACCTCATCGAAACCGGTGACTACGAGACCATCGCGACCAACTGGGGCGTCGAACAGGGAATGATCGACAAGCCCGTGATCAACGGCGCGGTCAACTAGTCGGTTCGGCGGATGAGTGATGAGCGCGCGGCGACACCGGCGCCCATAGACGCTGTCCCGCTGCGGCACCCGTGGCGCTGGGTGACCGCGGCGGTGATCCTGGTCATCGTCGGGCTGTTCCTGTGGGGCGCCGCCACCAACCCGGCGTACGGTTGGGGCACCTATCGCGAGTACCTGTTCAACGAGCGGGTGCTGCAAGGGGTGTGGAACACCCTGCAGCTGACGGTGTATTCGATGGTGATCGCGATCATCCTGGGTGTGGTCCTGGCCGTCATGCGGCTGTCACCGAACCCCGTGTTCCGCTGGGTGGCCTGGGTCTACCTCTGGATTTTCCGCGGCACCCCGGTCTACGTGCAGTTGGTGTTCTGGGGCCTGTTCCCGACCATCTACCAGAACGTCCAGCTGGGGGTGCCGTTCGGGCCCTCGCTGCTGCATCTGGATCTGCAGAACCTGTCCTTCCCGTTCCTGCTGGCGCTCATCGGACTGGCCCTGAACGAGGCCGCCTACATGGCCGAGATCATCCGGGCCGGCATCAGTTCGGTGCCCGAGGGCCAAACCGAGGCCTCCGTCGCGCTGGGCATGTCCTGGACGATGACCATGCGCCGCACGGTGTTACCGCAGGCGATGCGCGTGATCATCCCGCCCACCGGCAACGAGGTCATCAGCATGCTGAAGACCACCTCGCTGGTGACGGCGGTGCCCTACACGTTGGAGCTCTACGGCATCACCTCCCGGGAGATCGCCGCGCGGATCTTCGAACCCATCCCGCTGCTGCTGGTGGCCGCGACGTGGTATCTGGCCGTCACCAGCGTGCTGATGGTCGGCCAGTTCTACCTGGAGCGCTACTTCTCCCGGGGAGCGTCGCGCAAGCTGACCAGCAAACAGCTCGAGGCGCTGGCCCGGGAACAGATCGGAGAGCCGCACCCATGACCGAACCCCCGATGGTCCGGGCCGAGGCCGTCTGCAAGGACTTCGGTGCGCTCAAGGTGCTCAAGGGCGTGACGCTGGAGGTGCCGAAGGGGCAGGTGCTGGTCCTGGTCGGCCCGTCCGGTTCGGGCAAGTCGACGTTTCTGCGCTGCATCAACCACCTCGAGGAGGTGACCGCCGGACGCCTGTTCGTCGACGGCCAACTCGTGGGCTATCGGGAACGCGGCGGCAAGCTGCACGAGTTGCCGCCGCGCGAAGCCGCCAAGCAGCGCCGCGACGTCGGAATGGTGTTCCAGCACTTCAACCTGTTCCCGCATCGCACCGCGCTGCAGAACGTCATGGAGGCGCCGATCCACGTCAAGAAGGTCAAGAAGGACGTCGCCGCCGCCCGGGCCAAGGATCTGCTCGACCAGGTCGGGCTGTCGGCGAAGGCGGGCGCGTATCCCGCCCAGTTGTCCGGCGGACAACAGCAGCGGGTGGCCATCGCCCGGGCCCTGGCCATGGACCCCAAGCTGATGCTCTTCGACGAGCCGACGTCCGCGCTGGACCCGGAGCTGGTGGGCGAGGTACTCGCGGTGATGAAAAAGCTTGCGGCCGAGGGAATGACGATGGTGGTGGTCACACACGAGATGGGATTTGCCCGTGAGGTGGCCGACCAGCTGGTGTTCATGGACGGCGGCGTGGTCGTCGAGAGCGGGGCGCCGCGGGAGGTGCTGAGCAATCCGCAGCACGACCGCACCAGGGCATTTCTGTCGAAGGTGATGTAAATTCAGACAACTTCGTCGGGGGGCGTTGGCGCCCAGGGGTAAACGGTGGATACAACGTCTTCTGAGCGTGCTGACCGGTTCGGGCACTACGAGCTGCTGGCATTGCTCGGCCGCGGCGGCATGGGGGAGGTGTATCGGGCCCGGGACACCAAGACCGATCGCATTGTCGCCCTCAAGCTGCTGCCCCCGCACCTGGCCCGGGACACCGTCTTCCAGCAGCGGTTCCGGCGGGAGGCGCACGCCGCGGCCGGCGTGACCGACCCGCACGTGGTGCCCATCCACGGTTACGGCGAGATCGACGACCGCCTGTATCTGGACATGCAGCTCATCGAGGGGCTCACCCTGGCGGCGATCCTGAGCAAGCGGTCCGCCCCGTTGGGACCGGAGTTGGCGACGGTCGTCGTCGAACAGGTGGGGTCGGCGCTGGACGCCGCGCACCGGGCCGGCCTGGTCCACCGCGACGTCAAACCGTCGAACATCCTGATCTCCGACCGGGAGTTCGTCTACCTGATCGACTTCGGCCTGGCGCGGACCACCACCGAGCCCGGGGTCACCACCGCCGGCAACACCCTGGGCACACTGGCCTACATGGCCCCGGAACGGTTCCACGGCGGGCCCAGCGATCCGCGGTCCGACGTCTACGCGTTGACCTGTGTGCTCTACGAATGCCTGACGGGGCAGCGCCCCTATCCCAGCGACAGCCTGGAACAGCAGATCGCCGGACACATGGTGGCACCCCCGCCGCGTCCCTCGGACGCCGATCCCACGCTGGCGGCGTTCGACGCCGTGATCGCCAAGGGGATGGCCAAGGATCCCGACCGCCGCTTCGGCAGCGCCTCGGAGCTGGCGGCCGCGGCCCGCGCGGCGGTCGACCGGCCGAAGATCCGCCCCACCCGCCGGGCCGCCCGGCGCTCCGCGCACCGGGCCCCGCGCTCGGTGTCTCGCCGAAGGGTGTTGGGCGCCACCGCAATCGGGCTGCTGGTGGTGTCGGTGTGCACGTTCGGGGCGTGGCAACTGCGGGGAGTGTCCGACGAGCGCACCCGCGCCGCCACCGTGGCCGAAAGCACCGCCGGGGCCCAGGCCGCCCCCGCCGACGGCGCCGTCGCCTCGATCGCCGCCCAGGTGCCGGCCGACATCCGGGCCACCGGACGTCTGGTGATCGGCGTGAACGTCCCGTACGCGCCGAACGAATTCCGGGATTCCTACGGCCAACTGACCGGTTTCGACGTCGACCTGATGGATGCGGTGGCCCGAACCCTGGGCCTGACACCGGATTACCGCGAGACGGCGTTCGACGCCATCATCACCTCGGTGGTGTCCGGCAGCTTCGACGTCGGGATGTCCTCGGTCACCGACACCAAGGCCCGCGAAGAACTGGCGGACTTCGTGAACTACTTCAAGGCCGGCACCCTGTGGGCGCAACGCCCCGGTGCGGGCGTCGATCCGGACGCCGCCTGCGGCCTGCGGGTCGGAGTGGCCTACGGGGTGATCCAGGAGACCGAGGAGATCCCGGCCAAGAGCCAGGCGTGCGTGGCGGCCGGCCGACCCCCGATCGAGAAGGCCGTCTACACCCGACAGGACGACCTGACCGCGGCGCTGATCGCCGGTGAGGTCGACGCGATGTCGGCGGACTCACCGGTGACCGGATTCGCCGTCAAGACCAGCGGCGGCGCCCTCGAGACCGCGGGCGAGGTGTTCGATGCCGGCCTGTACGGCTGGCCCGTCCCCAAGGGCTCCGGGCTGGCCGAGGCGTTGCGCCTGGCGCTCGAACACCTCATGAGCACCGGCGAGTACCGCACCATTGCCACCATGTGGGGCGTGGAACTCGGCATGATCGACCGGCCGCGGATCAACGGCGCGACCCGGTGAGCACCTCGGAGCCCACCCACGACCCCACCGCACCGCTGTGGCGCGCGGCCCAGGTGTTCCGCCTGCTGAGCTATCTGTACGCGGCGGGGTTCCAGATCGCCGGCATCGACGAACTCGAGCGGCCCGCGATCGGCTGGGTGCTGTTCGCGGTGCTGTCGGCCTGGACGCTGGCGTGCGCCGTGGCCTACCTCCAGGGCTTCGGCCGGCGGCCGGCCTGGGTGGGTGCGGAGTTCCTGGTGGTGATCGGGCTGATCTGGTCGACGCACCTGGTGGCCTCCGACGCCTGGATCCAGGCCAACCAATCCTGGCCGACGACGTTGTGGGCCACCAACGCACCGATCTCCGCGGCGATCCTGGCCGGCCCGATCGTCGGGATGGGTGCCGGGGTGGGGGTGATGGCCGTCTACGCGGCGCTCAAGGGATCGGTCAGCTTCGACTTCAGCCGCAACGCGACCATCATCATCGAACTCGCCGTCGGGCTGGCGGTCGGGATGGCCGCCCAGACCGCCCGGCGCGCCCACGCCGAACTGGAGCGCGCCCTGCGGATGTCGGCCGCCGTCGCCGAACGCGAGCGGCTGGCCCGCCAGGTGCACGACGGGGTGATCCAGGTACTCGCCCTGGTGGCCAGGCGCGGTCACGAAATCGGCGGTCCCACCACCGAACTCGCCGAACTGGCCGGCGAACAGGAACGCGCGTTGCGTCGGCTGGTCAGCGACGAGTCGGTGCGGGCCGGCCACGATACGCAGTCGGTGGATCTGCGGGCCTGGCTGAACCGGCGCGCCGATGACCGGGTGGTGGTGAGTGTGCCGGGCACCCCGGTGCTGCTGCGGTCAGAGGTGGTGACCGAACTCGACGCCGCCGTCGGCAACGTCCTGGACAACGTCCGCGCGCACGCCGGCCCGGCCGCGCGGGCCTACGTACTGCTCGAGGACCTCGGCGAGGCCGTCACCATCAGCATCCGCGACGACGGCGCCGGAATGGACGCCGGACGCCCGGCCCAGGCCCGCGCCGAGGGTCGGCTGGGCATCTCGCAGTCCATCGTCGGTCGGCTCGAGTCCCTGTCCGGGTCCGCCCGGTTGACCACGGCCCCGGGCGAGGGTGTCGAATGGGAGCTGACCGTGCCCGCCCATCGACCGCAGACTGGACCGCAGCGTGGCTGACGACACCCCCGCCGCCATCACCGTGATGGTGGTCGACGACCACCCGATCTGGCGCGACGCGGTGGCCCGCGATCTCGCCGACGAGGGTTTCGACGTGGTGGCGACCGCGGACGGGGTCGCCGCGGCGCGTCGGCGGGCCGCCGTGGTGCGCCCGGACGTGGTGCTGATGGACATGCAGCTGTGCGACGGCGACGGCGCCGCCGCCACGGTCGGGGTGCTCGAGGTGTCACCGGCGAGCCGGGTGCTGGTGCTGTCGGCCTCCGGCGAGCGCGACGACGTGCTGCAGGCGGTGAAGGCGGGCGCCACCGGCTACCTGGTGAAAAGCGCCTCCAAGGCCGAGCTGAGCGCCGCGGTGGCCGAAACCGCGCAGGGCCGAGCCGTATTCACCCCCGGCCTGGCGGGACTGGTGCTGGGGGAGTACCGGCGCATCGCCCGCGGCTCCGCATCCGCGCCGAGCGGGCCCACGCTGACCGAGCGGGAGACCGAGGTGCTGCGCTACGTCGCGAAGGGTCTGACCGCCAAGCAGATCGCCGCCAAGCTCTCGGTGAGCCACCGCACCGTGGAAAACCATGTGCAGGCGACCTTCCGCAAGCTGCAGGTGGCCAACCGGGTGGAGTTGACCCGCTACGCCATCGAGCACGGCCTGGACGAGAATCCCTGAAGTCGGGTAGTCCTACTCATGCCCCGCGGCCCGGCCGCGGCGACGATGACTTCATGACCGCACCGCATCAGGTTGCCCTGCAACGGTTGTCCGACGAATTCCAGCAGATGTCGCAGCAGATGGCCCGGGTGGCCGGGCAATTCAGCGAACTGCAACGAACTCTCGCGCCGCCGGCCCCCATGAACCCGCCGGCCCCACCGCCGTTGCCCCACCCCTACCCGTACCCGGGGCCGGTGGCCGCCCCGGTGGCCACGCCGCCGCGCCCGGTCCCGGCGCCGCCATCACCGCCGTCGGTCCAGCTGCCGCCGCCACCGCCACCGTCGTTCCCGCCCGTCGCGCCGCGGCCCACGTTGTCCGCGCGACTCGGCACCGACGACGGTCAGGGCTGGATAGGCAAGCTGTTGGCCGTCGCCGGGGTCGCCGTGACGTTGATCGGCGTGGTGCTGCTACTGGTGCTGGCGGCCCAAGCCGGGATCCTGCGGCCGGAACTGCGGGTCGCCGCCGGCGCCGTGCTGGCCGGGGGCCTGACCGCGGTGGGCATGCGGATGAACCGGCGCCCGGGCGGGCAGGTCGGCGCGGTCGCGCTGGCCGCCACCGGCATCGCGGCGGCCTACATGGACATCGTCGCCGTCACCGCCATCTACGAGTGGCTGCCCGGCGTCGCCGGACTGCTGCTCGCGGCCCTGATCGCCGGAGCCGGCCTGACCCTGGCCCGGCGTTGGGATTCGCAGCAACTCGGGTTGCTGGTGCTGGTGCCGCTGACCATCCTGGCGCCCGTCGTCGCCGACGGGATCTCGTTGCTGCTGCTCGGATTCATGATCGCGCTGTCGGCCGCGACGCTGCCGGTGCAGATCGGTAAGGACTGGGTCTGGATGCACGCCGCGCGCACCGCCGCGGTCACGCTGCCTCTGCTGTTCGCGCTGTTCATCGCCGCGGTCGCCGGTGCGCTCCGCTTTGGCGAGGACCCGTGGCTGTTGGGCGGCGCGTGCGCGATCGCCGCGCTGCTGGCCGTGGTGGGCGCCCTGCTGTTGCTGCCGCACTCGAGTCGTCGGGTCGCGATGGCGCTGTTGACCGTGTTCGGCACGCTCCCCGCCCTGGTGGCCGCCACGGCGGTGCCACGCGTGCTGGGCGCGGTGATCGCCGCGGCGCTGGCGGCCGGCCTCCTGGCCATCGTCGCGCGGCCGCGCAGGCTGCCGGGCGTCGACGGCGCCGTGGCCGCAATCTTCTCGGCGCTGTCGGCGGTCGCCGCGCTGATCGCCGTGACGGTGGCGTTTGCGGGGTACGTCGAGGGACCGGTGCTGTTGGGGCTCTCGCTGGTGGTCGGTGTCGCCGGGCGGCGCAGCGTCGTAGCGCGTTGGGTCGCAGCGGGTTTCGCGACCATCGGCGCCATGCTGTATCTCGCGTTCGCCCCACCCGAGACGTTGCTGTCCGCCGTCGAACCCCGCGCCGCCGGCGCGGTGTCGACGCTGGTCTCCAGCGTGCTGCTGGTCGCCACGGCGCTGGTGATCGCCTGGACGTGGACCCGTGGCGCCCGCCTGGACGTCGACACCGTCCGGTTGGTCTGGGCCGGCGCCGCCGTGGTGGCGCTGTACGCGGTCACGATGTTCACGGTCACCGCCGGCGTCTTGTTCGGCGGCGACGGCGGGTTCCTCGCCGGCCACATGGTTGCCACCATCTGCTGGATCGCGGCCGCCGCGGCGCTCTTCGTCCTGGCCCGCCGGCGGCCCGGCGGGGATGCGCGCACGGTGCCACTGGCGGGCGGGCTGGGGTTGACCGCGGCGGCCACCGCCAAGCTGTTCCTGTTCGATCTCGGGACGCTCGACGGGATGTTCCGGGTCGCGGCGTTCATCGTCGTGGGCCTGGTGTTGTTGGGAATGGGCGCCAACTATGCGCGCAGCCTCGCGGCCGTCGACCGCGGGCCTGCGAATGGCGAGGAAAATGCGTCAACAATGGCGAAAACACAAATCGACTCCAAAGAATAGCCTCAATTAACGAAGGCTTGCCTTACCTACCGTGATGAAGGTGACAGATTGTTTCGGAATCATTGCCAGCGGTAAACAGTTGTACCCAGAGAATGTGTTTCAGCGAGTTATTGCGCAGGTGGAATGAGTGAACGGCAGAATCCGTTATTCGCTCGCCCGGGACTTCTGAACACCCCTGAATTTACCGGCAAATGAAAAGAGGGAGAAATCAAATGACTGCGGTAGCTACCGTTGGCAACAAGCGACGCGACGCCGGCGACATTGTTGGATTCGCCCCGTCGCAGAAATTCATCGACAATCTGCAGCGCGTCGTCGTCGACCTGATCGAGCTGCAACTGCAGGGCAAGCAGGCGCACTGGAACGTCGTCGGCACCAACTTCCGCGACCTGCACCTACAGCTGGACGAGCTGGTGGACTTCGCCCGCGAGGGCAGCGACACCGTCGCCGAACGGATGCGGGCGCTGTGGGCGGTGCCGGACGGCCGCACCGACACCGTGGCCGCGACCACCTCCCTGCCGGCGTTCCCGCCGCATGAGCAGAACACCGCCGAGGTGGTGGACATGATCACGACCTCCATCCAGGCGGCCGTGGACACCATGCGCTCCGTGCACGACGCCATCGACGCCGAGGACCCCACGACCGCCGACATCCTGCATGCGCAGATCGAGGGCCTCGAGAAGCTGGCCTGGCTGATCAAGTCGGAGAACCGCAAGGTCTAACGAGCAGGTGAGGACTCGACCCGCCCGGTCCCGGACCGGGCGGGTCGATCGCCGTCCGGACCCCCGCGGCGGCCCCGCAGGTACCAGGTGTGCATCAGGCCCTTGCCCTTGATGTCGACGTCGCCGCGCTCCTCGAGGACGAAATCGTCGCGCAGGCGCTGATAGACCGCGTCGGGCACCTGGATGCGGCCCTCCTGATCGGTCGATTCCATCCGGGCGGCCACGTTGACGGCGTCTCCCCACACGTCGTAGAAGAACCGTCGTTCGCCCACCACGCCGGCCACCACGGGTCCGGCCGCCAACCCGATCCGGATGGGCACCGGGCGCCCCGCGGGGTCACGCAGTTCGCGCACCACGGTCGCCATGTCCAGGGCCAGCGCCGCCAGCGCCTGCAGGTGGTCGGCACGCGGTTCGGGCACCCCGCTGACCACCATGTAGGAATCCCCGGTGGTCTTGATCTTCTCCAGACCGTGCCGATCCACCAGCCGGTCGAATTCCGTGTAGAGGCGGTCGAGGAACTTCACCAGGTCGCACGGCTTCGTCTCGCTGGCACGTCGGGTGAACCCGGCGATGTCGGCGAACAGGATCGACGCGTCGTCATAGGCGTCCGCGATCATCTCGTGGTCGGGATCCTTGAGGCGTTCGGCGATGCTGGTCGGCAGGATGTTGCCCAGCAGGGTCTCGGAACGCTGGTACTCCAACTCCATGGCCAGCTCCGCGCGGCGGATCTCGCGCAACGCGAACCACACCGTGGCCACCGCCATCAGCGACGCCGAGCCGAGCGAGGCGACGAAGCCTACCGTCATGGCCCAATCCGGTTGCACGCCAGTGCTGTTGGGAACGTTGAGTTCCAGCACGACGGCCAGGGCGACCCCGAGCGCGGCCAGCGCCCCGGCCAACGCAATGCGCTCGATACCCAGCACCAGCACCAGGATGGAGGCGGCAACCAGAAGGTAGAACTGCAGCCCCGAGCCGGTGCCGATGGCCCAACACTGGACGAACACCGAGGCGTAGGCGACGGCGATGAAACACAGCGCCGCCAGCAGATCCGAGTACTTGCCGAGCAGCGGGATGACCAGGAACAGCGCGGCCGAGACCAGGTTGACGATCGCCACCTGCTGGGACCCGAAGCCGCCGACCAGCCCCCAGATCCCGAAGGCGGCGCTGACCAGTGCCGCGATCAGCGCGGCGACCTCGAGCACACGGATCTGGCGCGACACCCGGTCGACATAGTGTTCGTTGCGCACCGACACGCACGGGTTCTCCCGCGGCACCCGGCCATTGGCCAGGACCGACGCCGGCGAGGTCTGCCTTTTCGGCACCTTCGCAGCGTAGCGCCGATGCGCGGGCTCAGGAGGTCAGCAGCACAAATCGGACGGCGTGATCGACCACGGCGTCCAGATCGTCGCCGAGGCCGCCCGAGAGCCACTGTTGCGCCAGCTCCGCCATGGCTCCGGTGAACATGGCGGCCGCGACCAGGGTCGCGGTGTCGTCGCCGCCCGGGTGGGCATGCTCACGCTGGCTGCGCACCATCTGTCGCAGGGTCTCCTGGGCGATCTGGCGCCGCGCGGTCAACACCGGGTTGGCCCGCGCCTCGGTGAAGAGCACCCGCCCCCGGCGGGGGTCGGCCGAGCTGAAGCCCAGCACGGCCCGGACGCCCGCGCGCATGCGGTCGACGTCGGTGCCGTCGACCGCGTCGATGGCGGCGGCCACCGCTTCGTTCATCTCGTCGGCGACCTTGTCGTAGACCGCACCCAGCAGTTCGTCGGTGTCGGTGAAGCTCTCGTAAAAATAGCGCGTGTTCAGCGCGGACTCGCGGCACACCGAGCGCACCGACACCGCCACCTCACCGCCCTCGCCGAACAGCGCGAACGCGGCCGCGATCAACAGCGCGCGGCGCTCGATGCGGCGGTCGGTCAGCGGGACACCCGCCCACCTGGTGGGGCTGGACACGCGGTCAGCCTAGTGCCATCGAAGTCTGGACACACCCGTATCCAGACTTGTAGGGTGACGCCATGCAACTCCCGCATCAAGTGCTGCAGTCCAAGATCGCCGGGTTCTACGACGACGAGATCCGGAGCCGGTACTTCCGCGGCCTCGAATTCGCCGGCCCGGAGGGCGATCCGGGTTGGTTCGGGCCCGGCAGCGCCGTCTGGCACGTCCACTCGCACATGCCGGCGTTGGTGTTCGGACTGCAGTGCGCGGCCTACATCGAACGCTTCGACCCCAGCATCTTCTGGATGGGGGTCGACCACTCCCGAATCGTCGAACGTCCCGACGGTGACCTGCTGGACCTGCGCATCAACCCGGAGGGTGCCACCGTGCGATTGGCGCATTCGGTGTCCTTCTTCATCGGCACCGCCTACGGCTCCACCGCGACCGCCGAGCGGCTGGCCAACACCGTGCGGGCCATGCACCACACCGTCAAGGGGGTGCGCCCCGACGGCCTGCCCTACGACGCCGACGACCCAGAGTGGTTGCGCTGGAACTACGCGACCGTGGCCTGGGGGATCGCCACCGCACACGAGTATTACCACCCGAATCCGTTGCGGGGCAAGAAGATCGATCGCTACTACCGCGAGTTCGTCAAGGTCGGTCACGCGCTCGGCGGCACCGATCTGCCCGAGACCAAGGCCGAAACCCTCGACTGTCTGCACTCCTATCTGCCCAAGCTCGCGATCACCTACGGGACCGCCGCCACCACCGGGCCGAATCTGGCCGATCCGAAGTATCCGGGTCCGCCCGGCGGGGAGTTCATCGACTGGGCCATCCGCGACACGCTGCCCAGTTGGGCCGCGGCCATGGTGATGTACAAGCGCCCCAATCCGATCGAGCGAGCGCTGCGGCAGGCCTCGGTGTGGACGGTCATCAACGGCCTGCACCTGGCCATGGGTCCGCTGCCCGAATTCCGGCAGGCGCAGCGGCGGGTCGCGGGCGGCGTGGTCGGTGAGGTCACCTCGCCGAGCTACGTTCCGGGCTCCGACCCGGCCCGCAGCCGGGCCGCCGTCGAAGAGCTGGAACTGGTGTAGTCGGGTCTCACCGCCGAAGCGGTTCGCCGGTGATCACGGCGAGTAGGTTGCGCCAGGCATCCGAGGGCTCGTTGACCACGTCGCTGTGGGCGTCCGGACCCGACATGACCGAGCCGTCGAGGCGCCGGCCGGTGTCGAGCCGCCACACGCCCGACATCTCGTCGGGGTCGGCGCCGTGCGGGCCGTACGGCAGGCCCTGCACCCAGGCGATAGGGTCGCCGGGCGCCGTCATCGAATACCGCTGCACATCGGGATTGCGGTTGTTCCAGTCCTTTTCGTCGAAGACGCCGACACCGGCACCGGCCGCCGCCACGTAGACCGTCCGATCCGCGGTGAGCCCCAACCGTTCGGCAGTGCCGAGGATCGACCCGCCGTAGGAATGTCCCAGGTAGGTCACCGGGATCTGGCGACCGGTCCCGTCGACCGTACGATCGACATCCTCGCTGAACGCCACCAGCCGCGGCGCCATCTGCAGTGCGTAGCTCGGGTCGGTCGCCTGCAGCAGGCCGGCGACGGTGTCCGGGCCGGTGGGAAAGGGACCTCCGAGGTAGGTGATCATCGCGACCTCGCCGCGGCCGGCGGCCACGAAGCGTCGTGCGGTGCGCACGTTGGCCCCCGACTCGAGGACCGTGGTGTTCGTCCCCGGCACCAGCACTCCGAGGCTGCCCGCGCTGCGCAGATCGCCGTGCAGTTCGATCAGCGAGGACCGGGCGGGGTCGAAGGCGAGGATCTGCCGCGGCCGCGTCTGCGGGGAGCGCCCCGTGGGGTCGGCGACGTCGGCGAGCAGGCCGCGGTAGAACTCGATGCGGCGCTGCGGGTCGCGGTCGTGCATGGCGATCGCCGCCGCGCGCCAGCCGGGGTCGAGGAACGCCGCCGCGCGCACGCGTTCGACGCCGCCCCGTCCGCCCCAGCCGCCGATCCCGGTGCCCAGGCCGAAGCCGGCGGCCAGCGCGGCCCGGATCTTGTCGTCGTCGGACCGGGCGAGGATATCCCGCTGCGCGGCAATGGCTTCGGCGATGTTGAGCCGGTTGGCAGCGAACCGCAGGTCCCAGGGCACACCGTCGGTGTTGCCCACCTCACGGGGTGCGGCCTCGAGCAACCCTCGGCGTTCTTCGGGGCTCATCGCCCGGATCTGCTCGGCGATGCGATCCTGGCTCATCGTGGGCCAGCCGGCGACGACGTCGGCGGCCGCCGGCACCGTCGCGGGCGCCGCGCCCGATGCGGGCGGCGACGCGGCGAACGTGCGGGCGATCTGGTCGGCGATCTCGCGGTCCGCCGCGGCGACCGACGCCAGCCCATGGCGCACCCGGGCGGTCAGTTCGTCGGTCGGGCCGCTGCCGCCGGTGACGGCGCCGTCGTCGGCAACCTGGTGGCCGGCACCGCGGATCACCGCCAGCACTGCGAGGACGTCGGACTGGGCCGCGGCGAGCACGGTGGCCCCGCGGCGGGCCCGGGCCGCGGCCGCGGCCAGCGTCGCCGCCCGCCTCGACGCCTCGGATTCGAGTCCGGCCGCGGCCGCCCACCCGCGATCCGCGCCTCCGCCCGCCCAGATGCCACGGTCCAGCCGACGCAACTCCTCGGCCACGGACCGCAGCCGTCGGGCCAGGCCGTCCCAGTCGTCTGCGACACCGAGCAGGGCCTCCGGTCGCCAGCCCTCGACCTGGCTGACGGTCAGCCGCGACGTCATCTCCGCAGGCGCGCCGCCACCGCCGCGTCGGCGTCGGAGTACCCGTCGGCCGCCGCGACGGCGGTGCGGGCCCACCGCAGCAACGCGGCGACCAGGGCCGACGGGTCGGCCGCGGCCACGGGCACCAGCTCCTCGAGCGCCGACCCCGGCAGGGCGTCGCGGAGGTCGTCGGGGCGGTCGGAGCCCCGGGACAGACCAAGTTCCTCGGCTGCGGCGCGCACACCGCGCGCGGCGGTGCGGACACGGTCCGGATCGAGCGACAGTGGGGTGGGATCCATGGACGCATGCTGGCGCGCACTCCCCGCGGCGCGGGCACGGCGATGCACAGGGGCACGGGCGCGCTGGTGGGGTTGTCAATTCAGGCCGGGACGCGGCCGCGGCGATTCTTCCGCACCGTTGCGCGGTGGTACCCCGTAAGCTCGACATCGTGCAGCGACGAATCATGGGGATCGAGACCGAATTCGGTGTCACCTGCACGTTCCACGGCCATCGGCGGCTGTCACCGGACGAGGTGGCCCGGTACCTGTTCCGCCGGGTGGTGTCGTGGGGCCGCAGCTCCAACGTTTTCTTGCGCAACGGCGCGCGCCTGTACCTCGACGTGGGCAGCCACCCGGAGTACGCCACCGCCGAGTGCGACAGCCTGATCCAGCTGGTCACCCATGACCGCGCGGGTGAGCGGGTGCTCGAGGACCTGCTGATCGACGCCGAACAGCGGCTGGCCGACGAGGGCATCGGCGGCGACATCTACCTGTTCAAGAACAACACCGACTCGGCGGGCAACTCCTACGGCTGCCACGAGAACTACCTGATTGTGCGGGCCGGCGAGTTCTCCCGGATCTCCGACGTGCTGCTGCCCTTCCTGGTCACCCGGCAGCTGATCTGCGGGGCCGGCAAGGTGCTACAGACCCCCAAGGCCGCCACGTTCTGCCTGTCCCAGCGCGCCGAGCACATCTGGGAGGGCGTCTCGAGCGCGACCACCCGTAGCCGGCCGATCATCAACACCCGCGACGAGCCGCACGCCGACGCCGAGAAGTACCGTCGCCTGCACGTCATCGTGGGCGACTCGAACATGTGCGAGTCGACCACCATGCTCAAGGTCGGCAGCGCGGCGCTGGTGCTCGAGATGATCGAGGCCGGGGTCCCGTTCCGCGATTTCTCCCTGGACAACCCGATCCGGGCCATCCGGGAGGTCAGCCACGACCTCACCGGGCGGCGGCCGGTTCGGCTGGCCGGCGGTCGACAGGCCAGCGCCCTGGACATCCAGCGGGAGTACTACGCCCGTGCGGTCGAGCATCTGCAGAACCGCGAACCCAACACCCAGCTGCAGCAGGTCGTCGACCTGTGGGGCCGGCAGCTCGACGCGGTGGAGAGCCAGGACTTCGCCAAGGTCGACACCGAGATCGACTGGGTGATCAAGCGCAAGCTGTTCCAGCGCTACCAGGACCGCTACGACATGGAGCTGTCCGACCCCAAGATCGCGCAGCTCGATCTGGCCTACCACGACATCAAGCGCGGCCGCGGCGTGTTCGACCTGCTGCAACGCAAGGGGCTGGCCGCCCGGATCACCACCGACGAGGAGATCGACGAGGCTGTCAACACCCCGCCGCAGACCACCCGGGCCAAGTTGCGCGGCGAGTTCATCGCGGCGGCCCAAGAGGCCGGCCGGGACTTCACCGTCGACTGGGTGCACCTCAAGCTCAACGATCAGGCGCAGCGCACGGTGCTGTGCAAGGACCCGTTCCGCGCCGTCGACGAGCGGGTCAAGCGACTCATAGCGTCGATGTAGGGGCGTGGACTGACAACGTGACGACCGCCAAAGTCGAACGGTTGATGAACCTCGTCATCGCCCTGCTGTCCACGCACGGCTACATCACCGCCGAGCGAATCCGCAACAGTGTCGCCGGATACGGCGACAGCCCCAGCGACGACGCGTTCTCCCGCATGTTCGAGCGCGACAAGAACGAGTTGCGCGACCTCGGCATCCCGCTGGAGACCGGCCGGGTGTCCTCGCTGGATCCCACCGAGGGCTACCGGATCAACCGCGAGGCCTACGCGCTGCCGGACATCGAGCTCACCGCCGACGAGGCCGCCGTCGTCGCCGTCGCCACCCAGCTGTGGCAGTCCCCGGAGTTGGTCACCGCCACCCAGGGGGCGCTGCTCAAACTGCGCGCCGGCGGAGTGGACGTCGAACCCGACGCGGGCGTGCCGCTGAGCGCACCGACCGGTTTCCCCGGCCTGCGCGGCTCGGAGGGCGTGCTGCCGGTGCTGCTGGCGGCCATCAACGCCGGCCGGGTCGTCGAGTTCGACCACCGCTCGTCGCGCACCGCCCCGTTCACCAAGCGCACCGTCGAACCGTGGGGGGTGGTCACCCACAACGGCCGCTGGTATCTGGTGGGACACGACCGCGACCGAAACGACACCCGGACCTTCCGGCTCTCGCGGATGGGCACCGAGGTCGCCGCGGTGGGGCCGGCCAACGCGGTGCGGCCCCCCGAGGGCGTGGACCTGCGCGCCGTGGTCGCCAAGGCCGTCGGCGAAGCGCCCGGCGGGGTGCAGGCGCGGGTCTGGGTGGCCGACGGACGCGCCACCTCGCTGCGCCGGGCCGGCACCGCCACCGGCACGATGACGCTGGGCGGCCGCGACGGCGAGGTCATCGAGCTGGACACCGGCCCGTACGGCGGCCTGGTGCGGGAGATCGCCGGCCACGGCGCCGACGCGGTGGTGCTGGAACCCGCGACGCTGCGCGACGAGGTGCTGGCGCGGCTGCGCGCGGCGGCGGGAGAGATCCGATGAGTTCTTCGGTGTCGGCACGGCTGGTCCGGCTGCTCAACATGGTCCCGTACCTGAAGGCCAACCCGCGGATCACCTACGACGAGGCGGCCGCCGACCTCGGTGTCACCCGCAAGCAGCTGGAGCAGGATCTGGACCAGCTGTGGATGTGTGGGTTGCCGGGCTACGGCCCCGGGGACCTGATCGACTTCGAGTTCTCCGGCGACACCATCAATGTGACGTTCTCCGCGGGCATCGACGAGCCGTTGCGATTGACCTCCCCGGAGGCCACCGGCCTGCTGATGGCGCTGCGCGCCCTGGCCGATGTGCCCGGCGTGGTGGATCCGGAGGCGGCCCGCAGCGCGATCGCCAAGATCGAATCGGCCGCCGGCGCGGTGCACCCCACCGGAACCGTCAGCGCCGAACCGGAACGGGCGCCGGCCGAGAACCAGGCCACCGCGGCGGTCCGCGAAGCCGTGCGCACCGGCCACGCGCTGCGTCTCGAGTACTACTCGGCCTCCCGGGACACCCTGACCGAGCGGGTCGTCGACCCGATCCGCGTGGTGCTGGTGGGTGATCACAGCTACCTCGAAGCCTGGTCCCGCGAGGCCGAAGGGGTGCGGCTGTTCCGCTTCGACCGGATCGTGGACGCCGCCGTGCTGGACGAACCGTCGGCCCCGCCGGAACCGGCCGTCCAGGGCAGCACCGACACCTCGCTGTTCGACGCGGACCCCGCGCTGCCGTCCGCCACGCTGCGGATCTCGCCCGAGGCGACGTGGGCGCTGGAGTACTACCCGATGCGGGTGCTGCGCGAGTTGCCCGACGGGCATTTCGAGGCCGCCATGACCTACGCATCCGACGAATGGATGGCACGATTGGTGCTGGGCTTCGGCGCGGAAGTCAGCGTGATCGAACCCGTCGAACTGGCCGAGCGGGTCCGCCGGGCAGCACACGCCGCGCTGGGCGCCTACGCCGAGGCGGGGTAGCATCGAGCCAACGTCTGGAGGTAACCAAAGTGGGTGCTCTTAGTCCGTGGCACTGGGCAATTCTCATTGTCGTGATCGTCCTGCTCTTCGGGGCCAAGCGGTTGCCGGACGCCGCGCGTTCGCTCGGCAAGTCGATGCGGATCTTCAAGGCCGAGGTCAAGGAACTGCAGATCGACAAGCCGGACCCGGGCCCGACACAGGTGCAGTCCGAGCGCGTGGCCGATCCGGTGCCGAACCCGGACCCGAATCACACCGACGCCCGCCCGGCCTGACGGCCGCAGTGCCGCCCAGTCACAGGCCGCACCCCGGTGCGGTGGTGCGACTGACTGAACTCACCTCGTGAAAACTCCCGGCGTCTTCAAACGACTCGACCCACGTCAGCGCCGCAGCAGGGTCAACCCCGACGGGACGATGTCGCTCGTCGACCACATCCGCGAACTGCGCACCCGGCTGTTGATCTCCATTGCCGCGGTGCTCGCCACCACGGTGCTCGGCTTCCTCTGGTACAGCCACGGCATCCTGGGCTTCGACAGCCTCGGCGAATGGCTGCGCGGACCCTACTGTGCGCTGCCCGAGTCGGCGCGCGCCGAGATCAGCGCCGACGGCGGCTGCCGCCTGCTGGCCACCGGCCCGTTCGACCAGTTCATGCTGCGGCTCAAGGTGGCGCTGGCCGCCGGCATCGTCCTGGCCTGCCCGGTGTGGTTCTACCAGCTGTGGGCCTTCATCACCCCCGGCCTGTACAAGAAGGAGCGCCGGTTCGCGGTCACCTTCGTGGTGCTGGCCGCCGTGCTGTTCGTCTCCGGTGCGCTGCTGGCCTACCTGGTGTTGTCCAAGGCCCTGCACTTCCTGCTGACCGTCGGCAGCGACGTCCAGGTGACCGCGCTGTCCGGCGAGCAGTACTTCGGATTCCTGATCAACCTGCTGCTGGTGTTCGGCGTCGGGTTCGAATTCCCGCTGATCCTGATCATGCTCAACGCCGTGGGGATTCTGCCGTATGCCCGGCTCAAGGAATGGCGGCGCGGGCTGATCCTCGCGGTGTTCGTGTTCGCGGCCTTCGCCACTCCCGGCAACGACCCGTTCTCGATGCTCGCGCTGGGGCTGGCGTTGACCCTGCTGATGGAGTTCGCCATCCAGATCGCCCGGCTGCACGACCGCCGCAAGGCGAAGCGGGAACGCGCCCGGGAACAGGAGTTGTCCGACGACGAGGCCTCGGTGATCGAGCCGCCGTCCCAGGTGGGCGCGCCGAGCAGCATTGCGCACGATGACGTCACCTGACCCCGGCGAACTCGACCGGTTCGCCGCACAGCTCCCGTTCACGCTGGACGACTTCCAGCGCCGCGGCTGTCAGGCCCTCGAACGCGGCCACGGGGTGCTGGTGTGCGCCCCCACCGGCGCGGGCAAGACCGTCATCGGTGAGTTCGCGGTGCATCTGGCCCTGGCGGCCGACCGAAAGTGCTTCTACACCACGCCCATCAAGGCGCTGAGCAACCAGAAGCACACCGACCTGGTCCGCCGGTACGGCCCCGAGCGGATCGGCCTGCTGACCGGGGACGTGTCGGTGAACGCCGACGCGCCGGTGGTGGTGATGACCACCGAGGTGTTGCGCAACATGCTGTATGCGAATTCTCCTGCGCTGGAGGGGCTTTCGTATGTGGTGATGGACGAGGTGCACTTCCTGGCCGACCGGATGCGCGGCGCGGTGTGGGAGGAGGTCATCCTGCATCTGCCCGAGGAGGTCCGGCTGGCCAGCCTGTCGGCCACCGTGAGCAACGCCGAGGAGTTCGGCGGCTGGATCCAGACGGTCCGCGGCGACACCACGGTGATCGTCGACGAGGAGCGGCCGGTGCCGCTGTGGCAGCACATGCTCGTGGGCCGGCGCCTGTTCGACCTGTTCGACTACGACGGCGGCGCCCGCGGCAAGAAGCTGCTGGTCGATCCGGAACTGGTGCGCCACATCGCTCATCGGCGCGAGGCCGACCAGCTCGCCGACTGGCGGCCCCGAAGCCCCAAGGGCCGCGGCGGCCACCGTGGCCGGCCGGGACTGTTCCGTCCGCCGTCGCGGCCCGACGTGATCGCCACCCTGGACAGCGAGGGGCTGCTGCCCGCCATCACCTTCGTGTTCTCCCGGGTGGGGTGCGACGCCGCGGTCAAGCAGTGCCTGCGGTCCTCGATGCGGCTGACCACCGACTCCGAGCGGGCCCGCATCGCGGAGATCATCGACCGCCGGTGCGGGGACCTGCCGGACGCGGACCTGCCGGTCCTCGGCTACTACGAGTGGCGCGAGGGGTTGCTGCGCGGGTTGGCCGCGCACCACGCCGGGATGCTGCCGATCTTCCGGCACACCGTCGAGGAGCTGTTCACCGCCGGCCTGGTCAAGGCCGTGTTCGCCACCGAGACACTGGCCTTGGGCATCAACATGCCGGCCCGCACCGTGGTCCTCGAACGCCTGGTCAAGTTCAACGGCGAGCAACACGCGCCGCTGACGCCGGGGGAGTACACCCAGCTGACGGGTCGCGCCGGACGGCGCGGCATCGACGTCGAGGGGCACGCCGTGGTGATCTGGAACCCGATGGAGAGCTCGGCCGAACCCGCCGAGGTCGCCGGGCTGGCGTCGACCCGCACGTTCCCGCTGAAGAGTTCGTTCGCGCCGTCCTACAACATGACCATCAACCTGGTCGGGCAGATGGGCCCCGCGCAGGCCCGCGACCTGCTGGAACGCTCGTTCGCGCAGTATCAGGCCGACCGCTCGGTGGTGGGGCTGGTGCGCGGGGTCGAGCGCGGTGAGCGCCTGCTCGACGAGATCGCCGCCGAGGTCGGCGGCCGGGACAGCCCGGTGCTGGACTACGCGCGCCTGCGCGCCAAGATCTCGGAACGCGAACGCGCGGCAGCGCGGTCGTCGCGGCTGCAGCGGCGCCAGGCCGCCGGCGAGGCGCTGGCCGCGCTGCGGCGCGGCGACATCATCAACGTGTCGTCCGGGCGCCGGGGCGGGTTGGCGGTGGTGCTGGAGGCCGCCCGCGACGACGAGGATCCCCGGCCCCTGGTGCTCAGCGAACACCGGTGGGCGGGCCGGATCTCCACGGCCGACTATTCGGGCGCAGGCGCACCGCTGGGCACCATGTCGCTGCCCAAGCGGGTCGAGCATCGGCAACCCCGGGTACGTCGTGATCTGGCGTCGGCGCTGCGGTCGGCGGCCGCCGGTCTGGATGTGCCCTCGGCGCGGCGCAAGCGGGGCGAACCCGACCAGCACGACGACCCCGAACTGATCGCACTGCGCGAGGAACTTCGGCGCCACCCCGTGCATGCCGCGCCCGACCGTGAGGACCGGGTGCGCGCCGGCGAACGTTACCTACGCGTCGAGCGGGAGAACGCCCAGCTGCGGCAGAAGATCGCCGCCGCCACCAACTCGCTGGCCCGCACCTTCGACCGCATCGTCGGGATTCTCCTCGAACGCGGGTTCATCGCCGCGGAGTCCGCCGAGGCCGCCGACGGCGCCCGGACCCTGCGGGTCACCGACGACGGCCGGCTGTTGGCCCGCATCTACAGCGAGAGTGACCTGTTGGTGGCCGAATGCCTGCGCACCGGCGCATGGGACAAGTTGGCGCCGGCGGAGTTGGCCGCGGTGATCTCGGCGGTGGTGTTCGAATCCCGTGGCGGCGACGGGCCCTCGACCCCGCTCTTCGACGCGCCCACCGCCGGGCTGCGGCGGGCGCTGGCGGGCACCCGGCGGCTGTCGGGGGATCTACGCGCCGAGGAGAACCGCCACCGGATCGCGCCGTCGCGCGAGATCGACGAGGGCTTCGTCGCGACCATGTATCGCTGGGCCTCCACCGGCGACCTGACCGCGGCGCTGGCGGTCGCCGACAGCAGCAGCTCGGCCACCCGCCCGCAGCCGTTGTCGGCGGGGGATTTCGTGCGCTGGTGCCGGCAGGTCCTCGATCTGCTCGATCAGGTCCGGATCGCGGCACCGAATGCCGAGCTCCGCGCCGTCGCCAAGCGGGCGATCACCGACGTCCGTCGCGGTGTGGTTGCCGTGGACAACACCTGACACGACGGTGGCCCCTGCGCTCGACACGGCGCAAAGGATGCTTGCACCGCAACCGGATGCGCGCTGGTGCAGCCGGTAGGGTGAGACAACCGCTACGGTTGATGCCGGCGCACGTGTTACCCAGTATCCGAGGAGAGATGATGAGCGGACCGCAGGGACCGGACCCGACGCAGCCGTGGCAGGGTCAGGATCAACCCGCGGGCGAATCCGCTGATCAGCCGGAGGAGCAGCCGCAGCAGTGGCAGCAGCCCCAGCAGCCGCCGCAGCCCGACGCCGGATCCGAAGGCGCGCCGTCGGGGTGGCAGCCGCCGGCCTACACGCCACCGCAATACGGCCAGCCGCCGCAGTACGGCCAGCCGGGTGCGGCGCCCGCATACCCGCCGCCGCCGCAGTACGGGCAGCCGCAGTACGGTCAGCAACCCGGCCAGCCCGGACAGTACGGCCAACCCGGCGCCACCCCGCCGGGTTATCCGCCGCAGTACGGCCAGCCCCAGTACGGTCAGCCCGGCCAGTACGGGCAGCCGCAATACGGCCAACCCGGCCAGTACGGCCAGTACCCCCCGGGCGCCGGTGACGGTGGGCCCCGGTCGAATACGGCGCTGCTGGCCATTCTGGGCGCGCTCGGCGCCGTGGTGGTGGTCGCGTTCCTGATCCTGGGCTTCTGGATGCCGGGCTTCTTCGTGACCACCAAGCTGGACGTGAACAAGGCCCAGGAGGGCGTCCAGCAGATCCTGTCGGACGAGGCGAACGGCTACGGCGCCAAGAACGTCCAGGACGTCAAGTGCAACGGCGGGCAGAACCCGAAGGTTCAGAAGAACTCGACCTTCACCTGCGAGGTCAGCATCGACGGCACCAAACGCCAAGTGACGGTGACCTTCCAGGACGACGAGGGCACCTACGAGGTGGGTCGGCCCAAGTAGCCGCTCAGCCCGGCAACGAGTCCAGGGCCTTCTGCAGGCGGCCGATCGACGAGCCGACCCCGTAGGCCGCGGCCAGCTCCGCGACCCGCTGGGGATCCTTGGCGGCCAACGGCAACGTGTCGTCGGCCGCCGACAGCTCCACCGGCGCCGCCGTCGCCACCCGGACCACCGGTTCGGCGGCGCTCAGATAATCCTGCGCGGCCGCCAACTTGGCCCGAATACCTTTGGCCATCCCGGATTTCGGGTCCTGGGCGGCGTCGACGATGCCCGCCAGCGAGCCGTGCTGGGACAGCAGGGTGGCGGCGGTCTTCTCGCCGATGCCCGGCACTCCGGGCAGCCCGTCGGAGGGGTCGCCGCGCAGCAGCGCCAACTCGGCGTAGCCCGCGCCGGCCCGCTCCACCGGAAGCCCGAACTTCTCGGCGACCTCGACGGGGCCGAACAGCGTCGCCCTGGCCAGCCCGCGGCCCAGGTACAGCACCCGCACCGGCACTGGGTCGTCGGCGACCACCTGCAATAGGTCGCGGTCACCGCTGACCACCACCACCGGGTCGCGCCGCTCGCGGGCGGCCAGCGTCCCCAGGACGTCGTCGGCCTCGTAACCCGCGGCGCCGCCGGTGACGATGCCGAAGGCGTCGAGCAGTTCGAAGATCATCTCGACCTGCGGGGTCAGCTCGTCGGGCACCTCTTCGATATCGGGTGCGGGGCCGGGGGTTTCGACCTCGACCCGGTGCGCCTTGTACGACGGGACCAGGTCCACCCGCCACTGCGGGCGCCAATCCAGATCCAGGCACACCACCAGCCGCGAGGGCCGCTGCTGGGTGATCACCGTGGCGACTGCGTCGAAGAATCCGCGCACCGCGTTGACCGGCCGGCCGTCGGGTGCCTTCAGCGAGGACGGCAGGCCGAAAAAGGATCGGAACCACATGCTGGCGCCGTCGAGCAGCACCACGCGGCCGGCGGAATCAGACACCATGCCTGCCGATCCTGCCCTATCCGGCCATCGTCGAGTTCGGGGCACTCCAGTCCGTCGACACGAAGCGGTGCCGGATCAACCAAGCCGTGCCGTCCGGTTCCTCGACCGGCACCAGGTCGTCCCGGTAGCGGCCGTAGTGGTCCAGCCCGATCTCGGTGAACACCGTGAAGTACGACGACACCCGGGCCCGCTCCGGAGTGATCTCGGTGAACCGGATGTTGGCCAGGTTGTGCCGGACGATGCGGCGCACCGCCGTGTCGGCTGGGGCCGCCGCGGCCACCGCGGTGAGGCGTTCGATGATCGCCGCGCGCCCCTGCAACGGCGGCTCCCCACGGATCTCCAGCACACCGTCGAGGCAGAACGTCGCCGCCAATTCCTCCACCCGGCCGGAATCGCCGGACCACGTGTAGCGGGCCAGGGTGTCGCGGATGTGTTCACGAGCGCTCAGTTCCCACGGGTGCACTCTGCGATCCTAAGGCCGCCGCGGCGAACTAACCTGGAGGCCATGACTGCCAACCGGTTCGACACCAGTGTCTACGCCCATCGCCTGCGCGCCGCGGCCGAGGCGACGGCGGCGGCCGGGCTGGCCGGCCTGATCATCACCCCCGGCTACGACCTGCGGTATCTGGTCGGGTCCCGGGCGCAGACCTTCGAACGGCTCACCGCCCTGGTGCTTCCCGTCGGCCGGGAACCGACCTTGGTGATCCCGCGCCTGGAGCTGGCGTCGCTGAAGGAGTCCGCGGTGCCGGAGTTGGGGTTGGCGGTCAAGGACTGGGTCGACGGGCAGGACCCCTACGACATGGTGGTCAACGCACTCGGTGGCGACCCGGTGGCCACCGCGGTGACCGATTCGATGCCCGCGCTGCACCTGCTGCCGCTGACCGAGCGCCTCGACGATCTACCGGTGCTGGCCACCGACGTGATGCGCACGCTGCGGATGATCAAGGACCCCGCCGAGATCGACGCGCTGCGCAAGGCGGGGGCCGCGATCGACCGGGTGCACGCCCGGGTTCCGGAGTTCCTGGTTCCCGGCCGCACCGAGGCCGAGGTGGCCGCCGACATCGAGAAAGCGATTGTCGCCGAAGGGCATTCGGAGGCCGCCTTCATCATCGTGGGGTCGGGGCCGCACGGCGCCGACCCGCACCACGAACATTCCGACCGCGAACTACGCGCCGGCGATGTCGTCGTCGTCGACATCGGCGGGCCGTACGAGCCCGGCTACAACTCGGACTCCACCCGCACCTACAGCCTCGGCGAGCCCAGTGCCGAAGTGGCCCAGCACTATTCGGTGCTCCAACGGGCGCAGCGGGTGGCCGTGGAGACGGTCCGCCCCGGCGTGACGGCCGAGCAGGTCGACGCGGCCGCGCGCGAGGTCCTGGTCGAGGCCGGGCTGGGGGAGTACTTCGTGCACCGCACCGGCCACGGCATCGGGTTGTCGGTGCACGAGGAGCCCTACATCGTGGCGGGCAACGATCTGCCGCTGCGCCCCGGCATGGCGTTCTCGGTGGAGCCCGGCATCTACTTCCCGGGCAAGTGGGGCGCGCGCATCGAGGACATCGTGGTGGTCACCGACGACGGGGCCGAACCGCTGAATCAGCGGCCGCACGAATTGCTGGTGGTCCCGGTCTGACGCCGGGCCGTCACTCCCCGCGGTCGAGCAGCTGCGAGGAACCCAGCACCCGCTCGACGTTGACCTCGATGACCACCCGGGTGGGATTGACCCGCGGCGTGCGGTAGCGCTGGGCGTAGCGCAACTCCGCGTCGCGGATGGCCTCGGGTTCGGTGTTGACGATCGCCGAGCCCTCCAGCGACAGCCAGCGCGCGCCGTCGACCTGGCTGAGCACGGCGACGCCGCCGCGGTCGGCGTTGACGGCCTTCTGCGAGCCGCCGTTGGTGATGACCCGGGCGATGTGGGTCTTGGGGTCGAAGGTGAATCCGACCGCGACCACGTGCGGGGAGCCGTCGGACCGCAGGGTGGTGAGCATGGCCAGATGGCGTTCGGTGAGGAACGCCAACGCCTCGTTGGTGAGCCGGGTGGTTGCGTGCGCCATCAGAGCCCAACCTAGCGCAGGAGATAATTCCCGCCATGAACGACACGGGTGCCGGTGTGGTCGTGATTTTCGGCGGGCGCAGCGAGATCGGCCTCGAGGTGGCGCTGCGGCTGGCGCCCGGGGCCACGGTGGTGCTGGCGGTGCGTCGGCGAGACGGCTTGGACCAGCAGGTCGAGCGGCTGCGCGCGGCCGGCGCGACGGCGGTGCAGCTGTGCGACTTCGATGCCGACGACCTGGCGGCCCAGCCGGGGCTGCTCGATGCGCTGACCGCCGCGCACGGGCCCATCGGCACCGCGGTGCTGGCATTCGGGGTACTCGGGGACCAGGCCCGCGCCGAGACCGACGCCGCGCACGCCGCCGCGGTCGTGCACACCGACTACGTCGCCCAGGTGCACCTGCTGACGCTGCTCGCGGCGCGCATGCGGGCCGTCGGGTCGGGCCGCATCGTGGTGTTCTCCTCGGTGGCCGGGGCCCGGGTGCGCCGGGCCAACTATGTCTACGGCTCGGCGAAGGCCGGTCTCGACGGGTTCGCCTCGGGCCTCGGCGACGCGCTGCACGGCACCGGGGTACACCTGCTGGTGGTGCGCCCCGGATTCGTGATCGGCCGGATGACCGAGGGCATGGATCCGGCGCCGCTGTCGAGCACCCCCGAGCAGGTCGCCGCGGCGACCGTCAAGGCGCTGGCCAAGGGCAAGACCTCGGTGTGGGTGCCGCGGGCGGTGGGCGTGCTGGGCTTCGCCGCGCGGTTCGTGCCGCGGCCGATCTGGCGGCGCATGCCGCGGTAGCCCGGTCAGTCCGAAGCGGGGTAGTTGCGCGGGGTGAAGACGCGGTCGCCGTGCCAGCGGGTCTGCGACGAACCGATGATCAGCAGGCAGCGCATGTCGACCTCGGCCGGATCCAGGTCCGCCAGCCGCACGATGCGGACCTGTTCGTCGGGGCCGGAGACGTCGCGGCCGATCACCACCGGGGTGCCCGGATCACGGTGCTCGAGCAGCAGGTCCCGCATCGCGGCCACCTGCCAGGTCCGGGTCCGCGACGCGGGGTTGTAGATGGCCAACACCAGATCGGCCGCCGCGGCCGCGGTCAGCCGCCGCGCGATCACGTCCCACGGCTTGAGCCGGTCCGACAGCGAGATCACCGCGTAGTCGTGCCCCAACGGGGCGCCGACCCGGCTGGCCACCGCCTGGGCGGCGGTCATCGCCGGGATCACCCGCACCGCGACGCCGGGCCATTGTTCCGCCTCCTCGAGCACCGCGGTGGCCATCGCGAACACCCCCGGATCACCCGAGGACACCACCGCCACCGTGCGGCCCTGCTCGGCCAGGCGGCACGCCAACCGCGCGCGGGCAGGCTCGTCGGTGTTGTCGCTGGGGTGCAGGCACTGCCCGTCGCGGACCGACACCCGGTCGAGGTAGGGCCCGTAGCCGATCAGGTCGGTGGCCGCCGCCAGCTCGCGGCGGGTCTGCGGGGTCACCCACTTCGGGTCGCCCGGGCCCAGCCCGACGACCGCCACCGATCCGGTCGTCGCTGCGCGACGACGCCCGCCGGGCACCATGGTCAGCGAGAAGTACGGCACCTTCTCGGCCGCCACCTCGGCGACCGGCAGCACCCGCTGCGCGGTGGTGCTGGCGCGCTCGACGTAGAACGCGTCCTCGAGCAGACCGGCCGATCCCAGCGCCTCCCGCACCGACGGGAACGACCGCCCCAGCTTCAGGATCACCGCCGCGTCGCTGTCGGCCAGCCGCCGCGCCAGCTCGGCGGTGGGCAGCGTGCCGGGCAGGATCGACAACACCTCGTCGCCCTGCACCAGCGGCGTGGCGATCGCCGCCGAGGCCGCGCTCACCGACGTCACGCCGGGCACGATGACGGCGTTGAAGCGCTCGGTCAGGCGGGTGTGCATGTGCATGTAACTGCTGTAGAACAGCGGGTCACCCTCGGCGAGCAGCGCGACGTCGCGGCCCGCATCGAGATGGGCCGCGATGCGCTCGGCGGCCTCCCGGTAGAAGTCCTCCATGGCCCCCGCGTATCCGCCGGGATGCGCGGTGGTCTCGGTGGTCACCGGATACACCAGGTGCTCCTCGAGCTGCCCGGCCCGCAGATACGGCTCCGCGATGGAGCGGGCGATGCTGCGGCCGTGCCGCGCGCTGTGATAAGCCACCACGTCGGCGGCGCCGATCACCTTGGCGGCCTTGACGGTGACTAGTTCGGGGTCGCCGGGGCCCAGCCCCACACCCCAGAGCGTTCCGGTCATTCGCGCTCGCTCGCGATCGCGTTGACGGCCGCCGCGGCCATCGCGCTGCCGCCCCGCCGACCGGTCACCACCAGATATTCCATGCCGCGCGGGCAGTCGATGAGTTCCTGCTTGGACTGCGCCGAGCCGACGAAGCCGACGGGCCCGCCGAGCACCGCCGCGGGCGCCGGGACGCCCTCGTCGACCAGTTCGAGCAGCCGGAACAGGGCGGTCGGGGCGTTGCCGATGGCGACGACCGCGCCGCCGAGGCGGTCGGCCCACAGTTCCACCCCGGCCGCCGAGCGGGTGTTGCCGGTGGCCGCGGCGCGTTCAGGGGCCCGCGGATCGGCGACCAGCGACACCACCTCGTTGGCGGCCGGCAGGCGGCTCGCGGTGATGCCCGCCGCGACCATCGACGAGTCGCACAGCACCGGCGCCCCGGCGGCCAGCGCCGCATGCGCACGGGTCACGACGTCGGCGGTGAACGCGACGTGCTCGGCGACGTCGACCTGCCCGCAGGTGTGGATCAACCGCACCACCACCCGGGACACGTCGTCGGGAAATCGGGCCAGGTCGGCCTCGGCGCGAATGGTCGCAAACGATTGCCGGTAGATCTCCGCGGCATCGCGGATGTAGTCGAGCACCCGATCACCCTACGGGTGGGCGACGCGCGGCCGATATCCGTCCGGCGTGGCGATGAACACCTGCCCCTCGGCCGGGCTGCCGCACGCCCGGTCGCACCCGACGTAGTGCCGATGACCCGGCCCGAGGTCACCCGACTCGACGGCCCGGGCGGCATCGGCGCGCACGTCGGCACCCGAGCGTGCGCAGCCGGGGCTTCCGGTACACGCGCTCACCGACAGCCACGGCGAGTTCTCGTCGAAGACCAGCCCCAGCGGCGCCAGCACCCGCAGCGCCGTGTCGGCCACCCCGTCGTCGAGGTCAAACACCAGCACCGAGCGCCACGGTGTGATCGCCAGCGGCGCCTCGATGGCGGCCAGGAACTCCGCGGTGCGCGCGGGCAGCACCCCCAGCGGGACGCCCGCGCCCAGCGCGATCCGGCCGTCGACCTGCTGGAACCACCCGACCGGGGGCCGCGGCGACGGGGCCGGGGCGGGCCCGGGCACCGCACCCGCGAACACCGCTGCGGGATCGGCCAATTCGGTGACCCGCCAGGCATTGCCGCGCATCGCGGAAAACCGCCGGGCGGCACCCAGCAGCTCGGCGATCACCCCGTCGTGCGGCACCCGCAGCCCGGTGTCGCGCCCGGCGATCTGGAGTTCGGCGTCGTCTCCGCGCAGCCGCACCCCGATGTCGGTGCCCAGCCCGCTGATGTCGCCCCGGCCGTCGTCGAGCCCGAACCAGAACCGCCCAGGCAGGCCCGCCAGCGCCGGATCGGCGCGCAGCCCAGCGTCCAGCGCGGCGACCAGCTCCCGCACGTCGCCGGCCCCGCCGACGCGGCCGGACAGCGGGGAGGCCACGATGTTGCGCACCCGCTCGTGGCTCGGCGACGGCAGCAGCCCCGCCCCCGCGACGGCCTGAGCCACCGCCGCGGCGGCCGAGGCGCCCACGATGCCGCGGATCTGGACGTTGCCGCGGCCGGTCAGCTCGAGCGTGCCGGCACCGTGGTCGCGGGCGGTCACCGCCAACGTCTGCAGCTGCGCGGGGGTCAGCATGCCGCCGGGCAGCCGGACGCGGGCCAGCGCCCCGTCGGCGGCCTCGTGCAAGCTCAGCGCGCCGGGGCAGGCGTCGTCGCTGCGGGTCCGGACCACTTGTCCACGGTACCGCCGACAACCACCGAGACCCCGATCACGGCGGCGCAGGGTACGGCCGCCGGCGGAAGCGCCGTGCGGTACGAATGGGGGGTGAGCACCCCCTCCGCACCGACCGTGCTGATGCTGTCGACCTCCGATACCGACCTGATCACCGCCCGGGCCAGCGGCGCCAACTACCGGTGGGCCAATCCGTCGCGGTTGCTCGTCGACGACCTGCCCGACCTGCTCGCCGGCGTCGACGTCGCCGTGGTCCGCATCCTCGGCGGCTACCGCGCCTGGGAGGAAGGCATCGACGCCGTGGTGGCCAGCGGAGTCCCCGCGGTGATCATCAGCGGCGAGCAGGCGCCCGACGCCGATCTGATGGCGCGGTCGACGGTGCCCGCCGGCATCGCGGTGCAGGCCCACGTCTACGTGGCCCAGGGCGGCGTCGAGAACATCACGAACCTGCACGCGTTCCTGTCCGACACCGTGTTGATGACGGGCGTCGGCTTCGAACCGCCCATCGAGACCCCGATGTGGGGCGAACTGGCGCGCACCGCAACGGTTCCGGTCAGCGCCGACGCACCGACGGTGGCGGTGCTCTACTACCGTGCCCAGCAGTTGGCGGGCAACACGGCCTACGTCGAGGCGCTGTGCGCGGCGCTCGAGGCCGCCGGCGCGCGGCCGCTGCCGCTGTACTGTGCCTCGCTGCGCACCGCCGAACCCGACCTGCTCGAGCGGCTGCGCGCGGCCGACTCGATGATCGTCACCGTGCTCGCGGCCGGCGGGGCGCGCCCGGCCACCGCCGGGGCCGGCGGCGACGACGACAGCTGGAACGTCGAACACCTTGCCGCACTGGACATCACGATCCTGCAGGGGCTGTGCCTGACCTCGCCGCGGCAGCAGTGGGAAGCCAACGACGACGGTATGAGCCCGTTGGACGTCGCGACCCAGGTGGCCGTCCCCGAGTTCGACGGACGGATCGTGACGGTGCCGTTCTCGTTCAAGGAGATCGACGACGACGGGCTGATCTCGTATGTCGCCGACCCGGAGCGGTGCGCCCGGGTGGCCGGACTGGCGGTGCGCCAGGCCCGGCTGCGCCACATCCCGAGCGCCGAAAAGAAGGTGGCGCTGGTCTTTTCGGCCTATCCCACCAAGCATGCCCGGATCGGCAACGCGGTGGGGTTGGACACCCCGGCCAGCGCCGTGGCGCTGCTGCGCGCGATGCGCACCGCCGGCTACCAGATCGGCGCGGACCTTCCGGGGGTGGACAGCGGAGACGGGGACGCCCTGGTGCACGCGCTGATCGAGCGCGGCGGCCAGGACCCGGACTGGTTGACCGAGGGGCAGCTGGAGGGCAATCCGATCCGGTTGCCGGCCGCCGAGTACCGGAAGTGGTTCGCCACGCTCCCCAAGGACTTCGCCGACGCCGTCGTCGAACACTGGGGCCCGCCGCCGGGGGAGCTCTTCGTCGACCGCAGCCGCGACCCCGACGGTGAGATCGTCATCGCGGCAATGCGATCCGGCAACGTGGTGCTGCTGGTGCAGCCGCCGCGCGGCTTCGGGGAGAACCCGGTGGCCATCTACCACGACCCGGATCTGCCGCCCAGCCATCACTACCTGGCGGCCTACCGGTGGATCGACACCGGCTTCGGCGCCGACGCCGTGGTGCACATCGGCAAGCACGGCAACCTGGAATGGCTGCCCGGCAAGACCCTCGGCATGTCGGCGTCCTGCGGCGCCGACGCGGCCCTGGGTGATCTGCCGCTGATCTACCCCTTCCTGGTCAACGATCCGGGGGAGGGCACCCAGGCCAAGCGGCGGGCGCACGCGGTGCTCGTCGACCACCTGATCCCGCCGATGGCGCGGGCCGAAACCTACGGCGACATCGCCCGGTTGGAGCAGTTGCTCGACGAGCATGCGAACGTGTCCGCGCTGGACCCGGGCAAGCTGCCCGCCATCCGCCAGCAGATCTGGACGCTGATGCGCGCGGCGAAGATGGACCACGACCTGGGCCTCGAGGATCGGCCCGATGAGGATTCGTTCGACGACATGCTGCTGCACGTCGACGGCTGGCTGTGCGAGATCAAGGACGTGCAGATCCGCGACGGGCTGCATATCCTCGGCCAAAAGCCCACCGGCGAAACCGAATTGGATCTGGTGCTGGCCATCCTGCGGGCCCGCCAGCTGTTCGGCGGTGAGCAGTCCGTTCCCGGCCTGCGCCAGGCGTTGGGACTGGCCGAGGACGGCAACGACGCCCGGGACTCGGTCGACGCCGCCGAGAGCGCGGCGCGGGGGTTGGTGGCAGCGCTGCAGGACAGCGGCTGGGACGCCGATGCGGTCGACGGGCTGACCGACAACCCCGAGGTGGCCGCGGTGCTGCGCTTCGCGGCCACCGAGGTGGTGCCGCGGCTGGCGGGCACCTCCGAGGAGATCACGCAGGTGCTCCGCGCGCTGGAGGGTCGGTTCATCGCCGCCGGCCCGTCAGGGTCCCCGCTGCGCGGCCTGGTCAACGTGCTGCCGACCGGACGCAACTTCTACTCGGTGGATCCCAAGGCGGTACCGTCGAAGCTGGCCTGGGAAACCGGTGTGGCCATGGCGGATTCGTTGCTGGCCCGCTACCGCGACGACTACGGGAAGTGGCCGGAGTCGGTGGGCCTGTCGGTGTGGGGCACCTCCGCCATGCGCACCGCCGGCGACGACATCGCCGAGGTGCTCGCGCTGCTGGGCGTGCGTCCGGTGTGGGACGAGGCGTCGCGCCGCGTCGTCGATCTCGAGGCCATCGCGCTCGCCGAACTGGGCCGCCCCCGCATCGACGTCACGGTGCGCATCTCGGGCTTCTTCCGCGACGCCTTCCCGCACGTCGTCACCATGCTCGACGACGCGGTGCAACTGGTCGCCGATCTCGACGAGCCCGCCGAGGACAACTACGTGCGCGCGCACAGCCAGGCCGACCTGACCGAGCACGGCGACCGGCGGCGGTCGACCACCCGGATCTTCGGCTCCAAGCCGGGCACCTACGGTGCGGGCCTGCTGCAGCTCATCGACAGCCGCAACTGGCGCGACGACAACGACCTGGCGCAGGTGTACACCGCCTGGGGCGGCTTCGCCTACGGGCGCGACCTGGACGGCGCCCCGGCCTCCGACGAGATGAACCGCGCCTACCGCCGCATCGCGGTGGCGGCGAAGAACACCGACACCCGCGAGCACGACATCGCCGACTCCGACGACTATTTCCAGTACCACGGCGGCATGATCGCCACGGTGCGCGCGCTCACGGGTAAGGACCCGGCCGCCTACATCGGCGACAACACCCGCCCGGACGCCGTGCGGACCCGCACGCTGAGCGAGGAGACCACCCGGGTGTTCCGCGCGCGGGTGGTCAACCCGCGGTGGATGGCGGCGATGCGTCGGCACGGCTACAAGGGCGCCTTCGAGATGGCGGCCACCGTGGACTACCTGTTCGGCTACGACGCGACCGCGCATGTGATGGCCGACTGGATGTACGAGCAGCTGACCGAGAGCTACGTGCTGGACCCGGAGAACCGTAAGTTCATGACCGAATCCAATCCGTGGGCGCTGCACGGGATGGCCGAGCGGTTGCTCGAGGCGGTGGACCGCGGGATGTGGGAGCAGCCCGACGCGAGGACCCTCGCCGGCCTGCGCCAGGCGCTGCTGGAGGCCGAGGGCGACCTCGAAGGCTGACCGGCGCGGCGGCGACCGCTAGATTCGGAGGAATGGCCCTCACCTTCGCCGACGTCGCCACCGCCGACTACATTTTGCTGACCACCTTCACCAGGGACGGCCGCCCCAAGCCCACCGCCATCTGGGCGGCCCCGGACGGCGACGGTCTGATCGTCATCACGCAGGCCAAGTCGTGGAAGGTCAAGCGGATCCGCAACACGCCGCGGGTCACCATCGCCAAGTGCGACGCGCGAGGAAACCCCAAGAGCGAGGCGGTCGAGGCCGTCGCCAAGATCGCCGAGGACCGCACGGCGGACGCCTATCGGGCGATCGGGTCCCGGTACGGCCTGATGGGAAAGACCTTCAACTTCTTCTCCAAGCTGCGCGGCGGGATGAAGAACAACGTCGCCCTGGAAATCACGGCGGTCTGAGTCATGGCGCCGACGTTCCGGGAGGTCGCCGAGGCGAAGTACCTGCTGCTGACCACCTTCACCAAGGACGGCCGGCCCAAACCCACCGCGGTCTGGGGCGTTGCGGACGGCGACAAGCTCTTGATCATCACCGACGAAGGATCCTGGAAGACCAAGCGGATCCGCAACACGCCGCGGGTGACCATCCAGCCGTGCGGCGTGTTGGGTAAGCCCAAGGGCAACCCGGTCGAGGCGGTGGCCCGCAACCTCCCGGCCTCGGAAACCCGTCGCGTCTACGACGCGGTGGTCCGGCGCTATTGGTGGCATGCCTGGTGGTTCGTGCCGCATTCACTGGTGCGCGGCGGTGTCGGCAAGGTCCACGCAGCCATCGAGGTCGAGGCGGCGCAGTGACGCCGCGGAACCCAGCGGCGGCCCGAGACGTTGTCCCGTCATGGTGATGCGGCTGTTCCTGCTCTACGTGGTCGTCGAGATGGCGGTGATCGTCGCGCTGACTGCGACCATCGGCTTCGGCTGGACCGTGCTCGCGCTGGCCGGCGCCTTCGCGCTGGGGCTGGTGCTGGCCGGTTCGCAGCTGCGCCGGCAGCTGACCCGGTTGCGGGCCGGGATCACCGATCCCGGCGCCCAGGTCACCGACAGCGCCCTGATCGCCCTGGGCACCCTGCTGGTGTTCATCCCCGGCCTCGTCACCACGGCGCTGGGCCTGCTGATGCTGGCGCCGCCGACCCGCTCGGCGATGCGACCGCTGGCCGCCGGGCTGGCGAGCCGCGGGCTGTCCCGGCACGTCACGTTCGTCGGCGGGCGCCGGGAGTACATCGACGGCGAGGTCATCGAGGTCCATGACCACGGCCCGGCGGCCGCGCCGACGCGCCCGGCAATCCGGCCCGAGCCCGAATAGCCGCTCTCGATCGCTCGCCGAGTACGTTCTCCAGCGTGACGACGCTTCTGACCGGTGGACGCATCTACAGTCCCACCCATCCCGACGCCACCGCCATGGCCGTACGTGGCGACGTCATCGCCTGGCTGGGCAGCGACGAGGTGGGACGCGCCCAGTTCCCCGACGCCCACGTGGTGGACCTCGACGGCGCCTTCGTCGCGCCGGCGTTCGTCGACAGCCACGTGCATCTGACCGCCACCGGATTGACCCGGTTGGGATTGGACCTGCGCGGCGCCACCTCGAAGGCGCACTGCCTGCGGCTGATCGCCGAGCACGCCGCGTCGGCGGCGGACGGCCCGGACGCGGTGGTGTGGGGGCACGGCTGGGACGACTCCCGCTGGCCCGACGCCGGCGCGCCGACCACCGCCGAACTCGACGCCGCCGTCGGCTCCCGGCCGGCGTACCTGGCCCGGGTTGATGCGCACTCGGCGCTGGCGTCCACCGCGTTGCGGTCCCGCGTGCCGGAGTTGCCCGCGACCACCGGCTTCACTGCCGAGGGCGCCCTGACGGCCGAGGCGCACCACCTGGTGCGTGCCGCCGCCCGCACCCTGCTGCCGCCTGCGCAGCGTGCCGAGGCGCGCCGCATCGCACTGGACGCATTCGCCGCCGCCGGCGTCGTGGCCGTGCACGAATGCGCGGGGCCGGACATCGGCGGGTTGGACGACTGGCGGGAGATCCGCGCCACCGAGCACGGGGTGGAGGTGACGGGCTACTGGGGCGAGGCGGTCCGCACCGCCGCCGAGGCCCGCGCGCTGCTCGACGCCACCGGGGCCCGCGGGCTGGCCGGTGACCTGTTCGTCGACGGGGCCCTGGGCTCCCGCACCGCATGGCTGCACGAGCCGTACCTCGATGCCCCCGACAGCTGCGGCAACAACTACCTGAGCGACGACGACCTCGTCGCCCACCTGACGGCGTGCACCGAAGCCGGTGTCACCGCCGGCTTCCACGTCATCGGGGACCGCGCGGTGACCTCGGCGCTGGACGCGTTCGCCCGCGTGGTCGAGGCACACGGAGTCGCGGCGGTGGCCCGCTGCGGACATCGCCTCGAGCATCTGGAGATGGTCTCCGACGCGCAGGCCGCGCAGCTGGGCAGCTGGGGCGTCATCGCCAGCGTGCAACCCAATTTCGACGCCCGGTGGGGCGGGGCCGAGGGCATGTACGCCCGCCGGCTGGGCGCCGCGCGAGCCGAGCGGCTCAACCCGTTCGCGCTGTTAGCATCCCAAGGCGTGCCACTCGCCTTCGGCTCCGACGCGCCGGTGACCGGCCTCGATCCGTGGGAGACCGTGCGCGCGGCGACCACCCACCGCACACCGGGCAGTGCGATCTCGCCCCGCGCGGCGTTCGCCGCCGCCACCCGCGGCGGTTGGCGCGCGGCCGGCGTCCGCGACGGCGTCACCGGCACGCTGGCCCCGGGAGCGCCGGCGTCCTACGCCATCTGGCAGGTGGGCGCCCTCGAAGTCGCCGCGCCGGCCGACGCCGTACAGCGCTGGTCCACCGAGCCGGGCTCCCGCGTCCCGCCGCTGCCCCGACTGGGCGCCGACGACGCCGCGCCGCGCTGCCTGCAGACCGTGCATCGCGGCACCGTCATCTACGGCGGCGCCGACGTCGACCCGGGGGCCACGCGATGACCGGCGGCCGGCGAGATCCGAAGCTGGCGGCCAGCCAGGCCGAGGTCACCGACATCATCCCGGCCGTCGGCGACGACGAACCGCCGGTGACCGAGGAGGAACCCGAGGACGCCGCGCCGGACCCCGACGCGAGTGACGCTGACGACGCGGGCGGCGCGGACCCATCCGACGCGCCGGCCGGGCCGAGCCGATGGGCCCGCGTCGGCGGCTGGTTGAGTCCGCGCTGGCCGCGGATGCTCGCCGCGGTGGCCGCGGGCGCGCTGCTCAGCGCGAGCTTCGCCCCGCTGTCGTGGTGGTGGGCCGCCATCCTCGGCTTCGTCGTGCTGGGGGTCGTGCTGACTCGACCGGCGACCGGCATCGGCGGCGGCTTCGGCTACGGCTACCTGGCCGGGCTGGCGTTCTATTTACCGCTGCTGCCGTGGATCAGCGGCCTGGTCGGCGCGGTGCCGTGGTTGGCGCTCGCCGCGGTGTGCGCGGTGTTCCCCGCCGTCTTCGGCCTGCTTGCCGTCGTGGTCCGTAACCTCCCCGGCTGGCCGGTCTGGTTCGCGCTCGTGTGGGCCCTGGTGGAGTGGCTCAAGGCGAGCTTCCCATTCGGCGGGTTCCCTTGGGGCATCATCGCTTTCGGACAGACCAACGGGCCGCTGCTGCCGTTGGCGCAGCTGGGCGGGGCGCCGCTGGTCTCGGCCGCGGTGGTCCTGCTCGGATTCGGTTTCGCGGCGTTGGGACTGGGCTTTGCCGACTGGTGGCAACGGCGCGACACCCGGGATCTGGTTCCGCCGGCGGTGGTCCTGCCGGGCGTGTGCGTGGCCGTGGTGCTGTTGGTGACCGCGGTGGTCTCGCCCGGCGTGCGCCAGTCCGGTGCCGGGGCGGGGGACGACCCCGGGGTGACGGTCGCCGCGGTGCAGGGGAACGTGCCCCGGCTCGGCCTGGAGTTCAACGCCCAACGCCGCGCGGTGCTCGACAACCATGTCAAGGAGACGCTGCGGTTGGCCGAGGACGTGCGGGCCGGGCGGGCCGCCGCCCCGCACTTCGTGATCTGGCCGGAGAACTCCTCGGACATCGACCCGCTGGCCAACGCCGACGCCCGCGAGCAGATCGCGGCGGCCGCCGATGCCATCGGCGTGCCGATCCTGGTGGGGGCCGTGGTGTCGCATCCGGAGTGGACCCGCGACAATCCGGCGGCCAGCAACACCGTGATCGTCTGGGACCCCGAGGACGGCCCGGGCCAGCGGCACGACAAGCGCATCGTGCAGCCCTTCGGCGAGTACCTGCCGTGGCGCGGCTTCTTCCGGTTGCTGTCGCCGTACGCCGATCGCGCCGGTTACTTCGTGCCGGGCAGCGGGACCGCTGTCGTGGAGGCGGCCGGTGTCCCGGTCGGGGTGGCGACCTGCTGGGAGGTCATCTTCGACCACGCGGTGCGCGAGTCCGTGCGCAACGGGGCCCAGATGTTGGCGGTGCCCACCAACAACGCCACCTTCGACGTCACGATGAGCGAACAGCAACTGGCCTTCGCCCGCCTGCGCGCGGTCGAGCACGACCGCTACACGGTGGTCGCCGGCACCACCGGCATCAGCGCGGTCATCGCCCCGGATGGGCGCGAGCGGGCCCGCACCGGGTTCTTCGAGCCCGCCTACCTCGACTCGCAGGTGCGGCTGAAGACCACCCGCACACCCGCCTCCACCTGGGGTCCCGCCATCCAGTTCGTCCTGGCTGGGCTGGGTGCCGCTGCGGTGCTGGCGGCCGGGTTCCTGGCCATCAGGCAGAATGGTGGGCTGACGTGTCCGACTCGTCGCCGCCGGAAACGACACAAGACCGAGGGCAGCGCGGGTCGGACCGCTGCCGAGACCACATCCGAGGAGCCACATGACCAGTGAGCGCCCCAGCCAGCGCGCTCTGGTGATCATCCCCACCTACAACGAGCTGGAGAACCTCCCGCTCATCGTGGGTCGGGTGCACGATGCGTTGCCCGACATCCACATCCTCATCGTCGATGACGGCAGTCCCGACGGCACCGGCAAGCTCGCCGACGAACTGGCGCTGGCCGATCCGGACCGGATCCACGTCATGCACCGGACCAGCAAGGACGGTCTCGGCGCCGCCTACCTGGCGGGCTTTGCCTGGGGCCTGAACCGGCAGTACTCGGTCCTGGTGGAGATGGACGCCGACGGCAGCCACGCCCCCGAGCAGCTGCACCGCCTGCTCGACGCCATCGACGACGGCGCGGATCTGGTGATCGGCTCTCGCTACGTCGAGGGCGGCTCGGTGCGGAATTGGCCGGTGCGGCGGTTGCTGCTGTCGAAGACGGCGAACACCTATTCGCGGTTGCTGCTCGGCGTGGACATCCACGACATCACCGCCGGCTACCGCGCCTACCGGCGCGAGGTGCTGGAGAAGATCGACCTCAGCGCGGTCGACTCCAAGGGCTACTGCTTCCAGATCGACCTGACCTGGCGCACCATCAACAACGGCTTCAAGGTGGTCGAGGTGCCCATCACCTTCACCGAACGTGAGCTGGGCGTGTCGAAGATGAGCGGATCGAACATTCGTGAGGCCATGGTCAAGGTGGCCCAGTGGGGCATCGGCGGTCGTCTCGACCGCGCCCGCGGCGCTCAGTACCAGTAACGGCTACACGCGTCGCCGTGGCGGCTCACCGCCGCGGCGACGCGGCGCGGATCAACTGCCGCGGCGACGCGTCTTGATGATGTCGAGGCGCTCCTTGAGCAGTTCCTCGAGCTCCTCGATGGACCGGCGCTCCAGCAGCATGTCCCAGTGCGTGCGCGGCGGCTTCACCTTCTTCGCCTCGGGCGCCTCGCCCTCGAGCAGGGTGCCTTCCAGACCGTTGCGGCACAGCCAGGTACCGGGGATCTCGGCGTCGTCGGCGAACGGAACGTCGAACTCCTCACCGTTTTCCGTGCGGTACCGCGCGATCTGACGCGGCGCCAGGTCGTGGTTGCGGTCGGTCTCGTAGCTCACGGCCCCGAGCCGGCTGCCCCTCAATACACGATCAGCCATCGTCATCACTCCTCATCAGCGCAAAGTTCACCGGTATCAACGCCGCAGACGCCGGTGAAGTTCCCGGAACCCACGTCGACGCGATCAAGTCCAACCGTCAAGGATACCGGGAAACCCTGAGCCGCCCGTCTAGAGTCGGGTGCCGTGGCACGTCGCAACCGTCTGCAACCCTGCCGGTGGTGCGGCCGGGAGGTCGCTGAGGCGCCCATGGGCCGCCGGCGGCAGTACTGCCGCCAATCCTGCCGCCAACGGGCCTACGAACAACGGGCGCAGGTCAAGGGCACGGCGTTGCCCTCCGACGCCGTCGTCCTGTCCGCCGACGAGGCCGCGGCGCTCTCCGATCGGGTGTATCAGGTTCGGTGCGCGGCCGAGGACGTGGCGACGGCCGTCGACGAGGGCGCCGACACCGCCGAACTGCGGGAACTGTGCGCGGCGTTGCTCGACGCGGCCCGGGCCGCCGACGGCTGGCGCTGACCCGCCGCGCGGACCGGGTCAGGTGCAGGCGTACTTCGCCCCGACGAACTCGGGCGGTGCGACTCCCCGCAGACAGCCGAACGGCTGGACTCCGGCGTCGCTGAGCCGGACCGCCGAGCGGTGGGCGTAGTTCACGCAGAAGAGCCCGTCGGGATCCGACCGGCACTGGTAGTCGCCGAACTTCAGGGTGCTGCCGTAGGGGAGTTCGGGACCGGTGCCCACGGTGAACTGGCCCGGGTCGGCGCGCACCGCACCCACCTCCACTGCGGCGCCGTCGAAGTCGACCCACCCGCCGACCCACTCACCGTAGGCCTGAGCCGGTCGCGGTGGCGGATCGCTCAGCGACACCAGGCACGCCAACGCGCCGTCGGACTTCTCGTCGGTCATGCACTGGGTCTTGCCCGACGGGGTGACGAAGGCGACGTACTCCCCGAGATCGGTGGTGACCCCGTCGCGCGTCGCGCGGTGAAACTCCGACGCGTCGCCGGCCGTGCCGGCCTGGACCCACGCCGTCAGCTCGGGCATCGGCGCATCCGGGGTCGGCGCCGCCGTCGGAACCGCGCCGCTGGTGGTCGTCGCAGGTGAGGACGGTGCGCTGGTGGGGGTCCGCGGTGAGATCGGCGTCAGGCTCGACGGCGCCGACGCATCGTCGCCGGCGCCGGAGCAGCCCGCCAGGAGGAGCAATGCAGCGGCCAACACAGGAATCCGCATGCCAGCCACGTTAGCTGTATCGGCACGCCAGGGCGCGCAGGCGCGAGTGCGTGCGGGCGTTTCGACTACCGTCGGGGCATGCACGATCGCATCGTCCGCGTGTCGACCGAAGCCGGTCTGGTCGAAGGCTTCACCCGCGACGGCGTCCATCGCTGGCGCTCGATTCCTTATGCCGAACCGCCGGTCGGGGCGTTGCGGTACCGCGCGCCCCGACCCGCGCGGCCGTGGCGCGGCGTCCGGCACTGCCACTCCTTCGCCAATTGCGCGCCGCAGCAGCGGATGTACACCATGATCGGCCCCGGCCGGTACCAGCCGATGAGCGAGGACTGCCTCACGCTGAACGTCGTCGCCCCGGAAGCGCCGGCCGAACACCCGCTGCCGGTCATGGTGTTCATCCACGGCGGCGCCTACACGCTGGGCAGTTCGGCCACTCCCATCTACGACGGGGCCGCGTTGGCGCGCAAGGGCTGCGTCTACGTCTCGGTGAACTACCGGTTGGGGGCGCTGGGCTGCCTGGACCTGTCGGCACTGTCGACCGACGAACATCCGATCGACTCCAACCTGTTCCTGCGGGACCTGGTGCTGGCCCTGCAGTGGGTGCGCGACAACGTCGCCGCGTTCGGCGGCGACCCGGACAACGTCACGATCTTCGGGGAGAGCGCCGGCGCCCAGGCCGTCATCACCCTGCTTGCCGTGCCGGCGGCCAAAGGACTGTTCTCCCAGGCCATCTCGGAGAGCCCGGCCGCCGGGATGACCGCCTCGCCGGAGATCGCCGAGCGCTACGCCGAACGATTCATCGGCCTGATCGGGGCGCGGCGCAGCGACGCCGGCCACGCCCTGATGCATGCCGCGCCCCGAGATCTGGTCAACGCCATGGAACGGCTGCTGGCCACCACCTCCGAGGACATGCTGGGCGCCTTCCCGGCCGGGCCCACCTACGGCGACGACCTGCTGCCGATCGAACCGATGGAGGCGATACGCACCAAGCGGGCCGCCGGGGTCCCGTTGATCGTGGGGACCAACGCCGACGAAGGCAAGCTGTTCACCCGCTTCCTCAAGCTGCTGCCCACCACCGAGCACGCCGTCGAGGCCGTCCTGGGCGGCGCCGGCTCGGCCACCCGGGACCGGATCATCGACGCGTATCCGGACTATCCGGCCCGCAACGCCTGCGTGCGCATCGGCGGCGACTTCGCGTTCGGCGCCGCGGCGTGGCAGGTCGCCGAGGCGCGCGCCGAGACGGCGCCCACCTACGTCTACCGGTACGACTACGCGCCCCGGCCGCTGCACTGGTCCGGGCTGGGCGCCACCCATGCCACCGAGCTGTTCGCAGTGTTCGACATCTACCGCACCCGGTTCGGCGCGGCGTTGACGTTGGCCGGTGACCGCAGCGCCGCGCGGCGCGTCAGCCGGGATGTGCAGTCCCGCTGGCGGACGTTCGCCCGGACCGGGAACCCGGGCGAGGGCTGGCCGGCATACACGCTGGCCGAGCGAGCGGTGATGGTGTTCGACCGACGGTCCCGGCTGGAATACGATCCGCATCCCGAACGCCGCAGCGCCTGGACCGGTTTCACGCTGGCCAACTGAGCGCCCAAATCAGGCTCGCGGGCGGGAATCTTCACCCACAACCCCGCCGCGCAGTGACCGCCGCCCCGGGCGTCGGCCGCGACGCGAGGTCCGGGTCCTCCGACTACTTGACACCTGTCATAGGTTGAGGGCGTGCAGAACCCTGTCAACGATGCCGTAATCGAGCGTCCCTCCGACCTGACCGCCGCCTGGCTGACCGAGGTACTCGGCGCGGGCACCGTGGAATCCTGGACCACCGAGCGGATCGGTACCGGGCAGATGAGCGAGTGCTACCGGGTGGCGCTGACCTACGCCGACGGCTCGACCGGGCCGGCATCGGTGGTCCTCAAGGTCGCCGCCAGCGAGCCGACGAGCCGGGAGACCGGGCTCAACCTCGGCCTCTACGAACGTGAGGTCCGGTTCTACACCGACATCGCACCCCGGCTGACCGGACCCATCGCGCAGTGCTACCACGCGGCCTTCGACCCGGAGACCGGCATCTTCGACCTGGTGCTCGACGACGCCGCGCCGGCCGAACCCGGCGACGAGATCCGCGGCGCCACAGTGGAACAAGCCTTGCTCGCGGTCGCCGAACTCGGCCGCATTCACGGTTCCCTGCGCGGTGACACCACCCCGGCCGGCGCCGACTGGCTCAACCGCAGCGAGGCCCCGGTGAACCAGGCGCTGCTCGCCGCGCTCTATGCCGCCTTCACCGATCGCTACGCCGCACGGATGAGCGATGAACAGCGCATGATCTGTGACCGGTTGGTGGCCGGCTTCGACGGGTACATGGCCGCGGAGTCCGACAGCCCGCAAGGCCTGGTGCACGGCGACTATCGACTGGACAACATGCTCTTCGGTACCGCGGGCGCCAAGCGGCCGCTCACAGCCGTCGACTGGCAGACCGTCACCTGGGGCCCGGCCTTCACCGACCTCGCGTACTTCCTGGGTTGCGCACTGCCCACCGAGCTGCGGCGCGAGCATTACGACGCGCTGATCCGCGCCTATCTGGACGGGCTGGGACCCGATTCGGCCCTCGGGGAAGCCGATGTGCGCGAAGGGGTCCGCCGGCAGAGCTTCTTCGGGGTGATGATGGCGGTGGTCTCGTCGATGCTGGTGGGCCAGACCGAGCGTGGCGACGAGATGTTCATGACCATGTTCGCCCGACACTGCGACCAGGTGCTCGACACCGACGCGCTGGCGATCCTGCCCGAGCCGTCAACCCCGGAACCCTTGCGGCCCAACGACTCCGACGAGTTCCCGCACGAGCGCACCGACGAGCCGATGTGGAACGAAAGCTGGTATTTCGACTTCGTGGACGCGGCGGCGGACCTCGGCGGCTGGATCCGGCTGGGCCTGTACCCCAACGAGGACCACGCCTGGGTAAACGCGTTGCTGTGCGGACCGAACATGCCGACCGTGGCCCTCAACGACTTCCGCGCCGCGGTCCCGGCCGAACCGTTCGCCGTGCGCACCGCCGACATCACATTGACCCAGGAAGTGCTCGAGCCGATGCGCTCCTACCGGGTCACCGCCTCCGGACGGGGCCAGTCCTACGACGACCCGGCTGCGTTGCTGCGCGGCGAGACGGGGGAGCCCGTCGAGGTGACGATGGATCTGGTGTGGACCACCGTCGGTACGCCGTACCAGTACCGCATCACACCCCGCTACGAGATCCCTTGCACGGTCAGCGGAACCGTCACCGTGGGGGAGAAGTCCTACCCCATTTCGGGCGTCCCCGGCCAGCGCGACCATTCCTGGGGTGTGCGCGACTGGTGGAGCATGGAGTGGGTGTGGAGTGCCCTGCACCTCGACGACGGGACCCACCTGCACGGCGTCGACCTGCGGATCGAGGGTATGCCGCCGATCGGCATCGGTTATGCCCAGCGCGATGGCGAGTTGACCGAGTTGCAGTCCGTCCGCGCCGAGGAGGTGTTCGCGCCCGACGACCTGCCCGTGTCGACCGAGCTGACCCTGCAGCCCACCGACCTGGTGGCCACCGCCGAGGTGGTCGCCCACGCGCCGGTCCGGCTGGAATCCCTCGACGGCCGGGTCAGCCACTTCCCGCGGGCGTGGGCCAAGATCACCACCGCCGACGGCCGCACCGGGGTCGGCTGGCTGGAGTGGAACCGCAACCGCTGAATCAGCCCAGATGTGCGCTGTCGTCGTCGAGTTCGTCGCGCCGTAGACCCATCGGGGTCTGGTCCGGGACGTCCCCGGCCGCGACCACCCGCCGCGTCAGCGGGGTCAGCGCGGCGAACAGGGCCCCGACCTCGTCATCGGCCAGGCCCGCCAGCGCGCCGAGCGCCACGGTGTCGGTCACGGTCTCGATGTCCCGTCGCAGCTGCGCGCCGGCCTCGGTCAGCGCGCCGTCGTCGGTGAGCAGCCCGCGGGCGGCGAGCCGTGCGGTGCATGACTGCCATTCGGTCTCGTCGTAGTCGCGGGCGCGTTTGACGTAGTCGGCGGGGATGGTGCCGCCTGCCGCCTGCAGCACGTTGGACTCTCGCCCGGTCACCCCGGCGGCCACCAGGGCCGCGACGTGGCCGTCGCCGCGGTGCTCCCGCAGCAGCGTCGCGGCGTGCCAGAGCCGACGCACGGGGTCGTCCGGCCACGGCAGCGCGGCGTTCGCCGCGAACAGGGCGCGCCCGTCGAGCGGGGCGGTGGCGGCGGCCTTGGCCGCCAGTGCCGCGGCGACCTCGAGCCGATCGTCGTCGGCAACCCCGCAACGGGTCAGCGCGGCGGCCGCGCCGTCGGACCGGGCGCGCAGGGCCGCGGCCGGGCTGGTGGTGGCCCACGCTCGGGTGAGCGACTTCGCCACGCGCGCGGCCGAGAAGTTGTAGAACAGCGCCGTCACCACCGGCGCCGCGGCGGTCTCCAGCGGGGCGGCCCGCCCCGCGAAATAGCCCTCCCAGAACCCGCGGCAACCCAATTGGTCCATCGCCGAGCGACTTTCCGGCGCGAAGTAGGTGACGGCGTGGATCGGCTCGAAGCGGTCGAAGAAGCGCCGGGCCAGCTCGGGGCGGCGAGCCGCAGTCGTCATCGGGCCGGCCGCGGGCTCAACCCTGGACCACCTGGGTGCCGCCGGCGAACTCGTCGTGCTTGCCCTGCTTGGTGGGGCTGCCGCTGATGGTCACCGCGATCACGATGTAGGCGATCGGCGCCAGGATCCAGCCCAGGCAGGGGACCAGTTGCAGCAGCGTGAACAGGTTGCGCACCGCCGCCTGGCGGGCATCGGGCTTGGGCGCACCACCCACGCCGCGCACGCTCAGACCCAACAGCTTCTTGCCCGGGGTCCAGCCCAGGTTCGACTCGAACAGGACGAAGTAGGCGAACATCAACAGACCCGAAAACAGGCCGGTGACCATCCAGCCGGTGCTCATGCCGGCGATCTCGCCGTCACCGAGTCCGGCGAAGAGCAGGCTCAACAAGCCGGCGGCGACCGTCACGATGATGCCGTCGATGATGCGGGCCAAGAACCGCATGCCCAGGCCGGCGGGCCGGCCCGCCGGTGCGGGATACGCGCCGTACTGCGGCGGCGGGTACCCGCCCGGCTGGCCGTACTGCGGTGGCGGGGGTGGGGGATACCCGCCGGGCGGACCGTACTGCGGTGGCGGCGGGTTGTTCGGATCGAAGTCACCGGTAGACATGCGGTCAATCTACCGCCGCGCCAACAGCACCGTGCCGAAACCCGATCCGGCCGAGGGTCAGCGCAGGCGGCGCTTGCGGGCCCGTTTGCGCGCCTCCGACGCGACGTCCTCACCCTGGTGCCGAGCAGCCTTGGCCAACTCGCCGCTGCGATCCCGGGCGGTCTCGGCAAGCTCACCGCCACGCTCCCGGGCCACCTGCGCGAGTTCGCCGCCACGCTCGCGGGCCACGTGCGCAAGCTCGCCACCCCGTTCCCGGGCCACGTGCGCAAGCTCGCCGCCACGCTCCCGGGCCACGTGGGCGACCTCGCCGGCGAGTTCGGCGCCGCGTTCCCGCGCGGTGTCCAGCAGGGGGGCCGAACGCTCGGCGGCCGCCCCGGCGAGTTCGCGGCCCCGCTCGGCGCCGACGTGCAGCCCCTCGCTGAGGCGATGACCGATCCGTTCGGTGAACTCGCTGTCGAGCAACCCGTGCGAACCCGCGGAGCCGGGCAGCGCCGAGCTGACGGTGTCGGAGAGCTTGGCGGCGGCGCGGCGACCACGCCAACCCAGCGACGGTTTCCCGGCGGTGTCGGCGGAGGCGATCATCAGTCCGCCCAGCAGGCTCACGTCGGTGAGGAACTCGCGCCGCTTCTGAGCCTTGAGCTGCGGGTCGTTCTCCTGCCAGAACATATGCGCCCCAAGGTTTCCCGGGATCACGGTCGTGGCCAGCACGGCCGATGCGAGCCGGGGCACCTTGCCGGTGGCCAGCAGCACGCCGCCACCGATCTGCGCCGCGGCGGTGATCCGGGCCAGGGTCTCGGCGTTCTGCGGGACGTTCGAGGAGACCGGTTCGGGAAGCTTCTGCAGCCCGTCGAGCGTGGGTTGGGCCGCTTCGGCGGCCGGTTTGGGACTGCGGAGCGCCTCCACCCCCTGCCCGATGAACGCGGCGGCCAACAGTGGACGAGCGATTCTGCGTAGCAACATGCCGGGGGTGTTCCCCGCGGCGGTTCGGCACAAACCTGGCCGGTCAGGACAACAACAGCCGCGCCGACCGCTCCAACACATCGGCAATCTGCGGATAGGAGGCGTGGCCGATCCCGGCCCGCACCAACGCCCCGGCGTAGAGCAACTCCAGCGAGTCGACCAACTCGGGTTCGGCGTCCGGACCCAGTGCGGCGCTCAGCCGCCGCCTGATCTCGGCACCGATCCGCGACCTCAGGTGCTCGACGTCGGGGTCCTTACCCAGCAGCGCGTTGGTGACCGCGCCGGCCAATTCGGGTTCGTTGGCGAGCAACAGGGCGATGTGACGCAGGACGGCGACCACCCGATCCGTCGTGTCGGGGGCATCGTTGGCGGGCGCCGGCGTGGTGGCCAATCGACGCCAGAACACCTCGGCCACCAGATGTTCCTTGGAGGAGAAGTAGGTGTAGGCCGTCGCGGCGCCCACCCCGGCCTCGGCCGCAACCATCCGAATGGTCAGACCGGCGAAACCCTCGCGGCTCAGCACCTCGACCGCGGACCGTCCCAGCCGGTCTACGGTATCGGCTTGCTTGGCCGTAAGACGACGTCGCGTCGCCTCCCGAGTTACCGGTTCGGACACATGTCCGGACGCTACTACACCAGTGTGGGGCGGGCAAGAATGCTCGCTGGCCACAAGCCTTCCCGACGCGATAGGTTGCCTACATGACTGAGACCGCCACCACCGCCGGCGCGCAAACCTCCGCGGAGACCCGACGCCTGTTCGAACTGGCCGACCGCGTGATCGGGTTCATGCCCGCCGACGAGGGCCGGGCCCTGTATGAGGCGGCCCGCACGCACCTCGGTGGCGGGGCCGCGGTCGAAATCGGCACCTACTGCGGCAAATCCACCGTGTTGCTCGGGGCGGCCGCTGCCGAAACCGGCAGCGTGCTCTACACCATCGACCACCATCACGGCTCGGAGGAACATCAGGTCGGTTGGGAGTACCACGACTCCTCCATGGTGGACCCGAAGACCGGCTTGTTCGACACCCTGCCGACCTTCCGGCACACTCTCGACGAGGCCGCGCTGGCCGACAATGTCGTTGCGGTGGTGGGGAAGTCGACCGTGGTGGCGCGGCATTGGAACACCGGGCTGCAGTTGCTGTTCATCGACGGCGGGCACACCGAGGAAGCCGCGCATCGGGACTTCGACGGGTGGGCGAAGTGGGTGCAGCGCGACGGGGTACTGGTTATCCACGACGTGTTCCCCAACCCCGCCGACGGCGGCCAGGCGCCGTACCAGATCTACCGTCGGGCGCTGGAAAGCGGTCAGTTCGAAGAGGTTTCGGCGACCGGAACGCTGCGGGTGCTGCGCCGCTCGGCCGGGGAGACAGGGGCGGAGATCGGCTGACGCCCGCGCCGGCCCGCCTCAACGTTCGACGCTGACACACTCGCAATCGAAGTCGCCCTCGAGGCCGCGGGGCAGCTCCGCGTCCCGGAAGATCGCCGCGCCGGACGTGGCGCCCGAGAGCGCGTCGGCGGCCAATACCATTGCCGCACCGGTCCAGGTGGTGCGTTCCACCGGCCACCGCTTGCCGTCGGCGTACACCAGACCGGTCCAGTAGGAGCCGTCCCGCTCGCGCAGATGCTGCATGTTCGCAAACTGCTCCAGTGCGCGGTCCCGGTCGCCCATGACGTCCAACGCCAGCACCAGCTCACAGGTCTCGGCGCCGGTGACCCACGGCCGGTCGCTGACGCAGCGAATACCGAGGCCCTCGACCACGAACTCGTCCCACCGCCGCTCGATGCGGTCCTCGGCCTGCCGACCCCGCATCGCGCCGCCGAGGATCGGGTAGTACCAGTCCATCGAGTGGCGCGGTTTCTCCGTGAAGGCCTCCGGGTGTTCGGCGATGGCGTGCCCCAACCGCCCCAGCGCCAATTCCCAGGCCGGCTGGGCCTGACCAAGATGGTTGGCGAGCGCCACCGCGCACCGGATGCTGTGGTAGATGCTGGCCGAACCCGTCAGCAGTGCCTCCGGCAACCGGCCGGAAGCCGATTGCGCCCAACAGATTTCACCCCCGGCCAGCTGCAGGCCCAAGACGAAGTCGATGGCCTTCGACACGGTGGGCCACATCAGTTCGGCGAACGCGTCGTCGCCGGTGACGAGCACGTGGTGCCACACGCCGGTCGCGATGTAGGCGCAGAAGTTGCTGTCGCTGTTGGCGTCCTCGATCACCCCGGCGCGGAACTGGATCGGCCAGGAACCGTCGGGGCGTTGCTCGCGGCGCGACCACTCGAAGGCCTTGCGCGCCGGCTCCAGCAGGCCCACGGTGGTCAACGCCATCGCGCACTCGACGTGGTCCCACGGGTCGGTATGCCCGCTCGGCGACCAGGGGATGGCGCCCGAGGATTCCTGGGTGGCCGCGATCGAGGTCCCGGTGTCCAGGGCCTGGGCGGCGGTCAGTACGCCCGGTATCTCGGGCAGCTCAGACCAGGGCACCGTCCACCACCGGTTTCTCGAAGTACAGCGCCACGCTCTTGCCGATCAGCGGGTTCAGCGTGGCTTCGGCGACCCTGGTCAGCAGCGGGCGCTGCATCATGTCCCATACCAGCAGGCGGTGGTAGGTGGTCACCGCGGGATGTTCGGTCTCCTCCACGCCCACAGCGCATTTGAGCCACCAGAACGGGGAATGCAGGCTGTGCGCGTGATGGGTGTGGGTGAATTTCAGCCCCCGGGCGGCGATCTTCGCGCGCAGTTCGCTGGCCTTGTAGATGCGGATGTGCCCGCCCTCGTTGGCGTGGTACTCGTCGGACAGCGCCCAGCAGATCCGCTCCGGCAGCCAACGCGGCACCGTCACGGCGAGTTTGCCGCCCTTCTTCAGCACCCGGGTGAGTTCGGCGATGGCGGCGTCGTCCTCGGGGACGTGTTCGAGGATCTCCGAGGCGATCACGCAATCGAAGGTGCCGTCCTCGTAGGGCAGTTCCAGCGCGTTGCCCACGACCGCCTCGGCCCGTGCGGTCGCCGGCGCCTCACCGGCCTCGGCCATCGCCTCGAACATCGTGGCGACCTCGGCCATGTCCTTAGCGCTCTGATCGAACGCGATCACGTCCGCGCCCCGGCGGTAGGCCTCGAAGCTGTGCCGCCCGGCACCGGCGCCGACGTCGATCACCTTGGTGCCGGGTCCGATGCCGAGCCGGTCGAAGTCGACCGTCAGCATGCGCGGCGCCGCTCGATGGCCCGCTCGTAGACCCCCACGGTCTGCGCGGCAACCGACTCCCAGCTGTAGACGTCGAGCGCGCGCTGCCGGCCCGCAATGCCGATCTGGTACCGCCGCTCCGGCGAGTCCAGCAGATTGCCCAGCGTCGCGGTGAGCTCCTCGACGTCGCCTGGGGTGACCAGCTCCGCGCAGGCACCCTGAGTGCCGAGCACCTCCGGCAACGCGCCGGCGCGACTGGCCACAATCGGCGTCCCGCTGGCCATCGCCTCCACCGCGGGCAACGAGAACCCTTCGTAAAGCGAAGGGATGCAAGCGATTTCCGCCGAAGCCAACAGGCCCGCGAGCTCCTCGTCGGAGACCCCGCTGGAGATGTGCACGATGTCGGAGATGCCGAGTTCGGCGATCAGCTTCTGGGTGGGTCCGTTGCTCTCCAACCGCGCCACCAGCTGCAGTTCGACGTCGCGTTCCGTGCGCAGCTTGGCCACCGCCTGCAGCAGGTTCGACACACCCTTGAGCGGGACGTCGGCACTGGCGATGGCGATGATGCGGCCCGGCACCCGGGGTTGCAGGGTGGGCGCGAACACGGTGGTGTCGACGCCCAGCGGCACCACGTGCAGCTGGTCGGGCCGCACGCCGAAGTCCTCCGCGATATCCGCGGCGGACGTGCTGGACACCGTCAGCAGATCCGGGATCTGTTTTGCCACCCGCTTCTGCATCTCGGCGAAGCCGTACCAGCGGTGCACCAGCGGTTTCCGCCACCACCGCGCAGCGGCCAGGTCCAGGACCCGGTCCCGGGTGATCGGGTGATGCACGGTGGCCACCACCGGCAGCCCGGATGCGGCGATCTTCAGCAGCCCGGTCCCCAGGCTCTGGTTGTCGTGCACGATGTCGAAGCGGTTGTCGGGGTCCCGCTGCCGCTCCGCCAGCAACCGGGCGGCCCGCAGGCCGAAGGTGCGGGGCTCGGGGAACCCGGCCGTCCACATGGTCGCCAGCTCCAACAGATCGATGCTGGTGCGCAGCTCGCTGGGGCGGGGCACCCGGAACGGGTCCGGCTCGCGGTACAGATCCAGGCTGGGAACCTTGCGCAGGACGACGCGGGGATCGAGGCCGTCGGGATACGGCTGTCCGGAGAACACCTCGACGTGGTGACCGAGCTCGACCAGACCCCGGCTGAGGTGGCGGACGTAGACCCCCTGGCCGCCGCAGTGGGTCTTACTGCGATACGACAGCAACGCGATTCGCATGCTCAGGACACCCCACTGTTCAATCTGGACATGTGTCCAGACCTTAATTCGCCTAGCTAGCGAGTGCAACGCGCGCCCGCCTGACCAGGGTAGGGGCCTCGCCGGGCGGTCCTCGAAGCGGGGCCGGTTGCCGGCTGCACCCGTTACGGTGGAGCGATGCGCGCGTTGATCATCGTCGACGTCCAGAACGATTTCTGTGAGGGCGGGTCGCTGGCCGTCGCCGGAGGTGCCGCGGTGGCCCGGGCGCTCACCGCCCGGCTGGCCACCGAGCAGCCCTACGACCACGTGGTGGCCACGTTGGATTTCCACGTGGACCCCGGCGACCATTTCTCCGACACCCCCGATTACCGGCTGTCCTGGCCGCCGCACTGCGTCGCGCACACCCCGGGCGCCGAGTTCCACCCGGACCTGGACACCAGCATGGTCGAGGCCGTCTTCCGCAAAGGCGCCTACTCGGCGGCCTACAGCGGCTTCGAGGGCGCCGACGAGGACGGGACGGCGCTGGTCGACTGGTTGCGGCGGCGCGAGGTCGACCAGGTCGATGTCGTCGGCATCGCGACGGACTACTGCGTGCGGGCGACGGCCGAGGACGCCGCCGCAGCGGGCTTCAACACCCGGGTCCTGCTGGACCTCACCGCCGGGGTGGCCGCCGAATCGACGGCGGCCGCGGTGTCGGCGCTGCGCACCAAGAACATCGACGTCGTTTCGGACTCGGCGGATCTGCGCTGACGATGACCATCGACGAGGCCCGGCTGCTGGCGACTGTCGAGCGCTCGCCGGAGGCCGCCGGCCGCCGTGATCGGCGGGGCTGGGTCGGGTTGTTCACCGACGACGGCCGGGTCGAAGACCCCGTGGGCTCGCGTCCCCACGTCGGCGCCGAGCAACTCGGCCGGTTCTTCGATACGTTCATCGCCGGGCGGGACATCGAGTTCCACCGCGACCTCGACATCGTCTGCGAGCGCACCGTGATCCGGGACCTCACGTTGGGCATCGCGATGGGCTCCGGGGTGACGATGGCGGTTCCCGCGGTGCTGCGCTACCGCCTGCGTGAAGACGGCGACGAGCTCAAAATTGCGTCGCTGCAGGCTTATTGGGAGCTGGCCCCCATGCTGCGGCAGTTCGCCGGCAACGGCGTCGCCGCGCTGCCGGCCGGGCTCGCACTGAACCGGGCGATGCTGGCGAATCTCGGCCTCGGCGGGACGCTCGGCTTTCTGCGGGGCCTGCGGCGGCCCGGTCCACGGCAGCGGGAGGCGCTGGTGGACGCGCTGACCGCGCTGGCGGTCGGCGACGAGTTGGCGGTCCGGCGCAGCCTGGGCGCCGCCGAACTGGCGGTGGGTCTCGACGACCTGCGGACCCGCTTCTACGGCGCCAGTTGGTCGAAGGTGCTCGCCGCCGGCCGGTCGGTGACCGCGACGGTGCACACCAGCGATCGCCGGGTGGTGGTCATCGCCGACTTCGCGGCGAGCGCCGCCATCGAGCGGTTCGAGGTCTTCGGCTGAGTCAGATGTCGCGTTTGCGGCGGTACAGCGTGCCCAGGGCCAGCAACACCAGGCTGACCACCAGGATCACCGTGGCCAGCACGTCGATCTGCGGTGGCACCGCGGATTTGGTCGCGGCGTGGACATACAGCGGGTAGGTGACCGTCGAACCGCTGACGAAGAACGTGATGATGAAGTCGTCGAGTGACAGCGCGAAGGACAGCATGGCCGCGGCGACGATGCCCGGAACTATCAGCGGCAGCGTCACTTTCATGAAGGTGCGCAGCGGCCCGGCACCCAGATCCAGCGACGCGTCCTCCAGCGTCCAGTCGAATCCGCGGACTCGGGCCCGCACGGTCAGCGCGATGAAGCTGATCTGAAAGGCGACGTGGGCGATGACGATCGTGGTGAACCCGCTGGCCCAGCCCAGGTCCAGGAACAGGGTCAGCAGCGAGGCGCCCAGCACCACTTCCGGCGCGGTCAGCGGCAGCACCAGGAACGCCTCCACCCCCTTGCTGCCCCGGAACCGCTGCCGCACCAGGGCGACCGCCAGCAGGGTGCCGAGCACCAGCGCGATCGCGGTGGACACGCCGGCCACCGCCAGGCTCATCTGCAGCGCCTTGGTCAACCCCGGATACTTGAACGGGTCCGCCCAGTTCTCCAGCGTGAAGCCCTGCCAGGTGTAGTTGAACTTGCCCACCGGCTTGTTGAACGAGAACAGCACGATCACGAAGATCGGCAGGAAGATGTAGAGCATCACCAGCGCGGCGATGGCCCGCAGGACGAAATCGCCCACCTTGCCGCTGCTGAGGATGCGTCGCGACCGGACCCGCGCCGTCGATTCCGCCGGTCCAGTGTCGGGCCCGGTCCCGGCGATCATGATGCTCATACCAGATCCTCCGTGCCCAAAGCCTTTGTGTACGAGAGCACTCCGGCCAGAATGAGCGCCATCAGCATGAAACTCAGGGCGGCCGCCGCCGGGTAGTCCTTGACCACCAGGAACTGTTTCTGGATGACGTTGCCGATCATGGTGGTCTGGGTGCTGCCCAGGTAGTCGGCGTTGATGAAGTCGCCCACCGCCGGGATGAACACCAGCATGCTGCCGGCGATCACGCCCGGCATCGACAACGGCAGGATCACCTTGCGGAAGGCCCGGAAGCTGGACGAATACAGGTCGCGCGAGGCCTCCAGCATCCGGGGGTCGATCTTCTCCAGACTCACGTACAGCGGCAGGATCATGAAGATCACCCAGTTGTAGATCAGCCCGCCGATCACCGCCCAACTGGTCGACAGCAGGCGCCCCTCGGCCGGCAGCATCCCGATGGCGCCGAGCGCGCTCACCACAAAGCCGTCGTCGGCCAGAATGGTTTTCCAGGCCAATGTCCGGATCAGGAATGTCACGAAGAACGGCAGGATCACCAGGCCCAGCAGCAGGCTCTTGTACCGACCCGACTTGAATGCGATGACGTAGGCCAGCGGATACGAAATCAGCAGGCACACAACGGTTGCGGTCAGCGCATAGCCCAGCGACCGGAGGATCTGATCCTGATAGGTGGTGAACGCCTCGGCGTAGTTGCCGAAGTCCCAGGCGAAGCTGAGCGTGGGCAGGTACACCGAGCCGCCCGAGGTGGACAGCGACGTCCGGAACAGTGACCAGAACGGGATCACGAAGAAGATCGCCAGGTAGGCGAGCGCGGGCAAGATCATCAGGTAGGGCGCGACCTTGCTGCGCTGCCTGCCGCTGGTGGCGACGCCGGCCATCTAGGGACCCACCGTCATGCGCGTCAGCCGCCGGTGACCGAGGCGTAGGCGGCGTTGAACTCTTGGGTCTGCTCGTCGCTGAGCGCCGGCCAGGAATGCAGTTTGGCCAGCACGTCCGGTTGCGGATTGACCAGGGGGTTGGCCGCCACCGCGGGGTCGAGCTTGGCCAGTTCGTCGGTCATGTCGGACAAGACGGGGACAAACTGCGTGGCCACAACCAGTTTCGCGTAGTTGGGCCGGTCGTAGACGTAGTCGATCCAGGCCTCGGCGCCCTTCTGGTTCTGCGTGGTGTAGGGGATCACCTGGTTGTCGATGAACCAGGTGCCGCCCGCTTCGGGGACCACGAACTCCAGATCTGGATTGTCGGCCTGCAGTTGCACCACGTCGCCCGAATACGCCTGGGCGATCACGACGTTGCCGGTGGCGAGGTCGTCGCCGTAGTCGTTGCCGGTGAACCGACGGATCTGCCCGCTGTCCTTGTGTTCCCGGATGAGGTCGACAGCCTTCTGGATGGACTCGATATTCGGATCCGCCAGCGAGCTACCCTGCGACAGCAGCACCAGTCCCAGCCCGTCCTGCATGTCCGAGAGCAGGCTGACCCGGCCCCGGAAGGCGGGATCCCACAGGTCGTCCAGCGTGGTGATCGGCCGTCCGGTGGCGGCCTTGTTGTAGGCGATGCCCACCATTCCGGACATGTAGGGCGCCGTGAACTTACGTCCCGGATCGATGGACGCGTCCGCCAGATCGGTGCGCAGATTCTTCTTGTTCGGCACCCGTTCGTCACTGATCTCGTTGAGCCAGTTCAGCCCCATCAGCCGGGCCGCCATGAACTCGCTGGGGATCACCAGGTCGGCGCCGATGTCCTGTTGACGCGACAGCGGCTCCTTGAACTTCGCGAACCATTCCTCGTTGTCGTTGAAGTCTTCCCGGTAGTCGACGGTCAGCCCGCTCGCGGTCTGGAACGCCGCGATGAACCCGTCGGCCATGTAGTAGGGCCAGTTGGAGATGCGCAGCGTGCCGGTCGCCGGTGAGCCGTCGTCCGGGGGTGCGCTGGCCGGGCTGCCGGACCCGCCGTCGGAGCCGCACGCGGCCAGGAACGACGGCCCGAGCACCATCGCCGCCGCGGCCGCCGCGCTGCCGCCGAGGAACCGGCGCCGCGAGGCGCGGTTGGTGGCGAACTGGGTCAGCCGGCGCGGGTCGATGTCATTGGGGGTGGGGGACATGGCCGCGTACGCCTTTCGTCGGGGGTTGGGGGTCAGGAATCACCGAGCATCTCCTCGAGATCCTCGGTGGTCGGTATGTCGGCGGCCGGTAGCACCAGTGATGCCTCGGGAGACCACGCCACGTACACCTGGTCGCCGGGACGCAGCATGGGCAGCTGCTGTTCGGCACCCACATGCGCGACGATGGGCGAGCCGTCGGCCCCGGCCAGCGACAGCCGCAGCACCGGCCCCTGGAAGGTCAGGTCGGTGACGGTCGCCGGCACCGAAACCAGTTCCCCGGTGGGCGGTTCCATGGACACCCGCACGCGTTCCGGGCGGACCATCAGGGTGGCGTGGCCACCGCTTTCGATGGTGGTGTCGCCGGGCGTGGCGGCCAGTCTGGTGCCGAGCACCTCGATCTCGACGAAGTCGCGGTTGACCCGCCCGGTCTGGCGGCCGTGCCACAGGTTGGCCTGCCCGATGAACCCGGCGACGAACACGGTCGCGGGCCGGTCGTAGATCTCGGTGGGGCTGCCGATCTGCTCCACCCGACCGGCGTTCATCACGGCGATCCGGTCGCTCATGGTGAGCGCTTCCTCCTGATCGTGCGTCACGTAGACGAAGGTGATGCCGAGTTCGCGCTGAATGCGCTTGAGCTCGAACTGCATGACGTGGCGCAGTTTGAGGTCGAGTGCGCCCAGCGGTTCGTCGAGCAGCAGGGCGCTGGGGTAGTTGACCAACGCCCGGGCCAGCGCGACGCGCTGCTGCTGACCGCCGGAGAGCTGCCCGGGTCGGCGGCGCGCGAAGTCGGTCAGCCGGACCACCTCGAGCAGCTCGTCGACCCGCCGTTGGACCTCACCTTTGCCTTTGCGCTTGTCCAGCTTCTGGCTGCGCGGCCCGTAGGCGACGTTGTCCCACACCGTCATGTGCGGGAACAGCGCGTAGTGCTGAAAGACGGTGTTCACGTTGCGTTTGTGCGGCGGCATGCGGGAGACATCGCGACCCTCGAGCCGGATCGCGCCCGTGGTCGGCGTCTCGAATCCGGCGATCATCCGCAGCGTGGTGGTCTTGCCGCAGCCCGACGGCCCGAGCATGGAGAAGAATTCGCCGGCCCCGATGGCGAAGTCGGCGTCGTCGACGGCCACGTAGTCGTCGAAGCGCTTGACCACGTGATCGATCTCGATCACCGGACCGCCGGCGGTGCTGGTGCCGGAGTCGGTCTGCGGTGCGGTGGGCTCGGTGCCGGTCTTCGTCAGGGCAACGCCTCCTCGTCTTCCAGCTGTCTCGAGCACGCCCGGGGCCGGTGGCGTCGACGTGTCGCTTAACCTTCACCCATCAGCAGGGTCCTCGCAACCGATTCCGTCCCTATTTCTCATCTTTTCGATGGAATCTGTTGCCTACCGGGGCAGCCGCCGACGAGTTCGGGGCTGTGCGAGGATGCCCGGGTGACCGTTCGCCCCGCCCACTTCGCCGATTCGCCGGACGGTTTCCTACCGTCGCCCTACGCCGCCAGCCGCTGGGGTGAGGGCATGCTCAACGGGCCCGCCGTCGTGGGACTCGCCGCGCACTGCCTGGAGCGGGACTACGGCTCGGCCGAGTTCCAGCCCACCCGGCTGACGGTGGACCTGTTCAAGGCCGCTCGCAACGTGGCGACCACCGTCCGCACCCGGTTGGTGCGTGACGGCCACCGGATCCGCAACGCCGAGTGCGACATCGTGCAGGGCGAGGTCGTCGTCGCGCAGGCCGGTCTGGTGTTCTACCGCCGTTCCGCACCGCCCCCGGGCGAACAGTGGCAGCCCGACACCGAGTTCGCCTTTCCCGAAAACCTGGCCCCGGGCGACGACCACGCGTTGCCGCACACCGGCAGCGACGGGACGGGATGGACGCAGCGCATCGGCGACCATCAGAATGCCTCGCGCACCCGGTTCGTCGACAAGAGCATCGATGTGGTGCAGGGGCAACGGAATTCGCCGTTCGTTCGGGCCGCCGTGGTCGCCGAGGCCACCAGCCTGGTGACCCACCTCGGCACCCACGGAATCGGCTATATCAACGGCGATCTCACGGTCGGCCTGACGCGCCTTCCGGTGGACGAGTGGATCGGCGTGCGGGCCGAGTCGCATTGGGCGGCCGACGGGGTGTCGGTGGGGACCTCGACCTTGTTCGACAAGATGGGTCCGATCGGTTCGGGCATGGTGACCGCGCTGGCCAACCCGGCGGCTGCGCTCGACTTCAGCGCGGCCGCGCAGCCGAACCCGCCGGTCTAGCTCAGCCCCATTCGTGCTGCATCGCACGAGAATCCACCGTCGCTGCCTCCGATTCGGTGGGCCGGGGACGGGTCCGTGAGAAGGCGATGAGGACGGTCGCCAGGGCCGCGGTGCCGGCACCGGCGACGAAGATGACGACGAACGCCTCCTCGGTGGGCAGTCCGGTGTCGGCGGCCACGCGCGCCAGCAGCACGGCGACGACGGCGGCCGCGATCGAGCTGCCCACGGTGCGGGCGATCGCGTTGATGCCGGTGGCGATCCCGGTCTCGCCCGGTCCCGCCTCGCCGACCACCAGCGCCGGCAACGCGCCGTAGGCCAGGCTGATGTAGGCGTTGGTCAACGCCCCGGCGACGATCACCTGCCAGGGCGCCGAATGCGCCACCGCCAGCACGACGAATCCGACGACCCCGGTGACCGCGCCGGTCACCAGCACCGGCCGGGGTCCATAGCGGTCGATCATCCAGCCGCTGCTGGTCGCGGTGACGAAGCCGGTCAGCGCGCCGGGCAGCAGGAAGACCACGCTGGACTGCAGGACCGTCGCCGAAAAGCCGTAGCCGGTGACCTCGCGGGGCATCTGCACGAACAGGGTCAGGCCCAGGAAGCCGAAGTACAGCCCCATGCCCACGAAGACCGTGGCGACGTTGGTCAGCAGCATCGTCGGGCGGGTCAGCATGGCCGTGGACACCAGCGGATGCGGACGCCGTCGCTCCCAGAACCACCACGCCACGAGCACCACCAGGCCCCCGCCCAGGCAACCCGACGTCGCCGGGGTCCACCAGCCCCAGGTGTTGCCCTGGGTGATGGCCAGCAGCACGGCCGTCAGGCCGACGGCCAACCCCACGGCCCCGCCCCAGTCGATGGTGCCCTGGCCGGTCCCGCGCCGCGAGGGGACGACGGCGAGCACCAGGACGATCACCATCACGGTGAAGCCGGTCGTCAGCCAGAAGACGCGGTGATAACCGGCGGACCCGTTCATCAGCACACCGGTGACCACCAGGCCCACGCCGCCGCCGAAACCGAGCATGCCGGAGAGCACCGCCAACGCGCGGACCACCTGCCGCGACTGCAGTTCGGCCCGCAGGATCGCCACGCAGATCGGGTACAGCGCGAAGGAGGCGCCCTGCAGCACCCGGGCCACGATCAGCAGCGGCAGCGAGCTGGTCACCGCGGCGAGGACCGATCCGGCCAGCACCACCAGCAGCACACCCAGCAGCACGTACTTCTTGTTGTAGAGGTCGGCGAGGCGCCCGATCAGCGGGGTGCTGGCCGCCGCGGCGAGCAGGTTCGCCGTCACCGCCCAGCTCACCGCCAACGACGAGACGCCGAGCTGCTCGGCCATCACGCCGAGCACCGGGACCACCGCGGTCTGCAGCAGCGCCACGGTCAACGCCACCACGCTCAGTGAGAGGACCAGGACGCCGGGGCGGGGGCGTTCTCGGGTCCTGGACACGACGTCGATTATCGCGGGCACCACGGGGGCGCCGACGGCGGGTACCCGTCGGTACCAAATATGCACGGCGGGCGGCCACCCCGCACATCGGCTATGTCACCGACCGGCAATACCGGACCTTCTTCCCCGACGCCGTGGCCGCGATCGGCGACTGGCCGGACCGGAACTCAGCCGGTGCCAGGTAGTTTGGCGCGCAGCCAGGCCGGCCACGGCTGCTTCTCGTAGGTCGTGGCGTCGACGCAGACGTGGACCATGCGGCATTCGGCCAGCACCGTCTCGTCGCGCGCGATCGTGAAGTCGCTGCGCAGCGACGTGTGTCCCGGCGCGTGGATGGTGGTGTGCACCTGGAGGCGGTCGTCGAAGTGGGCGGGGGCGCGAAACTGCAGATCCGCGGCGGCCACCACCAGGTCGACGCCGGCGGCCACGATCTCGCGGTACCCGCCGAAAAGTTCGTCGATCGCCTCGGTGTGCGCCATGTCCACCCAGGTCAGGTAGTGCGCGTTGTAGACGCGGCCCTGCATGTCGCACTCCACGTAGCGCACCCGCAGGGGCATCGAGAACGGGCCGGCCGTCGGGGTCGACGAGGACTCGGGCATCGATCACCTTTCGCTTTCTCGGCGCCGCCCCGACGCATCCCGGCGTCGTCAGGTCCGGCGTGGCGCCGAAGTTCGTAACCATACTCAGGAAGGAGCACGCCTCGCCCGCGGCGGGGGCTAGGGCGTCGGGACGGTTGCCAGCAGGCGATTCGGCGCGTGCTGTGTGGGCGCCGAGGACGAACGTGAGACTGTTACAGGACTATGGACACGCACGATTACGTCACCTACGAGCAGTGGGGACGTGAATTCTTCGAGGTCGCCGTGACGGAGGAGCGCGTCGCGGCCGCCTTCGGGGCCATTGCCGGGGATCAGTTCGAGATGGGGCCCTTGGCGCAGGGGCCGGGTCGCATCGCGCGGGTCAGCGCCAAGGTGCAGATCCGGGAACCCCAGGCCACCCGGGTGCTCGGCGACACCATCACCTTCGACATCCGGATTCCGTTGGAGATCGACCTGGTCGTCGATCTGCGGCTGGACAAGCCCCGGTTCAAGGTCGACGGGGAGGTGGCGTTGCGCGCCACCGCCCGCGCCGCCAAACCGCTGCTGCTGATCATCGACGTGGCCAAACCGCGCCCCTCCAACATCAGCGTGCACGTGTCCTCGGAGTCGATCCGCGGCGAGATCGTCCGGATCATCGGCGGCGTGGACGGCGAGATCCGGCGCTTCATCGCGCAGCACGTGGCCGACCAGATCGATGCACCCGCATCGCAGCAGGCGCAGATCATCGACGTCGCGGCGCGACTCGACGACGCGTGGACGGGCGTCTAGCGGGTCACGCCGCCGCGCTCAGCGCCCTTTGGCCAGGTCCCGGCTGATGACCAGCCGCTGAATCTGGTTGGTGCCCTCGAAGATCTGCATGATCTTGGCCTCCCGCATGTACCGCTCCACCCGGTAGTCCCGGGTGTAGCCGACACCGCCGAGGACCTGAACCGCGTCGGTGGTGACCTTCATCGCGGCATCGGTGGCGACCAGCTTGGCCACCGAGGCGTTACGCGAGTACGGCAGCCCGGCATCGCGGCGCCGCGCCGCGTCCAGATAGGTGGCGCGGGCGGAGTCCACCGCCGCGGCCATGTCGGCCAGCACGAAACCGAGGCCCTGGTGGTCGATGATCTTGCGCCCGAAGGTGCTTCGCTCCTGGCTGTAGGCTACGGCGTCGTCGAGAGCGGCCTGGGCGAGTCCGACCGCCACCGCGGCGATACCCAGCCGGCCCGAATCCAGTGCGCTGAAGGCGATCTGCAGGCCCTGTCCCTCGTCGCCGATGCGTCGCTCGGCGGGGATCGGGACATTGTCGTAGTGGGCGGCCGTGGTGGGGACGGCGTGCAGGCCCATCTTCTCCTCGGGCTTGCCGAAGGTGAGCCCGTCCGCGGTGCCCGGCACCAGGAAGCAGGAGATGCCCTGGGAGCCGGTGCCGGTGCGCGCGAACAGGTTGTAGAAGTCCGCGATCCCGCCGTGGGTGATCCAGGCCTTCTCGCCGGTGATCCGGTATCCGTCGTCGGCGGCCACCGCCTTGCAGGTCAGCGCGGCCGCGTCCGAGCCGGCCTGGGGTTCGGACAGGCTGTAGGCACCGATGGTGTTGCCGCCCAACATCTCCGGGAGCCACTCGGACTTCTGCTGATCGGTACCGAAGGCCATCAGCGGATGACAGGACAGGCTGTGCACGCTGACCGCGACCGCAACGGCGGCCCAGCGTGCCGCGATCTCCTCCAGCACCTGCAGGTACACCTCGTAGGGCTGGCCACCGCCGCCCCATTCCTCCGGGTACGGCAGGCTCAGCAGCCCGGCCTCCCCGAGGGTGGCGAACACCCCGTCGGGGTAGGTCTCGTCGCGTTCACACTCGTCGACGCGCGGCAACAGGGTCTTGTCCGCGATGTCGCGGGCCAGGGCGATCAGGTCGCGCGCTTCGTCACTGGGTAGGAGTCGATCGACAGGCACGCGGTTCCTCTTTCTCTCGTCGGGTCCACCGCGCGCGACCAGTACTGCGCGCTGACCTCCAGTACCACTCTGACAGTACTACAGACCATCTTCCAGTACTATCGGCGTGTGCAGCCCAGCTCCGCCACCACCTTCGGTACCGCCCGTCGGACCCAACTCTTCGACGAACTGTTGGCGCTGTTCCTGTCCGAAGGGTTCGCACACCTGACCCTCGACGACATCGCCGCGCGGCTGCGCTGCTCGAAATCCACGCTGTACACGCTCGCCGACAGCAAGGACGGCCTGGTGGTCGCGGCAACCGTGCACTTCTTCCGCGGTGCCACCGCGGCCGTCGAAAGCCAGGTGGCGGCGGTCGACGGCGCCCGTGAGCGCATCACCACCTACCTGGCGGCGGTGGGCCGGGCCCTGGACGCGGCCTCGGCCCAGTTCATGGCCGACCTCGGGGCCTTCGGGCCGGCTCGCGAGGTGTACGAGACCAACACCGCCATCGCCGCCCAGCGGGTCCAGGAGCTGATCGCCGACGGCGTGGCCGCCGGCGACTTCCGAGACGTGCACGCCGCCTTCGCCGGAGAGCTCGCGGCGACGATGATGGTCGGCATCCAGCAGGGTCGGGTCCGGGCGGCCACCGGCCTCGACGACGCCGCCGCCTATCGCGAGCTCGCGGCGATTCTCACCGGCGGCATCAACGCCTGAGCCGAGCCGGTCCGTATGACAAATCGGAGCGTCGGTGTAACGTCAGCTCCGCTATGGACCTCACCCAGGTGCGCTTCGCCATCACCCACCCCATGCATTCGCATCCGTACCACCCCGATGTGGTGTCGGGCGCCGGAATCACCGCGATCGCCGCCGCCGCCGAGCAGGCCGGCATCCACGGCTTCGGATTCACCGACCACCCGGCGCCCTCGCAGCGCTGGCTCGAGCACGGGGGACACGACGCGCTCGACCCGTTCGTGGCAATGAGTTTCGCGGCGGCCCACACCAGCAGGCTGCGGTTGATCCCGAACATCGTGGTACTGCCGTACCGCAATCCGTTCGTGGTTGCCAAGGCTGCCGCCACGTTGGACCTGCTGTCCGACGGACGGTTCACGCTGGCCGTCGGCGTCGGATACATGCGCAAGGAGTTCGAGGCGCTCGGTGTCGACTACGAGCAGCGGGCGGAGCTGTTCGAGGAGGCGCTGCGGGCCATCCGGGCCGCCTGGACCACCGACGATCTCTCCTTCGAGGGCAAGCACTTCACCGCCCGCGGCATCACCGCGCATCCGCGTCCGGTGGCGCAGCCGCACCCCCCGATCTGGATAGCCGGCAACACCGCAGCGGCGCGCGAACGCGTGGTCCGCTACGGCGACGGTTGGTGCCCCTTCCCGGCCCCGCCCGGGCTGGCCCGCACGGCGAAGACCGCGCCCATCGACTCCGTCGAGCGACTGCGCGCGCTGATCGCGGATCTACACGCCCGACTGGAAGCCGCCGGGCGCGATCCGGCCGCGGTGGACGTGGCCTTCTCGCCGTTCTACCCCAAGGGGCCCGGCGACGCCGACTTCAACGCCGACGAGTTCCTCGCCGGATTGGAGGAATTGGTCGGCGCCGGGGTCACGTGGGTGAACATCCACATTCCCGGCGACGGGGTGAGGGCGGCCACCGAGGCGCTGGACCGGTTCCGCGCCACGGTGATCGAGGCGCTCTAGAACTGAGGTAGCCGCACCACCTGGACGAAGAACTCGTCGATCTGGCGCACCGCACTCATGAACTGGTCGAGGTCGACCGGCTTGGTCACGTAGGCGTTGGCGTGCAGCTTGTAGCTGCGCAGGATGTCTTCCTCGGCCGAGGACGTGGTCAGGACCACCACCGGGATGTGGCACAGGTCCGGATCGGACTTGATGGTCTGCAACAGTTCGCGGCCGTCGTACTTGGGCAGGTTCAGGTCGAGCAGGATCAGGTCCGGCCGCGGCGCTTCGGCATAACCGCCGCGCCGGTACAAAAAGTCCAGGCCCTCCTCACCGTCGCGGGCGACGTGCAAGGTGTTGTTGATCTTGTTGTGCTCGAACGCTTCTCGGGTGATGAGCTCGTCACCCGGGTCGTCCTCGACCAACAAGACATCGATCGGACCATCGCCGCTTGTCATAGGCGAGTTCCTTCCTGTTCGACCGCGGCACCGTCGGTGACAGTGTGCGGCAGTGTGAAGCAGAATCTGGTCCCGTCGGTGTACGACGGGTCGATCCAGATGGTGCCGCCGTGATATTCCACGATCTTCTTACAGAGCGCCAGCCCGATTCCGGTACCAGAGTAGACGTCACGCCCGTGTAACCGTTGAAAGATCACGAAGACCTTTTCGCTGAACTCCTCGGGGATCCCAATGCCGTTGTCCGAGACGCTGATCAACCAGCCCGCATCGTCACCGCCGGGGTCCGGGACGCACTCGACGACAACCCGGGGCGGCAGCTCCGGTCGCCGGAACTTCACCGCGTTGCCGAGCAGGTTCTGGAACACCATCGTCAACAACGTGGCGTCGCCGGTCACCGTCGGCAGTGGTTGTTCGGGTCGCTGGATCTGGACCCCGGAGTCCTCGACCGCCGTCGACAAATTGTCCACGGCCTCGTCGAATGCGGCGTTGAGGTCCACCTCGGACGGCATGGTGTTGAGCCGGCCCACCCGCGAGAACGTCAGCAGGTCGTTTATCAGGACCTGCATCCGCTTGGCGCCGTCGACGGCGAACTTGATGTACTCGTGGCCCCGGTCGTCGAGTTGGTCGCCGTAGCGCTTCTCGAGCAGCTGACAGAACGAGGCGACCTTGCGCAGCGGCTCCTGGAGGTCATGCGAAGCCACGTAGGCGAACTGTTCGAGTTCGGCGTTGGACCGACGCAACTCCACGGCCTGCTCGTCGAGTGCCTCGGCCTGCTGGGCGAGTACCGCGCGGCCCGAACGGGACACCTCGAGCTCGTCGACGATGCGCTGCCGCATGTCTTCGACATCGGCGGCGATGGCGCGGATGTCCCGGGGTCCCTGCGCGACGATGCGCTCCCCGAAGTTGCCCTCGGTGATTCGTCGGCAGGCCGCCGCGAGCGCTTCCAGGGGTCGGGTCACCGCCTTGCGCATCAACACCGCCAGCAGCAGCGCGGTGCACAGGATCGCGACCAGCATCGTGATCAGCACGCCGTTGCGCCAGGCCTGGGCCCGGGCCAGGTCGGTCATCCCGGCGGTGCGCGCCTCGAAGAGATGCTCGCTCTGGACCTCGAAGAGACCTCGGATTCGGTCGAACTGAACCTTGCCCTGCTCGGCGGCGAGGGAGTCGAAATCCGGCCTCGATCCCGCGGGGACCCTGGCGATCTGCGGTTCGGCATACGTGGCGCGCCACGTGGCCGCGGCCTCTTCGATCGCATCGAGATCGGCGAGCAGTTGCGGACGGTCGGCGACCCGCTCGCGGATCTCGGCGGCGGCCCGGGCCTCGGCGGCCCGGCCGGCGTGATAGGGCTCCAGGAACTGTGGATCCGCGGCGATCAGGTAACCGCGCACCGCGGACTCCTGATCACCGAGCGCTGCCTGGACCTGGTAGGCCGCTACCCGCGCCGGCTGGATCTCCTCACTGAGTTCGCGGGAGACCTGGTCGGTGCGGCTGAGCAACAGGGCGGTGGCCACCCCGCAGATGAGCACCACCACGCCGGTCAGCGACAGCACCAGCACCAGCCAGCCCTGCACGGTGGGTTGAAAGCGGCGGATAGGGCTCACCAGGGATGCCGCTCGACGCGCACCACCGCGATGTCGTCGGTGATCCCGCCGTGTTCAATGGCGCGGTTCTCCGCGCCTTCGATGAGCGCGTCGATGAACTGGTCGCCGGGCAGGTGCGCCACCGAGCGCGCGAGGGCCAGCAGACCGTCCTCGCCCAACCGCGCCGTGCCACGCCCGGCATGTCCCTCGAACAATCCGTCGGTGAGCAGCACCAGCCCCGCGCCCGCGGGCAACTCCACCCGGTCGGCGGGCCAGTCGCCGGTGTGCACGCCCAGGGCGGGGGCGCCCGGCGGCATCACCCAGTCGACCGTGCCCCGGTGGTGCAGCAACATGCCGGGATGCCCGGCGCGGACCGCGGTGATCAGCGGCCCCTCGGGCGGGATGGCCAGACTCATCACCGTCGCGAAGATGCCGGTCCCGGCGCGCTCGACCTGCAAGATCCGATTGAGTTCCCGCATCCGGTCGGTGCCGCGCAGGCCGGCGAAGGTGAGCGCCCGCCACGCGATGCGCAGCGCGACGCCCAGCGCGGCCTCGTCGGGGCCATGGCCGGCCACGTCGCCGACCATCACGTGCACGGTGCCGTCCGGGGTCTGCACGAAGTCGTAGAAATCCCCGCCCACCAGGGCGTTTTCCCGGCTGGGTCGGTACCGGGCCACGATATCGACACCGGAATCTTCCTGGAGCAGGGGAGAGGGCAGTAGGCCGCGCTCGAGCCGGGCGTTCTCGCGTTCGCGCAATTCGCTGGCGTGCAACTCCACGGCCGTCCACTCGGCCCGCTTGCGCTCCACGGCGTACAACACGGCTCGGCGCAGCATCTCCGGCTCGACACGGCCCTTGACCAGGTAATCCTGCGCGCCGGAGGCCACCGCGGACATCCCGAAGTGCTCGTCGGCCAGACCCGTGAGCACCACGATGGGCAGGGTCGGGTCCAGCGCTGCCATCCGCTTGAGCGCGGTATTGCCCATGGTGTCGGGCAGGTTCATGTCCAGGAGCACGCAATCCGGGCGGCTCGCCGCCAGGCGGCGTTCGGCTTCCGCCATCGATGGAACCCAGATGACGGTCGCCTCGGTCAGGGCATCGGAGACGAGTTCCTCGACCAGGAGGGCATCGCCGGGGTCGTCTTCGACCAACAGCAGCGACAAATGATGATGACGGGTGTCATCGACCGGTGCCGGAGCGAACCCAGCGTCATCCCATCGGCGCATCGACCGTCCATGTGTGAGTTGTGATGGTCTGACGATACCGCTATGAGCACCTCGGGCGGGCATCGACCGCGCCAGAATGTCGTCCACCGCGGCCCCCATTTACGGTGCCGCGGTGGACGCCTCCGGTGCAGTGGCTCAGAAGATCAGGCCGGCACCTTTGGCCGTCGCGGCCTCGAACCGGGCCTGGACGTCGGCCCAGTTCACCACGTTCCAGAAGGCCTTCACGTAGTCGGCCTTGACGTTCTTGTACTGCAGGTAGTAGGCGTGCTCCCACATGTCGACCTGCAGCAACGGGATGATCCCGAGCGGAACGTTGGCCTGCTGGTCGTAGAGCTGGAAGGTCAGCAGTTTGTTGCCCAGGGTGTCGAGTCCCAGGACCGCCCAGCCGGAGCCCTGCAGGCCGTTGGCGGCTGCGGTGAACTGCGCGCGGAACTTGTCGAACGACCCGAACGCGTCGTCGATGGCGGCGGCCAGCTCGCCGGTGGGCTTGTCGCCGCCGTTGGGGGAGAGGTTCTTCCACCAGATGGTGTGGTTCACGTGGCCGCCGAGGTGGAACGCCAGGTTCTTCTCGTGCAGGAAGATCGCCGCGTGGTCGTCCTTTTCCCGGGCTTCGGCCAGTTGCTCGATCGCGCTGTTGAGGCCCTTGACGTAGGTCGCGTGGTGTTTGCTGTGATGAATCTCGTTGATTTGGCCCGAGATATGGGGCTCGAGCGCACCGTAGTCGTAATCCAATTCGGGCAGCGTGTAGTCGGTCATGCAATCCCTCTCTAGCTTGTCGATCTCTGGCTGGTTCCACCGGTGGTCGGTCGATCACCCGGCAAAGCCGCCGGGTGGGGCCGCAGCCGATCACGAGAACAACCTTAGTCCGTTCATCTGTTCAGATGTTCAGGTGTTCAGGTGTTCACGTGGTACTGTCGCACCACGGGCCGGTCGTGGCGTTGCCGATGCAGCAATCGTTTGCCGTCTTGCCATCAAGGGGGTAGTCGACGCCACGACCGCTCGTTCGATCCCGCGCCCTAGGCTGCGGCCATGCCGTTGGGATCTCGCCGTTGAGGGCACGCACACTTCAGCCGTTCTCCGTTTTCGCCGTGCTGTACACCGTTGCGCTGGTGCTGGAGTTGGGCGACAACTGGACCGACTCCTGGTTCACCGCCTGCTTTGTCGCGGCCTCCGCGCTTGCCGTCGGCACCGGTATGAACCGGGGGAAGTTGCTGACGTTGGTCGTCGCGTTCACCGCCTACTTCGTCGTGTTCCGATTTCCCGAGGTGGCCAACCACGTCAATCTGATGCTGTGCCTCAATATCGGGATCATCGCGGTGCTCACGGTGTCGGTGGTGCGGGGGCGCGATCCCGAGGACGACTTCGCGGCCCTGGCGCCGCTGCTGCGTATCGGACTCATCCTGGTCTACGCGCTGGCCGGCTTCCACAAACTCAACACCGACTATCTGCAGCCCGAATCATCCTGCGCGACGAGCATTCTCGGGTCGGTGATCGGAACACTGGGGATGCGCGTGCTCGGGGTGCCCGTTGTGATCCCGGTGGCAGCGGTCGCGGCGGTGATCGGTTACCGCCTGGCCCGCCGCGGCCGATTCGCCCGTCCGGGTCATCGCGGATTCACCGCGGCGGTGATGGGGCTGGCGATCGCCGGACTGGGCGCCGTGGCCGTGGTCTTGCTGAGCTGGCGTTTGGGCCCCGTGGGCGCGGCCATCAGCGTCGTCGCCGCGGTCGCGGTGGTCGCCTGGGAATTGATCGGCGGTCTGCTGCTCACGGTGCCCCGACTGCAGGCGGGGATCCTGGCGATCTCGCTGGCCATGCACGCCACCCTGGCCCTGGTCGGCTTCGTGGACTTCGGCGCCCTGGCGGTGGCGCTGCTGTTCAGCTTCGTCCCGCCCGCCTACCTGCGGGTGCTGATCGACGGGGGTGCGGTACGCCTCGGCGCGCGTTCGGTGCACCGCGTCACCGCCTACGCCGCCGTCGGATTCGGTATCGCCCTGCTCAGCGGCATCGACGCCCACGTGCAACGCGTCCCGGAGACCACGTTCGTCACCGGCCTGCTGTTCAACCTCGCGGTGCTCATCGTCGTCTGGCCGATCCTGGCCGCGGTGTTCGACCCCGCGCCGCGACCCGACTGGGGCGGAGTGCGCATCCTCGACCGCCGGACCCCTGCACTGCTCTACGCCGTCCCCGCGCTCATCGCGCTGCTCGGCATGACGTCGTACCTCGGCCTGCGGACGGCAGGCAATTTCTCCATGTTCAGCAACCTGCGAACCGAGGGCGAAACCTCCAATCATCTGCTGCTGTCGGGCAATCCGCTCAAGCTGTGGGATTACCAGGACGACGTCGTCTGGATCGTCGACATCGACGACCGCTACGGCCAGATCATCCACCACTACGACGAGTCACCGCGCGGCCATGCGCTCCCGGTCGTGGAATTCCGCAAGTGGATCCATGACTGGACCGAAGCGGGCTACCGCGTGCCGCTGACCTACGAGTATCGCGGTGAACTGCGCGCCACCGCCGACATCGTGACCGACCCGGCATGGCGCACCGAGCGCCGCACCCCGGCGATGGTGCTGCAGGATTTCCGGATCATCCAACCCGGACAACCCAATTGGTGCCGTTGGTAAAACCGCTCGACGGCGGCACCGCTGAACGCCGATACTGGGCGGGATGCTCACCGCTGATCAGATCGCCGCTCGCACCGACCGCGCGCTGCGCGCCGCCGAGGCCGCCGGCCGCTCGCTCGGGCTCACCGTGACCGATCCGCGTGTGCTGCACGACGTGTTCTCCGTGGTCGTCCACCTCGCACCCGCGCCGGTGGTGGTCCGCGTGCCCACCGTGCTACCGCCGGCCTATACGCGTTCTCCCGAGCGCCAGGCGGCCCAACAACATTCGGAGCTTTCGGTGGCGGGATGGCTGGCCGACCGAGGCCATCCCGTGGTCGCGCCCAGCCCACTGGTGCCCCGGCAACCCGTGCGGCGGGACGGCTTTTCGATGACGTTCTGGCAGTACGCCGAGGAGCTTCCGAACGGCGAGCCCGACATCGTGGCCGGCTGCGCCCAGACCGCCCGCCTGCACGCCGCCCTGCGCGACTACGGCGGTCCCGGCCTTGGCTTTTGGACCCCGTTCAACGGTTTCATCCCGGCGGCGCTGGCCGCGCTGGACGGGCAAGCTGACCTGGTGGACGCCGCCGATCTCGCACGGGCGCGCCAGGAGTGGGCCGTCCTGCGCCCGGTGCTGGAATCCCGCTCCGGTTTCGACGCGGCCTTTCCCGGCCGGGGGACCCAGACCATCCACGGCGATGCGCCGTTCTACAACATGATCCGCACCGCCGACGGGCTCACGTGGGCCGACTTCGAACTGGTCACGGCCGGACCGGTGGAATCCGATCTGGCGATGGCCGGCCCGGCGGGGATCGAGGCGTACAACGAGGCCGCCGCCGCCTGCGGTCTGCGTCGGCTCGACGAGCGGGTGCTGCGGGTCACCGAGGCCGCCGCCCGGCTGGGCACCGTGGCCGCCCTGGCGATGGCGCCCGAGCTGCCGCTGCTGCTCGACGCCCTGGCACCGGTGCTCGAGCAGTGGCGCTGCACACCGCCGCTCACCTCGGCGATCTGGACGGAGTGACGAGCCCATCCAGAAATTGGTGCGCCAGACCCCGTCTGTGCCGCCTTACCGTGGGAGGACTGCAGCAACCATCGCACCGTCCGCGGGGACGGCGCCGGGGAGGAGCCATCGTGCGCACACCAAAAATCGCATTCCGGGCCGGGATCGCCGCGCTGACCGTGGGTGCGTCGCTGGGCGGCGTGACCCTGCCGGCCGCGGCGTGGCCCACCCCGCTGACCGACGTCGAGATCCGCTTCCTCGACTCCGCCCGCGCCAGTTTCCCGGCCGGCGACGACCAGCTGCTACTGATGGGCAAGCAAATGTGCCGCCTGCTCTACACCGGCAGTTCGGCCGCGGACGCCATCGCCGCCACGGCGGGGCCGAACGGGGCCACCCCCGAGCAGGCCGGCGGGGTGCTCAACGCGGCGCGCGCGACCATGTGCACGCAGGCGCCGGGCTGAGGCGCCCATAGCTAGCCGGTGGGCTCCGCGGACTCGACCGCTACATCGGCTGCGGCGTCGTCGGTTTCTGGAACCACGCGCCGGCCACGGCCCAGCAGGAGGAACAGCGCGCCGCCGACGAAGGCGGCGATGCCGGCGAGGATGAGGAAGCCGTTGAAGCTCGGACTGCTCTGCAGGGTGCGGCTCAGGATCAGCGCGCCCAGCGCCGACGAGACCCCGATGGCGGCCGACAGGATGCTCAGTACCGTGCTGTAGATCTGCAACGAGAATCGTCGGGCCACCAGGTAGGCGATGACGTCCCCCTCGGCGCCCCAGGCCGCGCCCAGACAGCACACCGCCACCACGAGCGCGGTGAAGGTGTCCCAGGAGGTCGCAATGATCAGGCAGCCGACGCCGGGCAGGGCCATCGCCACGGCCGCGACCAGGTGTGGGGGCAGCCGGTCGAGGGCGATGCCGCAGACGAACCGGCCGACGATCACGGCGCCGGCGAACACCGACACCAACACGGCCACGGCCTCGCCGGACCCCACCGAATCACCCAGCACGACGCCGAGCTGGGTGGTGGTGATCGTGTGGTACAGGTTGCACAGCAATACACCGCCCAGCAGGATCCAGAAGACCGGGCTGCGCGCGATCAACCGGTAGTCCTGGCCGGCTTTGACGCTGCGGCGATCGCGCCGCACATCCGGATCCTCGGCGGGCAGCAGTAGCAGCGCCAGGGCACCGATGACGGCGATCGCGGCGGCGATGACCAGACACCCCGCGCGCCAGCCGTGGGTACGGTTGATCGCGTCGACGGCCGGAGCGCCCACGGCGCCGAGCAGCGGCGGCCCAGAGATGGCGATCGCCAGCGCCAGACCGCGCATCTTGTCGAAACACGTTGCGACCACACGGCTGTAGATGGCCGGCGTGGTGGCGACGCCCAGTCCGATCATCGCGATCGTGATGGCGAAGTACTGCCAGATGGGCCCGGACATCAGCGCGTAGGCGGCCCAGCCGGCCGGCAGCCCGATCACCCCGGCGATGGCGATCCGGCGCACCCCGAACAGGTCGGTGAGCCGGCCGTACACCGGCAGGAACACGAACGTCAGCAGGGCGATGACCCCGGTCAGGGCGAACTGCGAACGGCTCCAACCGAACTCCGCGAGGAACTGGGGCGCCATCACCGCATTCGTGTACGCGGTCAGGCTAAGCCCCGCGCTGAGCCCGGCCGTCGCCGCCGCCAGTGGCTGCCAGTTCGTCCGCAACTCGCCCAGGTAGCTCATCGAGTCTTCACCTTTCGATCACACCCATGGGGTTGCCCGCAACGATCGCCGCGCCGTCGGCTCACCGCGTCGCGTCCCGGCGCAAGACGGGACGCAGCCGTTCTTCGGCAATCTCGTTGTCGTGCAGCAGATCCTCGGCCAGCCCCAGCGCGTGCCGGACGAGTCCGTCGATGTCCACGCCGTGGGTGTCGGGGGAATCGGCCTCGCCGAGCCCGGCGGCCGCGCGCCGCAGGATGGCCGTCGCGCCGGTGCGGTTCCCCCGCTGGATATGGGTGATTCCCACCGCCAGTTGCGCCAACGCCTGCCACATCCGGCGTTCGGCGGCCGGCGCGTTCTTCCAAGCGGCCTCGAGCACCTCGTGCGCATTGAACGCCAGAGCGTCGTCCAGAAGCTCCTGGGCGTAGGTCAGCGTCTCCTCGGGTGCCAGGGTCAGATCCTCGGGTATCCGGGCGACGCCTTCGGCGCCATAGGGCAACGGGCGGCCCAGCGCGTCGCGGGGCCGCAGGTTGCGCGCCTTCCCCAGCTCGTCGCGGTCACGGTCGGCCATTCACCCAGTTTGACATCGCGACGAACGATCGCCGCACCGGGGTGCGAACCGGTCTCGCTACTGTATTGCTTACGGTACGCTGTGCGATCTGGGCTGGACCGACGGACAGGGGCCGACGACACATGAGCAGAGCGCTGGTCATGGGGGCAAGCGGCAACGTCGGCGCATGCGTCACACGACACCTCGCGGCGCGCGGCGACGACGTCCGCGTGCTACTGCGGAAGACAAGCTCCACCAAGGGAATCGACGGCCTGGACGTCCAGCGTTGCTACGGCGACATCTTCGATGCCGAGGCGGTGGCCGCGGCGATGGCCGATCGTGACGTCGTCTACTACTGCGTGGTCGACGTGCGCGCCGAACTGCGCGATCCGGCCCCGTTGTTCCGCACCAACGTCGAGGGCCTGCGGCAGGTGTTGGACATCGCCGTCGGGACCGGCCTCAAGCGCTTTGTGTTCCTCAGCACCATCGGCACCATCGCGGTGGACACCAACGGCGAGACGGTCGATGAGGACACCCCGTTCAATTGGGCGGACCGTGCCGGCTCCTACATCGAATCACGGCGGCAGGCAGAACAACTCGTGCTGTCCTATGCGCGCGAGCGCGGGTTGCCGGCGGTCGTGCTGAACGTGTCGAACCCCTACGGACCGCCGGATTGGCAGCCCCGGCAAGGCATTTTCGTGCAGCTGGCCGCACTGGGCAGGCTGCCGTGCTATGTCCGCGGCGTCGGTGCCGAGGTGGTCGGCATCGACGACGCGGCCCAAGCGATGCTGCTGGCCGCCGAGCGCGGCCGGGTGGGGGAGCGGTACATCGTTTCCGACCGCTTCATGACCCAGCGCGAAATGGTCACCGTCGCGGCCGAGGCCGTCGGGGCCAAACCGCCCCGGTTCGGTATCCCGGTCGCGGTCGTGGCCGCCGTGGGGCGGATCGTGGAGACCATCGGGGCACTGACCGGCCGCGAGGTCCTGATCACCAGCACCAGCGTGCGACTTCTCCGGATGACCTCACCGGCCGACCACAGCAAGGCCACCCGGGAGCTGGGGTGGACGCCCAGGCCCACCGAGGAGTCCATTCGACGCGCCGCCGAGTTCTACGTCGCGCGCCGTCAGGTGCGTTGAGCCGACGGACCCGTCAACTCAGCGCGAAGCGCAACTCCGCGACGGCGGTCCCGTTCCAGATGGGCGCGCTGACTTCCTGGCTACGGACGGCGATCACCTCGCCGCCCTTGTCCAACACGGTCACGGCGATGCGCGACAGCAGGTCGTAGCCGTCGGGGGTGTAGTTCACCTCGCCGGTCGCGTCGTCGAGAATGCCGAGTACGTCAACGGTGAAGTCGTACAACAGGGTTGAGACCGCGCCGGCCACCGCGGCCCGGGCGATGTCACCGATATCGGTGGCCACCAGCCCCCGGCTCACGGTGTCCGCGATGTCGCCGAGGCGAGTGTTGACCCGCGCGGTGTTCAGGGTGGGCAACGATTCGCGGATGGCCGCGTCGATCTGGTCGGGCCGCAGGTCGTCGGGGGCACCCGGCACCGCGACCAGGCGGTGTTTGCCGTCGACGTTGCGGTAGAAGTCGAGCAACGGGTCGGTGGCGAACAGGTACAGCGGCAGTTTGCGATCCGGATCGGCTTGGCTCAGCTCGGATTCGACCGCATCCGCCACGCGTTTGGCGTAGGTCTGCAGCAGGGTCTTCTTACCTTCGTCGCCGACCAGCCGCCCCACCTGCCCGCGCCCGCGGATCGTGGTGCGATTGGTGGCCTCGGCGGCGTCGGCGGCGTACTCCTCGGTCAGCGGCATCTCCTCGGCGCGACTGGCGGCGGTGGCGTGCCACAGGTTCCAGCCGTCCGCGGACAGGGTCAGCGCATACGCCTCCTGCGGTGTCGTGACCGCCCGGACCAACTGCCCGATGTCGAAGTACTGACCGACCTGCAACTGGGTCTCCAGCCCGTTGGGCAGCACGTACACCTGATGTTGGTCGTCGGCGATGAAAATCGCGAGTGACCTGGACAAACTGCGCCAGAGTTCGGAGTCGGCGATCTCCTCCCACCGCTGGCGGAGCTGGTTCTCCACCGCATGCTTGGCCCCGGATTCCCGGACGGTACGCAGCGCGCGGTCCACCGCGCTCTTCGCCGACAGCAGGGCGTTCTCACGATGGTCGGGGCCGGGCGCGGTCTGCACGTAGACCGTGATGGCGTTCCGGTGGGGGCGGCCGAGTTCGATCAGATCGGCGACGCTGGGCAGTTGGTATCGAAGCACAGTCACTCCTTCTGCAGGTTTCCTGTCTCCATTCCCACCATAGGCACTTTTGCCCGCGCGGGGCCGGGAGTCGCCCGACACGGGGAGCGGTCCACGTGCGGCGACACGGGCCCGAGCATGAAAGTTGCGGGTGTGAACCATCCGGCGGCCGGGTAGCTCCGAATGAGTACCAGAGGAGCGTCTCACCGGCAGGCGCCGGCAACCGACAGGAGCAGCAAGCGATGAAAGTCAAGACCCTTGGCGCGACGGCGGCGGCCGTGGCAGCGACGGCGATCGCCGGCAGCGCAGCCACCAGCAGCAGCGTGAAATCGCCTTGGTACGCACGGTTGCGCAAGCCCAGCTACCAGCCGCCGCCGAAGGTCTTCCCGATCGTGTGGCCGCTGCTCTACACCGACATCGCGGTGGTCTCCACCGACACCATCGACGGTCTCACCAATGCCGGCGGCGACGACGCCGCGCGCGCCTACCGCACCGCCCTGGGGATCAATCTGGTGCTCAACGCGGGCTGGTCCTGGGTGTTCTTCAATCGGCGCCGGCCCGGTTTGGCCGCCCTGACCGCCGGCGCGCTCACCGCCAGCAGCGCCGACCTGACCCGGCGGGCGGTCACGGCGCGCGGCCTGCGCGCGGCACCGCTGGCGGCCTACCCGGCCTGGTGCGCGTTCGCCACCGTGCTGTCCTCGCACATCTGGTGGCTCAACCGGCGCTGATCACGGCCGGCGGAGGTACGGTGCGGCTTCGATTCGCACCGGCATGTGCCGCATCGGTTTTCGCCGCGTTTCCTCACGGAAAGGCCATCGGCTTTACAGGTTCTCGTGGTACTGTAACCTTCGAAATCGCTACTGCGCCAAGGGGAATTGATGAGTGCTGAGGAAATTGTGCGCGCCGAGATCGCCGCATGGGGTCGCAACGACGTCGACGAGGTGATGAGCCACTTCGCCGACGACGCCACCTTCGACATTGGGCCTTCCTATCCACAGCTTGCGGGTCGCGACGCGATTCAGAAGATCATGAAGGCCTTCTTCGCCCGCGGCACCTGCGTGGATTTGGAGATCCGTCATCTCGCCGTCGACGGGAATGTCGTGTTGATGGAACGTACCGACCATTGGATCGTCGGGGGAGAACAGACGAGTTGGCCGGTGATGGGTGCCTACCAGGTCGACGGTGAGAAGATCACGGCCTGGCGCGAGTATTTCTTCCCGCCCACCGAGTCCTGAACTCGGGGCTGTCCCGAAACCGGCCTCGGAATCGCCGGCACCGCCTCCGGTGCCGGCGATTTCCGTATCAGCCCACGACCAGGGGGAGTCGGTCCCATCCCCGGACGGTCGAGGTTGGTGACATCTCCGCGCCCTGGAGATCGACGTCCCACTCGGGAAATCGAATCAGCAACTCCTCCAGCGCAATCCGGCCCTCGAGCCGGGTCAGCGCCGCACCCAGGCAGAAGTGCGCGCCCAGCCCGAAGGTGAGCAGCGAGGGAACCTTGCGATGGATGTCGAAACGGTCGGGGTCCTCATACACCCGCTCGTCACGGTTGGCCGCCCCTGCGACCAGCAGGATCGCGGCGCCCTCGGGAACGGTGCGCCCATGGAATTCGGCGTCCTGGGCCACGTAGCGGCCGATGTGCGGCGCCGGCGGTTCGAAGCGCAGGATCTCCTCGACGGCGCCGGGGATCAGTGTCGGATCCTCCACGAGTTCGCGTCGTTGGTCGGGATGGTCGGCGAGCACCTTGGCGGTCCAGCCGATCAGCCGTGTCGTGGTCTCGTTGCCGGCTCCGGCGACCACCTGGACATAGGCCAGGATCTCGTCGCGCGTCAGCCGTCGTCGGGTGCCGGTCTCGTCCACGAATTCGAGGTGCAGCAGCTCGCTCATGATGTCGTCGGACGGGTTGTCGACGCGCCAGTCGAGATACTCGGCGAACACCCCGCCGCGTACCAGGTTGTTCTCCTTGAACTTCATCTTCTTGCCCGGCGCCACCCGCAGATTCGCATCGCTGCGGTCCCGGATCGATTCCTGATCCTGCTCGGGGATGCCGAGCAGCATGCCGATCACCCGCATCGGCATCTGGGCCGCGAACTCCGTGATCACGTCGAAGCGGTCGGTGCCCACCAGCGGGTCCAGGCACGCGGCCGAGAACGCCCGGATCTTCGGTTCCAGGCCGGCGACCGTCTTGGGCGTGAACATCTTCGACACCAGCTTGCGGTGGATGGCGTGGGTCGGCGCGTCCTCGTAGATGACGAGCCCGGGCGGCATCTCGATGCCCGACTTGATCAGCTCGAGGATGTTGCCGCGGCCCGACTTGAACGTGTCGCGGTCGGCGAACGCCTTCGAGACGTCCTCGTGCCGGCTGACCGCGTAGAAGTCGTGGCGCTCGTTGTAATACAGCGGCGCCTCCGCCCGGAGCCGGCTGAACGTCGGGTACGGATCTCGGTTGATGTCGAGGTCGTAGGGGTCGTAGTACACGTCGCTGGCGGGCGCCAACTGCTCGGTGGACACTGGGCTGTTCCCTTCCCTGGGGCGGGCGCGATCGGCGGCCTCATCCGGAATTGTGTTGTGCTTCATGCGTTATGCCCCCATACCCCCGTCGACTGAAATGGCCTGCCCGGTCAGGAAGCCGGGGGCTTCGTCGCAGAGCCAGACCGCGATGTCGGCGATCTCGCTCGCCTCGGCCAGCCGCCCGATGGGCGCGGCGGCCAGCAGGTTCTCGATGATCTCCGGCGACATCGACTCCCGGAACATCGGGGTGTCGACGGTGCCCGGGCAGATCGCGTTGATCCGCAGCCCCTGGCCGGCGTACTCGCGGGCGGCGACCCTGGTCAGCCCGACGACGCCGTGTTTGGCCGCGGTGTAGGCCGACACGGTCGCGGCCGCGCGCAGCCCGGCCACCGAGGCGCAGTTGACGATGGCCCCGCCACCGCCCTCGAGAATGGCCGGAATCTGGTGGCGCAGGCACGAAAACGTCCCGGTGAGGTCCACGGCCAGCACCCGGTTCCAGTTCTCCATGGTGCTGTCGGCGGTCAGATTGCCGTGCTCGCCGTCGATGCCGGCGGAATTGAACGCCGCGTCGAGGCGCCCGTAGGTGGCGACGGTGCGGGCGACCGCCTCGCCGACTCCCGCGTCGTCGGTCACGTCGCACGGCACGAAGGTGGCGCTGCCGATCGCGCTCAGCTCGGCTTCGACCTTGGCGCCGGCCTCCTCGTCGACGTCGGCGAGCGCCACGGCGTAGCCGCGGCGGGCGAACGCGGTGGCCGCGGCCCGACCGATTCCCGATCCCGCGCCGGTGACGAACACGACCTTCTGGTGCTGCTCTGGGGGCACTGTTCCTCGTCTCTGGATTTGTCGAGCCGCCGTCGTCACCGGGCCGGCATGCCGGCGAGGGCCGGGTGCGGTAGGTGCGCAGCGCGGTCATCGAGGCGGTCGATCACCACGGCGCCGTCCCGGATGACGGCCCGCAACGCTGCTTGGGGGCGGGCCAGCAGGGCAAGGTCCTCGACGGGGTTCCCGTCGACGACGATCAGGTCGGCCAGTGCGCCGGGTGCGATCACGCCCACCTGGGCGGGCGGGTCCACCAGCAGCTGGCCGGCGTTGCGCGTGCCCCACGCCAGCACGTCTTCCGGTGTGAGGCCGTCGATCTGGCCGTAGTAGTCGAACTCGCGGCCGTAGTTGCCCACCTGATGGTCCAGTGGATCGTCGTCCATGAGGTCCCGGAAGACGCCGCTGTAGTCGTCGCCGATCAGGATCCTGACCCCGGCGGCCTGTGCCACCGGCAGCATGGCGCGGACGTGGTCGTACATGGCTCGGGTGATGCCGAACTGCTCGGCGTAGCCGAGTTCGAGCAGGCTACGCAGATAGATCAGGCTGGGGACCCAGAACGTGCCGGATTCGGCCATGGCGGCGATGACCTCGTCGTCCACCTCGTCGCCGTGATCGACGACGTCGAGGCCGAGTTCGATGCATTCCATGATCATCGCCTTGTCGGCGACGTGGGCGCGGACCTTGGCGCCGCGTTCGTGGGCGGTGTTGATGATTGCCGCGATCTCGTCGCGAGACATGTTGCGGGTGGTCCGGTTCAGTTGACCGTGCCCCGAGCTGGCGAAGATCTTGATGGTCTCGGCGCCGCGGTTGATCTCCTGGCGGACCAGCGCGCGCAGGGCGTCGGGGCCGTCGGCGCAGATGTCGGTGCCGGGCGTCTGGTAGGCCTTCCACCACCGACCGCCGTTGTTCATGTCGCCGGTGGTGCCGATGTGGTGTCCGCAGGCGCGGATCCGCGGGCCGGGGATGATGTCCTCGTCGATGGCCATCTTCAGCTGCGCGTCAACGTAATTGGAGCAGGAGGCGCCGGAGAAGCCGGTGAAACCGCTCTCCAGCAGCACCCGGCAGGTGCGGACCCCGATCGCCATCAGCACGCCGGGCGGGCGTTCCTTGCCCAGCCGGTCGCTGTCGGCGATGTTGAACTTGTAGAAGTCGGAGTGCAGGTGGCTGGTGATCAGGCCGGGCATCAGGGTCATCCCCGCGGCGTCGATCACCCGGGTCGCCTCCACCGGGACGGGGCCGTCGATCGCGGTGATCGTGTTGCCCTGCACGGTCACGGTGTGTGTGCCCGGCAGCAGGCTGGTGCCGTCGAAAACCCTTGCATTGTCGATTACCAACATCGTCGGTCCTCCGTTGTCCTCAGTTGCCGGCGGCCCGGCCCCGGCGACTCAGCCGCCAGTCCGGCGGGAACTGGGCGTCGTTGTCGCGGACGGTGTCGGTGAGGCGGCTCAGCGTCTCCTCGTCGAGTTCCATCGAGCCGGCGCGGGGGTCGGGCCGGAGCTGGTCGAGGGTCGACTCGAGCAGTCCGGCGACGATGCTGCCCATGTATTCGCCCTGGTGCTGCTTGTAGATTTCGAAGAACGTCTTCTGGGCGAACACCGTGTCGGTGGGCCGGCTGCGGGAGCACGCCAGCGCGTACTTCTCGGTCATCGCCTCGAGTTCGTCGAACGGTACGACGGCGTTGACAAAGCTGCAGTCGTACATCTCCTTGGCGGTGAAGGGGCGGCCGGTGAACACCATCTCCATGAACTTGCGCGCCCCCATGGTGTTGCACCACTGCCATTGGCGCGCAGCGAAACCCGCGTACCGCCAGGCCGCGTGACCGAACAGGGAGTCCTCGGAGGCGACCACGATGTCGGCGTCGGCCGCCTGGTAGAAGTGCCAGCCGTAGCAGTAGCCCCGCACTTCCAGGATGCTGATCTTCTTGAAGTCCTGCAGGCTGCGCATCCCGGCGCTGGGGTCGGTGTAGAACTGCACGGTGGTGGCGCGGCGACGGTAGGTGCCCTCGGGCGGGTAGACCACGTCGGCGTCCTCGGGCACCCGCACGGCGTGGTTCATGGAGCCCTCGCCGCGGCCGGCCATGGTGTCGAGGAGTTCGGCCAGGTCGGCGCCGCTGCCGAGGTTGGGTCCGTTCGCCCGGATCACCAGGACCTTGACGTCGTCGTCGACGCTGGCGTTGTGCACCAGGTCGGCGTAGCGGTGCTGCGCGTCGATGGTCATCGCGTTGAGCTCGTCGGCCCGGTCCAGGGTGATGGTGGCGATCTTGGTTTCCGGGTTCTTCTCGTAGAGCACGATCTCCTCGGCCGAGGGAACGGTCTTGGCCTCGGTGATGCGTTCTGCCTGTTCGGTCATGTGCCGCGTCTCCTTGTAGCGTTCGTCGAAGTGGGGGAGGCCCCGGTGGGTCTCAGCCGGCGGCCGAGCTCGCATGCGCCGGTCGCGACTGCGCCTCGAGGTGGGTGCCGACCATGTCGGTGAGCTCGGAGAGCCGCACCTTGCCAGTGGGCGTCCGGGGGATGTCGTCGTGGGTGATGAAGACGATGCGGCGGGGGACCTTGAAACTCGACAGCGTCTCGCGCAAGGCGGCTCGCAGCTCGGCCTCGGTAGGGTCCTGTCCGGCGGCTGGAACCACTGCCGCGACCACCTTTTCGCCGAGATCAGGGTCGGGTAAGCCCGCCACGACGGCGAGCTCGACGTCGGGCAGCGCGTTGAGGGCCGCCTCGACCTCGAGCCGGGACACGTTGGCCGAGTTGGTCTTGATCATGTCGCTGATGCGGCCGACGAAGAACGCGTAGCCGTCGGCGTCGATGCGCACCAGGTCGGCGGTCGGGAAGAAGCCGTCCGGGGTGAACACCGAGTCCCGGGGCACCTTGTAGAGGCCGGTCATCAGCGCCCCGCCGCGCAGCTGTAGCTCCCCGACCTCGCCGGGGGCGACCTCGACGCCGGTCGCGGGGTCGACCACCCGGCGCTCGATGCCGTTCACCGCGCGCCCCGCCGCACCCGCCTTCGACTCGGGCAGCCGCCGCGTGACCGGCTCGGCGCTGTGCGGCGCAAAGCTTTCCGACATGCCCAGCATCCGGGTCTGCAGATGCCGCGGGATCGGGTCACCGTTCTCGTCGCGGGTGGGTCCCGTGGTGATCTTGATGGGCACGAGGTCGATGCCCCGCTCGGCGGCCCGGGCCTGCAGCTTGGCCAACATGTGCCAGATGACGACGTTGGTGATGTTGTGGCGTTCGATGGTGTCCAGCACGGTGTCGACGTCCGGCGCGGTGGGATAAACCAGCGTGCTCCCGGTGCTCAGGACCTGCAACGCCGCGGAGATACCGCCCATCCAGAACGCCGGCAGCAGCGACAGCGTGCGGTCGTGGGGTTGCACGTCGAAGTAGGTGGCCAGCACCGGGGGTTGGCGGGCGACGGCCCACTGCCCGTGCACCACCGCCTTCGGCGCGGCGGTGCTGCCGGAGGTATACACCACGAAAGCATCGTCTCCGGGCACCACCTCGTTCTCGACGGCGGCCAGCAGCGCGCGGTCCGGGGCCTCGGGTCCCTCGGCCCGGGCGTGCAGCGCGGCCAGCGACGACGCCCACGGCAGGTCGTCGGCCTCGTCGAGCCACACCGACCGCAAGTGTGGGGCCGCCGGAAGACGAAGTGCCCGTGCGGTGCCGTCATGGATGCCGGGCAGTGCCGCCTCGAGGATCTGGCCGTGGTCCCGGGACAGGAAGCGCCGGGCGCCGATCAGGATCTGCGCGTCGCTGGTGCGCAGAATGTGGGCGAGTTCGGTGGGCGTGGACAGGGTGCTGATCGGGGTGACCAGGGCGCCGATGCGCAGCGCGGCATAGAAGGTGGTGAGGAACAGCGCGCTGTCCGGCGCGAGCACCGCGATCCGGGTGGCCTTGCCGACCCCGACGGCCAGCAGGGCGCGCGCCATTTGCGACGTGCGCTCGTCCAGATCGCGGTAGGTGAGTGTCTCGTCGGCGACCCGTAGCGCGTCGTGGTCGCCGCGCCGCGCGACGACCTCGGCGAACAGTTTCGGGAAGGTCGAGGCGGGTTCGGTGGCGGTCATCTGGAGAACCGGGTGATGGGGTCGACGCCGTCCCAGGACTGGGCCGCGGCGCGCATGGCGGCAAATCCCTTCTCGCGCACCGGGCTCGGCTCGAGGAGTTCGACCATGAAGCCCAGCATCGGGGTGGTGTCCACCCAGCAGGTGCGGCTGTTGCCCACCTTGCCCTCGAACGCGAGTTCGGCGCCCGCGCCGAGGTAGGCGTCGCGTTCGGCCTCGTAGTCGGTGCACACCAGCGCCATGTGGTGCAGGCCGGACTGGCCGCGGGCGAACATGTCGCGGAACACCCCGGGGTCGTCGTTGTCCTGCGCGACCAGCTCGATCTGGAGGTCGCCGGCGTAGGCGATGGCCGCGGTGACCACCGGAAACTCTGCCGGGGTCCCGCGGTGGCGCCCGTCGGTGCAGTCCACCCCGTCGAACCAGAAGAACGGCCCGGCCCCGGTGGTGCGGTGCCACGTCTCGATCGCGGCCCGCAGATCGGGCACCACCCAACACACCTGCATGAAATTGCGGTTGGGAAGCGTTGGGGGTGAAGTCACTTGGTGTCCTCGGCGTCGGTGCGGGCTCTGCGGGGCTGGCTCATCGAGTCAGCCGATCAGCGGGAATCGCTCGTCGTTCATGGCCTGCCACGGCACCATCTGAGAGGTGTCGAAGTTGGGGCACGGCGAGCCGTTCCAGCAGATGTCCTCGGGCTGCACCACCAGCAGGTATCCCCAGCGGGGACGGTCCATCATGTTGGCGCCGGCGCCGTGGATCGTCAGATGGGTGTGCACGGTGATATCACCCAACTCGTAGGTCATCTGCTCGCTCATCTCCAGGTCCCGTAGCTCCGGGAAGACGCCGAGCGCGTCGCTGCCGCCGTAGGTGGTGTAGTCACCCAGCACACCAAAGCGGTGCGAACCGTTGACGAACGACATGGTGCCGGCCGGAGGGCCGTAGGGCTCCAACGGAATCCAGAACGTCATGCCGCCGGTGCGGTCGACCGCGAACGTGATGTAGTCCTGGTGGAACGCGGTGGCGCCGTTGCCCCCGTGGCGGGAGGACTTCGTCGACGGCAGTTTCGGGACGAAGAAGTCGGAGTAGTACCGCACCCCGACGTTGGTGCCGTCATTGGCCCGCCGGTTCAGCAACAGCGTGGCGCTCTTGCCGATGTCGTCGATGAGCGGCCGCAGCACCGGGCTGGACAGGCCGCCGCTGCGCTCGGCGTTGAAGTACGCCAACGCGCCCTTGGCCTCGCCCTCCGCCTTCGGGCTCATGCCCGCCTTGAGCGGGTTGCTGTCCGCGTCGGTGCCCATCTTCTCCTGGGCCAGCTCCAACATCTTGGCCAGCACGTCCGGATCGACGAAGCGCTTCAACTTCACCCAGCCGTACTCGTGGAGGTACTCAACTTCCTCCGCGGTGACCAGACGGCACGCCGATTTCAGGCCGGTGTTGTCTTCCATGGTGGGCAATCGTCTCCTCGTATGCGGCGCGGCGGGGTGGTGCGGTCGAAGGGCGGTGATCAGATGAAGATGCCCGGCCCGGTGCGGAACGCGTAGAGGCCCACCACCGCGTCCTCCGGCAACGTGTAGGGCGTGGCAACCTCCCCGACGGTGGGACCGATCCGGTTGGCGACCGCGGTCAGCTTCTCGCGGTCGAGTCCATAGAGGTCAATGGCGGTGTCGCCGAGGAACTTCTGCGTGTACTTCGGGTCGATGTCGGAGAACGTGAACCGCATTGCCTCGCGGGTGTCCGGGAAGGTGCCCTCAGCGTGCGGGTAGTCGTCGCCCCACATCACGTTGTCGACCAGGTCGTGCTCGATGGACAGTTTCGCCTCGCCGTTGGACATGAAACTTGCGCCGATGAAACAGTTCTGGCGGAAGTACTCCGAGGGCGGCTTGGGCAGCTTGGCGCGGATCGCGGCACCGGTGGGGCCGTGGTAGAGACCGTCCATGTCCGCCATGGCCGCCGGCGCCCAGTCCACCCACTGCTCGGTGAGCACCAGCTTGAGGTTCGGGTACCGCTCGAACACGCCGCTGAAGATCATCACCCACAGACCGCGCCGGGTCCTGAACGGCGTCTCCATCATGTACATCATCTGGGCGCCCTGCCCCTCGTAGGGGTAGTGCTCGCCGCCGCCGCCGTGCGTGTTCACCGACAGGCCCGTCTCGTTGCACGCGGCCCAAAGCGGTTCCCACGCAGGGTCGTTCAGCATAGGGAAGTCACCCCGCGGGGCCGGCAGGTTGATGCCCTTGAGGCCCGCCTCGGCGGCCCACTCGACCTCCTTGGCGCACGCGTCCAGATTCGAGATGGGGATGTGCGCAATGCCGGCGTGGCGCTCGGGCGCCAGGGACACGAAGTCCGCCAGCCAGCGGTTGTAGATGCGCACGCCGACCTGCTCCAGGTAGTCGTATGCGGTGTCGCCCCAGCTGATCAGACCGGTGGTGGAAAACGGGATCGACTGGCCGTTGAGGCCGCCGTGGAAGATGACGTCGGCGGCCACACCCTGCTCGTCCATGTCGGCGATGCGCGCGTCGTGGTCCTGCAGCCCGGACGCCAGGCTGTGCTCGTAACTGCGCTGCAAGAAACGGGCGCCGACCTGGTCGGCGTTGCGGATGCCGGCCTGCTTGCCGAACTTCTCCGCCGCCTTCTCGTCGAGCTTCTCGGCCTGGGCCTTACCCCGCTCGGCCTGCGACTTCCCGAGCGACCAGCTTTGCTTCGCACCGGATTTCGCTTCCGAGGAACGCCAGGACAGCAGACCTTGGCTTTCCATCTCCGTCACGAAGCGATCGAAGTCGTCGAGGTATTTCGCCTCGCAGTACGGACGCAGCTGATCCTTGACCGACGGGCCCACGTGGCTGTCGATCGACACGGTGACGTAGCGCTGATCATCGGCGATGGCGCCGACGGAACCGGCGTTCTCTTGCGACATGCTTCCCCTTGTTGCTGACGTTCGAAGGCCCCCGCGAGCCGCCCGTGGACTCGCACATCGGGCGGTGCGTGGGAGTGATGCTAATCGCATTCGGACGCTTTTTGCAACGGTGTTGTACTTTTGCCCCGGCGTGTCAACGCGAGCGGGGAATCCATCCGGGCGAGCGCATTGACTAGGGTTTTCGTCATGTCATCCCGGGTTCAGCAGCGGACGAGTCGGCACGTCCTCGACGCTGCGCGGGCCTTCATCGAGGCCAACGGTGTCGAGGCGCTGTCCATGCGGCGGCTCGCCAGCGAGGCGGGCGTCAGTGTCCGCACGCTCTACAACCACTTCGGCGACAAGGACGGCCTGCTCACCGCCCTGGTCCAACGCTCGCTGGATTCCATCGACGTCGCCGTCCACCACCTGGAGGCGACCGATCCGATCGAACGGATCTGGGAGGCCATCGCCGTCTCGATCGACAAGACCGTGGCGGAGGTCCCCAAGGCCGTGGTCCGCGCGGTCGTGATGGACGATCGCCTGGTCGACCTGGTGAATGTCCGCTGGACCGGCTGGGACCTGATCGTCGCCGAGATCGGCGCGGCGACCGAGGCGGGCGTGCTGCGCGCCGACATCGAACCGACGCTGCTGGCCGAGCACGCCGCCATGGTGTTGTTTCACCTGCAGCGCCGGTGGACCGCCGGCCAACTCGACGACGCCGAACTGCGCGCCGGGGCGTTGCACGCCTTCGACATCTGTCTGCTGGCCGTCGCGCAACCGCGGGCCCGGGCCCGCATCCTCGAGCATGCCCGGTCGCTGAGCGCGCAACGGCCCCGGCTGCGCGAACGCTGAGGCCGACTGAAATGGCCTGTCAGATGGTCATTTCGACGGTGCCGCACTGAAGATGTCGTCGGTCGAGGGCACCGACGCGGAATCGAGATCGAGTACGCGGTCGATGTTGGCCGCGATGCTCTCCGCGGTGAGCGACCCTTCCCGCAGCCCCTTGGTGGCCACGAACGCCATCCGCGCCACCCCGCCCATGCCGACCTGCAGCACCTCGCCGTTGAGCTGACACTGCTCGTGCGCCAGATACGCGACGGCCGGCGCACACAGTTCGGGCGGCATGCTGGCGTTGACCTGCTCGATCTTCTCCGGTGGCAAGCCGTACAGGTTCGACAGGCTGTCGCAGTGATCGGCCGACAACCGGGTGTAGGCGCGGGGCGCGACGGCGTTGACCCGGATGCCCCGGGCCAGGCCCTCGGTGGCGAGATTGCGGGTCAATCCGTAGACCGCGCCCTTGGCCGAGGCGTAGCTGGTCAGGCCGGAAACACCGCCGAGCATGGCCTCCGAGACGGTGTTGACAATGCGCCCGTACCCGGCGGATCGGAAGTGCGGCCACGCCGCCCGGATCACGTACAACGCACCGTAGAAGTGCACGTCGAGCATGGCACGGAACTGGTCGAGGGACAATTCCTCGAAGTCGGCGGGGTCGTGAATCCCCGCGTTGTTGACCACGATGTCGAGCCGGCCAAAGGTGTCGACGGCGGTCTCGACTATGGACGCCGCGGACCGCTCCTCGGCGACGGAGGCGCAGCAGGCGACCGCCTCGCCACCGGCGTCTTTGATCTCCTGCACCACTTGGTCGGCGGGCAACGACGACGTTCCCCCTCCCGCCGGGTCCACACCGTAGTCCGCGACCACCACGCGGGCCCCCTTCTGCGCCAGCAACAGGGCGTGACCTCGACCGATACCGCGGCCGGCACCGGTGACGATCGCGACCCGCCCGTCAAAACGCAACTCTGACATGCCTTTTCCCTCCGCTGTGTACCGAACTGGTGCGCGACACTACCCCCTGCCGGCGGGCCGTCGCGTGCGGCGGGCGAGATTGCGCACCGAAGCATGCTCGCGCTGGGCGCCGGAACCGTTGCCCGCCAGCATCTTTCCCCTGCCACGTCGCCGGGGTGGAGCGCCCGCAGTCCCTCAGCCGAATTTGCCAGGACGGCAGACCGCTGAAGTGCACGAATCCTTGACCCCACGCCGACCCGTCTGCTAAGCAGATGCTCAGCACTTTGTCGTGTCAGGAGATCACCAGCCCGCAGCGCCCAATTTCGACTCCACGCATTGACTTTTCGCACGCCGAACCTTGGAGACCAGGTCATGACCGTTCCCACTGCCGCCGACATGTACTACGACCCGTACAACATCGACCTCAACATGAATCCCTACCCGGCGTTTGCCAGGTTCCGCGAAGAGGCGCCGTTGTACTACAACGAACAGCACGACTTCTACGCGCTGAGCCGCTGGGACGACGTGAACTCCGCCGTCATCGATCACGAGACCTTCAGTTCGGGCCGGGGAGCGTTGCTCGAACTCATCAAGTCCGGTATCGAGATCCCGCCGGGCACGTTGATCTTCGAGGACCCGCCGATCCACAACATCCACCGCAACCTGCTCTCGCGCGTCTTCACCCCGCGCAAGGTGCTGGCGCTGGAGCCGCAAATCCGTGAGTTCACCAATCGCTGCCTGGACCCGCTGGTCGGAACCGGTCGATTCGACTTCGTCAACGATCTCGGCGAACAGATGCCCATGCGGGTCATCGGCATGCTGCTCGGCATTCCGGAGGATCGTCAGCAGTCGGTCACCGACCACGGGGAAGAGGTCCTGCAGGGCAAGACCGTGGACTCGTTGGCGACCGGCGAAGTGTTTGCGGAGTTCGTCGATTGGCGGGCCAAGAATCCGTCCGACGACATCATGACCGATCTGCTGAACGCGGAGTTCGAGGACGAGACGGGCGTGGTGCGCAAACTGCGCCGCGACGAGTTGCTGCTGTACTTGACGGTCATTGCCACCGCCGGCTCCGAGACCACCACCCGGATGTTGGGCTGGGCGGGCAAGACGCTGGCCGAGGTGCCCGAGCAACGGCGGGACATGGTGCAGAACCCGGGTCTGATCCCGCAGGCCATGGAGGAGATCCTGCGGTGGGAGCCGCCGGCCTTGCAGTTGGCGCGCTATGTGACCCGCGACGTCGAGTACTACGGCCAGACCGTTCCGGAGGGTTCGGCGATGCTGCTGCTGGTCGGCGCCGCCAACCGTGACAGCCGTCGGTTCGGGCCGGACAGCGAGGTGTTCAACATCCACCGGGAACAGCGTTCACACATGACGTTTGGGGCGGGCACGCACTTCTGTATGGGCAACGCGCTGGCGCGCCTGGAACTGCGGATCGCCATGGAGGAGATCCTCAAGCGTTTCCCCGAGTGGGAGGTCGACTGGGACAACGCGGTGCCGTCGGAAACGGCCGCCGTTCGGGGCTGGGCCGCCATGCCCACCTTCGTGTCCTGAGACGAGGAAGCATGCATCGCATACTGCTGAGCACCTTCATGATCGACGCGCCGGCGGAGGTTTTCGAAGAGACGACCGCATTCTGGGCGGGGGCGCTGGACGCCGAACCCTTCCGGCCGCGCGGTGGCCGGGACTACCGAATTCTCGAAGGGGCCTCGGCCGACTACCGGGTGGTGGTCCAGAACTCCCATTCCGGTCCGGCCGGCGTGCACTTCGACATCCACACCGACGATCTCGAGGCCGAGGTCGAGCGGTTGAAGGGCCTCGGCGCGACGGTGGTCGACGACTCCTTCGTCGACCACCCGGGAAAGTGGGTGATCATGGCCGACCCCGCGGGCAAGGAGTTCTGCGTGGTGTGGGCCCTGAATCCGCTGCGCCCCCAAGCCGACCGCGACGCGTTCGAACGAAAGGCCAAGACAGTCGCATGACCAAGCCGCAGGTTGTTTTCGACCCGTTCTCTGACGAATATTTCAACGATCCCTACGACATCTACCTGCGCATGCAGGACGAGGCGCCGGTCTACTACAACGAGGAACTCGACTTCTACGCGCTGACCCGGCACGCCGACGTCGCGGCCGCGCTCAAGGACCACGAGACCTACTCCTCGGCCCACGGCTGCGACCTCGCCACCGTGCAGGCCGGCGACGGGCCGCAGGGCAAGGTGATCATCTTCCTGGATCCGCCGGACCACCGGGTGATGCGCAGCCTGGTGAACAAGGCGTTCACCCCGCGCGCCATCCAGTCCCAGCGCGAGACCGTCGAGCACCTCGTCGACCACTACCTCGGTCAGGTCGACCCGGGCAATTTCGACGTGGTCCAGGATTTCTCCGGACCGTTCCCGGTCGAGGTCATCACCCGGATGGCCGGCGTGCCCGAGGATTACCGCCAGAGGGTGCGCGAGTGGATCGACATCACGCTGATGCGTGAACCCGGCAACATGGGGTTCACCGAGGCCGGCATGCAGGCCGCGATCGAATCCGGCACGTACTACTACCAATTGGCCCAGGAGCGTCGGGCCAACCCGCAGGACGACATGATCAGCCGGCTGATCACCGCCGAAATACTGGGGGAGGACGGTCAGGTCCGTACCCTCGATGACATCGAGGTGGCCGGTTTCACGTCGCTGCTGGGCGGCGCCGGGGCGGAGACCGTCACCAAGCTCCTCGGCAACGCGATGGTCACCTTCGCCAAGAACCCCGACCAGTGGCAGAAACTGCTCGACGACCGCAGCAAGGTTCCGGCCGCCGTCGAGGAGATGCTGCGTTTCGACGGCCCCGTGCACTACAACGTCCGCTTCACCCTCAAAGAAGCCCACCTGCACGGTGTCACCATCCCGGCGGGCAAGCCCGTGTTCCTGATGTACGCGGCGGCCAATCGTGATCCGCGGGCATTCACCGATGCGCACCTGTTCGACATCGACCGCGACCGCACAGAGGCGCAGAACCTCGGGCTCGGCTACGGCATCCACAGCTGCCTCGGCGCGGCGCTGGCCCGCCTGGAAACCACCATCGCGTTGGAGCGACTGCTGGACTTCATGCCCCGTTACGAGGTGCAGTGGGACGGCCTGGCGAAGGTGAAGATGCAAAACGTCGCGGGGTATCACCGCGTTCCGGTGAAGGTGCTGCGCTGATGAGCAAGAAGATCGAGGTCGACTTCGAGATCTGCGAAGCCAACGGGGTCTGCATGGGCATCATCCCCGAGGTCTTCGAACTCGACGACGAGGACTACCTGCACGTCCTGCAGGACGAAGTCACCCCCGACAACGAGACCCAGGTCCGCGAGGCCGTGCGCCAATGCCCCCGCCAGGCCATCACCATCCGCGAGTAACCCCCGCCAAACTCAGCGCGAGCGCTCACCACAGCGCGGCGGCCTAACCACACGACGAGCGCTCACCCTTGTACAACATCTTGACGATCTCCGTACAAGGGTGGCCGCTCGCGGCACTGGGTTGGCCCGCTCAGCCGCCGAAGTCGACGACGGCGGTCATCCTGTTGCCGTCGCGGGCCACCGCGAAGCCGCCCGCGGTGAAGGTGCAGTTCAGCAGCAGTGCCCGGTGCGGCGGACTCTTCAGCCACCAGTCGACGGCGGCCCCCGGGTTCGCGGCCAATCCGGCGCCCCAGTAGACGATCTCGCCGGTGGCCCGGGTAGGGGAGTAGCCGGCCGCGGCGATCCGGGCCCCCGGCGATGACCCGTCCGAACCGGAATGACTGGCCACCCCCGTCCGCAGCACGTCGTTGGCGTGGCGCTGCGCCGCGGCCGTCAGGAGCGGATCCGCACCGATCGGCCCGCAGGCCTGACGCGCGGCGCTGATGCGCTGATGCAGCGCCGCACTCAACGGGTCGGCGCCCGCGGGAGGCGCGGCGAAGGTGCCGAGCACGGCAGCAGCGAACATCGCCGAGACGGGGCCGATCGCGCGTTTCGCCTTCATGGCTGCCCCTACCAGTTGCCCCCTGGGATGGTGCAGCAAACAATGCTACCGACTCGGACCGTGGGGCGGTCCGGAATCGGGGCTTCGGTTACTTCTTGGGATAGTCGAAGAATCCGCGGCCGGACTTGCGCCCCAGCTGGCCGGCTTCGACCTTGCGCCGCAGCAGCGCCGGGGGAGCGTAGAGCTGCTCCCGAGTTTCGGCGTACATCGATTCCGCGACCGCCATCGTGGTGTCGAGCCCGATGAGGTCGGTCAACGCCAGGGGGCCCATCGGATGCCCGCAGCCGCCGACCATGCCCTTGTCGATGTCCTCGGCGCTGGCCAGGCCCGCGTCCGCCATCCGGATCGCCGACAGCAGGTAGGGGATGAGCAACGCGTTGACGACGAAGCCCGCCCGGTCCTTCGCCGTGATGGTGGTCTTGCCGAGCTGGCCCGCGGCGAAGTCGTGTGCGCGACGGACGGTTTCCTCCGACGAAGCCTCACACGCGATGATCTCGACCAGCGGCATCACCGGCGCCGGGTTGAAGAAGTGCAGGCCGACCACGCGTTCCGGATTCACCGTGGCGGCGGCCAATTGCATGATCGGGATGGACGAGGTGTTGCTGGACAGGATCGCGTCGGGGCGCACGATCTGGCCGAGGCGTTCGAAGATCTCCGTCTTGACCGCCAGGTTCTCGACGACCGCCTCGATCACCAGGTCGCGGTCGGCCAGGTCGTCCATCTGTTCGGTGAAACGGACGCGGCCGCGGACCTCGTCGCGATTGGCCTCGGTGAGCTTGCCCTTGCGCACCGCGGTGTCCAGCGAGCCCTCGAGCTTGCTCTTGGCGGCCTCCACCAGGTCGCTGTTGATCTCCCGCAGCACGACGTCGCAGCCGTGCCGCGCGGCGACCTCCGCGATGCCGCAGCCCATGATGCCGCCACCGATGACTCCTACGGCAGATTCCACATTTGCTCCCTTCGAGCCCGAACAGGCACTTTACCGAGGCGGATTGTCCTCGAACAGTCGGGCCAACCGGGCGTCGGAGTCGTAGAGCGCGGCGGTGTCGAATGTCGATGCCGTGCTGAGCACCTCGTCGGCGCCCGTGTCGGCGATCAGCGCCGCGAGGCGCTCGGCGACCCGGTCTTCGGTACCGACGATCGCCGTTTTCGCGTGCTCGGCGATGATGCGCCGCCGGCGGGCGGTCATGTCCTGACGGCGGATGGCCTCGATGCTCGACAGCGGCGGGAAGGAGCCGGTCTCACGGCTGAGCGCCGTGGCCCATGCCTCGGGCAGCAGCAGCTCCTCTGCCGCGGCGGCGGTGTCGGCGATCAGGATGTCGAGACTGACCACCAGGTAGGGCTCGGCGCCGTCGGGGCCCGGGCGGAACTCACTGCGGTATCGCTCGAATGGTTCCGGGCCGCGCTGCAGCAGCGGTCCGCCGACGACGGCGGGTAGGCCGAGGCGGGCCGCGAGTTCCAGTCCGTGGCCGGTGCCCAGCACGAAGATCGGAGGCGGGCCGGGGCCCTGTGGCCGCGCCGTCCGCGCCGTCGCGGGTCCGGGAGCGGTCCAGCAGAGACACCTTGACTCCCATGCGCACTACAACGTCGGATCTGCGCGCGGATCATCCTGGGACGCGGCGGTGGGGGAGCCGTCGTGGCGGCTCAGCCAGCGGGACAGCTCGAGGGCCAATTCGAGCTGCAGGGGCGGGATGTCGCGGCCGCCCGGGAGCGTCCGCAGCGCTTTGTCCACGCGGGCCTGGATGGTGTTGCGATGGGTTCCCGCCGCCTCGGCGGTCCGCGTCGCGTTCGATTGCAGGCGCACGTACAGCCGCAGCGTCTCGACGAGGTCGGGCGACGACAGCAGCCGGTCACCGAGCGTGCGGCGCACCAGGTCTCGGGCCGCGGAACGGTCCGTCATCGCGACGATGATCGCCTGGACGTCGTCGTAGCACGTCACGGCCGGGGGATCGGTGGCTTGCAGCACCAGATCTTGCACGGCGCGGGCGTGCAGGTGCGCCTGGACGAATCCCGACCGGCCCGCCGCGGCCGTACCGACGGCGGCGCGCAGCGGCCCCAACGTACCGAGGCGCTCGGCCACTTTGGCCGGCGTGAGGGTTTCCGACCACGACCACCACACCCACAGCGTGGTTTTCGTGGCCTTGATCAGCAGGGGGCTCGGAGCCTCGGGCACACGCAGCACGGCGTCGATCTGCTGTTGCAGGTCGATGATCGTGGACTCGTCGCTCCACAGGATCGCCGCGCAGTGGCGGCCCTGCAGCCGGTACCGCAGCAGGGCCTCCGCCCGGGCGTCGGCGATCGGGGCGCCCTCGACCAACCACGACGCCGCCCGTAACCGCTCGGCGGTGCTGTCGCGCATGGCCTCCTCGCGATGGACCGTGAACTTCTCGAGCAGGACCCGCATGGTGCCGCCGACGAAATCGGCGAGCGAGGTACTCGTCATCCGCAGGATCTGTCGCGCCGTCGATGCGTCGTCGACCGTACTCAGCACGACCTCGTTCCATGCGCTGTGCAAGAGATGCTGGCCGATTCGGTAGCCGTCCAGCGCCAGCAGTTCGAGCCCGCGGCGCACCACGTCATACACCGGGTCCAGGACGTCGGGGGAGGTGTTCGCCGGCACGGGCGCATAGGGATCCCGGGCCAACGACCGCACCCAATGCAGGACGTTGGACCGGTTGGAGGCGGAGATGGCGGCGACGAGCGCCGGGTCGCCCCTGGTCTCGTCCGAGAGCGTGTCCACCACCGCCGCGTCGAGTTCGTCGAGCAAATGGGTGCGGGCGAGGAATTCGTGGGCGCAGCGACGTATCGCCTCGTAGACGTCCGACGACGGGTCATCCTGCCGCATCCCGCCAGCTTAGTGCATTTTGCTGAATAAAGGATTTCTTGCTGGGCACTATGCAATTGAGGTGGTAGTGGGCGTTGGACCAGACTCGTCCACAACGAAAGGATTCTGATGACTGCCAAGAATTCCGTGTCGAAACCTGCGACCGGTACCGCCTCCCCGCCGGCGGAGGTGGATGTCCTCATCGTCGGGGCCGGCGTTTCCGGTATCTCCGCCGCCTGCCACCTGCAGCAGATGCACCCGCAGCGGACGTTCGCACTGTTGGAGGCGCGCAACGCCACCGGCGGAACGTGGGACCAGTTCCGCTACCCGGGCATTCGCTCCGACTCCGATCTGCAGACCTTCGGTTACCGCTTCAAACCGTGGACGGGCAACAAGAGCCTGGCGCCGGGCGCGGACATCCTCGGCTATATCCGCGAGGCCGCCGACGAGCACGGGCTGGCCGACCACACCTGGACCTCCCACCGGGTGGACGCCGCCGACTGGTCGTCCGAGGACCTGCGCTGGCACGTCACCGTGACCAACACCGAAACCGATACGACGTTCACCGTGAAGGCCACCTGGCTGTCGACAGCCGCCGGGTTCTTCAGCCAAGACAGCGCCTACATTCCGGACTTCCCCGGGCGCGACGACTTCAAGGGCACCTTCCTGCACCCGCAGTTCTGGCCCGAGGATCTGGACGTGCGAGGCAAGAAGGTCGTGGTCATCGGCAGCGGCGCCACCGCCGCCACCCTGGTGCCCGCCATCGCCGACGACGTCGAGCACGTGACCATGCTGCAACGCTCACCCGGATACATTCTGCCGTTCCCGGACGTCGACCCCATCGCCAACGGGTTGCGAAAGGCTTTCGGCGCGAAGGCCGGTCACGCCATCGCGCGGTGGAAGAACATCCAGCTCTACGTCGGCATGTACCGGATCAGCCAGCGCTACCCGGGCTTGGCCCGCAAGTTCATCCGCAAGCTCCAGGAGTCCTACCTGGGGGCCGACTTCGACTACGACACTCATCTGACCCCCCGGTACAACCCGTGGGATCAGCGGATGTGCTTGGTGCCCAACGGTGATTTCCTCAAATCCGTGGGCGCCGGCAAGGCGAGCATCGTCACCGGCCACATCGACCGGATCACCGAAAAGGGGATCCTGCTGAAGTCGGGTGAGGAGCTGGAGGCCGACATCATCGTGTCGGCAACCGGATTCGACATCCAGCCGTTCGGAAACATCCGAATTTCGGTTGACGGTGACGCGAAGCCCTTCGGCGAGCGCATCTCCTTCCGCGGCATGATGCTCAGCGACGTCCCCAACTTCTCGTACGTCATCGGCTACACCACCAACTCCTGGACGCTGAAGTCCGACCTGGTGGCCGAGCACGTGTGCCGCATCCTCACCATGCTCGACGAGGCCGGTGCGGTGGCCTGCGTTCCACGGCCGCCCGCAGACATGGAAACCGAGCAGTTCTCACCTCATTTCCGGCCCGGTTACATCGAGCGCAACGTCCACCTGTTCCCGAAGCAGGGCGACCGCGCCCCGTGGCGATCACCGGTCGTCTACGACGAGGACGTCCGAGAGATGAAATACAAGCCGGTGGTGTCCCGCGATCTCGAACTGCTCTATCGCGCGAACGCCCTGGCCCTTGGTGTCGACGACAAGGCGGAGGTGTCGGCGTGATGGTCAACGAGCTTGCGGTCGAACGCCGCGGAACCGGTGAGCCCATCGTGCTGCTGCACGGACTCGGGCACCATCGCCACGTCTGGAAGCCGGTGTCGCGGCTGCTGGAGGACAACTTCGAGGTCATCGCAATCGATCTGCCCGGGTTCGCGGAATCGGTGAACGTGCCTTCGCCGCCCCGACGGGTGAAGAAGATCGCGGCGTTCGTCGAGCAGCGGTTCGCCGAGTGGGGTGTGCACCGGCCACATGTCGTCGGCAACTCCCTCGGGGGCGCCGTCGCACTGGAGTTGGGGGCCCGGGGTGCGGCCCGGTCGGTGACGGCCTTGAGTCCCGCGGGATTCCTCGGCCCGGTCAACCGATTCCAAACCGTGGGGATGCTGGCCGCCCTCCGGGGCAGCCGCGTCGCGTTGCCGTGGTCGTGGCAGCATGCGCTGGCGCAGCGGAGCTGGGGACGACGGCTGCATGCCGCCGGAATCTATGCCCGCAGTGAGTCATTGACGCCCGAGGACATCCTCACGGACATGGCCCACCTCAAGCATTGCCCGTCCTTCGAACCCGTCCTGGCGGCCAACGTGCTGTACTCCTACAGTGCGCCGGTGCGCGTTCCGACCACGATCGCGTGGGGCGCCCAGGACCGCATCTTGCCGATCGGCTCGCTGCGGCGGGTCGCGGCCAAGGCCCCCGGCGCCGAAATCCAGGTGCTGCATGGCTGCGGGCATGTTCCCATGCAGGACGACCCCAAGACCGTCGCGGATGTGGTGCGGCGGACGGCCGCGTCCGCCTGAGCTCCGAGGAGATCCCGGTGATACTCGAAGGCCTTATGCAGCATGACTTTCCGCTGACGTTGCACCATGTCCTGGATCGGATGCGGACGCTGAACGCCGATGCCGAGGTGGTGACCCTGCGGACCGCAGAGGGCACCCGGACGCGGGCGACGTTCGCAGAGGTGGCGGCAAGGGTCGACCTGCTCGCCGGCGCTTTGCAGGTGCGGGGGATCGGGGAGGGTGACCGCGTCGGGACCTTCGCGTGGAATTCGCAGGAACACATCGAGCTCTACCTGGCGATCCCGTGCATCGGCTCGGTGTTGCACACGCTCAACATCCGGCTGTTCCCGGAGCAACTCGCCTACGTCGCCAACCACGCCCGCGACCGGGTCATCTTTGTCGACGACTCGCTGGTTCCGATCCTGGAAAAGGTTGCGCCGCTGCTCGAGACCGTGGAACTGTTCGTCGTCATCGGCGACGGACCCACGGGGGCACTCGAACCGGTCGTCCGTTACGACGACCTGCTCGCCGAGGCAACGCCGGTGCAGGCGTACCCGCAGATCGACGAACGCGCCGCCGCCGCACTGTGCTACACCAGCGGTACCACCGGGAATCCCAAAGGCGTGCTGTACTCGCACCGTTCAACACTGCTGCACTCCATGGCGGCCGGTCTGGCAGACACCTTCGGCGTGAACCGAAGCGATCGGATCCTGCCCATCGTCCCGCAGTTCCACGCCAACGCCTGGGGACTGATCTACGCCGCAGGGCTTTTCGGCGCCTCGCTCATCCAGCCGGGGCGGTTCCTTCAGGCCGAGCCGCTGGTGGCGCTCATCGAATCCGAGAAGGTGACCTTCGCGGCCGCGGTACCGACGATCTGGATGGACATTCTGAACCATCTCGATGCCCACCCGGACGCCGATGTGTCGTCGATCCGGTTGGCGCCCTGCGGTGGCGCCGCGGTTCCGCCGGCCTTGATGAAAGCGCTCGAGGAACGGCACGGTGTCGAGATCCTGCACGCCTGGGGTATGACCGAAACCAGTCCGCTCGGCGTGGTGGCGCGTCCCCCGGCCGACGCAGTCGGCGATGCGCGGTGGTCGGCCAAGAGCAGTCAGGGCAGGCCGGTACCGCTGGTCGAGCTGCGGATCGTCGACGAAGAAGGCGTCGTTCAGCCCTGGGACGGGGTCGCCGCAGGGGAGATGCAGGTCCGCGGGCCGTGGATCGCGTCCGGGTATTACCTCAACGACGAGTCCGCCGACCGCTTCGATCAGGGGTGGCTGCGGACCGGGGACGTGGCGTCCGTCGACCCGCAGGGCTACGTCCGGATCAGCGACCGCTCGAAGGACATCATCAAGTCCGGCGGCGAGTGGGTCAGTTCGGTCGAACTCGAGAACGAGTTGATGGCCCACGACGCGGTCCGTGAGGCGGCGGTGATCGCCATCCCCGACGAGCGCTACACCGAACGGCCGCTGGCCTGCGTGGTGCTGCACGAGGGGCGGGCTGCCACGGTGAACGAGCTTCGCGACCACCTCGTCGGGCGCGTCGCCAAATGGTGGATTCCGGAGTCGTTCGCCTTCGTCGCCGAGGTTCCCAAGACCTCGGTGGGCAAGTTCGACAAGAAGGTGCTGCGTCAGCAGCTGACGGACGGCGAACTGTCGGTGCAGCGTTACGACACTGCTGCACAGCAGGTTTCGCTATGAGTGGTCCGCTCACACAGGCAACGGTGTGCGCGCCAGTTGACCGACGGTGAACGCCGCCGCCTGATCGGTCATGCCGTTGACGGCATAGGCCTGATGACCATTGGCGGGTCCCGCGACCGGGGCTGCTGTGCACACCGTGTCGCCCGGGGCGCACAACTCGAGCACCTTGGTGGCGTAGGCGGCGCCGACCCCGAGCGCCGGCACCCCGTACTTGGCCACCGACCACCCCGCGGGCTTGCCGAACAGCACCACCGCGGCGACGTTGTCGACGACATCGTCGGACATCGGAGGGGGAGCGGTGCCCGGAGGCGTGCCGGCGGGGATCTGGCCCGAGGTGGTCAGCGCGGTCACCACCGCGCCCTGCGAGTAGCCGCCGAGCACCATCCGGGTGTTCGGGCACACCGACGTCACACCCTGGACGTGGAAGGTTTCGTCCCGCACGCCGTCGACGACATTCTGCGTGAACACCGGGCCGGCGGTGAAGTTGCCGCTGGCCGGATAGACGACGCCGTGCACGCCCACCGTGCGCGGAAATACTTGCGCCCGTAGCGAATCGACGAACCGCTGGCCGACGCTACCGACGCCGGGCGGTTCGGCGGTCCCGCGGGCGAACACCACGCCGATGTCCGGACACGACTGCGACTGCGCCGCCGGGATGATGACGGGCAGTGCCGCGCAGGCCATGGCGGCGGCCGCAAGCAGGCGTCCGGCGGAACGCGCAACCTCCATGTGAATCCCCCTTTTATGGCGACGTGGGCTGCCGCGACGATTTCTTGCGGCGGTTGCGGTCAGCCTTGCTGCGCGCGCGGGCGGCGTCGAGCAATTCCTCGACGCTCGCGGTCAGGCACTGCTCGTAGACCTCGGGGTCGGGCAGGGCCTTGCGGTCGGCGGTGAAGCAGAACGTCACCCGGTTGCCGTAGCTGCCGATGCCGTTGTTGAGGCCCATGCCGTCGAGCACCGGACCGAGGCCGGTGGTGTCGACCATCTGGGCGCCGCAGAAGTACATCGGGGTCAGCGGTCCGGGAACATTGCTCACCAGGGTGTGGGCGGCGACGGTGCGCCCCCGCCGACTCAACGCGCGCACGATCGCCCGTTGCACGGTGCCCATCAGCCCGCCGAACGCCTCCTCGGACATCGCCATCAGCGATCGGACGGGGTGGGCGCCGGAATCCTTGACGTGCGCGGTTGATGTCACGATGCGCGCGAGCCGGGCGAGCGGGTCGTCTTCGTCGGTGGCCATCGTGATGGGCGCGATCGAATAATCGTTGCCGCTGGTCGCGGTGCTGGTTTCCGAGCTCGCCGCGCCGCTTGCGCGGGTGGCCGTCGGCCGCACCGAGATCGGCATCATCGCGACCATGGCGTCGTCGGGCAGCTCGTCCTTGTCGAGGAGGTAGCGGCGGATGGCTCCGCCGACAACGGCGACACCGACGTCGTTGATGGTGGCGTCCGGCACCGCCACGCGGATCTCCTTGAGCACGTCCAGCGTCGTGTAGGCGGTGCCGAACACCCGGTGGGGTGACACCACCTGGTTGAAGCGGGTCGCCTTGGGCAGCGACGCCGGCGATGTCACCGCCGGGTCGCGGGCGTCGGTCACCAGCGCGGGCAGCTGGGGGGCCACCTTGCGAACCTGGCGCAGGACGTCGACCGGCCGGGCGGCACCGTGCAGCGCGGCACGGCTGAGCAGCCCGAGGTCGGACGGCACGGCGTCCGGTTCCCAGTGGTAGTCCTCCGGAGGCAACGGCGGGTCCTCGTCCGGCTCATGGCTGTGCAGCGCGGTGAGGATCTCGGCGCCGGCGACCCCGTCGATCGCGGCGTGGTGCACGCGCAGGAAGATGGCGAAGGCGCCCTGCGGCAGATGCTCGACCCCGTCGAGCCCGTCGATCAGGTACAGCTCCCAGGGCGGCCGCGCGAGATCCAGGGGCCGAGCATGGATGCGCGCAACCTGGGTGCACAGTTGGCGCCAGCTTCCGGGCCGCGGCAGACCGATGTGCCGGACGTGGTACTCCAGGTCGAAATCGCCATCGCGGATCCACCAGGGGCGGTCCAGCCCGAACGGCACCTGCACGAGCCGCTCCCGAAAGCTCTCCGCCACGTGCAGGCGCGCCTCGACGTAGGCAAGCACTTCCTCATAGGTGACCGGCTCGGGTGACCCGTCGCGCGTCGACGGGTCGTAGATGCCGACGATGCCGATGGTGTTGTGCGCGGTCGCGGTATCGAGCGACACCATCGTCCAGTCAGCGCTGGAAAGCTGGCGCATTCTCCTCCTCAGTCTTCAGGATTGGTGTCGCAGCCCAGCTGAGCTGAGGACCGAGGCGACGTGGTCGTCGTAGGCCGCGCCGCGCCAGGCGGTGACGTGCCCGCGGGGGCACCACGCGATCGACGGCTCCTCCCAATGCCGCCAGAGCTCGGCGGCGCCGCGCGGCGGCGCGATCCGGTCGACCTGTCCTGCCACGATGTGTCGGCGTCGGTGCGGGACCAGGCACGGTCTGGCCAGCGGCGAGACCACCTGATGCACAAGGGTCGAGCGATGGTCGTGCACCTCACGATGCCAGCGTCGCTTCGCCGACGTCACCGGCTCTGCCTCGCGCATCGATGCCGCCAGATCGCTGGTCGGGACGACCGCGACCACACAGGCCAGGTTGCCCTCCAGCGTCGACAGCAGATTGGCGACATAAGACCCCAGCGACACCCCGAGCAGGCCGATCGAGGGCGCCCGCTGGTCGTCGCGCAACCACTGCAGCAGCCGCCGGATGTCCCACACCGCCTGGGTCAGACCCAGCACGTTGTTCACCGCGAAGATGTTGGAGGCGAACTGCCCCGACGGCGAGAAGCCGCACGAGCGTGGGCCATGCAGTGGGAGTACCGGCAGCGCGATGTTGATGCCGAGCTTCTCGTGGAGATGGCGCACGCGCAGCATGTTGATGTCCGATGGCCGTCCCATTCCTTGTCCGTGGACGGCGACCAGCCACGGTCGTGGGGCGCCCGGGTGGCGCAGTAAGCGGACCGGCACCCGCTCGTTGGCGCGGAACGTTCGCCAGCGGGTGCTGCCGGGCTCGCCCGGGTCCGGCCGCCACCCACTGTCGAACCGGGCGATCTCCATCCCGGACGAAAGTGCTGAGATCTGAACGTTATTCGGTGGCTTCGGCCGCCGGTGTCGAAGCTGCGGGGCGTCCAGCCAACCGGCGTCACCGTAGTAGCGGACGGCGGCCTCGAGTTCTATCGCAGCGGCGGCGTAGTCGTCCGCGGACCCGAGTGACGACAGCAACGGCATCGGGGTGGCCAACAACGCGTCGACGGACGCGGCCATCCAGAGTCCCATCGACGGCTTCGGCACCGGCACACCGGCGCGGGTGGTGACACCCCGGCGGCGGGCCGTATCGGCACGCACGACCTCGCGGGCCCCGGCCACACCGGCGGCCACCAAGGGGCTGGCCACGGCGGCCATACCCAGCCACCTCGCGGATCTCACCGATGCACTCCTGTTTTCAGTTGAAGGATCACCGGCCTGGTCGTCAGCGGAGGACTCTGGGGGAGCCGTGGACCAGGGGGCATCGGTGTTCGTCGAGTTGCTGTGGGCCGCCGCTTGGGACACTGCATCAGTCTTGCAGGCAGATCCTGGATGGTCCCCGTTATCCGCGTTCTGCCCTCCGGCGAGTCTTCGGCATCTGGGGGTCCCGCGCCCGGTGGGATGGCCGCCGGCAGGAGACAGCTGTCATACCTAAGCGCGCGTTCGGTCGTCGTCGCGTCGACTGCGGCCCGGCGAGGACTACAGATTCGTCACAGTGACGTTTTTGTCGTGGGTAACCCGGGGAGTCGAAACCGAAGGGGTTCAGTGGAATTGGGGCTGCAGGCACGCTTAAGCTGCGAACATCGCGGTCCAGCGCCGAACCCAGCGCCGAACGGCTGAACCTGAATCTCGCCGGAGCGCGCAAGGCGGCCACGGAAGCTGTGGCGGGAAGCATCTGGCGGCCCGACACCGAACGGAGCCGCGGGCGAAAGCCAGCGGGAGGAACAACCAGGCAGGCGGAGCCCGACTGCGCCTCGGGTTGCAGGTCCGCAGGTCACCCAAGTGCCGATAAGCTACATTATGTCAAGTTAACGTCGCCGTGTTCATGATAGGAATCCGGGACGCTTCGAGCGCCCCTCACCCACCGCAGTCGTGCCGGTGATGTCGAATGCTGCGTTGCTGTAGCTGACCACACGCACTTGGCAGTGCTTATATCGTGAGCCCGCGCGCATGGAAGCATTCATGCACTGCGGCGGAAACGGACCCGGCTGCCCCACTCAGCGCTGTTCCCGGCAACCGACAGGAAGATGCGAGTTCATGGATTTCGACCAGACCATGGTTGTCGTTCTGGCCATCATCCTGGCTGCAGGCCACCTCGCCGTCGCAGCGCTGATGGTGCTGCTGAGCTCGCGGGCCGCGTCTGGGAAACTGGCTCGAAACCAGTGGGCTGGGATCCGCACGCCGTCTACCATGCGCAGTGACCAGGCATGGGTCAGGGGCCATGCCGCAGCTGCCAAGCTTTCGCCCCTTTTTCTCACAAATGCTTTGGCGGCCATCGTATTGGTGCTGTACGGGTCCCTCCGCGCCTGGCCGGCTTCCAGCATCATGGGTTGGAGCATCTCGTTCTTTGCGTCCTTTGCCGCCCTAGCTGTGTACGCCGGCGTGGTGGCGGGCCGGGCCGCGAAGTCCGCAGAAGGCGAGAGTGAATGACTCCCATGGCCTTTCCACGCCCCGCCTTCCGTCCTTCGTTTAAAGTCATGTAAATCAGTCGCACAGATCGTCTCTCGACTCGCTCGACTCGCAGCCGCTCGCTCAGTTCATCGCCTGGCCAGGCCAAGCCTGCGACATCACCAGTGGCCCGGCCGCCGCCAGCTCGATCATGGCACCGCCGCATTTCCGACAACCGCCAGGTTCATTGCGAATGCCGCCAGATGCGCCGAGACTGGACGCGAAACGTAGATTCCTGAAAGCTGTTGTTCAACAATCGATTTTGCCGTTCACGGGTAACCCGCCATATTTGATTCGGTCGTACTCCCGCTGCGAAAGTCTCTCTATCAATCCTGAACGCCGGAGCGAACGCCCCGGCCGAGCGCCCTATCGGTGAGATAGCGCGGCGCACCACCCCGAGGTGTGGGGTCGACTTTGGCCCAGGCACCGCGCCGAACACGATGATGGCAAGCAACCCGTCAAGTTCAAACACCATCGCGTCCGTAAACCGAATGCCAGCGATTTTCCCCTCGCTCACCGCGACCCGCACCGCGCCATCGCCCAGTTGCGTCATCCACTTCAACTCATGCAAGCCGGCGACCCGGGTCTGCCCGCGGCACCCTGCGAGCCCGCCAAGACTTCAGCGGGGTGCCGCGCGACCCATCAAAAAGTCCTCACCCTGGCGGTGCCCACCAACGCCAGCAACTCTGCAAGAACCCAGCGCCAGACATCGGCACCCTCAATAGAGAACGACTACCTCGTGGTCACGACCCTGAGAGACGGTCAGCAGCCGATTCGGCCGACACCTTGCCGTCCGCGCCAGCAAATGCAACACTATGTCAATGGTGGTGCATCCTGCGGCGGGTGACAGTCGCACGCCTGCGGAGCAATCCGCGAACACCGCTGCGATACCGCGGACGAACCGAGCGGATACGCACGCCAGGATTGATCGCGCCTCGACGTCACATCACGACCGCACCGGGAACGCGGATCGGGGGGCATCTCAGCGCTCACGCGCTGGCAGTGCTGACACCGCCGCCAAACCCGCACCAGTGCGGAACGCCATCGCCGCATGACCCGCTCCCGGCAGGTGCCCCCGGTTCACGAGCTTCCCGTCGTCGTCGGTTGCTTGGGGTTCGGGGCGGCCGCGGGGCCGGGCGTGCTCGACGATGGCATCAACGCCAGCGGCTCACCTTTTCGCTGACGTCGCGAATCCCCTTGTCCAGAACCGATTTTGCAACCACGGCGGGAGTGTCGATGTCTAGGTCTTCATTCGAATTCCGGGACGGTGTTCCGGGGTCTAATACCCGCAGCGCCGTGCCGGCCAGGGGTCTTGGCCGGTCACTGGCCAAATCCGTCGCGGTGACGGTCGCATTGACAGTGGTGGTGCTGGTCGTCGGTGCATCTGTGGCTCGTGCCGAACCTGCTGTCGGTGCAGGCAGCGACGGCTATTACCAGCCGTACTTCAACGATTTCACGGGCATGGAAGGGGCATGGACGGCCGACAGAGACGGTCCGCTGCCACACAACGAGGTCCACATCGACTGGGACGTTCCGATCACAATGAGCGACGGCACGGTACTCAAGGCCAACATCTATCGGCCCATGGACGTCTCCGGGCCGGCAGAACGCGCCGCAGGCGGAGGCCGGGTGGTCGAGCAGCCCTTGCCGGTCATCCTCAACGTGACGCCATACACCAAATGGATACTGGCCGTGGTTTCCAAGCTCATCAACGCGCCAGGAATATCGGATGGAATCCTGCGTGGCCTAGGCAGTCTCGAAAGCTCAGACCCCGCACTGAAGAACTTCATGCTCGCGTTGCAAACGATGGACGGCGGCGGGGCTCAAACCGTGGTCGCAGACAAGCGACTGGTCAGAAGCGGCTACGTCTGGGTCGATTTGGATGCTCGCGGAACCGGTTTCTCCGAAGGCACGTGGCAAGTGCTCGGGCCGCGAGAACAACAGGACACCGTCGAAGTCATCGACTGGCTCAGTAAGCAGCCGTTCAGCAACGGACAAGTCGGCATGACCGGGTACTCCTACGACGCGATCGCCGCATTGCAGGCCGCCTCGCACCGGCCGCCGGCGCTCAAGGCGGTACTGGCTGTCAACCCGGCGACCGACATCGTCGAGGATGTCGCTCTGCGCGGCGGCGCGATCAACCTCGGCTTCCTGCCATTCTGGCTCTATCTGGTCAACGGCACCAAACGAATTCCCGACGTGCAGTCAATGCTGCAGGGAAACTACGAACAGGTCTACCGGCAATGGATCGAGGACCGCGCCAAAGATCCCACCACGATGTCGGAGGCTACGTATACCGCGCTGAATGCCAGAACGATCGACGAGCTGCGCACGTCGCACGAAGCCGCGATGCTGTTCGACGCGCAGGGGCCATGGCGCCAGGCCACACGCACCAACATGGCCAACATTCGACGTCCCCACGATGATCAGCGGCAGCTGGAGTGATCTCTTCCGCAACGCCCAGTTCCGCTCGTTTCAGCAGCTGACCGGACTCAAACCAGGCGAGAAACAACTCATCATCGGACCCGGCTACCACGCCACCGGCGGAGGAGGGTACGGCAAACGGGACGCCCCGCCGCGAATCGACGTATTGCAGAAAGCGTGGTTCGACCACTGGCTCAAAGGCATCGACAACGGCATCGAAACCTACGGGCCGATCATCGAGAAAATGCCCAACGCTCAAGGATGGCAGCGGATCTCGGAGTTGCCGCGCTCGGGAATGACCAACCAGCGGCTGTACCTGCGCAGCGAGGCCAGTGGAACGGCGGGCCGCGTCCAACACGACGGCTCGCTGGCGGTGCAGCCGCCCGCCAAACCCGATCAGCTCACCGTGCGTGTTGGCGTGAACAGTCTGTGCTCAGACATCACCAACACCCTATACCTCGGCTCCACCGCGATCGTGATGGCCTGCGCACAAGACGAGCGCCGCCACGAGGTCGACGGCCTAACCTTCACCAGCAACCCGGTTTCAGTGCCGACGGTGATCTCCGGACCCGTTGCGGTACACCTGAACAGCCAACACGTGGGTACCGACGGCTTCTGGATGGCCACCGTCACCGATGTCGCTCCCAATGGCAATTCCCTACCGCTGAGCAGCGGGTGGGTGGTGTCGTCGATGCGCAAGGTCGACCAGGCGCGAAGCAAACGGGGACCCAACGGCGACTACACCGATCCCATCCAGACCATCGATCTTCTGCGGGATCACCAGCCGGTCGTTCCCGGCGAAGCGACGACCATCGATTTCGGGACCTATCCGATGGATGCGGTTCTGCAGCCCGGTCACCGGCTGCGGGTCAGCATCTACAGCAGCAACTACCCCTCGGCGGTTCCACCGATGCCGATGATGATGGGCGCCGGGCTTACCCCGCCCCCGTATCCCGTGCGCGACGCCGTGCTGCTGTTCACTCCAGGACACACCTTCCACCCGCAACACCTCAACATCGACCCCACAGCGCCCAGCTGGATCAGCCTGCCCGCCAGCGACCCCATCCCGTGACGGCCCGTTCCATACCTACGGGCACGGTATCGAGTGAGTCATGAGGTCGTACCGGGAAGCGGGGTTGGCTCGTCATCGGCGGACCGCGTGTGCGCGATGCTGGATGCGGCCAACGTAGAGGAGCCGCGTCGGGCCACTCGCCAGCCCTGGAACTGGAAGCCAAATGGCTTTGACATTCGACGAGTCGAAGCTGGCGGATTTCCGGTAGGACGTGCCCTATTGCGCTGTCGCCCAGCGATTCCTCCGTCCTCCGCCTACCCACCCTTCCGTCCTGGTGGCGGCCTGGTTCGGTTCCCGTCGTAAGCTCACAGCATGCACAACGTGACTTTTGTCAGTGCCGCGGCAGCGGCGACGCTGACGGCGGGACTGGCGGCCTATTCAGCGTTGTTGCTTGCCGCCATCGCGGTGGGGATCCACGGCGCCCGCCGGCACCGACGAGTCCAGGCGATCGCTGCCGCCGTGCTGGTTGGCGTGCTGACCCTGGGTGGGCTGGTCGTGGCGATTGCCAGTAGTGTCACGTGAGCCCTCGCACTACTCGTCGGCGTCGGCCGGACTCCCCCACGCTGCGGGAAGTCCGGCAATTCCAGTCCTCAAATCCCCCACCCCTTCGACCGGCGTTGGTCAAGCGCTCGCGCGCTCGAGCGAATATGCAGGAATTGAATCAATGCGAGCAGACACCGCCGCCTGCTCGACCAGTCCGACCCCACACGGTTGTCCTGACACGCACTGTTCCCCAACGACTTTCAGCAGCCTGATCTAGGACGATCGACGGCGTGCAAAGTCTTAAATGGCACGCCGAATCAGTGATCCGGGTGCGTGACCACACGCAGGTCCAGCTGGGGTATCCCAGCGAAGGCGCCGGGATTGCACGTGTACAACGGCACACCGTGCGCGACGGCACTGGCCGCAATGAGCGCGTCGTAGGCTCGTGCAGCTGGTCTGCGGCCCGACATGCGCAGCGCGGCGGCGATGCCCCCAAACGCCCGCGCACTTGCGGCGTCGAACGGAAGGACTTCGAAATCCGCCTCCGCTTGCTGCAGGTGTTGCTGACGTGCGCTGCGTTCGGCGCCAGCTTGGGCGACGTGCGGCCCCAGGGACAGCTCAGCGAGAGTTATCGCACTTATCACAGACTCGTTGGCCACTCGTCGGGATCCGACTCACGCTTGGCCGCGGCAACGGGCTCAGCTCGGCTACCGGCGCACCATCACGCGTCACGATGATGCGCTCCCCGCGCTCCACTCTGCGCAGCACTTCCCCACCTTGGTTGCGCAGGTCGCGAACAGTGAGACATATCTGCACGGCCGATGCCGTATCGTCCGCAAACCCCGGCGAGCCCGGCACCGTCCTCCGGCGCGTCCCCGGGCAGGCCGCACTCCCTTAAGGGATACGACGTAGTGGCGTCCGCCGTCCAACTCAGCGGAAATAAGGTTCAATCGTGCCGCTGACCTTGACGACCATGGGATTTCCGCGGCGATCCTTCGCGGTGGGGACTTCAACACGCGCCCAGCCTTCGGCCACGTTGTATTCGTGAACGTTGGTTTTTTCGGCGCCATTGACGCGAACACCCACGTCGCGGCGAAGCACCTCTTCGTTGTAGAAGGGACTGCGCGGATCGATGGAGAGGTGATTCGGTGGAACGTCGGTGTTCTGATCCTCGGACATGATCGCCTTCGTTGGGTGCTCGGATTGTTCACGACGAATCTACGCGACCCTGCCGTAGCGGGTTGCGATGCCGTCAACCCGGCCACTCCCCTGCCACTTTTGACGATCCACCTCGATCCGGCACCGAGCGCGGCGACCTGACTACTAGGGGAACAACGCCTGGGTGGACACTATGGCGTGGCCCCTTCTGCAACGGTGTTCAAGGTCGAACTCGGCGTCTCCGACGTCGATCACGGTTACTACGCCGACCACACGCTCACGGTGGCCCGCCATCCGAGCGAGACCGATGAGCGGATGGTGGTGCGGTTGTTGGCGTTTGGGCTGCGCGCACACCGGCTCGGCGACGTCGACGGTGAACTGGCGTTCGGGGCGGGCCTGTCCACCCCGGGCGTACCAGACCTGCGGCTCGCCGACTACACGGGCCGGACCCTGGAGTGGATCGACGTCGGCCAGCCCGACGAACGTGCCTTGGGCAAGGCCGCCAGCCAAGCCGACCAAGTGCTGCTGTTCCCTTTCGCCGCCGGCGTGGCCACCTGGTGGCGCACCGTGGGACCCAAAGTGGCGGGGCTGTCGAACCTGTCGGTGATGCAAATACCGCACGCGCCGGTGCAACAACTGGCCCAGACGGTCGATCGGCGGGTCTCGGCGCAGGTGATGGTGATCGAAGGTGAGGTGACGATGACCATTGGCGGAGTCGACGTCACCTTCACGCCCCAGCCTTTGGAGTGAACTTCGTAGTCCGAGATGCTGGTCGATGACAGTAACGACATAGGTGCGACGGCCGCGACACGCGACACGGCGTGTCGCGGCCGTCGCTCAGTCGGTCGAGGCGCCGTTGAGGTTGGCGCGCGCCCATTGCTCTGCCCCGGTGGTGGGGATGCCATTGACCGAGTTGAAAGTCTGAGCTTTTGGCCATGCGACGCCGATGCCCTGCGCAAACACCGCACGGTACTTGCGCATTCCGTCGTCGGGGTGCTGGCGTAAGTCCCCAAGCAGATGGTCGAGCGTCCACTCGTTGCGGCTGAACGGGGTCCCCTTCACCCGTTCGGTGATCTCAGCGAGTTCGCGATAGGTGATCGTGTCACCGGCGACGTAGACGACCTGGTTGGCGATGCGCGGTCGGGTGAGGATGATCTCGGCAGTCAGCGCACCGATGTCCTCGGGGGTAGTCACCGTCACCTGGTTGTCCCAGCTTCCCAGCGCGTTTACGGTGCGCGCGGCCAGATCTACCACGCCGAACTCTGGTTCGAACAAGAAGCTGGTGAACATTCCAGTGGAGACGATCACCCATTCGGTGCTGTTCTGGGCTCGCAGAAGGTCACGAACGTCGAGTTGTTCATCGAACAAATTTTGGGGACTGCCCCGACCGATGGGGGTAAGTCCCTTGGTGTGGTGGGGTTTCGGAGCTGAGGACGGCCCAGGCCGGGGTGTGTCGTTGAAGGCTTTCGGGCGGGTCATCGCGTAGTGGTCAATGAGTTACCTACCAAGTGACTCAAGCAAAGGACGCACCACGCGATGACCCAGGACCATTCTGCCTTGCTCGCCCAACTCGATGCACTCAAGTCCGCTGATGTCGGGGCGGTGTTCGCTGAGCTGATCCGCGCTGGGCTGCAGGCGTTGATCGAGGCCGAGGCCACCGAGACCATCGGGGCCGGACGCTACCAACGCAGCGGCGAACGCAGTACGCACCGCAACGGGCATCGGCCCAAGACGGTGTCGACGACCTCGGGCGATATCGAGGTCAAGATCCCCAAACTGCGAGCCGGCTCCTTCTTCCCGTCCCTGCTGGAACGCCGGCGTCGCATCGACAAGGCCCTGCATGCGGTGATCATGGAGGCCTACGTCCATGGTGTGTCGACTCGCAACGTCGATGACCTGGTCGCCGCACTCGGGGTTGGATCCGGGGTCTCCAAATCGGAGGTCTCGCGCATCTGCGCCGGCCTCGACCGCGAGATCGAGGCGTTTCGAACCCGCAGCCTGACCCACACCTCATTTCCCTACGTGTTCTGCGATGCGACGTTCTGCAAGGTCCGCGTCGGCGCCCACGTGGTCTCCCAGGCCCTGGTGGTGGCCACCGGCGTCTCCATCGATGGCACCCGGGAGGTGCTGGGCACCGCCGTCGGTGACAGCGAGTCCTTCGAGTTCTGGCGGGAGTTCCTGGCCTCGCTCAAGGCCCGCGGCCTGACCGGCGTGCACCTGGTGATCTCCGATGCCCACGCCGGGTTGAAAGCCGCCGTCGCCCAGCAGTTCACCGGCTCGTCCTGGCAGCGCTGCCGGGTGCATTTCATGCGCAACCTGCACGGGGCGGTGGCCGCCAAACACGCCCCGGCGGTCACCGCAGCGGTCAAGACGATCTTCGCCCACACCGACCCCGCCGAGGTCGCCGCGCAGTGGGATCAGGTCGCCGACACCCTCTCGTCCAGTTTCCCGAAAGTGGCCGCCATGATGGATGAGGCCAAAGCCGACGTGCTGGCATTCACCGCGTTCCCGCGCACCCACTGGCAGAAGATCTGGTCGAACAACCCCATCGAGCGGCTCAACAAGGAGATCAAACGCCGCGCCGATGTCGTCGAGATCTTCCCCAACCCCGCAGCCTTCCTACGACTGGCCACCGCCGTGGTCATCGAAGCCCACGACGAATGGCAGGTCACCCGCCGCTACCTGTCCGAGGTGTCCATGGCTGAACTGCGCAAAGTCATCGCCACCAAACACATCGCCGCCCGAGCGACCACCGAACCGGTTCCCGAACAACGCCAGATCGCCTAACATTCACCACGACTCGTTGATCACCACGCGTGAACCCACGCCGATCCGAAGTCCACCACCCCAAGGGGCACTATCACCGATGGCGTCATAGTCCACACCGAACTGCCACGGCAGGTAGCGGCCCACTCCTGCCTTGAGCGCGGCTTCGGTGATCTTCCGCTGTGTGCCGGGGCCAGCAGCGAAGCCGAGACAACTCACCACGGTGTTGAAAGGGCGCATAACCGTGGAGAGCTCCGTCACCGACGCCGTTGCCACATCGGCCTCGACGACTGCGATTCCCTGGGCAGTGAGATCAGCGCGGAGCAGGGCACCTTGCGGCGTGCTAGAAGGCCGCAACAGGACCGTCACCGGGCCGGCCTCGCTCCGACGCGACAGCGCCGCGAGAACGCTCCCGCCCAGTTCACCAGCGCCGACAACGAGGATTGCGTGGGTTTGCGAAAACTGCGGGTTTGACATACCTCTCCATCAAGTTGATGTGAACATGCATGCGGACACAGGGCTGACCCGTGCTCACGGAAGATACGCCACTGCAATCCTTTCCGACGTAGCGCCAGCGCGTCCAACTTTCTGGGTTCTGCCGGGTGAAGACGCAGTGATCGGCAGCCTTCGTGCCACACACCGCGATGAGGTTGCTGTGGCTGCGCGATGTCGCCGATACTGACGACAAGCCCGCAGTCGTTGAGCGTCAACGGGATCGTGTGGGCGAGTCGCCACCGATCGTGTCGAACACGACATCGACCCCGTTGCCGTGTGTCAACTCGGCCAGCCATTCATATATTCCGTCGAAGTAACGTCGATCGTCGCGTCCGCTCCGAGAGAGCGCACGACACCCGTAGGACACCCCACTTTTGCGCCTTGACTCGCGACAGAACCCCGCCCGGTCCGGCCTTACGCCGACGACCAGCTGATGGGAAGTCGGCACTCGCGCGACGCCGGTTGCAGCCTGCCCCTCAGTGATCGACGCCCGCAGCCGTCAGCAACAGGGCTGCCTCGTCGTAGGGAAACACCCGGTAGAACAGCCGCGCACGGGGTGTCACGAGAGCTGCCGCCTCGGCCTTGCTCACCACCCGTGGATCAGTGAGCGCGACGTCGTGTCCACGCTTGCGCAGCACCGTCGGACCGCCGGCCAGGACATTCTTCAACCAGTCCGTCTGCGGGCCGTAGCCGATCAGGATGGCGTAGCCGTCGTGGGTCTCGAATACCAAGAGCGGCGTTCGATATCGCTTACCTGAAGTTCGCCCGACGTGCTCGAGCGTCCCGAGGTACGGAAGCCACGGCGTGATCCGGCGCGCGGCCGGATTGGTGACTCGCTTGTTGAACTGTGCGATCCGTCGAGGCACACGCATTCACTGAGCTTATCGAAACCCGAAAAACCCGATGCCTCCTGTCGAGCCGGCCAACTCCTCTACGGCAACGGCGACGAGCCCTCGAGGTCGACGCCCCAGTTCGCAGTGCACCAACGCAGATGAAACCGACCCGTACCACCGCGTTACGCGTGACGATCTGCTTTGACCTGTACCCCCAGCGGGTGAGATTCATTGGTGGGCAACAAAATTTCTGCGCTCGGCGAAGTAGTTTCCGTTGTCCAGATCGTCGAGCAGGCGCGGTCGGGTGGGTTCCCAGCCCAGAGTCTCGCGGGTGATGAGGTTGGAGGCCGGAAGGTCCATCGTGACCAGATTCGTGAACATGCCGATCGCCCCGCGGCCAGGCCACGTGCACCACAACCCGGGTCAGGTTCTCGCTACGGTGCGGTCACCGGGCCGGCCGGCTTGCGCTGGGACGCCCGGGAGATCGCGGTCACAAGGTCGCTGGCGGTGTCCACCAACACGTCCCGCTCGACGTCGAGCCGACCGTCGATCCATTCCAGGTACAGGGCGATCAGCGCTCCGGACAGTGCGGTCGCCATCACCGCGAGTTCTCGCGAGTCGGGTGGCGCCAGTCTTCTGCCCGTGCGTTCCAGAGCCGGTACCAGCGATCTGATGAAGACGGACTTCTTGCCGGACTGGTGCACCCGCAGCGTCTCGTCGGACATCGGCTCCCGCAGCAGGATGCGCGCCCGGCGCGGATCCTCCTCGAAATACCGCCCACAGATCTCGAGTACCGATCTGATCGACAGCCTCTGCCGGCCCTCCCCCGGGTCGACGAGACGCTCGAACAGCTGTCTTTCCACCTGGTCGTAGGCCGCGACCAGGAGTTCCTCGAGACTGGAGAAGTTCTCGTAGAAGTACCGCGGGCTCAACGTGGCCGCTCTGCAGACGGCCCGAAGGCTGATCGACGCTGCGCCACCGGTGCCGAGGAGATCGATACAGACATCGATGAGTTGTTGCCGGCGTTCGGCTGAGCGGTCGTCCATCGTTCGACCGCGCCAGACCTTTGCACTACTCACACGTCAATGATGCACGGTGGTCGCCTCGACAACCGACAGGCGCATCTGATGAGGATGTCTAACGCTTCGGGGTGCCGGTGCGCGCCGACAGGGATCGGGTGATCGCGTCGACGTTCTCTGTGCCGATGTAGGCACCCGCGACCAGCCGCCCGACGGCCGGGATCTGCAGCAGGCCGAACAACGGTAGGACCGCGAAATGCACTGTCGCGAGCAGTGGGTCAGCGACCGCCGGGATGTGGTGCCGGCGCCGGCACGGTCGTGGGATCGCCGAGTATGCGAGGAAAGTGCTCGTCAACAGAACGACGTCGGCGGCCGCGCTGACCACCGAATCTGCCGACGAGAATTTGAACTGGCTTGCTGCGGCGCGCAATTGATTACCGAAATAGCCTTTGCGCGTTCGATATTTGTGAGCTTGCCCGCGATAGTACTCGTCGACCTCCCGGGCGGTGACCGGGATCCGCTCGCGCGGGACGCCCATCAGAACCGCGAGTTCGGCCGTCTCGGCGAAGAACCGATCCCGCATCTCGGCGGGTAGCCTGGCCGGCCACTTCAACCCTCTGAACGCGTAGCGCTCGTAGGCGATCAAGGCGCCGTGCGAGATCGTCACTGCCGCAAACAGCATCGTGTCGGCGTCGACTGCTGAGTACGGCCGGCCATCTTCAGCGTTGATCCCCCGCATGGGCCGGTGGTAGGCGGTGAGGCGGTCAGCGCAGCGGCGGGCCGCCTCCCGGTCGCCGAAGATGATCGGCAACGGCCCGACGACGGTGCGGCGAAGCCGGTCGGTGATCCGGCCCCCCTTTTTCGTCGGGTCGCCGCGCCACGAGCGCTGCTTCTTCGTGTTGGTCAGATACAGCGGGTCATGGTCGAGCAGGATCGACTGGAAGTCGACGTGTGGGGCCTCGAGCAGGTTGGTGATCTGGGCGATCATCAACGAAACCGCCGGCGCGGCCAGCACTTCCCAGGAGATCGAGTCGGGTCCGAAGAAGCCGAAGTCGGTCTGGTTGTCGACGGCCCACTCTGAACGGCGCTCAGTGCTCGCCGATTGGCGTGGCGGGTGTTCGGGCGTGGAAGTCGACGCGACTGTCATGAGAAACGAGTGTTTCCTATGGCGACGGGGATGTCAATCGCCGCTCAGGTCGATGTCATCCGATCCCCCACGGCTACGCGGTGCGAGGCGGAAGGGCGACAGTCTCGCCCGCCACATCGATCGCGATCTTGCCGCGTAGTGCATACGACCGCCGGTTCTCCAGGAGTTCGTGAGCCTCGCCTACTCGAGCGAGCGGAAAGGTCGCGCCGATGACCGGCTTCACCAGACCGCGCTCGACCAGCGTGGTGAGCGCGTCCAACTTTCCGCGGTTCTGCCGTGTGAAGACGAAGTGATAGGCGGCGTTCTTGCCCCACGCCTCGATGAGGTTCTGCGGTTGCGCGATATCGACGATGCTGACGACGCGCCCGAAGTCGGTGAGCGTTAACGGGCTTCGAGTGAGCGCGTCACCACCGATCGTGTCGAACACGACATCGACCCCTTGGCCGCGCGTCAACTCGGCCACGGCATCCACATAATCCGTCGAAGTGAAGTCGATCGCCGCATCCGCTCCCAGCGAACGCACGAATTCGTGGTCGCCGGATCTAGCGGTGGTGATCACTCGGGCGCCGATCGCCTTCGCGATCTGGATCGCGATCGTGCCGACACCGCCCGCGCCGCCATGGATGAGGATCGTCTCCCCCACGGCGAGGTGGGCCCGTGTCACCAGGGCCTCCCAGACCGTCCCGCCGACCAGAGTCAGGCTCGCGGCCTCCAGATGACTGAGGTTCTCCGGCTTCCGGCCGACCAGGCTCACGTCGGCGACGTGCTGCTCGGCGTAGGAGCCCGGCCCGCCGAAGATCTGCGGCGTGTAATACACCGCATCGCCGGCCCGAAACTCGGTCACGTGGGACCCGACCTCTTCGATCACCCCGGAGATGTCGTACCCGATGATCGCCGGGAGCGGCACCTGCTCCGGGTAGTCGCCGCGCCGTATCTGAAAGTCGAGTGGGTTGACGGCGGTCGCATGGACGCGCACCCGCACCTGGCGGGGTTCGACACGGGGCACGGAGACGTCGCGCAGCTCGAAAGCATCGGCCCCTCCGAAGCGGGTGAGCACAACGGCCTTCATCGGATGGTTTTACCAATATTTTGTGCCGTGCTCACGATGAATCACGAATGTCGTGGCTACGCGACTGAACATGTTGAGCGAGTAGCGCCGCGCGCACACCGCGACGTCCGTCGGTTGTGCGACCACCTCGCGGATTTGCCAGCACCAGATGTTCATTCGACTCACTCGGCTCGCAGCCGCCGCCATCAACGCGGATGGCCGGGATGCAGTACGGGGTCGGCCTAGCCAAAGCGCGTCGACGTCAATGCTTTACGGCAGAACGCACCCGGCTTGCATTCCCGCCGCCTACAGCCCGGACGGTACGACCTTGCCGTTGACCGTCACCTCAACCTCACCGGTCCTCGGGTCGAACGTGACCTTGCCGTGCTCGAAGGTTGTCACAAGCAGATCACCGACCGGGTTCTCATCGCTGGTCGGTACGCCCAGCGGGCCCGGCGAACCGTTCTTGCCCTCGACGTCCGGAACGCCGTCCTCGTCGCGCTCGATGTTCCAGGCCTCGCGGATCTTGCCCCAGGTGATGTACGCCGGTGTGCCGGGCTGATCATTCTTGGCGACAATGACGCCGCCCTGGAACTGTTGGAACACCACCCCGCTGTCGCGGGTACCTGCGTTGCGGTCACCGGTCAGCGGCTTGCCGAGCGCCTGCTTCTGCTTGTCGGTCGCCGTGGCGTACTTCGCCGCGATCGGACCGGTGAGCGTCACCTCCACGTCCCGCTCCCCGATCAGCTTCACCTCGGCGGGTGGCGCCTCCACCTCGGAGGTGGCAATCAATGCGACCTGCGGCGGCGTGGACGCGTCGACGCTCTCGCCAGTGGTACAGCCCACGGTCATCAGCGCCAAGGCGGTTAGACCGACGATCGCCGGAGAACGGTACGTGTTCGTGCTCATGGGGTTCCTTCTCTCACACCTTGACTCGCGGCAAAGTCCTCGCCGGCCCGAACTTACTCGACGACCAAACTACGGGAAGCCGATATTGGGCGCTATGTCCAGCACGAGCAGTGCTGCGGCAACGTGGGTGGGGTTGTCTTCCACCTTGACCACCGCGAGTTCGTTGGCGCGGGACACCCGACGCTCCACGGTGTTTCGGTGTGCATACAGCTTCGCCGCGGCCCGCGTGGTGTTGAAGCCGCACTGCACGTAGGTCAGAAGCGCCTGCCGAAGCGCCTCATCCGCGTTGGCCAGCGGACCGAGAGTGTTGGTGACAAACCGTTGTGCGCTGGCGCGGTCCTTGGTGAGGCTGTCGATCAGGTCGACGTCGGCGTACGCCGTGAAGCGCCGGTCCGATCCAAGCCGTACGATCAGCGCCTGGGCGGCAAGCGCATCTTGATGGCTGGATCGGAACCCGTCGAGTCCATGACCGGGCCGTCCGACGGCCGCGCGCACGCCCTCAACCCCCGCCACGATCTTCTCGATGTGGTGGCTGTCCGGGGTCTCGGCCCCGGACAGCCAGATCCACCGCGAGGTGGCACTCGCGCGAGCGATCAGAACACTCCCCCCGGCCGAAGCGGAACGCACCGCCGCGACCACCTCGTCCACCGCGTCGGCCCGCGCAGGCGCGTCGGTCCACAGGACGAGGCCGACGTGGGAGCGGGCCAACCGGTATCGCAGCCGCCCTTCGGCGAGGTCTTCGGTCATCGGCGCCCCGCTGGCAATCAGCTGTATCAGCTGGATCGCCTCGGCATCCGCGTTGCCCATCGCCGCCGAAAGGCTCGCCTCACGCATGGCCGAGACCGAGTCGAGGGCGTACTGCACCAACGACTTCGCCGACACGTCGAGGACCTCCACCAGGAGGTCGGGGTTTCGGCAGTGTGCCACGCATTCTTCGAGCCAGCGGCGCCAGCCGACGCCGAGTGCCACCCGCCATCCGCCGGCGAAATCCGGCGCAATTCCGCGGGAAACGAGGTCGCGAATGTACTCCGCGATCCTCGGGCCGATGTAGGGCTCCACCCTGCGCCCCGGATGTTGAATGTTCGAGGTGAGCCACTGGACCAGATCGGAGCGGTTGAGGTGGCGGTCCCCCTCGACCAGCGACACGTCCGGGAGCAGCGCGGAATCGTACTGCGCCGTAAGGGCGGCCCCCGCGATCGCGTCGGCCAAGGCGTCGGTATCCGTCAAGAGGCGCTGGCACACTGACCGGATCGCCTCAGCGACCTCGGGAGTCGGCGGCGGCCACAATTCGTCCATACCGGCCAGTCTGCCCGGACGTCGCGGCGACGAACAGAAGCTACGTCGACGATTCGCTCTCGACGCTCAGGAGCGCCGCGACCTGCTCGGCGGCCCGCACACCTGTCAGGATGGCCCCGTTCATGGTTCCGACCCATTCCCCGGCGGTTTCGGTGCCGGCCCAGTGGATGCGCCCGTGCGGCCGCGTGAGTGCGTCGCCGTAGCGCACGGAGGCATTCGGCGCAGCAGCCGGATGGGGGCCACCGGGAGCGGAAGATTCTGTGCCCCAGCAGTGGTCGACATAGTCGATGGGGTTGCCCGCTTGGGCGCCGTACAGGTCGACCAATTGTTTGACGACCAGGTTGCGTCGCGTCGCCGGGCTGAGGCCGTCGTAGCACCCCGGGGCGCAGAACGCCATCAAGATGCCCGGTCCGCCATCAGGTGACACGTCGAAAGTGATGAACACCGGCCCGGTGTCGGTCACTGCCTCACCGGACAGTCCGTCGTTGCGCCAGAACGGCGTTTCATAGGCAACGAACGCCTTGCTGAGCGCGCCCATGGGGAAGGTCCTGGAGAGCCCCTCGAACATCTCCGGCAACGCCGGCTGGAACTCGATGTGGGCGCGGTGTTCGGGCGCTGCGGTGACGATGGCGTACCGGGCGCGGATCACCGCCGCATCGGTGTAGACCGTGACGCCGGTTTCGTCGTGGCAGATCCGCCGCACCCGCGCGTCCAACACCACCCTGTCCTCGAGCGCGGCGGCAAGCCGCTTGGCGATCTCTTGGGTGGTTTCGGTGACGCGGTCTTGTTGCTGCCCGCCGTCGACGGCGAGCATGTGATCGAGCCCGCCCACGGCCTGGATGTAGCGCAAGACGTGCAGCAGTGACACGTCCGCCGGACTGCAGCCCCACTGCACCTTGCTGACGATGGCCATCAGCGCTCGGGTGCTGGTCGCGGCCTGCTGGCGGTCAAGCCATTCACCGAACGAGATCGAATCGAGTTCACCGGCGTTCGGGGACTTCCACGCGGCGTCGACGTCGATGGATTCCAGCAGATTTTCCAGGGCCGGTTGGACGCGCGCCAGGTCCGCCAAGTCCACCGGTCCGACCATCGGAAGCGTCCCGGTCCAGGTGTGACGTTGCCCGGCCATCCACAAGACGTTGACGCCCTCGTCGAACTGTCTGGTGGTGGAGCACCCCAACCGAGCCATGAGATCACGTACCGCGGTGTGGCGTTCGGCGACCCACGTCGCGCCGAAGTCGACGTCAACCCCGGCGACCTCGCCGGACAGTGATCGTCCACCGACCCGGTCCCGGCCTTCCACGACCAGTACCGACAGGCCCGTGCTCACGAGCCGTTCTGCGGCGCTCAGCCCGGCAAAGCCCGCACCGACGATCACGACATCGCCCGACACGGCCTTGGATTGGCAATCAATGGATTTCGACATGTTTTCCTCCCTGGCTGACACGGTGCGCGTGCTGCGAAATGTAGGTGGTGATCGGGTCGACGAGGGCCTCCGAGATGTGATGACCCATGCCAGTAATGACGACGTGCTGCGCCCTGCGGATCGCTGCCACCGTGGCGGCGCCACCACCGGGGTCCACCATCAGGTCTCGATCACCGTTGATGACCAGCGTCGGCGCCGCGATCCGGCGGATTTGGGCGGTGCGGTCTCCGGAGGACTGGATCGCCTGAATCTGGCGGGCCACGCCGGCGGCCTGATCCCCGCCGCTGCGATCCCAGGCGCGCGCCGCGATGGCGGCCTCTGCGGCGTCATGGATCGGGTACGCCGTTCCGGCGATGTGGCCGGTGATACGTAGGTGTGCGCGCACCGCGGCGGTTCTGGTTCGTGCCGGCGGACCCATCAACAACCGGATGGTGGACAGCGCCGGCCGACCGACCTTGCGCGCCCCGGTCGTCGAGTAAATGGAGGTCAGCGAAAGCACTCGCCGAGGTTCGGTCGCAGCCACCGTCTGCGCGATCATTCCGCCCATCGACCGACCGACGAGGTGAACCTGCGCAATCCCGAGATGGTCGAGCACGCCGACGCAGTCCCCGGCCATGTCCGCCAACGAATAACCATCGGGGCGGGGGCAGGCAAGAACCTGACGCCACATTCGGGGCGGCGGCGTTGCGACGAAGGTGGATCGACCGACGTCCCGGTTGTCCATCACGATGACCCGAAACCGCTGCGCAACAAGCGCTCCGACAAAGGGCCCGGTCCAAGAGGTGAGGTCCTCGCCCAGTCCGCCGACGAGCAGGATGGGCGGGTTGGCCGCGTCGCCGAAGTCACGGAAGCAGATGGTCAGCCCGGATGGTAGGGGCGCGTACCGATCGACGTTCTCGTCAGACATTTGCCCGGTGCCGTTCATCGCGCCGCCGCGACGTCGACTCGGCGGCTGCGAACTCGAGGTTCTCGTCGGCTACCGGGCCGCGTAGTGCCTTGGCGTCTTCCTGGTAGGACATCGCCATCCGCCACGGGGCGCCCGGGCCCTGCTTGGGCAGAATCGCCGCGGCGCGCTTGGCGTACCCCGACTGCAGGTCCATCACAGGTCGGCGGTCCATTCCCGGCAGCGGGCGCGGAACCACTCGGCTGTACCCGCGGGCGTCTATGTGCTTGACCAGGTCGATGAAGTAGCGACACATCACCCCGATCTTCAGCGTCCAGGACGACGTCGTATACCCGATGGCCATCGCCCAGTTCGGGATTCCGCTCAACAGCATCCCGCGATAGGCGACGGAGTCTGCGATGTCGATCTCCTGCCCGTCGACCACGATCGGCATGCCGTCGAAGAGCCGCATGGTCAACCCGGTCGCGGTCACGATGATGTCGGCTTCGATCTCCTCGCCCGACTTCAGCACAATGCCGCGGTTGCTGAATCTCGCGATCGAGTCGGTGACGACGGACGCCTTGCCGGCGCAGATCGCGTCGAAGAAGTCGCCGTCGGGCGCCGCGCACAGCCGCTGGTCCCACGGGTTGTAGGGCGGGTTGTAGGGCGGGTTGAAGTGCTTGTCGACATCGAATCCCTCTGGGAGACGCTTGATGTTCTCGCGCCGGATCAGCCGCCGCCCTGCTGTCGGGAATGTCCGGAGGCCCTTGACGATTGCCCATTCGGTCCAGATGTTCTTGAATCTCGTCGCCGCATACCCGCGCTCGGCGCCCAGAAGTTTCGTCAGCGCGACCGCGACCCGGTCGACGCGAGGAACCGGCATGATGTAGGTCGGGGTGCGCTGGAGCATTGTCACGTGGTGGGCTGCGCCGCTGCCCGTCACCATCGCCGGCACCATCGTGACCGCCGTCGCGCCGCTTCCGATGATGACCACCCGCTTGCCGCTGTAGTCGAGCTTCTCCGGCCAGTGCTGGGGATGGACCACCAACCCCTGAAAGTCGGCGCGGCCCGGAAACTCCGGTGAGAACCCCTGGTCGTACCGGTAGTAGCCGGTGGCCGCGAAAACCCAGCCGGTGCGGATCGTCTTGGTGCTGGTCGCGCCGGTGACGGGATCGGCCGCTTCCACGGTGAGGGTCCACTTCGCGTCCGCCGAGGACCATTCCGACCGCACGACCCGATGCCGGAAGTGAATGAGACGTGCCAGGTTGTTTTCGTCGATCGTCTCCTGCAGGTACTCCCGGATGAGGTGCGCGTCGGCAATCGCCGACTCGTGACGCCATGGCTTGAACTCGTAGCCGAAGGTGTGCAGGTCGGAATCGGAGCGGATTCCCGGGTAGCGGAACAGATCCCACGTGCCACCGATGTTGTCCCGGGCCTCCAGCACGCACAGCGACTTGGCCGGCAGCCCGCGACTGAAGTACGCCGCAGCACCGATTCCCGAGATTCCGGCCCCGATGATGACGATGTCGAACTCCGCCACCTCGCGCAATGCCTCAGTTTTCATGGCCATCTCCTCGTTGTTCCCGTCGGCGATGGGTCCACTGTTTCCAACCCGTAGCGCTGGTCACAACGACACCGCGCACCTGCTTTTGACCGACCGGGTGCAACGTGCACCCGGGGTGCACCGTGCATCACCGTCGACGCGAACTGGTGCGCAATGTCGTTGTGACTGCAGCCACCCGACGGCGACAGTGGAGTCAACTCGATGACGGAAGGACCGCGGCGATGAAGGATCTGCTGTTTCTCGTGGCCGATGCCTGGTTGATCGCCGTGGGCTTCTGCTTCGGGTGGAAGTTCATCCGCAACTACGGCAACTACCTGCTCGGCCTGGAATGGATGGTCGTCGGGGTATCGGCCACCAACTTCCTCGTCGGTTCGTTGCTCGGCGCCGAAGACGGCAGCCTGCCCTACTCCGTCGCCTACTTCCTCGACGCGTTCTCACGATCGTTCGGGTTCACGCTCATCCTCGTACTGGGGTTCATGGCCGCGACTCACCGCTACAAGCCGCCCATCCCTGTCGACATCGGAGTGTTCGGGCTCGCCATCGCCGGTGGGCTGTATCTACGGGAGTTTCAGGACCAGACGCTCCATGTCGGTCCGGCCACGTTCTATCTCGTAGCCAACCTGCTCACCACGCTGTTCCTGGCCTACGTCGTCAAGCGGCTCTGGGCCATCGAGGCCAAACAGCTGGCCATCTGGACCGCCTTGGTCACCGCGGCGGCGACCACCATCGCTCTCACCTACGACTTCTTCCCCCTGCCCTTCGACGACGAGAACCGCACGTTCTTCTATACGGCCGCGCTGGCGACATGGGGCACCCAGGGGTTCATCTACTACTTCGCCTACCGCGCGCTGCACGCCCACAACGCTTCCCGCTCAGCGCCGCTCGAGAATGTAAGGGCACTGTCATGAGCACCGCCGACGTCGAGTACAGCACCTTCACCCGCTGGGTTGATCCGCCCACAGATATCCAGCCGGCCCTGACCGAAGACCTCACGTGCGATGTCGCGGTCATCGGCGGCGGTATGGGCGGCATGGCGACGGCCCTGCGGCTCGCCGGGCGCGGGCAGGACGTGGTGCTGCTGGAGGCAGAGTTCTGCGGTTACGGGTCCAGCTCACGCAACGGCGGGCAGATCGCCGGCGCACCCGGCGGCGATCTCCGGTTGCTCAAGCTCTTCTACCCCAAGCAGATACCGAACATGGTGCGGCTGGCCGAGAACGCCGCACACTTCGCCGAACGTCTCATCGAGGACCACAACATCGACTGCGACTACGTAGCCAACGGCATGGTGTTCGGCGCGGTATCGCCGGTCCAGATGCTTCGAGTCCGTGCCTGCGCCGCGATCCTGCGGCGTGCGGGTGGACGTGCGGTTGTCGGCACCAGCTCGGAGCTCGGGATTCCGGGTGCATTCGTCGGCGGGATGCGCGAGGGCGTGGGCGGGATGTTGAATCCCGGCAAGTTGAGCCTGGGTGTCCGTCGTGCGCTGCTGTCGACATCGGCTCGGGTGTTCGAGCGGACCAAGGTCACCGACGTCACGCGCGACGGTGACACGGTCGTGATCTCGACCGCGCAGGGCGACGTTCGTGCGAACAAGGTTGTGCTGGCAACGAATGCGTACTCCGGCGAATGGGACATCACCCCCAAGCGTCTTTCGATTCCGGCCTGGATCATCGAGGTGGAGACCGAGCCGATCGCCCCGGAGCGCATCGCCGCACTGGGGTGGACCAGCCGGTCGGGAGTAGTGACCCAGCACCAGATCATGACGAATTACCGGCTCACCGAACGCAACACCATCGTGTTCGGCGTTCGCCGGCTCGAACGCGGCAGGTCCTTCCCGCTGCCGGTGAAGGCGCCCGATCCGAAACTCGTCCAAGAACTCGCCGACGCATTCCACACCCGCTTTCCTTCCCTGGCTGACGTCAAGGTGGCGGGAGCGTGGGGAGGCTGGATCGCGATCACGTCGTCCTGGCTCTCGGTCGCCGGAAAGGCCGAGGACAATGTCTATTACCTGCTCGCCTGCAACGGACATGGCCTGGCCCAGGCGCCCTACGTCGGCACGCTCATCGCTGACCTGCTCGTGGACGGCACCCGACACGCAGATCTCGCGGGCATCTGGAAAGACCAACCCAGGTTCCCGCCGTTCATGATGATGGGCCGGCTCGGACTGCGCACCATCTGGGCTGTGGACCGCGTGTGCGACCTGCTCAATGGCAGCAAGCGCAGGGCCCGTCGGGCTGCGGCTTTGGCCTGAGCGGTCCTTCGCGCGGCCGGCTCGGACCGGGCCAGAGCGTCACATGCGGGATTGCATTCGGGGCAGCCGGGTAACGGGCTGCCAGCGAAACAACCGTCACCTGCACGGCCGGACAGCAGGCACAATCAGTTCATGCCCCCACCTCTGACGTCACTGGTGCTCTACGTGTCGGACCTAGACCGATCGAGTCGTTTCTACACCGATTTGGGTCTTGAGTTTCTGGAGGACGATCGCTGCGAAGAGAGTCCTCGGCGGTTGAGCGCCCTGTTGGGCGGGGACGCCATTCTGGAACTGCGCTGCTGCGGCGACGGTCCCCCGACCCGCACTCGGCTGGGGTTCGCGTTGCCGGATCCCGGCACCACGGGGGAGCGCGTCGGCGCGTTGCGCTACCCGGTGACCAACCGACGCGGAATGCTGGTCACGGCGCGCGATCCCGACGGCAACGTCGTCGAACTGACCCTGGCCGAAGGCAACGGCTGACCGACCAACACGCATCCGACGGCAAGAAGGGAAACAACCCGGCAATGGCCCCCGTCGCCGAATTCGACTTCGTCATCGTGGGAGCCGGCAGTGCGGGCTGCCTGCTCGCCAACCGGCTCAGCGCCAATCCGGACCACCGGGTGCTTCTGATCGAGGCCGGCGGCAACGACGATTGGTTCTGGATCAAGGTACCGGTGGGCTACCTGTACACCATCGCCAACCCCCGTACCGACTGGTGCTTCGCTACCGAAGCCGACCCGGGGCTGGCCGGCCGCAGCATCCACTACGCGCGGGGCCGCGTGCTCGGCGGTTGCTCGTCGATCAACGCCATGATCCATATGCGCGGCCAGGCCTCCGATTACGAGTTGTGGGCACAAGCCACCGGCGACCAGCGATGGCTGTGGGGTGGCCCGGGTAGTCCCGGCGAGACGCTGGCGATCTACAAGGAGCTCGAGGACTACTTCGGCGGGGCCGACGAGTGGCACGGGGCCGGCGGGGAGATCCCCGTGGAACGGCCGCGGGTGCGCTGGAAGATCCTGGACTCCTGGCAGGCGGCCGCCGCCCAGGTGGGCATCTCCCCCATCGATGAGTTCAACCGCGGCGACAACGCCGGCAGCGCGTATTTTCACGTCAACCAACGACGAGGCCGTCGCTGGTCGATGGCCGATGGCTTCCTGCACCCCGTCGCCCACCGACCCAACCTCACCGTCTACACCCACACCCAGGCGTTGAAGCTGCTGCTGGACAACCACGTTCGCGACGCCCAGCGTCGCGGCGCCTGGACCACGGCCCAGCACCGTGCCACCGGTGTACGGCTGCTCAAAGACGGTCAGGTGATCGACGTCGCGGCCCGTCGGGAGGTGATTTTGAGCGCCGGAGCAATCGGCTCGCCGCAGCTCATGCAGCTCTCGGGCCTGGGCCCGGCTGGGCTGCTGAGCCAGCATCAGGTGCCGGTGGCCGTCGATCTACCCGGGGTGGGCGAGAACCTGCAGGACCACCTGCAGCTGCGCACGGTGTACCGGGTGCGGGGCGCCCGAACCGTGAACACGCTCTACCGGAACTGGATCACCCGCGCAGGCATGGGACTTCAGTACCTGTTACTGCGCTCGGGACCCCTCACCATGCCGCCCTCCACGCTGGGCGCCTTCGCCAAAAGCGATCCCGCGCTGGCCAGTCCGGATCTGGAGTGGCACGTGCAGCCCCTGTCGTTGGCTAAGTTCGGTGAACCGCTGCATCGGTTCGGGGCCATCACTCCCTCGGTCTGCAATCTCCGACCCAGCTCGCGGGGGCATGTGCGGATAGCCGGCGCGGATCCGCTGGCAGCTCCGAAGATTTCGTGTAACTACCTGTCCACTGACGCCGATCGCCAAACGGCCGTGCGCGGCCTGCGGATGACCCGCGAGATCATGGCGGCGCCTCCCCTGGCCCGCTACCGCCCCGAGGAGTTGCTTCCCGGGCCGCAACTGGTGAGCGACGATGACCTGCAGCAGGCCGCCCGTGAACTCGGGACCACCATCTTCCATCCGGTGGGCACCTGCGCGATGGGAGCCTTTGACACGCGCGGTCTTCCGCGCTCCGCTGCCACGGTGCTCGACACCGACTGCCGCGTGCACCGCGTCGCCGGCCTGCGGGTCGTCGATGCCTCCGCCATGCCCACCATCACCTCCGGGAACACCAACGCGCCGGTCATGCTGATCGCCGAGCGCGCAGCGCGGGCGATCCTGGGATGAGTCCGGTCATCCGGGTGGCGTCGCAGGATCCGACCGAGTTCGACTTTTCAGCGCGGCGCTAACGACGAGGTGCGCTGGGCCCGGCTTTCGCGAAGTGCCCGCTGGGCCGACTCCAGCGTGATCTTGCGTGGATCGACCCCTTCGCGCTCGAAGCCTCTCAGCGCTATCGGCAAGTAGTAGAACTTCAGCGGAAGGATGCGCTCGAGGACCGCATTGACCCGCCGATACATACGCATGAAGCGGCGCGACATCTGTTCGTCCTCCGGGGTCCACTCCACATTGAAGAGCTCCTGCACATGAGGCGGGAAGCTATTGACGACGACCTGCCGACGCGCGGCCACCCAGGGCCACACAAATTTCTTCATGATCGGCGGCCACCAGTGCGGAGCCAGGCGGCGTTCCACGAACTGTTCCAGCATGGTCTGAGTCACCTGCGAGTTCACCAGATGATTGCGCTCGATGTTGTCGAGGTACCGCTCGAAATCATCGTAGGTCTCCGGCTGCGGACCATCGTCCATCCCCCACATGCTGTACCACTCTTTGGATTCCTCGAAAATCTGCTCCTTCATCTCCCGCGGCATGGACCCCTCGAAATACAGCTGCTCGGTTACTCCTATCAGCAGGTAGTGGAAGAAGGTGACATGCGCGAAGTAGAAGGTTTCCGCATTCAGGGCGTGGTAGGTGCCGGACTGCAGAGTTCCTTTGATGGACTTGTGCATATTGCGAGTCTTCAGTCCGTATTTCTTGGCATCCTCCGGCGCGTCGTACACCGTGCCGTAAATGTATTCGCGAGATCTGCGAGTCCGCGCTTTGTATATTTTCGCGCGCGCGCTGAATGAGCTGTCCCCCGTGAAAAGAACAGAACTCGAGGTCGCTTGCCCCATCTGCGGCCATGCTCCCGCGATCGGGCCCATCACGCTGCTGCCGAAATACGTTACGTCGAGGCGTCCCCAATACTTCCAGGTCAGGGAATCCGCGGGAATCGGATGTTGAGCGAGGTCGTGCCGAGGCAGACTATCGTCACCGGTGAATTCCGTGACGCTGACGTCGGCCGGGACAACCGAAGCGGGATCGAAAGTCGTCTGCATGATTTTCTTGAGCGCCTTGAGACCCCGGACCGCCACGTCAACTCCTTGTCATTCGACTAACTCCGGCCCCGGCGGCTCACCTCCACCGCTGGTAGCTGACTGACTGTCCTTCTCACATAACCACCGCTTTTGCCGATGTGTATCCAAATTCATGAGATCACCGGGGATTCCAGTCCGTCACACCACGGGGCGCCCGTCCGTAATGCGCCCATCCGGGCGGCCGAAGGTGGACACTGGCGCTATGACCACTGCACTGTGGATCCTCGTGGCGGTGCTCGCCGTCGGCGCCATCGCCGGTGGGTTGTTGCGGATGCGGGCTTGGTTGCAGAAGCCGGTCCCGCCCGAGGTGATCGAGGCTGCGCACCGCGACGACGAGGACACCGATTAGGTCCGCAGAACGACGCCCCGGCGACGTGCTCACCCTGACATAGGCGGAAGGAAGCTCGATGGGCCTGTTCACGAGGAAGAAGAAGTCCACCCCGTTGGCGGACAGGGTCTATTACTCCACCCCGTTCGGGGAGACGACATCCGGGGACCCACGCCCGTTCCTATTTGCGCGCGACGGTGTCCTGTACGTCCCGCTGTTCCGAAGCCCAGACTCGATGAAGGATTTTTACGCGCAGGCCAACCGTGCTGCGTACATGATCCTCGAGGGCGACGTGCAGAGCGTGCTCAACACCAACAGTTCCGTCGAGGTGCTGCGCCAGGTCGGCGTCGTGATCGAGCCTCTGAGTGAGGATCCGGTCTTCATAGCGCCCAGTCCGTGAGATGGCCTGGTACGCCGACCGAAATGCGGTCTGACATGCGGAGCCTTTCTTGTCATACCCCTCTGCGATAGTGGGGTCATGTCCGGGAACGCGACCTCAGCCAGCAGCGAGGTCCTGCCCGGCGAACGCCTCGAGAAGCTCTTCGACGAGCTCGCCGAACTGACCGGCCAGCGCAACGCCATCGACGGCCGCATCGTCGCAATCACCGCCGAGATCGACCACGACGAACTCTGGGGCAACACCGGCGCACGATCCGTCGCCGCCCTCGTCGCCTGGAAGACCGGCGTCTCCCCCGCCAACGCCGAGACCATCGCGGCCGTGGCGCACCGCCTCGACGATTTCCCGCGCTGCACAGAACAACTCAGAGAAGGCCGGCTGTCCCTGGACCAGGTCGGCGTCATCGCCCAACGCGCCGGCGACGGATCCGACGCCCACTACGCCGAGCTGGCCCTCAGCGCCACCGTCCGCCAACTCCGCACCGCCATCAAACTCGAGCCCCGCCCCGAACCCGAATCCCAGCCCGAACGGCCACCCTCGATCACCAAAACCGTCGGCGCCCACTGCACCGACTGGCGCATCCGCCTACCCAACACCTGCTCAGCGCAATTCGACGCGGCCCTGCAGTCCCACCACGACGCCCTGATCGCCGAATGGAAAACCGACCGCGAGTCGGCAGGCGCGAGTAAGGGTGACGACCCCGACGACAACGATCCCAGCGCCGGCGATGACGGCACGCCGAAGCCCAATCCCCCGTTCCCCACCAACAGCGATGCCTTCATGCGCCTGGTCCAGACCTCTTGGGACGCCGAAGCCCAACGCCGGCCCCACGGCCACCGCACCACCGTCGTTGTGCACCTCGACATCAAAGACAAGCTCGCCGGCCTCCACCTGGGCCCGCTGCTGTCCGCCTCCGAACGCCAGTACCTGACTTGCGACGCCACCGCCGAGGTCTGGTTCGAACGCGACGGCGAAGTTCTCGGCGCCGGTCGCACCACCCGCACCATCAGCCGCCGGCTTCGACGCGCCCTTGAACACCGCCACCCCACCTGCGCCGTCCCCGGCTGCCCCGCCACCCGCGGCCTGCACGCGCACCACATCCGACACTGGGAGGACGGCGGACCCACCGAGCTGGACAATCTCGTCCTTGTCTGCCCTTACCACCACCGACAACACCACCGCGGCACCATCACCATCGCCGGCCCCGCCCCACAGATCACCGTCACCGACGCCGCCGGCGAACCACTGCACCCCGGGTCCCTGGCCCGACCACCCCAAAGCCCGCCACCGGCAGTCCCGCCCTGTCCCGGACCCACCGGCGAACGCGCCGACTGGTGGTGGTACCAACCCTTCGAACCCCAGCCCCCACCCGACCCGCCGTCCCCCGAATGCAACTAGACGACGTCACGCGTCAGGCCGAAACACTTGGGCCATCACAGCTTTGACGCACAGGGAGCCATCGGGATACGCGTCAGCAGTGACGAAATGGCTTGCGGCAAGGACTATTCGACCGCCGGGAAAGAGTCTCAGCCCGCGAGGATCTGCTCGCGCAGGATGTCGGCGTGGCCGCAATGATGCGCCAGTTCCCGCAGGACCTGCAGGTACACCCAGCGCAGCGTGCGCGGGCCACCCCGATGCCCGGTCACCACCGTCTCCAGGGGTAGCTCGGCGACCACGGCGCGCGCCGTCGCGCAGGCCTGTCGATACGCCGCGGTGACGGAGGCGACGGTGTCGTCGTCGGCGAGGCCGAAGGACTCGTCCACGCTGGCCACCAACCCGAGTTCCTGACGAGACGAACCGCCGACACACTCCTCGAACCAGACGCGCTGCATCCACGTCACGTGCTTGAGCAAGCCGAGCAGCGTCGTCTGCGAGGGAACCAGCCGACGCCGCGCCTGCTCCTCGGTGAGCCCGTCGAGGACCCGCTCGAACAGCCTGCGGTACTCCTCGACGAACGCGTCGAGCTGCGCTCGTTCGTCCTCCACCAGGACATCGAATGGACCCACGGGGCCTCCCCTCCACGGCCCCTCACCTTATGCCGAAAAGGTCAGCCCAGCACCGGGAACCGGCGCTCGACGGCCAGCCGGTCCAGCGACCGCTGCATCACCGAGCGCACATGCGCGTCCACCTCGTCGACGTCGGGGTCGTCGCCGAAGTCGGCGACAATGTCGATGGGGTCGAGCACCTCCATCACGATCTTCGACGGCAAGGGGACGTTCGGCGGGAAGAACACGCTGAGTCCGAACGGCCACCCGATGCTGATGGGCACGATGTCGAGACGGAACTTGGTCAGCCGCAGCAGCTTCGCCAGCCGGTGCCCGCGGGACAGGAACCACTGGGTTTCCTGGGCGCCGATAGAAACGATGGGTACCAGCGGAACCCCCGCCTGAACGGCGGTCCTGACGTATCCGGTGCGGCCGTTGAAGTCGATGACGTTGGCGGTCGAGGTGGGCCGATAGGCGTCATAGTCCCCGCCCGGGAACACCAGCACCAGCGCGCCGGAGTCCAGCGCGACGACCGCGTTCTCGGGGTTGGCCTCGATGACCCCCAGCCGGTTCATGACCAACGACAGCGGACCCATCAACACGCCGTAATGCGCCAGGGTGTGCAACGGTCGGTCGTAGCCGAAATGCCGGTAGAAGGCGGGCGCGAGCACCAGTACGTCGGGGGTGGCCATCCCCCCGGAGTGGTTGGCGACCAGCAGCGCCGGTCCGGTGGCCGGGATCCGCTCGATGCCGCGGACCTCGGTGCGAAACCACCCGCGCACCGCCGGCCCCAACCGCTGGACGACCTGCTCGGTGAACGCGGGGTCCCACGCGGACCGTTCAGTGCCACCCACCGCGTCCGTCCTCAGTTCGTGCCCACATCTCGATGTTCTCCCGTCGCGGTCAGCGGCGGGGCGCCCTGCAACACCCCAGCTCAACCGGGGGTTACCCGCAACAGCCCCGTTACACCGCTGGAATCTCGTAACGATTTCCGCGTGGCGGCCGAAGACCTACTGTGCGACCAACGTCGGCCCGGCGAATCAGTGAAACCTCGGGGCCTTCGGTGCTGTTAGCGTGTTTGACGGCCCTTCGAGGCGCCGGCGCGCGTAAACCCTGCTGTAGAAGGTGGACATAGATGAAGACCAAGATCATGCTCATGGCCGGAGTGACGACTGCCGCAGCGCTGTTCGGCGCGGGCGCCGCGTCGGCGCAGCCGGATGTGGAGGCGATCGTGAACTCGACCTGCACCTATCCCCAGGTGATGAACGCGCTGCGGGCGACCTCGCCCGAGACGGCCGCCGAGCTTGAGAGCAGCATGCTGGCCACCGGCTGGATTCAGAACCTGCTGGCCGCCGGACCCGATGAGCGCCGCGCCTCGATCGCCCAGCTGCAGGCCTACCCCCAGCTGAACGGGTACGCCTCGACGATCAACGCGGTCGCCTACAGCTGCCAGAACTACTGACCCGAAATACGACAGCGACCCTTCCCGCCTCGGCAGGAGGGGTCGCTGTCGTTCCGACCTGCTACGCCTCCGGCGTGGGCTCAGTCGGAGTGGTGTCGGGCTGCTGCACGGGGCCGGACTTGGCCTGCTTGCGCTGGGCGAGTTGATACCGCACCAGAGCGACCAAAGCCTTGGGATTGCGAGCGAACGCACCTGCAGCCTGAAGGCCCATCTTTACCTTTTGCCCAGCTGTCAGTTCCTGCGCTGGCTCCATGAATTTTCCTCCCTGTGATGTAGATCGCCTGAAAACGATATCGGAAGGCTTACGGCGGCGGGCAGCCACACCGCCCGACCCACCGCCGTGGTGACCTCACTGACCGGGAGCGCGCGCGACGGCGATGCGAATACCTCGCCCGCAACGATCGGTGCGGCGCCCGCCGCAGGGGTCCCGAGAATCGACTCCCTGCGCGCTCTCTCCTCGTCCGTTTGGCCGCGGCCGCGGATCGACTGGACCAGCCACGGCGCCAGCGCGGTCAGCACCCTGGCCGGACTGCTTCGCAAGATGTGCGCCTCACCCGGCGATTGACGCGGCGCTGCGTCTTCACGACACCCGGGCCCGCACCTGGCCGCGAAACGGATTGCCATGGTTCGCTACACCTATGACCACACCACTGACGCGCCGCCAGGCCCTCGTCGGCTTGGCCGCCGTGGCGGTGCTGGCGGGCTGCCGCCCCGCCGGTGCCCTCCCGCCCTCCCAGCCCGCTGACCGCCTCGACCTCGCCGGGATCGAGGACCGTCACGGTGCCCGTATCGGCATGTACGCCGTGGATCTGGGCTCCGGGACATCGCTGGCTCACGGCGCCGATGACCGCTTCGCGATGTGTTCCACGTTCAAGACCTATGCGGCCGCACGCGTCCTGCAACTCGCCGACCAGGACCGCCTGCAACTCGACACCCCGGTGCCGGTCACCGAGTCCGACATCGTCACGCACGCCCCGGTGACCGGTACCAAGGTGGGCCAGGCGATGTCGCTCGCCGAGTTGTGCGCCGCTGCGCTCATCGAGTCCGACAACACCGCGGGCAATCTGCTGCTGCGGACCATCGGTGGACCTTCTGCGATCACCGAGTTCGCGCGCAGCGTCGGCGACGACCAGACTCGGCTGGACCGGTGGGAAACCGAGCTCAACGCGGCCCTGCCCGGGGACCTGCGCGACACGACGACACCGCGCGCGCTGGGCATTGGCTATCGGGAGGTGCTCACCGGAACGGCGCTGTCCGACACCGCACGCGAACGGCTGCTGACCTGGATGCGGTCGAACATCACCGCCGGCAAGCGTTTTCGTGCCGCTCTTCCGCCCGGCTGGACCAGTGCCGACAAGACCGGGGCCGGCGATTACGGCACCACCAACGACGCCGGGCTTCTCATCGGCCCGGCCGGCCAGCGGGTGATCATGGTGGTGCTGACCCGCTCCCGCGACGATCAACCCGAGGCCGGACCGTACAACGACGCGATCGCGGAGACCGTGGACCTCACGCTCGAGGCACTCGGCCACCGTTAGGGAGGATGACGTGAGCGAACAGCTGCGCGCGGAACTGCGGAAGGCCAGCTCCGCCGGTGGACCCGCCGCGTCCGACGCCGACATCGCGCTCGGGACGGGTGCGCCACTGCGGCGCCTCGAGTCGGCGATGCGCGCACTGGCCGAACACCGCGGGCCTGACGGCAGCACCTGCCCCTCCGATGCGGCGCGGGCCGTCGGCGGCGACACCTGGCGCGAGCTGATGGACGACGCTCGCGACATTGCCCGACGCCTGGCCAAAGCCGGCGAGCTCACGGTCACCCAGGGCGACCGGGTTCTCGACCCGGACCTGCCGTGGCGGGGGCCCGTTCGCCTGCGCGCCGCCGATCCCGGCGGACGTACGGACGACGCCCGCTGAAGGTCAGCGTTACGGCGCGGGTTGCGGTGGCCCGGGCTGCACGTACTCGTATCCCGGCGGCGGCGGCCCGTCGATCGGGTAGTAGCCCTCCGGCAACGGCGGACCGCCGGTGTTCGGGGCCGCGGCCGTCGATTCGGTCTCCGAACCCGGCGCGTTCATCGACACGAACCCCGGCGGCAAGGCCGGCGCCGGGCCCGCTCCGGGCGGCGGCGGTGCGCCACCACCGGGAAGCTGAGCCGGATCGTCCATCAGGTAGTAGGGATTGCGGGCCTGATGCCACAGATCCCGCAGCGTGCCCAGCGGCCCCGAGCCGAATTGACCGTTGGACCCGTAACCGGGGTTCGCCATCTCCGGCACCGGCGGCGGTCCCGGGGGCAGCGGCGGGGCCGCGAGCGGGTCACCCGGTGGCGGGGTTGCCGGGTCGCCCGGCGGCGGTGGCGGAACGGGATCGGCGGCCGCCGGCCCGGCCACACCCAGGGTGATGCCGACGGCCGTCAGCCCCGCGACGGCGGCCAGCGCCAGGGGGTGCCTGTTGGTCATGAACCCGACGGTCCTCTCGGTTGGGTAGCAGCATCGTCGCACACATCCGCCACCCGCGACGTGTCGGCGGAAAGCCGTCGGGGCCCGGCGACGGCGCACCGGGCCCCGACGCGCTCAGTCCAGATCGAAGCGGTCGTTGTTCATCACCTTGACCCAGGCCGCGACGAAGTCCTCGACGAACTTCCCCTTGTTGTCGTCCTGCGCGTAGACCTCGGCCAGGGCGCGCAGTTGGGAGTGCGAACCGAAGACCAGGTCGTTGGCGGTGGCGGTCCACTTCGTCTGACCCGTCGCGCGGTCGACGCCCTCGTAGACGTTCTCCGCCGTGGAGCCCTTCCACTCCGTGTTCATGTCGAGCAGGTTGACGAAGAAGTCGTTGGTCAACACTCCGGGACGGTCGGTGAACACGCCGTGGCGGCTGCCGCCATGGTTGGTGCCGAGCGCCCGCAGCCCGCCGATCAGCACCGTCAGTTCCGGTGCGGTCAGGTTCAGCATGTAGGCGCGGTCCACCAGCAGCCGCTCCACCTGCGTTTTCTCGCCTGGACGCAGATAGTTGCGGAACCCGTCGGCCCGCGGTTCGAGGACCGCGAACGACTCGACATCGGTCTGCTCCGGTGTGGCGTCGGTGCGTCCCGGTGCGAAGTGCACCTCGATCTCGAAGCCGGCGTCCTTGGCCGCCTTCTCGACCGCGGCCGAGCCGGCCAGCACGATCAGATCCGCCAACGAGATCTTCTTCCCGCCCGAGGCCGAGCTGTTGAAGTCCTGTTGGATCTGCTCGAGCCCGGCGAGCACTCGGGCCAGCTCGGAGGGCTCATTGACCTCCCAATTGCGTTGCGGCTCAAGCCGGATGCGCGCCCCGTTGGCACCGCCGCGCTTGTCGGTGCCCCGGAAGCTGGCCGCCGACGCCCATGCCGTCTTGATCAGCTGGGACACCGAGAGGTCCGATTCCAGGACCGAGCTCTTCAGCGTCGCGATGTCCTGGTCGTCGACCAGCGGATGATCGACCGCCGGCACCGGGTCCTGCCACACGTAGGTTTCCTGCGGCACCCACGGACCCACGTAACGCGACACCGGGCCCATGTCGCGGTGCAACAGCTTGAACCACGCCTTGGCGAACGCCTCGGCCAACTCCTCGGGGTGATCGAGCCAGCGCTTGGTGATCTCGCCGTAGATCGGGTCGAAGCGCAGCGAAAGATCCGTGGTCAGCATCGACGGATGCGTCTTGCCGGGGCCGTGCGGCTCGGGCACCGAGTTGGCCCAGCCGTTGTCCTTCGGCTTCCACTGCCAAGCGCCGGCGGGGCTCTTGGTCAGCTCCCACTCATTGCTGTACAGGATCTCCAGGAAGCTGTTGTCCCACTTGGTCGGAGTGTGGGTCCAGATCACCTCCAGACCGCTGGTGATGGTGTCGGCGCCCTTGCCGGAGCCGTAGGCGCTCTTCCAGCCCAGTCCCTGCTGCTCGATGGGCGCGCCTTCCGGCTCGGGGCCGAGCAGGTCGGCATCGCCGGCGCCGTGGGTCTTGCCGAAGGTGTGGCCGCCGACGATCAGGGCGGCGGTCTCCTCGTCGTTCATCGCCATCCGGCCGAAGGTCTCGCGGATGTCCTTGGCGGCCGCCATGAAATCCGGTTCGCCCTCGGGCCCTTCGGGGTTGACGTAGATCAGGCCCATCGTGGTGGCGCCGTACGGCTCATCGAGTTCCCGTTCACCGGTGTACCGCTTGTCGGTACCCAGCCAGGTGTCCTCGAAGCCCCACAGGGTTTCCTCCGGCTCCCAGATGTCCTCGCGGCCGAAGGCGAAGCCGGCGGTCTTGAAGCCCATGGACTCCAGGGCGACGTTGCCCGCCAGCACGATCAGGTCGGCCCAGGACAGCTTGTTGCCGTACTTCTGCTTGATCGGCCACAGCAGCCGGCGCGCCTTGTCCAGGCTGACGTTGTCCGGCCAGCTGTTGATCGGCGCGAACCGCTGCGCGCCCTGGCCGCCGCCGCCGCGGCCGTCGTGAATGCGGTAGGTGCCCGCCGAGTGCCAGCTCATCCGGATGAACAGGCCGCCGTAGTGACCCCAGTCGGCCGGCCACCAGTCCTGGGAGGTGGTCATCAACTCGACGAGGTCGCGTTTGAGTGCCTCGGCGTCGAGGCTCTTGACCTGTTCGCGGTAGTTGAAGTCCGCCCCCAACGGGTTGGCCTTCTCGGTCTGGGCGTGCAGCACCGAGACGTCGACCTGGTTGGGCCACCAGTCCTGGTTCTTCAGCGGTGCATGGGCTTTCGGCTTGGGAGACGGAACCGCCGGGTTCTCGCTCTCGCTGCGGCTGGCGGTCTTGGTATCGGAGTGCGGCGGGCGGGCATCAGAGGTGTCGGACACGTTCTTACCTTTCATCGGGGGTGGTGGGGCTGCGGTCGGGAACTTCTCGTGCGGTGGTGCAGGTGGGACAAAATCCCCAATAGATGACCTCGGCTTCGTCGATGGCGAACCCGGCCAGGGAACCGTCGTCGGCGGCGGTCAGACAGGGCGTGTCGCCGACGGCACAATCGACGTCGACGATCGCGCCGCAGGAGCGGCACACCACGTGGTGGTGGTTGTCCCCCACCCGGGTCTCGTACCGGGCCAGCGAGCCGTTGGGCTGAATCCGGCGGACCAGTCCGGCGGCGGTCAGCGCGTTGAGCGCGTCGTACACGGTCTGGTGCGATACCTCCGGCAGGCGACTACGGGTCGCGCGGATGATGGTGTCGGTCTCGGCATGAGGATGCTCGCTCACAGCAACCATCACCGCGAGCCGGGGGCGGGTGACCCGAAGTCCGGCCGCCCGCAACATGCTGGTCACATCGGGGGCCTCAGCCATTCTCCCGAGTGTGGCGCGCCATTTTGAAACTATCAAGTATTTGGCGATATTGGTTGTGCGCCTGGGTGTTTCAAGGTGTCAGCGGCGTCCTGCGGGCCGCAAGATTCGATGTTTAGAGGTACGCCACAGCGGGTACCGCTGGCCTTCGAAGGAGGCACCCATGGGTAAACACAAGGATGACACCGGCTCCGGCCCCCAGCCCGGGCAGGAACCGCCGGCCCCGGGACCGACCGATCAGGGCGGCAAGGGTGGAATGGCGACTCGTGAGGTCGCCCCCGACATCGCCGAACCCAGCCCCGACCAAAAGCAGCGGGACTGATCCGGCTCCCGGTCCGGGCGGCTCGCGGCGCGCGGACGGCCGGGTAAATCCGTCCGATCCGGCCGGGTGTTCGCGGGGTCTGTCCCCCGGCGGGACCGGCCTCTGTAGCGTGACAGGCGTGAATTCCTCTCGCATACCCTCCTCCTTCACGCTCGTGGCCGGTGCCGCGATGGTCGCCCTGACGCTGAGCGCCTGCGGCTCCTCCGACACCGACACCGACGCCGCCGCGACGACCACCACCGCCCCGGCCGCCGAGTCCATCACGACCACCGTTTCCGAGACCACGGTCGCGGCCAGCGAGTGCCCCACCACCGCACCGGCTGACGGCGTGACACCCGACTGGAACCTGTCCGGGTCCACGGGCAGCGTCGCGGTCACCGGCGCCACCGAGTCCTCGGCGCCAGCGGTAACCGTCGAGGCGCCGTTCAGCGTGACCGAGACCCAGGTGCAGACGCTGCAGGCCGGCGACGGCCCGGTGGTGTCCGACACCGCCACCGTCCTGGTCTGCTACATGGGCGTCAACGGCCGCGACGGCTCGGTGTTCGACAGCACCTACGAACAAGGTGCGCCGATCGACTTCCCGCTGGGCGGTGTCATCCCCGGCTTCCAGAAGGCCATCGCCGGGCAGACGGTGGGATCCACCGTCGGCGTCGCGATGACCTCCGCCGACGGCTATCCCGAGGGGCAGCCCGGAGCCGGAATCCAGCCCGGCGACTCGTTGGTCTTCGCCATCAAGATCCTCGACGCCACCGCCTGACGCACCGTCGTCGACACCGCCGTGGTCGAGTAGCCCCGTTGCTACTCGCCCGCGGCGGTCGTCGTTTTCGGACCCGGACACCGCCTCACCCCCTGGGAAGCAGGCGATTTCGTCGCTCCATGAGGGCACCCGGCGACCACGTCGGTCGAGTTTGGCGATCCGCACCGCAGGGGCACGGTCATTGCTATGGTGGGCGCGCTCAGGGAAATTGACGCGCACACAAGGAAACGTGAAGCCGTGCAACGCGATTGCGGTGACGCCTACCGCCAGAGGCAATTGTCCCGCCGATCCGTGCTGCGGGGCGCCGCCGGCGGTCTGGCGGCGGCGTTGTTCGCCGGCACCGCGACAACGGCGGGGTGTGGCCGCACCGCGTCGGCACCTGAGGACGAACTGTTCGCCGAGCTCGACGCGAAGATCGAAGAGCTGATGGCCGCCTACGCGGTTCCGGGGGTCGCCGTCGGCGTATGGCACCGTGGCCGCGAGCATCTGCGGGGATTCGGTGTCACCGACATCGAGCAGCCCGAGCCCGTCACCCCGGACACCCTGTTTCGCGTGGGCTCGACCACCAAGACGTTCACCGGCACCGCGTTGATGCGCCTGGTCGATTCCGGTGAGATGGTCCTCGACGAGCGGGTCCGGACCTACCTACCCGATTTCCGCACCGCCGACGCCGAGGTGGCCGACCGCGTCACCGTGCGTCAGTTGCTCAACCACTCCGCCGGTTGGCGCGGCGACTACTACGAAGACTTCGGACCGGGCGACGACGCGCTGGCGAGATACACCGCCGGGATCGCGACGCTGCCGCAACTGACACCGCCGGGCACCACGTTCGCCTACAACAACGCGGCCGTCACAATGGCCGGCCACGTCATCGAGAAGGTCACCGGCCTCGGCTACGAACAGGCGGTGCGCGAGCTGGTCCTGGATCCGCTGGGGCTCGAACACAGCGGCTTCTTCGCCGACGAGCTGCGCGCCGTGCCCAGCACCGCCTCCCACCACGTCGTCGACGGGCAGGCCGTGCTGAACCGGCAGGCCTGGGACATGCCCCGGTCGCTGCACCCCACCGGTGGCCTCATCTCCACCGCCCGCGACCAGCTCCGCTACGCGCGCTTCCACCTCGGCGACGGCACCGACCCGCAGGGGCGGACCCTGCTGACCACCGACTCGCTGCTGGCCATGCGGTCGGAGCCCGGGCCGAGCGGCACCCTGACCGTCGAGGTCGACGGCACGGGGGTGACCTGGCACCTGCGACCGACCGCCGAGGGCGTACCGGTGATCATGCACGGCGGCGCGTGGCCCGGTCAGCAGTCCGGGTTCTATTTCGTGCCGGACCGCGACTTCGCCCTGACCCTGCTGACCAATTCCGACGGCGGAGATCGGCTGATCGCCGACATCATGTACGACGACTGGGCGCTACAGCGTTTCGCCGGCCTGCACAATCTGCCCGCCCGGGTGCGGGACCTGACGCCGGGCCAGTTGGCCGACTACGAAGGCCGCTACACCAGCGAAGAGATCGGCGAGGACGGCACGCTCACCCGCACCGACACCCTGCTCACCGCCGACGCCGGTCGGTTGCGTCATCGGGTGTTGTCCCCGGCCGGCGAACCCGTCGCCGCGGAGCCGCACACGCCGACCCATCTGGGGTTCTACCGAGACGACCACGTCCTGCACCAGGACCGGGCCGGCAACTCACTGCACAACCGCTCCGATTTCGTACGGGATGAGACCGGCCGGGTGCGCTGGCTGCGAATGGGCGGCCGGCTGCATCGCCGCCACTGACGTGAGGCCGATCCGACGCTGCCGCAGAGCCCCGCGTCACCGCCTCACCTTCAACATATAGCGCACCCCGGGGCTTGCGGCAAGACCCGGGGGATGCTGCAGAATCATCGCTCCTGGCTCCAGAACCATTGGAGTACAACGACTCTCACAGACGTAGGGGGATGCGGATGAATTTTGACGTGATCGTCGTCGGCGGCGGACCGACCGGCATGATGCTGGCCGGCGAGCTGCGGCTGAACGGGGTCCGGGTGCTCGTGCTCGAAAGGGACCGCCGACCCGGGAGTTTCGTCCGTGCGCTGGGACTACATGTGCGCAGCATCGAGCTGTTGGACCAGCGGGGCATCCTCGAACGATTCCTGGCGCTCGGCACGCCCCATCCGCTGCGCGGGTTTTTCGCCGGCATCGACAAACCCGCCCCGACCGACCTGGACACGGCGCACGGCTACGTCCTGGGAATACCTCAACCCGTCGTCGACCGGCTGTTGGCTGAGCGGGCCGCCGAATTGGGCGCCGAGATCCGCCGCGGCACCGAGGTGGTTGCCGTGACCCAGGACGACACCGGTGTCAGCGTCGAGGTGGCCGACGGCCCGGCGCTGCGGGCCCGCTACCTGGTGGGCGCCGACGGAGGTCGCAGCACCGTGCGCAAACAGCTGGGCGTGGCGTTCCCCGGGGAGCCGGCCAAGACCGAAACGCTGCTCGGTGAGCTGGCAGCCACCGCGGACCCGGCCGAGATCGCCGCGGTGACAGCCGAGGTCCGCCGAACCCAATTACGTTTCGGCGCAATGCCCCTCGGCGACGGCACGTATCGGATGGTGGCCCCCGCCGCCGCGGTGAGCCCGGACGGCGCCGCGCCGTCGCTGGACGAATTCCGGGCCCAGCTGCATGCGGTCGCCGGAACCGACTTCGGCGTGCACTCCCCGCGGTGGCTGTCGCGGTTCGGCGACGCCACCCGTTTGGCCGAGCGCTATCGCGTCGGGCGGGCGCTGCTGGCCGGCGACGCCGCCCACATCCATCCGCCCCCCGGCGGGCAGGGCCTCAACCTCGGCATCCAGGATGCCGTCAATCTCGGCTGGAAGCTGGCAGCACAGGTGAAAGGTTGGGCGCCAACAGAATTGCTGGACACCTACCACCGCGAACGCCACCCGGTGGCGGGCGAGGTGCTCAACAACACCCGGGCGCAGATGGAACTGATGTCCACCGACGCCGGACCGCAGGCGGTGCGCCGGCTGATCGCCGAGCTGATGGACATCGGAGAAGTCAACCGCCGGCTGATCGGAAAAATCACCGCCATCGACGTTCGCTACGAGCTCGGCGACGAGCACCCCTTGATCGGCCGGCGGCTGCGCGACCTGCCCGTGGGTGACCGCGGCCGCCTGTACTCGCTCATGCACCGCGGGCGGGGACTCCTCCTGGACCGGTCGGGGCGGCTCTCGGTTGCGCCGTGGGCTGATCGCGTCGATCACGTCGTCGCCGACAGCCCGGAGCTGGACCCACCGGCCGTGCTGTTGCGGCCCGACGGTCACGTGGTGTGGGCGGGCTGCGACCGACCCGTCGACCAACGCGCACTCGAGCGCCGCCTCACCACCTGGTTCGGACATCCGAGCCCGCGCGGGACACGCCCGCCGAGCAGCCGTTCTTGACGACCGTTTGAAGCCGCAACACCATGGGTACTGCCTTCTTGCTTCCGCCCCGCCGACCCAGGTATCCGAGCTGCGCATCCGAAGGAGTCCGCCCGTGAACGTTCGTCAGGCCGTCCGGTTCGTCGCCGCCGCGTTGCTGACCGCGGGGACCGTGACGATGGGCACCGTCGTGCCGGTGGCGTCGGCCGAGCCTGTGCCGCCGCCTGCGCCGGCTCCGGCCCCGGCGCCGCCGTGCCCCGACATCGAAGTGGTCTTCGCCCGCGGCACCACCGAACCCCCCGGCCCCGGAATGACCGGGCAGGCCTTCGTCGACGCGCTGCGCGCCCAGGCCGGCGACCGCACGGTCGCGGTGTATCCGGTCAACTACCCCGCCAGCAGCGACTTCGCCAACCGCATCGCATTCGCCCAGACCGTCGTCGACGGCATCAAGGACGCCGGGGCCCACATCGAGGCCACCGCGGCGGCCTGTCCTGACACCCGGATCGTGCTGGGCGGATACTCGCAGGGCGCGGTGCTGGCCGGCTTCGTGACCGCCAACGAGATCCCCGACGGCATCCCCGACGAATACCTGTCCTACCTCCCCAATCCCCTGCCGGACTCGGTGGCCGAGCACGTGGCCGCCGTGGTGTTGCTGGGTAAGCCCTCCAACGAGTGGCTGGCGCGCTACGACGCCCCGAGGCTGACCGTCGGCCCGTTGTACGAAGCGAAGACTATCGATCTGTGTGCGCCCGGCGACTCCATCTGCAATGGCAACCCCGGCGGGATCCCGACACTCGAGCACACGTTGTACCCGGTGAACGGCATGCTCCAGGAGGCCGCGGCCTTCACGGTCGCCCAACTTGGCTGACCGCCGCACCGACGGTCCATGATGGGTGGCATGGAGTCGACCCGTGTTGATCGCTGGCTGTGGGCGGTGCGGCTGACCAAGACCCGCCCCGATGCCGCGGCGGCGTGCCGCGGCGGGCACGTACGGGTCAACAACCGTCCCGCCAAACCCTCGACCATGGTTTCCCCCGGCGACGAGGTCCGCGCGCTGGTGGGCACCCGGACACGGATCGTCGAAGTGGTACGGGTGATCCAGAAACGCGTCGGGGCGGCCGACGCGTCGACCTGCTACCTCGACCGCAGCCCCGCCCCGCCGCCGGCCGCGGCCATCCCGGTCGCCGCGCGCGACCGGGGCGCCGGGCGACCCACCAAACGGGACCGCCGCATGCTGGACAAGTGGCGCGCGGCGCAGGGTTGACGAACCGCTACCGGTCCCCCGCCTCGCCCTCCGACTCGGATCCGTCGTCGGCGGCGACGGTTTCGGTCTCGGGCTCCAACGCGACACTGCGCGACTTCATCCGGCGCAGACCCCGCCGGGCGGCGCTCTCGCTCGGGCGCAGGTGCACCACGCGGCCCACGGCGCGGCGCAGACCGGGCGGGCCGTCGATGCGGACGAAATCGCCGACGCGCCCGGCGCGGTAGCGCAGCGGCGAGAGCAGCAACTCGCCCATGACCACCCCGGCGCCGATGGCCAGCGCCACCGCCGCCGCGGCCATCAACTGGGCCAGCCCGGCATCGAAGTTCTCCTCCACCGCGAAATTGAAGACCGCCCGGAAGATCGCCAAACCCGGCAGCATCGGTGTGATGCCCGCGGTCGCCGTGACCAGGGCGGGTGCCTGCCGACGGATCGAGACCAGGGTGGCCAGCAGACCCACCCCGACGGCGGCGACACCGGTGGCCATCACCTGGCCGAACTGCGCGTTGCCCAGGGCGATCAACACCAGTTGGGCGGTCCCGGCCGCGAACGCGGCGGTGACCACCGAACGCAGCGGCGCGTAATACGCCAGCGTCAGGCAGGCCCCGGCCAGCGACGCGCCCAGCACGGCGATCAGGATCTGCGCCGGTTGGCTTGGGGTGACGAACGATTCGGTGGCGTCGACATGCAACTGCATGCGGATACCCAGCAGGGTCGCGATCTGCAGGCCGGCGACGATCCCGACCACGATGCCCGCGGTCAGGAACAGCGCGTCGCCGAGCCGCGCCGTCGCGGTCACCATGTACCCGGTCAGCGCGTCCTGCACCGAGCCGACGAGGGTCATGCCGGAGAGCAGCACCACGATGCCGGTCGCGACCATGACCGTGGGCCCCTGGTCGGCAAAACGATAGGCCGCCACCGCGACCAGCGTGGCGATCGCGGCCCCCAGCGCGTGGTAGAAGAACAGCGGCGCCCCGGCGCGCAACAGCCACCGCCCCACCTGGTCGATGACCGCGGAGGTGATGGCGGCCAGGATGCAGGTCAGCCAGCCGCCGCCGAGCAGCATCGCGATGCCGAGCGCGAATCCCGCCCACCCGGCGCTGGCGAACCACCGCGGATACGGATGCGGCTGCGTGGTCACCTCGTCCATGGCGACGTGCGCCTCGTCGACCGAGACACCGCCGGCGGTGATCCGCCGGACCAACCGGTCGAGGTCCGCGAGACGGGTGTAGTCGGTCGCCCGGGTGCGCACCGCCCGCACGATGGTCAGCGGCGGGCTGTCCGCCGTCGGCGGCGCCGAGACCATGATCGTGTTGAACGTGATGTCGACGACGCAGTCGGTGAGCTGGTAGGCCTGGGCGACGTCCTGGGCCGTCGCCACCACGTCGGCCGTACCCGAACCGGACGACAACATGACCTCGGCGAGCCGAATCGTCAGGTCGAGAACCTTGCGGGTGTGAACGTCTCCCATTCCGCCGGCGACCCTGTTCCGCTGCCCCGCGCCGGTGGCGGGATCACGCCGTCCCCGCAGGGCCATCTGCAGGCCCCGACGAAGGCGCGCTCCACCGGGTGAAAGATCTTCCGCCATTACCCTTGGAGGATACTGACGGTCACGCCTCGACCGGTCAGCCCTTCTCGAGGATCGCCTTGATGGCGGTCAGGGTCGCGGGGATCCCGGACTCGGCCGCCAGGCGCCGCTTCTCGATCTCGTCCTCGGCCGTGTCGCCGAAGACCTCGTGGAATCCGGCCACACCGGCGGGCAGCAGCTTCCACGACTCGGTCAGGCGGGTGCCGCCGTTTTCCGGTTCCAGCGTGTAGCCCCAGTACACCCAGCCGTTGTTGACCTCCCAGGCGAATTCGCGGCCATCGGTGGCGGCGACGACCTGGCTGCGGGTTTCCCAGGTCTGTTCCGGCGTTTCGTTGCGGCCGGTGAACCAGGCGCCGACCTGCGGGCCCGCGCCCTCGTCCCACCAGCAGCTCCGACAGATGGGGCTCCACTCCCCGGTCCGGGTGACATCGGAGACCAGCGCATAAATCTGCTCCGGGGTGGCGTCGATCGAAATGGACTCGGACATCTCAAGATTCGTCATGGCGCCAGTCTGCCAAACCCGGCATGCCCTGCTTCAGTGCACGCCGAGGGTGCCGTCCAGGTACTGCTCCCGACAAGCCCGACGGGCCAGCTTGCCGCTGGTGGTCCGCGGGATGGCCCCGGCGGGCAGCAGTCGCACCTCGGCGACGCGCAGCCCATGCCGGCGCTGCACCGCGGCCTCGATGGCGGCCAGCGCGGGCTGCGGGTCCTGCCGTGCGGTGCCCGCGGCGCGTTCGGCGACGATCACCACGTCCTGCCCGTCGGTTTCCGCGCCGTCGGCGGGCACCGCGAATGCCGCGACATAGCCGCGCCGGACCAACGTCGCGGCGTCGGCGGCGGTGGCCTCGATGTCGTGCGGGTAGTGCTGCTGTCCGCCCACGGTGATCAGGTCCGCGATCCGACCGGTGACGTACAGGTTGTCATCGAGGTAGAAACCCAGATCGCCGGTGCGCAGCCAGTTCCCGCCGACGTCGGCGCCGACGGCGTGTCCGGCCGCGCCTCGAGTGGTGTGCAGCCGCGCCGAGAAGGTGCGCCGGGAATCCACCGGGCGACCCCAGTAGCCCCGCCCGATGTTGTTGCCCTGCAACCAGATTTCGCCGATATGCCCATCGGGCAGCTCCGCCCCGGTCGCCGGATCGACGATCACGGCCCACTGGCTGCGCGCCACCTGACCGCACGCCACCTGCGGCACCGCCGCGGGAGTGTCCGCCGCGACCGGCTCCGCGCGGCCGGCCCCCAGCGCCTCGCGGTCCAGATGCACCACCGATGCCTGCGCCGTCGGGGCGATGGTCGAGACGAACAGGGTGGCCTCGGCGATCCCGTACGACGGCTTGAAGGCGGTGCTCGGCAACCCGAATGGAGCGAAGGCGGTGTCGAACGCGGTGATGGCGGCCATGCTCACCGGCTCGGAACCGATGATCAGCACGACGTTACCGAGGTCGATGTCGCCGGCACCGACGGTGGGCACGCCCCGTTGCGCGGTCCACTCGTAGGCGAAGTTGGGCGCCGCGGTCACCACCCGTCCCGTGCGGGAGCCGTCCGACAGCGCCTCGATCCAGCGCTCCGGGCGCCGGATGAACGCCGTCGGCGACATCAGAGTGGAGTGTCCGCCGTACACCGCCGGGAACCCGATCATCGACAGCCCCATGTCGTGGTATAGCGGTAACCAGCTGACGCCGTGCGTGTTTCGATCCAACATGTCGATCGACAGGATCATCTGCACCAGGTTGGTGCCGACCGCGCGGTGGGTGATCTCCACGCCGACCGGGGGCCGGGTCGCCCCCGAGGTGTACTGCAGGTGCGAGACGTCCTCGACGTCGAGTTCGACGTCCTCGAACGCTTCCCCGTCGGTGTCGGGCACCTGGTCGATGACGATGACGTGGGGCGATCGGTGCTGCGCGGCGAGGAAGTCCCGCACGGTGCCGAGCCCGCCCGTGGTGGTCAGCACGACGCTGGGTTGGGCGTCGCGCAGCGCGGTCGCCAGCCTCTCTGCGTGGCCGGGCAGCTCCGGTGCGAACAGCGGGACCGCGATGGTGCCGGCCTTGATCGCCGCGAAGAAACCCACGACGTAGTCGAGCCCTTGGGGCGCGAGCACCGCGACCCGGTCGCCGCGCTTGGCCACCCGTTGGATGGTCGCGCCGACGGCGCGCAGCCGGCGCCCGAGTTCCGACCAGGTCAGCTCCACGGTGTGGGTGCCGGCGGGACCGGTGTGATCAAGGTAGCGGTAGGCGACGGTGTCGCCGACATTGGCGATGTTGCGCTCGATGAGGGAGATCAGCGTGGTACCGGGTGGCAGCCGGATGGCGCCGTCGGCGTCCAGGCAGTCCTCGATCTGGATCAGGCCCGACCGACCCGGTTGCCGCTGATCGGCGTCGCACGTCACGACGTCAGTCTAGGAGCGCTCAGGCGCGCACAGTGGGCCAGAACAGGTCGAACAGGCGTTGCTGCCAGTCCTGCCCGGGGCCGGCCGTGCGGGCCCGTTCGGCGATGTGCGTTCCGACCACGGCGTCGATGAGGGTCTCGGTGTCGATGTCGGCGCGCATCGAACCGTCGGCCTTGCTCGCGTCGATGACCGCCGCCAGCTTGGCCCGTTGATCGACGAGCACCTTGCGGAACAGCGCGCTGAACTCCGGGTCTTCCTCGGTGAGCAGCGAGGCGAAGCCGCCGACGCCGATCCCGTCTTCGACCGCCTCGACGGCGTGCCGGATGAACCAGCGCAGTCGCTCGGGCGCGTCGGCCTGCAGGTCGGGCGGGGTCAGCGCGGCCAGCCGGGACATGGCGGCCGCCAGCATCTCGCGGCGATCCCGGTGGCGGCGGTAGATCGTCGTCTTCGCGATGCCCGAATGGGTGGCGACCGCCTCGACGGTCACGGCGCGCGGACCGCCGCTGCGCAGCAGCGACAGGGTCGATTCTGCGATGCCGTCCTCGACGGGCCGTCGCTGCGCCATGGCTGCCTCCCAGTCTCGCGGTACGCCGGAATATCGGTGGCCGCTGGAGTGTTACACAATATATCGCTACGCTACGCGTATCGTAGTGGCAACGGGGCGAACGTAGATCGGTCAACGGACCGTCCGACGCCTACCGAGAGAAAGGGAGGACCACATGAGCAAGAACAAACGCCAGATCTCCCATCCGTATCTGGGATATGTCTTCTTACTGATTTCATTCGTGATGCTGGGGACCCTGGTCGCCGGCCTGGCGCTGGCGAGCAGTACCGCGGCGTGGATCGGTGGTGTCGGCCTGGTCGCCTCGCTGACCCTGTCCGTCGTCGGCTTCCGACTCGGCACCCTCCAGCTCGCGAAGGCCCGCGAGGGCGGCGACCCGACGCACAACATCAGCATCTGGTCCGAGCCGCTGCGCCAGGACGCGATCGACCGGTACCTGGCCTCTTACCGCGGCCAGGACGCCGCCGCCGAGACGACGGTACGGACGCTGGCCCGCGGCGAGGACGACGAACGGCTCGTGAGCGCCGCGCCCTCCCGCTTGACGGCCTGACTCCGCGCTGGTCACCGACCATTCGACCATCCGGCCGGTTCCTTGCGAACCGCCCGGATGGTCGCCTTATTTTTCGGACCTTTCCGAGGGCGACCTGGCCGGGAGCCCCGGCGGCAGAATTGCTGACCTGCTAATTTCACTAACGAACGTCTCGCTGTCCAGGAAACACTGATCCGACGCACAGGAGTGTCACTGTGAAGACCAGCAAAATCGCCATCACCGCCACCTCGGCGGCCCTGTTCGCCGCCACCGGCCTGTTCGGTGCGCCCTTGGCCGGTGCCGCCGAAACCGCCGATCTCGGCGATCAGGCCGAACTCGCCGTCGGCAACGTCGTCCAGGGGTGGACGATCAGCGACCTGAAGGAGAGCACCGACGTGGTCTCCTATCCCGTGCGGGGCACGCTCTGGGAGGCCACCGCCACCAGCGAGGCCCTCGCCGGCAACGTCCAGCCGATCGTCTCCAACCTCAACGCCCGCACCGACTCCGGCGAGACCTACCGGGTGCTGTTCCAGATCGCCAGCCCGCAGGGCATCAGCCCCGCCGGCCTGGCGCAGGGCCAGAAGTCCACCGGAAAGGTGTACTTCGACGTCACGGGCGCCGCGCCGGACTCCGTGGTCTACAACGACGGACAGGAAGATCTGCTGATCTGGGTGCAGCCCGCCGTCGAGCCGGCCGCCACCGGCGGCACGGGCGCCGCCTCGGTTCCGGCCGCCCCGGCCGGAACCGCCGAGGGCGACGCCCCGGCCGCCGTCACCGAGGACGAGCCCGAGAGCCTGACCGACGACGCACCCGAGGCTCTGGCCGAGGACGCACCCGAAGCCACCGGCGCCGACCCGGCCGCCACCGGCCGCCAGGGCACCCCGCTGCCCGAGGACGCCACCGCCGGCGAGGCGACCCCGGCCCCGGCCGCGCCGGCCGCCGCCACCCCGGCACCGGAGGCTCCCGCCGCGACCGAGGCTCCCGCAGGCACCCCGCACGGTCCCGCCGCCGAGTCCGCCACCGGCAGCCAGGGCACCCCGCTGCCGGAGCAGGCGCCCGCGGACGATGCGGTGCAAGGCACGCCGCACGGCCCGGCCGCCACCCCGACGCCCACGGCCGCTCCGACGGCGTAGTCCGCCGGGCAACTCCCGTCAGGAGTGGGAGGACCACCACGCGAACAGCTGCTCGAGATTCCGTGCGCCGGGCTCGGACCGGATCTCGCTGAGCAGCAGGCTGGCCTCGTCGGTCCAGCCGACCGTGGTGGCCTCCCGATCGGCGGCACACACCACGATGCCGCTCACCACATCCGGGGTGGCGTTTCGACGCCACGGCCCCGGTGACTGAATTCGGCCCGGGCACACCACGATCGAACTACGCTTCGTCATCTTGTCGAATGCGGCGGTCAAGGCGTCCTCGTCGGCCACCAACGTGTATGTCGCCGCGGGCGCCTGCGGCTCGCTGGTCGCCTCGCAGATCACTTGTGCCGCAGTTCCCTGCGGCGGTTCGACCACCTCACACGCCGAATCCGGGTAGCCCCCGGGCAGGCGTGCCAGTAGCCGCTGTTCGGCGTCGGACTCGCCCGCCGAGCTCGCCTCGGCGGCGGCATCGGTGTTCGCGTTGTCCTCCCCGGAGCCGGCCACCGTGAAACTCACGGCGCCCAGCACCAGCGCGGCCACCCCGGCGACCGCGCCCGCCACCAGCAGCGCGCGCTTCCGGCGTGCGGGGGCACGGTTCATCTCGACCGCGGAAAAGTCGAACGGCGGCAACGTCGTCGGGTGCGGCGGCGGCTGGTGCGGTGGCGCCTCGCCGGGCCGACCGCTCGGCGCCGCACCACCGGCCGCGACGCTCGTCTGCGAGGTCGCCGCTTCCCAATCCCGCTGCACCGCGGCCCAGCTGCCCGGGACAACCGGCAGCGGCTCGGTGTTCTCGGTGTTCTCGGTGTTGACCGGCGCCTCGTCCTCCGGCGGATCCGCTTCTGCGTCCATCCGTCCCTCTCGGTGCGTGTCACGGCCGACCCCGTGACCGAATGCCTCGCTCATAGAGGGTAGTAGGCGCGCGGTCCCGGACGTAAGCCCGCTCGGTGCCACCGCGCCCGGCGCGGAAAACTACTGTGCATCCATGCCCCTTGTCACGTATCAACTCGACGACCACGTCGCCACGATCACCCTGAACCGGCCCGAGGCGCGCAACGCGATCAACGGCGCACTGCGCCAAGACCTGAACGCGGCCTGGGACCGGTTCCGTGACGATGAGGACGCGTGGGTGGGCATCCTCACCGCCAACGGCGACGTCTACTGCGCCGGCGGCGACCTCAAGGACGGCGCCGGGTCGGTGGGCACCTTCGGCGGCACCTTCTGGGAGAAGCCGACCATCAACTCGTTCGAATCCGGCATGGAGTTGTTCAAGCCGACCATCGCCGCGGTGCACGGCCCGTGCATCGGCTATGGGCTGACCGGGGTGCTGTTCTGCGACTTCGTGATCGCGAGCACCGAGGCCAGCTTCTGCTTTCCGGAGGTCTCGATCGGAGTGCCCACCATCGTCGGCGCGATCCGCCTGCCGCAGCGCGTCGGCTGGGCCAACGCCATGGAACTCCTGCTCACCGGTAAACCGATCAGCGCCGAGCGCGCCTACGAGATGGGGCTGGTCTGGCGTCTCGTGGAACCCGCGGACCTGCAGACCGAGGCCCGGACTTGGGCCCAAACCCTCACCGAGGCCGCCCCGCTGGCGCAGCGCGCCACCAAGGAGGTCGCCTGGCGCACCGCCGACATGGGCTGGATCGAGTCGGTGCGCTTCGGCGAGGTGATGCGCAAGGTGGCCGGGGCAACCGAGGATGTCACAGAGGGCATCACGGCCTGGCAAGAGAAGCGTCGGCCGCAGTGGCGGGGACGATGACGTGGCGGGGACGATGACGGACCACGAGCTGACCTCGGAACCGCTCACCGTGCCGGCGCTGCTGCAGCGCGCGGCGCGCGACTTCGCCGCGGCCGACTATGTGGTGACCCCGCAGGACCGGCTCGGCTATGCGGACGCCGAGCGGCGCTCGGCCGAGGCGGCGCGCTGGCTTCTGGGCCACGGTGTCGGCAAGGGCAGCCGCGTCGGCTTGTTCTTCCCCAACGGGGTGGACTGGATCGTGTGGTGGCTGGCGGCGTCGCGCATCGGCGCGTTGGTGGTGCCGCTGAGCACGCTGTACACCCCGGCCGAGATCGCCAAGGTGCTGCGACTGGCCGACGTCGCCCTGCTGATCGCCCCGACCCGGGTGCTGCACCACGACGTTGCCGACCGTCTCGAGGCCGCCTTGCCCGGCCTGGCCGACGCACCTTCGGCGCGTCTGGCGCTGCCCACGGCGCCCTTTCTGCGTACCGTCGTGCTCACCGAAGACACCGATCGGCGCTGGGCCACCCGGCCCCGGCCGGAATCCGCAGTGCCGGCGGAGATTCTGGCGGCCGTGCAGCGCGAGGTCTCGCCCGCCGATCCGGCGATCATGGTGCACACCTCCGGCTCCACCGCGGACCCCAAGGGGGTGATTCACACCCATGGGACGCTGGTGCGGCAGACCTCCACGTGGCCCGCGGCCATCCATGCGATCACCGGGCAGCCGGTGGCACCGCGCATCCTGTGCGCCATGCCGTTCTTCTGGATCGGCGGGGTGCTGGCCGCGATGGGCGCCCTGCACGACTCGCTTACGCTGCTGGTGCTGGACCGCCTCGACGCCGCGACCGCCCTGGATCTCGTCGAACGCGAACGCGCCACCGGCATCGTCGGGTGGCCGGCGTTCACCCAGAAGCTGCGGGAACATCCGAGCTTCCCCGACCGGGACCTGAGCAGCGTCCCGATGCTGCGCGACGGGCCGGTCGACATCGCGATGACCGACGTGCCGGATGGATTCCCGGTCCACCGCACCATGTCGGAGACCGCCGGCGGCTTCGCCTACACCGAGATGAGGATCGTCGACGAGGACGGCCGACAGGTGGGCAGCGGCGACGTCGGTGAGCTGTGGGTGCGCGGAATCGGCGTGATGGCCGGCTACAACAAGCGGGAGCGCTGGGAGACCTTCGACGCCGACGGTTGGTATCACACCGGCGACCGCGTCTACCGGCGCGACGACGATCCGCGGTTGTTCTATGTCGGACGCAGCAGCGAACTGATCAAGGCGGCCGGAGCCAACGTGTCACCGCTGGAGGTCGAGGCCGTGATCGCGGAGTTCGACGAGGTGGCACAGTGCGTGGTCGTCGGGGTCGAGGACGCCGAGCGCGGCGAGCAGGTGTGCGCGGTGGTGGTTCCGAACTCGGCCGAGGCGGACACCGCCGACCTCGAGCGCCGCGCCCGCGAGCAGCTGTCCAGCTACAAGGTGCCCAGCCGGTGGCTGGTGGTCACCGCCGATCAGATCCCCACCCTGGCCAGCGGCAAACTGGATCGAAAAACGTTGCGGTCGTGGGTGATCGACCAGAAGTTGGCGGGCGCGGGTTGACCGCGGTCAGCTCCCCCACCACTTGCGCACCCGGGTACCGAACGGGTGCTTGACGTTCAGCGTGCTGAACCGCAACTTCCCCCGCACCACCAGATGGACCCGGCCCACCGGCGGGCCCCCGCGAACCTTCGCGTTCGCGGTGCTCGCCGTGCACCGCAACGCGCTGAGATCGGCGGTGAAGTCCTCGGGCACCACGATGTCGATGCTGCCGAGGATGTCGTCGACCTCGATCGTCACAACGGGCGTGCGGATGTCGGCGGCGCTGAAATCCAGGGCGACGTCGGAGAGTCGGCTCTTGATCGTCACCACCTCGGGCACCTGCCAATCCCCGGTGCGCCGGATCGTGGACATGGTGGCGTGCAGTGGCAGCGGCGCCGACGTCGGCGCGAGTCCCGCGCCCGAGGGCATCGGCAACTGCGTCCCGGGCAGGTGCATTCCCGGAAGGTCGGCGATGACGGCACCGAGTTCGCCGCGGGTTCTGGCCGCCATCGCGGTGTCCATCCGGTCACTGAATTCGTCCAGCGTGAGCATGCCCTCGCCCACCGCCCGCTGCAGCAGGGCTGCCACGTGCTCGCGGTCGGCATCCCCTACGCGTAAGTCCCGTGGATCCACTCGCCCCAGGGTAGCCATCGGCGCGCGCCGCGACGGGGCCGCCACCGGACCGCGCGGGCCGGGTAGGTTTCCAGGGGTGACGAATCAGCGCGCGCACGAGCGTCGAGAAGCCGGATCCTGGACCGCCCGCCTGTGGGCCGAGATCGACCGCACCCAGTTTGCGGCGACCCTCGAGCACCCGTTCATCACCGGGCTGACCGACGGGACGCTGCCGTCGGATGTGTTCGCGCACTACGTCGCTCAGGACATGCACTACCTGCGGGCGTACTCCCGCGCCCTGGCGATCGTGTCGGCCAAGGCAGCGCGGCCGGCCGACGCGGCGATGTTCGCCCGGCACTCGGCCGAGGTGTTCGACGTCGAGCTGGAACTGCACAACACCCTGCTGCCCCAGCTGGGCATCAGCATCGCCGACATCGACGCCGCCGTGGTCACCCCCACCACGCAGGCCTACACCAGCTATCTGCTCGCCACCGCCTACGGCGGCGGATTCGCCGACGGCGTGGCCGCCGTGCTGCCCTGCTATTGGATCTATGCGCAGGTGGGCACCGAGCTGCTGCGGCGCGGCTCCCCCGAACCGCGGTACCAGCTCTGGATCGACACCTACGGCGGCGACGAGTTCGCCGCCAGCGTCGCCGAGGTGCTCGACCTCACCGACCGGCTCGGCGCGACGCTGACACCGGCCGACGAGGCCACCGCGCGAGCGCATTTCGTCGCGACGTCACGGTATGAGTGGATGTTCTTCGATGCCGCCTACCGGCTGGAGAGCTGGCCGGTGTGATCGCGGCGGGTCAGCGCCTGCGCTCGCGCACCTTGTAGGTGGCCGGCCACGACATCCGGCTCTCGTCGCCGGTCAGCGTGGTCCCGCTGCCGCCGACCTTGATGTTGTAGGGCTCCTGGTCGGGCCCGACCTCTCGCTCGACGTGTTGCTGCGCCAGGTAGTACAACTCATCGATGGCCGCCTCGCTGTAGGCCACGAAGGTGGTCTTGCGCTCGACGTCGTGGATGCCCGCCATCATCTTGTCGGGCAGGTAGCGCGACGCCAGCGCCGCCAGGCCCAGCAGCGAGATCGGGATCGCCCAGTAGCAGACGAACGACAGCGGCGTCCGGGTGTCCAGGATGGTCGCGTCGCCCTGCACGATCGGCGGCACCGCCGAGGACACCGTCATCCCAGCGAACGTCGCCACCCAGATCCAGGTGAGTACCGTGGTGATCCGCTGAAACAGATCGCTTTCGACGACACCGGGCGGCTGCCCCACCTCGGCGAACTCCCGCACGAAGGGCTTGCCGACCAGCAGTCCGACCAGCGCGACGAGGAAGATGCCCGCGTTGCTGAGCGGCTGCATCCACCGCTCCATGAACTCCTGGCTCGCGATGAACGTCAGCACCGTGAGCACGACAAACGTTGCCAGCGCCCCGATTTCGAGGGATCGCCCGGGCCCGCCGGTCAGCCGGCCGACGACGGCCGCTCCGATGGCGACCGCCAGGGCGATCAGCACGGCGGTGTGGAACGGGACGTTACCGACCAGAATCCAGTAGACGATCCATGGCGCGAATGCGATCAATGTGCCCACGGCAGGTCAGTCTAGGGGCTTACCGTTGCCACGACGGCACCGCCACTCGGGCCGGACTCACTCGATGATGCGCGACAGGTAGGGCGCCATGTTGTTGGTCCGCACCGGCGACACCGCGACCGCGGGGGTGGTGGCCTCCAGCATCTGCCCGTTGCCGAGGAACAACGCCACACTCTGGGTGCCCTCGGGCCCGTAGAAGATCAGGTCGCCCGGCAGGGCCAGCGACGGCGGGATCTTGCGACCGACCTTGTACTGCTCGCCGGACGACCGGGGCAGTTTGATCCCGACTCCGCCGAAGGCGTAGACGATCAGCCCGGACGCGTCGAATCCGGCGACCCGCGGGCGGGGTTCCCGCACCGCCGGGGTGGTCCCGAAAATGCTGACCAGCGGGTCGGGTTCGACACCGGCCACGTCCGGTTCGGCGCCGAGCGTCGGGCCGGACACGTCCCCGCCGCCGTAGGTGTAGGGAACGCCCCGCTGCGCCAGTGCGCGCGCGATCACGTAGTCGATCGCTTGCTGGTTGGCCGCCGGCCGGGCGACGGCCGATCCGGGCGCCACCAGTCCCCCGGCGAGCACCACGGCCACACCTAGAACGAGGACACAGAGGCGTTTCATGGGACGTGTCGATTCTCTTCGGGCGCCCGCGCACAGCCGGCGCGGACGGGTGGGCGTCAGGTCACTCTCACTTGTACCGCGCGCGCGGGTCGTGTCGCCAATTGTGTGCGGGCACAACGCCAATGAGATGCACGACCGTGACAAAACGGTGACTCTGCGCTCCCGAAAAGCACGAACGTCCGCCTCGGCGGCGCAATGCCGGGAGGCGGACGTCCGCAACCGGCGGTGTCGCCGGCGGTGGTTGAACTAGCTGGTCGCGGCCAACGCGGCGTCGTAGTTCGGCTCGGATCCGATCTCCGGAACCAGCTCGGTGTAGACGACCTTGCCGTCCGCACCGATCACCACGACGGCGCGGGCCAGCAGGCCGGCCATCGGCCCGTCGGCGATGGTGATGCCGAAATCCTCACCGAAGCTGCCGCGGAACGCCGAGGCCGTGGTGACGTTCTCGATGCCCTCGGCACCGCAGAAGCGCTTCTGCGCGAACGGCAGATCCTTGGAGACACACAGCACCGAAACGCCGCCGGCGGCCGCGCGCTCGTTGAAGGACCGCACGCTGGTCGCGCAGACCGGGGTGTCTACCGAAGGAAAGATGTTGAGCAACACGGACTTTCCGCTGAACTGCTCGTTGTCGACCGCGCCGAGATCGGTGCCGACCAGGCTGAAGGCGGGCGCCGAGGATCCGACCGCGGGCAGTTCGCCGACCGTATTGATGGGGTTTCCACGCAAGGTTATCTGTGCCATGGCCCCAGTCTGCCAAGAGCGCGCCACTGTGTGGAGGCCAGGGTGGTGACCGGGCCCACCCTGGCGGGCGGATGCCGGCCGGTCAGCCCGCCGACCGGGCGATCTCCAGGCGGTGCCGCCAGCGGGCGATGCGCCGCGGGTCCGTCACCGCGAACCGCTCCAGCAGGTCCGCGCGCGGCCCCGGCGGCATCGGCGCGACCGGCAGGAATCCGTCCGTCGGGGTCAGCGACCGCGACTCGCTGACCAGATCACCGGCCAGCAAGGCGCGCTCCCCGGTGCCGCACGCATAGCCGGAATCGGGCAGCGCCGCCGCCAGCGCGACCGCCGCGGCCAGGCCGACGGTGCTCACCGCCGTCGAGGTGACCGCACTGGGCAGACCCGCCATCTCGCCCACCCGCAGTGCCCGCCGGACCCCGCCGAGCGGGCCGCAGTCGAGCACGACGACGTCGGCGGCCTGCGCGAGCGCGGGGTCCGGGCGGCCGCCGACCTGGTGCCGGGATGCCTCGACTCCGATGGGCACGTCGACGGCGCGGCGCAGAGCCGCCGTCTCCGCCAGCGACGCGCAGGGTTGGGTCACGAACTCCAGCTCCCCCGCCGCGCGCGCGAGTTCCGCGATTACCGCCGCTGCGGTGTCGACCGCCCAGGGCGCGCCGGCGCGGCAGCGCACCCGGCCGGCCGGCCCCAGCGCGTCGCGGACGGCCTCGACGCGGGCGATGTCGGCGGCGTCGCCCGGGCCGACCAGCACGTCGGCGGTGCGGCACCCGCTACCCGCGGCGAGGCGGCGCGCCTGCTCGGCCGGCACCGCGGGCACGGTGACGGCCACCGGGACCCGGCCGCGCACGGCATCGGGCCAGCCGACGGTGCCCGGCTCGGTCGCGGCGGTCAGCCAGCGCGCCAATTCGGCCGGGTCGGCCGAGTCGGCGGGACTGAACTCCCCCCAGCCCTGCGGCCCCTCGATCAGCATCCCTTCGCGCGCACGGGTTTCCCCGAGGCCGTCGTCCGCTGGGATGGCGAAGACGCGCGCGCCCGCGAGGTCGATCAATGTCTGCACAACCACCGGACGCTAGCCGAGAACGTGCCGGCCGAGCGTCGGCGGACATGAAAATCGGCATTCTCTTGACTGATTCCAGAAACCGCGCCAGGATGGCCGTATGACCTCGGCAGCCGAGTACGCAGATCAGCTGCGCGCGGCCGATCTTCGGGTGACGCGTCCCCGAGTTGCGGTCCTGGGCGCAGTGCACGCCCACGCCCACGCTGACACCGACACCATCATCCGCGCGGTCCGCGCCGAGTTGCCCGACGTGTCCCACCAGACCGTCTACGACTCCCTGAACGCGCTGACGGCCGTCGGGCTGGTGCGCCGCATCCAGCCCTCCGGTTCGGTCGCCCGATACGAAGCCCGCGTCGGCGACAACCATCACCACATCGTGTGCCGCTCCTGCGGCGACATCGCCGACGTCGACTGCGCCGTCGGCGACACCCCCTGCCTGACCGCCTCCGAGAATCTCGGCTTCGCCATCGACGAAGCCGAGGTCATCTACTGGGGCCTGTGCCCCGGCTGCGTTGCCATCCAGATGTCGGGATCACACCCGTGATCACAGCCCGTCACACCACTCCCGAAAGGAAACGCAGTGCCAGAGGAACACGCTGTCGAGTCCCCGCCGGTTGGCGAAGCCCAGACTGAGCCGGCCGAGAACGCCGGTTGCCCGATGGTCATCCGGCGACCGGTCGAGGGCGGCAGCAACCGCGACTGGTGGCCCAACGCCGTCAACCTGAAGATCCTGCAGAAGAACCCCGACGTCATCGACCCGCACGACGAGGACTTCGACTATCGCGAGGCCGTGCAGACCCTCGACTTCGAACAGCTCGAACGCGACTTCGACGAGCTGCTGACCACCGCCCAGGACTGGTGGCCGGCCGACTTCGGCAACTACGGCCCGCTGTTCGTGCGGATGTCGTGGCACGCCGCGGGCACCTACCGCGTGCAGGACGGCCGCGGCGGCGCCGGCCGGGGCCAACAGCGGTTCGCCCCGACCAACAGCTGGCCGGACAACGTGGGGCTGGACAACGCCCGCCGGCTGCTGTGGCCGCTCAAGAAGAAGTACGGCAAGAAGCTGTCGTGGTCGGACCTGCTGGTCTACGCCGGCAACCGCGCGCAGGAAGCGATGGGATTCAAGTCCGCCGGATTCGTCTTCGGCCGCCCGGACTATTGGGAGCCCGAGGAGGACATCTATTGGGGCGCGGAGGCCGAATGGCTGGGCACCCGGGAGCGTTACGCCGGCTCGAACGGTGACCGCACCCGGCTGGAGAACCCGCTCGCCGCCTCCCACATGGGTCTGATCTACGTCAACCCCGAAGGCCCCGAAGGTAATCCGGATCCGCTGGCCGCCGCGATCGACATCCGCGAGACCTTCGGCCGGATGGCGATGAACGACGTCGAGACCGCGGCGCTGATCTGCGGCGGGCACACCTTCGGCAAGACCCACGGCAACGGCGACGCCAGCGTGCTCGGACCCGAGCCCGAGGGCGCCCCGCTGGAGAACATGGGCCTGGGTTGGACCAACCCCAACGAGACCGGCAACCCCAACGACAAAGTCGCCAGCGGGCTCGAGGTCACCTGGACGCACACTCCGACCAAATGGGACAACAGCTTCCTGGAGATCCTGTACAGCAACGAGTGGGAGCTGTTCAAGAGCCCGGCGGGCGCCCACCAGTGGCGGCCCAAGGACAACGGCTGGGCCAACTCGGTGCCCACCGCGGACCTCAAGGGCCGCACGCATCCGTCGATGCTGACCACCGACCTGTCGATGCGGTTCGACCCCATCTACGGCAAGATCACCCGTCGCTGGCTGGACCACCCGGAGGAGCTGCGGGAGGAATACGCCAAGGCCTGGTTCAAGCTGCTGCACCGCGACCTGGGTCCGGTGTCGCGCTACCTCGGGCCGCTGGTTCCGAACGAGACGTGGCTCTGGCAGGACATCGTCCCGGCCGGCAAGCCCCTGTCCGACGCTGACATCGCCACCCTGAAGAGCGCCATCGCGGCGTCGGATCTTTCGGTGTCGCAACTGGTTTCGACGGCGTGGAAGGCCGCGGGATCGTTCCGCGCCAGCGACATGCGCGGCGGCGCCAACGGCGGTCGGATCCGGCTGCAGCCGCAGCTCGGCTGGGAGGCCAACGAGCCCGAGGAACTGGCCCAGGTGATCCGCACGCTCGAGGAGATCCAGGGCAGCGCCGGCGTCGACGTGTCGTTCGCCGACCTGGTGGTGCTGGCCGGCAACGTCGGCGTCGAGAAGGCGGCCAAGGCGGCCGGATTCGACGTCGAGGTGCCGTTCAGCTCGGGTCGCGGCGATGCCAGCCAGGAGCAGACGGATGTCGACTCGTTCTCCTACCTGGAGCTCAAGGCCGACGGCTTCCGCAACTACCTCGGCAAGGGCCTGGAGGTGCCGGCCGAGTACCAGCTCATCGACCGCGCCAACCAGCTGAAGCTGTCGGCACCGGAGATGACGGTGCTCGTCGGTGGCCTGCGGGCGCTCGACGCGAACCACGGCGGCTCCAAGCTGGGTGTGCTCACCGAGCGGCCCGGCCAGCTGACCAACGACTACTTCGTCACCCTCACCGATATGGGCCTCAAATGGGAGCCGTCGCCGGCCGACGACGGCACCTACATCGGCAAGGACCTCCTCAGCGGTGAGCAGAAGTACACGGCCAGCCGCGTCGACCTGCTGTTCGGGTCCAACTCGCAGCTGCGGGCGCTGACCGAGTTCTACGCCGAGGACGACGCCAAGGAGAAGTTCGTCAAGGACTTCGTGGCGGCGTGGACCAAGGTGATGGACGCCGACCGCTACGACATCGGCAAGGGCGCCTGACCACAACGCCCGGAACACGTAGGCCGCAACGCCGGCCCTGAACGCAGTGCCCCGCGAGCTTCGGCTCGCGGGGCACTGTCAGTATTGTCGTTGATTGCCAGACCTTTTCATCGGCGGGCCACGCTGTCGCCGGCGGCTCTGCAGCTGGCGCACCCCGCCCCACCAGTGAGGAACACATGTCGCAGCCGGTCGTCGTCGTTCTCGCGCTGATCGCGGCGCTGTGCGCGGCGCTCGGCATCGTGGTGCGCCAGCTGGCCACCCGGAACGTCCCCGCCGAGGCCGGCATGAGCTCGGCGATCGTGACGTCGTTGCTGCGCACCCCGCTGTGGTGGGCCGGGCTGGCGACCGCGGCCGCCGGCTACGGCTTCCAGGCCCTGGCGCTGTCGTTCGGGTCATTGACGCTGGTGCAGCCGCTGCTGGTGTCCGCGCTGCTGTTCGCGCTGCCGATCAGCGCCGGGCTGGCCGGCCGCCGGGTCACCCGCCCCGAATGGGGCTGGGCGCTACTGCTGACCGTGGCGTTGGCGGTGTTCGTGGTGGTGGCCCACCCCCGTCAGGGGCACAACGAGCCCACGCTGCAGACCTGGATCGTCATCAGCGCCATCCTCGTCCCGCTGGTCCTCGGGTGCGTGCTGTGTGCCGCGAAGGCCGTGGGTACCCACCGGGCGCTCTACCTGGCCACGGCCGTGGGCCTGCTGTTCGGCCTGATCGCGGTCCTGACCAAGTTGTGCACCCACCGCCTGCAGGTCGGATCCTGGCGCGCGCTGCTGGAAACCCCCGCGCCCTACGTCCTGGTGGTGCTGGCCGTCGTCGCGACCCTGCTGCAGCAGTCGGCGCTGCACGCCGGGGCGCTGCAGGCCTCGGTGCCGGCGATGCTGGTGCTCGAACCGGTGGTCGCGGTGCTGCTGGGCACGGTGGTGCTCGGCGAGGAACTGACCGCGCGCGGAGTGGGCCTGGTGGCGCTGCCCTGTGCGCTGATCGCCGTGGCGGCGGCCACCGTGGCGCTGGGCCGCGACTCCGGTGCCCTCGAGGAGCGCATCTCCGCCCGGCATTGAGGGCCCCGCCCGGCGCGGCGGCAATTCTCCCAGGTCAGCTCAAGTCTTACCAAAGAATTAGTCCGGGCTCCCAGGGGCCTTAGAGTCGCCGCTTAATGTCGCGGTGGAGGCACAGAACAACACGCCACCGAAATGAGGCCGAACATGAACCATTACGGAAATCCAGTGTTCGACTGCAACGGCGCGCGGCTGCGGGCGCAGAGTCGCCGACTGGCCACCGTTGTCACCATCAGCGGCGAGGTCGACATGGTCAACGTCGACCGGGTCACCGAACATGCCCGACGCTATGTCCTGGCGGCCACCTCGGTGGTCCTGGATCTCAGCGGCGTCCTGCACATGGACGATCACGGCCTGGCCCTGCTCCGCGCGTTCGACGAGGACTGCGCCGAGGCCGGACAGGACTGGGTGCTGATTCCCAGCGACGCCGTGGTCGACGTGCTCGCCGGCACCTCGGAGGCCTACCCCATCGCGGGCTCGGTGCCCGAGGCGCTGAACCACTTCGCCGACGAGACCCTGCGGCGCCGCACCCTGCTGCTGCCGCTGCTGAACAAGTCCGCCTAACCTGAGGGGATGGCGACGCTTTCAGCACTGAATCTCGCTCATCCGCACACCAATCCCGCTGCCACGTCGAGGCCGACCGGCATCAACAAGGTGCCCACCACCGAGCCGGTCGCCATCGCGGCGCCCGGGTCCCGGAGAACGGGCGCCGGCAGCGGCTTGGCGGGTGACACCATCGGTGACCGCAAGCACCACGGCGGCGACGATCAGGCGGTGTACGCCTACGCCCGAGAGGATCTCGACGCCTGGGAGCAGCGGCTGGGCCGTGAACTGACCGCCGGGATGTTCGGGGAGAACTTCACCACCGAGGGCATCGACGTCACCGGCGCCCGGATCGGCGAGCGGTGGCAGGTCGGCGACGACGGGCTGATCCTCGAGGTCACCTCGCCGCGCACGCCGTGCCGCACCTTCGTGAAGTGGCTGGGCATCGACGGCTGGATCAAGACCTTCACCGCAGCGGCGGTCCCGGGCGCGTATCTGCGCGTCATCAGTCCGGGCACCGCCCGCGCCGGCGACCGGATCGTCGTGACCGACCGCCCGGACCACGACGTGACCGTCGGCCTGGTGTTCCGCGCGATGCTGATCGAACCCGAACTGCTGCCGCGCCTGGCCGACATCGACGCACTGCCCGAACGGATCCGAGAGCTCGCCACGCGGCGGGTCGGCTAGCCGGTCGACATGGAACTGCCCCGCCCCGGCGTCGACGACCCGCATCTGGCCGACGTGGTGCCCTCGGTGCTGGCAGCGATGGGGGTCGCGGAGTTCTCCGCGCGAATTCCGTTGCGCCAGCCGATTTCCGGGGCCTGCGTGCTACTCATCGACGGCCTCGGCGCCGACCTGCTCGATCAGCATGCCGCCGACGCCCCGGTGCTGGCCGGGCTGCGCGGGTCCTCGGTGCACGTCGGATTTCCGGCCACGACCGCGGCCGGACTCGCCGCGGTGGGCACCGGCGTCCGATCCGGTGAGCACGGCCTGGTCGGTTACTCGTTCCTGGTGCCGGGCGCCGGGGTCATCAACGCACTGCGGTGGCGCCCCCACCCCTGGGGTCCGGACCTGCGCGACCAGGTGGTGCCCGAGGAAATCCAGCCGCTGCCAACCACATTCGAACACGCGAGCGCGGCCGGGATGGCCGTGAGCGTGATCTCCGGCGCGGAGTTCACCCACTCCGGGCTGACCCGCGCGGTGCTGCGCGGCGGCCGCTACGTCGGCGTACATGCGCTGGGTGATCTAGGGGCCACGGTCCGCTCGACGATCGACGAGGGTGGCTTCTGCTACGGCTACCACAGCGAATTGGATCTGCTCGGTCACCTGCACGGTCCCGGCTCGACGGCCTGGCGCATGCAGTTGCGTCAGGTCGACCGGCTGGTGGAGTCGGTCCTGGAGACGCTGCCGCCGGGCGGGCTGCTCGCGGTGGTGGCCGACCACGGCATGGTGACCGCCGACCCCGGGGCCACCATCGACATCGACGCCGAGTCCGCGTTGCTCGACGGCGTCGACGCGGTCGGCGGCGAACCTCGCGCCCGCCACGTCTACACCCGCGACGGGGCCGCCGAGGCCGTGCTGGACACCTGGCGCGCGACCCTGGGGCCGGCCGCGTGGGTGGTCTCCCGGGAGGAGGCGATCGCCGCGGGCTGGTTCGGCGCGCAGGTGCGCGACGCTGTGCGGCCGCGGATCGGCGATGTGGTGGCCGCGGCGCGCGATTCGGCGGTGCTGGTGCGCCGCAGCACCGAACCGCTCGAGTCCGGGCTGATCGGTCACCACGGCTCGCTGACCAGCGCCGAGCAGCGGGTCCCGCTGCTGCTCGCCTACGGCTGAGGCCGGACCGGCCGCGGCCGGATAACCTTTGTCACCGTGATCGTGCTGCTGCCGCCCTCGGAAACCAAACGTGTCGGCGGCGACGGCCCGCCCCTGCGGCTGGAGTCGCTGAGTTTCCCCGCCCTGCACCCGCTGCGCGAGAGCCTCCTCGACGAGCTCGTCGCGCTGGCCGCAGACCCGCCGGCCAGCCGCCGCGCGCTGAGCCTGTCGGCGAAGCAGGACGCCGAGATCGAACGCAACGCCGCGCTGCGGACCTCGCCGACCGCGCCGGCCATCCGCCGCTACACCGGCGTGCTCTACGACGCGCTGGACATCGAAACGCTGAGTGCCGCAGCACTTTCCCGCGCCAACGCACGGCTGGCCGTCGGCTCGGCGCTGTTCGGGCTGCTGCGCGCCGACGACCCGGTGCCGGCCTATCGACTCTCGGCGTCGTCGAAGTTGCCCGGGCAGCCCACGCTCGGCGCGCGGTGGCGCCCGGTGCTCGAACCGGTGCTCGCCGCGCTGGCGACCGACGAACTGGTGGTCGATCTGCGCTCGGGTTCCTATGCGGGCCTCGGGCGCCTACCCGGGGCCGTCGAGGTCGACGTGGTGGCCGAGCACGCCGACGGTCGCCGCACCGTCGTCAGCCACTTCAACAAGGCGCACAAGGGCAGGCTGGCCCGCGCGCTCGCGAGCAGTCGCGCCGAGCCCACCGACGCCGCGGGGGTGGCGGCCGTCGCCCGCCGCGCCGACATGCGGGTGGAACGCTCGGGCAACGCGCTGACGGTGGTCGTCACGGCGTAGGGCACCGCGCCGAGACTGCGGCGGCCGTGGCGACCAATCGCACTTCGCCACGGGGTCCGCAGCCTCGGCGCCCGGCTCAGGGCAGTCGGCTCAGGCCTTGGCCAACTGCTTCTGCTCGTAGAGGCGGGCCCACTCGGCACGGGGTCGGATCGAGGTGTCGACGTCGGTGGCCTTGGCGCGCAACGCAGCCACGGTGGCCTGCTCCTTCGGGGTCAGCTTGAACGGATCCCAGCCGAAGAACCGGCACGAGTTCTCCCAGGTGATCTTGTTGATGTCGGAGTCGCTGGCCCCGGCCTCGTTCAGCTCCGCCAGCACCTGCTCGGGTGCGTCGGGCCAGAAGCAGTCCGAGTGCGGGTAGTCGCACTCCCAGGCGATGATGTCGATGCCGATCTCATGCCGCAGCTTCAGCGAGGTCTTGTCGGTGACGTAGCAGGCCAGCGAGTGCTCGCGGAACACATCCGAGGGCAGCTTGTCGCCGAAGTCGCGGCGCAGCCACTTCTGGTTGGTGTAGTGCCGGTCGGAGCGGTCCAGGTAGAACGGGATCCAGCCGATGCCGCCCTCGGAGAACGCGAACTTCAGATCGGGATAGTTGCGCATCGCCGGGCCCCACAGCAGATCCTGGGCGCACATCGCCGACACCTGGGTGGCCAGGATGATCAGGTTGTCGATGGGCGCGTTGGGCGCCATGCTGATCGCCCCGAAGCCGGTGCCGATGTGCAGGCACATCACCACGTTCTCCTCGGACAGGGTGCGGAACACCGGTCCCCAGTAGTCCTCGTCGTGATAGCTGGGCAGACCCTCCAGGTGCGGCAGCTCCGGCATGGTCACCGCCCGGCAGCCCTTGGCCGCCACCCGGCGGATCTCGTTGCACATCCCCTCGGGCGACCAGGTCGGCAGGATCGCGATCGGGATGAAGCGGTCCGGGTAGGAACCGGCCCATTCGTCGATGTGCCAGTCGTTATAGGCCGACACCATCACCAGCGTGACGTCTTCCCGGGTCATGTTGAGGTGCCGCGCGGAGAATCCGGTGAACGTGGGGAAGCACATCGAGGCCAGGATGCCGTTGCGGTTCATGTCGCGGACCCGCTCGTGCACGTCGTAGACGCCGGGGCGCATCTCGGCGAAACCGGCGGGGTCGCGGCCCCACTCCTCGGCCGGCCAGGACACCACGGCGTTCAGCCCGCTGACGCCCTGCGGGCGGCCCTGGTACATCCACTGGTCGACGCCTTTGTCGTCGGTGACCACGATGGGCGCCTCGTCCTTGTACTTGGCCGGCACGTGGCGCAGGAACATGTCGGGCGGTTCGACCACGTGGTCGTCAATGCTCACCAGGATCAAATCGTCGACGTTCATCGGTCTCCTTCACACGCGCGGACAAGCGACGGGCATGGGCTGGCCCATACCCTGCCTCCACTTGTACCCTCGATCACCATGACCGTCTCTGCGCTATCGGACAGACATGATGCAGAATCGGCCACGCCCCGGCAGATCGACCTGCGCCGGGGTGGCCGCGCCCTGGCCGGCAGCTATCTGTACGAGGGCGACAAGCTGCTGACCGGCTGGCATTCCCACGACGTCCACCAGATCGAATACGCCATGGGCGGCGTCGTCGAGGTCGAGACCCGGGCCGGCCACTATCTGCTGCCCCCGCAGCAGGCGGCCTGGCTGCCGGTCGGCCTGGAGCATTCGGCGACGATGAACCCCGACGTCAAGACCATCGCGGTGATGTTCGATCCGCAGCTACTCCCGCACGCCGGCAATCGCGCCCGGATCCTCGCGGTGTCGCCGCTGATCCGGGAGATGATGATCTACGCGCTGCGCTGGCCGATCGACCGCCGCGTGGGCTCTCGCGAGGAGGAGGCGATCGCCGACGGCTTCTTCCGGACTCTGGCGCACCTGGTCGCCGATGCGCTGGATCACGAGGCGCCGCTGAACCTGCCCACCTCGGACCATCCCATCGTGGCCGCCGCCATGGCCTACACCAAGGAACACCTGCAGTCGGTCAGCGCCGAGGACGTCAGCCGAGCCGTCGCGGTCTCCGAGCGGACGCTGCGCCGACTGTTCGGCGACACCCTGGGGATCTCCTGGCGCACCTACCTGCTGCACGCCCGGATGTTGCGGGCCATGGCGTTGCTGGCATTGCCCGAAACCAGCGTGCAGGACGTGTCCAGCGCCGTGGGCTTCGACAACCTGAGCTCGTTCACGCGGGCATTCGCGCAGTTCAGCGGCGAGACCCCGTCGTCGTACCGGCGCCGGGTCAAGCGCGTCGAGGAACCGACCGGTCGGCGCCGCCGCTAGCGATTTCGTCGCTGAAATGTGGCGTGCGACACTGCTGGCTATGCGAAATCCACTCGGGGCGCCGAAGCTGGCGCGGCCCAAGCTCGAAGGCAGCATCGCCGTCGGCGAGTTCCGGCGGGTCGGGTTCGCCGAGTTCGGCGACCCGCAGGGCCGACCGGTGTTCTGGCTGCACGGCACCCCGGGGGCGCGCCGGCAGATCCCGACCGAGGCCAGGGTGTACGCCGAGGAGAACCAGCTGCGCCTGATCGGCGTGGACCGGCCCGGCATCGGCTCCTCGACGCCCCACCAGTACGAGAACGTCGCCGCGTTCGCCGACGACCTGCGGGTCATCGCCGACACACTGGGGATCGACAAGATGACCGTGGTCGGCCTGTCCGGCGGCGGGCCCTACACGCTGGCCGCCGCGGCCGCCATGCCGGACCGGGTGGTGGCCGTCGGCGTTCTCGGCGGCGTCGCACCGGCCGTGGGACCCGACGCGATCAAAGGCGGCGCCATGACGCTCGGCACCGCCGTCGCCCCGGTGCTCGAGGTGGTGGGCGAGCCCGTCGGCGCCGTGGCCACCGGCCTGGTCCGGCTGATCAAGCCCGTGGCGCTGCCGGTCCTGGAGATCTACGCGCGGGTCTCGCCGGAGGGCGACCGCCGGCTGCTGACGCGACCGGAGTTCAAGGCGATGTTCCTCGACGACCTGCTCAACGGCGGACGCAAACAGCTGGGGGCCCCGTTCGCCGACGTGGTGAACTTCGCCCGGGACTGGGGATTTCGCCTCGACGAGGTCAAGGTCCCGGTCCGGTGGTGGCACGGCGACAAGGACCACATCATTCCGTACTCGCACGGCGCGCACGTGGTGGCCAAGCTGCCCGACGCCGAGATGTTCACGCTGCCCGGCGAAAGCCACCTCGCCGGATTGGGCTACGCCCACGACATTCTCGGGTCGATGGCCGAACTCTGGGAACGCCACACGTAAGACCGGCGGCCGAACACGGCGGCACGGAACAGCCGATACCGAAGGACAGCGATGCGAGCCCAGGACCACCCCAACCACACTCCCGACGTGCCGATGTTGTTCTCCCCGACGGTGGAGCGCCTGCAGATCAAGTACGTCAACCCGGCACTGGCGCCCCTGGCGAAGCGGCTGCCCGGGTTCACCATCGTCAAGCACACGGGCCGCACCTCCGGCACCCCGTACGAGACGATCGTGACGTCCTACCGCAAGGGCAACGTGTTCGCGGTGCTGCTGGCCCACGGCAAGACCAACTGGGTCAAGAACGTGCTGGCCGCCGGTCAGGCCGACGTGCGGCTGCTCGGCCGCGAACTGCACATCGTGAACCCGCGGATCGTCCCGGTGGGATCCGATGGCACCGGGCTTCCGTTGATCCCCCGGCTGGCGCTGCGCAAGGCCGGCGTGTTCGTCGCCGACATCGCCTAGCCCTCAGGTTTCGAGCAGCACCGACCGCAACAGGTGCATGGCCACCGTGCTGGACCGCTCCCGGATGTCGGCCCGGCCACCGGGCAGCAGCAACATTTCGGTCCGGGTGGCGCCGTCGGTGCGCTGCACGCTGAAACACACCGTGCCGACGGGCTTCTCGTCGGTACCGCCGCCGGGTCCGGCGATCCCGGTGATGGCCACCGCGGTGTCGGCGTCGAAGCGCCGCAACGCGCCCGCCGCCATCGCCTCGGCCACCGGCTCGGAAACCGCGCCGTGCTCGGCGATCAGGGCGGGGTCGACACCGAGCACCGCGCTCTTGGCCTCGTTGGAATAGACCACCGCCCCGCCGGTGACGTACGCCGAGGACCCGGGGCGGTCGGTCAGCCGGGCGGCGACCAGTCCCGCGGTGCACGACTCGGCCGTGGCGACGCGTCGTCCCGCCAACAGCGCCGCGACCTGGTCGTCGACCGTCGCCCCGTCGGTCGAGTACAGCTCCCGCCGGTGGTGCTCGGACAGCACCTCGGTCAGCGCGCGGTAGCTCGGCTCGGCGGCCGGCTCGTAACGGGTCACGATCTCCAGTTCGCCGCGCCGCAGACAGGTGGTGATCTCGAGCCGGTCGAACCCCGGCACCCGGGACTCGGCCAACCGCAGCGTGTCGGCGAGTTCGGACTCGGGCACGCCGAACATCCGCAGCGTCTCCTGGCGGTACTGCGTGCGCGCCGCGATGGCCTGCTGCACGGTGTGGGTGGCCAGCGCGGCCGGCCACATCGCCTGCAGCTCCCGCGGCGGACCGGGCAGCACCACCACGGTCGGCGCGCCCGCAACCACCACCCCCGGGGCGGTGCCCACCGGTTCGAGGACCGTGGCGCCGGCGGGTACCAGGGCCTGCTTGCGGTTGGCGGCCATCACCGCGTCGAAGTCGGCGCCCGGATAGCGTTCCATCAGCCGCCGCAGGATCGCCGCGATGCGGTGTTCGAGCTCGACGTCCAATACCAGTTCGCGACCGCTGAATTCGGCGACGACCGCCACCGTCATGTCGTCGGCGGTGGGTCCCAGGCCGCCGGTCGTCAGGATCACGTCCACCCCGGCGTCGGCCTGGAAGCGCAGCGCCGCGGCGATGTCCTCGGGCCGGTCACCGCAGATGGTGATGTGGGCGAGTTCGATCCCCAACTCCAGCAACCGGTCGGCCAGCCACGGCCCGTTGCGATCGGCGATCCGCCCGGTGAGGACCTCGGTTCCGGTGACGACGATGCCCGCGCGAGTCCCCACGGCTACGGCGTCGCCCCGGGCGCGCGGACCACCATCGGCACCGCCGGGAAGTACGCGGCCATCTGCGAGCGGCACTGCCGCAGCGCGGCCGTCCCGTACCCCCTCTTGCGGTGTTCGGGGCGAATCCAGATCCGCACGTTCACCTCGCCGCCGATCAGTTCGCCGAAGACCATCCCCACCTTCTGCTCCCCCTCGACGGCGACGAACCAGGCGGCGTCCTCGGAGTGCAGGCGGGTCTTCGCCGCGCTGATCTCGTCGTCGACGTCTCGGGCCGGGGCGCCGGAACCGTCGCCGGCGGTGTGGGTGTCCTCGGTACGTGCGGCGAAGATGTCCCGGTCGCGCTCGCCGTCGAAAGGCCGCAGCGTCAACGTCTCACCGCTGGCAGCGGGCCGCTCGCCCACGGTGAAACTGAGTCGGGAGTTGAGGTCCTCGAGTTCGGCGGCGATCTTGCGCCGCGAACTCTTGGTGAGCCACTCGAAGGACAGCCCCAGGACCGCCTCGGCCGAGCGCCGCGACGATCCCAGCACGTCGGCGATGGCATCGATGGCCGCGCAGCGGTCCTCGGCCTCGACGATGGCGTCGAGCAACTCGTGTCTGCGGTCGAGCGCGCTCAGCATGGCGTCGGTGATCTCCCGACGCGCGGCGGCGATGTCGTGATCGGCCATGACGCAACTGTAGATCAGCCGCGCGGCCCCGCGCTGGCGGAACCGCCCGGGGTAGGGTCGGGCGCCGAGCCGTCGGAGAAGGGAGCGTCGTGAGCGCAGCCGTACCGCCCGTTCGACCTTTTCGGATCGCCGTCGACGACGCCGATCTGGCCGATTTGCGCCAACGCCTGGCCCGGACCCGCTGGCCGGACCCGGAATGCGTGCAGGACTGGAGCCAGGGCATCCCGCTGGCCTACACCCGCGAGCTGGCGCAGTACTGGGAACGCGACTACGACTGGCGCGCCAGGGAGGCCGCGCTCAACGAGTTCGCGCAGTTCCACACCGAAATCGATGGACTGGACCTGCATTTCATCCATCAGCGCTCGCCGCACGACGGCGCGCTGCCGTTGGTGATCACCCACGGCTGGCCGGGCTCCGTCGTCGAATTCCTCAAGGTGATCGGTCCGCTGACCGATCCGACCGCGCACGGCGGCCGCGCCGAGGACGCCTTTCACGTGGTGTGCCCGTCGCTGCCCGGCTACGGCTTCTCGGGCAAGCCGACCGCGGCGGGCTGGGGTGTCGAGCGGATCGCGGCGGCCTGGGAGACGTTGATGCAGCGCCTCGGCTATTCCAGCTACGGCGCGCAGGGCGGCGACTGGGGGGCGGCGGTCACCAGCGAGATCGGCCGAAATGGGGGCGGCTGCATCGGAATTCATCTGAACATGCCGCTGGGACGCCCGCCGGCCGAACCCGCGGACGGATTCAGCGCCGAAGAACAGCAGGCGCTGGCGGCCGCCGCGGAGCACCGCCGCTGGGGCACCGGCTACGCCACCCAGCAGTCGACCCGCCCGCAGACGCTGGGCTACGGCCTGGCCGACTCGCCGGTGGGGCAACTGGCCTGGATCGTCGAGAAGTTCTGGGCGTGGACCGACTGCGGCGGCCACCCGGAGAACGTGCTCGGCCGCGACGAGATGCTCGACAACGTGATGCTGTACTGGCTGACCAACTCGGCCACCTCCGCGGCGCGGCTGTACTGGGAGAGCTACCGCGGCTTCGGACGCGGACGGCGGGTTCAGATCCCCACCGGGGTGGCGTCCTTCCCCAAGGAGATCCTGCAGGCGCCGCGGCAGTGGTGCGAGGACCGCTACCGCATCACGCACTGGACGACGATGCCGCGCGGCGGCCACTTCGCTGCGTTCGAGCAGCCGGAACTGTTCGTCGAGGACGTCCGGAAGTTCTTCGCGACCCTGCGCTGATCGGCACAAAGTTCGGGAGGGTCGTGTGCGCGACGGGGCGGCTGGGATAAACTAGAACACGTTCCAGTCTTGCACTGATCCCCTGCCATACGCTCACCAGGAGCCGACTATGCATACTCCCCTCTGCGACCAATTGGGCATCGAATTCCCCATCTTCGCCTTCACCCACTGCCGCGACGTGGTGGTGGCGGTGAGCAAGGCCGGCGGATTCGGCGTGCTCGGCGCGGTCGGGTTCACCCCCGAGCAGCTCGAGATCGAGCTGAACTGGATCGACGAGAACATCGGCGACCACCCATACGGCGTCGACATCGTGATCCCCAACAAGTACGAGGGGATGGACGCCACCGACCTGTCCCCCGAGGTGCTCAAGAAAACCCTCAACGACCTGGTGCCCCAGGAGCACATCGACTTCGCCAAGAAGATCCTGTCCGACCACGGGGTCCCGGTCGAGCACAGCGACGACGACGCGTTGCAGCTGCTGGGCTGGACGGAGGCCACCGCGACGCCGCAGGTCGAGGTCGCGTTGCAGCACCCCAAGGTGACCATGATCGCCAACGCGCTGGGCACCCCGCCGGCCGACATGATCAAGCACATCCACGACGCGGGCCGGGTGGTCGCCGCGCTGTGCGGTTCGGCGCGCCAGGCCCGCAAGCACGCCGACGCCGGCGTCGACATCATCATCGCCCAGGGCGGCGAGGCCGGCGGCCACTGCGGCGATGTCGGCTCGATCGTGCTGTGGCCGGAGGTGGTCAAGGAGGTCGCGCCGATTCCGGTGCTGGCCGCCGGCGGTATTGGGAGCGGCCAGCAGATCGCCGCGGCGCTGGCGCTGGGCACCCAGGGGGCCTGGACCGGATCGCAGTGGCTGATGGTCGAGGAGGCCGAGAACACCCCGGTGCAGCAGGCCGCCTACGCCAAGGCCACCAGCCGCGACACGGTCCGCAGCCGCTCCTTCACCGGGAAACCCGCGCGCATGCTGCGCAACGAGTGGACCGAGGCCTGGGAGAACCCGGAGAACCCGAAGCCGCTCGGAATGCCGTTGCAGTACATGGTTTCCGGCATGGCGGTGGCCGCCACCCACAAGTATCCCGACGAGTCCGTCGACGTCGCGTTCAACCCGGTCGGCCAGGTCGTCGGGCAATTCACCAAGGTCGAGAAGACCTCGGCGGTCATCGAACGCTGGGTGCAGGAGTACCTGGAGTCGACCGCCACGCTGAACGCGCTCAACGAGGCCGCCGAGGCCTGACCGGCCGGCTCAGGCGTAGAAGTCCTGCTGCCAGCCCCGGTCCCCCGCGCATTCGAGGGGAAGTCCGTCCGGGGATTGGGCCGCCGCGCCGCGATTCGTCGGGCACGGCGCCCCGATCTCCTGCACGCCGTACAGCGGCGGGGACCACACCCAGAATCCGGAGTCGACCGGCGGCCACTGGTTGGGGATGTAGTGGCAGGCGTACGTCTGCCCCTCCACCCCGCGGCCGAAGATGAACCGTTCCCAGCTGTGGCACTTGGTGCTCAGCTGGACGTCGTGGGCCATCCCGGGCACGTCGGCGTACGCGTGCTCGGGATCGGCGGCCGCCGCCCCGGCGGCCGCCAGCGCCACCGCGACGGTGGCGGCGAGTACGGCACCCGAGCCGACCACGTTGCGCATCATGTCGCGCGTCCGGTCGCCAATCATGGACGCCTCCCGTCGGCTCGTTGCCGCGAAGCCTATCGGGTGCCGCCGCGCGCTCGGTGAACTTTCCCGCGAAACACCGTCGTCGCAACGACAGGATCGCTGCGCAGGGTGCTTTGCTGGACGGACACGGTTCAATGAGCACAGGAGGGCCCGGGTGTTGTCCAGTCGCAATGTGTTGATGCTGACCGGATTGGGTGCGGTGCTGGCGACCGTCGCGCTCTTCGCCGGCGTGATGACGCAGCCGGCCGGCCAACGGGCGCTTCCGGCCGCGGAGGCGGCGCCGGTGAGCCCGACGACGACCACCAGCAGGGCCGGCACGGACACCGATGAGCTCGGTTTCATCTCCTCCAAGGCCCGCTGCGAGCAGGGGCAGAGCGCAGTCGCGCTGGGCCGCACCCAGCGGTCGATGGTGGCGGTCTGCGCGGAGCCCGACGGTGGCTACGAATACCGCGGCGTGCGGATCGACGACGGCGCCCTGCTGCGGACCTCGGCGCGATCCTCCGGCGCCGGCACGTTCGTCGCGGACAACGAGGGCGCCCGGTACACGGTGTCGCCGAAGGCTCTGGAGGTGACCTCCGGCGGCAAGGTGATCTACCGCGACACCTGGGCGTTCTACGAGGCGCCCAGCTTCGCCGCCGAATCCGACGGCACGACCCGCACCGCGACCCCGACCGCCACGGCGACGGCCACCGTGACGACGACGGTCACGAAGACGGTGGCACCTCAACCGCGCTAGGCGCAGGTGCGGGTGGGGGCGCGGGCTGCGGCCCGGCGGGCAGCCCGCGCGGCGAATACGCGTCGGGATTCATCGGCCGTTGCGTCAGCAGCAGCAGCGCGTCGGCGCCGCTGACTTCCTGGGTCTGCACCGCGTGCCACAGGTCACGCAGATAGCCCAGGCCGCGGCCCTCCGGCGGCGGGGTGCTGGTGGCGCCCGGCGGCAGATTCTCCGGGCTCGCCAGGTGCGGCGTGCCCACGCTCGCCTCCGCGGCGACATCCGGCCGCGGCTCCGGCGCCGCGGGGTCCGCGCCCGCGACGGGCGCCAGGCCGATTGCGACGGCCGCGCCCAGCGAGCCGAGCAGAACTGGTCGAGTGCGCATATCCGGTCATCACCCCGCGGGTCCGGGTTGTTACATCCGCTCCAGTATCGGCCTTCGGTCGAGATTTCGCGCGCCGGAGCGTCCCCGTTTGACCGATGCCCGCAAAACCGGCCAACCGGCGTCGCATCCGGTGTAGGAACGGGCCATAGGGCCCGATACGAGTTCACCGCAGCGAGGAGCTCACCGAAATGACCGTTCCCAGCCTGTCCCCCGGTTTCGACTTCACCGACCCCGACCTGAACTGCGAACGCCTACCGGTCGACGAGCTCGCCGAGTTGCGCCGCGTCGCCCCGATCTGGTGGAACGCCCAGCCTCTCGGGGACGGCGGTTTCGACGACGGCGGCTTCTGGCTGGTGACCAAGCACAAGGACGTCAAGGAGATCTCGATCCGCAGCGACGTGTTCTCCAGCGAGGCCAAGACCGCGCTGCCCCGCTATCCCAAGGGATCCACCGCCGAGCAGCTCGAGACGGGCAAGTTCGTGCTGTTGAACATGGACGCGCCGCACCACACCCACCTGCGCAAGATCATCTCCCGCGGCTTCACGCCGCGGGCGGTCGAACGGCTGCGCGCCGATCTCGACGCGCGGGCGCAGCAGATCGCCAGGACCGCGGCGGCGCAGGGCCGGGGCGACTTCGTCGAGCAGGTCGCCTGCGAACTCCCGCTGCAGGCCATCGCCGGGCTGATCGGGGTTCCGCTGGCCGATCGCAAGAAGCTGTTCGACTGGTCGAATCAGATGGTCAGCGACGACGACCCGGAGTTCGCCCACTACGACAACCGCAGTGCGGCAACGGAATTGATTATGTACGCAATGCAGCTGGCGGCCCAGCGCGCCGAGCAGCCGGGTGAGGACATCGTCACCACCCTGATCGAGGCGGACGTCGAGGGGCACAAGCTCTCCGACGACGAGTTCGGCTTCTTCATGGTGCTGCTGGCCGTCGCCGGCAACGAGACCACCCGAAATTCCATCACCCACGGCATGATCGCGTTCGCCGAGCACCCCGAGCAGTGGGCGCTGTACCGGCGGCAACGCCCGCCGACCGCTGTCGACGAGATCGTGCGGTGGGCCACGCCGGTGACCTCCTTCCAGCGCACCGCCCTGACCGACTACGAACTGTCCGGGGTGCAGATCAAGAAGGGCCAGCGGGTGGTGATGTCGTATCGCTCGGCCAATTTCGACGAGGATGTCTTCACCGACCCGCTGCGCTTCGACATCCTCCGCGACCCCAACCCGCACGTGGGGTTCGGCGGCACCGGGGCGCACTACTGCATCGGGGCGAACCTGGCGCGGATGACCATCGACCTGATGTTCAACGCGATCGCCGACCACATGCCGGACCTGACCGGCGTCGGGGCGCCACAACGGCTGCGCAGCGGCTGGCTCAACGGGATCAAGCACTGGCAGGTCGACTACCGCGGCCGCTGATCCCTACTGGTATGACCACTTGACCACTGGTGGGGTCTGCGGCAGGCTGGGGCCATGGCACTGCAGCCGGTCAACCGCCGCTCCGTCCCCGAGGACGTCTTCGACCAGCTCATCGGGGAGGTGCTGCGCGGCGACCTCCGCCCCGGCGACACCCTGCCCAGCGAGCGCCGGCTGGCGGAGGTGCTCGGGGTGTCCCGGCCGGCGGTGCGCGAAGCGCTCAAGCGGATGACGGCCACCGGCCTGGTGGAGGTGCGCCAGGGCGACGCCACCACCGTGCGCGACTACCGTCGGCACGCCGGCTTGGATCTGCTCCCCCACCTGGTGGTGCGCGACGGCGTGCTGGACCTCGCGGTGGTGCGCAGCATCCTGGAGACCCGGCTGCACAACGGGCCCAAGGTCGCCGAGCTGGCCGCCCGCCGGGGCGGGCCACGAGCCCGCGAACCGCTGGCCGCCGCCGTCGAACTCCTGGCCGCCGAGTCGGATCCGGTTGCGCGGCAACGGCACGCGCTGAGCTTCTGGGACCATGTCGTCGACGCAGCCGACTCCGTGGCCTTCCGGCTGATGTACAACACGCTGCGGGCCACCTACGAGCCGGCGCTGGCCGCGCTGGCCACGGTGATGGCCGCCGAGGTCGGCCGGCCCGACGCCTACCGGCGCCTTGCCGGGGCCATCTGCGACGGCGACGAGGCCGGCGCCCAGCGGGCCGCCGCAGACCTGCTGGAACCGGCCACCACGGCAATCCTCGCCGCGCTGGCCGACCTCGAGGAATCGACGCCGTCATGAGCACGAGACGTGAGGCGTTCACGCTGGCCGACGCGGCCCGCGAGTTCGTCCGGCACCCCACCCCATGGATGATCGCCGCGACGCTGGCGGTCGCCGCGGTGTGGCGCGGGTCCCTCGGGGATTGGCGGCCGACCGACGCGCTGGTGCCGCTGGGTCTGCTGGTCGCGTTCCCCTTCGTGGAGTGGTGCATCCACGTGGTGATCCTGCACTGGCGGCCGCGGCGGTTCCTCGGCGTGACCCTCGATCCGCTGTTGGCCCGCAAGCACCGCGAGCATCACGTCGACCCGCGGGCGGTCGGGCTGATCTTCATCCCCTGGCAGGCGCTGCTGTGGGTGCTGCCTGGTGCCGTCGTCGTGGCCGTGGCGGCCTTCCCGCGCATCGAGCTCGCCGGGACCTTCCTGATGTCGCTGAGCGTGTTCGGGCTGGTCTACGAATGGATGCACTATCTGATCCACACCGACTACAAGCCGAAATCAAAGGTGTACAAAGCGATTTGGCGCAATCACCGGCAGCACCATTTCAAGAACGAGAAGTTCTGGTTCACGGTCACCACCGCGGGCACCGCCGACCGTGTCCTGGGCACCGGCCCGGACCCGCGGTCGGTGCCCAGCTCCCCGACCGCGAAGAACCTGCACGCGCTGCGGCCGGTCAGTTGAACCGGTTGAGCCCGGGAATCTTGTCGATGATGCGGTCGCGCAGGCGCGGCTTCTCGGGTACCTGCGGCACCACCGGGGCCACCACCGGTGGCGGCGGCTGGATCGGGTTGATGGGCTCGACGACCGGCGCCGGCGGATAGGCGGGGGTGATGGCCTCGATCGTCGGCACCGGCGCGACGACCGGCGGCGGGGGCGGCGGCGCCTCCTGCGCCGGCGGCGCGGCCGGAGCGGGCGCGGGTGCGGGTGCGGCCGGTTCCGGTGCGGGCAGGGCCTGCGCCGGCGGGGGCGGCGGTGCGGGTGCGGCGGGCGGCGGCGCGGGTGCCGCGGGCGGTTCGGCCGGGGCCGCGGGCCTGGCCGGAGCCGCCGGGCGCGCCGACGGTAGCTGCGCCTTCGACGGCGGCGCCTTGATCGGCGCACTGCCGATGCCCTCGGTCGGCTTGGTCACCACGGCGGTGTCGCGATGGGTGTCGCTGCGCGGGATCAGGTGCGGGCTGACGGCCAACGACACGGCCACCACGAACGTGACCGCGCCGGCCACCAGCATGGTCAACGGCACCGCGGGCCAGCGGCCACCGGCGCCGTTGGCGGTGGCGGCCGGCTGCGGATCCGCCGCCGAGGCCAATGCCGCGCCGTGCGCCAACGCCAGTTCGGCCTCCGGCGGGTCGAAGACGGGCACACCCAGCTCGTCCTGCAACAACGCGGCGAGCGCGTCGAGACCACCCACCGAACCCACCAGGAACAGGCCCTCGGGGCGCCAATCGTGGCGCTGCAGGCCGGCCCGGATCCAGGCCACCAGCTGATCCTCGCTGTCGACGGCGTAACTGACCGCCGTGTCGATCTCGCCGTCCTGGGAGTCGACGAGGGACAGGATCACGGCGTCGGGCTCGAGCACGCAGACGGCGGTGCGCTCGTAGCCGATCATCGTGCCGATGCTGCGGGCCAGCGCCTCGGCGGCGCGCGGCGACTGCACCGCGACCACGTTGGCCAGGCCCATGTCCGCCAGCGAGTCGAGTAGCAGCGAGGCCTCCAGATCGGCGTCCGGGCTCCAGGTGACGCCGATGGAGTGCAGGCGATGCCCGTCGGACTCCGCGATGCTCAACACCGCCTCGGCGACCTGCTCGGAGGCCCGCCCGGGCGCGCCCTCGCCGCCGAACACGTCGAACTCGTCGTGCCCGAGGGTGGCGCCGTCGGCGCCGCGTCCCTCGACGAGGACGGTTTGGACGTTGGTGGCCGTTACAGACAGGCCCAGCACCGTGTCCACGCAACTTCTCCCTTCGTGTCCGGACCGCCGCAGCGCCGCAGCGAACTCCGAACACGCGAGAAACGAGCCGGGAAGGCGACGCGTGCCGTCGACCCCCGACACACTTCAGTGCATTTCTCTACCGCATCGCGTCCCGAAACGCGAATGGAGCCGCTCAGTTCTTCCGGGGCATCGCCGCGACCAGGGGCGTGTCCACCCCCACCGGACCGAGCGCCGTCGCGCCGCCGGGTGTGCCCAGCGGCGCGCTGCGACCGGGCAGAATCTCGGTGAAGAACGCCGCGTTGTCCGCGAGGTGCGCGCGCTGGTCCTCGGGCAGGTCCGTCTCGTAGTAGATGGCGTCCACCTTGCAGATGAACGCGCAGGCCGCACAGTCGACGCACTCCTCGGGGTTGATGTAGAGCGAACGCTCACCCTCGTAGATGCAGTCGGCCGGGCAGTCCTGCACACAGGATTTGTCCACGACGTCCACACAGGCACTACCGATCACATAGGTCATGACCACGACAGTAGGTGTGACCCGCGGTTGCGGACACTCGCCGAAAGTCCCCGATCGCCAGGACGTCGGTCCCTAATCGAGCGGCCTGCGGGCGCTGGGGTGGCGCCGAAACCTGGTCCAGCACAGCGCGATCGCCAGCAGGACGACCAGCGCCGCCAGCCACGGCCAGGCGCCGGTCCGATGCACCCAGCCCGCCAGCGTCCCCTGAATCCGGCCCGCGGCCGCAATCAGCGGATCAGCGGGATCGCCCCCGCCGTGGAACAACCTGAGTTCGTAGACACCGTAGTAGGCGACGTAGAGACCGACGAGCGTCACCACCGCGCCGCCGACCCGGTTGATCGCCGGCAGCACCCGCCGCAGTCGGTCAGCCAGCGCCGAACTGGCGAAGGCCGCCGCCACCGCCAGCGTCCCGACCACCAACGCGAATCCGGCGGCATAGCTGAGATACACCAGCGCGGCGGTGCCCCACGACCCGGAGGCCGAGGCCCGCGCGCCGGCCGCCGTCACCGCCAGGAACGGCCCGATGGTGCAGGACAGCGACGCCACCGCGAAGCCGATGCCGTAGCCGAACATCGACAACACCCGCACCGTCGGGGCGCGTTGGGTGCGCGCGGACAGCCCCGCGGGCAGACCGACCCGCAGTTCCCGGCCGCTGAGCAGCCAGACGCCCAGCCCCACCAGCAGCACGCCGATCACCACGGTGACCACCGGCAGATAGCGCTGGATCGACGAGGCAAGTGCCACCGTCAGCGCCCCGAACGCGGCGAAAATCAGGAGGAAGCCCGCGGTCATCGCCGCGGTGGCCAGCACCGCACGCCCGATGGCCGTGCGCCGCTGGGTCCCCGGGGCCACCACCACGAAGGTCAGGTAGGCCGGCAGCATCGCGAACCCGCACGGGTTGAGGGCGGCAACCAGTCCGGCCGCCAGCGCCAGCCCGGCGAGCTCGAGGTCCACGGACTACGCGGTCAGCGCGGCCACCCGGGCCGACAGGTCCTGCTCGCTGATCGCCGACGTCGGGTTGTTGACGAACGTCGAGGTCCCGTCGGGCTTCACGAACAGGTAGGCGGGCTGCCAGGGCACGTCGAAACGGGCCCAGATCGCGCCGTCGGCGTCGTCGAGGTTGGTGAAGTTCAGGTTGTACTTCGAGACGAACTCCTGCATGGCCGCGCGCTCGGAACGCGCTGCGACGCCCACGAAGGTGACGTCCGGATTGGCGGCGGCCACTCGGCTCACCGTGGGCGCCTCCTGGTTGCAGAACGGGCACCACGGGGTCCAGAACCACAGCACCGCCGGCTTGCCCTGCAACTGGGCCCCATCGAACGGGGCGCCGGAGATCGTGGTGCCGGTGAAGTCCAGTCGCGAGTCGGCCGAGGCCACCGCGGTGGGCCCGACGAGCAGGGCCGCCAGCAAGGCCGGGGCCAGCAGCGCCGCGGCCGACCTCGCGAGCACCGCCCGGCGGGCCCGCTGAAGCAATTTCGTCATCATTTTTCCTCCCGGGATCAGGCCGAGCGGTTACCCCGAGTTGCTGCCGATCACACCCAGATCACACGCCCACCCCGGACCGGAGATCACGCAATTCGCGATTGCCAATGAGTTCTTAGAGAAACCGCTGTGATGGGAGTAACAGTTGCGTCAATTGGGACGAAAGACGTCGTATGAAAGCCATCCGGAAGTTCTTCGCCACGGCCGCACTGACCGGCACCTTCCTCGCAGCCCTGCTGGCGACTTTCCTCGGAGTTTCGGCGGGCACCGCCAATGCCGACAGCGTGAATTGGGACGCGATCGCCCAGTGCGAATCGGGTGGCAATTGGTCGATCAACACCGGCAACGGTTATTACGGCGGGCTTCAGTTCAGCCCCGCCACGTGGGCCTCGAATGGCGGTGTGGGCAATCCCGCCCACGCTTCCCGCGAGGAACAGATCCGGGTGGCCGAGCGCGTGCTGACCACCCAGGGCCTCAAGGCCTGGCCCAAGTGCGGCGCCAAGGCCGGCGCGCCGTTCTCCACCATCGGCACCCCCAGCGCACCGTCGATGCCGCAGTGGCGGCCCGGCACCTACATCCGCAACACGATCAACGAAATCCTGGCCTTCGTCCCCCGCCTGCCGCGGTGATCGCTAGTCGGGCTGCTTGAGCCCGGCACCGCACAACGGCACCACGACATCGTCGCCACGCAGCGCCGCCACCTCCCCGGCGCGCTGGCGCACGGCGGCCCAGCAGACCGCCGCGGTGGGCTCCACGAACAATCCCGCGGCCGCCAGCTCCCCCCGCGCGGACCGGATCTCGTCGTCGTCGACCGTCACCACCGCGCCGCCGGAGGCGCGCACCGCGGCCAGGATCTGCGCTGCCCGCGGGGGCGCGGCGATGGCGATGCCCTCGGCGACGGTCGGCGCGCTGCGCACCGCGCCGTCGGCGGCACCCGAGGCGAACGCCGCGGCCATCGGGGCGCAGCCGGCCGCCTGCACCGCCACCAGCGTGGGCATCCGCTCGGCCAGCCCCGCGTCGACGAGCTCGACGAAGGCCAGCTGCACGCCCAGCAGCAGGGTGCCGTTGCCGACCGGGACGACGACGGTCTCCGGCAAGGAGTTGCCGCACTGCTCCCAGAGTTCGTAGCCGTAGGTCTTCACCCCGTGCAGGAAGTACGGGTGAAAGACGTGGCTGGCATAGAACATTCCGGGCTCCTCGGCGGCGGCCTGCGCCGCGGACCCGGCCTGCGCCCGGGTGCCGGCCGCGATCACCTCGGCGCCGTGGGCGCGCATCTGGGCGAGCTTGGCCGGCGCGGTGTCCGCCGGGACATACACCCGGCACGGCACCCCGGCGCGCGCCAGATAGGCCGCCGCGGCGGTGCCCGCGTTGCCGCTGCTGTCGAGCAGCGCGGCGCGCACCCCGAGACGCCGCGCCAGCGTCGCCAGCACCACCGCGCCGCGGTCCTTGAACGACAGTGTCGGCATCAGGTAGTCCAGCTTCAGCCGGACGTTCGGCAGCACCGACGCGACGAGCGGCGTGCCGCCCTCCCCCAGACTCACCGACCGGTCATATGCCACGGGTAGGACGGATTCATACCGCCACAACGAATTTCGGTGCCGCGCTGCCGGGTCGATCCCCAGCCGCGGCGCCGGTGGCGCGACGTCGAACAGCCCGCCGCACTCGCAGCGCCAACCCGGCCGCTGCACCGCGCGCACCGTCCCGCAGTCCCGGCAGATCAGGTCGGGCAGAGTCACCGTGGCTCGCTCTCCGTGACGGATCGGCGGTCGAATCCCGAATTGTGCCAGCCGACGACGCCGGATTGGTAGCTTGTCAAAGATGGGGTCCGGGACGCGCATCGCCGAGAAGATCAACGGGCAGCCCCCGCCGGGGGTGCCACTGTCCGAGGTGGACTTCAGCCGGTGGAAGTTCTGGTCGGGGGACGACGATTTCCGCGACGGCGCTTTCGCCACGCTGCGGCGCGAGGCGCCGATCAAGTTCTTCGACGAGATCGAGTTCGAGGGCTACGAGCGCGGGCCGGGCCATTGGGCACTGACCCGCTATGACGATGTGCATTTCGCCAGCCGCCATCCGGACATCTTCAGCTCCAGCCCCAACATCACCATCGGCGACAACATGCCGGAGGTTGCCGAGTACTTCGGCTCGATGATCGTCCTCGACGACCCCCGGCATCAGCGCCTGCGGTCCATCGTCAGCCGGGCCTTCACCCCGAAGGTGGTGGCCAAGATCGAGGCCTCGGTGCACGACCGCGCCCGCCGGCTGGTTTCGGAGATGATCGCGCGAAATCCCGACGGCAACGCCGATCTGGTGGCCGAACTGGCCGGCCCCCTGCCGCTGCAGATCATCTGCGACATGATGGGCATCCCCGCCGAACAGCATGATCAGGTGTTCCACTGGACCAACATCATCCTCGGCTTCGGCGATCCCGACCTGACCACCGATTTGAACGAATTCATCGGCGTGGCAATGGAAATCGGCGCCTTCGCACATGAGCTCGCCGAGGCCCGGCGCCGCGAGCCCCGCGACGACCTGACCAGCAGCCTGGTCCACGCCGAGGTCGACGGCGAGCGACTGACCTCCGCGGAGGTGGCGTCATTTTTCATCCTGCTCGTCGTCGCCGGCAACGAGACCACCCGCAACGCGATCAGCCACGGGATGCTCGCGCTGAGCCGCTACCCCGAGCAGCGCCGGATCTGGTGGGACGACTTCGCGGCCGTCACGCCCACCGCCGTGGAAGAGGTGGTCCGGTGGGCCTCGCCGGTGGTGTACATGCGTCGCACGCTGACCCGGGATTTCGAGCTCTCCGGCGTGCCGATGCGGGCCGGCGACAAGGCCACGCTCTGGTACTGCTCGGCCAACCGCGACGAGGAGAAGTTCGACAACCCGTGGCGCTTCGACGTGCGCCGCGACCCCAATCCGCACGCCGGATTCGGCGGCGGCGGCGCGCACTTCTGCCTGGGCGCCAACCTCGCGCGCCGCGAGATCGCCGTGGCGTTCGACGAACTGCGCCGCCAGATCCCGGATATCACCGTCACCGGGGAACCGGACCGGCTGCTCTCGGCTTTCATCCACGGCATCAAGCACCTGCCGGTGGCGTGGACACCCCCGGCGCCCGGCCGGCGCGGTTAGAGGGTGACGGTGGTGGGGCCCAGCGTCGTGCAGAACGCCAGCGGCGGCTGGGCCTGATCGGCGCAGCCGCGACCGCGCACCGTGTAGCTCTGGCCCGGGACGTACGGCGACAGGTACACCTGCGCCGTGCCGTAGCCGGGCAATTCTGCGCACCGGCCCGCCGAGCCGGCGGTGGACACGCACACCTGCGCCGACGTCGGCTCCGCCGTGCCGTTGCACCCCGACGGGCTCAGCGACGCGTTGACCATCTTGGTCCCCGACACCTCGACCACCCGCGGTTCGCTCATCGTGTACTGGCACAGGATCGGGTCGGTGGCGGGCTCCGCCGTGCCGACCGCCGCGGCGCCCAGGGCACCGCCGAGCATTCCGACCACCGCCATCGCGACCAACCCCGCACGCACAATCATGGCGGGAAGCCTATGTGCTGGGAGGTGGAAGCCACAACGAAACTCCCCGGGTAGCGTGAAACCCATGAAAGATCGCGTGCATTGGTTGGCGATGCACGGATTCGTGCGAGCGGTCTCGCGAGCCGCGGCCAGGGGCGGCGACCCACAGGCCCGGCTCCTCGCCGACCCCACGGTGCGCGAGGATCCGGTCGGTTTCTGCGACGAGCTGCATGCGCGCGGGCCGCTGATCCGCTGCCGGGTGAGCTACCTGACCCCGGACCACGCGGTCGCCGGCGCCGTGTTGCGCTCCGAGGACTTCCGGGTCAATTCGCTGGGCACCAGCCTGCCCGCACCGCTGCGCCGGCTCGAGGAACGCACCCGCTCCCGCAGCCTGCATCCGTTGCAGCCGCCGTCGCTGCTGGCCGTCGAGCCGCCGGAACACACCCGCTACCGCAAGACGGTCTCGTCGGTGTTCACCGCCCGGGCGGTCGCGGGCCTCCGGGAACGGGTCGAGGCCACCGCCGAGGCCCTGCTGGACCGGCTGACCGCCGAGTCGGGCGTGGTCGACGTCGTCGAGCGCTATTGCGCGCAGCTGCCGGTCGCGGTGATCAGCGACATCCTCGGGGTGCCCGACCACGACCGGGCCCGCGTGCTCGAGTTCGGCGAGCTGGCCGCGCCGAGCCTGGACATCGGTTTGACCTGGCCGCAGTATCGCCGGGTTTCCCAGGGGCTCAGCGGTTTCGACAACTGGCTGGCCGACCATCTGGCCCGGTTGCGGCGGTGCGCCGGTGACGACCTGATGAGCCAGCTGATCCGCGCCGCCGACGACGACGATCAGCTCGACGACCTCGAACTGCGGGCCACCGCGGGCCTGGTGTTGGCGGCGGGCTTCGAGACCACCGTGAACCTGCTGGGCAACGGCATCCGCATGCTGGCCGAGCACCCCGATCAGCTCGCGACCCTGCGCGGGCGGCCCGAGGCCTGGCCCAACGCCGTCGAGGAGATTCTGCGCCTGGACTCGCCGGTCCAGCTCACGGCACGCTTCGCGGCGACCGATACCGAGCTGGCGGGTAGGCCGATCCGGTCCGGGGACATGGTGGTGACCTACCTGGCCGCGGCCAACCGCGATCCCAAGGTCTTCGAGGACCCGCACCGGTTCGACGTGACCCGCCCCAACGCCAATCGGCACCTGGCCTTTTCGGGCGGCCGGCACTTCTGCCTGGGTGCGGCGCTGGCCCGCGCCGAGGGCGAGGTCGGGTTGCGCGCCTTCTTCGAACGATTCCCCGACGCCCGCATCGCCGGGGCCGGGGTCCGGCGGGACACCCGCGTGCTGCGGGGCTGGTCGCGGCTGCCGGTGCAGCTGGGCACCGACCGGGAGCCCGCGGGATCCCGCTGACGGATCAGCGCGGCGGTTCCTGCGTGCGCGGCGGTTCCTGCGTCGGCGATGGCTCCTGCGTCCCGGACCGATCCGCGGCCTTGACCTCCGGGTCGATGGAATCGGCGTGCTCGAGGCGCGCCTCGAGTTCTTCGCGGCTCTCGGTCGCGGCGCTGCGATGCTGCTGAGCGCGCTGGGCGAGCCGCTCGGCCTCCGCGGCCTTGGCCTCGGCCTCGGCCTGCGCCGCCCGGGCCCGCGCCTCGGTCTCGGTGGCCAGCGCGCTGCGGCGCTCGACCTGCACCGACTCCTGCTGTGTCTCTTCTCGGATGCGCTCGGCCTTGCCGTGCATCTTCGCGTTGCGGGTCCGACGGCCGACGAGCATCAGCACGCCCAGCACGACCAAGACCGCGACCACCGCGATGACGATCCAGACGGCACCGTCCATGACTGTTCCTTTGATCGGGGGGCCCTCGTGGTCAACGGCCCCGTCAAAAAAACGTGTTCCCCGATCCGTCGATGCCAAATCAGCGCGGCGGCGGGAAGTACATCTCCTGGGCGACCGTGCACACCAGGTCGCCGTTGCGGTTGAACATCCGGCCCTGCGCCAGGGCCACGGTGTCCACGCTGCTCGGTGAGGCCCGGTCGTAGAGCAGCCAGTCGCCGAGCACCGGCGGTCGGTGGAACCACACCGAGTGATCCCGCTGCGCCGAGGGCCCCAGCGCGGCGCCGCGCGCCGCGTACGCCGGTTCGGTCAGCGCGACCGCCGACAGGTAGGCGACCAGCGCGGCGGCCAGGTCGGGCTGCTGCGGCACGTCCCCGCCGGGCCGCCACCAGATCCGGGACCGGGCCGGCGGCAGCCGATCGGCGTCGACGATCCGGCGCTCGTACCAGCGCAAACCCGCCCACTGGCCGCTGCCGCCGTCGGCGTCCTCGGCGGCGTGTGGGGGCACCGGCGCCAACGATTCCGGTTCGGGCACGGCGGGCATCGGCGGCTGATACTCGAGGGGTTCCGCCGCCCCCGAACCGGCTGCCTTGAACGACGACATGGCCTCCAGCAACACCTGACCGTCCTGGCGCGCGGTGACCCGGCGAGCCGAGAACGTGCGCCCCTCCTGCAGTTCGACCACCTCGAAGTCCACCGGATACCGCGCATCGCCGGGGCGCAGGAAGTAGGTGTGCACGCTGTGCGCGGCACGTCCCGGCGCGGTCTGACCCGCGGCCAGCAGCGCCTGGGCGGAGATGTGACCACCCAAGATGTGATTGGCCGGGGCCGGGAGTTGTTCTCCCACAAAGTAGTTGGGTTCTACCCGCTCCAGCGCGAGGGTGGCCAGGACTTCACCGAGCGACGACGACACCCGGTCAGCTTAAGGTGCGCGCGGGAGCGCTCAGCCGCGGGCCGGGATGGTCAACGAGCAGGTCTGGCCGATGTCGAGGGTGCGCAGCATCCGCCCCATGCCGACCCACATCGCACAGGACAGGGCCAGGTCGGTCAGCAGTTCGTCGGAGTAGTGCTCGGCGGCCCGCGCCCAGAAGTCCTCGTCGTCGCGCAGTTCGGTGTGCTCGGTGGCAAACCGATGGGCGAACTCCGCGCCGAGCCGCTCCTGCTCGCTGTATCCCGGCCAGGTTCGCCACTCGTGCGCGTGGGAGTAGAGGTCCTCGTCCACCCCCGCCGCGGGACCGTCGGCGTCGCGGGTGTTGATGCACACCGCGCACTCGTTGGCGTGCGCGATCACGATGCGCGCCAGCTCGCGAACGCGCATGGGCAACCGGTTCTGGTTGTAGACGGCGTGGGTGAAGCCGGCCATCGCGCCGCCGATGTCCGGCGACTTCAGCAGCCAGCCCGCGACATCGTCGTCGGGAAAATCTCCGATTCGGCTCATGGGCGCGATGCTACGCCCGCGTCGCCACCGGTGGAACGCGTTCTAGTTTCTGGCGGTCGGGTCAGCTCGGGGGCCGGGAGACGCACTGCGCGGCGTAGAGCTCCTCGCCGAGCTTGTCCATCAACTCCAGCTGCGTCTCGAGGTAATCGATGTGCGATTCCTCGTCGGCGATGATGCCTTCCAACAGCGACGCGCTGGTGCTGTCCTGCTTCTCCCGGCACATGACGACGCCGGGCCGCAACCGTTCGAGCACCTCGTACTCGATGGCCAGGTCCGCCTCGAACTGCTCCCGCAGGGTCTGGCCGACCCGCAGCGAGAACAGCCGCTGATAGTTCGGCAGACCGTCGAGCAGCAGGATCCGGTCCGTGATCGCCTCGGCGTGGCGCATCTCGTCGAAGGACTCGGCCCGGGTGTGGGCCGCCAGTTCCGTGAATCCCCAATTGTCCTGCATCTTCGAGTGCAGGAAGTACTGATTGATGGCCGTCAACTCGCTGGAAAGCTGCTCGTTGAGCAACTTCAGCACTTCTGGATCGCCTTGCATTGGATCTCCTCGCACCAGGGGCTGTCTAGGGAGTAGAAACCGCAGTGCACGTGGGCTGTACGTCGCCACCGCGTGCCTCGAATCTAGCCCAGATCGGGAGGAAAAACACGCCAAAACACCCCGGCACCGCAAACAGCGTCGGGTAGGTAAGCCTCGCATACCTAAGGGCAGGTTGCCCTAACAATACCGCACGAGTTAGGTTAGACTGCACTAATCGCGAAACCCGCGGCCGTCGATTTCAGCAAGGAGGCACCCCTCGTGTTCGTCTGCCTCTGCACCGGCGCCACCAGCCACGAAGTCGCCGACGCCGTCTCCCGGGGGGCCTGCACATCGAAGCAGGTCGCGATCGCGTGCGGGGCCGGAACCGATTGCGGACGGTGCCGCCGGACGGTGCGGGCCATCATCGAGGCCGAGTCGGCCAAGCTCAACAGCGTTGCCGCCAGCTAACTTTTCGGCTGGTTGAAATCGGCCAGCGCCGACGCGTTGTCGGCACTGCCCATCAACTCGGCGAAGCAGGCATTTTCCCGATCACGCGCGGCCGCGATTCCGGCGGCCAGCGGCGCGGTCATCGTGCGCTTGACCGCCATCAGGCTGCTCAACGGCCGCGACGCGAGCACCTCGGCGTGCCGGCGCGCCTCCGGCAGCAGGTCGTCGGGCTCACACACCTTCCACACCAGACCCATCCGGTGGGCCTCCTGCGCGCTGATCCACTCCGAGGACATCAGCATCCAGGCGGCATTCTGCCTGCCCACCAGCTGGGGCAGCAGGTACGACGACGCCGCCTCCGGGGCCACCCCCAGACTCGTGAACGGGCACTTCAACCGCGCCGTCGTCGCCATGAAGGCGAGGTCGGCGAAGCCCAAAATCGTTGCCCCGATGCCGATCCCGAACCCGTTGACCGCACAGATCAGCGGCTTGGGGAACTCGGCGAGCGCATCGACGAGGCCCAGAAAGCCGTACTGGCCGGGCGTGAAACCCGGGTCGGTGATGCGGGCCTGCATCTCGGCGAGGTCGGTGCCCGCGCTGAACGACCGGCCGGTGCCGGTGAGCAGCACCACCGAGACCTCGGCGTCCTCGGCGGCCGCACGCAGCGCGACCGTGGTGGCGTCGTACAGCTCTTCGTCGAAGGCGTTCAATGCCTCCGGCCGATCGAGTGTCAGCGTGCGGACCCGATTCTCGTCGGCGATCGTCAACGTCACGAGCGCAGAGCCTACCCAGTGGCGCGCACCGCGGACCGCAGCACGTAACGACTCGTGGGCACGGTGTCGACGTTGCGGTTGGCGCCGAAGCGCGCCGTGCTCGCGACCATACGGTCGATCCGGGCGGCCAGATCCGCGTCGTCGGCCGCGCCGAAGAACGCCTTCAGATCGGTCACCGCGTCGGCGGGGAACAGCTCCTCGACAATCGCGGCCACCGCCGGGGCGTCCGGGGTCAACGCCCGCACCACGGCGTTCTGGGTGTATCCGAAGGTGGCCTGAGTTTCGATGGCCACCGGGGTGTGGTCGCGGTGCCAGCGGGTTCGCCAGGTCGGCTCGTCGAGCTCCGGTGGCCGCCGCAACAGCGCGACGTTGGCCAATCCCGGTGTGCGGGAACCCAACTCGACCTCGGGAGCACGCAACGGTACAGACTCGGTGACCAGATATCCGGCGACCGCGTCGGATTCGCCGGCCAGCAGCTCGACGGCGGCGGCAACCTGCGCGCCGTAATGCTGATCGGTCCACAGGCTCAGCACCGCCGCCACGGGCGGGTTCAGGGTGGTCAGGGTCATCAGCGAGTCCCGCACCGCGGCGTCCTTGACGTTGATCGTCAGTCCCGGCAATCCGAGGTCGAGCAGTTCCGCGGCGACCGGGCCGCGTAGCCGTGCGCACCATGCGTCGTCCGCGGCGGCGCACTGCGACACCAAGATCACCTTCTCCACGAACGCGAACCTACCGAGCGGCATAATGACAGCCATGTTCAGGGGCCCCGCCCTACCGCATTCGTGGCCGTACATCGGCGAAGTGGCCCGCAGTCTGCTCGGAGTGCTGCTCGCCGCGGCCGCCGCCCTGCACTGGGCCTCGCCGGCCGCCGCCGTCGCCGCCGGCGGCACCGCCGCGATCGTGGGGGCCACCGCGTTGCAGGGCAGCGCGGTCCGTCGGCTGCCGATCGCGTGCGCAGTTTCGCTGGGGCTGGGGTTGGCGACCTTCCTCGGGCACCTGAGCACCGGGCACACCTGGCTTTTCGTGCCGACCGCCCTGGCCTGGACGCTGGGCGCCGGTCTGCTGTGGGCGCTCAGCTCCGCCGCGGGCCTGGCCGCCGCAGCGGGCGGCGCGCTCCTGGTCGCCGCCGCGCCGACCGCGCTCGGCTGGTCGGCGACCTTCTGGTCCGCCCTGGGGGCGGCCGGCCTGGCCGTCGCCGCCGGGCTGCTGCAGGTGGTCCTGGTCGCCGCGTGGCCGCGCCAGCGGTGGGTGGCCCAGCGGACCGCGCTCGCCGACGCCTACGGCTGGGTCGCGACCACCGCGCGCCGGCTGGCGCTCGACCCGGCGGCGAGCTGGGATCCCACCCCGCTGATGGACCTGCGCGAGGCCGTCGGCGCGACCGATCGCCAGGCCCGCCGTCGGCCCCCGGCGTTCCGGGGCACGCACGCGTGGCCGGAACGCATTGCGATGACCGTCAACGCGCTGCGGGCCGACGCCGACGACCCCGCGGTGCGCGAGGTGCTGCTGGCGTGCGCCGACGCGCTGGCCGCCATCGGCGCCGGCGGGCGCGCCGCGGCCCTGGACGCCCGCATGGCGCTGCGCCGCGCCGAGGATCACGCCGCTGCGCTGAGTGGGTCGGCCGCGACCGCGGCCCAACGACTGCACGGCCAGGTGGCGAAGGCCGGAGCACTGCAGCTGACCGGATGGCCCACAGCCATGCACACCGGGCAGACGGCACCGCGCCGCCTGCTGACCTACCTGCGCAGCGCTTGGGGGCGCATTCTGGCGCAGTGCAACGGCGATTCCCCGATCCTGCGGCACGCGTCGCGGCTGACCGCGGCCGTGGTGATCGGCCTGGTGGTCGCCCGGGTCACCGAGACCCCGCAGGGCTATTGGATTGCCCTGACGGCGCTGTTGGTGTTGCGGCCCGAGACCGCCCACACCTACACGCGCTGCGTGTCCCGCATCGCCGGGGTCACCGCCGGCGTCGTGGTGGCGAGCGTGATCACCGTGCTGTGGCAGCCCAGCGGGCTGGTGGCCGTGACGCTGGCCGTGGCGGTGCTCGGGCTGGCCTACGCGGTGGCCGGTTACGGTGCCGTGCCGCTGTACGCCGCGTTGGCGGGCGCCATCGTCTTCCTGGTCGACCTGGGCGGGACCATCGACAGCCCCGCGATGGGCCAGCGGGTGGTGGCCACGGTGATCGGCGGTGGTCTCGCAGTGGCCAGTCATGTGGTGCTGCCCGACCGGGCCCTGGTCCGGCTGCGGCAGCGCGCCGGAGAGCTGCTGCGCGCCGAAAGTGAATATGCCGCAACCGTTGTCCGGGCGTTCGTGCATCCCCTCGCTCACCCGGAGGACACGCTGAGCTCGGTCTGGCAGCGCGTCACCCGGGCCCGGTCGGCGTTCGAGGCCGCCGCCGGCGGGGTGCGCGCGGAGATGGCGCAGGTGCGCCACTGGCTGACCGCGTATCGGGCCGCCCTCAACGCCATCACGGGTGCCTGCGCCGCGCTGGAGGGTCAGCTTGCCGCCGTCCACCACGCCACGCTGGATCCCCGGTTCGTCGTCGCCGTCGACGACTACGTGGACGCCCTGCGGGGCGAATTGCCCAGCGCCGGACAGATGTGGACCATCGACGCCCGACATCTCGCCGAGGCCGACGCCCAACTGCGGCAGGCGGCCGGAGTGCTCGGCAAACAGGACACCTCCCAACGCGTCCTGGTGGCCGAAACCGAGACGATCACTCGGCACCTGTTGACCGTCGCCGAATTATCCTGAGCCCGCGCGCTTTAGCCCCGATCGGCGTAGCGTGGCCGAACGTGGACATCCGCCGCGAGGCCCCAGAACCCTATTACGACCTCGGCGGTCACCACCGCGCGGTCGCCACCCCTTCCGAGCAAGCGCAGTTGTGGTTCGACCGCGGGCTGGTGTGGGCGTTTGCGTTCAACCACGAGGAGGCCATCGACTGCTTCGAGCGGGCGCTGGCGGCGGACCCCCAACTGGCGATCGCGCACTGGGGCATCGCGTATGCCGTCGGCCCCAATTACAACAAGGCCTGGGAGGCCTTCGATCCCGCCGACCGCACCGCGTCGCTCGCGCGCGCCCGCCGCGAGTTGGGCGCGGCGGCCCAGGGCCGGACTACGGACCTCGAGCGCGCCCTGATCGCCGCGCTGCGTAGCCGCTTCCCCACCGACGCCCCCGACGACGCCGACGCCCTGGCCGCCGGCGGGCGGGCCTACGCGCTGGCCATGGCCGACCTTGCCGACGCCCATCCCGACGACATCGACGTGCAGACGCTGGCCGCCGACGCGCTGGTGAACGTCACCGCCTGGGCGCTGTGGGACACCGCCACCGGCGATCCCGCGCCGGGATCCCTTGTGCTGCAAGCTCAACAGCTACTTGAACGAGCACTGGCCACCGACGCCGGGCGCCGCCATCCGGGACTGCTGCACATCTACATCCACACCATGGAGATGTCGGCCCACCCCGAGGCCGCCCTGCCGGCCGCAGATCTGCTGCGCGGACTGGTGCCCGACGCCGGGCATCTGCAGCACATGCCCAGCCACCTCGACGTGCTCTGCGGCGATTACCGCAGCGCGGTGGAGGCCAACCTGGCCGCCGAGGCCGCCGACCGCAAGTTCGTCGAACACGCGGGGCCGCTGAACTTCTATTCGCTCTACCGCGCGCACAATCTGCACTTCGTGGTCTACGCCGCGATGTTCAGCGGGCAGTCCCGCGTCGCGCTGCGCGCCGCCGACGATCTGGCGGCACAGTTGATCCCGGAGCTGTTGGCCATCGATTCCCCACCGATGGCCGACTGGCTGGAGGCCTTCGTCCCGTTGCGGGTACACGTCCTGATCCGGTTCGGCCGGTGGGATGACCTGATCGCCGAACCGCTTCCGGCGGACCCCCGGCTGTACTGCACGACGACGGCCACCCTGCACTACGGCAAGGGTGTGGCGCACGCGGCCAGAGGTGAACTGGCCGAGGCCGCAGCGGCGCGGGACCGCTTCGCCGCCGCCTATGAGACCATCCCGGAGACCCGCTACCTGTTCAACAACACCGCCCACGACATCCTGGCGGTGGCCGCCGCCATGCTGGACGGCGAAATCGACTATCGGGCCGGCAATTTCGCCGGCGCGTTTGCGCATCTGCGCCGCGCCATCGAGCTGGACGACGGGCTGCCCTACGACGAGCCGTGGGGCTGGATGCAGCCCACCCGGCACGCCTACGGCGCGTTGCTGCTCGAGCAGGGCCACGTCCAGGAGGCCGCCCGCGTCTACGAGGCCGACCTCGGCTTGGACCCCACGGTCAGCCGGCCCTGCCGACACCCGAACAACGTGTGGAGTCTGCACGGCTACCACGAATGCCTGCAGCGGCTCGGCCGCACCGGGGAGGCCGCGATCATCGAGCACCAGCTCGAACTCGCCGTCGCCCGCGCCGACGTGCCGGTGCGGGCGTCGTGCGCGTGCCGGCTGTCGACCTGAGCCGACGAACCTGCACCGCCGCGCCGCGACAGGTGAGGCTACCCTTAGTCAGCAGCCGCTGGGCGGCATCGCGGCCGAATCCCGGACCGCGGGAGAGGGGCGAGGATGGCACGCGGTTTCCAGGGCGTGATGATGAAGGGCTTCGGAGCCCGCGACCACCAGGCGACCGTCGTCGAAACGTTCCTGGTTGCGCCGCGTTTCCTGCGGGTACGGATGGTCTCGCCGACGCTGTTCGAGGACGCGGTCGTGGAGCCGACGTCGTGGTTGCGATTCTGGTTCCCCGACCCCGAGGGCTCCGACACCGAGTTCCAGCGCGGCTACACCCTCTCGGAGGCCGACCCGGAGACCGGCCGGTTCGCCATCGACGTCGTGCTGCACGAACCCGCCGGTCCGGCCACCACGTGGGCCCGCAACGCCACCGCGGGCGACACCGTCCCGGTCGTGGTGCTGGGGTCTCGAGGCTTCAGCGTCCCCGAGGCGCCCGAGGACCAGCCCGCCGGTTATCTGCTGATCGGCGACCCCGCCTCGATCCCGGCCATCAACGGCATCATCGAGGCGGTCCCCCACGACCTTCCCATTGAGGCCTACCTCGAATATCACGACGACGACGACCGGCTGATCCCGATCGCCGAACACCCCCGACTGCGCGTGCACTGGGTGCTGCGGCGCGACACCGGCTCGTTGGCCGCGGCCATCGAGGCCCGCGACTGGTCCAACTGGTACGCCTGGGTGACCCCGGAGGCCGGTTCGCTGAAGGTGCTGCGCACCCGGTTGCGCGACGAGTTCGGCTTCCCCAAGTCCGAGATGCACCCGCAGGCGTACTGGACCGAGGGCCGCGCGATGGGCTCCAAGCGCGGCGACGAGAAGCCCGCCGACAAGAAGTCCCCGGTCGCCGAGACCCCGGTGGCCCAGGGTCCCGCGGCCGAGACCGACGCGGCCGCACCAGCGCCGGCCCCCGCGACCCCGACCCCGGCCGTCGCCGCGACTCCGACCCCGGCCGTCGCCGGGGCGACGGCGTCGCCGGGCAGCTGGCGTGCCCAGGGCGCCGGGCGACTGCTCTCGCCGCTGAAGACCCCGCTGATCGTCTCCGGCGTGTTGCAGGCGGTGATCACGCTGGTGCAGCTGGCGCCGTTCGTGCTGCTGGTCGAGCTGGCCCGGCTGCTGCTGACCGGCGCCGAGGCCGAGCGGCTGTGGACGCTGGGACTCACCGCGGTCGGGCTGCTGGGCACCGGCACGGTGCTGACCGCGGGGCTGACTCTGTGGCTGCACCGGGTGGACGCGAACTTCGCCCGCTCGCTGCGGTCGCGGCTGCTGACCAAGCTGTCCAAGCTGCCGTTGGGCTGGTTCACCGAGCGTGGCTCCGGTTCCATCAAGCAGCTGGTGCAGGACGACACCCTGGCACTGCACTACCTGATCACCCACGCCATCCCCGACGCGGTGGCCGCGGTCGTCGCCCCGCTGGCGGTGCTGATCTACCTGTTCGTGGTGGACTGGCGGTTGGCCCTGGCGCTGCTGGTCCCGGTGCTGTTCAGCCTGGTGCTGATGTCGGTGATGTCGATTCAGTCCGGCCCGAAGATCGGGCAGTCGCAGAAGTGGTCGGAGCGGATGACCGGCGAGGCCGGCGCCTACCTGGAGGGCCAGCCGGTGGTGCGGGTCTTCGGCGGCGCGGCGGCGTCCACCTTCCGCCGTCGGCTCGAGGAGTACATCGACTTCCTGGTGGACTGGCAGCGGCCGTTCGTGGGCAAGAAGACCCTGATGGATCTGGTCACCCGGCCGTCGGCCTTCCTCTGGCTCATCATGGCCGTCGGCACACCGCTGGTGGTGGCCGGAAGGATGGACCCGGTGAACCTGCTGCCGTTCCTGTTCCTGGGCACCACGTTCGGGGCTCGCCTGTTGGGCATCGCCTACGGCCTGGGCGGGATCCAGGGGGGCATGCTCGCCGCCCGGCGCATCCAGAGCGCGCTCGACGAGAACGAACTCACCCTGCACACCGCGGATTCCGCCGGGACCGACGCGCCCGGGGGCACCGTGTCCTTCGATCGCGTGACCTTCGGCTACCGGCCCGGCGTCGCGGTGCTCGAGGACATCAGCCTGCAGTTGCGCCCCGGCACGGTGACGGCCCTGGTCGGCCCGTCCGGCTCCGGCAAATCCACCCTGGCCGCCCTGCTGGCCCGCTTCCACGACGTGGGCCGGGGCGCCATCCGCATCGGCGGCAGGGATATCCGCACCCTCGAGGCCGACGACCTGTACCGGCAGGTGGGTTTCGTCCTGCAGGAGACGCAGCTGGTGGCCGGCACCGTGGCCGACAACATCGCGCTGGCCCGGCCGGACGCCGGCGCGGCGCAGATCGAGGCGGCCGCCCGCGCGGCGCAGATCCACGAGCGCATCATGGCGCTGCCGCAGGGCTACGACACCGTGCTGCAGGCCGGTTCGGGACTGTCCGGCGGCGAACGCCAACGCCTGACAATCGCCCGGGCGATCCTGGCCGACACCCCGGTGCTGATCCTCGACGAGGCCACCGCCTTCGCCGACCCCGAATCGGAATTCCTTGTCCAGCAGGCACTCAACCGACTGACCCGGGACCGCACGGTGCTGGTGATCGCGCACCGCTTGCACACCATCACCGGGGCCGACCAGATCGTGGTGCTCGACCACGGCCGCATCGCCGAGATCGGCACCCATGACCAGTTGTACGCCGCCGAGGGGCGGTACCGCGCGCTGTGGGACTCCGGTCGGGGTGTCACCGCGGTTGAGGAGGCCCGCCGATGATCCGCACATTGCTCGCCCTCATCCCAGCCGACCAACGCGGCAGGATCAACGTCTACGCCGCGCTGACGGTGACCTCGGTGCTGCTGCGCGCGGCGGCCACCGTGCTGTTGGTGCCGCTGGTCGCGGCGTTGTTCGGCGACACGCCGGCGCAGGCCTGGCCCTGGCTGGGCTGGCTCACCGCGGTGACTGTCGCCTGCTGGATCGTCGACACCAGCACCGCGCGTAGGGGTTTCGACCTGGGGTTCAAGCTGCTCGACCACACCCAGCACGATGTCGCCGACCGGCTGCCCAACGTCCGGCTGGACTGGCTGGACGCCGACAACACCGCCACCGCCCGGCAGGCGATCGCCTCGACCGGCCCCGAACTGGTGGGCCTGGTGGTCAACCTGCTGACACCGTTGCTCGGCGCCATCCTGTTGCCGGCGGCGATCGCCATTGCCCTGGTGGCGATTTCGCCGCCGCTGGGCCTGGCCGCCCTGGCCGGGGTGGCCGTTCTGCTGGGCGCGATGTGGGCGGCCGGCCGGCTGTCCCGCCGCGCCGACGCCGTCGCCGACGAGTCCAATTCCGCGCTCACCGAGCGCATCATCGAGTTCGCCCGCACCCAGCAGGCGCTGCGCGCGGCCCGGCGGGTGGCGCCGGCCCGCAGCCAGGTCGGCGCGGCGCTGGAGGCCCAGCACGGCGCCACGCTGCGCCTGCTCACCATGCAGATCCCCGGGCAGCTGCTGTTCAGTCTGGCCAGTCAGGTCGCGCTGATCCTGTTGGCCGGCATGACCACGCTGCTGACCGTGCGCGGCCAACTCGGCGTGCCCGAGGCCATCGCGTTGATCGTGGTCATCGCGCGTTACCTGGAACCCTTCAGCGCGCTGAGCGAACTGGCGCCGGCCATCGAGACCACCCGCGCCACCCTCGGTCGGATCCAGGCCGTGCTGGACGCCCCCACGCTGTCCGCGGGATCCGCCGCGCTGGCGTCCGCGCGGGCGCCGCGCATCGAGTTCGACGGCGTCACCTTCGGATACGGCGACCAACCGTTGCTCCGCGACGCCAGCTTCACGCTGGAACCCGACGCCACCACCGCGATCGTCGGCCCCTCGGGATCAGGTAAGAGCACCATCCTGGGGCTGATCGCCGGCCTGCACGAGCCGCAGGGCGGCCGGGTCCTGTTCGACGGTGTGGACCTGGCGACACTCACGCCGGCCGAGCGCCGCGCCGCGGTCAGCGTGGTCTTCCAGCATCCGTACCTGTTCGACGGCACGGTCCGGGACAACATCCTGGTCGGCGACCCGCAGGCCACCGACGATGCCGTCGCCGACGCCATGCGCCTGGCCCGGGTCGACGAGTTGACCGCCCGCCTCCCCGACGGGGACCAGACCGTGGTCGGGGAGGCCGGCGCCGCGCTGTCCGGCGGCGAGCGGCAACGGGTCAGCATCGCCCGCGCGCTGGTCAAGCCCGCGCCGGTGCTGCTCGTCGACGAGGCCACCAGCGCCCTCGACACGGAGAACGAGGCGGCCGTGGTGGACGCGCTGATCGCCGATCGGCGTTCCCGCACCCGGGTGATCGTCGCCCATCGGCTGGCCAGCATCCGACACGCCGACCGGGTGTTGTTCGTCGAAGCCGGCCGCATCGTCGAGGACGGCAGCATCGAGGCGTTGCTGGCCGCCGACGGACGCTTCGCCGAGTTCTGGACCCAGCAGCAGGCCGCGGCCGAATGGCAGATCGCCACGGCCACGCCGTAGCACCGCGGTGCGTAGACTCAGCGAGCGTGGCCGTGACCGAGGTGGACATCGAATACCTGGCGCGCTGTGTCGAACTGGCACGGGAGGCGCTGGCCGCCGGCGACGAGCCGTTCGGCTCGATCCTCGTCGACGCCGACGGCAAGACGCTGTTCGAGGACCGCAACCGCGTCGCCGGCGGCGACGCGACCGCGCATCCCGAGTTCGCCATCGCCCGGTGGGCCGCGGCCAACGTGCCACCCGTGCGGCGCATCCGGACCACCGTGTACACCACCGGCGAGCACTGCCCGATGTGCGCGGCCGGGCACGCCTGGGTGGGGTTGGGCCGCATCGTCTACGCCACCTCCTCGGCCCAGCTGTCCGGCTGGCGTGAGCAGTGGGGCGCGCCGCCCTCCCCCGTCGCCGCGCTGCCCATCGCCACGGTGGCGCCGCGCGTCGTGGCCGAAGGCCCGGTGGCCGAGTTCGAGGACGAGATGAAGGGCTTGTACGAGGCCAGGTTTCGGCCGTGACCCCCGAGTGGGTCGCCCACGCGATCTGGTGGCAGGTCTATCCGCTCGGCTTCGTCGGCGCCCACCCGGCCGACCCCGCCCCGGCGCCTGCCGAACACCGGTTGCGCCGGGTCACGGCCTGGCTCGACCATGCGGTGGCGCTCGGCGCGTCCGGCATCGCGCTCGGGCCCGTGTTCGCCTCCCGCACGCACGGCTACGACACCACCGACCACTACCGCATCGATCCGCGACTCGGTGACGACGGCGACTTCGACGAGTTGGTCGACGCCGCGCACGACCGCGGCCTGCGGGTGCTGCTCGACGGTGTCTTCAACCATGTGGGTGTCGATTTCGAGCGCCATCGCGCGGCACTCGACGGCGACCCGGCGGCCCTGAAGTGGTTTCGCCGCGCACCGCGAACACCGGGTGGGTTCGCCACCTTCGAGGGCCACGGCGACCTCATCGCGCTCGATCACGACCACCACGAGGTTGCCGAGTACGTAGGCGACGTGATGGCGCACTGGTTGGGCCGCGGCGCCGACGGCTGGCGGCTGGACGCGGCCTACGCGGTCCCCCCGCACTTCTGGGCCCGGGTGCTGCCGCGCGTGCGCGCTGCCTACCCGCAGGCCTGGTTCGTCGCCGAGGTGATCCACGGCGACTACCCGGCTCTGGTGACCGAGGCCGGCTTCGACTCCGTGACGCAGTATGAGCTGTGGAAGGCGGTCTGGAGCGCGCTCAACGACGGAAACTTCCACGAGCTGGACTGGGCAATGCAGCGGCACAACGGATTCCTGGACTCCTTCGCCCCGTTGACCTTCATCGGCAACCACGACGTGACCCGCATCGCCACCCAGCTCGACGATCCCCGCCACGTGGCGCACGCACTGGTGGTGCTGATGACCACCGGCGGCGTGCCCAGCGTGTACGCCGGCGACGAGTTCGGCTTTCAGGGCCTCAAAGAGGAACGGTTCGGTGGGGACGACGCCATCCGCCCCGAGTTCGGTTCTCCCCCATTGCCGGTCGACGACGCCGCCGCCGAGATGTTCGCCCTGCACCAATTCCTGATCGGATTGCGGCGCCGGCACCCCTGGCTGCACCGCGCCCGCACTGAGGCGCTGCTCTTGGACAACCGCCGCTACCTGTACCAGAGCACCGCCACGGGCGAGACGCTGCTGGTCGCGCTCAACCTGACCGATGACCCCATGCCCGTGCGGATCCCGGACCACGGGTACGCGCAGGCGCGGGTGGTGGCCGGCAGCGGTGCGCCGCCGGAGCACACCGGTGCCGACGCCGTCGTCCCCGCGCACGGCTGGCTCATCCTGGCCCCGCTCTGAGGCGGCGCGGACCCGAGGGTCATTAGCTGCGGCAAACGCCTCGCCGCGGGCTCGACGGGTGCTTTCGGCGGCCTCCAGCGTCGAAATCTGCTCGCGAATCCGGCCGGTGCGACGACCAAATCCGGCTGGTAAGTGCAAATCCGACCGCAAAGGCGCTACTCTGCTGCCGTGGTGAAGCGATGACGGCAACGGAGCCGCCCCCAGGACAAGAGACCGCTACTACCGACCCCCGCAGCCTTACCGACTTTGCTCGGCGTTGGCGCGGTCACAGGGTGTCGCGGATGAGCATCCAGTCCAAGCTGTTGGTGATGCTTCTGGTGACCAGCGTCGTCTCGGCGGCGGTGGTCGGTTTCATCGGCTACGAGTCGGGCCGAAGCTCGTTGCGCGAGGCCGCCTTCGACCGGCTGATCGAGATCCGCGAGCGTTCGACGCGGTTGACCGAGACACAGGCCCAGGAACTCACCGATTCGCTGGTGATCTACACCCGAGGCGCCAGCACCGTGAACGCGATGCGGGACTTCAAGCGCGCCTTCGCCGAACTGAACGGCGAGGATGTCACCGTCACCCCGGCCCAGCAGCGGGCGATCGAGACCTACTACGAAACCAAATTCAAGCCCCGCGCCGACTCCATCACCGGCCAGGACCTCGACGTGGACGGCCTGTTGCCGACATCGCAGGCGCAGCGCTATCTGCAGGCCGTCTACACCGCGCCCTATGACATCGAGAACTATTCGATCGACGTCAGCGACGCGGGCGACGGCAGCGCCTGGTCGGCCACCAGCGCGCGATACCACGACTTCTTCCGGGAGATCGTTACCCGCTTCGAGTACGACGACGCGCTGCTGATCGACCTGGACGGCACGGTGGTCTACAGCGCCTACCGCGGCGTCGATCTGGGCACCAACATCCTGGACGGGCCCTACCGCGACGCAAAGCTGACCGACGCCTTCGACAAGGTGATCACCTCGCACAACGTCGATTTCGTCATGGTCACCGACTTCGACCAGTACCTGCCGAGTTACAACGAACCGGTCGCCTGGTTGATGTCGCCGATCGGCGAGGCCGGCCGGATCGAGGGTGTGCTGGCACTGCAGTTCCCCATAGAGAAACTCAACGCCACGATGACCGCCAACCGGCAATGGGAGGCGGTGGGCATGGGCGAGACCGGCGAGGTGTTCCTGGTCGGACCCGACGACCTGATGCGTACCGATTCCCGGTTGTTCCTGCAGGATCCGGAGGAATACAAGCGTCTCGTCATCGCCAACGGAACCCCCGCCCACGTGGCGGACCGCGCCATCGAGGCCGGCGGCACCACGCTGATCCAACCCGTTACCGGTGAAGCCTTCGAACGCGCCAGGCGCGGCGAGAGCGGGACGCTGGTCCAGCGCGACTACCTGGGCCACGAAACCCTGATGGCCTACGGCCCGGTCGACATGCCCGGCGTGCAGTGGAGCATCGTGGCCACCGTCGACACCGACGAGGCGTTCGCCCCGGTGCAGCGGTTCACTCGCAACCTGGTGTTGTCCACGGTCGGCATCATCTTCCTGGTGTGTCTGGCCTCGATGTGGTTGGCGCGCATGTTCGTCCAGCCCATCCGCCGGCTCGAGGCCGGGGCCCAGCGCATCAGCGCGGGCGACCTGGACACCACCCTGCCGGTGACCTCGCACGACGAATTCGGTGATCTGACCGTCTCATTCAATGACATGTCCCGCAATCTGCGGGTCAAAGAGGAGCTGATCAACCAGCAGCGCAAGGAGAATGATCAGCTGCTGCTGTCGCTGATGCCGGCCAAGGTCGTCGACCGGTACCGTGAAGGCGACGAGGTGGTGGCGCAGGACCACCAAGACGTCACCGTCATCTTCGCCGACATCGTCGGGCTCGACGAGTTGTCCACGCAACTGGACTCCGAGGATCTGCTGGCGGCGGTCAATCAGTTGTTCCGTCAGTTCGACGCGGCGGCCGAGAACATCGGCGTGGAGCGGGTGCGCACCATGCGCAACGGCTACCTGGCCAGCTGCGGCCTGAACGTGCCCCGGCTGGACAACATCGGCCGCACCCTGGATTTCGCCGTCGAGATGCAACGGATCATCGACCGGTTCAACGCGCAGACCGGGCACCGGCTGGCGCTGCGGGCCGGTATCGACACCGGGGCCGTCACTTCCGGGCTGGTCGGCCGCACCCACGTCATCTACGACATGTGGGGCGCCGCGGTGAATCTCGCGTACCAGGCGCAGAGCGGTCCGACTCAGCCGGGCATCTACGTCACCAGCGCGGTGTACGACGTTATGCGCGATACCCGGCAGTTCAAGGAGGCCGGGGAGATCAACGGCGACACGGCCAAGGGCGGTGCCGGCGCGACCATCTGGCGGCTGGCGGAGTCGTCCTGATGGGTTCCCTGCTGGGCTCGTCCTGGTTCTACTGGGCCGTCGCCGTCGCGGTCGGCCTACCCGCCCTGCTGGTGGCGCTGACCGAACTGCACCACGTGCTGGTCAAGCGTGGCAGCCATCTGGCCCGGCCGGTCAACCTGATTCGTATCTACGTGCTGCCACTGGGCGCCCTGCTGGTGCTGATGGTCAAGGCCTCCGACGTGTCGCCGGAGGCGACCTCGACTCGGGTGGTGGCCACGGCGCTGGGTTTCACCGTGCTGATCCTGCTGCTGTCCGGGACCAACGCCACGTTGTTCCAGCGGGCCCCGGAAGGCAGCTGGCGCAAGCGGATTCCGTCGATCTTCCTCGATGTCGCGCGGGTGGTGCTGATCATCCTGGGATTGGCGCTGATCTTCTCCTACGTCTGGGGAGCCAACGTCGGCGGCCTGTTCGCCGCGCTGGGCGTCACCTCGATCGTGCTCGGCCTCGCGCTGCAGAACTCGGTGGGCCAGATCATCTCCGGGCTGCTGATGCTCTTCGAGCAGCCGTTCCAGCTCGGCGACTGGCTGGACACCCCGGCCGGGCGCGGCCGGGTGCGGGAGGTCAACTGGCGCTCGGTGCACATCGAGACCGGCGACGGGCTGACCATCACCCCGAACTCCGTGCTGGCCGGTGCGTCGTTCACGAACCTGAGCCGACCGGCCACCGCCCACCGGATCCTCGTCGAAACCAGCTTCGGCGCCTCGGACCCGCCCGACCGGGTGTGTGCGGTGTTGACCGCGGTGGCCGCGGGGTTGCCGCACCGCGCCGACACGCCACCGACCTCGGTCCCGTTGGGCGGCGGCGCATATCGGACCTCGATCCCGTTGCGCAGCCCGTCGGACGACGGCGCCGCGAAGGCCACCTTCCTGCGCTGGCTCTGGTACGCGGCGCGGCGCGCCGAACTGCATCTCGACGGCGCCGAGGATGACTACTCCACCGAGAAGCGGCTGTGGGAGGCCCTGCCCGTCGCCACCCGCTCGCTGCGCCTGACGCCCGCCGATCACCGTTTCCTGCTGGACAAGGTCCGGTTGATCCGCTTCGGCGCCGACGAACAGGTCCAGGCCGTGGGCAGCGTGCCCGAGTCGATGCGGTTCGTGGTCAGCGGCAAGGTTCGCCTCCTCGCCGCCGACGACCACGGTGGAAAGATCACCGTGCGGCTGCTGGAAACGGGGGACTTCGTGGGCCAGACGTGCCTGACCCGCGAACCGACCGCGGCCAGTGCGGTCGCCGTCGGCGAGGTGACCATGCTCGAGGTCGGCCGCGCGGAACTCGAGAAGCTGACCAGCGGGCGCCCCGGCATGCTGCACGAGATCGGCCGCGTCATCGACGAGCGCCGGCACGATTTCCGTCAGGCGCTCCGCGCGCAGGCCGACGTCAACTGAAGCGGGCACCGGGAACAAATCCACCACCACCAAGGTTGAGCGCAGGAGAATCAACTTTGGAGGTCCGATGTCCGAAACCACCGCTGCGCCGGTCGCGGTTCCCGTCCTGTTCGTGACCGAACCGATCGTGCTGCCCGGCATGGTCGTGCCGATCGCCCTCGACGACGCCGCACAGGCCGCCGTCGAGGCCGCGCAGGCCAGTGCCCACGACACCTCGGCGCGGCTGTTGATCGCGCCCCGCCTCGACGACCGCTACCCCACCCACGGCGTGTTGGCCTCGATCCTGCAGGTCGGGCGCATGCCCGGCAGCGGCGGTCAGGCCGCCGTGGTCCGCGGGGAGCGCCGCGCGCACATCGGCGCCGGCACCACCGGCCCCGGCGCGGCGCTGTGGGTCGAGGTCACCGAGGCCGACGAGGACACCGCCGGGTCGGGCGCCGACGTCAAGGCCCTGACCGGCGAATACAAGAAGCTGCTGCTGGCCATGCTGCAGCGGCGCGAGGCCTGGCAGATCATCGACTACGTCAACGGCATAGCCGATCCGTCGACGCTGGCGGACACCGCCGGCTACGCGTCCTATCTCAGCGCCGAGCAGAAGCGCGAACTGCTGGAGACCACCGACGTCGCCGAGCGGCTGCGGCTGCTGATCGACTGGACCGGCGAGCACCTCGCCGAGGTGGAGGTCACCGACAAGATCGCCGAGGACGTCCGCACCGGAATGGACAAGCAGCACAAGGAGTTCCTGCTGCGCCAGCAGCTGGCCGCCATCCGCAAGGAACTCGGCGAGCTGGACCCCTCGAGCGCCGACGGCGCCGGCGGGGTGGCCGACTACCGGTCCCGCATCGAGACCGCCGACCTGCCCGAGCAGGTCCGCGACGCCGCGCTGCGCGAGGTCGACAAGCTGGAACGGACCAGCGACCAGAGCCCGGAGGGCGGCTGGATCCGCACCTGGCTGGACACGGTGCTGGACCTGCCGTGGGGCGTCCGCACCGAGGACTCCACCGACCTGGCGGGGGCCCGGGCCATCCTGGACGCCGACCATCACGGGCTCGACGACGTCAAGGAACGCATCGTCGAGTACCTGGCCGTGCGGGCGCGGCGCGCCCAGCGCGGGCTGGCCGTCGTCGGCGGTCGCGGCTCCGGCGCGGTGATGGTGCTCGCCGGTCCCCCGGGCGTCGGCAAGACGTCGCTGGGTGAATCCGTGGCCCGCGCTCTGGGTCGCAAGTTCGTCCGGGTGGCGCTCGGCGGGGTGCGCGACGAGGCCGAGATCCGCGGCCACCGTCGCACCTACGTCGGGGCGCTGCCGGGCCGGATCGTCCGCGCGATCGGCGAGGCCGGCTCCATGAACCCCGTGGTGCTGCTCGACGAGATCGACAAGGTCGGTTCCGACTATCGGGGCGACCCGAGCGCGGCGCTGCTGGAGGTGCTCGATCCGGCGCAGAACCACACGTTCCGCGACCACTACCTGGACTTGGATCTGGACCTGTCCGATGTGGTGTTCTTGGCGACCGCCAACGTGATCGAGAACAACCCGGGACCGCTGCTGGACCGGATGGAGTTGGTGAACCTGGACGGCTACACCGAGGACGACAAGGTGGCGATCGCCCGCGATTATCTGCTGCCCCGGCAGCGTGAGCGCGCGGCCCTGTCCGAGGGCGAGGTTCGGGTGAGCGACGCGGCGCTGCGCAAGATCGCCGCCGACTACACCCGCGAGCCGGGGGTGCGCCAGTTCGAGCGGCTGCTGGCCAAGGCGCTGCGCAAGGCGGCGACCCTGCTGGCCGGCGCGGACGCCGAGGCGCCGATCATCATCGACGAACCCGACCTGGTGGCCTTCCTGGGACGGCCGCGGTTCCTGCCGGAATCGGCCGAGCGCACCGCGGTCCCCGGGGTCGCCACCGGGCTGGCCGTGACGGGGCTCGGCGGCGACGTGCTCTACATCGAGGCCGGCGCCGCCGGGACCGGGACGGGCGGGGAACCGACGTTGACCCTCACCGGCCAACTCGGCGAGGTGATGAAGGAGTCCGCTCAGATCGCGCTGTCCTACGTGCGCTCGCACGCCGAGCAACTCGGCGTCGACCCGGCCGCGCTGGACCGGAACATCCATGTGCACGTGCCGGCCGGCGCGGTGCCCAAGGACGGCCCGTCGGCGGGCGTGACGATGGTGACCGCGCTGGTCTCGATGGCGACGGGGCGCCAGGTGCGCGGCGACGTCGGGATGACCGGAGAGGTGACGCTCAACGGCCGGGTGCTGCCGATCGGCGGCGTCAAGCAGAAGCTGCTGGCCGCCCAGCGTGCCGGGCTGTCCACGGTGTTCATCCCGCAGCGCAACGAGGCCGACCTCGACGACGTCGACGCCGAGGTGCTGGCCGCGCTGGAGGTCAGGCCCATGACCGATGTCGCCGACATCGTCGCCGCGGCGCTGGAACCGCTGCCGGCCGAGGTCGTCAGCGCGGCGTGACGCCGGATCGCCGTCAGGGTTGTGATCGCTGCCGTGATCACAACCCTGACGGCATTGTCGAATGTCCCTAGACTCGGAAACCGGAGCATTCCCGAGGAACGGACAACACCCATGCTGGACTTGACCGATCTCAAGCGCCGCGTCGTGCATCCGATTCAGCGTTACCTCGTCAACCCCGTCGGCCGCATGTCGCCGACCACCATGATCGAGACCACCGGGCGCAAATCCGGGCAGCCCCGCCGCACCGCGGTCGGTGGACGGCTGATCGGCGATCAGTTCTGGCTGGTCTCCGAGCACGGCGAGCACTCCGACTACGTGCGCAACATCAAGGCGAATCCGGCGGTGCGGGTGCGCCAGGGCGGTCGCTGGCGGTCCGGCACCGCCGTGCTGCTGCCCGACGACGACCCGATCGCCCGGCTGCGCGAACTGCCCGGGATGAACAGCGCCATGGTGCGCGCCATGGGCAGCAACCTGCTGACCATCCGCGTCGACCTCGACTGAGGGCGCTCGACTACCCCACCTCCGCCGGAAGCTCCCGGCAGCGGACCCGCGGCGTCCCGGCTGCCCTACGAACGGCCGCGAGTTCACCGCCTTCTGGCTCGACGATCAGGACCGGGTGCGGGCCGGGATGAACGTCAACATCTGGGAGGGCCTCGACGACATCAAGGAGATGATCAGGTCCCGAAGGCCGCTCGATCCCGCCACATTGAGCTGACCCGGCGCAGCGCCACCGCGGCCGGCTCCAACATCCGGTTCGGCTCGCCGGCCACGCTGGCCGGCGCGGGCGCGGCATCGGGCAGCGGCGACCACCAACCGTCGATGACGTCCGGCATGTTCAGCGCCTGCAACCGTTCCCGCTCGGCGCGCCGGCGCGCGACGCGCAACCGGGCATCGGCGGGGGGTGTGACCGCCTCGGCCAGCGTCAGATAGAAGACGTCGTCGGCCGACGCCAGCATGCGGCGCGCCGCCAGCCGACTCCCCTTCTCGCACAACGCCCCTCGGAGTTCATTCGTGAAGAACACCGCCGCGCCCCAGGCGACCCCGCGCGAGGCCCCGACCGCCTCGGCCATCCGGAACGACCGGGACGCCCGCACCGAGGGCACCACCTTCGCCACAGCGACCTCGGCGACCAACGGGTTGGCCAGTTCGAGGGTCGCGGTGCCGTCCGCCCACTGCCGCGCAGCGGTGATCTCCGCCGTCGCCGGCGGGCCCGGACGTCCCGCGCCCGCCAGCAGACCCTCGACCGCCGCACCGACGCCCGCCAAGGCCCAGCCGTGCTGAATCTGGTCCCGCAGCAACAGCATCCGGGTGTCGAGCACCGCGTCGGACTCCCCGGCCCATCGCGGGTGCTGTCCGCACTGCGCCGCGTACGCAGCACACCAGCGGTGATGGTCCCGGGCCACGGCGACCGCGCGGGGCAGCAGCGCGGCCCGCTGCCCGGTGCGCCCGATGGCCGCCGCGACCTCCTCGCTGACCGTGCGACCGGTGAACAACCGGTGGCCGAAGACCGCGGTGCCGCGGCGCTGCCATTCCTCGGCCAGGTCGCCACGCAACCCGAGTATCTCGCCGGTGGCGCGCTGCGCGGCGCGCAGCGCGCCGAACTGGACGTCGAGTGACATCGGGGTCAGCGGCCCCGGCAGCGCATCGGTGCTGCCGCGGGTGTCGAACACGGCGAACCGCGGATCGATGACGTCGTCGAACTCCCCCGCCGCGGCGGACGCGGCGTGCCCGCCGATCCCGGCCCGCGCCCGCGCGAGGGGCTCCGCGTGCCCCCACCGATCACCGGCCGGCAATCGCCCGGCGTCGAACCACGCGTCCGCCGCCGTCCACCCGCAGGTGAACTCCCAATCACGTTGCAGGGCAGCAACATCCATCGCAGGGGCGACGAGCGTCCAGGCGGGCGCGCGGCGGACCTTTACCCGCCCCAGCCACCGTCGGGCCGAGGAGGCCGGCAGCGGCGCGGGGGCCGCGAGGTCCACCGTGCCCGTTCGGTGCGAGCCGACGGAACGCACCAGGAACCGGCACAGGTCGTCGATGTGCAGAACCGGGATCGGCGTGGCGCAGCGCGCACCGCGCACGGTGGCGACCGTGCGGGACACCGCCCAGTCGGGGCGGCGGCCGAGCAGGGCCGCGCACCGGATCACCAGGCTCGGTGCCCAACTCGAGGACACCAGTTCCTCGGCGCGGCCGTACAGCAACGGGTCGCCGGCAGCCTGGGACACGAACAGCAGCCGGGCCCCGGCCCGCGCCGTCGCGTCAGCGACGCGCAGCAGTCCGATCAACCCCTCGCTGTGCTCGCCCCCGGGCTCCACCGGTGCCAGATGGATCACCGCGTCGGCGCCGGCCACCACGTCGCGCAGCGCCGGTGAGTCCAGCGGCATACAGGTCAGATCGACGCCGGGATCGAGACACGGATGGGGTTGCTGCGCCACGCCGGTCACGCGGTGCCCGGCGCCGGACAACTGCGTCGCCGCGGCACGCCCCAGCGCACTGGTCGCGCCAGTGATCACGATCTTCATCGTCCCCGACCCCCATCGGTACGTGAAAGACGATAGGCCCCGGCGGCGCGCGGCGGAGCGGTTTCCGCCCAACCCCGCCGCCGTGGGCTACAGCAGGGCGGCCTTGCCGTCCGCGCGCACCTCGACCTTTGCCCCGGCCGGGTCGGCGGCGTTGCTGTCGACCAGTGCGGCGGCCGCAGCGGCGTCGTCGACGAGCGCCAGCACCCGGCCGTCGTCGGGGGTGCGAACGGCGATGAAGGCGTTCACCGCGGCGCCGTCCCGGTCGAACGGCACGGTCCAGGTTTCCAGCGTGCCGACACCGGTCCAGTCCACCAGCGAGCGCCGCGTCGGCTCGGCGTCGACCGTGTCCTGCACGTCCTCCCAGCGGAAGCCGCCGCTGGGCGGTTCGGTGCTGTAGACGCCGAACGCGTGCTTGGTCAGGTAGCCGCCGTTGGCGGTGATCAGGCCGCGGGTGCCCGGGGCGGCCACCAGCTTCTCGGCCATCGTGGCGATGGAGTGGGTGACGTAGTTGTTCCACGGACCACCGGCGAAGGTCAGGCCGCCGGTGACGGTCAGCGGCCGGGCCGGGTCGTCGATGGGCACGCCGATCTCCGCGGCGGCCACCTGCACCGCCGACGGGAAGCAGGAATAGATGTCGATCAGGTCGATGTCGTCGATGCCCAGGCCGGCCAGCTCCAGGGCCCGCGCGGCGCCGACTCGGATGGCCGGGGACCGGTGGTAGTCGAGCCGCTCGGCGATCGAGTAGGTGTCGTGGGCGTCGGTGCCCGCCCACGGGAACACCCAGCGTTCCCGCGGGATCTGCAGCGCGGTCGCCTTCTCGACCGAGGTGAGGATGAGCACCGCGCCCTGGTCGACCATGTTGTTCGAGTTCAGCAGCTTGGTGTAGGGCCAGCTGATCATCCGGTTGTCGGGGCCGGGCTCGACGATCTGTTCGGCCGTCCACGCCTTGTTGCTCCAGGCGTGCGGATTGTGTTGGGCGACTTCGTTGAACCGCGCCCACAGCGCACCCATCTTGCGGCGGTGCTCGTCCTGGGTCTCGCCGGCGGCCACGCGCAGCGCCTCCTCGAACCAGGGGTAGACGTGCGAGGGCAGGGCCAGGCCGATCCGGTCCTGGGCCGGGCTGCTCATCTCGACCGCGTCCTCCGCGCCCGGCGGAACCGGCACCGAGTCGTCCTGCTTGGACCAGTCCGGGCGTACCCCGGCGGCCTTCAGGCGCTTGCGACTGCGCCAGGTCTCGGCCCCGGCGACGAGCACCACCTCGGCCGTTCCGCCGATGATGTCCAGGCAGGCCTGATTGACCAGCGACTGCGGCACGTTGCCGCCGACCCCGGTGTAGCGGGTGGCGGGGTTGTCCGCGCCGATCAATTCACCGAGCAGCAGGCCGGGATCCCGGTACCGCCACGACAGCAGGTTGACCACCCGGATGGCGTCGACGGCGGCGAGCACCTGCGGATCCGCCGCCTCGCGCGCCGCGGCCGCCATCAGCGCCACCGGCTCCTGCGGGTCGGCGGTGCCGTCGAGTTGGTTGACCTGGCCGTATCCGACGAGGACCGGCGTTCTGGGATCCAGAGACATGCGAGAAGACCTTTCAGCGGTGGGGTTTGGCGCCGTGCCGCGGCGCCGGTGTCGGGGCGTGGGATCAGGATCCTGTCGGGACCCTCTCGGCGGCGCTGAACAACACGCCGTCGGCGATCAACTGATCGACCCGCTCGTCGTCCAACTCGAGGACGTCGCGGCAGACTTCACGGGTGTGCTGACCGGGCATCGGCGCCGGCTCCTGCAGGGCCTTGCCGATGCGACGGAACGGCGCCGGCCCGGCTTCGGCGGGCAGGGGTTGCTCGATCAGCGGATGGCGCATCTCCTGGTAGGTCCCGCGCGCGCACACCTGGGGGTCGGTGAGCACCTCGGGGCGCCGATTCATCGGCGCGGCAGGCACTCCCGCGGCCTGCAGCGCCTCGGCCGCCTCGGTGGGGGTCCGGCCGCGCGTCCAGTCCGCCCAGCCGGCGGGGTCGCCGATCGCGGCGATGGCGGCGCGGCGGTCGGCCTCGTCACGCAGCGAGATCACCACCCACTCGTCGTCGCCCTGGCAGGGGTACACGCCGTCGGCGGCGGCACCGATCTCGACGGCGGCGGGGTTTTCCTGCAGGGCGCGCTGCCGGACGAACAGCGTGTCGAGCTGGTTGATGCCGGCCTCGGCCTGCGAGACGTGGATGTGGGTGCCGGCCCCGGTGGCGGCCCGGTGGATCAGCGCGGCCAGCGCGCCGATCGCGGTGATCCGTCCCACCACGTGGTCGGGGAAGACCGTGGTGGCGTCGTAGAACGGGTGGCGGCCCGGCTCGGCGGCGCCGTCCGGCGCGGTCCACAGGCTGGTCACGCCGGTGCTCGCGCGCACCAGCGGGCCGTAGCCCATCCGGGCGCTCCACGGCCCGGTATCGCCGAAGGCGCTGCTCTCCGCGAGCACGACGGCGGGGTTGATCTTCTGCAGCCGTTCGTAGGTGAAGCCGAGTCCGGCAAGGGTTCCGGGCTTGAAGTTGGCGAACACCGCGTCGGAGCGGGCCACCAGTTGCTCGAAGACCTCCGCGCCGCCCGGGGTGCGCAACTCCAGCCCCAGGCCGACGTTGTTGCGGTGGGTCCACGCGAACGACTCGCTGAGCACCTGACCGGGCCGGCCCTGCCGCAGCCCGTCCGGGAACTTGGCGCTCTCGACCTTGATGACCTCGGCGCCCAGATCGCCGAACAGCCGGCTCAACTCGCCGCCGGCGACGATGATGCCCAGGTCGACGATGCGCAGTCCCGAGAACGGCAGGCCGTCACGCTGGTCACCGCGGTCCTCGATGCGCAGTTCACGCGCCGGGCGCTGCGGCCACTCGTCGGGTCCGGCGCCGATCGCCGGGGCGGGGCTGCGGAACCCGAGGCGGGCACCATCGGCGGTGTAGTAGCCGACCGGGACCCGTGCGCCGGCGCCGGGCACCAGTTCGGTTTCGGTGAACGCGCCGACGGCGGCGAAGTGCTCCGAGTCACCGACATCGGAGGGGTCGAGCACCGCGGCCACCGGAACGCCGTAAGCCTGTGCGGCATCGGCGATCTCGGTCATGGTCATGGTGGCGAACTTCTCGATCAGCAGCGCGCCGATCTCTTTCCAGGCCAGGAACCGCTCGATGATCGTGTCGTACTTGGGGTCCTGGAACTGCTCGGGCTCCCCCAGCCAGGCCCGCAGCCCGTGCCATTGCCGCGGCGCCAGGACCACCATGCGCACATAACCGTCGGCGCACGGCAGGATCGGGTACGCGTCCTGATTGCGCGGACGGCCCCGCCACTTCTCGGCTCCGCCGGCGGCCGCGGCCTGCCCGTGCGAACCGAACGGCGGGTCGAGCGCCAGCAGGACCGCCTCGAACCGGGCGAAGTCGATGTAGTCGCCGCGGCCGGTGCGCAACCGGTGGTAGTAGGCGACCAACGTGGCCCAGGTGGCCTGCACGGCCGCGGTGGCCGAGGCGATACCGTCCGGCGGCAGCACCGGGGTGCCCGTCGCCGGCCCGGACCGCGACAGGGCCGAGGACAGCGCGTACAGCACCGCGTCGGTGGCCTGCCAGTGCGCCCGCGGGCCCGCCGCGCCGAAGTCGGTCACCGACAGCGCGACCAGATGGTCGAACCGGTCGGCGAGCTCGGCGCAGGAGGTGCCGTATGCGGCGGCCTGTCCCGGGATGCCCGAATCGATGACGATGTCGGCCTCGCCGGCCAACCGCAGCAATCGGTCCCGGTCCCCGTCGGCGGCGGGGTCCAGGACGACACTGCCCTTGTTCGCGTTGTGGACGGCGAAGGCGATGCCGGTGCCCGCCAGCCGCGGCGCGGTGTGACGCGCCGGACTCCCGCCGGGCGGTTCGACCTTGATCACATCGGCCCCGAGGTCGGCCAGTATGCGGCCCACGGCATCGCCCGCGCCGCAGGCCAGGTCCAGGACTCGCAGCCCCGCCAACAGAGAATTGTCGCCCGACATCGCACCTCAACTTTCGCTGTGGCAGCAACGATATCCGCAGCGACCCGCTCCCAACCAACCGGTGGGCCGCTGGTGTGTTGCGGGTGAACATCCGGCGATTCCGGACCGCCGAGGTGTAGTTCGCGGTGAGATGGGGGAATGCCGGCGGACATGACTGCCTGGACCACCGCGGAGAGCACCGAGCCCGACGAGACGACCCTCGACCGGATCGACGGGTGGTGGCGCGCGGCGAACTACCTGTCGGTGGGTCAGATCTACCTGCTGCGCAATCCCCTGCTGCGCACCCCGTTGACCGCCGAGGACGTCAAGCCGCGCCTGCTGGGCCACTGGGGCACCACACCGGGGCTGAACTTCCTCTACGCCCACCTCAACCGCGTGATCAGGCAACGCGGCCAGCCCGCCATGTACGTCACCGGCCCCGGCCACGGCGGACCCGGCCTGGTGGCCAACTCCTACCTGGACGGCACCTATTCGGAGCTCTACCCCGACGTCTCCCAGGACGAGGAGGGGCTGCGCCGGCTGTTCCGGCAGTTCTCCTTCCCCGGCGGCATCCCGTCGCATGTGGCACCGGAGGTACCGGGCTCCATCCACGAGGGCGGCGAACTCGGCTACGCGCTGTCGCACGCCTACGGCGCGGCCTTCGACAACCCCGACCTGTTGGTCGCGACCGTCATCGGCGACGGCGAGGCCGAGACCGGGGCGTTGGCCACCAGCTGGCATTCCAACAAGCTGGCCAACCCGCGCACCGACGGCGTGGTGCTGCCCATCCTGCACCTCAACGGCTACAAGATCGCCAATCCGACTGTGCTGGCGCGCATTCCGGAGGAGGAACTGCGCAGCCTGATGATCGGCTACGGCCACCGCCCGTATTTCTTCGAGGTACCCGACGACCCGCAGGACCCCGCGGCGGCACCCGCCGAGGCGCACCGCCGCTTCGCCGCGCTGCTCGACGAGGTTCTCGACGAGATCGCCGCGATCAAGGCCCGCGCCGCCGCCGGCGACGAGGACCGGCCGCGCTGGCCGATGATCGTGTTCCGGACGCCCAAGGGCTGGACCGGCCCGGCGCAGATCGACGGCAAGAAGACCACCGGCTCCTGGCGGGCCCACCAGGTGCCGCTGTCGAACGCCAAGGACACCCCGGAACACCTTGCGGTGCTGGCCGACTGGCTGGCCTCCTACCGGCCCCACGAACTGTTCGACGCCGAGGGCCGGCTGCAGGCCGACATCGCCGAGCTGGCGCCGCCGGGCCGGCTACGGATGAGCGACAACCCGCACGCCAACGGGGGCCTGCTCCTCAAAGACCTGCGGCTGCCCGACTTCCGGCGCTTCGGCGTCGACGTACCCGCGCCGGGTGGCACGGTCGCCGAGGCCACCAAGGTCCTCGGCCAGTGGCTGGCCGACGTGGTGCGGTCGAATCCGGACAACTTCCGCATCTTCGGTCCCGACGAGACCGCGTCGAACCGGCTGCAGGCCGTGTACGAGGCCACCGACAAGCAGTGGAACGCCGAGTTCGACTCCCCCGAGGTCGACGACCACCTCGCCCGGGTGGGCCGGGTGGTCGAGATGCTCTCGGAGAACCAGTGTCAGGGCTGGCTGGAGGGCTACCTGCTGACCGGCCGACACGGGATGTTCAACTGCTACGAGGCGTTCATCCACATCATCGACTCGATGTTCAACCAGCACGCCAAGTGGCTCAAGGTCACCAACCACATCCCGTGGCGCCGGCCGATCGCCAGCCTGAACTACCTGTTGTCCAGTCATGTCTGGCGCCAAGACCACAACGGCTTCTCCCACCAGGACCCCGGCTTCATCGACCACGTGGTGAACAAGAGTGCCGACGTGGTGCGGGTCTACCTGCCGCCGGACGCCAACACCTTGCTGTCCACCTATGACCACTGCCTGCGCTCGCGGCAGTACGTCAACGTGGTGGTCTCCGGCAAGCAGCCCGCGCCCAACTTCCTGACCATGGAGCAGGCCGTGGCGCACTGCACCCGCGGCGTGGGCATCTGGGACTGGGCCGGCAGCGAGGAACTCGGCACCGATCCCGACGTCGTCCTCGCGGCCGCCGGCGACGTCCCGACCCTGGAGGCGCTGGCGGCGGCCGACCTGCTGCGCACCCGGTTGCCGGGGCTGCGGGTGCGCTTCGTCAACGTCGTCGACCTGATGCGGCTGCAGGACAGCACCGAGCACCCGCACGGCCTACCGGCCCGCGAGTTCGACCAGATCTTCACCCGCGACAAGCCGATCATCTTCGCCTATCACGGCTACCCGTGGCTGATCCACCGCCTGACCTACCGCCGGACCGGCCACCCGAACCTGCACGTCCGGGGTTACAAGGAGGAAGGCACCACCACCACCCCGTTCGACATGGTCATGCTCAACGACCTGGACCGCTACCACCTGGTGATGGACGTCATCGACCGGGTCCCGTCGCTGCAGTCCACCTGCGCCACCCTGCGTCAGGAGATGTCCGACAAGCGGATCGCGGCGCGCGAATACACCCGCGCGCACGGCGACGACATCCCGGAGGTGCGCGACTGGGTGTGGCCCGACGCCCGCCGGCTCGGCACGGTCGCCGGCGCCGCGGCGGGTTCGGCGACCGGCGGCGACAACGAATAGCGCGCACGGCGACTGACCAGGATCTCCGTCGACGGCAGGTACGCTGATCCGGTTATGTCCATGCCAAGCGCGGTAGCCGTGCCGACGGATGCGCCGCATCCGTTGCTCGTCCAGTTGACGGCCCTGAACCGGTTCCGGACCTATGTCGACATCGCGATCGTCATCGTGGTGCTCGCGTTGACCAACCTGATCGCCCACTTCACCACCCCGTGGGCGAACATCGCCACGGTGCCGGCCGCGGCCATCGGCCTGGTGATCCTGGTGCGCTCGCGCGGGCTGGGGTGGGCCGAATTGGGGCTGGGCCGGGAACACTGGAAGTCCGGCGCCGGCTACGCGCTGGCCGCCGTGCTGGTGGTCGGGACGGTCATCGCGATCGGGGTGGCGTTGCCGATGACCCGGCCGCTGTTCCTGAACAACAACTACGCCACCCTCTCGGGTGCCCTGATCGCCTCGATGGTGATCATCCCGCTGCAGACCGTCATCCCCGAGGAGCTCGCCTTCCGCGGCGTCCTGCAGGGCGCCCTGACCCGGGCGTGGGGGTTCCGCGGGGTCGCGGCGGCCGGCTCGTTGCTCTTCGGCCTGTGGCACATCGCCACGTCGATGGGCCTGACCGCCAGCAACGTGGGCTTCACCCGGCTGTTCGGCGGTGGGGTGCTCGGCGTGGTGATCGGGGTGGTCGGCGCGGTCCTGGTGACGGCGGCGGCGGGTTTCGTCTTCACCTGGTTGCGCAACCGCAGCGGCAGCATCATCGCGCCGATCGCGCTGCACTGGTCCCTCAACGGGATGGGCGCCCTGGCGGCCGCCCTGGTCTGGCACAGCACTTTCTGACCCGACCCGGACCTTCTCGGGGCGAAGGGACCAATGTCCCGCGATCGGGGACCATCGCGCGGTGGCGGGCCGCTCCCGGCGGTGCCAGGCTGAAGCCATGGAAAACCAGCTCCCGGACCAGGCCACCGTCCTGGCTGCGCTCGCGTTGGCCATCCGGGCGCCTTCGATCCACAACACCCAGCCGTGGGCCTGGCGGATCGGTGACGGCACGGTGCACCTCTATGCCGATCCCGAACGTCATCTGCCGCACACGGACCCGGCCCGGCGCGACCTGATCCTCAGCTGCGGGGCCGCCCTGCAGCACTTCACAGTCGCGCTCGCGGCGCTCGGCTGGCAGACGCACGTGCACCGGCTGCCCAACCCGGACGAACCCGATCATCTGGCGAGCGTGGAGATCTGTGGGCCGGGCGGCAGTCAGCAGGACATCGCGCTGGCGGCGGCCATCCCGCGCCGGCGCACCGATCGCCGGGTGTACGGCTCGTGGCCGGTGCCGGCCGGTGATGTTGCGCTGATGGCGTCGCGCGCGGCGCGCAGCGGCGTCATGCTGCGCCGGGTCGAGTCGCCGGCGCGATTGGCCGCGATCGTCGTCGACGCGGTGCACGAGCACGCCCGCGACGTCGACTACGTCGCGGAGCTGTCGATGTGGAGCGGACGCTACGGCGCGTTGGCCGGCGTCCCCGCGCGCAACACGCCGACGACGGCGCCGCACGCGCCGGTGCCGGGGCGAGTGTTCGCCTCGCCCGCGCTGGCCCAACCGGCCGGAGCGGCACCGGATCTGGACGCCGGGGTGGTGCTGGCACTGGGGACGGCCGGCGACGACCCGGTATCGATCCTGCGGGCCGGCGAGGCCACCGCCCTGGTGTTGCTGACCGCGACGGCACTGGGCCTGTCGAGTTGTCCGATCACCGAGCCGTTGGAACTGCCCACCACCCGGGATCTGGTGCGCAACACCGTGTTGGATCGCGACTGCGTGCCACAGATGCTGCTGCGCGTCGGTTGGGCACCCCTGAACGCCGACCCGCTGCCGGCGACGCCCCGTCGGCCGCTCACCGAGGTGGTGCGGCGGCTCGACGGGGCGCCGATCGACTGACGCCGCGGTTAGCTGTGCCGCACCGCTAGGCCTTGCGGACCTTGCCGAGTACCCAGAGCAGGATCACCGCGCCCAGGATCGCGGTGAACAGCGTGAACCACCAACCGCCGCTGGCGGTGTCGAGGAAGAAGCTGAGCAGGAAGCCGCCGATGAGCGCCCCGACGACGCCGACCACGATGTTCATCAGGATGCCCGAACCGCTGCCCTTGACGATCTTGCCCGCGATCCAGCCGGCGATCGCTCCGATGATGATGTAGCCGATCCAACCCACGCTCGTCAGCGTCGTCGAGCGGGCCAGGATGTCGACGGCTCCCGAGGCCAGGTTGGTAACGAGTGCTGTGTCCATCAGGGTTCTCCCTCGTTGTCATCTGAAGATCCTGCGGAAGCGGGATCTTTGCTCAGATATACCTGGCCCGGGTAACGAATGGGTCGGCATTGGGGCACCAAAGCCGAAACCCCGACCCTGCCGGTGGCGGGATCGGGGTTTCGGTCGTGCCGTGCCGTCAGGCCGGCGGCATCATCTCGGGCACCGGGGTCTCCACCGGGACCGGGACGCCGACCTCGCTACGCCCCGGCACGGGGGCGGGCGCGTTCGGGTCCGCGGGCGGCGGCGGTGCATTCGGATCCGCAGGCGGCGCCGGTGCGTTGGGGTCGGCCGGCGCTGCGGCCGGGGCCGCCGGCGGGGTCCACGGCCGGATCGAATTGGCCAAGGCCGTGGCGGCTTCGGCGTCGACCGGGTCGTTGGAGGTCCCCAGCCAGACGACGAACCAGCGCTCGTTGCGCTGACCGCGAGGCGCGTTGGGCGCCGCATCGCCGACCACGCCGGCCCAGATCTGACCGTTGGGCTTGCTGGTGTCGGTGAACTTCACCTCGTACGACGACGCGGAGCCGAGCATGCCGCCGGCGTCCAGCGGGGTGGTCTGCTGGTTGAGCCGGGTGCCGGCGAACGGCATGAAGAACTCGCCCATGTCGGACGCCAACCGCACGGCGGCCTTCTCGTTGTCCGGCTCGGCGCCGGCGAACAGCTTCAGGTCCAGCCGGCCCAGCAGGATGCTGGTGTCGGTGGCCGGCGGCGGCGTCTCGCCCGGGGCGACCGGCGGGGCCTCCTTGGTCAGCAGCGCCTGCCCGTAGTTGAGCCGGCTTGCATCACCGACGACCCAGCCCTGCGGCACGACGTAACTGAACCCGCCGGCGGCGTTCTCCACCCGGCCGGGCTCGGGGGCCGCTGGCGCATCGGGGTCCGCGGCCGGCGCGTTCGGATCCGCCGGGGGTGCCGGCGGCGCGTTCGGGTCCGCCGGGGGTGCCGGCGGCGCGTTCGGGTCCGCCGGGGGTGCCGGCGGCACGTTCGGATCCGCCGGCGGTGGCGGCGGCACGTTCGGATCCGCCGGCGGTGGCGGCGGCGCGTTCGGGTCCGCCGGCGGTGCAGCGGGCGCCTCGGTTCCCGGCGCCGGAGGCGGCGGCGGGACCGGGTCGGCGTTGGCCAGGGCACCCGGCAGCATCAGCGTGACGGCGCCCAGGCCGGAGGCCGCGGCAACCGCCAGCGACGCCCGCAAACCCTTACGCGGCTTCGAATTGAGGTCCGGCTCACTCATGGCGACGAACCTACCGTGTTACGGCCGTGACGCAAGTGCGACTTGCTTACTATTCGTCGCTCTTTTTCGCGATGGCGCACCCCGCGCGGTCCCGGTCCGCGCCCCGATTCGTGCGCTCTCGGCCCAGCGTGGGAGACCTGGAGAACCCCAGCTCGCGCCGGGGTTGCCCGGATTGTGTCTTGTTCGTGCCCGCGTCGAGTTTCCCCACCTAGCTACTGTCCAGTAACATAGCTGGCGGTCGACGCCGTCACGCGCGGTAATCCCAGGCACCGGTCGCCCGGTGTGCCACGATCGACTAGCGGATGGCGCTGCTGGGGTTCAACGGTGAACACGACAGGAGAGGTCATGGCGATGGAGGTGCTGGTTACCGGCGGAGATACCGAGCTGGGTCGCGCAGTCGCCGAAGAGTTCCGCGACGCCGGCCACAACGTGGTCATCTCCGGCGCCCGCCGCGACGAGTTGGAGATCGCAGCCAAGGAGCTCGAGGTCAACTCCATCGTCTGCGACCCGACCGACCCGGCCAGCCTGGCCGAGGCCCGCACGTCGTTCCCGCATCATCTCGACACCATCGTCAACATCCCCGCGCCCCGGCACACGACCGGCGACCCGCGCACCTTCACCGCCGGCGAACACGCCGCGGCCTGGCACCACGCGCTGGATGCCACCGTGCTGGCCCCGGTGCTGACGCTGCAGACCATCGGCGACCACCTGCGCTCCGGCGGTGCGATCGTCAACGTCGTCCCGGAATCCCCCCGTGAGGGCAGCGCCGCCTCCGCCGTCAAGGCCGCGCTGGCCGACTGGACCGCCGGGCAGGCCGTTCAATGGGGCACCCGCGGCATCACCGTCAACGTCGTCGCGACCGGACGCGGCGCCGAACCGGGCTACGAGGGCCTGTCGACGGTCTCCCCCTCGGTGGCCGGCGAGATCGCGCGGCTGGCCCTGTTCCTGACGTCGTCCTCGGCGCGGCACGTCACCGGGCAGACCCTGCACGTCAGCAGCGGCGTTCCGGCGCACTTCGGCTGACCGGGGCCGCTTTCACCCGGAAAGCCCGCCGCGGCCTGAGTAGGGTCGAAGCGTGACGATCAAACTCGGCTACCAGATCCCGAAGTTCTCCGACGACGCCGGCGTCGAACAGCTGTTCCCGAAGGTCATTGCGCAGGCCCGTGAGGCCGACGAGGCGGGCTTCGACGCCGTGTTCCTGATGGACCACTTCTACCAGCTGCCCATGCTCGGCTCGCCGGATCAACCGATGCTCGAGGCGTACACGGCGCTGGGCGCGCTGGCCACCGCGACCGAGACTGTCCAGCTGGGCACCCTGGTCACCGGCAACACCTATCGCAACCCGACGCTGCTCGCCAAGGCCATCACCACGCTCGACGTGATCAGCGCCGGCCGCGCGGTGCTGGGCATCGGCACCGGGTGGTTCGAACTCGAACACGAGCAGCTCGGATTCGAGTTCGGCACCTTCACCGAGCGTTTCGACAAACTCGGGGAGGCCCTGCAGATCATCCTGCCGATGCTGGCCGGCGAGCGCCCCACCGTCGACGGCAAGTACTACAAGACCGTCGAGGCGCTGGCCAACCCCCGGTATCGCGACCACATTCCGCTGATGATCGGCGGCAGCGGCGAGAAGAAGACCATCCCCTTGGCGGCCAAGCACTTCGACCACCTCAACATCATCGCGTCATTCGACGAGCTGGCCCACAAGATCGACGTGGTGCGCCGGCGGTGCGAGGAGATCGATCGGGACCCGGCGACGCTGGAAACCAGTGCGCTGGTCACGGTGATCGTCGACGAGAAGGGCACTCCCGACTCGTTGCCCGAGGCCATCCGGGGCAACACCGCCATCGGCAGCCCGGGGGCCATCGCCGAGCAGATCAAGACGAAGGTCCTCGACGCCGGCGTCGACGGCGTCATCTTCAACCTGCCGTTCTACACCCCCGGTGTCGTCGCCGACGTCGGTCAGGCACTCAAACAGGTGCTGGCGGGCTGACCCCGCATGGTCACGCGCGAGCCCAAATATCCTTGACGCCGGAGTTCCGGCGTCAAGGGAGACGACTACGGTGAAGGGGTAGTACCGATGTGTCCCTTGTCGAGGAGCCAATTGTGAGCCATCCCGGAGCAACGCCCTCCGATCGGCATAAGGTCGTCATCATCGGATCAGGTTTCGGTGGTTTGACCGCCGCCAAGAAGCTCAAGCGCGCCGATGTCGACGTCAAGCTGATCGCCAAGACCACCCATCACCTGTTCCAGCCGTTGCTGTATCAGGTGGCCACGGGCATCATCTCGGAAGGCGAGATCGCCCCGCCGACCCGCCTCATCCTGCGCAAGCAGCGCAACGCGCAGGTGTTGCTCGGCGAGGTCACCCACATCGACCTGGAGCACCAGACCGTCGACTCAGTGCTGCTGGGCCACACCTATCGCACGCCCTACGACTCGCTGATCGTGGCCGCCGGCGCGGGCCAGTCCTACTTTGGCAACGATCATTTCGCCGAGTGGGCCCCGGGGATGAAGACCATCGACGACGCGCTGGAACTGCGGGGCCGCATCCTGGGCGCCTTCGAGCAAGCCGAACGGTCCAGTGACCCGGTCCGCCGCTCGAAGCTGCTGACCTTCGTGGTGGTCGGCGGCGGCCCGACCGGGGTCGAGATGGCCGGGCAGATCGCCGAACTGGCCGACGACACACTGCGCGGCGCGTTCCGGCACATCGACCCGACCGAGGCGCACGTGATCCTCGTCGAGGGCGCCGGCCAACTGCTGCCGCCGATGGGGCCGAAGTTGGGCAAGAAGGCCCAGAACCGCCTCGAGAAGATGGGCGTCGAGGTACAGCTCAACGCGATGGTGACCGACGTCGACCGCAACGGCCTGGTGGTCAAGTACCAGGACGGCTCGACCAAGCGCATCGAAGCCGCCTGCAAGGTGTGGTCCGCCGGGGTCTCGGCGAGCCCGCTGGGCCGGGACCTGGCCAAGCAGTCCGGGGTCGAACTCGACCGCGCCGGCCGGGTGAAAGTGTTGCCGGACCTGAGCATTCCGGGTCACCCGAACGTTTTCGTCGTCGGCGACATGATGGCCGTCGACGGGGTGCCGGGTCAGGCGCAGGGTGCGATCCAGGGTGGCAAGTACGCCGCGAACATCATCAAGGCCGAACTCGGCGGGGCCGACCCGGCCACCCGCGAACCGTTCAGCTACTTCGACAAGGGGTCGATGGCCACGGTGTCGAAGCACTCGGCGGTGGCCAAGATCGGCAAGCTGGAATTCGGCGGCTACATCGCGTGGCTGGCGTGGTTGTTCCTGCACCTGATCTACCTGGTGGGGTTCAAGACCAAAATCGCGACCCTGCTGTCCTGGGCCACCACCTTCCTGGCCCGGCAGCGCGGTCAGCTGACCATCACCGAGCAGCAGGCCTTCGCACGCACCCGCCTCGAACAGCTCGAGGAGATCGCGGCCGCCGTCGAAGGCGAAAAGGCAGCCAGCTAACCGGATTTCGGAGGCGGGGCCGGCAGCACGTCCCCCTGCCAGGTGGTCAGCGCTCCCCCACCGGCGAGTTCCAGCACGGTACCGCCGTCGATCAGATGGCGGGGCCCGACCGGATAGCTCAGCTCGCTGATCGCCGCCCGCGGGGCGGCCAGCACGTCGTCGCCCACGGTGCCCGCGCCGAGCTCCACCCGGTGGCGCAGCAGCGGGCGGCCCGCGGCGTCGGCGCGCACCGTCGAGCTCCACAGGCCGTGGCGCTCTGCGGATCTGCCGATCTGGACGCGTTCGCGCACCCGCAGACAACCGGTGTCGCCGACGCAGGCCGCGAGCGTCGCGTGGTGCTCGGCGGAGCCGGCCACCACCGTCGGTTCCAGATCCACGTCGAGATCGCCGCCGGCCTCCAGCACCATCTCCGCATGCGACACCGGTGTCGCCGGACCGGGCAGCGCGATGGCCGCCGCGACACTGCGCAGTCGCAGTAGCGCGCCGGGTTCGACGACGACCCGCACCGTGATCCGGTCCCCGCCCAGCGGCGTGGCGGCCGACGAGACCAGGTGCACGGTGTGCGCGCCGGTGCGGCGCCCGACCAGGCCACCGCAAGACTCTATGTGCGGCAGTCGATCCCGCTGGGCGACCACCAGGATCCGGGAATCCATCAGGGCGCGGGCACCGGATTGCTCAACTGCTCGCGTACCCAGCCCAGCACCTGGGTGGCCGCCGGATCCTCGGTCAGGCTGATCAACACGGTCGGTCGGCCCTGACGGACCGCGCCGGCGTCGCGACGCATCACCTCGAGGTCGGCGCCCACCAGCGGCGCCAGGTCGGTCTTGTTGACCACCAACAGATCCGAGAAGGTCACGCCGGGCCCGCCCTTGCGGGGCACCTTGTCGCCGCCGGCCACGTCGACGACGAAGATCTGGACGTCCACCAGCCCGGCGGAGAACGTGGCGGTCAGATTGTCACCGCCCGACTCGACCAGGATCAGATCGAGGTGCCGGTGCGCGGCGATCAGGTCCTCGATGGCATCGAGGTTCGCGGTGATGTCGTCACGGATGGCGGTGTGCGGACACCCGCCGGTCTGCACGGCCGCAATCCGGTCGTCGGGCAACACCGCGTGCCGGCGCAGGAAGTCGGCGTCCTCGGTGGTGTAGATGTCGTTGGTCAGCACGGCCACCGAGAGTTGGTCGCGCAACTGCCGGCACAGCGCGGCGACCAACGCCGTCTTTCCCGAACCCACGGGCCCGCCGACACCCACCCGGAGCGGCTCGCCCGGGCGGCGGACCCGCCGCGGGCGCTCGCGGTGGACGTGCGGTTTACCGTCGAGCAGGTGTGGTGGCATGGGATTCCTTACTGGGGGCGGAGATTCACGAGGCGAACAGCGGCCGGTCCCGCCGCGCGTGGCGCTGCGCCAACACGTCCAGGAGCGGGTCGGAGAGGTCGGCCAGGCCGGCGGTGGCCTCCTCGGCGGTCTGCTCGCACAGTTCGGCCAATTCGAAGGTGAGCGCCGCGACGTCGGCGGGGTCCAGCGCGAGCAGGCGCTGCGCGGCCGTGGCCGACCCCGTCATGGTGGTGTAGGTCAGCGCCAACGCGGTGTGCAGTGGGCGCAGATCCGTGCTGCGCCCGACGATTCCGGACACCACCGCCAGATGGGGCTCGCGGCCCAGCGCCGACCACGGCTGTACCGGCCAGACCCGGCGGGCCAGCCGCAGCAGGCCCCGGCCCTGGCTGCGGGAGGCCGCGCGGGCGGCCGGGGCCGGGGTACGGGCGTCGGTTTCGGCGTCGGCCGCGGCGGTGTCCAGCGCGCCGGTCTGGGTCGCCACCGCCAGCGAGGCCGTGACCAGGCCGTGGGTTCGGATCCGGCGGCGCAGGAAGGCGGCCAGCGTGGCGAGGTCGGCCACCAGGCCGCTGGCGATCGCCTCCTCGATGCCCCCGGAGTGCACATGCCCTCCCGTCGGCAGCCGGGAATCGGCGAGGGTCAGCAGCGTGGTGAGTTGGGTCATGGCTAGAACAGGAAGTACCGCTGCGCCATGGGCAACTCGGCGGCCGGCTGCTCCTGCCAGACCTCGCCGTCGATCCGCACGGTGAAGGTGTCCGGTTCCACCTCGATGCGCGGCATCGCGTCGTTGTTGGGCAGATCGGCCTTGCCGACACGGCGGACATCCTTGACGGCGACCAGCCGACGCCGGACGTCGATGCGATCGGCCAGTCCGGCGTCGATCGCCTGCGGCGCAACGAAATGCAGCGAGGTCGCCGCCGCCGCCGCGGGGGCGGCACCGAACATCGGCCGGGGCAGCACCGGTTGCGGCGTGGGGATCGACGCGTTGGCGTCCCCCATCGCGGCCCAGGCGATCATGCCGCCCTTGAGCACCGCGTGCGGCCGCACCCCGAAGAACGCGGGCTCCCAGAGCACCAGGTCGGCGAGCTTGCCCACCTCCACCGACCCGATGTGTTCGTCGAGCCCGTGGGCGACGGCCGGACAGATAGTGTACTTGGCGACGTACCGGCGGGCGCGGTGGTTGTCGTTGCCGGCGGCGCCGGACGGATCCCCGGGCAGCGCGCCGCGGCGCCGCTTCATCACGTGCGCGGTCTGCCAGGTCCGCAGCACCACCTCGCCGATGCGGCCCATCGCCTGGGCGTCGCTGCCGATCATCGAGATCGCGCCCAGGTCGTGCAGCAGATCCTCGGCGGCGATGGTCGAGGGCCGGATCCGGCTCTCCGCGAACGCCAGATCCTCGGCCACGCTGGGCTTGAGGTGGTGGCACACCATCAGCATGTCGAGGTGTTCGTCGAGGGTGTTGACGGTGTGCGGCCGGGTGGGGTTGGTCGAACTCGGCAGCACATACGGTTCCGCGGCCACCGTGATGATGTCCGGGGCATGTCCGCCGCCGGCACCCTCGGTGTGGTACGCGTGGATCGATCGGCCCTTGATGGCCGCCAGCGTGTCCTCGACGAAGCCCATCTCGTTGAGGGTGTCGGTGTGGATGGCCGCCTGGACTCCCGCCGCGTCGCAGACCGACAGGCACGCGTCGATGGCCGCCGGGGTGGTTCCCCAGTCCTCGTGCAGCTTGAATCCGGCCGCACCGCCGCGCAATTGCTCCCACATGGCCTCGGCACTGACGGTGTTGCCCTTGCCCAGCAGCACGACGTTGCACGGCCAGGAGTCCAGCGACTCCAGCATGCGGGCCAGATGCCAGGCGCCCGGCGTGACCGTGGTGGCCTTGCTGCCCTCGGCGGGTCCGGTGCCGCCGCCGATGAGCGTGGTGATGCCGCCGCCGAGGGCCTCGTCCATGATCTGCGGACAGATGAGGTGCACGTGGCAGTCGATGGCCCCCGCGGTGAGGATGCGGCCGTTACCGGCGATGATCTCGGTCGACGGGCCGACCACCAGGTCGGGATGGACCCCGGACATGATGTCGGGGTTGCCGGCCTTGCCGATGGCGACGATCCGGCCCGCCCGGATGCCGATGTCGGCCTTGATGATTCCCCAGTGATCCAGGATCACCGCGCCGGTGATCACGGTGTCGGGGGCGCCGTCGGCCCGGGTGGCCCGGCCCTGCCCCATCGACTCGCGCAGCACCTTGCCGCCGCCGAAGACGGCTTCGTCGCCGGCCAGCCCGGGGCCGCCGCTGCGGTCCTCGGTGATCTCGATCAGCAGGTCGGTGTCGGCCAGCCGGATGCGGTCACCGACCGTGGGGCCGAACAGGTCGGCATAACGCTGCCGGGACAGTGCGGTCATCGGTCGGCCAGCCTTCCTGGTGGGTCGAGGCTCAGGCCGTGCACCTCGCGCGTGCCGCGCAGCGCCACGAGCGGCACCCGCCGCGCCACTCCTGGCTCGAAGCGCACCGCGGTGCCCGCGGCGATGTCGAAGCGGTAACCGCGGGCCGCCGCCCGGTCGAACGACAGCGCCGAATTGGCCTGCGGCAGATGCACATGGCTGCCGACCTGCACGGGCCGGTCACCGGTGTTGACAATCTCCAGTTCGATGCGTTGGGCACCCGCGTTGATCTCGATGTCGCCCACCCCCAGCAGGATCTGCCCGGGCAGTATGCGGTCGCTCACGCGATCGGGTGGTGCACGGTCACCAACTTGGTGCCGTCCGGGAAGGTGGCCTCCACCTGCACGTCGTGCAGCATCTCCGGGATGCCCTCCATCACGTCGTCGCGGGTGAGCACCGCGGCGCCGCTGACCATCAACTCCGCGACCGTGCGGCCGTCGCGGGCACCCTCGAGGAGATGGTCGGTGATGATCGCCACCGCCTCCGGATGATTGAGCTTGCAGCCGCGGGCCTGCCGGCGCCGCGCGAGTTCGGCGGCGTACGACAGCAGTAGGCGGTCCGTCTCATGCGGTGTCAGGCGCATAAGCAGCGATCCTGCCACGGCGACGTCCATCCGGCAGCACTCGCGGCGCCGGGGACGCCAATTGCGCTCAGGCGTCGAGGTTCTGCAGCCGCACCTGACCGCGCGCGACCACCCGATCCTTCTCGTCGCGGATGGTCACGATCCACAGCTGCTGACGCCGCCCGCGGTGCAGCGGCTCGGACTCAGCGTACACCGTGCCCGCCGAGATCGCCCGCAGGAAGTCGGTGTTGTTGTTGACGCCGACGACGTTGCCGCCGCCGTGTTCGGCCAACCAGACGAACGCCGAGGTGCTCGCGACGGACTCCACGATCGCGCAGTACACCCCGCCGTGCACGATGCCCATGGGCTGCAGCAGGGTCGGCTTGACCTCGAGTTGCGCGGTGATGCCGTCGGGCGTGACGTCGGTGAAGACCAGGCCCAGTTCGTTGTCGAAGGGCGCCCCGAATCCGTCCGGGAACCCCGCGGGTGTTTGTTGCACTGTTCTTGTCTACACCAGCGCGGCCGGGAAATGCGGCGAGCCCCGTGCCAATGGCACGGGGCTCGCCTTCGATGGACCGGGGGTCTCTGCAGCCCTCAGGACTCCGGCGCGGTCCGGTGGTTCGTCATGCCCATCAGGATAGGCAAGGCTGCCCTAATTTCGCAAGGCCGTCCTCGCGGGTTTCGATCAAGAAGTGCCGGCTCTGCGCCGCCGGCACCCCACGCAGGGTGGTCCGGCCGCGCACCGGCAGGCCGAACCCGACCAGCGCGTCGAGAACGGCTTGGCCGCGGCGCATTCCGATCACCTCGCTGGAGCCGGCCAGGTGCGGCACCTGCGTGGCGGCAACCACGATCGCGGTGCCGACCGTGTGCCACATGGCGGCCACGCTGACCGCCCCACCGCTGACGTGATGCAGGCGGGCGAACAGCGGCGCCAACGTCCGGTGGCACCGGTGGGCGATCCAGGTGGCCAGCGCCGCCTCGCTGGGCAGTTCCACCACCCCCTCGACCGAGCCGCCGCACGAACTGGCCGCACAGGGGTCGTCGGGCAATATCCGCAGGGTCGGGTCCACCACCCCGAGCCAGTCGATGGCCCCCTCGGAGTCGACGTGGACCCACAGGTTCTCCAGACCGGTGTCCCAGGCGCGCCCCTCCAACACCACGAGCGCGACCACCCGGCCGATCACGGCGTGCGCCAAGGTGGCTGCCAACTGCTGCGCGGCGGTGGTGCGGCTGTCCATCTCCATGGCGGCCGCGTGGAACATCAGATCGAGTCGCTCACCGCTCAGCGCCGACGCCAGCGGCCACCACCGCCGCTTGGACACATCCCCCATCACGGCGACGCCGTACACGCGCGGGCATTCCGGGTAAAGGTTCCGGAGCCGGCGGCTGGACTCATGCAGCGGCAGCAAGTGTCGAATCGCCATCCCCGCGATCAACGGATCCTCGACTACAGCAGTCACAGCACCTCCTTCGTATGGTTAGGTAAGCCTAACCATAAAAGCACGCCGGGTTCGCGGTGGGAACCTTGTGACGGCTCTCACACCCGGCCGGGAGAAGCAGCAGAGGTGACGGTATTGCCTGGATCGAGCGGTAAACACGGATGAGAACGACGACGGCAAGCGCGGTCGCCGACGTCCACGCAGACCTACGTACGACGCTGGGTAGTAAACGCGGGTACGCTATCGACATCGCTGACAGAGATGAACGGATCATGGGAAAGACTGCGCGGCTAGGGGAACTGGAGCAGGCGGTCATGGACCGACTGTGGTCCGCGCCCGAGCCCCAGACGGTGCGCCAGGTGCACGAGGCGCTGCGCGAGAATCGGGATCTGGCCTACACCACCGTGATGACGGTGCTGCAGCGGTTGGCCAAGAAGCATCTGGTGGTCCAACACCGCGACGACCGCGCCCATCGCTACGCCCCCGCCCACGGGCGCGACGAACTGGTGGCCGGGCTCATGGTCGACGCGCTGGATCAGGCCTCCGACAGCGGCAGCCGCCGCGCGGCGCTGGTGCACTTCGTGGAGCGGGTCGGTTCCGAAGAAGCCGACGCGTTGCGACGCGCGCTGGCCGAGTTGGAGGCGAAACACGGCCTGACAGGGCCCGCTGGCGAAACCGCCGCGAACTGAGAGACACTGTCAGCGTGTCCGCGCTGGCCTTCGCCCTCCTTGCTGTGCTGCTGGTCGGTCCAGTGCCGGCCGTGCTGGCACGGGCGCAGTGGCCGTTGCGGGCACCGCGGGCCGCGGTGGTGCTGTGGCAGGCGATCGCCATCGCCGCGGTGCTGTCCACCTTCAGCGCCGGCATCGCGATCGCCAGCCGACTACTCGAGGTGGGCCCCGACGGCCGCCCCGTGCGTTCGATCACCGCGGAAATCGACCGCCTCGGCTGGCCGCTGTGGCTGCTCTACGTCGCCGCGTTCGCCGTGACCCTGCTGGTGGGCGCGCGTTTGATGGTCTCGATCATCGGCGTGGCCATCGCCACCCGGCGCCGTCGCGCACACCATCGGATGCTGGTGGATCTGCTTGGCGTGAACCATGAATCGCGCGCCGCCCAGGCGCGCACCCGTTCCGGCGAGTTGCGCGTCCTCGACGTCGATCAGCCCCTGGCCTACTGCCTGCCGGGCGTGCGCAGTCGGGTGGTGGTGTCCGAGGGCACGCTCAATCAACTCGACGATCCGGAAGTCACCGCGATCCTCGCCCACGAGCAGGCGCACCTGCGGGCGCGCCACGACCTGGTCCTCGAGGCGTTCACCGCGGTGCATGCCGCCTTCCCCCGCTTCGTCCGCAGCGGTAGCGCGCTGGATGCCGTGCGCCTGCTGATCGAACTGCTCGCCGACGACGCCGCCGTCCGGGCCGCCGGGCCCGCTCCCCTGGGCCGCGCCCTGGTGGCCTGCGCGGGCGGTCACACGCCCGCGGGCGCCATGTCCGCCAGCGGACCTACTACCCTGCTCCGGGTGCGTCGACTTGCCGGCCAACCCAACAGCGTCGCCCTGGCCGTCGCCGCCTACGTGACCGCGGCGGCCCTGCTGGTGGTGCCCACCATCGCCGTCGCCGTGCCCTGGTTGACGGAGTTGCGGCGACTGCTCACCGGCTAGCGCTCACATCTGTTATCAACACCGCTTGCGTGACAACACAATTGAAAGGTGCTCCATGACCGCCCCCGACCCGAAGTCCACCACCGGCACCGCGCAGATCGGGGTCACCGGCCTCGCGGTCATGGGTTCGAACATCGCGCGCAACTTCGCCCGGCACGGCTACACGGTGGCGCTGCACAACCGGTCGGTCGCCAAGACCGACGCGCTGTTGGCCGAGCACGGCTCGGAGGGCAAGTTCGTCCGCAGCGAGACCATCCCCGAGTTCCTCGCCGCCCTCGAGCGGCCGCGGCGGGTGCTGATCATGGTCAAGGCCGGCGACGCCACCGACGCCGTGATCAACGAGCTCGCCGATGCGATGGAGGAAGGCGACATCATCATCGACGGCGGCAACGCGCTCTACACCGACACCATCCGGCGCGAGAAGGCGATGGCCGAGCGCGGCCTGCACTTCGTGGGCGCCGGCATCTCCGGCGGCGAGGAGGGCGCACTCAACGGGCCCTCGATCATGCCCGGCGGCCCGGCCGAGTCCTACAAGTCGCTGGGCCCACTGCTCGAGGAGATCTCCGCGCATGTCGACGGGGTGCCGTGCTGCACGCACATCGGCCCCGACGGCGCCGGGCACTTCGTCAAAATGGTGCACAACGGCATCGAATACTCCGACATGCAGCTCATCGGCGAGGCCTATCAGCTGCTGCGCGACGGCCTGGGCATGAGCGCCCCGCAGATCGCCGACGTGTTCACCGAGTGGAACTCCGGGGACCTCGACAGCTTCCTGGTCGAGATCACCGCCGAGGTGCTCAAGCAGATCGACGCCAAGACCGGGCAACCACTGGTCGACGTGATCCTCGACGAGGCCGAGCAGAAGGGCACCGGACGCTGGACGGTGAAGTCCGCGCTCGACCTCGGGGTGCCGGTCACCGGGATCGCCGAGGCGGTATTCGCCCGCGCCCTGTCCGGCTCGGTGGCCCAGCGTCAGGCCACCACCGGCCTGGCCGCCGGCGACCTCGGCGAAAAGCCCAATGACGCACAGCAATTCACCGAGGATGTCCGCCGCGCACTCTATGCCTCCAAGATCATCGCCTACGCGCAGGGCTTCAATCAAATCCAGGCCGGCAGCGCCGAGTACGGCTGGAACATCACCCCCGGCGATCTGGCCACCATCTGGCGCGGCGGCTGCATCATCCGGGCGAAGTTCCTCAACCGCATCAAGGACGCCTTCGACGCCGAGCCGAACCTGCCGACGCTGATCGCCGCGCCGTACTTCCGCAGCGCCATCGAGGAGTCGGTGGACAGCTGGCGGCGCGTCGTGGGCACCGCCACCACGCTGGGTATCCCGATCCCCGGCTTCAGCTCCGCACTGTCCTACTACGACGGACTGCGCACCGAGCGACTGCCGGCCGCGTTGACCCAGGGCCTGCGCGACCTGTTCGGCGCGCACACCTACGGCCGCATCGACGCCGACCGCGACAAGCGGTTCCACACCCTCTGGAGCGGCGACCACAGCGAAGTCGAGGCCTGAGCACCCCGCGAGCACGCCACTACACTCGGTGACGTGCAGTTTCTCAACGGACACCAGCCGCCTTACGACCTGACCTACGACGACGTCTTCGTCGTCCCCAACCGCAGCGACATCACCTCGCGCTTCGACGTGGACCTGTCGACCAGCGACGGCACGGGCACCACCATCCCGGTCGTGGTGGCGAACATGACGGCGGTGGCCGGCCGCCGGATGGCCGAGACCGTCGCGCGCCGCGGCGGCATCGTGGTGCTACCGCAGGATCTGCCGATGGACGCGGTGCAGCAGACCGTCGACTTCGTCAAGACCCGGGACCTGATCGCCGACACCCCGGTGATCCTGAGCCCCGAGGATTCGGTCTCGGATGCCACCGCGCTCATCCACAAGCGCGCGCACGGCGCGGCGGTAGTGGTGTTCGAGAACCGGCCCATCGGCATCGTGACCGAGGCCGCCTGCGTCGGCGTCGACCGTTTCGCGCGGGTGCGCGACATCGCCGCCACCGACTTCGTCAGCGCGCCCGCCGGCACCGAACCCCGCGAGGTGTTCGAGTTGCTCGAGCACGCGCCGATCGACGTCGCGGTGCTCACCGAGGCCGACGGCACCCTGGCCGGCGTGCTGACCCGCACCGGCGCCATCCGGACCGGCATCTACAGCCCGGCCGTCGACGCCCGCGGCCGTCTCCGGATCGCCGGTGCCGTGGGCATCAACGGCGATGTCGGCGCCAAGGCGCGGGCCCTGGCCGAGGCCGGGGTGGACGTGTTGGTGATCGACACCGCCCACGGCCATCAGGTCAAGATGCTCGACGCCATCAAGACGGTGGCGTCCCTGGATCTGGGGCTGCCGCTGGCCGCGGGCAACGTGGTCTCCGCCGACGGCGTGCGCGACCTGGTCAACGCCGGCGCCTCGATCGTCAAGGTCGGCGTGGGCCCCGGCGCCATGTGCACCACCCGGATGATGACCGGCGTCGGACGCCCCCAGTTCTCCGCGGTGCACGAATGTGCCATGGCGGCAAAGGAACTCGGCGCCCACGTCTGGGCCGACGGTGGAGTGCGCCACCCGCGCGACGTCGCGTTGGCCCTGGCGGCCGGCGCGTCCAACGTCATGATCGGCTCCTGGTTCGCGGGCACCTTCGAATCCCCGGGCGACCTGATGCACGACCGCGAGGACCGCCCGTACAAGGAGAGCTACGGGATGGCCTCCAAGCGGGCGGTGGCCGCCCGCACCGCCGGCGACAGCGCGTTCGACCGGGCCCGCAAGGCGCTGTTCGAAGAGGGCATCTCGACCTCGCGGATGGCGCTGGATCCCGAGCGCGGCGGCGTCGAGGACCTGCTGGACCACATCACCTCCGGCCTCCGCAGTACGTGCACCTACGTCGGCGCGTCGAACCTGGCCGAGTTGCACGAGAAGGTGGTCCTGGGCGTCCAGTCAGCCGCCGGATTCGCCGAGGGCCATCCCCTGCCCACCGGGTGGTGACGGGTAGGCCAACACCGACCCGCCGACGCGCACGTGCAGGGCGTCGCCCGTTTGCAGCGCCACCTCGGGCGGCTCGTGCAGGACCACCGCGGCCCCGCCGGCCAGTTGCACGTGCAGCGCCACCTGGGAGCCGTAGAAGCGCCGCGCGGTGACCAGTCCGGCGGCCCCCTCCTCGGCGTCGATGCGTAGCTGCTCGGGTCGGAGCACCACCACCGCGGGTCCGTCGGCCGCCGGCACCCGGACCGGATGCGCACCGAGGGCGGTGTGCGCCACCCCGGAACGCACGTCGCCGGCCAATTCCACGGTGTCGCCGACGAATCGGGCCACCTCGAGCGTGGCGGGCCGGTGGTACACGTCGGCCGAACCGGCGTGCTGGGCGACCGTCCCGGTCAGCACCACCGCCACGGTGTCGGCCAGCGACAGCGCCTCGCCCTGATCGTGGGTGACCAGGATCGCGGTGGTCTTCGACTCGCGCAGGATCCCGACGATCTCCTCGCGCACGCGCACCCGCAGCCCGGCGTCCAGCGCGGCGAACGGTTCGTCGAGCAGCAGCACCCGCGGCCGGGCCGCCAACGCCCGGGCCAACGCCACGCGTTGCTGCTGCCCGCCGGAAAGCTGGTGGGGCCGCGCGTCGGCGAGGCCGGTCAGGCCCACCAGGTCGAGCCAATGCCGCACCGTGGCCGCCGTTTCGCTGCGATTGGCCGACGCCATCCCGAACGCGACGTTGCCCGCGACGCTGCGGTGCGGAAACAGCGCACCCTCCTGCGGCATCAGACCCACCCGCCGCCGATGCGCCGGCAGCGACCTGCCCGCACCGGTCACCGCCTGCCCGCCGATGTGCACGGTCCCGGCGTCCGGCTCGTCGAAGCCGGCCAGGATCCGCAGCAAGGTGGTCTTCCCGCAGCCCGAGGGCCCCAGCACCGCCGTCGTCGTCCCGGCGGGCACCTCCAGGTCGATCCCGCCCAGTACCCGGTGTGTCCCAAAGGTTTTGGTGACCCCGGACACCAGTACGTCGGCGCCGGGCTCAGCCATTGCCGACCTGCGCGGGGCGAGTGGTCCACAGACCGAGCAGGGCCGTCGGGATCGCGGCGAAGATCACCAGCGCCACCGCGTACGGGGCGGCCCCGGAGTAGTCGCTGACAAAGCTGTGCGCCCACAGCCGGGTGGCCAGGGTCTGGGTCCCCGTCGGGTGCAGTAACAACGTCACGGGCAGCTCTTTCATACACGTCAACAAGACCAGCGCGGCTCCGGCGGCGATGCCGGGCGCCGCGCCGTGGGCGGTCACGGTGGCGAACGCGCGCAGCGGCGACCGGCCCAACGAGCGGGCCACCTCTTCGGAGCGCAGCGGTGTCGACTCTACGGCCGAGCGCACCGAGCCCACCGCCAGCGGGATGAACAGCACCGCATAGGCCAGGATCAGCAGCGGCGCCTGCTGATAGATCGGGCGCAGCAGCAGCACCCCGACCGACACCATCGCGATGGCGATGACGATGCCGGGCAGGCCGTGCGCGAGGTAGCTCGCGCTCTCCAGCGCGCGGGCGGCGGGCGTGCGGTAGCGGGCGGCCAGGACCCCGAGCGGCAGCGCCGCCGCCGTGGTGACCACCGCCGCCGCCAGGGACAGCCAGACCGTCGCGCCCAGGGCATCCAGCCACACCGGGCCGTCCCAGCGCAGCCCGCCGGCGGTCAGCCACTGCGAGAGCGCGTACAGCGGGACCGCCAGCGCCGCGATCAGCACCGCCAGCGCCGGGGTCATCGCCAGGGTCTGCCAGCGGCCCAACCGGATCACCGGCGCCGGCCGCGGGGTGCCCGAACCGACGCGCGCGGCGGCGTGGCCGCGGGTCCAGCGCTCGGCTATCACCAGGACCAGCGCGAACACCAGCAGCAGCAGCGAGAGCACCGCGGCGCGCGCGGGGTTGAACCCGGACCGGTAGGCCCCGTAGATCACCCACGTGAAGGCCTCGTAGCGCATCGCCGCGACGGCCCCGAAGTCGCTGAGGACATACAGCGCCACCAGCAGGGCGCCCGCGGAGATGGCCGCGCGGGCTTGGCGCAACGTCACCCGGAACAGCACCGAGACGCCGTTGTGGCCCAGCGAGCGGGCCACCTCCTCCTGGGCGGGATCCACCCCCGCCAGGGCCGCCAGCGTGGTCAGGAACACCAGCGGATAGCTGACCAAGGTCAACACCAGCGCCGATCCCCACAGCCCGCCGATGCCCGGGAACAGCGAGACCCACAGGAACGCCAGCAGATAACTCGGCATCGCCAGCGGCAGCGTGAGCGCCACCCCCAAGACCCGGCGGCCGCGCACGTCGGTGCGCGTCACCAGCACCGCCAGACCGACGCCGAGCACCACGCAGGCCGCGGTGACCACCACCACCAACAGCAGCGAGCGGGCGACCAGATCGGCGGTGCGCTGTTGGACCAGTTCGTCGACGACGAAGGCCCACCCGCGATCCAGCGCGCGCTCCCCCAGGTAGAACAGCGGGATGAACGTGCCCGCCACCACCAGGGTGGCGGCCAGCAGGAGCGCCGCCGGCGGTCGGTTCCTCGACTCGGTGCCCACCGAGTCGCTGCGTAGCTCGGTCAGTTTGTCAGCAGACCGGTCTCCACCAGCAGCTGCTGGGTGGCTTCGAGGTCATCGAGGGAGGAGAGATCCACCGCCGGCGGATTCAACTCGGCCAGCGGCGGCATCTCGGCGCCGGGCTCGACCCCTTCGATCAGCGGATACTCGGCGGTCTCGGTCGCGAAGAACTTCTGCGCGGACTCCCCCACCAGATACGCCGCGAACTGCTGGGCGGCCTCCGGATTCGGCGCGGACTTCAGCACGCCGACGCCGGCGACGTTCACCAGGCCGCCGGGGTCGCCGGGGGCCATGAACTTGTTCTGGGCGACGACGTTCTCGGCGCCCTTGCTGTCGATGAGTTCGTACAGGTAGTAGTGGTTGACCAGGCCGAGCGCGACCTGACCGGAATCCACGGCGTTTCGGACCGCGCCGTTGCCCTCGTACGGAATCGGCTCCTGGGCCTTGAACGCCCGCAGCCATTCCGCGGCGCCGTCCTCGCCGCGCAGGACGCGCAGGGCGGTGACGAACGACTGCCAGGACGCGTTGCTGGGGGCGAAGCCGATCTTGCCCTTCCACTCCGGTGCCAGCAGCCCGTCGATGGTGTCCGGCGGGTTCGGCGCGACGGTGGGGTTGTAGACGATGACGCGGGCCCGCCCGGACACCCCCACCCAGGTGCCGTCGGCCGCGGAGTACTGCTCGGGCACCGCGGCGAGCGTGTCGGCCTCGATCGGGGCGAACAGGCCCGCGTTGGCGACCGCACCCAGCGCGCCGGCGTCCTGGGAGAAGAACACGTCGGCCGGGGACTGATCGCCTTCGGTGAGCAACTGCGCGGCCAACTCGCCCGAGCCGGCGTAGCGCACCTCGACCTCGATGCCGGTATCGCTGGTGAACTGCTCGAACAGCGGCGCCACCAGGTCCTCGCTGCGCCCCGAATAGACGACCACCTTCTGGTCGTCGGCCCCGGCGCCGGGGGTGTCGGGGGCTTCCGGTTCAGATTGGGTGCCCGACCCGCAGGCGCTCATGGCGACCATCGCCGCCGCCGCGGCGAAACCCGTCGCCATCTTCGAGATCGAAATCGCCATACTTACTCAACCTGCCAAATCGGTAGGGAACTTTTGTATTGGATAATCGTCGGGAATCTACCACGTAGCTAAGGCTTGCCTTTGCGGTTACCCAGGCGCTTTTCCCAGGGTCTTCTCACGGGGTCGGGATCTGCCGCTAGGATGTGTGTTCGCGCGCGACCGATCCGGGGCGCGATCGTCGAGCAGTGAAAGGGACCACGTGCCGCAGGCACCCGTCGAGGCCGCCCCCACCGGGCGGGACCTCCAGGTAGCGCGGCCTTCGTCCGCCGTCGCCGAACCCGAAGAACCTTCCTCTAGTCGGCCGGGCACTTGGCCCGGCGTCCGTCTCGAGGCCGCCTCATGAACGGCTGGCTGACCGCGTTGAGCGTGCTGGCGATCCTGGTCCTGACGGCCGGGACCGCGTTGTTCGTCGCGGCCGAGTTCTCCCTGACCGCGCTGGAACGCAGCACCGTCGATGCCAATGCGCGTACCGGCGACCGCCGCGACAAGTTCGTCCAGCAGGCCCATCGCACGCTGTCCTTCCAGCTTTCCGGGGCCCAGCTCGGCATCTCGATCACCACCCTGGCCACCGGCTACCTGGCCGAGCCGGTGGTCGCGCGACTGCTGCGCCCGCTGTTGGACGCCCTGGGGCTGCCGGCCGGCGTGGCCGGCGGCGTCGCCCTGGCGCTGGCGTTGCTGATCGCCACCTCACTGTCGATGGTCTACGGCGAATTGGTGCCGAAGAACCTCGCGGTGGCGCTGCCGGTGCCCACCGCGCGGGCCAGCGCGGGGCCGCAGATCCTGTTCTCGACGCTGTTCACCCCGGTCATCAAAGCCACCAACGGCACCGCGAACTGGATTCTGCGCCGAATGGGCATCGAGCCCGCCGAGGAGTTGCGGTCGGCCCGCTCCCCGCAGGAGCTGGTCTCGCTGGTGCGCACCTCCGCGCGCCACGGCGCGCTGGACCCGGTCACGGCCACGCTGGTGGACCGATCGCTGCGCTTCGGTGAGCGCAGCGCCGAGGAGCTCATGACCCCGCGCTCGAAGATCGAGGCGCTGCAGGCCGACCAGACGGTGGCCGACCTGGTGGCCGCGGCCACCGAGACCGGCTTCTCCCGCTTCCCCATCGTCGAGGGCGACCTGGACGAGACCGTCGGCATCGTGCACGTCAAGCAGGTCTTCGAGATACCGCCGGCCAAGCGGGCGCACACGCGGCTGGCGACCCTGGCGCAGCCGGTCGCGGTGGTGCCGTCCACGCTCGACGGCGACGCCGTCATGACCCAGGTGCGCGCCAACGGCATGCAGACCGCCCTGGTGGTCGACGAATACGGCGGTACCGCCGGCATGGTCACCGTCGAGGACATGATCGAGGAGATCGTCGGCGACGTCCGCGACGAGCACGACGACGCCACCCCCGACGTCGTACAGGCCGGCCGCGGCTGGTACGTCTCGGGCCTGCTGCGCATCGACGAGGTGGCCGCCGCCACCGGTTTCCGCGCCCCCGAAGGGGATTACGAGACCATCGGCGGGCTGGTGCTCGACGAGCTGGGGCACATCCCGGAGAACGGCGAGAGCGTCGAGTTGCACGCCTTCGACCCCGACGGCGGGTACGAGGACCCGGTGCGCTGGCTGGCCACCGTGGTGGCCATGGACGGCCGCCGCATCGATCAGCTCGCGCTCACCGAGATCGGCCGCCGGGCCGACGAATCCACCGACGGGAGGGCCCACTGATGGGCGGCGATCTGTTCGGGGTGGTGCTGACGGTGATCCTGCTGGCGGCCAACGCGTTCTTCGTCGGTTCGGAGTTCGCGTTGATCTCCGCGCGCCGGGACCGCCTCGAGGCGCTCGTCGAGCAGGGCAAGAAGCGCGCCGTCACGGTGATCCGGGCCGGCGAACAGCTCTCGCTCATGCTCGCCGGGGCACAACTGGGCATCACGGTGTGTTCGATCCTGCTCGGTCGGGTGGGCGAACCGGCCATCGCGCATTTGCTGGAAACCCCGTTCGACCTGCTCGGCATCCCCGACGCGGTGCTGCACTCCGTGTCGTTCGTGGTGGCGCTGGGCCTGGTGGTCACGCTGCACGTGCTGCTCGGCGAGATGGTCCCGAAGAACATCGCCATCGCGGGGCCGGAAACCACGGCGATGCTGCTGATCCCGGCGTATCTGGTGTACATGAAGGCCGCGCGGCCGTTCATCGCGTTCTACAACTGGTGCGCCAACATGACGTTGCGGATGGTCCGGGTGCAGCCGAAGGACGAACTCGACGTGACGGTCTCCACCGTCGAACTCGCGGAGATGATCGCCGAATCGGTGTCCGAGGGCCTGCTCGATCCTGAGGAGCACACACGTCTGACCCGGGCGCTGCAGATCCGGACCCGGGTGGTCGCCGACGTCGCCGTCCCGCTGCACAAGATCCGCGCGGTGCCCGTCGCCGCACCGGGGGCCGGCCCCACCGTCGGCGAGGTGGAGCGCGCGCTGGCCGAAACCGGGTATTCGCGCTTCCCGGTCGTCGACGCCACCGGCGCGTTCACCGGCTACCTGCACATCAAGGACGTCCTCGCCCTCGGTGACGATCCGGACGCCGTGGTCGACCCGTCGGTGGTGCGGCCGCTGCCGCGGGTCCCCGCGTCTCTGCCGCTGCCCGACGCGCTGTCGCGGCTGCGCCGGACCAACAGCCATCTGGCGCTGGCCACCGACGCCGCCGGCGCCGTGGTAGCCATGGCCGCGCTCGAAGACCTGGTCGAGGATCTGGTCGGCACCGTGCGCGACGGGACCCACCGGGTGTAGGGCCCGCCGTGACCGCAGCAACGAATGTGGTTCTGCCCGAGCGGGTTTGGACCGAGCGCGCCGAGGAGCACCGGCGACGGGTGGAGAGCTTTCTGGCCGCGCACTCCGGCGCCGGGCAACCGCACCCGGTCTGGGATTTCCTGTTCACCTATTACAGCCTGCGGCCGCGCCAGCTGCTGCGTTGGCACCCCGGTTACGGGACGGTGCTCGCCGGCCCGCGCGCCCGCGAGTACTCGGGCCGCACGGGGTACGTCCGCACCGAGGCCGGGGTGACCGTGGGTTCGCAGTACCGGGCCGGCCGCCTCGAGACCATCGGCTTCATCGAAGCGTTGTTGTCCGCGACGGCCGAGCGGACACCGCAGCTCAACTGCTTCGGTTTGCACGAGTGGGCGATGGTGTACCGCAGCGACGACGTGCGCCACGCGGCGGTGCCGCTGCGGCTCGGCCAGGACGGCACCGATGCCGTCGTCGAGGCCATGCCGCTGCGCTGCAGCCACTACGACGCCTATCGGTTCTTCACGGCGCCGGCCGCACCCAGGAACGCGACGCGGTTGACCCGCGCGACCCAACTGGAGCGGGAGCAGCCGGGCTGCGTCCACACCAACATGGACCTCTACAAGTGGGCCTACAAGCTGATGCCGTTGCTGGATTCGGCGCTGCTGCTCGACTGCCTGGACCTGGCTGCCGAGGCCCGCGAACTCGATATGCGCGCGAGCCCGTACGACCTGCGCGGCTTCGGGCTGGAACCGCTGCGCGTCGAGGATCCCGCCGGGCGCGCCGAATACGTCCGGCTGCAGGCCGAGATCGGCCGCCGGGCCGTGCCACTGCGCGCACAGCTGATCGACCGGTGCCGGGCGCTGCTGGCCGGCGCCGAGGGGGTTGCTGGCGCGGCGTGTGGCAATTCCGGTGCTGTGGGGTAACCAGACCCCCGGTGGGGTTTGTGACCTGCGACTGGGTGATGCCGTCCGGAAACGCGCAGGTTACCCATGGGTAGGATGGATGGGATTGCCGGCCGAGGAGGAGTAATGACTGAGCGCGTGACCGTGGGCAACCTGCGAGTGGCCCGGGTGCTGCACGACTTCATCAACAACGAAGCGCTGCCGGGCACCGACATCGATCCCGATACCTTCTGGGCGGGCGTGGACAAGGTCGTCGCCGACCTGACCCCGCAGAACGAGAGTCTCCTGGCGCGGCGCGACGAGCTGCAGGCGCAGATCGACAAGTGGCACCGGCAGCGTGTGCTCGAACCGCACGACCCCGAGGCCTACCAGAGCTTCCTCACCGAGATCGGCTACCTGCAGCCCGAGCCCGAGGACTTCACCATCACCACCTCCGGGGTGGATCCGGAGATCGCCTCGACGGCCGGCCCGCAGCTGGTGGTCCCGGTGCTCAACGCGCGGTTCGCGATCAACGCCGCCAACGCGCGGTGGGGCTCGCTGTACGACGCGCTCTACGGTTCCGACGTCATCAGCGAGGACGGCGGGGCCGAAAAGGGCACCAGCTACAACCGGGTCCGCGGCGACAAGGTGATCGCCTACGCCCGCAACTTCCTCGACGAGGCGGCCCCGCTGACCTCCGGGTCGTGGACCGACGTCACCGGACTGTCCGTCGTCGACGGTGCGCTGCGCGTCGCCGTCGGTGACGACGATGCGGTGGCGCTGGCGAGCACCGAGCAGTTCGCCGGCTACACCGGCGACGCCGAGCAGCCCGCCGCGGTGCTGCTGGTCAACCACGGCCTGCACATCGAGATCGCGATCGATCCCGACTCCCCGGTCGGGGCCACCGACACGGCCGGCATCAAGGACGTCATCCTGGAGTCGGCCGTCACCACGATCATGGACTTCGAGGACTCGGTGGCCGCGGTCGACGCCGAGGACAAGGTGCTCGGCTACCGCAACTGGCTCGGCCTGAACCGCGGCGACCTGTCCGAGGAGGTCGCCAAGGGCGGCAAGTCCTTCACCCGGGTGCTCAACGCCGACCGCACCTACACCACGGGCGACGGTGGCGAGCTGACCCTGCCGGGGCGCAGCCTGCTGTTCGTCCGCAACGTCGGGCACCTGATGACCAACGACGCCATCGTCACCGGCACCGACGACGGCGCCGAAAAAGAGGTCTTCGAGGGCATCCAGGACGCCCTGTTCACCAGTCTGATCGCCATCCACGGACTCAAGGAGTCCGAGGCCAACGGACCGTTGACCAACAGCCGCACGGGGTCGATCTACATCGTCAAGCCCAAGATGCACGGCCCCGACGAGGTCGCGTTCACCTGCGAGTTGTTCGGCCGCGTCGAGGACGTGCTGGGCCTGCCGGCCGGCACCCTCAAGGTCGGCATCATGGATGAGGAGCGCCGCACCTCGGCCAACCTCAAGGCGTGCATCAAGGCCGCCGCCGACCGCGTGGTGTTCATCAACACCGGCTTCCTGGACCGCACCGGCGACGAGATCCACACCTCGCTGGAGGCCGGCCCCATGGTCCGCAAGGGCGCGATGAAGAGCCAGCCGTGGATCGCGGCCTACGAGAACGCCAACGTCGACGCGGGACTGGCCGCCGGCCTGTCCGGCCGGGCGCAGATCGGCAAGGGCATGTGGGCCATGCCGGATCTGATGGCCGACATGGTGGAGCAGAAGATCGGGCAGCCGCGCGCCGGGGCCAGCACCGCCTGGGTCCCGTCGCCGACCGCCGCCACCCTGCACGCCCTGCACTATCACCAGGTCGACGTGTTCGCCGTGCAGGCCGAACTGGCCGGCCAGCCGCGCACCACCCTGGAGCAGCTGTTGACCATCCCGCTGGCCGACCCGGCGTCGTTGACGTGGGCGCCCGAGGAGATCCACGAGGAGGTCGACAACAACTGCCAGTCGATCCTCGGTTACGTGGTGCGCTGGATCGACCAGGGCGTCGGCTGCTCGAAGGTGCCCGACATCCATGACGTCGCGCTGATGGAAGACCGCGCGACGCTGCGCATCTCGAGCCAGCTGCTGGCGAACTGGCTGCGCCACGGCGTGATCACCGCCGAGGTGGTGCGCGCCAGCCTGGAGCGGATGGCCCCGGTGGTCGACCGGCAGAACGCCGGCGATCCCAGCTACCGTCCGCTGGCCCCGGACTTCGATTCCAGCATCGCGTTCAAGGCCGCCGAGGAACTGATCCTGGCCGGCGCCGAACAGCCCAACGGCTACACCGAGCCGATCCTGCATCGGCGGCGCCGGGAGCTCAAGGCCAGTTTGGGGAAGTGACTAAACTCAGCTCGAACGACGGGTCAACGGCGAAAGTCAGGGGTGATTAGGCGTGGGTAGGCATCGCATTCCCGACCCCGACGATTCCGACGATCAGTACGAGAGCGAGCAGTACGACCCCGACCGGTACGGGTCGGACCACCACGACTCCGCCGGGGACGCCGACGCCACCGACGCCGACCAGGGCCGGCACTACCGCCCGATGTCGGAACCCGACGACCAGTACCCCGGGCCCGGGGAGGTGTACCGCGAGGATCATCCGGCCGGCGGTTACAACTACGCGGCCGAGTACGAATCGCGCTATCCGGGCGAACGTGCCGAGTTGCCCGACGCCGACCCGGCCGCCGGCGGGTATCCCTCGCAGCGGTACGGAGGCCGCGAGGACGACACCGATCCCTACGGTGAGGCCCGCTACGACGACCGGTTCCGGACCGACCAGGGTTACGACTCGGGCTACAGCGCCGGGTATGACACCGGGTACGACTCGGACTACGACACCGATTACGAGGACGACGACGGCGACGACGATGCCGCCGACGCGGACGTCGACGACCGGTTCGGCTACCCGGCCCGCGCCGGGTTCTCGTCGGAGCCGGACAGTCCCGCCCAGAGTTCCGGCGGGCACCGCAACGACGGGGAATGGACCGGCAGCCACCGCACCGTGGCGCCGGGTCGCCGCGGCGTCAGCGTCGGGGTCATCGTCGCCCTGGCGACCGTGGTCGCGCTGGTCGCCGGGTTCATCATGTGGCGGTTCTTCGGCGACGCGCTCTCGGACCGTTCCGAGGTGGCGGCCGGCCGGTGCCTGCAGGGTGAGGCCACCGTCGCCGTCGTCGCGGACGCGGCGATCGCCGAGCAGGTCGAGCAACTGGCCGCCAGGTACAACGAAACCGCCGGCCCCATCGGGGATCACTGCGTCTCGGTCGGCGTGCGCAGCGCCGCCCCCGACGCCGTCGTCGCCGGACTGGTCGAGCAGTGGCCGACGGACCTGGGCGAGAAGCCCGCGCTGTGGATTCCGGCCAGCTCCGCGTCCGAGGCGCGGCTGGAGGCCGCGGCCGGACCGGAAGCGGTGACCAACAGCAAGTCGTTGGTGTCGTCACCGGTCCTGCTGGCCATGCACCCCGACCTCAAACCGGCCCTGGCGCAACAGACCTGGGCCTCGCTGCCCGACCTGCAGGCCGATCCGGCCGGCCTGGACAACCTCGAGCGGCCGGGGTGGGGTTCGCTGCGACTGGCGTTGCCCGCGACCGGCAACAGCAACGCCGCAGACCTCGCGGTCGAGGCCGTGGCCGCGGCCTCCGCCCCGCCGGGCGCGTCCGCAGCGGCCGGCGCCGGTGCGGCCGCGCGGCTGCTCGCGGAGGCGCCCGAACTCGCCGACGACAGCCTCGACGAGGCCATGCGGGCCCTGCTGGACGGCAACGATCCGGCGGCCGCCCCGGTGCACGCCGTGGTCACCACCGAGCAGCAGCTGATCCGGCGCGCCGCCGACCTGTCCAACGCGAAAGACGTTCTGACGTCGTGGATTCCGCCCGGCGCGGTGCCGGTGGCGGACTTCCCCACGGTGCTGCTGGCCGGAGACTGGCTCAGCGACGAGCAGACCGCGGCCGCCAGCGAGTTCGAACGGTTCATGCGGCGGCCCGAGCAGTTGACGGAGTTGTCCAACGCCGGCTTCCGCGTCGACGGCACCGACCCGCCGACCAGCGAGGTCACCACCGGTGCCGCGGTGGAGCAGACGCTGTCGATCGGCGACGACGCCGCGCGCCTCGAGCTCTCGGAGGCGCTGGCCGGCCCGGCGGTCGGCACCGGCCCCGCCGTGTCGATCATGCTCGACCGCTCCCTGAACCTGGCCGCCTCCGTGCCGGCGATCAACGCCCGCATCGATGCGCTGCCACCGGATGCCGCGGTCTCGCTGACCACCTTCGACGCCGCCGCCGGCACGACCCTGGTCAACCTGGGTGCGCTCAGCGACGACATCGACGGCCAGTCCCGTCGGGACGTGTTGACCTCGACGCTGGGCGGGGTCAGCCAGGCCGGCGGCGCGGTCTCGTTCACCACGCTGCGCAACGTCTACGCCGATGCGCTGACGAATTTCCGTCCGGGCCAACCGAACTCGGTGCTCGTGATCACCTCCGGACCGCACACCGACCGGACCCTCGGCGCGCAGGGCCTGCAGGACCTCATCCGCAGCAGCGTCGATCCGGCCCGACCGGTCGTCGTCGACGTCATCAACGTCGGCGCCGATCCGGACCGCGCCACCTGGGAGGCGGTCGCGGCGATCAGCGGCGGGACCTACCGCAGCGTTCCCGCCTCGGACTCACCGGAGTTCGCCGCGGCGGTCAACGAGCTGCTGGCTTAGCTCTCGGCCCGCCCAGATCGACGTATTTCCGCAAGCCACTCGCACCAAGTGGCCCAAACTCACGTTTGGGCCACTTGGAGGCGGGGTCGGAGGTCAGGCGAAGGCCTCGATCGGCGGGCAGGAGCACATCAGGTTGCGGTCGCCGTAGGCCCCGTCGATGCGGCGCACGGGCGGCCACACCTTGGGCCGGAACGCTTTACCCAGCGGGTAGGCGGCCTCCTCCCGGCTGTAGGGGTGCGTCCAGTCGGCGACCAGCAGGCATTCGGCGGTGTGCGGCGCGTTACGCAACGGATTGTCGTCGGCCGGCCACTGCCCGGAGCCCACCTTGTCGATCTCGGCGCGGATGGCGATCATCGCCTCGCAGAATACGTCGACCTCGGCGAGGCTCTCGCTTTCGGTGGGCTCCACCATCAGGGTGCCGGCCACCGGGAAGCTCATGGTCGGGGCGTGGAATCCAAAGTCCGCCAACCTCTTTGCGACGTCGTCGACGGTCACACCGGTGGCCTTGGTCAGCGGTCGCAGATCGAGGATGCACTCGTGGGCCACCATGCCGTTCTCCCCGGTGTAGAGCACCGGGTAATACTCGTCGAGCCGGCGGGCGATGTAGTTGGCCGACGCGATCGCGGTCAGCGTCGCCGTGCGCAACCCGACCGGGCCCATCATCCGGATGTAGGCCCAGGTGATCGGCAGGATCGAGGCCGACCCGAACGGTGCGGCCGACACCGGCGCGCCGCCGGGTAGCTCCCAGCCCAGTTCCTCGGACAGCGGATGGCCGGGCAGGAACGGCGCCAGATGCGCGCGCGCCGCCACCGGTCCCACCCCCGGGCCGCCACCCCCGTGCGGGATGCAGAAGGTCTTGTGCAGGTTCAGATGGCTGACATCGCCACCGAACCGGCCCGGGCGCGCCAGGCCGACCAGCGCGTTGAGGTTCGCGCCGTCGACGTAAACCTGGCCGCCGGCGTCGTGGGTGGCCGCGCAGATCTCGGCGATGTCGTGCTCGTAGACGCCGTGGGTGGACGGGTAGGTGATCATCAGCGTCGAGAGCCGCTCGGCGTGCTCGGCGATCTTGGCGCGCAGATCGTCGAGGTCGACGTCGCCATTGTCGCGGCAGGACACCACGACCACCCGCATCCCGGCCAGCGCCGCCGAGGCCGCATTGGTGCCGTGCGCGCTCGACGGGATCAGGCACACATCGCGGTGTCCCTCCCCCCGCTGCGCGTGATACTCGGCGATCGCCAGCAGCCCGGCGTACTCGCCCTGGGACCCCGCGTTCGGTTGCAGCGACACCGCGTCGTATCCGGTGATCCCGGCCAGCCAGGTCTCCAGGTCGGCGACCACGCGGCGCAGCCCGGGGGCATCCGCGGTGGGGGCGAACGGGTGCTGGCGGGCGAACTCCGGCCAGGTGATCGCCTCCATCTCGGCCGCCGCGTTGAGCTTCATCGTGCACGAGCCCAGCGGGATCATGGTGCGGTCCAGCGCCAGATCCTTGTCGGACAGCGCCCGCAGGTACCGCATCATCGCGGTCTCGGTGCGGTAGCTGGTGAACGCCGGGTGGGTCAGGAACTCCGTGCTGCGGTTCGCGATCTCGACGGGCACCGGGGCCGCGCCGGGCCGGGCGCCGAACGCCGCGAGCACCGCGGCGACGTGCGCGTCGGTGGTGGCCTCGTCACAGGACACCGACACGTGGTCGGCGTCGGTCCGCCACAGGTTGATGCCGTCGGCCTTCGCGGCGGCGACGACGGCGTCCGCGCGGCCGGGCACCCGGGCCAGCACCGTGTCGAAGAACTTGTCGTGCACCACCTCCGTGTCGGGGGCCGCCGCAAGCCCGGCGGCGATGGCCCGGGCGTGGCCGTGCACGCGGTGGGCAATCGCAGTCAGCCCGTCGGCGCCGTGGTAGCTCGCATACATCGCGGCCATCACCGCGAGCAGCACCTGGGCGGTGCAGATGTTCGAGGTCGCCTTGTCCCGGCGGATATGCTGTTCGCGGGTCTGCAGCGCCAGGCGGTAGGCCGGGGCGCCGTCGGCATCCACCGACACGCCGACCAGGCGCCCGGGCAGCTGCCGGGAGTGCTTGCTGCGCACCGCCAGGTAGCCGGCGTGCGGGCCGCCGAATCCCATTGGCACACCGAAGCGTTGGGTCGTGCCGAAGGCGACGTCGGCGCCCAGGTCGCCGGGCGGGGCGATCATGGTCAGCGCCAGCAGGTCGGCGCCCACCGCCACCAGGGCGCCGCGCTCGTGGGCCTGCTCGATCAGCGCGGTGTGGTCGATCACGCGTCCGCTGGCGCCCGGCAACTGGACGACGACGCCGAAGAAGTCACCGTCGGGCAAGCCCTGGCTCAGGTCCGCGGTGACGATCTCGATGCCCAGGGGGCGGGCCCGGGTCGCCAGGATCGCCGCGGTCTGGGGGAACAGGTCGGCGTCGACGGCCAGTCGGTTGGCCGATCCCTTCACCGCGCGGTGCATCAGCGTCATCGCCTCGGCGGCGGCGGTGCCCTCGTCGAGCATCGACGAGTTGGCCAGCTCGAGCCCGGTCAGGTCGGCCACCATGGTCTGAAAATTCAGCAGCGCCTCGAGCCGGCCCTGGCTGATCTCCGGCTGATACGGCGTGTACGCGGTGTACCAGGCCGGGTTCTCCATGATGTTGCGCAGCAGCACGGGCGGGGTCAGGGTGTCGTAGTAGCCCTGCCCGATCATCGAGACCGCGACGGTGTTCTGCGCGGCCAGGGCCTGTAGTTCGGCCAGGGCCTCATGCTCGGAGGCCGGCGGCGGCAACTCGTGGAGTCCGGGCGCGATCCCGTCGGGGCCCAGCGCGTCGAGAATGTTGGCGGGCAGCGCCTTGGCGGCGAGTTCGTCGAGGCTGTCCACGCCGATCACCGTGAGCATGGTGGCCAATGCATCGGCATCGGGGCCGATGTGGCGGTCGACGAACTCCGGGGACTGGGGGCTGGTCTGCTCGGTCAAGCTGGGACTCCTCCGCGACAGGGTGGCTACGCCGACTTCTCGGCGTTCCTCCCCCTCTGTCGTCCACCCGGCACCGGGCGCCTGAGAGATTCGGCGTGAGCCTTTCCCCATGGGCGGGTGAGCCGGTCAATGCGCGCCCGGTCACCGCTTTCCAGAGGCATCGTGGCCGGCGCGGTCCTGGGGCCTGAGAGGTTGACGGAGAGGTGTTGCTCCTTCGGCGTCCGCGACTGGCAATCACGGAACTCTCCCGCGCTGGGGCGATGCGTGTAGAAGTTTACCCGCTGCGACCGACTCCGGGCCGCTCAGCCGATCTTGCGGTCGCGGTGCTTGCGCCGCGTGGCCAGTTCGTCCTCCGGCGCGGCGATCGACTCGCCGCCGTCGGCCCGCTCACCTGGGAAATCGGCGATCGCGCCGGTCAACTCGCGCATCGCGCCGCTGACCGCGATCCCGAACACACCCTGACCGCCCTGCAGCAGGTCCACCACTTCCTCGGCGGAGGTGCATTCGTAGACGGTGGTGCCGTCGGAGAACAGCGTGATGTTGGCCAGGTCCGAGACGCCGCGCTGACGCAGATGGTCAACCGCGACCCGGATGTTGTGCAACGAGATCCCGGTGTCCAGCAGTCGCTTGACGATCTTGAGGACCAGGATGTCCTTGAACGAATAGAGCCGCTGGCTGCCGGAGCCTGCCGCGCCGCGAATCGACGGCACCACCAACGAAGTCCGTGCCCAATAGTCCAGCTGCCGGTAGGTGATGCCGGCGATCTGGCAGGCGCTGGGGCCGCGGTAACCGACCAACTCGTCGGGCACCGAATCGTCCGGGAACAACCCCGCCTGCACTGGCTCACCAACGGGGACGTCGGCTGCCTGCCCCGCTGCGTCGAGGTCTAACTGTCCCTGACGTGGCTGCTCGCTCACCCGTGCTTCCTCTCGCCGAATAGGCTCCTGAAGAGCATACGCTCATCCGCCGACTCCCACGACGACCTCGGTCGGCTGGGGGCCGTGTGCATCGGTGCAAGTATGGCGGCTGCACGGACGCGACCCGCCAATCGACCGGGCGTGTCGAGAGACAGAACCCCAGTTGAGACGCTTCCGTGACATAGCGCACCGTCCGCGGCCGGGACGCCGACGCGGGCGGGTCAGGTGGCCTTGAAATCGTCGGGTGAGACGCTGTCGAGAAACTCCTTGAACTTCTCCACCTCGTCCTCGCGCACCCCGCCGTCGGATTCCTCGTCGGTCTCGTCGGGGATCAGCAACCCGGCCTCGGCCAGCACCGCCTCCTCCACGAAGATCGGCACCCCCACCCGCAACGCGATGGCCACCGAGTCCGAGGGGCGCGCCGACACCCGGATGTCGCGGTCGAAGACCAGGTCGGCGTAGAACGTGCCCTCCTGCAGATCGACGATCCGCACTTCCTTGAGTGAATGACCAAGGGCAGCAATGAGATCCTTGATCAGGTCATGGGTGAGCGGCCGGGCCGGCTCGACGCCCTGCTGTTCGAGCGCAATGGCGGCGGCCTCCGGCTGACCGATCCAGATGGGCAGATAGCGATCGCCGTTCGTCTCGCGAAGAAGCAGGACCGGCTGATTCTGCGGCTGTTCCACGCGTATGCCAACCACACGAACTTCACCCATCAGTGTCTGCCCTCCGCATGCCCGTGAGCTTCACGGCCAACTGTAGTCCTCACCGATGCAGAACGTCGCGTACCGCCGACTTGATCAGGGACGTGTGCAGGGTGATCGCCAGCGCGGCCACCTCACGAGCCAGATCGTCGGCGCGGTCGCGGGCACCGGCCTTGTCTGCTTTGACCAGCGGGCCGGCGATCTGAGCGATCAGATCGGACTGCCGGTCGGCGGCCGACCGGAACGCCCGCAGGTGCCGCGGCTCCACTCCGTAGTCGGCCAGCGCACGGGCGCATTGCAGGATCACGACCGCGTGTTCGTCGAAGAATCCGCCGGGTCCGGTGGTGATGATCCCGGCCTTGACCAAGGCGCCCAGCAATTCCTCACCGGCCGCCGAATCCGCGCCGCTCTGCTCCAGCACGTCCTCCCGGCTGAGCCGTACCCGCGCGGGTCCCACCGCCGAGGCCGGCAGCCGCCCGTCGGCGTCCGCGGCGCCGGCGACCAGCGTCGGCACCCCGTAGGGCGAGGCCGCCTGCGGCAGTTCACCGTCGGGCTGCGCGTCGAGCTGGGCCTTGATCACCTTCAGCGGCAGGTACTGGTCGCGCTGGGCGGTCAGGATGAACCGCAGCCGCGCACAGTCATAGGCCGTGAACCTCCGATATCCCGACGCCGAGCGCTGCGGCGTGACAAGTCCCTCTGCCTCCAAGAACCGAATCTTGGAGATGGTGACATCCGGGAAATCGGGTCGTAGCAGGTCCAGCACCGCTCCGATCGACATCCCGGCGTACGCGGGAGTATCGGGTGCGGTCACTAGCCCTCGGATCCCCCGTCGCCGTTCTTCGGCCCGGTCAGGAACACCAACCGGAACTTGCCGATCTGCACCTCGTCGCCGTTGGCGAGCACCGCCGAGTCGACGGGCTCCCGGTTGACGTAGGTGCCGTTGAGGCTGCCCACGTCGACCACCTGGAACTCACCGCTCTCGAGCCGGAACTCGGCGTGCCGACGGCTCACGGTGACGTCATCGAGAAAGATGTCGCTGTCGGGGTGCCGACCGGCCGAGGTGGTCGGCTGATCCAGCAGGAAGCGCGATCCCGCGTTGGGTCCGCGCTTGACGACCAGCAGCGCCGAGCCGACCGGCAGGCCCTCGACCCCGGAGACCGCTCCCTCGCCGCCGGTGGCGGCCGGGGCGTCCAGTTCGTTGAGGAAATCCGCCCGGAACACCGAAGTGGTTTCCACGGTCAGATCGTCAGACGATCGGTCCGCTCCCGAACTGCTGTCCTTTTCCGTCACACGCTGCTCCTTACAGGCTGCTTGTGGCGCTATCGCCGGTGAAACTCGCCCACCCTAACCGTCGCGAACCCGACGTTACCGCGCGGTGGGCACCGATGTACCCGGCACGGACAGAAAGGGTGGTGGCCAGAACCCTAACAACCGTCATTCGGTCAGCGTGGCGCGGTAGCCTTCCGCGTCGAGCAACCCGGCCAGTCCGGCGTCGAGCGTGCCCTCCTCGACCTGCAGCTCCAGCAACCAGCCGGCGCCGTAGGGATCGGAATTCACCAGGTCCGGGCTGCCCTCCAGATCGCCGTTGACGGCAATCACTTTCGCCGACAGCGGGGCGTAGAGATCCGACACCGACTTGGTGGATTCCACCTCGCCGAAGGACTCCCCGGCGGTCACGGCCGCATCCACGTCCGGCAGCTGCACGAAGACCACGTCGCCCAGCGCCGCCTGGGCGTAGTCGGTGATGCCGACGCGCACGGTGTCGGTGCCGGTGCGGCGGACCCACTCGTGCTCCGCGGTGTACTGCAGATCTGACGGGACCTCGCTCACAGCGTTCCTCGATTCCTTGACTCGACTGCCCCGGGCGGTCCGCACGGGTCGTTCACTTGACGGGCTGAGCGTATTGGCGGGGTTTCGGTTGTCGCAAGGTGGTCACGTCGACCCGCTCCGATTGCGTCAGCCGCATCGACCCGCCAACCCGCTCGACGCTGTCCACGGCGCCGCCGGGAATGTTCATCGCCGCGGCCAGGGTCGGCGGATCCCCAATGGCCAGAACTGAATACGGCGGCCTGAGCACCATACCGTCGATCAGCAGCTCGGTCGGCGGGCCGGTGACCCAGGTGTCGACGCCGACCCGGACGCTGGCCTCGGCCGAGTCGATCTGGATGGCCTCGGCGCCGGCGGCCCGCAGTTCGTTGATGACGTCGAGCAGCGTCTCGGGCGCCACACCGCGGGCCGGGTCCTCGATGACCACCGTCACCCCCGGGCCCGTCGCGGCCACACTGCCCACCAGGATCGACAGCGCCGCCAACCGCGCGCGGGCGTTGTCGATGGCGGCCTGATCCGAGGTTCCGGAGGCCTCCAGCGACGCCAGGGTCCGCTGCAGTTCAACGACTTCGGTGTTCAGCGCGGCTTCGCGCTGCTGCAGCGAGTCCAGCAGCACCACCAGGTCTGCGGGCCGGGCCGACTCCAGGGCGTCACCGCTGTCGGTCTGGCGCACCTGGGTTGCGATCGCGACGCCCAATGCCACGCACAGCACCACCGCCAGCACCAGGAACAACGATTGCGAACGCGACCGTCCCGGCGCGTCGGGCAACTCGTGACGGCCGTGCTCCTCGGTCCGCTCGGGCTCCGGCGGATCGGGGGTCGGCGGCTCGGGGGTCGGACTCATGGCAGCCTCACCTCAGGCCCCGAACAGTCGCCGGCGCAAGGCGGCGGCGTTGCCGAAGATCCGGATACCGAGCACCACGATGATCGCGGTGGACAGCTGCGTGCCGACGCCGAGTTGGTCACCGAGATAGACGATCAGCGCGGCGACGAGGACGTTGAACACGAACGACACCACGAACACCTTGGCGTCGAAGATCCCCTCCAGATAGGCGCGCAAGCCGCCGAACACCGCGTCGAGGGCGGCCACCACGGCGATCGGCAGATACGGCTCGACGACGTCGGGGACGCTGGGCTGGAACACCAGCCCGAGGACGATGCCGACCACCAGTGCGGCGATGCCGATCAATTCCGCTCCCCCTTCGTCATCCCTGCATGTCCGGTCACCGCGGCCCGCTGCGGGCGAAGGTGACTTCCCTGACGGTCCCGGCCGGGATGGCCAGGCCGTCGCCGGCGCTCACGGTCACGCCGACACCATAGGAGGTTTCCAGCAGTCGCAGTCGACGCAACCCCGAGCTGCGTTCGAAGGTCTGGGCCATGGTGTTCGGCGGGCCGATCGCCAGAATCTGGTACGGGCTGCTGATCGGGCGGTTGTCCACCAGGATCGCGCCGCCGGCCTGCCGGATGGTCACGTTGGGCCCGATCCGGACCCCGCCGACCGAAATCGCCTCGGCGCCACTGCCCCACAGCGCGTTCACCGCCAGCTGCAGATCCCGATCCAGGATCACCTGCTGGCTGCCGGGCAGCCGTTGCTTGGAGACGTCGGTGAGGTCCCGCCCCGCCCCGGGCTCGGTCACGGTGACCGTCAGGCCGGGACCGATGACCGCGGCGGCGGCCGCGGCCAGCCCCAGGGTGTCGATCTGGTCGAGCAGCTGATTGCCCTCGGCATCGTCGACCAACTGCCGGCGCGCCACGGCGTCCACCTCGGCGGCCAAACCGTTGCGGCGGTCGGTGAGTTCGTCGGTGGCCGCCGACGTCGCCTGCACCGACGCGGCCAGCGCGCGCTGGGTCTCCGAGACGCCGGGGGCCGTGGAGCGCGCCTGCGCCATGGCCGCGGCGAACACCGCCGCGACCAGCAGCGCCGCCACCGCCTGCCAGGCCCAGTCCGCGCGGCGGCGGCGCTGCCCCGATTCCGCGCGGGCCGCCGCGGCTGCGGCGTAGCCGGGGTCCAGGTGTTCGGACAGCAGCGAGCGCAGCAACGACGGCACTGGCAGCTTCTGCACGCCGCGGGTCTGCCGGGCCGACAGGCCCGCCTGCGGTTCGTAGCCACCGAGCGCGTACCCGCCGAGCTTGGGCTCGGGCTCGGGCTGGGTCACCGCGCGACCTTGGGCAACTGCCGCAGCACCATTGCGACCTGGATCAGGTACAGCACGAACGACCACAGGTACATTCCGATCCCCCAAATCAGAAAGCCCCAGCCGCAGGCGCCGATCACGTTGCTCCACAACGCATCCCATTGCCCCAACAGGATCAGCGGGAAGGCGGACATGAGTGCGAACGTCGCCGCCTTGCCGATATAGGTGACCGGCAGCGCGGCGAGCCCGCGGCTGCGCAGCAGCGGCAGCGTCGCGGCCAGGATCCCGTCGCGCGCGAGCAACACCACGATGACCCACCAGGGGATGATCCCGGCCAGCGCGAAGGTGATCGGGACGACGATCATGTACAGCCGGTCCACCGCGGGATCCAGCAGTTCGCCGAGCCGCGAGGACTGGTCGAGCAACCGCGCGATCTTGCCGTCGGCCCAGTCCGAGGCGCCGCTGATCATCAGCACCGCCACCGCCCAGCCGTAGGACTCGGTGACCAGCAGCAGGTACACGAAGACGCCGATGAGGATCAGGCGCACACCGCTGAGCACGTTGGGCACGGTCAACACCCGATCGCGCCCATCCCCCGCGTCCATGGTCCCTAACCTAGTTCGCGCCGATCACCGGAACACCCCGGGCAGGCTCAATCCCGACTGCGTGTCGTCCTGTAGCGGGTTGTCGTGGACCATGTACGTCCACGTGGAGGTCGGCCGGGCCAGCTTGGACAGGTCCAGACCCGGCTCGTCGGCCAGCACATTGGCGGTCTCGAAGGTCTGCTGGGCGGCCTCGATGGCGTCGGCGGCCAGCGACCCGAACGCGTCGACGGCCATCCGGTGGAACTCGTCGAGCGGGTTCTGCCGGCCCAGCGCCCGCAGGTGGATGCTCTCCCGGATGTCGGCCAGGAAGGCCTGGTGATCGGCCCAGCCGCGGTCCAGGTGATAGAGCATGATCAGCCGGCAGATGCGCTCGAGTTCCTCCTCGGGGACCGACTCGGCCAGTTCCTCGTACCGCTCCGGCGCGCGCTCCTTGAGTTCCTCGCGGGCCGTCGGCGTGGACAGCAGCGTGTTGCGCCGGTCGACGAGGATCGCCCGCTGCTGGGCGATCAACTGGTTGTACCGCCAGGTGTTGGCGTGCACGTCGAGCAGTCGGCCCTCGGCGACGCGCTGGGCGTGGTCGATCAGCGCGGCGGCCTTGGGGTTGGTGATGCGGCCCTCGTCGTCGGTCTCGGTGGGCAGCTTCCCGGGCTCGAGGTGGTTGGCCACCACGTCGTCCTCCCAGCTGGCGAAGAACACCGAGGACCCCGGGTCGCCCTGGCGACCGGCGCGGCCGCGCAGCTGGTTGTCGAGACGCTGGGTGCTGTGCCGGCCGGTTCCGACCACGTGCAGCCCGCCGAGTTCGGCGACCGTCTTCTCCTGCTCGTGGTCCTCGGAACCGCCGAGCCGGATGTCGGTGCCGCGACCGGCCATCTGAGTGGACACCGTCACGGCGTTCAACTTGCCCGCCTCGGCGATCACCGCGGCCTCTTCGGCGTCGTTCTTGGCGTTGAGCACCACCGCCGGCACCCCGCGCTTGACCAGCCGTTCGTGCAGTTCCTCGGACTCGGCGACGTCGTGGGTGCCGACCAGCACCGGCCGCCCCGTGGCGTGGACCTCGGTGATGTGGTCGATGATCGCGTCCATCTTGGCCGCGGCGGTGATGTACACCCGGTCGACCTCGTCCTCGCGGATGTTCGGGGTGTTCGGCGGGATCGGCGAGACGCCCAGCTTGTAGAACTGCCGCAGCTGTTCCCCGGCGGCCAGCGCGGTGCCGGTCATCCCGCACACCGTCGGGTACCGATTGATCAGCGCCTGCACGGTGATGGTGTCGAGCACCTCGCCGGTCTCGGTGGTCTCGATGCCCTCCTTGGCCTCCACCGCGGCCTGCAGCCCGTCGGGCCAGCGCTGCAGCTGCGCGATCCGGCCGCGGGAGGCGTTGATCAAACGCACCGCGCCGTCCTGGACGATGTAGTGCACGTCGCGCTGCAGCAGTACGTGCGCGTGCAGGGCCACGTTCACCTCGGTCAGGGTGGTGCCGACGTGTTCCTCGGAGTACAGGTCGATGCCGCCGAGGGCCTTCTCGACCTTCTGGGCGCCTGTCTCGGTGAGGTGGATGTTGCGGCGGTCGCTGTCGGCGTCGTAGTCGACCCCCGGAGTCAGCGAGCCGACCAGTTCGACGATCTCCAGCCGCGGGGTCTCGCGGTGCGTGGTCCCGGCCAGCACCAGCGGCACCAGCGCCTCGTCGACGAGCACCGAGTCCGCCTCGTCGATGAGGGCGACGTCGGGCTTCGGGGAGACCAGATCGGCGACGTCGGTGACCAGCTGGTCGCGCAGCACGTCGAAGCCGATCTCGTTGACCGAGGCGTAGGTGACGTCGCAGCCGTAGGCGGCGCGCCGCTCGTCGGCGGTGGAGTTCTCGGTGATCCAGCCGACCGTCAGGCCCATGGCCTCGAGCAGCGGACCCATCCACTCGGCGTCGCGGCGGGCCAGATAGTCGTTGACGGAGATGACGTGCACGCGCCGGCCGCCCAGTGCGTAGCCGGCCGCGGCGATGGCCCCGGCCAACGTCTTGCCCTCACCGGTGGCCATCTCGACGACGTCGCCGGCGAGCATCCGCAGCGCGCCCTGCAGCTGCACGTCGAACGGCCGTAGTCCGGTGGCCCGCTCGGCGGCCTCGCGGGCGATCGCCAGGAACTGCGGGATGTCGCCGGAGTCCGCGAGGTCGTCGAGCACCAGCAGCTGCGCGGCCTTGCGCAGCTGCTCGTCGTCGAGGTCGGCGGCCTTGGCGTCGAACTCGGCCGAGGCCGCCACCTCGCTCATGGAGCGGGTCTGGTTCTTCTCGGAACTGGCGCCGAGCAGCTTCCAGAAACGTTGGCTGAGCCGACCGGGCTTGGCGCCGGTGGTCTTGGCGCCGGATCTTGAATCGGTGTTGGAGGTGCGTGCCACAGGTTCACGGTACGCGGGCGCACCCCGCGGTGGTCCCGCCGGTCAGGCCAGATTCGACCGGCGCGGATAGGCCACCGTGGGATCGGTCAGGGTGTTGACCAACGCGGGCAGCCCGGACTCGAAGGCGCGGCGCAGGGCCGGACGCAGTTCGGCCGGAGTCGAGACCAGTTCGCCGTGTCCGCCGAGCGCGGCCACCACCTGGTCGTAGCGGGTCTCGGGGCGCAGGTCGGCCACCACCGAATAGCCGTAGAGCATCTCCATCGGGTGCTTCTCCAGCGCCCAGATGCCGTTGTTGCCGACGACCGAGACCACCTGGACACCGTGGCGGGCCAGGGTGTCCCATTCCATCCCGGAGAAGCCGAACGCGCCGTCGCCCTGCAGCAGCACCACCTGGCGTTGCGGGCGGGCCAGCTTGGCCGCCAGCGCGTAGCCCGGCCCCGAGCCCAGACAGCCGAACGGCCCGCTGTCCAGCCACGCGCCGGGCACGTAGCTGTCGATGACCCGGCCGGCGTAGGACCCGAAGTCCCCGGCGTCGATGACGACGATGGCGTCGCGGTCCAGCATCGGCCGCAGTTCGGCGTAGAGCCGCATGGGATGCAGCGGGGCGCGGTCGTCGGCCAGCTCGGCGGCCTCGGCGGCGCGGGCGGCGGTCTCGGTGTCGCGCAGCGAGCCTATCCACGCCTCGTGGTCGCCGATCCCCGCCGAAGCCAGCGCCGACAGGACCGCCGGCAGGTCGCCGTAGAGTTCGGCCGCCACCGCGACCGGATGCGCCCGCTCCGGCCGCACCCGGTCGGCGACGATCAGCGCGGTCTCGGGGCCGAACACCGCGCCGAATCCCAGCCGGAAGTCCATCGGGACCCCCACCACCACGGCGACGTCCGCGGTCCGCAGCGCCTCGGAGCGGGCCCGGGAGAACGCAAGCTCGTGGTCCGCGGGCACCATCCCGCGCGCCATCCCGTTCATCAGGACCGGAATCCGCAGCCGCTGCGCCAACTCCAGCAACTGCTCTTCGCCGCGGCCCCACCAGACGTTTGTCCCGGCCATGATCACCGGTCGCCGCGCGCCGGCCAACAGGTCCACGGCGCGCTGCAGTTGCTCGGGTTCGGCCGCGACCGCGGGACGGGGCACCGTGAGCGCCCCCGGCCCGCCCGGGTCGGGGGCCGCGCCGAAGACGACGTCCATGGGGAAATCGATGAACGCCGGTCCCGACGGCGCCGACACCGCGGCCGACAGGGCGTCGTCGACCATCGTCGCCACCTCCTCGGCCGCGGGAGCCGTTGCGGCGTAGCGGGTCAGCGGGGCGACGAAGGGGACGTGGTCGATCTCCTGCAAGGACCCCATGCCCCAGCGCTGGGCCGGAGCGCGCCCACCCAGCACCAGCATGGGCGACTGGTTCTGTTGGGCGGCGCCCAAGGCGCTCGTGCCGTTGGTGATCCCGGGCCCCGCGGTCAACGCCGCCACCCCGGGCACCCGGGTGACCTTCGTCCAGCCTTCGGCGGCAAACGCCGCGGTCTGCTCGTGGCGGGTGTCGATCAGCCGGATGCCCTCGCTGCGGCAACCGTCGTAGATGGAGAACAGGTGCCCACCGGACAGCGTGAACATGGTGTCGATGCCGTTGGCGCGCAGGCGCCGTGCGATGAGCCGACCCGCGTGCACGGGCCCCTCGGGAGCGTCAGTACCCATGGCGGCAGCGTAACCACCCCGCGGCGGCGGGCCCGCGCGACATTTGCCGGAATCGGCGCGCGGCGTCGCCGCGGCCGGGTCGCTGCGGTAGCTTCGCCGCAGACATTTCGCGACGGCAGCGGTCGTCGGGCGGATGAGGCAGGAGACGTCGCTGGTGAACGAGCTGGAACCGTTCTCCCCCAGCCTGGACTGGGGTCAGGAACTCGTCACATCGCTGCTGTGGATCGCGAAGGGCTGGGCCATCGCGGCCGTCTGCACCTTCGCGTTCGTGTTCCTGATCGTGAAGTTCACCCGGTGGGGCCGGCAGTTCTGGCGCATCACCAGCGGGTACTTCACCGGCCCGGGCAGCGTGTTGGTGTGGCTGTGGCTGGCGGCGTTGCTGCTGTCGGTGACGGCGGGGGTGCGGCTCTCGGTCCTGTTCAGCTTCCAGGGCAACGACATGTACTCGGCCGTCCAGATCGCGGTCCAAGGCATCGCCGCCGGCGACGAGGTCGTGGAACAGTCTGGGGTCAGCGGCTTTTGGTCCGCGCTGTGGATGTTCGCGTTGCTGGCGACGCTGCACGTGGCCCGCATCATGCTCGACCTGTTCATGACCCAGCGGTTCATGCTGACCTGGCGCGCCTGGTTGACCGACCGGCTCACCGAGGACTGGCTCGACCACCGCGCCTACTACCGCACCCGGTTCATCGACGACACCATCGACAACCCCGACCAGCGCATCCAGGCCGACATCGACATCTTCACCGCCGGGGTCGGGCCGCTGCCCAACGTGCCCACCAACCTGAGCACCAGCACGCTGCTGTTCGGCGCGGTTTCCTCGATCATGTCCGTCATCTCGTTCACCGCGATCCTGTGGAACCTGTCCGGGGAGTTGACGTTCCTGGGCATCACCATGCCGCGGGCGATGTTCTGGGTGGGCCTGCTCTACGTGTTCGCCGCGACCGTGATCGCGTTCTGGATCGGCCGCCCGCTGATCCGGTTGAGCTTCAACAACGAGAAGTACAACGCGGCGTTTAGGTACGCGCTGGTGCGGCTGCGCGACGCCGCCGAGTCGGTGGCCTTCTACCGCGGCGAGGTCGCCGAGAAGCTGCAGCTGAGTCGGCGGTTCGAGCCGGTGGTGGACAACTACAAGCGCTACATCAACCGCAACATGGGCTTTCTGGGCTGGAACCTGTCGATCAGCCAGATCATCGTCCCGCTGCCCTGGTTGCTACAGGCGCCCCGACTGTTCAGCGGCGAGATCCGGTTCGGCGACGTCACCCAGAGCGCGACGGCCTTCAGCGAGATCCAGAACGGGTTGTCGTTCTTCCGTAACTCCTACGACAGCTTCGCCGGCTGGCAGGCCGCCATCATCCGGTTGCACGGCCTGGTGGTGTCCAACGAGCAGGGGCGCGCCCTGCCGTCGCTGACGGTCGAGCCGAGCGCCGACGCGGTGGTCGAGTTCGACGGGGTCGAGGTCCGCACGCCCGACGGCGCTCAGCTGATCGACCCGGTGGCGTTGCGGCTCGACGTCGGCGACACGTTGGTGATCAGCGGCAAGTCCGGCACCGGCAAGACCACCCTGCTGCGCAGCCTGGCCCAGTTGTGGCCGTACACGACCGGGACGCTGCGGTGCCCGTCGGGGACCAACGAGACGATGTTCCTGTCGCAGCTGCCCTATGTGCCGCTCGGCGACCTGCGCGGCGTGGTGTCCTACCCCAGCGCACCGGGCGAGATCCCCGACGATCAGCTGCGCGCGGTGCTGGGTCGGGTCGCGCTACCGCAGCTGGTCGAGCGCCTCGACGAGGTGCAGGACTGGGCCAAGGTGCTGTCCCCCGGCGAACAGCAGCGCGTCGCGTTCGCCCGGATCCTGTTGACCCGACCCAAGGCGGTGTTCCTCGACGAGGCGAGCTCGGCGCTCGACGACGGGCTGGAGTTCATGCTCTACCAGCTGGTGCGCACCGAACTGCCGGACACCGTGCTGGTCAGCGTCGCGCACCGGGCCACCGTCGCCCAGCATCACGAGCAGCGCCTCGAGCTGCTCGGGGACGGCCGGTGGCGGTTGGGCCGGATCGAGGACGCCGCGGCGCGGGTGCCCTGAGGCCTCAGGAACGGGCCGCGGTCGCCAGCGCGGCGGCGTGCGCGCCGGCGCGTCGGCCGAAGAACGAGCCCTCGCCGAGCTGGACACCGCTGGCGTAGCCCTTGCCGTCCTGGGCGATGTTCGACGCGCAGGCACCCGCGGCGTACAGCCCCGGCACCGCGCTGCCGTCGGCGCGCAGTACCTCGCCGTCGATGGACACCGCCAGGCCGCCCATCGTGAAACCGGAGTACATCGCCCGCCCGAGCGACAGGTCGAACGCCGCCCACGGGCCCTTGTCTTGGGCCGCAACATATTCCGGCTGCTTATGGAAGTCCGGGTCGACACCGTTGGCGGCGTTGTCGTTGTACCGCGCCAGCGTGGCGGCCAGGTTCCCGGCGGGGATGCCGAGTGCGGCCTCCATCTCGGCCACCGTCTCCCAGCCGTCGATGAATTTGATCAGCGGCATCTCCGGCATCTGCATGTGTGCCTCGTCGACGATCAGATACGCGGTCTGCTCCGGCTGCTCGAGTACAAAGGCCGACGTGCGCGAATGGTAGGAGTCCTCCGCGACGAACCGGTTGCCCTCGGCGTTCACGATGATGCCGGTGAGCAGGATCTCCGGCGGGTAGGCCGCGGCCGTGATGAACAGTTGGTCAAGGCTTTTCGCGACGCCGCCGGCGGACACGCCCATCCGGATGCCCAGCCCGTCGTCGTTCGGATTGCCCAGGATGTAGGGGGCGACCAGGCCGTGGTGTTTGGTGCGACGCGGCTGGCCCAGCGCCGGCGTGTGTTCGGCCACCATGTCGGCGTTCATCGCGAAACCGCCCGCGGCGATGATCACCGCGTCCGCCCTGACCGCGCCCGTCTCGGCGAAGTGCTTCCAGGTCGCCCCCACCACGGCGCCGCCGTCGTCGACCACCAATCCGGTGGCTCCGGTCTCGTAGCGGAACTGCACACCGAGTTCGTCGGCCCGCTTCAGCAGCAGGTCGATCACCATCGCTGCGCCGCCGAGTTCACCGGGGACCGGCACGGAGTGCCCGCGCGGCGCGGGCTTGGCCTGCTCGAGAAATGGCCACACCTTTTCGTTGCCGGTGTAGGACAGCCCCTCGGTGCCGGGCGGGACCACCACCTTGCCGGGGTAGAAGCTGCGCTCGAACTGAAAGCCCAAGCCCTCCAACCAGTTGAAGTGCTCGACGCTGCCGTCGCAGTAGGCGCGGATCTTGTCGTGCTCCGGGTCCCGCGCCTGCGACACGAGGTACTTGTACATCTCCTCGGGCGAGTCCTCGTGGCCGGTGGCCTGCTGCACGGCGGTGCCGCCGCCGAGGTAGAAGTGTCCGCCGGCCATCGAGGTGGTGCCACCGGCGGCCGCGGCCTTCTCCAGCACCAACACCGTGGCGCCCGCCGCGGCGGCGCTGACGGCGGCGCACCCCCCGGCGATACCGAAACCGAGGACCAGCACGTCGACCCTGTCGAGGTCGGACCAATCGGCGATGTCGCGGGCCTTGGTGGTGGGCGGGATATCGGTGCTCACGCTTGCTCCTGGACAGCAGTCTGGACACTAATACTCATCAGGTCGCAGAATAGCCCAGGATGCGACGCCAGCCGGAGAACACCCGGTAGATCGGGTGTGAACAGGGCCGCGACAGCGGCCTGAACACGTTCTAGTTCCCCCTAGGCAGGTGCGATGAACGCGGCGGTGTTGACCACCCCGACGTCCTCGCGGATCTGATCGGAGGTCGACTGCCAGGACACCGCGGCCGGGTAGCCGCCCCAGGTGCTGTTGAAGATCCCGATGATCACCGCGCGCGGACCGTCGACCACATAGACCGGGCCGCCGGAGTCGCCCTGCTGGCTGACGACCCCGTTGCCCATGGTGAACCAGCCGTTGTTGACGGCCTGGACCGTCCCGCAGCTCTCTCCGGTGACGATGCCGAAGTGGCAGACGGGCTGGCCCACCTGCGGCAGCCGACCGGGCTCGGCGGCGAGCTGGCGACCGCCGGGCATCACGTCGTTGACCACGACGTCGGGGGCCAGCACGATCGCGCCGTAGTCGGCGATCAGATCGTCGGTGCGCACCGTCGCGCCGTTCGGGGTGTTGTCGCGGAACGCCGCGAGGTTGCCGATGACGTTCCCGTGCACGTCGGACACCGCGCCGTTGCCCCGGCAGTGCCCGGCGGTGAATGCAACCCGACGGCCGGGGTCGACGAAACCGAGGGTGCAGACGTTCTTGCCCTGGCGGATCTCCATGCCGGGGTGCACCAGCACCCCCGGGTTCGCGCCGGCCGGCACCGGCGGCGACACCACCAGCAGCGCACCGACCGCCACGGCCACCAGCACCGACCAGACGGCCAGCACCGAATTCCACCGAGTATTGGGTCGCATGCCAGCTCCGATCGGTCGGGGCCGGAGATGCAACCCGGCCGGTGTCAAATGACTTACCCAGTTATCGGCACATCGTGATGCCATCGTTACTGATGTGCCGTCGGATAGGTACCCAAACGCCCGAATCGGTATGCCCCGACAACGAAACAGCGGCCCGATCCGTACAGGACCGGGCCGCTGCGGCGGATGGACTGATCAGTCCGGAATGGTCAGCACCTGACCCGGATGGATCAGGTCCGGATTGGCGACGCCGCTGGCGTCAGCAATCCGCTGATATTTGCTACCGTCACCGTAGAAGCGTTCCGCGATCGCCCACAGCGTGTCGCCGGAGACCACGGTGTAGGTCCGGGGGGCCGGCGGCGGGGTGGGCGTCTCAGCCGCGGCCGGAGCCACCTCGGGGGCGGCGGGCGGGGCGGCCGGTTCCGGCTCGGGGGCCGGCGCCGGCGGTGGCGCGTCGGTGGTGTCGGTCTTCGACGACCAGACGGCGTCGTCGCCGGCGTAGAGCACCAGGTTGCGGTCGTCCTGCAGCACCAGCCGGACGTTCTTCTTGCCCTTGGTGTCGGAATGCCACACCGGCTTGTCCGGGGTGTAGAGCACGAAGTTTCCGTCCTTCTGGACCTCCGCGCGCACCACATCCTGGCCATCGGTCGCCGTTGCCCAGACCGCTTCGCCCCGGGCGGCGAGAACCAGGTTGCCGTCGTCCTGCAGGGTGAGCGTGTAAGCCCCGTTGTTGGAAGTCAGTGACTCCCCCTTCGAAAGCTTCTGCCCTTCGGCGAGACTGTCTCCCACGTGCATCCTCTTCTGTTGAAGTAATTCGTGAAATCCTGCCGGGGAGCATCGGTCGACATGGCGCATCGAACCGATCCGGCCATCGGTGATCCTAGCCGGTTGTCGATTTGCTGGAAACGCTTTCCGCTCGTCGAGATCCCGGGGTCAGGAATCGAAGCCCAGGCCCAGGCGGTCCAGGACCTTCAGGACCGCGTTGCGCCGGCCCGATCGGTGATCGGCCCGGTCGAGCGACCAACGCGTGGCCTGGATACCGACACTGGCCAGCGGCTCGGGGGGAAACGGCAGCGGCCTGGTGCGGACCATCTCCAGCCGGGTCCGCTCGGTTTGCCGACCGGCCACCAGATCCAGGCAGACATCAGCGGCGAATCGCGCCGCCCCGACGCCGAGTCCGGTGAAGCCGTTGACGTAGGCGACGCGACCGCCGTGGGCCGTGCCCCAATGCGCGCAGAATCGGGTGTTGGTGTCGATCGCACCGGCCCAGCGGTGGGCGAACCGGACGTCGGAGAGCTGCGGGAAGGTCAGGAAGAAGTGCGCCGCGAGCCGCCGGTAGCTGCGGGGGCGGTGCTCGTAGGCCGGAGCCACCCGGCGGCCGAAGTGATAGACCGCGTCGTACCCGCCCCACAGGATGCGGTTGTCCGCGGACAGCCGGTAGTAATGGAACTGGTTGCCGCTGTCGCCCACGCCCTGCCGGCCGGCCCAGCCGATCCGCTCCAGTTGCGCGGCACTGAGCGGCTCGGTGGCCAGCACGTAGTCGTAGACCGGCACGGTGTGCAGCCGGTTGCGCCGAAGCAGGCTCGGGAACACGTTGGTGGCCAACACCACCCGTTGGGCGATGACGTCGTGTCCGGCGGCGCTGACGTGGATGTCCGGTCCGGCCGAGCGCACCGCCGTGGCCGGCGAATGCTCGTAAATGGCCACCCCGGCCTCGGCGCAGGCCCGGGCGAGACCGACGGCGAGCTTGGCCGGGTTGACCAGGGCACAGGTGTCGGGATTGAACAGTCCGGCCAGATACGTCGGCGACGACAGTTGCGCCAACACCTCGGGACGCTCCAGGAACCGCCCCTCACCGGCCTCGGCCGCCTCGCGCAGCCAGTCGACCTGGTGCGGCTCGACCGCCACCGAAAGCATGCCGGTGCGTTCCCATTCCGCGTCGATACCGAGCCGGCGGATCTCCTCGCCCATGCCGTCGAGGTTCTCCCGCCCGAGCGCCTCGAGTTCGGCCAGTTCGTCGGGCCAGCGCGCCCGGCCGTTCGCCGTGCCGTGGGTCAGGCTGGCGTCGACGAATCCCCCGTTGCGCCCGGACGCTGCCCAGCCGATCCGCTCGGACTCGAGGAGCACGATACTGGCCGCCGGATCCTGTTGCGCTGCATGCAGTGCCGTCCACAAACCGGTATATCCACCGCCGACCACCAGCAGGTCACACCGCCGCGGAGCAGCCAGCGCCGGGTACCGCGGGCGGGCCTCGCCGAGTTCGTCGAGCCACATGGACCCGAAGGCGGAGTCGGCCAGCGCGCGATCGATCAGCCGCGGGTCGACGTGACGGTCGAAGACGGTCTTCACAGTCTCGCCAGCGTACGGGCACTGCCGTAACTCGGCAGGATTTCGGCCCGGCTCACGGCGCGGTGCCGGCCGCCTCCGCGACGCGCGGTTGCGGTGGCGCGCCGGGCAGCCACCCGGGCGGGCCGAACACGTAGCCGAGGCGGTCCCGCAGCCGCGACGCGGACCGCACGTCACGCGCGATGGCCACGTATTCGTGCGTTTGCAGCTTCCAGATGTTGAAGGTGCCGACCGGCTTGGTCAGCCCGTAGTGCGGGCGGAACAACTCCGGCTGGAAGGTGCCGAACAGCCGGTCCCAGATGATGAGGATGCCGCCGTAGTTCTTGTCCAGGTACTCCGGATCGCGGCCGTGGTGCACCCGGTGGTGCGACGGCGTGTTGAAGATGAACTCGAAAGGGCGCCAGAGCTTGTCGATGCGTTCGGTGTGCACCCAGAACTGGTAGATCAGGTTGAGCGAGAACGCGAAGAACACCATCCAGGGCGGCACGCCCAGCAGCGGCAGCGGGATCCAGACCAGGATCTCGCCGCTGTTGTTCCACTTCTGCCGCAAGGCGGTGGCGAAGTTGAAGTACTCGCTGGAATGGTGCGCCTGATGGGTCGCCCAGACCAGCCGGACGCGGTGCGCCATTCGGTGATAGACGTAGAACCCGAGATCCACCCCCACGATCGCGATCACCCAGGTGTACCACTGCGTCGACGGCAGCTGCCACGGGGCGACGTAGGCGTACAGGGCCGCGTAACCGAGCAGCGCCAGGAACTTCCATGCCGCGGTGGTGGCCACCGACACCAGGCCCATCGACACGCTGGCCACCGCGTCTCGGCCGTGGTAGCCGCCCGACGGCGGCCGCTCCGCATCCTCGAGCTGCTCCAGCTTGCGCGCCGCGACCCATTCCAGGACGAGCAGCAGCACGAAGAACGGGATGGCGAACAGCACCGGGTCGCGCATCTGTGGCGGCAACACAGATAGCGCGTCGGACACCCACGCGACGGAACCCTGCATACGGGCGAAGTCTAGCGCCGGACGTGACGCTGTTCAACATGGTGTCAGTAACGCCGGGACGGGCCCCGATCAGCGGAAACTCAGCACCTCGTCGCCCCACGCGGTGCGAATGTCCCGGTCGAGGTCCTCGACCACAGAGTCCTCCCGGTCGATCAGCAGCGTCGCGCGCTCCCCCGGGGTGTAGCGGCGCCACGGCTCGCCGGCCGGCCCCACCGGCTCCGCGCCGCGGGCGAAGTTCACCCAGCGCGCCTGCATCCGGTCCGACAGCGCCCGGCCGGCCTTGAGCCCGCCCAGCTTGAACGTCACGTCGCGCGACCCCAGCACCAGATTGCCGAACACGTACGGCAACTCGGTGGCGTGCGCGGCACCGAGTCGGAGCACGCGCAACATCGTCGTCGCCCAATCGAAGCGGTACAGGTACACCGGGGCCACCGCGCTGTGCCCGTCCGCCAGCCACAGCGTCGGCATCCGGAAACCGACGTCGCGCGCCACCTGCAGCCCGCGCGCGCGGGGACGCACACCCGGATACGCCGCCTCGATCTCCGCATCGCTGGGGATCGCGAGTTCGGGCTGTTCGGTGGCGATCTCGTCGAACATCGACCGGATGGTCTTGGGCGCGATGGGCATCAGCGGCGACTTCATCCAGCGGAACAGCGCGGCCTCGTCGCGGTTGGTGCCGATGATCAGCGGCACCGGATGCGACTTGCCTTCCCGGGCGAGCTTGATCGGATAGTCCGGGATCAGGTCACCGTCGACGATCGGGGCGAAGGCCAGGGTTCCCGGCGTGGTGCTCGGCACCTCGTCGAACACCTCGTAGGACGCCTGCACCACGGCCTCCACCGGCACCGACCGCGCCTCGGCCACGCTCACGTCGAGCCTGCGCAGCAGCATCTCGGCGACCCGACTGGCCCGCTGTGCGTCGTAAGCCGAAGTGGCCGGCGAACTTTGGGCGATGGCCCGGTGGAACAGGCCCGCGGCCGCGGGCGCGGTCAACAAGGTGGTGACGATGCCCGCCCCGGCAGATTCCCCGAACACCGTCACCTGCTGCGGGTCGCCGCCGAAGCGCGCGATGTTGTCCTGCACCCACTGCAGGGCCAGGACGGCATCGCGGATACCGACGTTGGAGTCGAAGTCGCCGGCACCGTCGAGGTTTCCGAGTTCCAGGAAGCCGAAGGCGCCCAACCGGTAGTTGATCGAGACCACCACGACACCCCGGGCCGCCAGCGACCGGCCGTCGTAGAGCGGTTGGCTGGACGCGCCCAGCAGATAGGCACCGCCGTGCAGCCACACCATCACGGGCCGGGCCGCACCGTCGGCCAGCACGTCCGCCGGTGCCCACACGTTGAGAAACAGGCAATCCTCCGAGGACCGGGTGCCGGTGCCCAGCGGTATGGGGCTCTCCGGTTGCGGGCACACCGCCCCATACAGCGTCGCGTCGGCGATCTCGGTCCACGGCTGCGGCGGCTGCGGGGCGCGCCACCGCAAGTCATCGACCGGCGGAGCGGCGTAACGGACGCCCTTCCAGGCCGCGACCGTGCCGTCGTTCGTGCCCCGCACCGGCCCACTGCGGGTCTCGACGATCGGATAGCTGCGCACGCGCACTTTCGCCGCGGTCATCTCGTCACTCCTTCACGGTTCGCCCATCGACGGCCCATGTTACTCGCGGGTACGTTACGGATCCCCTGGTCGAGGCCCGTCTATCCTGTCCCCCGTGCACAAATGGGCGCTGCTGACCGCAGCGATCGTGACCGAGGTGGCCGGGACGTTGTCGTTGCGGGCGTTCCAGGACCACCCGGGTTTCCTGGCCATCGTGATCCCCGCCTACCTCAGCTCGTTCGTGCTGCTGGCACTGGTGCTGCGGGCCGGCCTGCCCGTGGGCGTCGCGTACGGCATCTGGGGCGCCTGCGGCACCGCCCTGACCGCGGTGCTGGCCACGTTGATCTTCGCCGACCCTTTCACCGCGCCCGTGGTGGTCGGCATCGGCCTGATCATCGCCGGCGTGCTGCTGATCGAGTTCGGCTCGCACCGGGCCCAGGCCCGCCCGCAGGGTTCCACGGTGTCGGCCTGATGTGGGCGGCGCTGTTCGGCGCGATCCTGGTCGAGGTGGCGGCCACGCTTTCCCTGCGGGCCTCCGACGGGCTGCGGAAACGACTGTGGGCCATCCCGGTCGTCCTCGGCTACACCGCGTCGTTCGCGCTGCTGTCGGTGTCGCTGTCACTCGGCATGCCCGTCGGCATCGCCTACGGCGTGTGGTCGGCCTGCGGTGTCGCGTTGGTCGCGGTGCTCGCGAGGTTCCTGTTCGCCGAGGTGCTGACGCCGATGATGATGGCGGGGATAGCGCTGGTCATCGCCGGTGTACTGGCGATCGAGCTATCCGGCACGCTCGGCTGAGGTCGTCGACCGCAGGGTGGCGGCCAGCAGGGCGATCCCGACTCCGGCGGCCACCACCAGCAGCAGGCTGACGCGCAGGCTCAGGGCGTCGGCGACCACCCCCACCACGGCCGGCGACAGCAGGAACCCGACCCGCATCACCCAGCTGACAACGGTCAGGCCGGTCCCGGGGCGCAGGCCCACGATGTTGTCCGCGCCGTGAAACGCCGCCGGTATCGCGGTCGCGACGCCCAGCCCGGCCAGCCCGAAGCCGACGATGGTCATCGGCACGCTCGGCCAGGCCAGCGCCGCGCCCATCCCGGCGGCGATCAGCAGGCCACCGGCGCGCACCACGGTGCGCTCGGAAAAGCGGTCCACCAGCCGGTCGCCGAGCATCCGGCCGACGAACTGCAGCCCCACCATCGCGATGAACCCGACGGCCGCCACCGCGGCGGGCGCCCCGAAGTCTTCCCGCAGATACACCGCGGCCCAGGAACTTCCGGCGTCCTCCACGAACGCTCCCGCAAACGCCAACGCCGCCAGCGCGGCCACCGGGACCCAGACGGCCGTGGGACGCACGGGCGGGCGCTGCGGCGTCCGCGCCTGCGTCGCGGACTCCGGACCGGGGGGCAGCCGGCGGTAACAGAGCAGGCACAGCAGCGCGACCACAGCCGCGGTGGCGCCCAGTTGGAGGACCCGGTCGACGTGCAGGGCCATCGCGGCCGCCGCGATCGCGCCGCCGGCGACGGCCCCCACCGACCAGGTGGCGTGCAGGGAGTTGATGATCGAACGGGAATAGTCGCGCTGCACGATCAACCCGGCGGCGTTCTGCGCGACGTCGGTGACGGCGTCGACGGCACCGGCGACGAACAGCGCCGCGGCAAACCACGCCGCCGCGGGTGCCGCCCCGGCCGCCACGGTCACGGCCGCCAGCAGCAGGCTGCTCAGCACCGCCACCGGGGCCGCGCCGAAGCGGCGGATGATGCGCGCCGCCGCCCACCCGGCCAGCAGCGCCCCGGACGAGAACGCCGCCACCGACAGGCCGAGCATGGTGTTCGTCAGTTGCAGGTCGGCCTTGATCTCCGGGTAGCGGGGCACCAGGTTGGCGAACACCGCACCGTTGGTGAGGAACAGCACCGCAACGGCGAGCCTGGCCTGACGGAGACGATCGGCGCCCACCTTTCGATGGTGCACCATGGGTGTGATGGTGCCCCACCGCGACAGCGAGCCTCCCGCGACGCAAGATGAACCCATGCCCTCCGTCGACAGCGTCCTGGCCCAGCTCGCCGAACGCCACGGGGTGGCGACCGGTTACGAGGACTGGACCGGCCGGCGCGTCGAGGTCCCCGAGCCGACGCTGGTGGCGGTGCTCGACGCCCTCGGCGTACGCGCCTCGACCGCTGCCGAGCGGGCGAGCGCGCTGGCGGACCTCGATCGTGCGCACTGGTCGAGACCGCTGCCGGCCACCGTGCTGGGGACCGCTGGGCAGCACGGCTCGTTCTGGGTCCACGTCACCCATTGCGATCCCGCCGAGGTCTGGGTTCAACTCGAGGACGGCACCGTCCGGTCCGGCTTGACCCAACTCGAAAACCACACCGCGCCTTACGGTCTCGATGACCGACTGGTCGGTGAGGCCAGCTTCGCCCTGCCCGACGATCTGCCCCTGGGCTACCACCGGATCTGGTTGCGCAGCGGCGAGCTGGAGACCAGCACCGCGCTGGTCATCACCCCCGCCTGGCTGGGGCTGCCGACCCGGATGGGCAACTCTCGGACCTGGGGGCTGGCCACGCAGCTCTACAGCGTGCGGTCGGCCCGCTCCTGGGGCGTCGGGGACCTGACGGACCTGACCGACCTGGCCGTGTGGTCGTCGGCGCGGCACGGGGCCGGCTACATCGTGGTCAACCCGCTGCACGCGGCCGCCCCCACCCGGCCGATGGAACCCTCGCCGTACCTGCCGACCTCGCGTCGATTCGTGAACCCGCTGTACCTGCGGGTCGAAGCCATCCCCGAATACGCCGAGCTGCCCAAACGGCGCCGGGTGCGCCGGCTTCGCGAGGACCTCGCGCGGCGGGTCGCCGAGCGCGACGTCATCGACCGCGACCTGGCCTGGGCCGCCAAACGCGAGGCGCTGCGGCTGGTGCACCGGGTCCCGCGCTCGGCCGGGCGGGAACTGGCCTATGCGGCATTCCGGGACCGGCGCGGTGTCGCCCTCGACGACTTCGCCACCTGGTGTGCGCTGGCCGAACGCCACGGCGACGACTGGCATCGGTGGCCGAGCCAGCTGCAGCATCCGCGCTCGGAGGCGGTGGCCAAGTTCGCCGAAAAGCACAGCGGCACCGTCGATTTCCATCGGTGGTTGCAGTGGCAGCTGGACGAGCAGCTGGCCGCCACCCAGACCGCCGCGCTGCAATCCGGCATGGTGCTCGGCGTCATGCATGACCTGGCGGTCGGGGTGCACCCCAACGGCGCCGACGCGTGGGCCATGCAGGACGTGCTGGCCCTCGGTGTCACCGCCGGCGCACCACCCGACGAGTTCAACCAACTCGGCCAGGACTGGTCGCAACCGCCGTGGCGGCCCGACCAGCTCGAGGAGCAGGAATACCGGCCGTTCCGCGAGCTGATCGCCCACGTGCTGCGCCATGCCGGCGGCGTGCGCATCGACCACATCATCGGGCTGTTCCGGTTGTGGTGGATCCCCAACGGCGCCGCGCCGACGGCGGGGACCTACGTGCGCTACAACCACGAGGCGATGATCGGCATCCTCGCCCTGGAGGCGCAGCGCGCCGATGCGGTGGTCGTCGGCGAGGATCTGGGCACCGTCGAGCCCTGGGTGCGGGACTTCCTGCGGTCCCGCGGCGTGCTGGGCACCTCGATCCTGTGGTTCGAACTCGACCGCGACGGCGACGGCCGCCCGCTTCCGGCGCAGCGCTGGCGCGAGTACTGCATGTCCTCGGTCACCACCCACGACCTGCCGCCGACGGCCGGCTACCTCGCCGGCGAACACGTCCGGATCCGCGCCGAGTTGGGGTTGCTGACCCGTCCCGCCGAAGAGGAGACGGCCGAGGACCGCCGCCAGCAGGAGGCGTGGCTGGCGGAGCTGCGCCGGGTGGGTCTGCTCGAGGCCGGCGCCGCGGACGTCGAAGCGGTGATCACCGCGCTGTACCGCTATCTGGGCCGGACACCGTCGCGGCTGCTGTCGTTGGCCCTTCCCGACGCCGTCGGCGACCCGCGCACCCAGAACCAACCGGGCACCACCGACGAATACCCCAACTGGCGTGTGCCCCTTGGGGACTCGACCGGAAATCCGATCCTGCTCGAGGACGTGTTCACCGATCCGCGGGCGGCGGCGCTGTGCGAAACACTGCGCGCCGCGGCGCAGGAATAGCCTAGGCTTTCGCCATGCCGTTGTCCGGCGGTGCCCAGTTCGCGGGGTACACGATCATCCGCCCCCTGGGCGCCGGGGGCATGGGTGAGGTGTATCTCGCCCATCATCCGCGCCTGGCCCGCCGCGACGCCCTGAAGGTGCTGACCGCCGCGGCGGCCGAGGACGGCGAGTATCGGGAACGCTTCGACCGGGAGGCCGATGTGGTCGCAGGTCTGTGGCATCCGCACATCGTCGGCGTGCACGACCGCGGTGAGCACGACGGCAAGCTGTGGATCTCCATGGATTACGTCGAGGGCACCGACGCCGGCGAACTGGCCGCCGCGCACCCGCAGGGGCTGCCGGCACCGCGGGTGGCCGAGATCATCTCGGCGGTTGCCGACGCGCTCGATTACGCCCACGACCGCCACCTGCTGCACCGCGACGTGAAACCGGCCAACATCATGATCGCCCACCCCGGCACCCCGCAACAACGAATCCTATTCGCGGACTTCGGAATTGCCCGCCGTGACGACGACACCAGCAGCCTGACCGCCACCAACATGACCGTCGGCACGGTCTCGTACGCGGCCCCCGAACAGTTGATGGCCACCAAGCTCGATCCCGCGCTGTCCAAGGCGCTGTCGAAGGATCCGGCGCACCGCTTCGACCGGTGCGTCGATTTCGCTCGCGCGCTGAGCCATCGGTTGGGGGCGGTGCCGGCCGAGCGGGCGCAACCCGGGCCCACCGACCCGACCGCCCCGGCGCCGGCGGCCAAGGCCCCCGCGTCGCACCGGGCCGCCTCCACCCCGCGGCCGCCCTGGCTGCGCCCCGCCGTGCTGCTCCCGATCGTGCTCGCGGTGCTGTTGGTGGCCGCACTCGCGTTCGCTGCCGGTGAGTTCCTGGGGGTGCGCGAGGCCGAGCTGACACCACCGGCGACGCACCATGCCCCAAAGTGACTGCGGACCCAACACCGGGTGAACACCGTGCGGTGGCGGCCCGGGGTGAAACGTTGCCGCACCGGCTGGCGATGTCTCCATAAGTTTCACAGGTGTCCCATCTGCGATATCTTCACTCCGCAGAACCGTTTGGAGGTCGTGCGTGAAGAAGCTTGCCCTGTTCGCCGTCGGCGCCAGTGCCGCTATTTCGATGGCGGTGGTGGGTGCCACCCAGGCCGGCGCGGCCCCACCCGACGTCACCGGTGAGCCGTACGGCAAGGCCGTCGCGGTGTTGAAGAACCAGGGTTACCGGGCGATTTTCGGCGGCTCGATCGGCAACGACCTGCCCCAGTCGCAATGCGTGGTGATCGCTCAGGAGGCGTCCGGCAACGGCGCACAGCGGCTGCGGTTGGACTGCAACCTCGCGCCCGGCCAGGAACGGCCCAATGCCCCCAACACCCACCGGCTGGTGCCGCCCGGGGGTTCGGTCCCCGGGGGTGTCGCCGGCAGCGGCGCTCCCGCCGCGCCGGGCGGCCAGGGAGGCCAGGGTGGCGCCCAGCGTCCCACCCCCGGCGCCGGCACGGTGACCGTCACGCCGCGGCCGGTCGGCTGATTCAGCCAGCCACCATGGCGTGCAGCTCCGTGAGCGTCCACGGCGGCGTGTCGTGGTGGTCGCGGTAACCGAGCAGCGTCGGGCTTGGCCGGTCGAAGCGACCCACGAAGCCGCCCGCCCCGATCAGGATCTGGCCAGTCACCGCTGAGGCGAGATCGCTCACCAGGTAGGCGTACAGCGGCGCAACGTATTCCGGCGGCGCCACGTCGCGGGCCCCGTGCGTCGAGGCGTCGTCGAGCAGCCCGCGGCGATTCAGTTCGGTGATCTGCTGCTCGTAGTCCGGTCCGGTCGACAGCCGGGTCCTGGCGCCCGGACACACCACGTTGGCGCGCACCCCGTGTTCGGCCAGTTCCGCGGCGATCGCCATGGTGAGACCGTTGACGGCGCCCTTGCCGGCCGGATAACCCGTGCCGCCGTAGTCGCCGAGGAAGGCGAACGAGCTGGTGTTGACGATCGCCCCGGTGCGCTGGGCGACCAGGTGCGGGGCCGCCGCCCGGCAGGTGTGGAACACCGTGCCGAGGTGGGCGTCGATCAGCTCCTGGAATTGCGCGCCGGTGACGGTCAGGATCGAAGATCCCACCGGCTCGGCGATACCCGCGCAGTTGATCAGGATGTCCAGCCCGCCGTGGGTGTCCAGGGCGGCGTCGATCAGCGCCGCGGCGGTGCTCTCGTCGGCCGGCGACCCGGCGAACCCGGCCGCGGTGTGTCCGCGTGCTCGAAGTGCCGCGGTGGTCTGCTCCACCGCGGCCTCGTCGCGCCCGTTCACCAGGACCGCGGCGCCCAGTTCCGCCAGCAGCTCACCGACCGCACGGCCGATCCCCCTCGTGCCGCCGACGACGACGGCCGACCGGCCGGCCAGCCGTGGTTCGCTCACGGGATCCAGTCGAAGGTGTCGGGGTCGGGGCCCAGCCGACCGGCGACCCCGCGGTCGAGCGCGCTGATGTCCGCCATGGTCTGGGCGTCGAGGGCGAAGTCGAACAGCCCGGCGTTCTCCTTCATCCGCTGCGGGGACACCGATTTGGGGAAGACGATGTCCCCCCGCTGGATGTGCCAGCGCAGCACCACCTGGGCGGGGGTCTTCCCGAGGCGCTCGGCGATGCCGGTGATGGTGGGATCGCTCAACACGCGGCCCTTGGCGATCGGAGCCCAAGCCTCGGTGGCGATCTCGTGCTTGAGGCCGTAGGCGCGCACCTCATCGTTGGCGTAGTACGGATGGACCTCGATTTGGTTGACCGCGGGCACCGTGTCGGATCCCTTCGCCAGCACGTCGAGGTGCGCGGGGTTGAAGTTCGAGACCCCGATGCTGCGCGCCCGCCCGTCGGCGGCGAACTCCTCGAGCACCTTCCACGTGGACAGGAAGTCCCCGCCGTAGCGGGTCGGCAGCGGCCAGTGGATCAGGAACAGGTCCACGTAGTCGCTGCCCAGCGCGGCCAGCGTCGCGTCGAATGACCTTCGGGCGGCGTCGGGTTCGTGGACCGAGTTGTTCAGTTTGCTCGTGACGTACACCTGGTCGCGGTCCAGCCCGGCGTCGCGGATGCCCTGCCCCACGCCGGCCTCGTTGCCGTACATCTGGGCCGTGTCGACGTGGCGGTAGCCGATCTCCAGGGCCTGGCGCACCGCGGTCGCGGTCTCGGCCGGCGGGATCTCGTACACACCGAAACCGAGCTGCGGAATGCTCGACCCGTCGTTGAGGGTGACGGTGGGAACGTTGCTCATCGTGGCCTCCAGGTCTTCAGCTGTCCCCCAGCACGCTACGCGGGGGAATATTGCCCACGCCCGCCCGGCGGCTCCGCCGAAAACCCGGACTCAAACCCACGTGACAAGGTCGACACGTTCTGTAAACTTGTCGCAGAATCCACAATTCCGAGTGCTTGTGAGGGTGCCCACGATGACGACTGTGCAGAGCGAGACCGGTGTGCTGGCGGGCGATTCCCGCATGCTGATCGACGGCGAGATGACCGGCACGGCCAACGGCGCCACCTTCGACGTGGTCCACCCGGCCAGCGAAGAGGTCGCCGGCACCGCGGCCGACGGCACCGTCGACGACATGGCGCGCGCGGTCGGGGCGGCGCGCCGCGCCTTCGACGAGACCGACTGGTCTCGGGACCGCGACTTCCGCTTCAACTGCCTGATGCAACTGCACGCGGCCCTGGAGAAGAACCAGGAACGGTTGCGGCGCATCCTGATCACCGAGGTGGGTTGTCCGGTGACGGTCACCGGCAGCCAGATCGAAAGCCCCATCGCAGAGGTCAAGCACTGGGCCGAACACGGCCGCGACTTCGAGTACCTCGTCGACACCGGTTTGCACGACACCCCGCTGGGACCGGCGCGCCGCAAGCTGCATTACGAGGCCGTCGGCGTGGTCGGCGCGATCACCCCGTGGAACGTGCCGTTCTACCTCAACATCGCCGAAACAATTCCCGCGTTGATGGCCGGCAACACCGTGGTGCTCAAACCCGCGCAGCTGACCCCGTGGTCCGGCAGCGAGCTGGGCCGCATCGTCGCCGAGGAAACCGACATCCCCGCCGGGGTGTTCAACGTCGTGACCTCCAACGCCAACGAGGTCGGCGCCGCACTGTCGGCCGACCCGCGGGTCGACATGATCACCTTCACCGGCTCGACCGCCACCGGCCGGGCCATCCTCGCCGCCGGCGCTTCGACGGTGAAGAAGACCCTGCTCGAACTCGGCGGCAAGTCGGCCCACATCGTGCTCGACGACGCCGATCTCAACGCGTCGCTGCCGCTGGCGGCGATGATGGCCTGTGTCATGTCCGGGCAGAGCTGCATCCTGCCCAGCCGCATCCTGCTGCCCCGCTCCCGCTACGAGGAGGGCATCGAGATCCTCAAGACCAGCATGGCGAACTTCCCCGTCGGCGACCCGTGGACACCGGGCAACATGCAGGGCCCGCAGATCAGCGAGACCCAACGGCAGAAGGTGCTCGGGCTGATCAAGTCCGGCGTCGACTCCGGGGCCCGGCTGGTCACCGGCGGCGGCATCCCCGAGGCGCTGCCGGTCGGCTACTACACCGAGGCCACCCTGCTGGCCGACGTCGACCCGGACTCGAAGATCGCCCAGGAGGAGATCTTCGGCCCGGTGCTCACCGTCACTCCGTACGACAGCGACGACGACGCGGTGGCCATCGCCAACAACACCATCTACGGGCTGTCCGGCGAGGTGTCGGGCACCGACGTGGACCGCGCCTTCTCGGTGGCCACCCGGATGCGTACCGGCAACGTCACCATCAACGGCAAGAGCCACTTCGGGATCGACTCCCCCTTCGGCGGCACCAAGCAGTCCGGCCTGGGCTACCGCAACGGCACCCAGGGCTACATGGAGTACCTGGCCATCAAGACCATCGGCATGCCGGAGTGAGCGATCAACTCGAGATCACCGCGCTGCTGAACCGCTACGCCCGCGCGGTCGACACCAAGGACTGGGAGCTGTACCGCTCGGTGTTCACCGAGGACGCGCACATCGACTACAGCTCGGCCGGCGCCGTCGTCGGCACCCGCGACGAGGTGGTCGAGTGGTTCGCGGCCAACTTCGGCGTACTGCCGTGGAGCATGCACTACATCACCAACGTCGAGGTGCTCGAGACCGACGGTGACACGGCCCGCGTGCAGGCCATGTTCTACAACCCCATGCAGCTGCCGGGGATGACCGACATCAGCGCGTGCGGGGGCTATTACCACCACGAGTTGGTCCGCACCCCGGACGGCTGGCGCAGCCGCAACCTGCGCGAAGAGAACATCTGGTTCACCAACAAACCGGGCGGCTGAGGCTGGCGGGGAGTTCGGGCACCGCGGTTCTGTACTCGCCGAAACACAGCTAGTACGCTGCTGCTGAGCGAGTGCTTAGCAGCGCAGCCCGCTGCGTGACGAAATGGGGACGATTGCCGATGGCTGAAACTGCTCTCGAGACCGACAACCGGCCGGCCAGCCGGTATGCCGGCACGCGGGTGCCGCGGGTGGAGGACAACCGCCTGCTGACCGGGACCGGCACCTACGTCGACGACGTCACGCGGCCGGGCATGCTGCACGCCTGCTTCGTCCGCAGCCCCTTCGCCCGGGCGAAGATCACCGGCATCGACGTCTCCGCCGCGCGTGCCCATCCGGGCGTGGTCGCGGTGCTGACGGCCGCGGACATCAACCACGAGGTGCTCGAGGCCTGGCACGCGGTGGCCGGCAAGGACGTTCCGGACACCCCGCGGCCGCCGTTGGCCGACGGCGAGGTGAAGTTCGTCGGTGACCCGGTGGCCATCGTGATCGCCGAGGACCGCTACGTCGCCGAGGACGCCATCGAACTGGTCGACGTCGACTACGAGCCGCTGCCGGCCGTCGCCGATTTCACCAAGGCCGTACAGATGGCCGCCGAGCACGGTCACGTGGTCCACGAGCAGTACCCGGACAACCAGGCCGGCGGCATGGCCGGCATGCCTCCGGACGAAGAGGTGTTCGCCGCCGCGGCGCACGTCGCCCAGGCGCACATCTATCAGCAGAGCTACGTGCCGGTGCCGATGGAAACCCGCGGCATGGTCGTCGAATGGCAGTCGGCGTCGAACGAACTCACGGTGTGGGCGTCCACCCAGACCCCGCACGAGTTGCGCGCGTTCGCCGCCCGGCTGCTGGGCCTGCCCGCGCAGAACGTGCGGGTGATCATGCGCGACACCGGCGGCGGATTCGGCCAGAAGGTCGTCCCGATGCGGGAGGACATGTGCATCCTGCTGGCCGCCCGCAAGGTGCCGGCCGCCCTGAAGTGGATCGAGGACCGCCGGGAGAACCTGATGACGGCCGGCCAAGCCCGGCACGTCGACGGCAAGGTCCGGATGGCCTTCGACGAGGACGGCACGATCCTGGCCGGCGACATCGACTTCATCCAGGACATTGGCGCCTACCCCACCCCCTACCCGGTGTTGACCACCGCGGCCATCGGGATGTTCTTCCCCGGGCCCTACCGGGTTCCGAAGTGCAGCTTCAACTACCAGACCGTGTTCTCCAACACCGCGGGTCTGGCGGCCTACCGCGGCCCGTGGCAGTACGAGACGCTGTCACGGGAGATCCTGCTCGACATCGCGGCCCGCCAGATGGACATGGACCCGGTCGAGTTGCGCCGCCGCAACATCCTGCGCGGCGACGAGATGCCCTACTTCAACCCCAACGGCATGCCGTATGACCACGTGGCGCCGGCCGACACCTTCGAGCAGGCGGTGAAGATCCTCGATCACGAGGGCTTCCGCAAGGAGCAGCGCGAGGCGCTGGAGCAGGGCCGCTACATCGGCCTCGGCTTCTCTGCCTACATCGAGCCCACCGGCGCGGCCACCGGCCACCTGGGCACCGAGGGCGCCACCATCCGGATGGAGCCCACCGGCACCATCAACGTCTACGTCAACGGCGGCTCGACGGGCAACAGCATCGAGACCACCGTGGTGCAGCTGACCGCCGACGCGCTGGGCGCCGACATCGAGGACGTCTCGACCATCCAGGGCGACACCGCGGTAACTCCATACGGGGCCGGCACGCAGGGCAGCCGCAGCGGACCGATGACGGCCGGTGCCGTCCACGAGGCGGGCACCATCCTGCGAAAGCAGTTGCTGACGATCGCCGCCTCGATGCTCGGCGTCGAAGAGTCCGAGATCGAGCTGGCGAATTCGAAGGCCACCGTGCGCGGCGACGACGGCAAGAGCGTGACCTTCGCCGACATCGCCTACCGCGCGTACTACGACGCGGCGCAGCTGCCGCCGGGGACCTCGGCGCTGCTGGAGGCCACGGCGCGGTTCGCCTCGCCCCCGACCGCGATGATCCACTGGGCCAACGCGACTCACGCCTGCACCTGCGAGGTGGACATCGTCACCGGCCAGGTGAAGCTGACCCGCTACATCGTCAGCGAGGACGTCGGCCCGATGATCAACCCGAATGTCGTCGAGGGTCAGGTCGCGGGCGGCACGGTGCAGGGCATCGGCGGCGCGCTGCTGGAGCACCAGGCCTACGACGCCGACGGGAACCCGCTGTCGTCCACCTTCGTGGACTACCTGCTGCCCACCACCACCGACGTGCCGAACATCGAGTTCGGCCACGTCGAGGTCCCCGGGCCGGGGGTCGGCGGCTACAAGGGGTGCGGCGAGGGCGGGGCCATCGGCTCGCCGCCGGCCGTCATCAACGCGATCAACGATGCGCTGGCGCCGCTGGGCGTCACCATCACGAAAATGCCGGCCACGCCCGCCACGATCGTCGCGGCGATCGAAGAGGCCCAGAAGACCCAGAGCAAAGGACAGTAGAAGGTGGAGTTAGTCAACGAGTTTCGCGTTCCCGTTCCCATCGACCAGGCCTGGGCAGTGCTCACCGATGTCGAACGCATCGCGCCGTGCATCCCCGGGGCGCAGTTGCTGTCGGTCGACGGCGACGCATTCACCGGCGCGGTGAAGGTGAAGGTCGGCCCGATCACCGTGCAGTACCAGGGCAATGCGGCGTTCAAGGAGAAGGACGCGCAGGCCCACCGCGCGGTGATCAAGGCCAGCGGCAAGGAGACCCGCGGCCAGGGCAACGCGGCCGCGCTGGTCACCGCCGAACTCAAGGACGAGGGCGACGCCTGCACCTGTGTGCTGACCACCGACCTGACCATCTCGGGCAAGGCCGCGCAGTTCGGTCGCGGGGTGCTCGCCGACGTCGCGGGCAAGCTCATCGACCAGTTCGCCGCTCGCCTGGAGGCCGACCTGGTGGCCGGGTCCTCCGCCCCGCGCGCGACTCCGCTGTCGGCAGTCCCGTCCGGCGCGACGGCCGCTGCGGCGCAACCGAATACCGCCGACGACGACGCGGCCTCGTTGGATCTACTGTCGGTGATCGCGGCGCCGATGGCCAAGCGCGCCCTGCCGGTGGCCGCCGGATTGCTCGCCGGATTGGCGCTCGGAGTGCTGTTCGGTGGCCGCCGCTCGCGGCAGCCCTACGTCGTGGTGCTGCCCCCGGGAGCCCAGCTCGGCTGAACAGAGTCGAAAAACACCGAGGGCGGAGATTCTCGCGAATCTCCGCCCTCGGTGTTCGACGCGGCGGCGTCAGTCCCGCTGTGGGTCAGCTGGTCTCGACGACGCGATGGACGGCGTTGACGATGCCCTGGTAGCCGGTGCAGCGGCAGAAGTTGCCCGAGAGTCCCTCGCGGATCTCCTCGTCGGTGGGCTTCGGATTGTCCTTGAGCAGCGCGGTGATCGACATGACGAAGCCCGGCGTGCAGAATCCGCACTGCAGGCCGTGGCACTCGCGCAGCGCGGCCTGCACCGGCGACAGCTCCCCGTCCGGGGAAGCCACGCCCTCGACCGTGGCCACCTCCTTGCCGTCGGCCTGCACGGCGAACACCAGGCAGCTGCGCACCGCCTCGCCGTCGAGCAGAACGGTGCAGGCCCCGCAGGAGCCGTGCTCACATCCCAGATGGGTCCCGGTCAGGCCACACCGCTCACGGACGAAGTCGGCCAACGTCATTCGGGGCTCGACCACCGCCTGCACGTCGCGGCCGTTGACGGTCATCTCCACGATGTGCTCATGCATATGCGTTCTCCCTGCTGGCCTCGGTGACGGCGTCGGTGAAGGCCCGCGATACCATCGCGGAGCCCACGCGGGTGCGGTAGGACACCGACCCCTGCTGGTCGGCGGGTATGTCGTCGAGTCCGCGCATCGCCAACTCGCCCACCTCGTCGGCGACGACATCGGCGAGCTTCCGCCCGATCACGGCCTGCTCGGCCTCGTGGGCGCGCCGCGGTGTGGACCCCAACCCCAGCAGGCCGATGGCGCATCGCTTGACCCGGTCGTCGTCGTCGAGCTCGGTGGCGACGGTGGCGCCGGCGATCGCGAAATCGCCATGCCGGCGGGCGAATTCGTGTACCCCGAAGCCGCTGCGGCCGCGCCACACCGGGAAGCCGACCGCGGTGAGCACCTCGCCCGGTGCCAGGGCGGTCTCCCACAGGCCGGTGAAGAACTCCGCGGCGGGGATCTCGCGTCGCCCGGCCGAGGACGTCGCCTCGATCACGGCGTCCAGCGTCAGCGCCGCGGTCGGATACTCACCGGCCGGGTCGGCATGCGCCACCGCTCCGCCGAGCGTGCCCCGGTTGCGGATCTGGAAGTGCCCGATCAGCGGGGTCACCCGGTTGAGCAGCGGGACGTCGGTGCGCACCACGTCGTCGGCGCCGACCGCGGCGTGCGTGGTTCCGGCGCCCACCCAGAGGGTGTCGCCGCGCCGTTCGATGCCCTGGAGCTCGCGCAACCGCGAGATGTCGACCAGGTTCTCGAAATGCGTCAGGCGCAACGCCAGCATCGGCGTCAGGCTCTGGCCGCCGGCGAGGATCTTGGCGTCGTCGCCGAGCTCGTCGAGCAGGGCGCACACGTCTTCGAGATCATGCGGGCGGTGGTAGGCGAATGGGGCCGGCTTCATGACTGCCCTCCTGAAAACCGGGGGCGTACAGGGCTGCTGTGCACTCGCTCAGTTTAGAGCACGCCGTGGTGACCGACGTCACCGGCTGTCCGCGCAGCAAAATGTAGCGATGCAACACTTATGCTTGCGATATGCTCCCTTGGATTGCCTAAGGCGTAGCGATGATGTAGCAGGAGGATGTAGCGACGATGGACTCCGCGGCCACCGGAGCAGCAAATCCTGACCGCCCCACCCCGCCGGCACCACCCAAACTCACCGTGCGTTGTGGCGGCCAGATCCGCTCGGCCGACCCCGCCGACGGCGAGCTCACGATCGGCCGCGACCCCGCCTCGAGCATCCACTTCAACTTCAGTTGGATGTCGCGGACCCACGTGCGGTTACGCCCGGAGGGCGCGACCTGGGTGGCCATCGACAGCAGCCGCAACGGCATGTTCGTCGACGGGGTACGCCACGAGTCCGTCCCGATCGCCGATCGGATGACGATCAAGCTCGGCGACGCGGACGGCTTCGCCGTGGACCTGTTCGTCGGTGACGACACCCCCGACGACTTCGATGACGACGCCGGCGACCGCTCCGAGGAGACCACCTCCGTCGAACCCGTCGACCCCGGCATCGCCCGCGCCGGCGCGGCGGTCGCGGCCCGGCGCCGGGAACTCGAACTCACGCAGCGCGGCCTGGCGCGCGACAAGATCATCAACGCCGGGGCGCTGATCGCGTTCGAGAAGGGCCGCAGCTGGCCACACGAGAGCACCCGCACCAAACTCGAGCAGATCCTGCAGTGGCCGCCCGGCACCATCTCGGGAATCCGCCAGGGGGCGCCCGCCCCTGACGACGAAGCCACCCAGGTGATCTCGACATCGGTGGCCTCGCCGCTGATCGCCCAAACCATCCAGTTGGCCCTGAAGAGCGTCGACACCGCCATCGAGGCGCTGCCCGACCCGGCCGCACCCGAGTACTACGCGGCGGCCACCGGCATCCTGGCCGACCTCCGCAACCTGCGCGCCGTGGCTACCGAGGCGGCCCGCAACGCCCCCGGCGCGCCCGCGCTCGTCATCGCCCTCGGTGGCGTGCGGCGCCGCTACGATGACCTCATGCTGAAGGTCGCCGCCACGCCGAAAGCCTCAGTCGGGCAACGACTCTTCGCCGCCCGACACCGTACAAACCTCACCGAGGAGGACGCCGCCCTGGCCGCCGGGCTGTCGGTCAACCTGATCGAGGCGGCCGAGGCCGACCAACCGTTGCCGCCGCTGGCGGAATCGGCGGTCGCGGCGCTGCTCGCCGAACTCGAGGCGACGTGACGGCCATGGGCGGGGAAGCCGAACTGGTGCCGGTGCTGCCGGCGCACCGACTCGACGAGGCCGCGCTGGCCCGCTACCTGAGTCGGCATCTGCCGGGGTTCGACGGCGAGGTGCAGATCCGCCAATTCCAAGGCGGACAAAGCAATCCGACCTACCACCTGGCCACGCCGGCCGGCCAGTACGTGCTACGCAAGAAGCCGCCGGGCAAGCTGCTCCCGCGCGCACACGCCGTCGAACGCGAGTATCAGGTGATTTCCGCGCTCGCCGATTCCGACGTGCCCGTTCCGGCCGCCCGGTTGCTATGCACCGACGAAACGGTGATCGGTACGGCGTTCTTCGTGATGGACCACGTACCCGGTCGGGTCTTTCCCGACCGGGTGCTGCGCGACGCGACCCCCGCCGAGCGCGCCGCGACCTACGCCGACCTGGCCCGCGTTCTGGGCGCGCTGCACCGGGTGGATTGGCGCGCGGCCGGGCTCGCCGACTTCGGCAGGCCCGACGGGTATCTGGAGCGACAGGTGGCGCTGTGGACCCGGCAGTGGGAGGCGGCCCGCTGCGAAGAGATGCCGCAGATGGACCTGCTGGCCGAATGGCTGCCGCGGCACCTGCCGCCCGACACCGAACCCGCCTGCATCGCCCACGGGGACTACCGGCTGGGTAACGTGCTGCTGCATCCGGAGGAGCCGCGCGTGGTCGCCGTGCTGGATTGGGAGCTCGCGACCCTCGGCCACCCGCTCGCCGACCTGGCCTACACCTGCCTGACCTACCACTTCGACGCCGGCCCCGACGGCCTCGAGGGGGTCGCGGGCGAGGACCTGACGGGCACCGGAATTCCCACCCAAGACGAGTTCGTCGCGTCCTACTGCGAGCACGCGCGCCGGCCGATACCCGAGTCACTGGACGTCTTCGTGGTGTTCTCCATGTTCCGACTGGCCTCGATCGTGGCCGGTGTCTGGCGGCGCGGGTTGGACGGCAACGCCGCGGACGCGCGCGCCGGGACCGACCTGTTCCGCACCCGCTACCGCACCATGGCCGAGCGGGCGTGGGAGCTCGCGCAGCGCGTGTGAGAAACGTCGGCGCGCCGCACCCGCTGAGGTCAAGTCCGGTGCGAACCGCATCGCGGTGCTTTAATGCCTAACGGAACCTTCGACCCGTAACGACAGAGTGACAACCGAATCCTAAGGAGCAGTTATGTCTTCCATCGCCCGTCGTCTTGCCGTGGGGCTCATCGGCACCGGGGCAACCGCGGCGATTCTGGCCGTCGCTCCTGCGGTATCCGCCGATCCGTTGCCGCCCAACTGCACCGCCGCCGACCTGGCCGGCATCGCGTCCGGCGTGGCCGCTTCGACGTCGGCATACCTGTTCACCCATCCCGAGGTCAACGCGTTCTACACCGACCTCGAGGGTTCCGACCGCGACGCCATCACCGCCGCCCAGGACGAGTACTTCGAAGCCAACCCGCAGGTGGCCGCCGAACTGGCGGGCATCCGGGCGCCGCTGGTCGACGCCCAGGAGCGCTGCGGTGTCACCGATACCTTCGAGGACCTGCCCTGATCAGCACCGCCTGCTGAGCCGAAACCAGTTCTCCCCCATCACTGACATCCCCGGCGGATGACCCCTTTTTCGGGCATTCGCCGGGGATTCGTCGTGTGGGGTGGCCACTCCGCGGCCGCGCACCCGGTAGATTTGCCTGCGGCGGACGACCGCGACGGCAGGAACGAGGGGGACATGGGTCCGAGCGCGCTACGCGCCGCGGTGGTTGCCGCGGTGGCGTTGCTGCTCGCCGGGTGCGCAACTGTCCACAGCGGCACCGCCATTCGCGACCCGCGCGCCGACCCCCGCGCGGTGAACACGGCGTTGCTGGACCCGGGCGACCTGCTCACCACGCCGCGCCCGCCGCTGGGCACCGCCGGTGACCGGACCGCCGGTGCGTTGCTGGAGGCCCGCCGGATGGCCGAGTTCGTGGTACTGCCGTTCGAGGTCGACCCGGGATTGAACGGCGTCCCGCCCGCACCGAACGGACCCGTGGTCAACCCCGACCAGCTGGGGATGACCTTCCTGAACTCGGCGATCCCGCCGGCGGTGCGCCCGCACGACTTCGTCACCGCATTTCAGACCTCGGCGGGCACCAGGCCCAGCTCGCTGACCCGTTTCACCAACATCGTGCTGCGGTTCGCCACTCCCGAGAACGCCGCCGCGGCGGCCCGCGCCATGGGCGAGGCCACGCTGGCGGCCCCGATCGTGGTCAACCCGAGCCCGGAGAAGGCGTGGCGCGCCGTCCCCCGGGAGGACCGGCCCGAGGTGCTGCTCTACCAGTCCGACAGCGACGGCTGGTCTTCAGTGCGCGCCTTCACCGCCCACGGCCCCTACGTGCTGGCTCAGCTGACTCAGGACAAGGCCGCCGAGGAGGCCATCGCCCTGGCGCTGAGCACCGTCGACAAACAGCGTCCGGCACTCGACCGCTTCGTCCCCACCGCCGTCGACCAGCTCGCCACGCTGCCGGCGGACCCGACGGGGCTGATCGCGCGATCGCCGGTGATCCCGGAGGGCCCCGGGACGAACGCAGCCGGGGTGTACGGCCCGCACGCCGCGCTCAACTTCATGCACGACCCCGTCCGCGACCAACCGCTGTTCGAAGAGGTCGGTCTGCAGTGGATGCTGCTGTCGATGGCCAACGTCTACCGGACTCGTGACGACGACGGCGCACGCCGGCTCGCCGACGGGTTCGCCACCCAGATGGCGGACCGCAACTACACCCGCGCCGAACCGGTTTCGGGAATGCCCGCATCGCGCTGCTTCACCTCCCCCAAGGACGACCCGTCCATCCTCAACGGCCCCCTCACCTATTGCCTGGCGCCGGTGGACGCGGACCTGATCGAGGTGTCGGCGCCACAACCCGCCGACGCCCATCAGTTGATGGCCGCGCAGTACCTGATGTTGGTCGCGCCATGACGATGCCGACCGGAACGGTGATCGCCGGCTACACCATCGAGCGCAAACTCGGCGCCGGTGGTATGGGAACGGTGTATCTGGCGCGCCACCCGTCGCTGCCCCGCAGCGATGCGCTGAAGGTGCTCTCCGCGGAGTTCTCCGCCGACCCGCAGTTTCGCGCCCGGTTTCGTCGAGAGGCGGATCTGGCTGCCGGACTGGATCATCCGAACGTGGTCCGGGTCTACACCCGCGGGGAAACCGAGGACGGTCGGCTGTGGATGGCGATGCAGTACGTCGAGGGCACCGACGCCGGCGCCGTGCTCGACTCCGGCCCCATGGACCCCGCCCGCGCGGTGCACATCGTCGCCGAGGTCGCCAAGGCGTTGGACTACGCCCATTCCCGTAACCTGCTGCACCGCGACATCAAACCCGCGAATTTCCTGCTCGCCGGGACGCCCGGGCCCACCGAACGAGTCTTGTTGGCCGACTTCGGGATTGCCCGCGCCGCCGATGACGCGACCCGGCTGACGGCCACCGGGTCGATGGTGGCCACCGTGGCCTATGCCTCGCCGGAAGCCGTGGAGGGTCGGCCACTGGATCACCGCTCCGACCTGTATTCGCTGGGGTGCGCGCTGTACCGGATGCTCACCGACCGCACCCCGTTCCAGGGGGTCGGGCCGATGTCGGCGGTGATGATGGCCCATGTCATGCGGCCACCGCCGCGCGCCACCGAGGCGGCGCCGTGGCTGCCCGCGGGTTTCGATGCGGTGATCGCCACCGCGATGGCCAAGGACCCCGCCGCCCGGTATCAGAGCGCGCGGGAGTTCGCCGCCGCCGCCCAGACCGCTCTGCACGGCGGCCAACCCCCGCAACCGCAACCCGGAGCGCCCGCCCCGGCCTACGGAGAACCGACCCCGGCGTGGATGGCCGAGCCCACCCAGACCTACCCGAGCGGGTATTACAGCGGTCCGCATGCCCGGCCGACACGCGCCGGGAGCCGACGGCGCACCCTCTGGCTGGCGGCCGCGGCGGCGGCCCTGGTCGCGGTGGTCGTGGCGGCACTGCTGCTCATCCCGCGCGGCGCGGACCGCGCGCCGTATCCGGCGCAGATGTTCGCCCACACCTTCGGGGCCACCCGGATCGATCAGCGGCCGACGGCGGTGGCGACGCTGGGCCCTGGCGACGCCGACGTCGCGCTGTCCCTGGGGGTCCAGCCGGTGGCACTGCTCGCCCCGGGCGGCACGGTGCCCGGGTGGCTGCGTGAACTCATCGACGGCGACCCGGCGATCCTCGACACCGCGGACCCCTCGGCCATCGCCGCGGCCCGGGCAGACTTGGTCATCGACACCGGTTCCGGTCTCGACCGCGGACTCTACGATCAGCTCGCGGCGGTGGCCCCCACCGTCACCCGCCCCAATACCAGCGGCCTGCCGTTCGATCCGCAGCTGCAGCTTTCCTGGATCGGCGGCATCCTCGGCGAGGGGACTCGCGCGGCGGAGTTGGCCCGGGAACTCGGAGCCCAGCAGGCCGCACTGCGCGCCGACCACCCCGACTTCGCCGACAAGACCATCACGGTATTCCACTTCACGCCCTCGGGGCTCTCGGCCGCGTTGGCCGAGTCGCCCGCGGGCAGCTATCTGACCGGCCTCGGCTTCTCCTACAACCCGAAGCTGCCCGGCCGCCCCGACGGCACGGCGGAGATTCCGATCCATCCCGACGCGTTGTTGCAGTACGGCAGCGACGTTGCGGTGATCGTCCGTACCGACCCGGCCGCCGGCAACGGCGCCTTCGGGGGGCTGCCGGCGACGTTCACCGCCTACGGGGCCGCGCAGATCGTGGTCGACGAGCCCGACGTCGTGGCCGCGCTGGCCGGTGCGGGACCGGCGGCCACCCGCCATCTGAACGGCACGTTGGTACCGGAAATTCAGGACCGGCTCGGATGAGCCCGCCCGTAGACTCGACCGGACCTGCACACGGCGCCGGGAGGGGGACATCGCGGTGAGGACGCGGAAGCTGCGCTCGGCCGCGCTGGGCCTGACGGCGGCGCTGGTGGTCGGCGGCTGCGCTACGACGGTGGACGGCACCGCGCTGCGCGACCCGAACTTCGACCCCGACGCCGCCAACCCGGCGCTCCTGCAGCCGGGCAACTACCCGACCACCCCGCGGCCCGCACTGGGCGACGCGGGCTCCTCCGGGCATCTCGTCGAAGCACGCCGGATGGCCGAATACACCGTGCTTCCGTTCCAGGTCGACCCTGCCCTGACCAAAATCAGCGGCTCCATGCAGGTGGGTGTCATCAAGGACGCCGCCGCCGTGCTCAAGGCCTTTCCGCAGCCGATTCCCGCCGGCGCCGACCACAACTTCGTCGCCGGCTTCACCACGTTGGCCGACAACCAGGGCAAGCAGCAGCGCAGCATCCAGAACGCGGTGTTGCGGTTCGCCACCCCCGAGGATGCGGCGACCGCCGCGGCCGACATGCACGCCCGCAGCGCCGAATTGTCCAACATCTTCAACGACGCCCCCGCGTCCGACCGAACCGACCGGGATCCCCCGCTACCCCGACACCAGGGCGGTGACCTGGGGCGGCGGCGAAGAGATGGCCCGGGTCCTCGCGTTCACCGCGCGTGGCCCTTTCGTCCTGGGCCAGCTGACGATCTCGATCGGCGGCACCGAGGCCGCCGCGGAGATGGTGGCCGCGACGCTGGACCAGCAGATCCCGCTGGTCGAGTTGTTCGAACCCACGCCCGTCGCCGATCTTGGAGCGCTCCCGTTGGACGCCACCGGCCTGGTGGCACGGACCCTGCCGCCGGACCCCGAGAACCGCAAGGTGTACGAGGGCAGTTACGGACCGCACGGCATCCTGGCGTTTTCCAACGCGCCCGCCGTCGACGCGCAGCTGTTCGAGGACACTGGGGTGACCGAAGCCGTGATCGGTCGCACCACCACCTACGCCGCCCGCGACGCAGACGGTGCTCACCGCCTCGTGGAGCAATTCGCCGAGACGATGACCGAGCGCGGGTTCCAACCCGCCGCGGGGGTGGCCGGGCTTCCGGCAGCCCGGTGCCTGCAAAAGTTGCCGCCCGCGAACGCCCGCGGCGTGGCACCGCGCTTCTACTGCGCGGCCGCGGCCGACGAGATCGCTTTCGAGGCTTCCGCGGGCCAACTCGGCGACGTACACCAAATGGCGGCCGCGCAGTATCTGATGCTGACCGCCGAATGACCCGGAGGACCCATGACTGACAGCACCGGGCCGCAGGGGCCCCAGCCCACGCCGCCGCCGGGGTGGCCCGCGCCCATGCCACCCACCGGGCCGTATCAGCCCCCGCCCGGCGGTTATCCGCCGCAGGCTCCACCGCCACCGGCTCATCACCCGGCACCGAGCGGCCCCTACCACCAACCCCCATGGCACACCGCCGGATACGCGCCCGCGCCGGGTTTTCCGATGGGACCGCCGCGCCGCGGCCGACGCGGGAAGCTGATCGCCGCCGCCGTGGCCGCGGCGGCGCTGATCGCCGTGGGCATCACCGCGTTCTGGGCACCCGGATTCCTGCGCACCGAGCAACTCGACGTCAACGCGGTGCAGGACGGGGTCCGCCACGTCCTCACCGACGTCGCCAACGGCTACGGTGCGGGCGAGGTCACGGACGTGCGCTGTAACAACGGGGAAAACCCCACCATCGAATCCGGCGCCACATTCGGCTGTGAAGCCACCATCAACGGCACCGCGCGGCAGGTCGAGGTCACGTTCGCCGACGACCGCGGCACCTACTGGGTGGGCGCGCCCTCGTAGGCCGCTGGGCCCCCGGCGATATCGTGGCCGAATGACAGGGACCATCGGCATCGGTTCGGTGGTGTCCGGCTACCGGGTCCAGGGCACGCTGGGTTCGGGCGGCATGGGCACCGTGTACGCGGCCGCCGACCCCGAACTGCCGAGGCTGACCGCGCTGAAGGTGATGTCGGCCCAACTGTCCGCCGATCCGGAGTTCCGCAGCCGCTTCCGGCGGGAGGCCGACATCGCGGCGAGCCTGGATCACCCGAACATCGTCTCGGTGTACGACCGCGGCGAGTCGGTCGAGGGGCGCCTGTGGATCGCCATGCAGTTGGTCGACGGCACCGACGCCGACGCCGCGCTGCGCTCGGGCACCATGACACCGCAGCGCGCGGTGCACATCATCACCACGGTGGCCGAGGCACTCGACTACGCACACTCCCGGCAGGTGCTGCACCGCGACATCAAACCCGCCAACTTCCTGTTGTCCGGGCCCGTCGGCGGTGAGGAACGGGTGCTGCTCAGCGATTTCAGCATCGCCCGGGCGGCCGACGACGCGGGGATGACCGCCACCAATGCGGTGATGACCACGATGGCCTACGCGGCCCCGGAGGTGCTCGACGGACGGCAGGTCGACCACCGCTCCGACCTGTACTCGCTGGGCTGTGCGCTGTTCCAGCTGTTGACGGGGCGGACACCGTTCGCCGATGCCCCGAGCATGGCCGCCCAAGCCATGGCCCACCTGCAGCGTCCGCCGCCGCGCCCCAGTGACTTCGCCCCGCTCACAACGGCTTTCGACGCCGTGGTGGCGACCGCGATGGCCAAGGACCCGGCCCACCGCTACCCCTCCGGTCGCGCGCTGGCGGCCGCCGCCGCCGAGGCGTTGCAGCAGCAGAGCGCTCCGGCACAGCCCGCCCGCACCGATCCCCAGGCCGGCTGGCCCACCCCGCCGCCCGGCGCGCAGTGGGCCCAACCTCCCGCGTCGCGTCCGCGGTGCACCCGCGTGAAGCTGGCTGCGGCCGCGGGCGCGGTCCTCCTGGTCGGCGCCGGCGTCTCCGCGGCGGTGGTCCTGCGCGACGACGCGCCCCCGGCCCCGCCACCCGCGAACAGTCCAACCGGCGCGCCGGCCGCCGCGCCCCCGACCGTCGCCGAGGCCGACCTGCCGACCACCCTGCTGTCCGCGGAGGAGATTTCGGCGGTGATGGGGATTCCCATGCATGCGACCGGCTCGTCCAGTGGGTACTACAACGACCGGCTCATCAGCTCCATGGAATGCGTCGCCGTGTTGTATCCGGCCCAGCGGTCGACCTACGAAAACAGCGGCGCCACAGCACCGTTCACGCAGGTCGTCAACCCGGTGGACACCGAGGTCAAGGCCAGCGTGTTGCAGAGCGTGGTGGCCTTCGGATCGGCGGCGCTCGCACGCACGTTCGTGGACCGGCAGTCCGGGCTGTGGCAGCGGTGCGGCGCCCAGACCGCGAGGGTCTCGGGTGGCTCCGGCCAGCCCAGCGACGACTGGCGGCTCGGTACCGCGCAGCGCGGCGACGAGGTGCTGGCCGTCACCAACAGCCGCATCGGCAGCGATATCACCTGCCAGCGGGCGCTGCGGGCCGTCACCAACGTCGTCGTCGACGTCAGCGCGTGCGTGACCGGACCGGTCGGCGACCGCGGCAACACCCTCGCCGGACAGATCGCCGAGCAGATCTCCACCCGGAACGGTGGGTGAACGGCCAACTTCGTGCCAGCATGGAGGGCAACCCGAGCTCACAGAGGAGCAGCGCGCATGTCCACCCAGAACGCAGACTTCCAGCAATCCTTCGAGGACGACATCGCCGCGACGCAGGCGTACTTCGATAGCCCCCGTTTCGAGGGCGTCATCCGGCTGTATTCGGCGCGTCAGGTCGCCGAGCAGCGCGGCACCATCCCGGCCGACTACCCGACGGCCCGGGAGGCCGCCACCGCCTTCTACCCGTACCTGCGCGAACTGTTCGCGCAGAAGAAGAGCATCACCACGTTCGGCCCCTACTCGCCGGGGCAGGCGGTGGTGATGAAGCGGATGGGCATCGAGGGCATCTACCTCGGCGGGTGGGCGACCTCAGCCAAGGGCTCGATCAGCGAAGACCCGGGGCCGGACCTGGCCAGCTATCCGCTCTCGCAGGTGCCCGAGGAGGCGGCCGGCCTGGTGCGGGCGCTGCTGACCGCCGACCGCAATCAGCAGTACCTGCGCTCCCGGATGTCGGAGGAACAGCGCGCCGCCACCCCGGTCTACGACTACCGGCCGTTCATCATCGCCGACGCTGACACCGGTCACGGCGGTGATCCCCACGTGCGCAACCTGATTCGGCGTTTCGTCGAGGCGGGTGTGCCGGGTTACCACATCGAGGACCAGCGCCCGGGCACCAAGAAGTGCGGTCATCAGGGCGGCAAGGTCCTGGTCCCGTCCGATGAGCAGATCAAGCGGCTCAACACCGCGCGCTTCCAGCTCGATATCATGCGCGTGCCCGGCATCATCGTGGCCCGCACCGACGCCGAGGCCGCCAACCTGATCGACAGTCGCGCCGACGAGCGTGACCAGCCGTTCCTGCTCGGCGCCACCAACCTCAAGGTGCCCGCCTACAAGTCATGTTTCCTGGCGCTGATGCGCCGGTTCCATCAGCTCGGTGTGACCGAACTCAACGGGCACCTGCTCTACGCCCTGCCCGACGGCGAGTACGCGGCCGCGGAGGCGTGGCTGGAACAGCACGGACTGCTGTCGCAGGTCGCCGACGCGGCCGCGGAGTGGCTCGACGGCAGCGAGACGCTGATCGACGCGACCTTCGACAAGGTCGAATCGACCTTCGTGGAGGCCTGGCAGGAGGACGCCGGCCTGGACACCTACGGCGGCGCCGTCGGCGAGCTGCTCGAATACCGCGAGCGGGAGGGCGAATCGGCGGCCATGTCAGCGGCGCAGTGGCGGGAGTTCGCGGCCAACGCGTCGCTGTACTCGGCCCGCGAGAAGGCCAGGGAGCTGGGGGCCGATGTCGCCTGGGACTGCGAGCTGGCCAAGACCCCCGAGGGGTATTACCAGGTGCGCGGCGGCATTCCGTACGCGATCGCCAAATCGTTGGCCGCCGCGCCGTTCGCCGACATCCTGTGGATGGAGACCAAGACCGCCGACCTCGCCGACGCGCGTCAGTTCGCCGAGGCCATCCACGCCGTCTACCCGGACCAGATGCTGGCCTACAACCTGTCCCCCTCGTTCAACTGGGACACCACCGGCATGACCGACGACGAGATGCGGGCCTTCCCCGAGGAACTCGGCAAGATGGGCTTCGTCTTCAACTTCATCACCTACGGCGGCCACCAGGTCGACGGCGTGGCCTGCGAGGAGTTCGCGACGTCACTGCGCCAGGAGGGCATGCTGGCGCTGGCGCGCCTGCAGCGCAAGATGCGACTGGTCGAATCCCCTTATCGCACACCGCAAACCCTGGTCGGCGGGCCCCGAAGCGACGCCGCGCTGGCGGCCTCCTCCGGCCGCACCGCCACCACCAAGGCGATGGGCAAGGGCTCCACCCAGCACCAGCATCTGGTGCAGACCGAGGTACCCAAGAAGCTTCTCGAGGACTGGCTGGGCGTGTGGGGCGAGCATTACCAGCTCGGCGAGCAGCTGCGCGTCGAATTACGACCGCGCCGGGCCGGCTCGGACATCCTCGAACTCGGCATCTACGGCAGCGCGGCCGAACCGCTGGCCAACGTCGTGGTGGACCCGATCAAGGACCGGCACGGCCGCAGCATCCTCACGGTGCGCGACCAGAACACCTTTGCCGAGCAGTTGCGACAGAAGCGCCTGATGGACCTGATCCACGTGTGGCTGATCCACCGGTTCAAGGCCGAGATCGTCTACTACGTCACGCCCACCGAGGACAACATCTACCAGACCGAGAAGATGAAGTCGCACGGCATCTTCACCAACGTCTACCAGGAGGTCGGCGAGATCATCGTCGCCGACGTGAATCAGCCCCGCATCGACGAACTGCTCGCCGCCGACGGCGCCGCGCTGGGACGGCTCATCCGCAAGGAGGACTGATCCCGGCGGCTACTTGCCGAAGCCGGCGGCGCGCAGCGCATCGGCCATCGAGCCCGCGGGCGCCGCGGCCTCCCGCCGGGAGTTCTTGGCGCGGTTCGGGTTGCGCTGCTCGCCGCGGCTCTTCTGCCCGCCGCCGCGCTGGCCGGCGGGGCGTTTGCCGCGGTCGGCCTGCGGGGTGTCGTTGAGCCGCAGACTCAACCCGATACGCTGCCGCTCGATGTCGACGTCGACCACCTTGACCCGCACCACCTGACCGGAACGCACCACCTCGTGCGGATCGGAGACGAACCGGTCGGCCATCGCCGAGACGTGCACCAGACCGTCCTGGTGCACCCCGACGTCGACGAAGGCGCCGAAGGCCGCCACGTTGGTGACGACCCCCTCGAGCACCATGCCCACCTTGAGGTCGGCGACCTTCTCCACGCCGGCGGCGAACGTGGCCGTGGTGAACGCCGGCCGCGGATCGCGGCCCGGCTTCTCCAGTTCGGCCAGGATGTCGGTCACCGTGGGGATGCCGAACTGCTCGTCGGCGAAGTCGGCCGGCCGCAGCGAGCGCAGCGTCTTCTCGTCGCCGATGATCTCGGCCAGCGACACCCCGGACCGGTCCAGGATGCGCCGTACCACCGGGTAGGCCTCCGGATGCACGCCGGAGGAATCCAGCGGGTCGTCGCCGCCGCGGATCCGCAGGAAGCCCGCGCACTGCTCGAAAGCCTTGGGCCCCAACCGTGCAACGTCGAGCAACGCGCGGCGGCTACGGAACGGTCCGGTGTTGTCGCGGTGCGCCACGATGGACTCGGCCAGGGATTCGGAAATGCCGGACACCCGGGCCAGCAGCGGCACCGAGGCGGTGTTGAGGTCCACGCCCACCGCGTTCACGGCGTCCTCGACGACGGCGCCGAGGCTGCGGGCCAGGATGCCCGGGGTCACGTCGTGCTGATACTGACCCACCCCGATCGACTTCGGTTCGATCTTCACCAGCTCGGCCAGCGGATCCTGCAGCCGGCGGGCGATGGACACCGCCCCGCGCAGGGTCACATCCAGGTCGGGCAACTCGTGGGCGGCGTAGGCCGAGGCCGAATACACCGACGCGCCGGCCTCACTGACCATCGCCTTGGTGGGCGCCTTGGCGCCGGCGGCGCGAATGTCGGCGATCAGTTCCGAGGCCAGGGCGTCGGTCTCACGGGAGGCGGTGCCGTTGCCGATGGCGATCAACTCGACGCCGTGCCGCGCGACGAGCGCCGCCAGGGTGGCCTTGGCGACGTCCCATTGCTTCTGCGGCTGATGCGGGAAGATGGCGCAGGTGTCGAGCACCTTGCCGGTGCCGTCGACCACGGCCACCTTCACCCCGGTGCGGAAGCCCGGGTCCAGGCCCAGGGTGGTGCGGGTGCCCGCCGGCGCCGCGAGCAGTAGGTCCTTGAGGTTCTTGGCGAACACCGCGACGGCCTCTTCCTCGGCGCGCTGCCGCAGCCGCACCCGGGCGTCGACCGCCGCGGAGAACATCAGCCGGGTCCGCCACGCGAAGGACACGGTGGCCGCCAGCCACGGCGTCGCCGGGGCCCCCGCGGTCATGTCGATGTCCAGGGTGCGGGCGACCATGGCCAGGTAGCCCTCGTCGGCGCCGCCGTCCAGGTTCAGCGACAGCACCTTTTCCTTCTCCCCGCGCATCACCGCCAGTACCCGGTGCGAGGGGCAGGTTTCCAGGGCCTCGCTGAACTCGAAGTAATCCCGGAATTTCTGCGCTTCCGGCGTTTTCGCGATCTCGTCGGAGGCGGGTGCGGTCCGCAGGGAGCCCTCGGTCCAGAACTTCTCCCGGACCTGGCCCACCAGCTCGGCGTCCTCGGCGGCGCGCTCCACCAGGATGTGGCGGGCGCCGTCGAGCGCCGCCGCCGCGTCGGCCACCTGGTCGTTGACGAAGCCGGCGGCCTCGGCCTCGGGCACCAGCGACGGGTCGGCCAGCAGGCGGTCGGCCAGCGGCTCCAGCCCGGCTTCCCGGGCGATCTGCGCCTTGGTCCGGCGCTTCGGCTTGTAGGGCAGGTAGATGTCCTCCACCCGGGCCTTGGTGTCGGCGGTGAGCAGCGCCGTCCGCAGTTCGTCGGTGAGCTTGCCCTGTTCCTCGATGGACGCCAGCACCGCCGCCCGGCGCTCGTCGAGTTCACGCAGGTAGCGCAGCCGTTCCTCCAGGGTGCGCAGCTGGCCGTCGTCGAGGCTGCCGGTCACCTCCTTGCGGTACCGGGCGATGAAGGGCACCGTGGAGCCCTCGTCGAGCAGGCGGACCGCGGCCGCCACCTGGGCTTCCCCGATGGCCAGTTCCGCAGCGAGACGGGCGTTTACGGACTTCACGGCAAGGCTCGAATTCACCCGCAGGACCCTACCGAACGCGTCGGACAGCGTCGGGGAACACTCCCCGGCGTGGCGCTACAGCGTCGCGGTGGTGGGGCCCAGCCGCTGGCAGTCCGGCGCCGGCGGATTGCCCGCCCACCGGCTGCAGCCGCGACCGGTGGCGGCATAGGTGGTGCCGGGCCGGTGCGGCCCGGAGTACACCTGCGCCCGGCCCGGTCCCTGGGCCTGCATGCAGCTGGTGGTCGTGGCGTCGCCGTCCACCTGCAGGCAGACCACGCTGGAGTACGGTTCGGCGGGCCAACCGCACTCGTCGACCTCGATGGTGGCGGTCACCATGTCGATCCCCGAGACGTGGACCACCTGGGGAGCCGACAACCGGAAGCTGCACGGCGGCGGCGGTCCGGCCTGCGCGACGGCGGCAGCCGCCAGCCCCGTCAGTGCCAGCACGATCGCCGTCCACAGGGCCGCACCCAGCCGAATCATGGCGTCATGGTAATTCGCGGCGACCGCGCGCGACCGGCGTTTCGGCGGCCGGATCGGCCCTTGGCCTGCACAACATGCGTCACGTCTGCCACAGTGGAGGCGTCTGAGCCGCCGACCGGGAGTATGCCGAATGCCATCGAAGCACCACGTCCTCATCGCGGCGACCGCGCTGGGGATGGCACCGTTGCTCGCCGCACCGGTCGCCCACGCCGACGAGGCGTTCTGGGGCGGTCGTTACGAGCTCACCTTCCACACCGACCAGAAGTCGGGCACCAGCGTGGCCGCGACCCAGCAGGAGACGCCGTACACCGCGGGTTATGTCTTCGAGACGGACTGCTCCTCGGGCACCTGCGTGGCGACGGTCACCGACGGACCCACGCCCAAGGACAACGTCCCCAAGGCGATGCGGTTCGACTGGACCGGATCGGTGTGGACGCGGAGCAACAACTGGAACTGGGACTGCACGCTGCCCGACGGCACCATCACCTTCGACCCGGCGAAGTCGGTGACCACCTACACGCCGCAACCCGACGGCTCGCTCAAGGGTTCCTTCGACACCACCATCGACGACGGGGCCTGCGCGGGCACCGTGGTCATTCCGCTGACCGCGGTACCCGCGCCCCTGTGACGCCGCGGGTCAGACCGCGGCGTTGCCCAACACGGGGCTGACTCGCGCTTCCCTCCGCCCTCGCTACGCTCGGGCTGCGTCCAGCACGGTGTTGAAGGTCTTGCTGGGCCGCATCACCGCGGTCAGCTTCTCCGGGTCCGGGTAGTAGTAGCCCCCGATGTCGGCGGCCTTGCCCTGGACCTCGTTGAGCTCGGCGACGATGGTGTCCTCGTTCTCGGCCAGCGACTTGGCCAGCGGCGCGAACTGCTCGGCGAGTTCGGTGTCCTCGGTCTGCTCGGCCAAGGCCTGCGCCCAGTACATCGCGAGGTAGAACTGGCTGCCCCGGTTGTCCAGCTCGCCGGCCTTACGCGACGGACTCTTGTTCTCGTCCAACAACTTTCCGGTCGCGGTATCCAGCGCCTGCCCCAGCAGCTTGGCCTTGGCGTTGTCGGTCTTGGCGCCCATGTCCTCCAGGCTGGCGCCGAGGGCAAGGAACTCTCCGAGCGAATCCCAGCGCAGGTGGTTCTCCTCCACCAGCTGGTGCACGTGCTTGGGCGCCGAGCCGCCGGCACCGGTCTCGTAGAGGCCGCCGCCGGCCATCAACGGCACGATCGAGAGCATCTTGGCGCTGGTTCCCAGCTCCAGGATAGGGAACAGGTCGGTGAGGTAGTCGCGCAGGATGTTGCCGGTCGCGGCAATGGTGTCCTGGCCGCGCACGGCCCGCTCGATGGTGTACCGCATCGCCCAGACCTGCGGCATGATCTGGATGGTCAGGCCCTCGGTGTCGTGGTCCTTCAGGTAGGCCTTGACCTTCTTGCGCAGCTCCACCTCGTGCGGGCGCTCGGTGTCCAGCCAGAACACCACCGGCATGCCGGAGGCGCGGGCGCGGGTCACGGCCAGCTTCACCCAGTCCCGGATCGGGGCGTCCTTGACCACCGGCATCCGCCAGATGTCGCCCTCTTCGACGTTCTGGCTGAGCAGCACCTCGCCGGTCTCTACGTCGACGATGTTGGCGACGCCGTCCGCGGGTACCTCGAACGTCTTGTCGTGGCTGCCGTATTCCTCGGCCTTCTGCGCCATCAGACCCACGTTGGGCACGGTGCCCATGGTGGTCGGGTCGAACTGCCCGTGGGTCTTGCAGAAGTTGATCATCTCCTGGTAGATCCGCGAGAAGGTGGACTCCGGGTTGACGGCCTTGGTGTCCTTGGTGCGACCGTCGGCGCCGTACATCTTGCCGCCGAGCCGGATCATCGCCGGCATCGAAGCGTCGACGATGACGTCGGACGGCGAATGGAAGTTGGAGATGCCCTTGACCGAGTCGACCATGGCCAGCTCGGGACGGTGCTCGTGGCAGCGGTGCAGATCCTGGATGATCTCCTCGCGCTGCGAGGCCGGCAGCGTCGAGATCTTCTCGTAGAGGTCGGACATGCCGTTGTTGACGTTGACGCCCAGCTCGTCGAACAGCTTCTCGTGCTTGGCGAAGGCGTCCTTGTAGAAGACCTTGATCGCGTGGCCGAAGACGATGGGGTGCGACACCTTCATCATGGTGGCCTTGACGTGCAGCGAGAACATCACGCCGGTCTTGTAGGCGTCCTCGATCTGCTCTTCGTAGAACTTGTACAGCGCTTTCTTGCTCATGAACATGCTGTCGATGACGTCGCCGTCGTCGAGCTTGACCTCGGGCTTGAGCACGATGGTCTCGCCGCCGGTGGTCTCCAGGACCATCTTGACGGTGCGCGCCTTGTCCAGCGTCATCGACTTCTCGCCGTGGTAGAAGTCGCCTTCCTTCATGGTCGCGACGTGGGTGCGGGAGGCCTGCGACCACTCACCCATGCTGTGCGGGTGCTTCTTGGCGTACTCCTTGACCGCCTTGGGGGCGCGCCGGTCCGAGTTGCCTTCGCGCAACACCGGGTTCACCGCGCTGCCGAGGATCTTGGCGTAGCGCTCCTTGACCTTGCGTTCCTCGTCGTTCTTCGGATCGCCCGGGTAGTCCGGCAGGTCGTAGCCCTTGGCCTTGAGCTCCTTGATGGCGGCGAGCAGCTGGGGCACCGAGGCGCTGATGTTCGGCAGCTTGATGATGTTCGCCGACGGGTCCTGGGTGAGTGCACCGAGCTCCGCGAGGTTGTCGGGCACCTTCTGCTCGTCGGTCAGGCGATCGCTGAACTCGGCGAGGATCCGCGCCGCGACGGAGATGTCGCTGGTCTTCACGTCGATGCCGGCGGCGCCGGCGAAGGTCTGGACGACCGGCAGAAAGGCGTAGGTCGCAAGTAACGGCGCCTCGTCGGTCAGCGTGTAGATGATGGTCGGCTGCTCGGCGCTCATGCATGTACTCCCGGCTGTGTATCGGTCAGGTCTCGTTGGGTGCCGCGCTGTGATCACGGCTACCTCATAGTGACGGCTACCAGTATCTCTCGGGGTGGTCCCCCGCGTGCGACTGGGCCGGGATTCACCCTAGGCGCCGCTGAGCGCCGGCGGGCGGTCCGGCTGCCGACCGAGCCGGCCGTCGTGCCACTGCGCGATCGAACGCGCCGTCCGTGCGACGTCGTCGTCGGGGCCCAGGACCTCGTAGGTGGTGGCGAAGTCGTCGGTGCCGTTGATGGAGCATTCGTACCCGATCCGGGCCGTCAGCTGCCGCACCCAACGGACCGCCTGCGGGCGTTCGGCCGGGGTCGCCCCCCGGGCGTCGCCGAGCACCAGCAGCCGGTCCGGGTCGGCCGACACCACCGAGTCGGTCACGAACTCGGCAATCTGGTCTTCCTCGGTCCGCAGCATCTTGCGGGAGCGCCGCGAATGGTCCTCCCGGAGAATGGATTCGAGCATCTCGTCATCGATGATCACCAGGACCGAGTCCGTGTTGGCCCGCAGCTGCTCCAGGTCGATGCGGCGCGATCGCTCATCGGTGGAGCCTGCTTCCTCGGGCGAAACCGTCAGCGCGCCACCGTAGATCGCGACGTCGCCTCGACGCCGGAACTCCTCGAGCACCACGTCGAGCAGTTCATTCTGCCGACCGAAAACAACAACCGCCGGCGCGGAAGTGTTGCCCGTCAACATGGTTCCTCCTAGCTCATCTGGTCGACGCGTTGACGTCGCGTGGACCATTCCGCGAAAAAAGCCTTCCGAGTCTTCGGAAATTCACCTGCGCCATCTCACGAAATTGAGCAGGGCGGCATGTCACCGCAAGAAAGACTGGAGATTCACAGGCACACGGGGCGCGTTCGGGTCGCCGTTACGTCGTACACCTGTGTGGACTGTGCGTGGTGTTCAGTGCGGCGCGCTAAACGCGATCCCGCTTCCTCTTGGGAACAACCGAACCCTCGTCGGCGAACTTGGCGCGCTTCTCCGCGCGACGTTCTTTAATTGTCATTTGTGGTTTCTTCTGGCCACGCCCTCGGGACTTGCTCACTCTTGCAGCTCCTTTTACAAAGCAACAATCATGTTCTAACCGCGACCATACCCGAGAAACAAATAAAAGCCAGCTGCGCCGGAGCCCGTGCGTCAGCGCCCGCGAACCAGCCTGAACTGCTGATTCATCATGTCGAGCAGCTCCGGGGTCAGCATCCCGCCGGCGTACTCCACCCAGCACCAACTGCGTGCCGGCGTCTGGCCCGCGCCGTCGGTCACCAGTCGCCCGAAATAGTGCAGCGGACTACCGCTGGTATCGAAAACAAAGGTGTAGGTGTCGGCCCCCACGCTGGCCTCCAGCGCGGCCATCTTTCCCCCGTCATCGAAGGTGGGGGTGGCGACTATGTCGTGGTGGACGGTCGTGACGCCGTCCTTGAGCTGGTATCCGGGACCGAAGTCCAGCCCGTCGCGGCCCTGCCAGAAGCTGCCGCCGCCCAGGCGTCCGTCGGGATATTCGTGCAGCCAGGACATCCACATGCCCTGCAGGTGCCGTGCGACGGGCAGTTCGGTGTAGATCATCCCCGGTGGGCCGTAGGCGAAATCCTGGTGGGCGTACCCCGAGACCTCCACCCCGTTGATGACGCCGGTCGCGTACATCAGTTCATGGCGGTAGTGCACCTGGTGCTCGATGCCCGGCTGGGTCGGGACGTGCGTGATGGCGACGTCGCTGACCGTGCGCCCGTGCAGTTCCCAGCGGTTCGAGGCGTCGAACCAGTGAAATCCGTCACCGTCCCACTCGAATCTGCCGCTGGAGAAGTTGGTCTGCAGTCGGTCGGGGCCGTCGGTGTAGCTCAGCGGCTCGAACCAGTCGATGCCCGAATACTCGGCGAACAGGTGGGCGGCCGCGGTGTCGAAGTCGGTGCCCAGGGCGCGGAAACCGCACACCGGGGACACCACATGCGTCATGCCGGTGACGAAATCGTCGGTGCCGCGCAGACCCCAATAGTCCTGACCGGAGTTGTCGCTGACGACCGCGCCCACCCAGACGCCGCCCAGGGTGACGTCCGGTCCTGGGGTCCACGCTCTGCGGTAGAGGTCGAGCGACGGTGGTCGGCTGGTGACGGTGAACTCGACTCGGTCCAGCACGGATCTCCCCTGTATGTCGGCGACACATCTTCGGTGGGAGTATCCGTCGCCGCCGGACGCCCTGTCAGGCGATCGGCCGCATACGTCTGAGCTCAGCCCGGCGCGGGCCCGGCCTGGCCATCCGGCATAGAGTCGGAAGACATTGCCGCCGAGGCGTATTCCGCATAGCGCTGCTGCAGCATGGTGGCGGCCACGGGCGCGTTCGACCGTTCCACCAGGTCGAACATTTTGTTCGCGATCGCTCCCGACGTCGACGGCGCGACCACGAACAGCACCGCACTGCGGGAATGCGTGCCCATCAGCCCGATCGTCTCGCGGTTCACCATCCGGTAGGGATCCACCGAGATCGCCGAGCCATGCTTGATCAGCCGCGACGGGGCCGCCTCCCACAAGACCGGGTCGTAGACGATGCGATGGATGGAGCCGATCCAGCGACTGAAGACGGCCACCAGATCAGGCAACTCCGATCGAAGATCGGCGGTCTTGGGCCACCATGCCCCGTCGACGCAACCGTGGGCCGACCCGGAGCCGGACAACGCCAGCCTGCGGGCGTCTCCGGCGACCTTCGCCGGTGCGGGGGTCGCGCGGGCTCCCGGAACCGTCCTACCGCGAGTGGTCACATTCTTGGCGCGCATGGAGCAAGTGCTCCCCTCTGGCCGCGAATCGGCCATGATTTCAAACCGGCGATGACGCGAACGCGGGCATTCGCCGTACACCGAATCGTCGGTGTGACTTAGCCTACCGCACGACGCCACTTCCACTCGGCGACCCTCGCCGCGGCGCGAATAATGTTGTCAATCAGCGAAATTGACGCGATGAGTCTGTTGATGCGCATCTTCGGGCGAGACACGCCAATCGGGCGTAGGGTGGCGATATCAGGCTCGGTCCGAGTGCGGATCGCTTCTGATCCTTCGGGAAACGGACGATCTTTGTCGATGTCTGCCAGCTGTTGCCAGTTCGTTCTCACCCACGAGACTAGGCCGACCGCGTCGGCATTTGGGAGCAGACCATGACCGTTTCCGTCACCAGAACCGACGGCTCCGTCGACAACTACATGCGCTCCGGGGATGCGTATGTCAAAGCCGCCGACGGTTCGCTCGACATCGTCAGGACGGGCAGCAAGAAGCCATTCAGTTATGGCGCGGACCAGTGGTCCGAGGTCCACGGCGATCAACGCCGGACGAAGCGCCGCTTCCTGCCGTGGTAGACATCCCCCGCGGCGTCACCGCCGGTGCACCCAGGCGAGGAATTCCGCTGCCGTGAACACCGGCGTGCCGTACTCCTGGGCCTTGCGGGCCTTGCCGGACTGGGTGCCGGCCTCCGCGATCACCAGCACCTCACAGCGGGTCTTCGTCACGGTGCGCACCGGGTTGAGCCCCGCGGCAACGGCCAGTCGCTCCATCTCGTCGCGCTCCACGACGCGGCCCGCGCTGTCGAGGACAGTCCCGGTGAAGCAGATCCGCGCCCCGCTGACCAGCACCGCATCGATGTCGCCACCCGTCTGGGTGCGCGCCTCCCGCAGCGCCGCCGCCAGCTCCGGCGAGTCCAGCATCGTCGCGGCCACCTGCAGACGGGCCAGCACGTCGTCGGTGAGCATGGTCCGCGAGGCCGCCACCCGGAGTTGATCGGCCGCGGCCTGGCGCGCGGCGGCGTCCCAGCCGGACTCGTCGGCCATGGGTTGCTGCGCGGCCGGCTGGGTCCCCCGCAGCGCCCCGCCGAGCTTGCGGCTGACCCGCAGTAGTGCGGACAGCCCCGGCAGGTGCCGCGCCGCCGGGGAGTCGACGTCCGGATCGCGGCTGACCAGCAGGCCGGCGAGAGCTTCGACGGGTTCGGGCTCCTCGAACGGCGTCGAACCTTCTGAAACCTTTGTTGCGGCGTGCAATTCGAGCGCGGACCGGGCGCGCTGCAGGGCGGTGCGACCCGCCACCCGGGCCCCCTTCAACTCGATTCCCAACGGCATCGCCGTGACGTAGCCGAGGCGTTTGAGCTCGAAGTCGATCAGCCCCAGCGTCTCGTCCACACCGACTCCCACGGGCGTGCATCCGGCGAGCATCGGGGCGATCACGCCCCACGCCTCCCGCAGCGTCGGGGCCAGCAGGACATCGGAGACGCTGATGCCGTAGGCATTTCGCGCGTCGGCCAGATCACGCTGCGGGTTGATCAGGGTGGACACCGCGGTGCCGTCGTCGAACGCGACCGCCAGCTCAACCGGGCGCGGACGCGACATCCGGCCCTCGTCGCCGACGGTGAGGATGCCGATCGCGCAGAATCGGCGTGCTTTGGCGTCGGGGGTCGCAGTCCGCAGGAATCGGGTGATGCGCCGGTCGATCTTCAGATCCTTCGGCAGCACGGGTCGCTTCAGCACCAGCCCCGCCAGCGAGGTGCACCGGCTCAGCGCCACGTAGAGCTGGCCGGTGGAGAACATGCCGCCGGTTAGGTCGACCACCAGCCGTTCCAGCGTCTGCCCCTGGCTTTTGTGGATGGTGATGACCCAGGCCAGCTTGAACGGCAGTTGGGTGAACGTGCCGACGACTTCTCGGCGCAGCGCTCCCCCGTCGACCACCGGCCGGGTCGCCTCCCAGCTGAACGGTGCGACCTCGGCGACCGAGCCGTCCGGGAACTCGACTTCGACCACCGCGCCGTAGCGGTCGTAGCCCAGACCCACCACCCGGCCGATCGAGCCGTTGACCCAGCGGCCGGTCTGGTCGTTGTTGAGCATCATCACCTGGGCGCCGACCTTGAACCGCAACTCGTCCTCGACCGGCTTGTCGAACAGCGACAGGTCGCCGGATTCCTTGGCGCGGTGCAGCAGTTCGTCGCCCGGGAGCCGCTCCAACTGCTGGCGGTTGCGCGCCGTCACCAGCCGATTGGTCGGCGCCAACGTCAGCCAGAACTCGTCGGGCGGCGGCACGAAGTCGTTGTCGACGCGCGCGTTGAGGTGCTCCTGGGCGTGTCCCAGCAGCACACCCTCACGAATCTCGTTGAGGATCGCCGTCATTCGTTGGTCGCCGAGCTGACGGAACACCGTGGTCAGCGCCAGGGTGGGAAAGCCACCCCGGTCGAAGGAGTTCGCCGAGAAGAAGTACGGGGTGTCGTAGACGGTCGAGAAGTACTCCTGCTCACGTTCTCCCACCACCGGCGGCAGCTGGTACAGGTCGCCCACCAGCACCACCTGCACTCCCCCGAACGGCGTGCCGGGCTGCGGGCCGAATCGGTGCAGCGCGGTGGCGACCATGTCGAAGACGTCCGCGCGCACCATGGACGCCTCGTCGATGATCAGGGTGTCCAGCGAGGCCAGCGTCTTGGCGAAGCGGCCGGGCCGGTAGTCGCCGCCGTTGACGTCGGCCAGGGTGGTCGTGGTACGAAAACCGAAGAGGCGGTGGATGGTATAGCCGTCGACGTTGAGCGCGGCGATGCCGGTGGGCGCGACCACCACCACGTTGCGCTCGGTGCCCGCCATGAAGTGGCGGATCAGTGTCGACTTGCCGGTGCCGGCCTTGCCGGTGAGGAACAGATGTTGGCCCGCGGCCAGCAGCCGCAGCGCCTCCCGGAATTCCTCGGTGAGAACCAGCTGTTCGTCGGCCGCGGTGAGTCCCTCAGTCATCGCCGACGAGCCGCAAGGCGCTCTCCTTGTGGGCGGCGACATGGTCGGTCTTGTCGCTCTTGATCTCGTACTGGGGTTCGTCCGCCGAGGCGCGGCGGGTGTGGCCCTTGTAATCGAAGTCCTTCGTGTGGACTTTGGTGATCTTTCCCGAGACCTGGCCCGCCTCAGAGTTCCACGTCACGTGATCGCCGACGGCGAAGCGCTTCGACATCGGTCCTCCCTTCGTCAGTGGGTCCGTTCGTCGCTGGATCCATTGAAACACTTCGGGTCAGCCGCTGAACGGTTCGATCACCGGCCTCGTCCCACGCCGTTGGCGGACAAGGCGTCCCGCTATTTGCCGTGCGGATCGCCCGCGTTGAGTATCTCGACAACGGTGTCGTAATCCCCGCACGCTTCGCCGAAGCGCAGGAACTTGACCTGCTCGACCAGGATCTCGTGGGCGTCGGGATTCGCCTCCAACTGGTCGATCACCTCGTCGATGAAAGCGTCGAGCGCCATCCCGGCAGGGTTCGTGTCGTGGCCCGGCATCAGCTCGGTCCGCACGGACGGCGGGACCAGCTCGGTGACCTTGACGCTGGTGTCGGCGAGCTGCAGCCGCAGTGATTCGCTGAGCATGTGGATGGCGGCCTTGGACGCGTTGTAACTGGGTGTCACCCGCAACGGCGCGAACGCGAGGCCTGACGACACCGTGACGATGGTCGAGTCCGGCCGCGTCCGCAGGTGCTCGATGAACGCGCCGATGAGACGGATCGGGCCCAGCAGATTGGTCTCGATGGTGGATTCCGCCGTCGCAAGGAACGTGTCCGGCTGGTGCCAGTCCTCGGTTCGCATGATCCCGGCCATCGCGACGATCACGTTGAGGTCGGGGTACTGGGCGAGGACCTGCGCGGCCGCCGCCCGAATGCTGTCGGGGTCCGCGATGTCGATGGCGACCGCGCCCAGACCCGGGTGGTCGGCGGTGATTCGTTCCAGTTCCGCGGTTCGTCGGCCGCCGACAACGACGGTGTTCCCTCTGGCGTGCAGGGCCAACGCCAGGCCCAACCCGATGCCACTGGTGGAGCCGGGGATGAAAATGGTGTTTCCTGTGATCTTCATGGCTGCCCTCTCTGCTCTGGTGCTAGGTGGTAACGCCGCGGGAGCTGGATGTGATGTCAGGTTGGAGGTTTTTTCTCCGCCTGAACGTTGACGGCACCGGAAACTCACGGCCCCGACATTCACCACGGCGACGGTCCCACCACGTCGTACGCCTCGGGTAGCCTCGGTTCCATGCCAGGCACCTCGGTCGGCGGTCTTCGAACACGCTAGCCCCACCCCGCAGCGGATCTGCGGACTCCGGTGGGGCGGCCTGCGTTCGAGGATCTGCATGTCCCACACCGATGCCCACGCTCCTTTTCGTGTCCGCAGGGCCCGTCGGGAAGTCTCCGTCGTCCCCGTGCACGGCTGCGCCGGCCGTGAATGCGAGCTCCCAGATCTCGATCCCGGCTGGACCATCGGCCGTATCGGGCTGTGCTACTGGGAGTTTCGCTTCACGGGCCGGTACGTCTGCTCGTGCTGGATGTGCCATTGGCCGCACCGCCCGCAGGTGCGCCGCGCCGCGGTGCGGACCGAATTGCGCGCCGTGGCCCGCGAATGGAATCGCGGCGACGAGCACTCGGCATGGGAGGTGTGACGCGGTCACGGGATCAATACCGCGGCACCCGCGATGGCGCCCGCACTGAGATCGGCCAAGGCGCGATCGGCGGCGTCGAGTGGATATGGCACGGTCGCGACGGTGATGCGGTGCTCTCCGGCGAAGGCCAGAAATTTCCGCGCGTCGGCACGGGTATTCGACGTGACCGACCGCAGCTGACGTTCCTGGAAGAGGAGGCGTTGATAGTTCAGCGTCGGGATGTCACTGAGATGGATGCCGGCGACGGCGAGGATGCCGCCGCGGTCGAGGGCCGCCAGGGCGGGCAGCACCAGCTCGCCGACCGGAGCGAACAGGATCGCCGCGTCGAGCGGTACCGGTGGCGGGTCGCCGGCGCCCTGCACCGAGGCCGCGCCCAGCGCGGTCGCCAGCTCGCGGGCACCCGCGCCGCGGGTCATCACGTGCACCTCGGCCCCGCGCGCGAGCGCGACCTGCGCGGTGAGGTGAGCGCTGCCGCCGAAGCCGTAGATGCCGAGCCGTCCGCCGTCGGGCAGTTCGGCTCGCTTCAGCGCGCGGTAGCCGATGATGCCGGCGCACAACAGCGGCGCCAACTCGGTGTCGGTGTAACCCGCCGGCAGCCGGTGCACGAAAGCGGCGGGCGCCGTGAGGTATTCGGCGTAGCCTCCGTCAGCGTCCCAGCCGGTGTACTTCGAGGCCGGGCACAGATTCTCCTGGCCACGCCGACAGTACTTGCAGTGGCCGCACGTGCTGCGCAGCCAGGCGACTCCGACGCGGTCACCGGCGGTGAACTCGGCACCGACGTTCGGCCCGACGGCGACCACCTCGCCCACCACCTCATGCCCCGGTGTGACGCGGTGCCGGTGGACCGGCAGGTCACCCTCACTGACATGCAGATCGGTGCGGCAGACTCCGCAGGCCAGCACGGCGATGAGCAGCTCGCCGTCTCCTGGTTCGGCGATGTCGGTGCGGACCAGCTCCAGCGGCGCCGTGGCCATCGGCCCCGGGGCGCGGACCTGCCAGGCGCGCATCGTGGAAACAGCCATGCCCTCGGCCTCCCTCCCCTGCCCCGTCCAGCCTCTCGCCCGCCCCACAATCTGACAATGCGCGCGGCATCCGCGATGAGTTCCGCCTACCGGTGCAGTCTGATGGGCTTGACCCCATTGGGTGGACACTCGGTCAGGCGGCTTGTGCCGTCTGAGTGATCCGGTTCTCGTACTCGACCGGGGTGATCATCCCGATCGAAGAGTGGCGCCGTCGGCGGTTGTAGACCCGTTCGATCCAGTCGCCGACGGCGAGCTTAGCGGCTGCTTTGGTGGGCCACAAGTAGCGGTCGTAGAACTCGACTTTCATTGTGGCCCAGAATGATTCCTGCTGAGCATTATCCCAACACACCCCGGTGCGGCCCACCGAGCGGGCCAGATCATGCTTGCGGGCGAACCGTGCCAACTGCGCACTGGTGTACTGACATCCGCGGTCAGCATGGAACACCACCTGCGCGGCCAACTCGCCGCGCATGGCCACCGCCATCGCCACCGCGTCCTCGACCAGGTCGGTATGCAGGTGCTCATCGATGGCCCAGCCGATCACCCGCCGGCTGCAGCCGTCACGCACGGCGCACAGGTACAACCAGCCCTCACCGGTGCGCAGATAGGTGATGTCGCTGGTCCACACCCCATCCAGACGGCCTGTATCGAATCGACGTTTGACCAGGTCAGGGATCGGCGGCGCGTCCAGATCCACCACGGTGGTTACCGGGGCGAACGTACGTGGGCTGATCCCGGCCAGACCCTGACGGCGCAGCGAGGCAGCCACCGTCTTGCGTGACACGGTCTCGCCGGCATCGCGCAGGTCGGCCAGGATGCGCGGCGCCCCATAGACCCCATCGGAGGCCTCATGCAAGGCCGCGACCTTGACATCCAACTCGGCACGACGCCGCGCCGCCGGCGACGGTCCCGCGGCCTGGGACTTGCGCCATTTGTAAAACCCCGACCGCGACACGTCCAGCAGCTCGCACATCCGGGTGATCGCGTAATTGGCCTTCTCCGCCTCGATCAGACCGTAGGCCTCTACTGGTTCTGTTCGGAGGCAAAGAAGGCCGCGGCTTTTTTCAAAAACTGCCGGTCCAAACGCAATTCAGCGTTCTCCTTGCGCAGCCGCTCCAACTCGGCACGCTCATCAGAATCAAGCACCGCACCATTATCGCCTGCGCCAGCGGCCTCGCGGGCCACCCGCACCCAGCGCCCCAGCAACTGCTCACCCACACCGATCTCCGCGGCCACATGCGCGATCGGCCGGCCCGTCTCGATCACCAAGCGGGCCGCCTGCTCCCGAAACTCCGGGGTGTACTTCTTCCGCTTGCCCGACATACGGACATCCTTCCCGTGGGACCAGCAGTCCCACCAGTCAGGTGTCCACCATCAGGGGTCAACCCCACTGAATGTGCATGGGCAAACTTATCTACGGCTTCAACGTCTCCGTGGACGGATACATCGCCGACGCAAACGGCAGCATCGACTGGAGTGCTCCGAGCGACGAACTACACCAGTACTGGAACGACTTCGAGCGGGAGACCGCGTGCGCGTTCTACGGGCGGCGGCTCTACGAACTGATGTCCGCATACTGGCCCACCGCGGACCAGGCACCGGAGGCCACCCCGCTGATCGTCGACTTCGCAGGCATCTGGCGGAACATGCCCAAGGTCGTCTTCTCGCGCACGCTGGATTCCGTCGACTGGAACTCTCGGCTGGAACGCGGCGACCCGGTCGAGGTGGTGCGGAAACTCAAAGCCGAGACCGACGGCAACCTGGAGGTGGCCGGTGCGAGGTTGGCCGCACCAATCGTGCAAGCGGGACTGGTCGACGAATACCGGCTCGTCGTCGCGCCCACCGCGGTAGGCGGCGGGCTCCCGTTCTTCCCGACGCTGCCGTCGTGGATCTCGCTGCGGCTGTTGGAGAACCGCACCTTCCCCGGCGGCACGGTGCTGCTGCGCTACGAGGCGAGGCGCGACTGAACCGACAATGGATCTCTCGAGCGGTGAAGTCACCGTCGCGAAGCCACCGCTCGTTTCGCTGTCTCGATCAAGGTGCCCGCAGCACGGTTCATTCTCTCGCGCTCTGCGGCGGAGATCGGCTCGTGTGTATAGGCGGCCTTGTTCTTCAGGGCCAGCAGGGTCGCAAGATGCCGCTCAGATCCACTGTCTGCCTTCTTCAGAAGAGCACGAGCCTCGCTGTGGTTGCCGGTGTTCGAGTGCACCCCGAGACGGACGCAACAGATCACATCTGCGGCCGCAATGCCCGCGTTGACGTACAAGTCACCCGCCGCACTGCGCATATCGTCATCCAGATATTCGGCGGCGTGGAAGAACTCGTTGGCTTTGGCCAGTCGCCCCGCGGTTATTACGGCGTCGCAGTTCCGTTGTCCAGCCATCAGAGCCTCCCGCTCGGAGCCGCTTTGCCGACCGGTCGCAGTTGCGTGTTGAACCATGCCCGGGTGCCGGCGACAGTCAGGCCCTGCTTGGACACGTCGTGGAGCAGCGACTCCCCGGCGGCTGCCGCGTCGCGCAACTCCTCCTCGGTGTACTCGATGACGCGTGCGTCGTTACCGGTCCACGCCGTGACCAGCCGGGCGAGTTCGCTCACCTGTTGCCCCCACGGGTCTTGGTTGCTGCCCTGCCCAAGTTCGGGCGCGGCACGCACCAGGAAGATGTCGATGTCACTGTCCGCCGTCATCCGACCGGTCGCTGCGGACCCGAACACGGCGGCGTACCTCAAAACCTTGCCCCAGTCCGACAGGTGTAGCTCAAGACGTTCCAGAAAAGTGGAGTGCAGCCGCGAGAGGGCCCTGATCGGCTCGGTCGCAAGGTGTTCGGCATTGAGGCAGTAAGTGTTGGTCCTACCTACCCGGTCATGAAGCACGACACCTTGGGTGGTGAGGCGGGTGAGGACCTTGCGGATGCCCTCACCTGACACGGTGGTGAGTATTCGCTGGATCTGAGGGACCGTGAACGCGACATCAGCGCTTGCGAGGACGCTGAGAACGTCGCCGTCCAGGGTCGGCGTCACCGTGGCGAACGGCCTATTCAGCTGCATCTCCAGCACCCCGCTAATCCAACTAAAGTTAGAGTAACACAACTACAGTTGATTTGCGGTCTGGCGCAACCTCGCGTCGGCGACGGGGTTCCGACGCCGCGCGCCAACCCGCCCCGCCAGTACCACCGTGCCTGTGTTCAAGGTGATTGCCATCATGGAGCTTCACTACCTGATTGCCGTCTATTACGGGCATACCCGTTTGATTTCGAGACTTCGACGGAAATACGCCTTGGTTGTCACCTAGTTCACCTAAAGTCTGGCCGCAAGGCCAAACAGGAGGGGTATATATGGCATTTTCGGACGGTCTTGCCACGATGGCGCAGAAGATCCGTGACATGCGGGGTTCGGTTCTGACAGAGGAAGCAACTAAAAATGCGTTCATAATGCCGTTCATTTCGAACGTACTGGGCTACGACGTGTTCAATCCCTCCGAGGTAGTGCCGGAGTTCGTCGCCGACGTAGGCGTCAAGAAGGGCGAGAAGGTCGATTACGCGATTTTCAAGGACGGGCAAGTCCAGATTCTTATCGAGTGCAAGAAGATTGGCGACCCACTCGACCTCCGATACGCATCGCAACTGTTCCGGTACTTCGCCGTCACCTCGGCCCGCATCGCCATCCTGACTGGCATGTTCCCGGTGATTGAGACCAGCCTGTTTTAGAGTCCTGTGGCCCGATGTCGGGCCGAGAAGGGACGATGGAACACATGGCTGGTCGGAAGCGGAATTCCGCGGAGGACATCGTGCGCAAGTTGCGCCGAGCAGATGAGCTGGCCGCTGAGGGCAAGACCGGCGAGCAGATCGCCGCCGAGCTGCAGGTGTCGCCGGCGACGCTGTACAACTGGCGGCGCAGCTACGGTGGCATGGACACCGACGCCGCCAAGGAGCTCAAGGAGCTGCGCGAGCAGAACGCCCGGCTGAAGCGGCTGCTGGCCGAGGCCGAACTCGAGAAGGACGCCTTGCGGGAGGTGGCCAAGGGAAAATTCTGAGCCCAGCTGCCAAGCGTCGCGCCGTGGACATGCTCAAGGCGACGTTGAGCATGTCGGAACGGCTGGCCTGCAAGGCTGTTGGGCTGGCCCGCTCCACCTACCGCCGACTGCCGTTGGCGCAGACCCCGGCCGATCCGGACGCCGAGTTGCGGGCCTGGCTGCGCTCCTACGCCACCAAACATCCGTGCCACGGGTTCCGGCGGGCCTGGGCGGCGCTGCGCTACGACGAACGCCGTGAGGTCAACAAGAAGAAGGTCCACCGCCTGTGGCGTGAGGAGGGTCTGCAGGTCCGCGTGCACAGCCCCCGCAAGCGGGCCGGGGTCTCCTCGGTGGAACCGGTTGTTGCTGATGCACCGAAGGTGGTGTGGGCGATCGATTTCCAGTTCGACTCCACCATCGATGGCAAGGCCATCAAGATCGCTTCGATGCTCGACGAACACACCCGCGAGTCGCTGCTGAACGTGGTGGAGCGCTCGATCACCGGAGAGGCGCTGGTTGAGGAACTGAAGAAGGTGTTCGCCGCTCATGGTGGCCCGCCGAAAGTGCTGCGCATGGACAACGGACCGGAGATGGTTTCCCAAGCGCTGCAACGGTTCTGCGAGAACAAGATCGGGATGGTCTACATCCCGCCAGGCTGTCCGTGGGACAACGGCTACATCGAATCGTTCAACAACCGACTTCGCAGGGAGTGCTTGAACCGCAACTACTGGAACAACCTGTTCGAGGCCCGCGTGGTCATCGGCGACTTCAAGGACGACCACAATCACCGACACCGCCACTCAGCCCTGGGCTACCGCACACCGGCCGAGTACGCTGCGGCGTGCAGGTGTACCCATACCCCGGTGGCCTGCAGCATCAACTGAGAACGGATCAAACAAGCCGACTCTAGAACCGGCTGGACTCAGTAACGGGGACTCGCCATGACCAACGGTCAGCAGTACCACGTCTACACGGATGGCGATGCGCCCAATCGCATGGACGACAAGCCATTTTTGGTATTCGACCTGCTAGACATAGATAGAACGCTGGTCCCAGAGATCCAGAAGTTCTCCAAGGAATCCTTCGACATCGACTCGGTGGTCAACGCTGCTGAGGAACTCAAATATATTGGCGGCATCCGGCGGATCATCGCTACCGAGGTCAAGGAGCCTTCCGAGGAGTGGGTACGCTTCTTCGTCAGCCGAATCTACGAAGGCCGCACCACCCAGCGGATCATCGACCAATTCAGGCCCTTGGTAGCGAAGGCACTCAATCAGTACGTCAGCGACCAAGTGAACACTCGTTTGAAGACGGCCCTCGGCGACGACGCGCCCGACCCGAATCGCTCGACGGAAATCGAACCACCGGCTGCGCCCGGCCCGCCAATCGGGCAACCAGCCATCGGTGAGGCTACGACGCAGCTCGACGGCATTACCGATCCCGGCGTCGTTACGACGGACGAGGAACTCGAAGGCTTCAACATCGTACGGGCGATAGCGGTATCAGAGGTGGCCCCCGAGCGCGTGCACTACCGCGACAGCAAGTCATACTTCGCGATCCTGTTGGACGACAACAACCGCAAGCCGATCATTCGCCTCAACCTCAACGGCAAGAGCGTCAAGTTCGTCACCACATTCGAGCAGGGCAAGGACGCGGGCGTCCGGCGAGACATCACATCAGTCGTCGACATCTATAAGGTTGCAACCGAGGAAATACGCGAGACCATCCGGCGCTACGAGAGCAGTGGCGCAAACGCGGGACTCGCGAGCGAGCCAATCGCTACGTGATCTGCCAGGTACGCGAAAGGCGGCTCCCAATTCTCGGGAACCGCCTCTCACCTGCGAACTTCTTGGTCGGGCTGACAGGATTTGAACCTGCGACCACTTGACCCCCAGTCAAGTGCGCTACCAAGCTGCGCCACAGCCCGTGTGCCGAAGTGAACTCCGGCAGCGAGACGAAAGCCTACCGCAGAGGCCTCTGCAGCCCCAATCCGGTCCGGCCGCGTGCCGCCTATCGACCGGTTTTCCCCACCACCTGCTCGACGGGTTCGACGGATGCCTCGGCGTCGGCCTCGGCACCAGGGGCCGAAGCCAGATCCTCGACCTCGGCCTCGGACTCGACCGCCTCGAGTTCCTCGGGCACGAACTGCGGGGCCCGCGACGCGCGCACCGCGTAGGCCAGCAGGCCCAGCCACACGACGACGATGGTCGCGTAGACCGCCACCGACCACCCGCCGGTGATGCCGAAATACTTCAGCAGCTTCTGGCTGTTGCTCAGCACGATCACGCCGCCGACCGCGGTGCCCAGCAGCGCCGGGCTCACCTTGGTCACCAGCCACGCCGCCAGCGGCGCCGCGATCATGCCGCCGATGGCCAGGCCGGCCACGATGGGCAGGTTGTTGAGAAACTCCTCGCGCAGGCCGATCACGAACCCCAGCGACGCCGACACCGCGACCAGGAACTCCGAGGCGCTCACCGACCCGATCACGGTCCGGGGCGCCGTCTTGCCCTGCGACAGCAGGGTGCTCGTCGTCACCGGCCCCCAGCCACCGCCACCGGAGGCGTCGATGAACCCACCGAACAGGCCCAGCGGGGCCAGGAACTTCGCGGTGTGCGAGGTGTGGGTGTTCCGCAGCCCGGGCGGGCGGCCCAGCGAGAACCGCACCAGCACGTAGGCCCCGATGCACAGCAGGATGCCGGCCATCAGCGGCGCGGCGTCCTCGGTGGACAGCGACGACAACACGGTGGCGCCCAGGAAAGCGCCGATGGCCCCGGGCACACCGAGCTTGGCGACAATCGACCAGTCGATGTTCTTGAACCGCCAGTGCGACAGACCGGAGGCGAACGTCGTCCCCACCTCGGCCAGGTGGACCGCGGCGCTGGCCTGGGCGGCCGCCACCCCGCTCAACACCAGCAGCGTGGAGGCGGTGACTCCGAAGGCCATGCCCAGGGCGCCGTCGACGAGTTGCGCGCCGACACCGACGAGGGCGAAAAGTATGAGCGAACGCATAGGGTCCGGCTACTTTCAAAAGAACGGGTCACCGCAGAATGACCACAGGGACGAAGGGCTGCGCGTCAGGAACGCGGACAACACCATTCGTCGAAGGCCATCAGCCGACGCGATGGCCAGAAGGGCTCGAGTGCGGAGACGTCGGAAGGCGCCGGTGCGTGCAGCAACCGAACGGCCATCGGACTCCCTTTCTCAACTATCGAAACCCGCAGGACAGCCTACAGGGTCACCAAACGGTAGAGACCGATGAGTCCCACCACCACGATCACGATGCGCAGCGCCGTCGGCGAAAGCCGCCGCCCGTAGTGCCCGCCGAGGTAGCCGCCCACCAGCGAGCCGGCCGCAATGAGGCCCGCCGCGGCCCAGCTGATCCGGTCGAAGGCCACCACGGTGTAGGCCACCGCGGCGACGATGTTGACCAGCAGCGCCAGCAGGTTCTTGGCGGCGTTCATGCGTTGGATGTCCTCGGGCAGCAGCGCCCCCATGACCGCGATCAGCAGGATGCCCTGCGCCGCGGTGAAGTAGCCGCCGTAGACCCCGACGGCGAAGGTGCCGGCCACCAGCGCGGCCATCCTCGCCGGGGTGATCAGGTCCGCGTCGCGGCCGGCGGCTTCCGCACGCGTCCGGGCCCAGCCCTGGATCCGGGGCCCCACCACCACCAACACCAGCGCGAACACCAGCAGCGCGGGGACCACGGTGGCGAACACCGTCTCCGGTAGATGCAGCAGCAGGAAGGCGCCGAGTCCGGCCCCGATCAGCGACGCCGGGATCTGCCAGCGCAGCCAGCGGCGCTGCCCGCGCAGCTCGCGTCGGTACGCCCAGGTGCCGGAGATGCCACCGGCGACCAGGCCGACGGCGTTGGACATCGTGGCGGTCACCGGCGGAAAGCCGAGCGTCACCAACGTCGGGAAAGTGATCAGCGTGCCCGACCCCACCAGTGAATTGATCGCGCCGGCACCGACACCGGCCAGCGCGATCAGGATCATGTGGGTCACCGACACTCGGCAGACCCTACCGCGCACGGATTGGGCGTGATCGCACACGCTGACCGTGCGAGATCACGCCGAAATCGCGCCCTACTTGCGGCCGCGCTTCTCCCGCACCCGGACGTTGATGCGGATCGGGCTGCCCTCGAATCCGAACGTCTCGCGCAGTCGGCGCTCCAGGAACCGGCGATAGCCCGCCTCCAGGAACCCGGTGGTGAACAACACGAACGTCGGCGGGCGCGCGGTGGCCTGGGTGGCGAACAGGATCCGGGGCTGCTTGCCGCCGCGCACCGGCGGCGGGTGCGCGGCGATGATCTCCTTGAAGAAGGTGTTGAGCCGTCCGGTGGGCACCCGGGTGTCCCACGACTGCAGCGAGGTCTCCAGCGCGGGCACCAGCTTCTGCACCGCGCGGCCGGTCATCGCGGAGATGTTGACCCGCGGCGCCCACTGCAGCTGCGCCAGTTCGCGGTCGATCTCCTTGTCCAGCAGGTACCGCCGGTCCTCGTCGACCAGGTCCCACTTGTTGAACGCCAGCACCAGCGCCCGCCCGGCCTCGATCACCATCGACAGCACCCGCTGGTCCTGCTCGCTGATCGGCACCGACGCGTCGATCAGCACGATCACCACCTCGGCGGCGTCGATGGCGCCGTGCGTGCGCACCGACGCGTAGAACTCGTGGCCGCTGGCCTGCCCGACCTTGCGGCGCAGCCCGGCGGTGTCCACGAAACGCCATGTCTTGCCGCCCAATTCGATCAGCGAGTCCACCGGGTCCACGGTGGTGCCCGCGACGTCGTGGACCACCGAACGCTGACCGCCTGCCAGCCGGTTCAGCAGCGAGCTCTTGCCCACGTTGGGCTTGCCCACCAGCGCCACCCGCCGCGGCCCGCCGGTCTTGGGGCCCACCTCGGAGACCGCCGGCAGCTTCTCGACGACGGTGTCGAGCAGATCGGCGACCCCGCGCCCGTGCATGGCGCTGATCGGGTGCGGCTCACCGAGACCCAGCGACCACAGCGCCGCGGCCTCGGGCTCCTGCTTCTCACCGTCAACCTTGTTGGCGGCCAGGAACACCGGCTTGCCGGAGCGACGCAGCTTGCGCGCGGCGGCCTCGTCCCCGGACGTCGCGCCGACGACGGCATCGACCACCAGGATGATCGCGTCCGCGGTCTGCATCGCCACCGTCGCCTGCTCGGCAACCAGCTGCTGCAGGCCCTTCGCGTCGGGTTCCCAGCCGCCGGTGTCCTGCACCACGATCCGGCGCCCGGCCCACAGCGCGTCGTAGGACACCCGGTCGCGGGTCACGCCCGGCAGGTCCTGCACGACGGCTTCCCGGCGGCCCAAAATACGGTTCACCAGCGTGGACTTGCCGACGTTGGGGCGGCCCACCACCGCGATCACGGGCGGCGGCGCGGTGAACTCCTCGAGATCCGAGGCGTACTCGGATTCGTCTATCTCCCAGTCGCTTTCGTCCGACCAGGTGCCGTCCTCGGAGGTCATCGAACCGCCTCTTTGCATCGTTGCGCCAGACCACGCAGATGGGCTATCACTTCGGCCTGGGTCATCTCGCCGGTGTCGACCACCACGGCGTCTTCGGCGGCCCGCAGCGGCGAGGTCGCCCGGTTGGAGTCCAGGTGGTCGCGGCGGCGCACGTCGGCCAGTACGCCCTCGTAGTCGTCGCCGAGTCCGCCGCTGATGTTCTGGTCGTTGCGGCGCTGCGCCCGGATCTCCGCCGAGGCGGTCAGGAAGATCTTCAGATCCGCATCCGGTAACACCACCGTGCCGATGTCGCGCCCCTCCACCACGACGGCACCTGGCCGGTTCGCCAGCTGCCGCTGCAGTTCGACCAGGCGCTCGCGCACCTCGGGCACCGCCGAGACCGCCGAGACCGCCTTGGTCACCGCATCGCCGCGGATCTCCGCCGAGACGTCCTCGTCGGCCAGATAGGCGCGCACGTCGTCGGGGTCGTCGCCGACGGTGATCGGTGTCGCGACGGCGGCCACCGCGGCCGGGTCCCCCACATCGACGCCGGCCCGCAGCACCGCCAGCGTCACCAGCCGGTACATGGCCCCGGTGTCCAGGTAGCGCGCGCCCAGCTCGTTGGCCAAACCCCGTGACACCGTCGACTTTCCGGTTCCGGCCGGGCCGTCGATGGCGATCACCAGCGTGTCACTGCCCGCGCTCACAGGCCCACCGCCTTGTAGAGCTCCCCGATCTCCTTGCGGTTCAACGCCCGGATGCTGCCGGGCCGCTGCTCCCCCAGTGACACCGAGCCGATGTCGGTGCGCACCAACGCTTCCACCGGGTAGCCGACGGCGGCCATCAGGCGGCGGACAATGTGCTTGCGGCCCTCGTGCAGGGTGACGCTGACCATGGAGCGGCCCGGGATGGTGTCCACCATCGCGAATGCGTCCACCTTCACCGGGCCGTCGTCGAGTTCGATGCCGGCGCGCAGTTTCTTGCCGAGCCCCTTGGGCACCGCGCCGGTGACCGTCGCCAGGTACGTCTTGGGCACCTCGTACGACGGGTGCATCAGCCGGTGCGCCAACTCGCCGTCGTTGGTCAGCAGGATCAGGCCTTCCGTCTCGGCGTCGAGGCGCCCGACGTGAAACAGCTTCTTGTTGCCGCGGACTCGGTGCTCGACCAGGTCGCCGATGCAGGGCCGGCCCCGATCGTCGGACATCGTCGAATGCATGCCGACCGGCTTGTTCAGCGCCAGGTGCACCAGTTCGTCGTCGACGAGCACCCGCGCGCCGTCCACCCGGATCACCGAGGCGTCCGGGTCCACGCGGGTGCCCAACTCGGTGACAATGCGACCGTCCACCTCGACGCGGCCGTCACGGATCATCCGTTCGGCCACCCGTCGGGATGCAATTCCGGCCTGCGACAACACTTTTTGCAGTCGCACGCCCTCAGCAGACTCTTGCGACATCTCAGTCCTCATCCATGTCGAGCGCGGGTGGTTCTTCCGTCGGTCCACCCGCATTGAGTTTCATGAACCGCGGTTCGCTGTCCAAGGTTTCGGACAGATCGTCGATCACGTCGACGTCGGGCAGCAGTGGCGCGATGTCGGGCAGGTCGGCCAGCGAGGTCAGCCCCAGCCGCTCGAGGAACAACTCGGTGGTCGCGAAGCTCGCCGCGCCGCTGTCGGGGTCGGTGCCGGCCTCGGTGATCAATCCGCGGGCCAGCAGGGTGCGCATCACCGCGTCGACGTTGACGCCGCGCACGGCGCTGACCCGGGCGCGCGTCACCGGCTGCCGGTAGGCGACCACGGCCAACGTCTCCAGGGCGGCGCGGGTCAGCTTGGTGCGCGAGCCGTCCAGCAGCAGGCGTTCGACGTACGGCGCAAACCGCGACCGGGTGTACAACCGCCAGCCGCCACCGGCCTCGCGCAGGTCCATGCCGCTGTCACGGTCGGTGAGTTCGGCCGCCAGCTGCGGCAGCCGGGCCGCGATCCGGTCGGCGGACTGTCCGGTCGCGGACGCCAACCCCTCGGCGCTGATCGGGGTGTCGACCACCAGCAACAGGGCCTCCAAAACCCGCGTGAGTTCGTCGTCGTCCAGTTCGGGGTCGGTGGCCACCTCGGCTGTGGGGTCGACGTCGGGCTCGGCAGACGCCGCTGGATCCAGGGCATCCGGTTCAGTCATTCTTGATCTTCCACCAGCTCATCGCGCAATTGTTGGTCCGTGAGACGGTCTCCGGTCCACGCAACCTGGAGCACACCAAGCGGTTCTAACTGCTCGAATGCTACCGCCCGGGATCGGTACAGCTCGAGCAGCGCCAGGAAGCGCCCGACGATCTGGATCGGGATCTCACAGTCGGCGACCAGTTCGGTGAACGACGCCCACTGCCCCACCCCGCGATCCTCGAGCATCCGCAGCAGCTGCTGGGCCTGCTCGGGCACCGACACCTTCGGGTGGTGCAGATGGTCGAGGCCCACGGTGGGCACCGGGCGCGGGGTCAACGCGCTGGCGGCGATCTCCGCGAACGCCTGGGCGTCCACCCCGATCATCACCTCGGGCAGCAGGTCGGCGAAGCGGTCCTCCAGCGACACCGCCCGCGGGTAGCTGCGCAGCGCCGCGGCCTCCAACTCGGCGAACATCAGCGCGACGTGCTTGAACGCGCGGTACTGCAGCAACCTGGCGAACAGCAGGTCCCGGACCTCGAGCAGCGCCAGGTCGTCCTCGTCGTCGACCTGGCCGGCCGGGAGCAGACGGGCCGCCTTCAAGTCCAACAGCGTGGCGGCAACCACCAGGAACGTGGTGGTCTCCTCGAGGCCCAGCTGGGCGCCGATCTCCTTGGTGTAGGCGATGAATTCGTCGGTGACCTGGTGCAACGCCACCTCGGTGACGTCGAGGCGGTGCGCGAAGATCAGCTGCAGCAACAGGTCGAACGGACCCTCGAAATTGCTCAGTCGGACCTGAAATCCGGTGGCGGGCTGCTCGGCCTGGTCGGCTCCGTTGGGCGTCTGGGTGCTGGTCACGTGCCGAACCGGTGGATGACCTCGGCGGCCAACGCTCGGTACGCTTCGGCGCCGGAGGACTTGGGCGCCCAGGTGGTGATCGGCTCACCGGCCACGCTGGTCTCCGGGAACCGAACGGTCCGGGTGATCACGGTGTCGAACACCAGGTCCCCGAAGCGTTCCACGACGCGCGCCATCACCTCGCGGGCGTTGACGGTCCGGCTGTCATATCGCGTGATCAGGATTCCGCTGATGGACAGGCGCGGGTTGAGCCGATCCCGCACCTTGTCCACGGTGTCGGTCAGCAGCGCCAGGCCGCGCAGCGAGAAATACTCGCATTCGGTCGGGATGATGACGCCGTCGGCGCAGGCCAGCCCGTTGACGGTCAGCAGTCCCAGCGACGGCTGGCAGTCGATGAGCACGTAGTCATAGCGGTCCAGCACCGGGTGCAGGGCGCGCGCCAGCGACTGCTCGCGGCCGACCTCGTTGACCAACTGGATCTCCGCGGCGGACAGGTCGATGTTGCTGGGCACCAGGTCCATGCCGCTGACTCGGGTCTTGATCAGCACCTGCTCCACCGACACCCGGGGCTCGATGAGCATGTTGTGCACGGTGTGCTCGAGCTCGTAGTGCGGCACGCCCAGTCCCGCCGACAGTGCGCCCTGCGGGTCGAGGTCCACCAGCAGCACCCGGCGGCCGCATTCGGCGAGCGCCGCACCGAGGTTGATCGTCGAGGTGGTCTTGCCCACCCCGCCCTTCTGGTTGCACATCGCGATGACCGTGGCCGGACCGTGGGAGGTCACCGGCTGGGGCGTGGGAATCGCTCGCGGGGGCCGGCCCGTGAGACCGAGCTCACCGGCGCGGTCGGCGTCGTCGGTCACGCTCCCTCACCCCGGTTGCTAGGTCGTGTGGCGGACATTGCAGGGAAGTCTAACGTGCAGGACGGCCTGCGAAGGGCGACCCGCGGGCAACGCGTCGCGGGCGGCGTGCCGAGCGCGGCGCTCAGGCGCTGGCGGGGACGGCCAGGTAGTCCTCTCCCGCAGGGGCCGCGGCATCGCCGACCGGCGACGCGACGGCCTCGAGAAACGGTGCGAACGGCGGAATTTCGTCCGCCGAACATTCGACGCTGATCACCGAGGGCCCCGGGGCCTCGAGCGCCTCGGCCAACGCGGACGGCAGGGCGCCGATGTCGGTGACGTCCACCGACCGCAACCCGGGGAACATCGCCGCCAGGCCGGCGCCGAGATGACTGGGCCGGAACCTGTTGTAGCTGTGGAGATCCCCGTAGTAGAGCCGCTCTCGCGTCGCCGACATGGCGTGCGCGTTGTTGTTGAACAACACGACCGTCACCGGCAGCTGATGCTCGATTGCGGTGTGCAGTTCCATGCCGTGGGTGTAGAACGCGCCGTCGCCGGCGATGACGACGGTACGTCGCCGCCGCGCGATCGCCATGCCGATCCCCGCCCCGAAGCTGTAGCCCATGGCACCCATGCCCAGCGCCACCAGGAACCGCCCGCCGCGCCGGGCGGGCAGGTAGTGCAGCGCCGCGGTACCGGCGTTGCCGGCATCGACGACGACGTCGACGTTCGCGGGCAGCGCCGCATCCAGGGCTTTCATCGCCTGCCGGTAGCCCACCCCGGCCCCGTCGACACGTGGCGGGGTCAACTCGGTGGGCGGCGTGGGCTCCGGAATCCGCAGTCCGCGGGGGCGGCCGCGCCCGGACAGCTTCCGGGTGAGTTCGGCCAGCGAGGCCTGCAGATCGTCGGTGTGTACGTGGGTGCAGGGCAGATGCGGCGGCGCCGACCCGATCGAGAACGTCCGTGTGTTGCGCAGCGCCGCATCGAGCCCGGTACGCGCCGTCAGCGGCAGGCGGGTGCCCACCAGCAGGCACACCGCGCTGTCGGCGACGGCGTCGGCGACCGCGGGATGTCCCATCGCCCCGGTGATCCCGAGCGCCCCGGTGAACTCCGGCGTGACGTCCTTTGCCTCGGGCACGCAGGCCACCCGGGCAGACAGCGTCGCGCGTAGGCTCTCCAACTCGGCCCGGGCACCGTCGCGGGCGACCTGTTCGCCGGCGACGATGGCCACCGTCCCGCGCGCGGAGCGCAGCGCCCGCGTCAGCGGGTGGACATCACCGAGCCGGGGCCGTCGCGCCCACGTGCGGGCCCGGTCCCGCTGCGGAGCGGCCAAATCCAACTGCGCCTGCTGAATATCCTTGGGTAGCAACAGTACTGCCGGTCCCCCGGCACAGGCCGCGATGATCGCCCGGGGTAGTGCGGTGCGGATGTGCTCCGGGGTGGTCACCCGTTCGCAGAACACCGACACCGCCCGGAACAGCGCCTGTGCGTTCAGCGATCCGTTGCGTCCACTGGTGTCGCCGGCGGCCCCGAATCCGTCGAGGCGGCTGGGCGGTTGCCCCACGAGGGCGAGCACGGGGACCCGGCTGGCCAGCGACTCGCCCAGACTGGGGATGAGGTTGAGTGCCGCGCCACCGGAGGCCATCACCACACCCAGACCGGCACCCGCGCGGCTGTAGCCGTCTGCCATTGCCGCGGCGGCGAATTCATGCTTGGCGAGGACGGCGGTGATGTCCTCGCGGAAGTGTGCCGCGTCGAAGAGGTCTTCGACGTTCTCCCCGTCCACCCCGAAGACGTGGGTCACGCCGCCGGCGGCCAGATGAGCCAGGATGTGGTCGGCGACCCGAACGATTGCTGGCGTCATCGAAATCCCCCTCACAGGAGGGCCCCGCGCCGCGCCCCGGCGGCTCCCCCAGCCGCTCGGACCCCCCTCGCGTGCCACACATTACAACCGCGACACGGCTAAAACATCGGGTATCGAGACCCGACTCCGGCAGTACTTGCAGACTCAAGGAGTCGTGGGCGGACCCGCTGCCGCAGACTGCCATCTACCTGCATTTTTGCCAATTGCACCGCCCTCGGGGCAGAGCCTGTCAGAGCGGATTACCCGACCCGGGCCACGACCGAAATCTTGGCATGTCAGTTTCGGCAAATCCGAACGCGAGCGGCGATTTTGCGGATCCGTCAATCGCGCCCGCCCCGCGCAGCCCGGAGCGGGAACCCGACCGCACCGCCGCCAAAGGCGTTGCTGCACGCGCAGCCCTTCCGCCTACGTCCTTCGGCCGATATCGTCGTCGGCAATGAGCTGGCAACGCCGACTTCCCTTCCTTCGCTGGTCCTTCTGGCGCATGGCGATGGGCGTGCGCAACATTCCCAGGACCGGCCAGGTCGGCGACGGGCGCGAGGACGCCGCCGCCGACTACGTAGTGGCGCACGCGCGCGCCGGTGACCCCGAGGACGTCCTGGCCACCATCGACCGCTTCGCCTACACCAAGTCGTTTCTGATCAACATCGGTGAGGAGAAGGGCGCGCTGCTCGACGCCGCGGTCCGCCGGGCCGACCCCGCACTAGCGCTCGAGTTGGGCACCTACGTCGGGTACGGGGCGCTGCGGATCGCCTGCGCGGCGCCGCGAGCGCGGGTGTACTCGGTGGAACTGTCGGCCGACAACGCCGCGGCAGCCAGACGGATCTGGGCACACGCCGGCGTCGCCGACCGGGTGACCTGCGTGGTCGGCACGCTCGGCGACGGCGGGCACACGCTGGACGCGCTGGCCGCCCTGCCCGAGTTCGGCCCCGGCGCCCTCGACCTACTGTTCATCGACCACGCCAAGGATGCCTACCTGCCCGACCTGCAGAGCATCCTGGAGCGCGGCTGGCTGCATCCCGGTGCGATCGTCGTTGCCGACAACGTCAAGATCCCGGGCGCCCCGGAGTACCGGGCCTACATGACCGAGCAGCAGGGGCGGCGCTGGCGCACGGTGGAGCATCCGACGCACGCCGAATACCAGAACGTGCTGCGCGACCTGGTGCTCGAGTCCGAATTCCTGGGCTGACGCCGTTAACGGGCGCGCGGATGCGCCCCGGCCCACACCTCACGCAGCGCGTGCACGGTGACCATGGTGTAGATCTGCGTGGTGGTCACCGAGGCGTGCCCCAGCAGTTCCTGCACGACGCGGACGTCGGCACCGCCGTCGAGGAGGTGGGTGGCGAACGAGTGTCGAAGTGTGTGCGGGGACACCGCGGTGGTGATCCCGGCCCGCTCCGCGCTGTCCTGCAGTACCTGCCACGCGCTCTGCCGAGACAACCGCCCGCCGCGCGCATTCAGAAAGATCGCCGGGGTGCCGCGGCCGCGGCGAGCCAGGTCGGGGCGGCCGCGCACCAGGAACGCGTCCAGCGCGGCCACGGCCGGCCGCCCCACCGGCACCAGCCGCTGCTTGCCGCCTTTGCCGCGCAGCAGCACCGAGCGGGCCTGCGTGTCGACGTCGTCGAGATCCAGGCCGACCGCCTCGGAAATCCGGGCGCCGGTGGAGTAGAGCAGCTCCAGTAGGGCCCGGTTGCGCAGCGTCAGCGGCCCGTCGGTCTCGCTGTCCCCGCCCGCGCCTTCGAGCAGCGCCAGCACCTCGTCGAGGGTCAACGCCTTGGGCAGCCGCCGGGACGCGGACGGCGGCTTGACCGACCGCGCCACGTCGGTCTCGGTGATGCCCTCGGCGGTGGCGAATCGGTGCAGTCCCCGGACGGCGATCAACGCGCGGGTGGCCGACACCGCCGACAGCGCCGGCACGCCGGCGTCGGGGTCGCCGAGGCGCAGGGCTACCAGGAACTCGCTGACGTCGGTCTCGGTCACCGCGGCCAAGTCCTCGATACCGCGCGACTGCAGATGTTGGTGATAGCGCCGCAGGTCGCGCCGGTAGGAACTCAGGGTGTTCGCCGCGACGCCACGCTCGATGGTCAGGTGGTCCAGATACCCCTGCAGCTGACCGTCCAGCGCGGTTTGGAACGTCGTCACCGCCCGGCCGCCGATCGCTGCCGCTGCGCGAAGCGCCAGGGCCGATCCGGCCAGTCCGCGGTGACCGGGCGGGTCTGGGCGTGCCCGTTGCGCACCGCGTGGGCGGCCAGAATGCCCGCGACGGCAAGCGCATTGACGATGTCGCCGGAGAACACCCGCGCGACCGCCTCCGCCAGGGGGACGCGCGTCACCGTCATGTCGGCTTCCTCATGGGTGGCCTCGGGACGTTGCACTTCGGTCAGGCCGGTCACCAGGTAGATGCGCACGCTTTCGTCGCTGAACCCGGGCGCGGAGTCGACGTCGACCAGCACCGCCCACTCGGCGGCCGTCAGGCCCGCCTCCTCGGCGAGTTCGCGCGCGGCGGTCGACTGCGGCGGCTCGCCGTACTCGTCGAGCAGTCCGGCGGGCAGTTCCCACAGCCGTCGGCCCAGCGCGTGGCGGTATTGGTGGACGAGCACGACGTTGTCCTGGTCATCGAGCGCGACGACGGCCACCGCGCCGTAGTGTTCGATGACCTCGCGTCGGGCCACCGTGCCGCCGGGCATCGACACCTCGTCAGCGCGCAGGGCGAAGATCTTTCCAGTGAACAGGGTTTCGCTGGAAACGGTGTCGAACCCGTGGTCACCCACGGGATGCGGACTCTGGGATCAACGGGTCGGCGTCCTCGTGCTCGGCTCCGTTGGCTCGGTGCTCCGGTAGTTCGACGGGAAGCCGTTCGGCCGCCTTGTAATCCATGGCCGCCCCGACGAACGCGGCGAACAGCGGGTGCGGACGGGTGGGCCGGCTCTTCAGCTCCGGGTGGGCCTGGGTGCCCACCAGGAACGGGTGCACGTCGCGGGGGTACTCGACGAACTCGACCAGCTTGCCGTCCGGCGAGGTGCCGGAGAACAGCAGGCCGCTCTCGGCGATCTTGTCCCGATAGGAGTTGTTGACCTCGTAGCGATGCCGGTGCCGTTCGGAGACCTCCACGCTGCCGTAGGCCTCGGCCACGATCGAATTCTCTTGCAGCACAGCGGGGTACGCGCCCAGCCGCATGGTTCCGCCGAGGTCGGCCTCACCGGCGACAATCTCCTCCTGACCGGCCATCGTCGCGATGACGGGATCCGGGGTGTCGGGTTCGAACTCCGCCGAGCTGGCCTCGGTCAGACCCACCGACCGGGCCGCCTCGATGACGATGCACTGCAGCCCCAAACACAGCCCGAACAGCGGCAGGCCGCGGTGCCGGGCATAGCGGATGGCACCGATCTTGCCTTCGATACCGCGGATTCCGAACCCGCCGGGGATCAGCACCCCGTGCACGTCGTCGAGGGCGGCCGCGGCGCCCGCATCGGTCTCGCAGTCGTCGGAGGCCACCCACCTGATCTCCACCCGGGTCCGGTGCTTGAAGCCGCCCGCACGCAACGCCTCGGCCACCGACAGGTAGGCGTCGGAGAGGTCGATGTACTTGCCCACCAACGCAATTCGCACCGTCTCGTGCGGTTCGTGCACCCGTTCGAGCAGGTCGTTCCACTGCGTCCACTCCACATCGCGGAACGGCAGGTTCAGCCGGCGCACCACGTAGGCGTCGAGCTCCTCACGGTGCAGCACCTTGGGGATGTCGTAGATCGACGGCGCGTCCGGGGTGGAGATCACCCCGTCGATGTCGACGTCACACATCAGGGCGATCTTGTTCTTCAGACCCTCGGGCACGTCCCGGTCGCAGCGCAGGATCAGCGCATCCGGCGTGATGCCGATGCTGCGCAGCGCCGCCACCGAATGCTGGGTGGGCTTGGTCTTCAGCTCGCCGGAGGGCTTCAGGAACGGCACCAGCGAGACGTGCAGGAAGAAGCAGTTCTCCCGGCCCACCTCGTGCCGCACCTGGCGCGCGGCCTCGAGGAACGGCAGCGACTCGATATCGCCTACCGTGCCGCCGATTTCGGTGATCACCACGTCGGGGCGGTTGCCGTCGGCGTCCGGATCGGCCATCTCCAGGATCCGGTTCTTGATCTCGTCGGTGATGTGCGGGATCACCTGCACGGTGTCACCGAGATACTCGCCGCGGCGCTCCTTGGCGATCACCGTCGAGTACACCTGACCGGTGGTGACGTTCGCCGAGCCCGACAGATTTCGGTCGAGGAACCGCTCGTAGTGCCCGACATCGAGGTCGGTCTCGGCGCCGTCCTCGGTCACGAACACCTCGCCGTGTTGGAACGGGTTCATGGTGCCGGGGTCGACGTTGAGGTACGGGTCGAGCTTCTGCATCGTCACCTGCAGTCCCCGCGCGGTGAGAAGCTGCCCCAGGCTACTGGCGGTCAACCCCTTACCGAGTGAAGACGCGACACCACCGCTGACGAAGAGGTGCTTGGTCGTGGTGTTTGGATGCCTGCGTAGCGATGGCAAGTGCAACCTCCGTGGTGCTGGAGCAGGGCGAGCTGGGCCTGCTGACCCACGGAAGTTCACCTTAACACCGACCCGGGGAAGTCGTTGCTGACGCGCCGAGGTTACTGACGGACGGTCAGGGCCGTGGCGCCCTGCCCCACGCCGTACTGACCCGGCTTGCCGCCGTTGATCAGGTCCTGCAGCCCGAGCACGGCGGTGATACGGCCGGACTCGGAGTCGATGTCGTCGACCGAACTGACCGCGGCCGTCAGACCGCTGTCGGAGCGCAGCACCGCCACCGCTCCGGTGCCCGTCGCCGAGCCGTGCCGGCCGGCCAGCACCGTCCCCGACCCGTGCGGCGCCATCGCGGCGGCGAACCGGGCCACCGTGGCCCCCTGATTGCCGGCGTCGTCGCCGAGCGGCCCGCCGGTGACGATCACCGCGGTGTCCGCGGCGCCCACGTTGTCCCCGGCATAGTTCACGAAGCCGGTGTCGCGCAGTGCGGCCAGCACGGTCTGTCGCTGCAGGTCGTCGACCCGCGGGGCCTTGGGATCGCGGTTGATCAGCATCGCGATGCCCAGCAGGTCGCCGGCCTGCGATCCCTGATCGACCAGCGTGGTGCTCAGTTGGGTGCCCGCCGGCAGAATGGGCGAGTTCACCACCGTCTTGAGCTTCTCGGCGGAGTTGGCGTCGACGAATTCCTGGGTGAGCTCGATGCCGCCGGTAACCGCGCCGCCGGCCTGCTCGACGACCCGCTGCACGGCGTCGAGGTCGTGCTCGTTGGCGTCGGGGGTGTGGAACAGCACCACCGACTTGCCGGCCAGGGCGTCCCGCACGATCCGGGGCGCCACCTGGGTGTCGAAGTCGTTGGCGGCGCGCAGCCGTTCGTTGAGCGCGTTCTTGTCGTCGGTCAGCGCGTTGATCTGCCCCTGCAGGTCGCGTTTTTCCGCACGCAGCCCCGACAGCAACGTGTCCGAGAGCAGACCCGAGCCCAGCACCACCCCGACCGCCAAGGCCAGGAACACGGCCGCCAGCGAGATAGCGTGGGAGCGAAGCGATATCACGCTAGGTCACCCAGCCCTGCACCCACAGCGTGAACTGGTTCCAGTACTGCGTGAGCCATTCGAGCACCACAGTGTCCGTCCGCGACACCCACAGCGCGACGATGACGGCGATCAGCATCGCCAGCACCAGCATGGCCACCGAGCCGCCGGAGATCCGGCTGCGGTACAGGGTGGCGACGGCCTTGGCGTCCACCAACTTCTCCCCCACCTTGAGCCGGGTCAGGAAGGTCGACGGGTTGCTCTGCTGCCGGGTGCGGTCGAAGAACTCCTCGATGCTCGCGGTGTGACCGGCAGTGACGATCAGCGCGGCACCGTGATGGTCGGCCAGCAGCAGCGCCAGGTCCGCCGCCGAGCCCGCCGCCGGGAACGTCATGGCACCCACGCCGAGGTCCTGAATGCGTTCCAGGCCGGGCGCGTGTCCGTCGGCGTCGGCCGGAATGACCACCTGCGCACCGGATTTGAGCACATCGGCGCTCATCTGTTCGGGGTCGCCGACAATCAACTGCGGCCGGTAGCCGGCCTTGCGCAGCAGATCGGCACCGGTGCCGACGCCGATGAGCACCGGCTGGTACTCCTTGATGAACGGCTTGAGGCCCTTGAGGTCGTCGGCCGCGTTGGGCTCCTCGGCGACCACGACGACGTGCCGCCGGCGCAGGTCCACATCGATGTCCGGGATCCCGATGCCGTCGATCAGCAACGGGCTCTCACTGCGGATGAACTCGATGGTGTTGCCGGCGAAGGCCTCCAGGTGACTGACCAACCCGCTCTTGGCCTCGTGCATCTTCTCGACGATCTCTTCGTCGGTCCGCTCGACGCCGAGGATCAGGCGGCGATCACCGGAGTACACGCCGCCGTTGTGCAGGCGGATACGGGCGCCGTCCTTGACCTTCTTGAACACCTCCGGACCGGTCTCGTCGATGAGCGCGATGCCGTTGGTCACCAGCACCTCCGGCCCGAGGTTGGGATAGCGACCGGAGATCGACGGGGAGGCGTTGACCACCCCGGCGATGTTGGCTTCGATCAGCGCGTCGGCGGTGACCCGGTCCAGGTCCAGCACGTCGAGCACGACGATGTCCCCGGGCTCCACTCTGCGCAGCAGGCGGTCGATGTCGCGGTCCACCCGCGCCGTGCCCACCACACCGGGTCGAGAATTGCTGTTGCGAGAGAGAAGCGCTGCCATCCTCATGACAGCCGATTCTGTAGGGGAAACGCGATCGGGCCGGGGAGGCGCGCCGTAACTTGCGCCTCAGAAGTCACATTGCGTCACATCTGCAACAGAAACGAGAGCTTGGGCTGATATGTCCGGCGGGCCTCTCCGACCTCGGCAGTTCTGTTGTCCACCCAGGAACACCGCACGCCGCCGAAAGTGTTCCTACGTGGACAACCGAATCGGCCGACAACCGGTCCGGGGTCTCCTCGAAGGCCCACCGCCCGATCAGGACGACGGCGCCCGATCCTGCTGCGCGGCCTCCAGCAGCTCGCGGGCATGCGCCCGACCGGTGTCGGACTCCCCCAACCCGGCCAGCATCCGCGCCAACTCCGCCACCCGCTCGTCGTCGTCGAGTCGTCGGACCCGGCTGGAGCCGTCCCGCGCCAGCGCATCCACCACCAGGTGGGTGTCGGCATAGGCGGCCACCTGCGGCAAGTGCGTGACGACGATGACCTGGTGGGTGCGGGCCAACCGCGCCAACCGCCGGCCGATCTGCACCGCGGCCCGTCCGCCGACGCCGGCGTCCACCTCGTCGAACACCATCGTGGTGCCCTCCGCCGAGGCGGCCAGAACCACTTCCAGCGCCAGCATGACGCGGGAGAGTTCACCGCCGGACGCGCTCTTGGTCAGCGGCAGCACGGTACTGCCCCGATGGGCGGTGAAGCCGAACTCGACCGCGTCCACCCCGGCCGATCCGGCGTGCACCGTCGCACCGGAGCTCAGCGTCAACGGCGCCGAGTCCTCGGGCCCGACGAGCATCGGTGTCACGTCGATGGTGAACTCCGCCTGCGCCATCGCCAACCCGGCCAACTCCGTGGTCACGGCCTTGGCCAGCCGTTTGGCGGCCTTGGTGCGGGTGCGGGTCAGCTCGGCGGCCACGTCGGCCAGCCGCGCGGCGCTCTCGTCGACGCGCTGCTGCAGACCCGCCAACGCCTCCTCGGAGACGTCGAGTTGCGCCAGCCGATCGCGCGCCTGACCGGCCCACGCCAACACGCCGTCGATGTCGGGGGCGTACTTGCGGGTCAGCGTCCGCAGTTCGGCCTGCCGCGCCAGCTTGGTCTCCAGCGTGCTCGCATCGGTGGGGAGTTCGCCCAGATAGCCGCCCACCTCGCGGGCCACGTCCTCGACGACCGTCAGCGCATCGGTCAGCTGCCCGCCCAGTGCTTGCAGGACCGCGTCGTCGGTGGCCTCGAGCGCGGCCTTGGCCTGGGCGACCAGCTGGGCCGCCGAGGCCGAGGGCTCCGCCCCGTCGGCCTCGTCGCCGCCGGCCAGCGACAGCCGCGCAGCCGTGGCCGACTCCCGCAGCGCGTCGAGCTCGGACAGCCGCTTGATGTCCGCCACCAGCGCGTCGTCCTCGCCCGGGCTCGGGTCGATCCCGTCGATCTCCTCGAGCGCGAAGAGCAGTCGGTCGGATTCCTGGGCCAATTCGCGCGCGCTGTTGGTCCGCTCGGCCAGATCGCGGCGGGCCTGCAACCATTCCTCGCGCAGCTTCCGGTAGCGCCGCAGCGCATCGGTGACGTCGGCGAACCGGTCCAGCGCGGCCCGTTGCTCGTCGGAACGCATCAGCCGCAGCTGGTCGTTCTGTCCGTGCAGCGTCAGCAGTTGCGCGGTGAAGGTACTCAGCGACTTCGCCGGCACGCTGCGCCCACCCAGGTAGGCCCGCGACGGCCCCTCGCGGCTGACCGATCGCAGCGCGATCACGCTGCCGTCCTCGTCGCGCTCGGCCCCCGAGGCGTCGAGGATCTCGTCGACCTGGGCGGCCAGGTCGGCGCCGATGTCGGTGGTGCTGAAACGCCCCTCCACGACGGCGCGGGCGGCCCCGGAGCGCACCCGGTTGGCGTCCGCGCGGGCGCCACCGAGCAGGTGCAGCCCCGTCACCACCATCGTTTTGCCGGTGCCGGTCTCGCCGGTGAGCACCGTCAGGCCACGGTCGAACTCCGCGTCGGCGGCCTTGATGGCGCCCAGCGATTCGATTCGGATCTCGGAGAGCACGGGCTACTTCCCACGCCAGCCGGTGACGGGCAGGCGGAACTTGCGCACCAGCCGGTCGGTGAACGGAGCGCTGTCGAGCCGAATCCACTTGACCGGTTTGGCCGATCGGGTCACCTCGAGGCGGCTACCGGTGGGCAGCGGCATCTCACGCCGGCCGTCGCAGAACACCAGCGCGTCGTGCCCGTCGCGCTCGAGTTCCACCGCGATGGTGGCCTCCGGGCTGGTGACCATCGGCCGCGCAAACAGGGCGTGGGCGTTGTTGGGCACCACCAGGATTGCCTCCAGATCCGGCCAGAGCACCGGCCCGCCGGCCGAGAAGGCGTAGGCCGTCGATCCCGTGGGCGTCGACACCAGCACGCCGTCGCAACCGAACTCCGACACCGGGCGCCCGTCCACCTCGACCACCACACCGAGCACCCCCAGCCGGGGGCGCTTCTCCAGACTGGCCTCGTTGAGCGCCCAACCGCGGTTGACCACCTCACCCCCGACGGTCACCACGATGTCCAGCGTCATCCTCGTCTCGACCCGGTAGCCGCGGTTGATGACGTGGTCGAGCACGGTGTCGATCGCGTCGGCCTCCGCCTCGGCGAGAAACCCGATCCGCCCGAGGTTGACGCCCAGCACCGGGATGTCGGCGTTGCGCGCCAACTCGGCGGCCCGCAGGAAGGTCCCGTCGCCGCCGAGCACCATCACCAATTCGCAGCCCTTGGCGGCGTTCTCGTCGGCGTCGACGACGTCGATCTCCACGCCGCGGGCCCGCATGTCCTCGGGCGCCAGCCGCAGCGTGCCGCGATCGACGGCCTCGGCCGAAAGCACGCGTAGCGCAATGCCGTTGTCGCCCAGCACCTTTTCCACATGGCGCGCCACGGCGGTGGCGTTCTCGCGACCGGTGTGCACGACCAACAGGACAGTACGTTGAGAGGTCATTGCGGCCCTTCATCGACCGACCGCGCGATGGCGGCTTCCAGCTGCTGATCGTGCAACGCGCGCTCGGGATCGGAGCGCAGCCACAGAAAGTACTCCACGTTGCCGGACGGACCCGGCAACGGGCTGGCCGTCGCCGCCATGGTGTACCAGCGCAGGTCTGCGGCCCGGCGCGCCACCGACAGCACCGCACTGGTGCGCAGGGCGGGGTCTTGGACCACACCCCCGGCCCCCACCTGCCCCTTGCCGACCTCGAACTGTGGCTTCACCATGGGAACGATATCGGCGGACTCGGCGGCACATGCGGCGAGTGCGGGTAACACCGTGGCCAGCGAGATGAAGGACAGATCCGCGACGACGAGATCCACCTGGCCGCCGATCGTTTCCGGGGTCAGCTCGCGCACATTGGTCCGTTCGACGACGACGACGCGCTCGTCGGAGCGCAGCGGCCAGGCCAGCTGCCCGTACCCGACGTCGACGGCGACCACCTCGCGGGCGCCGCGGTCCAGCAGCACCTCGGTGAACCCGCCGGTGGACGCGCCGGCGTCCAGGCACCGACGGCCGCCGACGTCGATACCGAAGACGTCGAGGGCGCCGATCAGCTTGTGGGCCCCGCGCGAGACCCAGCTGCGCTCCCCGACGTCGGCGACCTTGAGCGTGGTCTCGGCGGTGACTGCGGTGGCCGGCTTGGAGGCGGGCATCCCGTCGATGCTGACCCGTCCGGCGCCGATCAGCTCGGCGGCCTGTTGACGGGACCGCGCCAGTCCCCGCCGGACCAGCTCGGCGTCCACTCGCATACGCCGCGCCACGGTGCGTTCAGCCCTTCTCCACCGATTCCAGGGCCCGGACCAACACGTCGTGGGCCTCCTCGAGGCGCCGCGCGATCTCGTCGATGTCCAGTTCGCCGCCCTGGTCCATGGTCTGCCCATCGTCAGGGGTGGTCGGCAGCGAGGCGAGCAGTTCATCGATCTGCGCGCGGATCTGGTTCGGGTCGGTAGCCATTTCGGCCCCCACGCTAGTCGATGGCCGGGTCCAACAACGCCCAGCGCCGCAGCGCGGCCTCCGCGGTGTCGTCGCCGGCCCGGATGCTGACCCGGTCGAGTCCGGACTCCCAGACGGCCCGGGCGGTCGCGCGGACGATGCCCAGCCCGTCGGCGCTGTCGTCGTGCCCGGCCGTGTGGACCGTCACGACGCCGTCGTCGTGGTTGATCCGCCAGGCCGGCTGGGCGCGCACCGACAAGTGGTCGGCCGCGGCGTGCAACCCGGCCAGGGTCTCGGCGATGAAGGTGGGCCGCTCGGCGGGGATGGCGTGCACGGCCTCCCGCGCGGTGCTGACGCCGGTGAGCACCATCAGGCTGGGCAGCCCGGCCGCGTTCGCACCCGCGATGTCGGTGTCGAGCCGGTCACCTACCACCAGCGGGGTGTCAAACTGCCCACGGGACAACGCATCCGCCATCAACGTCGGGGCGGGCTTGCCGGCCACCTGCGGGTCGGCATCGGTGGCCGTGCGCAACGCCGCCACCATGGATCCGTTGCCCGGCAGCAGGCCGCGTTCCGACGGCAGCGTCTTGTCGACGTTGGCGGCCACCCACAACGCCCCGGCCCGGATGGCCAGCGCGGCTTCGGCCAGCACCGCCCAGCCGGTGTCCACCGAATGTCCCTGGACGACGGCCACCGGGTCGTCGGCGAAGTTGCGCACCGGCACCAGGCCCACCGTGCGGATCTCGTCGGCGAGCGCCTCGGTGCCGACCACCAGCACGTGGGCTCCGGCGGGCAGCTGCTGGGCCAGCAGACCCGCTGCGCTCTGCGCGCTGGTGACCACGTCTTCGCCGGCCGCATCGAAGCCCAGTTCACGCAGATGCTCGGCGACCTCGGCGGCGCTGCGCGAGGCGTTGTTGGTGACGAACAGCTGCCGCGCCGTGGCAGTGGCCAGTGCTTCGAGGGAGTCTTCGGTGGGAGCGTGGCCGCGGAACACCGTGCCGTCGAGGTCGAGCAGCAGGCAGTCGTGAAGTTGTGCGAGCGTCGTCACGTCAGGCCAGCTCGCTGACCCGCTCTTCGGCGTCGGTGACGCCGTCGATGTCGGCCCGGCCGGAATTCAGGAACCATTGCAGCGCTTCGTCCTTGCGCCCCAGCGCCAGCAGCGCCTCGGCGTAGGCGTAGAACAGCCGGGCGGCGGTCTGGCCCGTGCGGGACGGGTCCGGGGCCGGTGAGGCAAGCACGGCCAACGCCTGCTCGAGCTGCCCCAGATCGGCGCGAGCGCCGGCCGCGACGATGCGCAACTCGTCGGCGTCGTCGCCCTCCAGTGCGGCCGCCTCAGGGCTGCGGGCCAATTCGATGGCGCGCTCGGGGCGGCCCACTCCTCGTTCGCAGTCCGCGATCAGCGGCAGCAGCGCGGACTTGCTGCCCATTCGGCGGGCCGCGCGGAGTTCGGCCAGCGCCTGGGCCCAGTCCCCACACCGGTAGGCCGCGATGCCGACGGCCTCCCGGATCGCCGCGATGCGGCCCGACCGCGTCCGGGCCGCCTGCGCGTGCGCCAGGGCCGCCTCGGGGTCCTCGTCGATCAGCTCACCGGCCGCCACCAGGTGCCGCGCGATGGTGTCGGCCGTGGTCTTGTCCAGCGTGGTCAACTCCCGGCGAACTTCGGGCGCAAGCTGTTTGGCGTCGATGTCGGGTGGTATCGCCGGCCCGCGGGGCTTCTCGCCCGCGTCGGCCTCCCCGCGCGCAGGGCCGGCGCCGGTCTGAGGTTGCGCACGACGCGCACGATTGGGACCCGAGCGGGCGGGCGCCTGCCGACGCGGCCCACCACGCTGGTCGCGCCGCGGGCCGCCGCCGCGAGCACCGCCCGCCGGGCGCTGCTCGCCGCCCTGCCTGTTGTCAGCCACTGGGAACCTTTCGCTACGAAGTATTGATTCAGGATACGACCCGCGCGGGTCCGGCAACGATTCGCCAATCGGAATCGGGAAACACGGGATTGTCGTCACGCCCTCGGAACGGCCCGATCAATCGACAATTTCGCCATTTGCGGCAATTGCTCCAGGCGCCGAAGGGCCGAATGGGATTGACACTCACTCGAAATCAACCTCGAAGCCGCGCAAATATCGGGGATGAAATGCCGCGTTGAAAGCGGGCGCAATCGTGACGCCGCCAGCGGCCATTCTATTTGCCAGAACAGGCGTATTGATAATGGTTGTGGAAATAGAAACGCCCCCCACCTGGTGGTGGGGGGTGTTTCTATGTGTGTGTTCGGCGGTGTCCTACTTTTCCACCCGGGTTGGGTAGTATCATCGGCGCTGACAGGCTTAGCTTCCGGGTTCGGGATGGGACCGGGCGTTTCCCTGTCGCTATGTCCGCCGTAACTCTATTTTCTTGTGTGGTGCCGGCCCAGTGTGGTGGGGTCGCCCCCCTTGTGGGGGCGGGGTCCCGGTGGGGGCACCGTGTGTCACCAAGAAAGGTGTTTTTGGTGGTGGGGTGCAATGTTTGTTGCATTTGTGGGTGTGGTTGCGTCGCGTTGCGGTGTTGTTTACCGATTCAACAATGTTGGTTGTTGTTTCCCGCCCCGGTTGGGGGGTGGGTTGTTGGTAAGTTTTCGGCCGGTTAGTGCCAGTTCCCTGCACGCATTGCTGCGCTTGTAGGTCTGGTCTATCAATCCCGTGGTCTGCGGGGGGCCTTATCCCACCTAGTGGGTGAGAAACCTGGTCTTGGAAGGGGTTTCCCGCTTAGATGCTTTCAGCGGTTATCCTGTCCGAACGTAGCTATCCAGCCGTGCCCCTGGTGGGACAACTGGTGCACCAGAGGTTCGTCCGTCCCGGTCCTCTCGTACTAGGGACAGTTTTCCTCAAGTTTCTGACGCGCGCGGCGGATAGAGACCGAACTGTCTCACGACGTTCTAAACCCAGCTCGCGTGCCGCTTTAATGGGCGAACAGCCCAACCCTTGGGACCTGCTCCAGCCCCAGGATGCGACGAGCCGACATCGAGGTGCCAAACCATCCCGTCGATATGGACTCTTGGGGAAGATCAGCCTGTTATCCCCGGGGTACCTTTTATCCGTTGAGCGACACCCCTTCCACTCGGGGGTGCCGGATCACTAGTCCCGACTTTCGTCCCTGCTTGACATGTACGTCTCACAGTCAAGCTCCCTTGTGCACTTGCACTCAACACCTGATTGCCATCCAGGTTGAGGGAACCTTTGGGCGCCTCCGTTACATTTTAGGAGGCAACCGCCCCAGTTAAACTACCCACCAGGCACTGTCCCTGAACCGGATATACGGTTCGAGGTTAGAGGTCCAATACGACCAGAGTGGTATTTCAACAACGACTCCACAATAACTGGCGTTACTGCTTCACAGTCTCCCACCTATCCTACACAAACCGAATCGAACATCAATACCAAGCTATAGTGAAGGTCCCGGGGTCTTTTCGTCCTGCCGCGCGTAACGAGCATCTTTACTCGTAGTGCAATTTCGCCGAGTCTATGGTTGAGACAGTTGAGAAGTCGTTACGCCATTCGTGCAGGTCGGAACTTACCCGACAAGGAATTTCGCTACCTTAGGATGGTTATAGTTACCACCGCCGTTTACTGGGGCTTAAATTCTCCGCTTCACCCCGAAGGGTTAACAGGTCCTCTTAACCTTCCAGCACCGGGCAGGCGTCAGTCCGTATACATCGTCTTGCGACTTCGCACGGACCTGTGTTTTTAGTAAACAGTCGCTTCTCACTGGTTTGTGCCACCCCCCACCGCTGCCGGCCGCAAGAGCCATGACAGTAGGAGGTCCCCCTTCTCCCGAAGTTACGGGGGTATTTTGCCGAGTTCCTTAACCATAGTTCACTCGTACGCCTTAGTATTCTCTACCTGACCACCTGTGTTGGTTTGGGGTACGGGCCGTGTACGGACTCGCTAGAGGCTTTTCTCGACAGCATAGGATCACCGAATTCGCCTCAATCGGCTATGCATCACCTCTCAGACATATGAGTGACGGATTTGCCTATCACTCGTCCTACAGGCTTGCCCCAGTATTACCACTGACTGGTACGGCTACCTTCCTGCGTCACCCCATCGCTTGACTACTACCACCGAAGGTCCCGCGCAGCCGGTCACCGTCGCACCCCGAAGGGATTGATCAGCAACCATTTGGGCGGTTAGTACCGGTGATTCATCAGGGACGCTCATACACGGGTACGGGAATATCAACCCGTTGTCCATCGACTACGCCTGTCGGCCTCGCCTTAGGTCCCGACTCACCCTGGGCGGACTGGCCTGGCCCAGGAACCCTTGGTCTTTCGGCGGGCAAGGTTCTCACTTGCCTTATCGCTACTCATGCCTGCATTCTCACTCCCGCACCCTCCACAACACGGTCACCCGGCTGCTTCACTGAATGCAGGACGCTCCCCTACCCAACAAGAACACGTCTTGTTGCCGCGGCTTCGGCGGTGTGCTTGAGCCCCGCTACATTATCGGCGCACAATCACTTGACCAGTGAGCTATTACGCACTCTTTCAAGGGTGGCTGCTTCTAAGCCAACCTCCTGGTTGTCTTCGCGACTGCACATCCTTTTCCACTTAGCACACGCTTAGGGGCCTTAGCCGGCGATCTGGGCTGTTTCCCTCTCGACGCACGGAGCTTATCCCCCGCCGTCTCACTGCCACACTTTCACCTTGTCGGCATTCGGAGTTTGGCTGACGTCAGTAACCTAGTAGGGCCCATCGGCCATCCAGTAGCTCTACCTCCAACAAGAAACATGTGACGCTGCACCTAAATGCATTTCGGGGAGAACCAGCTATCACGGAGTTTGATTGGCCTTTCACCCCTACCCACAACTCATCCCCTCAGTCTTCAACCTAAGTGGGTTCGGGCCTCCACAACATCTTACTGCTGCTTCACCCTGGCCATGGGTAGATCACTCCGCTTCGGGTCCAGAACACGCCACTACACCCCTGACGGGGATACGCCCTATTCAGACTCGCTTTCGCTACGGCTACCCCACACGGGTTAACCTCGCGACATGTCCCTGACTCGCAGGCTCATTCTTCAAAAGGCACGCCATCACCCCACACTAAAAGCGAGGGCTCTGACGGATTGTAAGCGCACGGTTTCAGGTACTCTTTCACTCCCCTCCCGGGGTACTTTTCACCATTCCCTCACGGTACTAATCCGCTATCGGTCACTGAGAAGTATTCAGGCTTACCGGGTGGTCCCGGCAGATTCACAGCAGATTCCACGGGCCCGCTGCTACTCGGGGAAACATTCCACAACAGAGTGCATGTTTTCGCCTACAGGACTCTCACCCTCTACGGCAGGCCATCCCAGACCACTTCGACTAACACACACTTTTCTGACTGTCGCCCAGGCCGGCGGACCTGAGAAGAAACGCCCCACAACACCACACACACAACCCCCGCCGGGTATCACATGCACGCGGTTTAGCCTCCTCCGCTTTCGCTCGCCACTACTCACGGAATCACAATTGTTTTCTCTTCCTACGGGTACTGAGATGTTTCACTTCCCCGCGTTCCCCCCCGCCACCTATGTATTCAGTGACGGGTGACACGACATCACTCGTGCCGGGTTTCCCCATTCGGACATCCTCGGATCTACGCTCGGTTGGCAGCTCCCCGAGGCTTATCGCAGCCTCCAACGTCCTTCATCGGCTCCCAGTGCCAAGGCATCCACCATGCGCCCTTAAACACTTACAAACACAAAACCAAAGAAAAATCAGAAATTACACCACAACAAACCACACACCCACACCCCCGAAGAGATGCAGCAGCGACCCTCCCAAACAGGACGGCCACCCCATGTGCGGCTTGATGCTCGCAACCACTATCCACAAATCAAACACCACACCCCACCACCAAGATGGAGCGACAACCAAGCCTCCCACCCCACGCAGGGGCCAGAGAAAAACGGGCCTGTTGCCTCAGGACCCAACAGTGTGTCTGGCAGTACCACAAACCCCAACCCCCGAAAGGACTGGATCCCGGTCATGGTCAATACAGCTTTGCTTGTTGTGCACCAGACCCCCACCCACTACAGGTAAAGGGCCATCCAACGAATCGCTTGAGTCACCGAACTCCCACACGATGCGGGCGGGCTCAAGTCTCGTGGTGCTCCTTAGAAAGGAGGTGATCCAGCCGCACCTTCCGGTACGGCTACCTTGTTACGACTTCGTCCCAATCGCCGATCCCACCTTCGACAGCTCCCTCCCCGAAGGGTTAGGCCACTGGCTTCGGGTGTTACCGACTTTCATGACGTGACGGGCGGTGTGTACAAGGCCCGGGAACGTATTCACCGCAGCGTTGCTGATCTGCGATTACTAGCGACTCCGACTTCACGGGGTCGAGTTGCAGACCCCGATCCGAACTGAGACCGGCTTTGAAAGGATTCGCTCCACCTCACGGCATCGCAGCCCTTTGTACCGGCCATTGTAGCATGTGTGAAGCCCTGGACATAAGGGGCATGATGACTTGACGTCATCCCCACCTTCCTCCGAGTTGACCCCGGCAGTCTCTCACGAGTCCCCACCATAACGTGCTGGCAACATGAGACAAGGGTTGCGCTCGTTGCGGGACTTAACCCAACATCTCACGACACGAGCTGACGACAGCCATGCACCACCTGCACACAGGCCACAAGGGAACCGACATCTCTGCCGGCGTCCTGTGCATGTCAAACCCAGGTAAGGTTCTTCGCGTTGCATCGAATTAATCCACATGCTCCGCCGCTTGTGCGGGCCCCCGTCAATTCCTTTGAGTTTTAGCCTTGCGGCCGTACTCCCCAGGCGGGGTACTTAATGCGTTAGCTACGGCACGGATCCCAAGGAAGGAAACCCACACCTAGTACCCACCGTTTACGGCGTGGACTACCAGGGTATCTAATCCTGTTCGCTCCCCACGCTTTCGCTCCTCAGCGTCAGTTACTGCCCAGAGACCCGCCTTCGCCACCGGTGTTCCTCCTGATATCTGCGCATTCCACCGCTACACCAGGAATTCCAGTCTCCCCTGCAGTACTCTAGCCTGCCCGTATCGCCCGCACGCCCACAATTGAGTTGTGAGTTTTCACGGACAACGCGACAAACCACCTACGAGCTCTTTACGCCCAGTAATTCCGGACAACGCTCGCACCCTACGTATTACCGCGGCTGCTGGCACGTAGTTGGCCGGTGCTTCTTCTGCATCTACCGTCACTTGCGCTTCGTCGATGCTGAAAGAGGTTTACAACCCGAAGGCCGTCATCCCCCACGCGGCGTCGCTGCATCAGGCTTGCGCCCATTGTGCAATATTCCCCACTGCTGCCTCCCGTAGGAGTCTGGGCCGTATCTCAGTCCCAGTGTGGCCGGTCACCCTCTCAGGCCGGCTACCCGTCGTCGCCTTGGTAGGCCATTACCCCACCAACAAGCTGATAGGCCGCGGGCCCATCCCACACCGCAAAAGCTTTCCACCACAGACCATGAAGCCCGTGATCATATTCGGTATTAGACCCAGTTTCCCAGGCTTATCCCAAAGTGCAGGGCAGATCACCCACGTGTTACTCACCCGTTCGCCACTCGAGTACCCCCGAAAGGGCCTTTCCGTTCGACTTGCATGTGTTAAGCACGCCGCCAGCGTTCGTCCTGAGCCAGGATCAAACTCTCCAAACAAAAACCCCGGGACAAACCCGGCAGAATTCGAATCAGAAAAATCCGATCACAAACAAAAGACACCAAAACTGGCATCCAAAAACATCCACCCCTAAACGGGAAAAAGAGGCAGACAAAAAAACAACAAACAAAAACCACCAAACACACTATTGAGTTCTCAAACAACAGACCAGATTGTGACTCCCCGCCAGCCGCGCAGAAACCCGCGGCCAAAAGGCCGCTGACTTCAGTGCGGACTAGTAGGAACACCCTGATATCCAGGGTTATTCCCAGGGAAGCCGTCGCGCTCTCCGGCTGGGCCGTGTCGCGGCGACGAGAGATAAGTTACGTGCTTGGAAACTCGGAGTCAAATCGCCTGGTAGAAGGCGGTTTTCGGACCTTCAAGATCAACTTCCGATCTTCCGGACACCCGCCACGTTCCGCTTGCCGCGGCGCAGCACCAGCCAACGCCCGAACAGAAAGTCCGAGGATTGCGGCACCCAATCGTCGCCGGCGACCCGAATGTTGTTGACCGAGACGCCGCCCTCGGCGATCGTGCGCCGCGCCGCGCCCTTGCTCGCCGAGAGTCCCGTCGCCACCAAAAGGTCGGCTATGCCATCCGGACCGCCCGGTGTGAGTTCGGCCACGGAGGCCTCGGTGAGCGCCGCCGCCAGGGTGGGCTCGTCCAAATCGGTCAGCTCGCCCCGGCCGAACAACGCCTGGCTGGCCAGTTCCACCGACCTCGTCGCCGCCTCACCGTGCACCAACGTCGTGAGTTCCTGGGCCAGCCGGCGCTGGGCCGCCCGCTCGTGCGGACGCTGGGCGGTGGCCTCCTCCAGTTCGGCGAGGTCCTCGGCACCCAGGAAGGTGAACCACCGCAGATAAGCCAGCACGTCGGCGTCCGCGGTGTTGACGAAGTACTGGTACCACGCATAGGGGCTGGTCATCTCCGGATCCAGCCAGAGGTTGCCGCCGCCCGTGGACTTACCGAACTTCTTGCCCTCCGAGTCGGTGACCAGCGGCGTCGTCAACGCATGCACGCTCGCGCCGAGCTTCTGGCGGACCAGCCGAACCCCGGCGATGATGTTGCCCCATTGGTCGGAGCCGCCGATCTGAAGTGCGCAGTTGTAGCGCCGGTGCAGTTCGACGTAGTCGTTGGCCTGCAGCAACATGTAGCTGAACTCCGTATAGGAGATGCCGTCGCCCTCGAGTCGTCGCCGCACCGTGTCCCGGTCCAACATGACGTTGACCGAGAAGTGCTTGCCCAGGTCGCGAAGGAACTCGATGGCCGACAGCTCCGCTGTCCACGACAGGTTGTTCTCCACGACTGCACCCGTCGGCGACTGGTCGAACTCGACGAACCGCTCGAGTTGGCCGCGGATGCGCCCGGCCCAGTCCGCGACGGTGTCGGCATCGTTGAGGGTGCGCTCCCCGGCGTCGCGCGGATCACCGATCATCCCGGTGGCGCCGCCCGCCAGCACGATGGGCCGGTGTCCGGCCTGCTGGAAGCGCCGCAATGTCAGCAGCGGCACCAGGTGGCCGGCGTGCAGGCTGGGTCCGGTGGGATCGAAGCCCGAATAGACCGTCGTCGGCCCCGTCGTCAACTGGCGGGTAAGAGCGTCACGGTCGGTCGACTGCGCGATCAGTCCGCGCCAGTCCAACTCATCGAGGATCGAAGCCATGTGTCGATCTTCCCGTACGGACGCCGACGCTAGTCGCTGAGGCCGGTCGCCGGCGCCCGCGGACTCCGGCGATATGCGGAAACTTCCGGGTACTCGGCCAGCCAGAACCGCCAGGACCGGTCCGCGGCCTTGCTCACACCCACCCGGGGGCCGCTGATCACCGACGCCCGCTCCGCGGCGAGCTCGAGCCGGACCGGGCCGGCCGCGTCGAACACGTCGAGGCCGCTGTCGGACATCGCGATGCCCAACGCCGAACACAGGTTTCCAGGTCCGCGCGCCAGCGCTCGATCGGCGACGTCGCCGCGGCGCCGCCGGGCCGCCGCGGTGCCGGCGATGATCACGCCGGCCCGGAGCAGCACGGCGGCGGCGGTGCCGTCGGGTCCGCAGACGATGTTGGCGCAGACATGGATCCCGTGGCTGCGGTAGGTGTAGAGGCGTCCGGCCGGGCCGAACATCACCTCGTTGCGGGCGTTGGGTCCGCGAAAGGAGTGCGCAGCGGGATCGGGCCACGGTCCGTCGGGGACACCGCCGTAGGCCTCGACCTCGACGATCAGGGCGGCCGCGTCGCGCCCGTAGAGGGTGGCCCCCAACAGTCGGCGGGCCGCGACCTGCGGATCAGTGCTCAGGGCGTCGGCGCTCACCGTTGCGATTGTGCTGCACCGACCAGCCGACGAACTAGGCCGACCCCATCAGCGTGGCGTGCTCGTCGTCGTCGACGGCGCGGGACTCGTCGGCGAGCAGCACCGGAATCCCCTCGTCGATGCGGTAGGCGCGGCGCAGCCTCGGGTTGTAGAGCACGTCACCGGCGTGCACCAGCGGGCCACGGTCGACCGGGCACACCAGGATCTGCAGCAACTTCTCGTCGAGCGCGGTCAACAGTTACCGACCGGGCATCTCGAAGACGGGGTTGCCGTTGTTGCCGCCGGTCCGGTCCATCGGGTTGGGGTTGTTCCAGTTGTCGCTGGGCAGGATGCCGACCTGGATGGGCGACTGACCGCGCGACGGAGAAGCGTGGCTCTGCGCCTTGCGCTGATTGGACAGGGCCCCGTTCAGCGCTTCGACCAGAGGTGCCTGGTTGGGTCCGCGATCCATCGCGGCCTTGATCGCCGCGAGGTCGGCCGGTTTCGGGTTGTAGCCCTGGGCCCGCAGTTCCAGCGAGGCACGCAGCAGGTTGGCGACCAGGCCGGCGCCGGCGCCGGTGCTGTACTCCTGAGCCAACTCATCGAGGACGTCGGCATTGGCGGTCCCGGCGCCGGCTCCGAGGGAACCGAGCGCCAAACCCACGCTGGTCACCCCGATGACCGCCGCGCGGCGCCACCGAGATGTCTGGTTTCCAGTCATGCGATTCCTCCGAAAGAGTGTCATCGGGAGCCTAACAGCGCTGTCGCTCCAGGGCATGTCGTCGTTACTCGCCGCTCGCGAACTGAGCGCGGACGGCGGCCGTCAACCTCTTGAACTGTCCGCTCGCCGGATCGAGGTACCACGTCTGGCGGCCGGCCTTGGGGATGCCCGCCGCGCGCAGATCGTTGACGATCGGCCGGTAGGTCGCCGACAACGGCAGCTCCGGTACGACGTGGATGATGTCCGGCGGCAGGCCGACGGGTAGGTCGGCCAGGGCCTCGGTGAGGTCGGCGGCGGTCACCGTGGCGCCCGGCCGCAGCGTGAGCGCGGTGATCGCCAGGTCATGGTCGCCGACCGTCACCCCGTAGGTGGCGGCGAGGTCCACCGCCCTGATCATGCTCACGGCATTGGTGATCGGCTCGTCGAACACCACACCCCGCGCGGTGTGCGTCACGGTGTTTCGGGTGCCGACCAGCCAGAAGTCCCCGTCGGCATCGCGGCGGAAGAGCGCCTCGGTGGACACCCAGGTGTCGGCGGGGGCGAACACGCCGCGCTTGACCGACGCCGTCGGGTCCACCGGACCGCGCGGGCGGGCCAGCAGCACGCCGACCTCGTCGGTGTCGGCCACCTGCACGAAACCGCGCTCGTCCTCGAGGATCAGGTCTTCCTCGGCGCTGTAGGCCGCCAACTCGATCTGGCCGCCGCCGGGCAGCGGTCGGCCCTTGCTGCCGACCTTGGCGCCCGCCACGTTGGCCAGCACCGCCTGACCGTCGGTGGTGGCATAGAACTCCACGACGTTGGCCGGCGCGAACGCCTCCGTGACCCGTTGCCACAGGCCGGTCGGCATACCGGAACCGATGAAGACCCGGACCGGGTGGTTGCCGTGCAGGGCGAAGCTCGGGTCGTCGATGACGTCGGACAGCATCGCCCACGTGTAGGACACCACGGTGACGCCGTACTGCCGGACTTCCTGGACGAAGGTATCGGGACGCAGCCCGCGCGACAGCGCGATCCGGGCGCCGCCCACCACCGCGCCGCCGAGGGCGACCAGCAGCCCCGACTGGTGGTGCAGCGGGGTCAGGCAATACACCGTGTCGCTGCGGTCGATCGCCGCGGTCGACGCGGTGCCGAACGCCGACAACGCCCAGCGGAAGTTGGTGATCTCCTTGGCGACGAGTTCGCCGGCCACCGTGCTGAACGCGACGAACGCGCGGTCGCGGGCGAAGCCCGGGTTCGGGCGATACCAGCCGGGCAACTCGACGACGTCGGGGTCGATCTGCTCCATGTCGACGACGTCGGTGCCGTCCGGCAACTGCAGGCGGCGCGAGTCGCCACCGCCGAGCACCAACACCTGCACCGCCAGCCGGCTCGCCGCTTCCAGATTCGTCGGGTCGGTGAGCACTTCGGAGACCCCGCCCAACCGCGCGGCTTCGGCCAGGTCGCCGTCCGGGGGCATCAGCACGGCGACGGCTCCGAGCCGCGACAGCGCCGCGATGGCCACCAGGGCACTCGGCCGGGTCTCCATCAACACGCCCACGTGGTCGCCCTGGCGGATGCCGACGTCGATCAGGCCGCGGACCACGTTGTTGATGCGGCGGTCGACCGCCTCGTAGGTGTGCACCCGGCCGTCGAACAACAGGAACTCGCCGTTGGGCGCGCCGCGCGCCTGCTCGGAAATGATCCGGCCCAACGAGATTCGGGTGTGGTCGTTGATCTGCCCCAGCCTGGCCAGCCGCGGCAGCGTACGCGCGGTCTCGACGGCCAGCGTGCGGATCGACTTGCCGGCGGTGCCCACGGCGTCGGCCGCGCCGCGCGCCAGGGTCAACGCGACCTCGGAGGCCCCGCCGACGCCGTGCGCCACCCGGGAGGCCAACGGCACGCCGCTCTCCCCCTCGTCCTCGGGCTGGTCGTTCATCGGCTCAATGTTCGCGGGCATCGAACTCTGCCCGGACAGCCACAGCACCCAGTCGGCGACCGTGGGCCAGGTGATCTCGGAGGCCTTGGTCCCCACCACCAAGCCGAAATGCCCGGTGCGGATCATCGTCTCGTAGACGTCGGCGTGCGGTGCCGCCCTGCGGATCCCCCGAACCGACGCGGGCTGCCCGATGTCGTCGACCTCGCCGACGAAAGCCAGCACGGGACAGGTGATGTCGGTGAGTGTCACCAGCTGGCCGTTGATCGCGAACCCGCCGGTCATCATGCGGTTGTGGGCGATGAACTGCTTGAGCAGTTCCGAGATCGCCGGCCCGGACCACGCGATCCAGCCCTCGGAATCGAGGAATCGGCGCTGTTGTTCGCGGGGTAGCAGCGCCTGCCGGTCGTGCAGTTGACGCAGGAAATCCAGCCGCGCCTTGGCGGTCTTGAGCGGATCGAGCATCTGGAAGCCGGTGCGCGCCATCCAGCCTTGGATGTCGAGGCGGTTGAACACGTGGTCGGCCATGAAGTCCGCGGCGACCGCGCCGAGGTTCGGCGGGATCCCCATCGGCAGCGCCGCCAACGTGTCCACCGGGGAGCCGAAGGCGATGATGCTCGCGACGTCCTTGGACCGCCGGTAGGCCACCGTCTGGTAGCAGAACATGCCGCCCTGCGAGTAGCCGGCGACGTGGACGTCGCGTCCGGTGACCTTCTTGACGGTGTCGATGGCGTCGTTGAGCGCCACCAGGTGATCGGCCAGGGTCCGGCGCATGCCGCCCTCGACCTTGTCGGGCTCACCGAAGTCGATGACCCACGGGTCCAACCCGGCGCGATGCAGGATTCCGACGGCGCCGTCCTCGCGGGTGACGTCCCACATATTGGCCGACATCATCATCGGGTGCACCATCAGGACCGGTTCCCCGGCGGGCGTCTTGCCGGGGCGGCTATCTGGCGGAAAGTACCGACGCAGCTTGTACATCGGGACGCTCTCGACAATCTGGTACGGCGAGGGCACCGAGCCGGTTTCGAGGCCGCCGAGTCGCAGCACCTCCAAGCCGTTCTGCGCCGTGGCCAGCAGCCGTTCCACCGGCCTGGCCACCGCCCTTAGCCTTCGATCCACCCGCAGCTCCCCTGCCCAAGTGCCGACGTGCCCCGACAGCCTGCACATTCTGGCACAGGCTCCGATACCGCCGGCCACCGTTGCCCCGGCGCGGGTACTCAGACCTCGGCGGCGGTCAAGCCGAACACCTCGGACTCCCGCCCGGCCGATAGGGTCGGCAGCAATGGCACACCTACTCGGCGCGGAGGGACTGCACCTGCAGTACCCCACCAAAGTCGTCTTCGATTCGGTGTCCCTCGGTGTCGACGATGGCGATCGGATCGGCATCGTCGGGCGCAACGGCGACGGCAAGTCCAGCCTGCTCCGGATGCTCACGGGCGAGGTCCGGCCCGACGCCGGACGGGTCACCTACCGCAGTGGACTGCGGGTGGGCGCGCTGGCGCAGGCCGACGTCCTCGAGGACGACCACACCGTCGGGCACATCCTGGTGGGCGAGCAGGCCGAACACGAATGGGCGGGCGATCCGCGGGTCCGTGACGTCGTCGGCGGCCTGGTCGCCGACATCGAGTGGACCGCCCGTGTCGGCACGCTGTCGGGCGGACAGCGCCGCCGAGTTCAGTTGGCCGCGTTGCTGATCGGCGATTGGGATGTCATCGCCCTCGACGAACCCACCAACCACCTCGACGTCGAGGGCATCACCTGGCTGGCGGCCCACCTCAAGAACCGGTGGGCCCGTAACACCGGCGGCCTGCTGCTGGTCACCCACGACCGCTGGTTCCTCGACGAGGTCGCCACCACCACCTGGGAGGTCCACGACGGGATCGTCGAGCCGTTCGACGGCGGCTACGCGGCGTATGTCCTGCAGCGGGTGGAGCGCGATCGGATCGCCGCCGCAACCGAGGCCAAGCGGCAGAACCTGATGCGCAAGGAGCTGGCGTGGCTGCGGCGCGGTGCGCCGGCGCGGACCTCGAAGCCGAAGTTCCGCATCGATGCCGCCAACGCCCTCATCGCCGACGTCCCGCCGCTGCGCAACAACGTCGAGTTGACGAAACTGGCCACCGCCCGCCTCGGCAAGGACGTCATCGACCTGCTCGAGGTGTCGGTGTCGTTCGACGGCCGGACCGTGCTGCGCGACATCGAGTGGCGGATCGGCCCCGGAGAGCGCACCGGCATCCTCGGGGCCAACGGGGCCGGCAAGTCGACGTTGCTGGGCCTGATCGCCGGCACCGTCGCCCCGGACTCCGGGCGGGTCAAACGCGGTAAGACGGTGCAACTGGGCATGCTGGACCAGCAGGCGGGCATCCTGGCCGAGGTGGAGGGCGACCTGGTCCGCGAGGTCATCGGCCGACTGAAGGCCGGTTACGTCGTCGACGGGCGCGAGCTCACCCCGGCGCAGCTGTTGGAGCGCCTCGGCTTCGGCCGCGAACAACTTTCGAACCGGGTCTCCGACCTGTCCGGCGGGCAGCGGCGACGCCTGCAGTTGATGCTGACGCTGCTGACCGAGCCGAACGTACTGATCCTCGACGAGCCCACCAACGACGTGGACACCGAGATGCTCACCGCGACCGAGGATCTGCTCGACTCCTGGCCGGGCACCCTCATCGTGGTCTCGCACGACCGCTATCTGCTCGAGCGCGTCACCGATCAGCAGTACGCCATTCTGGACGGCACGCTGCGGCACCTGCCCGGCGGCGTGGAGGAGTACCTGCGCCTGGCGGCCCAGCGCAGCACCGCGCCGACGGCCGCGTCATCTCCGGAACCCGTTGCGACGGCGGGTCTTTCCGGCGCCGAACAGCGCGCCGTGGAGAAGGAGATCGCGTCGATCGACCGGGCGTTGGCCAAGCTGTCCGACCGGATCGCCGCCAAGCATCAGGAACTCGCCGACCACGACCAGTCCGATCACGTCGCGCTGGCCGAACTCACCGAACAGTTGCGTGCCCTCGAGTCCGATGTCGAGGAGCTGGAGTCGCGCTGGCTGGAGCTCTCCGAGCAGCTCTCCTGACTCAGGGCGCCAGGACCCGCCCCAGGAAATCGATCTGATCGGCAACCACCCGCGGGCGGACGTCGTCGGTGTAGAACTCGAAATGGGCGACCGGGTAGGTCTGCACCTCGCCGCGCGGCACGGCGTCGGCCAGCGCTTTCGAGAGCTCCGGCGGCGTCTCGGCGTCGCGGTCCCCGATACACACCAGTACCGGGCAGCGCACTTCCGGCGCGAAATCGGCCGGCCGATAACGCATCATCTCGACCAGCCCGCGCGGTGCCACCTCGTTACGCCAGGTGTGGCTGGTCATTCCGGCGATGACGCGGGACGCCTCGTCGCTGGCCATCACCGCGAGTTCGCCGCGGCCCGCGATGGCCCGCAGGTAGTGCGGCGGGAGCCCGAGCTTGCCGCGCAGCCAGTCCGCGCCCATGAGTGCCAGCAGCCGCAGGGTGGTCGCCGCGGACCGGCCGGCGACCCTGCGCGGGAACCCGTTGAACGGGATCTGGGCGATCACCGCCGCGACGCTCGGGTCCCGCGACCCGGCCGCCACGACGTGGCCGCCGCCCAGCGAGGTTCCCCAGAGCACGACGCCGTCGACACCGTCGAGTCGTCGGGCGCAGCCGATGGCCGCGGCGATGTCGGCGAGTTGGCCCTCGATGCTCACCACCTGCCGGGGCTGCCCGTCGCTGTGGCCGAAGCTGCGGTAATCGAAGGTCAGGACGTGATAGCCGGCCGCCGCGAAGTCGCGCGCGGTCGCCGTCAGGGCCGGCGTGTCCTGGGTGCCGCCGAATCCGGTGCACATCAGGATGCAATGGCTGCGTGGCCGGGTGCTCCGGTACAGCTGCCCCACACAGCGGATCCCACCCGAGGTGAACGTGACTCGTTCGGCCATGTCCACCAGCGTAGGGGTCAGCCGAACAGCCGGGCCCGCAAATCCTCGACGGTCTGCCGCACGACACCGAGCTGGTCGGCGACCCGCGTGGGCGCGGTGCCGCCGCGCGCGTTGCGCGAATTCACCGACCCCTGCACCGTCAGCACCTCGCGGACCGCGGGGGTCAGCGCCGCGTCGATGCCGGCGAACTCCTCGTCGGTGAGTTCGTCGAGACCCACCCCGCGCCCCTCGGCGATCCGCACGGCGGCGCCGGCGGCCTCGTGCGCGTTGCGGAACGGGACACCCTGGCGCACCAGCCATTCGGCGATGTCGGTGGCCAGCGTGTAACCGGCGGGGGCCAGCTCGGCCATCCGCGCCTCGTCGAAGGTCAGGGTGCCCACCAGTCCGGCCATCGCCGGCAGCAGCAGCTCCAGTTGGGTCACCGAGTCGAAGACGGGCTCCTTGTCCTCCTGCAGATCCCGGTTGTAGGCCAGCGGCTGCGCCTTGAGGGTGGCCAGCAGGCCGGTCAGGTTGCCGATCAGCCGGCCCGACTTGCCGCGCGCCAACTCCGCGATGTCCGGGTTCTTCTTCTGCGGCATGATCGAACTGCCCGTCGACCAGGAGTCATGCAGGGTGACGTAGCCGAATTCCGTTGAGCTCCACAGGATGATGTCCTCGGCGAGGCGGGACAGGTCCACGCCGATCTGCGCCAGGACGAACGCGGCCTCGGCCGCGAAGTCCCGGGCCGCGGTCGCGTCGACGGAGTTGTCGGCCGCGGTGGCGAATCCGAGGTCGGCGGCGATGGCGTCGGGATCCAAGCCCAGCGAGGAGCCCGCCAGCGCGCCCGAACCGTAGGGCGAGACGGCGGTGCGGCGGTCGAAGTCCGCGATCCGGTCGACGTCGCGCAGCAGCGGGTGTGCGTGGGCCAAGAGGTGATGGGCCAGCAGGATCGGTTGGGCGGACTGCAGGTGCGTCTTGCCGGGCATCACCGCCGTGGGGTGTGCGGCGGCCTGGGCGGCCAGGGCGCCGACGACCTCGAGCACCCCGTCGGCGACCCGGCGCACCGCGTCGCGCAGCCACATCCGAAACAGCGTGGCCACCTGATCGTTTCGGGAACGTCCGGCGCGCAGCCGGCCGCCGAGTCCGGGTCCCACCCGGTCGATCAGGCCGCGCTCGAGCGCGCCGTGCACGTCCTCGTCGCTGGGCAGCGGACCGAAACTGCCGTCGGCGACGTCGCTGCCGAGGCTGTCGAGGCCGGCCAGCAACCCGTCGCGCTGCTCGTCGGTGAGCAGCCCGGCGCGGTGCAGCACCTTGGCGTGCGCCTTGGACGCGGTGATGTCATACGGGGCCAGCGCCCAATCGAAGTGCGTCGACTTGCTCAGCGCGGCCAGCGCGGCGGACGGGCCGTCGGCGAACCGGCCGCCCCACAGCGAACCCTCGTTGGTGCTCATGTTCATCGGGCTCGGTTCGGGGAGGTCACAGGCCCAGATCCCGCTTGGCGGAGATCTTCGACGACAGCCCGTGCACGTGCACGAAGCCCTTGGCCGCCGACTGGTCGAAGGTGTCGCCCTCGTCGTAGGTGGCCAGGTTGAAGTCGTACAGCGACTGGCTGCTGCGCCGGCCGTTGACCGCGATGTGCCCGCCGTGCAGCACCAGCCGGATCTCGCCGGTCACGTGCTCCTGGGTGTGCGCGACGAAGGCCTCCAGCGCGCGCTTGAGCGGAGAGAACCACAGGCCGTCGTACACCAACTCGCCCCACTTCTGGTCGGTGCCCCGCTTGTACCGGCCCAGCTCCCGCTCCAGGGTGACGTGCTCGAGTTCGGTGTGCGCGGTGATGAGCACCATCGCGCCCGGCGCCTCGTAGATCTCGCGGCTCTTGATGCCGACCAGCCGGTCCTCGACCACGTCGAGCCGGCCCACGCCCTGGGCGCCGGCCCGGCGGTTGAGCTCCTCGATGGCCTGCAGCACGGTGACCGGCCGCCCGTCGATGGACACCGGTACGCCCTTCTCGAAGCCGACGATCACCTCGTCCGGGGTGCTCCAGTTGAGGGTCGGGTCCTCGGTGTAGTCGTAGACGTCCTTGGTCGGCGCGTTCCAGAGGTGCTCCAGGAAGCCCGTCTCCACCGCGCGGCCCCACACGTTCTGGTCGATCGAGAACGGCGAGCGCTTGGTGACGTTGATCGGGATGTCGTTCTCCTCGGCGAAGGCGATGGCCTTCTCCCGCGTCCAGGCGTAGTCGCGTACCGGGGCCAGCACCTCGAGATCCGGTGCCAGCGAGGCGAATCCGACCTCGAACCGGACCTGGTCGTTGCCCTTGCCGGTGCAGCCGTGCGCGACGATGCCGCCGCCGTGCTCACGCGCCGCCTCGACCAGATGCTTGACGATCAGCGGCCGGCTGATCGCCGAGACCAACGGGTAGCGGTCCATGTAGAGCGCGTTGGACTGGATGGTCGGCAGGCAGTACTCGTCGGCGAACTCGTCGCGCGCATCCACCACCACCGATTCGACGGCGCCGCAGTCCAGCGCACGCTGACGCACGACCTCCATGTCCTCACCGCCCTGGCCGAGGTCGATGGCGACCGCCACCACCTCGCGGCCGGTCTCTTTGCCGATCCAGCTGATGGCCACGGAGGTGTCCAGACCGCCGGAATACGCGAGGATGACGCGCTCAGACATCACCGTTCTCCTTCATCAATTCTTCGTCTTCGGTCGTTATTGCAGTTCTTCGAATGTGGTCGCGAGTTCGGCGCCGGTCATCGGCTCCCGCGCGATCACCAGCACCGTGTCGTCGCCGGCAACGGTACCCACCACGTGCGGCAACGCCGCCCGGTCGATGGCGCTGGCCAGATAGTGTGCCGCACCCGGCGGGGTCCGCAGCACCGCGAGGTTACCGCTGGCATCGGTGGAGACCAGCAACTCGCCGAGCAGCTTCGTCATCCGCTCCGTGCCGCCGGTGACGCCGCGTACCGGGCTGCCGTCCTCGGGGATCACGTAGGCGCCGCTGCCGCCGTCGGCGCCACGCAACTTCACCGCCCCGAGTTCCTCGAGATCGCGTGACAGCGTGGCCTGGGTGACCTCGATCCCCTCCTCGGCCAACAGCGCGGCCAGCTCGCTCTGGCTGGAGACCGCGCGCACCGAGAGCAGGGCGACAATCCGGGCCTGTCGCCCGGCCCGGGTCGCCGCGACGCCCGGTGACGCCTTGCCGACGAGATCGGTCACGGGGCCCCCAACCCGCTCTTCTCCAGCAGCCACACCAGCAGTGCCTTCTGGGCGTGCAGCCGGTTCTCGGCCTCGTCCCACACCGCGCTCTGCGGCCCGTCGAGCACCTCGTCGGTGATCTCGTGCCCGCGGTGCGCGGGAAGGCAGTGCAGCACAACGGCATCCGGGGCGGCCGAGTCCAGCAACTCGGCGTTGACCTGGAAGGGCCGGAACGGGCGGACGCGGTCGAGCCCGTCGTTCTCCTGCCCCATCGACGTCCAGGTGTCGGTGACCAGCACGTCGGCGCCGTCCACCCCGGCGCGCGCGTCGTTGGTCAGCGTCACCGACGCGCCGGTTTCGGCCGCGCGTTGCCGGGCCGCGGTGACGAACTCCGGCTGGGGGGCGAAGCCCTCGGGGGCCGCGATGGTCACGTGGATGCCGGCGGTGACCCCGCCGAGCAGCAGCGAGTGCGCCATGTTGTTGGCGCCGTCACCGAGGTAGGTCAGCCGCAGCCCGGGCAGGGCGCCCTTGCGTTCGGCCAGGGTCTGCAGGTCGGCGAGCACCTGACACGGGTGCAGCTCGTCGGAGAGCGCGTTGATGATCGGCACGGTGGAGCCCGACGCCATGGCCGTCAGGCGCTCCTGGGCGAAGGTGCGCCACACGATGGCGTCGACGTAGCGCGACAACACGGTGCCGGTGTCTTCCAGCGTCTCCTCGCGGCCCAGCTGCGTGCTGCGGCCGTCGACGACGATGGCGTGGCCGCCCAACTGCGCGATGCCCATCTCGAAGGAGAACCGGGTGCGGGTGGAGTTCTTCTCGAAGATCACCGCGACGCCGCGCGGCCCCTCGAGTGGCCGCCGGCTCAGCGGCTTGCTCTTGAGCTCGGCGGCCAGCGCCAGCACCTCGGCCTGCTCGGCCGGGGTCAGGTCGTCGTCGCGCAGAAAATGGCGGATACCGGGCCGTGTTGCCGTCATGAGGTCTCCTGTGCGGTATCGAGGACGCCCGGCAATGCTTCGACGAAGCCGCCCAGCTGTTCTTCGGTGACGATCAGCGGCGGGGCCAGCCGGACCACGTCGGCGGCCGCGGCGTTCACCAGGAAGCCCGCCTCGCGGGCCGCGGTCTCCACGGCCTTGGCCTTGGCGGCCGTCAGGACCACGCCCTGCAGCAGGCCCCGGCCCCGAACATGGTCCACCAGGGGGTGATTGAGGCCCTCGATGCCGTGGCTGAGCGTCTTGCCCAGCACGTCGGCCCGGGTGATCAGGTCCTCGGCCCGCAGTGTGCGCAGGACCGCCAGGGCGGCCGCGGTGCACACCGGGTTGCCGCCGAAGGTGCTGCCGTGCAGGCCCGGGGTCATCAGGTCGGCCGCGGCGCCGATGCCGATGCACGCCCCGATCGGCAGGCCGCCGCCGAGGCCCTTGGCCAGGGTGATGATGTCCGGGGTGATGCCGTCGTGCTGGTGGGCGAAGAACGCGCCGGTGCGCCCGACGCCGGTCTGCACCTCGTCGAGGGCCAGCAGCGCACCGTGCTTGGCGGTGAGATCGCGTGCCGCGGCCAGGTAACCGGCCGGCGGTACCACCACGCCGCCCTCCCCCATGATGGGTTCCAGGAACACCGCGGCGGTGTCGGCATCGACGGCGGCCGCCAGGGCCGCGACGTCGCCGTACGGGACGTGGGTGACGTCGCCGGGCAGCGGCGCGAACGGTGCCTGCTTGGTCGGTTGTCCGGTGAGCGCCAGCGATCCCATCGTCCGGCCGTGGAACGCCCCTTGGGCGGCAACGAGTTTGGTGCGCCCGGTCAGCCGACTGATCTTGAAGGCGACCTCGTTGGCCTCGGTGCCGGAGTTGCAGAAGAACACCCGGGCGCGCTGCTCGTCGCCGAGGTGGCCGACCAGGGCCTCGGCCAGTGCGATGCCCGGCTCGGTCGCGTACAGGTTCGAGGTGTGCCCCAATGTGTTCAGCTGGGTGGTGATGGCCTCGATCACCGCCGGATGGCGGTGGCCGAGCAGGTTCACCGCGATGCCGCCGAGCAGGTCCAGGTAGGACTTGCCGTCCGGGTCCGTGACCACCGCACCGTCCCCGCTGGCCAGCGCCAACGGCGGGGTGCCGTAGTTGTCCATCATCACTGCCGACCAACGTTGTTGCAGTGCTTGGGTTTCCGTCATGCTTGTGCCACCACCTTGGTGCCGGTTCCGGCGTCGGTGAACAGTTCGACCAGCACGCAGTGCTCGACCCGGCCGTCGATGACGTGCGCACTGGGCACACCGCCGAGCACGGCGCGCAGACAGGCCTCGATCTTGGGCACCATCCCCGTTTCCAACGTCGGCAACAGCTGGGTCAACGCCCCGGTGTCGATCTCGGTGACCAGCGAGTCGCGGTTGGGCCAGTCGGTGTAGAGACCTTCGATGTCGGTGAGCATCAACAGCTTCTCGGCGCCCAGGGCCTCGGCCAGCGCCGCCGCCGCGGTGTCGGCGTTGATGTTGTGCACCACGCCGTCGGCGTCGGGGCCGATGGTGGAGACCACCGGGATGCGGCCGGCCGCAATCAGATCCACCACCGCGGCGGTGTTGACATGGTCGACGTCACCGACCAGGCCGATGTCGGTGGACACGCCCTCGACCATCACGCTGCGCCGCACCGCGGTGAACAGCCGCGCGTCCTCGCCGGTGATCCCGACGGCGTACGGCCCGTAGGCGTTGATGAGGTTGACCAGTTCGCGACCGACCTGACCGAACAAGACCATCCGGGCGACGTCGAGGACCTCGGGGGTGGTGACCCGGAAGCCACCCTTGAAATCGCCTTCGACGCCGAGCCGCTTGAGCATCGCGGAGATCTGCGGGCCGCCGCCGTGGACGACGACGGGTTGGATTCCGCAATTGCGCAGGAAGACCATGTCGGCGGCGAAGGCCGCCTTGAGCACGTCGTCGGTCATGGCGTTGCCGCCGTACTTGACCACGACGATCTTGCCGTGCAATTGCTGCAGCCACGGCAGTGCCTCGGCGAGGACCTGCGCCCGAGTCTCGGTGCTGATGTTCATGAGCTGTAGGCCGAGTTCTCTTCGACGTAGGCGTGCGACAGGTCGGTGGTGCGGATGGTGGCCTGCGCGTCGCCGAGCTGCAAATTCACCAGCACCTCGATGTCCGCGCCGGACAGGTCCACCTCGCGGGCGCCGGGAGCACCGGCGCCGTTGACGCAGACCGGGAAACCGTTGAACGACACCGAGATCAGGTCATGCTGCACCGTGAACGGGACCATCCCGACGGCCGCCAGCACCCGGCCCCAGTTCGGGTCCGAGCCGAACAGCGCCGTCTTGACCAGGCTGTCGCGGGCGATCAGCCGCGCCGCGGTGACCGCGTCCTCCTCGGTGCGGGCGCCGGCGACGGTGATGCTGATCCGCTTGGTCACGCCCTCGGCGTCGGCCTGCAGCTGCGCGCACAGGTCCTCGCAGGCCCGCAGGACCGCCCGGTCGAGTTCCGGTTGGCTGGGTGTGATCTCGCTGGCGCCGGAGGCGAGCAGCAGCACCGTGTCGTTGGTCGAGCAGCTGCCGTCGATGTCGAGGCGGTCGAAGGTCAGCGCCGCGGCCCGGCGCAGCGCCGCATCCAGCGCCGCGGCGTCGGCCACCGCGTCGGTGGTCAGCACCACCAGCATGGTCGCCAGGGAGGGGGCCATCATGCCGGCGCCCTTGGCCATTCCGCCGACCGTCCAGTTGTCCGGGTGATGCAGGGCCACCTGTTTGGGCACGGTGTCGGTGGTCATGATCGCCCGGGCGGCCTCCTCGCCGCCGGACAGCCCGCCGGCCATCTCGTGCACGATCTCGGTGACCCCGGCCTGCAGCTTTTCCATCGGCAGCCGATCGCCGATCAGCCCGGTCGAGCAGACGGCCACCTCGATGGCACCGGTTTCGGTGCCCCACTGCGACAGCGCCGCGGCGACGGCCTCGGCGGTGGCGTGGGTGTCCTGGAAGCCCTCCGGCCCGGTGCAGGCGTTGGCGCCGCCGGAATTGAGGATCACCGCGCGCAGCCGACCGGTGCCGAGCACCTGCTGGCTCCACAGCACGGGGGCGGCCTTGACCTGATTGCGGGTGAAGACGCCGGCGGCCGCGTGATCGGGGCCCTCGTTGAAGACCAGCGCCAGGTCGAGAGCGCCGGTGGCCTTGATGCCCGCGGCGATGCCCGCGGCCCGGAAGCCGGCCGGCGCGGTCACCCCCTGGGTGCGCAGCAGCCGCTCGGTCATGGCGCCACTCCCACGACCGACAGTCCTTCGCTCTCCGGCCAGCCCAAAGCGAGGTTCATCGACTGCACCGCGGCGCCCCCGGTGCCCTTGACCAGGTTGTCGATGGCACAGACCGCGACGAACGTGGCGGCGTCGGCGTCGACGGCGACCGCCAGCTGCGCGGCGTTGCTGCCGATCACCGAACCGGTGCGGGGCAGTTGCCCGTCGGGCAGCAGATGCACGAAAGGTTCTTCGGCGTAGGCCTTTTCGTAGGCGGCCCGCAACTCCGACACCGGCGCCTGGGTGCGGGCGGTGCAGGTCGCGAGGATGCCGCGGGTGGTGGGGATCAGCACCGGTGTGAACGACACCGTGACCTCGCGGTCGGTGACCGAGCGCAGCCCCTGCGCGATCTCCGGGGTGTGCCGGTGCGCGCCGCCGATGTTGTAGGCGCGGGCCGAACCGATGACCTCGGCGCCCAGCAGGTCGACCTTGGCGGCCCGGCCCGCACCGGAGGTGCCGCTGACGGCGACGATGTTGACGGCGGGCTCGATCAGGTCGGCGGCCATGGCGGGCAGCAGCGCCAGCAGGGCGGCCGTCGGATAGCAACCCGGGACCGCGATGCGCTTGGTGCCCCGCAGCGCGTCGCGCGCCCCCGGCAGTTCCGGCATGCCGTACGGCCAGCTGCCGGCGTGTTCGGAGCCGTAGAAGCGCTTCCAGACGTCGCCGTCGGTGAGCCGGAAGTCCGCCCCGCAGTCGATGATCAGGACGTCGGGCCCCAGCTGCTCGGCCAGCGCGGCGGAGTGGCCGTGCGGCAGGCCCAGGAACACCACATCGTGACCGCGCAGGGTGTCGACGTCGGTGGGGCCCAGCACCCGGCCGGCCAGCGGCAGCAGGTGCGGATGGTGCTCACCGAGTGCGGTGCCGGCGCTGCTGGCGGCGGTCAGCGCGCCGATCTCGAGTCGGCCGTCGAGATAGGCCGGATGTCCGAGGAGCAGCCGAAGGATCTCGCCGCCCGCATACCCACTTGCGCCCGCTATCGCTACGGAAACCATTTCACCGATTCTGCATGGTTATACATGCTTATGCAAATTCATTCGTCGAGTCAGGCGCGCTGGGTGGCGCCCACGGCCGCACCGGCGTGCTCCACCGCGGCCGCGCGCGCCGCGCTGGCGTCGTCCTCGGTGAGCGTCCGATCGGGAGCGCGGAACCGCAACGCCAGCGTCAGCGACTTGCGGCCCTCCCCGATCTGCGGGCCGGTGTAGACGTCGAACAGGTCGACGGCCTCGAGCAACTCGCCGGCCCCGGCGCGGACCGCGTCGATGACCGTCTGCGCCGGGATGTCCTCGTCGACCACCAGGCTGACGTCCTGGAACACCGCCGGGAACGGGGAGACCCGCGGCGCGGGCAGCGGCGTCGTGATCGGGATGTCGGCGAGGCTCAGCTCGGCCGCGCAGGTGCCCTTGGGCAGCCCGGCCCGTTCGAGCACCGCGGGATGCAGCTGCCCGGCATGACCCACGCTGGTCTCGCCGACGAACACCTCCGCGCAACGGCCCGGATGCCAGGGCAGCTGCGCCGACGGCCGCAGCGACACCTCGACGCCGCACGCGCGGGCCACCACGCGCACCGCCTCGAAGGCATCGGCGGCCTCGACGCGCCGGCCCGGCCCCCACGGTCCGCGCGGCTCCCGCAAGCCGGTGAGCACCACGCCGACGTGCTGGGGCTGCCGCGGCAGCGAGGCGTCCAGCGCGGCGATCTCCGCCTCGGTCGGGCGGCGATCGGTGGGGATCAGCTCGACCGCGCGGGTCTGTTCGGTGCGCTCGACCACCTGCGCGATGGCGAACAGCGCCACATCGGCGGTCCCCCGGGACACATTGCGTCCCAACGCTTCCAGCAGACCGGGCAGCAGCGTGGAGGCCAGCTGCGGGCGGTCGGCCTCCAGCGGATTGAGCACCGAGGCGGTGTTGCGGCGCGGGTCGTCGGCGGGCAGCCCCCAGGTGTCGAAGACGCCGGCCGGCAGGAACGGCGTCGGCAGCACTTCGACGAACCCGGACAGCGCCAGCGACTTTCCGACGGCGCGGTGGCGCTGCTGCGCCGCGGTCAGGCCGCGACCGGCGGGCGCGGCCGGCAGCACCGACGGAATGGTGTCGAGGCCCTCGAGCCGCAGCACCTCTTCGACCAGGTCGGCCGGGCGCACCAGGTCGGGGCGCCAACTCGGCGGGGTCACCACCAGGACCGCGGGATCGTCCTCGGCGGTGTCCACCCGCGCCCCGATCTGCGTCAGCCGGGCCGCCGCGACGCCGTCGGGGTAACGCACCCCGGCCGTGCGGTCGGGCAGGTCCGCGGCCATCCGCACGGGGGCGCCGGACCAGTCCTGGCGCGGCGGGTCGCCGCGCCAGTCGGTGAGCGTGGGCTCCACCCGACCGCCGGCGATCTCGGCGAGCAGGGCGGCGCAGCGGTCCAGCGCAGCCACCGAGATGGCCGGGTCGACCGCGCGTTCGTAGCGCCGGCCGGCCTCGCTGACCAGATGGAGCCGGCGTTGGGTGCGCGACACCGCCGCCGGATCCCAAATCGCCGCCTCCAGAAGAACATCCGTCGACTCGTCGCCGATCTCGGTGCTCCCCGCACCCATCACACCGCCGATGGCGGCGGTGGCGACGTCGTCGACGATCAGCACGTCGCCCGGATCCAGCTTGCGCTCGACGTCGTCGAGGGTCACCACGGTCTCGCCGGGGGTGGCGAACCGGACCGCGAAACCGCCCTGGATGCGCGCCCGGTCATGCGCGTGCATCGGATGGCCCAGTTCCAGCATCACGTAGTTGGTGACGTCGACCGCCGGGGAGATGGGCCGGATCCCGCACAGCATCAACCGGCGTCGCAGCCACCACGGTGAGGCGGCGTGCTGGTCGATGCCGGTGACAGGGCGCAGCGCGAAGCGGCTGACGCCGGTGGCGGGGTCGACCGTCAGCGGCCAGGCCTCCCCTTCGACCGGCAGCGCCGGCACCTCGGCCGGGTCGGCGAAGGGCAGGTCGTAGGCGCAGGCGATCTCGCGGGCGATACCGCGCACCGACAGGCCGTACCCGCGGTCCGGGGTGATGGCGAGGTCGAACACCACATCGTCGAGGCCCAGGACCTCGAGGCCGTCGGCACCGGGCTCGGCGGTCCCCGCCGGCAGCACCAGGATGCCCGAATGATCGCTGCCCAGACCGAGTTCGGCGGCCGAGCAGATCATGCCGTCGGAGACGCGGCCGTAGGTCTTGCGGCTGGCGATCCGGAAGTCACCCGGCAGAGTCGCGCCCGGCAGGGCCACCACCACGAGGTCACCGACCACGAAATTGGTGGCGCCACAGACGATGTCGCGGAGCTCGGACTCCCCCACATCCACCTTGCAGGCCCGGATCGGCTTCTTGAACTCGGTGAGTTCCTCGATCTCGGCGACCCGCCCGACGGCCAGTGGACCGGTGACCGGCCCGAGGGCCACCACGTCTTCCACCTCGTGACCGACGCGGATCAGCGCCTGCTCGATTTCGCTTGGCGTGGCGGCGAATTCCGGCGCGCCGGCGCGCACCACTTCGCTCAACCAGCTGTACGGCAGCCGCATCAGGCACCCACCCCGAACGGCAGCGAGAACCGCACATCGCCCTCGACCATGTCGCGCATGTCGGGGATCCCGTTGCGGAACTGCAGCGTGCGTTCCAGACCCATGCCGAACGCGAAGCCCGAGTACTCCTGGGGGTCGATCCCGGCCGCGATCAACACGTTGGGGTCGACCATGCCGCAGCCGCCCCATTCGACCCAGCCGGGGCCGCCCTTCTTGTTGGCGAACCACACGTCGACCTCGGCCGACGGCTCGGTGAACGGAAAGAAGTGCGGCCGTACCCGGGTGCGGCCCTCGGGCCCGAACAGCGCGCGGGCGAACGCGTCGAGGGTGCCCTTGAGGTGCGCCATGGTCAGTCCGCGGTCGACGGCCAACCCCTCCACCTGGTGGAAGACCGGGGTGTGGGTGGCGTCGAGTTCGTCGGTACGGAAGGTGCGTCCGATGGAGATGATGTACACCGGCAGTTCGCGTTCCAGCAGCGCCCGCACCTGCACCGGCGAGGTGTGGGTACGCAGCAGTTGGCGCGACCCCTCCGGGGCCACGTGGAAGGTGTCCGATTCGCTGCGGGCGGGGTGATCGGGACCGAAGTTCAGCGCGTCGAAGTTGAACTGCTCGGTCTCGACCTCGGGGCCCTCGGCCAGCTCCCAGCCCATCGCCACGAACGTGTCGGCGACGTGTTCGGCCAGGATGGTGATCGGGTGGCGCGCGCCGGTGGGCTGCCGGGTCGACGGCAACGTGACGTCGATGCGCTCGGCCACCAGGACCGCGGCGTCCCGCTCGGCGCGAAGGACGGCGAGCCGGTCGTCGAAGAGTTGCTGAGCCGCTGCGCGGGCGACGTTGACCCGCTTGCCGGCGTCGGCGCGTTCGGTCTTGGGCAGGCTGCCCAGCGACTGCCGGGCCTGCGCCAACGGCGACCGGTCGCCGAGGTGTGCCGTTTTGGCCTTGGCCAGCGCGTCGATGTCCGCTGCGGCCTCGAACGCCTGCTGGGCCGCGAGGACCGCGGCATCCAGAGCCTCGCTCGACAAATCCAGTTCGTCACCCACTCGGTGAGAGCCTCCTCGACAGTTGCGACACCGGTGTGACGCCAGTGCTGATCATAGGTGATGCCCGTTGGTACCCTCGCGCCGTGCTGAGGCCATTGCTCGTCGCCGGGGTCGCGGTCACGGCCGTGCTGTTGGGGTTGCTGGCAGTCGTCGGTCACGCTGCCTGGTGGCTGGCCGCGGCGCCGGTGGCGGCGCTGGCCACCGTCGGGGTGTTCGACCTGCTGCAGACCCAACACACCATCCTGCGGGCGTTCCCCATCATCGGCCATCTCCGCTATCTGATGGAGAGCATCCGCCCCGAGATCCAGCAGTACTTCATCGAGTCCAGCACCGACGGCACCCCGTTCGACCGCGAAACCCGCGACATGGTCTACGAACGTGCCAAGGGCACCAAGGGTGACGAGCCGTTCGGCACCGAACGCAACGTCAACGCACCGGGATACGAATTCCTGCGGCACTCGCTGCGCGCCAAGGTCGCTCCCACCGCGGCACCGAGCGTGCGCATCGGCGGCCCAGACTGCACCCAGCCCTACGACATCGCGCTGCTCAACGTGTCCGGGATGAGTTTCGGCGCACTGTCGCCGACGGCGGTGGAGGCGCTCAACGCCGGCGCGGCCCGCGGCGGCTTCGCGCACGACACCGGGGAGGGCGGCATCTCCCCCTATCACCTGCGTCCGGGTGGAGACCTGATCTTCCAGATCGGTTCGGGGTATTTCGGCTGCCGCGACGCCAATGGCCACTTCGACCCGGTGGCGTTCGCCGAGAAGGCGCGACTGCCCGCGGTGAAGGCGATCTCGATCAAGCTGTCCCAGGGCGCCAAGCCGGGCCTGGGCGGCGTGCTGCCGGGAGCCAAGGTCAACGCGGAGATCGCCGCGACCCGCGGGGTGCCGCCGGGCCAGACCGTGGTGTCGCCGCCGGTGCACAGTGCGTTCTCGACGCCGACCGAACTGATGACGTTCATCGCGACCCTGCGCACGTTGGCCGAGGGAAAGCCGGTCGGCTTCAAGCTGTGCGTGGGGTCACGCTCGGAGTTCCTGTCGATCTGCAAGGCCATGCTGGCCACCGGCATCACGCCGGACTTCATCATCGTCGACGGCGCCGAGGGCGGCACCGGGGCCGCGCCGCAGGAATTCGAGGACCACGTCGGGATGCCGCTGACCGAAGGTCTGATGCTGGTGCACAACGCGCTGGTGGGCGTCGGCCTGCGGGACCGCATCCGCATCGGCGCCTCCGGCAAGGTCGCCAGCGGTGTGGACATCGTGTCGCGGATCATCCAGGGCGCCGACTTCACGCTGTCGGCGCGGGCGATGATGTTCGCCGTCGGGTGCATCCAGGCGCTCAAGTGCAACACCAACCGCTGCCCCACCGGCGTCGCCACCCAGGACCCGGGCCTGGCGCGGGCGCTGCACGTGCCGGACAAGACCGCCCGGGTGGCGAACTTCCAACGGGCCACGGTGGCCAGCGCGGCCCAGATCGTCGCGTCGATGGGGCTCGACAGCTTCGCCGACCTGGACCCGTCGATGCTCACCCGGCGCGTGCCGGGTCAGCGCACCCAGACCTATGCCGAGCTCTACGAGTGGCTGATGCCCGACGAACTCCTCGAGGACCCGGCGCCGCTGTCGTGGCGCTCCGACTGGGTCGAGGCCTCCGCCGACGAATTCCGCTGAGACACCGCGGGTCGGCGCTACGCCGTTGACTTGCGTGACGTCTCGAATTCCTCCCGCAGCACCCTTTTGAGGATCTTGCCACTGGGATTCTTCGGCAGCGACGCCGCGAGCACCACGTGTTTCGGTGTCTTGTAGCCGGCCAACCGGGCGCGGCAGTGCTCGACGACCTCCTGGTCGGTGAGCGCGACGCCGTCCCGGGGCACGACCACGGCGGCGACGGCCTCGACCCATTTCGGGTCGGCGACTCCGAAGACGGCGACCTCGGCGACCCCCGGATGCAGATAGATCGCCTCTTCGACTTCGCGGCTGGCGACGTTCTCCCCGCCGGTCTTGATCATGTCCTTCTTGCGGTCCACCACCCGCAACAGGCCGTGCTCGTCGAACACGCCCAGGTCGCCGGAGTGGAAGAAGCCGCCGGCGAACGCCTCGGCCGTCTTCTCGGGATCGTTGTAGTAGCCGAGGGTGGCGTGCGGGCTGCGGTGGACGATCTCACCGACCTCGCCGGCCGGCAGCGGCTCGCCGTGCTCGTCGACGACGAACGTTTCGACGTTCAGGACGGGTCGCCCGGCCGATCCCGCGTGGGTCAGCTGCTCGTGGGGCGCCAGGATGGTGGCGACCGGCGACATCTCGGTCTGGCCGTAGAAGTTCCACAGCCGGACGTTGGGGAGACGCTCGGCGATCTCGCGCAGGACCTCGACGGGCATCGCCGAGGCGCCGTAGTAGCCCTTGGCGAGCGTGGAGAGGTCGGTGGTGTCGAACGCCGGCGAGCGCAACAGCGATATCCAGACCGTCGGTGGCGCGAAAAACTTGGTGACGCCGTGCTTTTCGATCAGCGCAAGAACGGTCTCGGGGTCCGGGCCGGCGGTGATGATGCTGGTGGCACCCAGGTAGATGTCCGGGCCCAGGAAGCAGTCCAGCTGGGCGCAGTGGTACAGCGGCAGGGCGTGCAGTTCGACGTCGTCGTGGCTCATGCCGCCGTCGATGGCGCAGCTGACGTACTCCCACATCAGAGCGCGACTGCTCAGCAGCGCGCCCTTGGGACGCGACTCGGTGCCGCTGGTGTACATCAGTCGAACCGGATCATCATCGGAGATCGAAACAAACGGCGGCGCCGTGTCGGGCGCGGACAACAACTCCGCGAATGGTTCCCAGTCGCGGTGACCATCGTTGCCGTCCAGCATGATTCGACGAACATCGCCGGACTGCAGGGCGATCGCACCGTCGGCCGTCTCGGCCAGGCCGGCCTCGGCGACCACCGTTGCAGCGCCCGAATGCTCGAGGATGTAGGCGACTTCTTCGGCGTTCAACATGAAGTTGATCGGCACCAGGATGACACCGATGCGTGCGGTCGCGAACGACAACACCGCGTACTCCCAGCGGTTCCGCGACAGGATCGCGCACCGGTCCCCCTTGCGCAACCCGCGCTCGAGTAGAGCATTCGCCACCCGATTGACCGCTTGATCGAACTCGGCGAACGTCAATGTGGTTGCGCCGTCGATGATCGCGGTCTTGTGCGCATACCGCGCCGCGGTACGGCGCGGAATGTCTCCCACGGCGTGCTGGCGCGCCCGGTCGGTGTCCATTCGATCTCCTGAGTCCTCGCCCGTCTTCATATCACCCCGCGGCGAACGCCCGGCCGGGGGCGGTTCCGGCCCGGCGATGGCGATTGGATAACAGATGCCGCCACACACGCCCGAAGCCGTAGACAACGAGAGTTGTCAGCTATATCGTCGTGTGACCGGGGTCACCGGAGAGGAGCAGCGATGACTACCAGCGTTCCCGATACCGCCGCGGCGGACATGCCGGATCCCCTCGGTCCGGATTCCCTGACCTGGAAATACTTCGGCGACCTGCGCACCGGGATACTCGGTATGTGGATCGGGTCGATCCAGAACATGTATCCGCAACTCGGGGCGGGTGTCGAAGAACACTCGATCCTGCACCGCGAGCCCCTGCAGCGGGTGGCGCGGTCGGTCTATCCCATCATGGGGGTGGTCTACGACGGCGAACGCGCCGCGCAGACCGGCGCGCAGGTCCGCGGTTTCCATCACACCATCAAGGGCACCGACGCGCAGGGCCGCCGGTATCACGCCCTGGACCCGGACACCTTCTACTGGGCGCACGCCACCTTCTTCATGCTGATCATCAAGGTGGCCGAGTACTTTTGCGGCGGCCTGACCGAGGCCGAGAAGCGGCAACTGTTCGACGAACACGTGCAGTGGTACGCGATGTACGGCATGAGCATGCGGCCGGTGCCGAAATCCTGGGAGGACTTCTGCGAGTACTGGGACCGCACCTGCCGCGAGGAACTGGAGATCAACCCGGCGACGCTGGACATCTTCGCCATGCGGATCCCGAAGCCGAAGTTCGTCCTGATGCCGACTCCGCTGTGGGACCAGATGTTTCGCCCGATGCTCGCCGCGCAGCGCTGGGTGGCCGCCGGCGTCTTCGACCCGGCCATCCGGGAGCGGGCCGGCATGCGGTGGACACCGGGCGACGAGGTGCTGCTGCGGCTGATCGGCAAGGCCATCGAGATCGCGTTCTGGGCGGTACCCGACGAGATCAGGCTGCATCCGCGGGCGCTGGCCGCCTACCGCCGCGAATCCGGCCGCGCCCCCGCGGACGCCCCCCTGGTGGAAGCGCCGTTCTTCACCGACCCGCCGGCCGACCGCAAGGGCATGCCGATGCACTACGCCCCGCGGCGCAAGGCACCGTTCCCACTGCCGCCGGTACCCGCCCCGCCGCACCCCAAGGTGCTGGTGGAACGGGCCGGCTCGCTGGTGCACACGACGTTCTCGCTGGCGGGCCGACGCCCTGCCCGGGGGCGCCGTCCCGCAGCGTAGTCTGCTGCCCATGATCGAATGGACCGACGTCGACCTTGCCGTGCGCGATGCAGTTCGCCAATTCATCGACAAGGAGGTGCGGCCCCATCTCGACGCGCTGGAGAGCGGCGACATGGAGCCCTACCCCATTGTCCGAAAGCTGTTCGCCACCTTCGGACTTGACGCGATGGCGCGCGAATCGCTGGAGAAGCGCCTGGACCGGATGCGCAACGGCACCACCGCCGGGGCCGCCGGCGGTTCCGGCAAGTCCGGCGGCATGTTCGGCGACAGCGGCGGCTCGGCCGGCATGGGGTTCATGCTGATCAGCGAGCTGTGCCGGGTGTCGATGGGCATCGTCACCGGCATGGGCGTCAGCCTCGGCCTGACCGTTCCGACGATCGCCTCCCGGGGCACCCTGGCCCAGCAGGAACGCTGGCTGCCCGGGTTGGTGACCTACGAGAAGATCGGCGCCTGGGCCATCACCGAACCGGACTCGGGCTCCGATGCGTTCGGCGGCATGAAGTCCTACGTCACCCGCGACGGTGACGACTACATCCTCAACGGCCAGAAGACCTTCATCACCAACGGCCCGGACGCCGACGTCGTGGTCGTCTACGCCAAACTCGACGACGGCGATGCGAGCGTGGACAAGCGCGACCGCCCGGTGCTGACCTTCGTCCTGGACCGCGGCATGGAGGGCTTCGAACAGTCGAAACCGTTCCGCAAGATGGGCATCCACTCCTCGCGCACCGGCGAGCTGTTTTTCCACAATGTGCGCCTGGGACCGGACCGGCTGCTCGGCGGGACGGAGAGCAACAACGCCGGCGACGGCCGCGACAGCGCCCGCTCCAGCTTCTCCACCGAACGGATCGGCGTCGCCGCCATGGCCCTCGGCGTCATCGAGGAATGCCTGCGGCTCAGCGTGGACTACGCCAAGAGCCGAACCCTGTGGGGCAAGGAGATCGGCCAATTCCAGCTGATCCAGCTGAAGCTGGCCAACATGGAAGTGGCGCGGATGAACGTGCGAAACATGCTGTTCCGCGTCATCGAGGCGCGCCAGAACGGGGTGGAGATCTCGCTGGCCGAGGCGTCGGCGATCAAGTACTACTGCTCGCAGGCGGCCACCGACGTCGCGATGGAGGCGGTGCAACTCTTCGGCGGCAACGGCTACATGACGGAGTACCGGGTGGAACAGCTTGCCCGCGACGCGAAGTCGCTGATGATCTACGCCGGCAGCAACGAGGTACAGATCACCCACGTGGCGCGGGGCCTGCTCAGCGGCTAAGGGCGACCGTCGGCGTGGTGCGCGCGGGCGCTCTGGTACAGACAGATCGCCGCCGCCGCGCCGACGTTGAGACTTTCGGCGTCGCCGGGCATCTCGATGCGCACCCGGTGGTCGGCGGCGCCGGCGACATCGGCGGGCAGGCCATGGGCCTCGGGTCCGAACAGCCAGGCGGTGGGCCCGGCGAGATCGGCCTGCGCCAGGTCGATTTCACCGTCGAGGGCCGTGGCGAGCACCCGCAGGCCATTGTCCTGCAGCGCCGAAATCACCGCGGCGGTATCCGGTTCCACCACCACCGGGACCGCGAAGATGCTGCCGGTGGAGGCCCGCAGACACTTGCCGTTGTAGGGATCGACGCTGTGCCCGGCGAGCACCACCGCGTCGGCGCCCATCGCATGTCCCAGCCGGATCAGCGTGCCGGCGTTACCGGGCTCGGAGACACCCACCGCCACCGCGATCAGGCGGGCGCCGGGCAGCACCGCCGACAGTGCCGGGTCCGGTGTCTCGCAGACCGCCACCAGCCCGGTCGGAGTGACGGTGTCGGACAACGCCTTCGCCGCCCGCTCCGTCACCACGTGCACCGTGGCACCGCCGACGGCATCGGCGTGGCGCTGTAGCGCGGCCTCGGTGGCGAACACCTCGGTCACCACGCCGGCCTGCGTCGCCGCGGTCACCAGGTTCGGACCTTCGGCCAGAAACCGTCCGGCACGACGACGGCCCGCGAGTCGCAACAGCTTGGCTGCGGCGACCACGCGGGCCGACCGTTCGGTCAGGGCGCTCAGGCGGCCTCGCCGGCCGGAGCGTTGACATCAGCGGGAAGGGCGGCCTTGGCCACCTCGACCAGCGCGGTGAACGCCGCCGGGTCACTGACGGCGATCTCCGCCAGGTTCTTGCGGTCCACCTCGACGCCCGCGGCCTTGAGGCCCTGAATCAGGCGGTTGTAGGTGATGTCGTTCGCGCGGGCAGCGGCGTTGATCCGCGAGATCCACAGCTTGCGGAACTCGCCCTTGCGGGCGCGGCGGTCCCGGTAGGCGTAGGTCAGTGAATGCAGCTGCTGCTCTTTGGCCTTGCGGTAGAGCCGCGAGCGCTGGCCACGGTAGCCCTTCGAGGCCTTGAGAATCTCACGTCGCTTCTTCTGGGCATTGACTGCCCGCTTCACGCGTGCCATTGGATGTTCCTATCGTTGATCGAGAAAGTCAGAAATGTTCGAGCCGGCCGACGGCCTCAGCCGTTGAGCATCTTCGCGACGCGGCCGGCGTCACCGGCGGCCACATCGGTGCGGCCATCCAGGCGCCGGGTGCGCCGGCTGGACTTGTGCTCGAGCAGGTGGCGACGGCCGGCCTTCTGACGCACGATCTTGCCGGTTCCGGTGCGACGGAACCGCTTCGAAGCACCGCTATGGGTCTTGGCCTTGGGCATGGATCCTCAGTTCTGTGTTGGTTCTGCTGTGTCGGTGGGCGGCGGTTCGGCCGCCTTGGCCGCTGCGCCGGGTCGCTGACTCGGCGCGTCAGCGTCTTGCGCTGCCTTCGCACGAGTCTTCGCGCCGCGGTGCGGTGCCAGCACCATCGTCATGTTGCGGCCGTCCTGCTTGGCCGAGGTCTCGACGAAGCCGTAGTCGGCCACGTCGGCGCCCAGTCGCTGTAGCAGCCGGTAGCCCAGCTCGGGGCGGGACTGCTCGCGGCCGCGGAACATGATCGTCACCTTGACCTTGGACCCGGCTTCCAGGAAGCGCACGACGTGACCCTTCTTGGTCTCGTAGTCGTGGGGGTCGATCTTGGGACGCAGCTTCTGTTCCTTGACGACGGTCTGCTGCTGGTTCTTGCGAGACTCGCGTGCCTTCTGGGCCGTCTCGTACTTGTACTTGCCGTAGTCCATGATCTTGCAGACCGGTGGTCTGGCATCAGGGGCTACTTCGACGAGGTCGAGATCGGCATCCGCGGCAACGCGGAGGGCATCTTCGATGCGCACGATGCCTACCTGTTCCCCGCCGGGGCCGATCAAGCGGACTTCAGGTACACGAATGCGCTCGTTGACGCGGGTCTCAGTGCTGATGGGGCCTCCCTGGTTGTGTTCCACTGTCGAAACCCCACCCAGTTCAGCAAAAAGCCCTGCTCAAAAGCAGGGCCCGAATGCCGACCGATCACGGTGACTAACCGCCCGCCCACGGTGAGACCGGGGCGGAACCGACGGCTGAGCTGCCGGTGACCGGACCGTAGAACCCGGCGGGTCTACGGTGGGAGCGGGACTCCACTTGCTGTCCCGGCAGTTGCCGAGACGGTCGCGCATGTCAGTCTAGCAGGCATGACCGATGATCCCAGAATCGTGACCGACCCCTCCGGCTCCGCGGCCGATCCCGAACCCGCCGTGCGCGAGCTCGCCGAGATTCCGGCGGTCGAGGTGATCACCCGGTCGGCGGTGATGCTGATGAGCGCGGCCGCCGAGAAGCTCGGGCTCTCCGAGCCGGACCCCGACGATAGTCCGTACCGCGATCTCGACGAGGCCCGCCGGCTCATCACCGCGCTGGCCGGCCTGGTCACCGCCAGCGCCGAATACCTGGGCGCGCACGCGGGCCCGCTGCGCGACGGGCTCAAGAGCCTGCAGCTGGCGTTCCGCGAGGCCAGCGCGGCCCCGGAGGAGCCCGGGCACGGACCGGGCGAGAAGTACACCGGACCGGTCTGGTAACGACCCGCGGATCTGCCCTACGAACGAGGCCGGTAGCGCATAATCTCCCGGCCTATGACCCTCGCTGTCCGCTCGGTCGGGCACTCGCCGTCACGTTTTTCCTGGGTGCCGGCGGCCGCCGGCTGGATCATCGGTGTCATCGCCACGCTGGCGCTGATCGCCAGCGTCTCCCCGTTGGTCCGGTCGATCATCCGGGTCCCGCGGGAGTTCATCGACGACTACCTGTTCAACTTCCCCGACACCAGCTTCGCGTGGGCCTTCGTGCTCGCCCTGTTGGCCGCGGCGCTGGCGGCCCGGAAACGAATCGCCTGGTGGATCCTGATCCTCTATCTGGTGGGGGCGATCGTCGTCAACGTCGGCGATCTGGTCATCGGCTCCGAATCGCTGGGCGCCGAGCTCGGTGAGATCGTCGGGCTGGTCTTCCACGTCACCGCGATCGCCGCGCTGGTGTTGGCGCGTAAGCAGTTCTGGGCCCGGGTGCGCCGCGGCGCGGTGGTCCGCGCCGCCGGCGCCCTACTGGCCGGGATGTCCGTCGGCATCCTGCTGGGCTGGGGCCTGCTCGAACTGTTCCCGGGCACGTTGCAGCCCAGCGAGCGGCTGCTGTACGCCGCCAACCGGGTCTTCGCGTTCGCCGGCGTCGACGGCACCGTCTTCGACGGGCGGCACCCGCATTCGCTGGTCAACACTGTGCTGGGATTGTTCGGGGCGCTGGCGCTGATGGTCGCGGCCGTGGTGTTGTTCCGATCGCAGCGGGCCGACAACGCGCTCACCGGTCAGGACGAGGCCGCCCTGCGCGCCCTGCTCGCGGTCTACGGCAAGAACGATTCGCTGGGCTACTTCGCGACCCGGCGCGACAAGTCGGTCGTGTTCGCCCCGAACGGTCGCGCCGCGATCACCTACCGCGTCGAGGTCGGGGTGTGCTTGGCCGGCGGTGACCCGGTCGGCGATCCGCGGGCGTGGGCGCAGGCGATCGGCGCCTGGTTGCGCCTGTGCGAGACCTACGGGTGGGCACCCGGCGTGATGGGCGCCAGTTCCTCGGCCGCACAGGCCTTTCGCGACGCGGGCCTGCGCGCGCTGGAACTCGGCGACGAGGCCATCCTGCATCCGGACGCCTACACGCTTTCCGGGCCGGAGATGAAGCCGGTGCGCCAGGCGGTGACCCGCGCCCGACGGGCCGGGCTGACCGTTCGGATCCGCCGGCACCGGGAGCTGTCCGCCGAGGAGATGACCCAGGTGCTGAGCCGGGCCGACGCCTGGCGGGACACCGAGACCGAGCGCGGCTTCTCGATGGCGCTGGGCCGCCTCGGAGATCCTGCCGACGGCGACTGCCTGCTGGTCGAGGCCGTGCGCGCCCAGACCGAACCCGCGGAATCCGAGGTCGTCGCCATGTTGTCCCTGGTGCCCTGGGGCAGCACCGGGGCGTCGCTGGATCTGATGCGGCGCTCCCCCGGCTCCCCCAACGGCACCGTCGAACTGATGGTCAGCGAGCTCTGCGAACACGCGGAAACCCTTGGTGTCAACCGGATTTCGTTGAACTTCGCCATGTTCCGATCCGCATTCGAGCAGGGCGCCCAACTGGGCGCGGGCCCGATAGCCCGGCTGTGGCGTGCGCTGCTGGTGTTCTTCTCGAGGTGGTGGCAACTCGAGACGCTGTACCGCTCCAACATGAAGTACCAACCGCAGTGGGTGCCCCGCTACGCCTGCTACGAGGACGCCCGGATGATCCCCCGGGTGGGCGTCGCCTCGGTGGTCGCCGAGGGCTTCCTGGTGCTGCCGTTCAGCCGCCGCACCCGGGCCCACACCGGACAACACCCGGCGGTCCCGTCGACCCCGCCGAACCTCGCCGACCTGCTCGACGAGGCGCCCGCCGCCCCCGCACTGCCCGAGCAGGTCCGGGTTCGGATGGCCAAGCTGGCGGCCTTGCAGGCCGAGGGCGTCGACGCCTACCCGGTGGGTCGACCCCCGAGTCACACCGCGGCACAGGCACTCGACAGCCCCGACGGCACCCCGGTGACCGTGGCTGGCCGGTTGTTGCGACGGCGCGACTACGGCGGCGTGTTGTTCGCCCAGTTGCGGGATTGGTCCGGCGAGATTCAGTTGCTGTTCGACCGCGCGTCGCTCGACGACGGGCTGGACGGTTTCACCGCCGCCACCGATTTGGGCGATCTGGTCGAGGTCAGCGGGACGATGGGCCGCAGCAACACCGGCGTCCGCTCGGTGTTGGTGCGGCGCTGGCGATTGAACGGAAAATGCCTGCGGCCCTTGCCGGACAAGTGGAAGGGGCTCACCGATCAGGAGGCCCGGGTCCGCACGCGCTACGTCGACCTGGCCGTCAACCCCGAGGCCCGCGACCTGATCCGGGCGCGCAGCAACGTGCTGCGTTCGATCCGGGAGACGTTGTTCGCCAAGGACTTCCTGGAGGTGGAGACACCCATCCTGCAGCAGATCCACGGCGGCGCCAACGCGCGCCCGTTCGTCACCCACATCAACGCCTACGACCTCGACCTCTACCTGCGGATCGCCCCGGAGCTGTACCTGAAGCGACTGTGCGTCGGCGGCGTGGAGCGGGTGTTCGAGCTGGGCCGCGCGTTTCGCAACGAGGGCGTGGACTTCAGCCACAATCCCGAATTCACGCTGCTGGAGGCCTATCAGGCGCACGCCGACTACCGGGTGTGGATCGACGGCTGCCGCGAGCTCATCCAGAACGCGGCGACGGCGGCCAACGGTGCGCAGATCGTGTTGCGCCCCGGGCCGGCCGGCGCGCTGGAGCCGGTGGACATCTCCGGCGCTTGGGCGGTCAAAACGGTGCACGATGCGGTGTCGGAGGCCCTCGGCGAGCACATCGACGTCGACACCGAACTGGACGCGCTGCGTCGGCTGTGTGACGCCGCCGGTGTCCCCTACCAAAACCATTGGGACGCAGGCGCCGTCGTCCTCGAGATGTACGAGCATCTGGTCGAGGCCCGCACCGAGCACCCGACGTTCTACACCGACTTCCCCACCTCGGTCTCGCCGTTGACCCGGCCGCACCGCACCAAACCCGGCGTCGCCGAGCGCTGGGACCTGGTGGCCTGGGGCGTCGAGCTCGGCACCGCCTACAGCGAGCTGACCGACCCGGTGGAACAGCGGCGCCGACTGCAGGCACAGTCCTTACTGGCCGCCGGCGGCGACCCGGAAGCCATGTCGCTCGACGAGGACTTCCTGCAGGCCCTGGAGTACGCGATGCCGCCCACCGGCGGGCTGGGCGTCGGCGTCGACCGGGTGGTCATGCTGATCACCGGCCGCAGCATCCGCGAAACCCTGCCGTTTCCGCTGGCCAAACCGCGCTGACGGGCACCGCGACGGCCGCCGCTGCGGGTACGGTGGCGATATGGCCGACGAGCAGCAGCCTCCCGCGGCGACGCCCGAGGAGGACGGTTACACCAGCACCGGCGTGCCGACGTTCGAATCGGTCCGCGAGAAGATCGAAAACCGCTACGGCACCGCGATCGGGGCCACCGAACTCGCCGAGGAGACCCCCGAGGGCCGCGCGGTCGCCGAGCAGTACGAGGCCCGCGAGCGGGCCGCCGCCGACCGGCTGCGGCAGATCCGGGAATCCATGGGCAACGACGAGTCCTAGTTGCTGATCAGCGGGTACTGATCAGGCGCTGACCTTGCGCTTGCGCGGCGCCCGCTTGGGCTTGGCCTTGATGGCAGCGGGGGCGCGTCCGGTCAGCACCTCGGCGAGGAACTTTCCGGTGTAGCTCTCCGGGGTGGCCGCAACGTCTTCCGGGGTGCCCTGCGCCACCACCGTGCCGCCGCCGGCGCCGCCTTCGGGCCCCATGTCGATGATCCAGTCCGAGGTCTTGATGACGTCCAGGTTGTGCTCGATCACGATCACCGAGTTACCCTTGTCCACAAGGCCATTGATGACCTTGAGCAATTTTCGGATGTCCTCGAAGTGCAGGCCCGTGGTGGGCTCGTCGAGAATGTAGACCGTGCGCCCGGTGGAGCGCTTCTGCAGCTCTGCGGCCAGCTTGACGCGCTGCGCCTCGCCGCCGGACAGCGTCGGCGCCGGCTGGCCCAGCCGCACATAGCCCAACCCGACGTCCACCAGGGTGCGGAGGTAGCGGTGGATGCCGGTGATCGGCGCGAAGAACTCGGCGGCGTCCTCGATGGACATGTCGAGCACCTCGGAGATGGTCTTGCCCTTGTAGTGCACCTCGAGGGTTTCCCGGTTGTACCGGGCGCCGTGACACACCTCGCAGGGCACATACACGTCGGGCAGGAAGTTCATCTCGATCTTGATGGTGCCGTCACCCGAACATGCCTCGCAGCGACCACCTTTGACGTTGAACGAGAACCGTCCCGGCTGATAGCCGCGCACCTTGGCCTCGGTGGTCGCCGCGAACAGGGTGCGGATCTTGTCGAACACCCCGGTGTAGGTGGCCGGGTTGGACCGCGGGGTACGCCCGATCGGGGACTGGTCGACGCGGACCAGCTTGTCGACGTGGTCGAGACCGGTGACCCGGGTGTGCCGGCCCGGCACGTTGCGGGCGCCGTTGAGCTTGTTGGCCAGGACCGCCGCCAGGATGTCGTTGACCAGGGTGGACTTCCCCGAGCCGGAGACGCCGGTGACCGCGGTGAGCACCCCGAGCGGGAACGACACCTCGATCTCCTTGAGGTTGTGTTCCCGAGCGCCGATCACCTTGAGCTGGCGTCCCTTGTCCACCGGGCGCCGGATCTCGGGGATCTCGATGCTCTGCCGGCCGGCCAGGTAGGCGCCGGTGATGGAGTCGGGGTTCTTCAGCAGGTCCGCGTACGGGCCGCTGTGCACGACGGTGCCGCCGTGCTCACCGGCGGCGGGCCCGATGTCGACCACCCAGTCCGAGTGCGCGATGGTGTCCTCGTCGTGTTCGACGACGATCAGCGTATTGCCGAGTTGCTTGAGGCGCGTGAGGGTTTCGATCAGCCGACGGTTGTCGCGCTGGTGCAGCCCGATCGAGGGTTCGTCGAGTACGTAGAGCACCCCCACCAGACCCGAGCCGATCTGCGTGGCCAGCCGAATTCGTTGCGCCTCACCGCCGGACAGGGTGCCCGCGGCGCGCTCCAGCGACAGGTATTCCAAACCGACGTCGAGCAGGAAGCCCAGTCGCGACTGCACCTCCTTGAGGACCTGCCCGGCGATCGCCTGTTCCCGCGGGCCCAGCGTGAGCGCGTTGAGGAAGTCCGAGCAGTCCGAGATGGACAGCGCGCACACCTCGGCGATGGACTTGGCGCCCCGGTCACCGGCGGTCAGGGTGACCGCCAGGATCTCCGGCTTGAGGCGGGTGCCCTGACATTCCGGGCACGGGATGTCGCGCATGAACCCTTCCAACCGCTCCTTGGTCTGCTCGGAGTCGGTCTGTTCCATGCGGCGCTGCAGGTAGGCCATCACGCCTTCGAAGTCGGCGTAGTAGGACCGGGTGCGGCCGTACCGGTTCTTGTACCGGACGTGGACCTGCTGATCGGAACCCTCCAGCAACGCCTTGCGCGCCTTGGCGGGCAGCTTGTTCCATGGCGTGTCCACGTCGAACCCGAGCGCATCCCCCAGGCCCGACATCATCCGGGTGAAGTACTCCGCGCTCTGCCCGATGGACCACGGGGCGATGGCCCCCTCGGCCAGCGTCATCTCCGGATCGGGCACCACCAAGTCCGGGTCGACCTCCTTGCGGAAGCCCAGCCCCAGGCACTCCGGGCAGGCGCCGTACGGCGAGTTGAACGAGAACGACCGCGGTTCCAGGTCGTCGACCGCCAGCGCGTGGGCGTTGGGACAGGCCAGCTTCTCCGAGAAACGCTGCTCGCGGTGCGGATCGTCGTCGTCGCGGTCCACGAAGTCCAACACCACGATGCCGTCGGCGAGGTTCAGCGCCGTCTCCACCGAGTCGGTGAGCCGCTGCTTGGACGAGGCCTTGACGGTGAGCCGGTCGACCACGACCTCGATGTCGTGTTTCTCCTGCTTCTTGAGCTTGGGTGGGTCGGTCAGCGGATACACCACGCCGTCGACGCGGACCCGGCTGTAGCCCTGGGTGTTGAGCTTCTCGAACAGGTCGACGAACTCGCCCTTGCGGGTCCGCACCACCGGCGCCAGCACCTGGAACCGCAGGCCCTCGTCCATCGCCAGCACCTGATCGACGATCTGCTGCGGGGTCTGCCGCGCGATCCGCTCCCCGCAGACCGGGCAGTGCGGGGTCCCGGCGCGGGCGTACAGCAGTCGCAGGTAGTCGTAGACCTCGGTGATGGTCCCGACCGTCGAACGCGGGTTGCGGTTGGTCGACTTCTGGTCGATCGACACCGCCGGGGACAGGCCCTCGATGAAGTCGACGTCCGGCTTGTCCATCTGCCCGAGGAACTGCCGCGCGTAGGCCGACAGCGACTCCACGTAGCGGCGCTGCCCCTCGGCGAAGATGGTGTCGAAAGCCAGCGACGACTTCCCCGACCCGGACAGCCCGGTGAAGACGATCAGCGCATCACGGGGCAGGTCAAGGTCGATGCTGCGCAGATTGTGCTCGCGCGCACCCTTGACTACTAAGCGGTCAGCCACCCGGCCCCACTCCTAACTTTCCGACGTCGCGACCCATGCTATGTGCCGGTGCCGACAAGCGACCGGCGGCCAGTAACGTGGCCGTCATGACCGTCATCGCCGATACCTACACCGGACACGTCGAACCAGGTAGCGGGGCCCGCCGCAGCCTGCCGGGCGCCACCATCGTCAAGGTCTCCGTTGGTCCGATGGACAACAATGCCTATCTCATTACCTGTGCGGCCACCGGCGAAACCCTGCTCATCGACGCCGCCAACGACGCCGACACGCTGCTCGAGGTGATCCGCGAGCATGTCCCCAAGGTCTCGCTGATCGTCACCAGCCACCAGCACTTCGATCACTGGCAGGCCCTGGAGGCCGTGGCCGCCGCCACCGGGGCACCCACCGCCGCGCACGAACTCGACACCGAGCCGCTGCCGGTGAAACCCGACCGGATCCTCTCCCACGGCGACACCCTCACCGTCGGCAACCTCGAGTTCGCGGTGATCCATCTGCGCGGACACACCCCCGGGTCGGTGGCGCTGGCCCTGACCGGGGACGCGGTCGGGGGCGTGCCGCAGCTGTTCAGCGGGGACTGCCTGTTCCCGGGCGGCGTCGGCAAGACCTGGCAGCCCGGGGACTTCGAGCGGCTCCTCGACGACGTCACCACCCGGGTGTTCGACGTCTACCCCGACTCGACGGTGGTCTATCCCGGCCACGGAGACGACACCACGCTCGGCGCCGAACGCCCGGCACTGGGCGAATGGCGCGAGCGTGGTTGGTAGTTCGCGGGCGCTGCGCTAGCTGGTCGTGTGGACGATCAGGACGTCGATCTTCGAGCGCCGTGCCACGTTGGCGGGCACCGAGCCCAGCAACCGGCCGGCGATGGTGCTCAGACCGACGTTACCGATGACCAACAGGTCGGCGTTGACCTCTTCGGACAGCTCGACCAGCGCATCGACGGGGGCGCCGACGACGGCCTTCTCCTCGATGTTGGTGGCCCCGGCCGCCTTGGCGCGCTCCTTGGCTTCGCGCAGGATCGCGTAGATGGGCGCGTTGCCGGAGGTCTTGTAGCCCTCGTCCTTGAGCACGTCCGAGGCGCGGGTGTCGTCCTGCGAAGGGAAGTACGCGGTCGCGATGATCACCCTCGCGTCCGGTGCCGAGGCGAGGGCGCCCGCCCGGTCGACAGCACGCAACGACGAATCGGAGCCGTCCGTGCCGACCACCACGGTCTTGTAGCCGCTCATCCAAACCCTCCCAATAATCAAATTGTCCGCCGGTGTATTACCGGTTTCGTAGTACGCCAAACGAGACACTAACCCGTCGCCCGGTGCCTCAGGGTGCAATTCGCGACACAGTGACGTCCTCGACGTGCTATTTTGCCTGCGCTACCAGCAGTTAAGCGAGCTTTTCGGCGGCGGGGTGAGGTTGGCGACACCGCGCCCCCATCGCGCCACCGCACTCATCACCGCTCTCGTTATGCTCCACCTCACAGCGGTTCCGCGCGGCGCCACAGCCAACCCTGGGCGAAACCCATTGCCGGACAGTAGCATCCCGGCGCACCGCGCGGCGGGTCCACGACATCATCAATCCCCCACGTCGAAACCGTGCCCGTGCCAAGATCGACGGATGGGATCGTTTCTGCTGCGCACCGCGCTGACCGGCGTCGCGTTGTGGGTCGTCACGTTGCTGGTGCCGGGCGTGTATTTCGTCGGCGGCAGCAATAACTGGCAGAAAATCGGCATTGTTTTGGTGGTGGCCGTCATCTTCGGCCTCATCAACGCATTCATCAAGCCGATCGTTCAGCTGCTGGCCATTCCGCTTTACCTCTTGACGTTGGGACTCATCCACATCGTGATCAATGCGTTGATGTTGTGGATCACCTCCTGGATCACCCGAAACACCACCCACTGGGGACTCGACATCGACCAGTTCTGGTGGACGGCGATCTGGGCCGCCATCGTGCTCTCCGTGGTGAGTTGGGGTCTGTCGCTGCTGGTTCGCGACACGCCCGTCGGGTCCCGCCGCGGCTGAGCAGTCCCGACCGAGCGCTCCGCGAAGGGAGAACAGATGCAAGTCCCGAAGACAGCGCGGTGGGTGCTCGGCGTGCTCTGCGTCGCCGCCCTGGTGGTGGCCGCCGGAGTCGACGCCAACCGCAGTGGCTCCGGCGCCGACGCCCGCGCCAAGCTGACTTTGATCGCGCCGGCGGCCGCCGGCGGCGGCTGGGATCTGGTCGCACGCGAATCCCAGCAGGCACTGCGCAGCGCCGGCATCGTCAACAACGTTCAGGTGGTCAACGTCCCGGGCGCGGCCGGGACCATCGGGCTCGGTCAGATGTCCCGGCTGACGGGCGATTCGACCACCATGATGGTCACCGGCACGGTGATGTTGGGTGGGATCGCCCGCAACGAGTCCCCGATCGACCTTTCGGATCTGACACCGATCGCGCGGCTCGCCGAAGATTTCGACGTCGTCGCCGTCCCCGCAGACTCGCCGTTCCAGACGTTCGACGACCTGATCGACGCCTGGCGGACCGACCCCGCGGCCATGCCGATCGGAGGCGGATCCGCCGGCGGCATCGATCACATGATCGCCGCGCAGCTCGCCCGCGAGGCGGGCATCGACCCCACCTCGATCCGGTACGCCGCCTACGCCGGCGGTGGTGAGTTGACCATCAACCTGCTGTCCACCGCCCCGGGCACACCCGGCGTAGGAATCAGCGGGTACAACGACTTTCGCGACATGCTCGCCGAGGGCCGGCTGCGCGCGCTGATGGTGGTCGCACCGGAACGGCTCGAGGGTCTCGACGCCCCGACGGCGGCCGAGGCCGGCTATCCCGCCGTCGACATCGTGAACTGGCGCGGCCTGCTCGCGCCGGCCGGGATAGACCAGGCCGCACGGGACGAGCTCATCGCGATCACCACCGAGATGGTCGAGACCCCGCACTGGAAGAACGTGGTGGAGCGGAATCGCTGGAATGAAACCGTGCTCACCGGTGACGAATTCGGCGAGTTCCTGCAGCAGGAGCAGCAACGGATCAACGCGATTCTGCGGGATTTGGGGTTGGCATGACGGTGAACGAACCCGAGACGACATCCACACCACGAGCGCCGCGGTACTTCTGGACCGGCAAGAGCGCGCTCGTGATGCCCGCCCTGCTGGTGGCGCTGGGCTGTTTCCTGGTCTACGGCATCGCCAGCATGGATGTCGCCGATGACTCCGAAATCTTCGGTCCCAAGGCGTTTCCCGCGATCACCGCGGGCTTCTGCTTCCTGATCGCCGCCCTGCTCACCTGGGTGATACTGCGCAATCCCGAAGTCGCCGAACCCATCCGGGATGAAGACGGCAAGATCGTCGCGCGGTTGACCAGCAACTGGCGCTCCACGGGACTCACCGTCGGATCCTTCGTGGTGTTCGCAGTGCTGCTGATCCCGGCCGGCTGGATCATCGCGGGTGCCATCGTGTTCTGGGGAGTCACGGTGGGCCTCGGCAGCACCCAATACGTGAAGAACCTGCTGATCGGCCTTGCCGCCTCCTCGATCATGCAGCTCGTGTTCTCCGGCCTGCTCGGCCTCAACCTTCCACCCGGCGTGATGGGGATGCTCTGATGGACGCACTGACCGGGCTGCTCGGCGGCTTCGCCGATGTCCTCACCCCCGTCAACCTGCTCTACGTGCTGATCGGCGCCCTGATCGGTACGGCCGTCGGCGTGCTGCCCGGGCTGGGATCGGCGATGGCCGTGGCCCTGCTGCTGCCGATCACGTTCACGCTCGACCCGTTGGCCGCCCTGGTGATGTTCGCCGGCATCTACTTCGGTGGGCTGTTCGGCGACGCGATCGCCGGGATTCTGATGAACACCCCGGGCAACTCCACCGCGATCGCCGGGTCCATCGAGGGCCATCTGATGGCCCGGCGCGGCCGAGGTGCCCAGGCGCTGGCCACCTCGGCGATGGGCGCCTTCATCGGCGGCATGATCGCCACCATCCTGGTGGTGTTCTTCGCCCCCAAATTGGCGGACCTGGCCACCAAGTTCGGCCCCGGGGAGTACTTCGCCCTGGCCTTGTTCGCGTTCCTCGCGACGTCGGCGGTGGTGTCGGATTCGGTGCTCAAGGGGCTCGCGGCGCTGCTGATCGGCTTGGTGCTGGCCATGATCGGCACCGACCAGGTCAGCGGTTCGCAGCGGTTCACCTTCGGCAACGTGGCGCTGTTCGACGGCGTGAGCATCGTCGTGATCACCGTGGCGATGTTGGCCGTGGGCGAGGTCATCTATGTGGCCTCCCGCATCGGCCGACCCGACGATCGCAGCTTCACCCCGTCGACGGGGCGGCCCTACCTGTCTCTGGCCGAATACCGCGAGGCGCTGCCCGCGTGGCTGCGGGGCACCGCGTTCGGCGTCCCGTTCGGCGTCATCCCGGCCGGCGGCGCGGAGGTGCCCACCTTCCTGGCCTACGGCGTCGAGAAGCGACTCGACCGCCGCCGCAAGGTGCCGCAGTTCGGCCGCGGCGCCATCCGCGGGGTCGCGGCGCCCGAGGCCGCCGGCAACGCCACCGCGGGTACCGCGATGGGCGCGCTGCTCGCGCTGGGGTTGCCGACGTCGGCGACCGCGGCAATGCTGCTGGCCGCCTTCATGCAATACGGCATGCAGCCCGGGCCGCTGCTGTTCACCCGCAACGCCGACATCGTCTGGGCGCTGTTGGCCAGCCTGATCATCGGCATGGTCGTGCTGCTGATCCTCAACCTGCCGTTCGCGCCGCTGTGGGCCCGGCTGCTGCTGATCCCCCGGGAGTACCTCTACGCCGGGATCGCCATGTTCGCCTGCTTCGGCGTGTACGCGGCCAGCGCCGCGATGATCGACGTGGTGTTCATGATCATCCTGGGTGTCGTCGGGTTTGCCATGCGCCGCTACGGAATTCCGCTGGCACCGGTGCTCATCGCGGTGATCCTGGGGCCGCTGGCCGAATCGTCGCTGCGCGAGGCCATGAACAATTCGCAGAACAATCCCCTGACGCTGGTCAGCACGCCGATCACCATCACCCTCTATGCGCTGCTGATTGCCGTGGTGGTCTTCAGCGCGGTCAACAAGGTACGGATGCGGCGGGAACTCTCCCGCGTCGACGACGACGAATCCGAGCCGGCCACATCCGGTTAGAGCCGCCGGAGGTGCACTTTGCGGCCAACGAGTATCGAAACGTGGCACGCCCACGATCCGTACCCGCCGAAGGGCTGGCTTGTGTTCGCCTGAGGTAACGGGCACCGTCGGGGTATGCGCGGAACCATCGACGTCGTGGCCCTGCTCCTGACCGGACCGCTGGTGGGGGCCGAGATCGCGGTCGCGGCTTTCACGCACCCGGTCATCGGGCGGCTGCCCGATGACGCGTTTGTCCAAGCCCGCAGCGACGCCGGCCGGGTGCTGGGCAAGGCGATGCCGTTCTGGTACATCGCCACTCTGCTCGCGCTGATCGCCGCGGCCGTCGTCGCCGGCGGCGCGTGGCCGGCGACGACGGCGGCGGCGCTGATGGCGGTCGTCGTCCTGATCACCGTGACGCTGATGGTTCCGATCAACAACCGGATCGGCCGGTGGACCGGTGCCGCCGACGCCTCCCGCGACGACGCGCGTCGCTGGGATCGGCTGCACGCGGTGCGCGTGGCGCTGCTGTCTGTGGTCTTGGTGCTGCTGGTACTCCACGCGACCTGACGTCGGTATTCACTTCATGCGAGCGAGTGACGGGATTCGAACCCGTGTAAACGGCTTTGCAGGCCGGTGCCTAGCCACTCAGCCACACCCGCACTGCCCTCCAGAATGCCGGCCGCAGGCTTCGAGCCCCAGGGTTTAACTCGCCGTGATCCGTGGTCGGCCGGCCCGCACCGACGCAAAACAGCCCAGCGCGGCCACAATTGAGTTCAATCGACCCGGACGCAGTTTTTACGGTATCGGTTGTCCGGGGCGCCGCGGTGCGAGAGATTATTGCGGTGGGCCGAATCCTCGCGGTGCTCCTGACCTTGGTTGTACTGGCCTCCTGCAGCGCCGAATCCCCGCCGCCCCGCAGCGAACCCCGAACTCCGGTCGGGCTGCGCCAGATCGAGTTCCACGATCCGAACGGACCCGACGGTGAACGCCTGTTGGCGTTGTCGGTGTTCTACCCCGCCGAAGCGCCGCAGGACTCGGCGCAGCCGTTCACCATGCCCTTCTTCACCGGCCTCGGCAGCCACCGCGACCTCACGCCGACCGGACGGCGGCGCCCCTTGCTGCTGTTCTCACACGGCCGCGGCAGCAACGCCCTGTACTACGCCTGGTTCGCCGAGGCGATGGCCCGCCGCGGCTACATCGTGGCCGGGATCAATCACTACCGGGCCAACACCTACGACTCCAGCATCGACTGTCTGGCCAACCGGCTCTGGCAACGCCCCCGCGACCTCACGCTGGCGGCGAACCACCTTGTGGCGGACGAGTTCTGGGGTCCGCTGATCGACCCGGATCGGATCGGGGTGGTCGGACATTCGCAGGGCGGCTTCACCGCGCTGTGGCTCGGCGGGGCCCGGGTCGCCCCCGACCGGTACCTGACTTTCCAGCAGGGCATCAAGAACAACCGGATGATCCCGGAGTCGGTGCGCGCGCGACTGCCGCTCGATGCCGAACCCGCCCTCGATGTCGCCGACCCCCGAATCCGGGCGGTCTTCGCGATGGCCCCGGGCGTTATAGAGGACTTCGGCATGACCGCCGACGGCCTGGCGCAACTGCGCGTGCCCACCCACATCATGGTCGGCGCCCGGGACACCCAGACTCCACCGGGGCCCAATGCCGCGTTCGCCGCCGAGCACATCCCGGACGCAAAGCTCACCGTCCTCGAGGGCGACGTCGACCACGAGATCTTCGTCAACGAATGCACCCCGCTCGGCCGCGACGAGTTCCCCGAGGCCTGCGTCGATGCCCCCGGTGTGGACCGCGCCGCGATTCACCGCGACATCGCCGAGACCGCCGCGCGGTTCTTCGACGAGCATCTGGGCTGAGGGTTACTTCAGCCCGGCGGCGTCCATCCCGCGCAATTCCTTCTTCAGATCGGCGATCTCGTCGCGGATCCGCGCCGCCAACTCGAACTGCAGATCCCGCGCCGCGGTCATCATCTGCTCGGTGAGGTCCTTGATCAGGTCGGCGAGCTCGGCCCGCGGCATGTTGCTGGTGTCGCGGCCCTCGATGATCCCCGCGCTGACCGCGCGCCCCGGTTCCCCCTGCGCGCGGCGGCCCCGCGACCGGTTCCGTCCCGAACCACCCACCTCGACGGTTTCGCTGTCATCGGCCTCGCGATACACCTGGTCGAGGATGTCGGCGATCTTCTTCCGCAGCGGTTGCGGGTCGATGCCCCGTTCCTCGTTGTAGGCGATCTGCTTGGCGCGGCGGCGCTCGGTCTCGTCGATCGCCTCCTTCATCGAGTCCGTCATGGTGTCGGCGTACATGTGCACCTCACCGGAGACGTTGCGGGCCGCACGCCCGATGGTTTGGATCAGGCTGCGCGGGGACCGCAGGAAGCCCTCCTTGTCGGCGTCGAGGATGGCGACCAGCGACACCTCGGGCAGGTCGAGACCCTCGCGCAGCAGGTTGATGCCGACCAGCACGTCGTACTCCCCGAGTCGCAACTGCCGCAGCAACTCCACCCGGCGCAGCGTGTCCACCTCCGAATGCAGGTAGCGCACCCGGATGTTCATCTCCAGCAGATAGTCGGTGAGATCCTCGGCCATCTTCTTGGTCAGCGTGGTGACCAGCACGCGTTCGTCGCGCTCGGCGCGGGCCCGGATCTCCCCGATCAGATCGTCGATCTGCCCCTTGGTGGGTTTGACGATGACCTGCGGGTCGACCAGGCCGGTCGGACGGATCACCTGTTCGACGACCTCCCCGCCGGCCGCACCGAGCTCGTACGGCCCCGGGGTGGCCGACAGGTACACCGTCTGACCGACCCGCTGGGCGAACTCCTCCCAGGTCAGCGGCCGGTTGTCGACCGCCGAGGGCAGCCGGAAGCCGAACTCGACCAGATTGCGTTTGCGGGACATGTCGCCCTCGTACATGCCGCCGATCTGCGGGACGGTCACGTGCGACTCGTCGATGACCAGCAGGAAGTCCTCGGGAAAGTAGTCCAGCAAGGTGGCCGGCGCCGAACCCGCCGGGCGACCGTCGATGTGCCGCGAATAGTTCTCGATGCCGGAGCAGAACCCGACCTGCCGCATCATCTCGATGTCGTAGTTGGTGCGCATCCGCAGCCGCTGGGCCTCCAGCAGCTTGCCCTGCCCCTCCAGGTACGCCAGCCGCTCCTCGAGCTCGGCCTCGATGGTGGAGATCGCCTGCGCCATCCGTTCGGGTCCGGCGACATAGTGCGTGGCGGGAAAGATCCGCACCGAATCGACCTGCCGGACCACGTCGCCGGTCAGCGGGTGCAGGTAGTACAGCGCCTCCACTTCGTCGCCGAAGTATTCGATGCGCACCGCGAGTTCCTCGTAGGACGGGATGATCTCGACGGTGTCGCCGCGCACCCGGAACGTCCCGCGGGTGAACGCCATGTCGTTGCGGGTGTACTGCACGTCCACCAGCAGCCGCAACAGCCCGTCGCGGGGCACCTCGTCGCCGACCTTGAGCTCCACCGAGCGGTCCAGATAGGACTGCGGGGTGCCCAGGCCGTAGATGCAGGACACCGACGCCACCACCACCACGTCGCGCCGCGACAGCAGGCTCGACGTCGCCGAGTGCCGCAACCGCTCGACATCGTCGTTGATCGAGCTGTCCTTCTCGATGTAGGTATCGGTCTGGGCGATGTAGGCCTCGGGCTGGTAGTAGTCGTAGTACGAGACGAAGTATTCAACGGCGTTGTGCGGCAGCATTTCTCGCAGCTCGTTGGCCAGCTGGGCGGCCAGCGTCTTGTTCGGCGCCATCACCAGGGTGGGCCGCTGCAGGCGCTCGATGAGCCACGCGGTGGTGGCGGACTTGCCGGTGCCGGTGGCGCCCAGCAGCACGATGTCGCGCTCCCCCGCCCGGACCCTGCGCTCCAGCTCGTCGATCGCCGCGGGTTGGTCGCCGGCCGGCTCGTATTCGCTGACCACCTCGAACCGGCCACCGACGCGGACCACGTCCTCCACCGCGCGGTACTCGGACTGCGCCAGCACGGGATGCTCGGTTGCGAAAGCCATGGAACCAGGGTAAGCGCGGGTACCGACAGTTTCGCCAGCAGCTTTAAGCTGAGACCATCCACCCGCCCAAACACGAAGTCTTCGACCTCGCCGCTTCGACCAATACGGACCCGAAGGGGTTCGTCCGTGCCGTGGACACCTACACGCTGGCGCCGTGGGGCGGGCTGTACATGGCCCGACCGACCCCGGGCCGCCCGCAGTTCCACTACCTCGAGTCGTGGCTGCTGCCGCCGCTCGGCGTTCGCGTCAACATCTTCCACTGGAACCCGGGCCACGAGCGTGACCAGGACTTTTACGTCGACATCGGGGAGATCACCGTCGACGGCGACGTCTGGCGCACCGAGGACCACTACGTGGACCTGGTGGTCCGCACCGGGCTGGGCACCGAGGTGGTTGACGTCGACGAACTGCTCGAGGCCCACCAGATGGGGTTGCTGTCGCCGGAGACGGCCGAACAGGCGGTCCACCGGTCCATCGCGGCGGCGGCCGGTCTGGCCGCGCACGGCCACGACCTGCACGCCTGGCTCCGCAGTAACGGCATGGATTTATCCTGGCGATAAGAACTAGTGTGTCTAACTATGAGGCGAACCGCATCCTCAGTGTCGGCCGCGGCACTGCTGATTCTCGGTGGCGCGCTGATTGCCCCGGCCGCCGCGTCGGCAGAACCCGAACCGCCGCCCGGTGAGCCGTTGCCGGCCGGTGAGAGCGCACCCGAACCCGAGCTGTACAACGTCACCTACCGGGCCCGCATCGACGGCGTCGCCCGTGGCGCGTTGATCACCTACAAGCTCAACGACACGCAGGTGCAGAGCGCCGATCCGACGATGCTGCCCGGCCGCGTGTTCGAGGCGCAGACCGTGCTCTCCGACGCCGACCTGGCCGGGATGCAGATCTCCATCCAATGGCCGTACTCGGCGAACCTGCATTGCCAGATCCTGGTCAATGATCAGATCGTCGCGCAGGCCGACGAGTTCATCAAACCGCGGATCAAGCCGGCCGACGACGAACCCGACTACGGCAAGCTGATGTGCGGGGCCCCGCTCGTCGAACCGTCCGTCTTCGGACCGGGCGACGAGGTCCCCGGCGAGCCCGCCCCCGAACCGCCGGTCGAGCCCGCAGCCTGAGCGCCGGTGCTCAGGTCTGCGCGATCACCAGGTACGTCAGGTAGGCGACGTAGGCGGTCACCATGGCGCCGCCCTCCAGCCGGCTGACCCGCCGCCCGGTCAGGAAGATCGGGATGCAGACCAGCGCGACCAGGGCCATCACTGGGATGTCGATCCGCACCAGGTCGGGGTCCAGATGCAGCGGCCGCCCGGCACCCAGCACCGTGAGGCCCAAGATCAGCAGGATGTTGTAGACGCTGCTGCCCAGTAGGTTCCCGATCGCGATGTCGCGCTCGCCGCGCACCGTCGCGACCAGGGTCGTCGCGAGTTCGGGGGCCGAGGTGCCGATCGCGACCACGGTCAGCCCGATGAACGCATCCGACACCCCGAACGACTCGGCGACCCCGACTGCCCCGCCGACCAGCCAGTCGGCGCCGATCACCACGACCACGATCCCGACGAGCAGCAACGCCAGGTCGCGCAGGATCGCCCCGCGGGCCAGCACGGCGCCGGGCGGCCTGGCGTACTCGTCGGCGAATTCGGCCTGCACGCTTCGACTTTCGCGGCGCGCCGAATGGATCAGCACCGCCGTGTAGAGGATGGCGGCGACGGTCAGCACGGCACCGCCGCTGGCCGCCAGGGTGCCGTCGGCGGCCAGCAACCACAGCAGCAGCGCCGCGGCGGTCATCATCGGCAGGTCGAGCCGCAGGGTGCGCAGATGCAGCGTCAGCGGCCGCAGCAGGGCGCTCAACCCGAGGATGAGCAGCAGGTTGACGATGTTGGTGCCGGCGATGTTGCCCACCGCGAGCGAGCCGTTGCCACTGGCCGCCGCCCGCAGGCCCACCGCGAGTTCGGGCATGCTGGTGCCGATCGACACGACCGTGAGCCCCACCAGGATCGGTGAGATGCCGAGGCCGGCCGCCAACCGCGAACCGCCTTTGACCAACCACTCGGATCCGATGACCAGCGCGACGAGACCGACCGCCAGCCAGGTCAGATCCGCGGCCATCAGCGTGGGCGCCAGCCCGTGGTGTCGGCCCACTCCCAGGCTCGGCAGTAGGCGTCGAGGAACCACGGTTCCTTCGCCTGGGCATACGCACCGGTGTCGCCGCTGCCCTGCGCGTGGGCGTGGCGTTTGGCGGCGAGGTAGTCGGCCTGAACGCCGGGGTTGGCGGCGATCCAGTCGGTGAACAGCAGCGCGAACTGCTGATTCGGCCAGCCCTCCACCCGGACGTGGACGTTGGTGGGCCGGCCCGGATCCGCGGACTTGAAGTAGCGCTTACCCCACAGTGCGGGATCGTCAGTGTGGTCGAAGGCGCCAACGGTGCTGCGGCCGTTGGGTTTGGACACGTCCGCGGTGATGTGGTCGATTCTGGGATAGCCCGCGGCCAGCAGGGGCTCGGTCAGCTCGTCGGCGGTGGCCAGCGAGTCGACGGTCACCTGGATGTCGATGACGTCCTTGGCGTCCAGGCCGGGCACCGCCGTCGAACCGATGTGGTCGATCCGGCGCACCCGGTGGCCCCCGGCGGTGTTCAGCCGGGCGATGATCCGGGCCGCCTGCTGCGCCCACGACGGGTCCGAGGGCACCAACGCAAGCGCGGCCGGGGCGGGCCGGCGCTCCTTCAGATTGTGCGAGAACGGCAGGATCCGCTCGTGCCACAGCGCCCGGGCCCGCTCCTTGAGGTCGCCGGCGGTGCCGGAATTGTCCAACCACACGTCGGCGACCACGCGGCGCTGCTCCTCGGTGGCCTGGGCGGCGATGCGCGCCCGCGCGTCCTGCTCGCTGAAGCCACGGTGTTCGATGAGGCGCGCCACCCTGGTCTCGACGTCGGCGTGCACGATCACCACCAACGGGAACATCGGCGCCATCTGGGATTCCACCAGCAGCGGAATATCCTCGATGATCACCGGGCTCTCGTGGGCCTCCACGGCCGCGGCGATCAACTCGGACCGACGGTGCGCGACCAGCGGATGCACAATGCCGTTGAGCGTGGCGCGCTTGTCGTCGTCGCTGAACGCGATGGCGGCCAACGCGGGCCGGTTCAGCGCACCGGCCTGGGGTCCGCTGTCGTGCAGGATCTCTCGGCCGAAGGCATCGACCAGCTTGGCCAGCCCCTCGGTACCCGGCTCGACGACTTCCCGCGCGATCACGTCACCGTCGACGACGATCCCGCCACACTCCGTGAATGTCGAGGACACCGTTGACTTCCCGGCCCCGATTCCACCGCTCAATCCGATACGCAGCACCCCGACAGTCTTGCAGGCCCCGCACCGGGGTCAGCCCGGCACTCCGGTCAGTTCGATGGTCGGCCGGCCCAGCGTGGTCTCCGCGGTGCGCTGACCGGTCGCGAGATCGACGGCCACCAGCCGACGGGTGGCCGGTTCGGTGACATAGGCGGTGCCGCCCTGCACGTGCAGATTCGGCATCGGCGACTGCCACTGGTCCGGCTCGCTCCAGCCGTCGATCACGTCAAAGCGGGAGACCCGGGTTGCGGTGAGCGGATCGTAGACGTGCAGTGCGCCGTCGGTCCCCAGGATGATCGCCTCCCCATTCGGCCCGCGGTCCAGCGACCGGAAGCTGTAGCTGGCCTCCAGCGGAACCACGGTGAGTTCCGCGGTGACGGTGTTGATCAGGGTGAACTGCTGCGGGCGCTCCAGTTCCGCGTCCGGATCGGTCTTGTAATCGCCCAGCACCACCGGCGATTGGGCGCTGCCGGCCGGATTGCCGATCCGGCCGTACGGGTCGGGACTGGTCACCTTGCGAATCTCGTTGCCCCGCACGATCAGGACGCCATCCTCACAGCCGAAGGTGAGGACACCGTCGGCGGCCTCGGCGCTGCCGTGCAGGCCCGGGCACTCGTCACTGCCGGCGATACCCCGCCCGGCGGGATCCAGGATCTCGATACCGGAACGGGATTCGGTGTTGCCCACGCTGACCACCAGCGATCCGTCCGCGCGACCGACGGCGACCCCGTGGTGCGGCTCGGTGGTGGTGACGGCGGTGGCCTCGACGCCGTCGGCGTCGGCCAGCAGGAGGGCGGGGTCGATCTTCTCGACGGCACCGCTGTCGTCGCTGAACAGCGTCAGGGCACCGTCATGAGCCACCACGTGACCCGGCTTGCTGCCGCCGAAGCGGACGTCGGTGAGTCGGGGTGCTGCGGTGTAGTGGTGGCGGTGATCGCCGTGCGCCTCGGTCCAGACGCCGGTGTCGAAGACCGCGAAGCCGTCCGACTGCGACACCAGCACGTGCCGGCCGTTGTGTGCGGGGTTGAGACGGACGAATCCCGCGACCGGCACGTCGGCGATCTGCTCGAGGGTGCGCGCGTCGAGCACCAGCAACCCGCCGTCGTAGCTGAGCACCAGCCGCGGCGTCGGCGCCGCCTGCTCCGTCGGCGCCGCCGGCTCGGGCGCCGCCGCCCGCTCGGGCGGGTCCTCCGCGGTCCCACAACCCGCGGCGAGCGCGGCGACGGACAGGGCGGCGACGAGACGTCTGGGTGTCAGCATGGAACCCAGTCAAGCCGATAATGAAAATCATTGTCAAAAGCGCATGGTCGCATGGAAGCGACCCGAAGCAGAACTCCCCGGCTCATTGCTGAGCCGGGGAGTTCCGATGTCTACCAGAGGATTACAGGCTTACGCGTTGCCGGCCAGCTTCTCTCGCAGAGCGGCGAGCTGGGCGTCGCTGGCCAACGATCCACCAGCGGACTCCTCCGAGCGAGACGAGCCGTTCGACACGGGCCGTGCCAGTTCCTCGGCCTCGGCCGCGGCGAACTTCTCCATCTGCGCGGTGTGCATCTTGTGGCGACGCTCGGCCTCGGCGTAGCGGGCCTCCCACTCGAGGCGCTGCGTGTCGAAGCCCTCGAGCCACTCGTTGGTCTCGGCATCGAAGCCCTCGGGGAAGATGTAGTTCCCCTGCTCGTCGTAGCTGTCGGCCATGCCGTACTTCGACGGGTCGAACTCGTCGGTGTAGTCCTCGTTGGCCTGCTTGAGGCTCAGCGAGATCCGACGACGATCGAGATCGATGTCGATGACCTTGACCATCGCGTCGTCACCGACGGTGACCACCTGGTCGGGCACCTCGACGTGGCGCTCAGCCAGCTCGGAGATGTGCACCAGGCCCTCGATGCCCTCCTCGACACGGACGAACGCACCGAACGGCACCAGCTTGGTGACCTTGCCCGGGACGATCTGGCCGATGGCGTGGGTACGGGCGAAGTGACGCCACGGATCTTCCTGAGTCGCCTTGAGCGACAACGAAACCCGCTCGCGATCCATGTCGACGTCGAGCACCTCGACGGTGACCTCGTCGCCCACCTGAACCACCTCGGAGGGGTGATCGATGTGCTTCCAGGACAGCTCGGAGACGTGCACCAGGCCGTCGACGCCGCCGAGATCGACGAACGCGCCGAAGTTGACGATCGAGGACACCACACCCTTGCGGATGGCGCCCTTGGTGAGCTGGTTGAGGAACTCGCTGCGCACCTCGGACTGGGTCTGCTCCAGCCAGGCGCGGCGGCTCAGCACCACGTTGTTGCGGTTCTTGTCCAGCTCGATGATCTTGGCCTCGATCTCCTTGCCGATGTACGGCTGCAGATCGCGGACGCGACGCATCTCGACCAGCGACGCGGGCAGGAAGCCGCGGAGGCCGATGTCGAGGATCAGGCCGCCCTTGACGACCTCGATGACGGTGCCCTTGACGGCCTCGTCCTTCTCCTTGAGCTCTTCGATGGTGCCCCAGGCGCGCTCGTACTGAGCCCGCTTCTTGGACAGGATCAGGCGGCCTTCCTTGTCCTCCTTGGTGAGGACCAGAGCTTCGACCTCGTCGCCGACGGACACAACCTCATTGGGGTCGACGTCGTGCTTGATGGACAGCTCACGGGAAGGGATGACGCCTTCAGTCTTGTAACCGATGTCGAGCAGGACCTCGTCACGGTCAACCTTGACGATGGTCCCTTCGACGATGTCGCCATCGTTGAAGTATTTGATGGTCTTGTCGATGGCGGCGAGAAAGTCCTCAGCCGAGCCGATGTCGTTGACGGCTACTTGCGGCGAGGTGACGGAGGGACTTGGCATGTGGTGGGTTGCTCCGGACAGGTTTAATCGTAGGGACAGTTGTTTTGTTCTGATGAATCTGTGCGACCCGCGCGAACGTACGCACACGAGTACCCCCTGAGCCTACTCGACTCGGCACACGCTGGACAAACCTGCTCGCGCCGACCCTCTTTTCGGCGTGCGGCCAGCTAACCTCCTTGACGTGCAATATCCCGCGCTGCCGCAGCAGCCGCCCCCGCCGCTGGCCCCCGCACTGCCCACCAAGATCCGCAAGGTCGGCGCTCCGCTCGCCGTCATCATCGCCCTGGGCACCCTGACCGCGCTGATCCTGGTGCTCATCGTCGCGACCAACCCGACCGGTGCCGTGGTCGGAATCGTGCTGACCACGGCCGCGATGGCCGTCGTCATCGGCGCCTACCTGTGGTTGGACCGCTGGGAACCGGAGCCGCCGCGCCTGCTGATCCTGGCGTTCCTATGGGGTGCGTCCATCGCGATCGTGATCTCGGTGATCCTCGAGGTCGCGTTCGAATACGCCATCAACCCCACCGCGACCACGGAGTCCGCCACCAGCTTCTTCACCATCGCGATCGGGGCGCCGGCCATCGAGGAGGCCGCCAAGGGGCTGTTCCTGCTGCTCATGATGACCGGCCGGCGCCGCCTCGAGCTGAACTCGATGACCGACGCCCTGGTGTTGGCCGGCCTGGTGGGCGCGGGTTTCGCGTGGATGGAAGACATCTTCTATATCGCCAGCGGCGAGACCATGGCCGCCTCGCTGGCCACGGCCGGCCTGCGGCTGATCATGGCGCCGTTCGCCCACCCCCTGTTCACCACGTGCATCGGCATCGCGGTCTACCTCGCGCTGCAACAACGCCACACCGTGGTCAAGGTGGCCTACCTGGTGGCCGGCTACGTGGCCGCGGTGCTGCTGCACGGGCTGTGGAACGCCTCGGCGCTGCTGGGCCCGAAGGCCTACTTCGGGGTGTACCTGCTGTGGATGGTGCCGATGTTCGCCCTCGCCATCACGCTGGCGATCTACAGCCGGCGCCGGGAGCAGCGGGTGGTCGCGGCCAAGCTACCCGGCATGGTGGCTGCGGGCGTGGTCACGGCCAACGAGGCCACCTGGCTGGGCTCGCTGCGGACCCGCAAGTCGGCGATCGCCGCGGCCACGCAGCAGGGCGGTCGGCCCGCGGCCAAGGGAGTGCGGCACTTCGCCGTCCAGGTGGTCGAATTGGCGTTCGCCCAGGACCGGATCGACCGCGGGTTCGGCGACCAGCGCGTCATCGAGTTGCGCAACGACGAGACCTATCGGGTGTACGCGGCCCGCGCCTACGCAGCCCAGACGCTGCACTGGCTGACCAACTACCGCGCGGGCTGACGCCGGACGGCGCCCCGGGGTGCGGCCGAATCATCAGGCGGGGTGCTGTGCCCCCGCGCCGCCCGCCATGGCGCAGATCAGGGAGGCCACATTCTTCAAATGCGCGCGAGTCACGGGCCGGCTCAGCGCGATCACCCGCCAGAACACCAGCGCGGCAGCTGCATCGAGGATCAGCTCGCGGTCGGCGTTCTCGGCCAGTTCCCCGCGCTGCGCGGCCCGCTCCAGGACCAGCTGTGCGCGGGCCCTACGCGGTCGGCCGACTTGGTCCATGAGCGCGACACCGAGGGCGGGATTGCGCTGCGCCTCGGCAAGCAGGTCCGGATAGATGGAGCGCACCTTCGGATCGGTCAGCCAGGCGTGTACCTCCTCGAGGAGCACCAGGACGTCGCCACCCAGGGTTCCGGTGTCGGGGGCGGGTTCGTCGGTGACGCTCAACGTCCGCAACAAGTACGCGGTCAGCTCGACCTTCGAGGGCCATCGCCGGTACAGCGCGCTCTTGCCGACGCCGGCCCGCCGAGCGACGGCCTCCATGGTCAGGCCGCGCACGCCGTTGTCGGCGACCTCGGTGTACACCGCGGCCAGGATCGCTTCGCTCACCCGCGCGTCGCGGGGGCGCCCGGCGCTCACGGCCACCGCCGGTCGCGAAGGAAGTCCTCGAAGCTGCGCGGCGGGCTTCCGGTGAGCCGCTCGACGGCATCGGTGACGCGTGCCTGCGCGCCGGTGCGCACGAGGCCGTCGAGTGCAACCAGACCGGCAGCGAACTCGGCGTCGTAACCGGCCGCGACGAGACGGTCGACGTAGCGCTCAGGAGCGACGGCGCAGTGGGTGACCCGCCGGCCGGCCACCTCTGACATCGTCGCGGCGGCCTCGTCGTAGCTCAGGGCCCGAGGACCGGTCAGGATGTGCTCGGTAGCGGTGCTACGCGCGGCGCCGAGCAGTGCCGCGGCGCACCGGCCGATATCTCCGGCGTCGATGAACGGAAGCCTGCCGTCCCCGGTCGCGGTGATGAATTCGCCGGTCGCTCGAATGCTTTCGGCGAACGGATGATTGCCGACGAAATTCTGCATGAACCACGACGGTCGCAGGATCTCCCATTCAGGGAACGTGGTGCGCACCAGCGCATCGACCGCCCCTAGCCCCGCGTCACCGGAGGCGACCGCCGACGAACTGAGCAGGATGGCGCGACGCACGCCGGCGGTCAGGGCGCGCTCGGCGAACGGGCCTACCACCGCGACCGGGTCGGGATGGCCGACCGGCGCCAGGAGGTAGAGCCGGTCGACGCCCTCGAGTGCCGGGCCCCACGTGGCGGCGTCGAACCAGTCGAAGACGCGATGCTCGAGGTCGGTCGGTGCCGCCGGCGCCCGCGTGGCCGTGCGGAGCGACAGGTCCGCGAAGCGCCGCAGTTCGTCGACCACCGCGGCTCCGGTGGTACCCGTGGCCCCCAGCACCAGCACCGTCGTCGTCATTTCTCGCCCGCCACGTTGAAGGCCGCCATCATCTCGCCGAGTCCGCCCAGGGCCGCGCCGGCGGCCAGCGGATTCCAGTAGTCGCGATAGACCGTGATGCCGTCGGCACCCACGGTGATGACGGCGACGTAGTCCATCTCGTAGGCAGTGTCGGTCTTGAGCGCGCGCCCGCTCACCGCCCACTCGAGGATCACGGTGTCCGGGTCTGCGGTGTCGTGGCGGATCTGGCGGCTGATGGCCGCGACGTCGAAAGTCTGCGTGTAGTCGGACACGTAAGCCCGCACCGCTTCGCGGCCGTCGAGTTGGGGCCAACCGGGCGGCGCAAACGGGAAGGACATGGTGCCGCCGGGCGCCCATTCATCGGCAAATGCCGACATGTCCTGGTCGAGCAGGCTGCGCTGCAGCCGATCGATCGCGGCGTGCGCGCGCCGCCGGCGTTGCTGGTCGTCGAGTTGTTCCATGTGGGGCCTCTTCCATCACAATTACGGACGCTGTCGTCTCGTAATTGTGCACAACGGGGCCGCCAGCCCTGTTATTCCGGCACCGTCGACCGACTTACCGCGCGGGCTGACGCCGGACGGCCTGCCAGAGCACCAGACCCGCCTGCAGGCCGAAGGCCACCGAGATCATCGAGATGAGCGTGGCAGGCAACGCATCGTCGCCGTCGGCGCCGAAGATCTCGGTCACCCCGATCAGGCCCATCGACCCGGGGACCAGCAGCCAGAAGCCCGGCAGGATCATCGTGATGGCGGGCGGCGAGCCGTCCCGACGCGACAACGCCAGCGCGGCCACCGAAAGCGCCAGCCCGCCACAGAATCCGCTGGCATAGCTGCCCAGCACCAGATCGCCGACGAACTGCGCGGCGAAGGCGATGTAGCAGATGACGATCAGCCAGGGCATGAACGATCGCGGCGGCGCCATGAAGAGCATCACCCCGACCGCGTAGACGGCCACCCCGAGCCACGGGGCCCACGCACCGATCTTGTTGATGGCCTCGGGGCTCAGCTGGCTCTCGTCGAGTCCGAACACCTGCGCGGCGATCACGATGCCGAACGCCAGCTGGACGATCTGGACGAAGCCGGCGATGAGCCGACTCGACCCCGAAATGACGTCCCGCGAGGTCAGCTCGATGACCGCGAGCGTGATGGCCGCACCCGGCAGGAACATCGCCAGCGGCGGTATCAACGCCCGCAGCCCGACGTGGTCCAGCTCCAGGTAGCGCGCGCCGACGATGCAGATCCCCGTCACCGCGAACGCGCTGATCGCCGGGACCAGATAGGCAAGCCCCGCGATGCGTTGGCCGGCCACCCAGAACAGCCCGACCATGAACCCGAGCACCGTCGCCGCCAGCACATTCAACGTGGTCGGCTCCAACACCAGCGCCAGACCGGCGCTCCAGACCCCGTAGCCCAGCACCGTTACCCAGCTCGGGTACGGATTGGGCAGCGCCCTGATCCGCTCCAGCCTGGCTTCGCCCTCGACCGGGTCGCCCCGCCCGTGCAGGGTCTCGGAGATCAGCCGTGCCAGGGGAAAGGTCTGGTCGAAGCGCAGGTCGCCGCCGATGTGGGCGGCCTTGACCACGGACCCGGACGCCGCGGCCGGGCCGACGACCTGGACATGGTTGGGCAGCGCGATGAAATCGGTCTGCAGCCCGTATACCGACGAGGACCGTCCGATCATCTGCCGGACCATGGTGACGGGATAGTTCGAGGCAGCCATCGCGGCGCCCAATCGGGCGAGGTAACCGATCCGCTGCTCGCTCATCGTCGTGGCCGGTCAGTGCGCGGCGGCGTCCCAGCTGCGACCGTAACCGACCGACACCTCCAGCGGCACGTCCAGCGGGTAGGCGCCGCCCATCTTCTCCCGCACCAGGGCCTCCACCTGCTCGCGCTCCCCCTCGGCGACCTCGAACAGCAACTCGTCGTGCACCTGCAGCAGCATCCGCGACTTCAGCTTCTGCTCGGTGAACGCCTTGTCGACCTCGATCATCGCGACCTTGATGATGTCGGCCGCGCTGCCCTGGATGGGCGCGTTCAACGCGGCGCGCTCGGCGCTCTCCCGCACCTGCCGGTTGCTGCTGTCGAGCTCGGGCAGGTAGCGCCGGCGACCCAGCACCGTCGAGGTGTAGCCGTCCTTGCGGGCCTGATCGACGACGGACTGCAGGTAGTCGCGCACCCCGCCGAACCGGGCGAAGTACTGGTCCATCTGCCCCTTGGCCTCTTCGGTGGAGATCTTCAGCTGGGAGGCCAGCCCGTAGGCCGACAGCCCGTACGCCAGGCCATAGGACATGGCCTTGACCCGGCGCCGCAGTTCGGCGGTGACCTCGTCGATCTCGACTCCGAAGGCGCGGGAGGCGACGAACGAATGCAGATCCTCGCCGGTGTTGAACGCCTCGATGAGCCCCTCGTCGCGGGACAGGTGCGCCATGATCCGCATCTCGATCTGGCTGTAGTCCGCGGTCATCAGCTCGCCGTAGCCCTCGCCCACCACGAACGCATCGCGGATCTGCCGGCCCGCGTCGGTGCGGATCGGGATGTTCTGCAGGTTCGGCTCGGTGGAGGAAAGCCGGCCCGTCGCCGCGATCGTCTGGTTGAAGGTGGTGTGGATGCGGCCGTCGGAGGCCACCGCGTTCAGCAAACCGTCGACGGTGACCTTCAGCCGGGTCACATCCCGGTGGGTCAGCAGATGCTGCAGGAAGGGATGACCGGTCTTGTCGAACAGCGACTGCAGGGCGTCGGCGTCGGTGGTGTAGCCGGTCTTGGTGCGTTTGGTCTTCGGCATCTCGAGTTCGTCGAACAGCACCACCTGCAGCTGCTTGGGTGAGCCGAGGTTGATCTGCTTGCCGATCACCGCATACGCCGCCTCGGCGGCGTCGCGGATCTGGTCGCCGAACGTGCTCTGCAGTTCGGTCAGCTTGGCCAGGTCGATCGCGATGCCGCGGGTCTCCAAGGCCGCCAACACCGACTGCACCGGCAGTTCCATGTCGGTGAGCAGCGCCGAGGACTCGATCCGGGCCAGCTCCTCGTCGAGCGCGGCGGCGAGGTCGACGACGGCGCGGGCCCGCAGGATCAGCGTCTGCACCGCCTGGTCATCGACGCCGTCGGAGTCGTCGAGCAGCGAAAGCTGTTGCTGCTCAGGGGCATCGGCGCGCAGCTCCCGACGCAGGTACCGCAGCGACAGGTCATCCAGGGCGAAGCTGCGCTGCCCGGGGCGCACCAGATACGCCGCCAGCGCGGTGTCAGAGGTGACGCCGGCCAGGGTCCACCCCCGGCCCTGCAGGTCGTGCATGGCCCACTTCGCCTCGTGCAGCGCCTTGGGCCGTTCGGCGTCGGCCAGCCAGGCGCCCAGGGCGGCGTCGTCCTCCGGAGTCAGCGTCGCGGTGTCGATGTAGGCGCCCTCACCGTCCGCGGCGGCGATCGCCAGCGCGGTCGCGTCGGCGTCGAACGCCAGATGGGTGCCCACCACGGCGAGTCCGGCCCGCCGGCCGTCGTCGGCATGGTCGGCGAGCCAGGCGGCCACCGTGCCGGGAGCCAGCAGTCCGCCGCGCACGTCGAACCCCTCGTCGACCTCGGGGTCGCTGGAGGCCAGCGTGTCGAACAGGCGGTCGCGCAGCACCCGGAACTCGAGATCGTCGAACAATCGGTGGATCTGGTCGCGATCCCACGGCTGCATCCGCAACGTGTCGGGGGTCTGCGGCAGCGGCACGTCCTTGACCAGGTCGGTGAGCTCCCGGTTGAGGATCACCGAGGCCAGGTTGGCGCGCAGCGCGTCACCGACCTTGCCCTTGACCTCGTCGGCGTTGTCCACCAACGACTGCAACGAGCCGTACTGGGAGATCCACTTGGTGGCGGTCTTCTCCCCCACCCCTGGGATGCCCGGCAGGTTGTCACTCGGGTCGCCGCGCAGCGCCGCGAAGTCCGGGTACTGCGTCGGGGTCAGGCCGTACTTCTCCACCACCGCCTCGGGGGTGAAGCGGGTGAGTTCGCTGACGCCCTTGCGCGGGTAGAGCACCGTGACGTCGTCGCTGACGAGCTGCAACGAGTCGCGGTCGCCGGTGACCACCAGGACCCGGTATCCCTCGGCCTCGGCCTGGGTGGCCAGCGTCGCGATGATGTCGTCCGCCTCGAATCCCGGCTCGGCCAACACGGTGATGCCGAGGGCGGCCAGCACCTCCTTGGTGATGTCGATCTGGCCGCGGAACTCGTCCGGCGTCGCCGACCGGCCCTCCTTGTATTCGGGGTACTTCTCTTTGCGGAAGGTCTGCCGCGACACGTCGAAGGCGGCGGCGATGTGCGTCGGGCCCTCGTCACGCAGCAGGTTGATCAGCATCGCGGTGAAGCCGTAGACCGCATTGGTGGTCAGCCCACCGCGGGTCTTGAAGTTCTCCGCGGGCAGGGCGTAAAACGCCCGGAATGCCAACGAGTTGCCGTCGAGCAACATGAGCGTGGACTTCGTGGTCGACGCGGTTTCGGATGCGGTGTCAGTCGCGGCGGGGCTCACGGTCCTCACTCTAGGCACCAGCGGTGACAGCCGGGTGGGCACTACCCTCGTCGGGCGGTGACCACTTCAACTACCGACATCGCACCACTGGCGTGGCGTCCCGTCGCCGTCATCACCGCCATCGTGGGAGTCCTCCAACTCGGTGCCGCGATCGCGGGCCGCGGCTACTGGTTCGACGAGGTCTACATGCTGGCCATCGGCCGCAGCCATCTCGACTGGGGTTCGGCCGACCAGCCGCCGCTGACCCCCGCGCTGGCCGCGCTCAGCGACACCCTGTTCGAAAATTCCGTTGTGGCGCTGCGGATCCCGGCGATCCTCGCGACCATGGGCACGATCGTGGTGGCGGCGCTGATCACCCGCGAGATGGGCGGCGACGGGCGCGCGCAGACCTTGGTGGCCGCGGCGCAGGCCAGCGCGCCATGGGCCGCCGTCAGCGGACACTGGCTGACGCCCTATGCGCTCGAACCGGTCGGCTGGCTGTTGCTGGTGTGGCTGCTGGTGCGTTGGATCCGGGTGCGCGACGACCGGCTGGTGTTGGCCCTCGGCGTGGTCGCCGGCCTCGCCGCGATGACGAAGTTCCAGGTCGTCTTCTTCTGCGCGATCATGCTGACCGGGGTGGCCACGGTCGGGCCGCGCGCGCTGCTGCGCCGCCCGCTGCTGTGGGCCGGCGCCGCCGTCGGCCTCCTGATCTGCGCGCCCACGTTGTGGTGGCAGGCGCAGCACGGCTGGCCGCAGCTCAAGATGGCCGAGGTGGTGGCAGCCGAGGCGGAGCCGCTCTACGGTGGCCGCGCCAGCATTGCGGTGCTGCTATTCGTCTTTGCCGGCCCGGCCGCCGCCGGCCTCGCGCTCTATGGATTGCTGAGCCTCGTTCGAGACCGTGCGCTGCGCGACTACCGCTTTCTCGGCGTCACCTTCGTGGCGCTCTACGCGGCGTTCGCCGCCACCGGGGGCCGGCCGTACTACCTGTGTGGGCTGTTCGGTGCGCTGGCCGCCGTCGGAGCCCTGAGCCTGCAACGCCGCCGTGAGGCCGGGCTCACGCGGTGGCGATGGGCGGTCTGGCCGGTTTACCTGATCAGCGCCGCCCTGGCGCTGGGCGGGCTGTACCTCGGCGTCGACCTGACCCGCTCCGACGACGGCGAACGGATCGTCCAGCGCACCGCGGAGGTCTATCGGAGCCTGCCGGCGGAGCAGCGCGGGCGAACCGCGCTCATCGGCGAGTCCTACATCGTGGCGGCCTACATCGACGCGTACTCGACCGAGTACGACCTGCCCGCGGCATTCAGCCCGGCCCGCAGCTATGGCTACTTCCCGGCCCCGGGCCCCGAGATCGACACGGTACTGGTGATCGGCGACAACCGGCCGGACCGGCTCCGCCCGTACTTCACCGAAAGCCGCAAGATCGACGGACCCGAGGACCAGATCGACGTGTGGCTGATGTCGGGGCCGACCGAGGGCTGGGACACGCTGTGGCCCAAGATGCGAACCCTCGAGGTCGTGTGATCGGGCTCCTGCGCCGAGGATCACAGCCACCGGTGACTGCAATCCTCGGCGCAATGTGTCCACCAGCCGGGACAAAACTGGAACACGTTTCAGTTCAGCGCGCGGCGCTGGGTACGCTGACCGCGTGCCTGCAGCAACCACAGCGCCCGCGATCGAAGGGTGGTTCGCCACCGACGACGCCGGCCAGACCCATCTGATCGGCGGCAAGTGCACCGCGTGCGCTACCTACGTCTTCCCGCCGCGGACCAACAACTGCCCCAACCCGGCGTGCGACAGCGACGTCCTGGACCCGGTTCCGCTTTCGCGGCGCGGCAAGGTCTGGAGCTACACCGAGAACCGCTATCCCCCACCGGCGCCGTATCCGGCACCCGATCCGTTCGAACCGTTCGCCATCGCCGCGGTCGAGCTGGCCGAGGAGGGCCTGATCGTGCTCGGCAAGGTCGTCGAGGGCACGCTGGCCGGCGACCTGAAGGTCGGCATGGAGATGGAACTGACGACCATGGTGCTCTACACCGACGACGACGGCGTCGAGCGCACCACCCACGCCTGGAGGATCGCATGAGCGCGCCCGAACCGCTGTACATCCTGGGCGCGGGCATGCACCCGTGGGGCAAGTGGGGCCGCGACTTCACCGAGTACGGCGTGGTCGCCGCGCGTGCGGCGCTGGCCGAGGCCAACCTGGACTGGCGCCAGGTCGAGTTCGTGGCCGGCGCGGACACCATCCGCAACGGCTATCCGGGCTTCATCGCCGGTTCGACGTTCGCCCAGAAGCTGGGCTGGAACGGTGTGCCGGTCTCGTCGAGCTACGCGGCGTGCGCCAGCGGGTCACAGGCGCTGCAGAGCGCGCGCGCCCACATCCTGGCCGGCTTCTGCGACGTGGCGCTGGTGATCGGCGCCGACACCACGCCCAAGGGCGCCTTCGCACCCGTCGGCGGGGAGCGCAAAAACGACCCGGACTGGCAGCGCTTCCACCTGATCGGCGCCATGAACCCGGTGTACTTCGCCCTGCTCGCGCGGCGCCGGATGGACCTCTACGGCGCCACCGCCGAGGACTTCGCGCAGGTGAAGGTGAAGAACTCCCGGCATGGGCTGCAGAACCCGAATGCCCGCTACCGCAAGGAATCCGCGGTCGAGGACGTGTTGGCCAGCCCGATGGTCGCCGACCCGCTGCGGCAGCTGGACATCTGCGCCACCTCCGACGGCGCCGCCGCGCTGATCGTGGCCAGCAAGTCGTTCGCCGAGAAGCATCTCGGCTCGCTCGACGGCGTCCCCTCGGTCCGCGCGATCTCCACGGTGACCCCGCAGTACCCACAGCACCTGCCGGAATTGCCGGACATCGCGACGGATTCCACCGCGGTGGTGCAGGCACCGGAGCGGGTGTTCAAGGACCAGATCCTGGACGCGGCCTACGCCGAGGCCGGCATCGGCCCCGAGGACGTCAGCCTGGCCGAGGTGTACGACCTGTCGACCGCGTTGGAGCTGGACTGGTACGAGCACCTGGGGCTGTGCGCCAAGGGCGAGGCCGAGGAACTGCTGCGCAGCGGCGCGACCACCATCGGCGGCCGGGTCCCGGTCAACCCCTCGGGCGGGTTGGCCTGCTTCGGCGAGGCCATCCCGGCCCAGGCCATCGCGCAGGTCTGCGAATTGACCTGGCAGCTCAAGGGTCAGGCCACCGGCCGTCAGGTGGAGGGTGCCACGGTGGGCGTCACGGCCAACCAGGGCCTGTTCGGCCACGGCTCCTCGGTGATCGTTGCCCGCTGAGCAGCCCGTCGAGGTGGTCAGTGTCCGGGTCAAACCGGGCAGCAAGAAGGGCCCGCTGGTCGAAGCGGACCCCGACGGCGGGTTGACGGTATTCGTGCGGGAACGCGCGATCGAGGGTCAGGCCAACGCGGCGGTCACCCGGCTGCTGGCCGAACATTTCGGCGTCGCCCGCAGCCGGGTCGAGCTGGTGTCGGGTGCGACGTCGCGGGTCAAGCGGTTTCGCATCACGCGCTGATCCGTCGGGTCACTGCACCTTGTAGATCCAGACCAAAGTGCCGGTGAGCTCGCCGTTTTCGGCCCATTGGTACTGCCGTTCCAGTCCTTGACCCTGATAGTTCCGTACGTGCTCGAGCAGGGCCGGGCGGGTGCGGGCGCCGGCGTCGACCCCGTTGAGAAGGATGGTCCCCAGGTCGTAGCCGCCGGCGCTGAAGGTGCCCGGCGGCTCGCCGAACTTCTCGGTGTAGGCCGCCGCGAACTCCGGCACGTCGGGCCCGCAGGAGCAGGACAGCACGGCGTCTCGGGCCGATTCCCCGGCGGCGGCGACGAATTCGCGGTCCTTGCTGCCATCGGCACTGACGAAGTCGGCGCTGACGCCGGCGTCGCGCAGGGCACGCACCAGCGTCGCCGAGCGCGAGTGGTAACCGGCGAAGAACACCGCGTCGGGTGCGCGCTGCCCGACGACGTCCACCGCCGCCGCGACGTCCTCGTCCTCCGGACCCACCCCCGTGCTGCAGGCGGGATCGGCAGCAGCGCCCAGGGTTTGGCGCACCGCCTCGGCCAGTCCGTCGCCGTACTCGGTGTCGTCGTCGAGAACACACACCGAACCGCTACCCAGTTGCCGCTTCATGTAATTGGCCACGGCCATCCCCTGCACCCCGTCGTTGGCCAGGCCGCGGAAGAAGGTGCGCCGGTTCTGTTCGGCCAGTTCCACGTTGGTGGCCGAGGGGGTGAGCGCCACCATTCCGGCCTGCTCGAAGATGTCGCCGGTGTCGAGAGCCTCGTTGGAGAAGCCGGGGCCGATCACGCCCAGAGTGAAGGCATCCGCCACGATCTGCTGCGCATCCCCGCGCGCCTTGTCCCTATCTCTTTCGGTGTCAAAGGTTTTCAGCTGGATCTGACAGCCGGGATTGGCCGTGTTGTGCTGGTCGACGGCCAGCTGGATGCCGTTCCTGATGCCGAGCCCCAGGGTCGCGTCGGGGCCGCTGAGGGTCGCCGTGGTCGCCAGCGACAACGGCGGGCAGACCGCCGTGCCGTCGCCGGCCGGGTCCGCGGGCGCCGCCTGCCGCGTCACCCCGGGCAACACCTGATTGCCGTTCTGGTCGATGCGGACCTGCTCGACGAGCCGCAGTTCCGTCCCGTCGGCCTGCCGCTGGAAACCGGACTGCGCGCACCCGGTGAGTCCGAGCGCCACCGATGCACTCAGCGCGAGCACTCCCCGTACCGCACCGACGCGCACATGAACCTCCGGATCGCTGGACCACGACCAACATAGCCAACTCGCAGCCACGCGCCGGGGCTTCGTCTCCTCAGAAACGAAAATCGCCGTGCCGGCTCACTTCGCGGTGGGTGTCCGGGGTGAGGCCGCAGACCGCCAGCACCGACAGCGCGGCGAGCATCGCGAGGAACAGCACCAACACCATCATGGGTCCAGCCTGATGCGGCCCGCCGGGCACCGACAGTGGCAGTAGTGACAGCGCGGGCAAAAATCCTGCCAATCGCCGCGCGGGCCGCTTACCGGGCGGACCCGGTCCGCAGCTGATAAAACATTTGACAATCAAGAACCGTGCCGGGCGCCACACCGAAACCTATAAGGTCCCGTAAGCCGCATCACGCCCCCGGTGCGTGATCAACCGCAACGGAGGTCCAAGCAGTGGGGTCGTGCTCCCCCGGGAAACACTTCGTGGTTCGTGGCCTGCTGCTGCTGATGCTGACCGTGTTCGCCGGGCTGCTCTGCGCGGGCCCGGCCAACGCCCAGGAGGACGAAACCGCAACGGTGTCCGGTCGGTTGGTCAACGCGGGTGAACCCGTTGCCGACGCACGGGTGCGTGCGCTGGATCCCGGCGGCACCGAGGTCGCGGTCACCGAGTCGGACGCCACCGGGCGGTGGACGTTCCAGGTCCCGATCGGGCCGCACACCTTCGAGGTGGACGCCGAAAGCCTGCCGGAGGGGGTCTCCGTCCAGCACGCGGTCAGCCGCGAAGTGATCGCCGGCCGCACGAACAACGTCATCTTCACGTTCGGCGAGGTGCGCACCGGGATGTCCACCCCGCTCTACGAGCGGATCATCCGGACCAGCATCGACGGCCTGCGCTTCGGCCTGGTGATCGCGGTGGCCGCCGTCGGCCTGACCTTGATCTTCGGGACGACGGGCCTGACGAACTTCGCGCACGGCGAGTTGGTGACCCTGGGTGCGGTTGCCGCCTGGATCTTCAACGTCACCATGGGCATGGGTCTGATCGCGGCGTCGCTGCTCGCCGTCGTCGTCGGCGTCGCCATCGGCTGGCTCAACAACGCGGCCGTATGGCGACCCCTGCGAAAACGACGAATGGGGTTGATTCCGCAGCTGGTCGTATCGATCGGCTTGGCCATCGCGCTGCGGTATCTGATCCTGATGGTGTTCTCCGACCGCACCCAGGCGTTCGACAACTATCCCGTCAGCGCCCAGCGCCGGTGGGGACCGATCGCCATCACCGACATCACCATCCTGACCATCGCGATCAGCGTGGTCGTGCTGCTCACCGTGGCGGTGCTGCTGCAGAAGACCAAGATCGGCAAGGCGATGCGCGCGGTCGCCGACAACAAGGATCTGGCCGCCGCCTCCGGCATCAACGTGGAACGGGTCATCACCTACGTCTGGTGCCTCGGCGGCGGGTTGGCGGCGCTGGGCGGGGTGCTGCTGGCGATGTCCGAACTCGGCGGCCGGGTGCAATGGGAGATGGGATTCAAGCTGCTGCTGTTGATGTTCGCCGGCATCACCCTCGGCGGACTGGGCAACGCCTACGGGGCGCTGCTCGGCTGCCTGATCGTCGGCCTGCTGGTGCAGTTGTCCACCCTCGTGATCAACCCCGACCTGAAGTACATCGGCGGGCTGCTGATCCTGATCTTCATCCTGATCGTGCGACCCCAGGGCATCCTCGGGTCCAGGGAAAGGATCGGGTGAGGCCGCCATGGACATCCTCACCGCGCTGCAAACGGCCTCGGCCCAACTCATCGGGCCGTCGGCGATCTTCTACGCGCTGTTGGCCATCGGGCTGAACCTGCACTTCGGTTACACCGGGCTGCTGAACTTCGGCCAGATAGGCTTCGCGCTGCTCGGCGGCTATGGCGTCGGCGTCATGACCGTCACCTACCAGCAACCGCTGTGGGTCGGCGTGCTGGTCGGCCTCGCCGCGGCCGGTCTGCTCGCCGTCGTCCTGGGCATCCCCACCCTGCGACTGCGGGCCGACTATCTGGCCATCGCGACGATCGCGACGGCCGAGGTGCTCCGGCTGATCTTCCGGTCCACCGCGGCCGACCCGGTGACCGGGTCGACCAACGGCCTCTACGGTTTCGCCGACCCCTTCACCAGGTTCAGCCCGTTCGACTCCAGCAAGCAGTACTCGCTGCTGGGGATGAAGTTCGTCGGCGACGACCTGTGGGCCATGGTGGTCGGCTGGACACTGGTCGTGGTGCTGTGCGTCTTCGTCTACCTGCTCACCCACAGTCCGTGGGGCCGGGTGCTCAAGGCCATCCGCGAGGACGAGGACGCCGCCCGCGCCCTGGGCAAGAACGTCTTCGCCTACAAGCTGCAGGCGCTGGTGCTCGGCGGCGTGATCGGCGGCATGGGCGGCGTCTTCAACGCCCTGCAGACCAAGTCCATCCACCCCGACTTCTATTCGACGTCGCAGACCTTCTATGCGTTCGGGGCGCTGCTGCTCGGCGGCGCGGCCACGGTGTTCGGACCGGTCATCGGCGCCATGCTGTTCTGGTTCCTGCTGGCCATCCCGGACGCGCTGCTGCGGCAGGCGATCGCCGGCCCCGACCCCCTGCTGCCGTTGACCGACGCGCAGGTCGGCGCCACCCGCTACATCCTGCTGGGCATCCTGATCATCCTGCTGATGGTGTTCCGACCCCAGGGAATAATGGGCCGACGACGGGAGGTGCAACTCGATGGTTGACGCCGCCGACCCGACCGCCCGTTCCGCGTTCACCGATGTCCCGGCCGAGCCCGGGTCCGCCAAACCCGACCCGATCATCGTGGTGGACAACCTGTCCCGTTCGTTCGGCGGCCTCAAGGCCGTCGACGTGGCGCACCTGGAGATCCAACGCGGCCACATCACCGGGCTGATCGGCCCCAACGGGGCCGGCAAGACCACGTTCTTCAACCTGCTGACCGGTTTCGACCGGGCCGACACCGGAACCTGGACGCTCGACGGGGTGGACATCGGGCGGCAGCCGCCGCACCGCGTCGCCCGGCACGGAGTGGTACGGACGTTCCAGTTGACCAAGGCGCTGGCGAAGATGTCGGTGCTGGACAACGTGCGCCTGGGCGCCACCGGCCAGAGCGGCGAACGAATCATCAACTCGCTGCTCCCGTTCCGGTGGCGCAAGCAGGAGGCCGAGATCACCGAGCGCGCCCGGGAGATGCTGGTCCGATTCAAGCTGGACGCCAAGGCCGACGACTTCGCCGGCTCGCTGTCCGGCGGGCAACGCAAGCTGCTCGAGATGGCGCGCGCCCTGATGACCGACCCGAAGGTCGTCATGCTCGACGAGCCGATGGCCGGGGTGAACCCGGCGCTGACCGAGAGCCTGTTGGAGCACGTCAAAACGCTGCGCGCACAAGGCATGACGGTGGTGTTCGTGGAACACGACATGGACGTCATCCGCGACATCAGCGACTGGGTGGTGGTGATGGCGCAAGGCGCCGTCATCGCCGAGTCGCCGCCCGCCGGCCTGGGCGACAACCCCGCCGTCGTCGACGCCTACCTGGGCAGCCACCACGATCAGGCCCTGGAGTTCGACGCGGACGGCAACCCGGTGGGCGCCACCGCAGAACTGGCCGAGGAGATCGAGCAGGCCGTCGCCGACACCATCGAGGCCGGGGGCGACCTGTCCGCCCCCGGAGTGGACATCCGGGGGGACCGCGATGACTGACCCCGCCGACCACGCGCAGCTGGCCGAGGGCGCCCTGCTGCGCGCCGACCACCTGGTCGCCGGTTACATCCCCGAGGTCGACATCCTGCGCGGCTGCGACTTCTATCTGCGCCAGGGCGAGATCGTGGGCATCATCGGGCCCAACGGCGCCGGCAAGTCGACCCTGCTCAAGACCCTGTTCGGACTCATCCCGGTGCGCTCCGGGGCCGTCACGCTGCGCGGCGAGGACATCACCTCGGCCGCCGCCCACGTCCTGGTCACCAAGGGCGTCGGCTACGTCCCGCAGAACCAGAACGTGTTCCCGTCGCTGACCATCGAGGAGAACCTCGAGATGGGAATCTACCTGCGGCCGGCGAAGTTTCGGGAGCGGTTCGAGTTCGTCAGCGAGCTGTTCCCGTTGCTCGCCGAACGCCGCAAGGTGAAGGCCGGCGCGCTGTCGGGCGGGGAACGGCAGATGGTGGCCACCGGCCGCGCGCTGATGATGGAACCGTCGGTGCTGCTGCTCGACGAGCCGTCGGCGGGCCTGTCCCCGATGTTCCAGGACGAGGTGTTCATCCGCTGCAAGCAGATCAACGCCGCCGGGGTCTCGGTGATCATGGTGGAGCAGAACGCCCGCCGCTGCCTGCAGATCTGCGACCGCGGCTACGTGCTGGATCAGGGCACCAACGCCTACACCGGCACCGGGCGCAACCTGATGAACGACCCCAAGGTGATCGAGCTGTACCTGGGCACCCTGGCCGGTCGCAGCGAGAAATAACCGGAAAGCACTGCGGGCCGGGCGAATCCGCCCGGCCCGCAGTGTTCTGCGCTGATCAGCCCTGCACGACGATGTAGTCCGTCGTCGTCAGCTTGTTGTCCGCACCGAACTCGAGGCGCCCGTAGGAACCCACGGACGGCTCGCCGGCCGGACCGAAAGCCAGCTCGCCGGTGACGCCGTCGTAGTCGATGTCCTCACCGGCCCGAATCAGGTCGCGGCACTCGGCGAACGTCGTGCACTTGGTGCCGTCCCGGGTGACCGAGTTGATGTTGGCGGCGATGTCGACACCCGCCGTCGACCCGGCCTGTTCGGCGGCGAGCGCCGAGACCACCACGGCGTCGAAAGCCTCACCGCCGTAATTGAAGTCGACCAGGCCGGGATCCACCGCGGTCAGCCGGCCCTCGAACTCGGCGCCGACGTCGGTCAGCGGGGTGGTGCCCTTCATGCCCTCGAGCAGCCCGGGCGCGACACCCTCGCCGAGGGCGTTGCCCATGTTGCCGTCGGTGCCGTAGACCAACATGCCGTCCGACGGGCCGATTCCCACCTCGTGCATCCGGGTGATGATCTTGGCGGTCTCCTCGAAGCCGAGCACCGCCACCGCATCCGGGTTGAATTCCTTGACACGGTCGACCTCGGCGTTGAAGGACTGCGCATTCGGGTCGTAGATGATCTTGGTGATCTGATCCGAGGCGATGCCGGCGGTCTCCAGGTTCTCGACGGCGTTGGCCGCCAACCCGGTCCCGTACGGGTCGTTGAGCGCCACGATGGCCACGCGCTGCGCGCCGTCGCCGGTGATCAGCTCGGCGAGCGCCTGCGCCTGCAGCACGTCGGTGGGCGCGGTGCGGAAGTACATGCCCTTGTCCGGGTAGCAGACGAACTGGTCGGAGGTGTTGGCGGGCGAGAACATCACCACACCGGCGCTGGCGATCTTGTCGATCACCTTCAGCGACACGGCCGACGACGCGGCGCCGATGATGACGTCGACCCCCTCGGCGAGTTCGCGGTCCACCGTGGCGTTGGCGGTGTCGGTGGTGGTGTCGCCGGAGTCGCCGGTGACCAGGCCGACCGGCTGATCGAGTACCCCTCCGGCGTCGTTGATCTCGGTGACTGCGACCTTCACGGCGGCCACCTCGGGCGGGCCGAGGAAGGCCAGGGTCCCGGTCTCCGGCAGTAGCGTGCCGATCTTGAGCGGGCTGGTGTCCGGTGTCGCGCCGGCCGTGGCCTGCGGCGGATCACACTCCGTAGACGCGACCTCGGCCTCGGTCTCGGTGGCAGTCGTTGCGCCGTCGCCGGTGGCCGCCGTGTCGTCGCTCTCCTCGGTCGAGCATGCGGTCAAGGCGAGCGCGGTCACACCCGCTACCGCGAAGACACGAGCGAGGGTCCCAGTTTTCATCGAGAAACGCTCCTAATCGGTTGTCCTGTGCGCCCCCCAGGGCAGGTACGCGTCTCGCACGCTAATGCGTGGTTGTTACCGGCGATGTCAGGAAGGCCCCTCGTGACCAATCTGTTATACAACCGCCTCAGCCGGCCGGGGCCTCGTCCTCCGGAGCGTCCAGCGTCTCGACGATCACCTCGGCGACCCGCTTCATCGTGGTGCGGCGGTCCATGGCCGCGCGCTGGATCCACTTGAAGGCCTCGGGCTCGGTCATCGACTGCTTGGCCTGCAGCAGGCCCTTGGCGCGCTCGACGATCTTGCGGGTCTCCAGCCGGTCCGACAGCGTCGCCACCTCCTGCTCCAGCGCGCTGACCTCGGAGAACCGGCTGACCGCCAACTCGATCGCGGGGATCAGATCGGTGATCGAGAACGGCTTGACCAGGTACGCCATGGCACCGGCGTCGCGGGCGCGTTCGACGAGGTCGCGTTGACTGAACGCGGTGAGCACCACGATGGGGGCGATCCGCTTGCCGGCGATCTCGGCGGCCGCGTCGATGCCGTCCCGCCGGGGCATCTTGACGTCCATGATCACGAGGTCGGGCTTGAGCTGCTCGGCGAGCTCGACAGCCTCCTGACCGTCGCCGGCCTCCCCGACCACCTCGTAGCCTTCCTCGCGCAGCATTTCGGCCAGATCCAGGCGGATCAGGGCCTCATCCTCGGCGATGAGAACGCGGTGCGGTCGGGTGCCCTCGGCGTGGGGTTCGGTCATGTCGCCTATTGTCGCGTGACGTTCAACGCCGGGCGAGCGCGGGCACGGTTTTGGGCATCATCTAAGGTGGTATCTCGCACCGACGGTGCTTGCCCTCGTATCCCAATTGGCAGAGGAAACGGATTCAAAACCCGTCCAGTGTGAGTTCGAGTCTCACCGAGGGCACCAACCCGTCTGACCGGCTAATCCAACCCGTTGGCCAGCGTCAGCGACTCCCCTGACTGGCAGCGCACCCGGCCGGTCACCAGCGCGAGCACGGCGTTGGCCACGTCCTGCGGCTCCAGTAGTCCCGGACGCGGGCGGCTTTGCGCGAACATCTCTTCGGCGTCGGCGCGTCCTGGGTTCCCCAGGTCCGGCCGGATCACCCGGTATGTTTCCGGGTTGTGGATCATCGCGGTGTTGACGCCGGCGGGTAGCACCGCGTTGACGACGATCCCGTGCTCGGCGACCTCGTGGGCCAGCGACTGCACCAGCGCCACGACCCCCGCCTTGCTCGCGGCGTAATGGCCGGCGTTGGCCACACCGGTCTTCGCGACGATCGAGGAGGTCGCCACCAGATGTCCTGAGCCCCGCTCGATGAGTATCGGCAGCACCGCACGGAAGGTGTTGAACACGCCGGTCAGGTTGATGTCGAGCATTGTGCGCCAACGCTTCTCGGACATCTCGACGGTGGCCGCACCGCTGGCGATACCGGCGTTGGCAATGACGATGTCGAGGCCGCCGAGTTCCTGCGCCGCGGCGGCCACCTGCCGCATGTCCTCGAGATCACGGACGTCGGCGGTGCGCGCGACGCAGCGGCGCCCGGTCGACTCGACCAGTTCCGCCGTCTCGCGCAGGTCCGCGGGCGTGGCGAGCGGATAGTCGACTTCATCTACCGGCGCGGCGATGTCGCAGACGACAACGTCGGCGCCCGCGCGTGCCAGCGTCACGGCGTGCGCTCGCCCCTGTCCGCGGGCGCCACCGGTGATGAGGACGATCTTGCCGTCGAGTGTCATGCCTTCGAGTGTCATGCAGTCCCCTGACTTTGCGTTCTCCATTAGACCGGCGCGGTAAAGGGAATTCGTCGAGTTATCCCCAGTCTCGACTTGATCCACAGCCGGAGAGATTCGCAAGGCGATGGCGTCTCGGCCGAATTAGGGTCGAAAGCATGTTCGAACAGTTGCCCTCCCCCGAGTCGTTGGCCCGTGCCGACGATGCCGCGGTGGTGAGCGCAATCGAAGCCTTCGGGCGCGCCGAGAACAGCGCCGCGGCCGCCCGTCTGGCCGCCGTCGCCGAACTCATGGCGCGGCGCCTCTTCGATGACGACGACGAACGCGACAAGTGGGCCTGCGACGGCTGGGACAGCGTCGCCGCCGAGGTCGCCGCGGCGCTCGGACTCAGCCACCGCCGCGCGTCCGGCCAGATGCATCTGGCCCACGCCCTGCGCACCCGCCTCCCCCGCACCGCCGCCAAACTCGCGGCCGGCGCCATCAGCCTGCGCACCGCGGCCACCATCGCCTGGCGCACCAAGCTCGTCGAGACCTCCGAAGCGTTGGCCACCATCGACGCCGAGCTCGCCGCCCGGGCCGCCGGGTGGGGTCCGCTGTCGGACAGCCGGCTCGACACCTCCATCGACGCCGTGCTCGACGAACACGACCCGGACGCGAAACTCGAGTACCACGTCGGCGCCCGCGCCCGCGACATCCAATTCGGCAAACCCGATGACACCACCGGCACCACGTCCGTTTTCGGCAGCCTCACCAGTCCCGACGCCACCCTGTTCGATCGCCGCATCCGCGCCATGATCGCCAACATCTGCTCCGACGACCCCCGCACGGTCGGTCAACGACGCTCCGACGCCGTCGGACTGCTGCTGTCCGGCGCCGACCGGTTGGCCTGCCGCTGCGGGAAATCCGACTGCGGCGGTGCCGGCACCGATGACCGCGCCGGCACCGTTGTCATTCATGTGGTCGCCGAGGAACGCGCCGTGCGACAAGCCTCCACGGCCATGACCCGGCCCGCCAGGACGCCGAGCAACCAGGCTGCGCCCACCGAGACCGAAGCCGCCCCAACCGAATCCGGGGAGCCGGACACGGGCCGTCGCCCCGCCGCGGTGCTACAGGGCGGACGCGTGGTTCCCGCGCCGCTGTTGGCCGAGCTGATAGCCACCGGCGCCACCCTCCGGCCGCTGCGCGCCCCGGACCAGGCGGCCGAACCCCGCTATCGCCCCTCGGCCAAGCTTGCGGCCTTCATCCGGGCACGCGACCTCACCTGCCGGTTCCCCGGCTGCAACGCCCCGGCCGAACGCTGCGACATCGAACACACCATCCCGTATCAACGGGGCGGTCCGACGCACCCCTCGAACCTGGCTTGCCTATGCCGAAAACACCACTTGCTCAAGACATTCTGGACCGAGTGGGCCGAGACTCAGCATCCGGACGCCAGCATCACCTGGACCACGCCCACCGGAAAGACCTACACCACCTACCCGGGCAGTAGGGCCGTGTTCCCGAACTGGGACACCAGCACCGCCGCGCTGCCGCCAGCCGCGAAACCCGCGGCCTCCGACGCCGATCGCGGACTACAGATGCCCAAGCGAAAGCGCACCCGCAGAGCCGAACAGGCTCAGCGGATCAAATCCGAACGGGCCCGCAATGGTTCCGGCTGACTCAGGCGTCCTGCTGCGGCAGCAGGGCCTCGAGAGCGGGTCCGGTGATGCGCCGGAACGCACGCCGCGGCTTGGTGGCCTCCAGGACCGCGACCTCCAGCGTCGCCGCGCCCAGAACACGCGGCTCGCTGTCCCCCTCGGTGGCCTGCAGCGCGTGGACGGCGGTCTGCATCGCGTCGGCCAGTTCGGCGTTCTCGGTGTAGGAGTCCTTGAGCGCCGCGATGATCGGATCGGTGGTGCCGCCCATCACCACGAAATGCGGCTCGTCGGCAATCGACCCGTCATAGGTGATCCGGTACAGCTCAGGCGCTTTCGACTCGCCGAAGTGCGCAACCTCGGCCACGCAGAGCTCCACCTCGTAGGGCTTGGCCTGCTCGGTGAAGATCGAGCCCAGCGTGTTGGCGTACACGTTGGCCAACTGGCGGCCGGTGACGTCGCGACGGTCGTAGGCGTAGCCCCGGGTGTCGGCGAACTGGATGCCGCCGCGGCGCAGGTTGTCGAACTCGTTGAATCGACCGACCGCGGCGAAACCGATGCGGTCGTAGAGTTCGCTCACCTTCTGCAGCGACCGCGACGGGTTCTCCGCGACGAAGAGCACGCCGTCGGCATACGCCAACACGATCACGCTGCGGCCGCGGGCAATGCCCTTGCGCGCGAGCTCGCTGCGTTCGCGCATCGCCTGTTCGGGCGAGATGAAATACGGAAAACTCATGCGTCACCCCGCGGCGCGGCGTTGATGCCGGCATTGTCGTCGGGACCAAAAGTATCGGCGCGCGACCGGCTGGCGACCACCTCGCGGGCCAACTCGGCGATGCGCTCCTCGGGGACGTCCTCGGCCCCGTTGGCGTCGATGGTGACCGCGGTCGGGTAGATGCCGCGAACCAGGTCGGGTCCGCCGGTGGCCGAGTCGTCGTCGGCGGCGTCGTAGAGCGCCTCGACGGCCACCGCGAGGGCGGAATCGGCGTCGGTGACCCGGGAGTACATCTTCTTCATCGCCGACTTCGCGAACAGCGAACCCGAGCCCACCGACTGGTAGCCCTCGACCTCGACATTCCAGCCGCCGGCCGCGTCGAACGACACGATGCGACCCGCGCCCCGCGGATTGGGGTCGTCCAGGTCGTAGCCGACCAGCAGCGGCAGCGCGACGAAGCCCTGCAACGCCGCACCGAGATTGCCGCGCACCATGGTGGCCAGCCGGTTCACCTTGCCCGGGAAGGTCAGGGCCACGCCCTCGAGCTTCTCGTAGTGCTCGAGCTCCACGGCATACAGCCGGGCGAACTCGACGGCGATGGCCGCCGTGCCCGCGATACCGGTGGCGGTGTAGTCGTCGGTGATGTAGACCTTCTGCACATCGCGCCCGGCGATCATGTGGCCCTGCGTCGAGCGCCGGTCACCGGCGATCAGGACCCCGTTGGGGTACTTCAGCGCCACGATCGTGGTGCCGTGCGGCAGGTCGGCACCCGAACCGATCGAATCCCGGACGTTGGGCAGCAACTCCGGCGCCTGCCGGCGCAGCAGATCAGCGAACGACGAGAGGTCGGTTATGGGTGACTGAGGGGTCAGGCGATCACTGGAAGCGTTGAACGACCAGCTCACTGGCCACCCTTTTGCACGTATGCGCGCACGAAGTCCTCGGCATTCTCCTCGAGGACGTCGTCGATCTCGTCGAGCAGATCGTCAGTGTCCTCGGCCAGCTTCTCGCGACGTTCCTGGCCTCCGCCAGACCCCGAATCGAGATCGTCGTCATCGCCGCCGCCGCCACCACGCTTGGTCTGCTCCTGAGCCATCGCTAATCCTCCTGTGCAACGCCAGATGTAATTCCACACTACCGGGCGATATCCGGATTGCCCCGGATAGCAGCTAGTTCGTGAGCTGCTCGACCAACTCGGCCGCGCTGTCCACCGAATCCAGCAGCGCGCCGACGTGCGCTTTGCTGCCGCGCAACGGCTCGAGCGTCGGGATGCGCACCAGCGAATCACCGCCCAGGTCGAAGATCACCGAATCCCAGCTCGCCGCGGCGATGTCGGCGCCGAACCGCCGCAGGCACTCCCCGCGGAAGTACGCCCGGGTGTCCGTCGGCGGATTGTCCACCGCGTCGAGCACCTGCTGCTCGGTCACCAGCCGCTTCATCGAACCCCGCGCCACCAGCCGGTTGTACAGGCCCTTGTCCAGCCGGACGTCGGAGTACTGCAGGTCCACCAGGTGCAGCCGGGGCGCCGACCAGCTCAGGTTCTCCCGCTGCCGGAAGCCCTCGAGCAGCCGCAGCTTGGCCGGCCAGTCCAGGATCTCGGCGCACTCCATCGGATCGCGCTCCAGCAGATCCAACACCTCGGCCCAGGTCTCGATGACGTGCGAGGCCCGCGGATCCGGGTCCCGGCTGTCCACCAGCTTGGCCACCCGATCCAGGTAGATGCGTTGCAGCGCAAGGGCGGTCAGCTCGCGCCCGTCGGCCAGCGCGACGGTGGCGCGCAGCGTGGGGTCGCGGCTGATGACATGGACCGCGTGCACGGGCCGGGCCAACGCCAGATCCGACAGGTCGACGTTCTCCTCGATCAGATCGAGGACCAGCGACATGGTGCCCACCTTGAGGTAGGTCGACGTCTCGGCCAGGTTGGCGTCGCCGATGATGACGTGCAGCCGGCGGTACTTGTCGGCGTCGGCATGCGGCTCGTCGCGGGTGTTGATGATGCCGCGCTTGAGGGTGGTCTCCAGGCCGACCTCGACCTCGATGTAGTCCGCGCGCTGCGACAGCTGAAAGCCCGGCTCGTCGCCGGAGGGACCCAGCCCGACCCGTCCCGAGCCGCTGATGATCTGCCGCGACACCAAGAACGGCGTCAACCCGGCGATGACCGCCGAGAACGGGGTCTGTCGGCTCATCAGGTAGTTCTCGTGCGAGCCGTAGGACGCGCCCTTGCCGTCCACGTTGTTCTTGTACAGCTGAAGCTTGACGGCCCCCGGCACGGACGCCACGTGGCGCGCCGCGGCCTCCATGACGCGTTCGCCGGCCTTGTCCCAGATGACCGCGTCCAAGGGGTCGGTGACCTCGGGCGCGGAGTACTCCGGGTGCGCGTGGTCGACGTACAGCCGGGCCCCGTTGGTCAAGATCATGTTCGCCGCGCCCACCTCGTCGGCGTCGACGATGGGCGGCGGCCCCGACGAGCGGCTCAGGTCGAAACCACGCGCATCACGCAGCGGAGATTCCACCTCGTAGTCCCACCGTGTCCGCTTGGCCCGCTGAATTCCCGCTGCCGCGGCATAGGCGAGCACCGCCTGCGTGGAGGTCAGGATCGGGTTCGCGGTCGGGTCGGACGGCGACGAGATGCCGTACTCCACCTCGGTGCCGATGATCCTCTGCATAGCTGCCAGCCTAGTGGGGGCGGCCGCCGGGTAGCTCGTGGCCCGTGTCGATGCTTGCGCGACACCCCCGTAGTTGGTGGAGTTGGGTCCGAGATGACCACCGATTCCGCGGCTGCGGCCGAGCACTGGTTTCTGCGCAACGGTCTGCCGTATGTGCTGCGGCCGGGCACGCTGGTGCGGCGGGTGTGGTCGCGGTCGGCGCCCGCGCTCGTCGCGTTCGCCGTCGTCATGGCGTCGTCGATTCTCGTGGTCGCGGTGACCGGCAAACACACCATCGACATCGACGGTTCCCCGACGCGCACCGAATGGTTCGTCCTTTTCGTCGTCGTCCTGGTGCTGCCCGTGGCCGCGGCGGCCGGCTGGCTGACCAACCGCATCGAATCCACCGGGCGGCGCCGCGCCGCCTCGACCGTGGCGGTGGCGGTGGCGATACTCGGCGCGCTGCTGGGCGGACCGAGCGCGCTGATATTCGTCGACCTGGCATTCGACGCCGTGGTCATCGCGGTGATATTGCTGTGCACCGCAACGGGACTGGGAGCCATCCTGGGCTGGGCCGCCCGGATGACGCTGACCAACCTGGCCTCGATCGGTGCGCTGATGCTGCGCGCGCTGCCGGTGATGCTGCTGACGGTGTTGGTGTTCTTCAACTCGCCGGTGTGGACCATGGTCTCGACCATCAGCCGCGCCCGACTCTGGCTGGCGCTGCTGTTCCTGTTCACCATCGCGGCGGTCTTCCTGGTGTCGAACACCCTGAGCCGGGTCCGGCCCATCCTGGAGCCCGACGCCAAGCGCCCCGAGGACGCAAACGCGTTGGCGGGCACCCCGTTCGAGCGCCTTCCGGACCGTCCCCGCCGGGTGCCGCTGTCGCGGCCGGAACGCTTCAACGTGGTCTACGTGGTCGCGCTGTCCCAGGTGGTGCAGGTGCTCACCGTCGCCATCGCCACCGGGTTGATCTTCTGCGTCTTCGGCCTGATCCTGATCAGCCCGGAACTGTTGGCGGCGTGGACCGGCGGCGGCCCGTCGGACGGCCAGTTCCTCGGCATGACCCTGCCGGTGCCGGAGGCGCTGATTCAGATCACGATGTTCCTGACCGCCCTGACGTTCATGTATCTGGCGGCCCGCGCGGTCAGCGACGCCGAGTATCGCGGCCAGTTCCTCGACCCGCTGCTCGACGGCGTCCGACAAACTCTGGTGGCGCGCGACCGTTACCGCACCTATACGGCCCGGAACTGACGCACAATTACCGCGTGTCACAGATGCGGGCGGTACACGAATGGTTCCTGCATCGCGGATTGCCTCTGGTACTGACCCGACGGGTGCGCTCGCGCGCACTGATCGCGAGGTCGGCGCCGATGGTCGCGGCCCTGGGGGCGCTCTTCGTGGTGGTCCTGCCGGTCATCGCCGACGGCTGGTCCCGGGCGGCGCTGGGTACCGCGTCGACGTTCCTGCTGGTGTCCCTGCTGGCGGTGTGGCTGACGTATCTGGGTTTCGGCTCGATTCTGCTGTGGGCCTTCAGATTCGCCTGGGTGCAGCTGGGCGCGTTGGGCACCCTGATGAGTCGTGCGCTGCCGCTGCTGATGTTGACCGTGGTGGTCTACTTCACCGGCGAGCTGTGGCAGCTGGCCGCCCGGATGAGCCGCGAACGGCTCTGGCAGACAATCGGATTCCTGGCCGCGGTCGCCGTGCTGTTCATGGTCGCCACCATTCGCGACGAGGTACAGGCGCTGCGTGAGGACCGCGCGGGCCCCTCGGACCCGGTGGAACTGTTGCGCGGCACGCCGCTGGCCGTTGCCGGCCGCCCGTCCCGCACACCGCTGTCGCCGGCCGAACAGATCAACGTCGTGGCGGTCATGGTGGTGGCCCAGGCCATCCAGGTGGTGCTGTTCACCGCCGGGCTGTTGTTGTTCTTCCTGGCCCTGGGCATCATCGCCATCCCGGACGACGTCACCGTGCTGTGGTCCGCCGAGCAGACCTGTGCGGTCGGTGAACCACCGTGTGCGGGCACGTGGTTCGGCATCGCCGTGCCCATCCCGCAGACGGTGGTACACACGTCGCTGTTCGTCGCGGTGCTCTCGGGGCTGTACTTCACCGTGAGTACCAGCGTCGACCCGTTGTACCGGCAGCGCTTCTTCGAACCGCTCATCGCCGACGTCGCGGTCAGCCTGGCCGGCCGCGACGCCTACCTCGAGATGGAGCGGGTCTAGAGGTACTGCCCCAGGTTGCTCTCGGTGTCGATGGCGCGGCTGGCGCTGGAACTCTTGCCGGTCACCAACGTGCGGATGTACACGATCCGCTCGCCCTTCTTGCCCGAGATGCGGGCCCAGTCATCGGGATTGGTGGTGTTGGGCAGGTCTTCGTTCTCGGCGAATTCGTCGACGATCGAGTCCAGCAGGTGCTGAATCCGCAGGCCCTTCTGCCCGGTTTCCAGCACCGACTTGATCGCGTTCTTCTTCGCCCGGTCCACGACGTTCTGGATCATCGCCCCGGAGTTGAAGTCCTTGAAGTACATGACTTCCTTGTCCCCGTTGGCGTAGGTGACCTCCAGGAACCTGTTGTCGTCGATCTCGGCGTACATCCGGTCGACGACCTTCTCGATCATCGCCTTGATGGTCAGGCTGCGGTCGCCGTTGAACTCGGCCAGGTCGTCGTCGTTGATCGGCAGGTCCTCGGTGAGGTACTTACTGAAGATGTCCTGCGCCGACTCGGCGTCCGGGCGCTCGATCTTGATCTTGACGTCCAGGCGGCCGGGGCGCAGGATCGCCGGGTCGATCATGTCCTCGCGGTTGGACGCGCCGATGACGATGACGTTCTCCAGGCCCTCCACGCCGTCGATCTCGCTGAGCAGCTGCGGGACCACCGTCGTCTCCACGTCCGAGCTCACGCCGGTGCCGCGGGTGCGGAAGATCGAATCCATCTCGTCGAAGAACACGATCACCGGGGTGCCCTCGGAGGCCTTCTCACGGGCCCGCTGGAAGATCAGCCGGATGTGCCGCTCGGTCTCACCGACGAACTTGTTGAGCAGCTCGGGGCCCTTGATGTTGAGGAAGTACGACTTGGCTTCCCGGGACTCCTCGCCGCGCAACTCGGCCATCTTCTTGGCCAGCGAGTTTGCCACCGCCTTGGCGATGAGCGTCTTGCCGCAGCCGGGCGGACCGTAGAGCAGGACCCCCTTGGGCGGCCGCAAGGCGTACTCGCGGTAGAGGTCCTTGTGCAGGAACGGCAGCTCCACGGCGTCGCGGATCTGCTCGATCTGCCGGGTCAGGCCGCCGATGTCGTGGTAGCTGACGTCGGGCACCTCCTCGAGCACCAGATCCTCGACCTCGGCCTTGGGGATCCGCTCGAAGGCGTAGCCGGCCTTGGTGTCCACCAGCAGCGAGTCACCGGGACGCAGCTTGCGGGGCCGCAACTCCAGCTCGGCCTCCGACAGCGACTCGGCGACCTCGGCCGGCAGGTCGTTGGCCGCGATCAACGGCTCGGCCAGCCAGACGATGCGCTCCTCGTCGGCGTGCCCGACCACCAGCGCGCGCTTGCCGTCGGCGAGGATCTCGCGCAGCGAGCTGATCTCGCCGACCGATTCGAAACTGCCCGCCTCGACCACCGTCAACGCCTCGTTGAGACGGACGGTCTGCCCCTTCTTCAGGGTGTTGACATCGATATTGGGCGAGACGGTCAACCGCATCTTGCGACCCGAGGTGAACACGTCGACGGTGTCGTCGTCGGCGACGTCGAGCACCACGCCGTAACCGCTGGGCGGCTGGCCCAGCCGGTCGACCTCTTCGCGCAGGGCGAGGAGTTGCTGACGGGCTTCTTTAAGAGTTTCCATCAATTTCGCGTTGCGCGCGGCGAGCGAGTCGATCCTGGCCTCGAGCTGATGGACATCACGCGCGCTGCGGGCACTTCCGGCACTGCCCGCGGCCTCCGCCAACTGCTCTCGCAGCGCCGCGGCTTCGCGCCGCAACTGCTCGAGCTCGGCGGCGTCTTCGCTGGACATCGCGGTGCCGAAACCGTCCGAGTACGCTTCTGAACGCTCCGACTCACTCATGTTGCGCTCCTCTCCCGCACCGAAAGTTGGTGCAGTAACAACTTCAACGCTACCGGCGATTCAGCCATTGTGTGCGGTGTAGCAATTCGACACACCAGCGCCACTGTTAGCCTCTGCTGATTGAGTCGGCTGAACGGAAGGAAGCCTTGACCATGAAATACCTAGCCACAGGCGTGGCAGCCATCGCCGGCGCCGCTGTGATTGCCGGTGCCGCTGCCGCGGGTGTGACTTCGATTGCAGCCAGCGCGCCCGCGCCGCAGGCACAGCTCGCCGTGTTCGGAACGCCGATGCCGCAGAATCCGGTGGCTGCCGTGCCGACTGCCGACGCGCTGTACGGCGTGCTCAACGGCCTGGCCAATCCGGGCGTGCCGTTCGGCAGCAAGGGATACCTGGTCGAGGGTGGCATCGGCATCATCGAGGGCAAGACCGCGGATCGCCTGATGAAGAACGCGGTGGCGAAGGGCCTGCTGCCGCTGTCCTTCTCGATCGCCGACATCGCCCCGGCCGGACCGGGCGCGGCGACTGCCAACGTCACGGCCTCCGGCCCGGGCATGGCGCCGACCACGCAGAACATCACGTTCGTCGACCAGGGCGGTTGGAAGCTCTCGCGCGGCTCGGCCTCGCAGGTGCTGTCCATGTTCGCCGGGTGAGTTGACCCACCGCATTTCGTCAGTCCTGAGCGCCGCCACGATATTCGTGGCGGCGTTCGGGCTGTCGGGGTGCTCGCAGGACGGCCGCGTCGAGCGGCCGGCCCCGGTGACGCCGACGACCTCGGCGGCCCCCGCGCCCGCGGCCGCACCGCTGCCCGACCCGGCCGCGTTGACCGACGTACTGGGCCGGCTGGCCGATCCCGCCGTGCCCGGCGAAGCCAAGCTGGCGCTCGTCGAGGGCGCCACCGCCGAACAGGCGGCCGTCCTGGACAGCTTCACCAAGGCGCTGGCCGACAACCACCTGCTGCCGCTGACGTTCACGGCCACCGAACTGTCCTGGTCGGAAGCCGAGCCGGGCAACGTGTGGGCCACCGTCACCGCGGCGCCCGCCAAGCCCGAGTCCGGGCCCCTGACCTTCCCGATGGAGTTCCAGCCCACCGACGGCGGCTGGCAGCTGACCCGCGAGACCGCCGAATTGCTGCTGGCTTTCGGCGGCGACGCCGTGCCCCAGGCCCCCGCCCCCGCGGCGCCGGAACCGCCGCGCTGAGTGCCGCCGTGTGGATCGGATGGCTCGAGTTCGACGTGCTACTGGGCGACGTGCGTTCGCTGAAAGAGAAACGGTCGATGGTCCGGCCCATCGTCGCCGAGTTGCGCCGCCGATTCGCCGTCTCGGCGGCCGAGACGGGTTCGGCCGAACTGCTGCGCCGGGCCGGCCTCGGGGTGTCGCTGGTGGCCGGGGATCGTGCCCACGTGGTCGAGGTCCTCGATGCCGCCGAGCGGCTGGTGGCCGCCCGCCCCGAGATCGAACTGCTCTCGGTGCGCCGGGGCCTGGCCCGCAGCGACGACTGAATCAGACCTGACGCTTGCGCCGCAGCGGGGTCGGGGTGACGGTCCCGGGCGCCAACCGCCGGGCCGAGACCAGGAACGCCGTATGCCCGCGCATGTTGTGTTGCGGGCGCACCGCCAACCCGACGACGTCCCAACCGCGTTGCAGCGTCTCCCAGGACCGGGGTTCGGTCCAGCACTGTTGGGCCCGCAGCGCCTCGACCACCTTCGAGAGCTGGGTGACGGTAGCGACGTAGACGATGAGCACGCCGCCGGGGACCAGCGCGCGAGCCACGGTGTCGAGCACATCCCAGGGCGCCAGCATGTCGAGCACCACGCGGTCGGCCTGGGCGCCGTCCGCGGGATACTCCACGAGGTCGGCGATCCGCAGGTCCCAGTTGCCCGGGCGCTCTCCGAAGAACGTCTCGACGTTGCGCACCGCGTGTTCGGCGTGGTCGGCGCGCACCTCATAGGAGATCACCCGTCCCGTCGGCCCCACGGCGCGCAGCAACGAACAGGTCAGCGCGCCCGAACCGGCGCCGGCCTCGAGCACCGTCGCGCCCGGGAAGATGTCGCCCTCGTGCACGATCTGGGCGGCGTCCTTGGGATAGATCACCTGCGCGCCGCGCGGCATCGACAGCACGTAGTCGATGAGCAGCGGTCGCAACACCAGGAACGGGTCCCCGTTGGTCGATTTCACCACCGAGCCCTCGGGCAGGCCGATCACGGCGTCGTAGGGGATCGCGCCGCGGTGCGTGTGGAACTCCCCACCCTCTGTCAGCACCATCGTGTAGTGCCGCCCCTTGGCGTCGGTGAGTTGCACGCGGTCACCCACGCGGAAGGGACCGGTTGCGTCAGACACAGGACATCAGCCTGCCATGTCTTGTCGGTGCCTCTGCATAGGCTGCTGGGTATGCACCGTCCCGCTCTGTCACCGTCGCGGGCAGCGGACTTCAAGCAGTGCCCGCTGCTGTACCGATTCCGGGCCATCGACCGGCTGCCGGAGCCGCCGTCGGCCGCGCAGGCGCGAGGTTCGGTCGTGCACACCGCGCTCGAACAGCTCTACGCCCTGCCGGCCCCGCAGCGCGACCCGCAGACCGCGCTGGCCCTGGTGGAGCCGGCGTGGGAACTGCTGGCCGCCGAGGAGCCGGAGTTCGCCGAGACGTTCCCGCCCGAGCAGCGCGACCGGTTGCTGGCCGAGGCCCAGGCACTGCTGACGGGCTACTACCGCCTGGAGGATCCCACCCGGTTCGACCCGGATTCCTGCGAACAGCGCGTCGAGGTGGAACTCGAGGACGGCACCCTGCTGCGCGGTTTCATCGACCGCATCGACGTGGCCCCGACCGGCGAGGTTCGGGTGGTGGACTACAAGACCGGCAAGGCGCCGCCGGAGGCACGCGGCTTCGCCGAGGCCAAGGCGTTGTTCCAGATGAAGTTCTACGCCGTGGCATTGCTGCGGTCGCGCGGTGTGCTGCCGACGCGGCTGCGGCTGGTGTACCTCGCCGATGAGCAACTGTTGGACTACACCCCCGACCGCGAGGAGCTGCTGCGGTTCGAGCGCACCCTGATCGCCATGTGGCGCGCGATCCAAACCGCCGGTGCCACCGGGGATTTCCGCGCCACGCCGTCCAAGTTGTGCAACTGGTGCAGTCATCAGGCGCTGTGTCCGGCCTTCGGCGGCACCCCACCGCCATACCCGGGCTGGCCGGAGGCGACGGCGGCATGAGCAGCGAGCAGTCGAGCACGAGCTATTACCGCCGGATCTCGTCGGACACCTACGAATCGACCGACCTGACCCGCAGCAACTGGACACCCGAGATACAGCACGGCTCTCCCCCGCTGGCTCTGTTGACCAAAGCCATCGAGGAACATCTCGAGGGCTCCGGGCTTCGAATCGGCCGGCTGGTCCTCGACATCCTGGGCGCGATTCCCGTGGTGCCGCTGGCGGTCCGGGTCAGCGTGCCGCGGCCCGGCAAACGAATCACCTTGGCCACCGCCGAAATGGCGCCGGTGACCGACCCCGACCGTCCGGTGGCCCGGGTGTCGACGTGGGCGCTGGCCACCAGCGACACCACCGCCGGTGCGAGCGACCGGTTTCCCGCATTGGCGGCGACGGATCCCGAGCCGCTGCCGCCGTTCTGGTGGGACGCACCCGGGTACCTGGAATCGGTGGACTGGGAGCGCCAGCAGGACGACGCCGGCGCCCGGGTGTTCTGGCTGACGCCGAAGGTCGCGCTGGTGGACGACGAGCCCACCACCGCGCTGCAACGGCTGGCCATGGTGGTGGACTCGGCCAACGGCGTGGGCTCGGCGCTGAACCCGGAGGAGTTCATCTTCATGAACACCGACACCGCGGTGCATCTGCACCGGCTGCCCACCGGCGCGGACTTCGCGCTGCGGGCCCGCGGGTCCATCGGACCCGACGGCATCGGCGTCACCACCGCCGAGATCTTCGATCGGACCGGCTTCATCGGAACCTCGGCGCAGACGCTGTTGGTGCAGCCCCGCTAAGTCCATCATTTTCTGAATCCAGAATCTGATGTACTGTCGGGCCATGCAGACGGTACCGCTGATGCATCGGGATGCGCTGGCCCGGTTCGGTTACGCCCTGTCCGACACCACCCGGGCGCAGATCCTGATGTCACTGCGCGCGGGTCCGCGCTATCCGTCGGATCTGGCCGACGAGATCGGCGTGACGCGTCAGATCGTGTCGAATCACCTTGCGTGCCTGCGTGGTTGCGGCCTGGTGGTGGCCGCCCCGGAGGGCCGGCGGTCCCGCTATGAGCTGGCTGACGCACGGATCGCCAAGGCCCTCGACGACCTGGTCGGGCTGGTGCTGGCGGTCGATCCACAGTGCTGCTGCGCGATCGGCACCGGGGACGGCTGCTGCTGATGGCCGCCGAGTTGACCCTGACCCGACGACAGGTCCTGACCCGACGGATCCGCTGGTTCGTCGCCGCCACCATCACCTACAACATCGTCGAGGCCGCCGTGGCGATCCCGGAGGGCGCGCGGGTGTCCTCGACCGCGCTCATCGGCTTCGGCCTGGATTCGGTGATCGAGGTCTCGTCGGCGGCCGCGGTGGCGTGGCAGTTCGCCGGTCGCGACCCCGAGTCCCGGGAGAAGACGGCGCTGCGGGTGATCGCCTTTGCGTTCTTCGCCCTGGCCGCCTACGTCACGGTCGATGCGGTGGGGTCGCTGCTGGGCTCCGGCGAGCCCCCACGTCATTCGACGATCGGCATCGCCCTGGCCGCCGTGAGTTTGGTCATCATGCCGGTGCTGTCGTGGCTGCAGCGCCGCGCCGGCCGGGAACTCGGCTCGCGGTCGGCGGTCGCCGATTCGAAGCAGACGCTGCTGTGCACCTACCTGTCGGCGGTGCTGCTCGCCGGATTGGTGCTCAACAGCCTGTTCGGCTGGTGGTGGAGCGACCCCGTGGCGGCGTTGGTGATTGCCGCGGTCGCCGTGCGAGAGGGCAGGGAGGCCTGGCGGGGCCGGCACTGCTGCTAGCTGTTGTGACCTGACACGTTGTTGTCAGGCGGCGAGTCGGCTGATGGGTGGGTGTCCGCCGAGGGCGGAGTGGCCTCGTTGAGTGTTGTAGCGGTGTAGGAATCGGTCAAGTCCTCGTTTTCGTAGGCTGTTGGATGTCCAGGGGCGGGCGTGGGCCCATTCGTTGAGCAGGGTGCGGTTGAAGCGTTCGGCTTTGCCGTTGGTCCAGGGGCAGCCGGGTTTGATGAACCGGCGTTTGAGTCCCCAGGCCGTGCACACCCAGCCCCAGTTGGTGCCGTGTCGGTAGACCATGGCGTTGTCGGTCAGCAGCCGACGCACCCGCACACCGTGGCTGGCGAACCATTCCAACGCTCGGTGCAAGAATCCCGCGCAGGTCAGGTCTTTCTCGTCGGTGAGTACCTCGCTGTAGGCCAGCCGGGTGTGGTCGTCGATGGCGGTGTGCACGTAGTCGTAGCCGATGCGGGTCTTCTTGTGCCGGTTGGCCACTGACACCGCGGCGTCGCGGCCGTGCAGGCGCCACCCGCCGCCTTTGGGGATGCGGCCCAGCTTCTTGACGTCGACGTGGACCATTGATCCTGGGGTGCGGTGCTCGTAGCGGTTGGGGCTGCGCCGCGACGAGCGCACCGGCTCACCGGTGATCGGGTCGATTGCACTCAAATGCGGTACCTGGTGACGCGCCAGGATCCGTCCCACCGTCGAGGCGTGCATCCCAAGTTCAGCAGCCAGCATGACTGCGCCACGCTTGCGGCGTCGCCGCGCGGCGAGCACCTTCTTCTCGACTCGGTCGCTGGTGCGCCGGGGCATCCGGTGCGGACGCGAGGACCGGTCAGCGAGGGCTGCGTCACCACCTTCGGCGTATCGGCGCAGCCACTTGTAGACCGTGGCCCGCGAAATTCCCAGTTGTTCAGCAACCTGCGCGGGCGGCCAGCCGGCCGCGACACGCTCCACGATCAAGCGACGTGCGAACAGGTTGGTACGGGCGTTAGCGTGAGACACGAGGACCTCCTACGGGTGAATGCCAGACACATCCACTCCGTCAGGAGGTCCTCCCCATTTCAAGCAGGCGCGCCGTCAACAACCTCTCAGGTCACGACAGCTAGCCGAAGCGCTTTCGCAACGCCAGCGAGACGTAGATCAGGGCGACCAGCACCGGCACTTCGATGAGCGGCCCGACGACGGTGGCCAGCGCCTGCCCGGAGGTTGCGCCGTAGGTGGCGATGGCCACCGCGATGGCCAGTTCGAAGTTGTTGCCCGCGGCGGTGAACGCCAGGGTGGTGGTCCGTTCATACCCCAACCCCAGCACCGCGCCCAACAGGTAGCCGCCGCCCCACATGATGGCGAAGTACGCAAGCAGCGGCACCGCGATACGGGCGACGTCGACGGGGCGACTGGTGATCTGTTCCCCTTGCAGCGCAAACAGAATGACCACGGTGAACAGCAGGCCGTAGAGTGCCCACGGGCCGATCCGCGGCAAGAACGTGGACTCGTACCAGTCCCGACCCTTCGCCCGCTCACCGAGCCGCCGAGACAAGTACCCTGCGGCCAGCGGAATGCCGAGGAAGATCAGCACGGACTTGGCGATCTGCCACGGCGAGGCATCGATGGCGGCCTGTTCCAGCCCGAGCCAGCCGGGCAGCACCCACAGGTAGAACCAACCCAGGACGGCGAACATGACGACCTGGAAGACCGAGTTGAGCGCCACCAGCACGGCGGCGGCTTCGCGGTCGCCGCACGCCAGGTCGTTCCAGATGATCACCATGGCGATACAGCGAGCCAATCCGACGATGATCAGCCCGGTCCGGCACTCCGGCAGATCCGGCAGCATCAGCCAAGCCAGAGCGAACATCAGCGCGGGGCCCAACACCCAATTCAGCACCAGCGAGGAGAGCAACAACCTGCGATCGGCGGTGACGGTATCCAGGCGGTCGTAGCGCACCTTGGCCAGCACCGGATACATCATGACCAGCAACCCGACTGCGATCGGCAGCGAAATGCCGTCTACCTGAACGCTTTCCAGACCGGCGCCCAAACCGGGCAGCCACCGGCCGAGCAGTAAACCGCCGAGCATGGCGGCGCCGATCCACACCGACAGGAACCGGTCCAGAGTCGACATCCTGCCGACCACGGCCGGTTGTGCGGCTTCGAATCCCTTCGCGGTGTCGCCCACCTCGGTCACCCTCAGCAGCAGGAGGTCGCCGGCGTGGCCGCGTCGTTCTGCGTGCCGCAGCAGGTGGCCCCGGCCTCGGGATCGAGATGCTGCGGGCTGCTGCCGAAGGTCTCGGAATCGGCCAACACGGTGTAGACCTCCCACTTCTCCCCCGCCGGCCCGGTCACCCAGACCTTGTCCTGAGTGGCGAAGCAACAGGTGGTGCCGATCTCCTCGTCGGTGAACAAGCCCTCCCCGGAGAGCCGGGCGATCTCGGCGTGCACCTGCTCGGTGTCGCCGACCTCCACCCCGAGGTGATTGAGGGTGCCGCCCCGGCCGGGGTTCTCCAGCAGCACGAGCTTGAGCGGCGGGTCGGCGACGGCGAAGTTCGCATACCCCGGCTTGACCTTGGCCGGCGCGGTGTCGAACAGCTTGGTGTAGAACGTGATGGCCTGGTCGAGATCGTCGACGTTGAGCGCGAGTTGGATCCTGGACATGATGCCCCCTTCTGGGGATTCCGACATATATCGAACTATGGCAAACGCCAGAATCCTCTCCTCTTTGATATATGTCAATATCCCTGGCAAGATTGTTCCATGCCCAAGGCGTTGCCCGTGATCGACACCACCGAGCCGGTGTGCTGCGCCCCGGTCGCCGCCGGCCCGCTCAGCGACGACGACGCACTGCAGATCGCCACCCGCCTGAAGGCGATCGCCGACCCGGCCCGGGTCAAGATCGTCTCGCTGCTGTTCAACTCGGCCTCCGGGGAACTGAACAGCGGTGAGCTTGCCGCGAAGCTGGAGTTGACCGAGTCCACCGTCAGCCACCACCTGAGCCAGTTGCGCAAGGCCGGCTTGGTGACCTCGGATCGCCGCGGGATGAACGTCTTTCACCGGGTACGCCCCGAGGCGCTGCAGGCGCTGTGCATCGTGCTGGACCCGGACTGCTGCACCTGAGTCAGGGCAGCGGCGCCAGGTCCTGCAACAGGGTGGGCACCAACTCGCTGACCGTCGGGTGGATGTGCATGGTGCGCGAGATCGCCGTGTACGGCAGCTTGGCCGTCATGATGTCCAGGATCGAGTGGATGACCTCGTCGCCGCCGACGCCGAGCACCGCGGCACCCAGGATCTGTTCGCTCTCGGCGTCGACGATCACCCGCATGAACCCTTGGGTCTCACCCTTTTCCACCGCGCGGCCCACCCGGGTCATCGGACGGGTCGCGACCAGGGCCGGCCGACCCGACCGGCGCACCTCAGCGATGCTCATCCCGGCCCGCCCCAGCGGCGGGTCGATGTAGAGCGCATAGGTGGTGATCCGGTCGGACACCCGGCGCGGATCGTCGTCGAGCAGGTTCGCCGCCACGATCTCGAAGTCGTTGTAGGAGGTATGGGTGAAGGCGCCCTTGCCGTTGCAGTCCCCCATCGCCCAGATTCCCTCGGCGGTAGTCCGCAGCTGATCGTCGACCCGGACGTATCCTCGCTCGTCGACCTCGACGCCGGCGTGCTCGAGTCCGAGGTCGTCGGTGTTGGGCCGACGGCCGGTGGCCACCAGCAGGTGGCTGCCGACGATCGGGTCGGCGCCGGCCGCGGCGGTCAACTCGAAACCCTTGGGGTGCTTGCCGATCCGCATGTCGGTGGCGTCGAGGACCACCCGGATGCCCTCGGCTTCGAGGATGTCGGTGATGGTCGCGGAAACATCCTCGTCCTCGCGCGATGTCAGGCGCCCGCCGCGCTCCACCACGGTGACCTCGGCACCGAAGCGGCGATACATCTGCGCGAACTCCAGGGCGATGTAGCTGCCGCCGACGATCACCAGATGTGCGGGAACGGTGTCGAGTTCGAGGATCCCGACATTGGTCAGGTAGTCGACGTCGGCCAGCCCTGGGATCTGCGGCACGACCGCGCGGCCGCCGGTGTTGAGAAAGATCCGGTCGGCCTCGATGACCTCCGGGTCGGCCCCGTCGATCCGCAGGGTCTTGGGCCCGGTGAACCTGGCGTGACCGCGCAGCAGGGTGCACCCGGGCATCCCGGCCAGCCAGGTTTCCAGGCCGTGCCGGTCCTCGAGCATGATCTTGTCCTTGCGCGCCTTCACCCGGGCCATGTCGACGGCGACATCCCCGGTGGTCACGCCGTATTCGGCGCCGCGCCGGGCCAATTGCGCCGCGTGCGCGCTGGCGACGAGGGTCTTGGTCGGAATGCAGCCGTAGTTCACGCAGGTCCCGCCGACCAGTTTCCGCTCGACCACCGCGACCGTCATCCCGGCCTCGGTCAACCGCCCGGCCAACGGCGGCCCGGCCTGTCCCGCTCCGACGACGATCGCGTCGAAGCGCGCGGTCACAGCGCCGCCGTGAGCGCCGCTATGGCGACCCCACCGAGCACCGCGACCGCATCCTCGGTCAGCGCGACCGGCAGATCGATGCCCACCCGGTCAGACAGCTTGCGGCGCAACTGAAAGCCGCCGAGGGTGCCCAGCACCGCGCCGATCATCCCGGCGCCCAATCCGCCGAAGGTGTACCCCCACGCCGTGCCCAACACCGCGCCCGCCAGCGCGCCGGTGACCAGACGCGCCGCGAACGGCGCCGCCGCGGTGCGGTTGGGGGTCTTGGGCAGCTGATCGGAAATCAGCTCGGCGACGGCCAGGACGGTCAGCAGCGCGACCACGAACCAGTTCCCCATCCACGACGCCCAGGTGCCGTCGAGGTTGATCCACTGCAGGACCGCCGCCCAGGCCAACACCGCGGGCGCGGTGAAAGCGCGGAGCCCGGCGACCGCGCCGATCAGCACAGCCAGGAGCAGAACCAGAACGTGCGTCGTCACAGACGGACGCTAACACGTTCAGATGCGGCAGAACCTGATGTCGGACGCCAAGATCGCCTTGGCGCCGATGGCGGCGAGCTCGTCCATGATCGTGTTGACGGACTTGCGCGGGACCAGGGCGCGCACCGCCACCCAATCCGGGTCCGCCAGCGGGGCGATGGTCGGCGACTCGAGACCGGGGGTGACCGCGGCGGCCCGGTCCAACACGGCACGCGGGCAGTCGTAGTCGAGCATCAGGTACTGCTGGCCCAACACCACGCCCTGCACCCGCTTGGTGAGCTGATCGCGCGCGCGGTCGGCGGGCCGGTCGGCCGCCTCGATCAGCACCGCCTCCGAATCGCACAGCGGATCGCCGAAGGCCACCAGATCGTGCTGCCGCAGCGTGCGGCCGGACCCGACGACGTCGGCGATGGCGTCGGCGACGCCCAGCTGGATCGAGATCTCGACCGCGCCGTCGAGGCGGATGACGGTCGCCTCGATCCCGTTGTCGGCGAGGTTCTGCCGCACCAGATTCGGGTACGCCGTGGCGATCCGCTTGCCCGCCAGGTCGGCCACCGACCAGTCCTGCCCCGCCGGAGCGGCGTAGCGGAACGTCGAATACCCGAAGCCCAGCGCCAGGCGCTCCACGGTGGGCGCCCCGGACTCGGCGGCCAGGTCGCGACCGGTGATGCCCAGATCGAGCTGACCGGAGGCCACGTAGATGGCGATGTCCTTGGGACGCAGGAAGAAGAACTCGACGTTGTTGGCGGGGTCGATGACCGTCAGATCCTTGGGGTCGGTGCGACGGCGGTAGCCCGCCTCCGCCAGGATCTCGGCGGCCGATTCGCTCAGGGCCCCCTTGTTGGGTACGGCTACTCGCAGCATGGCAGTCACAGCTTCCGGTACACGTCGTCGAGGGTCAGGCCGCGCGCCAGCATCAACACCTGCGCCCAATAGAACAGCTGGCTGATCTCCTCGGCCAACGCGTCGTCGGACTCGTGCTCGGCGGCCAACCAGACCTCGCCGGCCTCCTCGAGGATCTTCTTGCCGATGGTGTGCACCCCCGCGTCCAGCGCGGCGACGGTGGAACTACCGGTCGGTCGGGTGCGCGCACGTTCGCCCAGCTCGGCAAACAGCTCCTCGAACGTCTTCACGGGCACTGATTCTTTCATGCCGTGGTGGCGCGACCGTCACGTGATCGCACGCCGGTCAGGTCCGGCCCTCGCGCAGCAGTTCGGAATGCATGTCCTCCAGCGACACACCCTTGGTCTCCCGGACGAAACGCCAGACGAACACGAAGGACAGCACCGCGCACAGGGCGTAGAAGCCGTAGGCCCCGCCCAGGAAGTTACGCAGTTCCGGGAACGTCACGGTGATCAGCCAGTTGGCCGTCCACTGCCCGGCGGCGGCCAGGCCCAGGGCCGCGGCCCGGATGCGGTTCGGGAACATCTCCCCGAGCAGCACCCAGACCACCGGCCCCCATGACATTCCGAAGGCCACCACGAACAGGTTCGCCGCGACCAGCGCGATCGGTCCGGCGGCGCCTTCGAGCCGGGGTTGCCCGTCGACCACCGGGGCGCTGGCGAAGATGACCGCCATGGTGGCCAGCGTGACCGCCATGCCCGACGAGCCGATCAGCAGCAGCGGCCGGCGGCCGATCTTGTCGATCAGGGCGATGGCGATCAGGGTGGTCAAGATGTTGACCACCGAGGTGATGACCGTGATGGTGAACGACGAACTCTCGTCGAATCCGACCGCCTGCCACAGCACGTTCGAGTAGTAGAAGATCACGTTGATGCCCACGAACTGCTGGAACATCGACAACCCGAGGCCCACCCACACGATGCCGTACAGGCCGCCGGTCGGCTTGCGCAGATCGCGCCACGAGGGCTTGTCCTCCCGCTCCAGCGTTTCCTGGATCCGATTGATGGTGATCTCCAGGTTCTTGGTGCCCAACAACCGGGTGAGTACTCGCCGCGCCTCCGGAATCCGGTGGGTGGCAACCAGATAGCGGGGCGACTCCGGGATGGTGTAGGCCAGCGCGCCGTAGATCACCGCCGGCACGGCCATCATCAGGAACATCCACCGCCAGGCCTCCATGCCCAGCCACAGTTCCTCGCCCGATCCCCCGGCCAGGTGCGCGAGCAACCAGTCGACCGCCAGCGACAAGAAGATGCCGGAGACGATGGCCAGTTGCTGCAGCGATCCGAGGCGACCGCGGATGTGGGGCGGCGACACCTCGGCGATGTAGGCGGGCGCGATCACCGACGCCACGCCGACGCCGATGCCGCCGACGATCCGGAACAACACCACCATCCAGACGCCGGTCGCCAGGCCGGTGCCGATGGCGCTGAGCAGAAACAGCACCGCGGCGATCTTCATCACCGCCAGGCGGCCGATCCGGTCGGCCAGCCGCCCCGCGGTCATGGCTCCGACCGCGGCACCGAGCAGCGCCGAGGCGACCGCGAAACCCAGTGAGGCGTTGCCGATGTCGAAATGCTTCTGCAGGGCGTCGACGGCGCCGTTGATGACCGCGCTGTCGTAGCCGAACAGCAGACCACCCAACGCGGCCACCGACGCTATGCGAAGGGCGCTCTGCCCGCTGGAGAACTGCTCCTCACCGATCGCGCCCTGGGACATCCGAGGCCCTTTCCGCCGACGCCAAATGCGTGATGAACCTCACATTTAAGCACTCCGGGCGGGAAAACGAGGCCAGTCGGTCAGCCGGCCTTACGGGCGTGCCGGTCCAGATCGGCATGCACCGCGCGCAGATCCGCGACGGAGAGCCCACGCAGCGAAGCGACGTGGCGCCGACGGGGGCTGGCCGGCACCTCCACCTCGTTGGGCACGACGATCACCGGGCACCCGGCGTCCTCGGCGGCCTCGGTGCCGGTCACCGAGTCCTCGATGGCCAGGCAGTGGGCCGGGTCGAGGCCCAGCAGGTCCGCCGCGCGCAGATACGGGTCCGGCGCCGGTTTGCCTGTGGGCACCTCGTCGCCGCACACCGACACCGAAAAATAGTGTCGCCCAATGCTGTTGAGCGCCTTCTCGGTGAGGTCACGGCGGGTGTTGGTGACCAGCGCCATCGGGACCTCGGCGGCGGCCAACCCGTCGAGCATCTCGCGGGCCCCGTCGCACCACGGCAGCCCCGCCTCGAAGAGCTCGCCGACGTAGTCGTGCATCCAGTCCGCCGTCGCGGCCACATGCGCGGGCTCGGGGTCCAACCCGAGATCCGCGTAGACGATCGTGAGGACGGAATCGCTGGAGCCCCCCACCGTCGAGTTGCGAACCTGCGGGGTCAACTCCCGATCATGGCGCCGATACAACTCGTGCAGGGCCTGATCCCAAAGCTTTTCGGAGTCGACGAGCGTGCCGTCCATGTCCCAGAGCACCGCACGCATGGCCCCGATTGTGTCATCGAAGGTTGCCAAGCCGAAATCCTGGCGGTGGCGGTGCGATCATTGTCTCGACAGTTCCCGCACCCGAGCCTTGAGGTCCTTCACCCGTTGGGCGGCCTCGTCACGGCGTTGCTTCGCCTCGCCGTGGCGGCTGGTGATGGCGGCGAGTTCCGCCTCGGCGATGGGCAGCTGCTTACGCAATGCGTCGAGGTAGTGCTCGGCTTCCATGCGCTCGTAGCTGAGATGAGACGCCGCCTGCTGGGCCTTTTCGTGGACGCGTTTGGCGTCGGCGAGCGCGATCTTGGCCTCCAGGCAGGGATCCGGCGTGGCCGGCGGTGTCGGATCTGGGGTAGCGCCTTCAGTTTCCGCAGCGTCTTCTGCTGCGTCGCCCACCAAGAACTCACCGAAACCCGACCAGCGCTGCGCCTTGCTCAGCCGCCCCAGCTGGGTGACGAGATCCGGGTCGGCGATCGCGGCGTGCAGCGTGCCGGTCACGTCGTCGAGCAGTCCCTCCGACGGTCGCGGCAGCTCCGCGGTATCGAAGGCGGCCCGGGCGAACTCGCCGACGAGCCCGCGCTGCTCGACCGACAGCCGCCGGATGGCCGCCCCGTCCATGGCGGCGTGCGCCGCGCGCAGCCGAACACCGAGATCGGCGAGGGCACGGCGGGCGTCGGGATTGTTGTGGACCAGCACATTGACCACCCAGGCCGCGATGGTGGGTTTGCGAGCAGCGCGGATCAGCGTGGCCAGGTCCCGGTCACCACGCTCCTTCGCGGCGGCCGCGAGTTCGTTCCGCAGCGCGACGAAGTGTTCCGGCCGGGCCGCGTAAAGGACGTCCAGCGCGTTCTCGGACATGCCTGCATTCTGCATCGGTCGCCCGGCGGGCGCCGACGCCCATCCACAGCCGGTTCAGACCCTGGACCTCGGCGGTCAGTCCTCCGGGTTGTAGCCGAGGTTGGGCGCGAGCCAGCGCTCGGCCTCGGCCAGGGTCCAGCCCTTGCGCTTGGCGTAGTCGGCGACCTGATCCTGGGCCAGCCGGCCGACCACGAAGTACTGCGACTGCGGGTGCGCGTAATACCAGCCGCTGACGGCGGCGCCCGGCCACATCGCCATCGACTCCGTCAACTCGATGCCGGTCCGCTTGGTGACGTCGAGCAACTCGAACAACGTGGTCTTCTCGGTGTGCTCCGGGCAGGCCGGATACCCGGGTGCGGGCCGGATTCCGACGTACTTCTCGCCGATGAGGTCGTCGTTGTCGAGTTGCTCGTCGGGCTGGTATCCCCAGAATTCCTTGCGGACCCGCTGATGCATCCGTTCGGCGAATGCCTCCGCCAGCCGGTCGGCGATCGACTCCAGCAGGATCGCGCTGTAGTCGTCGAGGTCCGCCTTGAACTCCATGATCTTGTCCTGGCTGCCCAGCCCCGCGGTGACCGCGAACGCGCCGACGTGGTCGGCCAGACCGGTGTCCTTGGGGGCGATGAAGTCGCCCAGCGACCGGTTCGGGATCCCCTCCCGGTGCTCGCCCTGCTGGCGCAGGTTGCGCAGGGTGGTCAGCACCTGGGTGCGGGTCTCGTCGGTGTAGATCTCGACGTCGTCGCCGACGGCGTTCGCGGGGAAGAAACCGATCACCCCGTTGGCGGTCAGCCACTTCTCCTTGATCAGGGTGTCGAGCATCGCCTGGGCGTCGTCGTAGAGCTTGCGGGCCGCCTCGCCGGTGGCCGGGTTGTTGAGGATGTCGGGGAACCGCCCCTTCATCTCCCAGGCGTTGAAGAACGGCTGCCAGTCGATGTACTCGCGAAGCTCGGCGAGGTCGTAGTCGAGGAACTCCCGCACTCCCGTCCCCTGCGCGGGCACGGGCGGGGTGTAGCCCGCCCACTCGATCGGGGTCCGGTTCGCGCGGGCCTTCTCCAACGTGAGCATCGGCCGCTCGTTCTTCTGCGCATGCCGTTCCCGCAGCGAGGCGTAATCCTTCTCGGTGGCCTCCAGCAGGGCCGGCCGCTGCTTGTCGTCGAGCAGCGCGGCCGCCACCGGCACCGAGCGGGACGCGTCCTTGACCCAGACCACCGGTCCGCTGCGGCGCGGCGAGATCTTCACGGCCGTGTGGGCGCGCGAGGTGGTCGCGCCGCCGATGAGCAGCGGGATCTCCAATCCCGCGCGTTCCATCTCGACGGCGAAGTTACTCATCTCGTCCAACGACGGCGTGATCAGCCCGGACAGCCCGATGATGTCGGCGTCGTGCTCCTTGGCCGCGTCCAGGATCTTCTGTGCCGGCACCATCACACCGAGGTCGATCACCTCGAAGTTGTTGCACTGCAAGACAACCCCGACGATGTTCTTCCCGATGTCATGGACGTCGCCCTTCACCGTCGCCATCACGATCGTGCCGTTGGTGTCCTTGCCCGTGACGCCGGACTCTTCCTTCTCCGCCTCGATGAACGGCAACAGGTACGCGACGGCCTTTTTCATCACCCGGGCCGACTTCACCACCTGGGGCAGGAACATCTTGCCCGCCCCGAAGAGGTCCCCGACGACGTTCATGCCGTCCATCAGCGGTCCCTCGATCACCTCGATCGGGCGACCGCCGGCGGCCGCGATCTCGGCGCGCAGTTCCTCGGTGTCGGGTTCGGCGTGCGCGTCGATGCCCTTGACCAGCGCGTGCGTGATGCGCTCGCGGACCGGCAGGGACCGCCACTCGGCGGCGGCGGGGTCTTCGCCCTTCTCCTTGCTGTTGAAGCGCTCGGCGATCTCCAACAGCCGTTCGGCCGCGTCCTCCCGCCGGTTGAGCACGACGTCCTCGATGCGCTCGCGCAACTCGGGATCGATCGAGTCGTAGGGCACCAACGCACCCGCGTTGACGATGCCCATACTCAGCCCGGCCTTGATGGCGTGGTACAGGAACACCGCGTGGATCGCCTCGCGGACCGGGTTGTTGCCGCGGAACGAGAACGACACGTTCGAGATGCCGCCGGAGAGGTGCACCCCCGGCAGGTTCTCCTTGATCCAGGCGCAGGCCTCGATGAAGTCGATCCCGTAGGTGGCGTGCTCCTCGATCCCGGTGGCCAGCGCGAAGCAGTTCGGGTCGAAGATGATGTCCTCGGCCGGGAAGCCGACCTGTTCGGTCAGGATCCGATAGGCGCGCCCGCAGATCTGTTTGCGGCGCTCCAGATTGTCGGCCTGGCCCTCCTCGTCGAAGGCCATCACGACGACGGCGGCGCCGTACTTGCGGCACAGCCGCGCGTCGTGGATGAACTTCTCCTCGCCCTCCTTCATGGAGATCGAGTTGACGATCGGCTTGCCCTGCACGTTCTTCAGGCCCGCCTCGATGACCTCCCATTTGGAGGAGTCGATCATCACCGGGACCCGGCTGATGTCGGGCTCCGAGGCGATCAGCTTGGTGAACCGGTCCATCGCGGCGACGCCGTCGATCATGCCCTCGTCCATGTTGATGTCGATGACCTGGGCACCGACCTCGACCTGTTGCAGGGCGACCGACAGCGCGGTGTCGTAGTCCTCGGCCTTGATCAGGTTGCGGAACCGGGCCGAGCCGGTGATGTTCGTGCGCTCGCCGATGTTGACGAACAGCGAGTCGTCGTCGATGTTGAGCGGCTCCAGGCCCGAAAGCCGGGTCGCCACCGGGATTTCGGGCACCTGCCGCGGCGCCTTGCCCTCGACGACCTTGGCGATCTCGGCGATGTGCGCCGGCGTCGTTCCGCAGCACCCGCCCACCAGGTTGACGAACCCGGCCTCGACGAAGTCGGCGAGGTAACCCGCCTGACGCTCGGGGGTCTCGTCGTACTCGGCAAAGGCGTTGGGCAGCCCGGCGTTCGGGTAGCAGGACACGAACGTGTCGGCGATGCGCGAGATTTCGGCGATGTAGGGCCGCATCTCGGGCGCGCCCAGCGCGCAGTTGAGGCCGACCGCGAGCGGCTTGGCGTGCCGAATCGAGTTCCAGAACGCCTCGGTGACCTGACCGGACAGGGTGCGCCCGGATGCGTCGGTGATGGTGCCGGAGATGATCACCGGCCAGCGGCGGCCACGCTCTTCGAACAGCGTCTCGATGGCGAACACCGCGGCCTTGGCGTTGAGCGTGTCGAAGATGGTCTCGACGAGCAGGATGTCGGCGCCGCCGTCGACCAGGCCGGTGGCCGCTTCGAGGTAGGCGGCGGCGAGTTGGTCGTAGCTGACGTTGCGGGCACCGGGATCGTTGACATCCGGCGAGATCGACGCGGTCCGGGTGGTGGGTCCCAGCACCCCGGCGACGTAGCGGGGCCGCTCCGGCGTGCCGAACTCGTCGCACACCGCCCGGGCCAGGGCGGCGCCGGCGTAGTTCAGCTCGTAGCTCAACTCGGCCATGCCGTAGTCGGAGAGCGAGATCGCGTTCGCGTTGAACGTGTTGGTCTCCAGGATGTCGGCGCCCGCCTCGAGATATTCGCGGTGGATCGCCTCGATGATGTGCGGCTGCGTCAGGGTGAGCAGGTCGTTGTTGCCTTGCAGATCGCTCGGCCAGTCCTTGAATCGCTCGCCGCGGTAGCCGGCCTCGTCCGGCCGGTCGCGCTGGATCGCCGTACCCATCGCGCCGTCGATCACCATGATCCGGCGCTGCAGAGCCGACGTCAGTTCCTCGGTGCAGTCAGGACGAATATTCGGCTGCATCGTGGTGGACTCCGATGTCTGCTGCTCAGGATTGTTCACACGGCTCCCTTCCATGACGGAAGGCGTCCTTGACTCTGCCGAGCGTGGCGGATATCCGGGGTGCCGCACCCCCGATAACCGTTGCAACGCCTCTCGGCCAAAAAAAGTCTACGTGGTCGCCCGATCGTCGTCCGGTCGTGGTCGTTTTCGCGGCACTGAACGGCGATGGCACTGAGTACCCACCCGAGGTCGTACGCTGGGTTGGTGACCTCGCCGGATTCCCGCAGAGTTGATCTGCCCGAACTCCACAACACCGTCATTGTGGCGGCCTTCGAAGGCTGGAACGATGCCGGCGATGCCGCCAGCGACGCCGTCGCGCACCTGGACGCCATCTGGGAGGCGTCGACGATCATGGACATCGACGACGAGTCGTATTACGACTACCAGGTGAACCGGCCGGTGATCCGGCAGCTCGACGGCGTGACCCGGGAGCTGGTCTGGCCCTCGATGCGGATTTCGCACTGCCGGCCGCCCGGCAGCGAGCGCGACATCGTGCTGATGCATGGGGTCGAGCCCAACATGCGGTGGCGCTCGTTCTGCGCCGAACTGCTGGACATCGCCGAGAAGCTCGACGTGGACACCGTCGTGATCCTCGGCGCGCTGCTCGCCGACACCCCGCACACCCGACCCGTCCCGGTCTCGGGGGCGGCCTACTCGTCGAACTCGGCGCAGTACTTCGGGCTCGAGGAGACCCGCTACGAGGGTCCGACGGGAATCGCCGGGGTGTTCCAGGACGCCTGCGTGGCCGCGGGCATCCCCGCGGTGACGTTCTGGGCCGCGGTCCCCCACTACGTATCTCATCCCCCGAACCCGAAGGCCACGGTGGCGCTGTTGCGCCGGGTCGAGGACGTGCTCGACATCGAGGTGCCGCTCGCGGACCTGCCGCAGCAGGCCGAGGAATGGGAGCTGGCGGTCACCGAGATGACCGCCGAGGACGACGAGGTCGCCGAGTACGTCGCGTCCCTGGAGGAACGCGGCGACGCCGAGGTCGACATGAACGAGGCGCTGGGCAAGATCGACGGCGACGCGTTGGCCGCCGAGTTCGAACGCTATCTGCGCCGCCGCGGTCCCGGCGGCAGCCCGGGATTCGGGCGTTAGAGGGCGATACCCAGCAGCGCGTCGACGGCGGCGGCCACGAGCTTCGGGGCGTGCTCGTCGTGCCCGCCGTACTCCAGCGCGTCGGTACACCAGCCGTCCAGGGCGGCCAGCGCCTTGGGGGTGTCCAGATCGTCGGCCAGGTAACGCCGGACCCGCCCGAGGACATCGGCGGCGTCCGGCCCGGCGGGCAGAGCCACCGCGGACCGCCAGTGCGCCAGCCGCCGCTGCGCCTCGGTGAGCACCTGCGGGCTCCAGAACCGGTCGGTGCGGTAATGCCCCGCGAACAATCCGAGCCGAATCGCGCCCGGGTCCACCCCGTCGGCGCGCAACTTCGACACCAGAACCAGGTTGCCCAGGCTCTTCGACATCTTCTGGCCGTCCCAGCCGATCATGCCGGCGTGGACGTAGTGGCGCGCGAAGCGCCGCTGCTCGGTGACCGATTCGGCGTGCGCGGCGGAGAACTCGTGGTGCGGGAAGATCAGGTCACTGCCGCCGCCCTGGACGTCGAAACCCATGCCGAGCCGGTTCAGCGCGATCGCCGAACACTCGATGTGCCAGCCCGGCCGGCCGGGACCGAACGGGGACTCCCAGCTCGGTTCGCCCGCCCGCGCCGCGCTCCACACCAGCGCATCGAGCGGGTCCGCCTTGCCCGCGCGGTCGGGGTCCCCGCCCCGCTCGGCGAACAACGCGCGCATGGTCTCGTGGTCGTAGCCGGACTCGTAACCGAACTGGTCGGTCGCGTCGGCCCGGAAGTACACGTCGGGGAACTCGGCGTCGTCCACGACGTAGGCCGCACCGGAGGCGAGCATCTTCTCGACGAGCTCGATGACCTCGTCGATCGCGTCGGTGGCCGCGACGTAGTCCTGCGGCGGCAGCACCCGCAACGCGCTCATGTCCTCGCGGAACAGCTGGGTCTCGCGGTCCCCCAGGTCCCGCCAGTGCACGCCGTCGCGATCGGCACGCTCGAACAGCGGGTCGTCGATGTCGGTGATGTTCTGCACGTAATGCACCCGGTGCCCGGAATCCAGCCACATCCGGTACACCAGATCGAAGGCCAGGTACGTCGCCGCGTGCCCGAGGTGGGTGGCGTCGTACGGGGTGATGCCGCAGACGTACATCCGGGCCGTGGCGCCCGGCGCGACGGGACGCACCTGCCGGTCGGCGCTGTCGAAGAGGCGCAACTGCGGTGCCCGACCGGGCAACTCCGGAACTGAAGCGGCCGACCACGATTGCATGGTGTCGAACTCTATTCGGGGCTCGGCGGCGCTCATCAACTGGCCAACCGGATCGCGTCGAGCAGCACGTCAGCGAGTTCGGCCCGACACATCAGCAGGTCGGGCAGATACGGATCCGGACGGTTGTAGAGCATCGGCGAGCCGTCCAACCGCGAGGCGTGCATGCCGGCGGCCTGGATGACCCCGCCCGGCGCCGCCGAGTCCCACTCCCACTGGCCGCCGGCGTGGATGTAGGCGTCGACGTCGCCGCGCACCACCGCCATCGCCTTGGCACCCGCCGAGCCGATCCGCACCAGCTCGAAGTCGATGTATTCCGACATCCGGTACAGCACCGCCGGGGGCCGGTTGGCGCTGGCCGTGATGCGGATGGGCGCGGCCGGGTCGCGGCGCGGGCCGGCGACCACGGTGTCGGAACGAAAGACCTCGCCGGTGGCGGGCAGGGCGACCACGGCGTCGGTGATGCGCCCGGCCGGACCGCCGACGCGCTGCCACAGGGCGATGTGGACCGCCCAGTCCGGCCGGTCCGGGGTGGAGTACTCGCGAGTGCCGTCGACGGGGTCGATGATCCACACCCGGTCGGACTGGAGCCGGCGCAGGTCGTCGGGGGCCTCCTCGGACAGCACCGCGTCGCCCGGGCGCTCGGCCGCCAACCGGCGCAGCAGCAGCTTGTTGGCCTGGCTGTCGCCGGCGTCGCCCAACATCCACGGGTAGTCGAAGCCGACCTCCTCGCGCATCGCCAGCAGGAGGTTCCCCGCGTCGACGGCGAGGTCGGCGGCAAGCGCGGCATCCGTCTGGTTCACGCTGTCGCCGGCCGCCATTTTCACCGTGTCAGTATCCGCGATGCGGCTACGAGCGGTGGGCGGGGGCTGGACTGACGGTAAATTCGGCACATGCGTACAACAGCGTCGGCGGCCATGATCTTCCTGACCGCGCTCGCGCCGCTGGTCGCGTGCGGTTCCGAGCCGGCCCCGCGCACCCTGACCGGCACGAAATGGCAGCTGACGTCCATCCAGTCGATGGCCGACGCCGAGTCCACCGCCGTGCCCGACCCCAGCAAATTCACCGTCGAGTTCGGAGCCGACGGCACGGCGTCGTTCCAGCTGGACTGCAACCGGGGCACCGGCAGCTACACCGCCGAACCCGGCGCCGACGGGAACTCCGGAACGCTGACGTTCGGGCCGATCGGGGTCACCCAGATGTTCTGCCCGCAGCCCTCGCTGGATCAGCGGGTGACCAGCTCGCTGGAGCACGTGCGGACCTACCTGTTCGACGGCGACCAGCTGCACCTGTCGAAGCTGGCCGACGGCGGCATCCTGAGTTGGCGGCCGGCCTGAGTCACCCGGCCCGGGTCAGAACGCCGGCCACGGGATGGGTCGATGCCGGTTGGCCGCCGGCATCACCGGGTCGTCGAGCAGGTCGCGCACCCGCTCGCGCAGCGCTTCGATCTCGGCGCCGGTGACGTGCGGGGCCAGCTGCCCGGCGAGTTCGCCGTCCAGCGCCGTCTGCAGCTCGGCGACCGTCTCGAGGATGGCGTCGTCGATGGGCTTGCCGGCCCACCCCCACAGCACGGTGCGCAGCTTGTCCTCGGTGTGCAGGCACAGCCCGTGGTCGACCCCGTAGACCCGGCCGTCGACGCCGGCCAGGATGTGGCCGCCCTTGCGGTCGGCGTTGTTGACCAGGATGTCGAAGACGGCCATCCGCACCAGGCGCGGGTCGTCGGCGTGGATCAGCAGGACCTCGTTGCCGGTGTAGTCGTGGGCGCGCAGCACCGGCAGGTATCCCGCGGGCAGCCGGTCGGCCGGGCACAGGTCGACGAGGTCCAGCGCGGCGGCCCCGGACTCGGATTCCGGCTCGCCTTCGGGCTGGGCTTCGGGCTGGTCCACCCACTGCTGCACCATGCCCGGGCCCGCCGGACCGGAGCGGATCATGGTGTGCGGCACAATGTTCCAGCCCAGCGCGGCGGACACCAGATAGGTCGCCAGTTCGCGTCCGGCCAGCGTGCCGTCCGGGAAGTCCCACAGCGGTTGTTCCCCGCTGACCGGCTTGTAGACACAGTGCGTGCGCCGGCCGTCGAGCTCGGCCTCGCACAGGAAGGTGGCGTTGCTCGCCGAGCGGATCCGGCCGAGGACCGTCAGCTCGCCATGCCGCAGTACCGCCTCCTGCTCAGGGTTGTGGGTCATCGTCAGACCCGAACAGTTCGGCGCGCCGGTAGCCGTTGGTGCGCACACAGATGTGACCGTCGGCGTCCAGCGGTTCCTCGCACAGCGGGCACGGCGGCCGCCCCGCCGAGATCACCCGCTGGGAGCGGTTGGCGAACTGCCGCGCGGACTCCGGGCTGAGGAACACCCGCACCGCGTCGGGGCCCTCCTCGGCGTCGTCGAGGACCACCGAGGCGTCGAACTCGGTGTCGGTGACCGCCAGCAGCTCCACCACCACGGTCTGCGCCTCGGAATCCCAGCCCAGCCCCATGGTGCCGACCCGGAACTCGGCGTCCACCGGGGTCACCAGCGGACTGAGGTCCTCGACGTCGGCGGACTCCGGCGGCAGCGGCGTCCCGAAGCGGCGGTTGATCTCCACCAGCAGCGCGCCGATCCGGTCGGCGAGCACCTCGACCTGCTGCTTCTCCAACACCACGGAGACCACGCGGTTGTCGTGGACGGCTTGCAGGTAGAAGGTCCGATTTCCGGGCTGGCCGACGGTCCCGGCCACAAAGCGGTCGGGGGTTCGGAAGACGTGAATTGCGCGGGCCATGGCGTCCTCCAAAATACCGGCTGTCACCGGCGACGTTGAGATCAGTCGGTCGAGCCGCCGACAACGGCGTCGCCCGCAGCCGGGTTCTCACCGTTGGTTTCGGCGGCCGGCGCGGCGCTCAGCACGTTGGCGAGCGCCGCCCCGGTGTGGTTGACGTGGACGACGAACGGCCGCACCGCGGTGTAGCGGATCACGCTGCACGACGCGGGGTCGGCGGTGATGCGCTGAAAGCCGTCGAGGTGCAGGCCCAGCGCGTCGGCGAGGACGGCCTTGATGACGTCGCCGTGCGTGCAGGCCACCCACAGCGCGTCGCCGCCGTGCTCCTCGGCCAGCCGTCGGTCGTGTTCGCGGACCGCGGCGACCGCGCGGGACTGGACCTCGGCCAGCCCCTCACCGTCGGGGAAGATCGCCGCGCTGGGCTGCTGCTGGACCACCGTCCAGAGCGGCTCCTTGACCAGCTCGCCGATGGCCCGCCCGGTCCAGGCGCCGTAATCGACCTCGCTGATGCGTTCATCGACCGTCGGGGTCAGCGACAGCGCCGCGGCTAACGGCTCCACGGTGCGCTCGCAGCGCAGGAGCGGCGAGCGCACCACCGCCTTGATCGGCAGCGCCGCCAACCGCTCGACGAGGCCCTCGGCCTGCTGGCGGCCCTTGTCGTCGAGGTCGACGCCGGCGCTGCGGCCCGCGAGGGTGTGCGCGGTGTTCGAGGTGGAGCGGCCGTGCCGCAGCAGGATCACGGTCATGTTGCGCTCATCACTCCAGTTCCGAGAAGGATCATCACCACGGCGCCGAGCACCACGCGGTAGCCGACGAACCAGTACATGCTGTGCCGTTCCAAGAACCGCAGCAGCCAGGCCACCGCGGCGAACCCGACGACGAAGGCGATGAGCACCGACACCAGCAACTGCGGTCCCGTCGCGCTCATCCCGTCGCTGACCGGGGCGAAGGCGTCCGGCAGCGAGAACAGCCCCGAGGCGAACACCGCGGGGATGGCCAGCAGGAAACCGAACCGGGCCGCCAGGGCCCGGTCCAGTCCCAGGAACAGCCCCGCGCTGATGGTCGCGCCGGAGCGGGACACCCCGGGCACCAGCGCCAGACACTGCGCCAACCCGACGATGACCGCGTCGCGCCAGGTCAGCTTTTCCACGTGGCGGGTCTGCCGGCCGACATACTCGGCGACGGCGATGACCAGCGCGAACACGATCAGCGCCGAGGCCACCAGCCACAGATTGCGCGCCCCGGTGCGGATCTCGTCCTTGAACAGCAGGCCCAGTACGCAGATCGGGATGGTGCCGATGATGACGAACCAGCCCATCCGGTAGTCGACGTTGTCCCGGCGGGTCCGGTCGAACAGGCCCGCGAACCACGCCCGCACGATCCGGGCGATGTCCTTGGCGAAGTACAGCAGGACCGCGGCCTCGGTACCGAGCTGCGACACCGCTGTGAACGAGGCCCCGGCGTCGTCGGAGAAGAACAGCCGCGAGGTGATCGCCAGGTGCCCGGACGACGAGACCGGCAGGAACTCGGTGAGGCCCTGCACGACCGACAGCACCACCACCTGCAGCCAGGACATCGCCGCCACTTCCACGCCGACGACCGTACCGTGGTGCCGCTGCGCGGCTTCCTCAGCGTGTCGCGGCTTCGGTGACCGCGTCGCGCACCGCGGCGATCAGGCTGCGTTCGTCGTTGAGGTCGAGGCCCCGGCAACTCCGGGTGGCCGCGGCCACCACGTCCTCGCGCTGCGGCACCGGGCCGGACAACCGCGGGCGGTAGATCTCGACCCGCAGGTCCTGGACGTCGAGGACCCGGAAAGCAAAGGTCCGCCCGTCGCCGACGGTGCCGAACCCACTTGCGTGCGGACCGGTGGTGACGTCTTCCACGGCGAACCCGTCGCCCAGTCCGGAGTCTGCACTCAGGGACATGGGCCGACCATACCGCCGGGGCGCACCGGCGCCTTCGGTGATGCCGGATAGAGTCTTTCGGCAGTGCTAGCCCAACGAAGGTTTTCCGCGCCGACCGCCCCGTCGCTGCCCAGCAAACCACCAGTGCGGCGCCGTCTGGTCGCCGCGCTGATCGGTTCGCTGGCGGTGCTGGGCGTCGTGTCGTGCTCGTCGACCCCGGTCGAACTGGCCCCGGCGACCATCCCCGCGGCCTCCCCCGCCGAGGCGCCGCCGCCGGCCCACCCGCCGGCGGGCGCGGTGCGGCCGCTCGACGCGCCGGTGCAGGGAGCGGTATTCGACCCGGCCGCCGCCGCGCTGCTGGTGCTCAGCCCCGGCGCCAACGCCGAGGCTCCGGCGCGACTGACGGTCTTCGGCTCGGGCACCGGTCCGGGTCGCGTGGTCGAGTTGCCCGGGACCGCCACCGCCGTGACCGTCGCCGAGGGCCGGGTGTACCTGTCGACGCGCGGCGGCTACTTCGTCGCCGATTCGGCCGATCTGGGCGCCGATGTGCAACGGGTCGAGGTCCGCGACCACGCGGACACCGACTTCACCGCGGTGGCCCGGCGCGCCGACGGCCGGATGGTGCTCGGCAGCGCCGACGGCGCGGTGTTCATCCTGAACCCGGCCGAGGGCGGACAAGCCGGCGTGGGCGAGTACCGGAAGATCTTTGCCCGGGTGGATTCGATTGTCACCCAAGGCGATACCGCTGTGGTGCTGGACCGCGGCCAGACCTCGGTGACGGCAATCAACGCCGCCGGCGAGGTCGCCCAGGCGTTGCGCGCCGGTGAGGGTGCGACGACCCTGGTGGCCGACCCGGTGGGCCGAATCCTGGTGACCGACACCCGCGGTGGCGAACTGCTGGTGTACTCGGCGGACCCGTTGATCCTGCGGCAGCGCTACCCGGTGGCCTCCGCGCCCTACGGCCTGGCCGGGTCAGCCGAACTCGCGTGGGTCTCGCAGACGGCGGCCAACACCGTGGTTGGTTACGATCTGTCCACTGGAATCCCTGTGGAGAAGGTGCGCTACCCCACTGTGCAGCAGCCGAACAGCCTGGGCTTCGACCCCGCCACCAACACCCTGTTCGTGGTGTCCGGTGCGGGCGCGGGGGTCCAGGTGATCCGCGACGCGGCGGGGGCCTCGTGACGAGCCGCGCGGCGCGCACGCGGTTGCCGCTGGGTTGGGACGTGGACCTGTCCGACGACTACGAGTGGATCCCGCTGCGGCTGCCCCCGGACGTCACGCGGCTGACCGCGTCCACCCGGCTGTCGATCGAGGCCGAGTACCGCGGCTGGGAGCTCACCAAGGTCCGGCTGTACACCGACGGGAGCCGCCGGGTCCTGTTGCGACGCAAGAAATCTCGCGTGCAGAATCCGCACGTCGATCCGATCCCGGGGCTGTGACGATGTACGAATTGGTGCGACGGGGGCTGTTCGCCGTGCCCGCCGAACGGATCCACACCGTGGTCTTCGGTGCGCTGCGCACCGCGACTGCGTGGGGGCCGCCGCGGCGCCGGCTGCAGGCCGTGCTGGGCCCGCAGGACCCGATCCTGGCCAGCACCGTGTTCGGGGTGCGCTTCCCGGGGCCGCTGGGGCTGGCCGCGGGTTTCGACAAGAACGGCACCGGCCTGCACGCCTGGGGTGCGCTCGGATTCGGCTACGCCGAGGTGGGCACCGTCACCGCGCAGGCCCAGCCCGGCAACCCGCAGCCGCGGCTGTTCCGACTGCCGGAAGACCGCGCGCTGCTCAACCGCATGGGCTTCAACAACCACGGCGCCGGCGAGTTGGCGCTGCAGCTGGCGCGACATCGGCCCGAGGTGCCGATCGGGGTCAACATCGGCAAGTCGAAAGTGACCCCACCCGAACGGGCGGTCGACGACTACCGGGCCAGCGCGCGTCTGCTCGGTTCGCTGGCGAGCTATCTGGTGGTCAACGTCAGCTCGCCGAACACCCCGGGGCTGCGCGATCTGCAGGCCGTGCAGTCGCTGCGTCCCATCCTGCAGGCGGTGCTCGAGGAGACGTCCACCCCGGTTCTGCTCAAGATCGCCCCGGATCTGTCGGATTCCGACATCGACGAGATCGCTGATCTGGCAGTGGAATTGGGCTTGGCCGGCATTGTCGCCACCAACACCACGGTGTCCCGCGATGGCCTGCGGACCCCCGGTGTCGACGCAATGGGCGCCGGCGGGGTGTCCGGGCCGCCGGTGGCCCGCCGGGCGCTGGAGGTGCTGCGCCGCCTGCACGCCCGCGCCGGATCGCAACTGGTGCTGATCAGCGTCGGGGGCATCGAAACCGCCGACGACGCCTGGGAGCGCATCACGGCCGGGGCCGCCCTGCTGCAGGGTTACACCGGCTTCATCTACGGCGGCGGCCTGTGGGCCAAGAACATTCACGACGGGCTGGCGCAGCGCCTGCACGCCGGCGGGTTCGGCTCGCTGAGCGAAGCGGTGGGCTCGGCCGCGCGCTAGCCTTCGCGCCCGTCGCGAGAGTGCGCAATCCCCGGAAAACGTCCGGCGTGGCGGCCGGGGACACGCACCCTCGCGGGGTGAAGTTGCGGGACTACTTCTGCTCGTAGGTGCCGTGGATGACGGCGCGGGCGATGGCGTTCATGAACAGGTTGAAGCCCAGGTAGGCCGGCGTGGCGTTCTCGTCGATCTCGAGCTTCTCCACCTGCAGCGCGTGCACGGCGATGAAGTAGCGGTGCACACCGTGACCGGCCGGCGGGGCCGCGCCCACGTAGCGGCGCAGGCCGGCGTCGTTGGCCAACGTCAGTGCGCTGCCGGGCAATTCGCTGCCGTCACCGATGCCGGCGGGCAACTCGGTGACGGTGCCGGGCAGGTTGGCGACGGCCCAGTGCCAGAATCCCGAGGCCGTCGGCGCGTCCGGGTCGTAGACGGTCACCGCGAAGCTGCGGGTCTCCTCCGGGAAGCCCGACCAGCTCAGCTGCGGGGAGACATCCTCGCCGCCGGCCCCCATCAGGCCGCTGACCTGAGCGTTGTCCAGCGGCTGGCCGTCGGTCACCGAAGACGAGGTCAGCGTGAAGCCGGGCAGCTTGGGCAGGTGATCGTAAGGGTCGTAGGGGAAAGCCATCGATTGCCTTTCTGTTGGGTGGGTGTCGGGCCTAGCAGTTCTTCAAAAAGTGTTCGAGCACCTCGGTGCCGAACGTGAGCGCGTCGACGGGCACCCGCTCGTCGACGCCGTGGAACAACGCCGAGAAGTCGAGTTCGGGCGGCAGTCGCAGCGGGACGAAGCCGAAGCAGCGGATGCCCAGCCGGGCGAAGTGCTTGGCGTCGGTGCCGCCGGAGAGCATGTAGGGCACCGTGCGCGCGGTGGGGTCGACCGCCAGCAGCGACGCGTTCATCGCGTCCACCAGATCACCGTCGAAAGTCGTCGCATACGAGGGCAGTTCGGTGATCCACTCGCGCACCACGTCTGGGCCGATGATCTCGTCGACCTCGCGCTCGAACGCGGCCTGCCGGCCGGGCACCACCCGGCAGTCGAGCACCGCCTCCGCGGTCGCCGGGATCACGTTGGCCTTGTAGCCGGCCTTGAGCATGGTGGGGTTCGCCGTGTCCCGCAGGGTGGCCCCGATGATCCGGGAGATGGGCCCCAGCTTGGCGATGGTGCCGTCCAGATCCGGTGAGTCGGGATCGAAGGTGTAACCGGTCTCCTCGCTGACCGCGGCCAGGAACTCGGCCACCGCGTCGTGCACCACGATGGGGAACTGATGCCGGCCCAGCTTGGCCACCGCCTCGGCCACCGCGGTCACCGCGTTGTCGTCGTGCACCATCGAGCCGTGCCCGGCGCGGCTGCGGGCCGACAGCCGCATCCACAGCATGCCCTTCTCGGCGGTCTCGATCAGGTACAGCCGCCGCTCGCCGCCGTCGGCGCGCGGGACGGTCAACGAGAAACCGCCCACCTCGCCGACGGCCTCGGTGATGCCCTCGAACAGGTCGGGCCGGTTGTCCACGAGCCACTTACAGCCGTAGTTGCCGCCGGCCTCCTCGTCGGCGACGAAGGCGAACACCAGGTCGCGCGGTGGCACGATGCCGGCGCGCTTGAAGTGCCGCGCGACGGCGATCATCATGCCGACCATGTTCTTCATGTCGATGGCGCCGCGGCCCCAGACATAGCCGTCCTCGACGGCACCGGAGAACGGGTGCACGCTCCAGTCGGCGGCCTCGGCCGGGACGACGTCGAGATGTCCGTGCAGCAACAGCGCGCCGCGGGAAGGGTCGGCGCCGGGCAGCCGGGTGAACACGTTGGCCCGGCCGGGCGCCCCCGACTCGAGGTATTCGCACTCGTATCCGACCGCCTCGAGCTGCTCGACCACCCAGCGCGCACACTCGGCCTCACCCTTGGTGGTCTCGGGCACCCCGGTGTTGGACGTGTCGAACCTGATCAGGGTGCTGACGAGGTCCACCACCTCGTCGACGGCGCGCAGAGCAGAGGTCACAGTGCCTGTCTACCAGTTCCCGGCCGCAATGCGGGGGTTGGGTTTGGGCCAACCACACCCGATCCGTTAGCCTTAGCTGCCCGCCGCGGAGGTTTTCCGGTGGGCGATGTCCGAGTGGCGGAATGGCAGACGCGCTAGCTTGAGGTGCTAGTGCCCTATTAACGGGCGTGGGGGTTCAAGTCCCCCCTCGGACACCCGACTGAGGCCGACCAGGTCTCACCCCTGGCGGACGACCGTCGGCGGATTCCAGTCGCCGTCGACGATCGGCGCCTCCGGCCAGTACAGCCGCAACATCAGGTTGAAGTCACCGCTGTCCGGGGCGGGCAACCAGTTGGCTTCCTTGTCCGGGCCCGGGCTCTGGCTCTGCACGTAGATGTCCACCGAGCCATCGGGGTTGGCGGTCAGGCGCTCACCCCGCAGCGCGTAGCGGTCCGCCGGATTGTCGACAAAGAACCCGCGCTCGTCGTAGAGCGTCAGCGACCAGAACGCCCGCACCGGCGGCACCTCGTCGGCGGCGAACCGCAGCACATAGGCGTTATCGCCGTTGAGCTGGTCGCCGGCGGCGTCGACCCGGCCCGCGGGGTAGACGGCGTCGGCCGGCAGGTTGGCGCCCAACCCACCGTGGGCCACCACGGCGCGCGCGGCGTAATTGGTGCCGTAATCGCCCATGTCGGTGCGGGCGATCCGCCAGCCGTTGACTTCCTCGCTGCCCAGATCGATTTCGATCTGGCGCAGCGCCTCGGGCCAGGCTTGTTCCCAGACGGCCCGCGTGTCGGCGGGCAGCGCGGCCAGATCCAGCCTCTCGGCGGGGCTCCAGCCGATCGCGGCCAGTTGGTCCAGGACGGCTTGATCGCCCGGGCGGGGCTGGTCGTGGGACAGCGCGGAGTAGTACACATCCCAGTACTGCTGCGGGGTCAGGTCGTGGATGTGGCGGGCGACCTCCTGATCCACCGGCCAATCCTGGCGCAGATCGGTGCTGGTGGGCGGCTGGTAGGCGGTCCCGTACGCGCTCAGCGGGACGACGGTCATCGCGTTCTGCAGGTCGACCACCGCGGGCACGTCCTCGGGTCCGTCGACCTGGATCCGCCCGATCATCCAGCCCGCATCGGTGGCCGGCCGGTACTCGTGCACCCCCGCGGGCAGATCACCCTCCCAGTCCGGTCCGACGATCGCGAACTCGTAACCGGCGCCGGCATCCTCGATGGTCCGGGTGCCCGGGGCGGCGTCGATGTTGGTCCACATGTCCAGCAGTGGAAACAGGTGGTAGCGCTCCCCCATCGGGGGCACCCCGACGATCAGCGGTTCTTCCGACACGTCGAAGAACATCGACGTGTAGAGGGTGTCGACGTTCGGCCGGACCACACCGGTGAACGACGCATCCGGCAGGAACGCCAGGTGCGCAAGCTGATTCATCGGCGCCGCGCCGGGTGCCGGGGCCGCGACGTTGGTGGACTGCCGCCGCGTCACCTCGACCGAGACCAGCGGATAGGTGTACACGTAGGCCTGCACCGCGGCGGCCAGGTCCACATCGCCCGTCTCCATGCCGGGGGACGTACCGGTTTCCCGCTGACCGTCGCCCGACGAACAGGCGGCCGTGGCCACCAACGCGAGCATCGACGCGACCGCTGCGGCGGCCTTCGCGCGCCGACCCATCCACTTCATCACCATCGAGAGCTCCGTCCGTTCACCCACCGATCCCAGCGCCGACTCAGACTAGCCCGCCGAGGCGACCGGAGAGCCCGGTGCGGATCACCGGCTCAGTACACGTCGCGCAGGTACCGCTTCTCGGCGATGAGCTCGCGCTTGTAGTCCCGGGCGGCGTCGGAACTCATGCCGCCGTGGGTGCGGATGATGTCGGTCAGGGCCGCGTCGACGTCGTGGGCCATCCGGGCGGCGTCGCCGCACACGTAGAAATGAGCGCCGTCGGCGAGCCAGCGCCACAGCGCGGCGCCGGCGGCCCGCATCCGGTGCTGGACGTACACCCGCTTCGCCTGGTCACGCGAGAACGCCACGTCGAGGCGGGTGAGGAAGCCGTCGGCTGCCATGTCCTCGAGCTCGGCACGGTAGTAGAAGTTCTGCTCGCGGTGCTGATCGCCGAAGAACAGCCAGTTGCCGCCCGTGTGGCCGAGCGTGCGGCGCTCCTGCAGGAATCCCCGGAACGGGGCGATACCGGTGCCCGGCCCCACCATGATCATCGGGGTGGCCGACTCGCTGGGCGGCCGGAAATGCGGTGAGCGCTGTAGGAAGACGTCTACGTCGGTGCCGAGCGGCAGGTCGGCCAGATACGTCGACGCCACCCCTCCGCGGCGCGCCCCCTCGGGGGTGCGGTACCGCAGCGTCGAGACCGTCAGCTGCACCTCGCGCGGACTGACCAACGGGCTCGACGAGATCGAGTACTGCCGCGGGGTCAGCCGCACCAGCACGTCCTGCCATTGCGCGGCGTCGGCGCGCACCGGGAACTCCCGGACCACGTCGAGGCCGTTGCGGTCGACCAGCCATTTCTCCAGGGCCTCCCGACGGCGCAACCGCTTGGCCACCGCGCGGTCCGGGTTGTGCTCGGCGACGAAGTCGAGCAGGTTCGGCGTCACCTTGCAGATGTCGTAGTAGGTGGTCAGCGCGTGCCGCAACTCGGTTTCCGCGCCGTCGACGACGACCGTCGCCGAACCGGAAAGCCCGGTGGCGGCGAGCCATTCGTCCACCGCGGCAGCGTGGTTGGCGACGTAGACGCCCAGCGAATCACCCGCCGAGTACTCGACGTCGTGGGCGCTGAGGTCGAAGCCGAACTGGCGGACCTCCTTGGCCGCGGTGGCCGGGGTGAGCCGCACGTTGCGGCACAGCGACGCCGCGACCGGCCGGCTGCGGGTGAACGGCGCCGGCCCGCTGGGTGCGGGCCGGACCGGTGATCCCGGCGCAGGTGAAACCGCCATCAGCTCGACGACTTTGTCGGCCCATGCGCTCAGCTGTTCCTCGTCGTGCACCTCGTGCTCGGCGCGCTCGAACAACCGGGTCGCCCCGAGCTCGGCGAGCCGGCGATCCAACGACTTTGCGTACCCGCAGAAGTCGGCGTAGGCGCGATCACCGAGGCCGAGCACCGCGAAGCGGACCCCCGCCAGCGAGGGCGCCGCGGCGGCGGCGAGCCGGGCCCAGAAGTCCGCGCCGTTGTCGGGCGGGTCTCCGTCGCCGAAGGTGCTGGTGACGATGGCCACCTCGCCGGCGTCGGTGAGATCGGACAGCGCGGTCTGATCCAGCGTGCGCAGCCGCGCCGTGCCGAGCCGGCCGCCGAGGACCCGAGCCAGCTCTTCGGCGTTGCCGGTCTGCGAGGCCCACAGCACCAGCGGCCCGGTCCCGGCGGCCGCGGTCGGCTCCTCGACGGCTGCGGGTGGCGGCGCGACCAACTCCAGACGCACCGCGCAGAACTTGAGCTCCGGCTGCAGCGACTCGGGGTCGACGGCGTCGTTGGTGACCGCGTTGATGTTGCGTGCGCGGCCGTCGGCGTCGTCCCAGTGGAACGGCGCCCACAGGTTCCCCGGGCCTACCCGGTCGGTCAGCACGGCCGGCAGCACGGCCCGCCCGCGCCGCGACACGACCGCCACCGTGGCGCCGCCGGCGACGCCCAGGGCCGCGGCGTCGTCGGGATGGATCTCCACGAACGGGGCGCCGTTGAGTTTGTTCAACGTGGCCACCCTCCCGGTCTTGGTCATGGTGTGCCATTGATGTTGCAGCCGACCGGTGTTGAGAACCAGCGGGTACTCGTCGTCGGGCAGTTCGGCCACCGGCAGGTGCGGCCGCGGGTGGAACACGGCGCGGCGGGTGGCGGTGGCGAAGGCCAGCCGGGGCCGCCGCCCGTCGGCGTCGACGAACAGGTCCTGCGAGACGCCGTCGTTGAGGTAGCGGATCGGGTGGCGGTCGGCCAGGTCACCGGGGCCACCGTCCGGGCCGATCTCCGGTGGGCACGGCCACTGCAGCGGGGTCTCGCGCAGCCGCTCGTAGCTCGCGCCGCGCAGGTCGTATCCCGTTGCCGGATTGTGGAATCGGCGGATCTCATCGAAGATCTGCTCGCTGGACTTGTACTCGAAGTGCGCGCCGAAGCCCAGATGTTGGGCCACCCCGCAGATCAGTTCCCAGTCCGGCCGGGCCTGCCCCACGGCCGGCACGCTCTGCTGAAGCAGCGTGAGGTTGCGCTCGGAGTTGACCATCACCGCATCAGATTCGGCCCACAACGCGGCCGGCAGCATGATGTCGGCGTAGCGGTTGGTCGCGGTCTCGGCGTAGGCGTCCTGGGTGATCACCAACTCGGCGGCCCGCAGGCCCTCGATCACCGTGGCCCGGTTGGGCACGGTGGCAACCGGATTGGTGCAGATGATCCACACCGCCTTGATGTCACCGGTGCGCAGCTGCCGGAACAGCTCGATGGTGCCCGGTCCGACGTCGCTGGGGATGCTCCCCGGATCGATGTCCCACTGCGCCTCGACGAACGTCCGGTCGGCGGCCGACAGCACGGAGCGCTGCCCCGGCAGACCCGGCCCCATGTAGCCCATTTCGCGGCCGCCCATGGCATTCGGTTGTCCCGTCAGCGACATCGGGCCGGAACCGGTGCGGCAGATCGCGCCGGTGGCCAGGTGCAGGTTGCAGATGGCGTTGGTGTTCCAGGTGCCGTGGGTGCTCTGGTTGAGCCCCATCGTCCAGCACGTCATCCAGTCCCCCGCCGCCCCGATCAGGGCGGCGGCGGTGCGGATGTCGGCCTCGTCCAGCCCGGTGATCTCAGCGACCCGCCGGGGTGAATAGTCAGCGAGGAACGCCGGCATGGCCGCCCAGCCCTGCGTGTGCTCGGCAATGAAATCCCCATCGATGTCCCCATTTTCGGCCAGTAGGTGCAGCAGGCCATTGAGCAGCGCCAGGTCGGTTCCGGGACGGATCGGCAGGTACAGGTCGGCATGGTCGGCGGTGGCGGTGCGCCGCGGGTCCACCACGATCAGCTTGGCGCCGGCCTTCACCCGGTCGAGCATTCGCAGATACAGGATCGGATGACAATCGGCCATGTTCGCACCGATCACCAGGAACAGGTCGGCGGCGTCGAAGTCGGCGTAGGATCCCGGCGGGCCGTCGGAGCCCAGCGATTGCTTGAAACCCGTTCCGGCACTTGCCATGCACAGCCGCGAGTTGGATTCGATGTGCACCGTGCGCAGGAACCCCTTGGCCAGCTTGGTCGCCAGGTACTGGGCCTCCATCGACATCTGGCCCGAGACGTAGAGCGCCACCGCGTCGGGCCCGTGCTCGTCGACGATCGCGCGCAGCCGCGTGCCGGCCTCGGCCACTGCGACCTCGACGTCGACCGCGACCGGTTCGGCGTCGCGCACCGGACGCAGCAAGGCCGAGGTCAGTCGGCCCTCGGTGGCCGCCATCAGCTCCGCGTGCGTGGCACCCTTGGTGCACAACCGGCCTAAGTTGGCCGGATGCAGCCTGTCGCCGGAGACCCGGGCGATCACCGGCAGCCCGGTCGCAGCGTCGGGGCGGGTCTGCACCGAGATCCCGCACCCGACACCGCAGTACGAACACGCGGTGCGCGTCGTCGTCATCGAGGCGCTCAACCTCCCGCCGGGACCGGCACGGTGTCACCGGCCGGCTCGGCGGTCCGGGACCGCGGCGCCTGCAGGCGCAGGAAGACGAACCAGGTGACGACGGCGCAGACCACGTAGAAGCCGAGGAACACCCAGAACGCGTTGGTGGCGGACTTCGCGTCGCTCACGTAGGAGGCGCGCAGGACGATGTTGATGAACACCCCGCCGAGGGCCCCGACGGCGCCGGCGAAGCCGATCAGCGCGCCCGACATGCTGCGCGACCAGGCGGCCTTGCCGGCGCGATCCAGGTCGTCGCGGCCCTGCGCCTTGGCCTCGAAGATGGACGGGATCATCTTGTAGGTCGAACCGTTGCCGATCCCGGACAGCACGAACAACAGGATGAAACCCGCGACGTAGCAACCCATCTGGGTTCCGGTGGGGGCGGCGCTGGTCGCGTCGTCGACCATTCCCGTGACCACCAGGATGCCCGCGGCGAAGGTCATGGCCACAAAGGTGTACAGAGTGATCCGCCCGCCGCCGATGCGGTCGGCGAGCTTGCCGCCGTACGGCCGGGAGATCGAGCCCAGCAGCGGTCCCAGGAACGCGATCTGCGCGGCGTGCAGGGCGGCCTGCGCGGGGGTGTCGCCGCCGGCCAGGTAGTTGATCTGCAGCACCTGCCCGAACGCGAACGAGAACCCGATGAACGAGCCGAAGGTGCCGATGTAGAGGAAGCTCATCACCCAGGAGTGCTTGTGGCGCAACGCTTCCGCCAGGGCACCCAGATCGGAGCGCTGGCTTTTCAGGTTATCCATGAACAAGGCGGCGCCGAGGGCGGCCAGGCTGATCGCGACCAGGTAGATGGCGCACACGATCTCCGGGCGCGCGTTGCCCACCGTGGCGATCACCAGCAGGGCCACCAACTGGATGACCGGCACGCCGATGTTGCCGCCGCCGGCGTTGAGTCCCAGCGCCCAGCCCTTGAGCCGCTGCGGGTAGAACGCGTTGATGTTGGTCATCGACGAAGCGAAATTGCCGCCGCCGAGCCCGGCGAACGCCGCGACCACCATGAACGTCGTGTAGCTGGTGCCGGGTACGGACATGAAGTACCAGGTCAGCGCCGTCGGAATGAGCAGCAGCAGCGCGCTGACGACGGTCCAGTTGCGCCCGCCGAACCGGGCCGGGGCGATGGTGTACGGAATGCGCATGAACGCGCCGACCAGGGTGGGCACCGCCACCAGGTAGAACTTGCCCGCGGCGTCGATGCCGTAGACGTCGTCCGGCATGAACAACACCATCACCGACCAGATGGACCAGACGGAGAACCCGACGTGCTCGGCGACGATGGACCAGATCAGGTTGCGTTTGGCGATCTTGTTGTTGCCCGCCTCCCAGGCCTGAACATCCTCGGCGTCCCAGTCCTCGATATCGCGGTCTCGGGTGAACGACAGTGCTGGCATCTCGGCCCTCCGGGGTGGTGTTGTCGCGCTTGCCTCAGGTGTACCGACCGGCAATGCCGCACCGATTGCGCGGTGGTGACCGCGGTGTCACCAGTGCCTCACACCGCCGAACGGCCCGTCGTGAGCCGCTCGTCGGGCCCGTCGGAGACGGCTAACCTCGAAGAATGACCGCCGAAGGGGAGCTCCTTGCCCTGCGCAGCAACATCGACGACCTGCTGGACAAGCTGCGCGAGGCGGAACAGGCGTGGGCGCCGGGCCTGGCGCAGACCGCGCCCGAATTCCGAGACTCGGCGCGAAACATGGTGCACTACTTGGCAATCCGACAGGTTGACCTGCGCGACCTGCAGGGCGATCTGGCCCGGCTTGGGCTGTCCTCGCTGGGCCGCAGCGAGCCCCACGTGCAGGCCACCCTGCGGGCCGTGCGGGCGGCCCTGACCGCCATGCTCGGCCACGACGGCTGGACACCACCGGAACCCAGCGCGGTGCCGCTGCAGGAGGGCACCGCGCTGCTGGTCCGGCACGCCACCGCGTTGCTCGGACCGGTGCCGTCGCACCGGGCGGCCCGCATCATGGTCACCATGCCGACGGCGGCGGCAACCGATGAATCGCTGGTCGGTGACCTGGTGCGGGCCGGCATGGACCTGGCGCGCATCAACTGCGCCCACGACGACCCGGACACCTGGCGCGCCGTCGCCGCCAACGTGCGCCGCGCCGCTCGCGACGCCAGCCGCACCTGTTTCATCGCGGCCGACCTGGCCGGACCGAAGGTGCGCACCGGGGCGCTGCGACCGAGCGGGGCGAAGCTGCGGCTGTACCGCGGCGACGTGCTCGAGCTCACGCGGGATTGCGGACCGGCGCCGGTGGACCGGGAGATCCCGCGGATCGGGTGCACGCTGCCGGAGGTGATCGACGCCGCCGAGGTGGGCCACCGGGTGTTGTTCGACGACGGCAAGATCGCCGGCAAGGTGGTCGAAAAGGACCCCGACCTCCTGCGCATCACCATCACCCACGCCCGTGCCAAGGGCGCAAAGCTGCGCGCCGACAAGGGCATCAACCTGCCTGACACCACCCTGTCGGCGTCCGCGCCCACCGACCAGGATCTCGTCGACCTCGCGGTCATCGCGGAGTTCGCCGACCTGGTCGAGATGTCGTTCGTGCAGCAACCCGGCGACGTCGAGCGGCTGCTCGAGGAGTTGGGGCGCCTCGACGCGCACGACATGGGTCTGGTGCTCAAGATCGAGACGCCCAGCGCCTTCGAACACCTACCGAGACTGCTGATCACGGCCATGCGCCGGCCCAAGGTGGGCGTGATGATCGCCCGCGGCGACCTGGCGGTCGAATCCGGCTACGAGCGACTCGCCGAACTCCAGGAGGAGATCATGTGGCTGTGCGAGGCGGCGCATGTGCCGGTGATCTGGGCGACGCAGGTCCTCGAACAGCTCGCTAAGCAGGGCAACCCGTCGCGCGCCGAGATCAGCGACGCCGCCATGAGCGAACGCGCGGAGGCCGTGATGCTCAACAAGGGCCCCTACATCCGCGATGCCGTGGTCACGCTCGATGACATCCTGCGCCGGATGAACGAACACCAGAACAAGAAGGTGCAGCTGATGCGGCCGCTGCGGTCCTGGCAGCCGACGTTCGGGGACGCGGCAAAGTCGCCCGCGGCCGCGGGCGGATGAGGCACGATCGAGCCAGATGCGCGTGGGCGCATCGGTGCAGCGGAAGGGGAATGCGATGGGAGCCAGTGACCAGGACACCGTCCTGACCTGTGCGCACGAGGGCTGCGGCTGTCGGGTGCGGATCGAGGCGCCGTGCGACTGCTCGGAGAACGGCGGCGCCTACCGCTGTACGTGCGGCGCTGAACTGGTGCCCGTCGACCGGTAACCGATGTCCGCCTCACCCACGCACCGAACGCGCTATCGCGACCGCGTCGAGGCCGGCCGGGCGGTGCTGGCGGCGCTGCTGCGCGCGGACGCCGACCTGCGCGAGGCCGATGTTCTGGTGGTGGGGCTGGCCCGCGGCGGGGTTCCGGTGGCCGCCGAGGTGGCGGGCGGTCTGGGCGCCGGGCTCGATGTGGCGGTGGTGCGAAAGCTCGGCGCCCCCGGGCGCGAGGAACTCGCGCTCGGGGCCATCACCCGGGACCGGATGGTGCTCAACGACGCGCTGGTGCGCTCGCTGGGGATTTCCCGGGACACGCTGGATGCGGTGGTCGAGACCGAGCGCCGCGAACTGCTGCGTCGCGAGGAGGCGTATCGGGCGGGCCGGCCTCCGGTCCCGATGCGGGGTCGGGTGGTGATCCTGGTGGACGACGGCATCGCCACCGGTGCCACCATGCGTGCCGTCGCCCTCGACGCGCGCGAGCGCGGGGCGGCCCGAACGATCATCGCGGTGCCGACCGCACCGGCGAGCGCGCCGCGGGAATTCGCCGACGTCGCCGACGAGTTCGTCTGCCCGCATCTGCCGGATTCGTTTGTCGCCGTGGGCTTGTCCTACGAGGAGTTCGACCAGACCAGCGACGAGCAGGTGCGCACGCTGCTGCGTTAGGGGGTGTTGGGCTTGGTCGCGTCGTCGGCGATCGGGTCGCCGGATCCGGCCTCGGGCTCCGCGACCGCCTGGTCGTCGGGATAATCGGCGTCGAAGGTCTGGTAGGTGGCGTCGACGGTGTCAGCGTCGGGATCGGGCTCCGGCTCGGCCGGCGCCTCCTCGGCCGCCGGCGCAGCGGCGCGCTGTTTTTCCCGGATGGCGTCGACGATCAGCAGCAGGACCCCGATGACGCTGGCCGCGATGCAGACCCAGGCAATCACCTCGTTGCTGGTCACCACGGCCGTCACCAGGGCTGCCAGCCCGATGACCGCCAGTACCAGAGCGACGATCAACATCGCGAACTCCCCGTCGGTCGACTAGTTGGTGCCGCGGTTGAACTGGTTGAAGCCGCCCTCGCCGGCGCTGGAGTCCACCGGAGCCGCCGAACCGCGCTGGCCGAGCTCCTCGAGCTGCGATTCCAGGTAGGTCTTGAGCCGCGTGCGGTATTCGCGCTCGAAGGTCCGCAGCTGCTCCAACCGGCCCTCGAGCACGGTGCGCTGCTGGTTGATGGTGCCCATGATCTCGGAATGCTTGCGCTCCGCGTCGGCCTGCAGCGCGTCGGCCTTCTCCTGGGCCTGGCGCAGCTGGGTCTCCGAGCGGGTCTGCGCGTCGGAGAGCATGGCGTCCGCGCGCGCCTTGGCGTCGGCGACCGTGGTCTCCGCGGTGCGCTTGGCCTCGCTGACCATGGCGTCGGCATTGGCGCGTGCGTCCGCGAGCAACTTGTCGGCCTCGGCCTTGGCCGTGCCGGTCAGCCGGTCGGCGGTGTCCTGGGCCAGTGCCAGCACCTTGGCGGCCTTGACGTGGGCCTCTTCGCCGGACGCGGCCGGGGCCGCCTGCGGGGCCGGGGCCGGCGGCTCGTAAACCGGCTGCGCGGGCTCGGGTTCGGGCTCCGGCGTGTACAGCGGGACGGCCTGCGCGGACTGCCCGCCGCCCCCGGCGCGGGCGCTGGCGAGCTCCTGGTCGAGTTCGCTGACGCGCTGGCGCAGGTCGGCGTTCTCCTCGATGAGGCGGGTGAGCTCGGCCTCCACCAGGTCGAGGAACGCGTCGACCTCGTCTTCGTTGTAGCCGCGCTTTCCGATCGGCGGCTTGCTGAACGCGACGTTGTGAACGTCGGCGGGTGTGAGCGGCATTTCCTGCCCCCTTGAGTCTGGACGGTCAAACCGATCGGACAAGTTTAAGGCGTACTACCAAGTTGGTAGCCCGGACTGTAACTGGCGTCCATCCTGTCACACCAGAACCGTCGGTTGCTAAGCAGCCCGATAATTAAGAACGAATTTCAATCTCGGGCGGTGCCGAATAGGGCTCTTGCGGCCCCCCGAACTCGCAGCTTAGGCCGGTGATCCGGCGCTCACATCGCCGCGGCGAAGGCCACTCGCATACCGATGAAGGCCAGCAGCAGCAGCACCATGATGGACAGATCCAGGCGCACCGCACCCAGGTTGAGCGGCGGGATCAGCCGTCGCAACAGCTTCACCGGCGGGTCAGTCAGCGACATGACGATCTCCAGGATCACCACCGTCGCCCCGCGCGGATGCCAGTCCCGGCTGAAGGATCGGATGAACTCGACCACGATCCGCGCGATGAGAAGCAGCCAGAAAACAAACAGCGCGAAACCCAGGATTTCGAAGAAAATCTTCAACCTAGAGCGACCTTACTGACGAGGTTGGGATGCTGCCGACACCGGTCGGTCGACGCCTCGGTCAGCTTACCGGCTGGTCTTACTGGTACGCGTAGAAGCCGGCCTCGGCCATCTTGCGACGCTCTTCGGGCGTCACCTCGACGTCCGCGGGAGACAGCAAAAACACCTTGGTGGCCACCTTGTCGAACGATCCGCGCAACGCAAACGCCAGGCCGGCGGCGAAATCGACCAGCCGCTTGGCGTCGGCGTTGTCCATCGAGACCAGATCCATGATCACCGGGGTGCCGTCGCGGAACCGCTCGCCGATGGTGCGGGCCTCGCTGTAGTCCTTGGGGCGCAGCGTGGTGATCTTCGACAGCGGGCTGCCCTCGTCGAACAGCATCGCCATCCGGCGCGGGTCCATCGCCAGGGCGCCGCGGGTCGGTCCGCGCAGCGCGCCCAGCCGCGGCGGGGTGGCGCGGTCGAACTCGCGCGGCCGGAACCGCGGGTCGTCGCCGTAGCCGCCGCGGTAGGCAGCGCCGGCGTATTCCGGCTCGTCGTCGTACTCGTGCTCGCGTTCCGGGTAGCGGCCGCGCTCGTAGCCGTCGTCGAACCGCTCTCGCCGCGGGTACGGGCGGGCGCCGCGGTCGTCGTCGTCGTAATACTCGTCGTCGTAGTCCTCCAACGGTGCCATCCCGAAGTAGGCCTTGACCTTGTGCAGTGCGCTCATCGTGGACCCTCTCGATGCTCTAAAAGTCTTGGTGCCTGTGATGAAGATGTGACTGGAGTGACTACTCACGGTGACGTTAGCGGTCGCGGGCCCAGAAGCGCGGTACCGACACGCACGCAAGTTGATCCGTGTTTCACGGCAATTTCGAGATCCTGCGTCATGCCCGCGGACAGCCCGAGGCGCTGCGGATACCGGTCCTGGACCCGGCGCAACTCGGCGGCCAACGCCGCGAACGCCTCCTCGGGGTCGGCCTGCAGCGGCGGCACCCCCATCAGTCCCACGAGCTCCAGACCCTCGGCGCCGTCGATCTGCGCGCACAATTCGTCGACCTGCTCCGGGGCGTCGATATCCACCCCGCCGCGGGACACGTCACCGTCGAGGCTGATCTGGACGTAGACGCCCAGGGGCTCGGTGCGGTGCCCGGCGGCACGCGCCTCGGCCACCCCGCGATCCAGCGCGGTGGCCACCCGGGTGCTGCTGACCGAATGGACCACCGCGGCCCACGACGCGATCGAACGCGCCTTGTTGCGCTGGATCTGCCCGACCATGTGCCAGCGGACCCCGGCCGGCCAGTCGGGCTCGGCGGCCGCCGACTCGATCTTGGCGCGGGCCTCCTGATCGCGAGCCTCCCCGAACGACCGACAGCCCAGGTTCGCCAGAATGCCGATATCGCTTGCCGGAAAGAATTTGGTTATGGGCAGCAATTCAATTTCTTCGACTTTGCGGCCGGCATTATTCGCGGCCGTTGATAAACGGCTTTGCAGGGCCGTCAAAGAATTTGCCAGCTCAATGCGGCGGTTCGCTGATTCAGTCATTCCACCCACACCAACGAGGCCAGCCGGCCGGTCGGCGCGCCGCGGCGGTGGCTGAACAACGTCCGGTCGGCGACCGTGCAGCGCGGATCGATATCGATGGCCGCCACGCCGAGATCCTTGAGTTGGCGGGCGATTCCGGCCCGCAGATCCAGACCGGCGGTGCCCTTGGCGGTGACGGTCCGGCTGCCGGGCAGAGCAGCCTCGACCTCGTCGGCCATCGCGGCGGGGACCTCGTAGTTGGCGCCGCTGACGGCCGGGCCGAGCAACACCGAGATGTCCGCGAGGTGGGCGCCGGCGCGCAGCATGGCCTCCACCGTCCGGGGCACCACCCCGTTCTGGGCGCCGACGCGTCCGGCGTGCGCCGCGCCGACCACCCCGGCGCGCGCGTCGGCCAGCAGAACCGGGACGCAGTCGGCGGTCACCACGGCGAGCGCCAACCGCGGGGTCGCCGTCACCAGCGCATCGGTGTCCTCGACGCGCGGGCGCGGCCCGTCGACCGTTTCCACCCGCACCCCGTGCACCTGGTTCATCCAGATTACCCGGTCCTCGCCCAACCCGGTGGCGCTCGCCAGCCGACGCCGATTGGCCGCCACGGCCTTCGGGTCATCCCCGACGTGGTCGCCCAGGTTGAACGTGTCGTACGGCGGCTTCGAGACGCCGCCGGCCCGCGTGGTCGTCACGCGTCGTACGCGCAACACCTGTCAGTGGCGCATGAAGGGCGGCACGTCGACGTCATCGTCGGCGATGCCCCCATCGTCTGGGCCGTCACCGCCGCCGACGCGCACCGTGGCGCCGTTCGAATGCGGCGGCACGCTGGCCGCGTCGGACGGTTCGAACAGCGGCGAGCTGACCTTGCCCGCCTTGCCCGGGGCGATCGGCTGGGTGGCACCCGGGGTCCCGGGTGTGGCGCCCGGACTCACCACCGGCTTGCGCCCGGCGGCACCCGCCTCGAAGCCCGCCGCGATGACGGTCACGCGCACCTCGTCGCCGAGCGAGTCGTCGATCACGGTGCCGAAGATGATGTTGGCGTCCTGGTGCGCGGCGTCCTGGACCAGCGAGGCGGCCTCGTTGATCTCGAACAGGCCCAGGTCGCTGCCGCCGGCCACCGACAGCAGGACGCCCTGAGCGCCCTCCATCGACGCCTCGAGCAGCGGCGAGTTGATCGCGATCTCGGCGGCCTTGAGCGCGCGGCCGTCCCCGCGCGCGGCGCCGATGCCCATCAACGCGGTCCCGGCGCCGCTCATGACGCCCTTGACGTCGGCGAAGTCGACATTGATCAGACCCGGGGTGGTGATCAGGTCGGTGATCCCCTGCACGCCGTTGAGCAGGACCTCGTCGGCGCTGCGGAACGCATCCATGAGCGACACCGCGGCGTCGCCCATCTGCAGCAACCGGTCGTTGGGGATCACGATCAGGGTGTCGCAGCTTTCCCGGAGGGTCTGGATCCCGGCCTCGGCCTGATTACTGCGCCGCTTGCCCTCGAAGGAGAACGGCCGGGTCACCACGCCGACGGTGAGCGCGCCGAGCTTCCGGGCGATGGACGCCACGACGGGCGCCCCGCCGGTGCCGGTGCCGCCGCCCTCACCGGCGGTGACGAACACCATGTCGGCGCCGCGGAGCAGCTCTTCGATCTCATCCTTGGCGTCCTCGGCCGCCTTGCGGCCGACCTCGGGGTCGGCGCCGGCGCCCAGACCACGGGTGGAATCGCGGCCCACGTCGAGCTTGACGTCGGCGTCGCTCATCAACAACGCCTGCGCGTCGGTGTTGATGGCGATGAACTCGACGCCCTTGAGGCCCTGTTCGATCATTCGGTTGACGGCATTGACGCCGCCGCCGCCGATGCCGACCACCTTGATGACGGCGAGGTAGTTGTGCGGGGGGGTCATGGTCTTCCTCCCATGGGACGATTGCGATCGGGCGCCGAACCCCTTGATGAGCAAACCCTCAACCTCAACCATAGGCTTAGAGTTATGTCAAGTAGTTCTGCGTAACCAAGACGGTATGGGTGGTGCGGCGGCTATTACGGCAGGCGCGCCGACGTGTCGGCCGGCAATTTCGATCTCACTTGACGGTGGGCAGGTCCGGACTCGACACGTCGTAGGTGTGTCCGGGCTGCGTCAGCAACGCCGCGAGCTTCTCGGCCTTCTCCTCGGTGCGCTCGTGGGTCCCCCACACCACCTGCCGGCCGTCGATCAACGTCAGGGTGATCGAGGCCACCGACGGCGCGGCCACCCGGCCCACCTGCTCGGCGACCTCCGGGCGCAGCGAGGTGAGCACCGCCAGCGCGGCCAGGGTCGACGGATCCGTCGGCCCTGGATTCGCGACCTCCAGGTACGGCAGCGACGGCGGCGGCGGGGCCGTCGCGAAATCGACGCCGTCGCGGTCGTACAGGTGCGGGCCGTCGGGGAAGTCCATCACCGCGACCGGGAGGCGCTCGGCAATGGTGATCCGCAGGGTCGAGGGGTACTCGCGCTGCACCCGCGCGCTGGCCACCCGCCGGATGGTGGCCACCCGGTCGGCCACCACACCGGTGTTGACCTGCAGCAGCGGGACGCCCAGCGGCACCGCGGCAACCGCCGTCACCTCCTCCACCGGCACCTCGGCGGTGCCCACGACGACCACCTCGCGCACCGACATCACCGGGGTGAAATACAGGATCGACCCCACCCCCACGCCGAGCACGACGAGCAGCACCGTCAACAGCACCGCCCGCAATCCCCGGACCTTGCCGCGCGCGGTCGCCGCCGGCGGCGGGACGAGTCCGGCGGCCCGTCGCTTGGCCTCCCGCCGGGCCTCCTCGATGGCCCGGGCCCGTTGTTGGGCCGCGCGGCGCTGCTCTCGCTCCCGCCGGGCGCGCCGCCGGGGACCCTCGAAATCGGTCTCGGCCGGCGGGCCCGGGTCCTCGCCGGCAGATTCTGCCTGGGCCGGCTGCGGTGCGGCCTGCTCCTCGGCCACCGGAGCCTCCTCCGGCGGTGTCGGCCCCGTGGGCTCGCTCACCAGGACGCTCCGGAGCCTCCGGGCGCGGCACGGTTGGCCTGCACCTGCAGCTGGATCAGGATCTCCGGGCCGAGCATGGTCACGTCGCCGGCGCCCATTGTGACGATCACGTCACCCGGACGGGCCACCTCGGCGACGGTGTGGGCCACCGTGGAGAAGTCCGGGAGGTAACGCACCGGCACCCTGACCCGCTCGGCGATGGTGGCGCCGCTGATCCCCGCGATCGGCTGCTCGCGCGCGGCGTAGACGTCGAGCACGAAGACGCGGTCCGCACAACCCAATGCATCGGCGAACTCGCCCGCGAAAGCCTTTGTCCGGGAATACAAGTGCGGTTGGAACACCACCAGAGCGCGGCCGCCGCCACTCTGTTCGGTCACGGTTTGCAGCGCCGTGAGCACCGCCCGCACCTCGGTCGGATGGTGGGCGTAGTCGTCGAACACCCGGATCCCGTTGGCGACGCCGACCAGCTCGAACCGACGGCGCACGCCTTCGAAACCGGCCAAGCCGTCGAGCACCAGTTCGGTCGGCGCCCCCGCCTCCATCGCGGCCAGCAGCGCCGCCAGGGCGTTGAGCGCCATGTGGCGACCGGGCACCGAGAGCCGCAGGGCCCGCGGGTGCGGTTCGCCGGCCAACTGGATCTCCGCGACCGCACCGGTCCCCTGCTGCTGCCAGGACAGCAGCGCCCCGGCCAGCGGCCGGTCGCCGGGGGCGCCGTAGGCCAGCACCCGCACGCCCTGGGCGGCGGCGCGGTCGGCCAGCGCGGCCGCGCCGGGATCGTCCACGCAGACGACCAGCGCCCCGCCGGGCGCCAACCGGTCGACGAACTTGTCGAACACCTCGGTGTAGGCCTCGGGGCTGCCGAAGAAGTCCAGGTGGTCGGCCTCGATGTTGGTGACCACCGCGACGTTGGGGGTGTATTCCAGCAGCGAGCCGTCGCTCTCATCGGCCTCGGCCACGAAGCAGTCCCCGCTGCCGTGGTGGGCGTTGGTGCCGGCCTCGCCTAGGTCACCGCCGACCGCGAACGACGGATCCAGCCCGGCATGCTGCAGAGCCACGATGAGCATCGAGGTGGTGGTGGTCTTGCCGTGCGTGCCGGTGACCATCAGGGTGGTGTGCCCCTCCATCAGCCTGGCCAGCACGTTGGGGCGCATCACCACCGGAATCGCCCGGCGGCGCGCCTCCACCAGTTCCGGGTTGGTCTTGGGGATCGCGGCGTGGGTGGTGATGACCGCCGTGGGGCCCCCGGGCAGGAGGTCGAGGGCGGCCGCGTCGTGGCCGATGTTGATCAGCGCGCCGCGCGCCCGCAGCGCGACCACCCCCCGGGACTCCTTGGCGTCGGAACCGGACACCAGCGCACCCCGGTCCAGCAGGATGCGGGCGATGCCGGACATACCGGCCCCGCCGATGCCCACCATGTGGACCCGGCGCAGTTCCTCGGGCAGCGGCGCGCTCATCGACGGGCCCCCGCCCGGGCCGCCCGCGCGATCTCGACGGCGACCGCGGCCACCCGCGCGGCGGCGTCGCGGTGGCCGACGGCGGCGGCGGCCGTGGTCATCTGCGCCAGCCGCGGCCCGTCGGTCAGCAGTCCCGCGACGGTCTCGGCGACGTAGGCCGGGGTCAGGTCGGCATCGGCGACCAGCAGACCGCCGCCGGCGTCGACCACCGGCAGCGCGTTGAGCCGCTGCTCGCCGTTGCCGATGGGCAGCGGCACGTACACCGCGGGCAACCCGACGGCGGACACCTCGGCGACCGTCATCGCGCCGGAACGACAGATGGCCAGGTCGGCGGCGGCATAGGCCAGGTCCATCCGGTCCAGATAGGGCACCGCCACGTAGGGCGGATCGCCCGGCCCGGGGGTGCGCAGCTCCAGCACGTTCTTGGGGCCGTGCGCATGCAGGACGGCAATGTTGTTGGCGGCCAACGCCTCCGCGGCCCCGGAGACCGCCCGGTTGATCGACGCCGCGCCCTGCGAGCCGCCGAACACCAGCAGCACCCGGGCGTCCTCGGCGAACCCGAAATGGGCCCGCGCCTGCGCACGCAGCCCCGCGCGGTCCAGGCCGGTGATGGTCGAACGCACGGGAACACCGACCACCTCGGCCCCCTTGAGCCCGGAGCCGTCCACCGCGGCCAGCACCCGGGCGGCGCTGCGCGCCCCCACCTTGTTCGCGATGCCGGCGCTGGCGTTGGCCTCGTGGATGACCACCGGCACCGGGCGTCGGCGGGCCAGGCCGGGCCGGGCGGCCAGATAGGCCGGCAGCGCGACGTAACCGCCGAAGCCGACGACGACGTCGGCCTGCACCGTATCGAGGATCGCGCGGGTCTGCCGCACCGCCCGCCGCACCCGCAGCGGCAGCCGCACCAGGTCGGCGTTCGGCTTGCGCGGCAGCGGCACGGGCGTGATCAGCTGCAGGTCGTAACCGCGGTCGGGCACCAAGCGGGTCTCCAGACCGCGGGCCGTGCCCAGCGCGGTGATCCGCACCTCGGCGTCCATGGCCCGCAATGCATCGGCGACGGCCATCGCGGGTTCGACGTGTCCGGCCGTCCCGCCGCCGGCCAGGACCACCGAGATGCGCTCCTGCCCACCGGCAGACACCGGGACCGAGTCATTCACCCGTAACGCTGACCTTCCACTGTCCTGGCCCTGCGTGGCCGCGGGGTACCCGCGCTCGCAGCGCTCGATTGCTTTCGTGCCCGCGGGGTTGACCTCGCGCGGCGTTGACCGTCTCCATGATGCACCGACCGGCGGGCGGCCCGGTCATCCGCATGGGCCTTGGCCGTGCGACCGGCCGGCGCCGAACTCTTCGCCCTGGGTTTGGCCGACCGCTTGGCGGCCGTCTTCGGCTGGCCCTTCTTGGCCGGCGTCTTCTGGGTGCGCAGCCGGTCACGCAGCGCCTCGACGCGGCTGGGCACGTACGGCTCGGGCAGCGGCAGGCGCAGGATCCGGTTCATCCGGTCGTCGCGGCCCGCGCGCAACGCCGCGACCGCGTCCGGCTCGTGCCGGGCCGCATTGGCCATCAGCCCGATGATGAACAGCTCGGTGGCCGTGGAGGTTCCACCGGCAGAGATCAGTGGCAACTGCAGGCCGGTGACGGGCAGCAGTCCGACCACATAGCCGACGTTGATGAACACCTGGCTGAGCGTCCAGAACGTTGCGGTGGCCGTGAGCAGCCGCAGGAACGGGTCGACCGACCGACGGGCGATCCGCATTCCGGTGTAGGCGAACAGCGCGAACAGGCACAACAGCCCCAGTGCGCCGATGAAGCCGAGCTCCTCGCCGATGATGGCGAAGATGAAGTCGTTGTGCGCATTGGGCAGATAGTTGTATTTTGCCGTGCCCTGGCCCAGTCCTTCGCCGAACATCCCGCCATTTGCCAAGGCGAACTTGGCCTGCCGAGCCTGGTACCCCGACCCCATCGCATCCGCGGACGGGTCCAGCCAGGACTGCACGCGCGCGCTGCGGTAGCCCGCCGAGACCGCCAGGATGGCGCCGGCGACCAGCACCGCCAGCGAGGATGTGACGAACACCTTCAACGGCAGCCCGGCATACCAGAGCAGCGCCAGCAGGATGAGTCCCAGCGAGATCGTCTGGCCCAGGTCGGGTTGCAGCAGAATCAGCGCGAACGCGATCAGGACGGCGGGCACCAGCGGGATCAGCATCTCCCGCAGCGAGGCGCGTTCCATCCGGCGCGCGGCCAGCAGTTGAGCGCCCCAGATCGCGAACGCGATCTTGGTCAGCTCCGAGGGCTGCATGGAGAACCCCGCGAACACGAACCAGCTGCGCGAACCGTTGGACAGGGTGCCGATGCCGGGAATCAACACAAGGACGAGCAACACAACGGTCAGTGCGAAGCCGGGGAACGCCAAGCGCTGAATGACCGAGACCCGCATCCGCAATGCAATGTAGAACCCGACCAGTCCGATGACGGTCCAGAGGACCTGCTTGACAAAGATGGTCCAGGGCGAGCCGTCGGCATCGTAGGAATGCACCCCGGACGCCGAGAGCACCATGATCAGGCCGAGCGTCGCCAGCAACGCCGCCAGCGCGATGATCAGGTGGAACGAGGTCATCGGCTTGTTGAGCCACGCCCCGAACTTGCCGCGATTCGGTGCGGGCGCCGCAGACGGTGCCGCAGGGTCGTCGCGCCCCGGGCGCACCCGGTCCCACCACCGGGTCACGATATTGGCCGCCATCGCCGCGCGGCCTAGCGTCCGGAGTCGCTCAGCGCGCGAACCGCGTCAGCAAACCGGTCTCCGCGTTGGGAGTAGCCGCTGAACTGGTCGAACGACGCCCCCGCGGGGGCCAGCAGAACGGTGTCGCCGGGGCGCGCCAGCGACCGCGCGGTCGCCACCGCCTCGGCCATCACCGCATCACCGGGCGCCCCCGCCTTGCTGATCACACGAGTCACAACAGACTCATTTGTCCCAAGCACCCCAACATCCTCCCCCGCCACAACCTGAACGACGGGTACATCGGGTGCGTGTCGTGATAACGCCTCGGCAACCAGGCCGCGATCCCGGCCGATCAGCACGGCCGCCACCAGCCGATCGGCGACGGCGACCACCAATTCGTCGACCGAGGCGCCTTTGAGCAAACCTCCGGCGATCCACACCACCCGGGGGTACGCCCCGATCGAGGCCTCCGCGGCGTGCGGGTTCGTGGCCTTGGAGTCGTCGATGTAGGCGACGCCGTCGAGCACCTCGACCAGTTCGGCACGGTGCCGACCCACCCGGAAGGAGGCCAGCGCGGCGGCGATCGCGGCCGCCGGCGTGCCGACCGCGCGCGCCAGGGCGGCCGCGGCCAGGGCGTCGAGCACCCCGACCGGTCCCGCGACCGGGATCGAGTCCACCGCCGCCAGCTCGACCGGTTCGGCGCCGAAGGCGCGGTCGACCAGCATGCCGTCGAGCACCCCGAGCTCACCGGGCCCCGGGGCACCCAGCCGGAAGCCGACCTTGACCGGCGCCGGGGCCGTCTCCAGCAGCCCGGTGGCCCACGCGTCGTCGAGACCGGCCACGGCGACGTCGCCGGTCAGCGCCTTGGCCTTGGCCGCGGCATAGTGCTCGGCCGAACCGTGCCAGTCCAGGTGATCCTCGGCGATGTTGAGCACCACGCCGGCGGCCGGGCGCAGCGACTCCGACCAGAACAGCTGGAAACTGGACAGTTCGACGGCCAGCAGCCGCGAGGGCCGGGCCAGGACGTCGAGCACCGGGTCGCCGATGTTCCCGCACAGCAGGCTGTCCTGTCCCCCGGCGGTCAACATCGCCTGCAGCATCGACACGGTGGTGGTCTTGCCGTTGGTGCCGGTGACCACCAGCCAGCGCCGGGGCGGCCCGTAGTGGCCGGCCTGATCCAGCCGCCAGGCCAGCTCGACATCGCCCCACACCGGCACCTTCGCCGCGGCCGCGGCGAGCGGGATGGGCGCGTTCGGCGGCAGCCCCGGACTGACCACCACCAGCGCATAGTCGGCGATCCGGCGCGCGGCGGCCTCGGCGTCGATCACCGCGACCCCGTCGGCGGCATAGGACCGCAGCGCCGTCGGATTGTCATCGGTGAGTTCGGCCCGCACCCCCAACGGTTGCAGCGCGGCCAGCACCGCGCGGCCGGTGACGCCGGCCCCGACGACCAACACCGGAGACCCGGGCGTCAGCGGGCTGCGCACCTCAGGCCCCGATCGCGGTCAGCCACTCGCCGTAGAACAACGCGACGCCCAACCCGCAGGCGATGGCGGTCAACAACCAGAACCGGATGATCACCGTGGTCTCGGCCCAGCCGACCAACTCGAAGTGATGGTGGAACGGCGCCATGCGGAACACCCGCCGGCCGGTGGTGCGGAACGCCAGGATCTGCACCACCACCGAGACGATCTCGGCGACGAACAGCGCGCCGAGCACCACGGCCAGCACCTCGGTGTGGCTGGTGACCGACAGACCGGCGATGATGCCGCCCAGCGCAAGTGACCCGGTGTCGCCCATGAAGATCTTCGCCGGCGCGGCGTTCCACCACAGGAAGCCGATGCAGGCGCCGGCGGTGGCCGCGGCGATCAGCGCCAGGTCCAGCGGATCACGGACGTTGTAGCAGCCCAGCCCGGGCGCGGTGGCGCACGCGTTGCGGTACTGCCAGAAGGTGATCAGGACATACGCCGCGCTGACCATGCCCATGCTGCCGGCGGCCAGCCCGTCGAGGCCGTCGGTGAAATTCACCGCGTTCGACCAGGCCGACACGATGAGGACCACGAACAGCACGAACACCAGCGTCGGCAGCGCGACCGTGGCGATCTCGCGCACATAGGACAGCTGCGTGCTGGCCGGGGTCAGCCCGTCGGCGTTGCGGAACTGCAGCACCAGCACGCCGAAGATGACCGCGGAGGTGACCTGCCCGACGGTCTTGGCCGTCTTGTTCAGCCCCAGGTTGCGCGACCGCCGGATCTTGATCAGGTCGTCGAGGAAGCCGACCAGGCCCAGCGCGGTGGCCAGACCCAGGACCAGCAGGCCCGACGCCGACGGCCCCTCCCCGTTGAACGCCACCCCGATCAGGTGGGTGCCCAGGTAACCGGCCCAGATGCCGGCCAGGATCGCGACCCCGCCCATCGACGGGGTGCCGCGCTTGGTCTTGTGACTCGGCGGGCCGTCCTCGCGGATCTCGTGACCGAAGCCCTGCTTGTTGAACAGCCGGATCAGCCAGGGCGTCAGCAGGATCGAGACGGCCAGCGAGAGCCCGACGGCGATCAGGATGAGCCTCATGCCGGGTCCTCGGCGTCCGCGAGCAGGTCCTGGGCCAGTTTGGCCAGGCCGGCGGAGTTCGACGCCTTCACCAGCACCACGTCGCCGGGTGCCAACTCAGTGCGCAGCAACGCCAGGGCCGCGTCGGTGTCGTCGACGCGCACCGCCTCCGACCCCCACGAACCCTCCATCACCGCACCCTGGTGCATGGCGCCCATTGCCCTCCCGGTTCCGACTACGACAAGTCGAGAGACATCTAAGCGCACCGCGAGCCGGCCGATGCGATCGTGCTCGGAAATCGTGTCGTCCCCGAGCTCGGCCATCTCACCGAGGACGGCGAAACTTCGCCGCTTCCCGGCCGGCCCCGCCCCCGCCCGCGCCATCCAGGCCAGCGCCTGCAGCCCGGCGCGCATCGAGTCGGGGTTGGCGTTGTAGGCGTCGTTGATGACGGTGACGCCGTCGGCGCGGTCGGCGACGGCCATCCGGTGCGGGGAGGCCGGGCCCGCCGCGGCCAGCGCCGCGGCGACCTGCGCCCCGTCGGCACCGCACTGCAGGGCGACCGCGGCGGCGCACAGCGCGTTGGACACCTGATGGTCGCCGTGCACGGCCAGTTGCACCGGAACGGACTGCTCGTCCCAGCGCAGCGTGAACCCCGGGCGGGCCAGCGCGTCGAGCGTCACGTCCTCGGCCCGCACGTCGGCGGCCCCGGATCGGCTGACCCGCACCACCCGCGCCGCGGTGCCCTCGGCCATCGCGGCCACCGCCGGGTCGTCGGCATTGAGCACCACCACGCCGGAGGACGGGATGGCCTGCGGCAGTTCGGCTTTGGTGTCCGCAATGGCCTGACGCGAGCCGAACTCGCCGAGGTGCGCGGTGCCGACGTTGAGCACCACGGCGATCTGCGGCGGCGCGATGGCCGCGAGTTCGGCGATGTTGCCGGGGTGGCGCGCCGACATCTCCAGCACCAGATAATCGGTGGCTGGCGTGGCGCGCAGCACGGTCCACGGATGGCCCAGTTCGTTGTTGAAGGAACCCGGCGGCGCCACCACCTCGCCCAGCGGCGCGAGCACCGCCGCGAGCAGGTCCTTGGTCGACGTCTTACCCGAGGAGCCGGTGACCCCGATGATGGTCAGCCCGGCGGCGGTCAGGCGGCGGGCCACCTCGGCGGCCAGCTTGGCCAGCGCGGCCAGCACCGCCGCACCCGAACCGTCCCGATCGTGTTCCAGCACGCTCGCACCGCGGTCACCCGCCCCCGCCGGGGCGACGACGATCGCCGGAACACCGACCGGCCGCGCCGCCAACACCCCCACCGCACCGGCGGCGACGGCACCGGGGGCGAAGTCGTGCCCGTCGGTTCGAGCCCCCGGCAGCGCGAGGAAGAGGTCGCCGGGTTGCACTGCGCGGGAATCGAATTCGACGTTGCCGGTGATGGTGACCCGCGCGGCCGCGGCCGCGTCGATGTCGGCCAGTTCGCCGCCCACGATCTCGGCGACCTCGGCCAGGGAAAGTTCGATCATCGCTGCTCCCGTCGGGCCGCCAGCGCGGCGGCGAGCTGATCCCGGTCGTCGAAGGGCACCGTGACACCGCCGGCCGTCTGACCGCTCTCGTGTCCCTTGCCCGCGATCAACACCACGTCGCCGGTCCGGGCCCAGCGCACGGCGTGCTCGATGGCCGCGCGCCGGTCGGCCACCTCGATCACCTCGGCCGCCGATGCCACCGCGGCCGCACCGGCGCGGATGGCCGCGCGGATGGCGGCCGGCTCCTCGTCGCGGGGATTGTCGTCGGTGATCACCACCAGGTCGGCCAGTTCGGCGGCCACCTGACCCATCGGCGCCCGCTTGCCGGCGTCCCGGTTGCCGCCGGCGCCGAACACGACCGCGATCCGGGCGGCGCCGGACCGGGCCCGCAGGGTCTGGAGCACCGCGCGCAGCGCGCCCGGCTTGTGGGCGTAATCGACCAGGGCCAGGAAGTCCTGGCCGCCGTCGACCGGCTCGAGCCGGCCGGGGACGGTCGCGCGGATCAGCCCGGGGGCGGCCTGTTCCGGCGCGACCCCCACCGCGTCCAGCATCGCCAGCGCGACCAGCGCGTTGGCGATGTTGTAGCTGCCGGGCAGCCGAATGCCGACGCGGTGGTGCACACCGGCCGGGTCGACCGCGGTGAATTCCTGGGTGCCGTCCGCGCTGACGACGACGTCCTCGACCGTCCAGTCGGCGGGGCCGAGCACGCTGACGGTCACCGGGTCCACCGCGCGGGCCGCCATCGCCCGCCCCGCCTCGTCGTCGATGCAGATCACCGCGGTGCGGGCGCGCAGACCCGACTCCCGCGCGAACAACCGGGCCTTGGCCTCGAAGTAGTCGGCCATGGTCGGGTGGAAGTCGAGGTGGTCGCGGGACAGGTTGGTGAATCCGGCGACCGCGTAGTCGACGCCGTCGACCCGGCCCAGCGCCAACGCGTGGCTGGACACCTCCATCACCGCGGTGTCCACGCCGCGCTCGACCATCAGGGCGAGCAGGGCCTGCAGGGCGGGCGCCTCGGGTGTGGTCAGCGCGCTGGGGACGTCGGAGCCGTCGATCCGAACCCCGACGGTGCCGACCAGGCCCGCGCGCCGGTCCGCGGCCCGCAGTCCGGCCTCCACCAGATACGACGTGGTGGTCTTCCCGGAGGTGCCGGTGACGCCGACGACGGTCAGGGTCTGCGACGGCCGGCCGTAGACCTGGGCGGCCAGCGGACCCAGGACCGAGCGGGGGTCCTCGTGCAGCACCACCGGCGCCGGCGGCCCCGCGGCCAGCCGCTCGAGTCCGGCCGGGTCGGTGAGGACCGCCACCGCGCCGGCGGCCACCGCGTCCGCGGCGTACTCGGCGCCGTGCGCCCGCGCTCCGGGCAGCGCGGCGAACAGGTCGCCCGGCTGCGCATCCTGGCCGCGCAGGGTCACTCCGGTGACCACGACGGCGTTCGGATCGGTGGCCGGGGGTACGATCGTGGCGCCGACAACGTCGGCGAGGCGAGCCAACGGGGTTCCGGCGATACCGCGCGGACGCGGGCTAGACACCACCGTCACCTCCGTCCCCGCGACACCGCCTGAGGTTGTCCCGACCAGCCTGACACCCTACCGAGGGCGCCGGGGGTCACTTCAGGTTGCCTGCAGTAACAGCGGAGGCCCCGGATCCGGCGACAGCGGCACGTTCTGGCGCTGCAGCAGCCACGACGCGATGCTGTTGAACAGGGGCGCGGCCGAGGATCCCGGAGACCCGTCGGAGGCGCGGTGCGGGGCATCCATCATGACGCCGATGACGTAGCGCGGGTCGTCCACGGTGGCCATCCCGGCGAAGGTGATCCAGTAGACGTCGCTGTAGTAGCAGCCGCAGGCGGGGTTGATCTTCTGGGCGGTGCCGGTCTTGCCCGACACCTGGTAGCCGTCGATGGCGGCCTGCGGGGCCGTGCCCTGCTGGTAGCCCATCGGGTCGCGCTGCACCACGGCGCGGAACATGTTGCGCACCGTCTTCGCGGTCTCCGCCGACACCACCCGCACGCCCTCGGGCCGCGGCTCCTCGGTGCGGGTGCCGTCGGGGGCGATGGTGGCCTTGATGATGCGCGGCGGGATGCGCATGCCGTCGTTGGCGATCGCCTGATACATCGCCGTCATCTGCAGCAGCGTCATCGAAAGACCCTGCCCGATCGGCAGGTTGGAGAACGTGCTGCCCGACCACTGCTCCATCGGCGGGACCAGGCCGGCGCTCTCGCCCGGCAGCCCGACGTTGGTGCGCTGACCCAGGCCGAACTTGCGCAGCATCTCGAAGTAGCGCTCCGGGCCGATGCGCTGAGCGAGCATCAATGTGCCGACGTTGGAGGACTTTCCGAAGACTCCGGTGGTGGTGTAGGGCATCACGCCGTGCTTCCAGGCGTCCCCCACCGTGACACCACCCATGTTGATCGAGCCGGGCACCTGCAGCACCTCGTCGGGGTTGGTCAGACCCAGTTCGAGGGCGGCGGCCGCGGTGACGATCTTGTTGACCGAGCCGGGTTCGAACGGCGAGGAGACCGACGGGTTGCCCATCTCGCGGTTGCCCTGCCGGCCGATGTCCTGGGAGGGATCGAACGTGTTGTCGTTCGACATCGCCAGCACCTCACCGGTTTTGGCGTCCAGGACCACCGCCGAGACGTTGTTGGCGCCGGAGGCGTCCTTGGCCATCTGCACCTGTTGCTGGACGTGGAACTGGATGTCGTCGTCGATGGTGAGCTGCAGCGTCGAGCCGTCGACGGCGCTGTGCATGTTGCGGTAGCTGCCGGGAATGACCACGCCGTCGGAGCCGCGGTCGTAGGTGATCGACCCGTCGGTGCCCGCCAGCACAGCGTCGAACGAGTCCTCCAGGCCCAGCAGGCCGTGCCCGTCCCAGTCGATCCCGCCGATCATGTTGGCCGCCAGTGACCCGCCCGGATACTGACGGAGGTCCTGTCGTTCCGAACCGACCTCGGGGTACTCCTCGGAGATCGCGGAGGCGACCGCCGGGTCGACGGCGCGGGCGAGGTAGACGAAGGTCTCGTTGCTCTTGAGCTTCTTGAGCACCGTGGTGGCGTCCGGCCGGTTGTTCAGGCGGTCGGCCACCTCCCGCGCGATGTCGCGCAGGCGCTCGTCGGGATCGGGTGCCTCCGAGGACTTCTCGCGGGCCTCGGCGAGCTGTTCCCGGATCCGGACCGGCTGGAAGGTCAACGCCCGCGCCTCGATGGTGAAGGCCAGCTTGTCGAGGTTGCGGTCGACGATCGCCCCGCGCATCGCCGGCTGGACGTCGGTGACCTTGAGCTGCCCGGCCGCCTGGGCCCGCAGGCCGGCCGCGCGCGGCACCTGCAGGCTGAACAGCTGTGCGGCCGCCACGATGAGCACCAGGAAGATCGCGGCGGTGCCCACGCGCTGCCGGAAGGCGAACGACGCGGTCCCGGAGTCGGTTTCGGTGGGCGGCCGGGTGCGGCGCGCCCGCGCGGAGCGTTCCTGGCCCGCGGTCGCCTTGGGCGTTGCGCGGCGACTCATGCCGCCGGCACCTGAGCGGGGCCGGGCGCGGGCCCGACGGGCGCGGCGTGCAGGTCCGGCAGCGCCGGACCGGGCAGCGTGGGTTGTCCCGGCACCGCCGGGCCCGGCGCCGCCAGGTCGGGTACGTGGGGCTCGGGCGCCGTCGGCGCGGGATTGCGCACCAGGACTTCCGGGTTGGTCCCGGGCTCACCGGCCAGCGGCACCGGGGGCGCCTCGGGCAGGGCCGGGGCGGCCGGCACGCGCTCGGGCTGCTCGACGGTGCGCGGCTGTTCCGGGGCCCGCGCCGGCGTGGGGTCGGGCAGCGGAGTGTTCAACGGCGGCGGCGGGACACCCTCGGCCGGTTTGGGCTCGCCGACCACGATCCAGTTGCCGGCCGGGTCCTGCACCAGATGCGCGGTGTGGCGCGACGGGATCATGCCCAGATTGCGCGCCGCCTCGGCCAGCGCGGGCGCCGCCTGAGCCTCCAGCACCTCGCGCTGCAGCGCCTCCTTCTGCTGCAGGAGCGTCTGATTGGCCTTGCGCGCGGTGCCCAGCTCATAGGACCGCTCGGCGGCGTCGGTGGACAACCACAGCGTGACGCCGAGTCCCATCCCGAGTGCGCCGATCACCAGCACCACGAACGGGACGCGGGCGGCCAGGGTCCGCGGGTTCAGGTCGATCGAGGAGATCCGGGTCAGCAACCGTTCGCGCAGCGGGACGCGTACGACCTTGGGGGCCTTGGCCTTCCGCGCCTTGGCGCGGGCCTTGGCCTGATCGGTGTTCTTGGGGCGCACCGGACGGCGCGACGGCGGCGTCGCGGGACCGTGCCGGAGCCCGCGGGGGTCCCGGTCCCGGGTGCGGGTGGACCGGCCCTGCGGGTCGGCGGGGCCGCGCCGCTCCCGGCGGCGCTGAGCCTCGGTGCGGCGCAACTCCCGTGGGTCGGCGCCCTTCGGGGTCCGTCGCACCGGCTTGCGTCCCTTGGCCGACGCCTTGGGCGCCGCGGTGCGCTTGGTCTTCATTCCTGACCCCTTTCCGTCGCACGCTCGACGGCCCGCAGGCGGACCGCGGCGCTGCGCGGGTTGCGTTCGATCTCCTCGGTGTCGGCCCGCTCGGCGCCGCGGGTCAGGAAGCTGAATTCCGGCTCGTGGCCGGGCAGTTCGACCGGCAGTCCGGGCGGGGTACGACTGGCCGTCGCCCCGGCGAAGACGTTCTTGACAATGCGGTCCTCGAGGGACTGATACGACATGACGACGACGCGGCCCCCGACCCGCACCGCCGCGAGCGCGGCCGGCAGTGCCGCGCGCAGGGAATCGAGTTCGGCGTTGACCGCCACCCGCAGCGCCTGGAAGGTCCGCTTCGCCGGGTGTCCCCCGGTGCGCCGCGCGGGCGCGGGGATGGCCTCGTAGAGCAGTTCGACCAGTTCGGCGGTCGACGTGAACGGCGAACTGGCCCGGCGGCGGAGCACGGCGGTGGCGATCCGCCCGGCGTGCCGTTCCTCGCCGAAGTCCCGCAGGATTGCGACCAGGGCGGCCTTGTCGTAGGTGTTGAGGATGTCCGCGGCGGTCACGGGCAGGTCCGGGTCCATCCGCATGTCCAGTGGCGCGTCGGCGGAATACGAGAACCCGCGCTCGGTGCGGTCGAGTTGCATCGACGAGACGCCCAGATCGAAGAGCACGCCGTCGACGGAACGCGTTGCGGCGAGCCCGGATTGCGCCAAGGCGTCGGCGATGCCGTCGTACCGGGTACGCACCGCGGTGAACCGGTCGCCGAAGCCGGCCAACCGCCCACCGGCCAGCGCCAAGGCGCTGGGATCGCGGTCCAGGCCGATCACCCGCACGCCGGGGTACCTGCGCAGCAGCCCTTCGGAATGCCCACCCGCGCCCAGGGTCGCGTCCACCACCACCGCGCCGGCGCCGTCGGCGGCGGTGCGGGTCAGCGCGGGGGCGAGCAGTTCGATGCACCGGTCCAGCAGCACGGGTACGTGACCGAACGGGCCCTGTTGATCAGCCACGTCGACACCGCCCCTCAGATGGATGGCCGCCCCTGCATCGAGGTCCCTGTCCGATACGGACCTGGCGTTGGGGAAGTACGCCAGGGCCGGTTCGGGCAGAGGCCACGATGCACGGGCCACAGCCGGTACAGGCTCATCAAATAATGTCGCGGAGGGCTTCATCGCTGGCTGCGGAGAAGTTCTCTTCGTGGGTTTGCTGGTATTCCTGCCAGGCCTGGGAATCCCAGATCTCGAGGTAGTCGACCGCGCCGATGACCACGCAGTCCTTGGACAGAGCCGCGTAGCGACGGTGATCGGCCGACAGGGTGATCCGCCCCTGCGCGTCCGGGTACTGCTCGTCGGTGGCGGCCGCCAGGTTACGCAGGAACGCCCGGGCCTCGGGGTTGCTGCGCGAGGCGCTGGCCGCGCGGCGGGCCAACTGCTCGAACTCCGCCCGCGGATACACGGCGAGGCTGTGATCTTGGCCCTTGGTGACCATCAACCCTCCTGCCAGTGCGTCGCGAAACTTGGCGGGCAGCGTCAGCCGCCCCTTGTCGTCGAGCTTGGGCGTGTAGGTGCCGAGGAACACTCGCCACCTCCAGCCCTCGGACCTCCCAGGTCCGGATCCCCCTCACTCCGTACTCCGCCACCATACCCCACAATCCCCCACTTTTCTCCATTGAGCGCCATCAAATTGGTCCCCTCCCCCACATCGACCCCGTTTCTGCAGGGCCGCCGCGACATCGCGGCAGCGGCGAGCAACTGGCAAACGCCGCGCGATCCGAAAAAACCGCAGCTCAGAATGGGTAAACGAGGCGCTGTGACGCGAGTGGGGCAATGTGGGGGCTAGGTGGGGACTAGGTGGGGCAGTTCGCCCACCACCGCCCGCAATCGCGTCGACGAACCCGACACGCCGCCGCCTCGGGGCATGAAAAAGGGCCGGCCTCGCGGCCGACCCTCAGTTCTCGCGAACTACCTGTGCGTCACTCGTCGAAACGACGCCGGAAGCGGTCTTCCATCCGACTGGTGAACGATCCACCGGTGCCCCGGCTCTTCTTCATCCGAGCGGCGCCCGACGGGCCGTCGACCAGCTTCAGGTCCGCGGCATGCTCGCGGCGACCGGTGACGGCGAACACCACGCCACCGAACATCACGATGAACCCGAGCACCGAGAGTGCCGGCAGGTCCCCGATCCAGGTGGCCTTGATCATGACGCCGGAGACCAGCAGAGCCAACCCGACCACGAACAGCGCCAGGCCCTGAAAGCGACGGCGGGCCGACGGGGCGCGCAGGGTGCCGCCACGGACGCTGGACGCAAACTTCGGGTCCTCGGCGTAGAGCGCGCTCTCGATCTGATCAAGCATGCGCTGCTCATGCTCGGAGAGTGGCATTCGTCCCTCCTTGCCGGCGCGGCGGGTCAATTGGTCGGTAATTCGGTCATCGACAGTCTCAGGTAGCAGACCATCAACATCGATGATACGAGGTGAATCCGTGTGGGACCACCTTGTTCCCTGACGATTCTATGCCCTGGGCGTGCGCACCCCGGCCACCACCTTCCCCGACATAATGGCAACACACCGACAACAGCGGGTCATCCGGCGCGAATCCATCGCGTTGCGCCCCCGAATCCCACGCTCCGGGAGGACAGCCGGCCTTGGCCATGTATCTCATCGACCTGTCGCCGAACGACATGCAGCGTCGCCTCCGGGAAGCCCTGCACGTCTACGTCGACGCGATGCGCTACCCGCGCGGCACCGAGGACCAGCGGGAATCGATGTGGCTCGAGCACATGCGCCGGCATGGCTGGAAGGCGGTGGCGGCCGTGGAGACCGCCGATGCGGCAGGAACCCGGGACCGCGAGGCACCGCCGTCGGAGGCGGAACTCGCCGAGGCGCCCCTGCTCGGCGTGGCCTACGGCTACTGCGGCGCCCCCGACCAGTGGTGGCAGCAGCAGGTGCTGCAGGGCCTGCGACGCAACGGGATGCCGCTGGAGTCCATCGACCGGCTGATGCGCAGCTATTTCGAACTGACCGAGTTGCACATCCACCCCCGCGCCCAGGGGCGCGGGCTGGGCGAGGCGCTGGCCCGGCGGCTGCTCAGCGACCGCACCGAGGACCACGTGCTGCTGTCGACGCCGGAGATCAACGGCGAGGCCAACCGGGCCTGGCGGCTGTACCGGCGGCTCGGCTTCACCGATGTCATCCGGGGCTATCACTTTGCCGGCGACCCTCGACCGTTCGCCATCCTCGGGCGGCGTCTGCCCCTGTAGATCGGCGAGGGTTGCGCGCCCCGCCGGTATCCGGCGGCCGAGTCTGGCACGATAGCTCGGTGCCGCGCGTCACCCCGCAACACCGCCGTCAGCGCCGTCAGCGTCTGCTCGGCCTCGTCGTCCTGCTGCTGGTTCTGGTCCCCATGGCCGTCGGCTGCGTGCGGGTGCGCGCCTCCATCACGGTGTCCCCCGACGACCTGGTGTCCGGGCGCATCATCGCCGCGGCCGTCCCCCGCAACGCCGACGACGTCGGCCCGCAGCTGGCCAACGACGTGCCGTTCGCGCACAAGGTGGCGATCTCGGACTACGAGGCGGACGGCTTTGTCGGTTCCGAGGCGGTGTTCTCCAACCTGAGCTTCGCCGAGTTGCCCCAGCTGGCCAACATGAACCGCGACGCCGCGGGCGTCGACCTGTCGCTGCGCCGCGCCGGCAACCTGGTGATCCTCGAGGGCCGGGTGGACCTGACGGCGCTGTCCGACGCCGAGGCCGAGGTCGAGCTCACGGTGTCCTTCCCCGGCGAGGTCACCTCCACCAACGGCGACCGGATCGCCACCGAGGTGGTCAAGTGGGAACTCGAGCCCGGCATCGTCAACACCATGAACGCCCAGGCCCGCTACACCGACCCCAGTACCCGCTCGTTCACCGGCGCCGCCTGGGTGCTGGGCATCGCCGCCATGATCGTGGCGGGCGCGGTCGGCGCGCTGGCCTACTCAGCGCGCGATCGGTCGCCCCGGGTGGGCGCGGAGTCCGGCGACGACGACTCCTGACCGGCCCCGGGGCCACCGTGCACGACGTGCCATCCGAGCACCTACGCTCTACTGTGATCCGTCGGGGTAGCTCTGAAGAAAGGGGCCGGCGCTGAGCGTCGAATCCGCGGCACCGTCCATCCGCGAGTTGGTCGGCGCCGTCACCGAACAACTGCGCGGCCATCTGCGTGACCGCCGCCGCGACGCCGGCTACATCGGCGAGGACTACGACGAGTTCATCGCGGCGCTCGAGGACTTCGTGCTGCGCGGCGGCAAGCGCGTGCGCCCGGCGTTCGCGTACTGGGGCTGGCGGGCCGTGGCGCCCCCGGACGAGGACCCCCTGCGCAGCGACATGCTGTTGCTGTTCGGCGCGTTGGAGCTGCTGCACGGCTGCGCCCTGATCCACGACGACGTCATCGACGCGTCGGCGACCCGACGCGGCATGCCGACCGTGCACATGCACTTCGCCGACAAGCACCGCGGCCGCCGCTGGGGCGGCGCGCCCGAGCAGTTCGGCCTGTCCGCGGCGATCCTGCTCGGCGACCTGTCGCTGGTCTGGGCCGACGACATCGTGGCCACCGCGCCGCTGTCCGACGCGGCGCGCCTGCGGGTGCGACACGTGTGGTCGCAGATCCGCACCGAGGTGCTCGGCGGGCAGTACCTCGACATCGTCGCCGAATCCAGCGGCGCGGACACCATTGCCTCGGCGATGCGCGTCAACACCTACAAGACCGCCAGCTACACCGTCACGCGGCCGTTGCAGCTCGGCGCCGCCGCCGGCGCCGACCGCCCCGACATCCAGTCCGTGTTCCACGACGCCGGCACCGACCTCGGGATCGCCTTCCAGCTGCGCGACGACGTGCTGGGCGTGTTCGGCGACCCCGCGGTCACCGGGAAACCCTCCGGCGACGACCTGCGTTCCGGCAAGCGCACGGTCCTGCTCGCCGAGGCGATCGAACGGGCCGACGCCTCCGATCCGTCGGCCGCCACCCTGCTGCGGTCCTCGATCGGCACCGATCTCAGCGACGACCGGGTCCGCGAATTGTGCTCGGCCATCGAGTCGGTGGGCGCGTTGTCGGCCGTCGAGACCCGGATCGAGGAACTCACCCGCACCGCATTGGCGGCCATCGACGACGCGGCGATCAATCCCGCGGCCAAGGTCGGGCTCTCCGAGCTCGCCCGGCAGGCCGCCAACCGAACGGCGTGAAACGGCTGCGATGACGACCGGTCTGGCACGGCTCAAGGAGTTCAGTACCGCCGAGGAGGCCCGCCCCGCACTGCTGGGCTTTCTGGGCGCGCTGATGATCTGCGCCGGCGGGCTCGGTGCCGGCAGCACCCGGCTGCACGACCCGGTGCTCGAGGGGTTGCACCTGTCCTGGCTGCGGTTCGGCCACGGGCTGGTGGTGTCCTCGGTGCTGCTGTGGGGCGGGGTGGCCCTGATGCTGGTGGCCTGGCTGTGGCTGGGCCGCCGGGTGGTCGACGACTCGCGGCACACCACGGTCTACACCATGGTCGCCACGACAGGTTTCTGGCTGGCCCCGCTGCTGGCCTCGGTGCCGCTGTTCAGTCGGGACACCTATTCGTATCTGGCGCAGGGCGCGTTGCTGCGCGACGGCCTCGACCCCTACGCGGTGGGCCCGGTCGAGAACCCGAACATCCTGCTGGACGACGTGAGCCCGATCTGGACGACGACGACGGCACCGTACGGCCCGGCGTTCATCCTGATCGCCAAGATCGTCACGATGCTGGTGGGCGACAACGTGATCGCGGGCACCATGGTGCTGCGGCTGTGCATGCTGCCCGGCCTGGTGCTGTTGATCTGGGCGACCATCCGCATCGCCCGCCGTTTGCAGGCCAATGCCGCTGTGGCGCTGTGGATCTGCGTGCTCAACCCGTTGGTGATCATCCACCTGATGGGCGGGGTGCACAACGAGATGCTGATGGTCGGCCTGATGATGGCCGGCATCGCGCTGACCTTGGACCGGCGTCCGGTCCTCGGCATCGCGCTGGCCACCGCCGCGGTCGCGGTCAAGGCCACCGCCGGTTTGGCACTGCCGTTCCTGGTCTGGGTGTGGATGCGGCAGTTGCAGGATCGCGGTGCGCAGGGCCAGACCGACCGCCCACCGCGGCATCCGGTGGCGGCCTTCGCCGCGGCCTCGGCGGGGTCGGTGGCGATCTTCGTCGCGGTGTTCGCCGTGCTGTCCGCGCTGGCCGGCGTCGGGTTGGGCTGGCTGACCGCCCTGGCCGGGTCGGTCAAGATCATCAACTGGCTGACCATCCCGACCGCGGTGGCCAACCTGAGCAACGCCCTCGGCGGGCTGTTCTTCACCGTGAATTTCTATGCGGTGCTGGAGATCACCCGGATCGCGGGCATCGCGATCATCGCGGTCTCCCTGCCGGTGCTGTGGTGGCGGTTCCGGCGCACCGACCGCGAGGCGCTCGCCGGCACCGCGTGGGCGATGGGCGTGGTGGTGCTGTTCGTCCCCGCCGCGCTGCCCTGGTACTACACCTGGCCGCTGGCCGTGATGGCGCCGCTGACCCAGTCCCGCGCCTGGATCGCGGGCATCGCCGGGTTCTCCACTTGGATCATGGTGATCTTCAAACCGGATGGCTCGCACGGGATGTACTCGTGGGTGCACGTCGCGTTGGCCACCGCGTGCGCGGTGGGCGCCTGGTATTCGCTGCGGCGGGTCGAGCCGGCGAGCGCGCCGGCGGTGGCCGGTCAATAAGCCCCGACCGGCTCCCGATCAATAAGCCCCGACCGGTTCCCGGTCAATAAGCCATGGCCTGGGCGCGGCGGATGACTTCGCGCGCCTGGTGGGAATGTAACGCGTCGACCGGCCGCGCGTTGTCGCGCACCTCCCGGGAGCCGTTGAAGGTCAGCGTCAGCGTCGGGTCCGGGGTGAACAGCCACCGCACGATCTCCGTGTCGCGATAGCCGCCGTCGCGCAGCACCGAAAGCAGCCCGGGCAGTGCCTTGGCCAGGGTGCCGGCCGGGGTGAAGAACACCGCCGGTACCACGGGCTCCCGGCCGCGCCGCACCGCGACCAGGTGGCCGTCGCGCAACTGCTGATGCACCTTGGTCACGGGAATGCCCAGCATCTTCGCCACCTCGGGCAGGTCGATGACCGGTTCGGTGGGATCAAGAACGTCGTCCGCGGTCGGAATGCTGCTCACGGTTGCAGTCTAGGTGTACTGAGTCATGAGGTTGGTGTCAGTCGGCTGATCGGTGGGAGGCCGCCGAGTGCACTGTGACGGCGTTCAGTGTTGTAGTACTTGAGCCAGGGGGCAAGGGCTGCGGCGCGGTGAGCGTTGGACGCGAAGACGCGCTTGTAGGCCCACTCGGTCTGCAGGGTGCGGTTGAGACGCTCTACCTTGCCGTTCTGCCAGGGGCAGTGCGGTTTGATGAACACCTGGCGCGCACCCAGCTCTGCGCAGACATCGCGCAGGCTGTAGCGGTAGGCCCAGGCGTTATCAGTCATGACCGCCTCGATGGTGGTGATTCCGTGGGCGCGGAAGTGCAGTGCCGCTCGCTGCAAGAACCCTGCGCAGGTGGCCCCTTTCTCGTCGGGCAGGATCTCGGAATAGGCCAGGCGGGAATGGTCATCGACCAGGGAGTGCACGTAATCGAAGCCGTTACCGCTCTTGCGGTCTCGGTTCGGGGCGTGTCCTCGACCGTGAGCCCGCCAGCCGCCGCCGTCGGGGATGCGGCCCAGTTTCTTGACGTCCATGTGCACCAGTTCGCCGGGGCGGGCTCGCTCGTAGCGAACGGCCGTGGCCTTCGAGGCGCGGATTACCTGACCGGTCATCGGGTCGCAGTCGCGCAAGTACGGCATCTGACGCCTGTTCAACACGCGCGACACCGTTCGCGCGCATACCCCCAGCTTGGCCGCGATTTCGTCGGGGCCGCAGCGGTGGCGCCGCCGCCAGGCCACGATCTGGTTCTCCACGCTGCGCGGAGTACGGGTCGGTGTGGTGTGCGGCCGCGAGGACCGGTCGATGAGGCCGGCTTCGCCCTCGGACTCGAACCGGCTGATCCAGGTGTGGACACACTTGCGCGAGACGCCCATCGCCGTGGCGATATGGGTCTTAGGCCAGCCGGCCTGATACCGGCGCACCATCAGCAGCCGGCCGTGAAACGTCGTACGGGCATTACGGTGGGACACGAGAACCTCCGGAGAGCAGTGGACCTAGACAAGCCACACCCCACCCGGAGGTTCTCCTCACTTCAAGCCAACACGCCTGCTACCAACGTCCTGTCCCGGTACATCTAGGCGCGCTGAGCGTGGCTTTTCTTCCAAGGTTCGGCAATCAACCTAGGATGGCCCGGTGACGCCAACCGCGCCGGGTGACCCGCTCGAAGGTGAGCTGCTCGACGGCCGCTACCTGGTGGAGACCAAGATCGCCACCGGCGGCATGTCGACCGTCTACCGGGGCCTGGACACCCGACTGGACCGCCCCGTGGCCTGCAAGGTGATGGACGCTCGCTACGCGGGTGACCAGCAGTTCCTCACCCGTTTTCAGCTGGAGGCCCGCGCGGTGGCCCGGCTCAAGCACCCCGGCCTTGTCGCCGTCTACGACCAGGGCACCGACGGTCGGCACCCGTTTCTGGTCATGGAACTCGTCGACGGCGGCACGCTGCGGGAACTGCTGCGGGAACGCGGCCCGATGCCGCCGCACGCCGTGACCGCGGTGCTGCGTCCGGTGCTCGGCGGCCTGGCGGTCGCCCACCGGGCCGGGCTGGTGCATCGCGACGTCAAGCCCGAGAACGTTCTGATCTCCGACGACGGCGAGGTCAAGCTGGTCGACTTCGGTTTGGTGCGCGCGGTCGCCGAGGCCGGAATCACCTCCACCAGTGTGATTTTGGGCACCGCGGCGTATCTGTCGCCGGAGCAGGTGGCCAGCGGCACCTCCGACCCGCGCAGCGACGTGTATTCGGTGGGCGTGCTGACCTACGAATTGCTCACCGGCACAACGCCGTTCACCGGGGACACCGCCCTGGCCCTGGCCTATCAACGGATGGACAACGACGTCCCGGCCCCCAGCGGTCAAATCGGCGGGGTGCCCCCGCAGTTCGACGAACTGGTGCTGCGCGCCACCGCCCGCGACGCCGACGCGCGCTACCCCGACGCCGCGGCAATGGCCGAGCACCTGGACGCGATCGCGGCCGAGCTGAATCTGCCGGACTTCCGGGTGCCCGCGCCGCAGAACTCCGCGCAACACGCCTCGGCCGAGTTGCACCACAGCCGCATCCACGAACACACCACCGAGCGCCGCCCCAAGCCCGCGGCCACCCCGATCCTGCCGGTGCGCCACCCGACCCGGGCGCTCACCCGGGGCCCCGACGACTGGGACGACGACCCCGAGGTGGGCCACGACGCCGAGTTCGCTCCGGTCGGACAGTTCGCCGGCATCGACCTGCACGAGTTCGCCTGGGCCCGGCAGCGGGCCCGACGCGCAGGCGTCATCTGGATGGCGATCGTGCTGGTACTGACCGGTGCGGTGGCCGCCGCGGCGTGGTCGCTGGGCAGCAACCTGACCGCACTGCTGGGGTCGTAGCGACGCCCTAGTCGCGCAGCATCTCCGCGACCAGGAAGGCCAACTCGAGGCTCTGCTGGGTGTTCAGCCGCGGGTCGCAGGCCGTCTCGTAGCGACCGGCGAGGTCGGAGTCCGAAATGTCCTGTGCCCCGCCGAGACACTCGGTGACGTTCTCACCGGTGATCTCGACGTGGATGCCACCCGGGTGGGTGCCCAGCGCCCGGTGCACCTCGAAGAAGCCCTGCACCTCGTCGACGATCCGGTCGAAGTGGCGGGTCTTGTATCCCGTGGACGACTCGTGGGTGTTGCCGTGCATCGGATCGCACTGCCAGATCACCTGGTGACCGGAGGCCTGCACCTTCTCGATGATCGGCGGCAGCACGTCGCGGACCTTGCCGTTGCCCATGCGGCTGACCAGCGTCAGCCGGCCCGGGACATTGTGCGGGTCGAGGCGTTCGACGTACTCCACCGCCAACTCCGGCGACGTCGTCGGGCCGATCTTGACGCCGATCGGGTTGGCGATCACCTCGGCGAACGCGATGTGCGCCCCGTCGAGTTGCCGGGTGCGCTCACCGATCCACAGATAGTGCGCCGACAGGTCGAACAGCTTGAACGAGGCACCCTCGTCGGCGTCGTCGGCCAGGCGCAGCATCGCGCGCTCGTAGTCCAGCACCAGCGCCTCGTGCGAGGCGTAGATCTCGGCGGTGTCCAGGTTGCGGTCGTTGACCCCGCACGCCGACATGAAGCGCAACCCGCGGTCGATCTCGCCCGCCAGCGCCTCATACCGCGCGCCGGCCGGCGAGGTGCGGACGAACTCCCGGTTCCAGTCGTGCACGAGGTCCAGGGACGCCAGGCCCGACGAGGTCAGCGCCCGCACCAGGTTCATCGCCGCGCTGGCGTTGGCGTAGGCGCGCACCAACCGGGACGGGTCGTGGTCGCGCACCGCTGCGTCCGGGGCGAACCCGTTGACCATGTCGCCGCGGTAGGACTTCAGGCCCAGTGCGTCGGTGTCCGAGGACCGCGGCTTGGCGTACTGGCCCGCGATGCGGGCCACCTTGACCACCGGCATGCTCGCCCCGTAGGTCAGCACCACGGCCATCTGCAGCAGCGTGCGGATGTTGGCGCGGATGTGCGGCTCGGTGTTGTCGGCGAACGTCTCGGCGCAGTCACCGCCCTGCAGCAGGAACGCCTCGCCGCGCGCGACCGCCGCCAACTGGGTCTGCAGCTTCTCCACCTCGGCGGGCACCGTGATCGGCGGCACGCTCTCGAGGACCGTGCGCATGGCCTTGGCCTGCTCGGCGTCCCAACTCGGTTGCTGCACGGCCGGCTTCGCCAGCGCGGAATCCAATCGTTGCCGCAGGTCATCCGGGAGGGGCGGCAGCGACGGCAGCTGCTCGATCGGTACGTCGACGGTCCAGTTCACCCCTATATCGTAGCGGGGCGCATCGGACGTCCGGACCCGTTCACCACCTGCCCGAACGTCCGCTCAGGCGCCCGCTGGCGGGCCGGTCTGCTCGACGATCAACGAGAACCGGCGCAGGTGATCGCGCGCGTCGACCAGCGCGTCGTGGGTGTCGGCCGGCCGCGGGGGCATCCGCGGGCTGCCGCGGTCCTCCCAGAACTGCCGCAATTCCCGGGTGAAGCGCGGGATCTGCGGCGGCAGGTTGGTCATCGGGCCCCACAGCTGGCACAGCGCGACGTGGTCGTAGGCGGCCACCCAAGCCCACAGCTCGATGGGTTCGGCGCCGCCGACGCCGAAGAACTCCTCGAGGTCCTCGCGGATGCGCCGGCGCGAGCGCCACAGCTGCGACGACGGCGACGGCAACTTGGGCAGCACGTGCTTGCGCACCCAGTCGCCGGCCTGGGCAGGGTCGAATTCCGTTGATACGCCGTAGTATTCGCGGCCATCCTCGGCGACCACGCCGATCGAGATCAGCTCGATGGTGCGGCCGTCCTCGATGAACTCGGTGTCGTAGAAGTACCGCACGGCCGACCAGCCTAGCCAGTCGCGGCGGGCGCCACGGGCGCAGGTGCCGCGTGGACCTGCCGGTCCAGCGTGGCATCGACCGCGGTGTCGTCGGGTAGCCGCGGCATGCCGGCCAACGCGCTCTGCAACCACAGGTTGGCCCGCACCAGCGGCCGCCGGATACGCCGTTCTCGCTGGATGGCCCGTTGCATCGTGTGCGGGCGGTCGAGGTAGCGCCAGCGCGCCCACGGCGCATGCGGCCGCGACAGCCGGACCGCGCCGATCACCAGCAGCGGCGGCACCCCCATCCCCACCAGCCCGGTCCACACCTTGCCCTTGGCGAGCACCACGAGGGCCAGCAGCAGGCTGACCACGGCCCAGGCGATCACCGCGGCCCGCACCGCCCACGAGTCGTCGGCCCGCCAGATGTTGATGTCGAAGAACGCCAGCGGGTTGAAGCCGACGATCAGCAGGCCGGCCACGGCGACCGCGATGAACACCGCGTCCACCGACGTGCGCCCGTCCTCCGACCAGTAGACGTCCTGCAGATGCAGGATCAACGCGAACTCGTCGAGGACCAGCGCGGCGCCGATGCCGAAGAAGATGGCCGCGGCGGTGAACTCCCCCACCCCGCCGTCGACCGCGAGGGTGACCATCGCGACGCCGGAGATCAACACCAGCAGCACGCCGAACACCACGTGGTGCAGGTGGAAGCCCTTGCCGTCGCCGCCACCCAGCGAGAGATTCCGGGGCTGCCACCACCTCTTGGGCTTGGTGTCGTCGGCGGTCGCCCGGATGTAGCGCACGATGCCGCGGGTGACGCAGAACGTGACGATGAACGCGATCAGGCACCACATCAGCGGCAGGCGGCTTTGGGTGATGAAGTCGAACCTCATGTCGACGGACCACTGGGGCACGGCCGTGAACTTACGCGCCCGGAGCACGTCGGGCGAAACATGACGCGGACACCCGAGCGGCACAGCTGCGTTGCTGAGGGACACAGATACTCTGTTGACGTCATGACTACACAGCGACGGCGGCTGGCCGCCTGGCGGGTATTCCAACTGGCCACCGCGGCCGTCTTCGGCTACGCGGCGTGGCGGTTGTTCGCGCCCAACCCGTACCGGATCGACATCGACGTCTACCGGATGGGCGGCCGCGCCTGGTTGGACTCCCAGCCGCTCTACAGCGAGGGTGTCACCTTCCCCACGCTGGGCGGCATCGACCTGCCGTTCACCTACCCGCCGCTCTCAGCGGTGCTGTTCAGCCCGTTCGCCTGGCTTTCGCTGCCGGCCGCCGGCATCGCGATCACCCTCACCACGCTGGTGCTGCTGGTGGTGGCGACGATGTTGGTGTTGACCCGGCTCGACGTGTTCGCCGGGGCGCCGGCGCAGCGGTGGTGGCTGGCCGCGGGCATCACCGCCCCGGCGGTGATCTACCTCGAGCCGCTGGTCTCCAACTTCGACTTCGGGCAGATCAACGTGGTGCTGATGACGTTGGTGCTCGCCGACTGCGTGCCCCGTCGCACGCCGTGGCCGCGGGGCATGCTGCTGGGCCTGGCGATCGCGCTGAAGCTCACGCCCGCGGTGTTCCTGGTGTATTTCGTGCTGCGCCGGGACGTCCGCGCGGTGTTGGTGTCGCTGGCGTCGTTCCTGGCCGCGACGGCGCTGGGTTTCGCGCTGGCCTGGCGCGACTCCGTCGAGTACTGGACGACGACGGTGGTCAACACCGACCGGATCGGCACCGCGACCCTCAACACCAACCAGAACATCTCCGGTGCGCTGGCGCGGCTGGGGCTGGCCGAGAACGTCCGGTTCGCGCTGTGGGTGCTGGCCTGCTTCGCGGTCCTGGCGCTGACGGCCTGGGCGGTGCGGCGGATCCTGGCGGCCGGCTCAGACGGCCCGGAGTCGGTGCTCGCGCTGATCTGCGTCGCACTGTTCGGGCTGGTGGTCTCGCCCGTGTCGTGGTCGCACCACTGGGTCTGGGTGTTGCCGACGCTCGTGGTCACCGGGGTCCTGGCGTGGCGGTATCGGCATGCCGGCCTGGCGGCGGTGACCGCGGTGGGGCTGGCGCTGATGGTCTGGACGCCCATCGACCTGCTGCCCGAACATCAGGAGGCCGACGCGGCCTGGTGGCGCCAGCTGCTGGGCGGTTCCTATGTCTGGTGGGCGGTGGCCACCATCGTCGTAGCCGGGCTGGCCGCGAACGCGATCGGCACCGGCCTCAGCCGGCAGCGGCCTCCGGAAGACGCGCCGTCGGCTGACCGTTCTGCGCAGGCGCTGCACCCTCTTTGAGAGTGGCGGCGTAGATGTCGACGTACTCCTGGCCGGACAGGCCCATCAGTTCGTAGATCACCTCGTCGATGACGGCGCGCTCGATGAAGCGGTTGCCGGCCATGCCGTCGAACCGGGAAAAGTCCATGGGCTCGCCGAACCGCACCGTCACCCGGCCGAACCGCAACCCCTTGCGTCCCGGCGGATTGACGACGTCGGTTCCGATCATCGCGACCGGAATGACGGGCACGCCGGTCTCCAGCGCCAGCCGGGCCAGCCCGGTCTTGCCCTTGTAGAGCCGCCCGTCCGGCGAACGCGTGCCCTCCGGGTACATGCCCAGCAGCTTGCCCTCGCCCAGGATGCGCGCGGCGGTGGTCAGCGCGGCCTGCGCGGAGTCCGCGTCGGTGCGATCGATCGGCACCTGACCGACCACGGTGTAGAACCACGCCAGGAAGCGGCCCTTGATCCCGGTGCCGGTGAAGTACTCCTGCTTGGCCAGGAAGGTGATCCGCCGCCGCACCACCAGCGGCAGATAGAAACTGTCCATCACCGCCAGATGGTTGCTGGCCAGGATCGCCGGGCCATTGTCCGGAAGGTGTTCAAGTCCTTCGACTTTGGGCCGGCCGAGCAAGGCCAGCAAGGGTCCCAGCAGGATGTACTTGAAAATCCAATACCACATGGACCCTCCCGGTTTGGCCGCATCGGACGATGCTGGGCGCAACTTTACCCACCGTGGCCGAGCGCGACCACAGGGCGGCGGTCAACGCCGAGCTACTCCTCGACGGTGACCGGAATCGGTTCGTAGCGGCCCTTCGGCGGTTCCGGGGGCTCTGGCGGCGGTTCGGCCGGATTTGCGGGACCGGCGGACGCGCCGGCGCCCTCGCCGTCGTCCAGCAGGGCGCGGACCACCTCCAGCAACGCCACGCTGTGCTCGGAGATGATGCCGATGAGCGGATGATCCTCACCGGTGGCCAGGGCCGCCAGGGCGCAGACCGGGCACCACACCTGCTGGCAGCGACCGGGCCCGGCGGCGCTGCGCGCGGCGGCCAGCGCCGCCGCCGACCGCAGTGCGGGATCGAGTCGATCCAGGATCGCCTGCGCCAGCTGGCGCAACTCCGGGCCCAGATCGGGGTGGGTCCCACTCACCGTGGCCACACCTCCGGGTTGGGTCGAAAACGGACGGTCAGTTCATTGCCCTTGAGTTGGGCACCGATCACGATGCAGCGGCGAAGCACCGACGCCAGCTTCACCCGACGCCGCATGCCTCCCACTGCGATGATCAGATCGTCGTCGACCCGGCCCAGCGCGAGCGTGCCCGAATCCACTTGTGGCAACTGTAGCTGCATCCGATACACCGATTCGAGACCCGCGCCCGACTCCAGGTCGACGACGGGGCGCAGCGGCCCCGGCGGCGGGGCACCGTCGCGCCGGCGCGCCCGGTCCAGCAGCTGGCCCAGGGCCTTGGGGCCGATCGGCTCCCCGGGCAGATGCGGCACCAGCACCAACTCGACGGCGCCCATGGTGCTCGCCAGCTCGTCGAGGACCGACTTCTGCTCGGCGATGCGCTCGGCGTACCAATCGAAGGCCGGGTGCTCCGGCAGATTCTGGTACTCGTACGAATCGTCCTGCGCCAACACCTGATTCACGATGAGCTCGGCGACCCGCACCCCCATCAGGGCCAGTGACCCCAGGGTGCGCGCCGCCTCGGCGGCCACCACCCGTTCCGGGGTGAGCACCAGATGCGCGCTGACGGCCGACCCGTCGGTCAACAGCGCCGAGAGCCGGTCGACCCCGGTGGTGATGCGTTCGAGCAACTCGACCACCACGGCCGTGGCGCTGCTGTCGGCCGCGGACAGCCGACGGTGCCGGGGCCAGGCCCGCTCCACGTAGAGACCGAAGGTCGACGGCAGCGTCAACATCCGCAGCGCGTCGGCTGTGGAGGCGCAGTCGACCACGATGTGGTCCCACCGCGCGGCGGCGGCCAACTCCCCCACCTCGTGCAGCCCGAGCACCTCCTGGATTCCGGGCAGCGCCGAAAGCTCCTCGGGGGCAACGCTGCCCACGTCGGATTCGGGAAACTGCTCGCCCAGCGGAGCGGCGATCTCGCGCCACCGGGATTCCAGCAGCGCCAGGGTGTCCAGCGCCAGCGCGTCCAACAACCCGCCGCCGGCCCCCGCGTCGTCGGTCAGCACGCGAACCGGGTCGCGGCCACCGGTTGGCGGCACCTCGACTCCCAGCACGTCCCCCAGCGAATGCGCCTGATCCGTCGAGACCACCAGGACCCGCTGCCCGGACCGGGCCTCGCGCACCGCCGAAGCGCACGCCAGCGTCGACTTGCCGACGCCCCCCTTGCCGACGAAGAGGCTGATCCGGGTGCGTTCGGCGGGCACGGACTCGGCGGTGGTGCTCAGCCCTCGATCCTCTTCTTCAGATCCTTCAGCGCGGTGTCGGTCAACCGGCGCTCGGCCTTGCGCTTGAGCAGTCCGATCATCGGGATCAACAAGTCGACCGACAGTTCGTAGGTCACCTCGGTGCCAGACCCCTTGGGCGTCAACCGATACGCGCCGTCGAGCGCCTTCAGCAGCGAGCTGGACACCAACGACCAGCGCACCGACTTACGGTCGGCCGGCCATTCGTAGGACAGCACCATGGTGTCGCGCAGCACCGCGGCGTCGAGCACCAGTCGCGCCGTCTTCGGCAGCCCCGAGCTCTCGGTCTCCAGGACCTCGGTCTCCTTGTACTCCTTGACCCACTCCGGGTAGGAGCCGATGTCGGCAATCGCGTCCATGACCGTGCCGGGATCGGCGTCGATGTAGATGGTCTGCGTGGTCTTGTCCGCCAACTTGCTGCCTCACCTTGAAACCTCGAGCGCGGAACGCGTCCGCTCTTTGAGATGAAACGGTACCCCGGTGTCGTTGCCCGGACCCCTCATCGGGCCTGCGGGGCCACTCCCACCGGGCGATTCGCCTCGACTTCGGCCTTGATCTCGAAGGACATCTTCTTGCCCGCCACCCGGCGGGCGTGCACCAGCTTGGCGAGATTGAGCTTGGCCAGCTCATGGGCCGAGACGCCGGCCGGCTCGGCGTGCAGGAAGTAGTGCAGCAACACTCCGTCGAGCATCGGTTCCAGCCAGATCTCCATGGTCCCGGTCAGCGGACCGGCGACGGTCCAGCGGATGCCCTTGTCGCCACGCTCTTCGACCACCTGCAGGTGCAGGTCCGGCCACCAGCGGCGCCACCGGGCCGGCTCCGCGATGGCCGCCCCGACCAGCTGCGCATCGGCCGCGACAAACGTCTCGTCGGCCACCTGGATGCTGTTCATCTGCATAGCTTCACATACCGAGGACGAAAGCTGGGGTCTGGCCTGCGCGCCGCAGCAGGCAACCGTGAGGACCGTCACACCGCCGGAAGCGGTCCCATTAGGCTGGGGGTCACGTCCCGATCCGAGAGGCCATGAGCATTGCGTGAGTTGAGCGTTCCCGCAACCTTCGACGTCGGCGAGCACGACACCGTCGTCAACGCCGTTTTCGTCCACGAGCGCGAAGATCCCGACTTCCCGATCTACGAACGCCTGGTGGACGGCCAATGGCACCCCGTGACCGCCGCCGAGGCCGCCGCGCTGGTGCGGTCCGCCGCACAGGGCCTGATCGCCGAGGGCGTGCAGCCCGGCGACCGGGTGGCGATCTTCTCCGCGACGCGGTTCGAGTGGGCCATCCTCGACTTCGCGATCCTGGCGATCGGCGCCCTGACGGTGCCGATCTATGAGACCTCCTCGGCCGAGCAGGTGGCGTGGGTGCTGTCGGACTCCGGCGCGGTGGCGGTGTTCGCCGAGACCGACGCGCACGCGTCGATGGTCGACCAGCTCGCCGACGACCTGCCCGAGCTTCGGCGGGTGTACCGGATTGAGTCGGCCGGGACGAGCGCGTTCGAGCAATTGGCCGAGGCCGGCGCCGCCGTCGACGCCGCCGAGGTCACCAGGCGGGCCGAGGCGCTGCGCTCGGCGGATCCGGCGACGCTGATCTACACCTCGGGAACCACCGGACGGCCCAAGGGCTGCGTGCTGACGCATGCGAATCTGGTCTACGAGATCCGGGGTTCGAAGGCGGCGATGCCGACGCTGCTCAGCGAGCGCGAACGCCTCCTGGTCTTCCTGCCGCTGGCCCACGTACTGGCCCGGGCGCTCACGATCGGCGCGTTCAACTTCAAGGTGACCGTCGGGTTCACCAGCGACATCAAGAACCTCGTGGCGCTGTTCGGGGTGTTCAAGCCGACCATCGTGGTCTCGGTGCCGCGGGTCTTCGAGAAGGTGTACAACACCGCCGCGCAGAACGCCTCGGACGGCGGCAAGGGCAAGATCTTCGAGAAGGCGGTGCAGACCGCGGTCGAATACAGCGAGGCGCAGGACAGCGGCGGCCCGGGCCTGCTGCTCAAACTCAAGCACGCGGTGTTCGACCGGCTGGTCTACCACAAGCTGCGGGCCGCCCTCGGCGGCGATTGCCGGGCCGCGATCTCCGGCGGTGCGCCGTTGGGGGCGCGGCTGTCCCACTTCTACCGGGGCGTCGGGTTGACCATCTACGAGGGCTACGGGCTCACCGAGACCAGCGCCGCCATCACCGTCAACCAGGTCGGCGACCTGAAGGTGGGCACCGTCGGAAAGCTGTTGCCCGGCAACAGCTTGCGGATCAACGAAGACGGTGAGCTGGTGGTCCGCGGCGGCGTGGTCTTCGACGGCTATTGGAAGAACGAAGAGGCCACCAACGAGGCCGTGGTGGACGGCTGGTTCCACACCGGCGACCTCGGCGAGGTCGACGACGAGGGCTTCCTCAAGATCGTGGGCCGCAAGAAGGAGATCATCGTCACCGCCGGCGGCAAGAACGTCGCGCCGGCCGTTCTCGAGGACGAGCTGCGCGCCCACCCGCTGATCAGCCAGGCGATGGCGGTCGGCGACGCCCAGCCGTTCATCGGCGCGCTGATCACCATCGACCCGGAGGCCTTCGAGGGCTGGAAGCAGCGCCATGGCAAGAGCGCCGACGCCGCCGTGGCCGACCTGACCACCGACCCGGACCTGGTGGCCGAGGTCGAGCAGGCGGTCAAGGTGGCCAACGGCCACGTCTCCCATGCCGAGAGCATCCGCAAGTTCCGCATCCTGCCCGTCGACTTCACCGAGGACACCGGTGAGCTGACTCCGACCATGAAGGTCAAGCGCAAGGTCATCGCGGAGAAGTTCGCTGACGAGATCGAGGCGATCTACCGCAAGGACTGACGCGGCGGTTCAGCCGGCCAGCAGCCCGCCCAGCCGGGCCGCCAGCACGTCCCAGCGCCAGTTCGTCAGCACCCAGTCCCGCCCCGCGGCACCCATCTTCGCGGCGCGGTCCGGGTCGGCGAGCAGGTCGCCGACCGCAGCGGCTATCTCATCGACGCGGCGGCCGTCGACCACCGTCCCGGTGCTGCCCTCGACCACCGTCTCCGGGGCGCCGCCCGAGGAACCGGCGACCACCGGCAGACCGCTGGCCGACGCCTCGAGGAAGACGATGCCCAGCCCCTCGACGTCCAGGCCGGCGCCGCGGGTGCGGCACGGCATCGCGAACACGTCGCCGAGCACGTGGTGGGCGGCCAGCTCGTCGGCGGGCACCCCCGCGGTGAAGACCACGTGGTCGGCGACGTCGTGGTCGGCCGCCAGCTTGCGCAGGGTGGGCAGGTAGGGGCCGCCGCCGACGATCACCAAGGCGGCGCCGTCCACGCGTTCGCGGATCCGCGGCAGCGCGCGGATCAACATGTCCTGGCCCTTGCGCGGGACCAGCCGCGACACGCACACCACGGTCGGGCGCTCGCCCAGGCCGTAGCGGCGCCGCAACTCGGCGCGGGCGCCCGGATCCGGCCGGAACCGGTCGGTGTCGACGCCGGGCGGCAGGTGTTCCATGGCCGCGTGCGACCCGAAGGCCGACGCGAAGCGGCCCCGCGTATAGCTACTGACGTAGGTGATGACGTCGGCGCCCTCGCCGATGCGCCGCAGCGCCGAGCGCGCGCCGGGCAGCATGGACCAGCCCACCTCGTGGCCGTGGGTGCTGGCCAGCACGCGACCGGCCCCGGCCCGGCGGGCGCGGCCGGCCAGCAGCGCCAACGGCGCGGCGGCGCCGAACCAGACCGTCTCGATGTCGTGGCGCCCGATGAGATGGCGCATCCGCGCCTCGACCGACGGTTCCGGCAACATCAGCGTGGTGGGATGCCGCACCACCCGGTAACCGGCCGCCTCGGCCGCGCCGTCGTAGGCTTCGGCGCCCTTCCATTTCGGCGCGTACACCGTGAGCTCGTGCTCACCCGAACTCGCCAGCCGGCCCACCAGCTCTTCCAGATACGACTGGATGCCGCCGCGGCGGGGCGGAAAGTCATTGGTTACCAGCAGGACTCGTGTCATGGTCTGCCGATGCTAGCGCGGCTCGGCCAGCCACTGCCGCCACCGCTGCAGTAACTGCCCCGGGTCGGCGCCGGTGACGTCGCGCAGCACGGTGTCGACGGCCTCCATGTGGCGACCGGCCGCGCGGCGGTACAGCTCCCGCAGCGCCGCGGGTCCGTGCCGGTCCGCGACGAAGCGCGCGAACAGCCAGGCGCGGTCGTAGGCCTGCGACAGCCCCGGCTCCGGGCTCTCGAAGTCGCTGTCGGCGGGCAGCGCCACCGGAGCCGGCACCGGCGGCGTCGTGGCGTCCGGAGCGGGCCGGGCCAGGTAGTCGGCCACTGCCTCGGTGATCCACCGGGGGGCGTCGGGGGCCGTGTCGGCGCGGGCGGCGTAGTGAAAAAGCTCGTGTGTCAACACCACTCGCAACGCGGCATCGCTCATGCGCCCGGCGCCGGGACCCAACACGATGCGTTGCCCGGAGGCCACGCGCCGGTCCGTGTCGACGCTGTCGGCGACCGCGACCGCCGCCATCTCGGCGGGGGCGCCCGGCGCGGCCCCGGCGAATTGCGCCGGCGAATCGGTGGCCACCACCGTGATCTCGCGGGTCCAGTCGGTGCCCCAGAATCGCTCGACCTGCTCGGTGGCGTCGCCGAGTCCGGCGGCCACCCGGTCCAGCAGCGCGTCGGTGGCGGATCCGCCCAAACTCAACAGCGTCACAGTGCGGCCGTCACCGACGACCAGCGATGGGGCGCTCGGCGGACTCTGCGGCGCTGCCGTCGGCGCGGATTCCTCGGGCCGCAGCAGCACTGCGGCGATCACCAGGGTCGCGGTGACGGCCAGCGCCGCCAGCGCGACGGGCCAGCGGCGCGAGCCGTTCTCAGTAACGGCGGGCGTTGTAGAACGGTCCGGCGCCATCCAACGGCACCACCTTGACCGGCACTCCGTAGGTGGAGGCGTGCACCACCATGCCGTCGCCGACGTAGATGCTGGTGTGCGAGGCGTCCGAGTAGGTGTTCACCACGTCGCCGGGCTGCAGCTGATCCCGCGAGACCGGGGTACCGCCGCGGGCCAGCGCCTGGCTGGAATGCGGCAACGAGATGCCGGCCTGCTGGAAGGCCCAACGCACCAGGCCCGAGCAGTCGAAGGCGTTGGGGCCGGAACCGCCCCAGGAGTACGGCGAGCCGACGCGGGTCAGCGCGGCCTGCACCGCGATCGCGCCCTGCGGGGATCCGCCGCCCGGCGCGGGCAGCACGGCACCTTCGGGCGGCGGCGCGACGTCGCCGGCCGGGATGCCCTCCGGCCCCTGGGCCAAGATCTCCGGTCCCGGCGCGGCGGCCGGCGGGACGGGTCCCGGATCCGCCAGGGCGACGCGCTGCTCCGGGCTGAGCGCGTTGTACTGCGACCGCACCACGGCGATCTTGAGCTGCAGGTCGCTCTGTTTGGACTGCAGGTCGGCCCGCACCGCGGCGGCCTGCTCGGCGGCGGTCTTCGCCTCGGCGGCGGAACGCACCGAGGCGGCCTCGGCGGCGGCGGCCTGCTCGCTGACCGTGCGGTGGGTGGCGATCTGCTCGGACATCTCGGTGGCCATCACCCGCTGCACCGCCAACTTGTCGATCAGGCCCTGCGGCGACTCGGCGGTCAGGATGGCGTTGAAGCCGGACGTCCGTCCGCCCATATAGGCGGCCGCGGCAAACTGGTCCACGCGGGTCTGATAGGTCGACAACTGCGCCCGGGCGGCCTCGGCGGCGGCGCGATCGGCCGCCACCTTCTGCTCGGCGGCGGCCTGGATTTCCAGCTTCTCGGTGAGGTCGAGCTGCGCGGAGTGCATGGCCTCGGTGGTCTGCTCGGCCTCACGCGAAAGTTCGTTCAACTTTGCCAGCGCGTCCTCTTGCGGGTCGGCGTAGACCGTCGAGGCAAACGTCCCGCTCAGCACGGCCAACACGGCAATCAGACAGATTGCGATCCGTTTGAGGGGTCGAGAGATGATCCGATCGGTCCAGGGCGTGCCGTCGATCCTCAAGATTCGCGTCCTTAAACTGCGTACAACTGTATGCGTTGTTGCCGTTTCGCGTCGCCCCCGACCGCGTTTGGTCTCAGATAGGTTACGAAACGATATCGGCGTTGTCCAACGGAAGTTGCCAATCTAGCAGCAGTTACAGATAGCACGCGCGGTGCCACGCCCGCCGGGCACCCCCGGTCGAGGTGATTCAGGCGACACCGTGGTGCGGGCCCCGCCGTACCGGCACCAACCGCAGGCGCGGCGCCAGGCCCGCCTCCGCCAGCACCTCGAGAGCCTCCCGCTCGTCGGCGAGCAACTCATCGGGCACACCCAAGAGCACGCTGACCACGCAATCTCGACAACCGAGCCCGCGCACAGCACAGTCGTCACAGTCGATGACGACCGGCTCCGCCGCGTCGTGCTCATGGCCGCTTCCGATGCGCCGTCCCGGCAGTTTCCCTAACTCCGTCATGCCGCGTTCCCATCTCTCGTGCCCGCCTTGCAGCCGGCTGTAGCCGGACGCTAACCCAGGGCACCGACAACAACCTCCGGCGCCGATTCGCGCGACACACCCCGGCACCCGGTCGCCGCGACGCGGCGAATGTCCGCCTACCGCTCTAACGTGTTCGAACATGCGTTCGTCGGATGGGGGGCAGCTGAGCTTCGCGGACCTGGACCCGTCCGCGGACCTGTCCCTGCGCGACACCACCTTCGTCGTGGTCGACCTCGAAACCACCGGCGGCCGCGCGACGCCGAAGCAGCCCGGCGGGGCCTGCGACGCGATCACCGAGATCGGCGCGGTCAAGGTACGCGGCGGCGAGGTGCTCGGCGAATTTGCCACACTTGTCGACCCCCGTCGGACCATTCCGCCGCAGATCGTCCGTCTCACCGGCATCACCACCGCGATGGTGCGCGCCGCGCCCACCATCGAGGCCGTGCTGCCGATGTTCCTCGAGTTCGCGCGGGGCGCGGTGCTGGTCGCCCACAACGCCGGCTTCGACATCGGCTTCCTGCGGGCGGCCGCCGCGCAATGCGACATCGCGTGGCCGCGGCCGCCGGTGCTGTGCACCGTGCGGTTGGCCCGCCGGGTACTGACCCGCGACGAGGCCCCCAGCGTGAAACTGTCGGAGTTGGCCCGGCTGCTCGGCGCCACCACGACGCCGACGCACCGCGCCCTCGATGACGCGCGGGCCACGGTGGACGTGCTGCACCGGTTGATCGAACGGGTCGGCAATCAGGGCGTGCACACCTATCCGGCCCTGCGGTCCTACCTGCCCGACGTCACCGAGGCCCAGCGCCGCAAGCGCGGGTTGGCCGCACAGCTCCCGCGCGCGCCCGGGGTCTACCTGTTCCGCGGGCCGTCGGCGGAGGTGCTCTACGTCGGCACCGCCGGCGACCTGCGCCGCCGCGTCGGCCAGTACTTCAACGGGTCGGACAGCCGGGCGCGGATGAAGGAGATGGTGGCGCTCGCCGAGGCCGTCGACCATGTCGAATGCGCGCATGCGCTGGAGGCCGGGGTGCGCGAACTGCGGTTGTTGGCCGCACACGCCCCGCCGTTCAACCGGCGCTCCAAGTTCCCGCACCGATGGTGGTGGGTGGCGTTGTCGGACGAGGCTTTTCCCCGCTTCGTCGTGGTGCGCAGGCCGCGGCACGACCGCGCGCTCGGGCCGTTTCGGGCGCGCGCGGATGCCGCGCAGACCGCGGCGCTGCTGGCCCGGTTCGCCGGGATCCGCACCTGCACCTCCCGGCTGGGCCGGTCGGGTCGCCACGGCCCGTCCTGTCCCGAACGCGAGCTGTCCCCGTGCCCGGCTCCCCGCGACATCGGCGCGGTCGACTACGCGCCCGCGGTCACGCGGGCCGCGGCGCTGCTGGCCGGTGCCGACAGTGCGCCGCTGGCGGCCGCGGTGGCCGAAGTGGACGCGTTGGCCCGGCGCGGACTGTACGAGAACGCCGCGCGACTGCGCGACCACAGCGCGCTGGCCATCGAGACCGCCTGGCGCGGGCAACGGTTGGCGTCGTTGGTCGCCCTCGACGAGCTGGTGGCCGCCGCGCCGGACGGGGCCGGCGGCTGGCACCTGGCGGTGCTGCGGCGCGGTCAGCTGGCCGCGGCCGGCAGCGCGCGGCGCGGGGTCCCGCCCATGCCGGTCGTCGAGGCGCTGTGCGCCGGCGCGCAGACCATCCTCACCGAACCCGCACCGCTGGGCGGCGCCCTGGTCGAGGAGACCGCACTGCTCGCGCGGTGGCTGACGACGCCCGGCACCCGGATCGTGCGCACCAGCGGCGGCTGGACGTCCCCGCGCGACGGCGCGGGCCGACTCGCCGGCTGGGCGGCGGCGGCCCGATCCGCCCGGGTGGCCGCCGAGCAGTACCGCGACGCGGCGGTCGACCTCCAGCTACCGCGCCGCGGCGGGGTCAGTGCGGCGGTGCGAGCTTCTGGGTGAGCTGTACCCACCGGGCCAGCAGCTGTTCGGCCTTCCCCGAATCGATGGCCTCGGTGGCCCGGCTCAGTCCGGTCTCCCACGCCGGTAGCCAGTCCGCACCGGCGGACAGCCCGGCGTGCGCCACCATCGCGCCGGCCGCGTTGAGCACCACCGCGTCACGCACGGCGCCGGAGGCCCCAGCGAAGACCGACCGCGCCACGTCGGCGTTGTGGGCGGCGTCGCCGCCCTTGAGCTCGGACAGTTGGGCGCGCGCGAAGCCGAATCCGGCCGGGTCGAAGGTCAGCCGGTCGATGGTCCCGGCCTGGACCCGCCAGATCGTCGAGGTCGTGGTGGTGGTGAGCTCGTCGAGCCCGTCGTCACCGTGCACGACCAGCACGCTGCTGCGCCGGGTGGCGAACACCCCGGCCATGACCTCGGCCAGATCGCCGAACGCGCAGCCGATCAGGCCGGCGCGCGGCGAGCCCGGATTCGTCAGCGGGCCCAGCAGATTGAACACCGTCGGGACGCCGATCTCCCGGCGCGGCGGTCCCGAATGCCGGAACGACGGGTGGAACTTGGCCGCGAAGCAGAAGCCGATGCCGACCTCGGCCACGCAGCGCGCCACCTCGTCGGGACCCAGGTCGATGCGCACCCCGAGCGCCTCGAGGGTGTCGGCGCCGCCGGACAACGACGACGCGGCCCGGTTGCCGTGTTTGACCACGGGCACCCCGCAGGCCGCCACCACGATGGCCGCCATGGTGGACAGATTGACGGTGTTGGCGCCGTCGCCGCCCGTGCCGACGATGTCGACGGAATCGGTGCCGATCTTGTCCGTGGGCACGCGCACGGCGTGCGCAAGCATCACCTCGGCCAACTCGGTGACCTCGGCGGCGGTCGGGCGTTTCATCTTCATCGCGATGCCGAAGCCGGCGATCTGCGCCGGGGTGGCCGCGCCGGACATGATCTGCTCCATCGCCCAAGCGGCCTCCCCGGTGGCCAGCGGTTGCAGTTCGGTCAGGCGGCCCAGGATCGTCGGCCAGGCGGGAGCGGCCGGGTCCGGCCGCGCGGCGGTGTCAGTCACGACCCCGATATTCCCACGTCGAAGCATGGTTGCGGCATTCGGGAGGGCGACACTTCGACCCAAATGCATCCCCGGGTGGAGATCGACAACTACAAAGCGTCATACTTCTAGGCGTGACGAGTGCTGTGGGTACCTCTGGGACTGCAATCACGTCGCGCGTGCATTCGCTGAACAGGCCAAACATGGTCAGTGTCGGCACCATCGTGTGGCTGTCCAGTGAGCTGATGTTCTTCGCTGGTCTGTTCGCGATGTACTTCGTGGCGCGCGCACAAGCAGGCGGCGAGTGGCCGCCGCCGCCAACCGAGTTGAACCTCGCGTTGGCGGTACCGGTGACGCTGGTGCTGATTGCATCGTCGTTCACCTGCCAGCTGGGCGTGTTCGCCGCTGAGCGCGGTGACGTCTTCGGGCTGCGTCGGTGGTATCTGCTCACCCTGGCGATGGGCACCTTCTTCGTGCTCGGCCAGGGCTACGAGTACATCCACCTGGTGCAGCACGGGACGACCATCCCCGGCAGCGCCTACGGCTCGGTGTTCTACATCACCACCGGCTTCCACGGCCTCCACGTGATCGGCGGTCTGGTCGCCTTCGTGCTGCTGCTCGTCCGCACCACGATGAGCAAGTTCACGCCTGCGCAGGCCACGGCGGCGATCGTTGTGTCGTACTACTGGCACTTCGTCGACATCGTCTGGATTGCGCTGTTCGCCACGATCTACTTCGTCCGATAGTTCACGCGGCCATGAACAGGAGAGCTCGGTTGAATATCTCGCGCTTGATCGGATCGGCCAACGGTGACCGGTCCCGACGGCGGTGGCGCCGTCGCCTGACGGCCGGGACGTTGCTGCTGATCGCGTTGGCGCTCGCGGGCGGACTGGCCGCAGTGCTGACGCCCAAGCCCCAGGTGGCGGTCGCCGACGAATCGCAGTCGGCGCTGATCCGCACGGGCAAGCAGCTGTACGACACGTCGTGCATCACCTGCCACGGCGCCAACCTGCAGGGCGTGCACGACCGTGGCCCCAGCCTGATCGGCGTCGGCGAGGCGGCGGTGTGGTTCCAGGTGTCGACCGGCCGCATGCCGGCGATGAGCCTGAACCACCAGGCCCCGCTCAAGCCCGTGAACTTCGACGAGCATCAGACCGACGCGTTGGGGGCCTACATCCAGGCCAACGGCGGTGGCCCCATGGTGCTTCGCGACGACAACGGCCAGATCGCCCAGGAGTCGCTGACCACCGGCAACCTGGCGCGCGGTGGTGACCTCTTCCGCCTCAACTGCGCCTCGTGTCACAACTTCACCGGCCAGGGCGGCGCGTTGTCCTCCGGCAAGTACGCCCCCGCGCTCGGCGATGCCAACCCGCAGGTGATCTACACCGCGATGCTCACGGGACCGCAGAACATGCCGAAGTTCTCCGACCGGCAGCTGAGCCTCGAAGAGAAGACGGACATCATCAGCTACGTCCGCAACGTCTCTGAGGCCAAGAGCCCCGGCGGCTACGGCCTGGGTGCGCTCGGTCCCACCTCTGAAGGAATGGTGATCTGGATCCTCGGCATCACCGTGATGATCGGTATCACAATGTGGATCGGGGCAAGGGCATGACCGATAACCAAGACGCGAAACCCACCGACGAACAGTTGGCGGCGATGTCGCGAGAAGAACTGCTCGCGCTGGGCGGCAAGCAAGACGGTGTCGACATCGTCTTCAAGGAACCGCGCTGGCCGATCGAGGGCACCCGCGCCGAGAAGCGCGCCGAACGCACGGTGGCCGGTTGGCTACTGCTCGGCGGCCTGTCCGGCCTGGCCCTGCTGTTGGTATTCCTGTTCTGGCCTTGGGAATTCGATCCCGACAGCTGGTGGTACAACCTGGCCACCCCGATGTACGGCCTGACCTTCGGTCTGTCGATCCTGGCGATCGGCATCGGCGCCGTGCTCTTCCAGAAGAAGTTCATCCCGCAAGAGATCACCATCCAGGACCGGCACGACGGTCCGTCCTCGGAGTTCGATCGCAAGACCATCGCGGCCAACCTCACCGACGCCTTCGAGGGCTCGACGATCAAGCGCCGCAAGATGATCGGCGCCTCGTTGGGCCTCGGCCTGGGCGCCTTCGGTCTCGGTACGTTGGTGGCGTTCGCCGGCGGGTTGATCAAGAACCCCTGGAAGCCCGTCGTACCGACCGCGGAGGGCAAGAAGGCGGTCCTGTGGACCTCCGGCTGGACCCCGCGCTACCACGGCGAAACGATCTACCTCGCCCGCGCGACCGGCGACAGCCACTCCCCCTTCGTGAAGGTGCGTCCGGAGGACATCGACGCCGGCGGCATGGAAACCGTGTTCCCGCTGCGGGATTCCGACGGCGACGGCACCACCGTCGAGTCGCATCACCGGATGACCGAGATCCAGATGGGCGTCCGTAACCCGGTCATGCTCATCCGCATCAAGGCCCAGGACATGGGCCGAGTGGTCAAACGGCAGGGGCAGGAGAGCTTCAACTTCGGCGACCTGTTCGCGTACACCAAGGTGTGCTCGCATCTGGGCTGCCCCTCGTCGCTGTACGAGCAGCAGACCTACCGCATCCTGTGCCCCTGCCACCAGTCGCAGTTCGACGCCCTGGAGTTCGCTCGGCCGACGTTCGGTCCGGCGGCGCGGGCGCTGGCACAGTTGCCCATCACGATCAACACCGAGGGCTACCTGGTGGCCAATGGTGACTTCATCGAACCTGTCGGTCCGGCCTTCTGGGAGCGCAAATCATGAGTCCGAAACTCGGTGAGGTGATCGCCAAGCAGGGCGACGCGATTGACTCCCGTTACCACCCGTCGGCAGCCATGCGACGCGGCGTCCTCAACAAGGTCTTCCCCACGCACTGGTCCTTCCTGCTGGGTGAGATCGCGTTGTACAGCTTCATCGTCCTGCTGATCACCGGCGTCTACCTGACGCTGTTCTTCGATCCCTCGATGGCGCACGTCGTGTACGACGGCGTGTACCAGCCGCTGCGCGGCGTCGAGATGTCCCGCGCCTACGAGACCGCGCTGAACATCAGCTTCGAGGTCCGCGGCGGACTGTTCGTCCGCCAGATCCACCACTGGGCCGCGCTGCTGTTCGCCGCGTCGATCATGGTGCACCTGGCGCGCATCTTCTTCACCGGCGCGTTCCGCCGGCCGCGCGAGGCGAACTGGGTGATCGGCTCGTTGCTGCTGATCCTGGCGATGTTCGAGGGCTTCTTCGGCTACACGCTGCCCGACGAACTGCTGTCCGGGACCGGCCTGCGCGCTTCCTTCTCGTCGATCACCCTGGGCATGCCGGTGATCGGCACCTGGCTGCACTGGGCCCTGTTCGGCGGTGACTTCCCCGGCGAGATCATCATCCCGCGGATGTACGCGCTGCACATCCTGTTGCTGCCGGGCATCATGCTGGCCCTCATCGGTGCCCACATGGCCCTGGTCTGGTTCCAGAAGCACACCCAGTTCCCCGGCCCCGGACGTACCGAGAAGAACGTCGTCGGCGTGCGGGTCATGCCGGTGTTCGCGGTCAAGTCGGGTGCGTTCTTCGCCATGACGGTCGGCGTTCTCGGCCTGATGGGTGGCCTGCTGCAGATCAACCCGATCTGGAACCTCGGCCCGTATCGCCCATCGCAGATCTCCGCGGGTAGCCAGCCGGACTTCTACATGATGTGGACCGAGGGCCTGGCGCGTATCTTCCCGAACTGGGAGCTGTACCCGGGCAACTACACCATCCCCGCCTCCACCTGGGTGGCGCTGGGCATGGGCCTGGTGTTCATGCTGCTGATCGCGTGGCCGTACCTGGAGAAGAAGTTCACCGGCGACGATGCGCACCACAACCTGCTGCAGCGGCCGCGGGACGCTCCGGTGCGCACCGGCATCGGCGCGATGGCCATTGCGCTGTACATGGTGCTGACCTTCTCGGCGATGAACGACGTCATTGCGCTGAAGTTCCACATCTCGCTGAACGCGACCACCTGGATCGGTCGCATCGGCGCGGTGGTGCTGCCGCCGCTGATCTTCTTCATCGCCTACCGGTGGGCCATCGCCCTGCAGCGCAGCGACCGTGCGGTCCTCGAGCACGGCATCGAGACCGGCATCATCAAGCGGCTGCCGCACGGTGCCTACATCGAGCTGCACCAGCCGCTGGGCCCCGTCGACGAGCACGGTCACCCGATCCCGCTCGAGTACGAGGGTGCGGCGATTCCGAAGAAGATGAACAAGCTGGGCGCCGCCGGCGAACCGGGTTCGGGCAGCTTCCTGACACCGGATCCGCTCGAAGAGCATCAGGCGCTCGGGGCGGCCGCGCACGCCTCCGAGCACCGGGCACTGACCGCGCTCAAGGAGTACCAGGATCGCGAGCACGGCGGCAACGGCGACGGGTCCGACGGACACCGCTAGCCACCGTCCACAGCACCAACGGTTCAGGGCCGTCACCGGAGAAATCCGGTGACGGCCCTGACTTTTCGGTACTGCCACGCGTCCACCGACGGCGGCGTCGACCACAGCCACGGGTCGTCCGGCGCGTAGCGCCGAGCCGGCCACCAAGCGGACGGCGATGAAGCAGGCGAGAGACAGCGCGAACTCGGCAGCGAACACCGCCGACAAATGCTCCGGGTTGGATTGGTACCGCAGGGGCCGCGCCGAGGGGTGAGGATCAGCGAGGTCTCCCCTCCCCCAGCACCAGCCACGCGGATACGAGTCCAAGCCGACAGCTCACCGGCGAGCCGCCGGTGGCCAGCGAGACGGTGGTGGCCACCCGCACGACGGGGACGAGGGTGGCGCGCCGGCGGCACTGCCGGCCAGCTGGGCGATCGACGTCCGGGTCTCGGTGAGACCGCTTACCGACGCTGCCCCTCGCTACGCTGCGGGTTCCACCTGGGCCCGCAGTTCACGCAGGAAGTACAGCGGGATGGCGACCATCCCGACGGTGATCACCGCGGCCACCCCGTAGAGCACCCAGGACGCCACCACGGAATCGACGGCCATCAGGTGCGTGGCGATGGCGACGGCGCACAGGGCCGCCCCCGTGGCGGTCAACACTGCCAGCCCGCAACGCAGCCAGATCCGGTCCAACACAGCGGCATTCGGCGCGCCGGGGCGCAGTCGCGCGGTCGCGGCCATGGGCGCTGCGGCGCGCGCCGCGGCGGCCGGTCGGGCCGGTGCCGGCGAGGCCGGGGCCGACGACGACGACGCAGCTCCACCGGCGTTGCGGGCCCGCAGCAACAGCGGCACCGCGGCCACGATCACCGCGGCCGACACCCCGATCACCGTGTAGAGCAGCCAGGGAGTCCCATCGCCGGAGGAACTCTGCGCACTGCTCTGCCCAAGGTCGGCCAGCGCCACGCCGGCGGCGACGAACAGGCCCAGCACCAGCAGCCACACCACGGCGCAGGCCACCATGAGGGACCGGTCGACGGCCTCGGGAGAACGGAACAGGTCGCTACTCATGGCGTCTCGGATACCCCTCAGCAGCTCGTCTGCGCCGCGTTGCCGGAATTCGACGACAGCACCGTGCCGTCACTGGTGGTGATCGAGCAGTTCAACTGGCTGACCAGGAACAGGCTGGAGGCCTGCACCGAACCGACCTCGGACTGCGAGATGGGGGTGACGGTCAGCGACCACGGGATGTACACGTTGCGTTGCGTGCGACGACGGCCCGAGGCGTCCACGTAGGTCACCGAGATGATGTCGCCCGGCGCCTTGGTGCCGGTCACCGAGTAGGTGACCTGGCGGGGGCCGCTGCGGGTCGTGGTGGTCGGTGGCGGCGGCTCCGCCGTCGTCGTGGCCGGCGGCGGGGGCGGCTCCTCGCTCGGTGGAGGCGGCGGGGGCGGCGGCGGCTCCGGAACCACGGTGACGGTTTCCGGCGGCGGGGGTGGTGGCGGCGGCGGAGGCGGCGGGGGCGGCTCCTCGCTGGGTGGCGGGGGCGGCGGTGGCGGCTCCGGCGTGGTGATCTCGTCCTGCACCGGGGGCGTGGTGGACGTGGAGGTCTGCGGGGTCGCCAGCGTGTCGGTGTCGGTGCTGCTCACCAGCAGGGACACCGAGACCACCAGGGCGATGGCCGCGATGATCGCGGTGACGCCGACCACCCACGGCCAGCGCGGCGGCGCCTCGTCGCGGACGAGTTCGGTTGCGTCGTAGCTGTCGTAGTCGTAGAGACCGGCGTCGACGGGCACGTACGGCCCGGACATGAACTGCTCGGATTCCGGCGCGGAATAGGCCTGCGACGGGAACTCCCCCGGCGCCACCTCGTCTGAGCTGTAGCTCTCGGTCGGCCCCTCCGTACCGGGAAGGCCGCCCGGGTCGTCCGGAGACTCCGGTTCCGGAGAATTCGGCCCGCTCATCTTCGCCTGTCCTTCTCGACTAGATCACCCGCGACGGGCACAACCGTTCGTTTGCGCCTCGGTCACACTACCCAACCGAGGGCGTCGAACCGGCGCCACAGTTCAGCGGCACGCCGTGTCGCACCACGATTGTGACCTAAGGCCGCGGGGTGTGCGGGGTCAGTGCTTTTCGGGCTTCAGGTAGAACTCCCAGACCCAGCCGCCGGCCGCCATGATCACGAAGGTGAAGCCGGCGAAGATCAGCCACGGCAGGTACAGGGCCACCCCGACCGCGGTCACCGAGGCGCACAGCGCCAGCGACACCGGCCACCAGCTCTGCGGAGGGAAGAAACCCAGCTCGCCGGCGCCATCGCTGATCTCGGCGTCCTCGTAGTCCTCGGGCCGGGTGTCCAACCGGCGGGCCACGAACCGGAAGAACGTGCCGATGATCAGGCACAATCCGCCGGACAGCGCCAGCGCGGTGGTGCCCGCCCATTCGACGCCGCCGTCGGCGTACATGGCCGTCAGCACGGCGTAGACCACGGTGGTCACCACGAAGAACGCGGTGAGGATCTCGAACAACCTGGATTCGATATGCATGAGGCGTTCCCTCGTCCCTTAGTTGCGCGGTCCGGCTGCCAACTCACCGCGCCGCGTCTCGAACGGCTGGGTGGTGACGGCCAACGGTGGCTGGTTGATCGCCTGCAGCGCCTGGGCGTTGGACTTACCCTCGATGCGCTGCTGCATGTAGGCCTTGAAGTCGTTCGGCTCCACGACCCGCACCTCGAAGTTCATCATCGCGTGGAAGGTGCCGCACATCTCCGCGCAGCGCCCGACGAACGCACCGGTCTTGGTGATCTCGCTGACCTGGAAAATGTGCTGCGAGTTGTTCTGCACCGGGTTGGGCATCACGTCCCGCTTGAACAGGAACTCCGGCACCCAGAACGCGTGGATCACGTCGGACGAGGCGATCTGGAACTCGATCCGCTTGCCGACGGGCAGCACCAGCACCGGGATCTCCTCGCTGGTGCCCAGCGTCTCGACCTCGTTGTAGTTGAGGTAGGAGCGGTCCTCGGGGTTCAGGCCGGCGATCGCACCGCGGGTCTTGTGCCCGTCCTCACCGTCGCTGTCCGGCTGGGACAGCACGGCCTGCTTGCGCTCCTCGTCCGCGCCTTCGTAGCTGTAGGTGCCGTCGGCGAAGTTGATGCTCTGGTAGCCGAACTTCCAGTTCCACTGGAAGGCGGTGACGTCGACCACGACCTCGGGGTTCGGGTCGATGTTCATGATCTTCTCCTGCACCACCACGGTGTAGTAGAACAGCACCGAGATGATCAGGAACGGGATGACCGTCAGCATCAGTTCCAGCGGCATGTTGTAGCCGAACTGGCGGGGGAAATCGGTGTCGGTGTCCTTCTTACGGTGGAACAGCGACGTCCAGAACAGCAGCACGTAGACGATGCCGCCGACCACAAACGCCGTGATGACCGAGCCGATCCACAGGTTGTAGTTGGCGTGCGCCTCGGGGGTGATGCCCTTGGGCCAGCCCAGACCGATGACGTCCTGCCAACTGCAGCCGCTCAGGGTGACCGCCAGTAGGCCCAGCGTCGCCGCCAGACCCACCGTCCGGAACCGACGAGAACGACCTTGTGACAAGGCCTGCCCGCGGGTTTTCACGTCGGTGCCTCCTGTATGAGTTCGTGTCAATCCAATCGCATACGCACGCGTCGCGAATCGAATACTACGCAGCGTAGACCACGCCCCTTCACCGGGCACGACACACCTACCCCATCGGGCCCACGCGTCGTCGGTCCTGCCTGGATACCGGGCCTCGGAGTGCGGCATACTTGCCGACAATGTGCGGACTGCTTGCCCTGGTGTGCGACCCGGATCGGTCCGTCACCAGCGAAATCGTTGAAGCTGTCGCGGGCGCGTCACACCTGATGCGGCACCGCGGTCCCGACGAGCCCGGAACCTGGTCCGACGAGCGGGTGGTGCTCGGGTTCAACCGGCTGTCGATCATCGACATCGCCCACAGCCATCAGCCGCTGCGCTGGGGACCGCCGGAGACACCCGACCGCTACGTGCTGGTGTTCAACGGTGAGATCTACAACTACCTGGAGCTGCGCGCCGAGCTGCGCGCCGAGCACGGCGCGGTCTTCGCCACCGAGGGCGACGGGGAGGCCATCGTCGCGGCCTATCACCATTGGGGCCCGCAGGCCCTGAACCGGCTGCGCGGCATGTTCGCCTTCACGCTCTGGGACACCGTCGCCGAGGAGCTGTTCTGCGCGCGCGACCCCTTCGGGATCAAGCCGCTGTTCATGGCGACCGGCCCGGGCGGCACCGCCTTCGCCAGCGAGAAGAAGTGCCTGCTGGACCTTGCCGACCCGCTGGGCCTCGACACCGACATCGATGAACGCGCCCTGCAGCACTACACCGTGCTGCAGTACGTCCCGGAGCCCGAGACCCTGCACCGCGGGATACGCCGGCTGGAGTCCGGCTGTTATGCGCGGCTGCGCCCCGGGGCCGCGCCGGAGGTGACGCGCTACTTCGTGCCGCGGTTCGCCCCCGTGCCGTTCGGTGCCCGGCGGGAGGACGCCCAGGCCCGCTACGACGAGATCACCGCCGTCCTGGAGGACTCGGTGGCCAAGCACATGCGCGCGGACGTCACCGTGGGCGCGTTTCTCTCCGGCGGCATCGACTCGACCGCGATCGCCGCACTGGCCATCCGCCACAACCCGCGGCTGATCACCTTCACCACCGGCTTCGAGCGCGAGGGTTTCTCCGAGGTGGACGTGGCCGTCGCCTCGGCCGAGGCGATCGGCGCCCGACACGTGACCAAGGTGGTCAGCGCGGCCGAATTCGTCGAGGCACTGCCGGAGATCGTCTGGTATCTCGACGAACCGGTGGCCGACCCGGCGCTGGTCCCGTTGTTCTTCATCGCCCGCGAGGCGCGTAAGCACGTGAAGGTGGTGCTGTCCGGGGAGGGCGCCGACGAGCTGTTCGGCGGATACACCATCTACCGGGAACCGTTGTCGCTGCGACCGTTCGACTACTTCCCCGCCCGGCTGCGGCGCTCGGTCGGCAAGCTGTCGCGGCCGCTGCCCGACGGCATGCGCGGCAAGAGCCTGCTGCACCGGGGTTCGCTCACGCTCGAAGAGCGCTACTACGGCAACGCCCGCAGCTTCAACGATGCGCAACTGCGCGCCGTGCTGCCCGGATTCCAGGAACAGTGGGTGCACACCGACGTCACCGCGCCCATCTACGCCGAATCGGCGGGCTGGGACCCGGTGGCGCGGATGCAGCACATCGACCTGTTCACCTGGCTGCGCGGCGACATCCTGGTCAAGGCCGACAAGATGACCATGGCCAATTCCCTGGAGCTGCGGGTGCCGTTCCTTGACCCCGAGGTGTTCGCGGTCGCCTCCCGGCTTCCGCTGGAGCAGAAGATCACCCGGACCACCACCAAGTACGCGCTGCGGCGGGCGCTGGAGCCCATCGTGCCCGCGCACGTGCTGAACCGGGCCAAGCTGGGCTTCCCGGTACCCATCCGGCACTGGCTACGGGCCGGCGAGCTGCTGGACTGGGCGTACCAGATGATCGAGCGCTCGCAGACAGATCAGTTCATCGACCGCGCCGCGGTCCGCCGGATGCTCGACGAACACCGCACCGGCATCAGCGATCACAGCCGGCGGTTGTGGACCGTGCTGATCTTCATGCTCTGGCACGCGATCTTCGTCGAGGAGTCGATCAGCCCGCAGATCAGCGAGCCGACCTACCCCGTCGAGCTGTAGTCGCGGCTACTTCAGCGCCGCGGCGATGGCGCCCGCCGCCTCGGCGCCGTAGGCGTCCTCGAGCCGGGCCAGGCTGGTGTCGCGGTTCCAGGTCCATTCCTGCGTGCCGTCGGTCTCCAGCACCAGCACCGCGACCAGGCAACCCAACTGGGCGCACTGTTCGTAGGCCAGTCCCGCGCTGCGGCCGGTCAGGAAACCCGCGCGGAACGCGTCGCCGACGCCGGTCGGGTCGGTCTGCACCGTCTCGGGCACGACGTCGACATGCAGGGTGGTCCCGTCCGGCTGCACGACGTCAACGCCCTTGGCGCCCAACGTGGTGATCCGCAGCCCGATCTGGCTCATGACGTCGGCCTCGGTCCAGCCGGACTTGCTCAGCAGCAGATCCCACTCGTAGTCGTTGGTGAAAAGGATCTCCGCGCCGCCGATGAGCCGCCGGATCTCCTCGCCGGACAGGCGCGCGAGCTGCTGCGACGGGTCCGCCGCAAACGGCAGGCCGAGCTTGCGGCACTCCTCGGTGTGGGCGAACATCGCCTCCGGGTCGTTGGCGCCGATGATCACCAATTCCGGTGCGCCGCTGGCGGAGACGTAGTCGGCCAGCGAGATGTTGCGGGCCTCCGACATGGCCCCCGGGTAGAACGAGGCGATCTGGGCCATCTCGAGGTCGGTGGTGCAGACGAAGCGCGCGGTGTGCGCGGTGGTCGACTCGAGCACATGCGCACAGTTCACCCCGGCCTTCTCCAGCCAGGCCCGGTACTCGGCGAAGTCCGCGCCGGCCGCGCCGATCAGCGCCGCGTCCCCGCCGAGCACGCCGATCGCGTAGGCCATGTTTCCGGCGACGCCGCCGCGGCGGACGACCAGGTCGTCGACCAGGAAGCTCAGTGACACCTTCTGCAGGTGTTCGGCCAGCAGCTGTTCGGAGAACTTCCCCGGGAACCGCATCAGGTGGTCGGTTGCGATGGACCCGGTCACAGCAATCGTCACGAAGTTCTCCGCCCTTCATCGTTTGTCGAACTCGCCAAGCCTAACGGCAGCCGGGGGCGCGTTGGCCGGCGCCACGTTGCGATAACCTGCCTAACAGAGCGTGACTGACACGCTGTAAGGGCAGTTCCGTTGGCGCGGAATGGCTCGACCGACGTTCCCGCTAGCCCGACTTCACGCACAGCCTGGGAGGGAAAGCCATGGCCGGCCCGTATCCGCCGCACCAGGGTAACGACCCCTCCGGGGAGTACCCGGTGTCGCCCAACTACGGGCCCAACTACGTCGATCCCGCCGGCGCCTTCCCGGGTCCGGTGCCGCAGCCGGTGCCTTATCCGAAGCGGCCCCGCTGGCCCGTGCTGGCCGCGGGGATCGTCGTATTGGCGGCGGTGGCCGGCATCGTGGCGGCGCTGGTGTTCGCCGGCGGGGAGAAGTCCTCGGCGACCGCCGGCGGCGCGATCACCACCGACAGCGCGCAACGGGCCATCCAGGCCTACCTCGACGCGCTGTCGAACAAGGATCTGGAAGTGATCGCCCGCAACACGCTGTGCGGGATCTACGAGGGGGTCAAGGATCGGCGCTCCGACGACGCGCTGGCGAAGATGTCCGCCGACGCCTTCGAGAAGCAGTTCTCGAGCGCCGAGGTGACATCGGTGGACGCCATCGTATTCGCGTCCCCGAACAGCGCCCAGGTGCTGTTCACCATGCGCACCGAACCGGCGCGCGGAACCCGCGGCGGCCCGACCGAACGTCAGGGCGTGGCTCAACTGCTGAGCTACGACAACCAGATCCTGGTGTGTTCCTACGTGCTGCGGACCGCCGGGGCCTTCTAGTCAGCGGTTTCGCTCAGTTGAACGAGTCGCCGCACGCGCAGGAGCCGGTGGCCTGCGGGTTGTCGATGGTGAAGCCCTGCTTCTCGATGGTGTCGACGAAGTCGATCGAGGCGCCCTCCACGTACGGCGCGCTCATCCGGTCGACGGTCAGCTTGATGCCCTCGAACTCGACGGTGAGATCGCCATCGAGGGTGCGGTCGTCGAAGTACAGGTTGTACCGCAGCCCGGCGCAGCCGCCCGGCTGCACGGCGATGCGCAGTGCCAGGTCGTCGCGGCCCTCCTGGTCGAGCAGTGACTTCGCCTTGGCGGCCGCGGCAGAGGTCAGGATCACACCGTGTGTGGTGGTCGCCGACTCGTCCTGAACAGTCATTACCTTCTCCCTCGGGTTCCCTTGCGGGGTTGCGTACCGGCGGGTGAGGCCGGGTGACCTCACTTACCACCCATGTTTCTAACGGTACCTCCTCGGCTGACTATTCCCGTAGTTCCATGCCAATCCGGCGATGCGTCACGGGTGCGTGCCGGGCACCGGCCGCTGCGAAGTAACCTGGCAGGCGTGAAGCTGCTGGGTCGAAAGAACGGCGACGGCGACACCAACCCGGCTGACGAACCCGGTTCGGAGTCGACCGTCTCAGACATCGCGGACGCCGAAACCGTCGAAGCCGCGAAGACCACCCCGCCCAAGGGCCGCCCCACGCCCAAGCGTGACGAGGGCCGCCGGCGCGGGCCGGTCGCGCCCGCCCCGATGACGACGGCGGAGGCGCGCAAGCGCCGCAAGGAGATGGCCGGGCCCAAGCTGCCCAAGGCCGAGCGCAAGGCCGCCCGGCTGGAGCGGCGCGCCAAGCTGAACGAGAACCGCGAGCGGATGATGGCCGGCGAGGAGGCCTACCTGCTGCCGCGCGACAAGGGCCCCGTCCGCCGGTACGTCCGCGACCTGGTCGACTCGCGCTACAACGTGCTGGGCCTGTTCATGCCCATCGCCCTGATCATGATCTTCTCGATGCTCGCGGCGCCGCAGGTGCAGGCCTTCATCTCCCCCGCGATGCTGCTCCTGATGGCGGCGCTGGCCGTCGACGCCGTCATCCTGTCCCGCCGGGTCAACCGGGCGGTCGACGAGAAGTTCCCGGACAACACCGAGAGCAATTGGCGGCTGGGCTTCTACGCCGCCGGACGCGCCTCGCAGCTGCGCCGCATGCGCGCCCCGAAGCCGCAGGTCAACCGCGGCGACAAGATCTCCTGACCGGCGATGGCCCGAGCCTGATGGCCACTTTGGAGTTTCCCGACGTGGCCGCGCCGGACGCCGACGCCGCCGCGGCCGCGCGCGCCCGCCAGGATCGCCTGACCAAACCCGCGGGGTCGCTGGGCCGGCTCGAAGAGCTGTCCGCATGGGTCGCCGGCTGCCAAGGCCGTTGTCCGCCGGAACAATTCGCCCGGGCGCGGGTGGTGGTGTTCTGCGGTGACCACGGCGTCGCCCGCACCGGGGTCTCCGCCTACCCGCCGGAGGTCACCGCGCAGATGGTGACCAACATCGCCGAAGGCGGGGCCGCGATCAACGTGCTGGCCGCAGTCGCCGACGCCGGGGTGCGGGTGGTGGACATCGCCGTCGACAGCGACTCGGCGGACCCGGCGGTCGGCGCGCACAAGGTGCGCCGGTCCAGTGGCGACATCGCCACCGCGGATGCCCTCACCGAGGACGAGGTGGTGGCCGCCGTCCGCGCCGGCCGGGACATCGCCGACGAGGAAGTGGACTCGGGCGCGGACCTGTTGATCGCCGGCGACATGGGAATCGGGAACACCACCGCGGCAACGGTTCTGGTGTGCGCGCTGACCAACACCGAACCGGTGGCCGCGATCGGCCGCGGGACCGGGATCGACGATGCCGGGTGGATGCGCAAGACCGCCGCGGTGCGCGATGCCCTCTACCGCGCGCACCCGGTGCGCTCGGATCCGATCGGGTTGCTGCGGGTGGGCGGCGGCGCCGACCTGGCCGCCATCACCGGCTTCCTGGCCCAGGCCGCCGTGCGCCGGACCCCGGTGCTGCTCGACGGCGTGGTGGTCACCGCCGCCGCCCTGGCCGCCGAGGCGTTGGCGCCGGGCGCGCGCGCCTGGTGGCAGGCCGGGCACCGCTCCACCGAACCGGCCCACACCCTGGCCCTGGCGCAACTCGAATTGGAGCCCATTCTGGACCTGGGGCTGCACCTCGGCGAGGGCACCGGCGCCGCGCTCGCGTTGCCCGTGCTGCGGGCCGCGACGGCCACGCTGATGTCGATGGCGACCTTCGACTCCGCCGGGATCTCCGGTCACGCGGATTCGTGATCGGCTCCCTGGCAAGCAGTTTCGCGTTCGCTACGGTGCTCCCGTCCCGAACCCGCACACCGCTGGGCCGGGGCACCATCACCGCGCTGCCGGTGGTCGGGGTGGCGTTGGGGGCGCTGGCCGGCGCGGTGGTGTGGGCGGGCGCGGCACTGTTCGGCCCCGGCAATCCGATCGGCGGGGTGCTCGCCGTGGCCGCGCTGCTGCTGGCCACCCGGGGGCTGCACCTCGACGGCCTGGCAGACACCGCCGACGGGTTGGGCTGCTACGGCCCACCCGAGCGGGCGCTGGCGGTGATGCGTGACGGCGGCGCCGGGCCCTTCGGGGTGGCCGCGGTGGTGCTCGCGATCGCGCTGCAGGGATTGGCGTTCACCGGGTTGTCCTGGCTGGGCATCGTCGTCGCCGTGGCCGCGGGCCGGGTCGCGGCGGTGCTGGTGTGTCGCCGCGGGGTGCCGGCCGCCCCCGGCAGCACCCTGGGCGCGCTGGCGGCGGGCACCCAACCGGTGTGGGTGATCGCGGCGTGGATCGTCGCGCTGGCCGGCGGCGCGGTCTTCGCCACCCCGCGGCCGTGGCAGGGTCCGCTGGTCGTCGTGTTGGTGTTGACGCTGGTCGCGCTGCTGGTGGCGCATTGCGTGCGCCGGTTCGGCGGCATCACCGGCGACGTCCTGGGCGCCGCGGTCGAGGTGACCGCGACGCTGACGGCCCTGGGCCTGGCGATCAGTTAGCCGAGGCGGGCCATCCAGCCGTGCGTGTCGGCGAAGGTCCCCCGCTGGATTCCGGTCAGGGTGTCGCGCAAGGCCATGGTCACCTCACCGGGTTCGCCGTCGGCGACGGTGAATTGGGCCTCGCCGCCGTTGTCGCCGTGCTTGACCACCGACACCGGGGTAATGACCGCGGCGGTGCCGCAGGCGAAGACCTCGGTGATGTCGCCGTCGGCCACTCCCTTGCGCAACTCCTCGACGTCGATCTTGCGTTCCTCGACGGCAAAGCCCGCGTCGGTGGCCAACTGCAGCAACGAGTCCCGGGTGATCCCGGGCAGCAGCGAGCCGGACAGCTCCGGTGTCACCAGCCGGGCCGAGCCGCCGCTGCCGAACACGAAGAACAGGTTCATGCCACCCATCTCTTCGATGTAGCGCCGCTCGATGGCGTCGAGCCACACCACCTGATCGCACCCGTGTTCGGCCGCCTCGGCCTGCGCGAGCAGCGAGGCCGCGTAGTTGCCGCCGAACTTGGCCGCGCCCGTGCCGCCCGGGCTGGCCCGCACGTACTCGGTGGACAGCCACACGCTGACCGGCTTGACCCCACCCTTGAAGTACGCCCCGGCCGGCGAGCCGATCACCAGGTACCGGTAGTCGTTGGACGGGCGCACGCCCAGCCCGGGCTCGGTGGCGAAGATGAACGGCCGCAGATACAGCGACTCCTCGCCGCCGGCCGGCGGCACCCAGTCGGCGTCGACGGCGATCAGTTGCCGCAGCGACTCGATGAACACGTCCTCGGGCAGCTCCGGGATGGCCAGCCGGCGCGCCGAGGTGCGCAGCCGCGCCGCGTTGGCCTCGGGCCGGAACGACACGATGGAGCCGTCCGGCCAGCGGTAGGCCTTGAGACCCTCGAACACTTCCTGCGCGTAATGCAGCACGATCGCCGACGGGTCCAGTTCGATCGGCCCGTACGGGATCACCTCCGCGTCATGCCAGCGGCCGTCGCTGTAGGTGATCGAGACCATGTGGTCGGTGTGGTATTGGCCAAACCCAGGATTTTCCAGGATTTTCGCCCTCACCTCGTCGCTTGCCGGGCTCGGATTGCGGGCAAGCGAGAACTCAAGAGGGCCGTTGGTCATGGGAGGAATTGTATAACTGCGCGCCAACCGGTTATCGGGGGCGGACGTCGACGAACGGCGGACGGACCACCTCGCACTCCAACGCGCGGCCGCGCACGTCGACGGTGACGCGCGCACCGTCCTCGATGCCCGCGGCGGTGTCGATGAGCGCCAACGCGATACCGGTTTTCAGGGTCGGTGAGAACGTTCCCGACGTGGTGGTGCCCACCGCGGCGCCGTCGGCGAGGACCGTCAGTTCCGCGCGCAGCACGCCGCGGCCGATGGCCTTGAGCCCGCGCACCAGGCGGCGCGGCCCGGCCTCCTTTTCGGCCAGCAGCGCCGCGCGGCCCCAGAACTGCTCCTTCTTCCAGCCGATCGCCCAGCCGCAGCGGGCCTGCACCGGCGAGATGTCCAGCGACAGTTCGTGGCCGTGCAGCGGATAACCCATCTCGGTACGCAAGGTGTCGCGCGCGCCGAGGCCCGCGAGTTCACCGCCGGCCTCGGTGACCGCGGCCACCAGCGCGTCGAAGACCGGGGCGGCCTGCCCCCTGGGCGGCAGCAGCTCGTAGCCCTGCTCGCCGGTGTAGCCGGTGCGGCACACCCGCACCGGCACCCCCGCGTACTCGGCGTCGACGAAACCCATGTAGTCCATGTCCGTGGGCAGGCCCAGCGCGGTGAGCACGTCGGCGGCGCGGGGGCCCTGTACGGCCAGCACGGCCAGCGAGCGGTGCTCGTCGGCAACCGTGATGCCCTCGGGCGCAACCTCTTTCAGGGCGGCGACCACCGCGGCGGTGTTGGCCGCGTTGGGCACCAGGAAGATCTCGTCGTCGGAGATGTAATAGACGATCAGGTCGTCGATGACGCCCCCGGATTCGGTGCAGCACAACGTGTACTGGGCCTGGCCGGGGCCGATCCGGTTCAGGTCGTTGGTCAGGGTCGCGTTGACGAACTGCGCCGCACCCGCGCCCTTGACCGACGCCTTGCCGAGGTGGCTGACGTCGAACAGCCCCACGCTGGTGCGGGTGGCGTTGTGCTCGCTGACGGTGCCCGCATACGACACCGGCATCAGCCAGCCGCCGAACTCGGCGAAGCTCGCTCCGAGCTCGCGGTGGCGTTCCTCGAGGGGTCCGTGCAGCAGATCGGCTGAGTTCTCGGTCACGGCCCTCACCCTATCCATCCGGGCCGGACCCGTTCGGTGGATAGGGTGAGGGTCGTGAGCACCGAACTTGGTTACCAGTCCCCCGCCGTCACCGTCGCCAGCGCGCTGCCCAAGCGCGACGCAGACTCGGCCGTGCTGATCGTGGGCGTGATCAGCGGCGACACCGACAACCCCGACGCGACGGCCACCGTCGTGCCCGGCGAGTTCCTGGACGCGGCTGCGGTCGCCGAGATCGAGGCGGCCTGCGCGGCGCTGGGCGCCAAGGGCGGCGCCGAGCAGGTCACCCGGGTGGTCGCGCCGTCGCTGCCGTTCGGTTCGGTGCTGGCCGTCGGGCTGGGCAAGGCCCGCGACGAATGGCCCGCGGACGTGATCCGGCGCGCCGCCGGGACCGCGTCGCGGTCCCTGAACGGCACCGAGGAGGTCGTCAGCACCCTCGGCGAGCTGGATCTGGAGGCCACCGTCGAGGGCCTGATCCTGGGCGCCTACCGGTTCAACGGCTTCCGCAGCGCCAAGACCGCCCCCAAGGACAAGGGCCTGCGCAGGATCACCGTGCTGTCCACCGCCAAGGACGCCAAGAAGCGGGCCGCCCGCGCGGCCGCCGTCGGCACCGCCGTGGCCACCGCCCGGGACTTCGTCAACACCCCGCCGAGCCACCTGTACCCGGCGGAGTTCGCCAAGCGCGCGAAGGCCCTGGGCGCCGCGGTGGGTCTCGAGGTCGAGGTGCTGGGCCGCAAGGCGCTCGAGGAGGCCGGCTTCGGCGGCATCGTGGGCGTCGGGCAGGGCTCGTCGCGCCCGCCGCGGTTGGTGCGGTTGATCCACCGTTCGGGGCAGCCCGACGCCAAGACGGTCGCGCTGGTGGGCAAGGGCATCACGTTCGACACCGGTGGCATCTCCATCAAGCCGGCCGCGTCCATGCACCACATGACCTCGGACATGGGCGGGGCGGCCGCGGTGATCGCCACCGTCGCGCTGGCCGCGCAGCTCAAGTTGCCGGTCGACGTCATCGCGACTGTGCCGATGGCCGAGAACATGCCGTCGTCGACGGCGCAGCGTCCCGGTGACGTCCTGACGCAGTACGGCGGGACCACCGTCGAGGTGCTCAACACCGACGCCGAGGGCCGGCTGATCCTGGCCGACGCGATCGTGCGGGCCTGCGAGGACGACCCGGACTACCTGATCGAGACCTCCACGCTGACCGGCGCCCAGACAGTGGCGCTCGGTGCCCGCATCCCCGGGGTCATGGGCTCCGACGAGTTCCGCGACCGGGTTTCCGAGCTGTCCCAGGCCGTCGGTGAGAACGGCTGGCCGATGCCGCTGCCCGACGAGCTCAAGGACGACCTGAAGTCGACCGTCGCCGATCTGGCCAACGTCAGCTCCACCCGGTTCGCCGGGATGCTGGTCGCCGGGGTGTACCTGCGCGAGTTCGTCGCCGAGGGTGTGCAGTGGGTGCACATCGACATCGCGGGCCCGTCGTACAACACCGGCGGCCCCTGGGGCTACACGCCCAAGGGCGGCACCGGGGTGCCGACCCGGACCATGCTCGCGGTCCTCGAGGACATCGCCGCCAACGGCTGAGGCTCCCCGGTCACAGGGCGTCGGCGCGCGCGGCTCGCCGCAGCACCCCGGGCACCAGCCGCGACAGGCCGTGCACGATGTGCGCCTCCGGCGTGACGGGTCGCACGGCGGTGCCGTCCTGCACCGCCGCCAGAATCGCCTTGGCCACCTTCTCGGGTGAGTACCGGCGCCTGGTAAATGCCTTCTGCGCCCGGGCGCGCGCGGCGTCGGCCAGGTCGACGTCGGCGTCGAAGTGTGTGGTCGCCACGATGTTCGTGTCGATCATGCCCGGGTAGATGGTGGTCAAACCGATTCCGGCCGAAGCCAATTCACCGCGCAGGCAGTCGGAGAACATGTGCACCGCAGCCTTGGACGTGCAGTAGGCGTTCATGGAACCCAGCGGCGCGTAGGCGGCCACCGAGGCGACGTTGACGATGTGCCCGCCGGTGCCGCGCTCGACCATCTGGGCCGCGAAGGCCCGGCAGCCGTTGACCACGCCGCCGAGATTGACGGCCAGGACCCGGTCGAACTGTTCGGGCGGGGTGTCCAGGAAGGCCCCGGCCTGGCCCACGCCGGCGTTGTTCACCACGACGTCGGGCACCCCGTGCTCCGCACAGACCTGGTCGGCGAAGCGTTGCACCGCCTCGGCGTCGGCCACGTCGAGGGCGTACGCGTACGCCTGCCCGCCGCGCTCGACGATCTGCGCGGCGGTCTGCTTGGCGTTGGCCTCGTCGATGTCGCTGACCACCACCTCGGCCCCGGCCGCCGCGAAGGCCAGCGCGGTGGCCCGCCCGATCCCGCTGCCCGCGCCGGTCACCGACACCAGCGTGTCCCCGAACGGCCCGCGGCTGCGGCCGACCTCCGCGCGCCGCAGCGCCCGCGCCGGGGGCGCACCCTCGAGGTGGTCGACGAGTTCGTTCACCGCGGTCGCGATGGCGGCCGCGTGCGAGAACGGGGCCCAGTGCCCGGCGGGCAGGTCGCGGCGCCACAGCCGCGGCGACCACTTGGCCTGGTCGGCGAAACCGTACGGCCGTACCACCGGGTCCTTGTCGTTGCAGATGAGTTGCACGGGCACCGACACGTAGTGGTCGCGGCGCATCGTCGGCTTGCGGAAGGCGATGGCGCGGTAGATCTTCATCGAGTTGGCCGCGTCGTCGTCGAAGCTCTCACCCCGGTACTTGGGCGCCCCCGGCGAATCCTTGGCCTGTAGCCGGCGGGCCAACCCGGCGCGCATCGCGGCGGGCGCCAACACCGGGACCGAGAACGGCAGCCAGTAGGACATCCGCGCCGCCAGGCCCACCGCCCGCGCGAACTGCACCGGGCGGTACGGACGCGTCAGACCGGACCGGATGAAGGCGCCGTAATGGTCGGTGCTCGGACCGGACACCGAGGTGAAGGAGGCCACCGCGGCGGAGGATTCCGGCCGGCTCAGGTACTCCCAGACCGCCACCGAGCCCCAGTCGTGGGCCAGCACATGCACCGGCACGCCGGGGCTGGTCGCGGTGATGACGGCCGAAAAATCGTCGGCGAGCCGGGCCATCGTGTACTCGCGTACCGGTTTCGGCACGGTCGAGCCGCCGGTGCCGCGGTTGTCGTAGCGGATGATGCGGAAGCGGTCGGCCAGATCGGCGACCACGCCGTCCCACAGCCGGTGCGAATCCGGCCAGCCGTGCGCCATCACCAGCGGCGGGCCATCCGGGTTGCCCTCTTCGTAGACCGCGATCCGGATGCCGTCCCCGGCGTCGACGTGGTGCGTGGTGCTCATCCGTCACTCCCCTGCTCGATACCTCCCAGTACCTCATACCGCCGGTATCGGGTTGTCAAGGGTGACGCGTCAACTCTCGAGTTCGCGGCGCATCGCCCGTTTGCGTTCGATGCGACGCCGGGCATCGAAGTCGCGCATGCGCTGCGGGTACCCCACCTTCTGCACGTCGTAGACCGGGATGCGCAGCTGCGACGACAGCCGCTGCGCCCCCGCCTCCCCGACGCTGCGGCGGGTCCACTCCCCGTCGGCGGCGACCAACACCGCGGTCACATCCGTGACGGTGGTCTTGGGTTCGATGTAGGCCTCGACGCCGTGATGGGTCGCCACCCAGTCACGCAAATATTTCAGCTCACCGGAGTTTCGCTTGCCGGTCGCGCGGAACCGGTCGAACAAGCCCATGTTTTCGATAGTGCCAGAACCGGTGTTTCGGCCCGGGTTCGTACCAAACGCCACACAGTGACAGGATGGATGCCGGACGATCCAGCTCCGGTTTCTGATGGTGAACACGCCGCTGTGGTAAGCCAGAGGGCAACCGGTGACAACCACCTTCGAGGAGTCAACTGATGGCCGTGTCCGTACAGATGCCCGAACTCGGGGAGAGCGTGACCGAAGGGACCGTCACCCGCTGGCTCAAGCAAGAAGGCGACACGGTCGAAGTCGACGAACCCCTGCTCGAGGTGTCCACCGACAAGGTCGACACCGAGATCCCGTCGCCGGTTGCCGGTGTGCTGACCAAGATCATCGCCCAGGAGGACGACACCGTCGAGGTCGGCGGCGAGCTCGCGCTCATCGGCGACGCCGACGAGAGCGGATCGGACGCCGGGGAATCCGAGCCGGAGCCCGAAGCCGAGCCCGAGCCCGAACCGGAGCCCGAGGCCGAAGCGGAGCCGGCAGCCGAGCCGGAGCCCGAGGCGCAGCCGGAGCCGGCGGCCGCTTCCGGCGGGGACTCCGGGACCTCGGTGACCATGCCCGAACTCGGTGAGTCCGTCACCGAGGGCACCGTGACCCGCTGGCTGAAGAAGGTCGGCGACAGCGTGGAGGTCGACGAGCCGCTGCTGGAGGTCTCCACCGACAAGGTCGACACCGAGATTCCCTCTCCCGTCGCGGGCACGCTGTTGTCCATCAGCGCCGAAGAGGACGACACCGTCGAGGTCGGCGGTGAGCTCGCCAGGATCGGCGACAAGGGCGCCGCCCCGGCCGAGAAGCCGGAGCCCAAGCCCGAACCCAAGCCGGAACCCAAGCCCGAGCCCAAGCCGGAACCGAAGCCCGAGCCGGAGGCCACCAAGCCGACCGCGAAGCCCGCCGAGGAGGCCGAGCCGGCTCCCGCGAAGACCCCGGAACCCAAGCCGAAGCCCAAGGCCGCACCCGCGCCGGCCGGCGACTCCGACGCCAGCCCGTACGTCACTCCCCTGGTCCGCAAGCTCGCCGCCGAGAACGACGTCGACCTCGCCACCGTGAAGGGCACCGGCGTGGGCGGACGCATCCGCAAGCAGGACGTGCTCGCCGCCGCGGAGGCCAAGAAGGCCCCGGCACCGTCCCCCGCCCCGGCCGCCGCGTCCGCCGCCCCGGCCGCGGCCCCGGCGGCCGCCGCGCCCAGCCCGTTGGCGCACCTGCGCGGCAGCACCCAGAAGGCGAACCGGATCCGGCAGATCACGGCCAAGAAGACCCGGGAATCGCTGCAGGCCACCGCGCAGCTGACGCAGACCCACGAGGTCGACATGACCAAGATCGTGGCGCTGCGGGCGAAGGCCAAGCAGGAGTTCACCGAACGCGAGGGCGTCAACCTGACGTACCTGCCGTTCATCGCCCGCGCCGTCATCGACGCGCTCAAGGCGCATCCGAACATCAACGCGAGCTACAACGAGGAAAGCAAGGAGATCACCTACTTCGACGCCGAGCACCTCGGCTTCGCGGTGGACACCGAGCAGGGCCTGCTGTCCCCGGTGGTGCACAACGCCGGGGACCTCTCGCTGGCCGGGCTGGCCCGCGCGATCCACGACATCGCCGAGCGCGCCCGCACCGGCAAGCTCAGGCCCGACGAGTTGGCCGGCGGCACCTTCACCATCACCAACATCGGCAGCCAGGGCGCGCTGTTCGACACCCCGATCCTGGTGCCGCCGCAGGCGGCGATGCTGGGCACCGGCGCCATCGTCAAGCGGCCCCGGGTGGTCGTCGACGACACCGGCAACGAGTCCATCGGCGTGCGCTCCATCTGCTACCTGCCGCTGACCTACGACCACCGCCTGATCGACGGCGCGGACGCGGGCCGCTTCCTCACCACCATCAAGAAGAGGCTCGAGGAAGGCGCCTTCGAGGCCGACCTGGGGTTGTGAGCAGGTGGCCGGCGAAGCACCCACCTCGGTCGTCGTCGCGGGCTCCTCGGGGCTGATCGGCTCGGCGCTGGTCGCCTCGTTGCGCGCCGACGGCCACACGGTGACCCGGCTGGTGCGGCGCACCCCGTCGAAACCCGACGAGCGGCACTGGAATCCCGACACCGGTGAACTGGACCCCCGAGACCTGGCCGGGGTCGACGCCGTGGTCAACCTGTGCGGGGTCAACCTCGGTGGCGGCCGCTGGTCCGGCGCGTTCAAGCAGAGTCTGCGCGACAGCCGGATCGACCCGACCGAGGTGCTCGCCGTCGCCGTCGCGCGCGCGGGCGTCCCGACGTTGATCAACGCCGGCGCGGTGGGCTACTACGGCGACACCCGCGATCGCACGGTCGACGAAACCGCCCCGCCCGGTTCGGGTTTCCTGGCCCGGCTCTGCCAGGACTGGGAGGCCGCCACTGCGCCTGCCGCCGACGGGGGCGCCCGGGTGGTGCTCGCCCGCACCGGGCTGGTGATCGCACCCAAGGGCGGGCTGGTGGCCCGGCTGCGGCCGCTCTTCGCGCTGGGCCTGGGCGCGCGCCTCGGCGACGGACGGCAATACATGTCGTGGATCACCCTCGCCGACGAAGTGCGGGCGCTGCGCTTCGCGCTGGCCGACACCGCGCTGTCCGGGCCGGTCAACCTGACCGGCCCCGCCCCGGTCACCAACGCGCAGTTCACCGTCGCGCTGGGACGGGCCCTGAATCGTCCGGCCCGGCTGGTGATTCCGGGTTTCGCGGCCCGACTCGCCGTGGGCGACTTCGCCGAGGAGGCGCTGCTGAGCGGTCAACGGGTGATCCCCGCGGTGCTGGAGGGCGCGGGCTTCACGTTCGCGCACAACAGCATCGGCGCGGCGCTGGCCTACGCGACGGACCGCGGGTGAGTAGCCTGGGCCCATGACGGCATCCATCCGGTCGGCGGGCACCCCGATCGAGGTGCGCAACCTGGGTCGGGTCGAGTACCAGGACGCCTGGCAGCTGCAGCGCGACTGCGCCGACGCCCGGGTGGCCGGCGGCCCCGACACGCTGCTGCTGCTCGAACATCCGCCCGTCTACACCGCCGGACGCCGCACCGAGCCGCACGAGCGTCCCGTCGACGGCACGCCCGTCATCGACACCGACCGCGGCGGCAAGATCACCTGGCACGGGCCGGGGCAACTGGTGGGCTATCCGATCGTCGGACTGGCCGAGCCGCTGGACGTGGTGAATTTCGTTCGGCGACTGGAAGAGTCGTTGATCCGGGTGTGCACCGACCTCGGCCTGGACGTGGGCCGGGTGGACGGCCGCTCCGGAGTCTGGTTGCCTGCGCAGGTCATCCGCGGCGAGCCCCGCCCGGAGCGCAAGGTCGCCGCCATCGGCATCCGGGTGGCCCGCGCGGTGACCCTGCACGGTTTCGCGCTCAACTGCGACTGCGACCTGGCGGCCTACGGCAGCATCGTGCCGTGCGGCATCGCCGACGCCGGGGTCACGTCGCTGTCGGCCGAGCTGGGCCGCCCGGTGTCGCCGGACGACGTTCGAGGGCAGGTCGCGGCCGCTGTCTGCGATGCGCTCGACGGCCGGCTCCCGGTCAGCGACGCACCGGCCCGCGTAGCATCGTCGTTGTGAGTGTCGATCCCGGTAACCGCAAGCTGCTGCGTCTCGAGGTTCGCAACGCCGAGACCCCCATCGAGCGCAAGCCGCCGTGGATCAAGACCCGCGCCCGGATGGGCCCCGAATACACCGAGCTGAAGGCGCTGGTCAAGCGCGAGGGGCTGCACACGGTCTGCGAGGAGGCCGGCTGCCCCAACATCTACGAGTGCTGGGAGGACCGCGAGGCCACCTTCCTGATCGGCGGCGAGCAGTGCACCCGCCGTTGCGACTTCTGCCAGATCGACACGGGCAAGCCCGCCGACCTCGACCGTGACGAGCCGCGGCGGGTCGCCGAGAGCGTGGCGGCGATGGGGCTGCGCTATTCGACGGTCACCGGCGTGGCCCGCGACGACCTGCCCGACGGCGGCGCCTGGCTGTATGCCGAGACGGTGCGCGCCATCAAGGCGTTGAACCCGGGCACCGGCGTAGAACTGCTCATCCCGGACTTCAACGGCATCCCCGAACAGCTCGCCGAGGTCTTCGACGCGCGCCCGGAAGTGTTGGCGCACAACGTCGAAACGGTGCCCCGGATCTTCAAGCGGATCCGGCCGGCCTTTCGCTACCAGCGCAGCCTGGATGTGCTGACCGCAGCCCGCGAGGCCGGCCTGGTCACCAAGTCCAACCTGATCCTGGGCATGGGCGAGACGCCCGACGAGGTCGAGACCGCGCTGCGCGACCTGCACGAGGCGGGCTGCGACATCGTCACCATCACCCAGTACCTGCGGCCGTCGGTGCGGCACCATCCGGTGGAGCGCTGGGTCAAGCCCGAGGAGTTCGTGGCGCACGCGGAGTTCGCCGAGGGCATCGGTTTCGCCGGGGTGCTCGCCGGTCCGCTGGTGCGCTCGTCGTACCGGGCCGGGCGCCTCTACGCCCAGGTGATGGAGCAGCGCACCACTGCTGCCAAGCACTAATTTTCACCGCTTATCCTTGCTGTATGGCGAAATCCCGCACCCCCGCCGAGACCAAGGCCGCCAAGGCCGAGGCGAAGGCCGCCCGTAAGGCCGCTTCCAAGCAGCGCCGCAGCCAGCTGTGGCAGGCGTTCCAGATGCAGCGCAAGGAGGACAAGCGGCTGCTGCCGTACATGATCCTGGCGTTCGTGCTGATCGTGGGGCTCTCGGTGCTCGGCGGCCTCGCGATCGGCGGTTTCACCAAGTTCATGATGATCCCGTTGGGCGTGGTGCTCGGCGCGCTGGTCGCCTTCATCATCTTCGGGCGGCGCGCGCAGAAGTCGGTGTACCAGAAGGCCGAGGGGCAGACCGGCGCGGCCGCCTGGGCGCTGGACAACCTGCGCGGCAAGTGGCGGGTGACCCCCGGGGTCGCCGCCACCGGGCACTTCGACGCGGTGCACCGGGTGATCGGCCGGCCCGGCGTGATCTTCGTCGCGGAGGGATCGGCCAGCCGCGTCAAGTCGTTGCTGGCGCAGGAGAAGAAGCGCACCGCGCGGTTGGTGGGCGACGTCCCGATCTACGACGTCATCGTCGGCAACGGCGAGGGCGAGGTGCCCTTGGCCAAGCTGGAGCGACACCTGACCCGGCTGCCGGCCAACATCCCGGCCAAGCAGATCGACTCGCTGGAGTCCAAGCTGGTGGCGCTGGGCTCCAAGATCGGTCCGGCCGCCATGCCGAAGGGGCCGATGCCGGCGCAGGCCAAGATGCGCGGCGTGGGCCGCACCGTGCGCCGCAAGTAGCCCCGAGCCGCAAGTAGCCTCGCGCCGAGTCAGACACTACGCAGCGAAAGTGCGAGTGACCCGTCGCCTCAGGCCTGACTCGATCTGAGAATCAGCGCCGCAGTCCGGCCAATTCGGCTCTGCGTAGGATGCTGGCCCCGCTGTCGCCGGCGAGCACCCGGATCCGACGCCAGCCGAGTCGCTCTATGTACTCCGAACGTCCGATGTCGCCGCGGTACTGCGCGTCATCCAGTCGGTGCTGCTCGCCGTCATATTCGGCGGCCACCATGAACTCCGGCCAGCCCATGTCCAGGTAGTACTTGGGGAAACCGCTCGGACCCAAGATCGGGATCTGCGTCTGCGGCCTGGGATAGCCGGCGTTGATGAACAGGAGCCGCAGCCAGGTCTCCTGAGGTGACTGAGCTCCCGCGTCCATCAGGTCCAGAATGCGCGGAATCCGCAGGCAATCCCTGGCGCCACGATGCCGTTGCGCAAGTTCGAGCACGTCCTCGGCCCTGAAATCCGCGGCCCTGACCAGCGCGTCCAGGCGTTGCACCGCCCTGCCAGAGGGTAAGCGGCGGGCGAGGTCGAAGGCGGTGCGTTCGACGGTGGTGACCGCCATCCCCCGCAGATGCGCGATCTCGTCGTCCAGCAGCGTCTCGCTTCTGGTGAGCACCCCTGCCGGGGACTTGTTGTTGGCCAGGTTCAGCTCGATGACGACCCCGCGCTTGACCCATCTCGCACCATGGAGCGCCGAAGCGGCCAGGCCCGTGACGACACCCCGGCGCTTGGACCAGAGCCACGCCGCAACGATGCGATCCAGCAGGGTCAGTTGCGCACGTCTGGGCGCATACACGTTGGGCAGGACCCGCACATGATGCCTACCGAGTTCGTAACGGGTGACCTTGCCGGCGGCCAAAGCTTCGCTGCCGATGAACACGTGCGCCATCAGGGGCAAAGTGCCAGATCAGTCGGCCTTCACGTGCTCCGCTCTCCACAGCACTCAAGGCGAGTCAGACATCACGCAGCAAATGTGCGAGTGACCCGTCGCCTCAGGTCTGACTCGCGGCGCGGAACTACCGGCGCACCACGGCGGTGTGGGTCAGCTTGTCCTGCAGGCCGCGGCCGTCGGAGTCCATGAACAGCGCGGGGATCACCAGCGCCAGCAGCGCGCCGCGGGCCAAAGCCCGGCCCAGCCCCACATGGATGCGGTTGTCGATGGGCGTCACCATCAGGCCCAGCGCCAGCTGCCCTGGGGAGAACCCGAACAGGCGCACCGAGACCGCGCCGAGCAACAGCCACACCACCAGCACCGCCGTCGAGAGCATGGCCTGCGAAAACAGCCCGAAGCTCATCATCAGCGCCGCCAGCCCGTAGGCCACCAGCCAGTCGAGCAGCAACGCGAGAATCCGGCGGCCGGTCGGGGCCAGGGACTGCGAACCGCTCTGGGGCAAACCCAGCAACTCGCCGGGAAAATTCGATTCCGGGCTGGAATCCCCCGGTTCACCACCGGAAAGCCAAGACGACGTCGCACGAGCCATGATTCCCAGCATAGGGGGCCGCTTATTGCGTAACGTCGGCGCAACATACGGTTGACTACTGCGCAACATCGGCTCCATAGCGTCAGGCCCGAGCTACACGGAGTGTGGAAATCATGTGCTTACGTAAGGAGTAGTAGTGGCAGAAAAGAACGCTGATGACATCATCAAGCTGATCAAGGACGAGCAGGTCGAGTACGTCGACATTCGGTTCTGCGATCTCCCCGGCCAGGTCCAGCACTTCTCGATCCCGGCATCGGCGTTCACCGAGGACGTCTTCGAGGACGGCCTGGCCTTCGACGGCTCGTCGGTGCGCGGCTTCCAGTCGATCCACGAGTCCGACATGATGCTGCTGCCCGACCCCGCGACGGCCAAGATCGACCCGTTCCGCGCCGCCAAGACGCTGAACATGAACTTCTTCGTGCACGACCCCTTCACCCGTGAGGCCTACTCCCGCGACCCCCGCAACGTGGCCCGCAAGGCCGAGAACTACCTCATCAGCACCGGCATCGCCGACACCGCCTACTTCGGCGCCGAGGCCGAGTTCTACATCTTCGACTCGGTGACCTTCGACTCCCGGATCAACGGCACCTTCTACGAGGTGGACTCCGAGTCGGGCTGGTGGAACACCGGCGAGCCGCTCGAGGCCGACGGCAGCCCCAACCGCGGCTACAAGGTTCGGCCCAAGGGCGGGTACTTCCCGGTCGCGCCCTATGACCACTACGTCGACCTGCGCGACCAGATGGCCACCAACCTGCAGAACGCGGGCTTCATCCTCGAGCGCGGCCACCACGAGGTGGGCACCGCCGGCCAGGCCGAGATCAACTACAAGTTCAACACCATGTTGCACGCGGCCGACGACGTACAGCTGTTCAAGTACATCATCAAGAACACCGCCTGGCAGGCCGGCAAGACCGTGACCTTCATGCCCAAGCCGCTGTTCGGCGACAACGGGTCGGGTATGCACGCCCACCAGTCACTGTGGAAGGACGGCCAGCCGCTGTTCCACGACGAGTCCGGTTACGCGGGGCTGTCCGACCTGGCCCGGCACTACATCGGCGGCATCCTGCACCACGCACCGTCGCTGCTGGCGTTCACCAACCCGACGGTGAACTCCTACAAGCGCCTGGTGCCCGGCTATGAAGCCCCCATCAACCTGGTGTACAGCCAGCGCAATCGCAGTGCCTGCGTGCGGATTCCGATCACCGGCAACAACCCGAAGGCCAAGCGCCTCGAGTTCCGCTGCCCGGACAGCTCGGGCAACCCGTACCTGGCCTTCGCGGCGATGTTGATGGCCGGCATCGACGGCATCAAGAACAAGATCGAGCCGCTGACCCCGGTGGACAAGGACCTCTACGAGTTGCCGCCGGACGAGGCCGCCAGCATCCCGCAGGCGCCGACCTCGCTGGCCGCGGTCATCGACCGACTCGAGGAGGATCACGAGTACCTCACCGAGGGCGGCGTGTTCACCGAGGACCTGATCGAGACCTGGATCTCGTACAAGCGGGAGAACGAGATCATGCCCATCCAGATCCGTCCGCACCCCTACGAGTTCTCGCTGTACTACGACGTGTGAGTCGGTTCCCGAAGGGGCCGGGTGGTGCATCGCATCGCCCGGCCCCTTTGCGTCGCCTCGGCCCGGTGCAAGCCAGCCGGATAAGGTTCCCCCATGCGGGTTCTGGTGCAGCGGGTGACCTCGGCGAGCGTGACGGTGGACGACGCCGTCGTCGGCGAAATCCGGCCCGCCGCACAGGGACTGCTGGCACTGGTGGGCGTCACCCACGACGACGACGCGGCCATCGCCACGCGGATGGCCGAAAAGCTGTGGGGGTTACGCATTCTCGACGACCAGCGCAGCGCCGCCGACATCGGTGCGCCGATCTTGGTGGTCAGCCAGTTCACCCTCTACGCCAACACCGTCAAGGGCCGGCGGCCGTCGTGGAACGCCGCGGCCCCCGCGCCGGTGGCCCAACCGCTGGTGCAGGCCTTCGCCGAAGCGCTGCGCGCCCTCGGCGCCGAGGTGGCCGAGGGCGTGTTCGGGGCGCACATGCAGGTGGCCTCGGTCAACGACGGGCCGGTCACCCTGATGCTCGAATTGTGACCGAACTGGGCCTGTGATCTACATCACCGCTCTCTACCGTCGGTGCATGTCAACAAAACTGGATGACCGCGTCACGAATCATTCGTCGACCGTGTTGAGCGTTTTCCGCATCGTGGTCGGCTTGCTATTCCTGCTCCACGGCACCTCCAAGTTGTTCGGCTGGCCGGGTGGTCCGACCGTCGAGATGTTCGCCTGGCCGGGCTGGTGGGCGGGACTGATCGAGATCATCGTCGGCGTGCTCGTCGCGATCGGCATGTTCACCCGCGAAGCGGCCTTCATCGGCGCCGGCCAGATGGCCGTCGCCTACTTCTGGCAGCACTTCCCCGAGGACTTCTGGCCGATCAACAACGGCGGCGAACCGGCGGTGCTGTTCTGCTTCGCGCTGTTGCTGCTGGTGTTCACGGGTCCCGGATCACTGGCGGTTTCCCGCAGGTAATACCCTGCCCTGCATGGTCAGCAAGCATGTTCCGTCGTGGCATGACGACGAGGTTTCGGCGCTCTTCGATCTGGCGAAGGGATTCTTCGAGCGAGAGGTCGTCGCGCACGGCGAGAAGTGGGACAGCCAGCGTCACATCGACCGGGACGTCTGGCTTCGCGCCGGGGAACTCGGCCTGCTGCTGTGCTCGGTGCCCGAGGAGTACGGCGGCGGCGGCGGTACCTTCGCCCACGACGTGGCGGTCTTCGATGCCCAGGGCTACGCGGGTGATCTGTCCCTGGGCATCGCGGTGCACAGCGGCATCGTTCCGCACTACATCGTCAACTACGGGTCGGAGGAGCAGAAGAAGACCTGGCTGCCGCCGATGGCCACCGGGGAGGTGCTCGGCGCCATCGGTATGACCGAGGCCGGCGCCGGTTCCGACCTCAAGGCCATCCGCACCACCGCGGTGCGCGACGGCGACGAGTACGTCATCAACGGATCGAAGACCTTCATCACCAACGGCGGCTCGGCCGACATGGTGGTGCTGGCGGTCAAGACCGACCCGAAGGCGGGCGCCCGCGGAATCTCGCTGCTGATCGTCGATCTGCGCGACACCAAGGGATTCCAGGTGACCCGGGTGCTGGACAAGGTCGGCCAGCACGGCGCCGACACCGCCGAATTGGCGTTCACCGACGTGCGGGTTCCGGTGACCAACCTGCTCGGCCCCGAGGAGGGCAAGGGTTTCGGCCAGATGATCGATCAGCTGGCCCAGGAGCGGCTGTGCGTCGCCGCCCAGGCGATCGGCGGCATGGAACGCGCGGTGGACGACACCGTGGCCTACACGAAATCCCGGGAAGCGTTCGGCCACAGCCTGTTCGACTTCCAGAACACCGCCTTCGAGCTCGCCGAGTGCGCGACGCTGGCGCGGACCAGCCGGATCTTCTTCGACCACTGCGTGCAGTCGCACCTGGACGGCAAGCTCGACGGCACCGAGGCCGCGATGGCCAAGTACTGGCTGACCGACAAGCAATGCGAGGTGGTCGACCGCTGCGTGCAGTTGCACGGCGGCTACGGCTACATGCGCGAGTACCTGATTGCCCGGATGTACGAGGACGCGCGCGTGCAGCGCATCTACGCCGGCGCCAACGAGGTCATGAAACAGATCATCGCGAAGTCGCTCTGAGCAACGAAAAGCCCCGGGTCCGGCCGCAATGGCCGGGTACCCGGGGCTTTTTCGTGCCTTGGAGCTAGACCTTGGCGAGCACCTCGGTGGTCTGCAGCGCCTGACCCACGCCCGCCACGATCGAGGCCAACCGGATGGCCTCGAAGATCGCGGTCCGGGACACGTCGGAATCCCGCAGGGTCTTCTCGTGCGCGGCCAGGCAGTGTCCGCAGCCGTTGATCGCCGACACCGCCAGCGACCACAGCTCGAAGTCCACCTTGTCCACACCGGGGTTGCCGATGATGTTCATCCGCAGGCCGGCCCGCAGGTCGTCGTACTGACCGTCGAGCTGCCCCTTGGTCCGGTAGAACACGTTGTTCATACCCATGATGGACGCGGCGCCCAGGGCGGCGTGGAAGGCCTCCTCGGACAGCACGTCGAGTGCGTCCTCGGCGATCTCCTTGAGCAGCCGGTCGGACTTGGTGGCCGCCGCGGTCGCCACCAAGGCGCCCCACAGCTGCTGCTCGTTGAGCTCGGTGGTGCGCACGATGGCGCCCAGGTTGAGCTTCAGGTCCTTCGCGTACTCCGGAAGGGCCTCCTTGAGATTGTCGATGCTCACCAGTTACACCGCCTCGGAAAGGAGTTCACCCGCGTTGATGGTCGGGTCGCCCTTCTTCCAGTTGCACGCGCACAGCTCGTCGGACTGCAGCGCGTCGAGCACCCGCAGCACCTCGTCGACGTTGCGGCCGACGGAGCCCGCGGTCACGGACACGAACTGCACCTCGTTGTTCGGGTCGACGATGAAGGTGGCGCGGTCCGCGACACCGTCGGCGTTGAGCACGCCGGCGGCGACGGCCAGCTCGCGCTTGAGGTCGCTCACCATGGGGAACGGCAGCGTCTTGAGGTCCTCGTGCTGGGCGCGCCACTGGAAGTGCACGAACTCGTTGTCGACGGAGACGCCGAGCACCTTGGTGTCGCGGTCCTCGAACTCGTCGTTGAGCTTGCCGAACGCGGCGATCTCGGTCGGGCACACGAAGGTGAAGTCCTTCGGCCAGAAGAAGACGACCCGCCACTTGCCCGGGTGGTCCTCGCTGCTCACCGTGGTGAAGTAGTCCTCGGGATCCTTCGCATCGACCTTGGACAGGTCGCCCCCGATCACGGCCTTGAGCTCGTACTGCGGGAACTGGTCACCGATGGTCAGAAGAGTCACAGAGAAACACTCCCTTTTCTGGAATTATTCAAGTATTGACATCTCCCATTGTGCATCGGAAATCGTGGATTGCAAACCCTCCCCGAAGTGATTGCCGCCACACTCGGCCGGTCCCCCAACCGTGAAATCTGCCCTCCGGCAGAAGATATCGAGTGCCGCGACGGCTCAGGACAGGCCCAGATCCGTCCGGAACCGTCGCATCCCGTCGATCTTCTCGGCCAACGTGGCGGGACCATTGGTGTAGAACACCCACGGCATCGTGATGATTCCGGTGATCCCGCCGGCCTTCGCCCGCGCGTAGTGCTCTGGGGTGAACGCATCGACCAGCGGCGTCAGCACCGCGAAATCGTCCATCGACAGACCGTTCTCGGCCCGGAGTTCGCGTAGCCGATCGACCCGTCGCAGCGCCTCGTCGGTGGTGATCAGATCGCCGACCCAGCCGTCGTGGCGGGCCGCCCGCCGCAACGCGATGTCCGACAGGCCGCCGACGAAGATCGGGATGGCCGGCGGAGTCGGCTCCATCTCGAGCCGGGGGGTGCGGTAGAACTCGCCGTCGAACTCCGTCCACCCCGGCGCCCACAGCTCCTTCATCAACGCCAGCATCTCGTCGGTGCGCCTGCCCCGCCGGTCGAACTGCTGCCCGAGCAGTTCGAACTCCTCGCGACACCACCCGACGCCGATCCCGAGCTCCAACCGCCCACCGGCCAGAACCGCCGCGGTACCAATGGCTTTGGCCGCCGAGTACGGGTCCCGCATGGCCGGCAGGTAGACCGTGGTGACAAAGCGCAGCTGGGCGGTCGCCAACGCGATCGCGCCGATCATCACCCAGGGATCGGGCCAGTCGGTGAACGCCTCCCAGCGCCGCTGCCCGTCCTTGGTATAGGGATAGGGCGTCTGCAACGTCTCGAGGTTGACCACGTGATCCGGGATGGCCATCCCGTGGTAGCCCAACTCGTCGGCGGCCTTGGCCACCTCGACGGCCTCCGCGGTATCGAGGAAGGCCGTGCTGACGTAGAACTTCACTGCCGGGCCCACGCCGGTTGGATGAAGACCCCCTCGGCTTCGACGGTGGGCCCCTCGGCGTCCGAGATGAACCCGCGCGCATACGTTTTGACGCCGTCGATCCGCTCGGTCCAGGCCTCGCACCGCAACCGGCCCAACGGGGTCCCGCGCAGATAACGCAGCGAGATGGTGCCGGTGAACACCGGGCGGTCGCCGCGGCCGCTGGCGACCTCACCGAGCAGATGATCGAGGATCAACGCCGAGATCCCGCCGTGCACATGGTCGGGCGGGCCCTCGTAGGCCGCGCCGAGTTCGAACTCGGCCCAGCAGCGGTCGTCGCCGTGCTCGACGGTCAGCGGTGGCGCCATCGGATTGCGCACGCCGATCACCGGGTTCCCCCACGACATGCCCTCGCCCTCGGAGGTGAACCGGACGCCGAACGGGCCGTCCATCTGATCGGCCCGCAACGTCGCGGTGATCGCCTCGATGGCGGCCTGCGCCGCGGCGATGTCCTCGGCGCCGGCCCGAGTGCGGATGGTGGCGTCCAGCAGTTCCCGCACCGCCTGCGTGAACGGCTCGTAGACGGCTCGCTGGGCCGCGGCCTCGGCGGCGTCGACCGGCTCATAGGTGAACTGCATTCACCTGTCTTAGCATCGAGGGCACTACGAAACCCGCGCGGGGCCCCTAACCGAAGACCTTGCGCACGACGGCCTTGGCCCGCCGCGTCACCCGCAGATAGTTGTCCAGGAACGCACCGCCGTCGTCGTCGGGCCAGCCGGCCGCGACCGCGACGGCGTTGAGCATCCGCCCCGGGCCGGGCAACTGGTCGGTCGGCTTGCCCCGCACCAGCACCAGCGCGTTGCGGGCCCGGGTGGCCGTGAGCCAGGCCTGCCGCAGCAGGTCCACGTCGCCCTCGGCGATCAGTTCCGCCGCGCCGATCGCGTCGAGCGCCTGCAGCGTCGAGGTGTTGTGCAGGGCCGGGATCTGGTGCGCGTAGCGCAACTGCAGCAGCTGCACGGTCCACTCGACGTCGGCCAGGCCCCCGCGCCCCAGCTTGGTGTGGGTGTTCGGGTCGGCCCCGCGCGGCAACCGCTCGGCGTCCACGCGCGCCTTGACCCGGCGGATCTCCTGCACGGTGTCGGCCGAGACGCCGCCGCTCGGATAACGCGTCTCGTCGACCATCAGCAGGAACCGCTCCCCGAGTTCCAGGTCGCCGGCCACCCGGTGGGCCCGCAGCAGCGCCTGGATCTCCCACGGCTGCGCCCACTGCCGGTAGTAGCTGGTGTAGGACGCCAGCGTCCGTACCAGCGGTCCGTTGCGGCCCTCCGGGCGCAGGTTCGCGTCGACCTCCAGCGGCGGATCGACGCTGGGTGTGCCCAGCAGCGCCCGGATCTGCTCGGCGACGCCGGTGGCCCACCTGACCGCGGTGGTGTCGTCCACGCCGGGCGCCGCCTCGCAGACGAACAACACATCCGCGTCGGAGCCGTAGCCGAGTTCGGCGCCGCCGAGTCGGCCCATGCCGATCACCGCGATGGACGCCGGCGCCACGCCGTCGGCCGGGGTGTTGGTCCGCATCACCGCGTCCAGCGCGGCCTGCAGCACCGCCACCCACACCGACGTCAACGCCTGACACACCGCGCGCACGTCGAGCAGCCCGAGCAGGTCCGCCGAGGCGATCCGGGCCAACTCGCCGCGGCGCAGGGTGCGCGCCGCGGCGATGGCCTTGGCCGGATCGGACTGCCGGCCCGCCGCGGCCACCAGGGCCCGGGCCACCCCCTCGGGTTCCACGTCGAGCAGCTTGGGCCCCGACGGCCCGTCGGCGTAGGCCTGGATCACCTCGGGCGCGCGCAGCAACAGGTCCGGCACATACGCCGAGGTACCCAGCACGTGCATCAGCCGCTTGGCCACCGCGCTCTCGTCGCGCAGCGTGCCCAGGAACCACCGTTGATCGACCAGCGCTTCGGAGAGCCGCCGGTACTGCAGCAGGCCCGCGTCGGGGTCGGGCGTGTCCGAGAGCCAGTCCAGCAGCGTGGGCAGCAGGATGGCCTGCACCCGGCCCCGCCGGGTGCTCTGATTCGCCAGCGCCGCAAGGTGACTCAGCGCGCTGGCCGGAGCCTGGTAGCCCAGGGCGGCGAGCTGCCGTTCGGCGGCGGCCGCGCTCATCCCGTCGGCCAGGTCCCGCGCGACTCCGGTGGACTCCAGCAGCGGTTGGTAGAACAGCTTGGCGTGCAGGCGCGACACCCGGTGGCTCTGCCGTTTGAGTTCCTTGCGCAGCACGCCGAGCGCGTCGTGGGTGCCGTCGGGGCGCACGTGGGCGGCGCGGGCCAGCCAGCGCAGCGCTTCGGCGTCGTCGGGGGCCGGCAGCAGATGCGTGCGCTTGAGCCGCTGCAGTTGCAGCCGGTGTTCCAACAGCCGCAGGAATTCGTAGGAGGCGGTCATGTTCGCCGCGTCGTCACGGCCGATATAGCCGGCCGACCCCAACGCGGCCAGCGCCTCCACCGTCGACGCGACGTGCAGCGTGTCGTCGTTGCGACCGTGCACCAATTGCAGCAGCTGCACGGCGAACTCGACGTCCCGCAGCCCGCCGGTGCCCAGCTTGAGTTCGCGGTCGCGCACGTCGGCGGGCACCAGCTCCTCCACCCGCCGGCGCATGGCCTGGACGTCGGCCACGAAATCGTCGCGCTCGCAGGCGGTCCACACCATCGGCATCATCGCGTCGATGTACTGCCGGCCCAGCTCCGCGTCGCCGACGGCGAACCGCGCCTTGAGCAACGCCTGGAACTCCCAGGTCTTGGCCCACCGCTGGTAGTAGGCGACGTGCGAATCCAGCGTGCGCACCAACGGGCCGCGCTTGCCCTCGGGCCGCAGCGCCGCGTCCACCTCGAAGAAGGTCTCCGAGGCCATCCGCATCATCTCCCCGGCCACCCGGGTTTCCAGGGTGTCGGCGGTGGCGCCCACGAAGATGACGTCGACGTCGGAGACGTAGTTGAGTTCGCGCGCACCGCTTTTGCCCATCGCGATCACCGCCAAGGTGGGCGCGGGCTCGTCGTCCTTGCACACCGTGGTGGTCGCGTAGCGCAGGGCCGCGGCCAGCGCGGCGTCGGCCAGATCGGCCAGATGGACCCCGACGGCGGCGAACGGCAGCACCGGCTCGTCCTCGACGGTCGGGGCCAGATCGATCGCCGCCAGCATCAGGATCCGGTTGCGGTAGAGCGTGCGCAGCGCGAGCGGGGCTGCGGCGCCGTCATTTTCGTCGACGCACTCGAGGAACTGCGCCTTCAATTCCTCCGCCGACGGCAGCACCGGCGCGGGATCGTCCGTCCCCTCCAGCAACCGCCAGGATTCGGGGTTGGCCACCAGGTGGTCGCCGAGCGCCAGCGAGGAGCCCAGCACCGCGAACAGCCGACCCCGCAGGGTCCGGTCCTTCTGCAGCGCGGCGGAGAGCTGGTCCCAGTCGGGGCCCACCGCCTCGGCCAGCCGCACCATGGCGCGCAGCGCGGCGTCGGCATCGGGGGCCCGCGACAGCGACCACAGCAACTCGACGTGGGCGTCGGTGTCCCAGCCCAGACGCGCCAGGTCGGCCGGGGCGCTGCGCTCGACGAGTCCGAGCCGCCCCACCCCGGGCACCGTGGGACGTTGCGTCACTGGTCTGGACACGGCAGCAACGGTAACCCACCGAGGGCGCTCGCAGTAGCCACAGCTACAGCGAAAGATACTGCTGGAGTTCGAAGGGCGTGACGCTGTTGCGGTACGCCTCCCATTCGCTGCGCTTGTTACGCAGGAAGAAGTCGAACACGTGCTCCCCCAACGCTTCCGCCACCAACTCGGAGTTCTCCATGGCGTGCAGCGCGTTGCCGAGGCTGCCCGGCAGTTCGCGATAACCCATCGCGCGCCGTTCCTCCGGCGTCAGGCTCCAGACGTTGTCCTCGGCCTGCGGCCCCAGCACGTAGCTCTTCTCGACGCCGCGCAGGCCGGCGGCCAGCAGCACCGCGAAGGCTAGGTAGGGGTTGCAGGCGGAGTCGGGGCTGCGCACCTCGACGCGCCGCGAGGCCGCCTTGTTCGGGGTGTACATCGGCACCCGTACCAGCGCCGAGCGGTTGGCCGCGCCCCAGGAGGCCGCCGTCGGCGCCTCCCCGCCGTGCACCAACCGCTTGTAGGAGTTCACCCACTGGTTGGTGACGGCGCTGATCTCGTTGGCGTGCTCGAGGATTCCGGCGATGAAGGATTTGCCCACGTCGGAAAGCTGCAGCGGGTCGTCGGGGCTGTGGAACGCGTTGGTGTCGCCCTCGAACAGGCTCATGTGGGTGTGCATGGCCGAGCCCGGGTATTCGCTGAACGGCTTGGGCATGAACGAGGCCCGCACCCCGTCGCGCAGCGCGACCTCCTTGACCACATACCGGAAGGTCATCACGTTGTCGGCCATCGACAGGGCGTCCGCGTAGCGCAGGTCGATCTCCTGCTGGCCCGGCGCGCCTTCGTGGTGGCTGAATTCCACCGAGATCCCCATCGATTCGAGCGCCTCGATGGCATGCCGACGGAAGTTCGGCGCGGAGTCGTGGACCGCCTGGTCGAAGTAGCCGCCGTTGTCGGCGGGCACCGGGACGCTGCCGTCGTACGGGCCGGGCTCGAGCAGGAAGAACTCGATCTCCGGATGCACGTAGCAGGAGAAGCCGAGGTCGCTGGCCTTGGCGAGCTGGCGGCGCAGCACGTGCCGGGAGTCCGCCCAGGACGGCGAGCCGTCCGGCATGGTGATGTCGCAGAACATCCGCGCGGAGTGGTTCTGGCCGTCGTCGCCCGTCCACGGCAACACCTGGAAGGTCGACGGGTCCGGACGCGCGACGGTGTCGGACTCGGAGATCCGGGCGAAGCCCTCGATCGAGGAACCGTCGAACCCGATGCCCTCCTCGAAGGCCCCCTCGAGTTCGGCGGGCGCAATCGCCACGCTCTTGAGGAACCCGAGCACGTCGGTGAACCACAGCCGAACGAACCGAATATCGCGTTCCTCCAGCGTGCGCAGCACGAATTCCTTCTGACGGTCCATGACTGCGAGCCTAGGCAGCGGCTGTTAACTCTGTGTTACAGGCGTGTCCCGAGATGGCCGTTCAGCACCGCATATCGCCGGGCACCACGCCGTCGACGAAGTAGTCGACGATGGTCGAGTCGATGCACTCCCGGCCGCTGAAGACGACGGTGTGCTGGTTGCCCTCGAACGTGATCAGCGGCGCCTGCAGCTGGCGGGCCAGGTTGACGCCGGCCTGATACGGCGTGGCGGGGTCCCCGGTGGTGGAGACGACGACGACCGACCCGGGCCGCGCGGGGGCGGCCGGCTGTGGCGCGGAGGTCGCCGGCACCGGCCAGAACCCGCAGATGTCGCGGGGCGCGAACCCGGTGAACCCGCCGTAGGAGGCGAACGGGGCGAGTTCGCGGATGCGTCGGTCCGCGGCGGCCCACACCGCCGGATCCGTCGGGGACGGCGCATCCATGCAGCGCACCGCGTTGAAGGCGTCCTGATTGTTGCGGTAGTGCCCGGAGGCGTCGCGTCCCTCGTACTCGTCGGCGAGCAGCAGCAGGTCGCCCGGGTCGGTGCCGCGGGCCAGGCCGAGCAACCCGGAGGTCAGGTAGCGCCACAACTGCGGGGTGTAGAGCGAGTTGAAGGTTCCGGTGATGGCGTCGGCGTAGCTGAGGCCGCGCGGATCCGACGTCGGCGCCGGCCGGGTGACCAGCGGGTCGACGAGTTGGCGGTACCGGTTCACCCACTGCGTCCGATCCTGCCCCAGCGGGCAGTCCGGCGACTGGGCGCAGTCGGCGGCGTAGGCGTTGAACGCCTGCTGGAAGCCGGCCATCTGGTTAATGCTCTTGGTCACCGGGTCGACGGTGGGGTCGATGGCGCCGTCGAGCACCATCGCCCGGACGTGCTGGCCGTGGTTGCGCAGGTAGGCGGTCCCGATCTCGGTGCCGTAGGAGAAGCCGAGGTAGTTGATCTGCTCCTCGCCGAGGACCTGGCGCACGGTGTCCATGTCGCGCGCGACGTCCCGGGTGCCCAGCGTCGCCAGGAAGTCGGTGCCCATCCGCTCGGCGCACCGCTGCGCGAACTGCTGGTAGAGCGCTTCGATGCGCGCCACCCCGGCCGGGCTGAAGTCGGCCATGGGCTCGCGGCGCCACGCGTCGAACTCCGCGTCGGTGCGGCAGCGAAGTTCCGGCGTGGAGTGTCCGATGCCGCGCGGGTCGAATCCGATCAGGTCGAAGTGTTCGTTGATGGGCGAACCCACCAGCGCCGCACCCATGCTCGCAACCGTGTCGACGGCCGAGGCACCGGGGCCGCCGGGGTTGACGAACAGCGCGCCGATGCGTTGACCCGCGGCCGGCACCCGGATGACCGCCAGCGACACCGCGGGGCCGGCGGGCTGCTCGTAGCTCACCGGGACCGGCAGCCGGGTGCACTGCGCCGTCGGAATCCGGTCGGTGTCGTCGTAGAAGAGCTCGCAGGATTGCCAATTGACCTGCGGCGCAGCAGGTTCCGGCGCGGTCGGCCCGGGCACGGCGGCCGCGGTGGGCATCGGCGCGGCCAGCAGCACCAGAACTGAGCTGAGCAGCGCAGTGCCCCATCTTTTACAGCGCTGCATGGTGCCCATCGTCGCATGCGAGGACCCCCGGCGCCGCCCGCGGGCGGTCACGCTCCGGTATCGGTACGGATACGCCCGCCTCAGCACCGAGTATTGGGCGGCGGCAGGGTCCCGTCGATCAGATAGGCGGCGGCCATCTCGTCGACGCAGGCCTCACCCTGGAACACCACGGTGTGCTGGGTGCCCTCGAAGGTGATCAGCCCACCCTTGAGCTGCCGGGCCAGGTCCACACCCGCCTGGTACGGGGTGGCGGGGTCGCCGGTGGACGAGACCACCAGGGTGGGCGGCAGATCCGGGATCGACAGTTCGTGCGGCTCGCTGGTCGGCGGCACCGGCCAGAACGCACACGTGGACATCGGTGCATGCCCGGTGAATTCGCCGTAGCTCATGAACGGGGCGACCTCGCGGACCCGCCGGTCGGTCTCGACGACCACCTCGCGGTCGGTGATCGGCGGCTTGTCCACGCAGTTCACCGCGATGCGCGCATCGGTCGCGTTGGTGTAGTGGCCGTTGGCGTCGCGCCGCATGTACATGTCGGACAGGATCAGCATGGTGTCGCCGGTGCCGTTGCGCAGTTCGGTCAGGCCCTGGGTCAGGTGCCGCCACAGCGCCGGCGAGTACAGCGCCATGATGGTCCCGACGACGGCGTCGCTGTAGGACAGCCCGCGCGGGTCCTTCGTCGATGCCGGCTCGTCCACCAGCGCCTCGACCATCTCGCGGTAGATCTCGACGGCCTTGTCCGGGTCGGTGCCCAGCGGGCAGCTCGCGTCGGTGGCGCAGTCCGCGGCGTAGTCGTCGAAGGCCCCCTGGAAGGCCGCGGCCTGGTTGATGTCGGCCTCCACCGGATCGGCGTTGGGGTCGATGGCGCCGTCGAGGATCATCGCGCGCACGTTCTGCGGGAACTGCTCGGCGTAGGCCGCCCCGATCCGGGTGCCGTACGAGTACCCCAGGTACGTCAGCTTGTCGTCCCCGACCGCCTCGCGGATCTGGTCGAGATCCTTGGCGACGTTGACGGTTCCGACGTTGGCCAGGAAGTCCTCGCCCATCTTGTCGACACAGCGCTGAATGAATTCCTTGGTTTCGTTCTCGATGTACTCGACACCCTCGGGCGTGTAGTCGACCTGCGGGTCCGCCCGCAGCCGGTCGTTGTCCTCGTCCGAGTTGCACCACACCGCCGGCGTGGACGACGCGACCCCGCGGGGGTCGAAGCCGACGAAGTCGAACCGCTGACGGACGTCCTCGGGCAACAGATCGACCATCCCGATCGCGGTCTCGATGCCGGACTCCCCCGGCCCGCCGGGATTGACCAGCAGGGAGCCGATCTTCTCCCCGGTGGCCGGGAAACGGATCAGCGCAAGCTGAATCACCGGGGCGTCGGGATCGTCGATGTCGTCGTAGTCGACGGGCACCGCGATCCGCCCGCACTCGGTGTCCGGCGGCAACTCGAGGTCGGCGCCGCCGGTGAACTTGCACGGCTCCCAGCGCACCGGCTCACCGATGCCGGGCTCGGCCAGGGCGGCGCGGCCGTCGATCACCTTCGAGCACCCCACGGCGCCCAGAGCCAACGTCGTCACCGCCGTCACGACCGTCGTGGCGCGCAGGAACGACCGAGGGCGAAGAATGCTCATGGAAACCAATGCTGCCATGCGCCGGCCACAAGCCTCGTCAGCGCGTGTCTACCGCGTCGCGGCCAGCAGCTCGCCCATCCCCGTAGCGAAGTCGTCGGCCAGGTCCCACAGATCGGGCAGCAGCTCCGGGCAGGAGATGATTCCGACGTCCAACGCACCGTTGAGCGACATCACGGTGATGTTCAAACCGGACCCGTGGAAGATTGGCCCCAGCGGGTAGAGCGCCTTGACCTCGGCCCCCAGGAAGTACAGCGGCACCTGCGGGCCGGGCACGTTGGACAGCACCAGATTGTGCACCGGCCGGGCCTCGGTCAGCCGGGTGCCGGCGTAGACCCGCATGGCGGCCCCGAACACGGCCGGGGCCGCGAACTGGGACCAGTCCTGCAGCAGAGTCGCCGCGATGGCCGAACTGTGCTCCTTGGCAACCGAAGTCGCCTCGGCGATGGCGCGCAGCCGCTCGGCCGGGTCGGCGATCTCGGTGTGCAGGCTGGCGAACATCCCGGACACCTTGTTGCGCCCCGGCCGGTCCGACCGGTCGTGCACCGACACCGGGACCATGGCCACCAGCGAACTGTCCGGCAGTTCGCCACGGTCGATCAGGAACTGCCGCAGCACGCCGGAGACCAGCGCCATCACCACGTCGTTGACCTTGACACCGAAGTGATTCTTGACGGTCTTGATGTCCTCGAGGTCCAGCTCGGTGAAGGCGATGTTGCGCCGCCCGGTGATGCTGGCGTTGAACGCGGTCTGCGGCGCGCGGAACGGGCTGGCCATTGCCGAACCGTTGACCGCGCGGCGCACGGTGTCCACCACGGTGCTCACGGTGTCGGGCAGCACCTTGGTGGCCAGGTTCAGCGGCCGGGTCGCGAACCGGGCCAGCCCGCGCACGGCGATCTCCAGCTGTCCGGCGCCGCCGGGGGCGGCCACGGGCTCCGGCGCCGGCGCGTCCGGTTCGGTGGTGCACAACTGCGACATCAGGTTGGCGCCGGTGACGCCGTCGACCGCGGCGTGGTGCACCTTGGTCATCACGGCCAGCCGGCCGCGGTCGGCGGTGTCGGTGCCCGCGACGTTCTCGATGACCAGCATCTCCCACAGCGGCTTGCTGCGGTCCAGCGGCAACGACGCGAAATGCCCGCAGATCTCGGCCAGCTCCGCGCGTCCACCGGGCCCCGGCAGACCCACGCGGTGCACATGGTGTGCCACTTCGAAGTGCTCGTCCTCCACCCACACCGGATGATCGAGGTTCAAGAAGCTGTCGGCGAGTTTCTCGCGGAACTCGGGCATGGCGGTCATCCGGACCGCCAGCGCGTCGCGCAGCCGGTCGAAGGTGTAGCCGCCCGGAATTGTGGCCGCATCCAGTTCGAGCAGCGAGCAGACGTGCAGGGGTTGTTGGGGCGTTTCGAGATACAGAAAACTGGCGTCGAGGCCGCTGAGCCGCTGATAACCGGACATCTGCGCATCGTAGGTCGGCCCGGATGGCGGTGTGAGGAAGTCCACTCAACTGCCCCTTCACCTGCGCGCGTCGCAGTGGCAGACTTGGCGAGGTCAGACGACCCGGGGACCCGGATTGGGCCTCGAGGATCGACCCGACAACGACAAGGGGCGACTCAGCCATGTCCTCAGAGCAAACCGTGTATGGCGCTGCGGCGGATTCCAAGCCCCGCACCAAGGTGCGCACCCATCATCTGCAGAAGTGGAAGAGCGAGGGCCACAAGTGGGCCATGCTCACCGCCTACGACTATTCGACGGCGCGGGTGTTCGACGACGCCGGTATCCCGGTGCTGCTGGTCGGTGATTCGGCCGCCAACGTCGTCTACGGCTACGACACCACCGTGCCGATCTCCATCGACGAGCTGATTCCGCTGGTGCGCGGTGTGGTGCGCGGCGCCCCGCACGCGCTGGTGGTCGCCGACCTGCCGTTCGGCAGTTATGAGCGCGGCGCCGATCAGGCATTGGAGACCGCCACCCGGTTCATGAAGGAGACCGGCGCGCACGCGGTCAAGCTGGAGGGCGGCGAGCGGGTCGCGCCGCAGATCTCCGCGCTGACCCAGGCCGGGATCCCCGTCATCGCCCACATCGGGTTCACCCCGCAGAGCGTCAACGGGCTCGGCGGTTTCCGGGTGCAGGGCCGCGGCGACGGTGCCGAGCAGACCGTGCACGATGCCATCGCCGTCGCCGAGGCCGGCGCCGTCGCGGTGGTGCTGGAGATGGTCCCCGCCGAGTTGGCCACCCAGATCACCGGCAAGCTGACCATTCCCACCGTCGGCATCGGCGCCGGCCCCAACTGCGACGCCCAGGTGCTGGTGTGGCAGGACATGGCCGGGATGACGTCGGGCCGAACGGCCAAGTTCGTCAAGCGATTCGGCGACGTCGGCGGCGAACTGGGCCGGGCGGCAAGCCAATACGCCGACGAGGTGGCCAGCGGCGCGTTCCCCGCCGAGGAGCACTGCTTCTAGCCGGCGGCGACCAGGGCGCGCTCCAGCTCGGCCATCTCCCCCGACTCCGCGGCCGTGACGAACGCGGTGAACAACCCTTGGTACGCCACGGGTCTCGGTGCGGCGTCGCGGTCCTCGGTCAGATGTTTGCGCGCCCGGCTCACCAGCTGCCGGGCGTTCGCCTCGCTGACGCCGACGGTGTGGGAGATCAGCCGGTACGGGTAGTCGAACGCTTCCCGCAACACGTAGGCGGCGCGCTCGGTCGGCGGGAGTTTCTGCACCACGATGCGCGTGGCGCTGCGCAGCGCGTCGCCGCGTTCGCTGCACAGCGCCGGGTCGGCATCGGCGTCCACGGGCTCGAGAATCCACGGCCCCAGCTGGGTTTCGCGCCGGTTGTGGGCGGACTGGAGCTCGTTGATGCACAGCCGGGTGGTGACGGTCAGCAGGAAACCGGTCGGGTTCTGCACCGCGGCGCGGTCGCAACACTGCCACCGGACCCAGGAGTCCTGGACGACGTCTTCGGCGTCGGCCACGCTGCGCAACATGCGATGGGCGACCCCGAACAACAGGTGCCGGATGCCGGTGAAGAACTCCGCGGCGTCCTCGAGGTCCCCGGTAGCTGAGGAACCGGCGCGGTCTTCGATGTCTGCGATTGTCATGCTTCGAGCCTGCTGCGGTCCCCGCCGCGGCGAGCCCTTGAAAGTTCGTGGTCCCCGGGGGACCACGGATCGTGGTCGGCTCAGCTGGTCCACGCGACGGTGCGAAGCTGCCGACGCGACCTGATTCCGAGCTTGACGAAGACCTTCCGTAGATGCCATTCGACGGTGTGCGTGCTGAGGAACAGCTGCGCACCGATTTCGTGGTTGGTCAGCCCGTCGGCCGCCAACCGGGCGATCTGGCCTTCCTGCGCGGTGAGCTCGCCGCCCGACTTCACCGGACGGTTGCGGATCTTTGCGCCGAGGGCGACGAGTTCCCGGTGGGCGCGTTCGGCGAAGGCGGTGGCGCCCATCTTGGCGAACCTGTCTGCCGCGGCGTTCAGGTGTTGGCGCGCGTCCCCACGGCGGTTCACCCGGCGCAGCCATTCGCCGTAACTCAGTTCGATGCGGGCCAGGTGCACGGTCACGGCGCTGTCCCCGAAGTGGCCGATGGCCGCCCGGAACAGTTCGTCCGCATGGTCGTTGTCGGCCACCAGCGCGTGCGCGCCGGCGACCGCGCCGCGCGCCCACCCCGTCGAACTCGCGCCCACCTGCCGCTCGAATCTGCGTACCCCCTGCAGGGCGATGTCGTGGCGGTCGGTGTGCACGGCCGCTTCGATCATTTCGTAGAGCGTCCAGCTGTAGAAGCCGAGATCCTCGAATTCACAGCCGTCCCGCGCGCAGGCGAAGGCCTCCTCGTAGCGGCCGAGCCCGTTGTACAGCACGGCGCTGGCGTAGTCCGTCAGGCCCAGCAGCCGGCCCTCACCCCGGGCGGCGGCGTCCGCGGTGGCGTTCCCGATCAATCGGAGCGCCTCCGTGGCGTCGCCCCGCCACGCCGCGATGTTCAGCGAGTGGTAGCGCACCGGGGCGTAACCGGTGGCCGCGGTGATCGATGCGGCCTCTTCGAGAAGCGTTGCCGCCGTGCCGAGTTCACCGTTCAGTAGCTGAACGCCGGCGTGATAGGCCAGTGCCGGCGGCAGGGCCGCCAACGCACCGGCGGCGCGGGCCTGCCGGACCAGGGCGCCGGCCATCCGATCCATGAGCGCGTCGTCCCAGAGTTCCCCGGCGGCCGATTCCGCCAGGATGGCCAGCCCCAACGACAACCAGCGTGGTGGCTGCGCCTCGCTGCGCTCGAGTTGCGCGCACATCGCCTCCAACGCCGCCCTGAGCTGCGCGGATCCGGCACCCGCCCCCTCGGTGATCCGGGTGGCCATGGCACTCAGCAGCAGGTCGACGGGCCGGTGCAGGTTCGCGGTGCGCGCCAGCGCCGCGAGCGCGGCCGCGGCCGTCTCCTCCAGCGCGCCCTCATCCCCGAGCCGGCCGGCATACATGGCCGCAGCGATCGCCTCGAGGTGGGCCTCCCGCGCCTGTTCCTCGTCCAGGGGGTCGAGTTGCTCGGCGGCCCCCCGCAATCGGGCGGTGACCTGGCGCAGCCGCGGCGCCGCGGGGTCCCCGCCGCGGCACCGCACGAAGTCGATCTGCGCCCGCAGCCGTGCCACCTGGGCGCGCTGCAGCGCCGAGAGCGGCCCCAGTTCCGCGATGGCCAATAGCTTGTAGGCGGCCTCCGGCGCGGCGGCGTCGCGCTTCACCCGGGCCGCAGCGATGGCACGGGCGCCACGCAGGCCCGGGTCCGCGGTCAGCACGGCCGCGCGTTCCAGGAACGCGGCGGCGGCGGCCACCCCGCCGCGGCTCTGGGCACGGCCGGCCGAGGCCTCGAGCTGCGCGGCCACCGCGTCATCGGTGCCCGCGGTGGCGTTCGCCGCGTGCCAAGCCCGGCGGTCCGGGTCCAGGTGCGGATCGGTCGCATCGGCCAGCGCGCGGTGGATCGCCCTGCGGTCGGCCGGATCTGCCGCGGCGTAGGCGGCTGATCGGACCAGCGGGTGGTGGAACCTCATCCGGGCCCCGAACTCGATGATCCCGGCGGTCTCGGCTGCGGTCAGGGCTTCGACCGGGATGCCCAATTGTGCCGCCGCCCGAAGGAACAGCGCCGGATCGCCGACGGGTTCGGCGGCCGCCGCGAGCACCAGTCGCTGGGTGTCGGTCGGTAGTGCTCGGATTCTGCGGACGAAGCTCTCCTCGACCTGTCCCGCCGAGGGCCGCGTCGCGGCGCCCCCGAAGCCGCCGGCCAGCTCCTCCGGCGAGAAGTTCCGCGGTACCTCCAGCACGGCCAGCGGAATGCCACGCGTCTCGGCCACCATGCGGTCCCGCACCCGCTCGTCGAGGCGCCCCATCACCACCGAGTCCAGCAATGCCCGGGCGTCGCTGTCGGTCAGCCCGGTGATGTTCAGGTCCGGCAGACCGGACAGATCGGCGGGACCGCCGTCACGCACCCCGAACACCATGCCGACCGGCTCGGCGACCAGCCGTCTGGCCACGAAGCCCAGGATTTGCACCGACACCTGATCGAGCCATTGCGCATCGTCGATGACGCACAGCACCGGCCGGTCCTCGGCGGCGCTGGCCAGCAGACTCAGGACGGCCAACCCCACCAGGAACCGGTCCGGCGTCGGCCCCACGCCGCGCCCGAACGCCACCGCCAGGGCATCTCGCTGCGGTTCCGGCAGCTCGTTCATGCGGTCCAGCAGCGGAGCGCACAGTTGATGCAGACCCGCGAACGCCAGCTCCATGTCGGATTGCACGCCGGCGACATGCGCACAGCGAAACCCGGCCGATTCCGCGCATTCTGCGACGTGGTCGAGCAATGCGCTCTTTCCGACGCCCGCCTCGCCGCGCAGGACCAGCGCCTGACCGACCCCCGAGCCGACATTGGCCACCAGCGACTGCAACTCGGCGCATTCCACGTCGCGGCCACGCAGACCCGACGCCCGATTCTCGCTCGTCACCGGCATCACCGCGTCCGCGCTAGGGGGCGAATTACCCGGAAATACTAGCGAGCGCCGAGCGGCCCGGCGTGGCCTCGGGCCCCTGGACGCCTACATCGCCGAACCGCCACCGTCCACGTGCAGGGTGGTGCCGGTGATGAAGCTGGCGTGCGGCCCCGCCAGGAACACCACCGCGGCGGCGATCTCGGCAGGCGCGGCGGTCCGGCCCAGCGGCAGCGCCCGGCCCAGCTCGTCGTTGGTGTCCCCCCACTGCGCCACGACCCCCTCGGTGCTGGTGGGGCCGGGCGCCACGCAGTTGACGCGCACACCGCGCCCGCCGAATTCGATTGCCCAGGTGCGGGTCAGCGATTCCACCGCGGCCTTGGAGGCGCTGTAGGCCGACGCCGCTGCCACCCCTTTGCTGGCCACCATGCTGGTGATGTTGACGATGCTGCCCGAACCACGGTCGAGCATGCCGGCGGCCAGCCCGGCCGTGAGGAAGTACGTCCCGAGCACGTTGGTATCGAAGGTCTTCTCGAAGCTGTCGACGCGTTGGTCGACCGTCAGGGCGGCGGGGAAGCTGGCGGCGTTGTTCACCAGGATGTCGACGTCGCCGCTGCGCCGCACGAGGTTTCGCACGGAGTCGATTTCCGCGAGATCGGCAGGGACGAACCTGGCTCGGCTGCCGAGCGCGGTCGCAGCCGCCTCGCCGCGGGCGGTGTCGCGACCCGAGATGATCACCTGCGCGCCGGCGTCGGCCAGCAACTGCGCGCAGGCCAGTCCGATACCGGCGGTCCCGCCGGTGACCAGGGCCGAGCGGTTGAGCAGTTCGGTCATCAGAGGCTCCTTTTGTCGATGCGCCCTTTCAGGCGACGAGTTGCGGTGGTGAATCGGACTGTCGGCCAGCGGTATCGGTGAGCTGATCGCGGACGTGGCGACGCGCCCGCGACACTCGTGACATCGCGGTCCCTGCGGGCGTTCCCATCCGGGCGGCGACTTCGCGGTAGGTGTAGCCCGCCACGTCGGAGTAGTACAGCGCGGTCCGGAATTCCTCCGACAGGGCAGCAAGCGCCGCTGCGAGCGCGGGTCCAGGCAGTGTTGCGAACACCTCGTCCTCCGCCGATCGGTGCGCCCTGACCGGAGCGCGTTCGGGCGTTCCGTCGAGGGGCACTTCCGTGGGCCGACATTGCCGGTACCGGAACGCGCTGACCCACTGGTTGTGCAGGATTCGGAACAGCCAGGCGTTCAGGTTGGTGCCGGCGCTGAAGCCTGCGTAACCCGCGTAGGCGCGCAACAGCGTGTCCTGGAGCAGGTCTTCGGCGTCGAACTCGGTGCGCGTGAGTCTGCGGGCGGCCCGTAGCAGCGCGTCGCGGTGCGGCGCCACGTCGGCCTCGAAGCGAGCCGCGGTGGCTGCGCTCATCGCAGCGCCGGCCGCTGCGTGCAGATCGACTGTTCTCTTCACGGTGCCCCCTCGGTCGCGCGGCGGTGGCCGCTTCGGACTTGTTGTCGCTCTGACCATTCCGACCGGACGGGGCTGCGCTTTGTGACAGCCACGGCCGGCGTCACAGAGCGGGGCCGCACCCGGTCGTAACTGGTGACCGAGTCGGGAAGCAGGAAAGGGGCCAGCATGCGCATCGTCGTTGTCGGCGGTACGGGCTTGGTGGGTACGCGGTTGGTGGACGTCCTGACCCGAGCGGGTCAGGACGCCGTCGCCGCGTCGCCTCGGACCGGGGTGGACACGGTGACCGGCAAGGGGCTGACGGAAGTCCTCACCGGCGCCGACGTCGTCGTCGATGTCTCGAACTCACCGGCGTTCGAGGACTGCGCCGCCATGGAGTTCTTCCGCAACTCGACGACCAACCTGTTGACCGCAGAGAAACTCACCGGGGTCACGCATCACGTCGCCCTGTCGGTGGTGGGCACCGAACGGTTGGCCCCGCACAGCGGCTACTTCCAGGCGAAGCTGATGCAGGAGGAACTCATTGCCACCGGACCCGTCCCCTACTCGGTGATCCGCGCGACGCAGTTCTACGAGTTTCTGTTCACCGCCGCGGATTCGGCGACCGTGGCGGGCACGGTCCGGCTGCCGCCGGCGCTGATCCAGCCGGTCGCCGCCCATGACGTGGCCGCTCAACTCGCCACCGTTGCGGTCGGCGGACCGGACAACGGCAGTACCGAGATCGGCGGGCCGCAGCGATTCGCGCTCGATGAACTGATCCGCACCGTGCTGTCCATGCGGGGCGATGACCGCGCGGTGGTGCGCGATGCCACGGCGCGGTACTGGGGCATCGACATCGAAGAACGCACCCTGCTGCCGGGCGCTCATGCGCGACTGTGCGGCACCCGCCTGACCGATTGGCTGGGCGGGGCCGACGGCCGCCGACGCTGATCAGCCGCCGACACTGACTCAACGCGGGTTCGCGGCGGCCAACTGCCAATCCGCGAATCGAGTCTCGGACAACGTTGCCCCCGCGCCCGGCGTCAAGGTGTCGGTCTGCAGGTGAGCTCCCCAGTACAGGGCGGTCGGGTCGGTGTGCACCGTCCGGGGATCCTGGCGCTCCGCCAAGACTGCCCGCGCAAGCTCATCGAGCCGGAACCGTTGTGGCCCCGCGATATCGCCGATGCCGTTCAGGGGCGGTTCGACTGCGGCGGCGGCCACCGCCGCGGCGACGTCCGCCGAGGCGATCGGCTGGATATCGACCGGCGCCAGACGCACGACGGTGCCGGCGGTGGCGGCGTTAATGATTCCCGTGATGAACTCGTAGAACTGGGTGGCGTGCACGATCGAATACGGCACACCGGACGCGGCGATCAACTCTTCCTGCACCTGCTTGGCGGCGAAATAGCCGCTTTCGACGGCCAATTCACCGGTGCCCACCACGGACAGCGCGACGTGGTGGGCGACGCCGGCCGCCTGCTCCGCGGCCACTAGGTTTCCGGTCGAGGTTCGGAAGAACTCGACTGCCGCGTCCCGCTCGAACGACGGCGAGTTGGAGACGTCGACCACCACGTCGGCGCCGGTGAGGACCTGCGTCAGGCCCGCGCCGGTGATGGTGTCCACCCCGGTGTTGGGCGCGGCGGCGACCCCGTCGTGCCCCGCCGCGGTGAGCAGCCGCACCACCTGGGATCCGATCAGGCCGGTCCCTCCGATAACGACGATCTTCATGTTCGGCACCCTTCGTCGACGCTGGACGACCACCACCGGCCGTCCAGTCGTCAACTAGGACCGATCAACCCGCCTATTCGTGACAACCGGTCAGGCGTACTTCGGCGCGCGCTTGTTGAGGAATGCGTCGATGCCCTCGGCGCCATCGGCTCCGCCGGCGTTCTCCGAGATCAGCTGCGCCTCGAAATCCATCTGGGTCTCGATGTCGTTGTCGAACGTCGTCAACAACAGCTTCTTGACCGCCGCGGCAGAACCCGCTGCGCCCGAAGCGATTTCAGCGGCCAGCGCATCGACCCGGGCGGCGAACTCGTCGTCGGAGACCACGTAGTTGACCAAACCCCACTGCTCGGCCTCGGCGGCCGACAGCTTGCGGTTGGTCAGCATGAGGTCGCCGGTGCGCCGCACGCCGATCAGTCGCGGCAGGGTGTAGGAGGCGGCGCCGTCCGGGCTCAGTCCGGCCCGGGTATAGGCCATGGTGAACGATGCCGAGGCCGCGGCGACCACCAGGTCACCGCTGGCGGCCAGCGAGAAGCCGGCCCCGGCGGCGGTGCCGTTGACCGCCGTGATCAGCACGGCGTCCATCCGGGCGAATGTCGAGATGGCCCGGTGCAGGTCGTCGGCGATGTTCTTGACGAACGGGCCGGGCCCCAGCGGCGAGGCGGCCATGGCCTTGAGATCGCCTCCGGCGCAGAAGAAACGGCCGGCCCCGGTGAGCACCACCACCTTGGTGCCCGGCGCGGCGCAACGGGTGGCGACGTGCGCCAGCTCGCGCGTCATCGCGTCGTTCATGCCGTTGGCGGCCTCGGGCCGGTTCAGCGTGATGCGGGCGACGGGGCCGTCCTGCTCGAACAGCAGGGTCTCGTAGGCGTGCGACTCGGTAGACATGCCGGTGACGTTAACCCGTGTGGTCGAGCCGTCGGTCGGCTGCCCCTCAGATTCTCCCCGCCAGGTAGTCGGCTCGGCAGGCCCGGCGGGCCAGCTTGCCACTCGTGGTGCGCGGAATGGTTCCCGCGGCGACCAGCCGCATGTCGGCGATCGGCAGCGCGTGGGTGCGCGATACGGCAGACCGCACGGCGGCCAGCACGGGCTCAGGATCGACCTTGCCGGCACCGGCGGCACGCTCGGCGATCACCACCAACTGCTCGCCTGTGGAATCTTCGGCGGGCACCGAGAACGCCGCGACGTAACCGGTCCGGATCGCGTCGGAGGCCGCGGCGACGGTGGCCTCGATGTCCTGCGGGTAGTGATTACGCCCGTCGACGATCACCAGGTCCTTGATGCGGCCGGTGATGTACAGCTGACCGTCCAGGTAGACACCCAGATCTCCGGTACGAAGCCAGGTTTCGCCGTAGGCGGTGCCCTCGGCGTGGCTACCGGTGACCAGCCTCGACTGCAGCTTGTTGCCGAAGGTCAGTTCGGATTCCTCGGGGCGGCGCCAGTAGCCCTGCCCGATGTTGTCCCCCTGCAGCCAGATCTCGCCGACCTGACCGTCGGCCAGCTCGGCGTCGGTCTCCGGGTCCACGATCACGGCCCACTGGCTGCGGGCCACCGTGCCACAGGACACCTGGGCCACGGCGTTCGGCGAGTCCGGCGACACCTGGACGGCCTGACCGGCGCCGAGTTGGTCGCGGTCCAGGTAGACCGCGCTCGGGGCCGCCTCCGGGCCCACCGTCGACACGAACAGCGTGGCCTCGGCCATTCCGTAGGACGGCTTGACCGCGGTGGCGGGCAGGCCGTACGGGGCGAACGCCTCGGTGAACTTCTCGATGGAGGCCATGCTGACCGGTTCCGATCCGTTGATCAGGCCGGCCACATTGCTCAGGTCGAGGTGCTGGCCCGGGGCGGGCAGTCCGCGGGTGGCGGCCAGCTCGAAGGCGAAGTTGGGCGCCGCCGCGAACGTCGGCCCCTCCTGGCCCTGCTTGCCGAGCTCGGCGATCCAGCGCCCCGGCCGGCGGACGAACGCCAACGGCGACATGAGCGTGATGTGCCCGCCGCACAGGGCCGGGAACATGATCATCAGCAGCCCCATGTCGTGGTACAGCGGCAGCCAGCTAACGCTGCGGATGTCGCGGGACAGGCCCACCGACATGATCATCTGCAACACGTTGGTGCACACCGCGCGGTGGGTGATCTCCACGCCGGCGGGCGTGCGGGTGGAGCCCGAGGTGTACTGCAGGTAGGCGATGTCGTCGACCGCGACGTCGACGGGGTCGAACAATTCGCCGACGGTGTCCGGGACCGCGTCGACGGCCAGCACCCGGGGACGTTCCCGGCGGGGGCGGCTGCGGAGGAACTTCTGCACCGACTCTGCGGCCGCGGTCGTGGTGAGGACCACCGTCGGCTCGGCGTCGGTGAGCACGGCCTCGAGGCGTTCCGCATGCCCGGGGAGCTCCGGAGCAAACAACGGCACGGCGATGTTGCCGGCTGCGATGGCCGCGAAGAAGCCGACGACGTAGTCGATTCCCTGCGGGGCCAGCACCGCCACCCGGTCGCCCGGGGCGCTGATCTGCTGCAGCCGGGCACCGACCGCATGCAGCCGCGAGCCCAGTTGCGACCAGGTGATCTCGACGGCCGCACCGGCCGGGTCCTGCGTGTAGTCCAGATAGCGGTAGGAAACCTCGTCGCCGAGGGCGGCGATGTTGCGTTCCAGGTACGACGTCAACGTCGTTCCCGCCGGAAGGGCGATGTTGCCCTCCCCATCGAGGTAGTCCTCGACCCGTAGCGTGTTCGACCCGATGTTCATGCCAGCAATCTTAAGGAATCTCTGAGGTGAGGCCCAGTATGACAGGTCTCGATTCGGTCTCGACGGCTTTCGGGCCTGCGGCGAGCGCCGCCGGGTTGCCGGCCCGCGGCGCCGGTACCGATGGTGCAGGTGTGGCATTCTGGGTGCAGAGTCCACAGCCGGCGATCGAAGGTGACATGACGGCCAAAACGGCAGCTCAGAAGTCGAAAACCAACCGTTACACCGAGATCGAGCGCAAGTACGAGGTGGCCGGGGAGGCCGTCACGCCGTCCTTCGACGGGCTCACCGCCGTCACGCACGTGGAGCGGTCCCCATCACAATCGCTGGACGCTGTCTACTTCGACACAGCCGCACACGATCTGGCGGCCCACAAGATCACGCTGCGTCGGCGCACCGGCGGTGAGGATGCGGGCTGGCACCTGAAGTTGCCGGCGGGCCCGGACGCCCGCACGGAGGTGACGGCGCCGCTGGAGTCCGAGGACGTTCCCGACGAGTTGCGCGACGTCGTGCTGGCCGTGGTGCGGGACCGCCCACTGGCTCCGGTGGCACGGATCGCGACGACCCGACACGTCCAGCGCCTGCGCGGGGCCGATGAGGCGGTATTGGCCGAATTCTGTGACGATCACGTCACCGCGTCGGCCGGGGAGGTCGAAGCGCAGTGGCGGGAATGGGAACTCGAACTCGTCGAGTCCGACGACCGATTGCTGCTGGACCGACTGGGCAACCGGTTGCTCGACGCCGGCGCCGCCCCGGCCGCACACGGCTCGAAGCTGGCCCGGGTACTCGGCGCGGACGCCGACCGACCGGACCCCCCACCTGCCGATCCGGTGCATCGAGCGGTGCTGGAACACAACCGGGAGCTGCTGCTGTGGGATCGCGCGGTGCGCTCCGACACCTTCGACTCCGTGCACCAGATGCGGGTGACCATCCGCAAACTGCGCAGCCTGCTCAAGGAATCCGAGGAGTCCTTCGGCCTCACCGACGACGCCTGGGTACTGGACGAACTGCGGCAGTTGGCCGCCATTCTCGGGGTGGCCCGCGATGCGGAGGTGCTGGCCGCGAAGTATGCCGAGGCCCTCGATGAGCTGCCGCCGGAGTTGATTCGCGGGCCGGTGCGCGAGCGCCTGGTCGACGGCGCCCGGCGGCGCTACGACACCGGACTGCGGCGGTCCCTGAAGGCGATGCGCACCACCCGGTACTTCCGCCTGCTCGATGCGCTCGACGACCTCGCCCACACCCCCGGACCGACGACGGAATCCGAGCACAAGCCCGTCAGCCTCGACTCCGCCTACAAGCGGGTCCGCAAGGCCGCCAAGAACGCCCGCGCCGCCGCCGCGGACGCGGCCGACGACCGCGACGAGGCGTTGCATCGAATCCGCAAGGGCGCCAAGCGCTTACGCTACACCGCTGCGGCCACCGGCAAGCGCAAGGTGTCCGAGGCCGCCAAGACCATTCAGTCACTGCTGGGCGATCACCAGGACGCCGTCGTCAGCCGCAACCACCTGAGCCAGCAGGCCGAGGCCGCCCACGCCGCCGGCGAGGACACCTTCACCTACGGGTTGCTGTATCAGCGCGAGGAAGATCTGGCCGAGCGTTGCCGCGAGCAGCTCGACGACGCGCTCAAGGCCCTGGCAAAGGCGATGTCCTAGCAGAGGACCTCGAGCCCCCGCCTACGGCCCACTTGCCGCCGACCCTGTTCAGAAGCGCGAGCCACACCGGGGCCGGTGAAGCACCCGCCGTTGCGGTCATGACGCCGCCGACACATTTCGACCATACGTATGACCGTGCCGATCCCACTCTTGGATCCATCTGCTGATATTGCAAATTTTGCAACCCTGACCCCAATGTGGTCATACACTCTTATCAGATATGTCGGACCGCCTTGGGGCAGTGGCACATGGAGAGAGTGGACGGTAAATGAACGCGATCAACACGCCCCCGAGTGTCTTCGACGCCGGACTCCCCACTATTGGGTACGACCTCACCGCCACTCCCCACGACATCCTCGAAGACGTCAGAGTTGCCCAATTGACGTCCCCCATCGTCATCGGACCGCTCGGCCCGGAAATCCTGTCCTACGAGATGGCTCGCGACGTTCTGCGCGACAACAGGTTCCGTCTGCCGCCCGGTGTCACGCTGGCCGCGCAGGGCATCACGTCGGGTCCACTGTTCGACAAGATGGCCAACAGCCTCCTGGGTCTCGATGGCGAGAAGCACGTTCGCTTGCGCAAGCTGGTTTCGAAGGCGTTCACGCCCCGCGCGACTTCACGTTTGCAAGAAACGATTCATGACGTAGTGAACGGGCTGATCGACACGGTGGCGGATGCCGGACGGTGTGACGTCGTTACCGACATCTCGTATCAGTACCCAACCCCGATCATGTGCGCACTGCTCGGCGCTCCCCGCGAGGATTGGCAGTTGTTCGCGGACTGGACGGAGGAGGTATTCAAGGCGCTCAACTTTCAGCCCGACGTCACCTTCGATGAGGTCGCGATAATGCGGGCGTGGGGCGAACTCGACGCCTACGTCGACGATATGGTCGCCGCCCGGCGAAGCAACCTCACCGATGACCTGCTTTCGGATCTCATACGCGCCGAAAGTGACGGCGACCGGCTGACTTTGGACGAACTTCGCATGCTGGTGGCTGGGTTCCTCATGGCCGGGACGGACACGACACGAAACCAACTGTCCGCCTCGGTTCAAGTGCTGTGCGAACACCCGGATCAATGGGCGACACTGCGCGAGCGACCGGAGCTTGCGATGCAGGCCGTCGAGGAGAGCATGCGCCACTCCCCCGCAGCCTGCATCGTGCCCCGAGCCGCCGTGGACGACGTCGAGTTCGGTGGGTACACGTTCCCGGCCGGGACCTTCGTCCTCGTGAACACTTTCGCCGCCAACCGAGACCCCGCCATCTACGACGATGCCGACCGCTTCGACATCACGCGCAATGACCTTCCCCCGATTCTGACGTTTGGTGGTGGCGCGCACTACTGCCTCGGGGCGAATCTTGCACGCCGGGAACTGGCTGAAGCACTCACCGTCCTCACCCGCCGCCTGGACGCCCCCCACCGCGTCGGTCCGGCTCCGTGGAAGCCGCTGCTGGAAATGACCGGACCGACAACCCTTTCCATCGAGTTCACCAGCGAGAGGCTGGTCGCAGCGGATGCGTAGTCGAGGATGGGCGGGTGCGACGCCCTCAACAGACGAGGAAGCCATCTCACGCATCCTGAGTGCGGTAGACGAGGAGGTTGCCGAGCACGGAGCGGCCATACGCCTTGCCGACGTCGCCCGCAGACTCGGAGTGACTCGCCAGACGGTGTACCGCTACTTCGCCAATGCCGACGCTCTGCTCATCGCGAGTGCCATGCGCGCTGCCAACGGATTCATCGACCAGGCCGTAGACCACGTCAACGGCGTCAACGACCCGGTTACTGCGGTGGTCGAGTGCGTTGCGTTCGGCGTCGAGAACCTTTCCGGCGATCCCCAGTTGGAGGGTCTGTTGACCGGACGAGACGGAGGCGGAGCTGCCACCTCCCTGACCACTGACACTGCGATCTCGTTCTGCTTGACCGCCTTCCACCGCTTCGATGTCGATTGGGAACTGCACGGCTTCGACAACGCCGCGCTGCGTGAGCTTGCCGAGATGACTTTGCGCACCGTGCAGTCCCTTCTGATCGATCCCGGACAGACGCCGCGCAGCGGTCACGAACTACGTCGATTCGTTGCCCAATGGCTGGGGCCGGCAGTCCTCTATCCGAGGCTCGCGTCGCTATCGGTCGGGCGACATGACGCGAGGGGTTGACGGTCACCGCAGCCATCCGATCGGCAACCCTGTGGGGCGAACGAGTTGGCCTGTAAGCCGGATTCTGTTCTGAGCCTCCGTTGCCGGAGAGCTCAGCGGCGACCATCCATCTGGGCACACCGTCGCCGGGTACCTCGAGCGGCCTACCCGCAGGCTCGGGCGAGCAGCCCTCGAGCGCCTGCGCAGCCGTGCGGGGCACGGCCTCTTGGCCTTGCTTCGGGTGGGGTTTGCCTAGCCACTCCGGTCACCCGGAATGCTGGTGCGCTCTTACCGCACCGTTTCACCCTTACCATTGCTGGCGGTCTGTTTTCTGTGGCACTTTCCCGCGAGTCACCTCGGATTGCCGTTAGCAATCACCCTGCTCTGTGAAGTCCGGACTTTCCTCGAACCCCGGAAATCTCCGAGGCCCGCGGCCGCCCAGCCAACTCGTTCGCGCTCATAAGGTACCTGATCGATGCGTCATACTGGGAAAATGCTGCCGCCCGCGCGCTATCTGATGCGTGCCAAGGACTTCGTCGACGCCCGGTACGCCGACCCGATCACGGTGGCCGACCTGGCCGCGGCCGCGGGGTTGTCGCGGGCACACTTCAGCCGGATGTTCACCCGCACGTTCGGGGAATCGCCGAGTGCTTATCTGCAGTCGCGACGCCTCGAGCGGGCCGCGTCCCTCCTGCGCTACACCGACCGCTCGGTGGCCGACATCTGCGCGATGGTCGGGTTCTCCAGCGTCGGGTCGTTCACCACCACCTTCGCCCGGGTGTACGGGCAGCCGCCGGCGGCGTATCGCGCGAGCATGCCGGCCGCCGCGGCCTATGCCCGGGTGCCCAACTGCGTGCTGCGCCAGCACACCCGCAAGACAGCACACCAGGAGAAGACGCGGGCACGCAGCGCGCCGTAAGTTTCGGCCATGATGAAAATTGGAAGCGCCCAACTTTGGGTTCACGACCAGGATGTGGCCTGCAAGTTCTGGACCGAGAAGGTCGGAATGGAAGTGCGCCAAGATGTTTCGTTCCCGGAAATGGAGGGGTTTCGCTGGCTGACCGTCGGCCCGCCCGGCCAGGACGACGTCAGCATCGTCCTGATGGCCGTCCCGGGCCCGCCGATGATGGACGACGCCACCGAGCGCCAACTCCTCGATCTGGTCGCCAAGGGGTTCGCCGGCACGGTGTTCCTCACCACCGAGGACTGCCGGGCCGCGCACCGCGAACTGGCCGCCCGCGGCGTCGAATTCACCGAGGAACCCTTCGACACGCCCTACGGCGTCGACTCGGGTTTCCGCGATCCGTCCGGCAACAGCGTGCGCCTCACCCAGCTCGCCGAGCTGCCGACCGGGTGATCCGGGCGGCCGGGTCACGCCGCGTGCACGCCGCACAACACGGTTCCCACGTGTTGCTCGAGTTCGCTGATCGGGGCCTTCGGGCGCCCCGGTAACACCGGCGGGGCGGTGGACCGGTGCCGCGCGCCGGTGGGCGTGGTGATCTCGGTGGTGTGCCGCCCCTGGACGCCCATGCTCACCGCCACGTCCCAGCCCGCGGACTCCTTGGCGTAGTTGCACGCCTCGCACAGGCCCTGCCCGTTCGCGCCGGACGTGGGGCCGCCCCGCGCGGCCGGTGTCACGTGGTCGGTGTGCCGGATCGGCGCGTCGCAATACGGTGTGCGACATCGTTGGTCCCGCGTCCGGATGAAGCGGGCCAGGCCCTTCGGAAAGGTCCGGGCCCGCGATTCCATCGCGACCAGCGCCCCGGAGTCCGGCCGGGCGTACAGCCGGCGCAGCGTCGCGCTGGCCTCCGGGTCGGCCAGCGCCTGCGCCACCAACCGCCGGGCAACCTGGGCGGGCACCGGTCCGTAGTCGGAGATGGTGGCCGCGCCGGACCCGCCGCTCAGGGTGTCGTCGGACAGCACCAGGTTGACCGCCACCGAGGCGGCGACCTCCGCCGCCTGACCGGTGACCCGCTCGACCAACGTGTCGGCCATGACCTGCCCCCGCGAGCGCCCATCACCGCAGCCGTCGGCCACGCGCTTGAGCGCGGCGTAGACGGACACCCCCTGCGCCACCGGCAACAAGGCCGTCAGATAGGTCATGGTGTCCGGGGCCGGCCGCACCGTCACGGTGCGGTCCTGCGCCGCCCTGGCCGCCCGGTCCACCACCGCGTGCGGATTCAACCGATAGGCAATCGCCTTGGCCTCGGCGATGATTTGTCGATCCCCCAGGCCGACGAGCGCGTCCGGGTCACCGCACATCTCGGCATCCAGCACCGCACGATCCTCGACGTCCAGGCAGGCCGATTCCCGCACGATCAACGTCGCCCGCCACTCGGAGAGCGCCCCGCGCTCCAATGCTGCCAGGGTCTGCGGCATCTCGTGCACCAGTGCCTTGGCAAAACCCAGATGCTGATTACCCCGCGCCGGCGAATCCCGCCGCGCCAGGGCCACCTCCGCGGCCAACCCGCGACCCCGCCGGGCCACGGGCACCCCGCGCTCGGCCTCCGCGACCATCCGCCGCTGCGCCAGCGCCGCCGTCGCGCGGGCCTGCGCCGCGGCCGCCGAGGCCTTCAGCGTCTCCAACTCATCGATCCGCGCCACCAACGCCGCCTCGTCGGCGTCGGCCCCAAACTCCGCCTCATCGAACATGTGTGCGAGTATGCCAGGCCCTACCGACAAGCCACTAACCGCAGGTCAGAGCCGCCGCAGCAGGATCACGTTGTCCACCAGCGTGCCCACCTGGCCATCCGGTCCGACACCATCACGCTCGGCGCGTTCCACCCGCTCGCGCTCCCAGTACGCCGGATCGAGTTCCAGGCCGGCCACCACCTCCTCGGCGGTGGGAAAGACGTGATCGTGCAACCCCTCGGACCAAGGCGGACCCTCGGCGTGATCGACGATCAGCAGCCGCCCGCCGGGCGCCACCGCTTCGGCGGCGCGGCGCAGCACCGAATCGCGGTCCCACTCCGTCGGTGAATGCAGGAAGTGCGCCGACACCAGGTCGTAGCACCCCGACGGAAACGTCGCCGTCAGGTCGTGTTGCTGGAACTCGACCCGTTCGACCAGGTCATCGCCGGCCGCCGCCAGCGCCGCGGCGGCCCGGCGCAGGGCGTTGTTGGCGATGTCGACGGCGAGCACCCGCCAGCCCTGCCGGGCCAGCCACACCGTGTCGCCGCCCTCACCGCAGCCCAGCTCCAACGCGGTGCCCGGCGACAGCCCGGAGACCACCTCGACCAGCCGGGCGTTCGGGCGTCCGCTCCAGATCTGATCCGACTCGGCGTAACGCTGTTCCCACATCTGCTGAGCATCAGTACTTTCCATCCTTCGAGCTTGCGTGCGCCGAGCCACGCTGGCAAGCTTTCTTGCCATGACGGCAAAACACGACGATGTGGACCTTCGCGTGCGACGCCGGCTACGGGAGTTGCGCACCCAGCAGAATCTGACGCTCGAGGAGGTGGCCTCGCGCGCCCAGATCGACATCTCGACACTGAGTCGGCTCGAGTCCGGAAAGCGCCGCCTGGCCCTGGACCATCTGCCGCGCCTGGCCGCGGCGTTGTCGGTGAGCACCGACGACCTGCTGCGCGAACCCGAACATCACGACCCGCGGGTGCGCGGCACCCCGCAGACCCACGACGGCGTCACCTATTGGCCGCTGACCCGTCACGGGCCGGCGGCCGGGTTGCACGCCTTCAAGATTCGGGTGAGCGCCCGACGGCGCACCCCGCCGGCCGAATTCCCGGTCCATGAGGGCCACGACTGGATGTACGTGTTGTCCGGCCGGATGCGGCTGATCCTCGGCGACCGCGATTTCACGATCACCGCCGGCGAGGCCGTCGAGTTCAGCACCTGGACGCCGCACTGGTTCGGCGCGGTCGACGGCCCCGTCGAGGCCATCACCATCCTGGGCCCGCACGGCGAACGGATTCACCTGCAGAAGTAGGACGCTCGGCTCAGTGGTACGACGTGTCGTTGACCAACCGCACGGAGGCCAGCCCGTCGGAGTAGAACTCCGCGATCGACAGCGACGCGAGGTCCAGGTGCAGGCGGTACAGGATGGTCGGGCCGGCGTCGAGCGCCATCCGCAACAACGTCTTGATGGGTGTCACGTGCGAGACCACCAACACCGTGGAATCGCCGTGCTCGGCGATGATCCGGGCGCGGGCGCGTCGCACCCGGTTGTGCACCTCGTCGAAGCTCTCCCCGCCGGGTGGGGTGACGCTGGTGTCCCGCAGCCAGCGGCCGTGCAGCTCCGGGTCCGCCGCGCCGGCCTCACTGAACGTCAGCCCCTCCCAGGCACCGAAGTCGGTCTCGATCAGGTCGTCGTCGACGCTGACCGTCAATCCGAGCGCCTTCGCCGCGATGGCCGCCGTGTCGTAGGCGCGTTGCAGCGGCGAGGAGATCACCGCCGAGATCCCGCCCTTGCTCGCCAGGTGGGCCGCCGCGGCCTCGGCCTGACGCCGGCCCAGCTCCGTCAGTTCCGGGTTCCCGCGCCCGGAATAGCGGCGCTGCACCGACAGTTCGGTCTGACCGTGCCGCAGCAGCAGCAGCCGGGTGGGCGTCCCCCGCGCCCCGGTCCAGCCGGGCGCGGCGGGCTTGTCCGACGACGACGAATCCTGTTCCGGCACAGCCGTATCGGAGATTTTCTCGGCGGCGTCCATCGCCTCGTTGGCCAGCCGGTCGGCGTGCGCGTTGTCCGCCCGCGGAATCCAGCGGTAGTCCACTCGGTCGAACCGCGCGGCCAGTTCACGCGCCTGGCGGTGCAAGTCCGCCAGGGCCGCGTTCTTGACCTTCCACCGCCCGGCCATCTGCTCGATGACGAGCTTGGAATCCATCGCCACCGAAACCTCGGTGGCGCCCAGGTCGGCGGCCTCCGCCAGACCCGCGATCAGGCCCCGGTACTCGGCGACGTTGTTGGTGGCCACCCCGATGGCAGCCTTGTTCTCCGCCAGTACCAGGGCACGGTCCGCGGAGAACAACACCGCGCCGAATCCGGCGGGTCCGGGATTGCCCCGGGAGCCCCCGTCGGCCTCCAGCAGAACCCTCATACCTTGACCCGCAACAGGATTGCGCTGCACTCGGGGCAGCGCAGCACGTCCTCGTCGGCGGCCGCGGCAATTCGGGACAGTTCGCCGCGGTCGATCTCGATGCGGCACGCCCCGCAGCGGCCCCCCTGCAGCGCCCCCGCGCCGATCCCTGACTTCGCGCGCTGCTGCTCGTAGAGCGCCAGCAGCTCGGAATCGACTCCGGCGGTGAGCGTTTCCCGCCGCGATGTACGTTCGGTGCGGATGTTCTCGATTTCGGCCAGGGCCGCATCGCGCGCCCGAGTGGCCTCGGCGACCTCGGCGTCGAGCTTCTCGATGCCGGTCGACTCCTCGGCCACCTGACGCTCGAGTTCCTCGCGGCGCTCCATCACCTCCAACTGCGAATCCTCCAGCGAGGCTTGCCGACGCTGCAGGGTTTCCAACTCGTGCTGCAGTTCGGTGAGTTGCTTAGCGGACGTGCTGGCGGAAGCGAGCAGCTCGCGGTCCCGGTCCTCGCGCTGGCGAACCCCGTCGATCTCGGATTCCAGCCGCGCCACCTGCTGATCGATGTCCTCGACGGCGATCTGCAGCACCGCCAGCCGGTCCCGGGCGGCCTGGTGCTCGGCCTGCACCTCCTCGAGGCGCTGCTGCTCGGGCAGGTGGCCGGCCCGGTGGGCCAGGCGGGCCAGCTCGGCGTCCAACTCGGCGATCTCGAGTAACGAACGCTGCTGCCACAGATCGGCTTTCATCAGTTCACTCCCAGTGTCCAGGGGTCGGTCCGGATGTCGCTGACCCGCACCGGCAGCGCGTCACCGAACTCGGCGGTCAACAGGCCGGCGGCCTGCGCGCACCACGGGTACTCGCTGGCCCAGTGCGCCACGTCGATGAGCGCCACCTCCGACCGGCGGGTGTGTTCGTCGGCGGGGTGATGCCGCAGGTCCGCGGTGAGGTAGGCCTGCACCCCCGCGGCGGCTGCCCGGTCGAGCAGGGAGTCCCCCGCCCCGCCGCAGACCGCCAACCGCGAGACCGCGAGGTCGGGCGCGCCGGTGGCGCGCACCCCCCACGCGGTGCTCGGCAGGGCCGCGCCGACCCGCGCGACGAACTCGCGCAGGGGCATCGGCTCCGGCAGCCTCGCGATCCGCCCGATCCCGACCCCGGCCGGCAGCGGCGCCAGGGCGAAGACATCGAAGGCCGGCTCCTCGTAGGGGTGCGCGGCCCGCATCGCCGCGAGCACCCGCGGCCGGATGCCGGCGGGCGCGATCACCTCGATGCGATCCTCGGGAACCCGCTCGACGGTGCCGACCTCGCCGATGGCCGGCGACGCCCCGTCCTGCGGCAGGAACTGCCCGGTGCCAGTGACGCCCCAGCTGCAGCACGAGTAGTCCCCGATCTGCCCCGCACCGGCGGCGAACACCGCCGCCCGTACCGCCTCGGCGGACTCGACCGGCGCGAAGATGACCCACTTGTCCAGGTCGGGCCCGCCCGGTGCCGGGTCCAGCACGTCCTCGACCGTCGCCCCCAGCGCCTCGGCCAGGGCGTCGGAGACCCCGGGGGCCGCCGCGTCGGCGTTGGTGTGGGCGGTGAACAGGGCCCGACCGGTGCGGATCATCCGGTGCAGCAGCGCGCCCTTGGGGGTGCTGGCGGCGACGGTGTCCACCCCCCGTAACAGCAGCGGGTGGTGGGCCAGCAGCAGCCCACGCTCGGGGACCTCGTCGACGACGGCGGCCGTCGCGTCGACCGCGACCGTGACCGAATCGACCGGTTCGTCCGGATCACCGCAGACCAAACCCACCGAGTCCCAGGACTGCGCGAGCCGGGGCGGGTACGCGGCGTCCAGCACCTCGATGATCTCAGCAAGGCGCACACTCACGCCTGCAAACAGTAGTGCTCCGCACATCGGGGACAATGGGGGCGTGACCGAACTGGCCCCGACCCCGCTGCGCACCCAACAACCCCAACTCGTGATCTTCGACCTCGACGGCACGCTCACCGACTCCGCCGAGGGCATCGTCGCGAGCTTCCGCCACGCATTGGAGCAGGTCGGAGCGCCGGTACCGGACGGTGACCTGGTGAGCCGGATCATCGGCCCGCCCATGCATCACACGCTGGCCTCCCTCGGGCTGGGTGAGCGCACCGACGAGGCGATCGCGGCCTACCGGGCCGACTACGTGTCGCGCGGCTGGGCGATGAACACCCCGTTCGACGGTATCGAGGAGTTGCTGACCGACCTGCGGGCCGCCGGCGTGCGCCTGGCCGTGGCGACGTCCAAGGCCGAGCCGACGGCCCAGCGCATCCTGGCGCACTTCGGGCTCGACGAGTTCTTCGATGTCATCGCCGGGGCCAGCCCCGACGGCGTGCGGGCGCTGAAGGCCGACGTGGTGGCCCACGCGATCGCCCAGCTGCAGCCGTTGCCCGAGCGGGTGCTGATGGTCGGCGACCGGCTGCACGACGTCGAGGGCGCCGCCGCCCACGGCATCGACACCGTGGTCGTCGGCTGGGGCTACGGCCGCGACGACTTCACCGCGGACGAACCGGCCCCGAGCCTGGTCGAGGACGTGTCCGCGCTGCGCGAGGTGCTCGGTGTCTGACCGCCTGCACGTCACCTTCGTCTGCTCGGGAAACATCTGCCGCTCCCCGATGGCGGAGAAGATGTTCGCCCAGCAGATCGCCGAGCGCGGTCTGGCCGACCGGGTGCGGGTCAGCAGCGCGGGCACCGGCGGCTGGCATGCCGGCGACGGGGCCGACGGCCGGGCCCGGAAGGTCCTGGAGACCCACGGCTACCCCACCGACCACGTCGCCGCCCAGGTCGACGACGACCATCTGAGCGCCGACCTGGTGGTCGCGCTGGGCCGCAACCACATGCGGCTGCTCACCCAGCTGGGCGTCGAACCCGAGCGGGCCCGGATGCTGCGCGGGTTCGATCCGCGGTCGCCCCGGCATCCCGAGGACGTCGAGGACCCCTACTACGGCGATCTGAGCGACTTCGAGGACGTGTTCACCGTCATCGAGGCCGCCCTGCCCGGTCTGCACGGCTGGGTCGACGAGCGACTGGCGGGCCACGCGCCGTGAAGTGGCCGGCGTGGTTGCGTCCGGGCTGGATCGCGTTGGCGGTCGTGGCCCTGGCGTTCGCCTACCTGTGTTTTACGGTGCTGGCCCCGTGGCAGCTCGGCAAGAACACCCAGACCTCGCGGGAGAACCAGCAGATCAGCGAGTCGGTGCAGGCCGACCCGGTGCCGGTGACGGACTTTCTGCCGCAGCAGGATTCGGCGGCGCCCGACGCGCAGTGGCGCCGGGTCACCGCGACCGGGCACTACCTGGTGGACAAGCAGATCCTGGCCCGGCTTCGGGTGATCGAAGGCGAGGCCGCCTACGAGGTGCTCACCCCGTTCGTGGTGAACGACGGGCCCACGGTCCTGGTGAACCGGGGCTACGTGCGTCCCGTGCAGGGCTCCGGGGTGCCGGACATCGAGCCGGCCCCGGCCGGCGAGGTGACCCTGTCCGCGCGGCTGCGTGACAGCGAGACGGCGAGCCGCGCCCCGCTGAACGAGGGCGGGTCGCAGCAGGTCTATTCCATCGACACCGCGCAGCTCGCCCCGCTGTTCGGTGTCCCGCTGACCGGGTCATACCTGCAGCTGACGCCGGATCAGCCCGGGGCGTTGACGGTGCGCGGCCTGCCGCACCTGGATGCCGGGCCGTTCCTGTCCTACGGCATCCAATGGATCGCCTTCGGCATCCTGGCCCCGATCGGGCTCGGGTACTTCGTCTACAGCGAGGTAAAGGCGCGCCGCCGCGACCGCGCCGCGCGGCCGGCCGAGGACGGGCCGGAGCAGCCGGTCACCGTCGAGGACAAACTCGCCGACCGGTACGGCCGGCGCCGCTGAGCCCGGCCAGCGCGGCCGCGGTCAGCGCCGCCGCGCCCTGCACGCAGCGCGACAACGCGACACCGCGGCGCAGGTCGGCTACGCCCGGGCCGGGACCGTCGCCGAGGGTTGGCCGCAGCTGCAATTCGTGGCGATACCGGGTGGGCCCGCCGAGCTGCACCCCCAGCGCCCCCGCGAACGCCGCCTCCACAACCCCCGCATTGGGACTCGGGTGCCGACGGGCATCGCGGCGCCAGGCCCGTGCCGCGCCGGCCGCCGATCCCCCAACCAGCGGGGCGCAGACGACGGTCAACGCGCCCGCCACCCGCGCCGCGAGATAGTTCGCGGCGTCGTCGAGTCGTGCTGCCGCCCAACCGAATCGGGCATAGCGCGGGGAACGGTGTCCGACCATCGCATCCAGCGTGTTGGCGCCCCGGTAGAGCAGCACCGCCGGCGCCGCACCGACCGCGGCCCACAGCACCGGAGCCACCTGCGCATCGGAGGTGTTCTCTGCCACGGATTCCAGCGCGGCCCGGGTCAGTCCGTCGGCGTCCAGGGACTGTGGGTCCCGTCCGCACAACGAGGGCAGCAGCGCCCGGGCGCCGTCGAGGTCTCCGGCATCGAGCAGATCGGCCATGGCGGTGCCGGTGCGCGCCAGCGACGTTCCACCGAGGGCCACCCAGGTCGCGGCCGCCACCGCCGCCGTCGTTCCCGTCGTGCCCTGCCGGCCCGCATGGCGGGCGGCCCACGCCGCGCTCAGGCCCAGCCCGCCCAGCAAGATCGCCACGTGCGCCGCGCCGGCGATCCGGTTGTCGCGGTAGGTGAGCCGTTCCAGCGCGACCGCGGCGCCTCCGAAGCCGGCGACCGGGTGCGCGCGACGCGGATCCGCGAACGTCAGGTCGGCGAGGTACCCGAGGAGAACACCGGCAACCCGCGCGCGGGTTCTGGGCGGATTCATCCTCAGCAGCGTCTCATAGGTGGTCTACTCGGTGACATGAGCCCAGTGAAGCGGCCGACGCGGGTGGTCGACCTGCTCAATCCGGCAGCGGCGCTGCTGCCGGCGGCCAACGTGATCATGCAACTGGCGCTGCCCGGCGTCGGCTACGGCGTCCTCGAGAGTCCCGTCGACAGCGGCAACGTCTACAAGCACCCGTTCAAGCGGGCCCGCACCACCGGCACCTATCTGGCCGTGGCGACCATGGGCACCGAGGCGGACCGGAAGCTGATCCGCGCCGCCGTGGACACCGCGCACGCCCAGGTGCGTTCGCGGGAGTCATCGCCGGTGCGCTACAACGCCTTTGACCCCAAGTTGCAGCTGTGGGTGGCGGCCTGCCTGTATCGGTACTACGTCGACCAACACGAGTTTCTCTACGGCCCGCTCGACGAGGCGGCCGCCGACGCTGTCTACCAAGACGCCCGCCGGGTGGGCACCACCCTGCAGGTCCGCGACGACATGTGGCCCGCCGACCGCCTCGCGTTCGACGAGTACTGGAAGCGCAGCCTGGACGAACTCCAGATCGACCCGCCGGTGCGCGACCACCTGCGCGGGGTGGCATCGATGGCGTTCCTGCCGTGGCCGGTGCGCGCCACCGCGGGCCGGTTCAATCTGTTTGCCACGACGGGCTTTCTGCCCGCCGAGTTCCGCGCCATGATGGCGCTGCCCTGGGGTACCGCCGCGCAACAGCGGTTCGAGTGGCTGCTGGCGGCGCTGCGGTTGGCCGACCGGCTGATCCCGCATCGGACCTGGCTGCTGGGCTATCAGCTCTATCTGTGGGACATGCGCGCCCGGGCGCGGCGCGGCAAGCGGATCGTCTGACCCGTCGGGCGCGACACGCGCAGCGCCGGTGGCCGCGTCCGCGCGAAAAACCCTGCCGCAAAGGAGGTTTCGCCGGACCGCACGGTAGCCTTGGCCCGCCCACCGCTTGGCCGCAAGTCGAACGTGTGTTCTAATCGGGTACCGATGTCAGTCCACTCCACGTCAACGAGGAGCACCGCACGATGACCGTAGACACCCTGATGCCCGCGCCCACTCCGGTGCCAGACTCCCCCGCCGTGCCGGCCATCGACGCTCCAACCGACAAGACCAAGACCCCGGCCAAGAAGGCAGGCGGACGGAAGGCCAAGACGCTCGAGCTGACGCTGAAGGTCACCGGCACCGCCGACGGCGAGTGGCGCGCGGAACTGAAACAGGGCTCCACCTACCTGGCCCGCAACCTCGCGGTGGCCGCCGCCGCCGTGTCCCGAGCCGCCCAGGAGCTCCACGAGGACCTGTCCACCCCGATCAACCAGGTGATCGAGGAGGCCCGTGCCCAGCAGGCGGCTCGGGTCAACGCGCTGGAAGCCGAGCTGGAGGCCGCCCGCAGGGCGCTCGCCGAATTGGACTAGGAGTCTGCTGAATTAGGGGTGTTTGGGGTGGGGTGCCTCGAAGCGCTGTGTGGCCGGTGGGTTCGGTCGGGTTCGGCGGTCGACTTTTTGTGGGGCCATCGCGGGCCGTGTTGAGCGTGGTGGATGGTGCTTGTGCCCGCAAAGGTCTGGTGGCGGGGGTCAGGCGATGGCCCAGTGGGCACCGGTGTGGGTCAATCCCAGGGTGATCAAGCGTCGCAGGTTCACCGCGGCGGCGCGGTGGTGCAGCCAGTGATCGTTCTTGGTGACGCCGCGGTAGCGGACTTTACGGTTGCCTCGAGCTAGCCAGGCAATGGTCCGCTCCACCATGGGCCGGTGAGTGCGATATTCGTTGAGCCAGTCCGGTTTTCGCGATTCTTTGCGCGCTGCCCGCTGGAGAGCATCGTAGGGCCGCAGGGTGAGGCTGCGACCGCCGTGACTGGTGGTGCACTGTGCCCGCAATCGGCATCCGCGGCACGCGGCACCGAAGGTGACGCTGCCAGAGGCGGTGATGGGGCGGGTCAGCGCGGCCGGACAGGTTGCCGTCTTGTTGCGGTGATCGATAGCGAAGTCATCGACGGTGAAACCCCCGGCGACCGCCGAGCGCACCGGCGCGGACTTAACCCGATCGACATGCTTGGCCTCGGCCAGATGCGCACGAAATTCGCCGCTGCCGTAGGCCGAATCACCCAGCACCGTCACTGGCGCATCTTCCCCGGCGAGCAGCTGCGCGGCCACTGCCGAGTCGTGGGTGTCGGGGCCGCTGGCCTTGGTCAAAGCGCAGTCGGTGATGATGCCGGTGTCCGGCTCCACCGCGATGTGGGCTTTGAAGCCGTCCTGGCGACGATGCACCGTCTTGTGGGCGTGACGGGCCTCAGGATCGACGGTAGAGATCACCCGATCCGCAGCCACCCGTTGCGCGATACGCCACCGCCCGTCGGTGCCATCAGAATCGTCGACGGGTTCGACATCCTGGCCGGCGATCAACGCCAACAACGCCACCGCCTCGGCAGCGCGGGCGCCGAGTTCCTGCTCGGGCAGATGCCCCAACAGGCGGTGGGCATCGCCGACCAGGGCGTCCACCAACGCTGCACGCGCGGCGGCGTCATCCCAGGTGATCGATGGTTTACCCGGGTCGTCGTAATCATGGGCGCCGCACTGGGCGGCGATGACCTCCCCGGCACCGGGGACCTCGCGACGGACCCGGCGGATCGCCCCGATCAACTGGGTCACGGTGTCCTGGGTGGCCACCGCATCGTCAAGGATCGTCGAATCCAAGGCTCGTCGTGTCTTGCCCGCCAGCGCACCGGTGGCCGCCACGACAGCTTTGACGGCCTCGAAGATGCGGTTCGGGCGGTCCGAGGCCGCCAACCGGCGCCGCCAGTAGGTCAACGTCGTCGAATGGAACGCCCCGGCGGTGATCGGTAGCCCGCACGCGGCTTTCCACCGCAGATCGAAGGTCACCGCATCGACGGTCTCGTTATCGGAGAAACCGTGTAAGGCCTGCAACGTGATCACCGAAGCCATCACCTCGGCCGGCACACTGGGACGTCCCCGCCGCGACGGGAACAGATCGGCGAACATCTCCTCGGGAAACAACTCGCGTCGATGGGCAGCCAGAAACGCGAACACGCTGTCGGACTTCAGAAGATGCCCCGCAACCGATTCGGCATCCAACAACTCACGCTGATCCTCAGAGCGACCCTGCACTCACCAATTGTCCCCAAAACCCCAGCACAACTGGGTCCGCCACGCGGGATTAATTCAGCAGACTCCTAGGCCGCCGCGGTTGCGCGGGCCGCGACAGTGGGTATCCCACGTCGATGATCAACCGCATCGTTTCCGGGATGGTTCAGCTGGCCGAGGGCCTCGGCGGCATCGTCGGCATCCGGGTCGGCACCGAAGAACCGCTGTACCTGTCCGAGCCGCTGGCCGACGGCGTCGAGATCCGCCGCTACGGTCCGCGCATCGCCGCGGAGACCACGGTGCTCGAGGACGACGAGCAGGCGCGCAACACCGGGTTCCGCCGGCTGGCGGGCTACATCTTCGGCGGCAACAGTCGACAGACGTCGATCGCCATGACCGCGCCCGTGGCCCAGTCCAGCGAGAAGATCGCGATGACCGCACCCGTCTCGCAGTCCCGCGGCGCGCAGGGCGGGTCGGTGATTCGCTTCTACATGCCGGCCAAGTGGTCGCTGCAGACCCTGCCGACCCCCGACGACGAGAAGGTGAAGTTGGTCGAGGTGCCGGCCGAGACGTTCGCGGTGCTGCGGTTCACCGGCGACCGCAGCCCCGCGGCGGTGGACAATCGCACGGCGCAGCTGTTGAAGGTGTTGGCGGACAACGCGATAACCCCCCACGGCGAACCCCTGTCCTGGTTCTACGACCCGCCCTGGACCATTCCGTGGCGGCGGCGCAACGAGGTGGCGGTGCCGGTCGCGGACTGATCCGGGCTGACGCTTGAGCGGCTAACGCTTGAGCAGCGCCGCCAGCAACTCGATCTTGCCCTCCTCGAGTTCGGGCTGCCGCAGCACCGGGCGGACCAGCGCCGCGCCGTCGAAGGTGTTGGTCACTATCGTGACGGCGGCCCTGAACTCGTCGTCGCGCAGGTGTTGCAATCCGGTTGCGGTGCGGGCGGTCTCGTAGATGGCGGTGGTGTAGCCGTCGAGTTGCCGGCGCATCGCCCTCCGCAGCTTCTCATCGGTCCGGGCCGCCACCAGCAGTTCGTAGAGCACCGCGTTGGTGTCGCTGGTCGTGATGTCGCGCACCACCGCGAGGACCGCCGGCAGCGACTGGGCCTCGGACAGTTCGGCGACGCGGTCGGCGAACCGCTGCAGCTGGCGGCGCATCACCTCGCTGGCCGTCGCCGCCATGAAGTCGCCCATGGTCGGAAAGTGTCGGAACAGCGCCCCGTCGGAAACGCCGGCGCGCCGGGCGATCACCGCGGCCGACGCCTTCGCGTACCCGACATCGATGATGGTCTCGATGCCGGCGTCGAGCAGTCGGGTGACCGTTTCCTCGCGGCGCTGCTGCTGAGTTCTAGCCATCTGCCGCGGCGGCGTGCGCGAGTTGGTCAGCACCGGCACGCAGATAACGACCCGACTTCATGTGCACACCGTAGCCGTCGGCGAACCGACCGTCGCGGAACACCACGGTGCCGTTGACCGCCGTCGCGACCACCGCGTCGTCGTTGCGGTTCACCATCCGGCTCAGGCCGCCGTAGAACGGCACCGCCTCCTCGTTGTACGCGTCGACGTCGGCGTTGAGGCCCTGTGGGTCGATCACCACGAAGTCGGCCCGGTCCCCCTCGCGCAGCGTGCCCGCGTTCACCCCGAACCAGTCGGCAACCTCGGCGGTGAGCCGGTGCACCGCACGCTCACTGGTCATGAAGGGGCGCCCGGCCAGCTGAGCGTCGCGGACGCGTTTGAGCATCCGCAGCGGATAGTTGTAGAACGCCATGTTGCGCAGATGAGCACCGGCATCCGAGAAACCCATGTGGACCGACGGGTCGTTGGCCAGCCGGTCGAGCGCCTTGGGGCGGTGGTTGGCCACGATGGTCGTCCAGCGCACGTTGCGCTCGCCGTTGTCGACGAGCACGTCGAGGAACGCATCGAGCGGATGGATGCCGCGCTCGTCGGCGATCTGGCCGAAGCTCTTACCGATCAGGGTGGCATCCGGGCATTCGACAATGGTGGCGTCGTGGAAATCGCGGTGCCACAACGTCGGTCCGAGCTTGCGGCGGTCGAACGAGCGGCGGAACCGGCGCCGGTACTCCGGGTCGGCGAGCAGCTTGTTGCGCTCGAGTTGATCGCGCAGGTGCAGCGCCGCGGTGCCGGCCCCGAACTCTTCGAAGACGGGCAGATCGATGCCGTCCGAGTACAACTCGAAGGGCACCGGTAGATGCTGGAACCGCACCTTGGCGCCGAGGATCCTGTTCAACGCGCGGGTACCGATGCCGATCACCCGCGCCGCGCCAGGCGACGACTTGGCGTCGGCGGAGACCAGCAGGCTCATGCGCACACCGGGCCGGCGGCCGAACAGCCCGCTGCTCTCCAGGAAGAAATTCAGGGTCTCTTGGGCCTTGGCGACATTCGGCGCGCTCTGCAGGATGCGACCGCGCTTGCGCAGCACCTTGATGAGCCGGCGGCGCTCGCGCCAGGTGGCGAAGGTCGACGGCAGCGCCCGCGAGCGGAACCGGTCGCCGTCGAGCTTGTCGATCGCGGCGTCCATCCCCGACATGCCCAGCATGCCCGCGTCCAGGGCCTCGTCGAGCTTGCGCGCCATGGTCTCGAGTTCGGCGTCGGTGGGGCGGACACCGCGCGTCGTGGCGCGGTCCAGGCCCAGCACGGAGGCACGCAGATCCGAATGTCCCAGCAGCGAGGCGATGTTGGGGCCCAGCGGCAGCGCGTCGACGGCCGCGACGTACTCGGACGGATTCGACCACGTCTTGTGCGATTCCAGCGCGCCGAGCACGTACTGACGCGGCACCGCTTCGACGCGGCTGAACAGGTCGGCCGCGTCCTCGGCGTCGGCGTAGACCGTCGACAGCGAGCACATCCCCAGCAGCACCGTGGTGACGCCGTGGCGCACGGATTCCCGCAGGCCGGGGTCGAGCAACACCTCGGCGTCGTAGTGGGTATGGACGTCGATGAAGCCGGGCACCACCCACTTGCCGGCGGCATCGATCACATCGGGGCAGTCGGTCTCGTCGAGCGGTGCCGCCGAGACGGCGACCACCTTCCCGCCGCGAATCCCCAGCGTGCGCGGCTGCGGTGGCGCGCCGGTCCCGTCAAACCACATTCCGTTGCGGACGACGACGTCGTAGGGCATGGCAAACCTCCGTGCTCGGGATCACACCACGCTATACCAGTTAGTGAGCACTCACAATCTTTTTCTGGAAATTCCCAGGTTCGAGATTGCGCCCACGGTCGTGATCACGGCGCCCGCACAGCCCTACCCGCAATCTCGGGCACGTCGCCGGACCGGCAAACGAGCCCCGGGGCATGGCGTGTCCGCCCCCTCCCCGTCCCACGTCGATACATTGAGCCGGTGAGGCAATGCGACGGTGGTGCATGACCACGGCTCGAATATCGACGTGGGCGCCGCTGCGGTCTCAGATTTTCCGGGCGCTGTGGATCGCGCAGTTCGTCTCCTACCTGGGCACGTGGATGCAGACGGTGGGCGCGCAGTGGATGCTGGTCGACGATCCGCAGGCCGCGGTGCTGGTGCCGCTGGTGCAGACCGCGACCGCGCTGCCGGTCATGCTGCTGGCCCTGCCGGCGGGGGTGCTGGCCGATCTCGTCGACCGGCGGCGTCTGCTGCTCGCCACCCAGGGCGCGATGGCCGCGGTCGTGGGTCTGCTGGCGGTACTGACCGCCACCGGGTTGACCACCCCCACGGTGCTGTTGCTGCTGCTGTTCGTGATCGGCTGCGGGACCGCACTGGTCGGGCCGGCTTGGCAGGCGATCCAGCCCGATCTCGTTCCCCTCGAACAGATCCCGGCGGCCGCCGCACTGGGCAGCATGAGCCTGAACGCGGCCCGGTCCATCGGGCCGGCGATCGCCGGGGCGCTGGTGTCGCTGTCCGGCCCCACGGTGGTGTTCGCACTCAACGCCGTGTCGTTCGTGGGCATCGTCGCCGTGTTGATCACCTGGCGCCCCGCGACCGCGCCGCGGGACTTTCCCGCCGAGCGCGCGTTGTCCGCCCTCGGCGCCGGCGCACGGTTCATCCGCAGCTCACCGATCGTGCGACGGATCCTGCTGCGAGCCGCGTTGTTCATCGCCCCGGCCAGCGCGCTGTGGAGTCTGCTGCCGGTGATCGCCAGTCGCCAACTCGGCTTGGGCTCGTCGGGTTACGGATTGCTGCTGGGGGCGCTCGGCCTGGGTGCGGTACTCGGTGCCGTCGTGTTGTCCCGGTTGCGTTTCCGGTTCGACGAGAACGCACTGCTGATCGTCGCGGCCGTCGGGTTCGCCGCCGCGACGGTGGTGCTGGCGCTGGTGCCCATCTTCGCCGTGGTGGCGGTGGTGCTGGTGCTGGGCGGTACCGCCTGGCTGCTGTGCCTCGCGACGCTGAATGCGTCGATGCAGCTGAGCCTGCCGGGTTGGGTGCGCGCCCGCGGCCTGTCGGTCTACCTGATGATCTTCATGGGCGGCCAGGCCCTCGGGTCGTTGCTGTGGGGGTTGCTCGCCGGTGCGACGTCGACCGTCACCAGCCTGCTGGTCAGCGCCGCGCTGCTGGGCGGCTGCGCGCTGTCGGCGCTGTGGTGGCCGCTGCACGCCAAGACCGGCAACATCGACCTGACGCCGTCGACGCACTGGCCGGAACCGACGTTGGTCTTCGAGCCCGAACCCCTCGACGGTCCGGTGCTGGTGACCGCGGAGTACCGGGTGCGACCCGAGGACGAGGACGCGTTCCTGGCGGCGATGGCCGTGATGGGCCGGTCCCGCAGACGCACCGGCGCGGCGCGGTGGCGGCTCTACCGCAGCGTGGAGCGTGAGCACACCTTCGTCGAGACGTTCATCGTGCGGTCCTGGGGCGAGCATCTGCACCAGCACCACCGGCGGCTCACCGGGCAGGATCTGGTCATCGAGCAGGCCGTCGAGCGCTGGGTGGCCGGGGCCTCGCACCACCTGATCGCCGTGCGCACGCCGCGGTGACGCGGACCGACACCACCGCACCAAGATCCCGCGATCGGGGTTGTCGGCACCGTTCGCCCTTTATGCTCCCTGTGGACAGGGCACATCCTCGAATCAGGAGCCAGTAATGAACGCTTCGAAGGGGCACGAGATCGACGCCCAGCGGCTGCGGGAGTTCAGCACGTTTGCGAACTTCTCCGACTCGGACCTGCAGCGCCTGCTTCGCGCGGCGCATCGCAACACGAGATCCTCGCCGTGGCCGCTGATTCTCGAGCAGACCCCCTCGGATGCCTGCTTCATCCTGCTCTCCGGGGAGGCCGGGGTGTACGTCGGCCGGACTCAGGTCGCGACGGTGGGACCGGGTGAGGTGATCGGCGAATCCGCGCTGCGGCAGGGCCAACTGCGCAATGCCACGGTGACGACCACCGGGCCGGCCGAGATCCTGCGCATCGACAAGGCCGAACTCACCCGGCTGCTCGACGAGATCCCCGCGCTGCGCGAAGCCGTGGACGCGACCGCCGAGCGGCACTCGCCGGAGTCGGACACCGCCGGCCCGAGCTGACGCGGCCGCCGCGACCGCGCACCGGGGTTGGGCCCCGACGAGTCATGGTGGGCGCGATAGGGATCGAACCTACGACCGCTGGTGTGTAAAACCAGAGCTCTACCGCTGAGCTACACGCCCGTGCCGTGGCAGGCTACCGAAAACTGGACCCGAGAATCCAATTCACGGCTCAGCCAGGGCCGCCAGCGCCGATGCCCAGACCGCCTGGTCGCGCGCCTCGCCGGGTTCCTTGCATTCGGCGAACCGCACGATCCCGGACTTGTCCACCAGGAACGTGCCGCGGTTGGACACCCCCGAGGTCTCGTTGAACACGCCGTACTGCTGCGCGACCTCACCGTGCGGCCAGAAGTCCGAGAGCACCGGAAAGAGGTACCCGCTCTGCAACGCCCAGATCTTGTGGGTGGGCGGCGGGCCGACGGAGATCGCCAGCGTGGCGGTCTCGTCGTTCTCGTATTGCGGCAGGTTGTCCCGGATCTCGTCGAGCTCACCCTGGCAGATCCCGGTGAACGCCAGCGGGAAGAACACCAGCAGGACATTCTTCTTGTCCCGATAGTCCGCCAACGAAACCGGTTGCCAGTTCTGGTCTTTCAGCGTGAAGTCCGGGGCCTTGTCACCGGGGACCAACATCAACTGTGCCGTCCGGCGGCCTTCGACTTCGGTTGCACCAACCGACTGGCGCTCCAGTCACCGAGGTTGGCCGACGAGGTCTGCATGAGTCCGGCGGTGGGCGCCGACTCGGCGATCTCCGCGGGAAGGACATGACCGGGTTTGCCGGTCTTGGGGGTGAGGACCCAGATCACCCCATCGTCAGCCAGGGGCGTGATGGCGTCCATCAACGCGTCCACCAAGTCACCGCCGTCGTCGCGCCACCACAGCAGCACCACGTCGATGACCTCGTCGGCGTCCTCGTCGAGCAGTTCCGAACCGCAGGCTTCTTCGACGTCGGCACGGATGTCGTCGTCCGTGTCCTCGTCCCAGCCCAGTTCCTGCACAACCTGATCTTTTTGGATGCCCAGTTTTTGGGCGTAGTTCGAGGCGCCGTCCGCCGCGACCACCGTTGACCTCCTCAGCACAGCACGTGGATTGATTACCGAATTCCCTAATCGTCGCACAGGCGCGTCGGCCGCTGCTGAGCAACGCTACGGACGGGCCGGAAATGGCGCTATCGGTACGCCGTGTCGCACAGGTTCAACGCGTCGGTACGGGTGGCGTTCACCCGGTCGATCGCGCTGTTGAACTCCGCGGCCGACGGCTCCCCGCCGAGCACCTCACCGGCCGCGCGGGAGGCGTCGACCCAGGCCGTCAGCGCGTCGCGCAGGTCCGCGGGCAGGGTGTCGCTGATTTCCGCCGAAACCCGGCCGGCGCTGCTGTTCAAGGCGTCGCGGGCGGGTGCGACGGCCGCCGCCACGTCGCCGCCGGAGTTCACCGCCGCGACGTAGGCGTTGACCGTCTTGACCGCCTCGGCGCTGCTGGTGCTCAGCGTCTCGCACACCGTGCGGACGGCCTGGGTGGTCAGCGAGGCCTGGCGCTGGGACTCCCGCACACTCGAGGTCACCGCGGCCGCCGACTTCGACGCCGCCACCGAGGTCCGGTAGGCCGGCACGTCGTCGGTGTCCACCGAGGGATCGCCGGTGACGATCGACGTGCAGCCCGCCACGCCGAGCAGCCCGACCGCAGCGAGCCCGGCCACCAGTGGCACCGCACGCCTGTATCCGCTCAGCACAGCCGGTGACGTTACCGGCTGTGTGACGTGCCGTGGCGCAGTGGTGGATACGGGTCCCTCTGCGGTGAACGCCACACAGGGGGCAGGATGGTGAGCGGACGCGGGAAATCCTCGCGTCACCAATCAAGGAGATTTGCGTTGACGACCGAGTTCGCGCGCCAAGACCTGGCCCAAAACTCCGGCACCGCAGGTGAACCCGATCGAGTTCGAGTCATCCGGGAGGGCGTGGCGTCCTACCTGCCCGACATCGACCCCGACGAGACGGGTGAATGGCTGGAATCTTTCGATGACATGTTGTCGCGGTCCGGGCCGGCCCGGGCTCGCTATCTGATGCTGCGCCTACTGGAGCGCGCCGGCGAGCAGCGTGTCTCCATCCCCGCGCTGACCTCGACCGATTACGTCAACACCATCCCCACCGAGTTGGAGCCCTGGTTCCCCGGCGACGAGGACGTGGAGCGGCGCTACCGCGCCTGGATCCGCTGGAACGCCGCGATCATGGTGCACCGCGCCCAGCGTCCCGGCGTCGGCGTCGGCGGCCACATCTCCACCTATGCCTCCTCGGCAGCCCTCTACGAGGTGGGCTTCAACCACTTCTTCCGCGGCAAGTCCCACCCCGGCGGTGGCGACCAGATCTTCATCCAGGGCCACGCCTCCCCCGGCATCTACGCGCGCGCCTTCCTCGAGGGCCGCCTGACCGCCGACCAGCTCGACGGGTTCCGCCAGGAACACAGTCACCCCGGCGGCGGCATCCCGTCCTATCCGCACCCGCGCCTGATGCCGGACTTCTGGCAATTCCCCACGGTGTCGATGGGGTTGGGCCCCATGAACGCCATCTACCAGGCCCGGTTCAACCACTACCTCGAAGACCGCGGCATCAAGGACACCTCCGATCAGCACGTCTGGGCCTTCCTGGGCGACGGCGAGATGGACGAGCCCGAAAGCCGCGGACTGTGCCACGTTGCGGCGCTGGAGGGGCTGGACAACCTGACCTTCGTGATCAACTGCAACCTGCAGCGTCTCGACGGGCCGGTGCGCGGCAACGGCAAGATCATCCAGGAACTGGAGTCGTTCTTCCGCGGCGCCGGCTGGAACGTCATCAAGGTGGTGTGGGGACGCGAGTGGGACGCGCTGCTGCACGCCGACCGCGACGGCGCGCTGGTCAATTTGATGAACAGCACCCCCGACGGCGACTACCAGACCTACAAGGCCAACGACGGCGGCTACGTGCGGGACCATTTCTTCGGTCGCGACCCGCGCACCAAGGCGCTCGTCGAGCACATGACCGATCAGCAGATCTGGAATCTCAAGCGCGGTGGCCACGACTACCGCAAGGTCTATGCGGCCTACCGCGCCGCCCTCGAGCACAAGGGTCAGCCGACGGTGATTCTGGCCAAGACCATCAAGGGTTACACCCTGGGCAAGCACTTCGAGGGCCGCAACGCGACGCACCAGATGAAGAAGCTGGCGCTGCAGGACCTCAAGGATTTCCGCGACACCCAACGCATCCCGATCAGCGACGAGCAACTCGAGCAGGATCCCTTCCTGCCGCCGTACTACCACCCCGGGCCGGAGGCCCCGGAGATCCGCTACCTGCTGGACCGTCGCCGCGCGCTCGGTGGGTTCCTGCCGGAGCGCCGCGTGAAGAGCCGGCCGTTGCCGCTGCCGGGGCGCGACACCTACAAGGTGCTCAAGAAGGGCTCCGGCCAGCAGGAGGTCGCCACCACGATGGCGACCGTGCGGACGTTCAAGGAGTTGTTGCGGGACAAGAACATCGGCCCCCGGCTGGTGCCGATCATCCCCGACGAGGCCCGCACGTTCGGGATGGACTCCTGGTTCCCCAGCCTGAAGATCTACAACCGCAACGGGCAGCTGTACACCTCGGTCGACGCGCAGTTGATGCTGGCCTACAAGGAGAGCGAGATCGGCCAGATCTTGCACGAGGGCATCAACGAGGCGGGGTCGACGGCGTCGTTCACCGCGGTGGGGACGTCGTACTCGACGCACAACGAGCCGATGATCCCGATCTACATCTTCTATTCGATGTTCGGCTTCCAGCGCACCGGCGACGGGTTCTGGGCGGCCGCCGACCAGATGGCGCGCGGGTTCGTGTTGGGTGCCACCGCCGGGCGCACCACCCTGACCGGTGAGGGGCTGCAGCACGCCGACGGGCACTCGCTGTTGCTGGCCGCGTCCAACCCGGCCGTCGTCGCTTACGACCCGGCGTTCGCCTACGAAATCGCTTACATCGTCGAGAGCGGCCTGAGCCGGATGTACGGCGAGAACCCGGAGAACATCTTCTTCTACATGACGATCTACAACGAGCCCTACGTGCAGCCCGCCGAGCCCGACGGGTTCGACCCCGAGGGGCTGCTGCGCGGCATCTACCGCTACCGCGCGGCCACCGAAAAGCGCACCAGCACAGCGCAGATCCTGGCCTCCGGGGTCGCGATGCCGGAGGCGTTGCGCGCGGCCGACCTGCTGGCCGCCGAGTGGGACGTGGCCGCCGACGTGTGGTCGGTGACCAGTTGGGGCGAACTCAACCGCGACGGGGTGGAGTTGCAGAAGCGGCAGCTGCGCCACCCCGGCATCGACGCCGGCGAGGCCTACGTCACCAAGGCGCTCAAGGAGACCCGGGGCCCGGCCGTCGCGGTGTCGGACTGGATGCGCGCGGTGCCCGAGCAGATCCGGCCGTGGGTGCCCAACACCTACGTCACGCTGGGTACCGACGGGTTCGGCTTCTCCGACACCCGGCCGGCCGCGCGTCGCTACTTCAACACCGACGCCGAGTCGGTGGTGGTCGCGGTGCTCGGCGCGTTGGCCCGTGACGGCGAGATCGATCCGTCGGTGGCGGCCGCCGCGGCCGAGCAGTACCAGATCGACGACGTGCTGGCCGCCGGGGTCTCGTTCAAGGACACCGGCAGCGCCTGATGCAACGATTTGGAGCTTCCACCAGAAAACCGGCGTAGATTTTAGGGGTGCCCGACAAACCGTTAGAGCCCTTCGAGCCACGATCGCCGAACGAGCTCATGGCGAACGTGCCCGACTCGCTGCGCCGACGGCTCAAGCAGTACTCCGGCCGGCTGGCGACCGACGCGGCGCAGGCCATGCAGGAGCGGCTGCCGTTCTTCGCCGAACTGGAGGCCTCGCAGCGCGCCAGCGTGCAGTTGGTGCTGCAGACCGCGGTGGTCAACTTCGCGGAGTGGCTGCACGACCCGGACAGCGAGGTCGGCTACACCGCCGAGGCGTTCGCGCTGGTCCCCCAGGAGCTCACCCGGCACATCGCGCTGCGCCAGACGGTGGACATGGTGCGGGTGTCCATGGAGTTCTTCGAGGTGGTGGTGCCGTCGCTGGCCCGCAACGAGGAGCAGCGCATCGCGCTGACGGTCGGGATCCTGCGCTACAGCCGCAACCTGGCGTTCGCGGCGGCGAAGGCCTACGCCGACGCCGCCGAGTCGCGTGGCGCCTGGGACAGCCGGATGGAGGCCAGCGTGGTCGACGCCGTGGTGCGCGGCGAGACCGGGCAGGAGTTGTTGTCCCGGGCCGCGGCGTTGAACTGGGACACCAACGCGCCGGCCACCGTCGTGGTTGGGACCCCGCCGGCCGACCGGGTCGAGCTGGCCAGCCAGGACATCCGGGAGGCCGCGGCGCGGCACGGCCGCGCCGCGCTGACCGATGTGCACGGCACCTGGCTGGTGGCGATCGTGTCGGGGCCGTTGTCCCCCACCGACAAGTTCCTCACCGAGCTGTTGACCGCCTTCTCCGCCGGGCCGGTGGTGGTGGGGCCGACGGCACCGTCGCTCACCGCGGCGTATCACAGTGCCAGCGAGGCGATCTCGGGGATGAACGCGGCCTCCGGCTGGTCGGCCGCGCCGCGGCCGGTGTCGGCGCGCGAGCTGCTGCCCGAGCGGGCCCTCATGGGCGATCAGGCCGCCATCGCCACGCTGCACACCGACGTCATGCGGCCGCTCGCGGACGCGGGCCCGGCGCTGACCGAGACGCTGGACGCGTATCTGGACTCCGGCGGCGCGATCGAAGCTTGCGCACGCAAATTGTTCGTTCATCCAAACACCGTGCGGTACCGCCTCAAGCGCATCGCCGACTTCACGGGCCGCGACCCCACCGCCCCGCGCGACGCCTATGTGCTACGGGTGGCGGCCACCGTGGGCCGGCTCACCGCTCAACCGCAGCTACCGCGAACGTCGGCTAGCTCGGTGAACCATCACACCGCCGTGGCCATGGACGCCTTCGGCGGCGGCCGGTCCCGGTGAGAAATTAGTAACGGGTCGCGGTCCGATCTCGATGACGTCGCATCACGTGCCGTTTTGTAGGCTCTCCACAAAAACATAAGACAAGGTTCATAATGTCTTACACCCCGCAAATGAGCCTTCACAGTGTTCTCTTAATCATGTGCCTGAAACGACACCTGTGATTGCGCTGCTCGCCCCCGGGCAGGGTTCCCAGACTCCGGGGATGCTGACCCCGTGGCTGGAACTCCCGGGCGCCACCGAGCAGCTGGCCGGCTGGTCCGAGATCAGCGGCCTCGACCTGGCTCGACTCGGCACCACCGCGACCGCTGAGGAGATCACCGACACCGCGGTCACCCAGCCGCTGGTGGTCGCGACCACCCTGCTCGCGCACCGGGAACTGACCCGCCGGGGCCTGCTGTCCACCGCGGAACTCGTGGTCGCCGGCCATTCCGTCGGCGAGATCGCCGCCTACGCGATCGCCGGCGTCATCAGCGCCGACGACGCCGTCAAGCTGGCCGCCACCCGCGGTGCCGAGATGGCCAAGGCCTGCAACACCGAGCCGACCGGGATGTCCGCGGTGCTCGGCGGCGACGAGTCCGAGGTGCTCGCCGCGCTGGCCGACCTCGACCTGGTCCCCGCCAACCGCAACGCCGCCGGCCAGATCGTCGCGGCCGGTCGCCTCGAGGCGCTGGCCAAGCTCGCCGAGAACCCGCCGGCCAAGGCCCGGGTGCGCCAACTGGCCACCGCCGGGGCGTTCCACACGCACTTCATGGCCTCGGCCACCGACGGCTACTCGGCCGCCGCGGCCACCGTGGCGAGCTCCGAGGTGAACTCCGGGGTGACCCTGTTGAGCAACGCCGACGGCCAGGCCGTCGCGTCCGCCGACGACGCCATGACCAAGCTCGTCGCTCAGCTCACCAACCCGGTCCGCTGGGACCTGTGCACCCAGACCATGGGCAAACGCGAACTCGCCGCCATCGTCGAGTTCCCGCCGGCCGGAACGCTGGTCGGCATCGCCAAGCGCGAACTTCGGGGCGTCCCGACGCATGCCGTCAAGACCCCCGCGGACCTGGACGGACTGCCTGCACTCTAAAGGCGCGAATTGTCCACTAGCACAACCACATACGCACCAACCCCGTAGCGCATCCGTTCTCGGGACATCAAGAAAAAGAATGAAGGGAGCCACACTGTGGCCGCCAGCCAAGAAGAAATCATCGCCGGTCTCGCCGAGATCATCGAAGAGGTCACGGGTATCGAGCCCTCCGAGGTCACCCCGGAGAAGTCGTTCGTCGACGACCTGGACATCGACTCGCTGTCGATGGTGGAGATCGCGGTGCAGACCGAGGACAAGTACGGCGTGAAGATCCCCGACGAGGACCTCGCGGGCCTGCGCACCGTCGGTGACGTCGTGTCCTACATCCAGAAGCTCGAGGAAGAGAACCCCGAGGCCGCCGCCGCCCTGCGCGAGAAGTTTGGCTCGGAATGACCAGACCTTCCACTGCTAACGGAGGCTTCCCGAACGTCGTGGTGACCGCCATCGAGGCCACCACGGCGCTCGCCGCGGACATCGAGAGCACGTGGAAGGGCCTGCTGGCCGGCGAAAGCGGAATCCGCGTCCTCGAGGACGACTTCGTCACCAAGTGGGACCTGCCGGTGCGCATCGGCGGTCATCTCGTCGACTCGGTCGACGACCACATGACCCGCCTGGACCTGCGACGGATGTCGTATGTCCAGCGGATGTCGAAGCTCGTCGCCGGGCGGCTCTGGGAAAACGCGGGCAAGCCCGAGGTGGACCCGGATCGCTTCAGCGTGGTCATCGGCACCGGTCTGGGTGGCGGCGAGAAGATCGTCGAGACCTACGACCTGATGAACGAGGGCGGCCCCCGCAAGGTGTCGCCGCTGGCCGTTCAGATGATCATGCCGAACGGCGCGGCCGCGGTCGCCGGCCTGGAGCTCGGAGCCCGCGCCGGGGTCATCACCCCGGTGTCGGCCTGTTCTTCCGGCTCGGAGGCCATTGCCCACGCGTGGCGTCAGATCGTCATGGGTGACGCCGACTTCGCCGTCTGCGGCGGCGTGGAAGGCGGCATCGAGGCGCTGCCCATCGCGGCGTTCTCGATGATGCGCGCCATGTCCACCCGCAACGAGGATCCGCAGGCGGCCTCTCGTCCGTTCGACAAGGACCGCGACGGGTTCGTGTTCGGCGAGGCGGGCGCCATGATGATCATCGAAACCGAGGAGCACGCCAAGGCCCGCGGCGCCAAGCCGCTGGCTCGGTTGATGGGTGCCGGCATCACGTCGGACGCCTATCACATGGTTGCGCCGTCACCGGACGGCCTGCGGGCCGGCCGGGCGATGACCCGGGCGATGGAGCTGGCGGGCCTGTCCGCCAAGGACATCGACCATGTCAACGCGCACGGCACCGCCACTCCGATCGGTGACACCGCCGAGGCCAACGCGATCCGGGTCGCCGGATGCGAGCACGCCGCGGTCTACGCGCCGAAGTCGGCGCTGGGTCACTCGATCGGCGCGGTGGGCGCCCTCGAGTCGGTGCTCACGGTGATGGCACTGCGTGACGGGGTCATTCCCCCCACGCTGAACTACGAGACACCGGACCCGGAGATCAATCTCGACGTGGTCGCGGGTGAACCGCGGTACGGCGACTACAAGTACGCCATCAACAACTCCTTCGGGTTCGGCGGGCACAACGTCGCGCTGGCCTTCGGGAAGTACTGAGTCGGGATCACGAAGGGACAAACGCAGGAGCAATGGGAGTTACTACTGGAAACGGTCTCCCGAACGTGGTTGTCACCGGCGTCGCCATGACGACGGCCCTGGCAACCGACGCGGAGGGGACTTGGAAGGCACTCCTTGACGGTCAGAGCGGGATCCGCAAGCTCGAGGATCCGTTCGTCGAGGAGTACGACCTACCGGTGCGTATCGGGGGGCACCTGCTCGAGGATTTCGACGGCGAACTGAACAAAGTCGAACTCCGACGTATGTCCTATCTACAGAAGATGGCCACGGTGCTGGGCCGGCGTGTGTGGGAGCACGCCGGCTCACCCGAGGTCGACACCAATCGGTTGATGGTGTCCATCGGCACCGGCCTGGGTTCGGCCGAGGAACTGGTCTTCGCCTACGACGGCATGCGGGCCAAGGGTCTGCGGGCGGTCTCACCGCTGGTCGTGCAGATGTACATGCCCAACGGCGCGGCCGCCGTCGTCGGCTTGGAGCGTGGCGCCAAAGCCGGTGTGAACACCGCGATCTCGGCGTGTGCTTCCGGTTCGGAGGCGATCGCCAACGCCTGGCGCAACATCGTCTACGGCGAGGCCGACATGGCCATCTGCGGCGGTGTCGAAACCAAGATCGAAGCGGTGCCCATCGCCGGGTTCGCGCAGATGCGCATCGTGTTGTCCAACACCAACGACGACCCGCCGGGCGCCTGCCGGCCGTTCGACAAGGACCGTAACGGCTTCGTGTTCGGCGAGGGCGGCGCGCTGATGGTCATCGAGACCGAGGAGCACGCCAAGGCTCGCGGCGCCAACATCCTGGCCCGCATCATGGGCGCGTCGGTCACCTCCGACGGCTTCCACATGGTGGCCCCGGACCCCAACGGTGCGCGCGCCGGTCACGCGATTTCGCGCGCCGTCGAGCTCGCGGGGCTGCAACCCCAGGACATCGACCACATCAATGCCCACGCCACCGGCACCAATGTCGGCGACGTCGCCGAAGGCAAGGCGATCAACAACGCGATGGGCAGCCACCGACCCGCGGTCTACGCACCGAAGTCGGCATTGGGGCACTCGGTGGGCGCCGTCGGCGCCGTCGAGTCGATCCTCACCGTGCTGGCGCTGCGTGACGGGGTCATCCCGCCCACCCTCAACCTGAAGAATCTCGATCCCGAGATCGATCTCGACGTGGTGGCGGGCGAGCCGCGGACCGGTGACTTCCGGTACGCGGTGAACAACTCATTCGGATTCGGCGGGCACAACGTCGCACTCGCCTTCGGCAAGTACTAGAGCCAGTTTCGGCTTAGGAGATTAGATGACGACCATGGCCCCCGACGCGGTAAACGAGTCGCTGGATCCGCGCGATCCGCTGCTGCGGCTCTCCACCTTCTTCGACGACGGCAGCGTGGAGCTGCTGCACGAACGGGACCGCTCGGGGGTGCTGGCGGCCGCCGGCACCGTCAACGGCGTGCGGACGATCGCGTTCTGCACCGACGGCACCGTGATGGGCGGGGCGATGGGTGTCGAGGGTTGCCGCCACATCGTCAACGCCTACGACGTCGCGATCGCCGAGCAGAGCCCGATCGTCGGCATCTGGCACTCCGGCGGCGCGCGGCTGGCCGAGGGCGTCAAGGCCCTGCACGCGGTGGGCCTGGTCTTCGAGGCGATGATCCGCGCCTCCGGCTACATTCCGCAGATCTCCGTCGTGGTCGGCTTCGCCGCCGGTGGCGCGGCCTACGGCCCGGCGCTGACCGACGTCATCGTGATGGCCCCGGACAGCAAGGTTTTCGTCACCGGTCCCGACGTGGTCCGCAGCGTCACCGGCGAGGACGTCGACATGGTGTCGCTCGGCGGTCCCGAGGCGCACCACAAGAAGTCCGGCGTGTGCCACATCGTCGCCGACGACGAGCTCGACGCCTATGAGCGCGGGCGCCGGTTGGTCGGATTGTTCTGCCAGCAGGGGCATTTCGATCGCAGCAAGGCCGAGGCCGGCGACACCGACCTCAAGGCGCTGCTGCCGGAGTCGGCCCGCCGCGCCTACGACGTGCACCCGCTGATCAACGCCCTGCTCGACGAGGATGTGCCGTTCGAGGAGTTCCAGTCCAAGTGGGCCCCGTCGATCGTGGTGGGTCTGGGCCGGTTGGCCGGCCGCTCGGTCGGCGTGATCGCCAACAACCCGCTGCGCCTCGGTGGCTGCCTGAACTCCGAAAGCGCCGAGAAGTCGGCACGTTTCGTCCGGCTGTGCGACGCGTTCGGCATCCCGCTGGTGGTCGTCGTGGACGTGCCGGGCTACCTGCCCGGCGTGGACCAGGAGTGGGGCGGCGTGGTGCGGCGCGGCGCGAAGCTGCTGCACGCGTTCGGTGAGTCCTCGGTCCCCCGCGTCACGTTGGTCACCCGAAAGATCTACGGCGGCGCCTACATCGCGATGAACTCGCGGTCGCTCAACGCCACCAAGGTGTTCGCCTGGCCGGACGCCGAGGTCGCCGTGATGGGCGCCAAGGCCGCCGTCGGCATCCTGCACAAGAAGAAGCTGGCCGCCGCTGCCGATCACGAGCGGGACGCGCTGCACGAGGAGCTGGCCATCGAGCACGAGCGGATTGCCGGCGGGGTGGACAGCGCCATCGAGATCGGTGTCGTCGACGCCAAGATCGACCCGACGCAGACCCGCAGCGTGCTGACCCAGGCGCTGGCCGAGGCGCCGGCGCGGCGCGGCCGGCACAAGAACATCCCGCTGTGAGGTAGCCGCTCGCTAGAGCGTCGTCAATATCCGCGGGCCATCCTCGGTGATGGCGATCGTGTGTTCGTAGTGCGCGCCGTGCGAGCCGTCGGCCATCCGCAGCGTCCAGCCGTCCGGATCGAAGACGATCTTCTCCGTCGTCGCCGACCACCACGGCTCCAGCGCCAGCGTCATCCCCGGCCGCAGTCGTAGGCCGCGGCCGCGCTTGCCGCGGTTGGGCACGTGCGGGTCCTCGTGCATGGTCCGGCCCAGCCCGTGTCCGCCGAAGTCCATGTTCACCCGGTAGCCGTGGCGGCGGGCGACCCCGCCGATGGCCGCCGAGATGTCCTCGAGGTGTCCGCCGGGCACGGCCGCGGCGATGCCGGCCGCGAGCGCTTCCCGGGTCGACTCGATGAGTTTGGCGTCGGCCGCCGAGCCGGTGCCCACCGACAGCGACACCGCGGCGTCGGCCACCCACCCGTCGATCGACACCGCGAAGTCCATGCTCAGCAGGTCGCCGTCGCGCAGCACGTAGTCGAACGGAAGGCCGTGTAGCACAGCGTCGTTGACCGACAGGCAGATGACGTTGCGGAACGGCCCGCTGCCGAAGGACGGGGCGTAGTCCCAGTAGCAGGACACCGCGCCGCGCCGCTCGATGAGCTTGCGGGCGTGCTGCTCCAGGTCCAGCAGGTTGACACCGGGTGCGGCGTGTTCCGACAACGCCGTCAGCGTCTCGGCCACGAAGCGGCCGGTGACGGCCATCTTGTCGATCTCCTTGGGGGACTTCAGTTCGATCACGCGCGCCCTTCCGTCTCGGTATTTATATACCGCAAAATCGAGGTCGGCCGGATGCCCAGTCCGGGGTTCGGGACCGTCGTCGGTCTCTGCTCGGCGCTGAGCATCGACGTCCAGACAGCCGTCGACGTCTGGAGGGGTGTCCACGACGCGCAACCGGCGCGCTGACCCGCCTCAGGTCCCCACGAACTCTTCGGCGGCCGCAACGGCGCGTTCGCGATCGACCGCCACCAGACCGATCCGGGTGCGGCGGTCCAGCACGTCACCGACGTCGAGGGCGCCCTCATGGGTGACGGCGTACTCGAATTCCGCGCGGGTCACGTCGATCCCCTCGGCCACCGGCTCCGCGGGGCGCTCGCACGTCGCCGACGCGATCACCTTCGCCGCCTCGGCTCCGTAACGGGCCACCAGCGACGACGGCAGCGCGGTCGGCAGCGACGCGATGCGCGCCCCCGGGTTCGCGGGCGCGCCCAGCAGCGGCAGGTTCCGCGTGCGGCACGGCCCGGCAGCCAGCCCGCGCACGGCCACGGTGTGGTCCAGGACGTCCTCGGCCATGTGCCGGTACTCGGTGAGCTTGCCGCCGACGATGCTGATCGCGCCCGAGGGCGCATCGATGACGGCGTGGTTACGGGAGATGTCGGCGGTCTTTCCCGCCCCCGTGTCGATCAGCGGCCGCAGCCCGGCGAAACTCCCGAGCACATCCGCGCGGGACACCTTGCTGCCCAGGGCCGTGTTGACGGTGTCGAGCAGGAAGTCGATCTCGTCGTCTGTCGGCTGGGGTTCGTCGGGAATCGGACCGGGCGCGTCTTCATCGGTGAGGCCGAGATAGACGCGGCCGAGTTGTTCGGGCATCGCGAAGACGAACCGGTTCAGCTCGCCGGGAATCGGGATGGTCAGTGCGGCAACGAGATTGCCGAACGCGGCGGCGTCGAACACCAGGTGGGTACCGCGACTGGGCCGCAGCTGCAGCGACGGGTCCAGCTCGCCGGCCCAAACCCCGGTCGCGTTGATCACCGCGCGGGCGGTGAGGTCCAACGATTCCCCGGTCAGGGTGTCGGTGAGCCGGGCCGAGGTGCCGGTGAGGTCGCTGGCGGCCACCCGGGTGAGGATGCGGGCGTCGTGCTGGGCGGCGGTGCGCGCGACCGCGACCACCAGCCGCGCGTCGTCGATCAGTTGTCCGTCGTAGGCCAGCAGTCCCCCGTCGAGCCCGTCGCGCAACACCGTCGGCGCCAGCTCGACGGCACGCTGGGCATCGACGCGCCGCGACCGCGGCAGGGTCGAGGCGGAGGTCCCGGCCAGCCGGCGCAGCGCGTCACCGGCAAGGAATCCCGTGCGCACCAGCGCGCGTTGAGCGCGTCCCATACTCGGCAGCAACGGCACCAGCTGCGGCATCGCGCGCACCAGGTGAGGGGCGTTGCGCGACATCAGGATTCCGCGCTCGGCCGCGCTGCGACGAGCGATGCCGACGTTGCCGGTGGCAAGGTAGCGCAGCCCGCCATGGATCAGCTTGGAGCTCCACCGGCTGGTGCCGAAGGCCAGGTCGTGCCGTTCGACGAGGACCACGTCGAGGCCGCGGGTGGCCGCGTCGAGCGCGATCCCCGCTCCGGTGATACCACCGCCGACGACCAGCAGGTCGGGCACCATGCCGTCGGCCAGTTCGGCCAACTCGGTCCGGCGCCGGTGCGCGCTCAGCGCGCTGGAGCTAGCCATTGCTCAGGTATCCGTTCAGTACGTGGGCGAGCTCGACGGCCAGCGCGTCGGCGGTCAGGATCGGTTCGACGATCTGCGCTGATTGGATCGTCGACTGGGTGATCAGCAGGACCATGGTGGCCAGCTGGCGCGGATCCCCGGCGCGCACGCTGCCGCCGGACTGCGCGGTCTTCAGGTCGGCGGCCAGCACGTCGATCAGCCACTGCTGGCTGGTGCCGAGCCGCTCGGTGATGTAGATCATCGCGAACTCGGGCGCCGAATGCATGACGGCCATCAGCAGGTCGTCGCGGCCGAGGCGCTGACCGACCTCGACGATCCGGGCCACGATCGCGGCCCGGTCGGTGCCGGTCCGGGGCACTTCGGCGGCCACCTCGGTGATCCGGCGGGTGAGCAGGGCCGCCAGGATCGCCTGGGTGTCGGGCCAGCGGCGATAGACCGTCGGCCGGCTGACGCGGGCGCGCCGCGCGATCTCGGCCAGCGTCACCCGGTCGATGCCGAAATCGCGCACACAGCTGGCCGCCGCGGCCAGGATGCGGTCCGCGACGTCCGGACGATCATTACTGTTTGACAGCATCTGTAATACTGTAACGCATGAGTCTGCCGCCGATGAAATGGAATGCCTGGGGTGACCCGGCCGCGGCCAAGCCGCTGTCCGACGGGATCCGCGCGCTGCTGGCCCAGGCGCTCGGCGTCACGGCGACCACGCGCCCCGAACTCCAACTCGACGAGGTCCGGGTCCGGCCGTCCAGCCTGACCGAACCCGACCGCGCGGCGCTGGCCGACATCGTCGGAACGGCCCACTGCAGCGTCGAGGACCGGGCCCGTCTGTTGCGGGCCGGCGGCAAGTCCACGCTGGACCTGCTGCGCCGCACCGACCCGGGCGAGCAGGACGCCCCGGACGCGGTGCTCGCCCCCGGCAGCGAGGACGAGATCACCGAGATCCTGCGGTACTGCTCCGAGCACGGCATCGCCGTCGTCCCGTTCGGCGGCGGCACCAGCGTGGTCGGCGGCCTGGATCCCATCCGCGGCCCGTTCTCGGCCGCAATCACCTTGGACCTGAGGCGGTTCGACGCGCTGCTGGATCTCGACGAGGTCTCCGGCGAGGCCGGATTGGGGGCCGGGGTCACCGGCCCCCGGGCCGAGGCGCTGCTCGGCGAGCGCGGCTTCTCGCTCGGTCACTTCCCGCAGAGTTTCCAGTTCGCCACCATCGGCGGGTTCGCCGCCACCCGCTCCTCCGGTCAGGACTCGGCCGGCTATGGCCGGTTCGACGACATGATCCGCGGACTGACCGCCGTCACCCCGGCCGGGGTGCTGGACCTGGGTCGCGCGCCCGCGTCGGCGGCCGGACCGGACCTGCGCCAACTGATCGTCGGCTCCGAGGGCGTGTTCGGCATCATCACCCGGGTGCGGGTGCGGGTGCACCCGGTGCCGGCCACCACCCGCTATGAGGCGTGGTCGTTTCCGGACTTCGCCACCGGCGCCGCCGCGCTGCGCGCGGTGGTGCAGACCGGCACCGGCCCCACTGTCATCCGGCTCTCCGACGAGGCCGAGACCGGCGTGAACCTGGCCACCACCGACCACATCGGCGAGCAGCAGATCACCGGCGGCTGCCTGGCGATCACACTGTTCGAGGGCACGGCCGAGCACACCGAGAGCCGGCACGCCGAGACGCGCGCGCTGCTGACCGCCCATGGCGCGACGTCCCTGGGCGAGGCGCCCGCGCGGGCCTGGGAGCAGGGCCGATTCTCCGCGCCGTATCTGCGCGACGCGCTGCTGGCCGCCGGGGCGTTGTGCGAGACCCTGGAGACGGCGACCAGCTGGTCGAACCTCGAGACCCTCAAGGCCGCCGTGACCACCGCGCTGACCGGAGCGCTCGCCGAATCCGGCACGGGGGCGCTGGTGATGTGCCACATTTCCCATGTGTATCCGACGGGTGCCTCGCTGTACTTCACAGTCGTCGCCGGGCAGCGCGGCGCCACCGCCGCCGAGGTGATGGCGCAGTGGGCCGCCGCGAAAACGGCGGCCTCCGAGGCCATCATGCGCACCGGCGGCACCATCACCCACCACCACGCCGTCGGCGCCGACCACCGGCCATGGATGACCGACGAGGTCGGCGCGCTCGGGGTCGAGATCCTGCGCGCGGTGAAGGCGTCGCTGGATCCCGCCGGAATCCTCAACCCGGGCAAGCTGATTCCGTGACCGCCGCCATCTCCCGGGTGACGGTGCTGACCAATCCGGCATCCGGGCATGGCAACTCGCCGCACGCGGCGCAACGGGCGATCACCCGACTGCAACAGCGCGGCGTCGACGTGACCGCCGTCGTCGGCCGCGACGCCGAACACGCCCGACAGCTGATGCGTGAGCAGCTCGACCTCGGCACCGACGCGCTCGTGGTGGTCGGTGGCGACGGTGCGATCGCGCTGGCGCTCCAGGAGCTGGCCGGCCACGACATCCCGCTGGGCATCGTCCCGGCCGGCACCGGCAACGACCACGCCCGCGAATACCGGATCCCCACCGGCGATCCGGAGGCCGCCGCCGACGTCGTCGCCGACGGCCACGTGAGGACGGTCGACCTCGGGCTCATCGAGGGCACCGACGGCACCCGCAAGTGGTTCGGCACCGTCGCGGCAACGGGTTTCGATTCCCTGGTCAGTGACCGCGCCAACCGGATGCGGTGGCCGCACGGCCGGATGCGCTACAACCTGGCGATGCTCGCCGAGCTGTCGCGGCTGCGGCTGCTGCCGTTCCGGCTGTCGTTCGACGGCGCCGCCCCGATCGACACCGAGCTGACCATGGCCGCGATCGGCAACACCCGCAGCTACGGCGGCGGCATGCTGATCTGCCCCGGCGCGGACCCCACCGACGGCCTGCTCGACGTCACGATGATCAGCTCGGCCTCACGCACCCGACTCGTCCGGCTGTTCCCCACCGTGTTCAAGGGCACCCACGTCGACCTCGACACCGTCAGCACCCGGCGCGCCCGCAGCGTGGCGGTCGAGTGCCCGGGGATCAACGCCTACGCCGACGGCGACTACGCCTGTCCCCTGCCGGCGGAGATCACCGCGGTCCCCGCCGCCCTCCCCCTCTTGCACCCCGCTTTCGCCCAAACCCCCGAACGGGCCACAAAGTCCGAGTGGGCTTGACCCCATTGGGTGGACACTCGGTCAGGCGGCTTGTGCCGTCTGAGTGATCCGGTTCTCGTACTCGACCGGGGTGATCATCCCGATCGAAGAGTGGCGCCGTCGGCGGTTGTAGACCCGTTCGATCCAGTCGCCGACGGCGAGCTTAGCGGCTGCTTTGGTGGGCCACAAGTAGCGGTCGTAGAACTCGACTTTCATTGTGGCCCAGAATGATTCCTGCTGAGCATTATCCCAACACACCCCGGTGCGGCCCACCGAGCGGGCCAGATCATGCTTGCGGGCGAACCGTGCCAACTGCGCACTGGTGTACTGACATCCGCGGTCAGCATGGAACACCACCTGCGCGGCCAACTCGCCGCGCATGGCCACCGCCATCGCCACCGCGTCCTCGACCAGGTCGGTATGCAGGTGCTCATCGATGGCCCAGCCGATCACCCGCCGGCTGCAGCCGTCACGCACGGCGCACAGGTACAACCAGCCCTCACCGGTGCGCAGATAGGTGATGTCGCTGGTCCACACCCCATCCAGACGGCCTGTATCGAATCGACGTTTGACCAGGTCAGGGATCGGCGGCGCGTCCAGATCCACCACGGTGGTTACCGGGGCGAACGTACGTGGGCTGATCCCGGCCAGACCCTGACGGCGCAGCGAGGCAGCCACCGTCTTGCGTGACACGGTCTCGCCGGCATCGCGCAGGTCGGCCAGGATGCGCGGCGCCCCATAGACCCCATCGGAGGCCTCATGCAAGGCCGCGACCTTGACATCCAACTCGGCACGACGCCGCGCCGCCGGCGACGGTCCCGCGGCCTGGGACTTGCGCCATTTGTAAAACCCCGACCGCGACACGTCCAGCAGCTCGCACATCCGGGTGATCGCGTAATTGGCCTTCTCCGCCTCGATCAGACCGTAGGCCTCTACTGGTTCTGTTCGGAGGCAAAGAAGGCCGCGGCTTTTTTCAAAAACTGCCGGTCCAAACGCAATTCAGCGTTCTCCTTGCGCAGCCGCTCCAACTCGGCACGCTCATCAGAATCAAGCACCGCACCATTATCGCCTGCGCCAGCGGCCTCGCGGGCCACCCGCACCCAGCGCCCCAGCAACTGCTCACCCACACCGATCTCCGCGGCCACATGCGCGATCGGCCGGCCCGTCTCGATCACCAAGCGGGCCGCCTGCTCCCGAAACTCCGGGGTGTACTTCTTCCGCTTGCCCGACATACGGACATCCTTCCCGTGGGACCAGCAGTCCCACCAGTCAGGTGTCCACCATCAGGGGTCAACCCCACCGAGTAGTTTGCGGCAGTTCGTCGGTCTCGGCGGTAACGAAATCTGTGGGCAAACCTATGCACCTTTGAGACTTCTATTGAAGATGTGGTCGGCGGGCCCGGGCTCGCCGTACCTTGTCTCACGTCGGGTTGTGGTTTGAGCAAACACGGAGCGTCATGGAATCGAGCAAATACATCGGCCGCGTCGGCGCCCTCGCGGTGGCCCTCGGTATCGGCACCGCGTTGACCACCGGTACCGGACTGGCCTGGGCCGACGAATCCGGCGGCAGCTCCGGCAGTAGCAGCGGGTCGCAGTCCTCGAGCAGCTCGGACTCCGCGGGCTCCGGTGACACTTCGGGCTCGAAGACCTCCGCGACGTCGAAGTCGTCGAGCGACGACGGCGACAGCGGCAAGGACGCGTCCTCGCGTAAGGGCCCGTTGTCACGGTTGGGCGAGCGGGTCCGCAAGGAAACCGAGAAGAGCGTCGCGCGCGCCGAGAAGGCGCTGGAACGCACGCAGTCCCGCCTGGAGCAGACCCAGACCCGGATCAACGACCGGCGCGCCGCGCTGGAGGCCAGGATCGACAAGGCCACCTCTCACGTCACCGAGCACGCCGGCGAGGCCGCCACCGAGGCGCTCGACGCGCCGCGCGGACCGCTCGGCGTGCGGCCCCGTCCCGAGCAGCCCGCACCCGAACAGGCCCCGACCCCGAGGAAGAGCAACACCGAGGTCGCCGAACCCGCGGTGGTCACCCCCGCGGCCGTGAACACCCTGCCGAAGTTGTCGGCGCCGGAGCGCGCCAAGAACGTGACGCTGAGGCTGCGGGAGGTCCGCGAGGAGGCCGGCGAGCGTGGGCTGGCGGCGATCTCCTCCGTGGCCGAGTCGCTCACCACCGCCCGGGCCCTGACACCCGCACCGGTCACGGCGTTCGCCGAAGCGGCGGCGCAGCCGGACGTCGAGGCCGAGGCCGCCGAGCAGCCCGAACTCAGCGCGCCCTCGGTGGTGTCGGCACTGCTGGTGGCCGCCGGGCTCTCGCCGCTGGCCGCGGGCACCAGCCCGGTGGCTCCGGGGCCGTCGGCGGCGCTGTGGGCGATGGCCGCCTGGGCGCGCCGGGAATCCGAACGCCTGGTCAACCCCAACGGGACCGCGCTGACGTCGGCCACCGACGCCGAATCCCCCGCGGCCGCCACGGATTTCGCGCCGGCAGCCGCCGTCACCGCCGCCGACACCCCGGCCTGGCAGGCCAACCCGGGGTTGACCGAGGCACCGGTGATCTCCGGAACCTCGATACTGAACGACCTCGGCTTCATCACCGGCCCCAACACTCCCGCCAACCACTGGTACGTCGGCGGCACCGACCTGGGCATCATGTGGGTCGGCGGTTACGAGGAGGACGGGACGCCCATCGTCTACACCCTGTTCGGCGACACCTTCGACGACCCGGGCATGACCACCGGCTGGCGCAACAACGTGTTGCTGCGCTCGGTCGACACCGACCTGAGCGACGGCCTGAGCTTCCGGGACGCGCTGATCCACGCCGGCGCCGGGCCCGGCGTGCCCGGGACCCCCACCTGGTACGGCCTTACCGGCCAGCGCGCCGGCGCCGCGCAGATCATCTACGACCCCGGCTACACCGGTTGGTTCGGCACCACCTACACGATGATCCCGACGTCGGCGATCGCGGTGCAGGACGAGCACGGCAACTACACCCAGTACGCGACCGTGATGTCGGTGCGCACCTGGGACAACCCGGGCAGCTGGACCACCAACTACTCGGCGATCGCGGTCTCCACCGACGGCGGCAAGACATGGACCGTGGATCCGGACACCGTGCGGGGTTCGGGGTGGCTGCGGGCCAACAAGACCTTCGAGTTCGGCAATCAGAACTTCCAGCAGAACGCGCTGGTGCAGGGGCCCGACGACGACCCGAACTCCTGGACCACACCGGAGCAGACCGAGAAGTACGTCTATGTGTACGGCACCCCGTCGGGCCGCGCCGGCTCGGCCTACCTGGCGCGGGTCCCCGAAAGCCAGCTCACCGACCTGGACGCCTACCAGTACTGGGCCGGCGAGAACGCCGACGGCACCGGCAACTGGGTGACCGGTGACCCGTCGGCGGCGACGTCGGTGATCGGCGGCGGCAACAGCAACTACATCTCGTTCCTGCCCAAGGACGGTTTCCTCGGCCAGCTCAACAAGCTGTTCGCCGGATTCCTCAACGGCTTCATCGTCGGCGGGCTGCCCACCGGCGGCAACGTCAGCGAGATGTCGGTGCAGTACAACGAGTCCCTCGACAAGTACGTGGTGACCTACACCGACGGCGGCAACAACGTGGTGATGCGGGTGTCCGATTCGCCGCAGGGCACCTGGTCGAACTCCCACACCCTGATCCGCAACCAAGGTCTGGGGCAGTACACCGGCATGTACGCGCCGATGATCCACCCGCTGTCGGGCACCGCGGCGGCCGGCGAGGGCAACGAGCAGTACCTGTATTACAACGTGTCCTTCTGGAACAACTACAACGTGAAGTTCATGGAATCCGACCTGAGCGGCCTGACCATCACCTAGGCCGTGAGGTACGCACCCGCGCTGACTGCGGCGGCCGCCACGGCGATCGCCGCAGTCGCCGCGACCGCGTGCGCCCACGCCCAGCCCGATCCGCCGCCGACGGTCCCACCCCCGCTGCCGCAGCCCGGTGCGGTGTGCGCCGAACAGTTCGCCGGCGCGCTCACCTCGCTGCCGCTACCGGCCGATGCCGCCCCGAGCCGGGCCAAGAACCTGCTCGAATGCGCAGGCGGCACCTGGCAGCCCTACCGCGACCCCTACCCGTCCCCGGACCGCTGGCTGACCACCGGGCCCGACCTGGTGCTCAGCGGCATGCGCAACCCGGAGATCGGCGCCGGAACCTGGACCGGGACACCACAAGTCGCCGACACGCGATGCCGTGCCGAACAGGTCGAAGTGGTCGGGGCGGGCCAAACCTCGGCGCCCCAGACGTCGACGGGTGAACCCGGCGCGACGCTGACGGTGCCGGTCTCCGACCGGCTGTTCACGCTGACGCTGAGCGGCTACTGCCTCTGGCAGCGCGACGGCTGAAACCCGCCGCGCTACCCCACGCCCCGGCTGAGCCAGCTGACCTCGGCGCCGTCGCCGCCGTTGCGGAAGTCCTCGAGCGCCTCGTCCCAGGCGGTGCCCAGCACCGTGTCCAGTTCGGAGGCCAGGGTGTCGGCGCCGGCGGACATCAGCGCGCGCAGCCGCATCTCGCCGACCATGGTGTCGCCGTTGGCGCTCATCGCGCCGCTCCACAGGCCGAGCTGGGGGGTATGGCAGAAGCGTTGTCCGTCGACGCCCTCGCTGGGGTCCTCGGTGACCTCGAAGCGCAGCACCGACCACGACCGCAGGGCGTTGGCCAACTGCGCGCCGGTGCCCACGGGGCCCACCCAGTTGGTGACCGCGCGCAGTTGTCCGGGCATGGCCGGCTGCGGCGTCCACGTCAGCTTCGCCCTGGCGTTCAGGGTCGAAGAAAGGGCCCACTCCACGTGTGGGCATACCGCCGCGGGTGAGGCGTGAATGTAGACCACGCCCGTAGTCGCGTCGGCAAATTGGTTCGACGCACGCATTGGCTGCTCCTTCAGTTCGACGAGGGACGTCTTCCCCAACGGCCTCGGTGAACCGACGAGCATCACAAGTTTGTGTGTCGCGCGTGTCTATTGTGCCCTGTGTGGCACCTGTTGCGCTAGTGTGCCCCGAATTCTCTCAGGACTTCGTCAGAGAGTGCCGGCCACAGCGGGTAGGCCCAGTCCCCGAAATTGCGGTTCGTCAGCACCACCAACGCCAGCTGCGCCGCCGGATCCGCCCAGATGAACGTGCCCGACTGGCCGAAATGGCCGAACGTGCCGGCCGAGTTGGCGGTGCCCGTCCAGTGCGGCGTCTTCTCCCCGCGCAGCTCGAACCCGAGGCCCCAATCGTTAGGTCGCTGTGACCCGAAACCGGGCAACACGCCCGACAGGCCCGGGAATTGCACGGCGGTCGCCTCGGCGTGCATCGGCGCCGAGACCACGCGCGGGGTCAGCAGGTCGCCGACGAACGCCGCCAGGTCCGCCACCGTCGAGGTGCCGCCGAAGCCCGCCTCGGCCGCGCCGCCGGCCAACTCTGAGTCGGTCATCCCGAGCGGCGCGAAGACCGCCTCGGCCAGATAGCGACCGAACTCGATGCCGGCGGCCGTCTCGACCGCCTCGGCCGCGACCCGGAATCCGTGGTTGGAGTAGATGCGCCGGGCGCCCGGCTTGGCCAACACCGAGTCGTCGTGCATCGCATACCCCGAGGCGTGCGCCAGCAGATGTCGCACGGTCGACCCCGGCGGCCCGGCCGGGGTGTCCAGTTCGACCGCGCCCTCCTCGACCGCCACCTGCACCGCGCGCGCGGCCAGCGGCTTGGTCACCGAGGCCAGCGCGAACGACGCCGTCAGGTCGCCGTGGCGGGCCAGGACCCCGGCGGGCCCGACCACCGCGGCGGCAACGAAACGGACCGGCCAATCATCGAGAACATCGAGAGCACTCATCGGCCGCGAGCCTAATCGGTTGGCGCGCCTTCGAGCAGAGATGAAGTTATTCGCATGACGCACTAGGTTGGTAACCATGAGTCAGACAGTGCGCGGTGTGATTTCCCGGAAGAAGGGCGAGCCCGTTGAGCTCGTCGACATCGTCATCCCCGACCCCGGCCCCGGCGAGGTGGTCGTCGAGATCACCGCCTGCGGCGTCTGCCACACCGACCTGACCTACCGCGAAGGCGGCATCAACGACGAATACCCCTTCCTGCTCGGCCACGAAGCCGCCGGCACCGTCGAAGCCGTCGGCGACGGCGTGGTCAACGTCGCCCCCGGCGACTTCGTCATCCTCAACTGGCGCGCGGTCTGCGGCCAATGCCGCGCCTGCAAACGCGGCCGATCCCACCTGTGCTTCGACACCTTCAACGCCACCCAGAAGATGACGCTGACCGACGGCACCGAACTGACCCCCGCCCTGGGCATCGGCGCCTTCGCCGACAAGACCCTGGTCCACGAGGGCCAATGCACCAAGGTCGACTCCGCCGCCGACCCGGCGGTGGCCGGCCTGCTGGGCTGCGGCGTGATGGCCGGCGTCGGCGCCGCGATCAACACCGGCGCGGTCAGCCGCGACGACACCGTCGCGGTCATCGGCTGCGGCGGGGTCGGGGATGCCGCCATCGCCGGGGCCGCCCTCGTCGGCGCCAAACGCATCATCGCCGTCGACACCGACGCCAAAAAGCTCGAATGGGCCCGCGACTTCGGCGCCACCCACACCGTCAACGCCCGCGAGCAAGACCCGGTGGAGACCATCCAGGAGCTCACCGACGGTTTCGGCGCCGACATCGTCATCGACGCCGTCGGTCGCCCCGAAACCTGGAAACAGGCCTTCTACGCCCGCGACCTGGCCGGCACCGTCGTCCTGGTCGGCGTCCCTACCCCCGACATGACCCTGGAAATGCCGCTGGTGGACTTCTTCTCCCGCGGCGGAGCCCTCAAATCCTCCTGGTACGGCGACTGCCTCCCCGAACGCGACTTCCCCACCCTCATCGACCTCTACCTCCAAGGCCGACTCCCCCTCGACAAATTCGTCACCGAACGCATCGGCCTCGACGCCGTCGAAGACGCCTTCCACAAAATGCACACCGGAGAAGTCCTGCGTTCGGTGGTGGAACTGAAATGAGCACTGACATGAACAACGCCATCACCCGCGTCGTCACCAGCGGAACGTTCAGCCTCGACGGCGGCACCTGGGACGTCGACAACAACATCTGGGTCGTCGGCGACGACAAGGATGTCGTCGTGTTCGACGCCGCCCACACCGCCGAGCCCATCGTCGAGGCGGTCGGCGGCCGCAACGTGGTCGCCGTGGTCTGCACCCACGGCCACAACGACCACATCACCGTCGCACCGCAGCTGTCCGAGACGCTCGACGCGCCGATCCTGATGCACCCGGCCGACGACATGCTGTGGCGGATGACGCACCCGGACAGCGATTTCCGCACCGTCGACGACAACCAGGTGCTCCGCGCGGGCGGCATCGAATTGCACGCCATCCACACCCCGGGACATTCACCGGGCTCGGTGTGCTGGTATGCCCCGGACCTCGGCGCGGTGTTCTCCGGCGACACCCTGTTCCAGGGCGGACCGGGCGCCACGGGACGGTCGTTCTCGGACTTCCCCACCATCCTCGACTCCATCAAGGAGAAGCTGGGCAAGCTGCCGCACGACACCGTGGTCTACACCGGGCACGGGGACACCACCCGCTACGGCGACGAGATCGTCAACTACGACGAGTGGGTGGCCCGCGGCCACTAGGGCCCCGAACCCCTTCTACCGCGGGTGGTTTCAGGACCCGGCGGGTCGGCGGCGCTTCATCCACAGCCCCACGGTGATGTCGGCAACGCCGTTGAGCAGCACCACCACGGCCAGCCACGGCAGCCAGCCGTGCTCGAGTTGCAGCGACACGAGGAAGATCACCGCGGCGGCGATGACCATCCCGACGCCGACCTTCAACAGAATGCCTGGTGTTTGAGCTTTCACAGGCCGAAGTGTGTCACGACCTCGCGCCGAGGACTACGGTTGGCCACATCGCAACGCTGGAGGTCGCCATGTCGCCCGAGGACACCGCCGCCCCGCCGTCGGGGCGTGCGCGCAGGTTCGCCCTGCGGCATTGGTTTGCGCTGATCCTGGTGGTGCTGGCCGCGATCTTCATCGCCCAGAACCGCGAGCGCGTCGACCTGCACATCCTGTGGATCACGTTTGCGGCACCGATCTGGTTCTTCTTCGCGGGCCTGCTGGTGGTGGGGATCCTGATCGGACTGTTGCTGCGGCGTCGCCGACGGAGTTGATGGTGCGCGAGTCGAGCATCGTCGTCCGGCCGGAGTCGCCGGACAGCCCCACCTACACCGCCGCGGCCCGTCTGCAGGCGGCCGGATTGCAGTCCGCGATAGATCTTTTCGTCGACGCGGCCAAGGCGGTACCGATACCGAGGCCACCGCACCCGATCCTGATCGCCGACTACGGGGCCTCGACCGGACACAACGCGCTGCTGCCGGTGGCCGCGGCCATCCGCACGCTGCGCGAGCGCACCCGCGCCGAGCACGCCATCCTGGTGGCGCACACCGACATTCCGCAGAACGACTTCACCGCCTTGTTCCAGACCCTGTCCGCGGATCCGGACAGCTATCTGCTCAAGGACCCCGCGGTGTTCTGCTCGGCGGTGGGCCGTTCCTTCTACCAGCAGGTGTTGCCGTCGCAGAGCGTGTCGCTGGGCTGGTCGTCGTGGGCCATCCACTGGCTGTCGAAAACCCCGCAGACGATTCCGGATCACATCCTGCCCGCCCTGAGCGACGACGACCGGGCGCGCGCCGCGTGCGAGCGGCAGGCCGCGCACGACTGGCACGAGTTCATCGCCTTCCGCGGCCGCGAACTGGTGGGCGACGGCCGGTTGGTGGTGCTCACCATGGGCGTCGACGAATCCGGGAAACCGGGGCTGCTGCCCATGGTCGACCACGTCTACACCGGGCTGACGCAGGCCGTGCGCAGCGGGCTGATCAGCGCCGAGGAACTGCGGGCGATGTCGATTCCGATCACCGGGCGCGGCGCGAAGGACTTCGCCGCGCCGTTCGCGCCGAAGGACCGTTTCGAGGGACTGTCCATCGAGCACGTCGAGATCTTCGACGCCGAGGACCGCTACTTCCACCAATTCACCGTGGACAAGGACGCGAAAGCCCTTGGCGCCAAGTGGGCTTCGTTCCTGCGCGCGGCGGTGTTCGGCTGCCTGACCGCCGCGCTGACCGGCGGGCCTGACGATCCGCGCGCCACCGAGCTGTGCGACCGGCTCGAACGCAGCATCGCCGAGCAGGTGGCGGCCTCCCCCGAACGGATGCGTATCCCGCTGGCCAAGGTGGTGCTGCGCAAGCACCCCCGGGTCCGGGACTGACTTCCGGCGGCGCTACCCCGCGGGCGGCGGCTGCGGAATCAGCGGCGGCAGCCCCGGGATGGTCGGGATCGGGGGAACCGTGGGGATCCACCGCGGGTGCGTCGGGGCGGGCGCCTCGGGGGCGGGCTCCGGTTCGGGTTCCGGCGCCGGCGGGTCCGGTTGCGGCGCGGGTTGCTGGGCGGGCGGCTCCGGCTCCGGTTGCTGAGCGGGCGGCGGCGGTTCCTGGGGCGCCGGTTCCTGCGACGACGGGGGCGGCGGCGTCACGGTCTCGGTGACGGTCGACGTGACCGGGGCGGGCGGCTCGGGTGCCGCCGGCGCGGGCGCCTGCTGTTGCACCACCCGCGTGCGGGTCACCGGCGCGGGCGCGGGCCCGCGGGCGGGTTGCTGCACGACCGGTTGCGGCGCGGGCGGTTCCTCGGCCGGAGGCTGGGCCACCACCGGGACGGGCTGCGGTGCGGTGCTGATGCTGGGGGTCGGATCCGAAACCTGCACGGCGCCACTGTCGTTGACCAGCACCACGCCGACGGCGCTGACCGCGCCGATCAGCACCACGCTCGCGGCGACCATCGTCGCCGCCGGTCGGCGATACCAGCGCAGGGCCGGTTCTGCGGCGACATCCGCGGTCTCGAACGCCACCGCGGGGCGGGCGCTGGACAGCCCGGTGTCCGGCGACTCCTCGTACGGGTCGTCGTCGGGGAGAACCGGCCCGTCCTCGGCCTGCGACCACGCCAGGGCGCCCTGCACGGTGGGTTCGGCCGACGGCGCCGCTGCGGCGGGTGCCGGCAATACCGCGGCCACCTTGGTGGCGGTGTCGTCGTCGGGTCCGCGCAAGGCGCGCAGCGCCGCACCGGTGGCGGCTGTCAACGCCGGGCGCGCCGAGGTGATCACCGGTACCCGCAGGTGATCCGAGAGCGCCGTGGTGACCGCGGCCATCGCGGCGCCGCCGCCCACCGAGGCCACCGCCGCCAGGTCCGCCGGGTGAACACCGTTGCGGGACAACGCCTCGTCCAGGGCGGCCAGCAGGTCGGCCAGCGGCGCGCGCAGCACGGCGTCGAGTTCGTTGCGGGTGATGCGGACGTCGCCGCGAAACTCCGGCAGTTCCGCCGGCATCGAGGTGACCGCGGCGCCCGACAGCCGTTCCTTCGCTCCCCGGCACTGCGCGCGCAGCCGCCACAGCGAGCCGATGGCCGACGTGCTGGCCAGGTCCACCGATCCGGCGCCGGCCAGCTCGTCGATCACGTGGGTGAGCAGGGCCTGGTCCACCAGGTCGCCGGAGAAGTCCGGGTGCCGCACCGGCGCGCCGATCGCGGCGTGGCCACGGCCGGCGTCGAGGAGCGTGATGGTGGTTCCGCCGCCCCCGACGTCGCAGAGCGCGACCACGCCGCGGGTCGGCAGGCCGGGGTCGTGCTGCAGCGCGGTGGTGGCGGCGGTGACCTCGGAGAGCACCGTCGGGGGGCGGCGCGTCCACTCCGGGATCCGGGCCAGTGCGCCGGAGAGGGCCTGCACGGCCGACGGACGCCAGTACGCGGGCACGGCCACCGCGGTCAGTGCCGGCAGCGGGCGACCGCGGGTGGCGGCATAGGCGGTCTGGCGCAGCGCCTCGGCGAGCACCCGTTCGGCGCGGTGGCTGGAGCCGTCGGCGGCCAGGATGCCCACCGGGTCCCCCACCCGGTCGACGAAATCGGTGATCGTCGCCTCGCCGACGGTCAACACCGGCGGCCTGCGCACCGCGTTGTCCGACGTCACGGCGGTCAGGGTCGTGGTGCCGACCGATAATCCGACCGCGAGCCGCGTTTCGTCCGTCATGTCTCCATCCCGAAATACCTATTGGGAATCTCGATGCCGGGGCCTCGATTGTTACCGCCGACCCGGCGGCCGGGGCATCCGGGGAATCTGCTAGCCGGCGACGATGTTGCCGATCGATAAGATGGGGCTCGCCGCGCGAACAGCCGGTCAGAGCAAAGCCGGCTGGGGACCTACCGAGCCTGACGACGTGTGAGGTGTCCAGCATGCGGGCCAGGAAGCTGGCGATAGGCGCCCTGCGGGGGCCCGGCGCCAGATGGCGTCAGCGGCGCCGGCTCTATCTGACCGTGGGTGTCCCCCTCCTCCTGGTGGGCACGTTATACGTCGCGGATCTGGTGATCACCTCCGGCAAGCTGCCCCGCGGGGTCACCGCCGCCGGGGTGCCGCTCGGTGGGCTGACCGCCGACGCCGCCGAGGAGCGCCTCCGGGAGGTCGTCGGTCCGCGCGCCGACCGGCCGGTCCCGGTCACGCTGGGCACCGAACAGGCCGAGGTGGATCCGGCCTCGATCGACCTGACGCTGCTCGCACGCCCGACCGTCGAGCAGGCCGGCGGGCAACCGCTGAACCCGATCACCCGCTTCACGTCGGTCTTCGTGACGCGCCCGATCGACGTGCTCGCGTCGGTGGACGAGCCGGCGCTGACGGCGACGCTGGAGGGACTCGGCGCCCGGGTCGCCTCGGACCCGGTCGACGGCTCCGTCGAGTTCGTCGACGGCGAGCCGGTTGGCACGGACCCGCAGCCCGGCCGGCGGCTCGACGTCACCGCCGCCGCCGAGGTGTTCCTGCGGGACTGGGCCGACGGTGAGCCGGTAGACCTGCCGACGGTCGAGACACCGCCGAGCACCACCGCCGACGACGTCGAGACCGCCCTGCGTGAGATCGCCACCCCCGCGGTGTCCGGACCGATCACCGTCGACGGCGACAAGGACACCCGCGCAGTCATCTCCGAGCAGGTCATCGCCGCCGCGCTGACCTTCCGCGTCGAGGACGGGGAACTGTCCCCGGAGCTCGACCAGAACCTGATCATCGACGCGCTGCGCCCGCAACTGGCCGACTCGGAGACCGAGCGGCGCGACGCCGACATCGACTTCTCGGTCACCCCGCCGGTGAAGGTGCGTGAACAACCCGGCCGCCGCGTCGATTACGACAGCACCCTCTCCGATCTGCTCACGGTGCTCACCAGCACCGAAGACCGGGAGATCACCGCGGAGTACGTCGACGAGGAGCCGACGTTCACCTTCGACGACATCAACGAACTCGGCCCCGTCGAGGTCATCGGTGAGTTCCAGACCACCGGCTTCTCCGCGGACTCCGGCAGGAACATCCGGCGCGCCGCCGAGCAGATCGACGGCATCGTCGTCGGGCCGGGAGAAACGTTCAGCCTCAACGAGGCAACCAATCCGCGCGACGCCGCGTCCGGTTACGTAGAGGCGGGCACCATCAAGAACGGCCGACCCTCCCGCGGTGTCGGCGGCGGCGTCTCCCAGCTGGCCACCACCCTGTTCAACGCCGGGTACTTCGCGGGCATGGAGGACGTCGAGCACCACGAGCACAGCTACTACATCAGCCGCTACCCCGCCGGCCGGGAGGCCACGGTGTTCGGCGACGTGCTGGACGTCAAGTTCCGCAACGAGGGTCCGACGTCGGTGCAGATCCAGACGGTGTGGACGTCGAGTTCCATCACCGTGCGGGTGGTCGGCATCAAGCGCTACGAGGTGAGCTCCTCGCAAAGTTCGCGCAGCCGTCCCACGAGCCCGAACACCGTCCGGATCCCCGCCGGGGAGGCCTGCACCCCCAGCAGCGGCGGCCCGGGATTCACCATCACCGACACCCGCACCCTGCGCGAGATCACCACCGGACGGACCCGCACCGAATCCCACACCGTGGTCTACGACCCGATCCCCCGGGTGGTGTGCGGCGGCTGAGCCGCCCGCGCCCGCTGCGGCAAATGGCACAAACCGGCATCTGCGCAGGTTGCCGGGAGTAGCCTGGACGCAACTGAGGAGCCAGCCATGCAGAGATCCACAGTTCGTCGCGCAGTTGCCGGGTCCGGCGGTCTACTGGCCCCGCTCGCGATCCTCTTCGTCATCACCGCGGCGGCCACGCCCGACGAGGACTGTCGGCAGCTCGGTCAGGGTTGCTCCCAGAGCGACTGTTACACCGGCAACGGGGGCCCGGACTGCGATCAGGATTCGGGTCTGGTGTTGCCCGTGACGGGTGGCGTGCCCACAATCCAGTGATCGGATGCGGATTCAGCAAAGGGTGCCGTAGGATTTCGCCCGTTCGCTGTTGTGCAGCTGTGGGGGTTCCGGGGTGGGGAAATCTGTGGGTCGACATCGCGCCCAGCGCGACCGTCGGTGGTCGGCGGGAGCAACCGCGTCGGTGGTCGCCGCGGCGGGCGTCACCGCAACCGTGGTCGGGCTGACGCCCACTCTGGCGGCCAGCCCGGACTTGCTGGCCCAGACGTACTACCTGCGCGGGACCAACATCGGCGACGAGCCCACCGACGCCGAGTTCACCGCCTTCATGGACCGGGTGTTCGCCGGGACCGGGACCGCGGCGCTTGACGACGACCCCCGCAAGATCGACTACAACGCCGGGTTCTGGCCGGTGTCGCGCGGCGGCTTCGACGACCTCAAGTGGGACGCGTCGGTGGCGCAGGGTGCCGCCCTGCTGGGCCAGGAGCACATCGGGGCCGGAGACGTGGTTTTCGCGTTCTCCCAGGGCGCGGTGGCCGCCTCGAAATACAAGGGTGAGCATCCCGACACCGGCGCGACGTTCGTGCTGGTCGAGAACCCGAACCGTCCCAACGGCGGCGTCCTGGCCCGCTTCGCCGGCCTCAAGATCCCGGTCCTCGACGTCACCTTCAGCGGGGCCACCCCCGACAACGGTGACCTCACCCTCGACATCGCCCGCCAATACAGCGGGTGGTCGGACTTCCCCACCTATCCGCTGAACCTGTTGGCCACGGCGAATGCGGTGGCCGGCATCGTCTATCTGCACGGTCCGACGCAGCGGGTCGAGGATCTCGCCGCGCAACTCGAGGCGATCGAGGCGGTCGAGGGCGCCTACTACCAGCAGCGCGGCGACACCACCTACTACCTCATTCCCACCGACCGGCTCCCGCTGCTGCGCCCGTTCGACGGCATCGTGCCCGAGCCCATCCTGGCCGCGGTCAACGAGCCGCTGCGGGTGCTGGTGGAAACCGGCTACGACAGAACCGATTACAGCGCGCCGACCCGCGCCAAGCTGATCCCGAAGATCAACCCGGTCGAGCTCGCCGAGGACCTCGCCGAGGCCACCGGTCGTGGGATTTCGAAAGCCCGTGCTCCGGAAGGGGACTCGGCGCCGACCGCCGATGCCGATGACGAGGCGCCGCAGCCGCTGGCCGCGGCTGCCGAGCAGCCCCCCGCCCAGGACCCCGCCCAGGACCTTGAGCGGTCCGACCGTTCCGCGGCGTTGCGCCTGAAGGACCGCCGCGAGGCGCGGCGGGCGGCGTTGGCCGGGGCCGACCGCGACTCCTCGACCACCCGCAAAGCGGGTTCCCATCTGAAGAAGGCGTTGCGCGCGCTGGCACCCAAGCCGCAGCGGAAGCTCGAGCGCGACACGGACTCCCGCACCACCGACGATGGCCCGGCGACGACGTCGGACGACAAGTCCGAGACGTCCAGCGAGCGCGCGGCGGGTTGATTCTTCCCGGCCTTGGGTACAGGCTTGTCGGGCAGCCGAAGAAGCGACCCGTGAGGCCGGGTGATGAGGATGGGGCGACGAGCGGTCGCGCTCTGCGCTGCTCTGGTCCTGCTGCTGACCTCGTGTGCCACCGGTGACCGCGTCGACCTCGGCGCCGGCGCGTCCACCAATCTCATCGCCGGAATCGCCGGGGAGCCCGACCAACTCGACCCGCACCGGACCACCGCCTACTTCGCCTTCGAGGTGCTCGAGAACGTGTTCGACACCCTGGTCGAACCCGACGCCGACCTGCAGATGCGGCCCGCGCTCGCGCAGTCGTGGGAGACCGCGCCGGACCAACTGAGTTGGACGTTCCACCTGCGTCCGGGCGTGACGTTCCACGACGGCACCCCGCTGCGCGCCGAGGACGTCGTGTACTCCTACCGCCGGATCATCGACGAAAAGCTGGCCAATGTCGACAAGTTCGCCGCCGTCACCGAGGTGCTGGCCCCCGACCCCGCCACCGTCGTCGTCAACCTCAGCCGGCCGACCCCGAACCTGCTGACCAACCTCGGCGGCTTCAAGGGCATGGCGATCGTGCAGCGCGAAAACGTCGAGTCGGGCGCGATCGCCACCCATCCCGTCGGCACCGGCCCGTTCGCGTTCGCCGGCGCCAGGAGCGGCGATTCGATCACCCTGACCGCCAACCCCGGCTACTGGGGCGGGGCCCCACAGCTCTCCGGGGTCACCTACCGGTTCATCTCCGAGCCCTCCACCGCACTGTCGGCGCTGCAGGCCGGCGAAATCGATTGGACCGACTCGGTTCCCACCCAGCGGGTGGCCCAACTGCGCGACGACAGCTCGATCCGGCTGGAGGTCACGCCCAGCAACGACTACTGGTATCTGGCGCTGAACCAGGCCCGCGAACCGTGGGCCGATGTGCGGGTGCGGCGGGCCATCGCTTACGGCATCGACCGCGAGTCGATCGTCACCGCCACCAGCTACGGCACCGCCACGGCCAACCAGTTGGCCATCCCGGCGGGCAATCCCTGGCACACCCCCTACGACCGGTATCGGTTCGACCTCGAGGAATCCCGAAAACTCCTGCAGGACAGCGGTGTCGAGCCGGGCGAGCTGGACATGCTGGTCACCAACGAGTACCCGGAAACCATCACCGCGGCGCAGATCATCGCCGACAACCTCGCCCCATTGGGCTTCACCGTCCGCATTCGCACCGTCGACTTCGCCACCTGGCTCGACGAGCAGAACAACGGCAACTTCGACATGCTGATGATGGGCTGGCTGGGCAACATCGATCCCGACGACTTCTACTACGCCCAGCACCACACCGACGGCACCAGCAACGCCCAGAAATTCTCCGATCCCGAGGTGGACCGCCTGCTGGACGCGGGACGGGTGGAGACCGACCCGGCGCTGCGCCGGCAGCTCTACGCGCGGGCGGCCACCCGGATCGCCGACGAGGTCAGCTACATCTACCTGTACAACCCGTCGGTCATCCAGGCCTGGAACCCCGACCTGAGCGGCTATGACGCCCGCCGCGACGGCGCGGTCCGGTTCCGCGGCGCGCGGTTCGGGGCCGCATGACACCGCTGATGGGGTTTTTGGCGCGGCGGGTCCTGCACTCGCTGGTCGTGCTGCTCGGCGTGCTGATCCTGGTCTTCGCGCTGGTACACCTGGTGCCCGGCGATCCGGTCCGCATCGCGCTGGGCACCCGCTACACACCGGAGGCCTACGAGGCGCTGCGGGCGGCCAGCGGCCTGGACCGTCCGTTGTTCGAGCAGTTCTTCGGCTACCTCGGTTCGGCGGTCCGCGGCGACCTCGGCGTCAGTTTCCGCAACGGCGATCCGGTGACGGTGACGCTGCTCGAGCGGCTCCCGGCCACGGTGTCGCTGGGCCTGGTCGGCATCCTGATCGCGCTGCTCATCGCGCTGCCCCTGGGCGTGTTCTCCGCGCTGCGCGAGGGGCGGCTCAGCGACGGGATCATCAGGGTGACAAGCCAATTCGGGGTGTCCGTGCCGGACTTCTGGATGGGCATCCTGCTGATCGGGTTGTTCTCGACGACGCTGGGGTGGTTGCCCACGTCCGGTTACCGGCCGCTGTTCGAGGACCCGGCCGGCTGGCTGCGACACATCGTGCTGCCCGGGCTGACGGTGGGACTGGTCGCCGGCGCCATCATGACCCGGTACGTGCGCTCGGCGGTGCTGGAGGTCGCCGCGATGGGTTATGTGCGCACGGCGCGCTCGAAGGGACTGCCGCCCAGGGTCGTCACGACGCGGCACATCATGCGCAACGCGCTGGTGCCGGTGCTCACCATCACCGGCATCCAGCTCGCCACCATCCTGGGCGGGGTGATCGTCGTCGAGGTGGTGTTCGCCTGGCCGGGTCTGGGCCGGCTGGTGTTCAATGCCGTCTCCGCACGCGACTACCCGCTGATCCAGGGCGCGGTGCTGCTGATCGCGGTGCTGTTCCTGCTCATCAACCTGCTGGTCGACGTGCTGTACGCCGTGGTGGACCCGAGGATCCGGCTGTCATGAATTCCCGGATGTCGCGGTGGCGCCTGCTGCTGACCAACCCGATCACCGCGCTCAGCGCCGGCGTACTTCTGGTCGTCGCCGTGATCGTGGTGGCCGCCGGCGCGCTGGCACCCTACGGCGTCAACGACATCAATGTGCCCGACGCGCTGCAGGGTCCCAGCCCGCAGCACTGGTTCGGCACCGACGAACTGGGCCGCGACGTGTTGTCCCGGGTGCTGGTGGCCGTCCAGGCGTCGATGCGCATCGCGGTCATCAGCGTCTCCTTCGCCGCCGTCGTCGGGGTGGCGGTCGGTCTGCTGGCCGGCTACCGCGGCGGCTGGCTGGACTCGGTGCTGATGCGCATCGTCGACGTGATGTTCGCGTTCCCGGTGCTGTTGCTGGCGCTGGCCGTGGTCGCGATCCTGGGGCCCGGCGTCACCACGACCACGCTGGCCATCGGCATCGTGTTCACCCCGATCTTCGCGCGCGTCGCCCGGGCCAGCACCCTGGCTGTGCGCACCGAACCGTATGTCGCCGCCTCCCGGACGATGGGCACCGGCGACCTGTTCATCCTGAGCCACCATGTGTTGCCGAACATCTCGGGTCCGTTGATCGTGCAGACCTCGCTGTCGCTGGCGTTCGCGACGCTGTCGGAGGCGGCGTTGTCGTTCCTGGGGCTCGGCATCCAGCCGCCGCAGCCGTCGCTGGGCCGGATGATCTACGACTCACAGGGTTTCGTGACCATGGCGTGGTGGATGGCGGTCTTCCCCGGCGCGGCGATCTTCGTCATCGTGCTGGCGTTCAATCTGCTCGGCGACGGCCTGCGTGACGTGCTGGACCCCAAGCAGCGCACCCTGATCGAGGCCCGGCGGGCGGGGCGGGCCCGATGACCGCGGCCGTGCTCGAGGTCACCGACCTGCGGGTGCGCATCGGCGCCCGGCAGATCGTCGACGGGGTGTCCTTTCGCGTCGAGCGGGACCAAACCCTGGGCATCGTCGGCGAATCCGGCTCCGGCAAGTCCATGACCGTGCTGGCCGCGACCGGGCTGCTCGACGCCCCCGGCGCCGCTGTCAGCGGCCGCAGCGTCCTGGGCGGCGCTGCGGAAACCGAGCTCGTCGGGGCCTCGGCGCGGGTCTTGCGCGGCGTGCACGGCGGCCGCATCGGTTTCGTGTTCCAGGACCCCGGAACGTCGCTGAACCCGTTGCTCACACTCGAACAGCAGATCACCGAATCACTGCAGGTACACCGCAATTCGACCCGGCGGTCGGCCCGCTCGCGCGCGGCGGAGCTGTTGGCGGCCGTCGGATTGCCGGACCCGTCGGCGCGGCTGCGGTCCTACCCGCATCAGCTCTCCGGCGGGCAGCGCCAGCGGGTGATGATCGCGATCGCGCTGGCCTGCGACCCGGAACTGCTGATCGCCGACGAGCCCACCACCGCCCTGGACGTGACCACCCAGGCCCAGATCATCGACCTGGTGCGGGATCTGCAACGCGACTTCGGCACCGCGGTGGTGTGGATCAGCCATGACCTCGGCGTGATCGGTCAGGTCGCCGACGACGTGACCGTGTTGCAGGCCGGCCGGGCGGTGGAGCAGGCGCCCGTCCTCGAGGTGTTCGACAACCCGCAGCAGCCCTACACCCGTGAGCTTCTCGAGGCCCGGCCGCAGATCGACGTCGGCGGGCCGCCCAGCGTAGCGGCGGCACCGGTGCTGCTCGACGTCGCCGGGCTCGACGTCACGTTCAGCGTCGACAGCCCCCGGGGTCGCTCCACCGTCGCTGCCGTACAGGATCTTTCGTTTCAGATTCGCCGCGGCACCACCCTGGGGCTGGTCGGCGAATCCGGGTCGGGCAAGTCGACGGTGGCCGCAGCGCTGACCACGCTGGTGCGCCCCGCGGCCGGCAGGGCGACCCTCGACGGCGTCGACGTCGCCGACAAGTCGATGCGGCGCCGGATCAGCCTGGTGTTCCAGGACCCGTTCTCGGCGCTGAACCCCCGCCAGACGGTCGAAGCGGCCGTCGCCGAGCCTCTGCGGTCCCACCGGCTCGCCGACGGCAGACGCAGCCGCGCCGCCCGGGTCGCCGAGCTGCTCGAACTCGTCGGGCTCACACCGGAATTCGCCGCGCGCTACCCCCACGAACTCTCCGGTGGACAACGCCAGCGGGTCTGCATCGCCAGGGCCGTGGCCGTCGAGCCCGAACTGTTGATCCTCGACGAGTCGACGGCCTCGCTCGACGTGTCGGTGCAGAACACGGTGCTGGATCTGCTGACCGACCTGCAGCACAAACTGGGACTGACCTACCTGTTCATCGCGCACGATCTGGCGGTCGTGCGGCGCATGAGCCACGACGTCCTGGTGCTGCGCGACGGGCGGGCCGTGGAGTATCGCCCGGCCGAGGAGCTGTTCGCCCACCCCGAGGACGAGTACACCCGCGCGCTGCTGGCGGCCGTTCCGCCCGCGCGCCCGCGCGGCGGAAACGCGGCGTGAGAAGGTGCAGCGATGACTTCATATCAGCCGCTGGCCGGCAAGGTTGCTCTCATCACCGGCGTCTCGTCGGGACTCGGTGCGGCGACGGCGAAGCTGTTCGCCGAGCGTGGTGCCACCGTGTTCGGCATCGCCCGTGACACCGACCGGATGGCCGCCGTCTTCGCGGAGGTGCCGGGTGGCAGGTTCGCGGCGTTCGACATCGCCCGCCCGCAGGCCTGCCGCGAGGCCGTCGAGCGGGCGGTCGCCGAGTTCGGCCGCCTCGACGTGCTGGTGAACGCCGCCGGGTATCACCAGATGCGGCACACCCTGGAGGTCACCGACCAGCAGTGGGACGACGACCTCGCGGTCAACCTGACCGGGCCGTTCCATCTGTGCCGGGCCGCGCTGCCGCACCTGTTGGCGGTCGGGGGCAACATCGTCAACGTGTCGTCGGTCGCGGGTCTGGAGGGCGAGGTGTATTCGTCGGGGTACTGCGCCGCCAAGCACGGCATCGTCGGTCTGACCCGCGCGCTGGCCGTGGAGTTCAGCGCCGAGCGGCTGCGGGTCAACGTCGTCTGCCCGGGCGGGATGTCGACGCCGCAGGTCAGCGAGTTCGCCGCGCCGGAGAACGCGGACTGGAATCTGATCATGCGCATCGCGGCGCCGCGGGGAATGATGGACCCGGTCGATGTGGCCAAGGCCATCGCGTTTCTGGCCAGTGACGACGCCGCCGCCATCCACGGTTCGGTCTACCGAGTCGACAACGGAAAGGGCGCCGGCTGAGTAGCCTCGAGCACATGCCGGCGTCCAAAGGTGTGGTCCGCTCCTCGGCCGTCGAGGCCAGTGCGGCGGTGGCGGGCTCGGTGGCCACCGCCCGCAGCGCGGGGATCGCGGGCTCCGTCGCGACCGTCACCAGCGCCGGCGTCGCCGGTTCGGTGGCGACCGCCAGCAGCGCCGCCGTCGTCGCCAGCGCCATGACCACGCTGTCCTTCTTCGTCATCGCCTGCATCGGGTGCGTCGGCTGTTTCGCCTGCCGCAGATGTGTGGCGTGCCTGGGCTGCGCCCGCTGTACCGACTGCGTCGGCTGTGTGGGCTGCGTGGGCTGCTCGGGGCTGCGCAACGCGGTCGGTCAGCGCAACGTCCACGCCTGACGGCGCGCCGGTGACGCCGAAACCGACATTGCGCCGGAAACCACTCGCACAAACCGGCCCGAAGGTGAGATTGGGCGGAATCGGGGTGGGGCAAGATGGGGCAGCATGAGCACAGCGACCCCGCCGGCCGAATCCAAGGGCATCCTGCATTGGCTCTTCCGGCTCCCGAAGCGGCTGTTGTCGCTGCGCGCCATCGTCATCGTGGCCATGGCCGGCGTGATCGGCACCATTCTGGTGATCGGCGGATGGGTCTGGTTCGGCATCATCAACGATCAGTACAGCCAGCTGGACCGGCGTCTCGACTCGGTGAGCAGCCTCGGCGACTTCAGCAACATCCTGGCGGCGCCCCCGCCGGCCTCGGCCGAGCAGCAGTTCGAGGACGGCAACCTGGTGCGCACCGCGCGCATCGGGCGGGTGACCGTCTCCACGCCCAGCGATGTCGTGCTGCCGAAGTTCGAGGACGGCTACACCAACACCACCATCGACGGCGTCGACTACCGGGTGCGGACCTTCCAAGTGGGCCCGGCCTCGATTGCCCTGGGGTCCCCGCTGCAGGAAACCCAGGACCGGATCAACGCGCTGCACATGCGCGTCACCATCATCTGCACCAGCCTGATCCTCACCACGCTGGTGGTCGGCTGGGTCATCTCGCTGGTGATGATCACCCCGTTCCGCCGGCTGGCGCAGCAGGCCCGCGCCATCAACGCGCAGTCCACGCCCGACGAGGTGCAGGTGCGCGGCGTGTGGGAGGCCGTCGAGATCGGTGAGGCGGTCGAGGGCATGCTCGACCGGATCGGCAAGGAGCAGGAACGCACCAAGGCCGCCCTGGAGTCGGCGCGCGACTTCGCCGCCGCCGCCTCCCACGAGCTGCGCACCCCGCTGACCGCGATGCGGACCAACCTGGAGGTGCTGTCCACCCTGGACATGCCCGCCGAGGCCCGCCAGGAGCTCATCGGCGACGTGATGCGCACGCAGAGCCGCATCGAGACCACGCTGTGGGCGCTGGAGCGCCTGGCCCAGGGCCAGCTGACCACGGCCGACGACTTCGTGCCGTGCGACATCACCGAGATCCTGGACCGCGCCGCCCACGACGCGGAGCGCAGCTACCCGGACCTGACGGTGTCGCTGGCGGCCACCACGACGGTGCTGATGGTCGGGTTGCCGGCCGGGCTGCGGCTGGTCATCGACAACGCCATCGCCAACGCCGTCAAGCACGGCGGGGCCACCGAGGTGCGCCTCGACGCCACCAGCTCGGCCACCGGCGTGCAGATCACGGTCGACGACAACGGTTCCGGGGTACCGGAGGCCGAACGCACCGAGGTCTTCGAACGGTTCTCCCGGGGGTCGACGGCCTCGCGGTCCGGGTCGGGCCTGGGGCTGGCGTTGGTCGCGCAGCAGGCCGAGGTGCACGGGGGCACCGCCCGCCTCGACAAGAGCCCGCTGGGCGGGGCCCGGCTGGTGCTGGACCTGCCCGGCGTGCAGTAACGGTCCGGTCACAGCCGCCAAAGGGGTTGATAACGACGCGATCACGCGCGGCGCGGGATCCGGGCCCCGCGGCCGCGCCCGGTTAGCTTGCCGGGTGTGAGGGACGCACTGACGACCACGACCCGCATGGCCACCGCCACCCTGCTGGCGGCGATGTTGACCGCGATGTTCCTCGTCGTCGGTCCCGCCCCGCAGTCCCGGGCGGTCTCCCAGGTGCCCATCGAACTGCTCGACGTGCCGTCGCCCTCGATGGGCCGCGACATCCGGGTGGAGTTCCTCGGCGGCGGGCCGCACTCGGTGTATCTGCTCGACGGCCTGCGCGCCCAGGAGGATTCCAACGGCTGGAACATCAACACCGCGGCCTTCGACTGGTTCAACGGGTCCGGGATCTCGGTGGTGATGCCGGTCGGCGGCCAATCCAGCTTCTACACCGACTGGTACCGGCCGGCGGCCGGGACCGCGGGCACCTCCACCTACAAGTGGGAAACCTTTCTGACCCAAGAACTTCCGGCGTGGCTGGCCGCGAACAAGGGCCAGGACCCCACCGGTAATGCGGTGGTCGGACTGTCGATGGCCGGCGGCGCGGCGCTGACCCTGGCGATCTGGCATCCGCAGCAGTTCATCTTCGCCAGCTCGCTGTCGGGCTTCCTGAACCCTTCGAACGGCTTGTGGCCCACGCTGATCGGGCTCGCCATGAAGGACGCCGGCGGTTACAACTCGGTCGACATGTGGGGCCCGGCCAGCGACATCGCGTGGAAGCGCAACGACCCGATGGTCAACATCAACCGGCTGGTGGCCAACCGGACCGCGCTGTGGATCTACTGCGGCAACGGCACCCCGTCGGATCTGGACAGCGGCAACGACTTCGGCACCAACTTCAGCGCCCAGTACCTGGAGAACATCACCGCGAGCACCAACAAGGATTTCCAGAAGCGCTACCTGGCCGCCGGTGGTCGCAACGCGGTGTTCAACTTCCCCACCAACGGCACCCACAGCTGGGGGTACTGGGGTTCGCAGCTGCAGGCGATGAAGCCCGACCTGGTGCGCATCCTGACCACCCCGACGCCGGCCCCGCTGCCCGCCCCCGTGCCGGGTGCGCCCGCGCCGGGCCTGCCGGGCACGGTCGCGGCCCCGGCGCTGCCGGGCCAATTGCCGGCCACCGCCGCGGCGCCCGCGGCCCCGGCACTGCCCCCGGCGTTGCCGCCGGCGCTGCCCGCCGCGTCGCCGCCGGTTGCCCCGGTGACCGTTCCGGTCCGGTTGGCGACCTCTTAGCCCGACTGCTTGGCCCAACTGCGGGGGGCAACCCGCGGCGGACAGTTATCGTGATCGTTACGGTAAGCCCGTCCGCCCGCGGCGCGGACTCGACAGATTGGGGCTCGACGTGTCCACCGACAACGCGTCCGGCGGTGCCGAGCAGAAGGTCACCTACTGCCGCATCTGCGAGCCGATGTGCGGCCTGATCGCGACGGTCGAGAACGACCGGCTGGTGTCGTTGCGCCCGGATCAGGACCATCCGCTGTCGCAGGGCCGCGCCTGCCCGAAGGGAATCGCGTTCACCGAGGTACAGAACGATCCGGACCGGGTGCTGACGCCGCTGCGCCGCCAGGACGACGGCAGCTTCGCCCCGGTGTCCTGGGACGACGCGCTCGATGACATCGCCGCCCGGTTGACCCGCATCCTGGCCGAGTCCGGCGGGGAGGCGGTCGGGCAGTACTTCGGCAACCCGGCCGCGTTCGGCTACGCGGCCAGCATCTGGTCCGGGTTCTTCATGAAGCGGGTCGGCGCCAATCACCTGTATTCGGCCGGCTCCCAGGACATCAACAGCCGCTACGTGGCCAGCAACCTGCTCTACGGCGCGGCCACCCAGCTGCCGTTCCCCGACCTGCCCCGCACCGACTTCCTGTTCATGCTCGGGGCCAACCCGTTGATCTCGCACGGCAGCGCGCTGCGGGTCCCCCGGGTCCGCGACGACCTGGCGGGCATCGTCAAGCGCGGCGGACGCGTGGTGGTCGTCGATCCCCGTCGCACCGAGACCGCCGCGGCCTACGAGCACGTGGCGGTGCGGCCGGACTCCGACGCCTGGCTGCTGCTGTCGATGCTGCAGGTCATCTTCGCCGAACAACTCGAGGACCGGCAGGCCATCGCCGCGCAGTCGACGGGCGCCGACACGCTGCGGGCCCTGTGCGCCGACTTCCCGCCCGAAGACACCGCGGCACGCACCGGCGTGCCCACCGACGTGGTGCGCGGCCTGGCCCGCGATTTCTGCGCCGCCCGCACCGCGGTGGCCTACGCCCGCACCGGCGCCTGCCTCGGGCATCACGGCACGTTGGTGAGCTTCTTGATCGACGTGCTCAACGTGGTCAGCGGCAATCTGGACCGCCCCGGCGGCAGCCTGATGTCGCACGCCGTCATCCCGCTGGAAGACATGGGTGAGAAGGCCGGCGCGTTCGACTACGACACCAAACGTTCCCGGATCGGGAACTTCCCCGCCGTGCACAACACGTTCCCGGCCGCGGTGATGGCCGACGAGATCACCACCCCCGGGCCCGGACAGTTGCGCGCGTTGTTCGTGTTGGCCGGCAACCCGGTGCTGTCGGTGCCCAACAGTCCCGCGCTCGACGCGGCGTTGGGCAAGCTGGATCTGCTTGTCTCGCTGGACTTCTACGTCAACGAGACCAACCGGCACGCGCACTACATCCTGCCCAGCACCACCATGCTCGAACGCGACGACCTGCCGATGGCGTTCGCGGCGTGCTGCCCGTCGGTGTACATCCAATCCACCGAGGCCGTGGTGAAGCCGTACGGGCAGGCCCGCCAGGAATGGGAGGTGTTCCAGGATTTGGCGGCCCGGATGGGGTTGTCGATGCTGGCCACCGGGGCGATGGAGAAGCTCAACCCGGTGCTGCACTGGGTGGAACGGCGCGGTCTGCGGTTCACGCCGCGGCGGATGATGGACCTGTTGCTGCGCACCGGCCCCTACGGCGACCGCTTCGGGCTGCGCCGGCGTGGTCTGAATCTCGAGAAACTGCGGCAACATCCGCACGGGATACTGCTCGCCGAGCACGCGCCGCACGGCGTGCTGCACAAGGTGGTCCGGCACTCCAGCCGCAAGGTGCGGCTGGATCCCCCGCAGATCGTCGCCGAGATCGGTCGGCTCGGCGACGCACCCGCCACCAGCGCCGAGTTCCCGCTGCTGGCCATCGGCATCCGGGAATTGAAGTCGCAGAACAGCTGGATGCACAACAGCCCGACGCTGATGAAGGGCAACCGGCGGCATCGGGCGCGGATCAACCCGCGCGACGCCGAGGCCGCGGGTCTGCGCGACGGTGGACGCGTGCGGGTGGTGTCGGTCGACGGGGCCATCGAAACCGAGGTGATGGTCACCGACGAGGTGGGCCCCGGCACCGTCGCGATCCCGCAGGGCTGGGGACACCGCGGCGGTGGCTGGCGGTTGGCCAACGCCAACCCGGGCGTCAACGTCAACGAACTGACGTCGAACCGCGCCGAGGACCTCGAGCTGCTGGCGGGGATGGCCGTGCTCAACGGGGTCGCGGTCCGACTGGAGGCCGTGCCGCTGGACGACGAGTTCGCCGCCGCGGCCAGCGCCGCCGAGTCCCCCTAGCCTCGCCCCCGCGCCGAGTCGCCACCGAGGCCGTAAGGTCGACCCGTGACCCGACTCGACAACTTCTTCGAGATCAGCTCGCGCGGCTCCACCGTGGGCGGCGAACTCCGTGGCGGTGTCGTCACTTTCATCGCGATGGCCTACATCATCGTGCTGAACCCGATCATCTTGTCCGGCACCGCCGACGTCGCGGGCAACGAACTGGGCTTCACCCAGGTCTCGGCGGTCACGTCGTTGGCCGCGGGCGTGATGACCATCGTGTTCGGCCTGGTGGCGCGGCTGCCGTTCGCGTTCGCCGCGGGGCTGGGCATCAACTCGTTCCTGGCGTCGTCGGTGGTCGGCGTGGTCACCTGGCCCGAGGCGATGGGCCTGGTGGTGATCAACGGGTTGATCATCGTGCTGCTGGCGGTCACCGGGCTGCGGCGCCTCATCTTCGAGGCGGTGCCGATGCCGCTCAAGCTCGGCATCACCGCCGGCATCGGCTTGTTCATCCTCTTCATCGGCCTGGTCGACGCCGGATTCGTCGGGTCGACGGGCCGGCCCTCTCCCCCGCTCGGGCTGGGCCAGGACGGCGCCGGGTCCATCGACAGCGTGCCGACGGCGGTATTCGTCGGGACGCTGTTGCTCACCGGGATCCTGGTGGCCCGAAAGGTGCGTGGCGCCATCCTGATCGGGCTGGCCGCGGGCACTGTGGTGGCGGTGGTGATCGAGGCGATCTGGCACCTGGGCTCGGCGACGGAGAACCCCGGCGGATGGGGTCTGTCGGTGCCGACGCTGTCCGGGTCGCCGTTCGCGATCCCCGATCTGTCGCTGATCGGCGAGTTCAGCCTCGACAGCGTCGGCCGGATCGGCGTCCTGGCCGCCGTGATGCTGGTCTTCACGCTGGTGTTCACCAACTTCTTCGACGCCATGGGCACGTTCACCGGACTGTCCCGACAGGCCGGGCTGGCCGACGAACGCGGCAACTTCCCGCGGCTGCGTGCCGCGCTGGTGGTCGAGGGCGCCGGCGCGGTGGTGGGCGGGGCGACCTCGTCGTCGTCGAACACGGTCTTCGTCGAATCCGGGGCCGGCATCGGCGAGGGTGCACGCACCGGGCTGGCGAGCGTGGTGACAGGCGGATTGTTCCTCGCGGCAATGTTTTTGACGCCGCTGGCCGCGGTGGTGCCGTCCGAGGTCGCCACCGCGGCGCTGGTGATCGTCGGCGCCATGATGGCCGCGAACCTGCGCGAGATCGATTTCTCGGACTTCTCGGTGGCGCTGCCGGTGGTGCTCACCGTGGCGGTGATGCCGCTGAGCTACTCGATTGCCAACGGCATCGGCGTCGGCTTCATCTCCTGGGTGGTGGTGCGCTCGGCGTCCGGCAAGGCCCGCGAGATCAGCCCGTTGTTGTGGATCGTCGCGGCCGGGTTCCTGCTGTACTTCGTCCGCGGGCCCATCGACGCGCTGCTGGGGGTCTGAGCCCCCAGAAGTCGGCTCTTCTCGGCGAACTAGACGGTGCCGGTCAACCGCTGCGCGAGCAACGCGGCGAACTTCGCCGGATCGTCGGGAATGTCGCCTTCGGCGAGAAGCGCGGTGCCGTAGAGCAATTCGGCCGTATCCGCCAGGTGTTGCTGGTGCGCGTCGTCGCCCCCGTCCCGGTGCGAGCGCTGCAGGCCCACCACCAGCGGATGCTTCGGGTTGAGCTCCAGGATGCGTTTGCCCACCGGCACCTCCTGACCCGACGCGCGGTACATGCGCGCCAGCGCCGGGGTCATCCCGAAGTTGTCGGTGATCAAGCAGGCCGGCGACTCCGTGAGCCGGGTGGACAGCCGAACCTCTTTGACGTGCTCATCGAGGGTGTCCTTCAGCCAGCTCAGCAGATCGGCGAAATCCCGCTCCGCCTCCTGTCGTTCGGCTTCGTGCGCCGCCTTCTCCTCCTCGGAGTCCAGATCGACCTCACCCTTGGCCACCGATTGCAGTGGCTTGCCGTCGAACTCGGGCACCGAGCCGGTCCACACCTCGTCGACGGGGTCGGTGAGCAGCAACACCTCGTATCCCTTGGCCTTGAACGCCTCGAGGTGCGGGGAGGCCAATATTTGCTCGCGGGACTGCCCGGTGGCGAAGAAGATCTGCTCCTGACCGTCCTTCATCCGCTCGACGTAGTCGGCCAGGGTCGTGCGCTTTTCGTCGTCGTGGGTGGAGGCGAACGACGCGACGCCCAACAGTGTCTCCCTGTTGTCGACGTCGGACATCAACCCTTCCTTGAGGACCGACCCGAATTGGGTCCACAACGTGTCGTAGTCCTGGGGCCGCTCCGACTGCATGCTCTTGATCACCGACAGGACCTTCTTGGTCAGGCGGCGGCGGATGGCGGTGAGCTGCCGGTCCTGCTGCAGGATCTCGCGTGAAACGTTGAGCGACATGTCCTCCGCGTCCACCACGCCCTTGACGAAGCGCAGGTAGGGCGGCATGAGCTGCTCGCAGTCGGCCATCACGAACACCCGTTTGACGTAGAGCTGTACGCCCACTTTGGCGTCCCGCATGAACAGGTCGAACGGGGCGTGCGACGGGATGAACAACAGCGCCTGGTAGGAGAAGGTCCCTTCGGCCTTCATCGAGATGATCTCGAGCGGGTCGTCCCAGGCGTGCGCGATGTGCCGGTAGAACTCCTTGTACTCGTCGTCGGAGACCTCGGACCGGTCCCGGGCCCAGAGCGCCTTCATGGAGTTCAGGGTCTGGGTTTCGACGGTGAGTTCTTCCTCGCCGCCCTCCTCGGCCGGCGGCGTGCGCCGTTCCACCTGCATCCGGATGGGCCAGGCGATGAAGTCGGAGTACTTCTTGACCAGCTCCCGGATCTTCCACTCCGAGGTGTAGTCGTGCAGTTCGTCCTCGGCGTCCTCGGGCTTGAGGTACAGGGTGACCGAGGTGCCCTGCGGCGCGTCCTCGACCGGCTCGACGGTGTAGGTGCCGTCACCGCTCGAGGTCCACCGGGTTGCGGTGCTCTCGCCGGCCTTGCGGGTGAGCAACTCGACCTTGTCGGCGACCATGAACGTCGAATAGAAGCCGACACCGAACTGGCCGATCAGTTCTTCGGAGGTATCGGCCGAGTCGGCTTCGCGCAGCTTCTGACGCAGCTCACCGGTGCCCGACTTGGCGAGCGTACCGATGAGGTCCACGACCTCATCGCGGGTCATGCCGATGCCGTTGTCGCGCAGGATCAGGGTGCGCGGCGGGCCCTGGTCCACCTCGATCGCGATATGCAGATCGGAGGTGTCGACGTCCAGGTCCTTGTTCCGCAGCGCCTCGATCCGCAGCTTGTCCAGTGCGTCGGAGGCGTTCGAGATCAACTCCCGCAGAAACGAGTCCTTGTTGGAGTACACCGAGTGGATCATCAGATCCAGCAGTTGACGGGCCTCGGCCTGGAATTCCAGCTGCTCCGCCTGTGAGGTCATGGCACTCCCCGTTCGACGACAAACCTTCGAATACCGACAACCGAAAGATGATAGTGAGCCGAGGCCACCGGCCGCTACTAGGTTGGTCGGGGTGACCACCCGGACCCGCACCCTCGACCAGAACGACGGCACGCTGACGCTCCGCACCGGCGTCACGGGCCGCGCCGCGCGAATGGGGCATCGGCTGACCATCGCGTTGGACTCCTGGCGGGCCAGTGTCACCTTCTCCGCCGACACCCCGGTGGCCGCGAGCATGGTGATCGACGTCGACTCGCTCCGGGTGATCGACGGTGCCGGCGGCCTGACGCCGCTGACGGGACCGGAGAAGGTCCTGGTGCGGGGCAACGCGCTGAAGACGCTGGCCGCCCAACGCTTCCCCACCGTCGAGTTCGACGCCGAGACCATCGAGGCCACCGACGCCGGGTACCGGCTGGTGGGTCCCCTGACCCTGCACGGCGTCACCCGCGACACCGCGGTCGCCGTCCAGTTGACCGACGGCACCCGCATCAGCGCCCGCGCCGCGGTGTCGCACAAGAACTTTCGGATCCGGCCCTACAGCATGGCCATGGGCGCGATGAAGGTCGCCGACGAGGTGGCCATCGAGTTCAACGCGACGCTGCGGTAAGGAACCGGCGTCCGGTCAATCAGCTTGGCCCTCAGCAGGTCTCGCCCGGCGCCGGACCCGCCAGGTAGTGCGCGATGACGGGACGCAACCACTCGACGAGCGTGGCGGAGTCCATCGACACCAGCGGCGGCACGCCGACGATGTTGCGGGCCACCACGATCCCGAGTACCTGCGAGCCCACCATCGCCGCGCGCTCTAACGGGCGGTCGATGGCCGCCGCCGCCAGCGCCGGGGCGACCTGTTGGACGAAGACCTCCAGGAGCATGTCCGCGGCCGCGCGGTTGGTGGCGGCGGCCCGCAGCAGCGGGATGAACGCGCCCTCGCTGCCCCACACCTGCTCCAGCAGCGGCACCAGCACCTCGGCGACCCGCTCCGGCCGGGTTTCGGTGAGGTCCGGGAACGGGATCTCGAGCTTCGAGGCCTCCGCGAACAGGTTGGCCTTGCTGCCGAAGTAGTGCATCACCAGCGCGGGGTCGACGTCGGCCGCGGCGGCGATCGAGCGGATGGTGGCGCGTTCGAAACCGTGGGCCCCGAACTGCGTGCGTGCGGCCGCCAGGATCGTGGCTCGGGTGGCGTCGGCATCGCGGGTCTTGGCAGCCATGAACACAGTCTATTCAACAACTGTTGACAGGACCCCCGGACGGACTTACCGTGGAATTCAACAAGCGTTGAACTGCATGGGAGGCGGTCATGATCAGCAAAGATGCCGATGCCCGCGTCGATGTCGTCGTCGTCGGCGCCGGACCGACCGGATTGACGGCGGCGGGAGACCTCGCACGCCTGGGGCGGCGAGTAGTGGTCCTGGAGCGGTGGCCGAAGATCAACCCGTCGAGCCGCGCCTTCGCCACCATGGCGCGCACCCTGGAGGTGCTCGACGCCCGCGGCCTGGCCGACGGGCTGCTCGCCGAGTCCCACCGGGCCCCGGCGGTCACGCTGTTCGCCGGGGCCCGGCTCGACCTGACCCTGCTGGACTCCCAGTACCCGTTCGTGATGATCGCGCCGCAGACGAAGGTCGACGCGGCCCTGGCCCGCTACGCCCTCGAGCAGGGTGCCGAGGTCCGGCGTGGGCACGAGGTGACCGGCCTGGCCCAGGACGCCCACGGGGTCAGCGTGACCGCGCGGGGCGCCGATGGGCGATCCCAGACCTGGCACGCGCGCTATCTGATCGGGGCCGACGGCGCCCACAGCACCGTGCGCACCCTGGTCGGCGCCGACTTCCCCGGCGAGACCATCCTGCGCTCAATGGTGTTGGCCGACATCGAACTTGCCGAGGGCCCCGACGGCGGCGGCCTGACGGTCGGCAACACCGAGAACGTCCTCGGATTCCTGGCGCCCTACGACGCGCCCGCCGACGGTACCGACGCCGGGGGGCGGTGGTTCCGGGCGATGGTCTGGGACCGCCGGCACCAGTTGCCCGACACCGAGCCGGTGACCCGCGGCGAGGTCGAACGTGCGCTGGCCGAGGCCATGCAGGCCGACTTCGGCCTGGTCCAGATGGGCTGGACCTCCCGATTCCATTCGGACGAAAGACAAGTCGCGGCCTACCGCCACGGCCGGGTGTTCCTGGCCGGCGACGCCGCCCACGTGCACTCGCCGATGGGCGGGCAGGGCATGAACACCGGGATCCAGGACGCGGCCAACCTCGCCTGGAAGATCGATGCGGTGCTGGGCGGTGCCGACGACGCGGTCCTGGACACCTATCACAGTGAGCGTCACCCCATCGGCAAGCGGGTGCTACGCCAGTCGGGCCTGCTGGCCCGCGCGGTGACCATGCACGCCCGTCCGGCCCGTTGGGTGCGGGACCTGTTGGTGCCCAACGCTCTACGCATTCCGCGGGTGCGCGCCGCGGTGGCCGGCAGTTTCGCGGGCACCATGCTGCGCTATGGACCCGGGCACGGATTGATCGGACGACGGGCCACCGCGGTCCCGCTGATCGGCCCGCGCCTGACCGAGCTGCAACGCACCCCCGGGTTCGTGCTGGTGCGCGAGCGGGGCGCCCGGGCCCTCGACGTCGAGCTGCGCCAGGCCCAACGCGCCACCGACGGCGACGCGCTGCTGGTCCGCCCCGACGGCTACATCGCCTGGGCGGGCGATTCCCGCGACGTCGCCGGTTGGTCGGCCGCGCTGCGCCGATGGACCGGGGCGCGGTCGCGCACGGCCGCCCGGTCGTAGCGCTCCGCGGCAGCGTCGGCACCGCCCCACCCCGCCGCCACGTGTCGCTCAGAGCTGGGCAATGCGGACAGGCGCCCCGGCGGACTCGTGCCGCCGGCCCGCACTGCGGCAGGATGACGGGCGATGAGCGACGACGACCCCGCCGTGTCCCGGCGCCGCCACGCGGTGCGGCTGCTGGTGTTCGCCGCGTTCCTGTTCGCGTTGTTCTACGCGGTGGCGATCGCGCGGGTCCTCGACGTGGAGGCCGTCCGCGGCTTCATCGCCGCCACCGGGCCGGCGGCCCCGCTGGTCTACGTCGTGGCCTCCGCGCTGCTCGGTGCGATCTTCGTGCCCGGCCCCATCCTGGCCGCCGGCAGCGGATTCTTGTTCGGCCCGCTGCTGGGCACCTTCGTCACACTCGGCGCGACGGTCGGCACCGCCTGCGTGGCCAGCCTGGGCGGTCGGCGCGCCGGCCGCGAGAGCGCTCGGGGCCTGCTGGGCGCCGAGCGCGCGGACCGCCTCGACGCGCAGATCGAGCGCCGCGGCCTATGGGCGGTGGTCGGCCAGCGCTTCATCCCGGGCGTCTCCGACGCGCTGGCCTCCTACGGATTCGGCGCCTTCGGGGTCCCGCTGTGGCAGATGGCGGTGGGCGCGTTCATCGGCTCGGCGCCGCGCGCCTTCGTCTACACCGCGCTGGGCGCGTCGATCGGCGACCTGTCCGCGCCGCTGGCCTACACCGCCATCGGAGTGTGGTGCGTCATGGCGATCATCGGGGTCTTCGCCGCCCGCAGCGGGTACCGGTCGTGGCGGCGCTCCCGGGCCGACTCCCCCGGCGGCGGAGCCACCCCCGGTGCCGACTAAGGCTTACCTATAACCGGCGTCTACACTCGACCCCGACCGCGACGGCGTTTCGGTGCGTGCGCAGCGGTGGGGACCCGCCTCGCGGCGCATGGCGAGAGCCCCGAGCCGCACCGCCGTGTGATATTAGTAGTCGTACTAACAGATGCGAAAGTGCCGGATTCGCCCACGCGATTCCCCGACCGACCACGGGTGGTTTCTACTGATGGCCGATACCGGCACCAGCACGGAGTGCGCGGCCCAGTGATGCCCGCATGAGCACCCTGATCCCCGGCGCGGCCAGCGGCGTCCCGGGCGCCCCGCCCCCGGCCGAACACGAGAAACGCCGCGGATTGGCCAAGTGGCTGCGCACCCTCGCCGTTCCCGTCATCCTCGTCTGGATCGGTTTCGTGGCGCTGCTGAACATCACGGTGCCGCAGCTCGAGGTCGTCGGGCAGATGCGTTCGGTGTCGATGGCCCCGGACGACGCGCCGTCGGTTATCGCGATGAAACGGGTCGGGCAGGTCTTCGAGGAGTTCAGCTCCGACAGCTCGGCGATGATCGTGCTCGAACACGACGATCAGCTCGACGACGCGTCGCACTACTTCTACGACGACATGATCGCCAAGCTCAAGGCGGACACCAAGCACGTCGAGCATGTCCAGGACTTCTGGGGCGACCCGCTGACCGAGGCCGGTGCGCAGAGCCCCGACGGCAAGGCCACCTACGTCCAGGTGTACCTCGCCGGCAACATGGGCGAGGCCCTGGCCAACGAATCGGTGCAGGCGGTCACCGAACTCGTCGAGGGCCTCGAGCCGCCGCCGGGGCTGTCGGTCTTCATCACCGGTAGCTCGGCGCTGGCCAACGACCAGCAGATCTCCGGTGACCGCTCGGTGCGCGTCATCGAGACGGTCATCTTCGCCGTCATCATCACGATGCTGCTGCTGGTCTACCGATCGATCGTCACCACGGTCCTGGCGCTGGTCATGGTGGTGTTGAGTCTGGCCTCGGCGCGCGGTGTGGTGGCGTTCTTGGGCTACCACGACCTGATCGGACTCTCGACGTTCGCCACCCAACTGCTGGTGACTCTGGCGGTGGCCGCCGCCACCGACTACGCGATCTTCCTGTTCGGGCGATATCAGGAGGCCCGCACCAAGGGCATGGACCGCGAGGCGGCCTACTACGACATGTTCCACGGCACCGCACACGTGGTGCTCGGATCGGGCATGACGATCGCCGGGGCCATGCTGTGCCTGAGCTTCACCCGGCTGCCCTACTTCCAGACCCTGGGCATCCCGATGTTCGTCGGCATGGTGGTGGTGGTCCTCACCGCGCTGACGCTGGGGCCGGCGATGGTCAGCGTCGCCACCCGGTTCGGCAAGATCCTCGAACCCAAGCGCGCCATGCGCATCCGGATGTGGCGACGGATCGGCACCATCGTGGTGCGGTGGCCCGGCCCGGTGCTGCTGGCCACGGTCGCGCTGTCGCTGGTCGGGCTGTTGACCCTGCCCGGCTACCAGACCAACTACAACGACCGCAACTACCTGCCCACGGACCTGCCCGCCCAGGAGGGCTTCGCCGCGGCCGAACGGCACTTCTCGGCGGCCCGGATGAATCCCGAGTTGCTGCTCATCGAGACCGAGCGCGACCTGCGCAACCCCGCGGACTTCCTGGTGATCGAGAAGATCGCCAAGGAGGTGTTCCGGGTGCCGGGCATCGGCGAGGTCCAGTCCATCACCCGCCCGGAGGGCGAACCGCTGGAGTACAGCACCATCCCCGCCCAGATGGGCCAGAGCGGTCTGTTGATGGACATGAACCGCAAGTACCTGATGGACCGCATCGACGACATGCTGGTGCAGGCCGACGACATGCAGGCCAACATCGACACCATGGACCGCATGGTCGAATTGATGACGGAGATGTCGGCGACCACCAGCAGCATGACCGCCAAGACCCACGTGATGGTCGACAACGTGATCGAATTGCGGGACCACATCTCGGATTTCGAGGACTTCATCCGGCCGATCCGCAACTACCTGCACTGGGAACCGCACTGCTACAACATCCCGCTGTGCCAGTCCATGCGATCGGTGATGGAGGCCATCGACGCCACCGATGTCATGACCGCGCAGATGGAGGAGCTGCTACCGGACCTGGATCGGCTCAACGCGCTGATGCCGCAGATGATCGCGCTGATGCCCCAGCAGATCGAGTCGATGCGCAACATGCGCACCACCATGCTGACCATGTACCAGACCCAGAAGGGTCTGCAGGATCAGATGGCCGCCCAGCAAGAGAATCAGACGGCCATGACCCGGGCGTTCAACGACGCCAAGAACGACGACACGTTCTATCTGCCGCCGGAGATCTTCGACAACGAGGACTTCAAGCGCGGCATGGAGAGCTTCATCTCGCCGGACGGAAAGTCGGTGCGGTTCATCATCTCTCACGACGGTGACCCGCTGACGCCGGACGGCATCAAAATCATCGACGGCATCAAGCTGGCCGCCAAGGAGGCCATCAAAGGCACCCCGCTGGAGGGCTCGAAGATCCAGGTGGCCGGCACCGCCGCGGCGTTCAAGGACATGCAGGAAGGCAACAACTACGACCTGCTGATCGCCGGCATCTCCGCCATCTGCCTGATCTTCATCATCATGCTGCTGATCACCAAGAGCCTGGTGGCCGCCGGGGTCATCGTCGGCACCGTGCTGCTGTCGCTGGGCGCCTCCTTCGGTGTGTCGGTGTTGGTGTGGCAGCACCTGGTCGGCATCGAGTTGCACTTCATGGTGATGGCCATGGCGGTGATCGTGCTGTTGGCCGTCGGCGCGGACTACAACCTGCTGCTGGTCGCCCGACTCAAGGAAGAGGTGCACGCCGGCATCAACACCGGCATCATCCGCGCCATGGGCGGCACCGGTTCGGTGGTGACCGCGGCCGGGCTGGTGTTCGCGTTCACCATGATGTCGATGATGGTCTCCGAGATGGTGGTGGTGGCCCAGATCGGCACCACGATCGGCATGGGCCTGATGTTCGACACGTTGGTGATCCGCGCGTTCATGATGCCGTCCATCGCGGCGCTGATGGGCAAGTGGTTCTGGTGGCCGCAACGGGTGAAGCAGCGGCCCTCGCAGGGCGCCATCACCCGGCTGGCCACCCGCAGTTCCTGACGGCGTTCCCGCCGCCGCCGGTCACCCGATCAGTACGGTGGACCGCATGAGATACCTCGACGTGGATGGGCTCGGTCAGGTCAGCCGGATCGGCCTGGGGACCTGGCAGTTCGGTTCCCGGGAGTGGGGTTACGGCGAGAACTACGCGAGTGGCGCCGCCCGCGACATCGTCCGCCGGGCCCGCGAACTCGGCGTGACACTGTTCGACACCGCCGAGATCTACGGCATGGGCAAGAGCGAACGCATCCTGGCCGAGGCGCTCGGCGAGGAGCGGTCAGAGGTGGTGGTGGCCAGCAAGATCTTCCCGATCGCGCCGTTTCCCGCCGTGGTCAAGCAACGCGCCGAGGCCAGCGCCCGGCGGCTGCGGCTCGAGACCATCCCGCTGTACCAGATTCACAAGCCCAACCCGGTGGTCCCCGATTCGGTGATCATGCCGGGCATGCGGGAACTGCTGGAGAGCGGGCGCATCCGCCGGGCCGGCGTCTCCACCTACTCCCTGGAGCGCTGGCGCAAGGCCGATGCCGCGTTGGGCCTGCCGGTGATCAGCAACCAGGTGCACTTCTCGTTGGCCAATCCCGCTCCGCTCGACGACCTGGTGCCGTTTGCCGAGCAGCACCAACGGGTGGTGATCGCCTACAGCCCGCTGGCCCAGGGACTGCTCAGCGGCAAGTACGGGTTGCAGAATCGCCCCGGCGGGGTGCGGGCCACCAATCCGCTGTTCGGCACCGAGAACCTCAGCCGGATCGAGCCGTTGCTCGACGTGTTGCGTCAGGTGGCCGTCGAGGTGGACGCCAAGCCCGCACAGGTGGCGCTGGCCTGGCTGCTGAGCCTGCCGCAGGTGGTCGCCATCCCGGGCGCCTCCAGCGTCGAACAGCTCGAATTCAACGTCGCCGCAGCCGAAATCGAGCTCAGCGCCGAAGCGCAGCAGCGGCTGACCGTCGCCGCCCGGGCGTTCCATCCGGTATCGGCGCCGCGCAGCATGGCCAACATGCTGCTGGAGAGGATCGGTCGCCGCTGAGCGCTCAAGCGGTCAGGATGCGGTACTGCGCGCCGGCCTGCTGCCTCGCGTCCTGCAGCGACTGGGAAAACACGGTGTAGGCGTAGCGGTCGACGTGGGCGACGCATTTGAAGTGCCATGAGCTCCATTGCCACGTCACGGGCGTCGTCCCGGATTCGTAGCCCTCGGTGCGTTCGAAGCAGCGCGCGGCGGGCAGTCCGGGCACCGCGTCGTCGAGCGGCTCGGCACTCGGGGCGTCGGCGGCGACGGTCTGCAGATATTCGGCCAGCGCGGCGGCCGCGCCCTCGTCGCGAGTCCGGTACACCGTGGCCAACCGCTGCGCGACGACGTCCACGTCGGCGTCGTCGAACGCCTCGCGCGCCGAGCGGGGGTCCGGCTCGAAATGCAGCCACGCCAACGGTTGCCACGCGCCGGTGGACACCGGCAGACCGCCGTTGCTCTGGTCGGTCAGCACCGCGGGCAACAACTCACCGGAAGGATCCTTGGGCAGCTGTCCCAGCACGTCGACCGGCGTGGGCACAAAGTTGTCGATCAGCGGGACCTGCTGGTCGAGGCAGTCCCCGATCAGTTCGCGGGCGGCCGCGGCGGAGTCGGCGCCGGGCGCGGCCAGTTGATAGAGGACGTACGGACCGTGGGCGGTGAAGCTGCGCACCCGGGAGGTCCCCCCGAAGTCGGTGTAGCTCACCGCGCTCGCGTCGGGGTGGCCGGGAATCGGTGCGGGTTCCCGCGGGGACTCGCCGTGCCCCGGCGCGTCGAGGGCCGCGGCGATCTCGGCCGCGGCCGCCTGGGCCGCCGCGGGATCGGGGAACCGCAGCACGGCGTTGAGCAACGAGCCCCCCGTGGCGGCGTCGGCGGCGCCGCGCCAACTCGAGAAGCCCGCGATCAGACCGCGGTTGCGGCCCGCCTCCACGACACCCGGGGCCTCGCCCACGACCTGCTGCAGAATGTCGGCGCTGGGGATCGACTGGTTCACCCCGTTGCCCGCGCCGACGGCCGGCCGGGTCAGCTCCTCGTCGACTTCCCATGGGCCGACGACAAATTCGGCGATCCGCTGGCTCTCGAGCAGACCGCGGGCGAACGCGTCGTCGCCGGCGGTACCCAACTCCCGGGTGGGCGCGGTGTCGTAGTCGCCGGTGTCCAGTTGCGCGACGACGGCCGCATCGGGAGCCCGCACGGCCTCCCCGGCGACGGTGCCCGCGCAGCCGGTGAGCGTCAGCGCCGCCGCGGCCAGCATTGCGATCCCCCCGCGCATCGGCCTATACCCCGCGCTCGATGGGCAGGCGGCCCGATTGGACCGCGGCCAGCAGCGCGGCGTGGTCGGCCTCGGTCTGATCGGCGTAGCGGCGGGCGAAGTCGCACAGCGCGTCGTCGACCTTTTCGGAGCGGCCCAGGTACCCGGCGATCATCGAGGCGCCGCTGGTGCGGGCGTGCCCCTTGGCCAGCAACTGGCCGACCACCCCGGCGTAGTCGATGAGCGCGGTCGGGTCCATCGAGTCCAACGCGATGCTGCCCTTCATGTTGCGGAACTGGCGCACGTAGTACTGCAGCCCGTCCACCGTGGTCCAGCCCAGCAGCGGATCGCTGACCGTCTGCAGCGCCTGCTGGTATTCGACCACCCGCTGGCCCTGATGGGCGTGCCATGCGGACTCGCCGTGGACGTAGCGGGCCAGCACCGAGCGGCGGGCCTGCTTGAGCTGGAGGAACACCACGTCCTCGGGTGAGGACCCCTCCAGCAGCGCGACGTAGGCGCGCAGCCCGACGCTGCCCACGCCGACCACCTTGTGCGCGACGTCGAGCAGGGTGTAGCCGCCGAGCACGCGGCGCCAGTGCGTCGACAGCGTCAGCAGGTATTCGTCGAGGGCCACGGCCAGCGCCTCGGCCTCGCGGTCCGGGAGCCGGGTGATCAGCGGCGGCTCCTCGACGATGCGGCGCACCCCGTCGATCTCCTGGGTGAACCGGGGCAGCGCGCGGTCACTGGTGCGGTTGCGGGCCCGCCGCGCCGAGCGCCGCACCTCGTCGGCCAGCGACTGCGCGGTCTCCCCCGCGAGCCGCTCGACGTCGAGGCGGGTGAAGGACCGGGAGAACAGCGGCTCCTCGGCGAGCCGCCGCAACTCCAGCCGATACGAGGTGACGCAGGAGCGCACCGCCGCGCCGCAGTCGTCCTCGGCGGCGCCGTTCTGCCGGCCGGCCACCCAGATGCTGGCGACCAGGCGACGCAGATCCCATTCCCAGCCGCCCGGATGGGCCTCGTCGAAGTCGTTGAGGTCCAGCACCAGGTCCCGCTCGGGCGAGGCGTAGAAGCCGAAGTTGCCCAGGTGGGAATCGCCGCAGACCACCGGGGTGATGCCGGTCGAGGGCAACCGGGCGACGTCGTCGGCCATCACCACCGCGCTGCCCCGCAGGAAGCCGTAGGGCGACGCCGCCATCCGGCCCACCCGCACCGGGATCAGGTGGGGTTGGCGGCCATGGTGGTTGAGTTCGATCAGCCGGATCGGGTCGGGGCGGTCCGGCGGCGGCGTCCAGTCGGCCAGTTCGCTGCGGTGTACCTTCTCGCGCAGGCTCTTGCCCAGCGCGTACCGCTCGGCGCGGGTCACCGGACGCTGCAGCAGTGAGTGGTAGGCGCTGCTGTCGATGTCGGCCAGCACGGTGTGTCTGAGCGGCGGACTGCCCGGTGCGGCACTGCTCACCGTGCGATCACCTCCTGCTGCGGCCGAATGCGTGGCCTCTATGTTGCCACCGGCGATACCCCGGCCCGCGCGCAGCGTGCGCATGTCCGGCCGGCGTGGGCAGGCACCGCGCCGACGGGGGCGACGCGCGGCGGCGAACCCCGCGGCAGCAAATCGCCGACGGCTTAGGGTGGTTGGTATGTCCGAGGAGCGCCGGCAGCGGCGAGCAACAGTGGCCAAGCTGGCGCTGTACTGCGTGCTCGCCGGGGTGCTGGTCGCCGCGTTGGCATTTCCGGTCGCCGGCGGCGCCGGCCTGATCGCGATGCGCGTGTCCGACGCGGTCACCGAGGACACCACCAAGATGGTGCAGGGCGAGGTGCCGGTGGTCACCACCATGGTCGACGCCGGTGGTAAACCGATCGCCTGGCTGTACGCGCAACGGCGGTGGCCGGTCCCGACCGCGCGGATCGCCGACACCATGAAGCTGGCGATCGTCTCGATCGAGGACAAGCGCTTCGCCGAGCACAACGGCGTGGACGTGCAGGGGACGCTCACCGGGTTCCTGGGGTATCTGCGCGACGACGAGGACACCCGCGGCGGCTCGACCATCGAGCAGCAGTACGTCAAGAACTTCAACTTCCTGGTCGACGCGCAAACCGATGCGGAGCGCCGCGCGGCGATCGCGGCCACCCCGGCGCGCAAACTCCGCGAGATCCGCGCCGCTATGGCGTTGAACCAGGCGCTGTCCAAACCGGAGATCCTGACCCGCTACCTGAACCTGGTGTCGTTCGGCAACGGCGCCTTCGGCGTGCAGGACGCGGCGCGCACCTATTTCGGGGTCAACGCCGCGGACCTGAACTGGCCGCAGGCCGCGCTGCTGGCCGGCATGGTGCGGTCGACGAGCGCGCTGAATCCCTACACCAACCCCGAGGGGGCGTTGAAGCGCCGCAACGTCGTGCTCGACACCCTGATCGAGAACCTGCCCGAGCGCGCCGAGGAATTGCGCGCCGCCAAGGCCGAGCCGCTGGGAGTGCTGCCCAACCCCCGGCCGCTGCCGCACGGCTGCATCGCCGCCGGCGACCGGGCGTTCTTCTGCGAATACGCGCTGCAGTACCTGGCCCGGGCCGGGCTGCGCAAGGAGGACGTGGCGCGCAACGGCTACCTGATCCGGACCACGCTGGACCCCAAGGTGCAGGACAGCGTGAAGCGCGGCGTGGACGCGGTGGCCGCCCCGGACCTCGACGGCGTGGCCAGCGTGATGAGCGTGGTGCAGCCCGGCAGGGACGCGCACCGGGTGCTGGCGATGGCCGACAACCGCACCTACGGCTTGAATCTCAAGGCCAACGAGACCATGCAGCCGCAGCCCTTCTCGCTGGTGGGCGACGGCGCCGGGTCCATCTTCAAGATCTTCACCGCGGCCGCCGCGCTGGATCTGGGGATGGGCATCGACAACGACCTCGACGTGCCGAACACGTTCCAGGGCAAGGGGTTGGGCAGCAGTTCCTCCCCCGGCTGCCCGCCGATGACGTGGTGCGTGCGCAACGCCGGCGGGGCGGGTTTCCAGAGCCCGATGAACTTCACCGACGCGCTGGCCAAGTCGCCCAACACCGCGTTCGCCAAGCTCATTGCGCAGGTGGGGGTTTCGCCCGTGGTGGACATGGCGGTCCGGCTCGGGCTGCGCTCCTACGCCGAGCCTGGCACCGCCCGCGCCTACCACCCGGACGGCAACGAAAGCCTGGCCGACTACCTCAAACGGCAGAACCTGGGGTCGTTCACGCTGGGACCGGTGGAGGTCAACCCGCTGGAGTTGTCCAACGTGGGCGCGACGCTGGCCTCCGGGGGCGTGTGGTGCCCGCCGACGCCGATCGACAAGATCTTCGACCGCCACGGCCGCGAGGTGACGCTGGACACCCCGGCCTGCGAACAGGCGGTGCCCGAGGGACTGGCGAATGCGTTGATGGTCGCGCTCAGCGAGGACCACACCGGCGGAACCGCCACCGCCGCAGCCGCTTCGGTGGGCTGGGACCTGCCGATGGCCGGCAAGACCGGCACCACCGAGTCCCACCGCTCCTCCGGGTTCCTGGGCTTCACCAACCAGTACGCCGCGGCGAACTACATCTTCGACGACACCCCCAACCCGTCGGGAATCTGCTCGTATCCGCTGCGCAAGTGCGGCAGCGGCAGCCTGTACGGCGGCAACGAGCCCGCCCGCACCTGGTACACCGCGATGAAGCCGATCGCCGAAGACCTGGGACCGCTGCGGTTGCCGCCCACCGAGCCGCGCTGGGTCGACGGCGGCCCCGGCAGCGAGGTGCCGTCGGTGACCGGACTCAAGCTGGACGCCGCGCGGAAACGGTTGATCGACGCGGGCTTCCGCGTGGCCGACGAGCCCACGCCGGTCAACAGTTCCGCGTCGCGGGGCACGGTGGTGGGCACCACGCCGAAGGGCAAGACCATCCCGCGGTCGATCATCACCATCAACACCAGCACCGGGGTCGCGCCCGCGCCGGTGTATCAGCCGCGCTACGACCGACCGTCCGGGCCGCCCCCGCCGCCCGATGCTCCGCCGCCGGCCAGCCCGCCCCCGAACATCATCGAGATCCCGGGGCTGCCGCCGATCACCCTGGCGCCACCACCTCCTCCGGCCCCGGCTCCGCCGCCGCCGCCGGTGGCCCCTCCGCCGCCCCCGCCGACGTAGCGGACGGTGGACTGACCAGCTGCGTCGGCCGTTGCGATGAAATATCCTCGGCGATCGTGTTACATGGCGGTGTGGCACATGCACGTCGCAGTCGGGTGATATCGGCCCCGCCGCAAGCAATCTGGGATGTCTTGGCCGACTTCGGGGCGCTCAGTTCCTGGGCCGACAACATCGATCATTCCAGCGTGTTGCACGAACACCCCGAACACGTGGGCACCGCCCGCCGGGTGCAGGTGGGCCGCAACGCGCTGGTCGAGACCATCACCATGTTCGAGCCGGCCGGCACCCTGGCCTACGACATCGAGGGCCTGCCGCGCCGGCTGGGCGCCCTGGAGAACCGGTGGACGCTGCGCCCGACCGGCGGGGCCACCGAGGTGACGGTCACCAGCACCGTCACGAAGGGTTCCGGCCCGCTGGCGCGACTGGTGGAGCAGGTCGTGAGCGGCGTCATCGCCAAGCAATCCGACGTCATGCTGTCCGGGCTGGCCCGCCGAATGGGAGGAACGCCGTGACCGATCGGCCCGACATCGTCATCCTGATGACCGACGAGGAACGCGCGATCCCGCCGTACGAGTCGGACGAGGTGCTGGACTGGCGGCAACGGGTGCTCGGCGGTCGGCGCTGGTTCGACGAGCACGGGGTGAGCTTCGCCCGGCACTACACCGGTTCGCTGGCCTGCGTGCCGAGCCGGCCGACGCTGTTCACCGGCCAGTACCCGGATCTGCACGGCGTCACCCAGACCGACGGGCTGGGCAAGCGGTACGACGATTCGCGGTTGCGGTGGCTGCGCCGCGGTGAGGTGCCCACGCTGGGCAACTGGTTCCGCGCCGCCGGGTACGACACCTATTACGAAGGTAAATGGCACATCTCGCACGCGGACATCGAAGATCCGGAGACCGGCGAGATCCTGGCCACCAACGACGACGACGGCGTGGTGGACGAGGCGGCCGTGGCGGCCTACCGGGCCGCCGACCGGCTGGACCCGTTCGGCTTCTCCAACTGGGTGGGTCCCGAGCCGCACGGTGCGCCGTTGGCCAACAGCGGTTTTCGCCGAGACCCGCTCTACGCCGACCGGGCCGTGGCCTGGCTGAAGGAGCGCTACGCCCGCCGCCGCGCCGGTGACGCCGCCGCGTTGCGCCCGTTCCTGCTGGTGGTCAGCTTTGTCAACCCGCACGACGTGGTGCTGTTCCCGACCTGGTCGCGGCGCAGCCCGCTGACCCCCGCGCCGCAACTGGATCCGCCGCCGATACCGCCGCCGCCGACTGCCACCGAGGATCTGCGCGACAAGCCGGCCGCGCAGATCGCCTACCGGGAGACCTACTACTCCGGGTACGGGCCGGTCCCGGCGGTCAAGCGCACCTATCAGCGCAAGGCGCAGGAGTACCGCGACCTGTACTACCGGCTGCACGCGGAGGTGGACGGGCCGCTGGACCGGGTGCGCCGCGCCGTCACCGAGGGCGGTTCCGAAAATGCCGTGCTGGTACGGACTTCCGATCACGGTGACCTGCTCGGGGCGCACGGCGGGCTGCACCAGAAGTGGTTCAACCTCTACGACGAGGCCACCCGGGTGCCGTTCGTGATCGCCCGCATCGGTGCTGAGGCCACGGCGGCGCGCACGGTGTCCGCGCCGACGTCGCACGTCGACCTGGTGCCGACGCTGCTCGGCGCCGCTGGGATCGACGTGCACACGGTGGCCGCGGAGCTCGCCGAATCGTTCACCGAGGTGCACGACCTGCCGGGCCGCGACCTGATGCCGGTGATCGACGGGGCCGACGCCGACGAGAACCGGGCGATCTACCTGATGACCCGCGACAACGTGCTCGAGGGCGACACCAAGGCCTCCGGCCTGGCCCGGCAGTTCGGCCGGACCGTGAAACCGCCTGCGCCGCTGCGGATCAAGGTCCCCGCGCACGTGGCCTCGAACTTCGAGGGCCTGGTGGTCCGGGTCGAAGAGGCCGACGCGCCCGGCGGGGCCGGGCACCTGTGGAAGCTGGTGCGTACCTTCGACGATCCGGCCACCTGGACCGAGCCGGGTGTGCGACACCTGGCCAGCGACGGGATCGGCGGCGAGATCTACCGCAGCGATCCGCTGGACGATCAGTGGGAGCTCTACGACCTGACCGCGGACCCGATCGAGGCCCGGAACCGTTGGGGTGACGCCGATCTGCACGAGCTGCGACAGCATCTGCGGATGCAGCTCAAGCAGGTCCGGGCCGAGTCGGTCCCGGAACGCAATCAGCCGTGGCCGTACGCCGACCGGCAGCCGCCCACCGGTTCAGATGCGGGACTGGTGCGACGGGTGCTGGGGCGCCTCGGGTTGTAGCCCGCGGTCAGGACCGCTCGGCCGGCGCCGGGCGGGCCACGATCACCGGCGAATGCGCGGCTTCGGCCACCGCGGCGCTGACCGAGCCCAGCAGCATCCCGGTGAAGCCGCCGCGGCCGCGGCTGCCGACCACCACCAGCTGCGCGTCCTGCGAATGCTTGATCAGGCGGCGGGCCGGGCGGTCCGGAACCACCACGCGGCGCACCGACACGTCCGGGTAGCGCTCCTGCCACCCCGCGAGTCGCTCGGCCAACGCCTCCGCCGCCTTCGGGTGTGCCGACTCCCACTCGTTGCCGGGAAGCTCGATGATCAGGTTGTCCGACCATGCGTGCAGCGCAATCAATTCCACGCCGCGCCGCGACGCCTCCTCGAACGCCAGCGCCGTGGCCGCCTCCGACGCGGGTGATCCGTCTATCCCGACCACCACCGGCAGCCGCGCCATGTCCCCCCGCTTTTCGTCGTGGACGATCGCCACCGGGCAATGGGAGTGGTGGGCCAGACCGGCGCTCACCGAGCCCAACAGCCGACGCGGAATCCGGCCGAGTCCGCGGGAGCCGACCACCACCAGTTCGGCCTCCTCGGACAACCTCACCAATGCGGCCACGGCGGGGTCCGAGATCGACGCCACCTCGATCCGAAGCGGGCCGGACCCCACGGTCGCCTGCTCGGCGATCGTGCGACTCTCGGCCAGCACCCGCTTTGCCTCCCGCTCCAGCGATTGCCACACCTGCGGAGACCGAATCACGTTGACCCCCAACGCCGCCTTCGGCTCGGGTATCACATGGACCATGACCAGCGGCAGGCCCCGCATCGCGGCGGTGCGGGCCGCCCAATCGACCGCCGCGTTCGACGACGGCGAACCGTCGACCCCCACGAGCACGGCGTGCTTGGCTGAAACGGACATGGCCACTCCCCCTTCGTCGCTGACAACGCTAGATCGTCCCACCCGGTACGTCCCGCGATCGAACTCGGCGGGCCTCGGGTCTAGATTTCCCACCGCAGCGGCTCCTCGTCGCCGATGCGTGCGCTGTAGACGAAGCCGGCCCCGCGGAACTCGAGCGTGCCGTCGGCGCACACCGTGACCCACAGCTTGGTGATCTCGTCGTCGTCCTGGACGCGCTCCATGTACCGCTCCAGGTGCGCCAGCTCCGAGCCCTCGATCGAGATGCGTTTGATGACGCGGTGGTAGCGGCTGCCGCAGTCCGGCCGCCGGGGATGGGGCTGTTCGAGGCGCACGGTCAGCGGTTCGATCAGCTCGCCGGCGTCGCACGCGTGCATGCCACCCATCCACGGGAAGTACGCGACCTCCCCGCAATTGCCGCACATCGGCCAGCTCATCGGCTCCACCCCCAACACTCGACAGCAACTCCATTTTAGTGCCGTGGTCTGACATTTCCCGACCGTTAGCAAGCACCAAACCCGGGCGCGATTACAGAATCCGGCCCCCAGGGCCATACCATCGCTACCGAGATGACCGACAACGCCGTGACCGATACCGCCACCCCCGACACCGCCGCGACCGGCCCCGCCGACGCCCGGGTCGCCGCCGAAGCGGCGCGCCGCCGCACCTTCGCCGTCATCAGCCACCCCGACGCGGGTAAGTCCACCCTCACCGAGGCGCTGGCCCTGCACGCGCGGGCGATCACCGAGGCCGGCGCGGTGCACGGCAAGGCCGGCCGCCGCGCGACGGTGTCGGACTGGATGGAGATGGAGAAGGCCAGGGGTATCTCGATCACCTCGACGGCGCTGCAGTTCCCGTACCGCGACTGCGTCATCAACCTGCTCGACACCCCCGGGCACGCCGACTTCTCCGAGGACACCTACCGGGTGCTCACGGCGGTGGACTGCGCGGTGATGCTCATCGACGCCGCCAAGGGCCTCGAGCCGCAGACCCTCAAGCTGTTCCAGGTGTGTAAGCACCGCGGCATCCCGATCATCACGGTGATCAACAAGTGGGACCGGCCCGGCCGCTACGCGCTGGAGCTCATCGACGAGATCCAGGAGCGGATCGGGCTGCGGCCCACGCCCCTGACGTGGCCGGTCGGCATCGCCGGCGACTTCAAGGGCGTGCTGGATCGCCGCCGCGGCAACTACATTCGGTTCACCCGCACCGCCGGCGGCGCCACCGTCGCACCGGAGGAACACATCCCCGCCGACGAGGCGCACGCCGCGGCCGGCGTGGACTGGGACACCGCCGTCGAGGAGTCCGAGCTGCTGTCGGCCGACGGCTCCGACTACGACCGCGACGGCTTCCTCAGCGGGGAATCCTCGCCGCTGCTGTTCACCTCCGCCGCGCTGAACTTCGGCGTGAATCAGCTGCTGGACGTGCTCGTGGAGTTGGCGCCGCCGCCGGATGCGGCCACCGGCATCGACGGCACCGTGCGGCCCACCGACGGTCCGTTCAGCGCGTTCGTGTTCAAGGTGCAGGCCGGGATGGACTCCGCGCACCGGGACCGCATTGCCTATGCCCGGGTGTACTCGGGCACATTCGAGCGCGGCGAGGTGCTCACCCACGCCAGTACCGGCAAGCCCTTCGTCACCAAGTACGCGCAGTCGGTGTTCGGCCAGCAGCGCGCCACCCTGGACACCGCCTGGCCCGGCGACGTGATCGGGCTGGCCAACGCCGCGGTGCTGCGCCCGGGCGACACGCTGTATCGCGATGTGCCCGTGCAGTATCCGCCGATCCCGAGCTTCTCCCCCGAGCACTTCTCGGTGGCCCGCGGCACCGACCCGAGCAAGCACAAGCAGTTCCGCCGCGGCATCGAGCAGCTGGACCAGGAGGGCGTGGTGCAGGTGCTGCGCTCGGATCGCCGCGGCGATCAGGCGCCGGTGTTCGCCGCCGTCGGCCCCATGCAGTTCGAGGTCGCCGCGCACCGGATGGCCACCGAGATCGGCGCCCCCATCTCGTTGGAGCCGCTGCCGTATCAGGTGGCGCGGATCGTGGAACCCGAGGACGCCGAGTTCATGAACAAGCAGGTCTCCGCGGAGGTGATGACCCGCTCCGACGGTGTGCTGCTGGTGTTGTTCTCCACGCCGTGGCGGCTGCAGGGCTTCCAGCGGGACAACCCGGAGATCAAGCTGCGCTCGCTGGTGGCCGCCGCCGACGGCTGAGCTATTCGCCGTTGACCAGCGGGGCGGGAACAACTTCCAGCAGCTCGCCAAGGCCCACGAAGTCATCGACATTGTGGGTGCACAGCCGCGCCGAGTGCGCCATGGCGGTCGCGGCGATCAGCAGGTCCATCGACCGTGCGCGCGGTCGGCGGCCCACGTCGACGACGGCCGCGGCAACCTGTCCGTAGGCGGCCGCCACGGCCTCGTCGACGGGCAGCGCGTCAAAGGTGCGCTGGAGCACGAGCAACCGCCGCAACCGCTCGGCACGTACCTTCCGATCTTTGGCGACGAGGACGCCGAAGTGCAGTTCCGCCAACGTGATTGCGCTGATGGCCAGCTCGCCGTCGATCGGCTGCACGCCGGCGCCGATGACGACGCTGGTGTCCAGGAGTGTCCTCACCCGGCCGCCCACGGGTCACGCAGGTCGTGGGGTATTTCGTCACGGTCCGCCTCCCACGCGGGATCAGCCGGCCCGGCGAAGAGATCGGCCACGTCGTCCCACCGCCGCCAGGTCCGGGCCGCGGCAGGCACCAGCCTGGCCCCGGGCCGACCGGCCACCGTGATGGTGATCTCGGCGCCCTCCTCGGCCCGGCGAACCAGATCGGAGGCGTTCTGCCGCAATTCCCGCAGGCCCACTGTCTCCATCCCGCCACTGTAGCACTTGTGCTACATGCGTCGGGCTGAGCTATTCGCCGTTGACCAGCAGCGGGACCCGGCCCTGCGGGTACGGCAGGTCGATGCCGTTGCGGTCGTAGGCGCGCAGGATCTCGCGGCGCAGTCGGCGCTGCACCGACCATTGCGCGTTCGGTTTGGTCTTGACCGTCATCCGCAGCGTGACCAGATCCGGCGAGAGTTCCTGGACGCCGAGCATCTCGGGTTCGCCGATCACGTTGGCCGCCAACTCCGGATCCTTCAGCGCCTCCTTGGCGGCCTCGACGGCGACCTCCTCCGCGCGGGTCACGTCGGCGCTCAACGAGACGGGCACCTCCACCCGGGCGACGGCGTAGTCCTGGCTCATGTTGCCCACCCGCAGGATCTCGCCGTTGCGGACGTACCAGAGGGTGCCGTCGACGTCGCGCACCGTGGTGACGCGCAGGCCGACGCTTTCCACCTCGCCGATCGCCTCCCCGAGGTCCACGATGTCGCCGACGCCGTACTGATCCTCGAGCAGCATGAACACACCGGTCACGAAGTCGCGGACCAGGTTCTGCGCGCCGAAGCCGATGGCCAGGCCCACCACGCCCGCCGAGGCGATGAATGGCGCGATGTTGACGCCCAGCACGTTGAGGCCGGCCAGCACCAGCCAGGTCAGCAGCACGATCGACACCGTCGACTTCAACACCGAGCCGATGGTCTGCGCGCGCTGCTGCCGGCGGGCCGCGATGCGGGCGGCGTTCGCCGACGACGCCGCGCGATCCTTCAGGTGGCGCAGCAGCGGGGGCCGCTTGACCGGGGCGTCGATGTCCTCGGAGCGCGGCTTGCGGGTGCGGCCGGTGGTGGCCCGATCGATCATCCGGTGCAGCACGTAGCGGGCGATCAGCACCACGACGGTGTACGCGACAAGCCGGATGGGTACCTCGATCAGCCAGTGTCGGTTGGTCTCCGTCCATTCGAAGGCAAGCGTGTACACATCCATGGTTTCGACCGTACCCACGACGGGTTGGGGTAAACCGATGCGTGGAAATGCCCGAGTCCGTTTGTCTCAGACGATGACCTCCGCGGAAGGCCAAGCCCGCGCCAATCTTTGGTCCGTGGTCAGCAACGTCATGCCGGCTGCGTCGGCCAGTTCGACGTAGAGCGCATCGGCCAAGCGAAAGGTGTCGCGGCGGGACCACGCTCCGGCGAGCAGCGGTGGTAGATCGTGCCGGGTCACCGGCGCCTGCTGAAGCTCGGCCAGCGCTGCCCCGACATGGTCCACGGTGAGCACACCCCCGCGCTGCAGACGGCCCAGCGCCGACAACACCTCGGCATCGAAGTGGGCCGGTGCGTGGAGCACGGTTCGCGCAAGTCGCGCTCGCACCGCCGGAAACCGGTCGCCGGTACGGGCGAGAAGGTCAACCATGGCGCTCGCGTCGAGGACGACGTGTTCTCGCGACGTTCTCGACGCGCGGGGGTTCACGACCCGAGCTCGTCGCGGGCGGCGTCAATGGCTTCCAGCACGTCGCCATGCCGGGCTTCGGCGCTTCGAGGGTCCAAGCTCTCCAGCCACGCGTCGGTGGCCGAATCCTCCAACTCGGCGCGAATCGCGGCCTGGGTCAACGCCGAGACGTTCAATCCCCGAGCCCGGGCGCGCTCGGCCAACTCATCGGGCACATAGACATTCAACCGAGCCATACACACCAATGTACACACCTCCAATCGGGGTGCGGTAGCTCCAATTCGTCGGGCGTCATACCTGGACTCGGGTCGCGGCTCTCAGTTGCTGCTGGGCCCAGCTCCAGTCAATTCGTTCCTGCTCCAGACGGACGCGATCACCGAGGCCATCCTCTACGAGGTCCCGGTAGAGATTCTGCTCGTCGCGGGTCAGTCGGGTCAGCAGGGACCTCGACGGGCGGTCCTCCCCCACCCAACGGTCCCGGTGCTGCAGGAGGGTGACGCGGTCCATCAGCACGGACCGAGTCGCCGGCAGCCACGCCCGCAGTCGGTCGAGAATGGCGAATCCGTGGGTGTCGATGTCGCCCCAATACACGACATCGACGCCGCCCAGCCATGGCAGCCTGCCCACGTTGTCGACCTCGAAACCCTTGCCCCAGAAGACTATTCCGCCGTCAGGGACTTCGGCACTCAGATAGCTGACCTCGTTCTCGATGACCACCGCGATTCGCGGACGCACGTCGAGTTGCGCCAACTCCTCACTGCGCACTGCCAGCTCCGTGAGCGGGGCCGGCAGACCCAGCGAAGGCGCAGGTCGCAGGCGCACCATGACGGGCTTGGACTGCAAGCCCAGCCCAGACAGGAACTCCGTGGGCTTCGACGGGATGCCCAACATGCCGGCCAGGTCCGAACGACGCCTCTCCACGAACTTGGTATCAACGCCGGGGGCGCTGATCTCGCGCAGGTACCGCCGCGACTGCCGATGGTCGTCGAGCCAGAGGTAGGCGGCGATCAGTTGCGGCAGCTCCGGGGCGAGTGAAAGCGCGCGATGGGGATTGGCGATCAGCCATGCCCGAATCCGCGGATGCTGTTGTGTCGACACCAGCAACTCATCGAACCGCCGGACCATCGATGTCACCCCCAACAGCGTCCACGCCTGATCCCACGAGGACACCACCGCCCGCACGGGCAACGTGTTGCGGCCGACATGTCTGCCGCCGACCGTTTTCCATTCCAGGGTGAACCGGGTGTCGTCGCGACGGCCGTCATCGAGGGCCGCCACCCAGGCGCGCGCGGCCTCGATGTCCGCACCGATCTGCGTGGGTGTGGGACCTCGAAGCGGCACTTCGATTGCAACAAACGGCTCGCCTTCGGCGTAGGCACGCAACAACGATCCGTCGTTCCACCGCCGCTTGACCTTTGCGGCGATGTCGTCGGGTGTGGTCCAGGCTTGGCTCACCGTCGAGGTCCATCTCGTCGCTGCCGGTACTCGTCTATCGTCATCGTCTGTAGCCGTGAATAGGTCCCGGTAGGGTTGTCAACAATGCCGATCGCCCGCACGTAAGGCTCGATGACGTGCACCTTCTGCAACGGCGTGACGATCAACAACTGCAGCCCAAGCGTCGCGAAGAGTTCCAGTGCGTACCTCGTCGAGACGTCCGATCCGCGACCGAACGCCTCGTCGATGACGGCGAACCGGAAATCCCGTGACTGCTCGACTCCCCATTCCAGGCCGAACTGATAGGCCAGGGAGGCCGCCAGAATCGTGTAGGCAAGTTTCTCTTTCTGCCCACCGGATTTGCCGTCGGAGTCGCTGTAGTGCTCCCACTCGTCATCGGTCTCGACGTCACGTTCAGAAGCGGAGAACACGAACCAATTGCGCACATCGGTGACCCGACGGGTCCAGTTCTTGTCGGATTCAGCGTAACCGTCGCGACCGCGGAAGCGCTCGATGATCCGCTTCACGTCGAGGAAACGCTGTTCGGAGTACTGGTCCCCGTCGACGGCCAGACTGTCATTGGTCAGGTTGCGCAAGTCGGACCGGAACTGCGCGACATCCTGATTGGTGGTGGGTTCTTTCTCCAACCGGATGACGCGGCCAGGGTTATAGGGCACCGCTCCGAGAGCCTCGTTGATGCGATCTATGCGCTCATCGATGGCCGCGGCCTGCCGGTTCAGCCAGTTGTTGAACCCCGCCAACTCCTGGATTGTATTCTTGTTGAGCTGATCTTTGAACTCGTTTTCGAACCGCGGCAGATCATCCGTCGCCACTCGGTCCCGAAACTTCAGGAAGTCGCTGCGGGCTTCGACATCGGCATCCATGTCCGCCCGCAGCTCGGGCCACCGGCGAAGCACCTCGAGCATGTATTGACCCAGGCTCTGTCCGTACCCGCCCAACTCGCGAGTCAGGCGTTCGATCCGCCGGTGCAGGTCCGCCGACAACGTGGTCTCCGTCTCGGCGCAGTCCACTGCGCGAGCGGGACGGTTCGCCCCTAGGCGTTCGTCCAGGGCCGAGTATGACGCGCGGGCAGCTTCGCGGTGCTCGACCGACTGCGCGGCGACGAACTCCTCGTCGCGCTTGCGCTCCTGTTGCGCATGCTGCTTGGCCGTGGCCGTCGTAGCGAGCTCACCGGTGAGCTTCTTGATGAGTTCCGCCGTGACGCCGGCCGCTTCGGCATTGCGATCCAGCGCACGGGTGATCTCCTCCAGCCGAGACGAGCCGGCCTGCAGCCGAATCCGCTCGGCGTCGTGGCTTTCGGCGCGCGAATCGGCCTCGTCGACATCCAGTTCAGCCCAGGAACGGAACCCCTCCACCCGTAGGAACGCATCCAGTCGATGCTGCAGCGTTTCGCGCTGCTCGGTCAGCCTGGCCGACTCATCGGCGGCCTGTGCACATTCGTGTTCCAACGCCGCCAGTTCGGCGCGCAGGGCAGCGACCTTCCGTTCGTTGACCCAGCCCAGCACCCAACGGCGGGGATCGTCGACGAGATGCCGATCGTCCTTTTCATGCCGGTCACCGGAACGCAGCTGGCCTTCCCGGGTGACCGACCGTCGGTGACTGCGGAACTCGTCGAGATTCAGCGCACACCGGAAGTCGGCCCGTTTGGTCAGCTCGTTTCGCAGATATTCGTGGAACGACCCTTCCCGCACGTCGATGCAGTCGGCCAGCAACAGACCATCCGTGTCGGCCGACTGTAGTCGCACCCGATTCTGGGGCACCCTCTCGTAGACCAGTTTGGTGCCCCGGCCGCCGACGGTGAGCCTGCGCCCGTTCACCCATGCGGCCACGTCGTCGTAGTGCCGCTGCGGCACCAGCAACGAGAGCGCGAAGCCACGCAGCACACGTTCGGCCGCGCCCCGCCACTGCGCGTGCTCGTCGTAGACGTCGAGCAGTTCACCGGCGTACGGCAGATCCTCCGGTGTCAGCCCGAGCGCGGCACACAACTCCGCGCGCACGGCGATCTGTTCGTGCGGCAGGTTGTTGCTCCGCTGTTCCAGGCTCGCTATCTCCTGGCTGAGAACGTCGCACCTGCGTCGGGACTCGCGCTCGCGGCCGATCACGTCGATGAGGGCGATGTCCAGCTCTCGTTTCTCGGCAGTCAACCGGACTCGTTCGGCGGCGACCAAGGTGGACAGCGCCGCGAATGCCCCGTCGTCGGCCACAGGTTCCAGCCCGGCCTGGCTCACCGCCGCGTCGAACAACGTCTTGGCTTGGCGCCGCATCTCGGCCTGGGATCGAGCTTCGTGAGCGAGGCGCTCCAACTCGCCGATCCGATCGCCACCGGCCTTGGCGCGCTCCTCGATCAAAGAGTCGCGTTCATGGTTGAGTGTGCGCTGTTGAGATTCGGCTGCGTCCTGTTGCTGCCACAAGGCTGCGCCGTCGGCCTCGAGAACTGCGATCTCGTCGGCGAGGAGTCCGGCGCGAAGTTCGGCAATGAAGAGCCTCAAGGCAGACCGCTCGCGCTCCAGAGCGTCCCGATCGGCGAGTGCAGCGTCGTACTTCTGTGCGGTCTCCACCACGGGCTGCAACGCTTCGAGTTGTTCACGAGCCCGTTTGACGGCATCGTGCGCCTTGGTCAGGTCCTCGAAATGGTCGATGATGTCGCGAACCCGATCGGTGGAGTCACTGGGTTCGAGCATGTGATCGCGCACGAAATCATTGAGGTTTCCAACCGATTTCATCGAGACGGTCTGATGGAAAAGCTCGAGCGCCTGCTCTGAACGGATGCCGAGCAGGCGGCGCAAGGAGGTGGCATATTTGGGGAACTCGTCGAAGATCTCCGCCCCGGCAGACCGAAGCCTCTTGCGCAGTTCGCGTAGGTCGGTACCGAAGTCGGCGAAGTCCGTCGCGATCGACAGCTCCTTGACCGCCGTGACGAAAAAACGATAAGGCTGTCCGGTGCTCTCACGCTGCTGGAACACCTGGGCCAGGGTGACCGTCTCGTCGTGGCCGTGATTGCGAAAGACCCCCAGGATCACCGAATAGGTGCTCTTGCTCTCGCGCAGGCCTTTCGAGCGGGACTTGCCGGTGGACTCGTTGCGCTCCGACTTGTAGTGGCCCTCGACATAGGAGCGTAGGGTCCGTTCCTTGGCCTCGGCACCGGCGGCCTTGTTGTAGGCGGCCTTGTGGGATGGCACCAACAACGTGGTGAGGGCGTCGACGATGGTGGACTTGCCCGAGCCGATGTCGCCCGTGAGCAAGGAGGTCTCGGTGCCGGGGGTGAACCGCCAGACCTGGCCGTCGAAAGTGCCCCAATTGTAGACCTCGGCGCAGTGCAGTCGGTAGCCGGCGCCGCGGCGTTCGACCAAGTCTGTTGTGCTGAACAGTGTTTCACTCATCGGCGTCACTCGACCCCGGCCGGGTCGCCCGCGTACTCGCGCAGCTTGGCGGCGAAGTCGGACAGGGTGTGAGCGTCGACGTAGGCCTTGAGGATCCGGCGAACCTCCCAATGGTCGTGCTGGCCACGCAACTGACGGAGGAAGCCGAGTTCGGCGGCCTTCTTGATGGTGGTCTCGGCTTGGTCCACCACGCGGGCCTCGTTGGTGGATTCGGCTTGGAAGAGTCGCAGCATCTCGACGATCTGGTCGGTGCTCAGCACCAAACGCCCTTCGCCGGTGCTGGTCTCGAATTCGACGAGCCGCTTGCGCAGCAGCACGAGCAGCAAGCTGACGTTGTAGGTCAGTGCCCGCCGGCGCACCAACCGTGGCAGCGCCTCCTCGCCATCCTCGGCCGGCCGGGAGCGTAGATAGGCGTAACCCTCGCTGTCGTCGACCACGACGTCGACACCGAGGGTGGCGAAATGGTCTCGGACTCCTGCGCCCGACCGTTCCAGGGTCTGCCAGGTGTCCTCATCAGAGCTGCGGTAGACGACTCCCTGCATCAGCCGGATGATGGCCGCGGCAACCGCGCGGTCGTTGCTCATCGTTCTTCCCTCGCGCTTCGACGTACCGTCACCTTCGGCAACCGTGCCCGCTTGGTGACCTCCTGGTCTGCGGGGTCTGGGTATTCCAGGACGGTCTCCTCCGTGTCGTCCATGTCGATGCTCACGTCCTCGTCGGTGAGCGCAAGATAGCCCACGATTTCAGCCGCGCCCTGCTCGATCGGGTGTACCGCGATGACATCCGACAACAGCGCTGAGGAATTCTCGGGCAGGACAGCGCGAATCGTCTCGACCAACCGGGCCTGGTCAATGTAGGTCTGCGCGAACAGCACGTCGGCGTCCACCTCCCCGACACCTTCCGAGATGGTGCTCTCGACCGCGACAGCCGGCGGAGATTGATAGAGCGGGCGCTCGAACGGAAGCGCGATCTCGATCCCCGGTTCATCGACCTCCAGGCCGAAGGACGGCGGGTTGTCACGCACATCCAAGGCTGCGGCCTCCACCGCCCTGACCAGGTCCAGAACACGCCGGTTTTCCAGCCAGACCTGGTCGTCGAGGAAGCGGCGCAACTGCTCGGAGATCTGCCGGACGGTGCGTTGTGCCCGGTCGGCGGCCTCCGACCAGTCGTGGTGAATTCCCGTGATGCTGGGGCTGTGCTGGTCGCTGACGACCGTGTCGAGTGCGGATACCTTGGCTATCAGTTCGGCGAGTTCGCTCTGGCGCTGTTCGGACAGCAGGAAATCGTAGAACGCCTGAAAGCTTCGGCCCTGGTCGGAGCCGGCGATCTCAGATCGGCTTCCGACCAGTTCGGCGAGCAGTTCACCCTTGGAGCCCTCCCAGGCGGCGATCTTCTCCCGTGCGGCCCGGTCCAAGAGCCGGAAATTCTCTTCGACCTCACGAAAGTCGGACAACAGTTCCCGCGCTGTGGTCGACAGCTGTTGGTAGCGGTCACGGACCGCGGTGGCGTCGAGCATCGCTACATCGCCCGCCTCGACGGCGGCGATCTGGGCGTCGATCTCATCGCGGCGACGGTGCAGTTCGGCCAGCCGGACATCAGGCTGGAGTTCGGTGCCATGCACGATTTGGCGCAGCAGCTCGACGACGGTGTGCAGCCGGGACTCGGTGCCCACGAAAGACCTGCCCTGCAGGCTGAGCACCCAGGCGTAGGCCTTCTCGAACGCTGGTGTCACCTCATAGTGGACTTCGTCGTCGCCGGTCGGGTAGAACCGTCGCAGGAACCCGGCATCGGTGGCCGCCCAATCGTCCAGATAGGCGCGCGGATCTTTCGGGTACCGCGCCTCGGAACTTCCGGTGTTGAGTGCGTACAGATGATCGTCCAAGGCGTCGGCGACCTCGCTCGCCGAACAGGCCCCGCGGTTGCCTTCGACGAAAAACCCTCCGAGAAAAGACAGGATCAGCACCGCGTTACCGGCGCGGAGCAGACGCCAGGCCGGATGTCGGTCGCGCAACGCGCCGATCGCGTCGTAGTCCATCCCCTGAGCCTAGTGGTGTGTCGTTGAAATAGTCTGGTTATTTGTTGGTAGACTCGGTGGATGGTGGCTGCGGCGTTGACGGCGACGGTTGAACAGCGAGTTGAGCTGGAGCGGATGGCGGCCTCGACGTCGTTGCCGCACCGGGCGGTGATCCAAGCTCGGGGCCTGCTGTGGGCCTGTGACGGGATCGCCAACGATGAGATCGGGCGGCGCTGTGGGGTGGACTCGGATGCGGTGCGACGCTGGCGTTCTCGATTCTCCGAAGAAGGCATCGCCGGTGTGGGCAAGATCGCCAAAGGTCGCGGCCGCAAGCCCAGTCTGCCAGCGGGTACGGTCGCCGAAGTGCTGCGTCTGACCCGTGAAGAACTGCCCGCAGACGGATCGACGCAGTGGTCCACCCGCACCATGGCCGCCCGGGTTGGGGTCGGAAAAGACTCCGTGGCCAAGATCTGGGCTGACCACAATCTCCAACCTTGGAAGGTGAAGACCTTCAAGGTCAGCAACGATCCGCATTTCGAGGAGAAACTCGTCGATGTTGTTGGGCTGTACATGAATCCGCCAGCCCGTGCGGTGGTGTTTTCCTTCGATGAGAAGACTCAATGTCAAGCGCTGGACCGGACCCAACCCTCGCTGCCGATGAAACCCGGCCGAGCCGGCACCATGACCCACGACTACAAACGCCACGGCACCATCGACCTGTTCGCGGCGATGAACGTTGCCACCGGTGAGGTGCTCACCGATCTGCGCAAAGGCCACACCGGCGCCGATGTACTGCGGTTCTTCAAACAGATCGACGCCTCTGTGCCCCGCGGACTGGCCGTGCATGTCGTGCTTGACAACCTCTCGGCGCACTCGACTCCGGAGATCAAGAAGTGGCTGGCGCACAAGGACCGTCGCCGCTGGCACCTGCACCCCACTCCGACCTCGAGTTCCTGGCTCAATCTCATCGAACGCTGGTTCAAAGAGCTCACCGACAAACGACTGCGTCGCGGAGTATTCACCAGCGTCGCCGATCTCACCGAGGCGATCACCACCTGGGCCGCCCACTGGAACGCCAACCCCACGCCATTCATCTGGAAAGCCACCGCAGAAGACATCATCACCAAAGTCCGCCGCGGACGCGAAACACTTAACCACCTCAATTCACAGACGGAGCACTAGGCATTACGCCCGACAGCCGAACCCGACGAGAACGCCAAAGCGCTGGGTCGACCACCTTGCCACTTCGTTCGCGCACTACGTCCCAGAGTCCAGCTGCGTGCACACCGCGTCGTAGGTGGCAGCGTCGAAGGCGACCAGGACAACCTGCTCGACGTCGACGTCGGCGGTGGTGATGGTCTCGATGGCCGCGGCGATGGCGTCGTCTTGCGGCCATCCGTAGATGCCGCTGCTGATCAGCGGAAAGGCCACGGTCCGGACGCCGAGTTCGTCGGCCACCTGCAGGGCGCGCCGATAGCAGGACTCCAGCAGGGCGCGGTCGCGCTGCCCGGCGTTGTAGTTGGGTCCGACGGTGTGGATCACCCACTGGGCGGGCAGCTCGCCCGCGGTGGTCCAGCCGGCGTCGCCGGTGGCCAGGCCGTCGGGGAAGCGCTCGATGCAGTCGCGCAGGATGGCCGGCCCGCCGGCGCGGTGGATCGCGCCGTCGACACCGCCGCCGCCGCGCATCGCGCTGTTCGCGGCGTTGACAATCGCGTCCACATCCTGCTGGGTGATGTCGCCCTGGATGGCAGTGAGGGTGGGCATGAGGCCAGTATGCGCGCGCCGGACCGGGTGCCGCCGCCGCACGGGCTGTGCAAAGCTGATCGGGACCACCCGCCCCCGCCCGGAGCTTCGAAAGATGCCGATGAGACCGCAACTGCGCTGGCTGAAGGTCGTGGTGGTGGCGCTGTGCGTGCTGACGGGCACCGCCTGCGCGCAGTACGCGCTGGACGGGCGGGCGGTGTCGATGCGCTACGACCCGTTCCGGGTCGCGGGCCTGCCGGCCACCGACGGCCCCAGCGGGCCGCGCGGTCCGCTGCCGGAGTCCACCGACCGAGTGCAGAACTCCGACGGCGGGGTGATCGACCGGGCGGCGCTGCTGGCCATCGAGGACATCGAGGACTTCTGGGCCCGGCACTACGCGGAGACCTTCGCCGGCGGTTTCGCCCCGGTGCAGACGCTGATCTCCATCGACCCGTCCGATCCCGGCACCGCCCCGGTGTGCGGCGCCGAGGCCGCGATGCTGAAGTACAACGCCGCCTATTGCCGCACCCGCGACATCATGGTGTGGGACCGGGAGTTCCTGCTGCCGGTCGCGCAGAAGTTCTTCGGCGACATGTCGGTCAACGGGCTGATGGCCCACGAGTACGGCCACGCCGTGCAGCTGCAGGCCCGCCTGGTCGACGCCGACACCCCCACCCTGGTCAGCGAGCAGCAGGCCGACTGCCTGGCCGGCACCTATCTGCGCTGGGTCGCCGAGGGCAGTTCCGAGCGGTACACGCTGAACACCACCGGCGCGCTGGATCGGGTGATCGCCGGGGCCATCGCGATGCGCGACCCCATCTCGTTGTTCAACCTGCTGTCCTCGCCGACCGACGCCCACGGCACCGCCCTGGACCGGGTCAGTGCGTTGCAGCAGGGCTTTGACGTCGGCGCGGACGCTTGTGCCGCAATGACTCTCGACGAGATCGAGCATCGCCGCGGGGGCCTGCCCAGCCTGCTGTTCCACTCCGGCATCCCCGGCTCCGACGCCCCCATCGACGAGTCCACGCTCGGCTCGCTGATGGACACCCTCGACGCGGTGTTCACTCCGGCCGCACCGCCGGTGCTCAGCGTCGACCAGACCGGCTGCCCGCTGCCCGAGGGGCTGCCCGCCGGCTACTGCCCGGACACCAACACCGTCAGCGTCAATCTAGGGCTGCTGCAGCAGATCGGCACGCCGGCCGACGAGAGCGAGCAGGTGCTGCTGCAGGGCGACAACACCGCGCTGTCGGCGGTGGCGTCCCGCTATGTGCTTGCGGTGCAACAGGAACGGGGCGTGGACCTGCGTTCCGGGGTGGCGGGCATGCGCACCGCGTGTCTGACCGGGGTGGCGCAGCGTGAGATGGCGCAGCGCTCCGGGTTGCCGCTGACGCTGGGGACCGGCGATCTGGACGAGGCGGTGTCCGGCATCCTCACCAACGGCCTCGTGGCCAGCGACGTCGACGCCGGGGTGGTGCCGTCGGGCTTCACCCGCATCTCGGCGTTTCGGTCCGGGCTGCTCGGCGACGCCGACGACTGCTTCCGGAGGTTCCCGTGAGCGGGCCCTACGGTGGGCGGCCCGATCCGCGGCGCCCCGGGCCCGACGATCCGACGGTCGAGTTCCGGCGGCCTCCCGCTCCCCCGCGCGCACCCGCCCCGCCGCCTGTCCCGCGTCAGCCCGCCCCGCGCCAGGCCGTCCGGCCGCAGCCTCCGGCGGAAGAGCCGTGGTGGCGCAACGCAAACCAGCGGCCGGCGGCGCCGTTGCCGCCCCCTCCGGCCCCACTAGGCCCGCCCCCGCCCCCGCCCCCGCCGCCTCGCCGCGCCACGCCGCCTGTGCGCACGGCGCCCACCCCGCCGGGGATGGGCGCGCTCCCGCGCGAACCCGCCGCGTCGCCGGCACCGGCGAAGCCCGCCCGTAGCGGTTCCAAGCTGTGGATCGGGGTGGGGGTGGCCGTCGTCGTGCTCGGCGGCGCCGCGCTGGGCGTCGGGATGTCGACGCTGAATCCGGTGCGGGACAACGTGCTCAAGGTCGGCAAGGTCGAAGACGACGTCACCGCCGTCCTCGTCGACCCGGTCGACGGCTACGGCGTGACCGGGCTCTCCGAGATCCGCTGCAACGACGGCGATGACCCGGTGGTGTCCGCGGGGGCGGAGTTCCGGTGCGAGGTCGTCGTCGACGACAAGACACAGAGCGTGCTCGCGGTGTTCCAGGATGACGCGGGCACCTACGCGGTGGACCGGCCGCGGTAGTTTTCGCCGTGCGGTCGCGCTCTGACGCTACGGCCGAACCAGCACCGCCACGTCCGTGTGCAAATGGGCCAATCCGCTGTCAAGCGTCGCCAACTGACCGTGGCGGCGGCGGGCAAGTTCAGCCAGGTAGGCATCGGTCACTTGCCGGTGGCCGATCACGCCGTCGACCGGCACATCGACAAATGACACACTGTCGTGCCAGAACTCGTGTCGGTCTGCTTCTTGCACTGCCCTGACCACATCACGCGCCACAGCAGCCGCCTTCCCCGACCGCAGCAGGAAGCGGACCAGGCTGCCCTGCGTGATCGGACACGTCGCGAACGTCGTGTCGGACGCTGAGAGCCATTCCGCTGCGACGTCGTGATGCACGTGCTCGGCGACCACCAACGCGATCAGCATGTTGGAGTCGAGCAACAGCGTCACTCCTCGTCCTCCAAGGACCGCACATCCTCGGAGGTCACGACCCGACCGACACCAACCACCGGCAAACCGGTCCGGGTATCCGTTGAGAACCCGGTCGTGGGACCGCCGGCACTCAACCCGCGCCTGACGAGGTCGGCCACTGTTTCACTCAGGGTGCGACGGGTGTCCCGCGCAATGGCCTGCGCCTGCTGGTGAAGGTCCTCGGGGAGATCGATGGTCGTGCGCATGCCACATCTTAGCATCACTGCATCATGATGCAATGATGCAAAATCGCGCTGAGTCACCCGGTATCTACCCCTCCAGGTGGTCCGGCGGCAGGTAGCGGCCGTGCACTCCCCGCGGATCCCCCTGCTGGTAGAGCCGGTCCTCGTAGTCGGCGCGCTCGGCGAGCATGTCGCGTTGGAATTGCTCCCGGCGCTGCGCTTCCTCGCGCTGCTGCGCCGACCTGAGGACCCAGAATCCGTAGCCGCCGGCGATCCCGAGGATCGCCAACACTACGAACAGCCACGGATTCTCGGCGGCGGTGCCCAGCAGCACCAACCCGGCCACGACGGCCGCGGCCACCAGCAGCGGTCGACGGTTGGCGGTGTGCGCGATCGCGTTGCCTCCGCCGACGGCCACCGCCGACCGCGACCCGGTGCTGAAAACGGCACACAGAATCCAGATCGGAAGCCAAAGCCCACAGGACAGCACCGCCAGGACCGCATGCAACGCGTGATTGGTGCCGCCGCCGGTCGAGACCGCGACCGCCACCGCCGGCGCTGGGACCGATGCGGGTGGCGGTGTCGGCACGAAGTGCTGGGTCCAGCGCTGACCGTCGTGGTAGCGCTGCCCAGGCTGGCCACCCGGGTCCGGATGCCAGCCCGGGGCCGGCGTCGATTGCCCTTGGAAATCAGTCATTTCGGTTCCCCTCCTCCGACGTGGCCATCACCACGCCCCCGTGATGCACAGGATGGCACGGGGTACCGACAAGAGCGGTTCACTCCCATACCGGAGGCCCTTGGGTCTTCCATTTGCCCGGCTCCCAGCGACAGCGAGCGACAAGCCGAGGGTCTCGGAGCGGGCGCCGACGCCGTGGTCGGCCGCGGTGGATGGCCGTAGGTCGGTCAGCCGCAGATGGCTCAGCCGTAGATCGCGTGGTACCAGATGTGGAACAGAGCCTCCCGCGCGGCGGCGGCCAGTTCGGGGGTGAAGCCGCTGCGCCCGATGCGGTCGAGCAGGCTGACGTTGGTGCCGATCAGGGTCACGGTCAGCGTGGTGGCGTCGGGACCCGGGCGGGCGCGGCCGGCCTCGCGTTCGACGGTGATGGCCTCGGCGATGGGGCCGACGAATTGGGCCAGCCAGTCGTCCCAGAACTGCTGCACGGCCGGGTCGGAATGCCGGGCGTCCAGGATCGCCATGTAGAGGTTGGTGTTGCGCTGCCAGGAGGCGACCACGTTGTCGATGCCGCCCTGGACGTTCTCGCGGGGTTCACCGACGTGGGTGATGAATGGTTCTGCGCCGGCGATCATTTCGGCGAACAGGTCCGACAGCAGCGCCGCCACGGCCACCGACTTGTTGGCGAAGTAGAAGTAGAAGGTGTTGCGCTTCACCCCGGCCGCGGCGCTGATGTCGGCGACGCTGATCTCGTCGAACCGGCGTTGCTGCAGCAGGTCCGCCAGCCCGGCCAGGATCTCGGCGCGCCGGGTCTCGCCGCGGTAGGGCCCGCGGCGGTCGGCCAGTTGCGGCGTCTGCGGGTCGGCGGTCATGTCATCCCCCTTGCACGTGCGTCCCGGCCGGCGAGTTTACCGGCCGGGCTCACACGTCAGGCGTCCTCGGCGTCCGGGTTGCCGAAATGGCGTGTCAGAAATTCGATCTGGTGGGTGACCACCGACTCGAACCATGCCTCGCCCGGGTAGACGTCGAAGTGATCGCAGGGGTAGTGCCGGATCTCGGCGCGGGCCCGCACGCCCGCGTTCATCGCGGCTGCAGGCGGCGCGCTGCGGTCGTAGTCGGCGACCTGCATGAGCATCGGCACCCGCACCTGCTTCGCCCTGCGGATCGGCCGATAGTTGCCGACCTGCAGGAAGATGCGGGCCGCCAACTCATTTCGCCACGTGGGCCCGACCATCTGCAGGTGCTTGTCCAGCGCGCCCGGTGCGGTGAGCGCCGCGATGGAGCCGGGCTCGCCGACGATCGGGGCCAGCACGGGCGGGCGGCGGCGGGCGGCGCGGGCCACGTCGCGCAGCCCGACGGCCATGCTGCGCGCCAGGTGCAGCGGGCCCTGGTTACGCAGCAGCTGCACCGCCGCGGCCATGCCGTCCGGCGCCGGGGTCATCGCGATCACCCCGGCGACGCGGGGATCGTCGGCGGCGACATTGAACACGTGCCCGCCGGAGAACGACACTCCCCACACGATGACCTTGGCCGGGTCCACGCCCGGCAGCGCGCGGGCGGCCTGGATCGCGCCGCGGTAGTCGGCGAGCTGGCCGCGAATCGAAATCACCTGGCGCACAGCGCCATCGCTGTCGCCGAAGTTGCGGTAGTCGAACAGCACGACGTCCAGGCCGGCCGCGCTGAGCCGTTCGGCGAACCCGGGCAGCGCGCTGTCCTTGGTGGCGCCCAGGCCGTGGGCCATGACCACCACGGGGCGGCCGTCGGGACCCGCGAACCGCTCGCCGCGGCCCGGGTAGTGCCAGGCGCGGACGGTCTCGCCGTCGACCTGGAAGCTGAGGTCGTCGCGGTGCTGATCGGCGGTGTCGGAGTCGACGGGGCTCAGGGTGGTCATGCGGGCACCTTTCCGACGAGGTTGAGCGGTCCGAGTTTGGCGGCGCGGCGGGTGCCGGCGGGCATTTCCTTTTTCTCGATGTCGTAGACGTAGCGGTAGTAGTCGAGCTGCTGGGTGTGGCGCGGGCGGTCCGCGAAGTGACCCATGTTCGCCTTGTCGTCGGCGTCGATGATGCGTTCCATCTCTTGGGTGCTCGGCGGCCGGTAGGTGCCGGCCAGATAGGCGGACAGGAACCGGGACTGGCACTCGACGAACGGGAACAGCGTCGGCACGGCCTGGGCGAAGCCGATGAACGCAATGTCGTCCATGCCAGGCTTGAGGATGCGCTTGAACAGGCGAATCTTGTTGTCCGGCGCGCTGATGAAGTCCTCGTCGAAGAACGGGAAGCTGATGTTGTAGCCGGTGGCGTAGACGATGGCGTCGAAGTCCTGCTGCGTGCCGTCGACGAAATGCACCGTCTGCCCGTCGAGGCGCTCGATGTTGGGTTTGACCTTGACGTCCCCGGAGCCCAGGCGCAGCAGCAGTTCGCTGGACTGGGTGGGGTGGGCCTCGAGGAAGTTGTGGTCAGGCCGCGGCAGCCCGTAGCGCTCCGGCGGGCCGGAGATCAGTGTGGGCACCTTGCGCAGCAGCAGGCGCTGGAATTTGGCGGGGATCTGCGGCAGGGTGCGGGCCAGCCGGTCGGTGGGCATGCCGAACATGTACTTCGGGACTATCCACGCCCCCGAGCGCGTCGACATGTACACCGTGTTCTGGAAGGTCTTCTGGGACAGCTCGCTGATGATGTCGGCGGCGCTGTTGCCGATGCCGACCACCAGCACGCGCTTGCCGGTCAGGTTCAGTGGGGTGCTGGGGTCGATGTACTGGTGGGAGTGGATGCTCTCGCCGGTGAAGGTGCCGGGGAAGTCCGGGTACCGCGGGTCCCAGTGGTGTCCGTTGGCGACGACCAGGAAGTCGTACTCGCGGTCCTGGCCGTCCTGGGTGCGTAGCGTCCAGCCGCCGTCGGGATTGCGCCGCGCGTGCTCGACGCCGTTGCGGAAGTGGATGTTTCGCTTGAGGTTGAACGCCTCGGCGTAGCGCTCGAGGTAGTCCTTGATCTGGGTGTGGTGCGGGAAGTCCGGGAACTCCTTGGGCATCGGGAAGTCCTTGAACGACAGGCGCTCCTTGGACGTGTCGATGTGCAGCGAGCGGTAGGCGCTGGAGTGCCCGTTGGGGTTGCCGAAGGCCCAGTTGCCGCCGATGCGGTCCGAGGACTCGAAGCAGTCGTAGGCAATGCCGTAGTCGGACAGCATCTTGCCGGCGGTCAGTCCGCTGATGCCGGCGCCGATGATCGCGGTGCGGGGCCGCGGTGCAGTCGTGGTCACGGGAGTCCTTTCATCAACGACGCCGCCCGTGAGGTCGGTCGGCGTCGAGGCGTGCTGTGAGTTGAACCACTGGTGCGGCCGACTCTAGACAGGATTCAGACATCCGTCAAGAAGTATCGACGCGCGTCTAACCGCTGGTCGAGGCGAGATCGGGGCGGTTTTGTCGGTTTCTCTGGGTTGCGCTGGGTTGTCGCTGCCGGGTCTCCACTCCCCCTCTCGTTTGCCCGCCTCCGAGCGACACCGCGTCGCCCCTTGGCTGCGGGCGGATCGCGAGTCTTTCGGCCCGAGCGTCCCTGCGGCCCGGCTTGTCGCTGTGAGGCGGGCAAACCGGGCACCAGCGGCGGATCGCGAGTCTCTCGGCCCGAGCACCCCTGCAGCCCGACTTGTCGCTGCGAGGCGGGCAAACCGGGCACCAGAGCTGGAGCGCGACCCGGGTTCTGTCGGTGCCGTCGTCTAACGTCGCGCGCACAGCGCTATCCGAGGGGGAATCATGCGTGGGGGAATCGCATCGGCATTGGCGGCGTCAGTCGCGTTGGCCGGTTCAGTGGCGATGGCCGGGCCGGCCAACGCCGATCAGTACGACTTCATCGCCGAGCTCGACAACGCCGGGGTCTGGTACGCCGACATGTTCGACATGATCGACATCGGCAAGGAGCTGTGTCACGAACTGCGCCACGGGGTTTCGCCCCCGCTGGTGCTCGGCAAGCTCGCCAATACCGGGTTCGCGCCGGCCGAGTCGGCGATCGTGCTGATGTCGGCGGTGAATCACCTGTGCCTGGACGCCAAGCCGGTGGTGGTCGGCTGGGCCCGCGATCAGGGGTATGTCGGACCGCTGTAGGCGGTTACAGGTGCGGCGGTTCAGCTCGGGAGTCGGGCCAGCCAGTCGGAGTTTCCATCCACGGCCTGGCCGTCGACCACGACGCGCGGGACGCCGGATTCGGGCAGGTCGCGCAGCAGGGTGATGTTGTAGGCGGCGATGGCGCGCGGGTCCAGGCCGATCGGGAAGCCGAACTTGATGAGCTCCCCGGCCAGGTGCGGTGCCCCGGCCCGGTCGGCGAGACCGGCCAGTTGATCGTTGGACAGGTCGGTGGGTCCGTGGCGTCGCGGCTGGTTCTCGGCGGCGAAGATCTCCCGGATGAAGTTCCAGGTGACGGCACTGGACGCCGACTGGCCGGCGACCACGTAGGCGGCGTAGATGGCCCGGTAGTCGTAGCTGCCGCTGGCCGAATCCTTGTCGAGGAAGTCGACGAACCGCACGTTGACGTGCAGGGTGCCGGCCTCGATGCGTCGGCCGATCTCCTCGCCCTGGGCCTGGATCATCTTCCCGCTGTAGAGGCACAGCGGGTCCAGGTAGAGGTCGACCTGGCCGGGAGCGGCGGGATCGCCGATGGAGATCGCAGTGCCGGCTGGTCCGGCCGGGCCCGCGTGGGCGAGGCCGGCGGCGGGGGTGCCCAGCAATAGGGCACCGACGAGGGCCAGGACGGCACCGACGGCGTAGATCGACCGGTTCACCCGTGTTCGGCTCATGGGTTCCATAATGTCGTACCCGCGGCAGTGGTCGGCGCGGGTATCTGGGGCGACGCGGGTTTCCGCAGGCTTTCGCGGACGCGAGTAGCGTGGATCTCGGGCACTTTCAGGGGGTGAAACCGTGATCGAGATGCTGACCGATATGCCGGAGGGCGTGGCCGGGATTCGCGTCACCGGCAGGGTGACCGGCGACGATCTGCGCGCCTTCGAACCGAAGATGCGCCAGCTGTTGGAGACCGACGAGGTCCGGTTCGTCGAGGTCATCGACCCGGACTACGAGGGCTTCGGGCGCGGCGGGCTGGCCGAGGACATCAAGATGGGCTTCGGCGTGCTGTTCAAACACCACTCCGCGTTCAAGCGGATGGCGGTGGTCACCGACACGGAGTGGATCTTGCACACCCTGCACGTGCTCGGGTGGATGGTGCCCGGTGAGTTCAAGATCTTCGGGCACGATCAGCTGGAGCAGGCCAAGCAGTGGGCGGCGGGCTGAGGATTACTTGCGAGCCAGCAGCCAGGCTTCGCCGTCGCCCTCGCCGGAGGCGATCGTCTCGAGTTGGGCGAACGCGGCGGTCAATTCACCGGGCTTGGCCCGGAATCGTCCCGGCTGGGCGCCGACCTCGCTGAGGGCGCTGACGGCCAGCAGCGCGCCGGGCGCCAGCCGCTCGATGATCGCTCGGTCCAGTCGCGGATCCCGGAAACGGTGGCAGACGAAGACGTCGACGGGCGGTCCGGCGGGCAGGCCGCCGTCGAGGTCGACGACGTCGAAGCGGCAGATCTCGCCAACACCGTTGCGGGCGGCGAGGTCTCGGGCGTGGGCGATGGCGACCGGTGAGACGTCGACGCCCCACACGTGCAGTCCGCGACGCGCCAGCCAGACGCTGAATACGCCCGCGCCGCAGGCCAGTTCGAGCGCCTGGCCGGTGGCGGGGAATTCGTGTTCGTGGGCGGCGAAGGGTTCGGGCAGGGCGACCGCTTCCGGTGGGGCGCCCTGGTTCTCGTAGCGCGCGTCCCAGCGGAGGCGGTCCTGGGTGGTCACGGGGTCAGGGTACGGGGCACTGCTTACGCCGGCCCGGGTCGTCGCGTCGGTGGCGAAACATCGTTCTCCAGCCACACGCGCTGCGCGAAACCACCGCGTTCCGAGCGTTTGCGCGCGGCGGTGGCCACGATGTCCTCGACCGTCCGGCCGTGCAGCGCGACCAGGGCGGCGAGGACCTCCAGGACATCGGCGGCCTCCTCGAGGACCGCGTCCGCACCGCCGGCGTCGCGCAGCTCGGCGACCTCCTCGCCGAGTTTGGCATCGAGCGCGGCGCGGTAGTCCGCATCGGAAAGGCGGCGCGTGACGGGTTCGCGGCCCGACGCGCGAATGATGTCGGGAATTCGGTCTCGCACAAGTTTGGCCATCACTGTCAGTCCCCCTCGCCATAATGCGTTGATGGATGTGTACCGCACGTGGACGACAGCGGTGGGGCGCCGTGACTGAACCGGCCGATCCCCTGCTGCTGGGCCAGCGCGTGGTGGCCATCCTGGAAACCGGATTGCGCACCGCCACCTACAAACTGGCGACGTTGATGGCGCTGCTGGAGCACTGCGTCGAGAACCTACCGGCCGACCCTGCCGCCGTCCTCGACGTACCCATCCCCGAGCTGGCGCACCGGGTGCTGGGCATCTATTGGCAACAGGTGCGCCCGTTCGACGGCCACGAGTTGCGCCAATCGACGGTGTCCACGGCGCGCATCCTCAATGCCACGCGCACACTGCAGCAGGCCGCGGATTCGCGCAGGCGGGGCCTGTCGGTGGACATCGCGCGCCTGCGGGCCCCGCAGGACTACCAGCGCGCCATCGACGCCATCACGCTGTGCCTGGCCCAGCAACCGCTGCACCGGCTGCAGAAGCTGCCCGGCGCGTCGACCAGCGACGCGTTCCTCTACGACGACGCCTTCCTGCACGACAAGGTGAGCCTCGCGACCCTGCGCGCGCACGGCAATGCCGTCCAACTCAAACCCGGCGTCGCCCACGGCTTGGCCCGGCTGGCCGGCCTGCTGAAACCGGCGCTGGAGATCATGTGGGTCGACGACGTGCGCCGCATGAACAAGTTCCTCGACGCCGAGGTACCCGACGTCGCCGGGCATCTGTTCGGCCGCGAGCGCACCGCCTTGGCGGTAGTCCGCGGACCGCTCAAGGAAGCCTTTGGACCGCACTGCTTTTACTGCCGGACGCACCTGCCCGCCAACAATCCCGTCGACCATGTCCTGCCGTGGTCCATGGTCGGCATCGATGGCTTGGCCAATCTGGTGTTGGCGTGTGCGCGCTGCAACGGGGACAAGAGCGGCGCGTTGCCGGCCATGGGCCTCGTGGATCGAGTGCTGGACCGCGACGTCGGCGTGCTCGAGGAGCTGGCGACGGCATTGCAGTGGCCCACGCAGCGTTCGCGGGTGGTCGCGGCCGCCCGCGGGATCTACCTGGGCCAGCCCGCGGGGGTGCCGACGTGGTCAGGGTATCGGCGCCGGGAGCGGTTGGATATCAGCTTTGCGCCGTGGTGGATGGGGGCGTGAGGCCCATGGCAACCCGCAGATCGATCCGCAGTTATTGCGGAATCCGCACATTGTGCGGTATGGTGGCCCATGTCCAATCGGTACGAACAAATACGCGCCGACCTCACCCGAGCCGAGACCGCCGAATCCGCAGACGATGCGCTGCGACACCTCCGGTCGATCCTCGAGGAGGTCAGTCAGCTGCTCGACGAGCAACTGGCCCGTGCCGTCGTCGACGACGAGATGTCGATCGCGGCCGCCGGCAAGAGCGCCGGCCTGAGCGAGAACGCGGTCGGCCCGCGTCTGGCCAGCACGCCCAGACTGAGCCCCTACGTGACCTCCGGTGACCGGATCACCGCCGAGGACGTCCGCCGCGCCCGCAACGACAAGCACGCCCGCACTCCCCTGCCACCAGCGCCCGCTCCCGAGCCAATGCGGTTCAAACCGCGTCGAAACACCAAGCCTCGCTAGACAAATCAGAAAGAAGGCCGCCATGTCGAACCCGAACCTCACCCTCATCGCCTTCCTGCTCGATCGGTCCGGTTCGATGCAGTCGATCAAGTCCGACGTCGTCGGCGGCTTCGATGCGTTCCTGACCGAGCAGCGCGCCGGCGACGGCGACTGCCTGGTGACCCTGGCCCAGTTCGACAACGAGTACGAGGTCGTCTACCGCGCCAAGCCGCTGGCCGAAGTGCCCCCTCTGGTCCTCAACCCGCGCAACAGCACCGCGCTGCTGGATTCGATGGGCAAGCTGATCACCGACACCGCCGCCGAAATCGATGCTCTCGATGAGGACGACAAGCCGGGCACGGTGATCGTGGCGATCATGACCGACGGCATGGAGAACTCGAGCCGCGAATGGCGCCGCCCCGACATCAAGGCCCTGGTCGAACAGCAGACCAACGAGTTCGGCTGGCAGTTCCTCTACATGGGTGCCGATCAGGATGCGGTGGAGGTGGGCAAGGACCTCGGCGTGCGCGCCGAGCAGGCGGTCACCTACGCGCGGGGCAAGTCCCGCGAGGCGATGATGGCGGTGTCCGGCAATGTCCGCGCGTATCGCACCGCCAAGCTCGAGGATTCGCTCGCGGCGATGCCGGGGTTCAGTGACGAGCAGCGCTCGGAGCTGGCGGAGGACTGAGTCTGCCGGGGGCGCGACGCCAACGGGCCGTTGCCGCCCGGGGACTGGGGATTCCGTTGCTGAAGAGAATGATTCGAGTCTCGTCAGCGCTTTCGACGCAGCCTGTCGGTGGCCCCGGTTATAGTCGGGGTGCGTCATGAGATGCCGTCGCCAAGCTCCGACTCGGCGGCACGCCAACCCCACGCTCGTGGGTGGCTCGGATGACGACGCGGCCCGCGCCGACCGGTGCGGGCAAGAGCGCCTCTCGTAGCAGGGGCACGGATACGGGGGTATCTCGATGGTTCAGACGAAGTTCTGCGGCTCCATTGCTCCGGGACACCGCATGCACTGGATACAGGCCAAGAAGGCGTGCGATCCCGACGTGCCCTTCATCGCAGTGAAGGTCGTTGCCGTCCACGACGACGGGTACTTCGATATCGAAGGTGACGATCTCAGCCTCACCCTGTGGCATCACGACGCGACAGACCTGCCGCTGGCATTGACGTTCGGCGGCCGGGCCGAGTGGAAGCGCCGGTTCCGGGTGCTGCACATAGTGTCGCTCGGCACCATTCATGTCGCCACTCCAGAACAAGTGCGGCCCTGCGTCCCGCCGAGCCGGCGGCCGGCCCCCGCCGGTGTTGCCTGAGACGGGCGCCGAGCCGCGATGGCGAAGAGCTCCAGGGTGAATGCGATTACGGACGCCGAGTTGCTGGCCCGTTACCGGAGGAAGCACGGAAGCCCTTACATGCCACTCGCGCTGGCCAGGAGATTCGCCGACGCGCGACAGCCCGTCTTGCTCTGACGGTTCCGGTGGGGAGGAATACACAATGAACGATCAATTACGAGGCGGGCCCGGGATGGCTTCTGGGGCGGTCGAAGGCTACGACATCATCGGCGACGTCCACGGATGCGCCACCCAGCTCGAAGAACTTCTCGCCGAACTCGGCTACCGAATGGTCGACGGCACCGGCGAATACCGCCATCCGAGTCGCCGGGTGATCTTCGTCGGCGATCTGATCGACACGGGTGCCGAGCAGCTTCGGGTGCTCGAGGTGGTCAAGGCCATGGCCGATGCGGGGAGCGCACTGGCTGTGATGGGCAACCACGAGTTCAACGCCCTTGCCTATCACACCGAATGGCCGCCGGGCAGCGGCCAATACCTGCGGGCACACGGCGATCCGAACGATGCCCGATTCGGGAAGAACACCAGGCAGCACTGGGCGTTCCTCGAGCAGGTCACCGGCGCGGACCGGCAGCGGTACCTGGAGTGGTTCGCGACGCTTCCGCTGTGGCTTGACCTGGGCGACCTGCGCGTGGTGCACGCCTGCTGGCACGCGGAATCAATCGCGGTGGTCCAGCGGCGGTGCGGGACCGTCACCCCGTTCGACAAGCTGGATCACCTGGTGGCGGCCAACTCCGAGGGCGACCCTCTGCATGCTGCCATCGAGACGCTCCTCAAGGGGCCAGAGATCAGCCTGAGTGACCACGGCCAGCCGGCCCACCTCGACGGCAAAGGCACGCCGCGCAGTCATGCTCGCGTGCAGTGGTGGAACAGCAACGCCCGCACGTTGCGCGAGATCGCGGTGATCGCAAGCCATTACACCACCGACAACGGCGATCCCTATCCCGAGTTACCGCACCTGGACGTCCCGGCCGAGAGCCAGTCGTTCGTCTATACCGACGACATCCCGGTGTTCTACGGCCACTACTGGCGGCAGGGCCCGCCCCGGCGGCAGCACGACTGGACGGACCACACCGCCTGCGTGGACTTCAGCGCCGTCGCCGGTGGTGCACTCACCGCCTACCGCTGGTCGGGCGAGAACCGGATCACGCCCGAGCACTTCGTGACAGCCGGGGGGTGCTGAGCCGCCCGCGGGCCCACCCGCGAGGGCGGCGTCAGTCAAACAGGAACTTGCGCAGAAGCGCACAAATCTAGAACGGGGGGTTGCGATGTCAGCACTGCATGACCGAATCGAGGGTGTCCTGCTGGGCACGGCGGCCGGCGATGCGCTGGGCGCACCGTACGAGTTTCAGCCGCCGCGGGGCCCCGAGTTGCCGGTGGAGATGGTCGGGGGCGGACCGTGGGCGCCCGGTGAGTGGACCGACGACACCGCCATGGCCGTCGCCATCGCAGAAGTCGCCGCGACGGGCGCCGATCTGCGCGACGCGGTGGCGCAGGATGCGATCGTGACTCGTTGGCGGGAGTGGTCTTTGGACGCGAAGGATGTCGGTATCCAGACCAGGTCGGTGTTCCGTGCCGCCGCGCGCGGTGGGGAGGTCACCGCGGCCAGTGCACGTACCGCGGCGGTGACGTTGCATGAGCAGACGGGCCGCACCGCCGGCAACGGCTCGTTGATGCGGACCGCGCCGATCGCCCTGGCCTATCTCGACGACGAGGACGCCTTGGTCGCGGCCGCGCGCGCGATCAGCGAGCTCACCCACTTCGACCCCGACGCCGCCGATGCGACGGTGTTGTGGTCATGCGCGATCCGGCATGCGGTGTTGACCGCCGAGCTGGATGTGCGGATCGGACTGCGCCACATCGACGTTGCCCGTCGCGATGTTTGGTCCGAGCGGATCGCAGAGGCCGAAGCCTCCCGGCCGTCGGATTTCGCCAACAACGGCTGGGTGGTCGCCGCGCTGCAGGCCGCGTGGTCGGCCATCGCGACGACCACGACGGCGCCCGGAACCCACCGCGCGGAGCATCTGCGGTGCGGTCTCGACGCGGCGGTCCGGGCCGGCAATGACACCGACACGGTCGCCGCGATCGCCGGTGGTCTGCTCGGCGCCGCGTACGGCGCCTCAGCCGTGCCGTTGGAGTGGCGGTACCTGCTGCACGGTTGGCCGGGCATCACCGGGCGGGGGTTGGTGAAGCTGGCGACGACGATCCACCGCAAGGGACGTGCCGTCCCCGAGCCGACCTATCCGGGCTCACGGGTCGGCACGCTGGCTCCCCACCCCTACGATCCGCAGGTTCTGCTCGGCGGTGTCGGTGTGCTGTCTCAGTTGCCGGCCGAGGTGGACGCGGTGGTGTCGCTGTGTCGGGTGGCCGATTCCGACGTTCCCGCGGGCAGGCCGCACGTCGAGGTGCGCCTCATCGACAGGACCGATCCCGACGAGAACCCGCATTTGGACTTCGTCCTGCTCGACACCGTGCGCGCGATCGAAGCTCTTCGGGCGCAGGGCCGGACGGTGCTGGTGCATTGCGCCGAGGCCTACAGCCGCACCCCGACCGTCGCAGCGCTGTACGGGGCGCGGCTGCGCGGGGTCAGCGTGAACGAGGCGTTGCAGGATGTGCTCGCTGTGCTGCCCGATGCGAATCCGAATGCCGCGTTTCGGGAGGCGTTGCGGCGGTTGGGAGAGTTTGATGTGTCAATTACTGCATAGGACCTTCGTTCTTCACTGCAGACGCCTCGAACCAGGCACCCCTCATCACCACTACGGCGCCACCAGATGGTGGATTGCGAACCGTTTTTCCCGCCCGGACGGGATCAACTCTTAGTGGTTTACGCCCTAATTGTGCAACGGCCATCCGAACATCCACTGACTGGAACGACTCGGAAGAAGAGATGATAACTAAATGGCGCTGTCCGATGGCCAACTCCAGATTCGCTTTCCCTCTGGCGTCCAATTAGTGACGTGCTCGTTCATCCTGATCAGGAGATCACCGTCCTCGGCCTTCCGAGGAACGTACCGGAAACCGCCGCCCGCCATCCCCCGCGCTGGCGGGATATCCGGATCGAATTCCACAACAACGTCCGCATCCCGCAGCATCTTCCACCACGCCAGTAGCCGTGACTTCTTATCGTCGCTCATGCCCTTCCCCTTGGTGATCACGAACTCCCCGTGATCTCGGAGGCGTTGATAGGGCTTCGATTTGCCATGTACGGCCGTGGTAATCCAGGGCCACGCCGCTTGAATCTCCTGTCGCGGCGTCAGGTGTCCCCCATAGGTTTTCTTCTGCCATGAAACGGCTTGCCTCGACACCCCGTGCATCTCGGCAATCTCACTCTGGTTGTATCCCCTCCGTCTCAGCTCTTCGACTTCGCTGAAGATTAGAGCCTTCCTGTCGAGGCGCTGTTTGCCGCCCATGTTTCTCCTACCAAGGTTAATTTGCACAGTGGGTGTCAAGTGGTTCGATCACAAATATGGGAGTCTGCACAATCCAAGCTGGAAGCAGCCGCGTAGAGACTAACAGTCTAAGTGTCACCTACGAATTGGGCGTGGTCCACGTGACGCCGCTGGCATAACACGCGAAGTCCAAGTCGTCACCCTACGGCTTCTGGGGGTATCACCATCGAGCCGAGAACAGCGATCCTCCGCGATTACGACTACTGTTGTTCAGTGCGGGTGCTTCCGCTGTCTACCTGTTCCAGGGGCCCGGCAGTGTGTTGCCGCTCGTCGGCGACCTCATGCCTCGGGCAGCGACTTTTCACGTCCTCGGGCTCACCATCCAGTCGTGCTCAAACAAACCAGCGCAGTTCCTCATTCGGCCGGATCCTCCAACTCGAGAACCGTGGGCCTCGTCGATCGAATGCGAACCTCAGGAAACTTCGCCACCAACGCACACACGAACGCGGATCGCTTCACGTTCAGCTCGTTGAGCAGCTCCTGCTGACTCAGTTCCCCCTTGTCGCACAGGCGCTCCCACGCGGCGGCAATCATCCAAGCCGGCACCAGCTGCGGCCCGGTCCCAAGACTCATCGATCGCTCGGTTTCGACCAGCACGCCATCGCGACGCACCTCGGTGATGCGGTTGAGGTTCTTCGTCGACAACGTCAAGATCGCAGTCCCAGGACCCGCCACGTCGGACACCCGCTCGAACAGGTCGTCATCGAATTCGGCTGCGCTCATGGCGAGCCAACCACCACGACTCCCGAGGGGAGTTGCTTGAGCACGCCCGCCGCCAGCGCACGTTCCAAGGCCGCGTCCAGTCGCGCCCCGATGTCCTTGGTGATCCGGACGCCGCCGAACAACGCCAGCGCGTCACGTTTCAGGTCATCAACTGCGCTACCGCCGCTCTGCTCAGCCACTATGCGCATCGCATTGCCGATCTCGACCAGGCTCACCTCGGCCAGGGGGCGCCCCTCCCCGCGCTTCGAGGTCCGGACCGTCCGCCACGTGCCCGGTTCAAGACCGCGGGGCCAGTAGAACTCCCGATCGTCCGTGCGCGCATACTCCGCGGGTACCACCCGTTGAATCGCCTTCGAACGAGCCGAGTTGACCCGCCCGAGACCGAAGGCGCCGGCCACCAGCTTCGCCAGCCGGTCACGCTGCACCGGGCCCTCGGTTTCGACGATCGATTCCACGATTTTGACCACATGAGACCGGTTGTAGCTGGTGTGGATGTCGTCGAGGACGCTGACGCTGCCGATCACCACCGGCGTCCATGTTTCGAAATTTGTGAGGTCGGCGTGCCGCCGAGGCGCCGCGGGTGTCGGCGCTGTGGCGGCAGACCGGAACGCCGGCGTTTCTTCCTTGACCTGCTCGGGAACAACCGACGGCGTGGGCGGCACCACCTCGGTCACCCTCGGCTCGAGCTTGCGCTGCTTCGCAGCGGCAACCGCCTCCCGCAAGCGCGTCACCGTCTCGTCGCGCTGACTCAGCCACTCGGGCAGCCAAACCCGTTCCACGCCAGGCCAATGCAGCAGCGTCGACAGCACGTCCACCGGCAATCCGTCACGATCGGCCACCGTCCGGCGTCCGTACCACTCCGGGCCATCCAGCAGGACGGCGAGCAGCGGTTCTTCCGGCTGGTCGGGGTCGGCGATGACCAGGTCGACGCGGAAGTCGGACAGACCCACATCCACGGATACGGCGAACCCTTCCCGGCGTAGCGCCGCAGCGATGTCGTCACGATGCCGGTCGATCACCGCGGTGCGCCGGCCGCCTTGAGTGATGGTGTCCACGCCCCGATGCGCCATTTCCAGGTATGCACGCAAATGTTTGGTGCCGACCTGGGTGGTTTCCTCGGCCCGCAGTTCGGTGGGCTCGAAGCTGGCGTACAGCACCACCTCTCGTCGCGCACGGGTGATCGCCACGTTCAGGCGCCGCTCACCGCCCGGTCGGGACAACGGTCCGAAGTTGAGCGGCACGACACCCTTGTCGTTCTTGCTGAAGGCCACCGAGAACAGGATGGTGTCGCGCTCGTCGCCCTGCACGTTCTCGAGGTTCTTGACAAAGAGCCCGTCCGGCTCGTCCAACGCCTGCAGCAGCCGATCGTCACCGGCGTCGCGCAACATGTTCTCGATGAGATCGCGCTGCTGCGCGTTGAAGGTGATCACCCCGATCGACGGGGCGACATCCGGTGACGAGGCGAACCGGCTACGGATGTCCGCCACGATCCGTTCCGCTTCGACACGGTTGGTGCGTAACGTCTTCCCGCGGCCGGACCGCTCGAAGTGTCCATCGACCCGAACAAGCGAGATACCGTGTCCCGAGGCCGGCGCCAACGGCGCGGGGAACGATGCCAACCGTCCGCCGTAGTAGTGCAGATTGCTGAACGCGATCAGCGCCTCGTCCTGGCTGCGGTAGTGCCAAGACAGCCACTGCTGCGGCACCAGCGACTGCACACATTCGCTGAGGATGGACTCCTCATCGGCCACCACCTCGGGATTGACGTCCTCATCGAGATCATCGACGGAAGCGCTCGCATCGGCGAAACTGGTCGGCGGCATCTGCTTGCTGTCCCCGACCACCACAACCGATTTCGCGCGGCCCATCGCACCGATCGCATCCGCGACGCGAATCTGCGACGCCTCGTCGAAGACCACGATGTCGAACACGTTGGCGTGCGCCGGGAAGAAGCGGGCAACGGAATCGGGGCTCATCAGCGTGCACGGCAGGATCCGGGTGATCAGATCGCCGAAGTTGTCCATCAGGCCCCGGACACTCATGCCGCCGCGTTTGCGGTCCAATTGTCTTTTCAGCAAGCCGATCTGGCCGCTCTCGGCGAAAGCGTCGAAGGTGCGGCTTTCGAGCAGTTGAGCGGGGATCGATCGGCAGAGCTCGTCGCGAATGGCCGTCGCGCTGGTGGTGAACCGCTGGATCGCCTTGCCGTGCGCCGCCACGTCGAAATCGCTCAGCCCGCTGGCGTCGAGACGCTCGGCGATCGACGCGATCGCCACGCCGCGGTCGAACGCCAGGCTGGCGTCCTCGGCCACGATCTCACCCGCAAGGATCGACTTCCTGGCGTCCGGCATATCTGCGACGAGCAACGGCTCGACGTGGTGCAGAAGCGCGATCCAACGCTCGAGAGTCGCCACGGACTCCAAGTTGCGGGCTCCCCGTGTGGCCCACCACTGACCGATGAAACCAAGGCCACCGGCCCACCGCTGCAGCTGGTCGGGCGATGCGCCCGACGCAGACATCAGGTTCCGCCACCCTGCTGACAAAGCATTCAGGGTGGCCGCCATGGCGCCGGTCTGAGTCTCGCTGTAGAACTTTCGCAGATCGGCAACACGCGGGTCGGCCGGCGCCTGCGACAAGACCGCGCCGATGCGCCGCAGGGCCGCGAAGCTCTGCGTGAGATGCCCGGCGTCCTCGGCGATCAACGGGTTCCGCGGCCGGTCGAACACCGTCACCGGTAGCGCTGCCACCCGCTGTCGGAGATCGGTGACAACGGCGTGGGTGTCCTGCATCTCGGCCGTCACGGCCGACAGGGTCTTGAGCTTGACCTCCGCGGGATCGACCGCCAGCACCGTCGTCAATTTCTCCAGCACCGCGCGGCGGCGCTTCTTGCGGCCAAAGAATCCGGACTCGTCGGCCGCCACCGCTTCGGCGTGGATGGCCGGGATGTCGAGATCCATCGCGGCGGGAGTCGCAGTGGCCAGCCAAGCGGGTGGCGTCTGCAGACTCGCGAGGAGTTGTTCGATGCCGACGACGTGTGTCTGCCACTCCTTGGTGGCGACGGCATCGATGCCCGCCAGCGGGTAGCGCGGCTCGTTCGTCAGCCGTGCCCATTCGTCGATGGCCTCTGGCCGGTCGCATCTGCCCACAGCATCCAAAGCCACACCGTTGTCGACGAGTCCGGCCAGGGCCGCATCGAATGCGACGGCGGCAGCGTGGATTCCGACGGGGTCCAACCCCGATGACGGAATGGCGTCGATGAAGGCCCACGGATGGTCCGGCCGAGGGCGGGCATCATCGAACTTTTCCGGCAGGGTGCGAAGAGCCTGCGCCACGTTGTCGAAGACGACGGGATCAGTGGCGGTCACAAGGCTTCTCGGGACCGTCAGCGGCTCGACGTCCTGGTCGGCGGCCAGCTCCGAAGATCGGGCGGTGTACAGGGAATGCCCCACCGCGTTGCGTTCATGGAGCCGATCGGCATACCGGGCCAAGCTGTGCCGGCTCGACTCGGCCACTTGGAGTTTGGTCCGCAGCAAATCGGCGTCATGGCTGAGTCGGAGTTCGAGGGCGTGTTTGATCTGGGCGCGTACGGCGGCCGGACGCGCGGATTTGTCGTGGATGTCCAGCGACAGCTCCCCCAGACCGACACTCTCGAGTCGCTTCTTGACCACGTCCAGTGCCGCACGCTTCTCCGCGACGAACAACACCCGCCGACCGGAGGCCATGGCGTGCGCAAGCAGATTGGTGATGGTCTGCGACTTGCCGGTTCCCGGCGGACCCTCGAGAACAAAGGTCCGGCCCGCGACGGCGTCGGCGACGGCACGCAACTGGGAGGCATCGGCGGGCACCGGAACCGTGGTACTCAATGCATCGAGATCAACCTCGACGGTTTCGCCGACGGGATCGGTGAACGGCTTCTGTGGATTCTCGATCAGATGGCGAACCAAACTGTTGCCGGACAACTCCTTCCACGACTCGTCGAGATCCTTCCACAGCGGGAACTTCGCAAACTGCAGGATCGACAGATGCACACTGTCTTCCACCAGGTACGGCAGGCCGGCGTCGGCGACCGCGCGACGCACCGCGTCGAACGTGCCCTTCAGGTCGATACCCGAAGCGTCCTCATCCGGCTTGGCGAGCGCGGGAATCTCCAGACCCAGTGCAGTACGCAACTTCTCGACCAGGCAGTAGTTCGGGGTGGATGCCCCGGTGTCATCCATGGTGATCACATACCGCTCACCGCGGTTGGTGGTGCTCAGCGTGACCGGCACCAGCACCAGCGGCGAGCGCAGCGGGCGGTCATTGAGTTGCCAGGTGAGCATGCCGAAGGCGAGATAGAGGTTGTTGGCGCCGGTTTCCTCGCGGATGGTCTTGGCCTTGTTCGCCAGGTACCGCAGCTTCGTCTTGTACGACGCTGCGGTGATGTCGATGTAGGCGTTGCGCTTGTCCGCGAGCAGGATCTCCCGTTCGGTCTCGGGCAGGTCCCGGCCGAAGCGCACCCCGCGCGCGATGTCGACGTTCTGCACTTCATCGGAGCCCAGCAGCGTGAAGCCCGCTCCGGCGTTGACCGCGTCTTCGAATCGACTGAGCGCGGGGCCGGGAACCTCTAGTCGGTAACCGGCGCGGTCGGTGTAGTTGATGAGTTTGTTACGCAGGCTGAGGTCCAGCAGTGCGTTCTTCCACTGTTTGACCCGGGGCGGAACAGTCTCGGTCTGCTCGGCCGGCTTGGTTTCCCCTGGAACATACGGCGCGAAGACCGGTCCCTCGGCGGGCTTGTATTCGGAGACCACCACATTGCCGGCCTCGTCGGTGCTGCGGCTCGGCAGTGGGTAGATCCGGGCCCGCCGGGCTTGCCGGATGTCGGTGACCCCGAGTACGTCGGTCAGGTCCATGAGGTGTCGCGTGCGTGCCGCCCGGCAGGCGTCGTCGAAGGTGGCCTCGGGGACGGACTGAGTCACCATTGTGGTCTCGATGAGTCCGATGTTGCCGAGGTCGACCTGGTTGACCACCTCGACGGCTTCAGTGGTGGAAACGGCGGCGAGAGCGCCGTCGATGCGCCAGTAGCCGAGGAAGGCGTGCCCGCGGAGCAGCCAGATCGTCGAGTTGATTCCGCATTGTTCAAGGAGGGCGGCCAGGACCAGCGTGGTATCCAGGCAGGTTCCGAGTCGGCCTTCGAGGACCTCCGCCGGTGTCCGGACCTTCTGCCCGATGTCACCCCAGCTGGCGGGCGGCTCCGCGTAGCGAACGTCACGGGCCTTGACTGCGTCGAAGACTGCTCGCGCAATCGCGTCCACACGCTCGGGGTTCTCACTTTGGTACCCATCGACCGACGAGCTGCCGGTGGCGGCACCCAGCCGGTCGGAAATGTCGATCATCAGGGCGGCCACCGCGGCGGCATTGGGTTGGACGTGGGCGGCCAGAACCTCGAGGGCGAGCTGTGGCGGGGTGGCCTTCCACTGGTTGGCCGCCAGGATGTTGACTTCCTTCGCGGTCTCGGCGAGCACCTCTCCGGCGCTGTCGCGCAATACCGCCCGGATGTCACCGGGACGCTGCTCGTCGACCCGCAGCATCGACGCCGGGTCGAGCCTGAGATCGACGGTGCTCAGGACAGTCGGTTGATGCGCCAGCAAGTCGACGTGAATCTCAGCCGGTCCGCCGTGGGAGCCTTCGGCGCTGACGACGTCGATCTCGAGCACCGCGCCTTGGCGGTCACCGCCGGTGTTGTCGACGGTGATCTGGTCGATGACCGGGATGCGGCAGTGCGCCATGGCGTAGCTGAGATCACCGATGGCAGCGACCTTGATGCGCGGCGCGTCGGCGGGCGGAGGCGGTTGCGGTGCCGGGTCTGGAGCCGGAGCAGTCTCGGACTGCGGTGGCTGCGGCGGCGCGGTTGGTGCCGCGATGGGCGCTACCGGCGCCTTCAGCTTCTGCACCTGCGCTGCGACCTCGGGGGCACCGATCGCCCGCAGAAGAAGTTCCGCGGAGTCGACGGCACGGTAGGTCTCGGCCACACTGAACTCGCCGGTGTGTGCCCACTTGTTGCGGACCTCCCGCAGTTCCTTGGCATAGATCTCGGCCTGCCTGGGCATCGCCCTGTTGAAGGGGTAGCCGAGGTCACCGAGGCGCTCGGTCATCGCCCGCAGCATCAGCGCCACGTCGCTGCCCCGATATTCGCCACCGCGCCGACCGTTGGCCGCGTCCTTGGCCTTGAGCAGGTCAACCCAGTCGGTACCGGGCGGGAGCGCCCGGTTGAGGACATGGGCGACGAAAGGCCCGAGTCCACCGGCCAGGGTCGTCAGGGTCTGCCCCACAAGCTGATGACATTCAACGGAATTCACAGTTCATACCCCCAGCTTTGGAGAGATTGCGGTCGGGGATACCCGGCGTGCGCACGACGGACAACCTCCCCAACAGTCCCCGAACACCGCGGCCCGAGCAGGGTTGCCGCCAGACAACCCACCAACAATCTGTAACGGCGTCAATTTCTGCGGATCGTAGCCGACGCCCTCGGTGCGGCGACCGCGGGGCGTGCGACTCCGTCTGTGATCGGTCACGGCTCTGTTTTCTCGGGTGCTGTGCCCGTGGGTGACGAGCCGATCAGGGTCGCATAGGGTACCGACAAGGCGTCGCAGGTTGCCGCACAAGGTGGAGTCGCTCGGCAAGAACAGCGAGTACTTCGGGCCCTCTGGTCACCCATTCGCTTCGGCTGCGCGCGAAGCGATTCGCGATCGCAAGAACTCTGAGAGGGTGGGTGGACATCAGATTGGCAGTGTTGACGAACACCAAGGCGTACAGAGGACGTGGCAATGCCGGCAGCCCTTCCTTCGGGAGAACTCACCGATCGAGATCGCGCAAAGATGATCCGGTTTCTGCAACGCACTGTGACACCACGCGAAGCGCGCGATGCGTTGTCGAGGTTCTCCACCGACAGTCGCGGACGTTCGATCGAATGGATCGTCGCGGCAGCGGAACAGGAGAAGGCTCCTCCCAAGTCGTTGCGCCTTCCCGACGACAGCGTCTACGAGTTGCTCGTCGAGCTCGCAGGTCCGGACCTCCTGTCAGACCGTGAACTGCGTCGCCTGATCGCCACCCATAGCCATCCACGAATCCTGGCCAAACTTCACGACTACTCCTCGACGACTCAGGGCAGCGGCGGGGACCGCTCCAAAGCCAACGCTGTCGCCCAACGAAAGTGGCACCCGGGCAAGTCTTGGGCGATGTACTTCGTCAAGACCATCAAGATGCCGCTCGCATTCGCAGGGTCCAAAGGCACCACCTCGTTGCCCGACACTCTCGAGGTCGAGCCCTGCGTCAAGTTGCCTGCCCTCGCCGACTTCCAGGTGGAGCTGTTCGACAAGCTGATCGAGGTTCTGGAACGGCCCGACGATGCCAACCGGGCCATCTTGACGCTACCCACCGGCGCCGGGAAAACCAGGACGGCGGTCGAAGCTCTCTTGAAATGGCGCCAGATGCGCGATGATCGGCCGCGAATCCTCTGGATCGCCCACAGCGACGAACTGTGCGAACAGGCGGTACAGGCTTTCCGAGAGGTGTGGTTCGACCTCGGACATGGCGATTCTTCGTTTCGCGAGACATTGACGATCGGTCGCCTCTGGTCAGACAAGAATGCAGTCCCTTCCGACTGCGGGGTGGTTGTCACGAGCATTCAGAAGCTCTACGCCGCGACACAGGACCGCGGGGCCGGCCTGAAGTCAGATGATCTTCAGGTCCTCGGAGAAAACCTGGGTGCGGTGGTGATCGACGAAGCGCACCGCGCGCTTGCCCCGAGCTATGGCAGCACGCTGAATGCCCTCGGCTTCAACTTCCGGCAGAAGCGGGCATCGACCGCCTTGATCGGCCTCACCGCGACGCCCCGCCGGGCGAACCGAGACGAGACCAACCGACTTCGTCGTCGCTTTCACAACAACATCCTCAACGTCCCCAGTCTGGGCGCCGATCCAGTCCAGTCATTGAGAGGTCGGGGTGTTCTGGCGAGGATCGAAGACGAAAGCCTCGACTACCACGCCCCCGCGATCGACCTGTCTCTCAACAAATCACACGCCGATCATTTCGAGAACTTCGACGACGTTCATCCGGAGGTTCTGACCAAACTCGGCGAAGAGCATCGAAGGAACCGCCGATTGGTCGAGCGTCTGCTGGGTCTCGACCCCACCTGGCCCGTACTCGTATTCGCTTGTTCCGTGCAGCACGCCCAGGCGGTGTCCAGTCTATTGCGGCGGCGCGGACGATCATCCGCCTGCGTGCTCGGCACGACACGGCCCGCGACTCGTCGGGCGACCATCGAGCGCTTTCGCAGCAACGAATTGTCGGTGCTATGCAACTACGGAGTGTTGACCACCGGGTTCGACGCCCCGTCGATCCGTTGTGTCGTCGTGGCAAGGCCGACAACCAGCCATGTGCTCTACGAGCAGATGATCGGACGCGGCCTGCGAGGCCCCGCGTTCGGCGGCACGGATAGGTGTCTGATCATCGATGTCGAGGACAACATCCAATGGCGCAACAAGCCGGCGACCGTTCACTACTCTGACCTCGAGAACGAGATGCGTCACGCGCTTTGAGGCGCGCCACGCTCTGTAGCCGCAGCTGCGCGTATACAAACAACCCAATATGGGTGGGGACCCATATACAGCGTCGAAGGAGAGTCTTGACCGCCACCTGGAGATGGGAAGAACAAAGCCGAAACTACGCGAACTACGGCAATGCCAACCAGTGGACAGTCAACGCAGGCCTGTCGTCGCTGGCCCGCGAAAGTGCGCAGAACAGCAATGACGCCCGGCTACCGGGCGAGACGGCCGATCTGGTCTACTCCTTCATCGTTTTGTCGGGTGAGGACCGGAAGCGTTTCGAAGAGGCTGTCGCGTGGCACGAGGAATTGGAGCCTCACCTTGGGGCCATGGCCGAAGCGGCGATGGGTGCCGTGACTGCCGGCCAGCTCCAGTCGGGTTTGGCGGCGCTCAAGTCCGCGGACTCCCTGACGCTGCTTCGTGTCGCCGACTACGGGGCGCGCGGGCTCACCGGTCCTGAGTTCGCCGAAGGAGACGCCGAGGAGTACGGCAACTTCGTCAAACTGTGCCGCCTGGACCTGTACAGCGGCAAGGACAAGACATCGGGCGGATCGTTCGGCCTTGGTAAAGCCGTGTACTGGCGGTTCTCGCGACTCCAGACGGTGCTCTTCAATTCGACTCTCCAAGCCTCTGACGCTGTCGATGGTCGTCGACAGGATCGCATCATCGGCGTGAACCAGGGAGTGGTGCACCAACTCTCCGGCACCAATTACCAGGGACGGGGATTTTTCGGTGTGCAAGAACCCAACGGTGATGTTGCCTCGGTTTGGGAGAACACCGACCTGGCGGATCGCCTGTGGCTCGCGCGGGAAGATGATCGCCCTGGAACGACGGCTTTGTTGCTCGGTTTCTACGATCCGGACGAACCGGACAAGGGCCTCGGTGACATCGGTCAGGTCCACCACTTCGCGAAGAGTCTGGAAGCCGCGATCGAGGAAGAGTTCTGGCCCCTGCTCACGCGCGGTCGCCTCCGTGTTCGAGTAGAGGTTCTCGACGGAGACCGAGTGATCTACCAGCACATGGTCGACCCCGAAGAGCAGTACACCGAACTCGTCAATGCCCTGAGGAAGTTCGATGCCGGCCAGATCGACAATGAGTTGAACGAACCGGGTGACATCGTCGTCAGGGACGTCCCGATCGAAATCTCTGCCCGCACTGATGCTGACGAGCGCCACATCGCGTTTCGGCATACGGCGAAGCTGGTCGTGACGCTCTCCGATGACCAGAAGGACTCCCTCGAGAACAAGGTGTGTCTCTTTCGTCGACCCGAGATGATCGTCCAGACTGTGGACAAGGAGTTCGAAGGCCGCACCTATCACGCGTTCTTGATGGCGGGCGCAGCAGTCAATCCCGAGTCTCCGTCTCTCGAAGAGGAACGTGCGGACGACTTCCTCCGCTTCGCGGAGCCGCCCGCACACGACCAGTGGATACCAGGTTCAGGACGAACAAAGACGTCGCAGGCGAATCTCACCGCGCATTACAAGGCACCATGGGTGCCGAACCTACGGAACATCCGCGTCGCGATTCTCGATCAGTTGTCCGACATCTTCGGAGCTCCACTGCCCTCCGACGACAAGCCCCCTAAGGCGATCTTCAAGAACCTCGCCTTTCTACAGGGCGAGTCCGGTGGCGGTGCGCGCGGTACCGCGTCAGTTCGGAAGCCGGAGATTCGCATTCACAATGCCTCTGTCATCGACGGGGCCTGGCATCTCGACTTCGAAATTCGCGCTCGGAACCGTCCCGAGGGATGGTCCGTGGAACCGAGGTTGGCCTTGGTCGGTCTCGATGGAGGCCACCAGGACATCCAGTGGGAACATCTCGAGGTGGACCCACCGGCCGAATACTCGGACACGAAAGTGGTGCTGGCCCACAAGCCCCGCGGCCGGCTACTGACGACAACGGTCCGTGGCGTGAGTACGACAACGCTTCCCATCCCCGCGGCAGAGTCGGCGGTCGACGTCCGAATCGCACGAGCCGACGTTGCACCACCGTCGAAGCAGTCCGAAGGAAAGGACATCCGGTGACACCGCGCTTCGCCTGGCCGACTTTCAAGGACAAATGGGATTGCCGCGTCACCGAGTTCAGCTTGGATGGCCAGCATGAACCCGAACTCATCGACTCGGAATACCTACGTCTGAAAGCCTCTGAACGGTCATGGTCCAATGCAGAGGTCACCCTGACAGCGAGCAGTGACCAGGTTCTGCCCCCTGCGTTGACAGACCTGAGCGCCCATATCCTGTTCGCGTGCAGGGCAACCCAAGTGCGCCGAGTGTTTCGGATGACGCCCGACTCGAGCGGTCGAACTTTCGAGGCGGTCCTCGGTATCCCCCGTTCCATCGTCGGCCAAAAAGCCTCGTTGACCATGGAGCTCGTGGCCACGCACGGCGGACGGCGGCGGATCGTCGGGACCGGCCTGGAATGGGAGCTGATCGGCGAACCTGGTGAGGCTCCCCTCCGAGCGGGAGCACCACCGCTACGGAATGCATGGGTCGGCTTCGCGGGCGACGACGCACCACCGGATGCGCGGCGCAGTCCCACGAGCCATTGCTACCTCGACATCAACCAGTCGCCCCCCGTGCTGTACCTCAACAGCGGCATCGACGGCTTCGAGAGTCTGATCAAAGCGGAGAACGCGAAGACCGAACGGCGCCGGCACCGCGATCTGCTCGGAGCGATGATCGCTCGCCAAGTCGCCAACTCGCTCCTTCGCGCCGCGATCGACGACATCACCCCCGGAGAGTACGACGCGCCCGCAGCAGGTCCGACGACCCCGATCCTCCGGAGTACTTGTGAGGCTCTGGCTCGGGAACTTCCCGATACGAATTCAGTCGAAGAACTGTACGAAAAGGTCGGTGCGCTGGACGGCAATCCGGCAGCAACAGCGGAGTTCTGGGCCGAGGCAGACCTCGTGCTGGACCGGATCACCGGCATGTCCGACACCGTCGTGAACGTATGCAAGGACGTCAAACATGTCTGATGTGCTTCACACGCTCCCGGTCCGCCTCGACGCTGTCGAGCGTCTTCGGCACCAAACCGAGCAGGACGGCCGAACCCGGCCCCTATCTCTCCCTGACGACAGTTCACCGAGCCTCGAAGCACTCGATTCCCTGATGAACGAGGTCAAGACACGAACCACCGACGCGGTCTGGGCCGACCGGACCCACAGCGACCGCTGGGTCGCACCTCGCGTCCACTACGCGCTGCGCCTGCTTCGGTCGGAAGCGGCGGACCGTGGTGTGTGGCAGTGGCTTGCGCTGCGGTACTCCTGGTACGTCGAGTGGCGTTGGTCCGCCGCGGACGGCACCATCGCCGATGACCGGTGGTGGGGGCCGATCCACAAGCAGACTTTCGCCCGGTTGTGGTGGGGCGCGGAGATCTTCCGCGCCGGCTCGGACTATCGTCCCGTCGAGCGGGCTTTCAAGTTCCAAGACCTGCCCAACAGCTACCTGCACAGACCCATCGTCAGGTGTCGGTCGCTGGCGGTGGCCATCGTCGACCGCGTCACCGAGGCAGGAGAGCCCAGTTCTGACCAGGTGAACGACCTCGCACGGGTGCTGAACCTGGCCACGGTCGGAACGCCGCCTGAGGTCGAAACCGATTATCAGACCGACGATATCGCGGCCTACGACACGTGGTGCCGACTCGACCCATCAGTGCCGGACGACTGGACCTCGCTGCCGACCGGACCAGAGGCTGTCGATATCAGCGAGACGTCGTTGCGGGGAGCAACCGGAATCGTCGACCGCGCCTGGGGTTACGCCGGATTGGAACCGAGCGGCGCGAACGTCCGCTTGGAGTAGGCCGCAATCTGGTTGATGGCCAGCACATTCACACCTGCGCCCACACCTCCGCCGACGAGAGGTACCGCCTTCACCAAGTTGATCGATCCCTTGGTGCCGAACTTCGTGAGAAGGCGGTAACCGACCTTCTTGTTGATCTCGATCAGAACGTGGCCAGGAAGCCTCTTCAGCCCGACCATCGCGGACTTTGCTCCGATGTCCACTCCGGCTTTGCCGAGAACACCCGCGGCGCCGGCCCCGAGGAGCGATATCAGAACAGCGCTTTGAACTTCCTCCGATGTGAGGTCATACCCACGCAGCGCCGCAATCGACGCCGACATCCTGGCCGACAACATGTAGAACGTCGTGATATCGGCCGGCAGCGCCACACCCAAGGTCGCCAGCCCTCCGATGCCGGTGGCGAATCCCGTCGTGCCCACCCATCGGCGATGAATCGCGACCAACTGCTTGATTGCCAATTCAGCTTCGCCATGCGTCCCGAGAACTTCTTGTGCCATCGCGGAAGCAGACTTGTAAGGACCCAGACCATTGACTCCCACGCCAAGAATTCTATGCACCAAAGCCATGGCGGCAGAGTCGGTTTCGACACTGTACGTACGGTCCTCAGCTGTCATCTGCGTCTCTCTTCCCTCAGTTCGTACGCAAACTACGATTGCCCCAACAAGTCTGACTTTCTTCCACTCCATGTCACCACAAGCGCGTCACGTGCGCGGCTACTCGCCACGTAGAGCAATGATCGCTCCCGTAAGAGAGCGTCCGCGCGCTCTTCATCCGGAATGTTGCGCAGCGATGCCGGCAAGGGCACGTGCTTTTCGTCGGCGCCGACGAGCAAAACGCGCGAGAATTCCATTCCCTTCGCACGGTGCATCGTCATCACCAGGGGTTGGCCCGTGGACGGTGCGTTCTTGTCGACGGCGCGGACAGAGACACCGCGCTCGCCAAGGCCACGAACGAAGCGGTCACGTTCGTCCTGGCTGCGGGCAAGCACGGCGACGCTCTCCGGCTGCACACCGTCCTCGTCCAGCCAGCCCTTGACCTTCTTCGCCACCACGTCCAATTCGGCAGACAAGTCCGAACACGGAATCAGTTCCGGGACAGGACCGTTGCGGGCGGAACGGTAGTCACTCGTTGATTCCTCCCCCTGCTCCAAGTCTCGATACTCCGCTCCGGACAGCACGCTCACCGCGAAGTGCAAGTTCTGAGCAGTGGTCCGGTAGTTCAACGTGAGCCGGCGGGAACGGCCGACAATTTTGATCCCGAACCGGCTCAGCACGACCGGGCTTCCGTAGATCCGCTGATGCGAATCCTCGGCTATGAACAAATCGTTGGGTCCCTCGGCGACAAGTGCCCGCAACAACGCCCAGTGCGTGGCGTGCAGATCCTGTGCCTCATCGACGATGACGTGATCGGCTAGGTGGGTGCCGTCGTTCTCGGCGCGAACACGCAACGCCTCTGCAGCAAGGGCCAGGACTTCGGGAAAGCTGATGGTTCCGTCCATCTGGCGGTGGCGCCGGAAAGCCTCAACCAGCTTCCATACGGCGATGCGCTGTGTCCGGCTGAGGCGCACGCCCCGTCCGGGGCGCGCGACCTTTGCGTACTGCTCCAGGGCGGTGATGCGATTCGCCAGAACCACTGCGACGTACTCGCTCTCCAGAAAGGCCGGAGTGGCGAGTGTCGCGTCCAAACCCGAGTCGACGGTCTGCGCGACCTCGCGCCATACCGCGTCTGATGCTGTTCGTTTGGCACCGAACTCGACGCTCTGTCCGAACAACCGCTCACTGGCCGGTCCAAGAGCAGGCCCCGATCGGTTGAGTACGCCGCTGCCCAGTGCATCGATGCCTCCGACATACACGCCAAGATCTCCGGGCTTGTCCGCGATACGTATCCCAGGGTCCAGCGATTTGAGGTCGGCCTTGAGGCCTTCGGCGAGGGCGGTATTGAATGTCGTGAGGATGATCCTTGCGTTTGGGTTGTCGCGTGCGAGGCGGCGCGCCCGATGGATGGCCACCACGGTTTTCCCGGTGCCGGCGCCGCCCGAAAGGCGGAAGGCACCGCCGAAGTCCGTGTCGACGTACTTGCGCTGCTCGGGATGTAGGAATGTGCGCCAGGCGGCGAAGTCGCCGCCCTCGATGACGCGACGTAGTTCCTCGTTGTCTTCGATGAAGGCGAACTGCATCTTGGACGCCGGGCGGTCCAGCGCCGCGATGATCCGTTGGTCTTCATCGAGGGACTTGTCGACCGGTTCCGTGGCGAAGCCGTGGTTCTCGCGGATGGTCTCGATGGCGACGCCGGTGGCGAGTTCGAGTAGTGCGCTGCCCTCCCATTCGAGGCCATCCGCGGCTGCTTCCAGTAGTGCCGACTCGTCCGCGGCCGCCATTGCCTTGGCAGCGAGAGTCGGGGTGATCCCCAAGCCGTCGGTGAGGTCGGCGAGCTTGTAGCCGACCCCGGCCAAGTACGAGAACTCAGGTTTCGGCGCGGGTTCCGTGACCGGCTCACCGGACGCCGGAGGCTCTGCCGTAACAGGCTCCCCGATCAACCCCTCCAGGGTGCCGTTGATGGGATTGACGCGCAGGGTGGCACGTTCAGCCAGCTTGTTCGCCTCGTCGTGCCCCCACGTGCCCATGTAGATGTACGTGGGTCCGCTGGACTTGTCGTCGACCCGGAACAGCACTGCCCGGTAGTGCAGGTCTACCCGACCGGTCCGGACCCGCGGGTCGATCGCCGTCTTCAACGGCTCGATATGCAGTCCGGGCTGAGCATCGTCCTCGTTGAGCTTCTCGAAGAAGTCATACACCTTTTTCTTGATCGACCCATCCAGCTTGGACATCGCCTTGCTGTTGGACGCGATGACCAGATTCGCCACCTACACCACTCCGTTCATTTTCAGAGCTTCAAGAATCTTCTCGGCGTCCGGCGGGCACAGGACCCAACCGGCTGCGTCAGCGCCACCGTCGAGCACCACGCCGACCCGAGCGTCCGCCCAGGCCATGTCGAGCACCTCCCCGTCGTCGGTCTCGTAACCCAGTTCCGGTACGGCAGCGCCGACGTCGGCCAGCGCACGGATGAGTTCGCGTTCGAGGTCCGTGACGGCTTCGTCGTACACCTTTTGCCATTCGGCGGGCAGTGTGTCCTCCTGCACCACCTCGGCTACCAGCCCCGGTGCGGCGGACAGCGTCGAATGGGTTCCGACGCGGTGGTTCTCACTGATGGCCAGCCAGTTCGACAGCCGCAACCATTCTTTCCACGCTTTACCGTCGAGGAGTTCCAGACGGTCGTCGCGATCATCGACGGCCAACACGGCCCGCGGGGGTTCGGCCGCGCTGCGCACCCCGGCGGTCACCGCAACACCACCGTCGGCGAAGGTCCAGCAGACGTCGGTACCGGTCACCTCGAACGGCGCGGTACCGTCGAGTGCGGCGATCGCTGCTTCAGCAGCCAGCTCGACTTCTGACTTCGCCCGGTTGTGCCCGCGGACAAACAGATACGGCATCCACTTACTGAACTTCTCCCACGCGCCCGCTTCCGGATTCATCATGAATTCGAGCAGCTGCGTGATCGGATCCTTGGACAGCAGCCGGATGAGCCCTGGCTGCACCTGGAACTGGCTGGTGACGATGTTGGCGGCGTTCTGGTCGAACCAGCCGGGCACGACGTCCTCGCCCGCTTTGAAGCGCTGCAGATCCTCGTGGCTGAAGGACCACACCCAGTAGCCGGCCTTGCGAAGCTTTTCCCGTTTGTCGGCGTCGTCGGCGACCCGGTTGCATCCGGGCACGGCGTGGAACTTCCGGCCGTCGGCGAAGATGGCGATCTTGGGTATGTCCGGATCGGGTGTCTGCAGTTCGAAGTCCGGCTTGGCGAAGCCCACCGAAACCTGCGGGCGCAGCGACCATTTCCGCGACTTGGTGCCCTGCATGGTGATGGTCGCTGACGGGCCGTAAACACCTGGTTTCTCCACCACGGTCGCTCCGATGAGCCGGAGCCGTTCGACGAACGCGGCGTAGAACGCGCTCTCCAGGAAGGATTCGTCGCTGAGCGGGGTGGGTGGGGGCGCCTCTTCGGTGACGCCGGCCGTCCAGTCGTTCAGAGCGGGTTCGGTGCCTGCGGGGGTATCGAGGATGGTGTCGAGCAGTTTGGCAGCGGCGGCGCGCGAGACCTTGTCCATTTCATGCGGAGCGGCGAACGGCAGCAGGCAGCGATGGCAGGCTAGCCGGTCCTCGTGCTGGCAGGGACAGGTGTGGACGATGCGTCGTGCGGCTGCCAGCACCGCCCATACTTTGGTGTGGTCGGCGAACTCGGCCAGATAGCCGGTTCCGCCGGGCACGGTGTCGTGGATCAGCAAGGCCCGCCGGTTAGGGGCGCGCAGCGCGTCGGGAATGGTTGCGATGTCGAGGTGTTCGGGTGAACCGCCGATGACTTCGCGCAGTCCGAGCATCATGGCGGCGGCCAGGCTGGTGTGCGCGAAGGAGTCGTACTCCATCTGCGGCGGGAGGTGCACGAGCACGGCTTGGGTGCGCAGGGTCCGCGCCAGCGCGACCTCGCGGACGTCCTCGGTGGGCGCCTCGCGCAGTCGGCACCAGGTGCGGTGCTCGTACCGGTTGTTGCGGCCGGCGCTGTGGTCGAGCTGGCCGCACGAAGCGCATACTCGGAACAGTCCGGTCGACGATTCCTGGCCGGCGATGAGGCGCTTCTTGCCTTGGGAGTTGCGTCGCCCGAGGTTCAGCCACCGGATGTCGATACGACGCAGGTACTCGGCACCGAACTCCGAGTCTGCGCGGAACCAGCGGCGCCCGAGGTGTTCCGGGTCGACGTCGGCGGCGACGAGCACCGTGAAAGGTTCCTTCTGCCGGTCGTCACGGTTGTCGTTGATCGTGGCTTCGTCGCGGCGGACCTCGGCCGAGACCCGTGTCATCTCGATCACCGGAACCCGTTGGCTCACATCGGCGATACCGGTGTTCTGGCAGCGGGGGCAACTGGACACCGGATCGGTCACCGTGGCGCCGGAGCTGATGCCGGCCCAGCCGCACTGCGGGCACAACTGCCAGGCCTGGATGTGCGCTTCGTTGCTGCCCACGTCGACGGCATCGATGGTGACCGCCAGTCCCTGGGCGTAAAAGGTGGCGCCCGGCGCGAGTTCGGTCAAGGCCACCCGGGAGCCGCGCTGATAGCTGAGTGAGTCGCCCATGTAGTTGCCGCTGTCGGGGTCGATCCAGGTGACGCCGACGTCGAGGGTGACCGTGTCGTCGAGCAGTGTGTAATTGGGCAGCACGCCGTAGCGTTCCAGCACCGAGATCCAGTAGTCGGTGGTGATCGAGTTGATCTGTGCGCCCAGCAGCTTGCGGGATCCCTTGGCGATGCGCAGCGCTCGACGGTCGTCGTCAGTGGCGGCCGGGGATGCCGCCCGCCGTTCGAATTCGGGCAGTTCGGCATCCACGGCATCGCGGCGGGCGGTGAGTTCTTCGAGGTCCGTGCGCCATTGGTGGGCGGCGGAGGTGAGGTGTTGCGTCAGGCCACTCGTCCCGCCCTGCGGCGGGGTGGTGGCCCAGGCCCGTAGCCCGTTGACGGCGTCCTCGCTCAAGTGGGGGGCGAACTGGGCGAGGAAACGGTCGAGCAGTGCGTCGGCGTCGGAGGCGGCGAGGTCGAGTAGTCCGGCGAGCCAACTGGTGTCGCCGGTGTCACCCAACACGGCGCGTGCGTCCTTCGGCGGCGTGATCTGCGGATCACGGGCGAGTTGATCGACGATGTGCGCCACGTACTGGCGCTGCAGGATCTCCTCGGCGTTGAGCAGCGTCGCGGGTGGGCGAACTTCGCCCTGGATCACCGACAGCGGTTCGAACAGCTTGGGCAGATGCTCGCCGCGCCCGCGCACGTACGCCAGCACCAGCGAGTTGCCGGTGAGGCGGCCTGCCCGGCCGACGCGCTGCAGGTAGGACGCGACGGTCTTGGGCAGTGAGCCCAACATGACCGTGGACAGGTCACCGATGTCGATGCCCATCTCCAGGGTGGGCGTGGCCACCAACACGTTCGGGGCCTGCGGGTCGCTGCCGCCGCGTTTGAACGCGGCCTCATAGCCCTGACGGGTCTTGGCGTCCAGCAGCGAGGTGTGTTCGCGGGCGACCACCCGCTTCATGTCGCCCGAGCTGTACAGCCGGCGGTAGAAGTTGTCCGGCTTGCCGGCACGGCGGAGATGTCCCGGGCAACGGGTCAGCAGGCATGGCCCACCATCGAGCTGGTCGATGGTGGTGACACTTCCGGGGACCGGCGCCTGGCACACGTCACACGTCAACAGGTGGCGTCCGTCTTCGAGCGCTTCCAGGCTGGGGGCGCTGACGCGCACCGTCGACGGTGGCAATTGGTAGACGGTGGCGCCGGTTTCGTTGGTCAGCGCGGTCAGCACCAGCTGTTCCTTGAGTTCAGCGAGCAGTGCCTTGGCCAGGAAGGCTCCTTCGGCGGGGCTTACGCCCAGGCAGTCCGATGCCCACTTGGCGTACCACGATGAGGGCGAGGTGACCGGGTCATACCCCTCGGGCAGCGCCCCGCCGCCCTGTTTGGTGGCCGGGAATGCGGGCGCAGCTCGCCCTTTGGGGAAGGCCGGCATGCCTTGGCCGCGGGGGCGACCGCCCCAGATGTGGTAGCGGTTGGCGTTCTTCTCAAGGTAGGAGCGCAACCATTCGTGCTGGATGCCACCCCGAGTGCGAATCCGTTCGACGGTGCCCCGTACCCAGGTCGCGATGACGCTGTCGCTGAGGTCCGTCAGCGGCATCTGAATGCCTTCGGCCTTCTCGATGGTGTGGCGTCCGATGATCGATGCGCGTTGCGGCGCGCCGAGATACACCTCGGAGACCACGCTGCCGGTCAGCTCCAGGGTGCGGCCGATGCGTGATTGCAGTCCGAACTCCAGGTCGATGTCGAAGCGCAGCCGACGCTTTGCGCGATCTTCGGCGGCCCGGCGGGTGTTCGGATGAACGTCGGGGTTCCAGAATCCGACGAACTGCTCGCGGTCGACGATGTCGGGCGGCAGCAGTTGGTACCGCAGCACCGGATCGGTGCCGGCGCGGGCGATGACAGCCTGGCTGAGTTCGGTGAGGTCGAGTTCGCCGTCGCCGAGAGCACCCCGCAACGCGGTACGCAACGTCAGGCTGTGCGACCGGGCCTGGACGAATCCGGCGCGGTGCGCCGCGTCTTGGACGCTGTCGGTGAACATCAGCGCCTTCTTCTCGGCGGCGTCGAGGTTCTTGTCGCCGAACAGGTTCGACAACGTGACCGACAGTTGGGTCGCCACGGCGCTGCCGAGGAATCGGATGCCGTCAGCGGCACCGCAGGCGGGGCACACGTCCTTGGTGGACTGGTCGTCGGCGTCGGGCCCGGTGAGGGTGAGGACCGGCAAGACGCGTCCCTCGACGACTTCCGCGCTGTCGAGGTCGGGCGCGGTGGAGACGAGTTCGCGGTGGTTGAGGTTGAACCAGCGCAGGTTGTCGATGTCGACGTCGACGTGCGCCTCGGCGGGTGCGGAGATGAGTGCGCGGAAGCGCGGAGCTCCGGCGGCGTGGTCGGCGCGGATCGCCTCGTCGGTGACGTCGAGGGCGCTTCCGGTGGGGGCCAGTCGCGCGCCCCAGCCGGAGCGGCCGCAGTGCCGGCAGTACACGGCGGGCAGGTAGAGGTCGGTGTCGTCGGCGACGGCCCCGTCGTCGGACCAGCGGTAGGCGGCGGTGGCCTGTACTGCGCGGTCGACCCGGCTCAGTTCCCGGATCCACAGGTGCACATCGACGCCGAGCGCCGAGCGGCCGAGTTCGGCACGCAGGTGCGACAGCATCGCGAACACGTATTCGAGGTAGCGAATCCGGTTCGCCCGGACGCGGTCGGCGTCGCGTTCACCGGTGAGCGGAGGAAACACCTGATCGGCCAGAGCGGCCAATGTTGTGGCGTCGACCGCGTGGCGCAGCACGGCCCCGATGAAGGGATGTGCTTTGAGCTGGTCGAGCATGGTCGCCACGTCGAGTCCCTCGGGAACGGTGTCGAACAGGGTCGCAAACACCGCCTCGGCGAGCACTGCGTTGTTCTCGGCGGTGCGGTGCGCGTGCTCGATGGGGATGAGGGCATCCGGCAGCACCGTATCGGTCGGGTGGAACTCGTTGTCCCGCTCCCCCGTCCGCGTCGACAGCCAGGCGTGGGGGTCGATGCGAGTTTCGCCGATCACGGCATCGACACCGAACTCTTCACCGAAGACGGTGTGGGCGAAATCAACCATAGCGGTGGGGGCGCCGCCGGATCCGAGTGTCGCCGAGGTGGCGACGGGGATGATCTTGCCCAGCGAGCGGGCGCGATCGTCGTCGGTCACCCGGGTTGTGGCGTCCCAGTGACTCTTGAGAGTCAGGCCCAGTCGGCGCAGCAGCATGGCCACGTCGGTGCCTTGTGCGCCGTCGTAGGTGTGGAATTCGTCGAGTACCAAGAACTGCAGCGAGTCCGCCGAGAGTCGCCACATGTCGGCGCGGCCGGGGTGCAGCAGCATGTGGTCGAGCATCTTGTAGTTGGTGAGCAGGATGTCCGGCGGTGCATCGTGCATCAGGGTGCGGTCGGTGATGAGACCGTGTTCGGAGACGCGGGTGCGCCCGCCACTGCCGTGTTCACCGGTGTAGAGCCCGGCGGTGATCGCGCCGAGCCGCGGATCACCGGTGATGAGCCGCGCGAGGCGTTCAGCCTGATCGTTGGCCAGCGCGTTCATCGGGTAGAGAATCAGGGCTTTCATTCCGGTGACGCCGGCCTTCTTGGCGCGCAGCACGTGATCGAGGATCGGGATGAGGAACGACTCGGTTTTTCCCGAACCGGTGCCGGTGGTCACCAACGTCGGCTGGGGCCGGTCCTGGTGTTTGGTCGACAGCCGTTCGAATGCGCGCGCCTGATGTCCGTACGGGGTGAAGGTCTCCGGCCACCAGTCGAGTTGGCCGGTCCAGCCGTCGCCGGCGGGGGCGAACGGGAGCCGCAACCGTACGTAGGGTCCTTTGAACAGACCCGTGTCGGGGTGTCCGACGAAGTCGGTGAGCGCCGCCTGGGCGTCGGGGTCGGTGAGCGCGAAGGTTGTTGCGAGGTAGTCGGTCAGGCCCTCGCGCAGGTGTTCGGCTTGCAGGGTAGGAAGTAGTGCGCCCATATGTCAGTCTCGCAGCCGAGACTCGACGCAATCACGATTCGTCAATTTCGTCGAGGTAACCATCAGAAATCCCGCCCAACAAGTCCGCCCGTTTCTGTATCCAAAATTGTTCGGACAATACCGGCCTTGAACCAATCCTCACCGAGGACTTCGTCAGGTACATCGTTGCTGTTGATCGTGCAGATGTACTGACCACCGGTACTAGCGACCATCTCTTGGGCAAAATGAAGCGCCCCAGCGCGCTGTCTTGGGTCGACTCCGTCGAATACAGACGAGTCATGCACGAGAAAATCCGGATGATGGGCGGTCTCTATGCCCTCTTCCAACATCGTCAGGTCGAAGCAGAACAACGTCATGCGATTCACGCCACTGCTGGCCGAGCCCGCCGCATGGATTGCAAACTTGTACCCGTCATTGTCTACTGAGACGGTCAGGGCAGCATCCTTTCCGTACAGGCGGTTCATCTTCTGGCTAAACCGATCACTGATCCGGTCGAGCTTCTCCCTTGAGCCCGTGAGTTCTCGAGTCGCATCACTTCGTTTGGTGGACTGGTCTAGTTTGAGCTCCTCGCGTCGGGTAACGACTTCCCGCGCTTGTTCGATCTGTAAATCGAGGGCGGCTATACGCGCCTGTGATTCGCTGAGCTCGGCCCTCATCGAGTTCAACTCATCGAGCGCACCACCGGCATCCAGCGTCCGTAGGACACCATCCCGCTGCTCGTCCAGCTGGGCGAGCTGTGCGGTCCTCTCGGCAATGCGCCTGTCGAGCGATTCGATCTCGCCCCGAAGAAATGTGCGTCGATTCACAAGCAGTGCGGTATGGAAGTCCCTCACCTCATCAATCTGCCGCCTGAACCCATCAGCAAGTATCACGCCGGCCGCATCAAACAGCGCCTCAACCGGCAACGCCGAGGTCGCGCTATTCGAGCCGTCAGCGAGCGAAGAAACGAACAATTCCCGCATCCGGCGGTCCACCACGGCCTCATCACGTAGCTGCATAATCTCAGCAGTCAGCGCATCGGCGCGTGCTACGAGCGAGCTCGGATCCTCCAGTATGCGAAAGCCAGCGATCCGTCGTTCCCACTCATCAACTTCATTCTTTAGGGCTGCACGTTCGAGGAGAAGCTCATCTTCCGGTCGCAGCGTGGTGACCAGCCCCTCGTGGGTCGCAGCGGTTATCGCCTTCAGCTGCTCCAAGCCCTTTTTGATATCGGCTAGCTCATTAATCACCAACCAGTCGAGACCCAGCATGAAGGCGACATGTTCTCGGCTGCTTGTCGCACTTTGTGTGGAAATTACTTTCAATGGATCCTTTGGTGTCTCAGTGCGGATCACATATGACAGCAGTGTGCGAACCGATATGCCACCCGTTATTTCGCGGACGCTTGGGTCGAGCCGAAAGAGCGCCAGCCCGAGCAAATCTTTCCAATTATCGACTGTTATCTGCCCCTCAGAAATCCAGGGAGCGATTACCTCCGATGCACGGTGGTCTGCTGTGATCGCTAATTTGCCGCCACCGGCAAGCGCGCGTGTCACGGTGACGGTGCCACCGAACATCTGCATGGCCAGCGTCATCTCCCACCCATCGTCAGCAAGAGGACGAAGGCTGCGGTGGAGTCTCCCCGCGAGCACGTAGTTCATCAGCATCAGTAAAGAGGACTTTCCTCGGGCATTGCGGCTGTCTTGCGCGGACGAATCATCTGCACGTTCGGCAACGATCGCATTGAACCCCGGCTTGAAATCGATGGGTTTGAATTCATCGCGGTTTGCACTAAGGCGAATAAACATCAAACAACCCTCACGATCTGGTCCTGAAAGTCGAGCACCCCGGCGCCGTAGAGCAGCGTCAGTGCAGTGGCAAAAGAATCGTAGGTAGCCGACGGCATCTCTTGCCGGTGCTCGACGTACAGCTGACCGACACTGACACTGCGCTCTCCGAGCAACGACAGCAACACAGCAGCCTCTCCGACGACCGTCCGTTCAAGAGGCGTGAACTTGTCGGGAAAGATCTCACCCACGTTCGAAAATCTCACATATCTCGAACAAGTACGCGATCACCGACAGCGCCGCAGCACGGACCTGCGGAGTGTCGCGGGGACCCGCGTTGTCGAACGCTTTCTCCACCAAGTAATCGAACACAGCGTCAGGCTCCAGCCCGTCAGCCACTGCCAGGTAGTAGTCGCTTCTGAATCGAGCAACCAAGGTCCGTCCAAAGGACGGCGACAGAGAGTTCTGGAAGGCTATGAAGTCCGCAATCCGCACTGCTTGCGACAAGCCATCGGTGATGCGCTGGACGGACGACGGCCCCAACAGATTCAGGCTGATCTTTTCCTGGAGTGGAACTGCGCGATCAATCCCAAGTTCCTGCGGCGGTGTTGTCGCATTCGCGATCACCTTGCAGACCACCTGCAGCTCCTCGTAGGTGACCTCTCCCATGGCAGTCCGTACCGCGCGTTGCACAGCTTCTTCGTGTGCTCGCTTTGCCCCGACCAAGAATTCGCGAGTGTGGTGCTCTAGCTGAGTGTCGATCACATCGTGGTGCGGACCGCACAGGTAGATCAGGTTGTCAGCCGAGCCACGCTCCGCTGAAGTCATTGTCTCGTCGTAGCGGGGCCCACCGGGACTTGCGGCAGCGATGTGCGCAACCTTCCCCGTAGCCTTCGGCCGATCCCCTGGGTGTTGCGGGTCAATCGTGAGCTCAAGTCCGCAACCCGGATAGGCGCACTTGTTCCCGCTACGCGAAATTACGACCTTCTCCTGAGCACGAGGAACAGTATCCCGCCGCATAGCACTAGACATCAGCACGACCAAGCCCGAGGACGGTGATCCGCGCGGCCCCGACACCGCACAGTTGATCGTCACTCCGAGTCGTTAATAACCTACGAAAACGGGAGCGCGTCGGCCCATTCGAAAAACCGTTCACTGGATAGCTGTATTCAAGCCGCGGCGTCTATCGTGCTGCTTCAATGTCTCTCAAACCCCCATGAGCCGGCTGAAATGCTTGTGCGCCAATTCCATGTCATGCTCCCGATTCACCCCTACGAACGGCTCGACATAGGTGACCCCATCGTTGGTGAGATCTTCGGGCTTCACCGCCCCCTTCTTGCGGTAGTCGGAGGCCAGTTTTCCGGGCAGCTGTCGGCCGTTCGCGTCGTAAAGCGCGTCCCGCTCATACTTCTGCAGCACCGGGAACGGGTAAGTCCCTTGGTGTGGTGGGGTTTCGGAGCTGAGGACGGCCCAGGCCGGGGTGTGTCGTTGAAGGCTTTCGGGCGGGTCATCGCGTAGTGGTCAATGAGTTACCTACCAAGTGACTCAAGCAAAGGACGCACCACGCGATGACCCAGGACCATTCTGCCTTGCTCGCCCAACTCGATGCACTCAAGTCCGCTGATGTCGGGGCGGTGTTCGCTGAGCTGATCCGCGCTGGGCTGCAGGCGTTGATCGAGGCCGAGGCCACCGAGACCATCGGGGCCGGACGCTACCAACGCAGCGGCGAACGCAGTACGCACCGCAACGGGCATCGGCCCAAGACGGTGTCGACGACCTCGGGCGATATCGAGGTCAAGATCCCCAAACTGCGAGCCGGCTCCTTCTTCCCGTCCCTGCTGGAACGCCGGCGTCGCATCGACAAGGCCCTGCATGCGGTGATCATGGAGGCCTACGTCCATGGTGTGTCGACTCGCAACGTCGATGACCTGGTCGCCGCACTCGGGGTTGGATCCGGGGTCTCCAAATCGGAGGTCTCGCGCATCTGCGCCGGCCTCGACCGCGAGATCGAGGCGTTTCGAACCCGCAGCCTGACCCACACCTCATTTCCCTACGTGTTCTGCGATGCGACGTTCTGCAAGGTCCGCGTCGGCGCCCACGTGGTCTCCCAGGCCCTGGTGGTGGCCACCGGCGTCTCCATCGATGGCACCCGGGAGGTGCTGGGCACCGCCGTCGGTGACAGCGAGTCCTTCGAGTTCTGGCGGGAGTTCCTGGCCTCGCTCAAGGCCCGCGGCCTGACCGGCGTGCACCTGGTGATCTCCGATGCCCACGCCGGGTTGAAAGCCGCCGTCGCCCAGCAGTTCACCGGCTCGTCCTGGCAGCGCTGCCGGGTGCATTTCATGCGCAACCTGCACGGGGCGGTGGCCGCCAAACACGCCCCGGCGGTCACCGCAGCGGTCAAGACGATCTTCGCCCACACCGACCCCGCCGAGGTCGCCGCGCAGTGGGATCAGGTCGCCGACACCCTCTCGTCCAGTTTCCCGAAAGTGGCCGCCATGATGGATGAGGCCAAAGCCGACGTGCTGGCATTCACCGCGTTCCCGCGCACCCACTGGCAGAAGATCTGGTCGAACAACCCCATCGAGCGGCTCAACAAGGAGATCAAACGCCGCGCCGATGTCGTCGAGATCTTCCCCAACCCCGCAGCCTTCCTACGACTGGCCACCGCCGTGGTCATCGAAGCCCACGACGAATGGCAGGTCACCCGCCGCTACCTGTCCGAGGTGTCCATGGCTGAACTGCGCAAAGTCATCGCCACCAAACACATCGCCGCCCGAGCGACCACCGAACCGGTTCCCGAACAACGCCAGATCGCCTAACATTCACCACGACTCGTTGATCACCACGCGTGAACCCACGCCGATCCGAAGTCCACCACCCCAAGGGGCACTATCCCGGGAACTGGGTGCGGTAGATCGCCAACAGTTCTTCCTCGGTGATACCGAGCATGATCGCGACAATCGCGTCGACCTCTACCAGAGCCTGACGGCGGTCCGCGGCACGACGCAACGGTGTCGCCCATTCCCATTTCGAGCCCACCTCGCCGAGTGGTGAGCGGTCCGCGTAGTCCACGCTGATGTGCGGGACCCACGAATCCGATTGCCACGCTTCGTCGTACAGCTCCTCCCAGAGTGGGCCGTACGGGAGTACGAGGCAGTTCAGACGGAGGGTGCGAAGTATAAGGCTAGCTTCGAGCGGGTGGTTGCGAACATGTGGGAGACGGCGAACGACACCATGCTTGAGCTCTGAAACTCCGGCAGCTTTGATGAAGAAGTCGGCGGACAAGGACGACCATATTCCGCTCGCTATCGCCAAGTCGGTAGCCGTAGGCAACGCTGCCGACAGAACGGTGGCAACGAAGCACGGTCCAGGCGGAGCGATAGCTGCGTGCAATGTGCGGACTGTTGCGGAATCTGCCATGCGGCGCCATGCCAGACGGAAATAGCTAGAGCTGGGTTCACCGTGCCACTTTGGATAGGCGGCAACGTAATCGGCATACGGCTTAGCGCGTTGGTAGCTGGTGCGAGGGATGAAGTCCTCACCGATTCGGTCGATACTGATCGCCTCGGTATCCTGCCGACCTTTTGGATTGGGATTTGGTTGCTGGTATAGCGGTGTAGCGACGGTAAGGGGGTCTGCTGCACGAGTAGGTGACATCTGAGTCGGCTTGCCCTGGGTGGGCAGGCTGGGAGGATGTCCCCATGGCAAGGCCCTATCCCCGTGAGTTCCGCGACGACGTCGTGCGCGTGGCCCGCAATCGCGATGACGGGGTGACGATCGAGCAGATCGCCACCGATTTCGGGGTGCACCCGATGACGCTGCAGAAATGGCTCCGTCAGGCCGACATTGACGAGGGCGCCAAGCCCGGCAAGACCACCGGCGAGTCCGGTGAGCTGCGTGAGGCCCGGCGGCGGATCAAGCTGCTCGAGCAGGAAAACGAGGTCCTGCGCCGTGCCGCGGCGTATCTGTCGCAGGCCAACCTGCCGGGAAAAGGATCTACCCGCTCGTGAAAGAGCTCGCCGCCGACGGGATCCCCGTCGCGGTGACGTGCCGGGTCCTCAAGCTCGCTCGCCAACCGTATTACCGCTGGCTGGCCTCCCCTGTCACCGACGCCGAACGCGTCGAGGCCTACCGCGTCAACGCCCTTTTCGACGCGCACCGCGATGATCCGGAGTTCGGATATCGCTACCTGGTCGAGGAGGCCCGCGACGCTGGCGAGCCGATGGCCGAGCGCACCGCCTGGCGCATCTGCTCCCAGAACCAACTGTGGAGCGTGTTCGGCAAAAACCGCGGCAAGAACGGCAAGCCCGGCCCACCGGTCCACGACGATCTCGTCGAACGCGACTTCACCGCCGACGCGCCGAATCAGTTGTGGCTCAGCGATATCACCGAGCACCGTACCGGTGAGGGCAAGCTTTACCTGTGCGCCATCAAAGATGTGTACTCCAACAGGATCGTCGGCTACTCCATTGACTCCCGAATGAAGTCCCGACTGGCCACCCGTGCACTGCACAGCGCGGTGGCCCGACGCGGAGATGTCGCGGGATGCATCCTACATTCGGATCGAGGATCTCAGTTTCGCTCAAGGCGATTCGTGCACGCACTGCACCATCACGAGATGGTCGGCTCGATGGGCCGTGTCGGCGCGGCCGGCGACAACGCTGCCATGGAGAGCTTCTTTTCCCTGCTGCAGAAGAACGTGCTCGACCGCCGCCGCTGGGACACCCGCGAGCAACTCCGAATCGCGATCGTCACCTGGATCGAACGCACCTACCACCGACGCCGCCGACAAGCCGGCCTCGGCCGGTTGACCCCGGTGGAATTCGAAGCCATCATGACCACACCGGCCAGTCAGGCCGCGTGACCGAAACTGTCACCTACTCGTGCAGCAGACCCAGGTGAGGCCCTTGAAGAATCACGTCCTCCCACCGGTCAGCGACAGCGGACGCAGATTTGTAGAAGCCCAGATCGCGGTCGCCCGGCTCTTCCCAGCCCCGAGTCCACTCGAAACCAACTTCGCCAAGGCGCGGAGCGGCGGCGATCCTCTCGAGTACTTTCGCGCTAGCTCGATTAACCGGATACAACATTCTCGCTTCGGTCGGGGAGGTCCCGGGTTCGTCGATTAATGCAGCCCAGCTGGCGAGGACAGCCTCGTCCACTCGGACGATTCGCTCCCGGTGGCTCCGCATATCCCAGTTATCGTTCTCATCACGGACACCTGGAGGCTGACCGGAGCCGTCATGATTGAAGGACCGCTCGAGAACGACAGGGTGGTAGATCCATCCCGCGTGGAGAAAGTTGACGTCGCCGCGGATGGCTCCATACACGTGGATACCAAAGTCACGCTTGTCGCTGATCTCACGGAACACATATGCGTTGTTCTTGAATTGAAAATGCCTGCGGAGCCGCCGGTAGGCCTCCTGCCGAAGGCCTTTCGCTCGCAACTCGGTGAAGTGACTGTCGGGGTGAATTAGACCAACAACCCCGCTGGGTGACATGGACCGCCAGGTGCGTTCCATGAAGCAGCGATACAGGTCCGGTTGTAGTCCGGCCAGAACGGGCCGATCCAGGCCAGAGCCGAGATGCTCCTTCAGGCCGGCCTGTTCAGCCCGCTCGTCCATGAACTCAGCAAGCGCCCCGGTCTGCGCGAAAGCTTCCTCCCGTTTGCGGCGCTTAACCGCCTCGGCGGGCTTGTCGGCCAGCTGCCACCACGGATCGACCTCCGCGAGCACTCCAGCTTCGTCCCAGTCAGGGCGTACCCACGGCGGATTCCCAACCTGGAGATCGAAGCCACCGCGGGCGAAAATCGGCGCGAAGTCCAACTCCCAGTGAAAGAAGCCTTGTGTCTCAGCGATGGACTGGCTCACTCTCATCCAGGGGAATCCATCGAGCAGCTTTTCAACCGGAATCTCTTGGGAGAAAATGCGATCGGCGTCCTCTGCGTCATCGAGCTCGGTCCAACTCACATCGCTTGCGAGACTGGTCTGCCCGTACTTCTCGAACTTTCCTGCCTTCGGCGGCACACCGAGCAGGGCTTCCAGTCCGCCGACCCATTGGTCCCAGTCGGGCGGTTCGATATCGGTGGTCAGCGGCCACGACCACAGTGCGCACCAGGCATCCATCGCACGTCGCAGACGGCGGTAGGCACCGTTCTCGTCGTGGAGCACGGCTTCGATCTGCTCACGGGTCACCGCGTGTGACTGCTCCTGCTGTTCGAGGCCGCACACGTCAATGTCGCGGCGGATCTCCGACTCGGCGATGGTGAGTCGACGCAGGGTGAACTCCCACAGCGTTTCCACCCGCTGTGCGAGGGCGGCCAACCGCTTCTTGATTGCTGCGTTCGGGTTGGACCGGATCCCGTTGCGCCACTGCCGCAATTCTTCTCGCTTCTCGGGCGCGTAGGTCTTCGCCTCCGGTGTGTCGATGACTGCTCCCCAACCCTGCGATGGCAGCAGGAAGTGGTGGATGCCGGTGCCGATCTCCTCACCGAGTGGTACATCCTTTGGCGGGGTCTTCAGCCACTCCTTTTTGGCCAGCAGGTTCGGTGCGTAGACCGCGCGGCGGGCACCGATCAGGGAGTTGCCGCGCCGCAGGTGCAGGCCGAACCACGGCGCCTGCAGGCCAGCGACCATGGTGTCGAGCCAGAGCGAGATCTCCGCGAGTTCCACGGCGGTGGCGTTGAGGTCGACCCCGTACACCTGGTGCAGCGCCAGGTAGGCCTTCACCTTCTGCAGCTCCACCTGGTACTGGTCGGCGTCGATGACCTCGCCCAGCTCCTCCTGTCGACGCTTCAGGTATTCGGCGCCCAGTTGCCGCACCGCCTCGATCGCGAACGCCCCGGATCCGAGCGCCGGTTCGCAGATCGTCAGTTGCAGTATCTGCTCGGCGCTGGTGCGCTCCCCGTCCTGATCGAGCAGTTCCGCCAACGCCTGCGACACAACGAACTTCGTCAGCACCTCGGGGGTGTAGTACGAGGCCGACTGCTGGCGCTCGCGTCCGGCCAACCGGAACACGAACGTCCCGGCCTTGTGGACGACGGGGACCTTCTCCCCGGTCGCCTCGTCGATCGTGGTGACGAAGTCGGATTTGGACAGGTGGTCGGCACGCGTCACGGGCACCACCCACGACCCCTTCTCCGGATCACCGTTCTTGGCGACCTCGTAGAGATCCTCGGCGGCGAAGAAGCCGGTGTAGGACATCAGACCCTCGTACACCGCGCCCAGCTGGTTGATTCCGAGTTCCGCGTATGAGATGAAGCCGCGGTCGGCGCCCTTGCGGCCCTTGGACTGCTTCGACAGCAGCAGATGTTCGAGCACCTGCTGGGTGGCCTCGTTGCTCAATCCGACCTCATCGATCAGCGCGGTCGCAGCCGGCGCGAATAGATCGGCGCGCAGCGCGTTGAACTCCAGGCCAGGCGCGGGATCGTCGGCGACGTCAGTGGTCTTGGGGGTGTGGCCGCGGTCAACGAGCCGGTACAGGGTCGCCAGCGATTCGTAGAGGTGGGTGCCGTTTCTGGCGGCCGGTGAGACGAGCTCGGTCAACGTAAGTTCACGCAGCCGGTCCAGCCCGTAGCCTTCGCCGTATTCGGGTGCCCCGGCCGGCAGTACCCGTAGCTCCGGGGCGGCTTCGGCGTACAGCAGAAACAGGATTCGATACAGGAAGCGCAGCGCGTGCTTGGCGAGTTCTTGGGGGTCGATCTGGTCCAGCGGGAGCCCTTCGGCTTCACGTCGTCGCACCACGTCGTTGGCGATGATCTCGACCGACAGCCGGATGCCTTCGCGCAGGTCCTTCGACACGCCGACGGTGTGTTTGATGGAGTCTTCGAGAACTCCTGTCCACCAGATGTTTCCGTCGGCATCGGGCAGCAGCGCGTGGCGTCCCAGCATCGCTGCGACGCGATCGAGTTCGCCGCCGCGTTTGTCGTCGCGCCGCTCGGCCACCACCAGCAGGTCGACGGCCAGGTAGCGGCCTTCGGCCCACCGCTCGGCCTCGGCCAGCAGCAGCCACTGGCCGGCCTGCACCACGACAAATGCCGGTGGTTCGTCGGCGCGAAACACCGCGGACACCGCTTTGGAGACCGCCTCGATCGGCTTGCCGTCGTCTTCGCCGGCGTCGATGAGCCGACCGGTCTGCGGGTCGAGCAGGTCGTCGATCGACTCGACCGGCCGCGCCTGCAGGAACAGGGTGCTCGTCACGCCGGGCAGCTGAGCGTTCGGTAGCCGCAGCTGTGTGCCGGCGCGCTCGCCGGTGAACTCGGTGAGTTCCTCGTTGTATCCGAGAGTGCGCCGCACCAGGGCGTGAGCGTCGGCAGCGGCGGCGGGGTTCTCGGCCAGGGCGGACAACGCCGCCTGCAGGTCGCGGGTAGCTGTGAGCAGGCGTTGCCGGACCGTCTCCCGTCCCTCCTTGGCTTCGGCGTCCCACTGTTTGCGCAGCTCGATCACTCTGCCTTGGAGGGATTCTCGCGGCGAATCAGTGGTGAAGTAGTGCTCGCTGATCCAGTCCTCACCGACGACGATCGAATCGTAGGAAGCCACGGCTCAATCCTCCTTTCCTGCAGCGACCGGGGCATCGGCCTCGACGATCACCAGTAGCGGGCGAACCAGTTGTTGGGTGGGTGCCAGCAGATCGGCCAGGCGCTGTTCCTCGTTGATGCGGCGGCCGAGCTTGCCGACGCGGGACTTCTGTGCGCCGATCAGCTCCAGCTGCTGGGCCTCCTGGTGCCACTGTTCAGCGCGCTTGCGCCATTGGGCCAGCCGGTCGGTGGTGGCCTTCTCCTGGGCGTCGAGCACCCACCGCATCTCCCGTTGGGCGTTTTCCACCGCCACCGGGATGAGTGCGCGGTAGCGGTCGGCCTCGGCGATCGGTCCCGGGTTGGAGGATCCGGGCTTGAGGGCGGTGTCGGTGGTGAGGAAGCTGATGTCCTCCAGCGTCTCGACCATGCAGAAATCCGGGTTGGCGGGGTTGGGGAACACGGCGGTGGAGAACACCCGCGAGATCAGTTGGCCGCGTTTGTTGGTCAGTGTGCCCATGAGCAGCACCGTGGGTGCTTCCACGTCGCCGCGGATCACGAACACCTGGTTGCGGCCCAGCGCGGTCAATGCTCGGTCGCTGGCCCAATCCAGCACGGGATGCAGCGGGCCGAGGAAGTGGGCCTCCGGCCACGTGGTGTTGTTGACGCCCTTTCCCTCGCGGGCGACGCGGAGCTGGGTTTCCCCGACCTTGCGGGTGGTCGCCAGCTTGAGGCGTTCGAACACCCGCCCGTGCTGGAGGTAGTTCTGCGGAAGTTGCCCGAGCCGCTGCCGCAGGTCCTTCGGCGGGGTGAGTTCGGCGATGCCGTGTGCCGCACTGACTTTCCAGCCGACGCCGTTGCGCTCCGGCGGTGCGTGTGGCACGTCGTGGAACGCGGCATTCAGGGCCTCGTCGAGGAAGGTGAGGTCGTCGGGGTAGAGGCTCTGCCGCGGGGAGGCCGGCAGCGGCGGCGGTGCCTCGTCGAGCGCGTCGAACTGTGCGAAGAGAGCGTCCAGGTCCTCGCCCTGGGCGACCTCGTCGGCGGTGCGGACCGCGTCGTCGAGGTCCATGCCCTTGGCCAGCACGTCCCGGATCACGTCCTCCTCCTCGCTGACGCTGTGTTTGCCCATCAGTGAGGCCACATCGCCGAGTGTGGAGTGTGCTTGATTTTCGCGCTCCAGCAGCCGGGACAACACGCGCAGGTCTCCTCGGAATCTCCGGTCGCTGGGTTCGAGGACGAGCGATGAGATGACCGGCGGATGCTTCTGGCCGTAGCGGTCGATGCGCCCGTTACGCTGCTCAATCCTGATCAGGCTCCACGGGATGTCGTAGTGGATGAGGTGATGACACTGGGCATGCAGGTTCACCCCCTCCGAAGCCACGTCGCCGGTCACCAGGACTCGGATGGGTGAGGTCTCGAGTTTGAAGTTGTCGACGATCTCCTGCTGCTCGACGTCGGAGAGGCCGCCGTGCAACATGGCGATGTTCTCGGGTTTGAGCCCGGTGGCCTTCGGGAGGTGGTCGCGCAGCCAGGCCAACGTGGCGATGCGTTCGGCGAACACCACCGCCCGGATGCTGTTGCCCGGACCGACCCCGATGTCCTTGAGTCGCTGCACCAGGGCGGCGAACTTGCCGGCCTGTTCGTTGAGCGCTTTGGCGTTGAGGTCGTCGAGTGTCTCGAGCGCTTTGAGTTCGGCGCGCTGCTCCCGGTCGGAGTCGTCGAGTTTGTTGCGGCGCTGCCGGATTGATTCGGCCAACGCCGCCGGGGAGGACAGGTAGGCCTTGGCCAGGGTCCAGGGGAACAGGGCCTTGGTGTCGCCGGAGTAGGGCGAGGTGCCTGTGTGGGGGTGCAGCCAGGTGCGGGACAGTTCTTCGGCGACGGCATCCTCGGCCGCCGAGGGTTTCACGAGGCGGTGAACCGGCTCGGCACGTTCGGCCCAGTCGCCGCCCACCTCGGCTGCGACGTCGGGACTGTGGCGGTGCCGGCGGATGAGCAGCGACTCGACGTCCTTCTTGGCGAAGGTGCCGTCCGGTCGGACCACCGTGGGATCCAGGAGCCGCAGCAGTTCGGCAAAGGATTCCTCTCGACCGTTGTGCGGGGTGGCCGACGCGAGGATCAGCGCCTCGGTGTTGGGGGCGAGCACCCGCGCCAACTCGTTGTTCTGGGTGCCGGTGTTGGTGAGATTGTGGGATTCGTCGATGACCACGGCGTCCCACTGTTGACGTTCCAGATGCGCCTTGTAGCGCGGGCTCTTGAGCGTGTCGATCGAGATGATGGCCCGCTTGAAGTACGTGAATGGGTTGCGGGTGGCGGGCAGTTTCTGGCGGACCTTCTGGATGCCGGCGGAGTCCAGGCGGACGAAGGGCAGCGCGAAGCGGCACCACAGCTCATGCTGCATCTGTTCCAGTACATGCTTGGGGGTGACGACCAGAATGCGTTCGCCGCGTCCGCGGCGAGCCAGCTCCGAGAGGATCATGCCGATCTCGATGGTCTTGCCGAGGCCGACAGCGTCGGCGATGAGGATGCGTGGGCGGATGTGCAATGGGTCGAGCGCCTTGGTGACGGCGGCACGCTGGTAGGCCAGCGCGTCGGCGAGCATGTGCGTCGAGACCGTGAGCGACTGATCGCCGTACGGGACCGGGGTCTTTGCGCAGCAGCGCCTCGAGCCAGAGCCGGGAGTCGCGGTAGCCGGACGAGCCGTCGGCAACGACCTTGGCTTCCCGCGGGTCCTGGACTTCGATCGTGTCGAGGCTGGAGTAGAAGGCGGCGGTGGTGTCGGCGACCAACTCGGACAGTCCGCGGACGTGCACCAGCCAGCCGTCGGCCCCCTGCTCGGCCTTGGTGACCAGCCACTCCTCGTCGCGGACCACCACGATGGAGCCGGGGGCGACGTTGAGGTCTTGCGGGTCGGTTGCTACGGGGGTGGTCACATGATCTCCGGGTCGTGATGCTGGTCTGGTGTTTCGGTGGGTCTGGCGTTGGTGACTCTGTCAAATGTTTCGCGGCTACGGGTTGTAGGGACACGTCCCCTTGTGGTCGGTGACGGTTTACTCGCCTTTTCGAGGAAGCCTTTCAGGCTCGCGCGGGCCACCGACAAACGCTCCACCAACCTGTATCTCTTCAGCGCCGCCATTCCAGTGCCCTAAGTAGCTCGCCTGGGCGGCGCCTTCTTGGCTACACGTCGCTCACGCACGCCACCGCCCGGTACAGGCTCGGCCGGCTGCACGCCGAACACATCTGAAGCCATGGCCAGCCAGGACCGTGCATCGGCACCAGCCAGGTCATCGGTCCACATCAAAACGGTGTCGCCGGCGTGCTCGTCGTCGAATGGAAGAACACCGTTGTTCGCGTACCACGATTTCTTGAGTTCCCATTTCGCCGCGTAGTCCGGCCGATCGAGCATTCCGGCGTGTTCCCAGTACACTTTGCGGCCGTCCGGGGTATGAATCGTGAAGTCCGGCAGTACTTCTCTGCCATCAGTGCCTCGAAACGGCTCCTCATAACTCCACTGGCCCGGCACCAAGCGGTCAAGCAACCCGGCGATGATGACCTCGTTCTTGCTCGCCATCGGTGTACCGTTCGCCGCAACGTGGATGAGCCGCCGTTCGTAGCGTCGCCGTGCCCCGCGGATCTCCAAGGCCACCGGATTCGGAGCGGTGAACAGGTCGGTCAGACGGCGTGCGGTTTCCGAGCGCCACGGCTCGGCGAGTCCGCGAAGATCGGCCAACGTGCCCTCGTGCAGGATGACGACCTTGTTCTTCTGCCTCGTCAGTGCCGTGTACATCAATTCGCGTGACACATTTGCCCGTGCCGGCAGAACCAGGAAGGTGGTGTCGAATTCGGAGCCCTGAGACTTGTGCACGGTGACCGCCCAGGCGAGTTCGAGTGGCGCATCTTCACTCGACGACGGCCAGTATCCGTATTGGTAACCGGGCTGCGAGGAGAATTCCACGTTCAAAGGCAGGTTGGCCTTCTTACGTTTGAAGCTGGGCGTGACTCTGCCGATCGCCACGCCGATCTCACCGTTCGCGACGTAGTTCAACGCCCCTTCGGTCGGGTACGCCTTCAGCTTCTTGTTGACGGTCTGCATCACCTTGTCGCCACGAACGATCAGCTCCGGGCCGATTGGCTTCGGAATATTCGCCTTGGCATTACGCTGCCCGAACTCCGTGTCGCTTGCTCGGTAGGTGCGTTTGATGTGTCGATTCAGTTCGACTGTTCCGAATGCCCGCGAGCGGGTCGGGGAGAGGATCTGCCAGTCCTCCGCATGCCGGCCGGCACCTGGCTCCCAGTTCAGGTAGGGATCTTTCAGCGTCGCGCCGTACGTGAGGGCGAAGGCCCAATCTGGTTTCTGATGCGCATCCAAGGGCAACTCATCAGACAGCGCACTGAGCAGAGCCTCCGCGATACCTCGGTCTCCCCATTGAACGTAACGAACCGTCGGCCGATTCGGTTCGTCGGCGAGTTCGGACCATATGGCTTCGTCGCCCGCACCGCGGGTGCCTCCTCCGAACCAGGCGGCAAGTTCCAGATCGTGACGGGTACCGTGGCCGCCCTCGGGGACCTGTCGACGGGTCACTTGCAACTCGACATAGCCCGGGCCCACGTGCGTCCACTCTTCGAAAGAATCCGGGCGTTTGGAATCGACGAGGTCGACGAATGGCCGGCCCGCGCCGATCGGAGGAAGCTGCCGGGGATCCCCGACGAAGACGATGCGCCGAACCCCCGTGAATGCGTCCAGCGTTGCCGCCAACATCTCCTCGGTGAGCATCGACGCCTCATCGATGACAACGAGGCCATGACTCTGACGTGGCTGTTGATCGCCCCATACCAGGTACCGGCCGGACTCACCGTTGTACCGATGCGACGAAGCCAGGTAACTGGCGAGTGTCTTCGCGGGGAGACCGACCTTGGTTTCGAGCTGGACCCGGGCCTTACCAGTGGGTGCCAGCAGCAGGACTCCCCCATCTGCCACACCCGGATATTCCACGAGAGCCCGCAACAGGGTCGTCTTGCCGGTGCCCGCAGGCCCGATCAGCACCGACATCGCCGCGTCATGCAATTCGCTCAGCCCCGCGGCCTTCTCGGTCCGAGCACGGTCCTCGAGTTCGTCGAACGCGGCATCGGTATCGACATTCTGGTTGCGCGCCAACGCCTTATCGAGCACTTCCCGCGCATCGTCCAGCTGACCGTGTTTCGGCTTGGATTCCTGTTCGTTCACCCAGGTGCGGATGAAGTCGGCGACCTCGACAAACCTGGTCAATTTGATGGCAGGAGACCCGTCGGCAAGGTCGACGCTGGTGAGGGGTGACCACTCATCCTGATCAAGGAGTCCATCGCGGTCCAGATCGAGCCCTTCAAGCACGATGTGCGCCAAGTTTGGCCGCCGGCTGAGCGCATAGGCGTTCGCCAAGTCGATGGCCTCGTGCTCAGGGAGGAGGGTGTCCCCCTGCATGGCCTGCCGCTCCAACACATCTGTCAGCAGCGCTTCCACCCGTCGCCGATCGAGATGGTCATCGATGCGGACGTCCGGTGGCAGCGGTGGCGACCACATGACGTGGGTGGGCGGGAAGAGTGCTCGATCCACGGTCAGAAAAGGAACATGGAGCTCGGTGCCATATGTGCAGGTACTCGCAAAGTAGGGATTATCGAGCAGTTCTTCCGGTGAGCATTCCGGCTCGGTGTCGCCAGTCATCAGCATCTCCAGCTGTTCTGGACTGATGTCTAATGCGGAAAGCAGTTGTAGTGCGTCCTGCAATTCCACTGCGAGCTTTGACCAGATTCTTCGAACCGTCGAGGTGAGGTGACGGCTGAGTACGCTCGGGACCGGGCGACGCCCATCGAGCAGCTCCCGCAGGGCGTCCCAGGTCACGGCATCTGCGACCTCGTCCATCAGGGCGCGCGCGGCAACGTAAGGTTGCTCGACTCGCAGGAACGCGAGCACGGCCACCAGGGCCGGCACCGGGCCACGCAGCTCCCAAAGCCGCTCCGTTTGCTCGGTCAGCCAAGCAAACGCAGCATCAGGAACCTCCAAACCGAGCGCGCGGGCGCCTTCAGCCGCGCTCCTGAGCGAAGCCAGGGCATCAATGGCAGCGTCGTCAGTGAGATGCTCTGTCACGTAACTGAATTCGATGGCACGACCCTCAGGAGCCCATGCCAGGGCGTCGTCCACATCCACGCCTTGGTCTTGAAGTCCCACAAGTGCTTGGTATGGGAGCAGCACACCGTCCGTCATGTCAGGCCTCAAGCTGTGCGCAACGACCGTTTCCCACATGCACGAGTCAAAGGGCGGCTTGCCATCTTGGTTCCACATCGGCGGCGGTTGAACCCCGGTGATGCGGGCGGCGCCGACAATCAGCCGATCGGTGCGCGCCTCCTGCAGCGGCGAATGCTTGAGATAAATGAAGACGAGGGACTCACCCGGCGCGACTGGTTCGAAGAATTCGTCCATGACAGCGCGCTGGTTGCCCCCGTCCATGACCCAGGACGCGCCGTCGTGAAATCCGAGTACCTTGTCGACATCGTCTTCCGCTGTCGGGTTGAAGTCCGGCACGCGGGCGAAACCGATGTCCTCGTTGAGCGATTTGCGGTTCAGCCAGCGAAACGGGATGGCCTCGAACGCATAACCCGGCAAAGAGACCTGGGTCGGCCGGAGCGATCCCTTCAATGCCTGATGCCAGGAGAACGGGTGGGTTTTCGTGACCGTGTAGCCGATGGGCGACATGAACATGCCTCGTTCGCTGAGGCACGGCAAACGGTTGGTATCGAGAGTGTCCGTACTGGCGGCAGCATTCTCCGCTTCGTACGTGTCCTGCCGGTTAGGTCCGATGTTGGCAAGCAACGTACATGATGAATTGCCGAGCGGGTCGTTGCAGATGGACGCGTCCCAAGGCCTGTCTCGCCAGGGCACCCGCATCGAAAGGTGCTTGATACCAGTCACGTTCGTACAACCTTCCTCGGCGCCTACGTATCGGTACTACCGACCCACTTCTCAGAGCGCCCTCTCCACGAGTTCGCTGAACAACCCGGCATCCTCACAACCCGCGTCATGGGTGCCGAACAACAGCGCCCGGTCCAGAAACGAGTTGTTCATCTCGCACGACGTCTCCGGCGCAAGTACGCAGGCGTGACACGCGGCGAGGTTCAGCCCGTCGGTGCCGGACCCTGACGACTCGATGCACACAGGATCCGACGAACACCAGGACAGTCGCTGCAACCCTTCCCGGAGTGCCGCGTCGAGGTGCTCGGTCTCCGCCATGGATGCGACTCCACCGAGGCTTCCTGCGGAATCGGAGCTGGCGGTGTAGACGAGCAGCCCGGCCATCTTGTCGTCCACGAACAGTCTTTCTCGCAGGGCGGCAGCCGGGTACCCAGCGTCGAGAGACAACTGGTCGATGATGATGTGCGACAGCGTGTGGATCGCGACCTTGATGATGTCGACCGGTGCCGGCGAACGCCCGTAGTCTGCGGCCGCGCGGTCTGCGGCCTTCTGCAGGATGCCGAGTCGTTTCTGCGCGAAGTCACTCTCGGCCCACTCGACCAGTGCGGGCCGGCGAAACGCGAGGAACACCCCTTCACCGATCACCTCGATGGCAGGCAACCAGTGCAGATGCGTGGGCGCGAGCGCGCACAGCTTCTGTGCAGGCCCGGATGGGTCCGGGGCGCCGTCGAGCCGGGTAAATCCTTGCAACGCACGCACTTCTCGCAGCCTGGTCACCTTCCGCACATCGGTGATCAGGGACTCGAACCCATCGGGAACATCGCGCCGAAGGCAGACGAAGTCCGAGTCGAGGCTCTCTTCTTCACGTCCTTCGACCAGTGCCTTGTATTCGTCGGCGCGGAGTTTGGCCTCTGAGATCTCTTCGTCGTCTTCGTCCTCGCCGCGACGTCGTTCGATCTCGCGGATGATCTGGTCGGCGCTGAACCGCCCCTTGGACATCGCAGCCAATCCGGCCAGCACGGGCGGGATAGCAGCGGCCGGGTCCTTGACCATCTCCCAGTGCTTGTCCACGAACTTCGCGAGCGCCTCAGAATAGGGCGGTATGGAAATCGAGGACCGCACGGCAGGGAACCATACGTTCGAGGCACCACGCTGGACGGCTCGCGGGTACTCGTCGCATGTCTCCGTCGTCTCGAGCCCCAGCCATGGCCGCAATCCTCTGCACTTGCCGAAATCGATGAGTGACCCCGAGCCGATCGCCCCCTCGAGGCTGCGCTTCTCGACGCCGCACGTGCACTCCAGGACCAGGTCACCGAGCGATGAGGTCCGTCCCAGCACGTTGAGCCTCATCACATGCTCGTCGCCAACACCTTGTTCCTGCTGCCCCTTGTGCAACCACCGGAACACGGGGAATTCGCTCACGTGACCGTTCCGGCATGCCCCCATGAGCCTGAACGGACTCAGGTCGACATTGTCGACCTTGCATCTGGCCTCGTTCAAGTCCTTGGACAGATCACCCAGTGAACCGATGCGTCGGCATTTGGGACACACCTGGGTATAGGGGTAGCGGATGACCGGGATGTCACGCCTACCTCCCGCGGGCGGTGCCTTGAGTTCGGTCACGCCGAGGGCCCTGGCCAGTCGCGGCTCTGAGATGTGCTCGGCTCTATCGACGTTCCACTCATGTAGGCCGGCGATCATGAAGCTGGTCGATTCGGCAGGGAACAGTCCGCCGACGCCGTAAGTACTCAGCAGTTGGCTGCGGCGGGCTTTCGCGCCGTTCATCGTGGCACCCTCCTTGCGGGTATCTGGTAGAGCGTGCTTTCGGCATCGACGTCCCGCATGCTCTGCAGGGTCGGCCACGGTGTCTCACGAGTCGAATACTCGATGTCCTCGTCCGTCAACGCCTCGTCGGTCGGGACAAGTAGCGACTCGTCATAGTTGTTGGCGCTGTTTCGATATTGGAGGTCCGGACGGGATTCGGCCGCCTCCGCCCACACCTGGAGAAGTTCTCCAAGCTGTTTCTTGGTGTCCTCTGCTTCCTCGGGATCCGTTACGCACTCCGCGCGCTGCTCCAGATACTCCACCAGCTGTGCGAGCTCGTCATAACGAACCGTCGCCTTGTGTGCCGACTCATTGGCTGCAAGATCATCGACCAGGAGGCGAGCGATCGATACCAGAACTCCGTGCAGGGCACGATCACGCGCACGGGCGGCAAACGGTGTCGCACTCGTCGCTTCGACTGCGCGGTATAGCGCCTGGTGGTAAGGGACGAAGTTCTCGTAGTGAGATCTGTCCCGTGAGCGCGCAGAGTTGAATATCGTGACGACCAAACCCGGGTGCTGACGTCCGACGCGGCTGGTGGCCTGGATGTACTCGGCGCTCGACTGTGGCTGTCCCATCACCGCCATCAGCCCGAGCCTGTCGATGTCGACACCGACAGAGATCATGTTGGTGGCCAGCACCACGTCATTGGCCGATCCCGAGGAGACGTCCTTCTCGAGGCTTTTCAGCGTGCGCGGGATCTCCGCGGAAGGAACCCGGCTGGTCAACTCGACCGGCGGCCTCAGATCGCGAGGTGATGCCTGCTTACGCCGGGCGACGAGTTGAAGTCGGTCTCGAACATCGCCTTCCACTTGAAGATTCGCGCTGCCCAGCACCCGGAGGCTGTTGAAGTACCCCAGGAGCGTCCAATACGGATCCCTGACCTCAGGAGCACCGGAAAGATCGTGGGCGGCTTGCAGTATGGCGGCGTAGACACGAACCATCAACGTGGCGTGACTGGTTCCCGGCGCCATCACGCCGATGTACTCGCGTGTACCGAAGAGATCACGCGAGGCCGGTTCGGCAAAGAAGGACTGATCGGGATCGATGCCCGGAGGCGGGAATTGCTCGGCGCGACGGTTGAACACGGCGCGTATCTGACGATCGGCGCGTCGGATCGTCGCCGTCGAGGCGATGACCTTCGGCCGCCCGCGAATGATGCCTTCGGAGGTCAGCTGTCCGCACGCGGCGTCGATAGCGGCTTCGTACAGTCCGACGATCGAACCCAGCGGGCCCGAGATCAGATGCAGCTCGTCCTGGATGATCAGGGATGGAGGCGTACCGGTTCCATCCCGCGCGAACAGATTTCGAACCTTCTCGTTCCAGGCCATCTGCGCGAACTTGTCGACCGTGCCCAGGACCAGTTCCGGACGCACCCGGTAGATGTCCTGGTCGACGACATAGGCCGGCAGGCCGTCCCGGAAATCACAGGCATTGTTCCCACACGCGATCCGCAGCCGTTCTTCGGGGCCCCTCGTCACGGCATAGTGGGTCTCGTTCAAATCCTGGCCACACCAGGGACACTGGGTCAGCTGCACCGGGTTCTTCTCGTTGAGCTCCCGCCCATCGGCGATGGCATTGAGTGACCTTCTTGCTTCGACCAATGTGTTCGGGGTGGCGGCCTGGCCGACCCATAGACCGATCGAGAACGGGCGGTCACCCAGATCGGTCTCTCGCTGGCGCAGCCGCTCCAACGAACAGAGCAACATGGTGGCGCGTTCGAACTGTTGAATCGTCAGCAGGCGCAAGGTGTATCGCATGATGACGGCTACGCCGAGAGTCTCGGGGTCTTTCAGCCTGCGGTGAAAGATCGTGAAGGCGACCAACCCGAGGTAGGCCTCCGTCTTGCCGCCGCCGGTGGGGAACCACAGGAGGTCGGCGATGTCACGGTCGTCGTGGTCCGCATCTGCAAGGCCCGGGAGATTCAAGAGGATGTAGGCGATCTGGAATGGTCGCCAACTCTGCTCGGCGCCGTCACCGACCGGCCCGATCGCGCCGCTTCGGACCCAGTCCTGGCGTGCGCGCTGCATCTGCATCGCGGCGTTGGCAAGCCGGAAGGCACGTCCGGCATCGCGATCGCTGACGATCAGATCGATTCCGTTCTGTATTCGCTCGGCCGCAGTCCGCGCACGCTCGACATGCTCGTCGGCCACGACCTTCAGGCCGTCCTCGACATCGGCCGTGTCGTTCTGAACGCTATCGCTCAGCCGGTCGATCCAATCCCGATACTCTGCGACCATCTGGCCGAGGTTCTGAGCCAACTCCTCGTCGGAGGCGTTGCCCAGGAAGGACATTCGCAGGTTCACCTCAGCGCTCACACCGCCGGGTTTGGCCCTGGAGATCTCTTGTCGAGGAATGAAAGTGGTTGCCACGCGGCCGACATGAGAAGACGTCCCATCGCGATCCCATGTGGCGGCACAACCGTGGCCGATCGCGAAGACCCGCGCGTTGCGGTACAGCAATGCGGCTGATCGCAAGTCGGGGTCCTCACTGAGCACGCCGTACGAAGACCGGTCGACAATGGCCTCCTCGGGCGACCGCACCTCGACCCCTACCTGGAACCAGGCGAACCTGTCGCGCAGTTCGCCCTTGGGCGGCACCTGTGTGTTGCGCAACGCGACCGACACGGCCACTCGGCCATTCCTCGGCAGACGGGTGTAAACGTAGAGCTGAAGGCCGGGTATGACGTCTACCTTCTTCGCTCCCGGCGTTGCGATGTCCCAGTCGATGGGGTCGATGAGCTGCTCGTCGCGCGTCCATACCTCCGGCTTTGCGACCTGCTTCCGCCGTGATGGGCGCCGAGACCCGAGCGGCTCCCCATTGCCGGCGGCGCCCGATGGGACGTACTTGGCTGCCGTGATGCCGATTTGGATCGATGAGGCTCGCACCAAATCGACGGAGAACGTGATACCCATCGATGTGGGGTAGCGCATCAGCGCCTGGGATATCGGACTGTCGCCGGTGTCGTTCTCGTCGGACTCCCCGCTGACCGGCTCTGCTGCTTCCTGCATCACGTCGTCTGCCGGCCAGAGGACGCCGGCGATGTATCGGTCCAGCGGGAGGTCTGTGATGACCTCGTCGCGCCCGTCTCCCGGACCGACCAGATCTTTGACCAACTCTTCGACGATGTCGTCGCGAAAACCGTACTGCTCAGAAAGATTCGCCATCGCGGCTGTAACTCCTATGTCGTGGTCAGATCGGGACGGGCCAGGCCGGCAATTCGCGGTACCAGCCAGAATCCCGAGCTTCCCAGACCAGCTCTTTCCGACTCGCGATGGTCACCTGCGACCGTCTCCACCGACACCAAGGTGAGTCCATCGATGACCGTCGGACGGTTGTCCAACCAGCCAAATGTCCTTTGAAAGGCGCTGTCGAATGCCCCGCTGGTACGTCCAAGAGGTTGCTGGTCCTGAGTGACCAAGAGGTACGAAGGAGCGTCGTCAGTGGATTCAGCTTCGTCGAGTTCTGCATAGACTCTGATGCCGACCCGATTCAACGATTGCAGCGTCTGCTGGATCTGTCGGGCGTCAACTGTCTGAGTCGACGCTGGGTATGCCGTTTCCACGTCCCCATACAGGAATTCGAATGCCCTCGGCCATGTCGAACCGCGCCTCCGCCGGCTCCAAGCTTCCTCTTTGAACCGTCCCAGTCGGTCGTCGGCCTTGATCTTCGTTCTCGACTCGGGCAGTCGGCAGGTGTAGATGTGATCGCGCGCCCGACTCAAGGCCACGTACTCCCGACGCACCCTCGTCCAGCTGTCTTCGTCTTCTGGCAACCAGTTGGGTTCGACCATGAAGACGGTATCGAACTCCAAGCCTTTGGCGCGATGGATTGTCGAGACGATCACCGAGCTGTGGTCCGGCTCGGTCAGCGAGAGCGGCAACGCCCGTGCCTTCACGAGACGGTGAACTCTGCTGATGTCCAACGAATCATGGTTGACTGTGCGGCCTTCGACGGATTTCAATTCTGCCCACTTCTGGGGCACGTCGTTTTCGGCGAGTAGACGCTCGAGCGCGGCTTCGACCTCGGATTGACGTTCCCGCGGGCCGGGCAATGGACCGAGCGCGCCCGCGATCCACCGCGCAGCACCGAAATCCTGTGACTGTCTGCGCACAGCATGCGCAACGGACTTTTCATTGAGGTACCGCGACACCCGCAGTACTTCCGCGTTGGTCGTGCACAAGACGGCAGTCTTCTTGTCCCCAGCCGGCGTGACGAATTCGTACCACTCCTCGATCTCGCCGCGATCCGGAATGTCGAGCAGCAGATCCTCGAGAAGTTCCTCAGCAACATCACCGTCGTCGAGCTTTCGGAGTCTTTCACCCAAGATGACCACTTGCTTCGGGATCTTCCCTCGCGCCCGATAGTTCTTGCCCAAGCCGACGGTGTCGCAGCCGAAAAAATCGGTCAACGTTTCGAACACCTCGGTTGCGGAGGTCTTGCTCAGCGAGTCCTCGAGCTGGAAGTCGTACACGCCCTGTAACGGATCCCCGAGTGCTGTGATGCCTGCATCCTCATCGAGCCATTTGAGTAGCGCCAGAACGAAATCCGCGCGATCTCCGACCAGATCTTGAACCTCGTCGAGGATGACATGCTGCAGAAGCTCGATTTCCTCGGGTACGTCCTCTGCCTCCCTCAGCATCTGTGTCGCACGACGAATGCGCGCGTCGAAGCTGCCCTCGGGCTGGATACCCGCTCCCATGAGCAACACACTTGCGAAAGAATCGAATGTGCGTACGTTGGGCGGGGCGACATCCCGCACGTCCAAACGTGTTCGGACTGCTGACACGGCGGCGCGGGAGAAGCTGAGGACGAGCACCTCATCGGAGGGCACCAACCCCTCATTCTGTACCAGGCTACGGATTCTGCTGACCACTACTTCGGTCTTCCCTTGGCCCGCCCCCGCGATGACCAGTAGCCTCGCATCGGCAGGCGCTTCAACGACCTCGAGTTGTTCGTCATTGAGCTCGACCTCCTGCAGACATTCACCCGACACCGGCAGACTCCTGCTCACGCTCTGCTTCTGTGATGTCTTTCAAGCTTTGATACACGATGCTGTCGGCGAACTCGATCAGGTTGTCGAGCATGTTCACGATCAAGACCTCCTCCGTGCCACCGTTTTTCGGTCCACGGAGACCGCGGCCCACCATCTGCTGGTACCTGACCTCGCTGCTTGTCGGACGGGTGATGTACACGGCATCGGTCTTCGGCGCGTCGAATCCCTGGGACAGCACCGCGTAGTTGGTCAACACCTTCAGCTCTCCGGACTTGAACCGCTCGATGGCGACGCGACGGTCCTCGGGACTGGTGTCCTGATCGATCGATGCCGCCGGCCTTCCCTGCAGGGTCAGCAGGGTCGCCAATGTCTGCGCGTTCTCCACCGAGGCGGCGAACACGACGATCTGCCAGTGGTCCGGCTTGCTCATGATCGACTCCACGATCGTGCGGGTGCGGTCCTCGTTACGACCCAACCTCACTTCTGCACTCTTGGCGAGCCAACCCAGTTCCTTGAACTCTTCGATCTCCCGTTCGGACAGCTCGATGGACACACCATCGAGGATTTCCAGATGCGCGCGAGCGAGTACTCGATCCCGCTGCAGGCGGACCTGCGGCAGATCCTCACCGAAAACACCTTCGTCCAAACAATTGTCGCCGAACCTGCGCAACAACAACTCTGTTTGGGCACTGTCGCGCCGTCCCCGGAAAGGGGTCGCTGTCAGTCCGACCAGTGGTTTGTCCCGTTCCCTCGCAGACCGTCCCAGCCATTCGAGGATGGTTGTGTACGAGGGCGTATAGGCGCCGTGTGCTTCATCGATGATGACGATCGGGGCCTCGGCCAGCCACGCATACGCGTCGCTGCCCACCGCCCGTGCCATGATCTTGTGCCACGTCGCCACAACGACCTGGACGCCACCAACCTCTTCCTCCATCTCATAGGACGACCAGAATCGGCTGAGAATCAATTGGGTGTCCCGGCGACCGGCGGCCCGCCAGAGGTAGGACCATGCGTCTATGGCCTGCTCGCAGAGTTCTTCTCCGTCGGCCAGCCACAATATCGGTCCGGCGAATGTTCCACTCGAGCCCAGCCCGTCGAGGCTCCCGTCGCTGATGGTCTCGATGATCGTCTGGACAGCGACCCGCGTCTTTCCGGCACCGGTGGGCAGCGAGATGTAGCCGCGCCGAGGGCCATTGCCGATCAACAGGTCTCGTAGCCGTCGGGAGACCACTTGCTGATAATCGTGTAGCGGCTCGAGTTGCGTCGGGCCCTCGACGTACTCGGTCGGCTTGTTGCGTTGCCTGGCCGGGCGGCCGGCCCACTCGTCGTCGAACCCGAAGTTGTTCACCCACTTGCGGGTGGTGAACGAACCGGCCCAGGTAGAGGGCGGCGCGATGGGGAGCCCTTCCGGGTCGACCTTGCAAGCTCGTTCGAGCGCACGAACACCGAGCATGCTCACACACAGTTCGGCCAAAGCGACGCCGCGCGGTTCGACCTCTCCCTCATTGGCTATGTAGGTGAGTGCATCCTTGGGGATGAGCGGCCGTAGACGGTCTTCCCCTACGAGCAGCAGAAGTCGTTCCGCGTCCGACGACGCCTTCCGGACAGCCCGGACGTGCTCGGAGTTCCTCCGCCGCTCCATGTCCCTGAGCAGCGCGTCAACATGCCGGTCGGAATCGTCGAGGAGCAGTTGCCCCAGAACCTGTTTCAGGATCTGACCATCGTTGGTGCCGGTGACGAGAATCCTGCTCCCTTCACGGCCTGAATCGCATGTGACCCGAACTTCTGGCTGTCCGGGAACGGCCGCAACCTTGCTCAGCGACAGACACTTCTGCAAGACGAGATCGGCGAATTCGTCATCGATCTCCAGGGCATCCAGCACGGGGAACGCGTCTGTGAGCACAACGGGTTCGGCACTCGTCTCATACGAGTAGGTGACGGGCAGGTCCGGACCCTCCAGGCAACGCCACAATTCGCTGAGAGTGTGGACATCGTCGACGGAGTCCACCACCACGCACGGTATACCGAACTGATCGAGCTCCGCATAGGCATCCAGGTGATGGACGACGGCCACATTCTTCGTGTTCACTTCAGACCACTGACCTGCAATGCGAACCCACAGTCGATCCGGAACACCCGACTCCTTGTGGATCCAGCACCACCACGCGTACGCCTGCCCGACGCGGTGCATGTCGTCTTTGGCGACGTGCATCTCCACCAGTTTCTGGAAGTCGGCTGGGTCGAGATCACTGATCTTTTTCTTCAGCTTCAGCACGGCCTCGGCATCCGCACTCAGGACGACCTGGGTCACACACGGGAGCAGACCCTCCGGCGCCTCCTCGACCTCTGCGACGAACGCCTCGGCGACGGGCATCGGGCCGAGGACTGTCGGCAGAAACCCGTGCTGTCGCGCCCACCACAATTCTGGCGCAACGTAGCGCGCCGCCTTGGTGACGCTCGGGTGGCTGATCCGAACACGGGGCACGTCCACGTCATTCAACAGCGCCAGTGTCAAGGCGGTTCGATTGGTCACGCTCAGGTCTGGCAGGCACTCGAGCGGCCCCAGGATTCCGTCGATCCCGTCGATCCGAATCGCCTCGCGCGCATAGACGCCCAGACCGAATTCCTCTCCCACCCGGGCCTGAACTTCCCGCTCGTACCGGGAGACCCATCGTTCATTCGATCGCGACTTTGCACGCGACGGTCGAGACCGGACGCCGAGGACGTACAACAGTTCCTGATCACTGGCGTGGTAGTCCCCGTCGACCAAGAACTCGCCGTCTTCCTTGAGTTGCTTTAGGCAATCTCCTGCAATGTAGAGTCCCTGCGGCAAGACCCAGCGACCGGATCCGTTCTTGACGCGGATGATTCGATCTGCCTGCCCCTCGAGGACACTCTCGAAGGCCTCGTAGACCTGGTGGACGCCGGACCCGCGCATGGCGATCCACAGCTCGTCCCAGTCCACCTTGCCCGTGCGCCGGAGTTCGGTGAGCAGCTCCAACATCTCACCGCCGTCTTCGAAGGCAGTGACTCCGAGTGCCTCCAGAGCAGCGAGCGTCGTCCCGCGCGCCGATACGTCCGCATGGACGAATGAGGTGCCATGCTGTGCTCCGCTCGTCCGGAGAAAGCACCGTCCACGCACGGGTTGAGCCAGCGAACCGCTTTCCAGCAACACGATCCGGGCGTCACGGACGTCCATCTCCGTGTTACCACCCTTACGCACAAGGTTTGCAGCCAGTTCGATGGCGGCTGCAGATTGGGCCGGGCTGGGGTCCGCGACAACGGATTGCAGCCATTGCAGAACGCGGCCCGCAGGTTTGGGACGGTCGCCATCCTGCATCAGTCGATCCACTTTGGAACGGCGCTCAACGGTACTGGTGCAATCCGGGTGTACCCAGTCACCGCGATTTCCCGTGACCTCCAGCCACATCTTTGCGTACTCCATGACATCGTCCGGAACGCGTTGCAGGCCAGACGGTGCGCGTAGCTGGCCGTCGAGATCCGGTAGACATCGAGAATCCCTGAGCGCCTGGAAAACCGGCTCGTTGAGCACTTTGTCAGCCCAACTGCGAACTTCCTTACCACGTGCGGGGAGGACGTCGATGTACCGACCGTAAGCCCGTTCGGCAATCAAATCTTTTCGCGCCGCCACAACAAGTTTGGGCACCACATCTTCGAGAATCTCGAGATTGAAAAGGCACTCGATCACGTTGATGCGGTCGTCCGACAGTTTCCATGGCGCGTTGATACGACCGCTCAGGGTGGTGTCGGATTTGACCGGAAAATAAGCGGACAGCTGACCCACGCCGGCGGCGCCGCCCAGCGGAAGTGCCCAGCTGACGGTGACCGTATTGCGGCGTGCCGAATGTCCCGCGGATTCCAAGGCCTGTTCGGAGGGGTTGTGGTCTGTCGAGACGACCAACCATTCCCGATCACCGTCCTGAGTGGTCAGGGTAACACGATTGCCCTTCTTGGCAGCCGCAAATCTGCGCGACACGCCGGCGACATCGTCGACGAGATCCAAGACCCGCACGTGCGGAGCGAACAGATTGAAGGATTCGTCGAACTCTTGGATCTCGACAGAAAGTTGCGCCGCTGCTCCGGCCTTGAGCGGCACCTTCACCACCGTGGTAGCCCACCCCGACAACTCCGCCAGCAGCGGATCGGCCCGAAAAGCGGCAACCGGGTCGAGCGTCCAAGCAAGGCGCAGCGCGGGGACATCAGCCGGCCGGTAGAGCCGATCCAATTCAGCCGACAGCTGCTCTGCCGACTGGGACCTGCTGAACTCGAACGACACCGAGCGGCTGAATATCTGCGGGTTGTCCGAGATTCCGCTTATGGACTTGAACCCGAGCCCGAACCGACCGATCTCTGTGCCAGTCTTGTTGGACAGATGCGTATACAGCAGGGCGCGGACACCAGTGTCCTCGAAAGGGTTGCCCTCGTTTGCGACGTAGAGCGCCTGCTCGGTCAGACTCACCTGGATGCGTCCCGGCGCTCCTTGGAGTGCGTCCGCGGCGTTCTGCACCAATTCTTGAATCTGCTTCCGGCCATACCCGCCCTCGGCGATTCCGCGTTCTTTGCCTGCGTCCTCTTCGACCCGGTTCGGGTCCTCCAGATAGACGCGGATACATCGATCACGGAAATCGTCAACCAATCCGCCCAATGCAGGATCAGGATCGGTCCAACCCCTGGCTAACACCCTTACCTCCCCGGTATGCCCAACATTCGTTGGTCGCGGACCCCCGCCGCTTGTGAGTCTGTCTATCATTCGGGTCCGACATTTGTCGCCGGTAGGGGACAAAGGTGTCACCGTACGTTTACCTTCGGCCCCGGTCGCCTCTTGTCCATGCAGCTGCGTGGCGCCGTGGTGGAACCTCTTCCGGCCGGCTACGATCTGGGGCATGCCGCGGGAAGATATCGACTTGGATCTTTCGCCCCGAATCATCGATTTGTTTGCCGGACCCGGCGGCCTCGACGTCGGGGCGACGTGGCTCGACATCCCGACCACCGGTATCGAATGGGATGCCCACGCATGCACGACGCGCCGGAAAGCGGGGCTCGAGACCGTCGAGGGGGATGTCCGCAACTACGGCCCCGGCGATTTCCCTGAAGCGAACGTACTGACCGGTGGTCCCCCGTGTCAGACGTTCACCGTTGCTGGAACCGGGTCCGGCAGACAAGTCGTAGATGAGCTGATCCATGAAGCCGAGGACATGGCGCGGCATCTCGGGGAGGGAATTCCGCGCGGCGGGTTTGCCGACGACAGAACCGGATTGGTTCTGGAGCCCCTGCGGTGGGCGTTGCTCGCGCTGGAAGCGGGAAGGCCGTTTCAAGCGATTGTGCTGGAGCAGGTGCCGGCCGTCCTGCCCATCTGGAACGCGTTCGGGACGATTCTCAGACGGTACGGCTACGGCGTCGACGTCGACGTGCTCAGGACCGAGCAGTTCGGCGTCCCACAGACACGACGACGCGCGATTTTGATTGCGCGATTCGGCGACGACAACGTTGCACTCCCCACTCCGACCCATCAGGCGTACCGACGCGGTGCGGCGGACCAGGCTGAGTTGGGCCTCAAGCGTTGGGTGTCGATGGAAGAAGCACTTCAGCGTGACACCGCGTTCACCGTGGTGTCCAACTATGGAAGTGGTGGAGATCCGCGGAACCGCGGCGAGCGCCGGTCCGACGAACCCTCTGCGACGGTAACCGGCAAAGTCACGCGCAACCGGCTCCTCATGGCCGACGGGAGCGAGAGCCGCTTCTCCCACCAGGAAGCCGGAAGGCTGCAAACATTTCCCCACGACTTTCCCTGGTCGGGCAACGACATCGGCCAGCAAATCGGCAACGCGATACCGCCGCTCCTGGCTGTGCATGTCCTCGCCGCTGCCCTGGAGATCGAGCTGGACAGCGAAGAGCTCGAACGAACGGTTGCTGCATCGTGGCTGGAAGGGCGCGCGTTCCCGCTCGGCGTCCGCGTCAGCGACCGTGTCGCACTGGCTGAGTGATCTGAACCGGTCGTCTGCCGGCTCGCAGATCAATGAGCTGCCGACATATCGCGTCGGCGACAATTTTCGGATCCTCGTGTTCCCAGAACCGCAGCACGGTCCACCCCCGCGCCGTGAGATCAGCGTCAGTCCGGCGATCTCGCTCGACATTTCCTTCGAGTTTTCGGGCCCACCACGTTTCGTTGGCCTTCGGCCTGGTCGCGTGAATGGGACATCCGTGCCAGAAACAGCCGTCCAGGAAAACCGCCAGGCGCAATCCGCGCCACACGATGTCGGCTTTGCATCGCAAACCGGGTTCCGGAGCCGTGTCGACCCGATACCGAATTCCCCGGGCATGGAGAATTCTCCGAACCAGTAGTTCCGGCTCCGTTCCAGTCCGGCGCTGCCGGCTCATCCGTGCGCGGACGGATTCCGAGGATGCGGGTGGCCGGGCCGACAATCAACTCTCCGATCGCGAGCGGATTCGTCCCGAATGCGGCCACGCGGCACTTCCTGGTCCCGCGCCCGACCGCTGGTGCGCGACCCGTAGATGGCTCACCTTTGATGCGCTAATCACAAATGCTGCGCACTCCGCTGACGGACCGTTGCATGCCACAACCACAAAATTCTGCATTCCGCCGGACATCCCGGGCCCGGTCGTTACGGGGGCCGACCCTGGTCGTCGGATGGGTAACGTACCAGGTGCCCTTTCGGCTGCTCTGTTCACGCGGCACGCCATTGCCCGCGACACGTACAATTTCATCTTCCGAAACAAAGCCATTCGTGAAGCCGTAGTGAATGTGCAACGCAGGAAGGCCGTCCCGCCTTGTTGCGCGCACATATGGCTTATCAGAATCGACAGCCATTGCGCGGAATTCGACCACACCGACCGCCGCCGTGATCTGACGGATGAACTCGTGGTTCTCAGCAGGAATGCGTGTCCGTGAAAGTGCGCTGTACAGCGAATCCGCCACCTCGTCATGCCCACTCATTGATGACCACCTTCAACACCACGTTCTTGACCACCGTGAGATCGCCACGACTGACGATCGATTCGGGACTCAGGGAAATACTGCTTCAAGACGATCGTCCCGGCAAGGCCTCGAATGTCCCGGGCCGGCCAGTCCCCGACCTACACCGTCTTCGTACCGACCGCACGCAGCGGGAACGCTGCGTGCGGTCGGTACGCGCCGAAGGCGGCGCCTGCGGCGGGCGGCTGGATACACCGCGGACCACTGGCATCACCACATCACGGATTCAACTTCGTACTCCCCGCTACCGGATGCGTCGTGCTGACTACCTTGGCAATGCAGTTGTCCCGGTCGAACCCCTGTTCCGTGCACCAGGCCAGCACCTCGTACGGGTTGTTCGACCACAGGCCCACCACGGTCACCCAGAACCCCGGCCCGTCGAAGGTGGACCAGTCACCCGACCACAGCAGCTTCACGTCCGGGTAGATGCTGCGCAACCGCAGATGCTCGTCGAGGATGGTCTCGTTGTCCCAGGTCATCCCCTTGGCCACCAAACCCACACGCTTGGAACTGATCTGCGGGATCCAGCGATCGGCGAGGATAGCGGCCACCGCTGGTCGGTCTTCGCCAGCGATCGCCCGCAATCGCGCCAGACTCTGCTGCTCCACATCGGGAGTGGGCGTCACCGTGACCGTGCGCGTCGGTGCAGGCTTGGGCGGCTCCGGGGGCTTCGTCGGCTCCGGGCCGCCCGGCGTCCCCACGAGGAGTTCGACGCCGGCCTTCGCCTCGGCCTCGGTGTAGCTCATCTCCTGGTGCTTGCCCACCTGCACCCGGTAGAACTGCGCCCCACCGGGCACATCGCTGACGCGGAACTTGAGAAGACATTCGTCGTGACTGCGACTGCTGCCTTCAATGGATCCCTTGGCGAGCAGCTTGCCTGATTCGTCCTCGACCAGGATCGGGGCGTTGGGACCGATGTCTCCGAAGTCCTTGGTACCCATGCATTTATAGCCGGGCGGCAGACCACTGTCCTTGGCGATATCGGAGGCCAACCGGACGGTCCCGGCGATGCTGAACGGCTCGGCGCCCCCGCCGCCGCCCCGCGGCTGGACCGCGAAGTACGCGACCAGAGCGACCGCGGCCAGCAGCGCCGCGGCAGCCAGTCCGATCCCGACAAGCCTCCCCGCACTCCGTCGGGTCGGCGCCACCGCCGAGGCGCCCGCCGCTTCACGCGGCGAATCGGGTGGCCGCGACACCGCTGCCACCGCCGGCGGGGCCACCGGAGCAACCATCGTCTCGACGTCGTTCAACGGCACCGGCCCGGTCGACACCACGGCTGTTGTCGCGGCCTCAAGTGCCCGCGCGAACTCCCCGCAGGTTGCGTAGCGCTGATTGGGATCCTTGGCGAGCGCACGGGTCAGCACCGGCTCGAAGCGGGCCAGGTCGGCGCGGCCCTCGCCGATCGCCGGCGGCGGGGCATTCAGATGCTGCCCGATGACCACCGCCGGGTTGGTGTGCGCGAACAAGTAGCCACCGGTCAACAGGTGATACGCCGTCGCGGCCAGCGAGTACTGGTCGGCGCGGCCGTCGACGTCGAGACCCATCAACTGTTCCGGTGCCGCGTACGCCGCGGTACCGACGGTCATGTTCGTCGCGGTGAGACCACCCGCGTCGCCGTCAGCGACGTCGCGTGCAACCCCGAAATCCGCAAGCAGGGCGCGGCGCTCCCCGGTCTGCGCCAACAGAATGTTCGCCGGCTTCACGTCACGATGAAGAAGCCCCATGTCGTGGGCGTAGTCCAGTGCCGCGGCCACGTCGCTGATGATGCCGAGCGCACGCTCGGTCGGCAGCCCCTCCGGGTACTCCTGCAGGAGGTGCGCCGCATCGGTGCCGTCCACATAGTCCATGGAGATCCACAACCGGCCGCGGTACTTCCCGCGGTCATGGATCCGCACGGTGTTCGGGTGCCACAGCTTGGACGCCAGGTCGGCCTCACGGTTGAACCGCTCCATGTAATCGGCGTCCGAGGAAATGTTCGACCGCAGCACCTTCAGCGCATCGTGTCGCGGCAGGCGGGGGTGCTGGACGAGGTACACCTCGCCCATCCCCCCTGAACCAAGCTGGCGCTCAATGGTGTAACCGGCGAACTTGGTACCGTCGGACAACGGCATGCCGGGATGGTACCCAGGAACACCGACGCCCCAATCCGTCTTCGCCGAACCTGCCCTCGTTTCACCTCCCCCAACCCGGGTAACCCTCCGAGATGGAGTCAGCCCACTTCACCAACGTCACCGTGCGCGTCGACGGCCACACCCGCAGCGCCGAGATCGACAACCGCACCACCCTCCTCGATCTACTACGAGAACACCTCGGCGTCACCGCGCCGAAGAAGGGCTGCGACCACGGCCAGTGCGGAGCGTGCACCGTTCTGCTCGACGGCCGCCGCGCCACCACCTGCCTGGCACTGGCGGTCGCCCACGACGACGCCGAAATCGTCACCGCGGCCGGACTCGGGGAGCAAACAAGCCTGCACCCCGTCGCCCAGGCGTTCCTCGACCACGACGGCTTCCAGTGCGGCTACTGCACCCCGGGGCAGATCTGCTCGGCGGTCGGCACGCTCGACGAGGTCAAGTCCGGCGCCCCCAGCCATGTCACCGAACACCTGGAGAAATCCCCCGACCTCGACGACGACGAGATCCGAGAACGCATGAGCGGCAACCTGTGTCGCTGCGCGGCCTACCCCAACATCGTCGCCGCCATCCACGAGGCCGCCCGATGAACCCGTTCGCCTACCACCGCGCCACCAGCGTGGCCGACGCCGTCACCACCGTCGCCGAGCGCCCCGACGCCGTCTACCTGGCCGGCGGCACCAACCTCGTCGACCACATGAAACTCGGCGTCGCCGAACCCGCCCTGCTCGTCGACGTCGGCCACCTGCCCCTCTACGACATCGACCACCTCGACGACGGCTCGCTGCGCGTCGGCGCCGACGTCCGCAACGCGGATTTGGCCGCGCACCCCATCGTGCGCAGCCGCTACCCCGTCCTGGCCCGCGCCCTGCTGGCCGGCGCCTCGGGGCAGCTGCGCAACCTCGCCACCACCGCCGGCAACCTGCTGCAACGCACCCGCTGCGTCTACTTCCAGGACGTCACCACCCCCTGCAACAAACGCTCCCCCGGCTCCGGGTGCTCGGCGCTCGGCGGCTACGTGCGCTACCACGCCATCCTCGGCGCCTCCCCGCAGTGTGTGGCCACCCACCCCTCCGACATGGCCGTCGCGATGACCGCCCTGGACGCGCAGGTGGTCTACGTCGACGTCGACGGCGAACATCGCCTGCCGCTCACCGATTTTCACCGCCTGCCCGGCGATGAACCCGACCGCGACACCAACCTGCCGCGCGGCGCGCTGATCACCGCCGTGGAGATCCCGGCGCCGCTGGACGGCGCGCGCTCCACCTACCGCAAGGTCCGCGACCGCAGCTCGTATGCGTTCGCGTTGACCTCGGTGGCCGCCGAGTTGGCCACCGAGGACGGCACCATCAACTCCGCGCGCATCGCCCTCGGCGGAGTCGCCCACAAACCCTGGCGGGCCCATCGCGCCGAACACGCCCTGCTGGGGCAAGCCGCCGGCGAGGACACCTTCACCCACGCGGCCGAAAGCGAACTCGGACAGGCAGAGCCGCTGGACGGCAACGAATTCAAGGTCGAGCTCACCCGCCGCACCATCGTCGCCACCCTGCTGGAACTCATGGAAGGACATCAGTGATGACGGCCGTCCAACCCCGCGCCATCGGCACCGCGCTGACCCGCCTCGACGGCCCCGCCAAGGTCACCGGCACCGCCCCCTACGCCAGCGAATACCAACTCGACGCCCCGATGTACCTGCACCCGCTGCAGGCCACCATCGCCAAGGGCCGCGTCACCGCCATGGACACCGCCGGGGTCGCCGCCGTCCTCACCGTCTTCGACGCGCCCACGCTGGCCGACACCTCCGACGGCGACCTGACCATCCTGCAGGACAACCAGATCCACTACCGCGGCCAGTTCATCGGCGCGGTCCTCGCCGAGACCGCCGAAACCGCCCGTCACGCCGCCGCATTGGTGCGCGTCGACTACCAGGCCGACACCCACCACACCGAGCTGCGCCCCGACGACCCGGACCTGTACGCCCCCGAGGAAGTCAACGCGGGCTTTCCCACCGACACCGCCGACGGCGACGTCGACGCCGCCCTGCGCGACGCCGAGGTGCTCGTCGACCAGACCTACACCACCCCGCACGAACACAACAACCCGATGGAGCCGCATTCCTGTATCGCGTTGTGGGACAACGACAAGCTCACGCTCTACGACTCCACCCAGGGCGTGCACGCCGCCCGCAGCAAGCTGGCCGGACTGTTCGGCCTCGAGCCCGAACAGATCCGGGTGATCGCCAAGAACATCGGCGGCGGCTTCGGCTCCAAGGGCGCCCCGCACTCGCACAACACCCTGGCGGTCATGGCCGCCCAACGCGTCCCGGGCCGCCCCGTCAAGCTGGCCCTGACCCGCCAGCAGATGTTCGACGTCGTCGGCTACCGCACCCCCACCATCCAGCGCCTACAACTCGGCGCCACCAGGGATGGCCGACTGACCGCGCTGCGCCACGACGTCGTCGAACAGTCCGCCACCGCCAAGGAATTCGCCGAGCAGACCGCCGTGCCCGCCCGGATGATGTACGCCAGCGCCACCCGCGCCACCAGCCACCGGCTCGCCGCACTCGATGTGGCCGTCCCGTTTTGGATGCGCGCCCCCGGCGAATGCCCCGGCGTCTACGCGCTGGAGGTGGCGATGGACGAACTGGCCGTCGCCTGCGACCTCGACCCCATCGAGCTGCGGATCCGCAACGAACCCGACGTCGACCCCGAGACCGGCAACCCGTGGTCGGACCGACGCCTGGTCGAGTGCCTGACCACCGGCGCCGAGCAGTTCGGCTGGCACCCCCGCAACCCCGAACCGGGCGTGCGCAGCAACGGCGAATGGTTGATCGGCACCGGCGTGGCGTCGTCGGTGTACCCGGCGATGAACATGCCCGGCAACGCCGCCCGCATCGAATGCACCGCCCCCGGGCGCTACGCGGTGGCCATCGGCGCAGTAGACATCGGCACCGGCACCTGGACCGCGCTGACCCAGATCGCCGCCGACGTCCTGAGCTGCGACGTCGCCGCCATCGACCTGCAGATCGGCGACACCACGCTGCCGGCCGCCTCGGTGGAGGGCGGCTCCTCGGGCATCAGCTCCTGGGGCACCGCCATTCACGCTGCCGCCCAGCAGTTTCGGCGCGAGCACGGCGACAGCCCGGCCCCGGGCGCGGCCAGCACCGCCGAGGCCCCCGAGAACGAGGACGCCCAGAACTACGGGATGTACTCCTTCGGCGCGCAGTTCGTCGAGGCCCACGTCAGCCGCTACACCGGCGAAATCCGCCTCGCCCGGATGCTCGGGGTGTTCTCGATCGGGCGGGCGATCAACCCGGCCACGCTGCGCTCACAGCTGATCGGCGGCATGACGATGGGCCTGTCGATGGCCCTGCACGAGGAAAGCGTGCGCGACCACCGCCTGGGCCACATCGTCACCCGGGACCTGGCCAGCTACCACATCAGCACCCACGCCGACGTCCCCGACATCGACGCCGTCTGGCTCGACAGCGTCGACGAGCACGCCAATCCGATGGGCTCGCGCGGCGCCGGTGAGATCGGCATCGTCGGCGCTGCTGCCGCCGTCGCCAACGCGATCTACCACGCCACCGGGGTGCGGGTGCGCGACCTACCCATCCAGTGCGACGCGCTCCTCATCTGAGTTCCAAGCGCACCTGGCCGGCCACTGAGGCGCTCCCAGTGTGTTTTGAGTATGCATTTCGTACTCTTAGAGAGTACGATTCGCGTAGTCAAGGAGGTCAAAATGGTTCAGGCGCGCAGCGCTCCCATGCCGATCGCACTTGCAAAAGCCCCGCTCAGAACGATTCGTCCTCGTGATGCCGTCGGCATATACGCTCATCCGCGGACCCAGTTGGCGCGCCTCACCGACCGTGGCCTGTTACATCGCCTGACTGACGGATACTTCGTCGTGGTGCCGCAAGAGAATGTAGGCACGAAGTGGATCCCCACCGTTGAAGCGGCGGCGGCTGGAATCGCAACTGCGATCCACGGCGCCGACAACGCCGTCGTCATGGGAGTGAGCGCGGCACGCCTGCACGGAGCGATCCCACGCGCGCTCGCCGTAGCTCTTGTTGCGATACCCCGGCAACATCGACCGATCGCGCTCTCCGACCGCCCGGCAGTGGTGAGATTCGTCAAGCGCGACATCACAGCGCTCGACACCGAGCGCATTCGTACGGAATTGGGCCCCGCATTGGTGACCACTCCGGAGCAGACGATCCTGGATCTGGCTCACCGTCCGACCCTCGGGGATAACGCCGGTGAAGTCCCGGGCGCAGTCGCCACCCTCTACGCACGAAGTGACCGATCACGCCTAGAGCGACTCGCACATGAACAACGCCGAGTGGCGTCACTACGCCGGGCTGAAGAATGGGCCGGGGTTCGTCTTGGATCCTGACGAGCGCGACTCCATCGCAACACAATTCGGTGTGCCTGCCGAACAGGTAGTGCGCGATCACCTCATCTCGCACCTCCTGGCTTTCCTCAGCCGCAACTTCGGAGACCGAATCCACTTCATTGGCGGCACGGCTCTGGCTCGCACCCACCTTCCGGATGGCCGGCTCAGCGAGGACATCGACCTGATTGCCATCGGTCGCCGCAAGGACGTCGCCCGGGATCTCGATGCCGCACTCCCCCGTGCCGTGGCACGCACCCACGGGCGGCTTGCCGTCGAACCCGCCCTTGGGACCACTGCAGACACCCTGCCGGTGCTCGTTCGGACCGAGGATGGGCGCTCGGTGCGCCTACAACTGCTTTCCGCGCATGATCGCGTGGTTTGGCCGACCGAGCCGCGCGACTTGCATCAGCGCTACAACGACGCCCCCGCGGCCAGGCTGCTAGTTCCCACGCTGCCCGCATTCGCCGCATCGAAGACCGCTACCTGGGCGGACCGACTCGCGCCCCGCGACCTCTGGGACCTTTGGGCGCTGGCCAGGCTCGGCGCAATCGACGCCAACGCGACGTCGTTATTTCGGCGGTTCGGGCCAACGAACCGCGGCCCGGCGCCGCACATCTTCCAACGCGCTCCCTCGGACAGCGAATGGCGTGCGCAGCTCGCCGGCCAGACCCGGCTTACCGTGTCGGCAACTGAGGCTCTTGCGATCGTGCGCGATGCATGGCGAGAGGCAGTCGACGCGGACGAGAGCAACGGCAAGGAGCGACGTCGGTGAACTGGGAACAGCTGGCGCGACGCCGCCTGAGCTACCCCGAGATCGGCGCCACCGCCGGACCGCTCCCCGACGGGTACCACCACATCCGCCGCGAGCGCGCGATCGGCCTGGGAGAACAGGCTTTTCGGCGAGCCGCTGCCCAGCTGATGGCGTGGGAGATTCAGCGTCGGGCCGGCATCCGCATCGATACCTCTACGCCCACCGCCGTGCCGGGGTCTCTGGTGTCCATCAGGCTGGGGCCGCTGCGCGCCGCCTGCAAGGTCATCTACGTCACCGACGAACCGCACCGCCAGGGGTTCGCCTACGGCACCCTCGACGGCCACCCCGAGTCCGGCGAGGAGTACTTCGGCGTGCGCCTCGATCCCGACGGCACGGTGTACGCCGAGATCGTGGCGTTCTCCCGCCCCGCCCGCTGGTGGAGCAAGGCGGGCGCCTGGGTGGCCACCCGGGTTCAGAAGCGGATCACCGACCGCTACCTGGCAGCCCTGTCGACCAGGCCCTAGACCCCCTCGCCGAAAGTTGACTTGTCCGCACCCCGTCCTGCGGGTTCCCGTCAACAACCGAACTCTCGGCGATAACCGATTTTCCCCGCGCGGGAACTAACCAGAAAGCCGGTTCGTCTTCCCTAGGACCAGCCGACCTGACGACGATGCCGTCGCCACCGACCGAGAGACCGATGAGCCGAGTCCCGCGAGTCCCCGCCCGACCCTGTCCACGTCACCCGGACCATGATTCCGGCTCCACCTCGGCACCGCCGTGCTGAGCGTCCTCAGCATCCTGCTGGGCCTGCTGGTGGTCGTGGCCATCACCGCGATCACCGGCTACTTCGTGGCCCAGGAATTCGCGTACATGGCCGTGGACCGCTCCCGGCTCAAGGCCCGCGCCACGGCCGGGGACAAGGCCTCGGCCCAGGCGCTGTCGGTCACCCGCCGCACCTCGTTCATGCTGTCGGGCGCACAGCTCGGCATCACCGTCACCGGGCTGCTGGTCGGCTACGTCGCCGAACCGCTGATCGGCCGTGGCGTCGGGGACCTGCTCGCCCGCGGCGGCGTCTCGACCGCGGTCGGGATCGCAGTCGGCACCGTGCTGGCCGTCCTGGCCGCCACCGTCATCCAGATGGTCTTCGGCGAACTGTTCCCGAAGAACCTCGCCATCGCCCGCCCCGAACCGGTCGCCCGGCGCCTCGCTCTGTCCACCACCTGGTACCTGAAGCTGTTCGGCTGGCTGATCAAGCTGTTCGACGCGTCCTCGAACCTGCTGCTGCGCGCCCTGCGCATCGAACCCGTGCACGACGTGGAGCATTCGGCCAGCCCCCGCGACCTCGAACACATCGTGGCGCAGTCCCGCGAGGCCGGTGAGCTGCCCGCCGAACTGTCCGCACTGCTCGACCGTATCCTCGATTTCCCGACCCGCAGCGTCGAGCACGCGATGATCCCCCGCGCCCGGGTGGACGTGGTGCCCGCCGACACTCCGCGCGAGGAGGTGCTCGCCATGATGGCCACCGGGCACACCCGCTACCCCGTGGTCAGCGACTCCCCCGACGACCTGCTGGGCGTGGTGCACCTGCGCGACCTGCTCGAACCGACCGCCGCCGGCACCGCGGCCGAGCTGTACCGCCCGGCGGTGATCGTGCCGGAGTCCATGCCGCTACCGGCCGTGCTGACCCAGCTGACCGCCGCCAAGGAGGAGATGGCCCTGGTCATCGACGAGTACGGCGGCTTCGCCGGCGTCGTCACCGTCGAGGACATGGCCGAGGAACTCGTCGGCGAGATCGACGACGAGCACGACGTCGACCCCGAGATCGCCGTCATCACCCGCGCCGACGACAGCTGGTTGATCCGCGGCGACGCCCACCTCGACGAGGTCGGCCGGGCCATCGGCCACGACCTGCCCGACGGCGACTACGAAACGCTGGCCGGGCTGATCCTCGCCCGCTTCGGCGGCCTGCCCGAGGTCGGCGACACCGTCGAACTCCAACTCGCCGGCACCGCCGAGGAACTCCTGCACGAGGGCCCGCCCCCGCAACGCACGGTGGTCCTCGACGTCCGAGCCCTGGAACGCCGGGTGCCGTCGGAGGTCAGCGTGCGTATCCGCACCGACTCCGCCCTCAGCGACGACAGCGAGGCCACCCGATGAGCAATCCCTGGATCGTCCTCGCCGCCACCGTCGCCCTGATCGCGGCCAGCGCGTTCTTCGTGGCCGTCGAGTTCGCGCTCATCGCCGCCCGCCGCCACCGCCTCGAGGACGCGGCGCCGCGCAGCCGCTCGGCGCGCGCCGCCCTGCGCAGCGCCTCGGAGCTGTCGGTGTTGCTGGCCGGCTCGCAGCTGGGCATCACGGTCTGCACGCTCGCCCTCGGCGCGGTCACCAAACCCGCTGTGCACCACTGGCTCACGCCGCTGATCGCCGGCTGGGGCGCACCGACGTGGGCGGCCGACGCCGCCGGCTTCGTCCTCGCGCTGTTCATCGTCACCTTCCTGCATCTGGTGATCGGCGAGATGGCGCCCAAGTCCTGGGCCATCGCCCATCCGGAGAAGTCGGCGACCCTGCTGGCGATCCCGATGCGCGGCTTCATGTGGTTCACCCGCCCGCTGATCGTGTGGCTCAACCGACTCGCCAACCTGTGCCTGCGCAAGGTGGGGGTCGAGCCCGTCGACCAGTTGGATTCCGGTCAGGACCCCGCGGCGCTGCGACACCTGGTGGAACACTCCGCCACCGTGGGCACCCTCGACGAGCGCTACCGCGGGCATCTGATCAGCGCCCTGGAGCTGGAGGCCCTCACCGTCGGCGACATCGTCCGCGCCAACCCCGACCCGGGCAACGTGGCCCGCGACGCGACCGCCGCCGAGATCCAGGACGCTGCCCGGCGGGCCGGCCACCTGCGGCTGCTGGTCAGCACCGGCAACCGCGTCGAGGGGGTGCTGCACGTCCGCGACAGCCTGCACCAGCCGCAGCGCACCGCCGCCGAGTTGATGCGGCCGGTGCTGACCTTCCCGAAGTCGACGCCGGTGTACGAGGCATTGCGGCTCATGCGCGAGACCCGCAACCACCTGGCCACCGTCACCGACGCCGAGCGGGTCATCGGGGTGCTCACCCTCAACGACGTGCTCGAACGGTTGCTGGCCACCGAGTCGGCGGCCTGACCGCTGCTGCGCCGAGGGGTGACTTGTTCGCACCCTGTCCCGGGGTTTTGGGTCAACATCCCGACTCTGGGCGCAGCGGGTGCAGCTGCGGCGCCCGCGCCGGACCCCGGACCTCGTGACCAGAGTGACGCCAGCAACCCCCTGAGACCGGTGTGATCCGACACGCCCGACACGCGGCCCACCCACGCACCCAGCGGCGGGGTGTCGTCGCCGCCGTCGCCTAAGTTGGACCGTCCGAGGACCCGCGGGCAGAGCCAGAGAGGAGACGAGTGGACGACCACGCTGAGAGCACCCTGACCGCTCCCGAGCTGCTCGAACTGCATCGCGACATCCAGGGCTCCCCCACCGTCCGGCTGCTGTCCACGCTCAACCTGGGGCTCTACGCCACGCTGATGGAGCGCCACCTGTCCGGCGGGGTGCTCCCGGAGACCGAACTGGTGGTGCTGCTGGAGCGCGATCTCGACGACCTGGACCGCCCCGACGGCCAGTCCGGCCTGGCGCTCATCAAGTCCTGGGCCAGCCAGGGCTGGCTGCACCGGGTCACCGACACCCGCCCCGGCCAGGAACGCAACCTGTGCTACCTCACCCAGGAGGCCCGCCGCGCGCTGGACTTCCTGCGCGGCATGCGCCGCAAGGACACCATCGCCACCGGCGGCTCGATCACCGGCATCGCCTCGCGGCTCAAGCAGATCGCGATGCGGGTGGGCAACGACACCGACCGGATCCGCGCCGGGCTGCAGGCCGAAATCGCCGACCTGCAAGCCGAATTGGACTCCCTCGATGACGGCCACGAACCCGAGCGGGCCGAGCCGGACCTCACCGACTCCTACGACGAGGCGCACGCCATCGCCCTGCAGATGGAACGGCTGATCACCGACATCGGCCAGTACGGCACCATGATCGAGCAGGCCACCGCCGCCCTGGACGACCCGATCGACAGCAACGTCGAATACCGCGACCGGCAGCGCCAGATGTACGCCGACTACCAGGCCGCCTGGGACTCCCAGGGCCGCGACAGCCACCGCGCCTTCCTCCGGATGATCAACGACCCCGACCAGCGCGCCGAGTTCGAGGCCGACGTCGCCGCCGTCGCCGACGGCCTGCCCGGCCTGGACCCGGCGCTGCGCAAGGTGATGGCCGGCTTCTTCGAACTGGTCGGCCATCAGATCGACGAGGTGGAGCGCATCCAGCAGCGCTGCGCGCAGCGGGTCAAGCGGTTCACCGCGTTCGGCATGCTCGAGCAGAGCCGCGGCGTGGCCCGTCAACTCAGCGACGCCATCGGCGCCTCCCGCAACCTGCTGAAGGCATCGCTGACCGACTCGCGCCTGGACCTTGAGCTGCCGCTGGCCCGGCACACCATCAGTTCCGTTGGCGCCCTGAGCTTCCGGATCGGCGACCTGTCCAACCCGAAGCCCGCCGAGGTGGCCCAGGGCGAGGTCGACATCGCCAGCTTCGCCGCGCTGACCACCCAGGTCGACGCGCCGGCCATGTCGGAGATGATCAACACCGCGATCGCCGACGGGCCGCTGTCCCTGCCGGATGCGGTCGACCGACTCGACGCGGCGTACCTGGGTCACGTCATCGTGCTGTGGTCCTGGGCGCTCAAGCAGCCCGGCGCCGAGAACACCCGCGAGTCGACCGTCGTGCGGTTCCAGTCCGTCGACGGCCACGACCGCCAGATGGAGGTCCCGCACCTGATGTTCACCGAACCGATCTCCACCCTGTTGGGAGCCGCGCCGTGACCGCCACCGAAAGCGACCTCGACTACGCGGCGCTGGCCGCCCTGCCCGAGGTCGACCAGACCGCCCGCGCCCCGCAGCAGCGCCGGCCCCGCTTCGACGGCGACGTCAGCGAGCTGCCCGACCGGGCCTGCTGGGCGCTGCAGCACCTGCTGACCCGGCGCTACATCAGCGCCGAAACCGACCGCGACCTCTACAGCTGGGTGCTGGAGTACCGCGCCCAGCTCAGCGTGCGGCTCTCCGAACTGGACCTGATGCTGCGCGTGGCCGAGAACGTGGACGTGGCGTTCATCGAGCAGGCCCGCTACGAATCCGCCCGCGGCGTCAAGCTTTTGCGCCGCGAGCCGCTGGGCACCTACGACTCCATCCTGGCCCTGCACCTGGCGCAGTTCATGCGCGCCTCCGGCGACCAGACCGTGGTGATCAGCCGCGACGAGATCCACGCCCTGTTCGCCGGGGTGCTCAACGAAGTGGACCGCGACGCGGTGACGTTCACCGCCCGCATCGACGCCGCGATCGCCCGGCTGCACTCCCTGGAGATCCTGCGCAAGAGCCGCGACGACGAGGACAGCTACACCGTGAGCCCGGTGATCACCGCGGTGATGACGGCCTCGGTGATCGCCGAGCTGCAGCAGCAGTTCGAGATGCTGCTCAACGGCGGCACCCCGGCCCCCGACGACACCGCCGACACCCCCGACGACCAGGAAGACCTCGATGTCTGAGCAGTTCCACCTGTCCCGCCTGCAGGTCATCAACTGGGGCGTGTTCGACGGGTACCACGACATCCGATTCAGCCCCGGCGGCGCGCTGATTGCCGGCGCCTCCGGCAGCGGCAAATCCTCACTGCTGGACGCGATCTCGTTGGGCTTCCTGCCGTTCAACCGGCGCAACTTCAACGCCTCCGGCGACAACACCGCCGCCGGGTCCAGCGCCGGGCGGCGCACCGTGGACAAGTACGTCCGCGGCGCGTGGGGCCAGCGCAGCGACGGCGGCACCGCCAAGGTGATGTACCTGCGCGGCGACGGCACCGCCTGGTCGGCGGTGGCGGTCACCTACGCCAGTGACAGCGGCCGCACCGTCACCGGTCTGGTCCTCAAGTGGCTGACCGGCGAATCGCGCACCGACTCCTCGAGCCGGTTCGTGCTGGCCGACGGTGACCGCGACATCGAGGAGGTGTGCAACCGCTGGGCGGCCGGTCGCTTCGACACCGCGGTGTTCAAGGACGGCTGGCGGTTTTCCACCAAGGTCGAGTCGCAGTATCTGGCCCAGCTGTACGCCACCATCGGCATCCGCAGCTCCGATGCCGCCCAGCAGCTGCTGGGCAAGGCCAAGTCGCTGAAAAGCGTTGGCGGGTTGGAGCAGTTCGTCCGCGATTTCATGCTGGACGAGCCCGAGAGCCTGGCCCGGCTGCCCGAGGCGCTCAAGCAGATCGACCCGCTGGTGGAGGCCCGCGAGCTGCTGGCCGTCGCGCAGCGCAAACGCAAGATCCTCGGCGACATCGAGAAGATCCAGGCCCGCTACGTCTCGGAGTCCTCCGACCTGGGCATCATCGACCTGGTCGACGCCCCCATGGTGCGCGCCTACACCGACCACGTCCGGTTGGCGCAGTGCCCGGCGCAGATCGAGGCGCTGGACCGCACCATCGACCAGCTGGGCAACGAATACGAGGACGTCACCCGTTCGCTGAATCTGGCCAAGGCCGAGGCGGATTCGCTCAACGCGCAGATCAGTGGTTCCAGCTCGTCGATCGGCCCGCTGCAGTCGCAGGTGGCCGCCGCCGAGGCCCAAGCCGAGGAGACCTCCCGCCGGCGCGCGGCCTACGAATCGCTGTTGGCCGCCCAGGATCTCGACGTGCCCGAAACCGCCGACGAGTTCTGGAACCTGCGCGAGGAGCTGACCACCCAGGCCACCGAGCTGATGGCCAAGCTCGACCGCGGCCGCGAGGCCTCCACCGACGCCGAGTACGCCCAGAAGGTGGCGCGGATGGCCCGCGACGACGCCGCCAAGGAACTCAAACGCGTCGAGCAGGTGGGCTCCGCGCTGCCCGAATCGGCCATCACCATGCGCGATTTCATCTGCGCGGCCGTCGGCATCGAGGCCTCTGAGCTGCCCTACATCGCCGAGCTGATGGATCTGCGTCCCGAGCACAGCCGCTGGCGGGTGGCGGTGGAGAAGGTGCTGCGCGGGGTCGGGCTGCGGCTGCTGGTGCCCGACCGGCACTACGCGGCGGTGCTGCGCTTCGTCAACGAGACCAACATGCGCGGTCGGCTGCAGCTGCACCACGTGCGGGCCAGCCTGGTCGGCGCCGCCCCCGCCGAGGCGGACCCGAAGACGTTGGCGGGCAAGCTGTTCGTCGTCGACCCGGGCCATCCGTGCGCGGCCGAGGCCGCCGACGTCGTCGCCAACGCCGGGGATCACATCTGCGTGGACACCCCCGACGTGTTCAGCCGGTTCCGGCGCGCGGTCACCGACACCGGCCTGTACAAGGACTCGGATCGGTTGGCCGTCAAGGACGACCGCCGCCCGCTCAAGCAGGCCGACTACATCTATCAGGGCGATGTGGCCAACAAGATCGACGCGCTGACCGTCGATCTGGCCGCCGCCGAGCAGGCCTACCAGCAGGCCCGCCGCGCCGCCGACGACATTGCCGCCCAACGCCAGCAGTGGCGCGACCGGGCCGCGGCCAGCCGGGCGATCTGCGAGCAGTTCCCGCAGTGGAACCACATCGACGTCGAGACCGCCGACAAGCACGCCGACCGGCTGCGCGAGCAGTTCGAGATCCTGCTGGCCGACCATCCCGACATCGAGGCGCTCTCGGCCCGCGCCGAGGAATGCTGGTCGGAGATCCAGACGCTGATGACGCGGCGCGGTGCCATCCAGACCCGCCGCGACGACCTGGACCACCGCCGCACCCAGCTGTTGGAGTTGGCCGAGCGGCTGTCCCCGCCGTTCGTGTCCGAGCCGCTGACCGAGCTGCTGCACCGCTATGCCGCCGAGGTCCCGGTGCCGCTGGAGCTGCTGGGCCCCGAGCCGCACCGCGAGGCGCTGTTCACCGCGATCCGCCGCGAACGCGAGCAGCTGCGGGAGAGCCGTCGTCGTTCCTATGACGAATTGGCCCGCATCCTCAACACTTTCGACACCGCGTTCCCCGACGCGATCCCGAACGACAGCGAGGTGTTCGACGAGCGGGTGCACGACTACGTCGCGCTGTGCCGGCACATCGACGAGCGCGAACTGCCCGAGGCCTACGAGCGGATGATGCGTCTGGTCACCGAGCAGGCCCCCGATGCGATCCTGACCCTGCACCGGGTTGCCGAGCAGGAGACCCGCCGCATCAGCGATCAGATCGCCCGGGTCAACACCGGCCTGGGTGCCGTCGAGTTCAACCGCGGCACCAAGTTGACCCTGCGCGCCACCCCGCGCCAGCTGACCGCCGTCGCCGAGCTGACCGAGATCGTGCGGGCGATCTCGCGCCGGATCGCCGAGGTGGGCCTGGGCGACAAGCAGGCCATCCTGGACCAGTACGCCGACATTCTGCGGCTGCGCAACCGGTTGGCGTCCACCGCGCCGGAGGACAAGGCCTGGACCCGCGATGCACTGGATGTGCGCAACCGGTTCACGTTCGACTGCGCCGAGTGGGACGCCGACAGCGACGAGCTGATCCGCACGCACAGCAATGCCGGCGACAACTCCGGCGGTGAGCAGGAGAAGCTGATGGCGTTCTGCCTGGCCGGGGCGCTGAGCTTTAACCTTGCGTCACCGGACAGCGGGGACAACCGCCCGGTGTTCGCGCAGCTGATGCTCGACGAGGCGTTCTCCAAGTCGGACCCGCAGTTCGCGCAGCAGGCGCTGCAGGCGTTCCGCAAGTTCGGCTTCCAGCTGATCATCGTGGCGACCGTGCAGAACGCCACCACCATTCAGCCCTACATCGATTCGGTCGTGATGGTGTCCAAGCGGGAGGCCTCTGGCCGCAACGCCCGGCCGGTGGCGACGGTGGCCACCAAGACCATCTCGGACTTCACCGCGCTGCGGCAGGAGATGACGGCGAGCGCGAAGGCCGAGCGGGTACCCGCGTCGGTGTGAGTCGGCCCGCCGCCCCGGTGCGCCACTTGGGTGCCGCCCGGGGCGTCCGGCCCGGGGCGTCCGCGCCCGGGGCGTCCGCGCCGAAACAGCGGTTTGGTCCGCTGGATCGGCGTGTCGCGGACGAAAATGCAATGTCGCGCAGTGCCCGCCCGGCAGGGCATGGTGCCCGCCCCGCGCGGCCCCCGCCGGCCCCAGCGTGGGAGCGCCGCTGCGCCAGGCCGAAAGCGCAAGAATACCTAGAGCACCGGGTGTCCGGTTTGCCCACCTCCGAGCGACAATGCGCGACAATCGATTCCGGCTAAGCCAGTTGTCGTTCGTTGTCGCTCGGAGGTGGGCGAACCGGGCAGGGGAACCTCCGGGCAACCAACGCACAACCACCGTCCAGAAACCGACCCCCGGCCAAACGCACTGTGGCTCAGCGGTGGAACACAAGGTGGGCGGAGCTGCCGTGGATGAACGCAGCCCGGACGACCCGACCTCCGACGCAACGCGCGTCCAGCCCGCAGCCCGCTGAACTACTCCACGTAGTGCGCGCGGCGGAACCGCTCCAGGTAGGCCGGCCAGTCCCACGTCGACAGGAACTCGGTGGTGGCCGCGTATCCCTTGTCGTACAGCGCGCTGGCCTGGGGCCGGGAGATGTCGAAGTCGAGCACCCCGACGTCGGTCGAATCAACCTGTATCGCCCGCACTTTCACCCACGGCTGACTGAGGTGAGCCTGGTCGTGGCCGACCAGCATGGTGGTGAGCAGACTCTCCAGGAAGCTCGGCCCGCTCCGACACGGCAGGTGCAGGCCGGGAATCAACTGTTCGAAGGACGGCGCGGGCAGATAGGGCACCACCGCCACGCCGAACGTCGGCCACCGCGGCTCCCTGCCGTCGGGACGGTCGAAGGAATCGATCGGGAAGTTCGACAACACCCCACCGTCGACCAGCGTCGAGGGCTTCCCGGCGGCGTTCTTCAACGTCACCGGGTGGAACAGAAAGGGAATCGCCATCGAGGCCCGCACCGCGTCAGCCACCAGCTGCTCATCGGGGTCCAGGCCGTAGACCCGCCGATAATCCCACGGCAGCCGCACGAGCTGGCCCGTCGTCAGATCCGCGACCGTCACCGCCAACCGGTAGCGCCGCTCCGGCAGCAGGTGGTCATCGTCGATCGCGAGATCACCAAACGTGGTGACCCCCAAGTTCTTCAGCTCACCCCGTATCCAGTCGTGGGCGAAGTCGCCGCGATACACCCCGGTTTCCCGGAGCAGCCCCCACGCGGTCCCCAGAATCGGGATGCGTTCGAGAGTCCTGCTGTCGCGGAACTTGGGATACGGCACGCTCAAGGCGAGCTCGCGCACCTGGGCGCTGCTCAACTCCCCGCTCTGCGAGGCCGCGGCCACCACCGCACCGACCAACGAACCCGCCGACGTCCCCGACACCCGCTGGACGTCGTAGCCGGCATCCCGTAGCGCTCCGACCGCGCCGACCAGCCCGATGCCCTTGACCCCGCCGCCGGACAGCACGAGATCGGCCCGCAGGGGCGATCGGGACGAGCGTCGATTCGCGGCCATGGGTCCTACCCCCTCGGCAGCAAAGTCTTCCACACTGTCCCCGCGCGTGGCCCCACTCCGCGAAGCGATGCCGCCCCTCAGGCCGCCTTCCCCACCGCCACCCCGTCGGGACGACGGGAGGCGGCGCTGCCCTTGGCGACCCGGCTGATCAGCGACCGAGTGGCCTTCTCCCGGATGGCCTGGGCGGCCGCCGGGTCGGATTCCTTGGCGGCCCGCCGGCTGGCCGCCGCGATGGTCAACCCCTGCTCGTAGCCGGCCACCACCCGCGGGTCCACGTACGAGCCGCGCGCCACGGCCGGGGTGTTCCCCAGCTCCGCGGCGACCTCCTTCATGACGGCCGATTCGATCTTCTTCGCCTGGCGCTGCGAGGCCGCGGGATCGGCGCCGACGAAGGCCTCCGCCGCCAGCACGGTGCCGTGCCAGGTCCGCAGGTCCTTGACGCTGAAATCGTCGCCGACCATCTCCTTGAAGCGCGCGTTGAGGTCGTCGGCGCGAATGTCCGCCCAGCCCTTGGCCGCCCGACACACCAGCAGCCGCTCGGTCCGCCTGCCCCGGCGCAACAGCGCCTTGACCGCGCGGGCCACCTCCCGGTCCTCGAGCTCCAGCGTGCGCTGCACCCCGCTCTTGGCCGGGTAGTCGAACACCACCGCCGCGCCGCGCACGTTGACGTGCTCGCACAGCAACGTGGCGATCCCGTAGGACTCGTGCTCCTCGGCGTACTGCTCACCTCCGGCGCGGAAGTACCCCCGGTCCAACAGGTGCAGCGCCAGCGCCAGCACCCGCTCGCGGCTGAGCCCCCGGCCGGTCAGGTCCTCGGCGATGCGTTCGCGCCAGGCCGGCAACTGCTTGGACATCTCGAGCACCCGGTCGAACTTCTCCTCGGCGCGCTCCTGCTGCCATTGCTCGTGATACAGGTACTGGCGGCGGCCGGCCACGTCGGTGCCGACCGCCTGGATGTGCCCGTTGGGGAACGGGCTGATCCACACCTTCTTCCACGCCGGCGGGATGACGAGCTGCTCGATCCGGCGCAGCGTGGCCGCATCTTTGAGCGCCGACCCGTCCGGGCCGGTGTAGGCGAATCCCTTGCCGCACCGCCGCCGCGTGATGCCCGGCGATGTCAGCACGCTGCGCCGCAACCGCATCGACGTCTCCCTCAGCTGAGCACCTGTGTGCAGCCCGGGATACCCGGCGCGTCGCTACTTCACACGTTCTCGGCTCCCCTCGGGCTTCAACGAACGCGCATCACCACATCAGGCCGCGGATCATCTCGGTCGGCGGGATGTCGTCGGCCGCAATCAGTCCTGCCGGCGCCCGGCACACCCAGTCGATCGCGTTGACCGCGCGCGCCGCCGTCGACAGGCACCCGGCCTCGGTGACGTCGAGCACCGGATGCGACAGCAGGGTGTTCACCTCGACGCGAGGTTCGCCCTCCACGATCACCTTGTGCACCCCGAGCTGTCCCTCCGGGGGCACCTGCCAATCCGGCGCCGCCGCGGACGTGAGTCGGTTGACGTGCTCGACGGTGATCACCGGCTCGCCCGAGCGCACCCCTTCGGCGGCGAACCGCACCGCCGCCAACCCGCCGGGCTCCACCGTCATCATCTTGCACTCGATGCGCTCCGGGGTGTACCAGGGCTCGTACCGCTCGCGGACCTCGTCGAGTTCCACATCGAGCTGCGCGGCGATGTTGCGCACCAAGCCGCCGAACACCGAGGTGATGACCCCCAGCTGGAACGCGATGGGCAAGGGGTCGTCGGGGCTGTTGCCGAAACCCATTGCGGTCCCGGTGTATTCGTAGTCGTCGTAGTTGCCGTAGTCGAAGATCTCCTGGACGGTGACCGACCGGGCGCGGGTGACCAGGCTCAGCGCCGAGAACACCGCGGAATCGCTCGAATAGCCGGGGTCGATCCCGTTGACGTACAGCGACGCGTTGCCCGCGGCACACGCCTCCTCCAACGGCGCCCGCAGCCAGTCGTCAGCCTGGCGCGGCGTCACCAGCCACACCATCGACGTCCCGACCACGTTGATCCCGGCGGCGAGCAACTTCGCCATCTCCTCGATGACTTCCATCGGCCGCGTCTCGCCCAACGCGGTGTAGACGACGCAGTCCGGCTGCAGCGCGATCAGCGCGTCGATGTCGTCGGTCGCGATGACGCCGGTGGGTTCGCTGAGCCCGCACAGTTCGGCGGCGTCGCGTCCGACCTTGTTGTCGCTGGCCGCGTGGACCCCCACCAGCTCCAGGTCCGGTCGACCGATGATGGCCGCCAGCGAGTGTCGCCCGACGTTGCCGGTGGAGAACTGGACTACTCTGCGCATCGTGCGGTCCTCGCTCAGAAATCGCCGGAGTTGCTCACGTCGATACCGCCGCCGACGGGGACCGCGGTACGCCGCTCAAGCTAGCAGTCCGGACAGCCGGGTCGAGCGCTTTCGCTGAGTTGAGTCATCGAGGCGGTAGCGTCATTCACCAGTTGCTGACTGCGTAGTCCTTCAGGAAGCACCCGTAGAGATCCTCGCCCGCTTCCCCCCGCACAATCGGGTCGTACACCCGGGCCGCACCGTCGACCAGATCCAGCGGGGCGTGGAAGCCCTCCTCGGCCAACCGCAGCTTGGTCGGGTGCGGACGTTCGTCGGTGATCCAACCGGTGTCCACGGCGGTCATCAAAATGCCGTCCTCCGTGAGCATTTCGCCCGCGCTGGTGCGGGTGAGCATGTTCAGGGCGGCCTTGGCCATGTTGGTGTGCGGATGCCCGGGGCCCTTGTACCCGCGGCTGAACTGGCCCTCCATCGCCGACACGTTCACCACGTACTTGCGCCGCGCGCTCGAGGCGGCCAGCGCGCCGCGCAACCGGCTGATCAAGATGAACGGCGCGGTCTGGTTGCACAGCTGCACCTCGAGCAGTTCCAGCGGGTCGACCTCGTGCACCCGCTGGGTCCAGCTGTTGACCGGAGCGGTGTCGGGCAGCAGCCCGCCGGCGTCGACCGCGGTCCCGGCGGCGATGCGCTCCGGGGAGGCGCTACGCGCGACCAACGCCAGCTCGGTCAGGGCGTGCGGCCGCTGGTGCTCGGCCAGGCTGCCCGCCAACGCGGCCGGGTGGGCGTCGCTGACGTGATCGAAGGTGAGCACGTCGACCAGTTCCGGGGCCGGGGTCCGTTCGGCCTCGACCAGCGCGGCATAGGAGCCCGGCGCCCGTCGCACGGTCTGCGCGGCGTTGTTGATCAGGATGTCCAGCGGACCCTGCTCTGCCATGGTGTCGGCCAGCGCGACCACCTGGGCGGGGTCCCGCAGGTCGATCCCGACCACACGCAGCCGGTGCAGCCAGTCTTCGCTGTCGGGCATGCCCGCGAACCGGCGCACGGCGTCGTTGGGAAAGCGGGTGGTGACGGTGGTGTGGGCGCCGTCGCGCAGCAACCGCAACGCGATGTACATGCCGATCTTGGCGCGCCCGCCGGTGAGCAGGGCGGTGCGGCCGGTCAGGTCGGTGCGGGCATCGCGTTTGCTGCGGTTGAACGCGGCGCATTGCGGGCAGAGCTGATGGTAGAACGCGTCGACCACGGTGTAGCGGTCCTTGCACACGTAGCACGCGCGCGAGCGCTGCAGCGTGCCGGCGGTGGCGCCCACCGCGGTCGACACCAGCGGCAACCCCTGGGTCTCGTCGTCGATGCGGCCCGGCGCGCCGGTGGCCGTGGCAGCGGTGACGGCGTTGTCGGCGGCGGCGATGGCGTCGCGCTTGGCGTGGCGGCGGGCGATCTTCACCGACTTCCACAGGCTGGCGGTCGCGCGGCGCACAGCGACCGCATCCGGGTGCTCCGGCGGCAGCGTTTCGACCTCGGCCAGTACCCGGAGGCACACTTTCAGCTGGTCAGGATCAATCGCGGTCACGCTCAGAGGGTACGGGTGGCGGCCGCGGAGAACGAAACGCCGATCACCCGGCCGCCGAGGCCGCCCCCGCGGGGAAGAACTTGCGCTCCGACGCCGTCTCCGGGGCGTCGTCGGAGGTGGCGGTCAAGAAGCGGTCAGGGGCCGCCAGCTTGACGATGGTGCGCTGGGCCAAGAAGAACTGCCGCAGGAACGGCCCGGTGGTGTAGGGCAGGTCGTACTTGTCGCACAACGCACGCACCCGCGCGGCGATCTGCGCATAGCGGTTGCTGGGCAGATCGGGGAACAGGTGATGTTCAATCTGGTAGCACAGGTTCCCGCTGGCGAAGGCCAGCACCGGTCCCGCGTCGAAGTTCGCCGTGCCCAGCATCTGCCGCAGATACCAGTCCGCCTTGGTCTCCCCGACCAGGGCCTCCTCGGTGAACTTCTCGGCGCCGTCGGGGAAATGGCCGCAGAAGATCACCGCGTACGCCCACAGGTTGCGCAGGATGTTCGCCGCCGCGTTGGCGGCCAGGGTGCGACGCCAGCGGCGGCCGCTCAGCGCGGGCAGCACCAGGTAGTCCTTGGCCAGCTGACGACGCGTCTTGCGCATCAAAGCGGCACTCTGAGCGGATCTTTCGGCGTCGCTGTCGGCCCGCTCGTGTTCGGAGTGCAGCCCGTGCATGGCGATGCCCCACTCGAAGATCACTGCGAGCAACAGGTTGCGCAGCGGCTGCGCCAACCACTTGCGCCGCCACGGCTCGTCGCGGGAGACCCGCATGATGCCGAAGCCGAGGTCGTCGTCGACGCCGTGGACGTTGGTGTACATGTGGTGGCGATAGTTGTGCGAGTACCGCCAGTGCGACGACACCCCGGCCATGTCCCACTCCCAGGTATTGGAGTGCACCTCGGGGTCGTTCATCCAGTCCCACTGGCCGTGCCCGATGTTGTGGCCGAGTTCCATGTTCTCGATGCTCTTGGCCGCCGCCAGCGACACCGCACCCAGCAGCCAGCTGGCCTTGGAGCGACCGGCGAAGATCAGCAGCCGTGCGCCGGCGTCCAGCGCCCGCTGGAAACGGATCGCGCGGTGGATGTAGGCGGCGTCGCGAGCGCCCAGCGAATCCTCGATGTCGACGCGGATCGCATCCAGCTCGGCACCGAGCGCATCGATCTCGGTGCGGCTCAGGTGGGCGTATTGGGCGACGTCGGTAATGGCCATGGGGTCCTGGGGGGTATCGGTTGAACTTGTCGGTCGGCGTTCCGGACGGGCTGGTTTACCAACAGTGCAACCGTACCCGTTCTCCATCCAGCAGACTGGGTGCCATGACAGAAACCGGTGTGACGCGCGTCGCGGTCTATCTCGACTTCGACAACATCGTGATTTCCCGGTACGACCAGGTCAACGGGCGCAACTCATTCCAACGCGACCGGGCCAAAACCCCGGGAGACCACGCCGAGCGGTTGGAGCGCGCCACCGTCGACGTCGGCGCCATCATCGACTTCGCCTCCTCGTTCGGCACCCTGGTGCTCACCCGCGCCTACGCCGACTGGTCGGCCGAGGTCAACGCCGGCTACCAGGGCCAGCTGGTGGGGCGCGCGGTCGACCTGGTGCAGCTCTTCCCGGCCGCGGCCTACGGCAAGAACGGCGCCGACATCCGGCTGGCCGTCGACGCGGTCGAGGACATGTTCCGGCTGCCCGACCTGACGCACGTGGTGATCGTCGCCGGCGACTCCGACTACATCGCGCTGGCGCAGCGCTGCAAGCGACTCGGCCGCTACGTGGTGGGCATCGGCGTGGCCGGGTCCTCGAGCCGCTCGTTGGCCGCGGCGTGCGACGAGTTCGTCACCTACGACGCGCTGCCGGACGTCCCGATGTTCGAACCGGCCGAGTCCGACGACGAGCCGTCGCCCAAACACCGCAGGCGCTCGTCCAAGGCCGCCAAGGAACCGGACCCGCAAACCGCCGCGACCAACCTGCTGACCCGCGCCCTGCGGATCGGGCTGGAGCGCGACGACGCGGACTGGCTGCACAACTCGGCGGTCAAGGCGCAGATGAAGCGGATGGACCCGTCGTTCAGCGAGAAGGCGTTGGGCTACAAGTCCTTCAGCGACTTTCTGCGGTCGCGCCCAGAAGTGGAACTCGACGAGAGTTCGACCACGCGGATGGTGCGGCTCAAGGACGCGCCGAGCTAGTTCTTCCCCAGGGACGTCGATTGGACATTCTTTGTTATGTGTCCAATCGGGCGCTAGCATTGCCCCGCAGGCGAAACAACGATGTACTGGGCGTCGTCGTACTCGTCCGCGGCCACGCGCAACGCAGCGACTGGAGGGTGAGCCGATGAACCCGACCGCACCCGGGATGACCGACTCGCGCAACACCGACGCGCTGATCGGGTTGCCGTTCAACGACTCCGACGACGTGCTGCGCACCGCCATCGACGAGGCGAGCGTGCCGGCGCTGCTGATGTCGATGGTGCACATGACCGGCGACCTCGGCCTGCTCGACGAACTCCCCCGCCCGTTCATGCTGATCCCGATGGACCTGCAGGGCGGGATGAACGAACCGGACAAGCAGGCCGTGCGCGACCGGGCCTACGACGTGGTGCGCGAATACCGGGACCGGGGCTGCCCGCCGCCGTTCGTCCCGGACGCCGAACAGATGCGCGTCATGCTCGACGTGATGGCCGACGGCCAGGTCACCGACGAGTACATCGACTACGTCGCCGCGGACCTGCGGCTCACCGACGCCGACCAGAACGGCCCGCCGCTGACGTCGACACCCGAGCAGCGCAGCGCGTTTCCCGTCGTCGTGATCGGCTGCGGAGAGGCGGGATTGCTGGCCGGCATCAAGCTGCAACAGGCCGGTATCCCGTTCACCATCGTCGAGAAGCGCGACGGCGTCGGGGGCACCTGGCGGGCCAACCGCTATCCGGGGTGCCGCGTCGACATCGCCAATCAGTACTACGCGTACTCCTTCGAACCCACCGACCACTGGACGCACTACTACTCCGAGCAGCCGGAGATCCTGCGCTACCTCGAGGACGTGGCCGCCAAGCACGGGATCGCCGAGCACACCCGGTTTTCCACCGAGGTCACCGAGGCCGTCTGGGATGACTCGGAGTCGGTGTGGCGGGTCCGGATCCGCGCGGCCGACGGCTCGGCGGAGGAGTTGCGCGCCCGCGCGTTGATCTGCGCGGTCGGGCAGTTCAGTAACCCGGTCGTCCCGGACATCAAGGGCGCGAGCACATTTGCCGGTCCCGCGTTCCACACCGCCGACTGGCGCGACGACGTCGAGCTGACCGGTAAACGCGTGGCGGTGATCGGCGCCGGCGCCAGCGGGTTCCAGCTGGTCCCGGCCATCGCCGACGACGTCGAGCGGGTCGACGTCTATCAGCGCACCCCGCAGTGGATGGCGCCCAACATCGCCTATCACGACTCCATCCCCGACGGCGCCCGCTGGGCGATCCGGCACCTGCCGTACTACGGGCGCTGGCTGCGTTTCCTGTCGTGGTGGCCGCTGACCGACGCCGCCGAGGAACGCGTGATGATGGACCCCGGCTGGGACGACGGCGGCTTGTCCTGCGGTGAGGCCAACCGCGGCATCCGGGAGATGCTGATCGCCTGGATGCGTGCGTTCACCACCGACGAGGACCTGCTGGCCAAGGTGATCCCTGACTACCCGCCGATGGGCAAGCGGATGCTGCAGGACAACGGGACCTGGCTGACGACGCTGCAGCGCGACAACGTCGAGCTGATCCGCGACGGCATCGCCGAGATCGACGCGCACGGGGTGACGACGGTCGACGGCGTGCATCGGCGTGCCGATGTCCTGGTGTGGGCCACCGGATTCGACGTCAACCATCAGCTGGGCCCGGTCGACATCCGCGGCCTCGACGGCGTGTCCCTGAACGCCGCGTGGGGTGAATCGCCGTACGCCTACCTCGGTGTCACCGTGCCGGGCTTCCCCAACCTGTACTGCATGTACGGCCCGGGCACCAACGCGGTGAACGGCACCAGCATCATCTACAACTCGGAATGCCAGATGCGCTACGTCATGGCGTGTCTGGACATGGTGATCGGGGCCGGCGCCCGCTGGGCCGCGCCGCGGCCGGAGGTGTGCCGGGACTACCACCGCCGCAATCAGGAGCGGCTCAAGACCATGGTGTACACCCACCCGAACGTGGTCAGCTACTACAAGAACGCCGCCGGGGAGGTCCCCACGCTCTACGGGTTCCGGATTGTCGACTACTGGAAGTGGACCCGCCGGGTGGACCCGGCCGACTACGAGCTGCGCACGTAGTCGCCAATCAGCCGGTGCACCTCGGCCGGCCGGTCGAGGTGCATGAAATGCCCGGCGCCGTCGATGATCTGGTGGGCGCTGCCGGCCGGCAGCCCTTCGACACTCAGCGCGGCCAGGCGCGCGTCGATGGCACCGTCGAGGCGTCCGTGCAACACCAGCATGGGGTGCCGCACCGGTGTCGCGCCCATCGCGTACCGATCCAGCTCGCGATGGTGGCGGCCGCGCCGCAGCGGCCGGAACACCGCTCGGTAGTAGGAGAGCGCAGCGGTGCGGCGGCTCGGGTCCGACAGGCTCTGCCACAGGTGGTCGAGATCGGCGCCGGTGTCGTAGCCGGGCGGGCACCAGTCCCGCCACAGCTTCGGCAGCACCCGGTCCAGATTGCGCTCGGAGATCCCGGGCAGCTGCTGGAAGAAGATGTACCAGCTCATCTTCAGCTGCCGCGGCAGTAGCCGCAGCTTCGCGGCGCCGTGCCCCGAGCCTGGCTGCAGGCCCGTCACCAGCGGCACCCCCATGCTCACCACCTTCGCGAAGGGGTTCTGCGGGTAGGCGGCCAGGCCGTTGGCGGTCAGGCCGCCCCAGTCGTGGCCGACCAGCACCGCGTCGGCCCCGCCGCCCAGATTCTGGTGCAGCGCAAGGGCATCGCGCATCAGTTCGCCGACGCCGTAGTCGCCGTCGCGGGCCAACTCCGTGGGGGCGTAGCCGCGCATGAACGGCGCGACCACGCGGAAGCCCTGCTCGGCGAAGTGCGGGCCCAGGTGCCGCCAGGTCCAGGCGGTGTCCGGGTAGCCGTGCAGGCACAGCATCAGCCGCCCATCGTCGGGCCCCCAGGTCAACGCCTCGAAACGCAGGTGCGGTACCTCGATGGTCAGGCGCTGCGGCGTGGTCATACGGTCGCGGCGGCCCTGGTCTCGGCGGGATCGGCCGCGGCGGGCTCACGCGGCGGGACGTTGCGGGGTCGGCCGTCGGCCCGCAGGAAGCTGCCGGTGCGCCGGTTGCCCAGCAGGTCGGTGGGCGCCCCTTCGGCGAAGACGGTGCGCCCGGCCACCATGACCGCCCTGACCGTCGCGTCGTTGCGGTTGACCATGCGCCGCATACCGCCGAACGCCGGAATGGGCGCCTCGTGGTAGTCGTCGAGCGCGGCGTCGAGCCGTTCGGGGTCCAGCACCACCGCGTCGGCCCAGTCGCCGATCCGCAGATGTCCCGCGTCCAGCCGGTACCAGTCGGCCAGTTCGCCGGTGAGCCGGTGCACGGCGCGTTCGACGGTCATGAACTCCTGACCCGCGCGCTGGGCGTCGCGGACATGGCGCAGCAGCCGCAGCCCGCAGTTGTAGAACGCCATGTTGCGCAGGTGCGCCCCGGCGTCCGAGAAACCCATCTGGATGCCGTTCTTGACCGCGAGCTGCCGCAGCGCCTTGGGCCGATGATTGGAAATGGTTGTGCGCCAGCGCAATTTCTCGCCGTGCTCGAGGACGAGATCGAGGAAGGCGTCCACCGGGTGCAGTCCCCCGCGCTCGACGCCGACCGCACCGAACGACTTGCCGACCAGGGATTGGTCGGGGCAGGCGACGATCTCGGCGTCGAAGAAGTCCCGGTGCCACGCCCGTGGGCCGAACTTGCTGTCGTAGTCCTTGCGGAACCGGCGGCGGTAGTCCTCGTCCTGAAACAGCTCATTGCGCTCGAGTTCGGTCTTGAGGTGCAGTGCGGCGGCGCCGGAGCCGAACTCCTCGAAGATCACCAGGTCGATCCCGTCGGCGTACACCTCGAACGGCACCGGCAGGTGCTGGAAGCGGAAGTCGCCGCCGAGCCGATTGGCGATCGCGGCCAGCACCACGGTCAGCCACATGCCACCCGGGGCGGACTTCATGTCCGCGGCGGCCAACAGGCTGGTCTTCAGGCGCGGGCGGCCGATGCCCAGCGACTGCAGCGCCTGCGAGGCGATGTTGTGCGGATGGCTGATGTCAGGCCCCGATTGCAGGGCGCGGTCACGGCGGCGCAGCAGCGACTTGAGCCGGCGCAGTTCCCGGGCCTTCGCGTAGGTTGACGGCAGCGTGCGGGACCGGCACACGTCCCCGTCGATCTTGTCGAAAAGCAGCTGCTGCGAGGACAACCCGATGAAGCCGGCGTCGAGCGCCTCTTCCAGCATCTCCTCCATGCGGGTGCGCTCGGCGCGGGTGGGGCGCACGTCCTTGCGGGTCGCCCGGTCCAGCCCCATCACCGCCACCCGGATGTCGGAGTGCCCGATGAAAGCGGTCACGTTGGGCCCCAACGGCAGCGACTCCAGCGCCTCGATGTACTCCTGCGCGTTGTTCCAGTTCTTGTGCTCCCCGACGATGCGCACCACGTGCTCGTGCGGGATCGCCTCCACCCGGCCGAACAGGTCGGCCGCCTCGGAAGCATCGACGTGCACCGTGGACAGCGAACACGACCCCATCACGATGGAGGTCACGCCGTGCCGCAACGATTCCGACAACTCCGGCGCGGCCAGCACCTCGGCGTCGTAGTGGGTGTGGATGTCGATGATGCCCGGAATGACCCAGCGGCCGGTGGCGTCGACCACCTCGGTGCCGTCGATCGGTTCGGTGGTCACCGCCGCGACCCGGCCGTCGCGGATCCCGAGGTTACGCACCGCCGACGGCGCGCCCGTCCCGTCGAACCAGCGGCCGTTGAGAATCACCTTGTCGAAGGTCATGCTGGGCTCCCTTGTAGTCCGATGCCAGCTGACTTGACAGTTTACTTAGATCATCAATCCTTCGTGCCGGGTTGCGAGATGGAATTTTCCGAGCCCGACGTGCCTTCCGGATGGGCGACGTGGTGGACCGGCAGCCGTGGGAGCACGGCGTGGCCGATCACGGTTGATGACTGGCGATCTCGGCGGTGACGACGGGCCCCAGCCAGCGCCGCACGTAGCCGCGCAGCTCCTGGCCGGTGCGCGGCGGGCGCCCCGGGTCGATCATGAAGGACTGCAGCATCCGCAGCATGTACTCGACCAAGTCGTCGATGGCGTCGTCGTCCATGCCGAGCGCGGCCCAGTCGACGTCGAGGCCGGCCAGGATGCCGTGGCCGAACTCCTTTGCCCGGTCCGAGGTGACCTCGACCGACGTCCGGCCGAAATCGTTGACCAGCATCAGCTGCACCGGCTTGTCACTGGGCAGCCATTCCAGCGTGAACGCGAAGCTTTCCACCAGCGCGTCGACCGGATCCGTGAGGCCGGCCAGATGCGCGCGCAGCCGTTCGATGAATCGCAGGCCCGAGCGCGTCGCCACCGCCTCGAGCAGCGTGTTGCCTGGAAAGTAGTTGTAGATCGTCTGCCGCGACACCTCAAGGGTGCGGGCGACGTCGGCCACCCGCATCGCCGCGCCGCGCTGGTCGATGGCGGCCGCGGCGGCGTCGAGAATTCGTTCGATGGCCTCTTCGTCACTCGCGGGGGTGGCTCCGCCCCACCCGTGGGTGCGCATGGACAGCATCCTGTCGCTGCCGCCGCGCCAGTGTCAATTTTGGCGGCACCCGCCTCGCGCGCTCAGCCGCGCAGCATCTGCGCGGCGCGCTCGCGCAGTTCGATCTTGCGAACCTTGCCGGTGACCGTCATCGGGTATTCGTCGACCACCGCGACGTGCCGCGGGATCTTGTAGTGCGCGATGCGGCCCGCGCAGAACTCGCGGATGGACTCGGCGGTCGGAGTTTCGGCGCCGTCCCGGATCCGCAGCCAGGCCATCAGTTCTTCGCCGTAGCGCTCGTCGGGAACCCCGACCACCTGCGCGTCGACGACGTCGGGGTGTTGGTAGAGGAATTCCTCGATCTCGCGCGGGTAGATGTTCTCCCCGCCGCGGATCACCATGTCCTTGATCCGCCCGGTGATCGCGACGTAGCCCTGCTCGTCCATCACGGCGATGTCCCCGGTGTGCATCCAGCCCTCGGCGTCGAGCACCTCGGCGGTCTTGGCCTCGTCGTTCCAGTAGCCGGCCATCACGCTGTAGCCGCGGGTGCACAGTTCGCCGGGCTCGCCGCGGGGCAGGACCTCGCCGGTGTCGGGGTCGACGACCTTGATCTCCAGGTGCGGGCCCGCGGTGCCGACGGTGCCGGTGCGCTGGGCCAGCGTGTCGGTGGGACTGGTCTGGGTGGACACCGGCGAGGTCTCGGTCATGCCGTAGCAGATGGCCACCTCGCCCATGTTCATCTGCTCGATGACCTGGCGCATCACCACCTCCGGGCAGGGTGAGCCGGCCATGATGCCGGTCCGCAGGCTGCTCAGGTCGTAGGAGTCGAGATCCTCGAGCGCGAGTTCGGCGATGAACATCGTCGGCACCCCGTACAGCGACGTGCAGCGTTCTTCGGCGACCGCCCGCAGGGTGTCCGCGGGGTCGAATCCCGGCGCCGGGATCACCATTGCCGCGCCGTGGCTGGTGCACGCCAGGTTGCCCATCACCATGCCGAAGCAGTGGTAGAACGGCACGGGGATGCACACGCGGTCGTGTTCGGTGTAGCCCACTCCCTCGCCGACGAAGTAGCCGTTGTTGAGGATGTTGGTGTGGGTCAGGGTGGCACCCTTGGGGAATCCCGTTGTGCCCGAGGTGTACTGGATGTTGATCGGGTCGTCGGGCGTCAGCCCGGTGGCCACCCCGGCCAGGGCGGCATCGTCACTTTCGGTGGCCGCCAACGCTTCCCACGACGGCGAGCCGACGATGACCACGTCCTGCAGTTCGGGGCAGCGGCCGCGGACGTCGTCGAGCATGCCCGCGAAGTCGGAGGTCTTGAACGACGCGGCGGCGATGACGGTCCGCGCGCCGGACTGGGTGAGGACATATTCGAGTTCCTCGACGCGGTAGGCCGGATTGATGGTGACCAGGATGGCGCCGATGCGCGCGGTCGCGTACTGCACCAGGGTCCATTCCGGGGTGTTCGGCGACCAGATGCCGACACGGTCGCCGGGCCGGAGGCCCAGGGCCAGCAACCCGCTGGCCAGGCGCCGCACGTCGGCGTCGAACTCCCGGTAGGTCCAGCGCCGGCCGGTGGGGACGTCGACCAGGGCCTCGCGGTCGCCGAAGGCGGCCACGGTGCGGTCGAGGTTGGCGCCGATGGTCTCGATGAGCAGGGGTGTATCGGTGCGGCCCTGGACGTAGGACGGTGCGGGTTGGGCCACTTCTACGTTCACTCGAAAGCTCCTCGGGGTCGGCGCAGGGTGATCCCGCTCACTTGTGATCCAACTTACTATATGACATGGTGTCTCCAGTCATAGACGCAGTGTCAACTATTTTCGAGAGGTACCGAGATGACCTTCGCCCTGCCCGCGTCGGGTATCACGATCGACATCGACTTCGATCCCGCCCCGATCCGGCAGCGCTACGCCGACGAGCGGGCGCGCCGCCTGCGCGACGACCATCTCGAACAGTTCCAGGGGCTGGCCGACCTGCGCGAAGCCGACGCCACCGACCCCTACAGCGAGCCGCTGGTGCGCGATGCCGTGCAGGCCGAGCACGACGTGGTCATCCTCGGCGGCGGCTTCGGTGGGCTGCTGGCCGGCGCCTATCTGACGCAGCAGGGCGTGAAGGACTTCCGCATCATCGAACAGGCCGGCGACTTCGGCGGCACCTGGTACTGGAACCGCTACCCCGGGGTGCAGTGCGACGTCGAGTCCTACATCTACCTGCCATTGCTCGAGGAGACCGGCTACATCCCGACGCAGCGCTACGCCGACGGTGACGAGATATTCGAGCACTCGAAGCGCATCGGCCGCCACTTCGACCTCTACCGCGCCGCACTGTTCCAGACCGCGGCGACCTCGGTGGTCTGGGCGGAAGACAGCCAGCGCTGGGAGATCCGGACCGACCGCGGCGACGTCCTGACGGCGCGGTTCGTCGTCCGCGCCAACGGCCCGCTGAACAAGCCCCAGTTCCCGCGGGTCCCGGGTATCGGGGACTTCTCCGGTGCGATGTTCCACACCAGCCGTTGGGATTACGACTACACCGGCGGCGACCAGCACGGTGGCATGACCAAGCTGGCCGACAAGCGCGTCGCGATCATCGGCACCGGCGCCACCGGAGTCCAGGCCGTACCGTTCTTGGCCAAGGACGCCAAGGAGCTGTTCGTCATCCAGCGCACGCCCAGCGTCGTCGGCCCCCGCGACAACCGGCCCACCGACCCGGAGTGGGCCGCGGGCCTGACGCCGGGTTGGCAGCAGCGCCGCCACCACAACTTCAACTCGCTGGTCAACGGCCATCCCCAAGACGAGAACCTCGTCGGCGACATCTGGACCACGCTGCTGACCGACATCACCGGCCAGCACTTCGTCGAGACGCCGCTGGACGGGCTGGCCCTCGAGGACCAGATCGCGCTCGCCGAGGTCGCCGACATGCGCTTCATGCGCGGCGTGCACGCCCGGATCGAGGAGATCGTGGAGGACCCCGCCACCGCCAAGGCCCTCAAGCCCTGGTTCGGTGCGATCTGCAAGCGCCCCACCTTCAACGACGAATATCTGCAGTCGTTCAACGAGCCGTCCGTGCATCTGGTCCACTCCCCCGACGGCGTCGAAAGATTCACCGAGACAGGCCTTGTCGTCGACGGCACGCACTACGACGTCGACTGCATCGTCTTCGCGACCGGGTTCGAGACGGGCTCGTCGACCGCGGACCGGTACGGCTACGACATCCTCGGTCGCGACGGGGTGTCCATGCGGGAGCACTTCGCCGTGGGACACCAGACCCTGCACGGGTTCTTCTCCACCGGTTTCCCCAACTTCGTCGAACTAGGCGTTAGCCAGAACGCTTACGTCGTGAACTTCAGCTACATGCTCGACCGAAAGGCCCGCCACACCGCCCGCATCATCGGCCACGCCCTGCAGCACAACGTCGCCACCATCGAGCCCGACGAGGCGGCTCAGGCGGAGTGGGTGCAACGGACCCGCGAGTCCGGCCTGGCTAGACTGTTCTACCTCTCGACGTGCACTCCGGGGTACTACAACGGCCAGGGCGACCTCGCCCACGGATTCTGGGGCGACGTGTACCAGGGCAGCGAGGTCGAGTTCTGGGACATGATCGAAAAGTGGTGGGACTCGGGCGACTTCGAGGGACTGCGGCTCAAGCCCGTCGAGCTCGAGACGCCCTAGTAATCTTGTTGCACTGACCGGTTCTGATTCACCGAGAGGATTCCTCATGTACCCCGGTGCGCATGCGCAAAACAACCCCGACCGGCCGGCTCTGATCGTCGCCGAGACCGGCGCGGTAACCACCTACGGGCAGCTCGAGCAGCGCTCCGCGGCCCTGGCCCGGGTGCTCCACGACGCGGGCCTGCGCCGCGGCGACGTGGTGGCGGTGCTCACCGACAACGCGCCCGAGGCCATGGAGGTGTACTGGGCCACCCAGCGCTCGGGGCTGTACGTCACCGCGATCAACCATCACCTGACCGCGCCCGAGGCCGCCTACATCGTCAACAACTCCGGCGCCCGGGCCCTGATCGCGGCGGCCTCGTTGGAGGATCTGTCGACCGATGTGGCCAAGCAGGTCGAGGGCCCCTCGCTGCGGCTGGCCTTCGGCGGCGCGGTGTCCGGCTACGAGTCCTACGAGCAGGCCCTGGAGCAGGCCGGACCGCCGCTGACCGAGCGGCCCGCGGGCGCGGTGATGCTGTATTCCTCTGGTACCACCGGCTTTCCGAAGGGTGTGCGCCCGCCGCTGTCCGACCGCAACGTCGAAGATCCGGGTGAGCCCATCGTGACGATCGGTCAGGCCCTGTTCGGCCTCGGTGAGGGCGACGTGTACCTATCGCAGGCGCCCATCTATCACGCCGCGCCGCTGCGGTGGTGCGGCTCGGTGCAGGCCCTCGGCGGAACCGTGCTGATGGCAAAGAAATTCGTCGCCGAGGACACGCTGCGCTACATCGAGAAGTACCGTGTGACCGCCACCCAGATGGTGCCGACGATGTTCGTGCGCCTGCTCAAGCTCGACGAGGAGATCCGCACCCGCTACGACCTGTCGACCCTGCGGGTGGTCATCCACGCCGCGGCCCCGTGCCCGGTCGACGTCAAGAAGGCGATGATCGACTGGCTGGGGCCGGTGATCTACGAGTACTACGCGTCCACCGAGGCCCACGGCATGACCTTCATCGACTCGAAGGACTGGCTGGAGCACCCCGGCTCGGTGGGCCGCAGTGTCCTTGGGCCACTGCACATCTGCGACGACGAAGGACGCGAGGTGCCGCCCGGGACCGTCGGCACGGTGTATTTCGCCCGCGACGAGATGCCCTTCGAGTACCACGGTGATCCGGATAAGACCAAGGAAGCACAGCATCCCGAGCACCCGTTCTGGACCACCGTCGGCGACCTCGGCTACGTCGACGAGGACGGCTATCTCTATCTGGCCGACCGCAAGTCGTTCATGATCATCTCCGGCGGGGTCAACATCTACCCGCAGGAGATCGAGAACGAGCTGGCGCTGCATCCGGCCGTGCACGACGTCGCGGTGATCGGGGTGCCGGATCCCGAGATGGGCGAGCAGGTCAAGGCGATCGTGCAGCCGGCGGCCGGGGTGACCGGCGACGACGCGCTGGCCCAGGAACTCATCGACTACGTCCGCGAGCGGATCGCCCACTACAAGGCGCCGCGCTCGGTGGACTTCATCGACGAGCTGCCCCGCACGCCGACCGGCAAGCTCGTCAAGGGCAAGCTGCGCGAACGCTACGTGGATAAGAGCTAGGGAGCGTTGGGGATTCCCCAGGCCGACGCCAGCCAGATTGCGAGCACCATCTCGCGGGTGGCGTGGGTCTGCTCGGGGTCGTTCTTGCGCAGCCGGTCCATGTAGAACACGTGCATGGTCATCTCCAGCAGCATGGTGATGAGCCCGCGCACGTCGTCGGAAACCGGGTGCGCCACACCCTTCTTCTGATCCTCGATCACCTGGTTGGCGATGACGTCGGCCAGCTGCTGATTCCACTCGTCCCACAGCGTGGCCATCTGCTCGTCGAGCGGAATCGCCTGCACCGATGCCGTCAGGACACCTTCGTGGTCACGCCAAAGACCAAGCGCGATATCGCCGGTCCGGCCGATGAAGTCGCGGACCGACTCGTCGGCACCCCGGGCGAAATACTGGGCCCGGCTCATCAACTCGGTCCAGATCTCGGCGGTGATGACGGCCAGCGGCGCATACTTCGATTCGAAATAGAAGTAGAAGCCCGAGCGCCGCACGCCCGCGGCCGCCGCGATCTCCCCGACCGTCAGCTCGCCGATGGGGCGCCGGGACAACAACTCCGGCAGGCAGTCGAGGATCGCGCGGCGCTGCCGCTCCCCCTTGCTGGGCGCACGCCGGTCGCCGAGCAGCACCGCGTCGTCACCGCTGGCGCTGGACGCTGAGGTGGACATAACAGGTCACTCTATCTCGCCGGGGCCACGGTCCCCGGTTGCTGCGCGGAGTCGGACGTGCGGCGTCGAGGCTGCGCGGACCGTGCCGGAATGCGCGTCGCGCGCACGGTGAGCGCAGTCTCGACGAGGGCGCGTCGCGACGTCACGGACACGTCACCAGGCGCCCCTGCACCTGCCCGGCTTCGATGCGGGCCAACGCGGCGGGAACCTCGGCGAACGGAACCTCTTCGATCGCCGGGACGATCTGCCCTGTCGCCAGCAGTTCCAGGACGGCCTCGAGGTCGGGGATGCTGGCGCCCAAGGATCCGCGCAGCTGGACGTTCTTGGTCACCAGCAGGTGCGTGGGGATGTTCGCCTCCGGTGCCCCCAGGCCCACCACGACGACGCGACCGCCGGGTTTGACCGCCGCGATGGCCTCGGCCGTCGTGGTCCCCATGCCGGCGAAATCCAGCACGGCATCGATCGGGGTCGGGACCTCGCCGATGTTGGCGAAGCACTCGGCGGCGCCCTGTTCTCGCGCGGTGTCGAACACCGCGGTGTTGATGTCCACGCCGTACACGGTGGCGCCCAGGGTCTTCGCGACCGCGACCGCACTGAGTCCCAGACCGCCGAGGCCGATGACGGCCACCTTCGCGCCGGCTTGCACGCCGGCCTCGGCGACGACGGCGTGATAGGCGGTCGCGATGGAGTCGGTGGCCACCGCGGCGTGGGTGAACGGGACGCCGTCGGGGATGGCAACGACGATGTCACGCGGCGCGACAGCCTGTTTGGCGTAGCCGCCGTCGAACCCGAGACCGATGCCGTTGGTGAAGTCCGCCTGCTCGATGGGATGTGCGGGCAGCGCCACCGCGACGCGGTCGCCGACGTTGAGGCCGGTCACTCCGGCGCCGAGTCCGCTCACGGTGCCGGCGACCTCGTGGCCCAGGGTGATCGGCCGCTTCCGGAGCCAATCGTCGCCGTGGCCGTTGACGATGTGCACGTCGGAGTGGCACATGCCGGCGGCGGCGACGTCGATGAGGACCTCCCCCGGGCCCGGTGCCGGGGCGTCGACCTCGGTCAACTCCAGTCCGGCTTCCGCGGTGCTGAACTGCCATGCCTGCATTGGGGCCTCCTCACTGCGGAGCTCGGTTGTGAACCCCGTAACATCTCGACACATTGTCAATTATCATAGACAATGTGTTTGGATCTGTATAGGCGAGCGAGACATCTGGAGGACGCATGACGACCATGAAGGCCGGCCGCATCAACTTCGGCACGAAGGATTTCCGCATCACCGAGGTGCCCCGGCCGACGCCCGGTCACGGTGAGGTCCGCGTCAAGGTCGGCGCGGCGGGCGTCTGCCTCTCGGATGTGCACCTGATCAGCGGCCTGGTGGGGCCACTGCGCAACGCCGACGCCGAGCGCGTCCTCGGGCACGAGGTCGCCGGCACCGTCGAGGCCCTGGGCGCGGGCGTCACCGGGTGGACCGAGGGCGATCGGGTCACCCTGCAGGCCGTCATTCCGCGGCCGTGGGGGGTGGACACCATGGGTGTCGACTACGACGGCGGCTGGGCCGAATACGTCGTGGTTCCGCAGGAAGTGCTGGTGGCCATTCCGGATGCCATGCCGTTTGAGCAGGCGTGCATCATCCCCGACGCGGTCTCGACCCCGTGGGCGGCGATCACCCATACCGCCAAGGTTGCCGCCGGCGAGGCCGTCGGTGTCTGGGGCGTTGGCGGTCTCGGCATTCACGCCGTGCAGCTGCTGCGCATGATCGGGGCCGGACCGATCGTGGCCATCGACCCGCTGCCCGCCCCGCGCGAGAACGCGCTGCAGCGTGGCGCCGATGCGGCACTGGATCCCACCGATGCGCGCTTTGCCGACCAGCTGCGCGAGCTGCTCGGTGGCGGCGGCCTGGACGCGGCCTTCAACTTCGCGGGCTTCCCCGGCGTGGACGAGCAGATCCTGCCGCTGCTGAACCCCGGTGGGCGGTTGACCGTCATCGGCATCAGCGGCCACCCCATCGCCGTGGAGAACAGCGTCTTCCTGGTGGCGCATCAGCAGCAGATCCTCGGGCATTACGGATACCTGCCGCCGCATGTGCCCCAGATTGTGCGGCTCGCCGAGTGGGGTCGGCTGGACCTGAAGGGATCGGTGTCCTCGGTGCTGCCGCTGGAACAAGCCCCGGAGGCCGTGCGGCAGCTCGAGGAGAAGGACGGGAACCCGATAAGGTTGGTGCTGATTCCGTAGGTCTGGGTTCGTTCCCTAGGTCTGGGTTCGTGGGCTTGGGCTTACGTCGAGGCTGCGCTCTCCGTGACAAAGTGCGAGAAGCACTCACAGTCAGCGCAGCCTCGATTCATGCCCCCATCGAGACAGCGCTCAGCGTGCAAAAGCGCGAGTTACCCCCACGCTGAGCGCAGCCTCGAATCATGCCCACACCGAGACAGCGCTCACCGCGACAAAACGCGAGAAACCCCCACGCTCAACGCAGCCTCGAATCATGCCCACACCGAGACAGCGCTCACCGCGACAAAACGCGAGAAACCCCCACGCTCAACGCAGCCTCGAATCATGCCCACACCGAGACAGCGCTCACCGCGACAAAACGCGAGAAACCCCCACGCTCAACGCAGCCTCGATCTAGACGAGCACTCGCCTAAGCGGTCAGCACAGCCTCGAAATCAGGCCTTTGAAGTGGGGCGGGCGGGGCTCGAACCCGCGACCAATGGATTATGAGTCCACGGCTCTAACCGACTGAGCTACCGCCCCGGCGCGATCAATGCGGCCACTATGTTCCCACGACCCCACCGGGTGCAGAAGCCAAGGGTCGACGAGCCCACCTCACAATTCCCGCGAAGACCCGGCAGCGTTCACCCGCTGCCCGGGCTTCCACAGCAGCGCCCCGAGCACCAACCCGGTGAACGGCACCGCCGCCAGCACCGCGCTGAGCCCCGCGCTGCCACCGGTCACCAGCGTGAAGTTGGACAGCACCAGCCACAGGCTGGCGAGCAAGCCCAGCAGGGCGGCCACCGGAACGACGCGGGTCTGCCACAGCCGTCCGCTCGCCGCCTCGGGGTTGCGCAGGAAGTACACCAGCACCGCGGTGGTCGTCGTGAGCATCATCAGCACCATCCCGACGGTCGCGACGCCGGCCATCGAACCGAAAACACCGACGAGCGGGTCGATTCCGAGAATCGCGAAGATCGCCACAATGACGATCGCGGTCACCGTCTGCACCACCGACGAGAACGCCGGCGACTGATGCCCGGGGTGCACCTCGCCGAGCCTGCGAGGCAGCAGCCCCTTGCCGCCCAGCACGAACTGGTACCGAGCGATCACGTTGTGGAAGGACAAGACGCAGGCGAACAGGCTGGTCAGCAGCAACACGTTGACCACGTCGCGGCCCAGTCGGCCGAGGGTGTCATTGGTGGTGTCCAGCAGCATGTTGGCTTCACCGTCGAGGGTCTGCTGGGCCACTGCGGCGACATTGTCGGGCCCGATCGCCACCACGAACGCCCAGCAGGTGATCGCGTAGAACGCGCCGATGATCAACACGGCCGCGTAGGTGGCGCGCGGGATGGTGCGTTGCGGGTCGCGGGCCTCGTCGCGGAAGACGGCGGTGGCCTCGAAGCCGATGAAGCCGGTCAACGCGAACAGCACCGCGATGCCGAGGGCGCCGCTGGCCACCACCTCCGGGGTGAACGACGCGAACGTCACTCCCGCCGGCCCGGGGTTGGCGACGATGACCAGATCGAGGACCGCGACGATGCCGATCTCCAGGACCAGCGCCACACCGAGCACCTTGGCGCTGAGTCCGATGTGCCGGTACCCGAGCACCGCGACGACCGCCAGAATCGCGAAAGAATAGAAGGGCCAGGCTATCTGGGGTCCACCGTAGAACCGTACGGTGTCGTCGATGGCCCAGCCGATGTAGCCGTAGATGCCGACCTGGATCGCGGTGTAGGCGATCAGCGCGACCACCGCAATGCCCTTGCCCAGCCGATCCCCCAGGCCCACGGTGACGTACGAGTAGAACGCCCCCGCCTCGGGCACGTGCGGCGTCATCGTCACGAATCCGACGCTGAACAACAGCAACACCAGCGCAGCCGTGGCGAAACCCACCGGGGCGCCGGCCCCGTTGCCCAGCCCCATGGCCAGCGGCATGTTTCCGCCGATGACGGTCAGCGGCGCGGCCGCGGCCACCACCATGAAGACGATCGCGACGGGGCCGAGTTTGCCTTGCAGGCGGGGCTTCTCGGGGACGACGGTGGCGTCGGTCATCGGGACTCCTGAAGGTCGAGGGCGGTGCGGAGCAGGTCGTGATCCAGCGCGTGGACGGTCAGGCCGTTGCGGCCGGTCATCGTGGTGGCGGCGACCATCGCGTTGACGATCGCCTCCTCGGTGGCCTCGATGGTGAGGTCGAACAGTCGGGTCATCAGCTGTGGGGCGACCATGCGCACCGCCACCTCGGGTCGGGCGGTATCCGCATTCTCGTCCCAGCTGTACGGCGGGATACCACGGTTGGCGGTGGAGAACGCCAACATCAGATCCCCGCTGTACTGCTCGCCGGTCCCACCCACCCGGGCCACCGCCAGCGCGGCGCGTTGGGCCAGGCGGTTGCACTGATGCGGCAGCAGCGGTGCGTCGGTGGCGACCACGACGATGATCGAACCCGACCCGGGCTCGTAGTGCGCGGGCACGTCGGGCAGCGGCACGGCGTCGGGACCGATGCGCTCACCGACCGCAATGCCGTTGATCCGCAGTCGTTCTCGTCGCCCGTGGTTGGCTTGCACGAGAACGCCGACGGTGTAAGGACCCGCGGCGGTGTCGGTGACCCGCGACGCGGTGCCTATCCCGCCCTTGAAACCGTGGCAGATCATCCCGGTGCCGCCACCGACGTTGCCCTCGGCGACCGGCCCGTCGGCGGCGGCGCTCAGCGCGGCCTCGACGTGTTCGGTCCGCACATGGAACCCGTTGATGTCGCTGAGCAGGCCGTCATAGGTCTCGCCCACCACGGGCAGCGACCAGTAGACGCCCTCCCCGCGCACGGCTACCTGCGCGGCGACCAGCGCGTCACGCACGACGCCGACGCTATGCGTGTTGGTGATCCCGATGGCGCTGGTGAGCTCGCCGGATTCCTGGATCCACTGCAGGCCGGTCATCTCGCCGCTGCCGTTGAGGCGGTGTGAACCGGCGAAGACCGGCTCGGTCCAGATGTCGCGGTGCGGGACGACGACGGAGACCCCGGTGTGCACGTGCGGTGGGCCGGCGTCGTCGAGCGTGGTGTGCCCGACAAGCACCCCCGCCACATCGGTGATGGCGTTGTTCGGCCCCGTCGGGTGTTCCCCGATGACGATGCCGAGATCCCTCGTCCGCATGCAGTGCTCCCGGGTTATTTTTTTACCTAAGGGAAAAGAATGGCCCCTCGACGGCGATTGCACAAGCGGAATCGAGAAACTGGTTGACGGGCCGGTACCGTCGACATCGTCAGGCCCCGACCGAGCTGGGAGAACAGACGCGTGGCACGCCCCAACCGCCAAGTCGAACGCCGCAACGAGATTCTGGACGCGACAATCGCTTTGATCGAGCGGAACGACGTGGTCACCCTGCGCATCGCCGATGTGGCCGGCGAGCTCGGCCTGACCGCCAACGCCGTGCGCTACTACTTCAAGGACATGGCCGAACTGCTCTCCGAGCTGGCATTGCGCTCCGATGCCCGGTTCTACGACGACCGGCGACAGGTCATCGAGGACACCGCCGATCCCGCGACCCAGCTGGCGTTGACCATCGCCGCGGGCCTGCCCACCGGACCCGAGGATGCGGAGTGGCGCGCGATCTGGCGCGCCGTCCTGGCCGCGGGCTTCGAGCTCGATCAGCGCAGCGACGTCCAGGGCATCTACCACCGCCAGGTCGGGCTGTACACCGAGCTGCTGCATTCCGGCGCCGAGGCCGGGGCCTTTGCCCTCGGTTCGCCGGCTGCCGACGTCGCGATGACGCTGATGTCGATGGAGGACTACCTCGGGTACCGCGTCGTCGCACGCGACCCGGCGCTGGACCGCCCCACCGCGCTGCGGCTGATGCGGCAGTACGCCGAGCTGGCGACCGGCGCCCGGCTACCCGAGACGGACTGAGCCGTGACCGTCTCCGCCGCCTTCGCCTCCGACAATGCCGCGCCGGTGCATCCGGCCGTGCTCGACGCGCTGATCGGCGCCAATGCGGACCCCGTCAGCGCCTACGGGAAGGACCCCTACACCGAGCACGCCACCCAGCGGCTGCGGGACCTGTTCGCCAGCCCCGACGCCGAGGTGCTGTTCGCGCTCACCGGCACCGCGGCCAACGTCATCGCACTGAGTGCGGCCACCCGGCCCTGGCACGAGATCCTCTGCAGCGATATCGCGCATGCGCTGCTCGACGAGGCGGGCGGCCCGGTGCGGATCTCCGGTGCCCAGCTCACCCGATTACCCAGCGACGACGGGCTCATCGACCCGGCCGAGCTCGAGCGCCGGGTCGCCCGCCGCGGCGACGTGCACCATTCGCATCCGAGCATCGTCACCATCACCCAGTCCACCGAGAACGGCCGTGTGTGGACCGCTTCGCGACTGCGCGAGTTCGTCGACCGCGCCCACGAGCTGGACCTGCTGGTACACATCGACGGCGCCCGGATCGCCAATGCGATTGCGGCCCTGGACCTCGATCCCGCGGAGGCCATTGCCGACGCCGACGTGGTGACCGTCGGTGGCACCAAGAACGGCCAGATGTTCGGCGACGCCGTGCTGGTGCGCCGACCGGAGCGATTCGACGGAATTCGGTTCGTGCAGAAGCAGATCGGACAGCTGGCGAGCAAGCAACGGTTTGTCGCAGCGCAGTTCGAGGCGATGCTGACCGACGGACTGTGGCTGCAGACCGCCGCGCACGCCAACACGATGGCCGCGCGGCTCAGCCGGGGGCTCACCGCGATGGGCCTGCGGTTGGCGGCGCCGACCGAGGCCAATGAGGTTTTCGTACAGCTGGACCCCGCTGCCCGCGAGCGGATTTCGGGCTACGCGGTGCACCAGCCGGACGCGCTGTCGCCGGTGTTCCGCCTGGTGTGCTCCTGGGCCACCACCGAGGAGCAGGTCTCCGACGTGTTGCAGCGGCTGCGCGGATAGCTCGGGCTACGCCGGAATCGACTGCCCGCCGGGGCGTACAACCGGACGATGCCTCCCCGCCGCCCTGCTCAGCGGGCGATTATCGCACGCCCGCAATATCTCCGCGAGTTGCAACAACAAACCCAACCGTGTACTACTGAACAGAACTAGAACGTGTTGCAGATTTGTGCGGGACGGGATTCCAATGCGGGAAATCGGCTGTGCGTGAACGCAACTCAACGAGAGACGGAGGGAGCGCGCGATGACGGCGGTGGCGCCGAACAGTACCGAAAAGTACGGTGATCCGCTGCCGCCCTATCCCTACAGTTGGTATGCGGTGGCCTTCAGTCACGAACTCAAGCCGGGCAAGGTGCTCACCCGCCGCTTCCTCGACGACGAGATCGTCCTGTTCCGCACCGCATCAGGCGCGCTCTCGGCCGTCGAACCGTACTGTCCGCACCTGGGCGCCCACATCGGCAGACGGGGTTGGGTGGACGGCGAGTCGGTGGTGTGCCCGTTCCACCAGTTCAAGTTCGCCCCCTCGGGCCGCTGCGTGTCCACCCCGGACGGTGAACCGCCGCGCGGGGCGGCCCTGCGGACCCTCCCGGTGCGCAACCACCTCGGCATGATCATGGTCTATCACGGGCCGCCCGGGCAGGAACCGAGCTTCGAGTTGGAGCTGCCGGAGTCTGACCCCGACTGGCACCCCATCTCGACCAAGAAGTTGCACTTCCACACCCATCCGCAGGAAGTCAACGAAAACGGCTTGGACCACCTGCATTTCGCCACCATTCACAAGTTCCGCAATTTCGTCGTGCCCAAACCGATGGAAACCGACGGACCCAGGCTGCACACCGAATACGGTGGCACCAAACCGATTCCGATCATCGGAGGGATTCGTTTCCACTTCAACTCGGTGTTGATCGGGCTGGGGTTCTCGCTGGTGGAGATTGTCATCCAGGGCGGCTGGACCGTGCGCCAGATGGTGCTGCCCACTCCGGTCGCCCCGCGCGAGGTGGACATCTACATCGGCATCAGCCCCAAGAAGAAGGCCCGAAACCGGCTGTTGCGCAAACTGATCGCCCCGGTGGAACGACTGATGGGCTGGATTGTGCTGCAGGTCGTCAGCTACGAGGTCCAACGCGACCAGTTGATCTGGGACGACAAGGTGTATCTCGAGCACCCCAAGCTGACCGCCGCCGACCGCCCCATCGGCAAGTACCGCCACTGGGTCCGCCAGTTCTATCCCTGACACCCCGAGGAACCGATGTCTCGCAAGCGCGCCGAACGGATCGGCGGCATGGACGCCTGGCAGCTCTACCAGGAGACCCGACTACAGGTCGGCAACGGCATGACGCTGGTGCCGGTGGACCGCAGCCAGGTGTCCGGCAGCCTCTACGACCACGTCGTGGCCGCGCTGGCCCGCCGAATCCACCTCATCCCGGCGTACCGCAAGGTTCTCTACGATCCGTGGTTCAACCCCGACCGTCCGATGCTGGTCACCGCACCGCACGTCGACGTCCGCGACCACGTCACGGTCCTGCCGATGCCGGCGCCGGGCGGGCCGGCCGGGGCCGCCAAGGCGTTGGCGCAGGTGCGCGCCACCCATCTGGACCGCAGCAAGCCGCTGTGGCACATCTACGTCGTCGAGGATGACGAGCAGCGCGGCTACCTGATCTCGGTGGTGCACCACCTGCTGGTCGACGGCGACTCGGCGATGGACGTCGTCGGCTACCTGATGCGATCCGGCGACCTCGCGGCATTGCCCGCCCGCCATACGCCCGACGAGGTGACATTTCCGGCCCGCCCCGCCGCGATCGTCGCCGATGGCATGCGGCGCAAGTGGCGACGGCTGCGGCGCCTGCCCGCCCTGGCGGCCCGCTCGACCCGGACCGTGCTGGCCGAACGCTCCAGTCGCCACCTGAAGGTCAAGGCGCCGCGGACCGCGTTCAACTGCACGCTGTCGGGCTCCTCGACGGCCGCGGTGGTCGCGCTGCCGATCGAGCAGGTGCGACGAGTCGCCGAAACCCATTCCGCCACGGTCAATCACGTGCTGCTGCACTGCGTGGGCAAGGCCCTGCACGACGCGCTGCGCGATCGGGGCGCCCTGCCCGACCGCCCGCTGGTCGCCGCGGTCCCGTATGCCATGCGCGGGGCGGACACCTCCGACTACATCACCGAGGGGGTCGGCACCACCACCGTGCTCAAGGTGAACCTGCACGACGACATCGCCGACCCGCTGGCCCGCCTCGCCGCTATCGCCGACCATGCGCGCGCGGTCAAGGACGTGCAGGAACGACGCGGCGTCAACCTGTTTCGTCAATGGAACGAGTACGTGCCGGGGCCGCTGGTGACCGCGCTGTTCCGCACCATCGAACGCCGGCGCCTGGCCGAGAAGATCTCCTGGCCGTGCAACGTCATCGTGTCCAACGGCAGCGGGGTCGTCGTCGACGAACCGTTGTTCCTCGACCTGCCCGTGCCCCAGTTCTATCCCGCCGGCCCGCTGTACCACGGGATGGGTCCGAGCGTGATCGCGTTGACGTGGAACGACCAGCTGTGCCTGTCCGTCACCGCGGACGCCGCACACGCCGACGCCGACGTGTTGGCCCGCGGCATCGAGGACGAGTTCGCCACGCTGGTGTCACTCAGCGGTGCCCGCGCCGCGTCGGGCTGACCGCTGGCACATCTGCCCCGGCGCTCCGGTCAATAGTCGCGTGGCCCGCCTCACAGCGACAACCTCCCGAGATGATGGGCCGAGCCGACGATCTACAACCGCGTGTCGCTCGTTTGTCGCTGTGAGGTGGGCTATCGCAACTGCTTCACCTCACAAGATGAGCCCCGCGGGCAGGGCGGCACCGGAACCGGCTGAACAACGTACCCCCTTAGGACGTCGGGATATTCCCGCAGGTCAGCGGGTACAATGGCGGCATTCCCTGACCCCTGACGACTGGAGAGTGCCCAAATCCTCGATTCAGACACCACCCCGATGAACTACACAGAGACCGCTCACCCCAGCACCACCCTGCTGCCCACGGGAACGCGCCCCGCGGAGACCGCGCCGCCCACGTCGATCCAGCACCAGCGACCGACCCCACTGTCCCGGCGAAGCAAGACGGCGAAGAGGCTCCGCCCGCGCGTCAGGCATCTCCTGCCGAACCCCGTGGCGACCCCCCACGAAGCGATGGTGGAGGACCTGCTGTTCGTCCGCGCCGTCCTCACCGAAGCACGCCTCGACTACCTCCTCGTCCGAGGCAACGACCGGCGACCGGTGATCGCCATCGACCGCGCGGATCGGCACGCCTTCGCGGCGGCCTTGACCCAGACCCGCCAGCCCGTCCTCTGCACGGCCCTCGACACCGCGGGGCCGCACGAACCGGTCCCCGGCGACACCGTGTTCGACGTGACCCCCGACACCCGCATTCTTCAGCTCGCTCGGCCGCGAACCCAGCCCAACAAGGGCCTGCGCCGCGAGCAGGAGATCGGAGTGCAGATCCAGCTGTGGTCGTACACCGACGACACCATCGAGGTGCCGGTCCCGAATGCGCTCACGCGCAGCGTCATTCCCGCGCGCGAGGCCGCGCGCACCACGGTGCACCGCTACGGCCACGCCTGGCCGACGCTGCGGCACATGTTCGACCCCCACGTCGGCGACGTCACCTTCGAGATCGACCTGGTCTTCTCCTGGGTCGACGGCGCCGACGAGCAGTGGCAACGGCAACGCGCCGCAGCGCTGTCGGGCCACGTGCTCGGCGCCGGGGACGCCTCCGCAGCCAGGTTCCGCCAGGTCGACGAACTGCGGTACGCGCTGCGGTCGGTGCACATGTACGCGCCGTGGGTCCGGCAGATCTACGTCGCCACCGATTGCGCCCGCCCGTCCTGGCTGGCCGACGACCCGCGGGTGCGGTTCGTGCGCAGCGAGGAATTCTTCGCCGATCCCGCCGTCCTGCCCACCTTCAACTCGCAGGCCGTCGAATCCCAGTTGCACCGCATCCCCGGCCTGTCCGAACACTTCATCTACGCCAACGACGACATGTTCTTCGGGCAGCCGGTGGGTCCGGAGATGTTCTTCTCCCCCGGCGGCATCACCAAGTTCATCGAAGACGACACCCGCATCGGCCTCGGGACGCCGGAGCCTCACCGCAGCGGCTTCGAGAACTCCGCGCGCGTCAACCGGCTTCTGCTCCAAGACCGCTACGGCGCACTGATCACCCGACACTTGGCGCACGCCCCGACCCCGCTGCGCAAGTCGGTGATGGCCGAGATCGAACGGGCATTCCCCGACGAGTTCGCGGCCACCGCCGCCAGCCCCTTCCGAGCCCGGGACAACATCTCGGTGACCAATTCCCTGTATCACTATTACGCGCTGCTCAACGGCAAAGCCGTGGTGCAACACAACGCGCGGGCCCGCTACGTCGACAGCACCACCAAAGCCGGTCTGCGGGAACTGAAGACGCTGTTGAAAGAACGCTCGGTCGACTTCTTCTGCCTCAACGACGACGCCGATGAAGAGATCTCACCGCGCAAGCGGGCCAAGGCCATGCGGAAGTTCCTGCGGTCCTACTTCCCGCTGCCGGCGCCGTGGGAGGTCCCCGACCCCGATGTCGGCTAGCCGCACCGCGTTACGTCCGTAGGAGTTGAGCGCCGGGAATCCGGATCCCGGCCTCCTCCAGCCGGCGCGCGGTCTCGTCGGCCGACACCGCCTCCCCCACCGTCGGGTAGGCACCGATGGGCACCACCGAATGCACGATCGTGTCCGGGTAGACGTGGACGAGGTTGCTCGCCTGGGCGCCGTCGCGTCCGCGCTGCGAGCCCTCGGGCGTAGTGAGGTCCTGGGTGTAGCAGGTGGCCGACACGACCGACACCGGGATGCCCGCGAAGGTGGCCGTCGTCGAAAAGTGCAGGTGCCCAGCCAGGATCGCCCGCACGTCGCTCCCCCGCAGCACCGACGCCAACCGGGCCTGTTCGCGCAGTTCGACCAGCACCGCCAGATCCTGGATGCACGGCACCGGGGGATGGTGCATCGCCAGGATGGTGCCGTGCGGAGCCGGCGTCGCCAACTGGGTGGCCAACCACTGCAGTTGCTGATCGTCGATCTCGCCGTGGTGGTGCCCCGGCACGGTGGTGTCCAGGGTGATCACCCGCAGCCCGCCGAGGTCGTAGACGTAGTCGACCGCACCGATCCCCGGCGCCGCCGGCAGGAACTCCGCACGGAAACTCGCCCGGTCATCATGGTTGCCCATGACCCAGATCACCTGCGCCCCAAGCGTAGTGGCCACCGGGGCGACCATCTCCTGTAACCGGGTGTACGCCTGGGGTTCACCGCGGTCGGCGAGATCCCCGGTGAAGATCAGCGCATCGACGCGAGTCTTCGAGGCCAGTAGGCCGTCCAGGATCTGTTGGAGCCGAGCCTCCGCGTCGAGTTGTCCGTACAACCGCCCCATCCCGACCATGTGCGTATCGCTCAGGTGCACCAGTCGATGAGTGGGACGGCCATGCTCGGCTTCACGCACCTCGCCCATACCGACCACCGTATAGGCCAACTAGCAGGACTGCACGCCGGCCCGCTACTGGGCCTGGCTCACCGACGACATGTGGAAGTCGGGGATCCGCAGCGAGGGCATCCGCGCCCGGGTGGCCCAGTCGCCCCACTCCCGCGGCAACGTCACCTCCGCGATGCCGGCCTGCGTGGCCCGCCGCAGCAGGTCCAGCGGGCTCTCGTTGAACCGGAAGTTGTTCACCGCCGCGGTCACCTCGCCGTCCTCGACCAGATAGACGCCGTCGCGGGTGAGCCCGGTCAACAACAGCGTCGTCGGGTCCACCTCGCGGATGTACCACAACGTGGTCAGCAGCAGACCGCGCTCGGTGGCGGCCACCATGTCGGCCAATTCGGCTGTGCCGCCGGTCATCAGCAGATTCGAGCAGGGCACCGCCACCGGGACGTCGAACTCGGCGGCCGCGGCCCGCGGGTAGGCCAGCGCGTTGATCACGCCGTCGCGGATCCAGTCCACCCGTTCGAGGTCCATGCCGTTGTCGAAGACCGACATGGTCTCCGAGGAACCGCCCACCGACACGAACGGGGTGCACTCCAGGCCGGGCGCAAACGGGTCGGAGTACAGCGTCAGCCCCAGATCGGTGAGCTTCTCCCCCACCCGGGTGCCGCCGCCGGGCGCCGACAGGGCGGTGTGGCCCTCCTGGGCGCCGCGACCCTCCATCGTCCACCCCAGATAGATCATCATGTCGGCGACCGTCGACGGCGGCATCAGCGTCTCGTACCGACCGGCCGGCAGTTCGACCGTCCGCTGGGCCCAGCCGAGCCGCATCGACAGTTCCTCGAGCATCGCGTCGACCGGGACCTCGACGAACCACGGCGTGCTGGTTCCCGCCCACGCGCTGGCCTCGCCGCGTTTGGCGTTGATCTCCACTGACCCCGTCGGCTGGACGAACCGCCGCCGCACACCGGTAGAGGTTGCCAGATAAGTGGTTTCGACGACGTGATGGGCGAAGCCGTACAGCTTGTCCGAACCCTCGAAGGCCCGGCTGAGCGCGCCGGCGACCCCACCGAAGGCGTCGGCGCCTGTCGCCGCGGGCGCCTGATCCCAGTCGTCGGGAGCGCCGGTGCCGGTCAGCAGCGGCATGGCGTCGCGGGCATCCGGCGCCGAACGCGCCGCGTTCTGGGACGCGGCCACCAGCGCGGGAATCGCGGCGGGCTCAACGTCGGTGCTGCTCAGTGAACCGACCTTGGCGGCCTCACCCGAGCGGACCACCGAGATCACGATGGTGCTGCGTTGCACCGATTCACCGTTGGTGGTCATCGAGTTGCCCGCCCAGCGCAGTGACGCGTCGGCGGTGTCGCGCACCATCACGATGGTCTCGTCGACCCCACCGAGCCGGGCAGCCTCGGCCAACACCATGTCCACGACCTGCTGTGCCGGGATCACGAGTGGCCTCCTTCGGCGCGGGTGTTGAGCACGTTGACTTTTCGGAACAACGCCGACGGGCAGCCGTGGCTGACCGCGGCCACCTGCCCGGGCTGGGCCTTGCCGCAGTTGAACGCCCCGCCCAGCTGCCACGTCGACGGACCGCCGACGGCCTCCATCGAATTCCAGAACTCGGTGGTGGTCGCCTGATAGGCGACATCGCGTAGCTGACCGTCGAGTTGCCCGTCGCGGATCCGGTAGAACCGCTGCCCGGTGAACTGGAAGTTGTACCGCTGCATGTCGATCGACCACGACTTGTCGCCGACGATGTAGATGCCGTCCTGCACGCGTGAGATCAGTTCGGCGGTGGTGATGTCCTGATCGGCGGGCTGCAGGCTGACGTTGGCCATCCGCTGGATCGGCACGTGGTGCGGCGAATCGGCATACGAGCAGCCGTTGGAGCGCTGCTCACCCATCCGCGGAGCGAACACCCGGTCGAGTTGGTAGCCGACGAAGATGCCGTCGCGGATCAGGTCCCAACTCTGGGCCTGCACCCCCTCGTCGTCGTATCCGACTGTGGCCAAACCGTGTTGGACGGTCCGGTCGGCGGTCACGTTCATCACCGGCGACCCGTACTGCAGGATGCCCCGCTTCTCCGGGGTCGCGAACGACGTGCCGGCGTAGGCGGCCTCGTAACCGATGGCGCGGTCGTATTCGGTGGCGTGCCCGATGGATTCGTGAATGGTCAGCCACAGGTTGGTCGGATCGATCACCAGATCCGTCGGGCCGGCCGTGACGCTGGGGGCCTTGGTCTTCTCGGCCAGCAGCTCCGGCAGCTGCGCCAATTCACCGCTCCAGTCCCACACCTCGTCGTCGCGCACCGCCTCCCAACCGCGCCCCATCGGCGGCGCCAGGGTGCGCATGGATTCGAAGGTGCCCGAGGCGGCGTCGACGGCCACCGCGTTGAGCAGCGGCTGCAGCCGCACCCGCTGCTGGGTGATCGACGACCCGAAGGAGTCGGCGTAGAAGGTCTGCTCCTTGGCGCAGTTCAGCCCCGCGGACACGTGGTCCACGCCGTCGGCGGCCAGCAGGCGCCCGGAATACTCGCCGAGCAGCTCGATCTTCTCCGCGGTCGGCACCGTGAACGGGTCGACCCGGTAGCTCGACACCCAGTGCGCGTCGCGGTACACCGGCTCGTCGGCCAGTTCGATGCGCTCGGTGTTCAACGGGCCCAGCGTCCTCGCGACGTACACCGCCCGCCGGGCGGTGTCCGCTGCCACCTGCACAGAGAGCTCGGCGTTGGAGGCAAAGCCCCAAGTGCCGTCGACGATCACGCGCACGGCCAAGCCGATCTCGCGGGACTCCACGGCGGTCTCGAGTTCACCGTCACGCATGTGCACCACGTCGTTGGCGATGCGGTGGATGCGCAGATCGGCGTAGCTGGCGCCGGCGGCCACGGCGGCCTCCAACGCCGCCGCCGCCAACTCGTGGCGCGGCAGGGCAAGGAAATCAGCGTCGACTTCACGGCGGGCCGTCACGATTGGCACTGTAGCGGGCGCGACGACGACTGGCATCGCCGAAGGTAGGGCGTGTTACGGCCGACGCGATCTGCCCGCCCGGCGAGAGCACCGGGCGGGCAGAGGGCGCGTTGTGCGCGAGCGCCGAGCTAGCTGCTGTGCAGGCCGTAGGGCACGGCGCTGAGCAGCGTGACCTCCTGCGAGCTGCCGTTGGGCAGCTCGTAGCTGCGGACGTCGCCCACGCGGGCACCGTTGATCGCCGCACCCAGCGGGGAGCTGGGTGAGTAGACCTCGATGCCGCCGTAGTCGGCACCGCGGGTGCCCAGCAGGAACTCCTCGGTGTCGTCGCTGCCCTCGTAGCGGATGGTCAGCACCATGCCGGGCTCGGCGACGCCGTCGTTCGGCGGCTCCTCGCCGACGGTGGCGTTCCCGAGGATCTCGTGGATCTCTTGGATGCGGGCCTGATTGGCGCGACGGACCGCCTCGGCGTTCTGGTCGGACGAGTCGTCGTTGTCGTCGGTCCACCGCTGCAGGGTTTCGAGCTCTTCCCGCAACTTCTCGTGCGCGGCGGGGGTCAGCCAGATGCGTTGTGCGGTCGTCATGGTTGTGAACTCCTTTGGATGGAAAGGCTGTCGTCAGGGGCGGGTGGCATTCCGCACCGCCCCTGACGACGTGGGTGGAGGCTTACCGGTACGGCTCGAAGGGCCGCAGCGCGTCGGGTTGTTTGCCGGTGCTGACCTGCTCGGCGAGCAGCCGGCCTGTGACAGGGCCATGCGCAAGGCCCCACATTCCGTGTCCCCCGGCGACGAAGACACCGTCGTCGAGTTGGCCGATCAGCGGAAGCCCGTCGGCGGTGACGGGGCGCGGACCGACCCAGACGTCGCGCATCTGATCCCAGCGCACGCCGTCGAGCATGCGACCGGCCGATGCGGCCACGGCGCGCACCCGCGCCGAGTCCAGGGGGTCGTCGGGTCCGCGAAACTCCATGGTGCCGGCCACCCGCAGGCCGTCCTGATACGGCGTGCACGCGACCCGCGCGGTGGGCAGGTAGATCGGACCGGGAATGGGACGGTCGACCGGCACGGTGAACGAATATCCGCGCCCCGCACGGACATCGGTGCGCAACCAACGATGCGTCAGGTCGTTCAGCCAGGCCCCGGTCGCCAGCACCACCGCGTCGGCGACCAACATCTCGCCGCCGAAGGCGTGCACCGCGATCTGGCCCCGATAATGCGTGATGTCGGTGACGCGCAGCTCGCGGATCTGGGCGCCGCGCTCGGTGACCGCGCGGCCCAAGGCGGTCACGAACTGCCCCGGGTCGACGTAGCGCTGATGCTCGACGGCCAGCCCGACGGTGGCAGACGCCGCCGCCAGCGGAACCCGCTCGCGCAGTTGCGGTCCCGACAACTCGGTGACCTCGATGTGCTGGCCGGCGGCGCGCATGTCCTGCAACTCGCGGCGCAGTTCGCCGGCCTGGGCGTCGTTCTCGAACAGCGCGGTGATCGCCGCGTCGAGGCGCGGCGCGTCAACGCCATTGTCGATCAGGACGTCGTAGGCCTCCAGGGCCTCCTCGTTGAGCGGCAGGTTGGCGTTGATCACGTGCTCGGTACGGGACCGCCGGCAGTTGAGCGCGAACTTGGTCAGGAACCGCCACAGGCCGAAGTTGGCGCGCAGCGGGATGTGCAGCGGCGCCGACGGGCTCAACAGCGACTTCAGGCCGTAGCGCAGCACCGAGGGCTGGTTCAGGGGAATCGTGAGCGCGGGCGAGATCCAGCCGGCGTTACCCCAGGAGGCACCGGCGGCCACACCCTCGCGGTCGACGACGGTGACCTCGATGCCCCGCTCCTGCAGAAACCAGGCGGTGGAGAGCCCGACGATGCCGGCGCCCACGACGACGACAGAGCGTGGCCCGCCGTCGATGCGCTCGGTCATCGCGTTCACCTCCCCTAGTCGTTACCTCCATGATGAGTCAGCGATGACCACAGCTCATGTGGTTCATCCACAACGAGGACCCCGCGAATTGTGGGGATAGCACAACGCCTAGAGTGCCGCCAATTCGATCATCAACGCCATCCGTTTGCGCGGGTCACTGAGATCCACCCGGGCCACCCGGATCAGCTTGCGCAGCCGGTTGCGGACGGTGTTCTCGTGCACACCGAGGATCTCGGCCGCGCCCGCGGCGTCGCCCTGAGCCTCCAGCCAGGCCCGCAGGGTCGCCACGAACGGGGTGCCGTGCTCGTCGTCGTAACGAATCAGCTCGGCGACCGGGCCGCGGGTGGGCCCGCGCCCCGAACCCGCGGCCGCGCGCAGCCGCTGCAGCAGGATGTCGTCCCAGCGCTCGTCGTACCTGGGCGGATCCCCGCCGGTCGCCTCGTGCAGCGCCAGACACTCGTCGGCCTCCCGGCGCGCGGCCACCAGCTCCTCGGAGGTGGCCGGGCCGCTGATCCCCGCCCACAACGTCGACGATTCCGGCAGCGCGTCCCCCAGCGCGGCCACCCAGTTGCGCGCCGACTCGTCGGAGTCGACCGGCAAGACGGTGTAGACGACGTTCTCCACGACCGCGCTGCGGCCCGGCCGCGACCACCCGAAACCGGCGGTGGCCTGCTCGAACGCCATCAACAACACGGTGTGCGGCTCGGCCTCGGCGCGCGGTCGCACCGCGATCACCTGCAGCGACGACGGCGGCAGGCCCAGCCGGCTGGCCAGGCTCGCCGCATCCGGGGTGCCCTCCAACAACCGGATGACCGCCTCGGACTCGACCTGCCGCTCCAGATCCGCACTGGCCCGGGAGCGCAGCAGGTGCAGCGCCACCGTGCGCGCGCCGTCGGCCAGCGCGCGGCGGGCGCCCCCGCGCAGCGTCTTCGGGCTGCTCACCCACACCGACCCCAACAGCTCACGGCCCACCCGCACCGCGACCACCATGCGGCCGCGCATCCCGGTCGCGTCGTCGGGGGGCACGAAGAACGGTTCGTCGCCGGCCATCAGCCGCGTATACACGCCGCGCTCGACGAACAGCCTGCGCAGCGCGTCGGGAGCGCGGCGCCGCAGGATGGTCTGGGTGCGGATCGGGTCGGCGTCGGCCTGCCCGCGCGAATAGGCCAGCAGGTTGGCGTGCCGGTCCTCGATGGTCAGCGGCGCGCCGACGGCGTCGGCCAGGGTGTCGGCCAGCGCGAACAGGTCGGTGGGTCCGCGCCCCGACTCGGTTTCGCGGCCCTCCAGCACCAGGCCGTAGACCACCGCCGCCAACTCGCTCCACGGCACCGACGGGTCGACCTGCAGCACGGCCACGTCGTCGGCGTCGGCGGTGCCGTCGGCGCGTACCAGCACCGCCGTGGCGCCGGCGGCGCGGGCCATCCGGGTGCCCTCGGCCACCGACCCGGCACCCAGGGCCAGCAGCACGTCGCCGGCCACCCGCGGCTCGGACGGTTCGGGCAGCACCACGCTGCGCAACTCGGTCGACCGCGGCACCGCACCCAGGCGGGAGACCACGCCGTACCCGCCGAGCACGTTGACGAGCCGGTCGAGGGTGATCACCTTCGCAGCCTATCCAGCGTTTAATGTCCCCATGTCCAGGCGCGCGCGATCCACGGCTGTGGGCTATGCGTTGTTGGCGCCCAGCCTGTTCGGCGTCCTGGCCTTCCTGCTGCTGCCGATGCTGGTGGTGGTGTGGCTGAGCCTGCACCGCTGGGACCTGCTGGGGCCCATCAGCTATGTGGGACTGGACAATTGGCGCTCGGTGCTGGCGGACCCGGTGTTCGGCAACTCGCTGCTGGTCACCGTGGCGTTCATCGCGCTGGTGGTGCCGACGCAAATGGCGCTCGGCCTGGTGGCCGCGACCCTGCTGGCGCGGGAATTGCCGGGCAGCGGGGCGTTTCGGACCATCTATGTCCTGCCCTGGGTGTGTGCGCCGCTGGCGATCGCCGTGCTGTGGCGCTGGATCCTGGCGCCCACCGACGGTGCCGTCGCCACGGTGCTCGGCCGACAGATCGACTGGCTGACCGACCCGGGCCTGGCGCTGCCGGTGGTCTCGGCCGTGACGGTGTGGTCCGGGGTGGGTTACACGACGTTGTTCTTCGTAGCGGGGATGCTGGCGATTCCGCCGCAGGTCCTGGCCGCCGCGGAGATCGACGGGGCGTCGTCGTGGCAGCGGTTCTGGCGCATCACGCTGCCGATGATGCGGCCCACGCTGTTCTTCGTTGCGGTGACCGGGGTGATCAGCGCCGCGCAGGTCTTCGACACCGTCTACGCGCTCACCGCCGGCGGCCCGCAGCACCGCACCGATCTGGTGGCGCACCGGATCTACGCCGAGGCGTTCGGCGCGGCCGCGATCGGGCGGGCCGCGGTGATGGCGCTGGTGCTGTTCGTCATCCTGGTCGGCATCACGGTGGCGCAGCACCTGTACTTCCGGAAACGGATCAGCTATGACCTCACCTAGGTTGTGGCTGGTCTACCTGGGACTGGCGGTGGGCGCGGTGATCACGCTGGCGCCGTTCGCGCTGGGACTGCTGACGTCGTTGACCTCGGCCGAGCAGTTCGCCGCCGGGTCGCCGCTGTCCTGGCCCGACCCGCCGACGCTGGAGAACTACACCGGGCTGGCGGGTTTCGGCTTCGGCCGCGCGCTGGTGGTGACGGCGCTGATGACCGCGGTCATCCTGGTGGGACAGCTGACGTTCTCGGTGTTGGCGGCCTACGCCTTCGCGCGGCTGGAGTTTCCCGGCCGCGACGCGCTGTTCTGGGTGTACATCGCGACGCTGATGGTGCCGGCGACCGTGACGGTGGTGCCGCTGTATCTGATGATGGCCCAGCTCGGGTTGCGGAACACGTTCTGGGCGTTGGTGTTGCCGTTCGTGTTCGGCTCGCCCTACGCGATCTTCCTGCTGCGCGAGCACTTTCGCGGGATTCCCCGGGACCTGGAACGCGCGGCCCGCATCGACGGCGCCAACACCCTGGACGTGCTGGTGCATGTGGTGCTGCCGTCGTCGCGGCCGATCCTGGTGACGTTGGCGTTGATCACGGTGGTCTCGCAATGGAATTCGTTCATGTGGCCGCTGGTGATCACCAGCGGGTCGCAATGGCGGGTGCTCACGGTGGCCACCGCGGGGCTGCAGTCGCAGTACAACGCGCAGTGGACGCTCGTGATGGCCGCCACGACCCTGGCGATGGCGCCGCTGATCGTCCTCTTCCTCGCCTCCCAGCGGCACATCGCCCGCTCCATCGTCCTCACGGGGCTCAAATGAGTGCCCCCCGAGGTGCGCCCAAACTCACCTTTGGGCCGGTTTGTGCGAGAGGAATCGGGCATTTCGTCGGTTTCGGCGAGTGGGCCGCGGAGCCGCAGCATGGTTAGGCTGCGGTTTTCGACGCTGTTCGCGTTGGGCGTACTCGGGGTGATCGTGAGCCTGCTGGCGGCGGCGGTGTGGCTGGGCCGGGAGGTGGCGCCGGCGGGGCGCACGCTGCTGACCCTGCGGCTGTGGGATGAGCAGGTGGCGGGCGCCTACCGGCAGTCCCTGGACGCGTTCACCGCGGCCAATCCCGACATCGAGGTGCGGATCAACGTCGTCGCCTATGCCGGCTACTTCGACTCGCTGCGCACCGACGTGGCCGGCGGCAGCGCCGACGACATCTTCTGGATCAGCAACGCCTACTTCGCCGGCTACGCCGACAGCGGGCGCCTGCTCCCCATCACGCCCGCACCCGACTGGGAGCCGTCGGTGGTCGAGCAGTTCACCCGCGACCAAACCCTTTGGGGCGTACCACAACTGACCGACGCCGGTATCGCGCTGTACTACAACACCGAGTTGCTGCGGCGCGCCGGCGTGGACCCGGCCGACCTCGACGACCTGAGCTGGGGCACCGCCGACGACACGCTGCGCCCGCTGGCGATGCGGCTGACCCTCGACGCACAGGGTCGGCACGCCGGCACCCCGGGATTCGACCCGGGCCGCATCCGCCAGTGGGGCTACAACGCTGCCAACGACCTGCAGGGCATCTACCTGAACTTCATCGGCTCGGCGGGCGGCGAGTTCTCCTCGGGCGACCGCTTCGTGTTCGACAACCCGCAGGCCGCAACGGCGTTCGAGTACCTGACCAGGTTGATCAACACCGACCGCGCGGCGCCGCCGGCCTCGGCCACCAACGACAACGGCGACTTCTCCCGCAATCAGTTCCTGGCCGGCCGGATGGCGCTGTTCCAGTCGGGCACCTACAACCTGGCCAACGTCGCCCAGGCCGACTTCGACTGGGGCGTCGCGCTGCTGCCGCGCGGCCCGGCCGGACGGGTCAGCGTCACCAACGGGATTGCCGCCGCGGGCAATTCGGCCACCCGGCACCCCGAGACGACGCGCCGGGTGCTGGCCTGGCTGGGCAGCACGGAGGGCAACGCCCACCTCGGCGCCGGCGGCGCCGCCATCCCGGCCGTGCTGGGCGCGCAGCCGGTCTACCACGACTACTGGGCGCGGCGTGGGGTCGACGTCAGCCCGTTCTTCGACGTGCTCGACGGCCCCCGCCTGAGCGCGCCGGGCGGCACGGGGTTCCCCGCCGGTTTCGCCGCGCTCAAGCCGTATTTCGACGAGATGTTCCTGGGCCGCCTGCCGGTCCAGGATGCGCTGCAGCAGGCGCAGGCGGCCGCGAACACCGCCGCCTCGCGCTAATGCACGCCCTCCATGTGCCGGCTGATCCACGGGGCCACGGCGAGAACCAGCACGCCGACCACCACCGCCACGGCACCGAGGATGCCGAAGTACGCGAACTCGCGGGCCGCGTCGTAGTATCCGGCCAGCACCCCGGACATCGCCGTGCCGAGCCCCACCGAGAAGAAGTACAGCGCCATCATCTGCGCACGGAACGCCTCCGGCGCCAGCTTGGTGGTCACCGACAACCCGATGGGCGACAGCAGCAACTCCGAGATCGCGAAGACCGCCATGATCGCCGCGACGATCAGCACCGGCACCGAGCGGCCCGCCGTACCCGCCAGCGGCACGAAACACAGAAACGCCAAACCCATTCCGATGACGCCGTAGGCGAACTTGCGCGGCGTGGTGGGCGCCCGGTTGCCCAACCGCGTCCACATGATCGCGAACAGCGGTGAGAGCAGGATGATCCACACCGGTTCGAACGAGCCGATCCAGTTCGACGGCGCCGTCCAACCGAACACCGACCAGTTCATCCGCTCGTCGGAGTAGACCGCCAGCACCGTGAAGATCTGCTGGAACAGCGACCAGAACACGGCGTTGGCGACGAACAGCGGGATGAAAGCGCGCACCCGGGTGCGTTCCACGGTTGTCACCCGCGAATTGGTCAGCATGATCACGAAGTACGCGATCGAGGCCAGCGCGATCACCAGGGTGGTCACCTGCGACAGGTTCGCCAGCGTCACCCAGCCCAGCGCGATGACCGCGACGATGACGACGATCGCCGCGGCGATCACCGCCAAGCTCTTGCCGACGGCGCTGCGCGGCAACGGGTTCGGCACGTCGCGACCGTGCGAGCCGAGGTTGCGCCGGAAGAACACGTATTGCGCCAGCCCCAGCGCCATCCCGACCGCGGCCGCGCCGAAGCCCCAGTGGAAACCGACCCGGGTCTGCAGCAGGCCGGTGATCAGCGGCCCCGCGAACGCGCCCATGTTGATGCCGAGGTAGAACAGCGTGAAACCGCCGTCGGCGCGCGGGTCGCCCTTGGCGTACAGCGTGCCCAGCAGCGAGGACGCGTTGGCCTTCAAGGCTCCCGAACCCAGCGCCACCAGCACCAGCCCGACGCCCACCCCGGTCATGCCGGGCAACACCGCCAGCGCGATGTGCCCGGCCATCACCACGATGCCGCCGTAGAAGACGGTGCGCTCCATCCCCAGGACTCGGTCGGCGATCCAGCCACCCAGGACGGTCGACAGGTACACCAGGCCGCCGTACGCGCCGACGATGCCCGTCGCGGTGCTCTGCGCCAGGCCGAGACCGCCGTCGGTGACCGAGTAGTACAGGTAGTAGCCGAGGATGGTGAGCATCCCGTAGAACGAGAACCGTTCCCACAGTTCGACACCGAACAGGTTGGTCAAACCGATGGGATGCCCGAATACCGTGCGGTCCTGGGGGCCGGTGGAGGTGTCGGCAGTAGACATGCCCACCACCCTTGCACTGCGGATGCCGAAACGGCGGCATATCCGCCGGGCCGACGCAGAAAGGACGCGTACCCGGGCGGGTACGCGTCCTCGTCGAACCGGTGCGGGTCAGTCGTCCCAGTAGGTGTCGCTCCAGTCGTCGTGGCTCTGGTAGCTGACGTCGTCCCAGTAGGTGTCGGTCCAGTCGTCGTTCATCGCGGCGAACTCGACCTGCGGCGCACCGGCGTGCAGCGGCGCCTCGATGCTCGCGGTGCCGGCGGTGGGCGCCGGCGCGTCGGCCGCCGCGGCGGCACCGGCACCGGCGATGCCGAGACCGGTCAGGGCCACACCGACCGTGACGACTTTCCAGTGGGCTGGGCGTTGCATGGTGCTCTCCTAGTTCGGCGGGTTTCGTTCTTACAGTTCAATCGTCGGTGGCGAAGATGAGGGCCGCGGGAGCCGCAGATGAGTGAGTTCTCATGCTCGTCAACCACCGTCGGGACAGCTCGAGACGTTGGCGGGTGCGCTGCACCCAGTCCTCGCGCTGGGTGCGGAACGGGCCGGTCGCCAGGCCGAACACCACCGCCGCCGTCCGCACGGCCAGGTCCTCGGCGTCGGTCTGCGACCGGACGTGGGCCAGCACCTCGGCGCCGTAGGCCGCCGCCCGCGGGTTGCCGAGGCCGAACACCGACAGGTGCCCCAGCAGGTTGGCCCATTCGTCGACCCGCTCACCGGGACCCGCGGAATCGACGTCGATGATCCCGCTGACCCGCCCGTCGTCGACCAGCACCTGAGCCTCGTAGAAGTCACCGTGCACGGGCACGACGGTGCCGCGCGCATCGGTTGCCGCCGAACGCAATTGGTCGGCTACCGACGCTCGCAGCTGCGCCAGCTCCCCCGGGCCGCGGGTACCGGTGAGTTCCAGGACCCGCGCGGAATCCTCGATGCGCTGCAGGTGCCCGCGCCGGGCCGGCAGGTCCAGCAGCCGCGTCGGCAACGCGTCCAGGACCTCGCTCAGCGCCCGCGGCGACGGCAGCGCCGCGTCGGCGTCGATCGCCTGCCGCAGGACGGTGCCCGGCGCCTCGGGCAACACGATCAAGCCGCGCTCGTCGGCGGCCGCGACCGGCGGCACCGGCAGCGTCGCGCCGAGCAGTCGGTGTCGGAGCTGCAGGTCCGCCACCGTCTCGGGGCGCACCAGCTTCACGAACCAGCGTCGGGCCGCCGGCACGGTTGCCGAGGCGACCTCCACCACGGCGCGCTGACCGGGCCGATAGGCGCGCACGGTCACCCGCGGGTCCGGCGGCGGCACCAACCCGGCGGCCTCGAACACCTCGGCGAGCCGGGCCGGATCGTTGATCACCGCCATCCCCGGCAGCGCCGGGTCCTGGGACCAGCGCCACACGCCGACCTCGACGGATGCGCCGGCGAACTCACCGGCCAGCACCGCCGCACCGGCCGGGATGCGGTCGCCGGTGGCGGCGACGAACACCTCGCGGCGCACGCCGCCGTCGGCGCGACGGACATCCGCGAGGTAGCGGACCCGGACGCCGCCGGTCGGCGCGACGTGCGCGTCGGCGACCCGCAGGGCCGTCAGGTCCGCGTCGTAGGCGCCGGCGGCGGCCGCGAGAATGGCGGCGGCGTCCGGCCCCAGCAGCAGTTCCAGGGCGGGGACGGACATGTCTTCCACCCTGACCGGCCTGGCGGTGTTGGAGATGAAACCCGGATGAGAGAGCTCTCATCCGCGGGCGACGGCGGCCCCGTCAGGCGCGGCCCGGGCTGGTCCCCATCACGAACAGTTCCGACGCCATCGCCGCCGCACAGAAGGTGAACACGATCGCGAGGGCCACCGCGTCGCGGCGGCGGAACCGGCCCTTGCTCGCGGAGAACTGACCCGTGCCGCCGCGGGCGGTGATCGCGTCGCCCATCTCGTCGCCGCGGCGCAGGGCCACCGTGATGGCCGCCGCCAGCATGTCGACGAGTTCGAAACCGAGCCGGCGCAGCCGCATTCGCCGCGGGAAGTATGGCCGCGGCCGTAACCTGCGCGCCGCATACAGCACCCGGAACTCGTCGAGCAGCATCGGGAACGAGCGCAACGCGAGCGCGGTGGCCACCGCCCAGTCGTCGACCGGGAGGCGCAACTTCTTGAACGGGCGGCCCAGGGTGGCGATCGCAGGCGCGATGTCGGAGACATTCGTCGTCCAGGACACCAACATGCACAGACCCAGCAGGACCACCGCCAGCAGGGTGATGCGGGTGAAGTTCAGCAGGCCGCCCAGGCCCAGCTCCACCGAGCCGATCGTCACTTCGGGGCTGCCGGCCCCCAGGGCCGCGGTCAGCGCCCCGAACGCGAGCAGCAGCCACAACCACCACGGGATGGTGGGCAGAACACCGCGGGAGATGCGCGCCAGCCGGATCGCCACCAGCACCAGCACGCCCACCCCGACGATGGGCACCCAGCCCGGGAAGAACGTGAGCAGCACCGAGAGCGTGAAGACCACGAGCAGCTTGGTGCCGGCCCACAATTCGTGAATCGGCGACGTGCCGGGCACCGGGCGCAGGAGCACGACCGGGCGTCGCTGGCGTTTGGTCGATGCCGTCATGACAGTTCCTTCGCCGATTGCGCCGCGGGTTCCAGCGCGCCGTCCTTGAGGTGCAGAGTGCGGGGGCACAGCCCTTCGAGGCCGACGAAGTCGTGCGAGATCACCACCACCGTCAGGCCGGTCTCGCGGCGCAGATCCTCCAGCAACACCAACAGGTTTCGTTGATTGGCGGCGTCCACGCCGGCCAGCGGCTCATCGAGGATCAGCACCCGCGGTGAGCGGGCGAGCAGGCCCGCGAGGACCACCCGGCGCATCTGACCGCCGGAGAGTTGGTCGATGCGCCGGCGCGCCAACGCCGCGTCGAGACCGACCCGCGCCAGCGCGGCGACCACCCGGTCGTGGTCACCGGGTTCGAACCCCGCGGCCGAGGCGACCTCGAGGTCCACCCGGGGCCGCAGCAGCTGCAGACGCGCGGCCTGAAAGGCGACCGCCACCTCGCCGGACTGCTCGGCGGCCGGTTTGCCGTCCACCCGCACCGCGCCGCAGGTGGGGGTGATCAGGCCGGCCATGATCCACGCCAGGGTGGACTTGCCGGAACCGTTGCCGCCGTGGATGAGGACGCCGTCGCCCTCGTGCACGGTGAAGCTGATATCGCGCAGCGCCGTCTTGGCCCACGGCGTACCCGCCCCATATTCGTGGCTGACGTGGTCGAACTCGATCACCGGGGTGGTGGCGGCGGCCTCGAGCGGTGGGGTGGTGCCGGGCGCGGCGGTGCCGACCATGTCGGTGTTGTCCAGGGAATCGGACAGGCTCACGACACGGTTGGCAGATTCGGCCTCCCCGGCGTAGTGGGTGATCTGCAGCACGCTCATCGGGTGCCGCTGGGTCAGGCCCGACAGCAATTCGAGCAGGGCGTCGCGGCCGGCCTGATCGACCATCGAGGTCACCTCGTCGGCGATCAGCAGCGACGGGTTCCGCGCCAGCGCGCCGGCCACGGCCAGGCGTTGCAGTTCGCCGCCGGACAGGCCGCCGGTGTCGCGCTCCCCCATGCCGCCCAGGCCGACCTCCTCGAGCAGGGCTTCGACGTCGACCTCGCGGCCGGGCGGCAGCCCCCACACCACGTCGTCGGCGACGCGGGTCCCGAGCACCTGGCTTTCGGGGTGCTGCAGCACCACCGAGGTGCCGTTGGCCTCGCCGAGTGCGACCGCACCCGGCCGCGCCACGGTGCCGGAGCTGGGTTCGCGGCCGGCGAGCAGCAACATCAGGGTGGTCTTGCCCGAACCGTTGGCGCCGGTGACCGCGATGTGCTCGCCGACGTCGATGTCGAGGCTGATCGGGGCCAGCGCGTCGTGCTCGGCGCCCGGGTAACGGAACCGGACGTCGCGCAGCTGCACCGGCAGCGGGCCGGGGGGCCCGGGGTCAGGGGTCTCCAGCTTGTGGACGTCGGGGATGCCGCGAAGCTGTTCGAGCACCCGGGACAGCACCCACCAGCCGATCAGCGAGGTCACCATGATGGACCCCACCGCGTAGCCACACACCAGCAGCGGCCAGTACCGCAGGCCCCACTCCACCACGTCGCGGATCGGGTCCGCCGTCGCGGCCAGCCCGTCGCCCAACCAGGTGAACGGCGGAATCCCCAACCAGTCCGTGAACCGGGCCGCGGACTCGTTGAAGCGGGCCAGGCCGGTGGCGTTGGCGGTGATGGTGTCGAAGATCAGCACCCGCAGCCGGGACAGCCCGAGCAGCGCCACCACCACGAACAGGCCGAACGCCAGGCCCGCGATCATGCTGGTGCCCAGCACGGTCAGCACCCCGCGTCCCTTGCGTTTGACGATGCCGGTGAGGCCGCCGATGTAGGCGCAGATCATGACCGTCATGAAGCCGCCGAGGCCGGCGACCAGGAAGGCGATCGCGCCGCCCGCGAACGCCGCGGCGATCAGGGCGCGCAGCCGGTAGCGGTAGGCGAGCAACCCCATGGGCACCATCCCGAGCAGGGCGACGCTCTGCGCGAACGGGACGATGACGGCGATCACCGCGCAGGCCGCACACAACGCAGCCATCACCGCGGACTGGGCCATCTCGGCGGGCTGCAACGACCGCGCCCGCGCAGGACGGGATGCGGGCCGGGTTGCGGTCATTTCACGATTCTGCCAGGGCCACGGCGCTGCGCCCGGAATCGGGTTGATTTACATAGCAACCCTATTTAACGTGGGGGCATGTCGCCGGCAACCAGCGAGCTCGGGGTGGAACTACTGGCCGTCGTGGCCCGGTTCAACCGCCTGGCCACCCAGCGCAGTCGACCCCCGCTCCCGTGGGCGCAGGCCCGCCTGCTGTCCATGATCGAGGAATCGGGTCAGGCCCGCATCTCGGACCTCGCCCACCGCGACAACTGCTCGCAACCGACGATGACCACCCAGGTCCGTCGGCTCGAACAAGCCGGACTGGCCACCCGCACGCAGGACCCCTCCGATGCCCGCGCGGTGCTCATCCGCATCACCGACAAGGGTGTTCGCACCCTGCAGCAGGTTCGCGTCGACCGCGCCGCGGTGGTCGACCCGCTGCTCGCGGCGCTCGACGAGGCCGACCGCGAGGTGCTCGAGGCGGCCGTCGGGGTGTTCCGCCGCCTGCTCGAGGCCGCCGCTGACGATGCCGGCGCCGAGAAATAGCCGTTTCCGCAGGACGGGGCGTCACCCGGCGTCTTCTCGACGCAGACCGGAGTACAGCAGGAACTGCGTCACCTGCGCGGGGTTGAAGTTGTCGTCGCTGACCAGCACCACCGAGTCCGCCGGCCCCAGGGTGATGCCCTCGATGTTGTCCAGCGGCACCGGGCCACCGGCCGCGCTCAGGTCCGCCACCAGGGTCTTGGCCATCGGCACGAGATCGTCCGGCAGCACGTCCATGGCCAACGTGTCCGTCGCGGCACCGATTTCGGCACGGAACAGCCGGATCGTCGGGCCCGGCCCGCCGGCACGTTCGATCACCAGGAACGCAGTGTCCGACAACGCCACCATGCCCGCCAGTCCGTTGGAGCGCCCGGCCGGGGCGGGCTCCAGGCGATAGGCATACTGCCCCAGCGGCTTTCGGGACTCGACGTCGAACTCGGTGATACGGGTCAGCGCGGGCGGGTCCTCATACAGCGGTTCCTCCAGCCCGGCGAACAGCGCTGCGCCGTCGGGGGTCAGGGCCAGCCCCTCCAGCCCGTTGTTGGCGCGGATTCCCCGGCTCGCGTCGGGCGACACCACGAAGTTCGCCGGCAGCTCGAACTCGCCGACCGCGCTGCCGTCGAGTCCGGCGATCCGCAGCCAGGGTTGCGTGACGGGCGTGCCGTCGCCGTCGGGCCGGCCGCCCTCGGTGGACCAGTACAGCCGGCCGCGCGCCGGATCGACGGCCAAACCCTCGGCGTCGGCGTCGCCGGCCCCGGCCAGCGGGTGCATGCCGGTGAAGCGGAGCTCATCGATCGTGTTGTCGCGCAAAGGCATCTCGACGGTGTAGAACCGCACCGGCCCGTGCTGCGCCTTGTCGTCGCTGAGGACGTAGTAGCGGTCTTCACCCGGGTGATAGCTGATCGCCGAGAGGCCACCGATCGTGGTGCCCTCGAACATTTCGCCGTGCGCGACCGTCACCTGGTCGTGGTAGCGCAACTCCTCGAGGCTCGCCGCCGGTGCGCAGGCCACCGCGGCCGCGGCGACGACCAGCAGCGCCCGCAACACTCAAACGACCTGACCGACGAGCAGCCCGACCACGTAGGTGGCGCCGATGGCGATCGCGCCGAACAGCAGCTGGCGCGCGCCGCCGAACCACAGCGGCTGCTTGGTGAAGTGCGCCGCCGCCGCACCGGCGATGATCAACCCGGCGCCGCCGCACAGCAGGCCCGCCGTCAACGACTCGTAGCCCAGCAGGTACGGGATCAGCGGGATGATCGCGCCGATGCAGAACATCAGGAACGACGAGGCCGCCGCCACCTTGGGCGACGGTTTTTCCGTCGGGTCGACGCCGAGCTCGGTGACCAGGTGGACCCGCAGCGCCTGCTGCTTGTCGCGGTGCAGTTCCTCGGCGGCGCGCTGCGCGGTTTCCGCCGACAGACCCATCTGCTGGAAGGCGACGGTCATCTCCCGCTCCTCGGCCTCCGGGTACAGCTTGAACGCCCGCTTCTCGACGCGCACCTCCGCGTCGATCTGCTCGTTGGCGGTGGTCACCGACGTGTATTCACCCAGCGCCATCGAGAATGCGCCGGCCAGCAGACCCGCGACCCCGGCGAGCACCACGGCACTGGCGCCGGCTCCGGCGGCCACCCCCGCGATCAGCGCGGTGTTGCTGACCAGTCCGTCCATGGCCCCGAACGTCGCGGCCCGCAACCAGCCGCCGGTCACGTCCGGGTGGGTGTGATCGAAGTCGTGAGGTAACCGCCTGGGCATGCCCACGATTCAACGCCAGCGTTGTGACCGCAGCCAACTAAGGTCTACCTGCGTTGGCCGAGACACGTTTGCTGTCGTCGCCCAAAGGCTACGGTCGAATCATGACGACAACCGCGGAGCATCTGCAGAACACCCTCGACGGCCGGTGGCGCGACGTGAAGAACCGGATGCGCGCGGAACTGTCCACCGACGTCTTCCGGCCGCACTACACGCCCAACACGGTGATCGCGCGGACCAAGGTCGCCGAGCAGCTCAAGATCATGGCGGCCGCCGGTGCCGCCGAGGACGGCTTCAAGAAGGAGCACGGCGGCAACGGCGACGTGGGCGCCGCCGTCACCCAGATCGAGATGCTGGCCATGAGTGACCTGTCGTTGATGGTCAAGGCCGGCGTGCAGTGGGGGTTGTTCGGCGGCGCCATCGAGAACCTGGGCACCGAGCGACACCACGAGGCCTACGTCAAGAAGACCATCAACCTGGAACTGCTCGGCTGCTTTGCGATGACCGAGACCGGCCACGGCTCCGATGTGCAGTCCCTGGAGACCACCGCCACCTACGATCCGGCCACCGAAGAGTTCGTCATCCATTCCCCCACCCCCACCGCGCGCAAGGACTACATCGGCGGTGCCGCCGAGACCGCGCGCGTCGCAGCGGTTTTCGCGCAGCTGATCACTCCGGACGGCGAGGGCCACGGGGTGCACTGCTTCATCGTGCCGATCCGGGACGACGACGGCAACGACCTGCCGGGCATCACCACCTCGGACTGCCACTACAAGGGTGGGCTGCCCGGCGTGGACAACGGCCGGATCGTGTTCGACCAGGTCCGGGTGCCGCGGGAGAACCTGCTGAACAAGTACGCCGACGTCTCCCCCGACGGCACCTACAGCTCGCCCATCGAGAGCACCGGCCGCCGATTCTTCACGATGCTGGGGACACTGATCCGCGGACGCGTCACCGTGGGCGGCAGCGCGGCGGCGGCCGCCCGGGTGGCGCTGGACATCGCCACCCGGTATGGCCTGCAGCGCAAGCAGTTCGACGACCCGGACACCGGCGAAGAGGTCGTCATCATGGACTACCTGGTGCACCAGCGTCGGCTGCTGCCGTTGATCGCGGAGTCCTACGCGCTGCAGTTCGCGCAGAACGAGCTGGTGGCCAGGTGCCACGAACTGCAGATCGCCGACGACCCCGACCCGGAGGAGCAACGCGAGCTGGAATCGCGGGCCGCGGGGCTGAAGGCCGCCAACACCTGGCACGCCACCCGCGCCATCCAGGAGGCGCGCGAGGCGTGCGGCGGCGCCGGCTACATGGCCGAGAACCGGTTGATCGCCCTGAAGGCCGACACGGACGTGTTCACCACCTTCGAGGGCGACAACCACGTGCTCACCCAGCTGGTGGCCAAGCAGCTACTGACCGCCTACGCCGACGACATCAAGGGCATGAGCCCGGTGGAGTGGGTCCGCTTCGCCGCCAACTACGCCGGGGAGCGCGTCCTCAAGCGCACCGCGGCCGAAACCATCATCCAGACCATCCTCGACACCCGGCAGGACAACGAGGAGGAGGGCAGCCTGTTCAACCGCGGCACCCAGATCCAGATGTTCGAAGACCGCGAGGAATACATGCTGGCCTCGGTGGCGCGTCGGCTGCAGGGCAAGTCCAGGGAGATGTCGGCGTTCGACGCATTCAACGCCGTGCAGGACCACGTGCTGCACGCGGCGCAGGCCCACATCGACCGCGTGATCATGGAGGCGTTCGTCGCCGGTATCGACTCCTGTGAGGACGACGAGGCCCGCGAGATCCTGGGTATGGTCTGCGACCTCTACGCGCTGACCGTCATCGACAACGACAAGGCCTGGTGGATCGAGCACCGGTTCCTGTCCACCGAGCGCGCCAAGGCCGTCACCCGCGGCATCAACGACCGCTGTCGTCGGCTGCGGCCCTACGCCGAACTACTGGTCGACGGGTTCGGGATTCCGGAACAGTGCCGGTACGCGGAGATGCTGCACCCGGAGAAGCTCGCCGAGACGGACGGAGCTTGAGAAGAGAAGCTCCCCCGGATGGATTCGAACCATCAACCGCCCGATTAACAGTCGGGTGCTCTGCCGTTGAGCTACAGGGGATTGACCGAAGCAAGACTCTAGCGCACAGGTTACCGAGCGCAAGAATCGTGCTGGTGACGCGGGTCGCCGAGGCCCGGTCGCGGAGACCGATCGGCGGCCGCGGCGATCATGAGGCAGGATGGTGAGGTCCGTCCATCGTGTTCTTGGAGGCCCGCGTTGTTAGGTGTTCTGACCGTCCTCGGAGTCGGCTATGTGCTGGGCGCCAAGGCCGGCCGGAAACGCTACGAGCAGATCGTCGGGACCTACCGGGCCGTCACGGCCCATCCGGCCACCAAGTCCGTCATCGATGCGGGACGGCGCAAGATCGCCGAGCGGGTCTCCCCCGACCCGTCGTTGGTGAAGCTGACCGAGATCGACAGTCAGACCACGGTGATCGAACCGGATCCGCGCGGGTAAAGGGTTCTCTAACCCAGCGGGATGTCGATGGAGCGGCCCGGCAGCAGCGGTCCGGTCTCGACGCCCCAGCCGTTGAAGCCGACCTGCGGCAGGCCGCCGTTCGACTCGCTGATGCACTGACCGGTGTCGCGGGCGCCCAGCCACGACACACAGTGGCCCGGCTGGGCGTGCGCCGCCGGGACGCCGACGGCCGCGCCGGCGGCCAGCAGCCCCAGCGCCGCGCCGACCACGAGGCGTCGCAGGTTCATCGGCCGGTCCTGGGTCCGACGCTGTTGCCGTCGGGGACGGGGCCGTTGACGGTGATCGGGACGCCGTTGAGCGAGGAATCGACCGCGCTGCCCATCGACCACGAGATGCACTTGCCGTCGTTCATGCTGCCCAGCCAGGCCAGGCAGGCCGGAGCGGCGTCGGTGACCTGGGCGGACGGGGCGCTCAGCGCAGCGAACACGGGCGCGGCGACGGCGGCGCCCGCGATCGCGAATCCGGCAACGAGTTGCCTGGTGCGTGCCATCTCACAATCCTTCGCTCGTCCGACAGCAGGGCAAGCGTAACCGCTGGGCGCGGCTCACGCAGTGAGGTCATCTCCGGAGGCCTGCTCGAGCAGGCTGCGCCGGTAGGCCTCCATGGCCACGAGGTCGCCGAACAGGGCGTGGTACTCGTCGCCCTGCTCCACCGGTGACATCCGCTGCAGCTTGGACTTGAGGTCGGCGATCTGCCGGCCGATCGACACCTCCTGCAGGCGGGCCAGCACCCCGGAGATGTAGCGCGGCAGCATCTCGTCGTCGTCGACCTGGGTGGCCTCGACGCCGAGTTCGTTGACCAGCGCCGCCGCGGCGGGCGTGGCGGTGTGCTGACGCACCTGGTCGATCCACTGCCCGCCGCTGACCCCGCCCGAGGTGCCGCCGGCCGCCTCGATCGCCGCGCGGACCGCCGCGTAGCCCGGGTGGGTGAAGCTCTCGACGCTGAGCGTGTCGAAGATCGGTCCGGCCAGCGCCGGATACTGCAGGGCCGCCTTGAGCGCCTCGCGCTGCGGCCACAGCGTCGGGTCGCGCGGATCCGGGCGCGGCACTTGGGGTGCCGTCGTCGGGCCGGTCGCCGCGCGGCGGGTGTCCCGGCCGGTCCCGCGGCGGCCGCCCTTGGCGGTCTCCCGGACCCGGGCGATCACCTGGGCGACGTCGTCCCAGCCGACCCACCCGCTGAGTTGGCGCGCGTACTCGTCGCGCAGCGTCGGATCCTTGATCTGCGCGACCATCGGCACGCACCGGCGCAGCGCGCTCACCCGCCCCTCGGCGCTGTCCAGGTCGAACTCGGCCAACGCGGTGCGAATCGCGAACTCGAACAACGGCGTTCGGCGGGCCACCAGGTCCCGCAGGGCCCCGTCGCCGGCCTGCAGCCGCAGATCGCACGGGTCCATGCCGTCGGCGGCGACGGCCACGTAGGACTGCCCGGCGAGGTTCTGCTCGCCCTCGAACGCCTTGATCGCCGCGGCGCGACCGGCGGCGTCACCGTCGAAGACGTAGATCAGCTCACCGCGAAAGAACTTGTCGTCCATCATCAGCCGACGCAGCATCGACAGGTGGTCGTCGCCGAACGCCGTCCCGCAGGACGCCACCGCGGTGGTGACCCCGGCCAGGTGCATGGCCATCACGTCGGTGTAACCCTCCACCACCACGGCCTGATGCGCCTTGGCGATGTCGCGCTTGGCCAGGTCGATCCCGAACAGCACGTGAGACTTTTTGTACAGCAACGTCTCCGGGGTGTTGACGTACTTGGCGGTCATCGGGTCGTCGTCGAAGATGCGCCGGGCGCCGAACCCGATCACCTCACCGCTGGTGCCGCGGATCGGCCACAGCAGCCGGCGGTGGAACCGGTCCATGGGACCGCGCTTGCCCTCCCGGGAGAGCCCGGCGGCCTCGAGTTCCTTGAACTCGAACCCCTTGCGCAGCAGGTGCTTGGTCAACGTGTCCCAGCCCGAGGGTGCGAACCCGCAGCCGAAGTGCTTGGCCGTGGCGGCGTCGAAGTTCCGTTCGGTCAGGTACGCCCGCGCCGGGGCGGCCTCCGGGGAATCCAGTGCGGCGGCATAGAACTCCGCGGCCGCGGCATTGGCGGCGATCAGCCGGCTGCGGCTGCCACGGTCGCGCTGCACGTTGGTGGCCGACGCCCCGGTGTAGGTGATGGTGTAGCCGATGCGGTCGGCCAGCAGTTCGACGGACTCGACGAAACTGACGTGCTCGATCTTCTGCAGGAAGGCGTAGACGTCGCCGCCCTCCCCGCAGCCGAAGCAGTGGAAGTGCCCGTGGTTGGGGCGGACGTGAAACGACGGGGACTTCTCGTCGTGGAACGGGCACAGTCCCTTCATCGAGTCGGCGCCGGCGCGGCGCAGCTGCACGTAGTCGCCGACCACGTCCTCGATGCGAATGCGTTCACGAATGGCCGCGATGTCGCGATCTGCAATCCGGCCGGCCACCGCCACAGTGTAGGACGACCCGGCCGCCGCGCTCACCCCGCTGGTCATCGGGCTCGTGGGCCCGCCGCGAGCGTGCGCGGACCACGAAACATGTCCGGCGTGTCGACCGGAGACACGCCCGCTCGCGGTGGCTTGGGGCTCGGTGACTTGGGGCGCGGTGACTAGGGGAAGTCGACGGCGAGCTGGCCCGGGATCAGCTTGCTGGCGGCCGGGAACAGCCGTTCCAGCCGACTCTCGGTGAACGACGCGATCTGGTCGATGACCACCCGCAGCCGGCCGGCGTCGTCCTCGGCCTGCTCGAAATACAGCGCGAACAGCGGGTCCAGGGTGTCCGGTGCCCCGGCGTAGAGGAATTCGGCGACCGCCTTGATCTGGTCGCGCTGCTCGGCCTGCATCAGCAGGTGCTCGGGGTCGGACATGATGAACTGCAGCGCCAGGATCTTGAGCACGGCCACCTCGGCGGCCACCGTCGGCGGCACGGCCAGGTCGGCGGCGAAGCGCACCAACGGTCCGCCGCCCGCGGATTCGCGGGTGTGGGTGATGGCGGCGTTGGCGAAGCGGCCGACGAGCTCGCTGGTCAGCCGCTTGAGCGCGACGGAGGCCCCCAGCGTCCCGTCGTATTTGCCGACGGCCTCGACCACCGGCAGTTCGGACAGCCGCTTCGCCGCCGCGAGCAGGTCGTCGGGGTCGGCACCGAAGGACTCCCGTCCCAGCGCGGCCAGCGCCGCGGCGGCGTCGTCGTCGGCCAGCACCCGCAGGTCGATGCGCCCGGAGATGACGCCGTCCTCGACGTCGTGTACCGAGTAGGCGACATCGTCGGACCAGTCCATCACCTGCGCCTCGAGGCACACCCGCTCCCCTGGCGCCCCCTTGCGCGCCCATTCGGCCGCCGCCGCGTCGTCGTCCGGGAAGCCGACGTAGAACCCGAACTTGCGGCGGTTCTCGCCGCGCGCCCACGGGTACTTGGTGACCGCGTCCAGGGCGGCGCGAGTGAGATTCAGACCGGCCGAACCGCCCTGACCATCAAGCACTTTCGGTTCCAGCCGGGTCAGGATCCGGAAGTTCTGGGCGTTGCCCTCGAAGCCACCGGCGTTGACGGTGATCTCGTGCAGGGCGCGCTCACCGTTGTGCCCGTACGGCGGGTGACCGATGTCGTGCGCCAGCCCGGCCAGGTCCACCAGGTCCGGATCGCAGCCCAGGCCGATCGCCATCCCCCGGCCGATCTGGGCCACCTCCAGCGAGTGGGTGAGCCGGGTGCGCGGCGTCTCGCTCTCGCGGGGACCCACCACCTGGGTCTTGTCGGCGAGCCGGCGCAGGGCGGCACAGTGCAGCACGCGGGCGCGGTCGCGGGAGAAGTCGCTGCGGCGTTCGGCGCTGGTGCCGGGCAACGCGGCGGACTTCGGGCCCTCGACGACCAGGCGCTCGCGGTCGTGCGCGCTGTACGGGTCCTGCCAATGAGTACTCACCGAGGCACAGTCTGCCAGGGCCGGGAACCAATATCGTCGACGCCCGCGCCGGTCGCACTAGATTGGCAGCATGCGCTTTGCCCGCTCACTGCACGTGATGCTCGTGGTCCTGCTCGCCGGCCTGCTGACCGCACCGATGGTCACCGCCGAACCGCCGTTTCGGTTGCCCGCCCAGGTGACCGACCGCGCCGGCGTGCTCTCCAGCAGCGAACTGGCCCAGGTCGAGCGTGCCGTCGACCGCCTCTACGACGACCGGCGCGTCCAGCTGTGGGTGGTCTACGTTGAATCCTTCGACGGCCTGGGCTGGCTGACGTGGGCCCAGAACACCATGCGGGCCAGCGACTTCGGCGATGACGACGCCCTGCTGGCGGTGGCCACCGTGGACCGCTCGATGGCGTTCCAGGTGCCCTCGACCGTCAGCGGGGGCAGCTCGACGCGCACCGACGACATCCGCCGCAACGACATCGAACCCGCATTGCGCGACGACGACTGGGCCGGTGCGGCGATCGCCGCGGCCGACGGCTTGAACGCCACCGCGGGGCGGTCCGGCGGGTCGGTGTCCTTCGCGCCGTTCTTGGCAGTGCTGGCCGTCATCGGTCTGCTGGTCCTCGGACTGTGGGTGTGGTCGCGGCGCCGCCGTGCCCGTCGCCACGCCGCGGAGGTGGAAGCCGCCAAACGGGTCGACCCGACCGACCCCGCCGCGCTGGCCAAGGTGCCGCTGGAGGCCCTCGACGAGTTGAGCCGGGCCATCGTCGTCGACGTCGACAACGCCGTCCGGACCAGCGAGGGCGAACTGGAATTGGCGATCGAGGAGTTCGGCACCGTCAAGACCGAACCGTTCCGCCGGGCGGTCGAAGAGGCGAAAGCCGCGCTGCAGCAGGCCTTCACCACCCGGCAGATCCTCGACGACGCGATCCCCGAGACCCCGCTGCAGCGTCGCGAACTGCTCACCAAGGTGATCGTGGCGGCGGCCAAGGCCGACCGCGGCCTGGAGGAGCAGAGCACCGCCTTCGAGCAGCTGCGCGACCTGCTGATCAATGCGCCCGTCCGGCTGGACGCGCTGACCCAGCAGATGGTGGCGCTGACCGCGCGGATCGAGCCGGCCACGCAGCGGCTGGCGGGGCTGCGCGAGCAGTACTCCGCATCCGCGCTGGAGTCGGTGGCCGACAACGTCGATACCGCCCGTGAGCGGCTGGCTTACGCCGACCGCACCATCTCCGAGGGTCGTTCGTTGCTGCGCCGCCCCGCCTCCGACCAGAACCCGTTGGTCGACGCCATCCGGGGCGCCGAGAACGCGCTGGGTCAGGCCAAGACGCTGCTGGATGCGGTGGACACCGCGGCCGGCGACATCAACCGTGCGATCACCGATCTGCCCGCCGAGATCGAGGACATTCAGGCCGGGATCGACGCCGCCACAGCGCAATTGAAGGACCCCAAGACGCCCAGGGCCGACGAGCTGGCCAAGCTGCGCGACGCCGCGGTCCAGGCCGTCGAGGACGCGAAGGCCAACGGCGCCAAGGACCCGCTGGGCTGCTACACCCGGCTGAACAAGGCCGACGCCGAACTCGACGCCATCCTGGCCGTCATCGCCGAGAAGCAGCAGGAACGTCAGAAGCAGGCCAAGCTGCTCGAGCAGGCGCTGTTCACCGCGCAGTCGCGGGTGCGGTCGGTCTCCGACTTCGTCGACACCCGGCGCGGCAGCATCGGCTCGGAGGCCCGCACCCGGCTCGCCGAGGCGACCCGCCAGCTCGAGGCCGCCGAGGCCAAGAAGAACAGCAACGTCGCCGAGGCGATCGCCCACGCCAACGGTGCGGCCACGCTGGCCGCGCAGGCGCAGCAGCTGGCCAACGCCGACGTCAGCTACGCCCGGCAGACCTATAGCTCGCACTACGGCGGCCGCGGCGGTTCGTCGGATCTGGGTTCGGTGATCGGCGGCATCATCATCGGCAACGTGCTGCGCGGCGGCTTCGGCGGCAGCTGGGGCGGCGGTTACGGCGGCAGCTGGGGCGGAAGTTGGGGCGGCGGCGGCCGGCCCGGACGTCCCACCAGCTACGGCGGTTCCTCCCATTCGTCTCCGCGCAGCTACGGCGGCGGCGGGGGCCGGTTCTAGCGGACCCCGTTTCACCGGCGTCAAATCTGGGGTACCCGGGGTCATCCGCTGACAGGAGGACCCGATGGCCGCCCACGCCTCCGCGAGCAACGTGCCCGACTCGGTGCACGGGGCCGCCGACCGCGCCACCGACAACGACGCATTCGAATACGCCGCGCGGGCGGGTTTCGCCGTCAGCGGCGTGCTGCACCTGTTGGTCGGCTACATCATCGCCCGGCTGGCCTTCGTCGGCGGCGGCGGCAACGCCGACCAATCCGGTGCGCTGGCGACGCTGGCCGGCAACACCGGCGGGGCGGTGTTGCTCTGGGTGGCCGCGGGCGGGCTGGCGGCGCTCGGCCTGTGGCGGGTGGCCGAGGCCGTCATCGGCGCCAAGCCCGGCGAGAGTTCCGGCAGCCAGGGCGATCGGCCCGCCTGGAAGCGCGCGAAGGCGCTGGGGCTGGCGGCGGTCAACTTCGCGATCGCGTTCTCGGCGGCCCGGTTCGCCATGGGCGGCGGACAATCCAGCGCCCAGCAGAATGCGAGCCTGTCCGGCCAGTTGATGCAGTCCGGGTGGGGCAAGGCCGCGCTGATCGCCGTCGGCGTGGGCGTGATCGCCGTCGGCGCCTACCACGTCTACAAGGGCATGTCGGAGAAATTCCTCGACGACCTGCGCGTCTCCGGCGGCACCTCGGTGGTTGCCGTCGGGATCGCCGGCTACGTCGCCAAGGGCTTCGTGCTCGCCGGCGCCGGGCTGCTGGTCGTCGTCGCGACCCTACAGGCCGACCCGTCGAAGGCCACGGGTCTGGACGCCGCGGTCAAGACCGTCGGGCAGGCCCCGTTCGGCAAGGTGCTGCTGATCGCCGCGGCATTGGGCATCGCGGCCTTCGGCGCCTACAACTTCGTCCGCAGCCGCCACGGCCGGATGTGACCCGCGACGGTCAGCGGGCCTCGACCCGGTCGGCGATGTAGTTCGCGAGCACGTCGGCCTTGTCCGAGCCGCCGAAGTTGCACACCTTGACGTCGATGACGACGTCGTCGGCCGCGGTCAGTCCGCGTTGACACAGCCACTCGAAGTTGTCCCGCCCGGCGGTCGTTCCCGCGAGCACCACCCCGTCGCGCACGGTGACCACGCCGGTGAAGAACCCGGGCAGCTGCGGTTGCTCGGTGATCCAGATCCGCTCGCACGCCGTCCACCGCCGCTGTTCGCCCTCGACGAACGCGTCGGCGGCGGCCGCATCCCGGAACTGCACCACCGCCTGCACGACGGCGTCGGCGTACTCGTAGTTGGGCAGCCGGAAGGACTGGATCACCACGGCCGTCTTCGGACTGTCGGCGTAGGCGGTCGCGGTGCCGGGGGTGAAGATCCCGCCGCACTGCGGATGCGACGTGGTGACGGTCGCCAGCTGCGTCAGGGTGCTGGAAGGCGCCAGACCGTAAGTGCCCACCAGGCCGTCGGTCCGTTCCGCGCTGGGCAGCACGTCGGCCAGCGTGGTCGGCGGCGCCGGTTCGCCCTCGGGGACGGTCGTCGGCGCCGACTCGGGCGGCGCCGCCGTGGCCGGCTCGCCGCCGGACGCACGCAGATCGGCCACGATGACCAAGGCCGAGACCACGATGGCGACCACGGCGAAAGCCAGTACGGCCCACCAGATTCGGTGCGATGATCGTGTCACGAAGCCATCCGCAGGCCGACAGCGGGCAGCGTCGCTTCCCGGGCGCTGAGCCGGTTTTCACCCATGTCGCCTACCCCGAGACCTTCATCGCCATCTTCCCGGTCAACTTCATCGCGGAGGGCACGGCGGCACTGCACACCTGGGCGCCGACCACGACGGTGCCGCGGGCCACGCCGGCCTGCTGGCACCACCATTCGCCGGCACCGCGCTGGTGGACGAGCATCGAAAGTTGGCTTCCGGTGTACTGCGGGACGCCCATGCTCCACTGCGAGGTCTGGCCGTCCTCGGTAAGCGACACGGTCTTGAATCGGCAACGGTCCCAGCGGTGATTCTCGTTGGCCAGGTACGCGGCCGCCGCGGGTCCGTCGCGGAAGCCGATGACCCATTGCAGCACCCGAATGGCCCCCTGCGCGTCGGGGTTCTGGAGCAACTGCGTGACAACGTCGGTATGGCCGGCGCCGTCGAGACCGTAGGTGGTGGGCATCAGCAGCGCCCCGCCGCAGTCGGGGTGGTCGGTGGTCTGCACGATCGGCTCGGTTCCATCGGCGACAGCCCGCACCGGCTCGCCGAGTACATCTTGCACCTCGGCCGGGGTCAGGAGATATCGCTTCAGCGCGTCGAGGCCGGTGGGCTCCGGTTCCGTCTCCGGGTCCGAGTCCGGGTCCGAATCCGTTGCGTCCGAATGGGGTGCGTCCCCGGATTCGTCGGCCGCGGGTTCGGCGTCGGCCGACGAGGCCGTGGGACCGGGTGTGGCCGTCGACGCCCCGTCGCTCCCGGAACGCGCGATCACCACGACCGATCCCACGATCGCCAACACTGCCACCGCAGCCAACGCGATCCACTTCCATTGACCCCGGTTGCCCGTGGGCGGCTGCCATTGGTTCGGCGGGTAGGGCGCTGACGTACCGGGACTCGGCGCCGGCGCCGGATTCCATTGGGACTGCGCCGGTTCCGGCCGGTTCGGCGGGATCCAGACGGTCTTCTCGTCGTCCCCGGAGGGATCGTCGGTTCCGCCTGGCGGCCGATCACCGCTACCCATACCCACCCCGACCAGCTCGCGGCTGACTCGATATGGGCAGGCCGAAGATCACTGCGGTGCTTCGATCTTCGCCAACATCTGCTCGACCAACTCGACGCTGCGGCCGACGTCGCCACCCCGGCTGCAGTCCATCACGACGAGCATGACATTGCTGCGTTGCGCCACCGAATGCGCGCAACGCCAATCGTCGGAGGCTTCTTGGAAGTTGAGCACCGAGGTGATGCCGTCGGCGGTGGTGACGGCGCCGATCCCCCAGAACACATCGTTGTCGTCGTCGGTGGTCTTGAGGTTGACCGTCCGCCCCGCGCAGGACTCGAATATGCCGGTCAGCTTGGCGTGCATGGCCTGTGCCGCTTCGGCGTTGTGGAAGGCGATGCCGCCCACCCAGGCCCGCTGGATGAACGGGGAGATGTTCTCGTCGGGATCGCGAACGAACGAGTAGCGCACCGAGGTGTAGCCGCTGCCGCGGTAGGCGTTGACGTCATACGGTGAGGTGACGGGACCGCAGTTGTGGACATCGGCGGCGTACTCGAGATTCATCGTGCGCTCGTAGCGCATCACCTCCCGGTCGGCCGGGAGGCCCAGAAAGCTCAGCAGTTGGCTGTTTTCGGGTAGCAGGGCCTCGAGCCCGGCGGTATCGATCAAGTCCGGTGCGTCCGCGGGAGCACTGGTCTCCGCGGCGTCGCCGAACTCGCCGGAACTCTGTTCGCCGGAGGCCACCGCCGGCGGCGCCTCGTCACCGCCCCCGCCGGGCCGCAGGGTGACCACGACGGCGAACGTCACCGCGATCACCGCCAGCACCCCGACGCCCACCGCCCACCACTTGAGCGCGCTCGAACGACCAGGAGGGGGAACAGGATACGACCAGCCCGGCGGCGGACCACCGGGTCCGGGCGGCGGACCCCCGGGCGGCGGCCCCGACGGCGGACCGCTGCGTGGCGGCCCACTCGGCGGCGGCACCTGACGCCCGGTAATGCGCACGGTGACCTCGTCGGGCCGTTGTGGATCAGCCGGATGTCCGCCACTTGGACCGGTCACGGGTCCCCCTCCCCTGCCGCACCTGTCGGGCGCGGTGTCGGCACGTATTTGCCAGTGAGCTGAAGATACCGGACCGCAGACCGCGTCCGGCGCACGAATTCTTGCATCCCGGCCGACCCGCGGGAGGCGGTACGGGTGAACTCGATCTCGCAGGGGCAGCGAGGAAGAGCCCGGCTCAGCAGCCCTTGAGGCGCACCGCGAGGTAGTTCGACACCTCGGACAGCGCCACCCGTTCCTGGGACATGCTGTCGCGTTCGCGGATGGTGACGGCCTGGTCCTCGAGCGAGTCGAAGTCCAGCGTCACGCAGAACGGCGTACCGATCTCGTCCTGCCGGCGGTAGCGGCGGCCGATCGCGCCCGCGTCGTCGAACTCGATGTTCCACAGCTGACGCAGTTCCGCGGCCAGGTCCTTGGCCTTGGGTGACAGGTCGGCGTGCCGGGACAGCGGCAGCACCGCGGCCTTGACCGGCGCCAGCCGCGGATCCAGCCGCAGCACGGTGCGCTTGTCCACGCCGCCCTTGGCGTTGGGGGCCTCGTCCTCGGTGTACGAGTCGACCAAGAACGCCATGAACGAGCGGGTCAGGCCGGCCGCGGGTTCGATGACGTACGGCGTGTAGCGGGTGTCGCTGGCCTGGTCGTAGAACGTCAGCTCGGTGCCCGAGTGCTTGGAGTGGGTCGACAGGTCGAAGTCGGTGCGGTTGGCGATGCCCTCCAATTCGCCCCACGGATTGCCCTGGAAGCCGAACTTGTATTCGATGTCGACGGTGCCGTCGGAGTAGTGCGACAGCTTCTCCCGCGGGTGGTCGTACAGGCGCAGGTTGTCACGCTCGATGCCGAGGTCGACGTACCACTGCAGCCGGGTGTCGATCCAGTACTGGTGCCATTCCTTGGCGGTGGCGGGCTCGACGAAGAACTCCATCTCCATCTGTTCGAACTCGCGGGTGCGGAAGATGAAGTTGCCCGGCGTGATCTCGTTGCGGAAGCTCTTGCCGATCTGGCCGATGCCGAACGGCGGCTTCTTGCGCGAGGTGGTCAGCACGTTGGCGAAGTTGACGAAGATGCCCTGCGCGGTCTCGGGCCGCAGGTAGTGCATGCCCTCCTCGGATTCGATGGGGCCGAGGTAGGTCTTGAGCATCATGTTGAACTCGCGCGGCTCGGTCCACTGCCCCTTGGTGCCGCAGTCCGGGCAGACGATCTCCGACATGGGGACCGAGTCCGGGTCGTCGAGCTTCTTCTTCTCGGCGTAGGCCTCCTGCATGTGGTCCTGCCGGTGCCGCTTGTGGCAGTTCAGGCACTCGACCAGCGGGTCGTGGAAGACGTCGACGTGCCCGGAGGCCACCCACACCTCGCGCGGCAGGATGATCGAGGAATCCAGCCCGACGACGTCATCGCGGCTGGTGACCACGGACTTCCACCACTGCCGCTTGATGTTCTCCTTGAGCTCCACACCCAGCGGTCCGTAGTCCCAGGCGGACTTGGTGCCGCCGTAGATCTCGCCGGAGGGATAGACCAGGCCGCGACGCTTGGCCAGGTTGACGACGGAATCGATGACGGACGCCACGGGAAAAGCTCTCCTGTCTGGGGGGATTGCAACCCAGCCAGCCTAGCGGGCGCGACGAAGCCGCCGAGGAACGAGGCGGTGAGGAGCTCTACTCCGCCAGGAATCGCGCATCGACGGACACCGCGAGGGTGATGTCGTCGGGCCGCAGGTCCAGCTCCGGGGCCGGCGCACCGCCAACCGGGGCCGCCGCCAGCTGGAACGCCCGCGCGGACCGGTGCCCGCTGTCGAGCATGTCGGGGTCGGACAACTGCACCGCGGTGACCTGGCCGCGGCCGGCGGCCTCGGCGTAGGCCTGCGCCTTGAGCGTGGCGTCGCCGACGGCCTCCCGGCGCAGCTGCGCCTCGTAGCGGCGGCGGTTGTCTTCGGTGACATCCCAGTGGGTGTAGCCCACCTCGATGCCCTCGGAGGACGCCCAGCGGTCCAGGAACGCCGAGAGCTGCTCGAAGTCGACGAACTCCGCGTCGAACGCGATGGCCGCCCGGTAGCGCGGCCGCCGGGTCCTGGTCTCCGAGTACGGCCGGTAGCTGAACACCCGCAGCTGATCGCTGCTCCACCGGGTCACCGCCTCGGCCTCCTGCAGTCGGCGCAGGTCGGCTCCCAACGGTTCGGCCACCGCGACCGCACGGCGGTACACGTCGTCGCGGTCGGCCCCCTCCAGCGTCGCGGACAGGCCGACGGTGGCCCGCTCCGCCGGGTAGCGCTGCCGGGCTTGGCCACGGACGATGATCTCCAGTGGATGCATGGCAGCGACGGTAGCGACCGTCCCCGACACGCGCCCGCGGGTTCGGGTCGAACCCTTTGACATGCGTCGTTCTGCATGGAACAGTGGCAGCGGTATTGAAAATCGTTTCCAATAGTTCGGAGGTGGCCACCATGTCGACCGCGCCCACCGCAACCGACGACCTGCACCATCCGCACTCCGAGGAGCCCTTTCCGGAGCTGCCCACCCGGGAGACCCTGGACGCCGCCGGCGACATCCTGCGTGCGCTGGCCGCCCCGGTCCGCATCGCCATCGTGCTGCAGCTGCGCGAGTCGCGCCGCTGCGTTCACGAACTCGTCGACGCGCTGGACGTGCCGCAACCGCTGGTGAGCCAGCATCTGCGCATCCTCAAGGCCGCCGGCGTCGTCGCCGGGGAGCGCTCCGGGCGCGAGGTGCTCTACCGGCTGGTCGACCACCACCTGGCCCACATCGTCGTCGACGCGGTCGCGCACGCCGCCGAGGACCAGCCATGACCGCCGCCCGCCAGGTTCGCTCCACTCGGCAGCGGGCCGCCATCGCCGAACTGCTCGACAGCGTCGAAGAATTCCGCTCGGCGCAGGAACTGCACGACGAACTGCGTCGCCGCGGCGAGAACATCGGGCTGACCACCGTCTATCGCACGCTGCAGGCGATGGCGGAGGCCAAGTTGGTCGACACCCTGCGCATCGACACCGGCGAATCGGTGTACCGGCGCTGCTCGTCGCACCACCACCATCACCTGGTCTGCCGACACTGCGGCACGGCGGTCGAGGTCGACGGCCCCGAGGTCGAGGCGTGGACCGCCGAAATGGCTGCGGCACATGACTTCTCCGACGTCAGCCACACCGTCGAGATCTTCGGCACCTGTCGGGCCTGCCGCTGAAACCGCGGCGTCCGCGGCCGCGAGCTCAGGCCAGCAGGGCGCGACGCACGTCGGAGCCGGCGGCCAGCACCATCATGATCAGCGTGCGTAGCGCGTCGTCGCTGAGCCCCGCCCCGGGGAAGTTGTACCGCAGCATCACGTCGGCGACCTTCTTGCTCGGCGTCCGGCGCCGCGCGGTGGTCTCCGAGTCGCCGTTGGCCGCAGTTCCGGCGTGCTTCGCCGACGGTTTCTCGGGGGTCTTCTCGATCAACGCCACGGTGCCCAGCACGGTGTGCGCCGCGTGCTCGCTCACCTTGGTGCGCAGCTTGGCGTTCAACGGCAGGTCCCACGCCAACGGCTGGGTCAACGAGACCATCTCCAGCCCCTCGGCGATGGTCACCACCCGCAGCGAGGCCACCGCGCCGGCGTGGCTGACCGTCAGCGCGCCGTCGGGTTCCTCGACCACGGTCGCCACCTCGGCCAGCGCGGCGGACAACCGTTGGGGCAGCGACACTCCCGACATCAGGCCCTGCCGAACCGCCGGTTGCGCGACACGTACTCCTCGCACGCCGCCCACAGGTCCCGGCGGTCGTAGTCCGGCCACAGCTTGTCCTGGAACACGTACTCGGCGTAGGCCGACTGCCACAGCATGAAGTTGCTCGCCCGCTGCTCCCCCGAGGTGCGGATGAACAGGTCGACGTCCGGGATGTCCGGTCGGTGCAGGTGCCGCGCCACCGTGTCGTCGGTGATGCGGTCCGGGTTCAGTTTGCCCTCGGCGGCCTGCCGGGCAATCTCGCGGGTCGCCTCCACGATCTCGGTGCGGCCGCCGTAGTTGACGCAGTAGTTGACGACGATCGTGTCGTTGCCGACGGTCATCTCCTCGGCGATGTCGAACTCCTTGATGACGCTGCGCCACATCCGCGGGCGGGAACCGACCCATCGCATGTTGACCCCCATGATGTCCAGGGCCTCCCGGCGGCGCCGAACCACCTCACGGTTGAAGCCCATCAGGAAGCGCACCTCCTCGGTGCTGCGCTTCCAGTTCTCGGTGGAGAACGCATACACCGACAGGTGCTTGATGCCGAGTTCGATCGCCCCGCAAGTGATGTCGATGAGCACGGCCTCGCCCATCTTGTGCCCCTCGGTGCGGGCCATGCCGCGCTGCTTGGCCCAGCGGCCGTTGCCGTCCATCACCAACGCGACGTGTTTGGGCAGCTGGTCGGCGGGGATCTGCGGGGCCGCGGCCTTCGACGTGTGCTGGGGCGGTCGGCGCGGGCCGCCGTCGGGGGACGGCGGCAGGTCGGGGAACACGACCGGCCATGACGAGGTGTCAGGAAAGGTCGGATAGTCGTCAGGCGCCGGCGGCAGCTGGGGGCAGTCCGACGGGGCCTGCTTTCCTTCCCTCTTCAATGCCATGGGGCACATCCTGCCTGACCGCGGCGAGCCGCTTGTCGAGGGCCGTCCCGACACCGCCGTGACCACCCCGATCACCGCGCTCCACCAGTGGCAATGTCCGCAACTGCCGCTCGAGGTGCCACTGCAGGTGCGCGGCCACCAGACCGCTGGCCTGACTGCGGTAATTCGACGGGGAGGCCTCGGCGTGTTCCCAGTCGCCGTCGTGCAGGGCCGCCATCAGATCCAGCACCCCCTGCGGCGGGGTGCTCGACCCCGACGGCCGGCAGTGCACGCACACGCTGCCACCGGCGGCGACATGGAACGCCCGGTGCGGGCCGGGTGCGGCGCACCGGGCGCATTCGGTCAGCGCCGGCGCCCAGCCGGAGATTCCCATCGCCCGCAACAGGTAGGCGTCGAGCACCAGTTCCCGGGGTCGGGTCCCGTCGGCCACGGCCCGCAAGGCCGCGACCGTCAGCCGGTGCAACGCCGGCACTGCGGCGCGTTCCTCGCCGGCGAGCCGCTCGGCGGTCTCGAGCACGGCGCACGCGCTGGTGTAGCGCCCGTAGTCGCTGACGATGTCGGAGGCGAACGCGTCCAGAGACACCACCTGCGTGACGATGTCGAGGTTGCGTCCGGGGTGCAGTTGCACGTCGATGTGCGCGAACGGCTCCAGCCGGGAGCCGAACTTGCTGCGGGTGCGTCGCACCCCCTTGGCCACCGCGCGAACCAGCCCGTTGTCGCGGGTGAGCAGCGACACGATGCGGTCGGCCTCGCCGAGCTTGTGCTGGCGCAGCACAACCGCCCGATCCCGATAAAGCCGCATCCGACCAGTGTCCCCTGCCCCGGCGGACAGATCCACTCAACGCGCCGGGGACGCCCGCCGACGCCGCGGCCACGCTCAGTAGGGTCGAGCACACAATGCGCAACACCACCCGCTTCCCCACCGTCGCCGACCAGCGCTACCAATTGGCCAGCGGGGCTGCGACCGCCGTCGACCTGGTCCAGCGATCGCTGCGGGCCATCGAGGACAGCCAGCCCAGCCTGAACGCGTTCCGGGTGGTACTGGCCTCCTCGGCGCTGGCCGACGCCGCCGAGGCCGACCGCCGGCGCGCCGACGGCGACCGCGCCCCGCTGCTCGGCATCCCGATCGCGGTCAAGGACGACGTCGACGTCGTCGGTGTGCCAACGGCTTTCGGCACCTCGGGGTGGGTGCCCGCGGCGACCGCGGACTCCGAGGTGGTGCGCCGACTGCGGGCCGCCGGCGCGGTGATCGTCGGCAAGACCAACACCTGCGAGTTCGGCCAGTGGCCGTTCACCAGCGGGCCGGCCTTCGGCCACACCCGAAATCCGTGGTCGGCCAACCACACTCCGGGCGGGTCCTCCGGCGGCAGCGCCGCGGCGGTGGCCGCCGGCCTGGTTCCGGCGGCGATCGGTTCCGACGGGGCCGGCAGCGTGCGCATCCCGGCCGCCTGGACCAACCTGGTGGGCATCAAGCCCCAGCGCGGTCGCATCTCCACGTGGCCGCTGCCGGAGGCGTTCAACGGCATCACGGTCAACGGCGTGCTGGCCCACACCGTCGCCGACGCCGCGCTGGTGCTCGACGCGGTTTCCGGCAACGCCGACGGTGACCTGCACAAGCCCGCGCCGATCTCGGCCTTCGAGGCGGTCGGCACCGCCCCCGGCCCGCTGCGGGTCGCGCTGTCGACCCGGTTCCCCTTCACCGGATTTCGCGCCACGCTCGATCCGCAGATCCGGGCCGCCCTCGACCGGATGGGCGCGCAGTTGAGCGAGTTGGGGCACACCGTGGTGACCGGCAGCCCGGACTACGGGCTGCGGTTGTCGTGGAGTTTCCTGTCGCGCTCCACCTCCGGGCTGCTGGACTGGGCACACCGCATCGGCGACGGCGCCGACCTCGACCCGCGGACCAAGGCCAACATGCGGATGGGCCGGGTGCTCTCCGAGCAGATTCTGCGCCGGGCCCGGCGCCACGAAGCCGCGGCCCAGCGCCGCGTCGGCGCCATCTTCGACGCCGTCGACGTGGTCCTGGCCCCCACCACCGCGCAACCGGCGCTGCGCGTGGACGCCTTCGACAAGCTCGGCGGCCTGGGCACTGACCGCACGATGATCGCGGCCTGCCCGGTGACCTGGCCGTGGAATGTCCTGGGCTGGCCTTCGATCAACATCCCGGCCGGCTTCACCGACGCGGGATTGCCGATCGGGGTGCAGTTGATGGGCCCCGCCGACAGCGAACCGCTGCTGATCTCGCTGGCCGCCGCCCTGGAGGCGGTCAACGGCTGGCACACCCGCCAACCCGAGGCCTGGTGGGCGCCGTCGGCGTGACATCTAGGATCGGCAGCATGAGACGGACCACACGCCGGGCCGCGATCACGCTGGCGGTCACAGCACTGGGCGCGGGCGCGGTACTGGCCGCCCCCACCGCGGCCGCCGACAACAAGCGGCTCAACGAGAGCATCGTGGCCAACGTGCACACCGTGATGATGCGGGCCGGCTGCGCCGACGATTACGACATCGAGCCGATGGTGCGGGTGAACCCCAAGTTGCGGTTGGCCGCCCAATGGCACGCCAACGACGTGCTGCACAACCGCGCCCTCGACGGCGACATCGGCTCCGACGGGTCCACCGTCGCCGACCGCGCCCGCGCGGCCGGCTACGAGGGCGAGGTCGCCGAGACCGTCGCGATCAACCCCGCGCTGTCCATCAACGCCGTCGAGGTCATGAACCAGTGGTGGTACCGGCCCGACTATCACGCCACCATGGCCCACTGCGGCAACATGCACATCGGGGTGTGGTCGGAGAACAGCCTGGACCGCAGCGTGCTGGTGGCCGTGTACGGCCGCGGCGACGGCGCCGAACCGGCCGCCGTACCGCCGCGGCAGTTCGGGTGAGGGACCAATCTGCTGTGTCCCTGAAGGCTCTCGCGTAATCTGCCCGACATGAGGATGCGCAACGTCGCGGTGGGATCCGCGCTGGGTGTGGTGGCAACGATGAGCTTCGCGACGGTGGCCGCGCCGCCCGCGGCCCAGGCCGACAATCGTCGACTCAACGACGGTGTGGTGGCCAACGTCGCCACCATGCACGAGCGCGCCGACTGCCCCACCAAGATCAAGATCAACCCGAAGTTGCGCCTGGCCGCCCAGTGGCACACCAACGACGTGCTGCACAACCGCGCCCTCGACGGCGACATCGGCTCCGACGGGTCCACCGTCGCCGACCGCGCGCGCAACGCCGGTTACGCCGGGACCGTGTCGGAGACGGTGGCGATCAACCCGGCGCTGGCGATCAACGGCGTCGAGATCCTCAACCAGTGGTGGTACCGGCCGGATTACCACGCCATCATGCATGACTGCGCCAACGTCGACATCGGCGTGTGGTCGGCGAACAGCCTCGACCGCAGCGTGGTCGTCGCGGTGTACGGCACCGGCGACGGGGCCGCCCCGGTCCCGGCACCGCCCCGACAGTTCGGCCAGCGGCCGCCGAATCACCCGTAGACGAGGCGGGGACGCATCGGCGCGCTGCGGCGAGCCGATGCGACGCGGGCGTCAGAACCCCAGTCGGCCAAGCTGTTTGGGGTCACGCTGCCAATTCTTGGCCACCTTGACCCGCAGCTCCAGATAGACCTTGGTGCCCAGCAGCTTCTCGATCTGGGTGCGCGCGGCGGTGCCGACCTCACGCAGGCGGGCCCCGCCCTTACCGATGACGATGCCCTTCTGGCTGTCCCGCTCCACGTACAGCAGGGCGCGCACGTCGATCAGCGGGTCGTCGGCGGGACGGTCGGGGCGCTCCTCGACCTCGTCGATGACCACGGCCAGCGAATGCGGCAGTTCGTCGCGCACCCCCTCCAGCGCGGCCTCCCGGATCAGCTCGGCCATCAGGACTTCCTCGGGCTCGTCAGTGAGCTCCCCGTCGGGATAGAACGCCGGTCCCGGCGGCAGGTGCCCGACGAGCACGCCGATCAGTTCCTCGACCTGGGTGCCCGCGACCGCGGAAACCGGGATGATTTCCCGGGCGTGCTCGCCGAATTCCTGGTCGACCGCCACCAATTGGGCCGCGACGCGCTCCTTGGGCACCTTGTCGATCTTGGTGACGATGACAATCAGCGTGGTCCGTGCGGCCACCTCGCGGATCTGCTGGAAGATCCAGCGGTCCCCCGGTCCGATCGCCTCGTCGGCCGGGATGCACAGGCCGATGACGTCGACCTCGCTGTAGGTGTCGCGCACCAGGTCGTTGAGGCGTTGCCCCAGCAGCGTGCGCGGGCGGTGCAGCCCGGGGGTGTCCACCAGGACGATCTGGAAGTCCGGCCGGTGCACGATGCCCCGGATGGTGTGCCGGGTGGTCTGGGGCCGGTTCGAGGTGATCGCGACCTTGCTGCCCACCAGCGCGTTGGTGAGCGTGGATTTCCCGGTGTTGGGCCGGCCCACCAGACAGACGAAGCCCGAACGGAACTCCGTCTCAGCCTTTGACGTCACCGGGACTCCTCATCCGAATCAGGTTCTGGGTCAACGGGTCTGACCAGGACAGTGCCGATCCGCACCCGGCCGCGATGGTCGTTGCCGCCCTCGGCGCGCAGCCGCAGTCCGTGCGAGACCACCTCCGCGCCGGGCAGCGGCACCCGGCCCAGTTCCAGGCCCAACAGCCCGCCCACGGTGTCCACGTCGAGGTCGTCCTCGAACTCCACGCCGTCGTACAGTTCGCCGAGGTCCTCGATGGACAGCCGGGTCGAGACGCGGTAGCAGCGGTCACCGAGCTCCTCGATGGGGGCGATCTCGTCGGCGTCGTACTCGTCGGCGATCTCGCCGACGATCTCCTCCAACACATCCTCGATGGTCACCAGCCCGGCGATCGCGCCGTACTCGTCGACCAGCAGCACCATGTGGTTGCGGTCGCGCTGCATCTCGCGCAGCAACTCGTCGAGCCGCTTGGAGTCCGGGACGAACACTGCCGGCCGCAGCAGGTCGGCGATCTGGGTGTCACTGCCCCCGCTGACCGAGTGATACGTCTGCTGCACAAGGTCTTTGAGGTACACGACCCCGACGATGTCGTCGACGTTCTCGCCGATCACCGGGATCCGCGAATGCCCGCTGCGCACCGCCAGCGAGGTCGCCTGACCGGCGTTCTTGTCCGACTCGATCCACACCATCTCGGTGCGCGGCACCATCACCTCGCGCGCCGGGGTGTCGCCGAGTTCGAACACCGACTGGATCATCCGGCGTTCGTCGTCGGCCACCACGCCGCTCTGCTGGGCCAGGTCCACCACCTCACGCAACTCGATCTCGGAGGCAAACGGTCCGTTGCGGAAGCCACGGCCCGGCGTCAGCGCGTTGCCGAGCAGGATCAGCAGCCGACTGATCGGGGCCAGCAACAACGAAATCCCTTGCAGTGGAAGGGCCGATGCCAGCGCGATCGAGTAGGCGTTCTGCCGCCCCACGGTGCGCGGCCCGACGCCGATCACCACGAAGCTGACCACCACCATCACCGCGGCCGCGGTCAGCAGCGCCCACCCCACGGTCATCAGGTCCCGCAGGTACTCCACCAACAGCACCGTGGCCGTGGTCTCGCAGGCGATGCGCAGCAGCACCACCAGGTTGATGAAGCGCGGACGTTCGTGGACCAGCCGGGCCAGCCGGATGGCACCGGGGCGCTCGTCGCGCACCATCTCCTCGATGCGCGCCATCGACACCGTGCTGATGGCGGCGTCGATGGCGGCGAACAACCCACCGAGGCACACCAGGGCGATCGCGCCCAGTAACGGCGCCAGTTCGGTCACAGTTGATCGTCGGCGGTGGGCGTCATGAAGTACTGCGACTTACCCAGCAGGCTGCTGTCCCGCTCGGCCTGCCGGCTGCGGCGGTAGAGCTGGGCCTGATCGTGGTACCAGTCCTCGAGCAGCTGACGCTGCAACGCGAACATCTCCTTCTCCTCGTCGGGCTCGGCGTGGTCGTACCCGAGCAGATGCAGCACGCCGTGCACCGTCAGCAGCGCCAGTTCATGCTCGACGTCGTGGCCGGCGGCCTTGGCCTGCTCGGCGGCGAACTGCGGACACAACACGATGTCGCCCAGCATCGACGGCCCGGGCTCGGAGGCGTCGGGCCGGCCGCCCGGCTCCAGCTCGTCCATCGGGAAACTCATCACGTCGGTGGGCCCGGGCAGGTCCATCCAGCGCATGTGCAGATCGGCCATCGAGGCGGTGTCGAGCAGCACCATCGACAGTTCCGCGGCCGGGTTGACGTTCATCTTGTCGATGACGAACCGGGCGACGCTGATCAGCTCCTCCTCGGAGACATCCAGCCCGGATTCGTTGGACACCTCGATGCTCACGACCGGCTCACCTTCGCGCGCGCCGGGTCGCGCGGTTGCCGATGCCGTCGTCGGCTCGCGCCCCGGCCTTCTCGTAGGCGTCGACGATCTCCGAGACCAGCCGGTGCCGGACGACGTCGGCGCTGGTGAGTTCGGAGACGTGGATGTCGTCGATGCCGTCCAGGATGTCGACGGCGGCACGCAAACCGGACCGCGCCCCGCCGGGCAGATCCACCTGGGTGACGTCGCCGGTGACGACGATCTTGGCGCCGAAGCCCAGCCGGGTCAGGAACATCTTCATCTGCTCGGGCGTGGTGTTCTGCGCCTCGTCGAGGATGATGAACGCGTCGTTGAGGGTGCGGCCGCGCATGTAGGCCAACGGCGCCACCTCGATGACCCCGGCGCTCATCAGCTTGGGGATCGCCTCCGGATCCATCATGTCGTGCAAGGCGTCGTACAGCGGCCGCAGGTACGGGTCGATCTTCTCGCTCAGCGTGCCCGGCAGGAAGCCCAGCCGCTCGCCGGCCTCGACCGCGGGTCGGGTCAGGATGATGCGGTTGACCTGCTTGGTCTGCAGGGCGTGCACCGCCTTTGCCATGGCCAGGTAGGTCTTTCCGGTGCCGGCGGGGCCGATGCCGAACACGATCGTGTTGGCGTCGATCGCGTCGACATAGCGCTTCTGGTTCAGCGTCTTGGGGCGAATGGTGCGACCGCGGCGCGACAGGATGTCGAGCGTGAGCACCTCGGCCGGGGACGCGTCCTCCGCGCCGTCGACCATCGCGACACTGTGGCGGACCGCGTCGGGGGTCAGGGTCTGACCGCTGCCGACGATGGCGAGAAGTTCGGTGAGGACCCGTTCGGCCAGCGCCACGTCGGCGGGCGGCCCGGTCAGGGTGACGGCGTTGCCGCGGACATGCAGGTCGGCGTCCAGACTGCGTTCCAACACCCGCAGATTTTCGTCGGCAGAGCCCAGCAGGCCCACAACCAGGTCGGGCGGCACATTGATGCTGCTTTTCACCGAGGTACCCGCAGATACTGCGGAGGCGGGAGCGGCGTTTGTCTCGCGGGGCGTCACGTGGGCTTTTCTGCCTGCTTTCTGGCTATGGGCCGGTTTGCTCAGTGCTGCGAGTCTACCGCCGTCAATCACGGCAACCCAATGATTACCGCAGTGCGGCCGCGTAGCCTGAGGGACATTAGTTGCACGTCCGTACGGTTGCGATTGCGGACGTCGGTTGGAGGAGCAGCACGTTGTCATGATTCGGACATTGCGTGCCTGGCGACGGCAGCCCGACCACTACTACTGGATCACGGCGCTGCTGGCCTCCCGCGGGGCGGAGGCGTCCACCACCCGCGTGGTGTCGACGCTGATCGCCAGCCTGGCGTTTCTGCCGATCATCATGGTCTTCTCCCCCGCCGGCCCGCAGGGCCCGGTCAACGTGGGCATCTCACTGACGGTCGCCGCGATCGCCATCGGGCTGGCCCTGTGGTGGCGGCGCGCGCACTGGCCGAGCCGACGGCAGTCGTTGTGGTTCGTCACGCTGGTGTCTGTGGGCGTCGCCGCCGTCGCGCTGATCCAGTCGAATCCGGTCAGCGGCATCTTCGCCACCTGTGCCTTCGCCGGAATCAGCGGCTACCTGGTCTTCTTCCACACCGCCCGGCATGTGTCGACCATGATGGCCGCGACCGTGGTCGCGAGCGCCATCCCGGCCTACCGCCTGGCCCAGGCCGGCGATCCGATCTGGGCCGGGGGCATGGTCACCGCGGTGCTGGTGATCATCCTGACCGCGACGGTGGGGTGCCAGGCCTTCGTCGAGATGCTCGGCCAGGCCACGATGGGCCGAGACCTCGAGCCGGTGACGGGACTGTTGAACCGCGCGGCGTTCTACGAAGCCGCCGGGACGTTCATCGCCTCCCGCAGCCGCGTCGACGACCGCCACCTGGTGATCCTGGTGGTCAGCCTGGACAACTTCACGTTGTTCACCCCCGCGCACGCCACCTCCGCGCGGGTCGCCGCGGGCCGCGCCATGCGCGAAACCACCCGCCGCGACGCCGTCGTCGCCCACATCACCGACAGCGAATTCCTGGTCGCCGACAGTTTCGCCGCCCCCGACGCCAGCGCCCTGGTGGAACGGATCCGCAGCGCCATCCGCAGCACCCCGCTTCGGCTGACCACCAGCATCGGCGTGGTGTGCACCCCGATGAACGGGCTGGCGTCCTGCCCGCCCTACGAGCTGCTCGACGAGTTGACGGCGCTGGCCACCAAGGTCATGTACGACGCGCGCCGAGCCGGCGGCAACCAGGCGCAGTACGTGGTCTGTGAGCGGCCGGCATGCCTGGACAACTTCCCCGGCAGCGCCGAGGACGTGGGTTAGCTCCAGCGCGGAGTCAGCACGCCCAGCGCGCCGAGCGCGACCGCGGCCGCCGTGGAGGTGCGCAACACGGTGGGCCCCAACCGCACCGCATGCGCCCCGGCGTCAGTCAGGGTGGCGATCTCCGCGTCGGTGATACCACCCTCGGGACCCACCACGAGCATGATCGAATTTGCCTGCGCCAACGGGAGTTCGGTCAACTCGGTCAGGGCGGCGCTTGCCGACTCGTGCAACGCCAGCACCACATCGCAGGCCGCGGCCCGCGCCACGACGTCGGGGGTGCCCAGCGGGCCGGAAACCGCCGGGATGAACGCGCGCCGCGACTGCCGGGCCGCCGACCGCGCCACCGCGCGCCAGCGCCGCAGCCCCTTGTCGGCGCGGGCACTGTCCCAGCGGGCCACGCACCGCGCGGCCTGCCAGGCGAGCACCTCGTCGGCGCCGGCCTCGGTGGCCAATTCGACGGCCAGCTCGGAACGCTCCGCCTTGGGGATGGCCTGCACCACCGTGACGGACGGCCGCGCGGGCCGCACGCTGCGCCGCGCCAACACCTCGGCGGTCAGCTCCCGCTTGCCGGCGCCGGCCACCACGCAGTCGGCCAGTTCGCCGGCGCCGTCGGAGAGCACGACGGGTTCCCCGGGACGCAACCGCCGCACGGTGGCGGCGTGGAACCCCTCGTCGCCGTCGACGACGGCCAGTCCCCCGACGTCGGGGACCTCGGCAACGTAGAACAGCGCGTGCGAAATGAGGTGCGGGTCCTTTGTCAGCGACCCGAGAAGGTCTCGCGCAACCGGCTGAAGATGCCGCCGCCGTTGTTCTGACCGCCCGACTGGGCCGACCGCACCTGCGCGACGTCGCGGCCGCGGTGTTCCTTGAGCTTGCGCAGCAGGTCGGTGTCGGCCGCGTCGAGCTTGGTGGGCACCACAACGTCGATGTGGGCGTGCAGGTCGCCGCGCACCCCGGAGCGCAGATGCGGCATGCCGTGGCCGCGGAGGGTGATCACCGCGTCGGGCTGGGTGCCGGGCGGGATGACGATGTCGACCGCGCCGTCGAGGATGTCGTCGACAGCGACGGTGGTGCCCAGCGCGGCGTCGACCATCGGCACCTCGACCGTGCAATGAAGGTGGTCGCCCTCGCGGACGAAGACGTCGTGCGCCTGTTCGTGCACCTCGACGTAGAGGTCGCCGGCCGGGCCGCCGCCGGGACCCACCTCGCCCTGGGCCGCGAGCCGCACGCGCATGCCGTCGCCCACGCCGGCGGGGATCTTCACGCTGATCTCCCGGCGCGCCCGCACCCGGCCGTCGCCGCCGCAGCGGTGACACGGGTCGGGGATCACCTCGCCGACGCCACGGCAGGTGGGGCAGGGCCGCGAGGTCATCACCTGACCCAGCAGCGACCGCTGCACGCTGGACACCTCGCCCATGCCGCCGCAGGTGTCGCAGGACACCGGCTTGGAGTCGCCGTTGGTGCCCTTGCCGTGGCAGCGGTCGCACAAGATGGCGGTGTCGACGGTGACCTGCTTGGTCACTCCCGTCGCGCACTCGGCGAGATCCAGCCGCAACCGCAGCAGCGAATCCGAGCCCGGGCGCACCCGGCCGACGGGCCCCCGCGAGGCGGTGCCGCCGCCGAAGAACGCCTCGAAGACGTCGCCGAGGCCGCCGAAGCCGCCGGGGAACCCGGCGCCGTTTGCGGAGGCGTTGTCCAACGGGTCGCCGCCGAGGTCGACGATGCGCCGCTTCTCCGGATCCGACAGCACCTCGTAGGCCGCCGAGATCTCCTTGAACCGGGCCTGCGCCTCCTCGTCCGGGTTGACGTCGGGATGCAGCTCCCGCGCGAGCTTGCGGTAGGCGCGCTTGAGCTCCGCATCACTGGCGCCCTTGCTCACGCCGAGCAGACCGTAGTAGTCGCGTGCCACTCGTGTTCCCCACACTTCTCTGACTAGCCGGGCGGACGTCGTTACCGAGCGCCCAAGACCTCACCGATGTAAAGAGCAACTGCGGCGACGCTGGCGATAGTTCCCGGATAGTCCATCCGGGTGGGTCCGAGCACCCCCATGCCGCCGTAGACCGTGTCCATTGTGCCGTACGTCGTGGACACCACCGACGTCCCGGCCATCTCCTCGGCCCCGGAGGCCATCTGGGCCTCGTGCCCGATGCGCACGGTGACCTTGCCCGCCTCCTGCTTGGCCGCCAGCAGCTTGAGCACCACCACCTGCTCCTCGAGCGCCTCGAGGACCGAGCGCAGCGAGCCGCCGAAGTCCGCGGTGTTGTTGGTCAGGTTGGCCGTTCCGCCGGTGAGCAACCGCTCCTCACGATGTTCGACGAGGGATTCCAGCAGCACCGTCGCCGAGCGGCCGACGGCGTCACCCAGTCCGCCGGTGCCGTCGAGCTGGCTGGCCAGGTCGGCCACGGCGACCGAGGCCGCCGCCATCTTCTTGCCGTCGAGCGCCTTGCCCAGCAGGTCGCGCAGCTGGCCGAGCTGATGTTCGTCGATGGGGTCGCCGAGTTCGACGATGCGCTGATCGACGCGGCCGGAGTCGGTGATGACCACCAGCAGCAACCGCGCCGGCGACAGCGCGACCACCTCGATGTGTCGCACCGTCGACGACGACAGCGTCGGGTACTGCACCACGGCGACCTGCCGGGTCAGCTGAGCGAGCAGCCGCACCGACCGCCGCAGCACGTCGTCCAGGTCGACGCCGGACTCCAGGAAGTTCAGGATGGCCTTGCGTTCCGGCGAGGACATCGGCTTGACGTGATCGAGCCGGTCGACGAACTCCCGATACCCCTTCTCGGTGGGCACCCGGCCGGAGCTGGTGTGCGGCTGGGCGATGTAGCCCTCGGCCTCCAGCACTGCCATGTCGTTGCGGATCGTGGCGCTCGACACACCGAGGTTGTGCCGCTCGACCAGCGACTTGGACCCGATGGGCTCCTTGGTCGCCACGAAGTCGGCGACGATGGCGCGAAGCACTTCGAAGCGACGATCTTCGGCACTGCTCATGCCCGAAACCACCCTTCTCCTAGCGCGTGAACTACCTGCGGAGACCCATTTTACGATCCACCCTGCTACACAGGCCGTCCAGCGACTAGCCTCAAGACGGCCATGTCGAGCTGGGGGCATGCACGGGAAGACGGCGCTGAAAGATGATTTTCAAGGGTGTCCGGGACGGTAAGCCGTACCCCGACCACGGGTTGACCCACCGGGACTGGTCGAAAATCCCGCCTCGGCAGATCCGCCTCGACGAGTTGGTGACGACCACCACTGTGCTCGCCCTCGACCGGCTGCTCTCCGAAGACTCGACCTTCTACGGTGACTTGTTCCCGCACGCCGTGAAGTGGCAGGGCATCGTCTACCTCGAGGACGGGCTGCACCGGGCCGTGCGGGCCGCGCTGCGCAACCGCACGATCTTGCACGCGCGGCTGTTCGACATGGACGTGCTGGCCCCGGCCTGACCTTCACCTCGCCGAGCATGCGGATTCGTCCGCGCTCACGGCGTGTCTCGGGTGGTTTCGCAGTGTCGGGGGGGTCGGGCCGGCTCCAGTAGACCGAGCAGCGCGAGCTAGCCGATGGCCTCGCGCAGGCTGCGCGGGCGGATGTCGGTCCAGTTCGCCTCGATGTAGGCCAGGCAATCGGAGCGCGAGGCCGCACCGAAGACGTTCTGCCACCCCGCCGGCACATCGGCGAACGCCGGCCACAGGCTGTGCTGATCCTCGTCGTTCACCAGCACGTAGAAGGTGCCGTTGTCGTCATCGAAGGGGTTGGTGCTCATAGTTTCTCCTACTCGCGCGGTCAGGGTTGTCGATCAGGTCGGTGCCCAGCACCCGGTCGGACAGCAGACCCAGGCAGCTCAGGTTCGGGAATCCGGGGCCCTGGTTGAGCCCGGACAGGTTGGGCAGGAACAGCTTCGGCGTCAGGTGTGAGACGGCCAGGTCGTAGCCCATCGACTCCTGCAGCCGGTCCCCGGTCATCGGGCCGCCGAGTCCCAGCTCGATGAGATCCAGCGCGTCCTGGTTGAACAGCTCGGTGAACCACAACGCGTCGGCGCCGGAACCGTCGATCACCAGGTCGAAGCCGTGCACGGTCTCCAGCGGTTCCCCGGCCCGATCGCTGTGCAGTGTGAGCCGGATCTGCTCGTCGCGCGCCACCGCGTGGGCCACCCGCCCGCGCAGGTGCCGGATCCGGTCGTCGGCCAGCAGCGCGTCCTGCACCCGCGCCGAGAACACCCCGCGGTCGGTCCGCGCGATCGCGTCCTTGCGCTCGGCCAGCGTCAGGCCCGCCCAGTGGGTCGGATCCGAGAACAACGTGTTCTCGAAGAACCCTTCGCCGCGGGTGAACAGGGTCACCTGTGGAGAGATCACCGTGATGGTCGAAACCCGGTGCGCGAAAAGTTCGTTCAGGATCGCCGCGGCGGTCTCGCCGCCCCCGATCACCACCACCCGCTCGGCGCTGATCCGCTCGTGGGCCGCGGCCCGGTGCCAGAACTCGGCGATGGACAGCACCCGCGGATTGCCGGGCAGGATCGACCGCTCCGGCTGGCCGGGCCCGGTGACCATCACCGCGTCGGCGCGGATGGTGGTCTCGTCGGTGGCCAGCGCCCAGCGCCGGCCGTCCACGCCGATGCTGGTGACCTCGCCGCGCACCACGTTCATGTTCACCTTGTCGGCGACCCAGCGCAGATACTGCGCCCACTTGCGGTGGGCGGGAGCCGGACGGCCCCGGTCGATCCACTCGGCGAACTGCCCGGTGGCCACCAGGTACGACTGCCAGCTGTAGCGCATCATCCGCTCGTCCAGTTCGGCGTTGCGCCGCGGCACCAGCGAGGACCGGTACGGGAAGCCGACGTCCTTCTCCGGTCCGGTACCCAGCCGATGGTTGCCGTCGGTCCACCCACCGGCCGGTTGCCAATTGGCAGCCACCGCGCTGCGTTCCACGGCGACGACGTCGGGCACCGGGACGCCCATGTCGCGCAGGACCGCGGCCTTGGCGGCCACCGCCACCGCCTTGGGCCCGGCGCCGATTATCGCCAGCGTGCCGGTCATGGTGCGACCTCCCTTGCAACGTCGGTCAGTGCGTCCTCCCACAGCGATTGCAGGACGGCGATGTCGTCGGCGGTGAAGATGTCCGGCAGCGCCCGCCACTGGGTGGCCACCCGCGGCGCGCCGGTGTTCGGGTCGAGCATGACCGCCGCGGTGATGGTGAGTTCGTGCAGCACCGCCAGATCGGGCTCGGGCAGCAGCGAGGCACCGGCCAGCAGGCCGCGGTCCAGCTCAGCCGCCCCGCCGCGGGCGGCCTCGGTGCGACCGAGGTAGTTCAGCATGATCTGCGGTTCGGCGTGCGCGCGCAGCTGCGCGGCCGTGTCGGGGCGCAGATACCGCAGCAGGCCGTAATCGATGCCGTCGCCGGGGATCTGGGGAAGCCCGGTCGTGGGCGCGACCCGGACGGGATAGATCGCGCTGAACAACCCCACCGTCTCGCCGGTGTCGGTGCGTCCGTCGGGGTCGACCACGGCATCCGCGCGGCCGTGGGTCTCCACGGCCAGCAACGGGGTCGGGGTGGCCTGGCCGCGGCGACGGCGCCAGGCCGTCACCATCCGGGCCGCCGCGGCGGCCAGCAGGTCCGTCATCGGCGTCGTCGCTGCCAACAGTCGCTCGGTGACGTCGTCGTCGCTGATCGACAGGCTCACCTGAAGATTCGCGGCCCGATCGGTCTCCGGGCGCACCCGGCGCGCACCGAGATCGGGGTCCTCGCCGCGCAGCTGGGACAACCAGAATTCGCAGGTGTCGAGCTTGAGCGCCCGCTCACCGAGTCGGTGCGACCACTGCCGGTAGCCGGTGTGTTCGCGCACCGCCACCGGCTGGTGGCCGCCGGCCAGCGCGTGCCAACCCGCGTCCAGCTCGCCGAGCAGGATGCGCCACGACGCGGGGTCCAGCGCCAGGACATGGGCGGTGAGCACCAGCACGCCCGGACCGTCGTCGGTTCGGACCCAGACCGCCGAGAGCAGCCGACCCTGTTGCGGGTCAAGGCTTTCCACGGAGCGGCTGGTCTGCTCGACGACCGCGGCGGCCAGATCACCCTCGGCGCGCACCTCGCTGAACACCTCGACGGCATCCGGATTGGGCACCAGGGTCATGGTGTCGAGATCCAAGCGGCAGCGCAGCACCTCGTGGCCGGCGACGATCGTGTCCAGCACCGCGCGCAACTGCGCACCGGTGGTGCCCTGCGGCAGTCGGATCGCCTCGGTCTGGGCCAGCCGCCGCGGCGACCCGTACTCGTAGAGCCAGTGCACGTTGGGCAGCACCGGGATGGGGCCCGTCGCGGCTGCGCCGTCCGCGGCGGCCTCGGGTTCGGCCGGCTCGGCGTCGATGGCCGCGGCGAGCTCGCGGATCGACGCGCATTCGAGCATCAGCCTGGCCCGCAGCGGAATACCGCGCCGGCGTGCGGCCTGTACCACCGACAGGGCGACGATGCTGTCCAGGCCCATGGCCAGCAGGTCCGCGGCCACGTCCACCGTCGGAGTTTCCAGCAGTTCGGCCACCACCTCGGCCAGGGCGGCCTCGGTGGCGGTCTCGGGGGTGGCGATCGGTCCGTCGTCGGTGTCGCCGTCGGCGGCCGCCAGCGCCCGCTCGTCGACCTTGCCGTGCGCGGTCAGCGGCAGCTCGTCGAGCACCACGATGCGGTGCGGCACCAGGTAGCGGGGCAGGCGCGCCGTGAGCATGGCGCGGACCTCGGCGACGGGCAGTTCGGTGCCCCCGGTGCCCGCGTAGGCGATCAGCCGTGGCCCGCTGCGGTGCGCCCGGACCGCGACGTGCGCGGTCTGCACCAGCGGGTGGGCCAGCAGCGCCGCGGTGATCTCGCCGGGCTCCACCCGGTAGCCGCGGATCTTGACCTGGTCATCCGAGCGGCCCAGGTAGTACAGCTCACCGCTGGGGCCGCGGCGCACCACGTCGCCGGTGCGGTACATGCGGGCGCCGGGATTGGCCGGATCGGCGACGAACCGGCCGGCCGTCTCGCCGGGCCGGCCCAGATAGCCCCGGGTCGCCTGTGCGCCGGACAGGTACAGCTCGCCGGCCACGCCGTCGGGGACCGGCCGCAGCCAGGAGTCGAGCACCTGGGCCCCGGTGCCGATGTTGGTCCGCCCGATGGTCGGCTGCGGGTACTCGGCGATGGGTGCCACCACGGCCTCGACCGTGGTCTCGGTGGGCCCGTAGCAGTTGTAGGCGGCCATGCCGGTGCGCTCGCACGCCTCGCGGATGTTGCGCCAGGTGCCGATGCCGATGGCCTCGCCGCCCAGCGCCAGCACCGTCAGCGGCACCCGGGTGAGCAGTCCCACGTTGTACAGCTGGGCGAACATCGACGGCGTGGTGTCGATCAAGTCCACGTCGTGCCGGTCGATCAGGTCGACCAGCGCCTCGGCGTCGCGCTGCACGGCGTCGCCGACGATGTGCACGCCGTGCCCGTCGAGCAGGCCCGCCAGCGGCTGCCAGGCCGCGTCGAAGGTGAACGACCACGCATGCGCGATGCGCAGTGGTCGTCCCAGCCGGGTCGCGGCGGGGGTCAGCACCTTCACGGCATGGTCGGCCGCATACGCCAGCACCGCACCGTGAGTTCCGATGACGCCCTTGGGTTTTCCGGTGGTCCCGGAGGTGAACACCGCGTAGGCGGCCTGTTCCCCGGTGGTGCGGGCGGGCCGGTAGCCGGCCGGCGGATCCTCGGCGGCTGCCGGCCAGTCGCTGTCGATGACCACCTGGGCGTTGCTCTGCGCGACGATGTCCGCGATCCGTTCGGCCGGCATCGTCGGATCCAACGGGACGATCATGCCGCCGGCCTTGAGCACCGCGAACATCGCGATCACGTACTGCGGGCCGCGGGGCAGGTTGATCGCCACCGGCGATTCGGCACCCACACCGCGGTCCAGCAGGACCGCGGCGAGCCGGTCGGCGGCGCGATCCAATTCGGCGTAGCTCAGTTCCCCCTGGTCGTGACTCAGCGCGACCGCGTCCGGGTGACGCGCGGCGATCTGCGCGAACCGCAGATGCACCCCCTCGGCGGTATCGGGTGCGACGGCGGCCGCGCCGGGTTGGGCGGCCGCGCGGATCCGGTCGACCTCCTCGGCGAACAGGGTGCCGACCGCACGCAGCGGGTTGTCCCACAGCGCGATCAGATCCTGCGTGGTGGCGATGACGCGGCGGCCGAGTTCGGCCGGGTCGACGGTACCGAGGGCGCCCTCGAGCGTCTCGACGAGCACGGTCAGTTCGCCGTCGGTCAGGTGCGCGGCGATGGTGACCGGGAAATGCGACAGGCTCTCCAGCGCCGCCGGGGTGAACGTCGCCCCGTTGGCGGTGAACTCGCCGCCGCCGACCAGGCCGCCCGGCGGGAAGTTCTCGTACACCAGCAGGGAATCGAACAGCTCACCGACACCGGCGATCCCGCGTAGTTCGTTGTGCGCCAGGTAGCTGTGCTCGCGCAGTTCCGCCGCCGTGCGCTGCAGCGCCGTGCACTGCTCCCCCACGCTGCACCGCGGGTCCAGCGTGACGCGTAGCGGGACGGTGTTGATGAACAGGCCCACCATCGACTCCACCCCGGACAGTTCGTCGGGGCGGCCGGACACCGTCATCCCGAAGACCACGTCATGGCGGTCGGTGAACACCGAAAGCACGGTGGCCCAGGCCATTTGCACCAGGGTGTTCAGGGTGACCCGGCGGGCGCGAGCGGCCTCGGCCAGCGCGGTGGTGGCGGCCCGGTCCAGCCGTACCTCGCTGCGGCTCGGCAACCCCGGTGCCGGTTCCACATCGGTCAGGGCCGGCGTCAGCAGGGTGGGCCCGGCCAGTCCCCCGAGGTGCCGTTGCCACACCGCGCGGCTGGCCTGCTGATCGCGGGCGGCCAACCAACCGATGTAATCCCGGTAGGGGCGCGGCGAAGTCGGCAGCGCGGCAGGGTCGCCGCCGGCGCGGTACAGCGTGATCAGCTCGCCGACGAACAGCGGCAGCGACCAGCCGTCGATGATGATGTGGTGCGCCATCACCGCCAACCGCCAACGCTGCTGCGGCAATTCGACGAGCAGGAAGCGGATCGCGGGGCCGTGCGCGAGGTCGAACGGCCGTGAGCGCTCGGCGGCCTCCAACGCGGCGGCCTCCTCGGCGTCGTTCGCGCGCCGGTGCGTCCAGGGCACCTCGACGGCCACCGGCACCACCTGCACCGTGCGGCTCAGGTTGCCGCGGAAGAAGCTGGCCCGCAGGTTCGGGTGCCGGGCCAGCATCAGCGCCGCGCACTCCCGCAGCAAGGCGGCGTCCAGCACGCCGGTGACGTCGGCGGCCATCGCGATGACGTACGGGTCCGGTCGGCCGTCCGCGTCGGTGCCGGCCAGCGTCGTCATCGAGAACAGCCCCTGCTGCAGCGGGCTGAGCGCGATGACGTCCTCGATCGCGGGCGCCTGTTTGCTCTGGTCGGCGGCTGTCACTGGGACTCGTTCTCTCCGTTCGGCGTACCCCACGACGCGGTGAGCTCGGCCAGTTCGTCGTCGGAGAGCCCCGAGGCGGCCATGGGTGCGTGCCGGGTGTCCGCCGCGGCCTCCTCGGCCCCGCCGGCCGCCCCCGCTTCGGGCAGCGCAGGTGCGCTGTCGACGACCTCGGCCAGTTCCTGCAGCACGGGGTGTTCGAACACCATGCGCGCCTTGAGGTTCAGCCCCGCGTCACGGGCGCGGGCCGCCAGCTGCACGGCCAGGATGCTGTCGCCGCCCAGGGTGAAGAAGTCGTCGTGACGACCCACATCGGTCACGTCGAGGACCTTTTCGAGCATGGCCGCCAGGGTGCGCTCGGTGTCGGTGCTCGGCGGTTCGGTCGACCGTGGGGCCGCCGCCGGCACCGGCGCGGGCAGCCCGCCGGTCCGGCCCAGCAACTCGAGGATGCCGTCGTCGGTCCACCGGCCGCGCTCGCCGGTGCGGAACAACCGCGAACCGGCCTCGGCCGCAAAGGGATCGGCCACCAGCCGGACCGCTGTGTCGACGGCCCGGCCATACCGGCCCGCGGCCAGCGGGCCGCCGGCGGTGTAGATCTCGCCGACCACCCCGGCCGGCACCGGCTTGAGGGTCTCGTCGAGCACGTAGACCCGGGCCGACCCGCCGGCGGCGCTCCAGTCCGTCAGAATGCGTTGCCGCTCGGCGGGATCGACGACCTCGATGTCTCGCAGCGTGATGTCCGGGTTCTCGGCGAACGTCTCGATCACCCGGCCGAGCCACTCGGTGAACCGGGTCAGGGTGGCGCGGTCGTACAGCTCGGCCCGGTAGATGGCGTGGCACCGGTAACCGTCCTCGCCGGCGAAGAAGCTCAGCTGCAGATCGGCATGCGCGGCGTCGAAGTCCGGTTCCAGCGCCGTGAAGGTGGTGGGCCCGGTGTCGCGGTCGTTGCCGGGATCGATCACCCGGTCCACGGGCAGCTGCTCGCGGACGTGGACGACGACGTCGAACAGCGGGTTGCGCGACAGTGTGCGCGCCGGGCTCACCGCGTCGACCACCTGGTCGAAGGGCAGGTCCTGGTTGGCGTACGCGGCCAGGGCCATGTCCCGGGTGCGGCCGAGCAGCTCGCGCACGGTCGGGTTGCCGCGCAGGTCGTTGCGCAGCACCAGGATGTTGATGAAGAACCCGATCAGCTGGTCGAGTTCGGCCTCGGTGCGCCCGGCGACCGGGCTGCCGATCGGGATGTCGAGTCCGCTGCCGGCCTTGTGCAGCGCCACCGCCACCGCCGCCTGCAGGATCATGAACTCGGTGACGCCGAGCTCGGCCCCCAGGGCGGCCAGCTTCGTGCGGACCGACGCGTCGAGGTCGAACGCGACGGCCTCGCCCACTCCGCTGAGCACCGGCGGGCGCGGGTGATCCGGCCGCAGACCGATGCCCTCGGGCATGCCGCGCAGCTGGTCGATCCAGTAATCCCGTTGCGGCCCGGCGATACCGGCGTCCTCGGCCAACAGCTCGGCCTGCCAGACCCCGTAGTCCGCGTACTGCACCGGCAACGGCGCCCAGTGCGGTCGCTCGCCGGCGCAGCGCGCCTGGTAGGCCACCAGCAGGTCGGTGAACAAGACGTTGGCCGACCAATGGTCACCGGCGATGTGGTGCATGGTCAGCGCGAGCACGTGGGCGCCGTCGGCGCGCAGCACGGCGGCCCGGATCGGCCACTCGTTCTCCAGGTCGAAGATGTGCGCGCGTTCGCGGGCCAGCGCTTCGGTGACCCACCGCGCATCGGTGCCGTCCTCGATGCGCACCGGCAGCCCGGCCGCGGGGTTGACGATCTGGTAGGGCACCCCGTCGATCTCCCGGTAGGTGGTCCGCAGGATCTCGTGCCGGTCCACCAGGTCACCGATCGCCGCGCGCATCGCCTCGATGTCGACGGGGCCGTTGAGCCGCGCCGCGAACGGGATGTTGTTGACCACGCTGGGGCCTTCGACCCGGTAGGTGAACCAGGTCCGCAGCTGCGAGGCCGACAGCGGGGCCGGGCCGTCGTGCGGCGAGGGCACCAGCCGGGGCCGGGCCGGACCGGCCGTGCCGGCGGCCAGGGCGTCGATGTGCCGGGCGATTGCGGCGACCGTGGACAGTTCGAAGATCTCGCGCACCCCGATGTCCACACCGCACGCCGAGCGCACGGCCGCAACGAGTTTCGTGGCCAGCAGCGAGTGCCCGCCGAGTTCGAAGAACGAGTCGTCGGCGCCGACCCGTTCGCGCGCCAGCAGTTCGGCGAACAGCGCCGCCACCCGGCGTTCGGTCGCGGTGTCCGGCTCCCGGAACGCCGTCGCCGAGGCGATCTCCGGCTGCGGCAGCGCGGCCTTGTCGATCTTGCCGTGCGTGGTGATCGGAATCTCTTCGAGCACCACGTATCCGGCCGGCACCATGTACTCCGGCAGCGCTGCGGCGACCCGGGCGCGGATCCGGTCGACGTCCACGGATTCCAGCGGCTCCCCCGCCACCGGGGTCAGGTAGCCCACCAGGCTCTTGCCCAGCTGCGGCAGATCGCTCACGACGACGACGGCCTGCCCGACGCTGGGGTCCACCGAGATGGCCGCGGACACATCGCCGAGTTCGATCCGGAAGCCGCGGATCTTGACCTGCTCGTCGGCGCGGCCGACGAACTCGATGTCGCCGTCGGCGTTGCGGCGCGCCAAGTCCCCGGAGCGGTACAGCCGCCCGCCGACGGTGAACGGGTCGGCGACGAACCGTTCGGCGGTCAGGCCGGGCCGGCGGTGGTAGCCGTGCGCGACATGGGTTCCGCCGATGTAGATCTCGCCGATGACGCCGACCGGGACCGGCTGCAGCGCGTCGTCGAGCAGATACAGCTGCGTGTTGATCTTGGGCTTGCCGATCGGCACGATGCGGGTGCCCTGCTTGCCCTGCACCTTGAACCGGCTGGCGTTGACGATGGTCTCGGTGGGCCCGTAGAAGTTGTGCAGCATCGCGTCGAAGGTGGCGTGGAACTTGTCGGCCACCTCGCCGGGCAGCGGCTCGCCGCCGATCGGGACGCGCTGCAGGGTGCGCCACTGGTTGACGCCGGGCAGCGACAGGAACAGGCCCAGCAGCGACGGCACGAAGTGCATCGCGGTGATGCCCTCGTTGCGCAGCAGGTCGGTCAGGTAGCCGATGTCGTTGAGCCCGCCCGGTTTGTGGATGACGATGCGGGCGCCGCAGGCCAGCGTGCCGAACACCTCGCCGATGGAGATGTCGAAGCTGGGCGAGGCGACCTGCAGCAGCCGGTCGTTCGCGTCGATCTGGTAGTCACCCTGGAACCAGACGAAATACTCCGCGATGGGCCGGTGCGGCACCGGCACGCCCTTGGGTTGCCCGGTGGTGCCCGAGGTGTAGATCAGGTAGGCGGTGTTCTCCGGGGTCAGCGGGCAGACCCGCTCGGCGTCGGTGGGGTCTTCGATGCGGTGGTTCTCCAGCCCGGTGATGGGTTCGCGGACAACCAGTTTCGCGTCGCAGTCGCCGAGGATGAAGTCCAGCCGGTCCTGCGGATAGGTCGGGTCGACCGGCAGGTACACCGCGCCGGCCTTGACGATGCCGAGCGCGGTGATGACCAGCTCGGGCGACTTGTCCAGCAGCACCGCGACGCGGTCCTCCGCGCCGATGCCCCGCTCGATGAGCCAGTGCGCCACCTGGTTGGCGGCCTCGTTGATCTCGCGGTAGGTGTAGCGCCGTCCCTCGTAGACCACCGCGATCGCGTCCGGGGTGCGCTGCACCTGGGCGGTCACCAGGTCGCCGAGGGTGGCCGGCGGGGTCTCGAACCGCTCGCCGTGCGACATCTCCGTGAGCCACTCGGTATCAGCGTCGTCGAGCAGGCGCAGCCGTCCCAGCGCGGTGTCCGGGGCGGCCAGCGCGCCGTCGAGCAGCACCGAAAAATGGTGCAGCAGTTGGCGGGCCAGGGCCGGCTCCATGATCTCCACCAGATGCTCGGCCTCGACCAGGACTCCGGTGCGGTCGAACTCGATCATGAAGCCCAGCGGCAACTGCGTCAGCTGGGCGCGGAGCTCGGCACGCCGGCACTGCACTCCCGGCGGGCAGAAGCCGCCGCCGTCGGGTTCGCGGAACCCGAAGCTGACCCGGGTCATGCGCTCGGCGCCGTGCCGCCGGTCCGGGTTGAGTTCGCGGACCATCCGGTCGAGGTTGACGCGCTGATGCGCGAACGCGCCCAGCGCCGTCTCCCGGGTCTGGCTCAGCAGGTCGCGGAACGTCAGCCCGGCGGTGGGACGCAGCCGCATCGCCACGGTGTTGCCGTAGTAGCCGATGGTGTCCTCGGCCTCGGCGTCCCGGTTGAGCACCGGGGTGACCACCAGGAAGTCGTCGCTGTGGGTGTAGCGGTGGATCAGGGCGCCGAACGCCGCGAGCAGCACCATGTACGGAGTGCAGCCGGAGTCCTTGGCCAGCTCGGCGACCCGTCCCGCCGTCTCGGGCGACAGCCGCACCGCGCTGCGCGCCGAGCGCCAGTTGGTGGGCACGGCCGACCCGTTGGGGCCGGGCAGCTCGAGCGGCTCGGGCATGTCGGCCATCACCGTGCGCCAGTAGGCGACGTCCTCGTCGATCGCGGCGTCGCTGGTCACCTCTCCGGAACGGCGCGGTTCCGGATCCAGCTCGGCGCCGTTGTAGGCGCGGGTCAGATCACCGAAGAACACGCGCCAGGCGCCGTCGTCCCAGGCGATGTGATGGGCGACCAGCAGCATCACGTGCTCGTCGGGGGCGGTGCGCACCAGGGTGATGCGCAGCGGCGAATCCTTGGTCAGGTCGAACGGGGCAGCGAACTCCCGCTGCGCCAGGACCTCCAGGCGCAACTGGCGGGCGTGTTCGGAAAGCTCGGCCAGGTCGTGGCTGGCCCACCCGGGACGCAGGTCGGGGTCCACCCTGGGGTGCGGCTCCCCGTTCTCATCCGCGTGATACGTGGTCCGCAAGATGCTGTGCCGCACGGCCACCGCATCGAGCGCCTCGTGCAGCTTCGCGGCGTCCAGCACGCCGGTGAGTCGGTAGGAGACGCAGATGTTCAGCAGCGCGCCGCTGGGATCGGCGGCCTGGGTGAACCACATCCGCAACTGACCGTCCGAAAGCCGGTCCGCGGCAGCCGGCGTCGTCGGGGCGGCACCGGCGGAATTCGACAGCCCACGTTCGCTCAGCTTGCGTCGCATCAACTCGAGACGCCGGTCTTCGAGGGAGGTTTCAGTCACGCTGAGATCGCTTTCTGTAGTTCATTCGGTGGTGCTCGACGCGGCGTCGAGGTCGGAAACGAGTTCGGTGCCGGTGATTCCGCCCAGCAGGCGGGCCAGCGGGACGGTGTGCCCGATGCTGCGCTTGAGCCGCTTGCGCAGGTCGAGCGCCAGCAGCGAGTCGACACCGAGGTCGAACAGCGAGGCGGACAGGTCCACGTCGTCGGGTTGCGCCGCGCTCAGCACGGCCGCCAGGTGCGCGCGCACCACCTGCGCGGTGTCCGCGCCCTCGCCCTCGCTCGCATCGGCGGCGGCCGCGGGTGTTTCGCCGGGTGCCTCGGATGCCCCGCCGAGGAAGATGCGCAGCCGGTCGGGGTCGGCGGCCAGCACCATCGGGTCGACGGCGTAATCGCGCAGGCCGGCCGCCACGGCGAGCTCGGGATCCATCTGCCGCAGCCCGGACCGCTCGATCTGGGCGATCTCGACGTCGTCGACGATGCCGGCCCCGGCCTCGGTGCCCGTCTGCCACAATCCCCAGCGCACCGAGGTGGCGCGGCGGCCCGCGGCGCGCAGCTGCGCGGCCAGCACATCGAGCAGCCGGTTGGCCGCCGAGTAGGCCGCGTGTCCCTGACCGCCCCACACCGCGGACATCGACGAACACAACACCATTCGGCAGTCGGCCCGCAGCGGCCAATGGTCGATCAGCCGCACCAGGCCGCCCACCTTGGCGCCGAGCGTGTGGGTGAAGGCCGCCGCGTCCAGGTGCGCGGCGGGGCCGAAGGTGGCCGTCCCGGCGGCGTGGACGACCAGGGTGGCGCCATCGGCTCCGAACTCGGCGGCCGCGGCGGCAACCTGCGCGGCATCGGTCAGATCGCAGGCCGCCGAGACCACCTCGGTGCCGTAGCGCCGGGACAGCTCGCCCGCCAGGGCCGGGTCGGCGCCGCGCCGGCTCAGCATGACGATGCGACGGGCGCCGCGTTCGGCCAGCCCGCGGGCGTAGTGCGCCCCGATGGCACCCGCGGCGCCGGTGATCACGACGTCGTCGAGCAGGCCGGTGTCCATCGGCAGATCCGGGGCGTGCACCGCCGACCCGCCGAACAGGTCGAGCACCCGCCGGTAGCGCAGCGGATGTCCGGCGCGCAGCCGCAGCGCGTACGAATCCGGCCCGGCCAGGACGGCATCCAGCGCGGCGCCGGCCATCGCCGCGAGTTCCGCCGGCGCGCCCGCGACGTCGAGGAGGCCGAAGCCGTGGTCGGGGTGTTCGAGGCCGATGCTGCGGAAGGCGGCCGCCAGCGCCGCGGCCAACGGCGCCGGCACCGGATCGGTGGCGTCGAGTTGCTCGGCGCCCGCGGTGATCAGCCATACCTCCCGGCACGCCGGGCCCAGTTGCGCGCGCAGGTTCAACCCGCCCGCTTCGACCAGGGCGGTCAGCTGCGCGGCCGCGCTCACCGCGTCCGGCTCGGCCGGCTCGGGGGCGACGAGCACCAGCACCTCGGCGTCGGCCGGATCCGCCGAGGTGGCCCCCGGATGGGCGGCCAGGCCCGAACGCAATGCCGCGCCGAGCGTCGATTCCGCGCCCAACGGCAGCACCGCCAACCTCCGCTCGGGCACTGTCGCGGGCCGCTCGGCGGGTTCGCGGACGGGTTGCCAGGTCTCGGCCGAGACCGTCAACGCCGCAACGGGTTCCAGGGGCTCCCGGCGCGCCCACAGCGCGGTGGCGCGCATCGGCGCGTTGGGGAAATGCGGCAGCGGGCGGTGCGCGCCCGCCTCGACGCCGGCGAGTTCGCGCCACCGGTAGGTCGGGTCGGCGATCGCGACGGCGGCCAGGTTCGCGCTGAACTGTTCGGTCAGGGGCACGTCACGGTGTCCGGTGCCCACCAGCACGGCCGAATCCCCCGCCCGTTCGGCGACGGCGTGCAGCAGCGCCGGATGCCCGGACAGTTCGATGAATACCGTTGCACCGCAGTCGATCGCGGCCTGCACCGCGTTGTCGAAGCGCACCGTGTTGCGCAGATTGTCGTACCAGTAGTCGACGAACGAGGTCGACGGGTCGACCACGGCCCCGGTGGTGCCGCCGATGAACTGGACCGGACTCTCGGTGAACCGGCCGCCGCGGTCGGGGGTGGGCAGTTGGCCCTGCACCCAGTCCCGCAGCGGTTCCAGCACGCTGGTGTGCACCGGGAAGTTGACCGTGATCTCACGGCCCAGTTGGCCCCGCTCGCGGACCCGGGCCACCGCGGCCGACACGGCCTGCGCCTCCCCCGACACCGCGACGGCGCTGCTGGCGTTGATCACCGAGAGTTCCAGCCAGCCTTGGGTTGCCGCGATCAGTTCGCGGGCCGCGTCCGGCGTGATGCCCAGCGCCGCGACGGCGTAGTCCCCGTCCAACTCGGCGACGACGCCCGCCCGCGCGGCAACCACACCGACCGCCGCCGGCAGGTCGATCACGCCGGCGAGGTAGGCGGCGGCGATCTCCCCGAGGCTGTGGCCCACGGTGAGGTCCGCGACGATGCCGTGTTGGCGCCACACCGCAGCCAAGGCGACCGCGTGGGTGAACTGCGCCCCCTGGATCTCGATCTCGGCGAACGACTCCGGGTCGTCGGCCTCGGTCAGGTAGCGCAGCGGGGGCGCCCAGCCGGCGGCCGAGAACTCGGCGCAGCACGTTTCCACCGCGTCCCGGTAGGCCGGCAGCAGGCGGTGGGCGTCGGTGCCCATGCCCGGGTGTTGACCGCCCTGGCCGGGAAGCACGAACGCGATGCGCGGTGCGGTCGCCGCTGCGGCGGTGCTCACCAACGGATGCGGTTCGTCGCGCGCGACCGCGGCCAGGGCGGTGCGCAGTTCGTCGACGTCGGCGGCGCGGACCAGGGTGCGATGCCGCCGGACCCGCCGGGTGCGCAGCAACTGCGCGGCGACCTCGGCGGCGGAGATCGGCGAAGCGGTGTCGCGGGCCAGATACCGGGTGATCGCCTCGGCGTCGGCGGCGATCAAATCCGGCGCGTGCGCGCTCAGCAGCACCGGGACGCGGCCGTCGGCCCAGCCGGGGACCCGCGTCATGAGGCCGTCCCCGGTTCGCCGGCGGCGCCGTCCGGGATCTCGACGATGACGTGGGTGTTGGTGCCGCTCATGCCGAACGCCGAGACGGCCGCGATCCGCACGCCGTCGGTGGCCGGCCACGGGGTCAACTTCTCCGCGAGTCGCAAACCTTGGCTGTCCCAGTCGATTTCGCGGCTGCGCTCGTCGACGTGCAGGGTGGGCGGAATGCCGGCGTGCTCGGCGGCGACCAGCACCTTGGCCAAACCGAGCGCCCCGGCGGCGGCCTGGGTGTGCCCGACGTTGGATTTCACCGAGCCCAGTACCGGGCCGGCGCCCGGCGCGGCGGTGCCATAGGTGGCGGCCAGCGAACGCAGCTCGGTGCGATCCCCCAGCGAGGTCCCGGTGCCGTGCCCCTCGAGCACGTCGACCTGCGCCGGTTGCAGCCCCGCCTGCCGCAGCGCACGGTCGAACAACCGGGCCTGGGCGGCCTCGCTGGGTGCGGTCAGCCCGGTGGTGCGCCCGTCGGAGTTCAGCGCGCTGGCGCGCACCTCGGCCAGGATCGGACGCCCGGCCCGCAGCGCGGCGGACTTCTTCTGCAGCAGGAACATCGCGGCGCCCTCGGCCCACACGGTGCCGGTGGCGTGCGCGCTGTAGGGCCGGCAGTGCCCGTCGTCGGAGAGCGCGTGTTGCTTGGAGAATTCGACGAAATAGCCCGGGGTCCCCATCACGCAGACCCCGCCGGTCAACGCGAGGTCGCAGTCGCCGGCCCGCAGGGCGCCGACGGCCGTGTGCAGCGCAGCCAGCGCCGAGGAGCAGGAGGTGTCCACGGTGAGCGCCGGACCGGCCAGGTCCAGGGTGTAGGCGATCCGCCCGGAGATCACCCCCAGCGAGGTCCCGGTGATCAAATGTCCACTGTGGTGGGAGAATTCGCTCAGCGGCGGCCCGTACTCCAGCGCGGAGGCACCCACGTAGCAACCCACGTCGTGCCCGGCGAGGTCGTCCGGATTGATGCCGCTGTTCTCGATCGCGCGCCAGGCCAGCCGTAGCGCCACGCGCTGCTGCGGGTCCATCGCGGTGGCCTCGCGCGGCGAGATGCCGAAGAACTCGGGATCGAATTCCGCGGCGCCGCGCAGGAATCCGCCCAGGTTGTGAATCTGCTTGAAGCCGTCCCGGCGGGAGCCCTCGAACAGCTCGGTCAGCGCCCAGCCGCGGTCGGTGGGAAACGGGCCCAGCGCCTCGCGTTGGTCGCTCAGCAGCGCCCAATAGTCCTCCGCGGTCTCGACACCGCCGGGGGTTTCGAGCGCCATGCCCACGATCACCACGGCGTCCTGCGGATCGTCAGGATCGTTGACCCGACCGCCGGTCATCTGCGGATCACCAGCTCCGTCACTGCGTCGAGGTGGTCGTTGAGGTAGAAGTGGCCACCGTCGAAGTGGGAGAGCGTGAACCGGCCGGTGGTGTGCGAGGCCCAGTTCTCGAGCCAGTGCGGCCGGATCCGGTGGTCGCGGGTGCCGCCGATGGCGTGGATGTCCGCGCGGATGCGCGCGCCCGGCACGCAGGTGTAACCGCTGAGCGCTCGGTAGTCGGATTTGACGGCCATCATCAGCAGTTCCGCGAAGTCCTCGTCCTCGAGCAGGCGCGGGTCGGTGCCGCCGAGGTCGACCATGTCGGCCATCACGTCGGCGTCCGTGCTGGGCAGCGGCAACACCTCGGGGACGGTGGCCGGAGCCTGGCCCGCCGACGCCCACAGGCGGCGCACCGCGACGCCCCGCTCCTCGGCCAGGCGGGCGAACTCGAACGCCACCACCGCACCCATGCAGTGGCCGAACAGGCTCAGGGCGCCCACCCGTCCCCAGTCACCGGCGTCGAACAGCTGGCGGGCCAACGCGTCGATGCTGTCGACGGCCGGATGCGCCAGCCGGTCGGCCCGCTGCGGGTATTGCACGATGAACGCCGTGACACCGCGCTCCGACAACGTCTTGGCCAGCGTCCGGTAGGCCGCCGCGGCCCCGCCGGCGTGCGGGAAGATCACGACGGCGTCCGTCGCGCCGGTGGCGTCGAAGCTTTTGACCCAGGGTTGGAATTCGACCTCGGACTGCGTGCTCACTTTGCTCCCGCCGAGTCGAGCGCGGAGGCGACCTCCGAGCTCTCCATGTCCGCCACTTCCAGATACACCTCGGCGACCTGCTCCAGCCGGTCGCTGCCCGGTTCGCGGCGTTGCAGCAGCGCCGCCAACTCCGCGACCGTGCGGGCCGCGAAGACGTCGGCGACCATCACGTCACGCGTGTCCAGCCAGGCGCGGATCCGGCCGACCAGCTGGGTGGCCAGCACCGAATCACCGCCCATGGCGAAGAAATCGTCGTCGGCGCCGAGCGAATCGAGACCCAGCAGGCTCGCCGTGATGTCAGCCAGCGCGCGCTCCAGCGGGGTGCTCGGGGCCCGGTGGCTCGGGCCGGTCGGGGCGCCCCGCTGCTCGGCCAGGCCGGCGAGCCGCTCGGCGGCGGCGCGCCGGTCGATCTTGCCGCCGACGGTGTAGGGAATGCTGTCCACCACCTCGATGAGGTCCGGAACCATGTGCGGCGGAACGAATCCCGCCAGGGCTTCGGTGATGGCGGGGACAGTCAGCGCCGGGTCCGTCACCTTGACCAGCGCGGCCAGCTGTTGGCGTCGGTGATCGCCGGCCACCGGCACCACCGCGGCCACCGCTCCGTCGACGGCGTCGAGTCGGTTCAGCGCGCCCTCGACCTCACCGAGTTCGACGCGGTAACCGCTGATCTTGACGCGGTGGTCGGCGCGGCCGACGAACTCCAACGTGCCGTCGGGCAGGTACCGCGCCAGGTCCCCGGTGCGGTACCAGGTGGTGCCGTCGTACTCGACGAACCGCTCCTCGGTCAGGTCCGGCCGTCCGCGGTAACCGCGGGCGATGCCACGGCCACCGACCCAGAACTCGCCGGGAACCCAGTCCGGGCAGTCGAAGCCGTCGGCGGCCACGACCCGGCACCTGTTGTTGGGCAGCGGCGTGCCCAACGGGACCGCGGCCCAGTGGGCGGGCAGCGCGGTGGGTTCGCAGATGGTGTTGTGAGTGGCCGTCTCGGTGGCACCGCCCAGACCGGCGATCCGCACGCCGGGCGCCTGGGCCCGCAACGCGCGCACCATCTCCGTGCGCACCCAGTCGCCGCCGGTGGGCACCACCCGCACCGAGGAGATCTTGTCCGAGCCGACCGCGACCAGCATCTCCAGCCAGCCGGGCAGCCAGTGCAACACTGTGACCTGATGCTCGGCGATCAGCGCAACCCAGGCGTCGGGGTTGCGGCGGTCCGCCTCGTCGACCACGACGATCGATCCGCCGGCCCGCAGCATGCCGAAGATGTCGAGCACCGAGATGTCGCATTCCAGGGTGGACAGCGCCAGGCAACGGTCGGCCGGCCCGATCTCGAAGTGGCGGTTGATGAATTCGAGGGTGTTCATCGAGGCGCCGTGGCTGACCTCGACGCCCTTGGGCTCCCCGGTGGAACCGGAGGTGAACAGCACGTAGGCGATGTCCTCGGGGCCCGCCGTCGCCGGTTCGGTGCAGGCGGCCGCCGCACGGCCCGCCGCGATGGCCTCGGCCACCGTGAGGGCCGGCACCGGCAGCGCCGCGGTCTGCGCGGTGGCCGCGCCGCACCACAGCACCGAGTGCACGTCCGAGCTCTGCAGGATCCGGATGGCCCGGTCCTCGGGCTGGTCGACGCCGATCGGCAGGTAGACCGCACCGGCGGCGTGGATGCCCAGCAGCGCGGGGATCTGCTCGGCGTTCTTCGGGCCCATCACAGCCACCGCATCGCCGGCGCCGACGCCGCGCTGCCGCAGGGTGGCCGCCACCGCGAGGGCCTGCTCGCGCAGCTGCGCGTAGGTCAAATCACCCAGGCTGCTGATCACCGCCGGCGCCTCCGGGGTCGCCGCGGCAGCCCGGAAGAACCCGTCGTGCAACGCATCTCCGCTCAATGCGGCCCTCACCGCATTGTGCGCGGCCCGAACCTCGCGCTGGGCCTGGGGCACCGCCGAGGTGTCCAGCGCCTCCCAGGCCGCGTCGTCGCCGGCGAGCCGGATCAGTTCCTCGACGTGGTGGGCGAACATCGCGTCGGCCACGCCGGGCCGGAATGCGTCCTCGCGGACGTCCCAGTTGATCAGCAGGCCGCCGTCGAACGGGGTGGCCTGGGCGTCCAGCAGGACCTGCGGGCCCTGCGAGATGTGCCAGACGCACTTGCCGAACTGCTCGGTGACGTCCCCGGCGAACAGGTCGCCGAGTCCCAGGGCGCTGGTGAACACGAACGGGGCCAGCGTCGGTACGCCGCGATGCCGGGTGAGGTCCCGCAGCACCGACAACCCCGAATAGCTGCTGTGCCGGACCGTGGTGTGCAGCGAATCCTGGACCGCGCGGGCACGTTTGGCGGCGGAGTCAGCTCCGGTGAGGTCGACGTCGAGCATCAGCGACGAGCTGAAGTCGCCGACCAGTTTGTCGACGTCGGGGTGGAACGGCTCCCGCCCGAACATCGGCAGATTCAGCAGGAAGCGCGAGTTGGTGGACCAGCGGGCCAGCGTCCCGGCGTAGGACGCGGCGATGGCCATCGCCGGGGTGATGCCGCGCTTGTGCGCGGACTCGAACAACGCGTCGCGGATCTCGGCGTCGAAGAAGTGCCAGCGGCGGGTGTTGCGCCGCGGGTCGGCCTGTTCGGCGAGCGGGACCAACGGCGGCGACGGCGGCTCGGGCAGCTGCGGGACCCGCTCGGCCCACCACCGCCGGTCCTCCTCGGACACCGCGGTCGACGCCGTCAGCGCGGAGCGGTAGCGCCGGTAGGTGTAGCCCAGTTCGGGCAGGTCCTCGCCGCGGTAGAAGGCCGCCAGGTCGGCCATGAAGTTGCGGTAGCTGACGGCGTCGGCGGCCGACATGTCCATGTCGACGTGCAGCCGGGTGCGGCCGTCGGCCAGCAGCGTCAGCGAGATCTCCAGCACCTCGCCGTGCAGGATCTGGTGTGACTTGGCGTCGCGGATCTCCTCGAGGCGCACCTGGGCCGCCTCGGCGTCGAGGTCGCGCAGGTCGTGCACGGTGACCGGCAGGGTGCGATCGCTGATGCGCTGGTTGCCGTCGGGCAGGATGTCCACCCGCAGCATGGGGTGGCGGCGGGCCAGGGCGGCCGCGGCGACGCGCAGCTGCCTCGGGTCGACCCCCTCACCGTCGAACTCGACGTACAGGTGCGGGGCGACGCCGCCGAGCGCCTGTTCGGTGTTGCGGCCCAGCCACAGCGCGTGCTGCATGGGCGCCAGCGGGAACGGTTCGGAGTCGTCGGGCTCGTCCGGTTGCCCGGCCGGCTCCTCGACCGCGACGGCGTCGGCCGTGAGTTCCTCGACCAGTCGGGTCCACGCGGCCACAGTCGGGGTCTCGGCCAGTGTGGCGAACCCGATGTCCAGACCCTGTCTTCGCCAGCGGCCCGACAGGGACATCATCCGGATGGAATCGAGCCCAGACGCGATGAGGTCGGCTTCGGGATCCAGGTCGTCGGGAAGGACGCCGAGCAGGTCGGCGACCTGCTGGTGTACGGTCTGGGAACTCGTCGCGGCGCGACCCACTTTCGACCCTCCCAAAGTTTTAGTAAAGGCTGCCCTAACTTTGAGGAGGCTACCCTATATATGATCGTCCCGACACACCTACCCGGAAGGGCGGTATCGGTACGGGATGAGTACAGGAACTCCAGACACAGCGCACGCCGTCGATTCCGAAATCGACGATCTCACAAAGGGATTCGTTCCCTTCCCGGAAGACCGGGCGGAAATCTACCGGCAGGCCGGTTATTGGACGGATCAGCCGCTCGACTCCCTGCTGCGGGAGGCCGCGGCCCGCTGGCCGGACAAGACCGCCATCACCGACACCCGCGAGAGCTACACCTTCGCCGAACTGGACGCGCTGGCCGACCGCGTGGGCGCCGGCCTGACCGCCCGGGGCATCGCCGCCGGCGACCGCGTCCTGCTGCAGCTTCCCAACTCGTGTCGGTTCGCGGTGGCGCTGTTCGGGCTGCTGCGCGCCGGCGCCGTCCCGGTGATGTGCCTGATCGGCCACCGCACCGTCGAGCTGGGGCACTTCGCCCAGGTCAGCGGCGCGGTCGGGATGGTGATCCCGGACCGGGCCGGCGGGTTCGACTTCCGCGGCATGGCCGCCGAGCTGGTGGCCGAGCATCCCGGCCTGACCCATATCTTCGTCGACGGCGAACCCGGTGACTTCCGTCCGTGGTCGGACGTCACCGACCACGCGGGCCCCATCCCCGAGCGCGCCCCGGTCGACGTCGACGGTCCGGCGCTGCTGCTGGTGTCCGGCGGCACCACCGGCTTGCCCAAACTGATCCCCCGCACCCACAACGACTACCGCTACAACGCGGTGGCCTGCGCCCAGGCCTACGGGATGACCGGAGACGACGTCTACCTGGTGGCACTGCCGGCCGGGCACAACTTCCCGCTGGCCTGCCCCGGGCTGCTCGGGTCGATGACCGTGGGCGCCACAACGGTTTTCACCGACGACCCCAGCCCGGAGGCCGCCTTCGCGCTGATCGACAAGCACCAGGTCACCGTCACCGGGCTGGTCAACGCCCTGGCCAAACTGTGGGCGCAGGCCTGCGACTGGGAACCGGTGCTGCCGACCTCGCTGCGGGTGGTGCAGGTGGGCGGGTCGCGGATGATGCCCGAGGAGGCCCGGCTCATCCGGGAAAACCTGTCCCCGGGCATGCAGCAGATCTTCGGCATGGCCGAAGGCATGTTGAACTTCACCCGCCCCGGTGACCCCGTGGAGGTGGTCGACAACGTCCAGGGCCGGCCCATGTCGCCGCACGACGAGATGAAGGTCGTCGACGAGGACGGCGTCGAGGTGGCGCCCGGCGAGGAGGGCGAACTGCTGGTCCGCGGCCCCTACACCCTCAACGGCTACTACCGCGCCGACGAGGCCAACGCGCGGTCCTTCAGCCCCGACGGCTTCTACCGCAGCGGGGACCGGGTGCGGATCTTCACCGACGGGCCGCGCGCGGGCTACGTCGAGGTCACCGGCCGCATCAAGGACGTGATCCATCGCGGTGGCGAAACCGTGTCGGCGTCGGACCTCGAGGAACATCTGCACACCCACCCGGCCGTCGCCGCCGCGGCCGCCGTGGCGCTGCCCGACGAATACCTCGGGGAAAAGATCTGCGCCGCCGTGGTTTTCAAGGGTGCCCCGATCACCCTGGCCGAACTGAACGGGTTCCTCGACGAGCGGGGGGTGTCCGCGCACACCAAGCCGGACCTGCTCGCGCCCATGCCGTCGCTGCCGAAGACCGCCGTCGGAAAGGTGGACAAGAAGCAGATCATCGCCGCCCTGGTGGCCAAGACATGAGCACAGCAGCAGCTCGGAGCCGCAAACCGAGCGGACCGGCTCCGATCCGACGTAGCCCCCAATTCGGTGGGCCGGCATGACAAGATCGTTCTCCGGCGACGCCGGTTCGGCCTATTCAAAACCCCTTGGCGCACTTGGACTCTCACTGACATGAACTCGAACGGCCAGACACACGAAGCGCTTTCACACCCAGCTGTGAGCGACACCACTCCCGAGCCGATCGCGATCGTCGGCCTCGGCTGTCGGCTCGCCGGTGGCCTCACCACCGTCGCGCAGTTCTGGCAGTTCCTCCTCGAGGGCGGTAGCGCCGTGCGGGAGGTCCCCGCCGAGCGCTGGGAGCCCTACCTGCGCCGCGATCCGCGCAACGCCGCGATCCTCGCCGAGACCACCACCCTGGGCACGTTCATCGACGACCTGGCCGGCTTCGACGCCGAGTTCTTCGGGGTCTCACCGCGCGAGGCCGAGCTGATGGATCCGCAGCAACGCCTGGCCCTCGAGGTCAGCTGGGAAGCCCTGGAACACGCCGGCGTCCCGCCCCGGTCGCTGGCCGGCTCCGACACCGCCGTGCTGATGGGCGTCAACTCCGACGACTACGGCAAGCTGCTGATGGAGGACCTCCAGGGCATCGAGGCGTGGACCGGGATCGGCACCTCGCTGTGCGGCATCGCCAACCGGGTGTCCCACCTGCTCGACCTGCGCGGCCCCAGCGTGGCCCTGGACGCGGCCTGCGCGGCGTCGCTGGTGGCGGTGCATCAGGCCTGCCAGCTGCTGCGGGCCGGGGAGACCTCGCTGGCGCTGGCCGGCGGGGTCAGCGCGTTGATCGGCCCCGGCCTGACCCGGGTGCTCGACCAGGCCGGCGCCACCGCACCGGACGGCCGCTGCAAGACATTCGACGCCGCGGCCGACGGCTACGGCCGCGGCGAGGGCGCCGCCGTCGTCGTGCTCAAGCGGCTGGTCGATGCCGTGGCCGACGGCGACCGGGTGCTGGCCGTGGTCCGCGGCGGCGCCGTGGCCCAGGACGGCCGCACCGTGGGGATCATGTCCCCGAACGGCGCCGCCCAGGCCGATCTCTTCCGGCTGACCTGCCGCAGCGCCAACGTCGACCCCGCCAGCGTCGACTTCATCGAGGCCCACGGCACCGGCACCCCGACGGGCGACCCCGTCGAGGTCGCCGCGCTGGCCGAGGTGTACGGCGCGGCGCGACCGGCGACAGACCCTGCCCGCATCGGCTCGGTCAAACCGAACACCGGCCACCTCGAAGGCGGGGCCGGCGCGGTCGGCCTGATCAAGACCGTGCTGGCGCTGCACCACGAGACCATTCCGCCGACCGCCGGCATCCAGACGCTGACGCCGGCGGTGGACTGGACCAACACCGGCCTGCGGGTACCCACCGAGGTCGAACCCTGGCCGCGCCGCGCGGGCCGTCCCCGCCGCGCCGCGGTGTGCAGCTACGGCTACGGCGGCACCATCGCCCACGTGCTGCTGGAGGAGGCGCCCGCCGAAGCCGTCCCGACCGACCCGGCCACGACCGCGCCGACGACGGCCGCGCCGGCGGTGGTACCGATCTCCGCGCGCTCGGCGGCCCGGCTGGCCACCCAGGCCGGCGCGCTGGGGGCGCACCTCGCCGGGGCCGGCGCCGACGAACTCTCCGACATCGCCGCCGCGCTGTGGGCGCGGCGCTCGCACGAACCGGTGCGGGCGGTGGTGCTCGCCGCGGACCGCCACGAACTGGTGCGCGGGCTCGACGCCCTGGCCCGCGACGTCCGGGACCCCGCCGTCGTGCTCGGCACCGCGCTGCCGCACACCGACGACGGCGCGGTGTGGGTGTTCTCCGGGCACGGCTCGCACTGGCCCGAGATGGGCCGCGAACTGCTGGCCGACGAACCCGCCTTCGCCGCGGTGATCGACCGGATCGATCCGATCTTCGGCGCCGAGCTCGGCTTCTCCGCGCGGACCGCGCTGAGCACCGGCGAACTCGGCGGCACCGACCAGGTCCAGGCGCTGACCTTCGCCATGCAGGTCGGCCTGGCGGCGGTGCTGCGGGAGCGCGGCGTGCGCCCGGCCGCCGTGATCGGGCACTCGGTGGGCGAGGTGGCGGCCTGCGTGACCGCCGGGGTCTTCGACCTGGCCCAGGGCGCGAAGGTGGCCTGCTACCGGGCCCGCGGGTTCCGCGCCGTGATGGGCCAGGGCGCCATGGCGCTGGTGCAGTTGCCGTTCGACGAGGCCCAGCGCCGGCTCGGTGCACGCACCGACGTCGTCGCCGCCATCAGCTCGTCGCCGACCTCCACGGTGATCTCCGGCCACCGTGCCGCGGTCGAGGAGATCGCCGCCGGCTGGACCGAGGAAGGGGTGGTGGTGCGCCGGGTCAAGACCGACGTCGCCTTCCACAGCCCGGCCATGGACGCGCTGACCGCCGATCTCGCCCGGCTCACCGGCGCGCTGCCACCGTCGTCGCCGGCCTCCGTGCCGCTCTACACCACCGCCCTGGCCGACCCGCGCTCCACCGTGGCGCGCGGACCGGACTACTGGGTGGCCAACCTGCGGGACCGGGTCCGCTTCGCGGAGGCCGTCACCGCCGCCGCCGAGGACGGACATCGCCTGTTCCTGGAGGTCTCCGCCCATCCCGTGGTGGCGCATTCGGTGGTGGAAACGTTGCTGCACTTGGGCATTGACGAACACGCCGCACTCGGTGTGCTGCGCCGTGACCAGCCGGCGCGGCGCAGCGTCGCCGCGGCCGTCGCCGGATTGCACTGCCACGGCGCGCCGGTCGACCACGGACTGTCCGGCGCGCGGCGGTGGGCGCACGACCTGCCCGGAACCCAGTGGCACCATCGCCACTTCTGGCGTACGCCGAGCGCGCCGCCCGGCGGTCGTGGGCTGCACGACGTGCACAGCCACACCCTGCTCGGCGGCCGCCTGGAGATCTCCGGTGCGGCGGCGGCCCGGGTGTGGGAGACCCGCCTGGACATGGCGACCCGGCCCTACCCGGCCAGCCATCCGGTGCAAGGCACCGAGATTGTCCCGGCGGCCGTGCTGCTCAACACCTTTCACGCCGCGGCCGGGGGCGACCTGACCGACGTGCACCTGCGCACCCCGGTGGCCCCCGGGCGCACCCGCGACGTGCAGGTGGTGCGGCAGGACCAGGCCCTGTCCATCGCGAGCCGGCTGGTCAGCGAGGACGAGCCCGACACCGGCGGGTGGCTGACCCACTGCACCGCGCTGGCGGCCACCGACCGGCGCCCCGACGTCGCCCCGCTCGACGAGCACGCGGTGCGGGCCCGCTGCGGCACCGAGTTGCCCCCGGACCATGTGGTGGACCGGCTCGCGACCCTCGGCGTGGCCGAGATGGGCTTCGACTGGCAGGTGGTGGACCTGCGGCAGGGCGACGGCGAGTACCTCGCGCAGGTGCGCGCCAACCCCGACGGCTCCCGGCCCGAGACCTGGGCCGGGCTGCTGGACGCGGCCACCTCGGTGGCCTCGACCGTGTTCGACGGTCCGCCCCGGCTGCGCATGCCGGCCCGCATCGAACGGGTGAGCATCCTTGCCGCACCGTCGGATTCGGTGTTGCTGCATGTGCGCCGACGCCCCGAGACCACCTGCACCGACGTCGTCATCGCCGACCTGACCGGCACTGCGCTGGTGCTGCTGACCGGGATGGCCTTCGAGGAACTCGAGAACACCGCCGGCGACGTCAACAGCGTCCTGCACCAGGTCAATTGGCATCCCACGCCGTATTCCGAGCATGCCCGGCCGGCGCACGTCGCGTTGGTCGGCGGCGACGCCGCCACCCGCACCTGGTGCCAACGCGACCTCGCGGCCGCCCGGGTCGGCGCCAGCGTGCACGCGGACCCGACCGACGTCCCCGCCGACCTCGGCTCCGACGCGGTGGTACTCGTCCTCCCCGACGGCGGGCAGACCCCACTCGACGCGGTCGACACGGCGCTGAGGACCCTGAAGCACCTGCTGGACAAGGGCAGCACCGCGCGGCTGTGGGCGCTGACGCAGCGGGTGCACGAGGGCGACGGTTTCGACCGGTCCCCGCTGTGGGGGCTGGCCCGGGTCGCCGCCACCGAACACCCCCAGTTCTGGGGCGGGGTGCTCGACGTCGCCGACGAGCACCTGCCGCTCGGCGCGTTGGCCTCCCTGCCCGGCCACTCCGTGGTGGTGGTGCGCGACGGCGTGGCGCTGACCGCCCGATTGGGCAGCCTCGGGCCGGCCGCCGGGACACCGATGGAATGCTCGCCGGCGGGCAGCTACCTGATCACCGGCGGTACCGGCGCGCTGGGTCTGCGGATGGCCGAACGGCTGGCCGACCTCGGCGCCCGCCGCCTGGTGCTGCTGTCCCGCTCCGGCCTGCCACCGCGCGCCGATTGGGACACCGCGCCCGACCAGCAGCAGATCCGCGCGGTCACGGCCTTGGAGGAGCGCGGGATCTCGGTGCACGTGGCCGCGCTGGACATCGCCGCCGACGGCGCCGCCGCGCGGCTGCGCACGCTGCTGCGCGACCTGCCGCCGGTGCGCGGCGTGGTGCACGCCGCGGGCGTGGAAGCCGGTGTCTTCCTTGCCAATACAACCATCGACGAGATCGCGACGACGATGCGCCCGAAGGTCGACGGCGCGCTGGTCCTGCACGAGATGTTCCCGCCGGGACAGCTGGACTGGATGGTGTTGTTCTCGTCCTGCGGCTACCTCGCCGGCTTCCCCGGCCAAGGCGCCTACGCCTGCGGCAACGCGTTCCTCGACGGGTTGGCCCGGCACCGGCGCGAACTCGGCGATGCCACCACCAGCGTGGCGTGGACCGCCTGGCGCGGGCTGGGCATGGGCTCGGACTCCGGGTTCGTCGCCGTTCAACTCGATGCGCTGGGGATGGACACCATCGGCGCCGACGACGCGATGCGGGCGCTGGAGGTCGCGATGCGCTCCGGAGTGGCCAACCCCGTGGTGCTGCCGGTGCTGCCGGATGCGGTCTCGGTGCCGATCCTGGCGGAGGTGGCCGCGGCCGTCGCCGCTTCAGCGGACACCGGCGACGCCCCCGCCGGACCGGTTGGCCCCGGCGACATGGACACCCCGGAGTGGGTTGCCGAGCAGGTGCTGACCGCGGTGGCCGGCGAACTCGGGCTGCCCGCCGACAGCGTGGACACCCGGCTGCCGCTGGTCGAGATCGGGGTGGATTCCATCATGACGGTGTCGCTGCGGCGGCAGTTGGAGAAGCAGACCGGTCTGACGCTGCCGCCGACGCTGCTGTGGGAGCATCCGACCGCCGCGGCGGTGACCGCCCGCATCATCGAGTTGCTCGACGCCGAGATCTCCTCGGCCACAGCCGAAGAGGGCGTGCCGGTCCCCTGAGGTGAGCTAGTCCGACAGCAGGTCGCGGACCACGCCGTCGGCGAGCAGCCGGCCGCGGTCGGTGAGCTGCAGGCGCTGCCCCGACTCGGTGAGCAGGCCGTCGGTCACCGCGGCCCGCGCGCGCACCCGCTCGTCGTCGTCGAGCACGGCGAGCGGCAGGCCGGTGCGCATCCGGATCCGCAGCAGCACGTCCTCGACGTGACGGTCGCGGTCGTCGAGCACCTCGAAGCCCGCGATCGGCAGCGCTCCGTCGCGCAGCTGTTGCGCATAGGCGTTGGGATGCTTGACATTCCACCATCGGGTCGCCCCGATGAACCCGTGCGCGCCGGGCCCCGCGCCCCACCACTGCCCGCCGCCCCAGTAACCCAGGTTGTGCCGGCACTCCGCACCCGGTCGGCTCCAGTTCGAGACCTCGTACCACTGCAGGCCGGCCTGCGCGAGCCAGCCGTCGAGCAGTTCGTAGCGGCGGGCCAGCACGTCGTCGTCGGGCGCCGGCAGTTCGCCGCGGCGCACCCGGCGGGCCAGGGCGGTGCCGTCCTCGACCACCAGCGCGTACGCCGAGACGTGATCGACTCCGGCTTCCAGTGCAGCGGTCACCGAGCGGCGCAGGTCGTCGTCGGTTTCGCCGGGTGTGCCGTAGATGAGGTCGAGGTTGACGTGGTCGAAGCCCGCGGCCCGCGCCTCCGCCGCGGCCGCCAACGCGCGGCCCGGGGAATGCGTCCGGTCCAGCACCCGCAGCACCGCCGGGGCCACCGACTGCATGCCGAGGGACACGCGGGTGAATCCGGCGGCCCGGATCGCGGCGAAGAACTCCGGCGCCGTCGACTCCGGGTTGGCCTCGGTGGTGACCTCCGCCGTCTTGGCCAGGGTGAACTCGGCGCGCACCGCGTCGAGCACCGCGGCCAGACCGGCCCCGCCCAGCAGCGACGGCGTCCCGCCGCCGACGAACACGGTGTCGACCACCGGGCCGGGCAGCCGCCGCGCGGCCAGCCCCAACTCCAGCCGCAGCGCCTCGAGCCAGCCCTCGGGCGTCGCGCCGCCGGCCTCCCCCGGGGTGTAGGTGTTGAAGTCGCAGTATCCGCAGCGTGTCGCGCAGAACGGCACGTGCACGTAGATGCCGAACGCCCCGCCGCGAGTCAGCTCGAACTCGGGCGAGGAGGCCTGCAGCGCCCGCATCGTCACAACCGCCAGTGTCCCAGATCGCCGGTTTGGTTCACCGCGAGCGGAAATCTGGCCTGATTGGGAGGTTATGGGTGGTACATGGCAGAATGGCCGCGTGACCGCCGTACGCAGCTTGACCCACCGAGTTTCTCTGGTGGCGCGTCGGCATGTCGATTTCAAGCGCGTCTGCACCTGTTCTTGTCTGCCGTAACGCGCTGACTTCGGAAGCCCTGCCCACCTGTACGTACAGCTGGCCACCGGACATGCGCTGCCGGAACAGCCACCGGCAGATGTGCGCACACCGAACGCCAGCTCCTTGATCTGAGGAGCATCTATGACCGAAACCACCGCTGCGCCGCAGAAGGCCGCCCGGCCCGCCAAGAAGCCGCGCTCCGAAGGCCAGTGGGCGCTCGGCGAACTCGAGCCGCTGAACCCCAACGAGCAGTTCAAGAAGGACGACGACGCGCTGAACGTGCGCGAGCGCATCCTCAACGTCTACTCCAAGCAGGGCTTTTCCAGCATCGACAAGAACGACCTGCGGGGTCGGTTCCGCTGGATGGGCCTCTACACCCAGCGCACCGAGGGCTACGACGGCACCTACACCGGCGACGACAACGCCGACCTGCTCGAAGCCGAGTACTTCATGATGCGGGTGCGTTGCGACGGCGGCGCCCTGAGCACGGCCGCGCTGCGGACCATCGGTGAGATCTCGACCGAGTTCGCCCGGGACACCGCCGACATCACCGACCGGCAGAACATCCAGTACCACTGGATCCGGATCGAGGACGTGCCGGAGATCTGGCGGCGGCTGGACGCTGTCGGTCTCGGGACCACCGAGGCGTGCGGCGACTGCCCCCGCGTGGTGCTCGGCTCCCCCCTGGCCGGCGAGTCGCTCGACGAGGTGCTCGATGCCAGCCCGGCGGTCCGGGAGATAGTTGCGCGCTACATCGGCAACCCGGAGTTCTCCAACCTGCCGCGCAAGTACAAGACTGCGGTCTCCGGGTTGCAGGACGTCGCCCACGAGATCAACGACATTTCCTTCATCGGGGTGAACCACCCCGAGCACGGGCCCGGGCTGGACGTGTGGGTGGGCGGCGGACTGTCGACCAACCCGATGCTGGCCCAGCGGCTGGGCGCCTGGGTGCCGCTCGACGAGGTCGCCGACGTCTGGGAGGGCGTCACCTCGGTGTTCCGCGACTACGGCTACCGCCGCCTGCGGTCCAAGGCCCGGCTGAAGTTCCTGATCAAGGACTGGGGCGTCGAGAAATTCCGGGAAGTTCTGGAAACCGAGTACCTGAAGCGTCCGCTCATCGACGGACCCGCACCGGCGCAGCTCAAGCACAACATGGACCACGTCGGCGTCCAGCGGACCAAGAACGGCCTCAACGCCGTCGGCGCCGCCGCCATCGCCGGGCGGGTCTCCGGTGAGATCCTGACCAAGGTGGCCGACCTGGCCGAGGCCGCGGGCTCCAACCGGGTCACGCTGACGCCCTACCAGAAGCTGATCGTCCTCGACGTTCCGGACGACAAGCTGGACGCGCTGACCACCGGTCTGGACGCGCTGGGACTGCAGACCCGGCCCTCGCGCTGGCGGCAGAACCTGATGGCCTGCACGGGCATCGAGTTCTGCAAACTGTCGTTCACCGAGACCCGGGTCCGTGCCCAGTCGCTGGTGCCGGAGCTCGAAAGCCGGCTGGCGGACCTCAACGCCCAGCTCGACGTTCCCATCACGGTCAACATCAACGGCTGCCCCAACTCGTGCGCCCGCATCCAGGTCGCCGACATCGGGTTCAAGGGCCAGATGGTCGACGACGGCGACGGCCCCGAGGAGGGCTTCCAGGTGCACCTGGGCGGCGCCCTGGGCCTGGACAGCGGTTTCGGGCGCAAGCTGCGCGGACACAAGGTGCTCAGCAGCGAGCTCGGTGACTACATCGAGCGGGTGGTGCGCAACTTCGTGAAACAACGCGGCAGCGACGAGCGTTTCGCAGAGTGGGCCGTTCGGGCCGACGATGACGACTTGAAGTGAGACGCAGATGACTGTTGAGGCAAACCACACGACCGAAGCCGAGTTGCGGGAGCTCGCCGCCCGCGGCGCAGCGGAACTCGACGGGGCCACCGCCGAGGAGCTGCTGCGCTGGACCGACGAGCATTTCGCGGGCCACTACGTGGTGGCGTCGAACATGCAGGACGCGGTGCTGGTGGAGATGGCGGCCAAGGTGCGGCCCGGGGTCGACATCCTGTTCCTCGACACCGGCTACCACTTCGCCGAGACCATCGGCACCCGCGACGCCGCGGCGATGGTCTACGACGTCAACATCGTCAACGTGACGCCCGAGCACACCGTCGCCGAGCAGGACCAGTTGCACGGCAAGGACCTGTTCGCCCGGGATGCCGCCGCCTGCTGCCGGATGCGCAAGGTGGAGCCGCTGTCCAAGGCCCTGAGCAACTATTCGGCATGGGTGACGGGCATTCGGCGGGTCGAGGCGCCGACGCGGGCCAACGCGCCGCTGATCTCGTTCGACGAGGCGTTCGGGCTGGTGAAGATCAACCCGCTGGCCGCCTGGTCCGACGAGCAGATGCAGGACTACATCGAGGCCAACGGCATCCTGGTGAACACCCTGGTCGACGAGGGTTACCCGTCGATCGGTTGCGCGCCGTGCACCGCCAAGCCCGCACCCGGCGCCGACCCGCGCAGCGGGCGCTGGCAGGGGCTGGCCAAGACCGAATGCGGGCTGCACTCTTCGTGAACTGGTCCACCGTTGCGGTGGCGTCGCCCGATGCCGGGCCTGCGCCCACCCTCGTTCTCACGGCGCACGGCAGCGCCGATCCGCGCTCGCCGGCGGTGACCCACGCCGTCGCGGGCCGGATTCGCCGGCTGCGGCCGGAACTCGATGTGCGGGTGGCGTTCTGTGAACAGAACACCCCGAACCTGAGCGACGTGCTGGTCACGCTCGACGGCCCCGCGGTGGTGTCGCCGCTGCTGCTGGCCGATGCCTTCCACGCCCGGGTGGACATCCCGGAGATGATCGCGGCCGCCGGAGCCGACGTCGTACAGGCCCCCGTCCTCGGCGAGGATCCGGCGCTGCTGACGGTGTTGCGGCAACGGCTCAGCGAGGCCGGGGTTTCCGGGGACGACGCCGACGTCGGCGTGATGGTGGTGTCGGTGGGCTCGTCGAACGCCGCGGCCAACGCGCGCACGGCGACGGTCGCCAAGCTGTTGCTGGCCGAAACCCGTTGGGCCGGGGCCAGAGTCGCGTTCGCGGCCGGCCCGAACCCGAACCTGGCCGAGGTGGCGCTGCGGCTGCGCACCGCGGGGGCGCGTCGCGTGGTGATCGCCCCGTGGTTTTTGGCGCACGGCCGAATCACCGACCGGGTCGTCGAATACGCTGCCGCGCAAGGGATCACCGTGGCGGAGCCGCTGGGTTCGCACAACCTGGTCGCGGCGACCGTCCTGGACCGCTACGACGCCGCGCTGGATCAGCGGATCGCCGCGTAGTCCTGGGGCGTTTGTCGCGGGGGCGTTATCGACACTGCGGTGAGCGTTGTTCCCGGTGAGGCCCGTCGTCCAGACTGCGGTGGGCGTGCGAACTACTCGCACATTCCCGCAGTCAGCGCAGCCTCGATGAATGGCTCATCCAGACTGCGGTGAGCGCGCAAACCACCCACGCTTTCCCGCGGTGAGCGCAGCCTCGATTTCACCCCACGGGGAGCCCGTCGCGAGCGGGCGCAAACTACGGTAAATCCGAGGAGTGTCGCTCGGGGACACGCACGCTCGCGGGGGAAGAGTTGGGCGAGGAGTTGGGCGCGGTGCTCTGCGGACCGCCGGCGATTGGCGGTACCCGGGTGGCCCGGACGTACACCGTGTCGCCGGCCTGGAGGCCCAACGCTTCCGCGTCGCCGCGGGTGATCTGCGCAGTGAACGGGGCGCCGTTGACCGCGCTGGTGAGTTCGACACGCACCTCGAAGCCGAGCGTGACCACTCGGTCGACGGTGGCCCGGGTGACGCCCGCGGCGGCCGCGGGGTCATCAGCGGCAATCGCCATGTCCGGGTTCAGCCCGACGCGAATATCATGCGGGCGCACCAGAATTCCGTTCAGCGCCGAGACGGTGCCCAAGAACGACATGACAAAGGCGTTGGCCGGCTCGTCGTAGACCTCCTTGGGCGACCCCACCTGCTCGATACGGCCCTTGTTGAGCACCGCGATCCGGTCGGCGACGTCGAGCGCCTCGGCCTGATCGTGGGTGACCAGCACCGTGGTGACGTGTACCTCGTCGTGCAGTCGCCGCAGCCAGGTCCGCAGATCGTCGCGCACCTTGGCGTCCAACGCGCCGAACGGCTCGTCGAGCAGCAACACCTCGGGGTCCACCGCCAGCGCGCGCGCCAGGGCCATGCGCTGCCGCTGCCCGCCGGAGAGCTGATTCGGGTAGCGGGTCTGGAACCCGGCCAGCCCGACGACCTCCAGCAGGTTGTCGACCCGCTCCTTGATCTCGGCCTTCGGCTTCTTGCGGATCTTGAGCCCGAACGCCACGTTGTCGCGCACCGACAAATGCTTGAACGCCGCGTAATGCTGGAACACGAACCCGATCCCGCGCTTCTGCGGGGGAATCCGGGTGACGTCGCGCCCGTTGATGGTGATGGTCCCGGTGTCGGGCTCGTCGAGACCCGCGATGGCGCGCAGCAGCGTCGACTTGCCCGAGCCGCTCGGGCCCAGCAGCGCGGTCAGTGAGCCGGTCGGTACCACGAAGTCGACATTGTCCAGGGCGGTGAAATCCCCGTAGCGCTTGTTTGCGCCCGCTACCGAAATGGCGTTCTCGGTCATCTGTCGAGGTCTCCTTGGTCAGTTCTCGGTCTTGATTCGGGAGCGCTGCGAATCGAAGAGGATCTGGGCGACGAGCACGATCAGCGCCACCGCCATCAACACGATCGAAATGGTGTAGGCGCCGTAGGGATTACCCAGGACGTACCGGTCGTGCACCAGCAGCGTCAGGGTCTGCGACTGGCCGGGCAGGTTCGACGACACCATCAGCACCGCACCGAACTCCCCGAGGGTGCGCGCCACGGTGAGAACCACGCCGTAGGTCAGCCCCCAGCGGATGGACGGCAACGTGATGCGCCAGAACGTCTGCCACCACCCCGCGCCAAGCATCGCCGCGGCTTCCTCTTGATCGGTGCCCACCTCGTGCAGCACCGGTTCCACCTCCCGGATCACGAACGGGATGGTGACGAACAGGCTGGCCAGCACGATGCCCGGGAAACCGAAGATGATCTTCAGGCCCAGATTGTTCTCCACAAAGCCGAACAGCCCGGCGCTGCCCCACAACACGATGAGGGCGACACCGATCACCACCGGCGACACCGCGAACGGCAGGTCGATGACGGCCTGCAGCGCGTTCTTGCCGCGGAACCGCCTGCGCGCCAACACAATGGCCGTCGGCACACCGAAGATGACGTTCAACGGCACCACGATCGCGACCACCAGCAGCGACAGCTGCAGGGCCGACTGCGCGGCCGGCGTGGTGATCGAGGCCCAGAATTCGCCCAACCCGGGCGCGAACGCGCGCCACAGGATAGCCCCCAGCGGGACCACCAGCAACGCGAAGATGTAGGCCGACGCGATCAGGCGCAGCGTCAGCCGGGCCGGCTTGGAGAGGATCATCCCGTCGTCGCCTCCCGCCGCGCGGCCCGGGCGCCGAGGTAGCGCAGGACGAACAGCACCACGAACGAGATGAGCAGCAGGACAATCGAGATCGCCGCGGCCCCTACCGGGTCGTCGTTCTCGATGAGCGTCCGGATCCACTGCGAGGAGACCTCGGTCTTGCCCGGGATCGCCCCGCCGATCAGCACGATCGAGCCGAATTCGCCGATGGCCCGCGAAAACGCCAGCCCGGCGCCGGAAAGCAATGCCGGGGCCAGCGCCGGCAGGATCACCCGGACGAAGATCGTCAGATTGTTGGCGCCCAGCGAGGCCGCCGCCTCCTCGACCTCGTGGTCCAACTCGAGCAGCACCGGCTGCACCGCGCGCACCACGAACGGCAACGTGACGAACGCCAGCGCCAGCCCCACACCCCAGGCGGTGTGCTGGATGTGGATCCCCGCCGGGCTACCGGGACCGTAGAGCGACAACAGCACCAGGCTGGCCACGATGGTCGGCAGCGCGAACGGCAGATCGATGATCGCGTCGACGGCGCGCTTGAGCGGGAAGTCGTCGCGCACCAGCACCCAGGCGATCAGCAACCCGAAGACCGCGTTGACCACGGTCACGATCACCGAGATGGTCAGCGTGACCCGGAACGACGCCAGCGCCGACGGCGTGGTGACCGCGGACCAGAACGCCTCCCAGCCGCCTTCCGCCGAGGTCCACACGATCGCCGCCAGCGGCAGCAGCACGATCAGCGACAGCCACAGCACCGCGACGCCGATCTGCAAGGACCCGCGGTCGCGACGTCCCGGCAACCGAAGACCCCGATTACCGGCGGGCTGCGCCGCCGGATCGGGTTCGACGAGAGTCGTCATCCAGTGGCCTTCTTGTAGATCTGGGTGATGGTGCCGTTGTCCTTGTCGAACAGCTTGGCGTCGACCTGGGCCCAGCCCCCGAGGTCCTCGATGGTCCACAACTTCTCCGGTGCGGGGAACTTCTCGGCGAACTCCGCGGCGACCGCGGGGTCCACGGGACGGAAACCGGCCTCGGCCCACAGCCGCTGCGCCTCGGGGGTGAACTGAAAGTTGACGAACTGGGTGGCCTTCTCCAGGTGCTTGCTGGTGTTGACGACGGCCACCGGGTTCTCGATCTTGAACGTCTGCGCAGGGTTGACGTACTCGAGGTCGAAGTTCAGCGCCTCGTTCTCGTAGGCCAGCAGCACATCACCGGTGCCCTGATGGAACACGTCGGTGGCCTCCCGGCCGGAGCCGGGACGCAACTTGACGTGCTGGGTGACCAGTTCCTCGACGAAGGCGATCCCGGCCTCGTGGTCCTGGCCGCCATTGCTCTTCACCGCGTAGGGCGCCAGCAGGTTCCACTTGGCGGCACCGGAACTGAGCGGGCTCGGGGTGATGACCTCGATGTCGTCGCGCAGCAGGTCGTCCCAGGTGCGGATGTTCTTCGGGTTGCCCTCGCGCACCGCGAAGGTCACCAGCGAACCGAACGGCAGCCCCTTGTGGACGCTGCTGTTCCAGTCCTCGTCGACCAGGCCGGCCTGCACCAGCCGGGTGATGTCGGGCTCGACGGAAAAGTTCACCAGGTCGGCGGGTTTACCGGACTCCACGCCGCGGGACTGATCGCCGGAGGCGCCATAGGAGGCCGTCACCGCCACACCTTCGCCCTCGGGGGTGGCCGCGAACGCCGGACCCACCTTCGACCAGCCCGGCTCCGGGACCGCGAACGCCACCAGGGTGAGGGTGGTGTCCGCGTCCGTCGCCGGTCCCTCACCGACGACGTCGCTGGCGCCACCGCCACAGGCGGCGACCAACGTGGTCGTCAGAGCCAGCGCGGTGAGCGTGCGCAGGCGCTTGGTCGAGGTGATGACATTGCGCATTGATGGCCTTTCCTCAAAACGGACTCTAGGGAAAAAGATTCCCGTCCAAACGGAAAGGCAAGGGATCAGTACTCGACTGGACGCAGCGCGCACCGACGCCAGACCGTTGACGGGCTGGTTGATCAGCGACAACAGCAGACATCGGCGACAGCGGAGAAACCCACGGCAATGAGGGCCAGGATATGGCCGCCCTTGTTGCCGGTCGCTGCGCGCATGGCGGGAAGCGTAACAGAATCCCACCGGATTGCCCGGTGAGGCATCATCCGCCTCAGCGCGTCAACAACCACATCACCACGACGAACACCAGCAACGCCACCAGCGCCAAGGTCACCCGTGATCGCGGCATAGGTCTCACTCCCCATCCCCGTCGGCTCGTTGACCGCCGCGAACGGCGGTGGTGATGCGGTTGCTCACCCGGATGGTGTTGCCGAGCACGGCGTCGAGCAGCAGGGCGCTGCCGTAGGCCAACGCGAGCACCACCGGCATCACCACCAGCGTCTGCAGCACGAAGTCCAGGCCGGACAGCCACAGCTCCACGCCGTCCCACCAACTCAGAAACCCGTCCATCGACCACCACCCTACGAGCACCGGCCGGCGACGGGCGCCCTGCCCGCCGCCGCGCGACCCGCGGCGAGTGGACGCCGACAGCGTCGAGAGCCGATGATGTGCCAATGGCAATTGACACCGGGACCAACCAGACCCCGCCCTTCACTGCCACCGCGCCCGTCCCGTACGCGCCCACCGGCCCGCTGCGCAACACGTTTCCGCCGATCGCCGACTACGGGTTCCTGTCGGACTGCGAGAACACCTGCCTGATCAGCTCGGCCGGCTCGGTGGAATGGCTGTGCGTGCCGCGCCCGGACTCCCCCAGCGTGTTCGGCGCCATCCTGGACCGCGGCGCCGGCCATTTCCGGCTCGGCCCCTACGGCGTATCGGTGCCATCGGCGCGGCGGTACCTGCCGGGCAGTCTGATCCTCGAGACCACCTGGCAAACCCACACCGGCTGGCTGATCGTGCGCGAGGCGCTGGTGATGGGTCCCTGGCACGACGTGGAATCCCGCTCCCGCACCCACCGTCGCACCCCGATGGACTGGGACGCCGAACACATCCTGCTGCGCACGGTGCGCTGCGTGTCCGGCACCGTCGAGTTGGTGATGAACTGCGAGCCCTCGTTCGACTACCACCGCATCCCGGCCACCTGGGAGTACTCCGCGGCGGCCTACGGCGAGGCGATCGCCCGCGCCAGCCGCGACCCCGACGCCCACCCGACGCTGCGACTGACCACCAACCTGCGGCTGGGCCTGGAGGGCCATCAGGCCCGGGCACGCACCCGGCTGACCGAGGGCGACAACGTGTTCGTCGCGCTGAGTTGGTCCAAACACCCGGCGCCGCAGACCTTCGAGGAAGCCGCCGAGAAGATGTGGAAGACCAGCGAGGCCTGGCGGCAGTGGATCAACATCGGCGACTTCCCCGACCATCCGTGGCGGGCCTACCTGCAGCGCAGCGCGCTGACGCTGAAGGGCCTGACCTACTCCCCCACCGGCGCCCTGCTGGCCGCGAGCACCACGTCGCTGCCGGAAACGCCGCAGGGAGAACGCAATTGGGACTACCGCTACGCCTGGGTGCGGGACTCGACGTTCGCGCTGTGGGGCCTGTACACGCTGGGCCTGGACCGCGAGGCCGACGACTTCTTCGCGTTCATCGCCGACGTCTCCGGCGCCAACAACGGCGAACGGCATCCGCTGCAGGTGATGTACGGGGTCGGCGGGGAACGCAGCCTCGTCGAGGACGAACTGCACCACCTGTCCGGTTACGACAACGCACGGCCCGTGCGGATCGGCAACGGCGCCTACAACCAGATGCAGCACGACATCTGGGGCACCATGCTGGACTCGGTGTATCTGCACACCAAGTCCCGCGAGCAGATCCCCGAAACGCTGTGGCCGGTCCTCAAGCAACAGGTCGAGGAGGCCATCAAGCATTGGCGCCAACCCGACCGCGGCATCTGGGAGGTGCGCGGCGAACCGCAGCACTTCACCTCCAGCAAGATCATGTGCTGGGTGGCGCTGGACCGCGGTTCCAAGCTGGCCGAACTGCAGGGTGAGAAGAGCTACGCGCAGCAGTGGCGCGCCATCGCCGAGGAGATCAAGGACGACGTGCTACGTCACGGGGTCGACGAGCGCGGCGTGCTCACCCAGCGGTACGGCCACCCGGCTCTGGACGCCTCGCTGCTGCTGGCGGTGTTGACCCGGTTCCTTCCGCCGGACGACCCGCGGATCCGCGCCACCGTGATGGCCATCGCCGAGGAACTGACCCACGACGGCCTGGTCCTCCGGTACCGGGTGGAGGAGACCGACGACGGGCTGACGGGCGAGGAGGGGACGTTCACCATCTGCTCGTTCTGGCTGGTGTCGGCCCTGGTCGAGATCGGCGAGATCCACCGCGCCCGGCACCTGTGCGAGCGACTGCTGTCCTTCGCCAGCCCGCTACACCTCTACGCCGAGGAGATCGAGCCGCGCACCGGACGCCACCTGGGCAACTTCCCGCAGGCGTTCACGCACCTGGCGCTGATCAACGCCGTGGTGCACGTCATCCGCGCCGAGGAGGAAGCCGACAGCTCCGGGGTGTTCGTACCCGCCAACGCGCCGATGTGAGCCGGACCCGCGTCAGCGCAGGTACGCCTCGAGGCGCCGGCCGAGTTCGTCGAACACCGCCTGGTTCAGCCCGAACGCGACCTTGACCTCGTCGACCACCCGTGCCTTGTCCGCGGCGCTGAGGTCGAGTTCGTCGAGGCGGGCGCGGTAGGCGTCCTTGTACGGCTTGGGCTTGGCGATCTCCGCAAAGGTGTAGAACGCCACGCCGGCGTCGTCCAGATCGAAGCTGCGCGCCACGACGCGGCCGATGGTCCGCCCGCCCGACAGGTCGCCGAGGTAGCGGGTGTAGTGGTGGGCGAGCAGATCGCCGCCCCAGTCGCGGCTGCGGAGCCGGGCCGCGTACTCGGCGGCCGCGGGACTGTCGGTGTCGTACGGGGCGCCCGGCGCCCAGTGGTCCAGGTCGGCTTCCAGCGCGGCCCGCCGTTCCACCGCCGGGTCGTACACCGCCGCCACCGCGGGGTCGGTGCGCCGGGCCCGCACCGCGTCCTCGAGCGCGGCGTACACCGTGTGCAGCCGTTGCAGATACGCCGTGTAGCCGGCCGCATTGATCCGGCCCGCCAGCAACTGCACGGTGAAATCGGATGTCTCGGCGGCCTCGTGCTCGGCCGCCGAACCCTCCCGGATGGCCGTGGACAACTGCTGGTCGGCTACTGCGGCGGCGTTCGACATCGGCGCTCCCTCGACGGTGGGATCTCAGGTCACGTCCCCCACCCTAGGCAGGACGGAACATTTCCGGCGGCGTCCGGCGCGGTTACAGCGGCAACCCCAGCCGCTGCGCATCGGCGCGGTAGCGCTCCACCCATTCGTCGGAGCGGTGGTCGGCCTGGCGCTCCAGCACCGGCGCCGGCGCCAGTCGCGGGTCCTCGCCGAGCGCCTCGAGCACCGTGCCGACCGTCTGGGCCAGGTTGCGCCACAGCACCGGATACGGCACGTCGATGGGGTGCACGTCCTCCTCGACGAACCACTTGCGCCAGCCCTCCTCCTGCTCACGCAGCATCCGGACCACATGCGCGATGGCCCCGGCGTGATACTCGGCGCGTGCGTCGCGTCCCGGGTCGGGCCGACCCCGCCAGACCCTGGTCTGCACCGCCCGCCAGAACGAAACCGCTTGGGACACCACGTCGGGCCGGTAGACGTGCACCAGCACCGGGTCGCTGCCGACGACATCCCGGATGGCGGCCAGCAGGCCCTCCCCCGAGCGCTGCGGCAGATTCTTGGCCCGCGCCAACAGCAGCGGGGTCTGGTTCCACATCAGCTTGCCACCCCAGATGCCGTTGGGCGTGCGGCCGACGGTGCGGATGTAGTCCCGCCAGATCTCGGCGGCGGCCAGATCCGGCGTGCCCTCGATGAGCGGGTCGAGCAACCGCAGGATCGACGGGTCGTCGACGTCGGCGAACCATTCCCGCGGCTGTGGGGACATGCTGGTGTGCGGCAGGTACTGGAAGAACTCCTGTGGTTCGCCGGCGACACCGGTGGCTCTCAAGGACTCGACCAGCAGGGTGCTCCCACTGCGCTGGGACGCCAGAACGAGGTACGCCGTCGGTTTCTCGGACATTCGCGAGAGCCTAATAGCAATCTTCGCAGGCGGCTCGGCACGGGAATTACCTTCAACGGGAAGATAACTATTGTTCCGGCGCGGGACTTATGCCGCGCTCTATGGCGACAGCCGATCGGCTGGGATAGGGAATACCCTGGATGTGCGCGTAGGTGCGGGTATAGCGATCGGATATCCGGGTGCCGGCGAACTCGGACGGGATGACGTCATCGGTCTTCTCCCGCCACGCGTTGAGCCGCACCGCCAGGTCGTGGGCGACGGCCTCGACCTCTTCGCTATCTGAGCTGGTCAGGAGGTTGTTCAGCTCCCGCGGGTCGACCCGCAGATCGTAGAGTTCACGCGCCGGCCGCGGGGCATCGATCTGCCCCGCCAGCGCTCGCCCCGGAGCGCTGTCCTCGATGTCCCAGGGCAGATCCAGCATGGGCCGCGACGCGTAGTTCTCGATGTAGCTGTAATCCTTGGTCCGAATGGCGCGAATCGGGTCGAAAGAATCGTGATAGGTCTTGGTCGTGTACACCGCCGACCGCGCACCTTGACCATTCTCCAGCAAATTCGCGGCGTGCGAAACCCCTTGGACCTCAGCCGGCACCTCGACCCCGAGCAGATCCAGCAGCGTGGGCAGCAGATCCACCCCGCTGAAGAGCTCGTCGTAGGTCCCGGGGGCCAACCCGCGGGAGCGCGGTGGCCGCGCGATCAGCGCTATCCCGGTGCCCGCGTCGTAGAGCGTGGACTTGGCCCGCGGCAACGCCGGACCGTGGTCGGTGACGAAGACCACCCAAGTGCTCGCGTCGAGTCCGGTATCGGCCAGGGTATCGAGCAGCTGCCCCACCGCCGCGTCGGCGACGGTGATCGAGCCGTAAAAATCAGCGAGATCCTGACGTACCTCAGGGGTGTCCGGGAGGTACTCGGGCACCCGCACCGCGGCTGGGTCGGCGGGCTCGTACCGGTCGTGCGGATACGGGCGGTGGGTCTCGAAGAATCCCGCCGTCAACAAAAACGGCGTCGACGGGGCCCGGCGCAGCCACGCGGTCGCCTGCTCGACGACGTATTCGCAGTATGAATTGGACACGTCGAACTCGTCGAACCCGAGCCGGGACGGGAAACTCGTCTCGTGCTGCATACCGAAAAGAGCGGTATACCAACCGGATTCGGACAGCACCGCGGGTAGCGTGCGCACACCGTCGCGGTACTCCCACCCGTGGTGGGCCAGCCCGATCAGGCCGTTGCTCTGCGGGTAACGGCCGGTGAACAACGACCCCCGCGACGGCGAACACAGCGGTGCGGTGGCGTGGGCCCGGGTGAACAACAGCCCTTCCGCGGCCAGCCGGTCCAGACAGGGGCTCTGCACGTCGGAATTACCGTAAATCCCCAGATAGCGGCCCAGATCGTGCCAGTGTACGAGCAGAATATTCTCGCGGGCGGTCACCATCCCAGCTTGCCTGATCGTCGCTGCACGCGCGCTGATGGGCTGCGTTGCCGACAGGTTCACCGGCACCCGCTAGTCTCGATCTGACGAATCTGAGCTGCATCAGAAGGGCGGTCATGAGCACTATCTACAACGACGTCAGTGAACTGGTCGGGCGCACGCCGCTCGTCCGGCTCAACCGCCTCACCGAGGGCCTCGGTGCACAGGTGTTGGCCAAGCTGGAGTTCTACAACCCGGCCAACAGCGTCAAGGACCGCATCGCGGTGGCGATCATCGACGCCGCCGAAGCCGCCGGCGCCCTGCGACCGGGCGGCACCATCGTCGAGGCCACCAGCGGCAACACCGGCATCGCGCTGGCCATGGTCGGCGCCGCCCGCGGCTACCGGGTCATCCTGACCATGCCGGACACCATGTCCACCGAACGTCGGGTGCTGCTACGCGCCTTCGGCGCCGAGATCGTGCTGACCCCCGGGTCCGAGGGCATGGCCGGCGCGGTGGCCCGCGCCAAGCAGATCATCTCCGAGACCGAGAACGCGGTGGCCGCAGACCAATTCGCCAATCCGGCCAACCCGGAGATCCACGAACGCACCACCGCCGAGGAGGTGTGGGCGGACACCGACGGCGCCGTCGACATCTTCGTGGCCGGGATCGGCACCGGCGGGACGCTGACCGGCGTCGGCCGGGTGCTCAAGGCTCGCAAGCCCGAGGTGAAGATCGTCGGGGTGGAACCGCTGGACTCCCCGATCCTCAATGGCGGCGACCCCGGCCCGCACAAGATCCAGGGCATCGGCGCCAACTTCATCCCCGAGGTGCTCGACCGCGGCGTCTACGACGAGATCATCGACGCCGCCTTCGACGACGCGATTGCCACTGCCCGCGCGCTCGGCACCGAGGAGGGCATCCTGGGCGGCATCTCGGCCGGTGCAAACGTCTGGGCCGCACTGGAATTGGCCAAACGCCCGGAGAACGCCGGTAAGCAGATCGTGGTGATCATCCCCGACTTCGGCGAGCGCTACGTCTCCACGGCGTTGTTCGAGCACGTTCGGGACTGAGGACCATGGCGCTGTTGGCCACGCTGCGGGAAGACCTGCAGAACGCCCGCGCACACGACCCGGCGGCGCGCGGAGACGTGGAGAACGCGCTGGTGTACTCGGGCTTGCACGCGATCTGGGCGCACCGGGTGGCGCACCGGATGTGGGCGCGCCCGGCGTTGCGCGGGCCGGCCCGGATCCTGATGCAGGCGGTGCGCGCGTTCACCGGCATCGAGATCCACCCCGGCGCCACCATCGGCCGACGCTTCTTCATCGACCACGGCATGGGCGTGGTGATCGGTGAGACCGCCGAGATCGGCGATGACGTGATGCTCTACCACGGGGTGACCCTCGGCGGGCGCACCCTCCAGCAGGTCAAGCGTCATCCCACCGTCGGCAACCGGGTCACCATCGGCGCCGGCGCCAAGGTGCTGGGGCCGCTGACGATCGGCGACGACAGCGCGATCGGCGCCAACGCCGTCGTCACCCGCGACGTGCCGGCCGAGTCGATCGCGACCGGCATTCCGGCGGTGGTGCGACATCGCGGTGCCAAGGAACGCGAAGAGGCCGTCGATCCCACCAGTTACATCGACCCGGCGATGTACATCTGAGGCTTCTCCCCGCCCCCTGTGCGCGAGCGCTCATCCTGGTACGCAAATCCGCGGCGGTTTCAAGCGGTGGATGCAACAGCGGGCGATTTGAACGGGTTCGACAGTAATTCGTCGAGGGCTTCGGCGGGGGTTTTCCAGCGCAGGGTTTTCCGTGGCCGGTTGTTGAGTTTGGCCGCGACGTAGTCGAGGTAGTCAGCGGGAAAGACCGACAAGTCAGTACTTTTGGCAAAGTACTGGCGTAGCAGACCATTGGTGTTTTCGTTGGTGCCGCGCTGCCAGGGCGAGTGCGGATCGCAGAAGTAGATGTCCAGCTCCGCGGCGGTCGCGATGGCGGCGTGGTTGGCCATTTCGTGGCCTCGGTCCCAGGTCAGAGTCTTGCGCAGGATCGTCGGGAGCTGGGCCATTTTGGTTACGATCGCTTCCTGGACGGCTTCTGCGGTATGCCGGTCGGGCAGGTGCAGCAGCATAGTGAAACGAGTGGTGCGTTCTACCACCGTCCCGATTGCCGACGCCGATGCGACGCTGCCCAGGATCAGATCTCCCTCCCAGTGTCCGGGGACAGCCCGGTCTTCGACCTCCGGCGGCCGCTCGCTGATACTGACGATGTCCCGCAGTTTCCCGCGGCGCTCATCGGGGCGGCGCTGAGGCTTACGCAACGCCCGTCCGGTCCGCAGACAGGTATGCAACTCGCGGCGCAAATTCCCCTTGCCCTGAACATAAATCGCCTGATAGATGGTCTCGTGGGACACCCGCATCTCCGGATCGTCAGGGAAGTCGATCTGCAGCCGTCGAGCGATCTGCTCAGGACTGTGCTGATCATCTTCCAACCGAGTCTGCACCTCAGCATGTAAACGCCGGTTGGTCGCCAGCTTGCCCGGCTTGGCTCGGCGAGCCCGACGCTGACTACGTGCATGAGCGCTGCTGGCACGATAGCGCGGACATTGCTCGTGACCGCCATGCCACCTCGCCCCGAACTGGTATCGGCTGCGGTAACGGTTGCGGCCAGGCTTGCTGTTGTTCTTGATTTCACGCGAGATCGTCGATGGTGCCCGCTTGAGTCGACGCGCGATGCTGCACATCGATTCCCCTGCAGCGATGCCTAACGCGATCTCCTCACGTTCTTCGAAGCTCAACCGAGGCTTTTTCCGAGGCCCGTCATCACGCGGAGGTGGTTTCACACCTCCAACATCAGCAAACCAGCGATAACCAGTGTGCCCCGACACGCCGACAGCCTTGCCGGCATCTCGCGGCGAGAGCCCATCACGAATTAGTTCCCAAAACCGGCTTTCCACACGCGCTAACTCCGGCAGCCCCATCTGAACCCCTCAGCTAGAGGCTGTTGCATCCACCCCTTGAACCCAGGCGCAGAATTTTGTACAACAGTGGCCGCTCGCGGCGGTGGGCTGTACCCAGCAGAGCGCTCGCCGCGGTGAGGCGTTCACAGCTGAGCGCTTGCGGCGAAGACAGCTCTACTTCTTGGCGGCCTTGTCGCCCGCGGACTCGGTGGACAGCGCGGCCACGAAGGCCTCCTGCGGAACGTCGACGCGACCGATGGTCTTCATCCGCTTCTTGCCCTCCTTCTGCTTCTCCAGCAGCTTGCGCTTACGGCTGATGTCGCCGCCGTAACACTTGGACAGCACGTCCTTGCGGATGGCCCGAATGTTCTCGCGGGCAATGATTTTCGAGCCGATCGCGGCCTGCACCGGGACCTCGAACTGCTGCCGCGGAATGAGCTCTTTGAGCTTGGTGGTCATCTTGTTGCCGTAGGCAAAGGCCGAATCCTTATGCACGATCGCGCTGAAGGCGTCGACCGTTTCCCCCTGCAGCAGGATGTCCACCTTGACCAGCTGGGCCTCCTGCTCGCCGGCCTCCTCGTAGTCCAGGCTGGCGTACCCGCGGGTGCGTGACTTCAACGCGTCGAAGAAGTCGAAGATGATCTCCCCCAACGGCATTGTGTAACGCAGTTCGACGCGCTCGGGCGACAGATAGTCCATGCCGCCGAGTTCCCCGCGCCGCGACTGGCACAGTTCCATGATGGAGCCGATGAATTCGCTGGGCGCGATGATCGTGGTCTTGACCACCGGTTCGTAGACCGCGGAGATCTTGCCCTCGGGCCAGTCCGACGGGTTGGTGACGATCATCTCGGCCCCGTCGTCCTTCTGCACCCGGTAGACGACGTTGGGCGAGGTCGAGATCAGATCGAGGTTGAACTCACGTTCCAGGCGCTCGCGGGTGATCTCCATGTGCAACAGACCGAGGAACCCGCACCGGAACCCGAACCCCAACGCCACCGACGTCTCCGGCTCCCACGTCAACGCGGCGTCGTTGAGCTGCAGTTTCTCCAGGGCCTCGCGCAGATTCGGATAGTCCGACCCGTCGACCGGGTACAGCCCGGAATAGACCATGGGCTTGGGCTCGCGGTAGCCGGTCAGCGCCTCGGTCGCACCCTGGCGCGCGGTGGTGACGGTGTCGCCGACCTTCGACTGCCGAACGTCCTTGACGCCGGTGATCAGGTAGCCCACCTCGCCGACCCCGAGGCCGTCGCTGGCCTTCGGTTCGGGCGAGACGATGCCGACCTCGAGCAGTTCGTGGGTGGCGCCGGTGGACATCATCGCGATGCGCTCGCGCGGGGTGATCTTGCCGTCGACCACGCGCACGTAGGTGACCACGCCGCGGTAGATGTCGTAGACCGAGTCGAAGATCATCGCCCGGGCGGGAGCATCGGCGTTGCCCTGCGGGGGCGGCACCTTGCGCACCACCTCGTCGATCAGCTCCGGCACGCCCACCCCGGTCTTGCCCGAGACCCGCAGCACCTCCTCGGGCTCGCAGCCGATGATGTGCGCGATCTCGCCGGCGTAGCGGTCCGGGTCCGCGGCGGGCAGGTCGATCTTGTTGAGCACCGGGATGATGGTCAGGTCGCGGTCCAGCGCCAGATACAGGTTGGCCAGCGTCTGCGCCTCGATGCCCTGCGCGGCGTCGACCAGCAGCACGGCGCCCTCGCAGGCCTCCAGTGCGCGCGACACCTCGTAGGTGAAGTCCACGTGGCCGGGGGTGTCGATCAGGTGCAACACGAAATCTTCGCCGTCGACCTGCCAGGGCAGGCGCACGTTCTGCGCCTTGATGGTGATCCCACGTTCGCGCTCGATGTCCATCCGGTCCAGGTACTGGGCACGCATCGAACGGTCGTCGACCACCCCGGTGAGCTGCAGCATCCGGTCGGCCAGGGTGGACTTCCCGTGGTCGATGTGGGCGATGATGCAGAAATTTCGAATCTGCGCCGGCGCAGTGAACGTCTTGTCGGCGAAGGTGCTGATGGAAATCTCCTGGTGGGTCGGCCTGTTTGGCGCGATGGGACGTCTCCAGAGTAGCCAGCGACCGACGTCGGGTCACAATCGAGCTTGCCCGGAAGCGCTTATGCTTGGCAGCTATGGCGTCGCAATGGAGGCCGCTGCAGCAGGTATTGAAGGTCACCGAGCATCTGGTGTTCAACGAGGCACCCAAGTTGATCCGCAATCTGCAGAACCCGCAGGGCATGCAACGCACCATCCAGCAGGGGCTGAAGATCGGTGTCGACGCGCTCGTCGGCGCATCGGCCGAGCCGCCGGCGGCGATCACCGCGGGGCGGCCCGTCACCCACACCGTGGTGCCGACCGCGCACCGCGCGCGCCGGATTTCCTATGCCCCCGACCTCGACGGCCAGGCCGATCCGGGCGAGATCGTCTGGACCTGGGTGGTCTACGAGGACGACCCCAGCCGCGGCAAGGACCGGCCCGTGCTGGTGGTTGGCCGCGATCGCTCGGTGCTGCTGGGGCTCATGCTGTCCAGCCAGGCGCACCACGCCGACGACCGACACTGGGTGGGGATCGGTTCGGGTCCCTGGGACGGCGAGGGCCGCCCGAGCTGGGTCCGGCTGGACCGGGTGCTCGACGTGCCCGAGGAGGGCATCCGGCGCGAGGGCGCCATCCTGGACCGCGCGAAGTTCGACCTGGTCGCGACGCGGTTACGGGCCGAGTACTCCTGGAGCTGACCGCTTTTCGGGTCAGCGCGGCTCGCGCCACATCTGCCACATCACCGGACCGCCGTCGGGCAGCTGGATCTCGCCGGTGACCTCGAACCCGAAACGCTGGTAGTACGGGACATTGACGGGATTGCTGGACTCCAGATACGACGGCGCGAACTCGGCGTCGCAGCGGTCCAGGCGCGAGGCCATGAGCGCGTGGCCGTACCCACCGCCGCGGAAGGTGGGGTCGCTGCCGATCACCCCCAGATACCAGTGCGGCTGCTCGGGGTGGTGCTTCTTCATCAACTCGCCGACCTGCTGGCCGCGCTTGACGTGCAGGCCCATCGCACCGAGGAACCCGGCGATCATGCGCAGGTCCTGCCACGGTGTCGTCTGCCAGCGGCCGGGCGGGGACCACAGCGCAGCCGCTGCGATGTGCACCCCGTCGGAGGCGACCTCGACGCCGCCGTGCCCCAGGAACTGGTGCCGAGTCATCGTCGCGAACATCTTGGGCAGGGCCTTTGCGCGCCGGCCGGCCTGCGGGAACATCCACGTCATCACCGGGTCGTCGAAGAACGCGCGGCCCAGCGTCCGTCCGAGTTCGCGGATGTCGGCCTTGCGGGCGGGCGCAACCTCCGGGGTGGCGTCGGGATAAAGCATCCGACCAGCCTGACACGGCAGAGCCCCAGAAGTCAGCCCTGGGTGATGTAGGCCTGCAAGAGTTCCTGCTCGGACTCGAGTTCCTCGAGGCGGGTCTTGACCACGTCGCCGATGCTCACGATGCCCGCCAGCCGACCCTCGACCAGCACCGGGATGTGGCGCACCCGGTTTGTGGTCATCATCTCGGAGAGCTCGTCGACCGAGGAATCCAAGCCGCAGGTGGCCACCGCCGGCGTCATGATCTGGGCCACCGACAGGTCGAGAATGGACGGTCCCTGCTCGTACAACCGGCGCACCACGTCGCGTTCGGAGACCATCCCGGCGATCACCCCCGCCGACCCGACGACCACCATGGCGCCGATGTTCGCCTCGGCCAGTCCAGCCAACAACTCCCGCACCGTCGCTTCCGGTCGCACCGTGGCGACATCGGCCCCCTTGCTTCTCAGGACATCGGCGATCCGCATCGCAACCTCCGCAGCTGTGATCCAGTTCACACCAGCCTAGGCGGGATTCTGCGGCAGCGAAAGGAAACGGGCCAAGCGATCGTTTTGCGCGATCCCCCACCCGGGCCGCCGGGGTTGTGAGATACCCGAGAGATGGCGATCGAAGTCACCCTGCTGGGCACCGGCAGTCCCATCCCCGATCCGAACCGCGCCGGCCCGGCCACTCTGGTCCGTACCGGCGGGCAGACGCTGCTGGTCGATTGCGGGCGCGGCGTCCTGCAACGGGCCGCGGCCCTCGGCGTGGGCGCCAACGCGCTGGACGCCCTGCTGCTCACCCACCTGCACAGCGATCACATCACGGACCTGGGCGACGTGATCATCACCCGCTGGGTCACCACCTTCGACGCGCGCCCGGCGCCGCTGCCGATCATCGGCCCGCCCGGCACCGCCGACGTGGTGCGGGCGACGCTGCAGGCCTTCGGATTCGACATCGGCTATCGGATCGCCCACCACGACGACCTGAACGAACCGCCGCCACTGGAGGTGCAGGAGTTCACCGACGGGCCGGTGTGGGAGCGCGGCGCGGTGCGCATCACCGCCGCCCCCACCGATCACCGACCGGTGGAACCCACGCTGGGATTCCGGGTGGAATGCGAGGGCACCGCGGTGGTGTTGGCCGGCGACACGGTGCCGTGCGCCAGCCTGGACCGCCTGAGCTCCGGCGCGGATGCCCTGGTGCACACGGTGATTCGCGACGATCTGGTCCAGCGGATGCCCCTGCAGCGGTTCAAGGACATCTGCGATTACCACTCGTCGGTGCAGCAGGCGGCGGCCACCGCCACCCGTGCCGGCGTGGGCACCCTGATCCTCACGCACTACGTCCCGGCGATCACCCCCGGCGAGGAGGACCAGTGGCGGCAGCTGGCCGCCGAGGAGTTCGACGGCCGCGTCGAGCTCGGGGACGACCTGCACCGGGTCCGGATCGGCTGAGGTCAGGCCAACCGGGTGATCTCGACCATGACGTCGAGGTCGGTGGAGCCCTCCCCCGAGTAGATGCCCTTCAACGGCGTCACGTCCGAGTAGTCCCGGCCCACACCGACGCTGATGTACTGCTCGTTGATGCCGGTGTCGTTGGTCGGGTCGTAATACCACCACTCCCCGGTCCAGGCCTGGATCCAGGCGTGGCTCTGTCCCTCGACGGTATCGCCGACGGCGGCGTCGCCGTGCGGGTGCAGATACCCCGAGACGTAGCGCGACGGAATCCCCATCCCCCGCAACAGAATCAGCGTCAGGTGCGCGAAGTCCTGGCACACGCCCTTGCCTTCCCGCAGCGCGTCCAGCCCCGAGGAATGAACACCGGTGGTGCCCGCGACGTAGGTCAGTTCGCCCTGCACCCAGCGCGCCGCCTCGATGACCGCCTGTTGCGGATCGTTGTCCTTGGCGATGCGACGACCGACGCGTTCGATGCGCTTGCTGGCCGGGGTGTAGTGGCTGGGACTCAACATCTCGTCGAAGCGATCCGCCACGGCCTCGGAAGCCAGGTCGTCCCAACTGACCGACAGTTCCGGGTCCTCGGGCTTGTCCGTTTCGACCACCGAGGACGCGGTGACCTCGAGTTCGGTGTGCGGCGCATGCAGATCGAACGCCGTCACGGCGGTGCCCCAGTAGTCGACGTAGCGGTAGGACCGGGTGGCCGGCACCGTCTCGACCCGGTTGAGGATGACGTTCTGCCGCTGATCCGATCGCGGTGTCAGCCGGGCTTCGTTGAACGATGCGGTGACCGCCGACTTGTAGGCATATCCCGTCGCGTGCACCACGCGCAGCCGCCACATCGCTAGATCTCCCCTTCTTCGATCACCAACGCGTCGTGACCGGCATCGGTCCAGGCCACCCACGGCGCGGAGTGGAAGTACTGCAACGCCAACGCCTCACCGACCTCGAAACACGTCCGTTGCAGGTCGTCGAGCCCGGTCTCCAGCGAATCCAGCAGCACGCCGGGCCGCAGGAACTCCAGCTCGCTGCGCGCCCGCCCCAACAGCCGTTGCGCCTCGTCGGTGGCGCCGACCCGATTGTGTTTGCGGTGTCGCAGGCCCTCGATGCTCTGCTCGGCCATCCGCAGCGAATAGAACACCGACCGCGGGAACAGCCGATCCAACAACAGGAATTCGACCACCCGCCGGGCGTCCAGCACGCCGCGGTAGGTACGCAGATAGGCGTCGTGGGCGCCGGCCGAGCGCAGCACGGTCACCCAGGCCGGCGAGGACGCGGATTCGCCGACGCGCGACTGCAGCATGCGCACCGTCATGTCGACGCGCTCGATGGCCCTGCCGAGCACCATGAACCGGTATCCGTCGTCGCGGGACAGTGTCGAGTCCGCCAAACCGTCGAACATCGCCGCGCGACTCTCGACGTAGGCGAGGAACTCGTGCGGACCGAGCCGACGGGCAGCGCGTTCCCGCTCGGGAAGCGCGTTGTAGGTGGTGTTGAGGCACTCCCACATTTCCGCGGACGTGACTTCCCTTGCGCCGCGGGCATTTTCCCTGGCCGCGGTGATCGCGTCGACAATCGAGGAGCCACCGCCGGCGCCACGGGAGAACGCGACCAGATCGGTCAGCGACCACACATCCAGCGGCTTGTCGGGCGGGTCGATGCCCAGCACCCGCAGCAGCACCCGGGACGTGTGGTCGGGGTCGACGCTGGAGTCTTCGAGCAGCTGGTGGATCACCACGTCGAGGATGCGCGCGGTGTCGTCGGCCCGCTCCACATAGCGGCCGATCCAGTACAGCGATTCGGCGTTGCGGGCCAACATCAGTGGCTCACCGCCTGCTGTTGTTGTTGCTGTTGTTGTTGCTGTTGCTGTTGCTGTTGTTGTTGCTGTTGCTGTTGCTGGCGATCGCCCCCGACCACGCCCGCCTGCTGTTGCTGCTGATGTTGTTCGCCGGCCTTGCCGTTCTTCGACGGCCGGTCGGTGGATTTCGGCGCCCGGTCCCCGGCCGGCGGCGTGGCCTCCCCGGGCAGGGTCCGCACGACCTCGGCGGCCGCCAGTTCGCGGTCGGCCGAGGAGCTCCGCGACGCCAGCACCCAGGTGTCCTTGGAACCCCCGCCCTGGCTGGAGTTGACCACCAGCGATCCCTCCGGCAGCGCGACCCGCGTCAGCCCGCCCGGCAGCACCCAGACCTCGTCGCCGTCGTTGACCGCGAACGGCCGCAGGTCGACGTGGCGCGGCGCCAGGCTGTGATCGATCTGGGTGGGCACCGTGGAGAGCTGCACGACGGGCTGGGCGATCCAGCCGCGCGGGTCGGATTCGACCTTACGGCGGATGGTCGCGAGTTCCTTCTCCGACGCCTCGGGCCCGAACACGATGCCGTACCCGCCCGAGCCCTCCACCGGTTTGATGACCAATTCCGCGATCCGGTCGAGCACCTCCTCGCGCTCGTCGTCGAGCCAACAGCGGAAGGTGTCGACGTTGGCCAGCAGCGGCTTCTCCCCCAGGTAGTAGTCGATGATGGTGGGGACGTAGGTGTAGACGAGCTTGTCGTCGCCCACCCCGTTGCCCACCGCCGAGGAGATCACCACATTGCCGGCGCGGGCGGCGTTGACGATGCCGGCCACGCCCAGCACCGAATCCGGCCGAAAGTGCATGGGGTCGAGGAACTCGTCGTCGATGCGTCGGTAGATGACGTCGACCCGGCGCTCCCCCTCCGTGGTCCGCATGTAGACGGTGTTGTCCCGGCAGAACAGATCACGGCCCTCGACCAACTCCACGCCCATCTGCCGGGCGAGCAGCGAATGCTCGAAGTACGCGGAGTTGTAGACACCCGGCGTCAACACCACGACGGTGGGGTCGGCCACGTTGGTGGGCGCGGCCTTACGCAACGCCCGCAGCAGGTAGGAGGCGTAGTCGCCGACCGCCCGCACCCGGTTGGTGGCGAACAGGTTGGGGAAGACGCGCGCCATGGTGCGGCGGTTCTCCATGACGTAGGACACCCCCGACGGCGAGCGCAGGTTGTCCTCGAGCACCCGGAAGGTGCCCTGCTCGTCGCGGATCAGGTCGATGCCGGCGACGTGGATCCGCACCCCGTTGGGCGGCACGATGCCCGCGGCCTCGCGATGGAAGTGGTCACAGGAGGTCACCAGCCGCCGCGGGATGACCCCGTCGCGCAGGATCTCCTGATCGCCGTAGATGTCGTCGAGATACATCTCCAGCGCCGTGACCCGCTGCTTGATGCCGCGCTCCAGCCGCGTCCACTCGCCCGCCGAGATCACCCGGGGCACCAGGTCCAGCGGGAACGGGCGCTCCTCGCCGTAGAGCGAGAAGGTGATGCCCTGGTCGGTGAAGGCGCGGCCCAGGGCCTCGGAGCGCGCCGCCAACTCCGAGGCGTCCGACGGGGCCAGTTCCTTGTAGATGCCCTTGTAGGGCCCCCGGACAGCGCCGTGGGCGTCGAACATCTCGTCAAACGCATCGGCGTAGGAACCGCGTTCGTGGTAGCCGTCGAAAATCGGTGCGGATTTCTTGGCGGCCCGTGAACTCGACGTCCTCCGTTTGCTCGGGCCGGGCACAGTGCGAACGCTCATCGTTCCCATGCTGCACCACGTGTGTTGTTTCGGCAGGCCAGCTGAACAATCGAGGTTGCACGGCGGTCACGCTTTGGGGGTTGCCCGGCTGAACTGGTAGCCTGGTCAATCGCTGCCCGGTGGCGGGCACCAGGAGACTTCTCCCGAACACACCCAGCTTGAGAATCAGAAGGAACTGACGCGTGGCCAACATCAAGTCGCAGGAAAAGCGCAACCGCACCAACGAGCGCGCCCGTCTGCGCAACCAGTCGGTGAAGTCGTCGCTTCGCACGGCTGTCCGCGGGTTCCGCGAGGCCGTCGAGGCCGGCGACAAGGAGAAGGCCGCCGAGCTGCTGGTGTCGACCAACCGGCACCTGGACAAGGCCGCCAGCAAGGGTGTCATCCACAAGAACCAGGCCGCCAACAAGAAGTCGGCGCTGACCCTGGCGTTCAACAAGCTCTGATCTCGTACGACGCGCGCTGAGCTCATCGAGTTCAGCTGCTCCGTGCGTTGCGTCCCGGCGTTGCTCGTTCGGACGCTCAGTTGTTCCGGGCCAGTTCGGCCACCTTCCGCACCGCCGCCTCGAGCGCGTAATCCGCGTCGGCGGCCGCTCCCTTGACGTCGGCGTTCAGCGCCGCGACCAGCTGCAGCGCGCTGGCAACCCGGTCCCGGGACCAACGCCGCGCCTGCTTCTGCGCCTTCTGGATGCGCCACGGCGGCATCCCCAGCTCCCCGGCCAGGCGGTAGGGATCTCCCGACAGCGGCGCCACCCGCGCGACGGTGTGCACGGCCTCGGCCAGCGCGTCGGCCAGGACCACCCGCGGCTCACCGGCCAGCATCGCCCAGCGCAGCGCCTCGGCCGCGCCCTCGACGTCGCCGACGATCGCCTTGTCGGCGATATCGAACCCCTTCACCTCGGCCTTGCCGCTGTGGTAGCGGCGCACCGCCGCGGGGTCCACCTGGCCGTCGGTGTCGGCGACCAGTTGGGAGCACGCCGACGCCAACTCCCGGATGTCGGACCCCACCGCGTCCAGCAGCGCGGTCACCGTCTCGTCGCCGACCTTGACCTTCAGCGCCCGGAACTCGGCGCGCACGAAGTCGGCCCGTTCGCCGGCCTTGGTGATCTTGGCGCAGGGATGCACCCGCGCACCCAGGTCGCGCAGCCGGGTGGCCAGCGCCTTGGCCCGGCCACCGCCGGAATGCACCACCACCAGCTCGGTGCCCGACGGCAGATCGGCCGCCGCCGCCGCGATCAACTCGACGGCGTCCTTGCCGGCCTCGCCGGCGGCCTCCAGGACGACGATGCGCTCGTCGGCGAACAGCGACGGGCTCAGCAGTTCCGCGAGTTCGCTGGTGCTGACGTCGCCGGCGCGCAGCCGGTTGATCGGGACGTCGCCGATCTCGAGGGTCCCGCCGCCCTGCGTGCCGGACCGTGCGCGGGCCTCCCGAGCGATCGTGGCGATGGCGCGGTCGACGAGCAGTTCTTCATCGCCGAGGACGAGATGAAGGCCGGGAACCTGTGCACTCACGCGACGATGGTGCCACACGTCGGCGACGGCCCCGGACCGCCGCTCACAGCAGCGCCGAAAGCCCCCAGCCGAACGCCACGAGGCCCACCGTTCCGAGCGCGATCCGGGCCCGGCGCCGTCCCCAACCGAGGACCACCGCGACCGTCGCCGCCGCCAACACCAGCACCCCGACGGCGCCCGAGGGCACCGGTACCGCGGCGTGCGGCACCGCCGAAGTCCAGCGCGCCACCTGCAGCAGCCACCACAACTCCGGTCCGGTGAACCGGATCAGCAGCCGTGCGGCGGCCGGCCAGACCATGCCCACTGCGGCGGCCGCGGTGCCGAGCAGCGTGATGGGCGCGATCACCACCGTCACCAGCAGGTTGGCCAGCACCGCGACCAGGCTCAGCATCCCGGAGATCCCGGCCACCAGCGGCGCGGTGACCAGTTGCGCGGCCACCGCGATGGCCACGGCGTCGGCGACCGGTTTGGGCCAGCCGCGCCCGACCAGCCGCAGCGACCAGCGCGGTGCCAGCACGATGAGCGCGGCCGTGGCCGCCACCGACAGGGCGAATCCGACGTCGACTGCCAGCTGCGGGGCCACGACCAGCAACACCAGCACCGTACCGGCCAGCGCCGGGATGGCCTGCCGACGCCGGGCGGTCACCAGGGCGAGCAGCGCGATGGCCCCCATCACTGCGGCCCGCAGCACGCTGGCGGTCGGCTGCACCACCACCACGAAGGCCACCAGGGCGAGGCCGGCGAGCGCGACCGCGATCCGCGGGCCCAGAAAACCGGCGGCCAGCAGGACCGCGCCGCACACGATGGTGACGTTGGCGCCCGAAACGGCCGTGAGATGGGTGAGCCCGGCGATCCGGAACTGCCGGGTGGCGGTCGGCGGCACCGCACTGGTGTCCCCGAGTACCAGCGCGGGCAGCATCGCGGCCTGCTCGGCGGGCAGGACCTCGCGGGCCCGCTCGGCCAGCCGCGACCGGACGATGGCCGCGGCGCGGTGGATCGCCGAGGGCTGCCCGAGCGTGGGTTCCCCGGTGGCGTTGAGCGCCGCGACCGTCAGGTCCCGCCGGGTCGGCTTGCTCACCCGGGCGCGAAACCGCAGCGGCTGTCCGGCGCTGACCGTCTGGTAGTGCTGCGCGGGAGCGAAAACCACCACCCGGCCCCGGGTTCCGATGTCGTCGAGCTGGCGCAGATTCGCCCGGATCAGCACCCGGCCGCTACCGATCGTCAGCGGTGACTCCGCGGCCACCACCGTGACGGTGGCCGCGGTCCCGTACCGGTCGACGGCGGGGTGGCTGCGAAGACTGCTGGCGCGCAGTCCGATTGCCACCCCGAAGCCCACCCCCACCAGCGCGGCGGTGACCACGACCGCACCGGCCACGCGGGCCGTCTCGCGCTCGGGTGCGACACGACCGCGCAGCCCCGCGGCCACCGCCGCGATCACCAGGCACAGCACCGCCGAGGCCGCGCCGACATTCCAGTAGGTGCCCGCGGCGGTGATCGTCCAGGCCACCGTTGCCGCCGGAACCAGGCGCAGATCGGGACGGTCATTCACACCCGAACCTGGTCGCGCAGCCGCTGCAGTCGCGCGGGCCCGATGCCGTCGACCTCACCGAGCTGATCGACGCTGGCGAAGGCGCCGTTGCGGTCCCGCCACGCCACGATCGCGGCCGCGGTCACCGGCCCGATGCCCGGCAGCGCCTCGAGCTGAGCGGCCGTCGCGGTGTTGAGGTCCAGGGGCCCGCCCGGCTCCTCGACGGCACCCGGCGCCGCGGACCCGCCCGGCGGCGCCGCACCCGGTGGGCCGCCGCCGCTGATCGAACTGCCCAACGCCGGGGGTGCGCCCGGGGCCGCCGACAGGCCCACCACCACCTGCTCTCCGTCGTTGAGGTGGCGTGCCATGTTCAGCCCGACGGTGTCGGCGCCGGTCAGCGGTCCGCCCGCAGCGGTCAGGGCATCGGCGACCCGGGCCCCGGGGGTCATCGTGACGAGCCCGGGTTGTTGTACGAGGCCGACGACGCTGACCACCACCGGCCGCTCCGACGACGGTGCGGCGCTGGCACTGGGCTCGGCGCCGGTCGACGCCGCCATTTCCACCGGCGGCAGGTTGGCGGACACCACCGGGGCCGGGTCGTCGCGGATCAGCGTGAATATCGTCACCAGCACCGCCAGGGCCGCCACGCCGACCAGCGCGAACCCGCCGGCGCGGCCGGGGTCGGCCCGCGCCGCGGTCAGCCAGCCGCGCAGCGTGCCGTCCCGCGAGACCTCGGCATCCGGCAGCCAGCGCGGCAGCAGATCGCGGGGATCGCCGTCGTCGGGGTCGTCGACGCCCGGTTCGGGGGTCGGCTCGCGGTCGACATCGTCGAGGCGGCGCAGTCGATCGGCGGGTGAGTCGCTAGCCATGTCGCGAACGCTAGGGATCCGCCGCGACGCTGCGCGCCGCCGATCGGCACGGCGGGCCCGACCTGGGGACCGAGGCGCGGCTGTGGATAACCTCCGGCGTCAGTCGGCCGTCGGGACGTCGGCGACGACGGCGACCGCCCCGGCGCCCACGTGCAGCGCCAATACCGGGCCGAGTTCGCTGACCGAGGCCGGCGGACACGACGGGAGCCGTTCGGCCAGGGCCGCGGCGACCTCGCCCGCGCCGCCCGGATTGGCGACGTGGTGCACCGCCAGCGCGGCCGACCGCGAGCCGACCACCTCGCAGACCCGGTCGATCATGGTCGCCACCGCCTTGCTCGGCGTGCGCACCCGTTGCGCCAGCACCAGTTTGCCGTCGTCGATGCGCAGCAGCGGCTTCAGCGACAGCGCGGTGCCCAACCAGGCGGCCGCGCCGCCGATGCGCCCGCTGCGGCGCAGGTTGTCCAGCCGGTGCACCACGATGTAGCCGTGGCCACGCCCGATCGCCGAAATCGCCTGGGCTGCCACGGTTTCCCGATCGGCACCGGCAGCGGCCGCGCGGGCCGCGGCGATCGCGACGAAACCGGTACCCATCGCCGTCGAGCGGGAATCGACCACCGTCACCTCGGGGCCCAGTTCGGCCGCCGCCTGCTGAGCCGCCCCGAACGTGCCAGACAGCGCGGCGGACAGGTGCACCGCCACCACGCCGGCGCCCGCACTGTCGGCCAGGGCCTGCCGGTAGGCGGTGCGCAGTTCCTCCGGGCTGGCACCGGCCGTGCTGGCCTGCCGCTCGTGGATGTCCGGCGGTACCTCGTCGACACCGTCGCGCAGGTCCACCCCGTCGAGCAGGATGTGCAGCGGGACCACTCGGATGTCGTGCGCGGCGACCACTTCCGCGGGTAGCCGGGCGGCGGAGTCGGTGACCACGATGACCGGCACCGGTCAGCCGCCCGGTTTCTCGAGCGCGACGGCGAGCGCCTTGAGCATCAACTCGGCGACGGCCTCATGCGCCGCGAAGTTCCAGTGGATGCCGTCGGGGTTTCCGCGGCCGCTGTACATCTCTTCGGCGACCGCTTCCTTGAGATCCACCAGCGGCAGGTCGTGCTCGGCGGCCCAGGCCGTGATGGCCGCGACGGTGCCGTCGCGTCCGCGGTGCGATTTGCCGTAGGCGTCGGCGATGTGCACGCTGGGCAGCGAGGCGACCATGGGAATCCCGGGGCGGTTGAAGTCGATTGCGCCGCGCGTCATCTCGAGGTACTCGGCGGTCAGGTGCGGGGGCAGCGCGGGGCGCGCCACCGGCGACAACCGGGGCTGCAGCCAGCCGTAGCCGTCGCGAACCCAACGACGCAGCCGCGCCGGCCGCACATAGCGGATCGACTCCCGCAGCGCGGTGGGCAGCGGCGAGGGCAGCGAATCCATGCCGCACGTCGCGAAGATCACCGCGCCGGCCCGCGGCAGCGCCGCCCACGAGCGCGGGTCCTGGGTCGCCGCCCACCACACGTCACGGCAGGTCCAGCCGATCCGCCCGATCAGTTCGAGGTCCCAGTCCAGTTGCCGCGCAACAATGTTGGGCCAGATCCGAGGATCGTCGGCGGGCAGGCCGCCGGTCGGGCCGTAGTAGGCCAGCGAGTCGGCGAAAACCAGCAGGGTCTTGCGGGCACCGGGATCAGAGGACATCGTTGGCCACCTGCGCCGAGGCGTTCCAGACATCCAGCCGCCACTTGATCGCCTCGAAGGACGCCTCCGGGGCCGAATGCCCGGCCAGCTGCACCCAGCTGGCGTTGCCCATGCCGCCCAGAATCGGCCAATTGTCCACCGGGATACCGAGCAGCGCGGCCGTCAGCGCGGCAATCAGACCGCCGTGGGCCACCAGCACCACGGGGCGATCGGATTCGTCGGCACCCCAATCCTGTTGGCTGCCCACCAGTTCGGCCACCAGCGGCACACTGCGATCGGCGACGTCCACCCGGCTCTCGCCGCCGTGCGGGGCCCACCGGGCGTCCTCGCGCCAGGCCACCCGGGCGCCCGGGGCGATGGCGTCGACCTCGGTGTGGGTCAGCCCCTGCCAGTCCCCCAGGTGCGTTTCCCGCAGCCGCTTGTCGACCTCGACCGGAACGCCCGCCTGCTCCCCGAGGGTCACGGCGGTGTCGTAGGCGCGGCGCAGGTCCGAGGACACGATCACCAACGGCTGACGCTTGGCCAGCACCTCGGCGGCCGCGACGGCCTGCGCGCGGCCCAGCTCCGACAGGTCGGTGTCGAGCTGACCCTGCATCCGGCTGCCCGCGTTGTACTCGGTCTGGCCGTGCCGCAGCATCACCAGTCGGCGGATTCTCACTGGTCATCCTCGTTCGGGGTATCGACGGGGCCCTCCCCCAGATCCACCGGCACCACCGGGCAGTCCCGCCACAGCCGGTCCAGCGCATAGAACTCACGCTCGTCGCGGTGCTGGATGTGCACCACCACGTCGACGTAGTCGAGCAACACCCAGCGGCCTTCCCGGGTGCCCTCGCGGCGGGCGGGCTTGTGGCCGGCCAGGCGCAGCCGTTCTTCGACCTCGTCGACGATGGCGTTGACCTGCCGGTCGTTGGCGCCGGTGGCGATGACGAAGCAGTCGGTGATCACCAACTGTCCCGAGACGTCGATCACCACCACGTCCTCGGCGAGTTTGTCGGCGGCCGCGCGGGCGGCCACGGCAGCCATCTCGAGGGCTTCGTCGGTCGCGGTCATGGGTTCACCTCGTGGGTCGGGACGGCGGTCGGGTGCTCGCGGTACAGCGCACGCTTGGCGACGTACTGCACCACGCCGTCGGGCACCAGATACCAGATGGGCCGCGATTGCGCGGCGCGGTTACGGCAGTCGGTGGACGAGATCGCCAGCGCCGGGATCTCGACCAGGGTCAGCGCCTCGGCGGGCAGCTCCGACATGGCTTCGGTGATGTGCCGGCTGTCCAGTTCGAAGCCCGGCCGGCTCACCCCGATGAACCGGGCCATGGAGAACATCTCCTCCCAGTTCTGCCAGCTCAGGATCGAGGCCAGCGCGTCGGCGCCGGTGATGAAGTACAGCTCGGTGTCGGCGTTGGCGGCCTTCAGGTCGCGCAGGGTGTCCTTGGTGTACGTGGGCCCGCCGCGGTCGATGTCGGCGCGGCTGACCGAGAACCGCGGGTTGGACGCGGTGGCGATCACGGTCATCAGGTAGCGGTCCTCGGCCGGAGTCACCGAACGGCCCTGCTTCTGCCAGGGCTGGCCGGTCGGCACGAACACCACCTCGTCGAGGCCGAACAGGTCCGCCACCTCGCTGGCCGCGACCAGGTGACCGTTGTGGATGGGGTCGAATGTCCCACCCATCACGCCCAGCCGTCTCCTGGGCCGGTCACTGGCCGGTTGCACGATAGGCCAGCTTACTGGAGCGTTTCTGCAGGTTCTGCCTCGAAGCGGCGCCGGCGGCCTCAGACCGGCAGCAGGTTGTCGATCACCGAGGCCAGCTGCTTGGCCGAGCGGCACTCGTGCATGGTGATGATGTCCTCGTAGCGCGGCACCACCGAGTCGCCGCTGCCCCACAGGTGCCGGGGCTCCGGGTTGAGCCAGTGCGCGTGCCGCGACGCGCTGACCATGTGCGCCAGCAGCTCGAGTTCCGGGTTGCGGTAGTTGTTGCGGCCGTCGCCGAGGATCAGCAGCGAACTGCGCGGCGACAGCACGTTGGGGAACTTGTCGAGAAACGACACGAACGCGTGCCCGTAGTCGCTGTGCCCGTCGCGGGTGTAGACCTCCGCCTCGCGGGTGATCCGCTGCACGGCCACCGCCAGGTCGGCGTCCGGGCCGAACAGGTGGGTGACCTCGTCGGTGGTGTCAATGAAGGCGAACACGCGCACCCGGGAGAACTGCTGGCGCAGCGCGTCGACCAGCAGCAGGGTGAAGTGGCTGAACCCCGCGACCGAGCCGGAGACGTCGCACAGCACCACGAGTTCGGGGCGCGCGGGCCGCGGCTTGGCCAGTACGACGTCGATGGGCACCCCGCCGGTGGACATCGACTTGCGCAGCGTCTTGCGCAGGTCGATCTGCCCGGCGCGGTGCCGACGCCGCTTGGCCGCCAACCGGGTGGCCAGCGTGCGGGCCAGCGGCGCCACCGTCTTGCGCATCTGCTTGAGCTGGTCGCCGGAGGCGCGCAGGAATTCGACGTTCTCGGCCAGCTGCGGGATGCCGTACATCTGCACGTGATCGCGGCCGAGCTGCTCGGCGGTGCGCCGCTTGGTCTCGGACTCCACCATCTTGCGGATCTGGGCGATGCGCTGCGCGGCAAGCGATTTGGCGATCTCTTCCTGCGTCGGCGACGGGCTGTCACCGTACGGGGCGAGCAGGCCGGCGAGCAGTTTGCCCTCCAGTTCGTCGAGCGCCATGGACTTGAGCGCCTGGTAGCTCGAGTACGACGGGCCCCGGCTGGAGTTGTACTTCCCGTACTGCTCGACGATCTGGGCGATCATGGCGGCCAGCCGCTGATCCATGTCGGCCAGGTCGGGGTTGTCGGAGAGCAGATCCAGCAGCATCTTCCGCATGGCCTCGACGTCCTCGGGCGGCAGCTGCGGTGGTTGATCGGCCTCTGGCACGCCGTCCTCGTCGAACAGCACCGTGCGGTCACCGAGCGCCGCCGGCCACCACAGGTCGAACATCGCGTCGTAGGTTTCGCGGTGATCCGGCCGGCGCAGTACGGCGCACGCCAACCCTTCCCGCAGCACCTCGCGGTCGCTCAGGCCCAGCGTCGCCAGCACCTTGCCGGCATCGACGGTCTCCGACGGACCCACCGAGATACCTTGCGTGCGTAGCGCTTCGACGAAGCCGACGAGGTGGCCCGGCAACCCGTGCGGGGCCAGCGGCTGGGCGGGGCGGGTGCGCTGGGGTGCCATCAGTTCAGGCCTTCAGTTGAGCCGGAGCTCGGAGCTGGCCTTGGTCTGATCGGACTGGTGCTTGAGGACGACACCGAGGGTCGCGGCGATGGTCGCGTCGTCGATGGTGTCCATGCCCAGCGCCAGCACCGTGCGGCCCCAGTCGATGGTCTCGGCCACCGACGGCACCTTCTTGAGCTGCATGCCGCGCAGCACACCGATGATGCGCACCAGTTCCTCGGCCAGCTTCTCCGGCAGCTCCGGCACCCGCGACAGCAGGATCCGGCGCTCCAGGTCGGCGTCGGGGAAGTCGATGTGCAGGAACAGGCAGCGCCGCTTGAGCGCCTCGGACAGTTCGCGGGTGGCGTTCGAGGTCAGCACCACGAACGGTTTGCGCTCGGCGGTGATGGTGCCCAGTTCCGGGACGGTGACCGCGAAGTCGGACAACACCTCGAGCAGCAGGCCCTCGATCTCGATGTCGGCCTTGTCGGTCTCGTCGATCAACAGCACGGTCGGCTCGGTGCGCCGGATGGCGGTCAGCAGCGGGCGCTGCAGCAGGAACTCCTCGCTGAACACGTCCGTCTTGGTCTGGTCCCAGTCGCCGCCCCCGGCGGCGTTGGCGGTCTGGATGCGCAGGATCTGCTTGGCGTGGTTCCACTCGTAGAGCGCGCGCGCCTCGTCGACGCCCTCGTAGCACTGCAGCCGCACCAGCCCGGCCCCGGTCGACTGCGCCACCGCGCGCGCCAGTTCGGTCTTGCCGACGCCGGCCGGCCCCTCCACCAGCAGCGGCTTGCCCAGCTGGTCGGCCAGGTAGACGGCGGTGGCGGTGGCGGTGTCGGGCAGATAACCGGTCTCGGTGAGGCGACGGGTCACGTCGTCGATGTCGGTGAACAGCGGCGCGGGCCGAGCTGGGGTGTCCAAAGAAAGCTCCTCGTTACTCATCAGGCGGGCCGGATCTGACCGTCGCCCCAAACAATCCATTTGCTCGAGGTCAGCTCCGACAGTCCCATGGGCCCGCGGGCATGCAGCTTCTGGGTCGAGATACCGATTTCGGCGCCGAACCCGAATTGCTCACCGTCGGTGAACGACGTCGAGGCGTTCACCATCACCGCCGCGGCGTCGACCTGTTCGGTGAAGCGTTGCGCCGCAGCCAGATCGGTGGTGACGATGGCCTCGGTGTGGCCGGTGCCGTACTCGTTGATGTGCGCGATCGCACCGTCGACGCCGTCGACGACGGCCACCGCCATGTCCAACGACAGGAACTCGGCGCGCAACTGGTCTTCGCTGGGCTTCGCGTGGACCGCGACCCCGGCGTCGGTCAGGGCGTCGGTCAGCCGCCGCACCGCGGTGTCGGCCAGCGCCCGGTCGAGCAGCAGGGTCTCGGCGGCGTTGCAGACGCTGGGCCGGCGGGTCTTGGAGTTCAGCAGGATGCGTTCGGCGACGTCCAGGTCGGCCGCGGTGTCGATGTAGACGTGGCAGTTGCCGACGCCGGTCTCGATGGTGGGCACCGTCGCGTCGCGCACCACGGCCTCGATCAGACCGGCGCCACCGCGCGGGATCACCACGTCGACCAGGCCGCGGGCCTGGATCAGGTGGGTGACGCTGGCGCGGTCGGAGCTGGGCAGCAGCTGCACCGCGTCGGCCGGCAGGCCCTGCCCCGACAGCGCGTCGCGCAGCACCGACACCAGCGCCGCGTTGGACCGGGCCGCCGAGGAACTGCCGCGCAGCAGCACGGCGTTGCCGGACTTCAGGGTGAGCCCGAAGGCGTCGACGGTGACGTTGGGCCGGCCCTCGTAGACGATGCCGACCACGCCCAGCGGGACGCGCTGCTGGCGCAGCTGCAGGCCGTTGGGCAGGGTGCGGCCGCGCAGCACCTCACCGACGGGGTCCGGCAGGCCCGCCACCTGGCGCAGCCCGGCCGCGATGCCCTCGACCCGCTGCGGGTTCAGCGCAAGCCGGTCGAGCATGGCCTCGGGGGTGCCCGCGGCGCGGGCGGCGGTCAGGTCCTCACCATTGGCAGCCAGGATCTGGTCGACGGCGGCCAACACGGCATCGGCCGCGGCGTGCAGGGCCTGGTCCTTGACGGTGGTGGTCAGCGCGGCCACGGCGCGCGATGCGGCCCGGGCGCGGCGCGCGGCGTCGTGTACCTGCGCGCGCAGGTCGGCCTGGGTATCCGAAAGCGTGGCTGCTTGCAGATTCATTAGCCCAGCGTATCGGGTGTTCGGCGGGTTAGCCTGGCCGGGTGGCTCGGGTGACGGTGGTCGGCAGCGTGAACCTCGACGCGGTCTACGGCGTCCCCGCCTTACCACGTCCCGGCGAAACCGTGCTGGCGGCCTCCTCGAGCCTGGGACCCGGCGGCAAGGGCGGTAACCAGGCGGTGGCCGCGGCCCGGGCGGGCGCGCAGGTGCAGTTGGTCGCCGCCCTCGGCGAGGACACCGCTGCGCATCGGCTCCGCGCCCACCTGCGCGACAACGGCGTCGGACTCGACGGCGTCAGCACCCTGCCGGTACCCAGCGGCGCCGCCGTGATCCTGGTCGAGGAGGACTCCGCCGAGAACGTGATCGTGGTGGCGCCCGGCGCCAACGCGCACCTGACGTTGGACTCCCAGCGGGTGCGCGACATCGTCGGGGACTGCGACGTGCTGCTGCTGCAGTTGGAGATTCCGCTGCCGACGGCGCTGGCCGCAGCCCGCCAGGCCCGCTCCACGGGGGCGACGGTGCTGCTCAACGCGTCCCCACCCGGTGCCGATCCGGCGCTGCTGGCCGAGTTGGCCGCCGAGGTCGACGTAGTGGTGGTCAACGAGTCCGAGGCGGCACAGTGGCGGTGGCCGGTACCGCACCTGGTGATCACCCGAGGTGCCGACGGGGCGACCTACACGGGCCCCAACGGCGAGTTCGCCGTGAGTTCCCCGGCCGTCGAGGCGCTCGACACCAGCGGCGCCGGTGACGTGTTCGCCGGCGTGCTCGCCGCGGGCTGGTCCCGAGACCCGCGCGAGGCGTTGCGCCGGGCGTGCGCCGCGGGCGCCCTGGCCACCCTGACCCCGGGGGCCGGCGACTGCGCCCCCACCGACGAGGCCATCGAGGACGTGCTCGCCCTCGGGGCCGGCTGAGCCGGCCCCGCTGCGTCTCAGCCCTCGGGCACCTCACGGTCGATCGCGTCGAGCCAGATCCGCGCCGACATGTCCGACGGCGCGCGCCAGTCCCCGCGCGGCGACAGCGACCCGCCGGCGGACACCTTGGGGCCGTTGGGCAGCGCGGAACGCTTGAACTGGCTGAACGAGTAGAAGCGCTGCGCGAACACCTGCAACCAGTGCCGAATTTCCTTGAGCGAGTACGACGGGCGCTTGTCCAGCGGGTAGCCCATCGGCCAGTGCCCCTGCTCGGCGTCGTGCCAGGCGTGCCACGCCAGGAACGCCACCTTGGCCGGCCCGAAGCCGTACCGGAGCACCTGGAACAGCGAAAAGTCCTGCAGCACATAGGGGCCGATCTTGGACTCGGTGCTCTGGATCTCCTCGTCCTCCCCGGTGGGCACCAGTTCGGGAGAAATCTCGGTGTCGAGCACCGACTGCAACACCGCATCGACGTCGTCGTCGAACTGCCCGCTGGAGATGACCCACCGGATGAGGTGCTGGATCAGGGTTTTCGGCACTCCCCCGTTGACGTTGTAGTGCGACATCTGGTCGCCCACGCCGTAGGTGGACCAGCCCAGCGCCAGTTCCGAGAGGTCCCCGGTGCCCAGCACGATCCCGCCGCGCTGGTTGGCCAACCGGAACAGGTAGTCGGTGCGCAGACCGGCCTGCACGTTCTCGAAGGTGACGTCGTAGACCTCCTCGCCGCGGCCGAACGGGTGGTCCATCTCGGTCAACATCAGCTTGGCGGTGTCGCGGATGTCGATCTCGGCGAACGTGACCCCGAGGGCCTGCGACAGTGCGATGGCGTTGCCCTTGGTGCGGTCGCCGGTCGCGAAGCCGGGCAGGGTGAATGCCAGGATGTCGCTGCGGGGCCGGCCCTCCCGGTCCATCGCCCGCGCCGCCACGATCAGCGCGTGCGTCGAATCCAGGCCGCCCGAGACCCCGAGGACGATCTTCGGATAGTTCAGCGCCCGCAGCCGCTGTTCCAGCCCCGCGACCTGAATGTTGTAGGCCTCGTAGCAGTCCTGCTGCAACCGGCTCGGGTCCGAGGGCACGAACGGGAAACGTTCCACCCGCCGGCGCAGGCCGATGTCGCCGTCGGGCGGATCGAGGGCGAATTCCACTCGGCGGACGCTGCTTTGGTCGATACCGAAGGTGCGGCGGTTGTCGTCGAAGGTGCCCATCCGCAACCGTTCGGCGCGCAGCAGGGACACGTCGACGTCGGCGACGCTGCGCAGCGGACCCTTGGGGAAGCGCTCGGATTCGGCGAGCAGCACCCCGTTTTCGTAGATCATGGTCTGGCCGTCCCAGGCCAGGTCGGTGGTGGACTCCCCCTCGCCGGCGGCGGCGTAGACGTACGCGGCCAGGCACCGCGAGGACGCCGAGCGCGCCATCAGCTTGCGATCCTCGGCGCGGCCCACGGTGATCGGGCTGCCGGACAGGTTCGCCAACACCGTCGCTCCGGCCAACGCCGCGCGGGCGCTCGGCGGGACCGGCACCCACATGTCCTCGCAGATCTCCACGTGCAGCACGAAATCCGGGTGGTCCGCGGCGGCGAACAACAGATCGGACCCGAACGGCGCCTCGAACCCGCCGACGGTGATCAGCCCGCGCTCGTCGTCGCCGGCGGCCAGTTGCCGACGTTCGTAGAACTCGCGGTAGTTGGGCACATAGGACTTGGGCACCACACCCAGCACGGTGCCGCGGTGGATGACCACCGCGGTGTTGTACACCCGGTTACCGAATCGCAGCGGGGCGCCGACCACCAGCACCGGCAGCAGTTCCGCCGTGGCCGCCGCCAGGTCGGCCAGCGCCCGTTCCACCGCGTCGAGCAGGGTGTCCTGCAGCAGGATGTCCTCGATCGAGTAGCCGGTCAGGGTCAGCTCGGGAAACACCGCCAACGCCACGCCCTCGTCGTGGCATTCCCGGGCGGTGCTCAGCACCGCCGCCGCGTTGGCGTCGGGGTCGGCGAGCGTCGTGTGCAGCGTGCAGGCGGCCACGCGGACGAACCCGTGCTGGTAGACGCTGTAGAAGTCCATCGGCTGCCATTCTTCCTGCTCGACGTCAAGATCTGGTGACAGGGCACCAACGAATCGTGTGACCCGCCCTTTTCGTACCCGTAACACCGCTCCAAGAATCCACCAAGAATTCGCCAAGGGCACCACCATCAGCGCCGCTGGACACCCTGCCACGGCGGGTTGAGGACAACGGCTGATCCGACGGATCGCTACGCTCGGTGCCGTGGGCATTTCGGAGCTCGTCGGCGTGTTGAGCGGCCGGCGCATCGCGGTACTCACCGGCGCCGGATTGTCCACCGATTCCGGAATCCCCGACTACCGCGGCCCGGACTCCCCGGCGAGCAACCCGATGACCATCAGCCAGTTCCTGTCGGGGCCGGAATTCCGGCGGCGCTACTGGGCGCGTAACCATGTGGGTTGGCGACACATGGATGCCAGCGCGCCGAATGCCGGGCACCGCGCGCTGGCCGCGCTGGAGGCCGCCGGAGTCGTCGTCGGGGTGATCACCCAGAACGTCGACCTGCTGCACACCAAGGCCGGTAGCCGCGTGGTGATCAACCTGCACGGCACCTACGCCCAGGTGATCTGCCTGGGTTGCGGGCTGACCATGAGCCGAGCGGCGTTGGCCGAGGAACTGCACGCCCGCAATCCCGGTTTCGCCGAACGGGCCGAACCCGTCGGCGGTATCGGGGTCGCGCCCGACGCGGACGCGCTGGTCTCCGATCCGGCGTCCATCGCGGCGTTCCGCTACCTCGACTGTCCGCGCTGCACCGGCATCCTCAAGCCCGACATCGTCTACTTCGGCGAGAACGTCGCCAAAGAGGTTGTCCAGCAGGCCTATTCACTGGTCGACGCTGCCGACGCGCTGCTGGTGGCGGGGTCGTCGCTGACGGTGTTCTCCGGTTACCGTTTTGTCCGGCATGCCGCGGCGCGCGGGATGCCGGTGGCGATCGTCAATCGTGGCGCCACCCGCGGCGACGATTTGGCCACGGTCAAGCTGGTCGCCGGTTGCTCGGAGATCCTCACCCTGCTGGCCGGCGAGCTCACCCCGGTGATTTCGGCGTGATGTCACACGCTGACCGTGGTGGATCACGCCGACGTCACCAGTGGGTGGGCATGCTCCGGACCGCGTGGATGAAGTTGCCCGCCACGTAGGAGGGTTCGCCCACCTGCAGATCCGGCAGCTGTTGCAGCAGCTCACCGAAGATCGCCCGGAGTTGCGCGCGGGCCACGTGCGCGCCGAGGCAGAAGTGCCGGCCGCCGCCGCCGAAGCCCACGTGCGGGTTCGGGTCGCGGCCCAGGTCCAGGCGCTCGGGATGGTCGAAGACCTCGGTGTCCCAGTTGCCCGACGGGTAGAACATGACCACCTTCTCGCCCGCCTTGATCTGCTGGCCGCGCAGCTCGTAGTCGGTGGCGGCGGTGCGCCGGAAGGTCATCACCGGGCTGGCCCACCGGATCAGCTCCTCGACCGCCAGGCCGATGCGCTTGTCGAAGTCGGCGACCAGCCACTCGCGCTGGTCGGGGAAGTCGCAGAGCGCCTTCATCCCGTGGCTGGTGGTCTGCCGGGTGGTGTCGTTGCCGGCCACCGCCAGCAGCACGAAGAACGCCGCGATCTCGGGATCGGTCAGCCGCGAGCCCTCGACCTCGGCCTGGACCAGCGCGCTGAACAGGTCGTCACCGGGGTTCTCCCGGCGCTCGGCGGCCAGCGCCAACGCCACCTGGTGCAGGTACATCTGGCTACCGACGAGCACCTCCATGGCGTCGCGCCCGTTCAGGTACTCCGGGTCGGCCCAGGACACCAGCGCGTCGGCGGCGTCGGCCACCTGGACGCGCTCGGATTCGGGGATGCCGACCATGTCCGCCAGGGTGCGCAGCGGCAGTTCCTTCGAGCAGTAGTGGACGAAGTCCGCGCCACTGCCGGCCTCGCGCAGCTCGGTGACGATGTCCTTGGCGCTGGCCTTGATCGAGTCCTCGATGCGCCGCACCTGACGCGGGGTGAACGCGGAATGGACCACCTTGCGGATCAGGGTGTGCCGGGGCGGATCCATGGCCAGGAACGACTGCGAGGCCTCCAGCAGTTCCTGCGGAACGTTCTCGAACAGCACGCCGTGGCCGGAGAGGAACACCTCGCTGTTGCGGCTGACCTCGACGATGTCGGCGTGCCGGGTGATCGCCCAGAACCCCTTGTCCTCGGGGCTCGGCATCAGCGAGTCCTCGACCCGTCGGTGCCAGCTCACCGGCCGCTCGGCACGCAGTTCGGCGAACGAGCGCTCGCGGTCGACGGCGGTGGTGGACCAGAACGCGCGGGAGGACAGGTCGATGGGGTCGTACGGACGATCGCCGGGGGCCGCCGGCGGTGTGTTGGGCATCACAGAGGTCATGCCGCCGACATTAAGCCTAGACATGATGTCTAGTCAAGCTGCAAGACGGTCGGTTACGCTGGGTTCATGGCCTCAGTGACCCGCAAGCCCCAGGCCAACCGCACGCAGCGGCGGGAACGCATCGAGCGCCAACTACTGGAGGCCACCGACCGGCTGATGAGCGACGGCGCCAGCTTCACCGAACTCAGCGTGGACCGGCTGGCCACCGAGGCGGGGATCTCCAGGGCCAGCTTCTACGTCTACTTCGAGGACAAGGGCCATCTGCTGCGCCGCCTGGCCACCCAGGTGTTCACCGACCTCACCGACGCGGCACAACTCTGGTGGTCGGTGGCAGACCGTCGGCGCCCCGCCGATCTGCATGCGGGCATGGCCGCGATCATCGCCGTCTATCGGCAACATCAACCGGTGCTGGTCGCGCTCAACGAACTGGCGCCCTACGACGCCGCCGTCCGCGACACCTACCGCGAGCTACTCGCCGGGGTCAGCACCGGAGTGGCCCGGGTGATCACCGCCGGCCAGGCCGACGGCTCGATCCGCACCGAGCTGCCCGCGGCCACCACCGCCACCACGCTGACCTGGATGGTGGAACGAACCTGTCAGCAGAATCTGCCGACCCAGCCCCGCTCCTATGACGCCGAGCTGGCCGAAGTACTCACCGAAATCGTGTGGAGCACTTTGTATCTGACGCCGCTGCGCGGGTGATTTCGGTGCGCCGAGCCGCCCGAAATCCCTAGCCGGCCACCAGGTCGTCGGCGTGTACCGCCGGACGACGCAACTCGGCGGGCAGATCGGCGGTGGACCGCCCCAGCATGGTGCTCAGCTCCGCGGCGTCATACGCCACCACCCCGCGGCCGACCACCGTCGCGTCGGGCGCGTGCAACTCCACCACGTCACCGCCGAGGAACCGGCCGGAGACCGCGGTGATGCCGGCGGGCAACAGCGAACGACGCTGCTGCACCACGGCGCGCACCGCGCCGTCGTCGAGGGTCAGGGCCCCGGTCGCCTCCGCGGCGTAGCGCACCCAGAAGCGCCGCGCCGACATCCGGGTGGCCCGGGGCGCGAACACCGTGCCCACCGAGGCGTCCGTCAGCGCGGTCTTGGCCTCCGCGGCCGGCGCCAACAGGACGGGCACGCCGGCGTCGGCGGCCAACAGCGCCGACGACAGCTTCGAGACCATGCCCCCGGTGCCCAGGTGACTGCCCTGCCCCGCGGTCACATCCGCCAGGTCTTCCGGGCCGGACACCTCCGGGATGAAGCGCGCCGGGCGCTCCGGTGTGGCCTTGCGCGGGTCGCCGTCGTAGAGGCCGTCGACGTCGCTGAGCAGGACCAGCGCGTCCGCCCCGACCAGATGCGCCACCAATGCCGAAAGCCGGTCGTTGTCACCGAACCGGATCTCGTTGGTGGCCACGGTGTCGTTCTCGTTGACGATGGCGACCGCGTGCAGGGACCGCAGCCGGTCCAGCGTCCGTTGCGCGTTGGTGTGTTGCACGCGCATCGAGAAGTCGTGCGCCGACAGCAACACCTGGCCGACGGTGCGGCCGTAGTGGCCGAACGCCGCGCTCCACGAATTCACCAGGGCCACCTGCCCGACGCTGGCCGCGGCCTGCTTCGTCGCCAGGTCGACGGGACGCCGGGACAACCCCAGCGGTTCGATGCCGGCGGCGATCGCACCCGAGGACACGATCACCACATCCGAGCCCGCCCGCATCCGGGCCTCGATCGAGTCGGCCAGATACTGCAGTCGGGACGGGTCGAACTTGCCGGTCGGCGTGGTCAACGCCGTGGTACCGATCTTGACGACCACCGACCGCGCGGTCCGGATCGCCTCGCGGTGCTGACTCATCGGTCCACGTCGTCGTCGGACTGCCGACGTTCGCGGCGGGCCGCCTTGCGTTCGGCAGCGCCCACCCGGTCGGTGCGTTCGAGGCGCACATCGGTGCCGCGGCCGGTCGGTGTGACGTCGACGCCCGCCGGGGTCTGCGGTTCCCAGTCGAAGGTCATGTCACCGATCGTCACTTCGCAGCCCGGCTGGGCACCCAGTTTCAGCAGTTCGTCCTCGACGCCCAGGCGGGCCAGGCGATCCGCCAGATAACCCACGGCCTCGTCGTTGTCGAAGTTGGTCTGGGCGATCCAGCGCTCGGGCCGGGTGCCGCGCACCACGAAGCCGCCCTGCCCGTCGGATTCGACGGTGAAGCTGGTCTCGTCGACGGGGATCGGCCGGATCACCGGCCGCCGCGGGGCCAGCACCGGCTGCGCCGCGCGGTATGCCGCGACCATGTCCCATAGCCCGAAGATCAAGGGCCGCAGTCCTTCTCGGCTCACGGTCGAGATCTCGAACACGGGCCAGCCGCGCTCCTCGATGTCGGGACGGACGAACTCGGCGAGTTCCTTGGCGTCGGGGATGTCGATCTTGTTGAGCACCACCGCGCGGGGCCGGTCGGCCAGGTCACCGAGCGCCGAATCTCCTTGCAGCGACGGTTGATAGGCCGCCAGTTCGGCCTCCAGCGCGTCGATGTCGGAGACCGGGTCGCGGCCCGGTTCCATGGTGGCGCAGTCGATGACGTGCACCAACACCGCGCACCGTTCGAGGTGTCGCAGGAAGTCCAGACCCAGGCCCCGGCCCTCGGAGGCGCCCGGGATCAGGCCCGGTACGTCGGCGACGGTGAAGGTGTTCTCCCCCGCCGACACCACGCCCAGGTTCGGGACCAGCGTGGTGAACGGGTAGTCGGCGATCTTCGGCTTGGCCGCCGAGATGGTGGACACCAGCGACGATTTGCCGGCCGACGGGAATCCGACCAGGCCCACATCGGCCACGGTCTTCAGTTCCAGGATCAGATCGCGCTCGTCGCCCTTTTCGCCCAACAGGGCGAAGCCCGGCGCCTTGCGCGCGCGGGAGGCCAGCGCCGCATTGCCCAGCCCGCCCCGGCCGCCGACCGCCGCCTCGAACCGCGTCCCGGCTCCGACCAGATCGGCCAGCAGCCGCCCCTGATCGTCGAGGACGACGGTGCCGTCGGGCACCTTCACCTCGAGGTCGGCGCCGGCCGCGCCGTCGCGATTGCTGCCCGCGCCCTGCTTGCCCGACGGGGCCACCACGTGCGGGTGGAAGTGGAAGTCCAACAGGGTGTGGACCTGCGGGTCGACGACCAGCACGATGCTGCCGCCGCGACCACCGTTGCCACCGTCGGGTCCGCCGAGAGGCTTGAACTTCTCGCGGTGCACCGAGGCGCAACCGTTACCGCCGGAACCTGCCCGCGCGTGAATCACCACGCGGTCGACAAACCGGGGCATGGGAGGAACCTTTCGTCGAATGTGAAGCTAGCGCGAGGAGACGAGAACTCGCAGCAGCTTCACATCGCGGAGAAGTCCTCGATTACTCAGGCGTCAGCCGGAACGATGTTGACGGTCTTGCGACCACGCTTGCTGCCGAACTCGACCGAACCGGCGGACAGCGCAAACAGCGTGTCGTCGCCACCGCGACCGACGTTGACGCCGGGGTGGAAGTGCGTGCCGCGCTGGCGGACCAGGATCTCGCCGGCCTTGACGACCTGCCCGCCGAACCGCTTCACGCCGAGGCGCTGGGCATTCGAATCGCGACCGTTACGTGAGCTGGAAGCGCCCTTTTTGTGTGCCATGTCGTTCGCTCCGTCGTTACTTGATGCCGGTGACCTTGAGCACCGTCAGAGGCTGACGGTGACCCTGCCGCTTGTGATAGCCGGTCTTGTTCTTGAACTTGTGGATGCGGATCTTGGGGCCCTTGATGTGCTCGAGCACCTCACCGGTGACGGCGACCTTGGCCAGATCCTTGGCGTCGCTGGTGACCTTGGCTCCATCGACGACCAGAGCAACGGGCAGCTCGACCGTGGCGCCGGGCTCGACTTCGAGCTTCTCGACCTTGAGCACGTCACCGGCGGCAACCTTGTACTGCTTGCCACCGGTCTTGACGATTGCATATGTCGCCATCGTTTGCCCTGTTCCTTTGCTTCGTCTGGGTCTAGCGGGCGCGCGCCACCCGAAGGCTGCGAGCGCGGGTCTGGGTGCGGAGCCGCGGCCGTTTCACCGCCGCCGTCCGCCGCTGCGGGCCTCCCGAGGTTACCGAGGGCCTACAGACAACTGCTCAAGGTTACGTGACCAGCGGGTAGAGGGTCAAACCGTCCGGTCCTCAGCGCGGCGGGCCGGCCGGACGCGCCGCGGCGCGGCGTCGCCGGTGACGGCCTGCCGGTGCGCTGACGGCGGTGCCGACCGTCGCATCCTGGTCATCGTCCTCGTCATCCGAGTCGTCGTCGGAGTCCTCGTCAGAGTCTTCCTCGTCCTCGTCCTCGTCGTCGGAGTCCTCGTCCTCGTCCGAGTCGTCGTCGTCCTCCTCGTCGGAGTCGTCGTCGTCCTCCTCGTCGGAGTCCTCGTCGTCGGAGTCGACGAGATCGATGGGCTCGAAGTCTTCCTCGTCGGCGTCCTCATCGTCGTCGTCGAGGTCGATCTCATCTTCGACGTCGGTCTCGTCGTCACCCTCGTCGTTCTCGTCCTCGCCGTCCTCGATCTCGTCGGCGTCGGTCTCGTCGGCGTCGTCACGGAACTGCTCGCGGGTGTCCTCGTCGGCACGCGCGCTGTCGTCGCCTTCGGCGGTCGAAACGGCGGCCCGCTGGGTGTCCTCCGACTCCTCCGCGGTCGAATCCTCGTCCTCGGGCTTGCCGCTGGCCTCCGCCATGGCCTTGAACATCGGGTGCTCGCCCGCAGGCGTGGGCACCTTGGCCACCACCGGCGTGGAATCCTCGGTGCGCCCCTTCTTGCCCCGCCGGCTGCGTCGGCTGCCGCCGCCGGAGTCGGATCTGCGGGCAGCCGGCGGCGCGGCGTCCACCGGATCGGCGTGCATCACGATCCCGCGGCCGGCGCAGTGAGTGCATGTCGTGGAGAACGCCTCGATCAGGCCGGTGCCGAGCCGCTTGCGCGTCAGCTGCACCAACCCCAGCGAGGTCACCTCGGAGACCTGGTGGCGGGTCCGGTCTCGGGCCAGCGCCTCGGTCAGGCGGCGCAACACCAGATCCCGGTTGGCCTCGAGGACCATGTCGATGAAGTCGATGACCACGATGCCGCCGATGTCGCGCAGGCGTAGCTGCCGCACGATCTCCTCGGCCGCCTCGAGGTTGTTCTTGGTGACGGTCTGTTCGAGGTTGCCGCCGGCCCCGGTGAACTTGCCGGTGTTGACGTCGACGACGGTCATCGCCTCGGTGCGGTCGATCACCAGCGTGCCGCCCGAGGGCAGCCACACCTTGCGGTCCATGGCCTTGGTGAGCTGCTCGTCGATCCGGTGGACGGCGAACACGTCGGGGCCGCCCTCGGCCGGCTCGTACTTGGTGAGCTTCGGAAGCAGTTCCGGGGCAACCGAATTCACGTAGTCGTTGATGGTGCTCCAGGCGTTGTCACCGGAGACGATCAACCCGGAGAAGTCTTCGTTGAACAGGTCACGGATGACCTTGACCAGGACGTCGGGCTCCTCGTAGAGCGGCACCGCGGCCCCGGCGGCCTTCTTCTTGGTCTCCTCCGCCTTGGCCTCGATCTGCTTCCAACGTTCCTGCAGCCGGGTCACATCGTCGCGGATGCCCTCTTCCTTCACGCCCTCGGAGGCCGTGCGGATGATCACCCCGGCGTCGGGCGGGACGACCTCGCGCAGGATCTCCTTGAGTCGCTGGCGCTCGGTGTCGGGCAGCTTGCGGCTGATCCCGGTGGAGGAGGCGCCGGGCACGTAGACCAGGTAGCGGCCGGCCAGGGACACCTGGGTGGTCAGCCGGGCGCCCTTGTGGCCGACGGGATCCTTGCTGACCTGGACCACCACGTAGTCGCCGGGCTTGAGCGCCTGCTCGATCTTGCGGTTGGCGCCGCCGAGGCCGGCGGCCTCCCAGTTCACCTCGCCGGCGTAGAGCACACCGTTGCGTCCGCGGCCGATGTCGACGAAGGCCGCCTCCATCGACGGCAGCACGTTCTGCACGATGCCGAGGTAGATGTTGCCCACCAGCGAGGCCGAACCGGCCGAGGTGACGAAGTGCTCGACCACCACGCCGTCCTCGAGCACCGCGATCTGCGTGTACCGCGCGCCGGCATGCGGCGGCTCGGCGCGCACCTTGTCGCGCACCACCATGACGCGGTCGACGGCCTCGCGGCGGGCGAGGAATTCCGCCTCGGACAGGATCGGCGGCCGGCGCCGGCCCGCGTCGCGGCCGTCCCGGCGCCGCTGCCGCTTGGCCTCCAGGCGGGTCGACCCCGTGATCCCCTGGATCTCGTCGTTGTCGCTCTTGCTCTTGCGGGGCGCGCGCTCGTGGACCACGGTGTTGGGCGGGTCATCGGGCGAGCCGTTGTCGCTGTCGTCGCTGGAACCGGACTTGCGGCGACGCCGGCGGCGCCGACGTCGGGTTGCCCCGTCGCTGCCGCCGTTGTCGTCGTCGTCGGAGCTGTCGTCGTCGGAGCCCTGCTCGTCGGAGTCGTCGCCGGCGGAGTCCTGGGTGTCGTCGTCCGACTTCTCGTCGTCCTGGTCGTCGTCGCCGTCGGTGTCGCCCGCGCTGTCCCCGCCGCGGCCGCGTCCACGGCCCCGACGGCCGCGGCGCCGACGCCGGTTGGCGGGGCGGCCCGACTGGTCGTCATCGTCGCCGTCGCCCTGATCGTCGTCGCCGTGGTCGTCACTCTCCTCGACGTCGGTCTTGGTGTCCTCGGCGTCGTCGTCGCTGCGCTCCGCGCGCCACGGCTGCACGGGCTGCGGTGCCACGAACAGCGGCAGGTAGTCGGCGACCGGCGCGGCCTCGCCGGCGGGTTCCGGGGTCTCGAGCAACAGCCGCGATTCCGGTTCCTCGGGCGTCTGGGCCGCTTCGGGGGCCGCCTCGAGCTCCGCTGTCACCTCGGAGGCGGGCGCCTCGATCGTCTCGGGGGTCTCCGTGCTCACATCGGCCTCGGGAGCGGCCTCGGTTTCTGCACTCTTGGCCGCCTCGGCGCTGTCCGCGGCCGCGAGCAGATCCCGCACCCGCACCGCGTCGGCGCGGTCCACGCTGGAATGCGCGCTGCGGGAGCGACCGTCGAATTCGATCAGTGCGTCGAGAACCCGCCGGCTGGTGGTGCCGAGCACCCGAGCCAGCGAATGCACCCTCAACCGGTCGGGAATGTCCGGGTGCTCAGGAGCCGCGGCGCCGGCCGCGGTGTCGGGGTTGGTGTCGTCATGGATTTGGCCATCGTGGTCCACGTATTCTCCTTTAGCCCCCGGGCGCGTCATGAGGACGCGGCCGCGCGAGGGCCTCCGTTATTCACCCGGGTGGCTTCCCGGGATTGTCATGGTCTCGCCCCGAGCAGCTCTGAAGGTTCTCAGGGGGCCCACTCGGTGCCTGGTTGAATGACGGCTGGGACGGTCGGCGCCGCATCGCTGGTAGCGGTGGTCGCGCTCGTCAAAGTCTTCATCCGGACGTTCGCCGCCGGTTTTGGCGACGTTCACCCGCAGTCAGTATCCCACACCGCACCGAGCCGTCGGACCAGGCTGGAAATTTGCCGCCGAGGAGCGGAAATCAGCTTTCGGGGAACCAGAGCGCGATCTCGCGCTCGGCGGACTCGGTCGAATCCGAGCCGTGCACCAGATTGAACTGCGTCTCCAGGCCGAAATCACCGCGGATGGTGCCGGGCGTGGCCTTCTCCACCGGGTCGGTGCCGCCGGCCAGCTGCCGGAACGCGGCCACGGCGCGGGGGCCCTCCAGGATCGCGGCCACGACCGGGCCGGAGGTGATGAATTCCAGCAGTGAGGCGAAGAACGGCTTGTCCTCGTGCTCCGCGTAGTGCGCGCGGGCGGTCTCGTCGCTGACGTTGCGCAGTTCGAGCGCGGCGATCGACAGCCCCTTGCGTTCGATGCGGCTGATGATCTCCCCGATCAGCTGTCGCTCCACACCGTCGGGCTTGATCAATACGAGGGTCCGCTCAGTCACGGCGATCAGCGTACCGGGTGCCGAAACAGGCCATCGACGCTCACCCGCGTTCGAAGTGTTGATAGTCCAGCGGGCTACGCCAGTGGCCGCCCCAGCGCCAGCCGCGGTCGGTGAACGCCAGCACCGCCGAGCCGCCGTCGTGCAACGTGCCGGGGTCCACGCGGCGGCGGTCGACGAACCGGGCGCCGTTGCGGGGTTCGACCGTGCCGCTGCCGTCGATGAACGGGTTGAGCACCGGGTTGATGTCGATGGCCCGGCCGTAGGCGTGAAACGACCAGCTCCCGCTGCCGGGGATGCGCCGGCAGTTGAACGCCGAGGTGTTGTTGTCCTCCATCGACAGTTCGTCGGAGGCGTCCGGATAGTGGTCGAGGGTGCGCATCTTCGCGATCGGATACCGCATCCGGTGCAGTTCCTCGAAGATCTCGATGACCTCCGGGACCAGCTCCTGGTGCACCACCAGGTCGCCGCGCTGGGGGCGGCCCTGGAAGTCGATGTGGTTCAGGCTGACCCGCCGAAGCTGGCGCGGCGGGACCGGGCAGTCCGGCCGCCAACTCGGTCCCAGCTCGGCGGCGCTGACCGGATGGACGGTGGCCGCCGGCGGGTCCTGCGGTGGCCCCGGGGGCGGCGGAGCCGGGGGCGACGGCGACGACGACGGGGACGGGGACGGGGACGACGACGGCGACGGGGACGGCGGCGCGACGACGCTCGACGACGGCGCGACGGTGCCGGCCTCGGGCCGGGGTGGTTCCGGGCGCGCCGGGCTGCACTGGACCAGCGCGGCGACGACCCCCGCGGACATCGCCGCGACGACGACGGTGCGGAACCGGGGAACGGGCGGGTACCTCACCGCACCGATGGTGCCCTCACTCCGAGGCGGGCGGTCCCTGCTGCCCCGGCAGCAAACCGCGCCGCTGCCGGCGCAACACCTCGGCACGCAGGTAGACGATCATCAGCCAGACCACGGCGAAGATGACGCCGATGAACCCGACGCCGGGATACAGCGCCCAACCGGCGATCAGCACCACCTGCACACCCAGGTTGGCCCAGATCGCCCAGGACCTGCCCTGGATGCCCGCCATCAGCACCAGCAACACCGCGAACGCCACCAGGAAGGTCGTCGAGAACGGCGTCAGGCCGCCTCCGACGGTGCCGACCACCGGCAGCGCGAGCAATACGACGATCGCCTCGAGGATGAGCGTGGCGGCCATGACGCCGCGGAAGCTCTTCCACGGATCCGGTGCCTGCGGTGTCGGTGCCTGATCGGTCACTGCGGTTCCCTCCCGAACAATGTGCGCGCGGCGCCGGCGGTGACGACCGATCCGGTGATGACGATGCCGGTGCCGGACATCGCCGCGTCCGCGCCGGCGTCCTCGGCCACCGCCGTCGCGGTCTCGATGGCGTCGGGCAGCGTCGCGGCGACGATCACGCGCTCCGGGCCGAACCGTGCCTCGGCCCGCAGCGCCAGGTCCGCGACGTCCATCCCGCGCGGGGAGCCGTTGTGGGTGACCACGATCTGGTCGAACGCGGGCTCGAGCGCCGCGAGGATGCCGTCGACGTCCTTGTCCCCCATCACCGCGATGACACCCACCAGGTGCCGGAAGTCGAACTCCTCGGCCAGCGCGGCGGTCAGCGCCGACGCCCCCGCCGGGTTGTGCGCGGCGTCGATGAAAACCGTTGGGGCACTCCGCATCCGTTCCAATCGCCCCGGGCTGGCGACGGCGGCGAAGCCGGCCCGCACCGCGTCGACGTCGAGTTGACGGTCGGCGCCGGCGCCGAAGAACGCCTCCACCGCCGCCAGCGCAACCACGGCGTTGTGCGCCTGGTGCGCGCCGTGCAGCGGCAGAAAGACCTCGGGGTACACGCCACCGAGGCCTTGCAACTCCAGCAGTTGCCCGCCCACGGCCACCTGCCAGCTCAGCACCGCGAACTCGGAACCCTCGCGCGCCACCGCCGCGTCGGCTTCGATCGCCTGGGCCAGCAGCACCTCCATGACCTCGGGTTGCTGCTCGGCGATGACGGCGACGGTGTCGATTGGCACCAGGTCGTCCGGCTGGCGTTTGATCACGCCCGCCTTCTCCCTGGCGATTCCGGCGATGTCGGTGCCGAGGAACTCGGCGTGGTCGACCTCGATCGGGGTGAGGACCGCGACGGGGGCGTTGATCACATTGGTCGCGTCCCAGCGGCCACCCAGTCCCACCTCGACGACCGCGATGTCGACGGGAGCGTCGGCGAACGCCGCGAAGGCCATCGCCGTGAGCACCTCGAACTTGCTCATCGGCGGGCCGGGCTGGCCGAGGGCGCCGCCCTCGGACTGCTGGTCGACCAGCTGGATGAACGGCTCGAGCTCGCGGTAAGTGTCCACGTAAAGCGCTGGGCTGATGGGTTTTCCGTCGATTGCGATGCGCTCGACGGCCGACTGCAGGTGCGGACTGGTGGTGCGTCCGGTCCGGCGGTGCAGCGCGGTCAGCAGCGCGTCGATGATCCGCGCAACCGACGTCTTGCCGTTGGTGCCCGCCACGTGGATGCAGGGATAGGACAGTTGGGGCGAACCCAGCAGCTCCAACAACGCCGAGATGCGCGCGGTCGACGGCTCGATCTTGGTTTCCGGCCAGCGCTGGTCGAGCAGATGCTCGACCTGCAGCAGCGCGGCGACCTCGTCCGGTGTCGGGTCAGTCATGCGGCAACGAGTCCAGCCTGGAGCTGATGCGCTCGACTTCCTCGGTCGCCAAGCGCTGACGCTCGCGGATCTTCGCGACCACCGGCTCGGGTGCCTTGGCCAAGAACGCCTCGTTGCCCAACTTGGCTGTGGTGCCGCTCAATTCCTTCTGCGCGGCGGCCAGGTCCTTCTCCAGCCGGCGGCGTTCGGCCGCGACGTCGACCGTGCCGGAGGTGTCGACCTCGACCAGCACGGTGCCCCGGGTGAGACGCACCTCGATCGAGGCGGTCGGGGTGAAGCCGTCCTCGGCGACCGTCAGCCAGGCCAGCGCGTTGATCGCCGGCAGCTGCGACGCCACGTCGGCCGCGTCGATCCCGGACAGCCGCGCCGGCACCTTCTGCCGGTCGGCCAGGCCCTGGTCGCTGCGGAACCGGCGCACCTCGGTGACCAGCTTCTGCATGTCGGCAACCCGCGTGCTCGCCTGCGGATCCAGCGCGATCCCGCTCGGCTCCGGCCACGGCGCGATCACGATCGACTCGGCGCCGGTCAGCGCCTTCCACAGCGCCTCGGTGACGAACGGCATCACCGGGTGCAGCAGCTTGAGCAGACTGTCGAGCACGGTGGCCAACACCGCGGCGGTGTGCGTCTTGGCGGCCTCGTCCTGGATGCCGATCTGCACCTTCGCGAGTTCCACATACCAGTCACAGAATTCGTCCCAGGCGAAGTGGTACAACGACTCGCACGCCCGGCTGAATTCGTAGCTGTCGAACGCCGAATCCACCTCGGCGCGAACCTGTTCCAAGCGGCCCAGGATCCAGCGGTCGGCGTCGGTGAGCGCCTCGAGCGCCGGCAGGTCCGCCGGGGCCGCGCCGTTCATCAGTGCAAACCGGGTCGCGTTGAACACCTTGGTGGCGAAGTTCCGGGACGCCCGGGCGTGATCCTCGCCGATCGACAGGTCACCGCCGGGACTGGCGCCCCGGGCCAGCGTGAACCGCAGCGCGTCGGCGCCGAACAGCTCGACCCAGTCCAGCGGGTCGATGCCGTTGCCCTTCGACTTGCTCATCTTGCTGCCGAACTCGTCGCGAATCAGGCCGTGCAGGAACACATTCTGGAACGGCACCTGCGGACCGCGGGCGCCGTCGCCGGTGATGGCCGCGTCGTCGCCGACGAAGGTGCCGAACATCATCATCCGGGCGACCCAGAAGAACAAGATGTCGTAGCCGGTCACCAGCACCGTCGTGGGATAGAACTTCTCGAGTTCCGGGGTGCGGTCCGGCCAACCCATGGTCGAGAACGGCCACAGCGCCGAGGAGAACCAGGTGTCCAACACGTCGGGGTCCTGTTCCCAGCCCGCCGGCGGCGCCTCGTCGGGGCCGACGCACACCTTTTCCCCGTTCGGTCCGTGCCAGATCGGGATGCGGTGCCCCCACCACAGCTGACGGGAGATGCACCAGTCGTGCATGTCGTCGACCCAGCCGAACCAGCGCGGTTCCAGGCTCGGCGGGTGAATCACGGTGTCGCCGTTGCGCACCGCGTCGCCGGCGGCCTTGGCCAGCGACTCCACCTTGACCCACCACTGCAGGCTCAACCGCGGCTCGATCGGCTCGCCGCTGCGCTCGGAGTGACCCACGCTGTGCAGGTAGGGACGCTTCTCCTCGACGATGCGGCCCTGCGCGGCCAGCGCCTCCCGGATCGCCACCCGCGCCTCGAACCGGTCCATCCCGTCGAATTCGGTTCCGGTGTCGGCGATCCGGCCCTTGGTGTCCATCATCGTCGGCATCGGCAGGTTGTGCCGCAGTCCGATCTCGAAGTCGTTCGGGTCGTGCGCCGGGGTCACCTTGACCGCACCGGTGCCGAACTCGGGATCGACGTGCGAGTCGGCGACGATCACGATGTCGCGGTCCAGGAACGGGTGCGGGAGCGTGGTGCCGACCAGGGCGCGGTACCGCTCGTCGTCGGGATGCACCGCGATGGCGGTATCACCCAACATCGTTTCGACCCGGGTGGTGGCCACCACCAAGTGTGGTTCGTCGTCGGACATCGAGCCGTACCGGAACGACACCAGCTCACCCTCGACGTCGGAGTACTTGACCTCGAGGTCGCTGATGGCGGTCTGGAGCACCGGTGACCAGTTGACCAGGCGCTCGGCCTGGTAGATCAGGCCGGCGTCGTACAGGCGTTTGAAGATCGTGCGGACCGCCCGGGACAGCCCCTCGTCCATGGTGAAGCGGTCACGGCTCCAGTCGACGCCGTCGCCGATCCGGCGCATCTGATCGCCGATGGTGCCGCCCGACTCGCGCTTCCAGTCCCAGACCTTCTCGATGAACTGCTCGCGTCCCAGGTCTGCCTTGGTCTTGCCCTCGGCGGCGAGCTGTTTCTCGACGACGCTCTGGGTGGCGATGCCGGCGTGGTCCATGCCCGGCAGCCACAGCACCTCGAAGCCCTGCATCCGCTTGCGGCGGGTCAGGGCGTCCATCAGGGTGTGGTCGAGCGCGTGGCCCATGTGCAGGCTGCCGGTGACATTGGGTGGCGGCAGCACGATGGAGTAGGCCGGCTTCTCGCTGGCGGGGTCGGCCGTGAAGTAGCCGGCGTCCACCCAACCCTGGTACAGCTCTTGCTCTACGGCCTGCGGATCCCAGGACTTCGGAAGGGATTCGGCGCGGGTGTTGGGGGTGGCGGTCACCCATCGATTCTAGGTAGCACCGGAAACCGACGCGAAGGCCCCCGACCTCGACCGAGATCGGGGGCCTTCGGAGCCGGCCGCGTTCGCTACGGCGCGAGCGCTACCGGGTCACAGATCGTTACTTCTTGCCGCCGAGCAGCCCGCCGAGGATGTCGCCGATCGGGTTGCTGCCGCTGTTGCCACCGCCGAGCACGCTGCCCAGGATGCTGCCCAGCACGTTGTTGTTGCCGCCGCCACCGCCGCCGCCCGTCGCGGCGCCGAGGATGCTGCCCAGCACGTCACCGATGCCGCCGCCGCCCTGCTGGGCCGGGGCCGCCCCGGCGTTGTTGCCGGCGAACTGCTTGCCGATATAGGCCAGCACGATGGGCGCCAGGATCGGCAGCAACTGCTTGATCAGGTCGCCACCGGCGCCACCGGCACCGCCGCCGGCCAGCGCGGAGGCCACCGTGTCGCTGTTGTTGCCGCCGAAGATGTTGGCGACGATCTTGTCGCCGTCGTCCTCGTCCACGTCGTCGACGGTCACCCCGCCGTCGAGCAGGCCGGCATGCTGTTCGGCCGAGGAGGCGATCTTGCTGGCCACCTGCTCGTCGTTCTGGGCGTTCACGTGCAGGCCACCCACCAACGCCGGCACCAGCTGATGGATGGCGTTGTTCACCTCACTCTGGGGCGCGCCGAGCTTGTTCGCGATGTCTTGTACCGGGATCTGGGCGAACAGATCGTCGAGTCCGGCCATGCTTCACCTTCTGTCTATCTTTGCTGCCAAGTGGATGTGTTTTCGCCGATGACAATAGTCCAACCCATCTGGCCGCAGGGGTGATCGTGGCCGAATCAGCCCAGCCGCTCGGTGGTGAGGGTGACCCCCGCCGCGGGCAGTCTGGTCAGCAGCGCGTCGCCGGCCGCCGCGGCCGGGGTAAGCACACCACGCAGCGGCGATAGGGTGTCGCGGTCCAGGGCCAACGCCAGCCCGGTCTCCCCCAGCAGTACTGCGGTGGCCTTGTATCCGGGGTCGCCCTGCTGGGCGACCGTGGCCCGGTACCGGACTCCGGTTTCGGTGGTCGTATAGGTCTCGATGGTGTAATGGCCACGCTCGCGGGTTTGTTCGCTGGGGCCCTCGCCGGGCTTCGGTACCACGCGGTCGACCAGCTTGCGCGGAAGGAATTTGAAGAACCGGCTGCCCAGGCCCAGCGCCGCGGCGTTGGCGCCGGTGACCGCGGCCGCCGCCAGCGGCGCCAACGGCGAGCGGCCGACGCTCATCTGCTCGCCGTAGGCGAACTTCCGACCGTAGGCGTGGTCGAGTAATGCGTTGCTGCGCCGGACAATCCGACTGTTCGGCATGGCCATGGCGAACGCCGCGGTCCAATAGCCGCGCAGCTCCGGGGCGATCTCGGCGCCGCGCCGCCACCGCACGTCGGGCTGACCGCCAAGGTTCGGTTCGGCGCCGCGGTCGGGGCTCAGCGTGTAGGGGTCGTTGAGCTCGTCGCGCAGCTTCGGGTCTTTCGAGGCCGCCGTCATCAACTCCAGCATCGAGGCCATGGTGCCCCCGGACACCCCGCCCGCGAAGGTACGGACCACCAGGTTGGTGTCGCGCAGCGCGCCGGCGCCGTCGGCCTGGGCGCGTTTGTAGAGCGCGTACACGCTCATATCCGACGGGATGGAGTCGAAGCCGCAGGCATGCACGATGCGCGCGCCGGTGTCGATGGCCTGCTTGTGGTAGAGGTCCAGACTCTCGAGCACGAAGTTGGGTTCGCCGGTGAGGTCGGCGTAGTCGGTGCCGGCCGCCGCGCACGCCGCGACCAGCGGCAGACCGTACTTCGCGTACGGACCGACGGTGGTGATCACCACCCGGGTGCGCGCGGCCATCTCGTTGAGGGTCGAGGGCGAGGAGGCGTCGGCGGTCAGGATCTGCCAGTCCTGGGCGGCCGACCCCAGCGAGTCGCGGACCGCCAGCACCTTCTCCGGGGAGCGCCCGGCCAGCGCGATGCGCGCGCCGGTGCCCGCGCGGGACAGATACTCGGCGGTCAGCTTGCCCACGAACCCGGTCGCGCCGTACAGGACAATGTCGAAGTCGCGCTCGGACTCCCCTTGTTTTTCGGCCATGCCGCCAACCTACCGCCGCCACCTGGGCGGCCGACGGGGCCTTTTACCCCGGCGACCACAGATACGAGCCCCGGGTGGCATAGGTTCGATCCCGTGACGGGCAGCTCAGATGCGCAGCGCAAGTCGTTCCTGGTCATCGGAGCGGGCATCGCCGGCCTGGCCACCGCGGTGGCGCTGCAGCGGGGCGGTCACACGGTGCGCGTGCTCGAGGAACGCCAGGACACCGCGCTCGGGGCGGGCATCAGTATCTGGCCGAACGCGCTGGCCGCCCTCGACGAGATCGGGCTGGGCGACCCGGTGCGCGAGGCGGGCGGACGGATCACCGCCGGGGCGCTGCGCTGGCATGACGGCACCTGGTTGCGTCGCCCGTCGGCCCAGCGCATGATCACCGCTCTCGGTGAGCCGCTCGTGGTCATCCAGCGCCGCACGCTGCGCGACATCCTGGTCGGCGGGCTCGCCGAGGGAACCGTGTCCCATGGCGTGGCGGTCACCGCGGTGGAGCGAGCCGGGTCGGGCGCCGCGGTCCGCACGGCCGACGGGACCCGACTCTCGGCGGATGCCGTCATCGGCGCCGACGGCGTGAACTCGGTGGTGGCCCGCCACCTCAACGGTCCGATGGCCGCCCGCTACGTCGGATATACCGCCTGGCGCGGCGTCGCCGACGTCACGCTGGACCCGGACCTCGCCGGGGAGACCCTGGGCGCCGGGACGGAGGTCGGTCATGTGCCGCTGGGCTCGGACCGCACCTATTGGTTCGCCACCCAGCGGCTGCCCGAGGGGCACCGCTGCCCCGGCGGCGAGCTGGCCTACCTGCGGGCAAAGTTCGCGGGTTGGGCCGATCCGGTGCCCGCGGTCCTGGCCGCCACCGCCGAGGACGCGGTGTTACGCAACGACCTCTATGACCGCGCGCCCGCACGAACCTGGGCCGCGGGACCTGTGGTGCTGGTCGGCGACGCAGCCCACCCGATGCGGCCGCACCTGGGCCAGGGCGGCTGCCAGGGAGTAGAAGACGCCGCAATCCTGGCGCACCTGGTGGGCGACGGGCGTTCGGACCTCGCCGCCGCCTTCGCCCGGTATGCGGCGTTTCGCCGACCGCGGCTGCGGCGCCTGGTGTGGGAATCGAGGACGGTCGGCCGGGTGGTCAACCTGCGACCGGCGTTGCTGAGTGCCGCGGCCAGTCGCGCCACGGTCCTGGTCCCCGAGGCGGTGCTCACGCGGCATCTGGCCGGCATCGCGGCGGGCTCGGCGTTCCGACTGCCCCCGGGCTGACCCGCGCCGCCCGGAAACGCAGAATGCGCCGCGCACCCGAGGTGCCCGGCGCATTCTGCGTTCAGGTGTCTTAGCCGCGTCCGCCGCAGGTCGGCCACGCGCCGATGCCCTGGCTGCGCAGCGTGTTCTCCGCGACGCGGATCTGCTCGGCCTTGCTGGCAGTGTGCGGGGAGCCGGTGCCGCCGTTGGCGCGCCAGGTGCTCATCGAGAACTGCAGGCCACCGTAGTACCCGTTACCGGTGTTGATGGCCCAGTTACCGCCGGACTCGCAGGCCGCGATGGCATCCCAGTTCACGCTGTCCGCGCTGGCGGTTGCGGTGCCCAGGGCCAGCGGAGCGGCAACGAACGCTCCACCGATCACGGCCATGGTGAGCTTGTTCCGGAGGTTCTTCAAAGTACATTCCTTTCGCCACGCGCGCGCCGATGACCACGCCCCCTCGAGTTCGAGGTGGACGTGCGATTGCCTGTCGCCAGGCCAGCGATGGGTTGGGGCGTGCCGTCTCGGTCAGGCACGACAACAGGAGGTAGAGCACCCCACCGGACGACGGTCCGGCGGCCGACGAGGCCTCGCGGCCTCTCACAGTCCCATTCACACGCAGGGGTTCGTGGATTCAGTTTTTTCGATCCCTGTTCGGGTCCGAGTCGAACGTACGGACCCGATTCGCGTTAGTCACATCGCCGAAACGGGTATCTCGGTTAGATCACGGACAGATAACGACCGAACCTGAGAGAAATCTGTGCAGGTCACGTCGGGAATTTCAAACCGGCCCCCCGGGACGGGCGACGGTCGAATTTGTGAGGTTAATCACGCACATTTTGTGAGCCTGCACACGTAACGGATCGCTTACCAAAACGATTGCAGGACAGCCATTCTGATAACGGCGTGACTATTGTTAAGAATGGGACTCGCGCCCTACGCCCCGCGAGGCGGACCCGGCCGACCGAAATCCACCGAGACGCAACGGGGTCCCAATCGGGCAGATATCGAGACCGCCTAATAAATTCGGGGCTATCGACAAATTCGGATCTGCGAATTAGTGCATTCAAATCGTTCGCGGACTTGCGGTGCGAAATTCCGCCGGCGTGTCATCGCCGCCCCCGCCCGGTCGCCGACCGTGGGGCAGCACGCGTCGGCCGTGGGGGCAGCACGCGGCGGCCGCTGTCGGCTACCCGAAATCCACTGCGGGCCAGCGATATTGGGCTCACACCTGCGTGCGAAGATCCGCCGCCGAGTTGATGTTGGTCAGTTCCGGCGTCGGGTCCAGCACGATCCGCTGGGTGTGCACGGTATCGACGAGCGCACGCATGCTGCGCTCGCCCGCGGCGACCAAGGCGTCGATCCGCTCTGCGAGCGCGGTCCGATAGATGCCGGCCAGATAGTGGTCGCGCCCGTCCCACGGCAGCACCACGTCCGGGCCGACGTGGGCGGCGAGTTCATCGATGAGACCCGGTGTCATCAACGGCATGTCGACGGCACACACGAATGCGCGCTCGCGGCCGGCCTCGGCGGCCGCACGTAAACCCCGCCCGGTCGCCAACAGCGGTCCCACACCCCGGATCTCGTCACGCAGCACAGTGGCCGGTAACTCGGGAAGTCGTTGTCCGGGCGCCGCGATCACGAATACCGGCGCACAACGGGCACTCAGCGCGGCGACCACCAACTCCACCATCGTCTGGTCCCCGTCGGGCCCGGGGAAGAGCACCGTGGCCTTGTCCCGGCCCATCCGCCGCGACGCCCCACCGGCCAGGACGACACCGGCCAACGGGGAGGACATGCCAGACAGATTAGCCCGCCGTCACGGCCGAAAAAGACCTTTGGGCGCGAAATCTCGAGGATTTCGCGCCCAAAGGGTCGTTTCGGCGTCAGACGGCCAACGGCGTCAGACGGTCCAGGTGTCGCGACCGCGCAGCAGCGACTGCAGTGCGGCGGTGTCGTTCGGGATGGTCTCCCGCGCCGACGCCACCTGCGCCCGGGCCTGATCGTTGTAGGTCGGGCGGCTCACCTGACGGAAGATGCCCATCACGGTGTGCTCGAGGTTCTGGTCACTCAGCCGCGACAACGCGAACGAGTAGGCCGGATCCTGCAGCGTGGCGTCGTGCACGACGATGTCCTCGGCCGCCACATCGGCGGTCTTGGCCACGTCGAGCCCGAAACCGGAACGCACCACGCAGTATTCGCCGTCGGCCCCGAAGGTGATCGGTTCGCCCTGGGTGACCCGGATGACCCGCTCCTCGGCACCGTCCTTGCGCAGGACGTCGAACGAGCCGTCGTTGAAGATCGGGCAGTCCTGCAGGATCTCGACGATGGCGGCGCCCCGGTGCTCCGCGGCCCCGCGCAACACCGCGGTCAGTCCCGCGCGGTCGGAGTCCAGCGCTCGACCGACAAACGTGGCCTCGGCACCCAACGCCAGCGACACCGGGTTGAACGGCGTGTCCAGCGAACCCATCGGGGTCGACTTGGTGACCTTGCCGACCTCCGAGGTCGGCGAGTACTGCCCCTTGGTCAGGCCGTAGATCCGGTTGTTGAACAACAGGATCGTGATGTTCATGTTGCGACGCAGCGCGTGGATCAGGTGGTTGCCACCGATCGAGAGAGCGTCGCCGTCACCGGTGACCACCCACACCGACAGGTCATCGCGGGCCAGCGTCAAGCCGGTGGCGATGGTCGGCGCGCGACCGTGAATGGAGTGGAACCCGTAGGTCTCCAGGTAGTACGGGAAGCGGCTCGAGCAGCCGATTCCGCTGACGAACACCATGTTCTCGCGCTTCAGGCCGAGCTCCGGCAGGAAGTTGCGAATGGTGTTCAGGATGACGTAGTCGCCACAGCCGGGGCACCAGCGGACCTCCTGGTCACTGGTGAAGTCCTTGCCCTTCTGCGGCACGTCGGTGGTGGGCACCCCGCTGGTCTTGCTCGGACCGGGCGTGATGCCGAGGTCCACTCCGCTGATGCTTCCCATCAAGTCCGTCATACGTTCGCTCCTACGCCGGAATCCACCGTGACTGCCGCCACGCGCGCGAATTTGGCTTTGTCACTTTCCTTTTCGGCCAACGTGCCATCGAGGGCCGCGTCGATGATGCCCTCGACCTCGTCGGCCAGAAACGCCATTCCCTGCACCTTGGTCACCGACTGCACGTCGACCAGGTACTTGCCACGCAACAGCAACGCGAGCTGACCGAGGTTCATCTCGGGCAGCACAACCTTGGAGTAGCGCGCGAGCACGTCACCCAGGTTGGCGGGGAATGGATTGAGATAGCGCAGCTGTGCGTGGGCCACCTTGACGCCCTTGCGCCGCACCCGTCGGCAGGCCTCGCCGATCGGTCCGTACGAACTGCCCCAGCCCAGCAGCAGCAGCTCGGCGTCCCCGGTCGGGTCGTCGACCTCGAGGTCGGGCACCGTGATGCCTTCGATCTTCTGCTGCCGCAGCCGGACCATCAGGTCGTGGTTGGCAGGCTCGTACGAGATGTTGCCCGACCCGTTGGCCGACTCCAGCCCGCCGATGCGGTGCTCAAGTCCGGGGGTACCGGGCACGGCGAACTGCCGGGCCAGCGTGTCCGCGTCGCGGGCATACGGCTGGAACGGTTCGCCCTGCCGGGCGAAGGTGTGCTCGATCTTCTCGTAGCCGGCGATGTCCGGAATCCGCCACGGCTCCGAGCCGTTGGCGATCGCGCCGTCGGACAGCAACACCACCGGGGTGTGGTACTTGACCGCAATCCGGGCGGCCTCGATGGCCATGTCGAAGCAGTCGGACGGCGACCGCGGCGCCAGCACGGCCACCGGCGATTCGCCGTTGCGGCCGAACATCGCCTGCAGCAGGTCGGACTGTTCGGTCTTGGTCGGTAGACCCGTCGATGGTCCACCACGCTGCACGTCGACGATCACCAACGGCAGCTCGGTCATCACGGCCAGGCCCATGGCCTCGGACTTCAGCGAGATGCCGGGGCCGGAGGTGGTGGTCACGCCCAGCGATCCGCCGTAGGAGGCGCCGATGGCGGAGCCGATGCCCGCGATCTCGTCCTCGGCCTGGAAGGTCAGCACGTTGAAGTGCTTGTGCTTGGACAGCTCGTGGAGGATGTCCGAGGCCGGGGTGATCGGGTAGCTGCCCAGCATCACCTGCAGGTCGGCGAGGTGCCCGGCGGCAACCAGCCCGTAGGCCAGCGCGGTGTTACCCGAGATCTGCCGGTACTCGCCCGGGGGCAGCTTGGCGGGGGCGATCTCATAGGTGGTGCCGAACGCCTCGGTGGTCTCGCCGTAGTTCCAGCCGGCCTTCAGCGCCAGCACGTTGGCCTCGGCCACGTCGGGCTTGCGGGCGAACTTCTCCCGGATGAACGTCTCGCTGGTCTCGATCGGACGGCCGTACATCCACGACAACAGCCCGAGCGCGAACATGTTCTTGGCGCGCTGGCCGTCCTTCTTGGTGGCGCCGATCTCCTCGACCGCGCCCAGCGTCAGCGTCGTCATCGGGACGGCCTGCACCACGTAGTCGGACAGGTCGTCGTTCTCCAGCGGGTTCGCGTCGTAGCCGACCTTGGCCAGGTTCCGCTTGGTGAACTCGTCGGAGTTGGCGATGACGAGGCCGCCGCGCGGCAGGTCCCCGATGTTGGCTTTGAGCGCCGCGGGGTTCATCGCAACGAGCACGTCGGGGCGGTCGCCCGCGGTCAGGATGTCGAAGTCGGCGATCTGGATCTGGAAGGACGAGACGCCGGGGAGCGTGCCCTGCGGCGCGCGGATCTCCGCCGGGTAGTTGGGCTGCGTCGCGAGGTCGTTGCCGAACAACGCGGCCTCGGAGGTGAACCGGTCTCCGGTGAGCTGCATGCCGTCGCCAGAGTCACCGGCGAACCGGATGACGACCTTTTCCAGTTTCTGCCTTGGGTGTGTCGCCGAACCGTTGACGCTCGGAGTCCCGTCGACCGGAGTGCTGCCGCTTGGACCCACGTCTCCGCCTTTCCTCTGCACTGTCTGCGTTGCTGCGTTGGCTTTTGATCTGTTTTTCTGGGGGCTTGATCTTGTTGGATCTAGACCTACGTACGTGTCTACATGCGCCTATGTGTGCTTGTATGACCCTGGACTCGGCTGTGTCCGGGGGTCTCCCGAGCATCGCCTCCCGAATGCGGGCGCGTCGTTATAACCGACGATCCGCAATTTGGTGTCACTGGTAGTCACGATTATTGCACTTCTCTTAGGTGAGCCGAGACGGTGGGGTGTGCCGACACGCCGCCACTGAGCACCAGAACGCGCAGTTCAGGGCCTTGGGTCGACGTAATCCACGTCATGTTTGTGGTTTTCCTCACTTTCGCCACCGGCCAAACTCTAAGAACCTGGGAATACCCGCGAGTAACTTCGCCCAACCCCTGCTGAGCGATCGCTCAGCATTACAGTATCACCTCGGAATGTTGTATGGGCCACGATGAGCCCGGACACCGGTGGAGAAACGACGAGGCTGCGGCCGCCACACACGGCAACCGCAGCCTCGACTACTTCTGAGCGAACTCAGCCGGCCATGAACACGTCATACGCGGCCGACAGCGATGGCGGCAGCGCCGAGACGTTGCACTGGCTCTGGGTCTCCCCGATGGGAGCCAGGATGCCCCGGAGTTCGTAATACTCCCCCGGGTTGGCGTTGAAGTACGCCCGCAGGTCCGCCTCGGCCTGAGCCGGGGCCTTGCCGCGCGCGGACGTCACGGCCTGGCTCGCGCCGGGGTGCCCGTCCAGATAGGACAGCGCCGAGGCGTGCACGTTGCTGACGGTGTTGGCGACGCCGCCGGGGCTGCAATCCGGTGCCGCCGAAGCGGTCGGGATCGCGACGACCGCCGCAACGGCTCCCCCGAGCAGAGCACCCGCTGAGATGCCGGCGACTCGGCTGATTCCACGGTTGAATTTCATGATCGTTGTTCCTCTTCGAGTGTTGCTTTCCCCGTCCCAAAAACCAAGGTACGTGCGCGAAATCGGCGCATCTCCGGGCGGAAAACACCCACGCGAACAGCGCGCGAACGTTACGTCCCCGCGGCGTGAGATGCGCCGCATTTCGCGCCCCGATGGGCCCGGAATTCACCGTGGGCGAACGGCTTTCTCAGAGAGCGCCCCCGATTCTTAGCGCGCCGTGATCTATGACCGATTCGTGACAGGCGCCGGCCCGGATCGCTTGGACGGTCTTCCACTGGATGCTCCAGCAAACTTCCCGGACGGGTAGGCCGAGGCGAAAGATCGCTGAATAGTGATTCAGATCACTATTCACCCGGCAGTGTGAGCTCCTCCGCTTTTCCCGCCAAGCTGCTCGTTGAACGCCCAGCGCAGGCCAAAAAAGGCGGCTGAAGTGGCGGAATGAGTCCAGTTGCGGTAATGGTGCCTACGATTCTCCTGCAACTCTGTTATATGGTCTAACGGGTCCGTTGACCGGGCTGTCTGCGGTGAATCATCGAAGCAAATACCGACGTAAGGGTGCATGTGGCACGGCCAACGGTGTGGGGAGTTCAATGTTCAGTCTGCTGAAGCGAGTCTGGATCCCCCTGGTGATCGTGATCGTCCTGGTGGTGGGTGGCCTGACGGTCTCCCGCATCCGAACCTTCTTCGGCGCCCAGGACGACATCGGGACCTCCACCCCCATCGAGGACACCGAGCCGTTCGACCCGAAGGTCGTCACCTATGAAATCTGGGGCAACGGGACCTACGCGGACATCAACTACCTCGACCTCGACGCCGAACCCCAGCGGGTTGACGGTGCAGGCCTGCCGTGGACGCTGCGGTTGGAGTCCACCTCGCCGTCGGTCTTCCCCAACATCGTGGCCCAGGGCGACAGCAGCTCGATCACCTGTCGGATCACCGTCGATGACGAGATCAAGGACGAGAAGACCACCACCGGCGTGAGCGCCCAGACCTTCTGCTTGGTGAAATCTGCATGAGTTCTCACGACGCACCCACCGATTCCTTCGGGGCGGTCCAGGGCGACACCCGTAGCCGCCTGGCGAGAACCATCCGCGCCCTGGCGGTGCCGATCATCCTCGGCTGGGTCGCGCTGATCGTCGTCCTCAACGTCTCGGTGCCGCAACTCGAGACCGTCGGGCAAATGCGTTCGGTGTCGATGTCGCCCGACGACGCGCCGTCGGTGATCGCAATGAAGCGCGTCGGCCAGGTCTTCGAGGAGTTCGACTCCAACAGCTCGGCCATGATCGTGCTGGAAGGCGAGGATCAGCTCGGCGACGCCGCCCACGATTACTACGACGAGATCATCGACAAGCTCGAGGCCGACTCCAAGCACGTCGAACACGTCCAGGACTTCTGGGGCGACCCGCTGACCGCCAGCGGTGCGCAGAGCCCCGACGGCAAGGCCGCCTACGTTCAGGTCTACACCGCCGGTAACCAGGGTGAGGCGCTGGCGAACGAGTCGATCGAGGCCGTCCAGGACATCGTCGCCAGTGTGGAGCCGCCGGCCGGCGTGCAGGCCTACGTCACCGGCCCGGCCGCGTTGGCGGCCGACCAGCAGATCGCCGGCGACCGCAGCCTGCGGATGATCGAGGCGCTGACCTTCGTGGTGATCATCACCATGCTGCTGTTGGTCTACCGCTCCATCACCACCGTGTTGCTCACCCTGGTGATGGTGGTGCTGTCGCTGATGTCGGCGCGCGGCGTGGTCGCGTTCCTCGGCTATCACGAGTTCATCGGACTGTCCACGTTCGCCACCAGCCTGCTGGTGACGCTGGCGATCGCGCTGTCGACCGACTACGGCATCTTCTTGACCGGTCGATATCAGGAAGCCCGCGGCGCGGGCGAAACCCGGGAACAGGCGTACTACACCATGTTCCGGGGCACCGCCCACGTCATCGTGGGCTCCGGCATGACCATTGCCGGGGCGATGCTGTGTCTGCACTTCACCCGGATGCCCTACTTCCAAACCTTGGGCGTCCCCCTCGCCATCGGCATGACGGTGGTGGTCGTCACCGGCCTGACCCTCGGTTCGGCGATCATCACCACCGCAAGCCGGTTCGGGAACCTGCTGGAACCCAAACGGGCCATGCGGGTGCGGGGTTGGCGCAAGATCGGCGCCGCCGTCGTCCGCTGGCCCGGTCCGATCCTGGTCGCCACGATCGCGCTGTCCCTGGTGGGTCTGCTGACGCTGCCGGGTTACATCACCAACTACAACGACCGCGATTACCTGCCGGACGACCTCCCCGCCAACGTCGGCTATGCGGCCGCGGATCGGCACTTCTCGCAGGCGCGGATGAACCCCGAATTGTTGCTGATCGAAAGCGATCGCGACCTGCGCAACTCGTCGGACTTCCTGGTCATCGACAAGGTCGCCAAGAGCATCTTCCGGGTGCCCGGCGTGGGCCGGGTGCAGGCCATCACCCGCCCGCAGGGCACTCCCATCGAGCACACGTCCATCCCGTTCCAGATCTCGATGCAGGGCGTGACGCAGAAGATGAACGAGAAGTACCAGCAGGACATGATGAGCAACATGCTCAAGCAGGCCGACGACATGCAGGCCACCATCGACAACATGGAAAAGATGCAGGGCATCACCGTGCAGATGGCCGAGACCACCCACAGCATGGTCACCAAGATGAAGACCATGACGTTGGACATCGCCGAACTGCGGGACAACATCTCGAACTTCGACGACTTCTTCCGGCCGATCCGCAACTACTTCTACTGGGAACCGCACTGCTACAACATCCCGGTGTGCTGGTCGATCCGGTCCATCTTCGACACGCTCGACGGCATCGACACCATGACCGACAACATTCAGGACCTCATGCCTGACATGGAGCGGCTGGACGAGTTGATGCCGCAGATGGTCGCGCTCATGCCGTCGATGATCGCGACGATGAAGAACATGAAGACCTACATGCTGACCATGTATCAGAGCCAGAAGGGCCTGCAGGATCAGATGTCGGCCATGCAGGAGAACTCGACCGCCATGGGCAAGGCGTTCGACGAGTCGAAGAACGACGACTCGTTCTATCTGCCGCCGGAGACGTTCGAGAACCCGAACTTCAAGCGCGGCATGAAGATGTTCCTGTCCCCGGACGGCCACTCGGTGCGCTTCATCATCAGCCATGAGGGCGACCCGATGAGCCCGGAGGGCATCAAGCACATCGATGCCATCAAGCTCGCCGCCAAAGAGGCCATCAAGGGCACCCCGCTGGAAGGCTCCAGGATCTATCTCGCCGGCACGGCCGCGACCTTCAAGGACATGCAGGAGGGCGCGAACTACGACCTGATGATCGCCGGTATCGCCGCGGCGTGCCTGATCTTCATCATCATGCTGCTGATCACCAAGGCGATCGTGGCCGCGGCGGTGATCGTGGGCACGGTGATCTTCTCGCTGGGTAGCGCTTTCGGCATCTCGGTACTCATCTGGCAGCACCTCATCGGGATCGAATTGCACTGGATGGTGCTACCAATGGCGCTCATTGTGCTTCTCGCCGTGGGCGCCGACTATAACCTGCTACTAGTGGCTCGAATGAAGGAGGAAATACACGCCGGACTCAACACCGGGATCATCCGAGCCATGGGTGGCAGCGGCTCGGTGGTGACCTCGGCCGGACTGGTGTTCGCGTTCACCATGATGTCCATGGCGGTCAGCGAACTGATCGTGATCGGCCAGGTCGGCACGACGATCGGGATGGGTCTGCTCTTCGATACCCTGGTGATCCGCGCATTCATGACGCCGTCGATCGCCGCCCTGCTGGGCAAGTGGTTCTGGTGGCCGCAGCGGGTGCGTCAGCGGCCCCTCCCCTCGGAGTGGCCCCGGCAGAGCGAAGAGCCCGCGTCGGTCTGACCGGCCCCGAACGCCCACGACGACATCAACGCAGGAGACACGCACATGATCTCGATCAAGACCTCTCTTTCCGCCTTCGCGGTGGCCGGAGCGCTGGCCGCGGCGTCGTTGGGACTCGGTGCCGCGGTGGCGATCGCCGGACCGGTGCCGCCCCCGCCGGTGCCCTCGCCCCCGCCCGGGGAGATCCCGCCGCACTGGGCCCCGCCGAAGCCCGCCGAGTTCTGGAACGGCGAACCCGTCGTCTGGATCTCGGGTTGGGGTGGCCGCTGGGGCATCTGGAAGAACGGCTACTTCATTCCGCTGACCTCCAACCCGGTCACCGGCGGCGGGTAGGCCCCCGCCCTCGGACTCCGCGAGCACCCTCCCCCGCAACCGGGCGAGGGTGCTCGTGCGTTTCAGCGCCCAACAAAAAACTCCGTGGGGCCGGCATCACGCCGGCCCCACGTGAGTTTCGTTGGTCTTCGAAGGCCTACAGCATCCAGGTCCACACCGTCGGGTCGGAGGCCGGGTACTCGTTGCAGACGTCGGTGGCGTGCGCCACGACACCCTTGTTGTTGAAGAACAGCTTGGCCCAGTTGCCCCACCGGGTCGCCATCTGCTCGTAGTACACGTTGGTCGCGGTGTTCTCCGAGTACTGGCGGCGGGCCGGGTAATCCAGCGAGAAGAACCAGTAGATCCGATCGCGGGCGCCCTGCTGAACGTCGAGGGGCCGGTTGTTGTAGTCGATCATGTAGCGCTCGTAGTACACCGGGCTGGTGTCGCGGGCCGCCGCCATGTACTGGTCGACGGTGCACGTGGTCTTCAGCATCCGATTCGGGATCGGATAGTTGTCCGTCGCGTCGGCACCGGCGAGGCCGGGCGTGGTCGCGAGCAGAGCGCCGGCGGCCAGCGCGCCCACTCCCGCGCGCAGCCAGCCCTTGGATCGTTTGCGATTGAACATCACGTCTCCAGACGGTCGAGAATGGACGGTCAGCCGACTTGCTCGGCAGGCAGGGCCGGCCCCGCGGGGTCAGCAGGCGGCGGCACGGGTTGCCCCGCGGCCTGCTGCAGGACGTACTGCTTGGCCGGGCAATAAATCGGGATCGCCAGACCGAGGAACTGCCAGGCCTGATCGGTGGTGCTGTCCCGGCTCAGCTGCTCCGAGACGAACTCCGCCGATGCATACGCGTCCTTGTCCAAACCGCGGTCAAGGCGCTTACAAGCAATCTTGGCGATCCAGGCGTTGTAGTCCTTCTGCCCGTAGATGCCGTGGATATGCAGCGCATTGGTGAAGTCGGTATCCGGATCGGCGTTCGCCGGCGCGGCCAAACCCAGTGCCACAGCAACAGCGGCAAACGCAATCGTGACTGCCTTCATGGTGGATATCTTAGCCTGCCTAATGCATGCCCGCGGCTGTAACCCGGTCGGTTTGCAATGCTGCTTAGGCTGGAGTCATGACGACCTCCGAGCATTCCCACGTCAACGCCGATTTCGACGAACATGACGTCGTCATCACCGACCGCGCCGGCGAGGCCGCGGGGGTCAAGGCGGTGTGGGTGGCGCTGCGCCGCGGCGTCGAACAGATGGGATTGCTCCGCACGGCGACCACGCTGGCCCGGCTCAATCAGCGACACGGGTACGACTGCCCGGGCTGCGCGTGGCCCGAGGAGCCCGGCGGCCGCCGGCCCGCCGAGTTCTGCGAGAACGGCGCCAAGGCCGTCGCCGAAGAGGCGACCAAGCGCACCGTCGGCCCGGAGTTCTTCGCCCTGCACTCGGTCGCCGAGTTGGCCCGCAAGCCCGAATACTGGCTGTCCCAGCAGGGCCGCCTGACCCATCCGATGGTGCTGCGGCCCGGCGACACCCACTACCGACCGATCACCTGGGACGAGTCCTACCGGTTGATCGCCGAACATCTCAACGCGCTCGAGCACCCCGACCAGGCGGTGTTCTACACCTCCGGCCGCACCAGCAACGAGGCCGCGTTCCTCTACCAGCTGCTGGTGCGCAGCTTCGGCACCAACAACCTGCCCGACTGCTCGAACATGTGCCACGAGTCCTCCGGGACCGCGCTGACCGAATCGATCGGCGTGGGCAAAGGCTCGGTGAGCGTCCTCGATCTCGAACACGCCGATTGCATCCTGATCGCCGGTCAAAACCCGGGGACCAACCACCCGCGGATGCTCTCGGTGCTGGAGAAAGCGAAGGCCAACGGCGCGAAGATCATCGCCGTCAATCCGCTGCCGGAGGCGGGGCTGATGCGATTCAAGGATCCGCAGAAGGTCCACGGCGTGGTCGGTCACGGCGTGCCCATCGCCGACGAATTCGTGCAGATCCGCCTCGGCGGCGACATGGCGCTGTTCGCCGGCCTGGGCAAGTTGTTGCTCGAAGCCGAGGACCGCGCCCCGGGGACGGTCCTCGACCGGACCTTCATCGATGCGCACTGCGCCGGATTCGACGATTACGCCGCACAGACCCGCGCCGTGGACCTCGACACCGTCACCGAGGCCACCGGCATCCCCCGCGCCCAGCTCGAGCGCGTGGCGCAGATGCTGATGGCCTCGGAGCGCACGGTCTTCTGCTGGGCGATGGGGCTGACCCAGCACCGGCACGCCGTGGCGACCATCGGCGAGGCCACCAACGTGTTGTTGTTGCGCGGCATGATCGGCAAGCCCGGCGCCGGCGTCTGCCCGGTGCGCGGGCATTCCAACGTGCAGGGCGACCGGACGATGGGCATCTGGGAAAAGATGCCCGCGGAGTTCCATGACGCCCTCGACGCGCGGTTCGGCATCACCACACCGCGCGAACCCGGAATGGACACCGTCGAGGCGATCCGCGCCATGCGCGACGGCCGGGCCAAGACGTTTGTCGCGATGGGGGGCAACTTCGTCTCGGCCTCCCCCGACACCGAGGTCACCGAGGCCGCGCTGCGCAATTGCGAGCTCACCGTGCAGGTTTCGACGAAGCTCAATCGCAGCCACGTGGTGCACGGCCGCACCGCGCTGATCCTGCCCACCCTGGGCCGCACCGACCGCGACGTGCAGGCCAGCGGCAAACAGCTGGTGTCCGTGGAGGATTCGATGTCCATGGTCCATCTGTCGCGCGGGCGGCTGCGCCCGGCCAGCGACGAGTTGCGCAGCGAGGTCGCCATCGTCTGCCAGCTGGCCCGCACCCTGCTGGGGCCTGAGCACCCGGTGCCCTGGGAGTCGTTCGTCGAGGACTACGACCGGATCCGCGACGCGATCGCCGACGTGGTCCCGGGATGCGCCGACTACAACACCCGGGTTCGCCAACCCGACGGCTTCCAGCTCCCCCACCCGCCGCGGGACTCCCGCGAATTCCCCACCGTCACAGGCAAAGCCAACTTCGCGGTCAATCCGCTCGAGTGGGTGCCGGTGCCGCCGGGACGGCTGGTGCTGCAGACCCTGCGCAGCCACGACCAGTACAACACCACCATCTACGGCCTCGACGACCGCTACCGCGGCGTCAAGGGCGGGCGCCGCGTGGTGTTCGTCAACCCCGCCGACATCGCCGCCCTGGGAATCCCGGACGGCGCCCGGGTGGACCTGGTCTCGGAGTTCACCGGCGCCGACGGGGCTCTGCAGGAGCGGCGCGCCGCCGATTTCCTGGTGGTGCCGTTCGCCACCCCCCGGGGCAACGCGGCGGCCTACTACCCGGAAACGAATCCGCTGGTTCCGCTGGATCACACCGCGGCCAAGTCCAATACGCCGGCGTCCAAGGCCGTCGTGATCCGGTTGGAACCCGCGACGGGGTCGGCATGGGCCGGGTAACCACTCGGCGGCGGATCTCGCATCTGACCTCCGAGCAGATCACCGAGCGTCCCGACACGCTGGTGGTCGAGGAGCCGTTGGAGATTCGGCTGAACGGCACCGCGCTGACGGTCACCATGCGCACGCCGGGGTCGGACGTCGAACTGGCGCAGGGTTTCCTGCTGACCGAAGGCATCATCGGCGACCGCGACGACGTTGCCACGGTGCGGTACTGCCGCGGCGAGGTCGATGGCGCCAACACCTACAACGTCCTGGACGTCACGCTGGCGCCCGACGTGCCGGCGCCCGATGTCGACATGCGCCGCAACTTCTACGCCACCTCGTCGTGCGGGGTGTGCGGGAAGGCCGCGCTGGACGCCATTGCGACGGTCAGCCGCTACGGCCCCGGCGACGACCCGACGGTGATCGACAGTGCCGTCGTCGCCGGCCTACCCGAACAACTTCGGCGCGCGCAGAAGGTCTTCGCGAGCACCGGCGGACTACACGGCGCGGGGCTGTTCACCGCGGCCGGTGAACTGCTGGTGGCCCGCGAGGACATCGGCCGGCACAACGCCGTCGACAAGGTGCTCGGCTGGGCCGTCGAGCAGAACCGGATCCCGCTGACGGGCACGGTGCTGCTGGTCAGCAGCCGGGCCTCCTTCGAGCTGACGCAGAAGGCCGTCATGGCCGGGGTGCCGGTGCTGGCCGCGGTGTCGGCGCCGTCGTCGCTGGCGGTGGACCTGGCCCGGCAGTCGGGGCTGACGCTGGTGGCGTTCCTGCGCGGCGACTCGATGAACGTCTACAGCCGGCCCGACCGGATCAAGCACAGCTGAGCCGGGGCCGGATCGGCGCTCCCGGGCCTGGCCGGCTCGCGGTCCCGGGCCGAAAATGCACTCAGGGTCGTGACCCCGGCGGGATCACGACCCTGTGAGCAATCTCGAGTCGGCTAGGCGCTCTTCTCGCGCCGCTCGGCACGCGACGGCTTGCGCGGCACGATGGTCGGCAGCACGTTGTCCAGCACGGTCTCCTTGGTGACCACCACCTTGGCGACGTCGTCGCGGCTGGGGATGTCGTACATCGCCGGCTGCAGCACCTCTTCCATGATGGCGCGCAGGCCACGGGCGCCGGTGCCGCGGTGAATCGCCTGGTCGGCGATCGCCTCCAGGGCCTCCGGGGTCATCTCCAGCTCCACGCCGTCCATCTCGAACAGCCGGGTGTACTGCTTGACCAGGGCGTTCTTCGGGGTGGACAGGATCTGGACCAGCGACTCCTTGTCCAGGTTGGTCACCGAGGCCACGACCGGCAGCCGGCCGATGAACTCCGGGATCAGCCCGAACTTGATCAGGTCCTCCGGCATCACCTCGGCGAAGTGATCCTGGGTGTCGATCTCGGCCTTCGAGTGCACCTCGGCGCCGAAGCCCAGGCCGCGCTTGCCGACGCGGTCCGACACGATCTTCTCCAGGCCCGCGAACGCACCCGCCACGATGAACAGCACGTTGGTGGTGTCGATCTGGATGAACTCCTGGTGCGGATGCTTGCGGCCACCCTGCGGCGGCACCGAGGCCTGGGTGCCCTCGAGGATCTTCAGCAGCGCCTGCTGGACACCCTCACCGGAGACGTCGCGGGTGATCGACGGGTTCTCGCTCTTGCGGGCGATCTTGTCGACCTCGTCGATGTAGATGATGCCGGTCTCGGCGCGCTTGACGTCGTAATCGGCGGCCTGGATCAGCTTGAGCAGGATGTTCTCGACGTCCTCGCCGACGTAGCCGGCCTCGGTCAGCGCGGTGGCATCCGCGATGGCGAACGGCACGTTGAGCATCTTGGCCAGCGTCTGGGCCAGGTAGGTCTTGCCGCAACCCGTCGGGCCGAGCATCAGGATGTTGGACTTGGCCAGCTCGACGGTCTCGGCGCGGGAGTCCCGGCCACCCTTCTCGCCGGCCTGGATGCGCTTGTAGTGGTTGTACACGGCCACCGCCAGCGTGCGCTTGGCGGTGTCCTGCCCGATCACATAGCTCTCGAGGAAATCACGGATCTCGGCCGGCTTCGGCAGCTCGTCGAGCTTGACGTCGTCAGCGTCGGCCAGCTCCTCCTCGATGATCTCGTTGCACAGATCGATGCACTCGTCACAGATGTATACGCCGGGGCCCGCAATGAGCTTCTTGACCTGCTTCTGACTCTTTCCGCAGAACGAGCACTTCAGCAGATCACCGCCGTCTCCGATGCGCGCCATAGTGGTGGTGTCCTACTTCCTGTAGCCGAATGTCGGTAGGTGTTGATCCCGACGCTACCCGCTGGACCCGAGTACGGGCGACCGATGAAGCGAATAGCGCCGTTGGTATTCCTGTGTGGCACGAAACATATCGCCTTGGGCGCTCCGTCGCGTGCGCAACGCGCTGCCGTGTCCCTGGCGTGTCGCCGCGGTTACCCGTTTGGGATGCGTGCCACGGACCCGCCCGGCGGTCAGGCCGTCTGCGCCGAGAGCTTCCGGTACTCGAGCACCGTGTCGATGATCCCGTACTCCTTGGCCTCCTCGGCCGTCAGGATCTTGTCGCGGTCGGTGTCCTTGCGGATCTGCTCGGGCGTCTTGTTGGTGTGGCGGGCCAGGGTGGTGTCCATCAGGGTCCGCATCCGCTCGATCTCCGCGGCCTGGATCTCGAGGTCGGAGACCTGGCCCTGGATCGCTCCGCCGACGGCCGGCTGATGGATCAGCACGCGGGCGTTCGGCAGCGCCATCCGCTTGCCCGGGGTGCCGGCGGCCAGCAGGACAGCCGCGGCCGAGGCCGCCTGGCCGAGGCACACCGTCTGGATGTCGGCCCGGACGTACTGCATGGTGTCGTAGATCGCCATCAACGAGGTGAACGAGCCACCCGGGGAGTTGATGTACATGGTGATGTCACGGTCGGGATCCAGCGACTCGAGCACCAGCAACTGGGCCATGATGTCGTTGGCCGAGGCGTCATCCACCTGCACGCCGAGGAAGATGATGCGCTCCTCGAAGAGCTTGTTGTACGGGTTGGATTCCTTGACGCCGAAGCTCGAGTGCTCGATGAACGACGGCAGGATGTAGCGCGACTGCATCGGATTCACGGCGGCGCCGTGGGCGGGCTGGGTCATGAGGCACTCCCGTTCGTGTGGGCGCGGGTGATGATGTGGTCGACGAAGCCGTACTCGAGGGCTTCCTGAGCGGTGAACCAACGGTCGCGGTCGGCGTCGGCCTCGATCCGCTCCAGGGGCTGGCCGGTGAACTCGGCGTTGAGCCGGTTCATCTCCTTCTTCGTCAGCGCGAACTGCTCGGCCTGGATGGCGATGTCGGCGGCGCTACCGCCGATGCCCGCCGACGGCTGATGCATCATGATCCGCGCGTGCGGCAGGGCGAAGCGCTTGCCCTTGGTCCCGGCGGCGAGCAGGAACTCACCCATCGAGGCCGCCAGGCCCATCGCGTAGGTGGCGACGTCGCACGGCGCCAACACCATGGTGTCGTAGATGGCCATGCCCGCGGTCACCGAACCACCGGGCGAGTTGATGTAGAGGTTGATGTCCTTGGTCGGATCCTCGGCGGCGAGCAGCAGAATCTGCGCGCAGAGCCGATTGGCGATGTCGTCGTCGACCTGGGTGCCCAGGAAGATGATCCGCTCGGCCAGCAACCGCTCATAGACCGAGTCGGTGAGGTTCAAGCCCATGCCACCGGAACGCATGTCAGTCACGACGGGTTACCTGCTTTCTCGTATGGGTATTGCTCGACACTAACCAAACCGCGACACCGCGCGTTCCGCAGGACGCGCGCTTTCGCTCTAGGCGTTATTTCGCCTCGGCGTCCTCGGCGGTCTCGGCAGCGTCCTCACCAGCGTCGGCGGCGGCAGCGGCCTCACTGGCCTCGGCCGACTCGCCGTCCTCGGCCCGGCCGAAGAACTCGCTGGTGTCGATGACGTTGCCGTCGGTGTCGGTGACGGTGGCGGCCTCGACCACCGCGGCCACGGTCAGGCCCCGGCGCACGTCGGCGTACATCGCCGGCAGCTGGTTGTTCTGCTGCAGCACCTGGATGAGCTGCTGCGGCTCGATGCCGTACTGCCGCGACATCAGCACCAGACGCTCGGTGATGTCGTTCTGCCCGACCTGGATCTCCAGGTCGTCGGCCAGCGCATCCATCAGCAGCTGGGTCTTGACGGCCTTCTCCGCGTTGGTGCGGGACTCGGCGTCGAACTCCTCGCGCGAGGAGCCCTGCTCCTTGAGCGCCTCCTCGAACTTTGCCTCGTCGTGGTCCAGGCCGTGGATCGCGTTGTGCAGGGTGTCGTCGATCTGGGCCTGCACGATGTTCTCCGGCAGCGGCACCTCGACCTGCTCGAGCAGGGCCTCCAGGGCGTTGTCGCGGATCTTCTCGGCCTGCTGGATGCGCTTGAGCCGCTTGACCTGCTCGGTGAGGTCGGCCTTCAACTCGTCGATGGTGTCGAATTCGCTTGCCAGCTGGGCGAACTCGTCGTCGGCCTCGGGCAGCTCGCGCTCCTTGACCGACGCCACGGTGACGGTGACCTCGGCCTCCTTGCCTGCATGCGGGCCGGCGACCAGCGTGGTGGTGAAGGTCTTGGACTCCTCGGCGGACATCCCGACCAGCGCCTCGTCGAGGCCGTCGATCAGCTGACCGGACCCGACCTCGTGGGACAGCCCCTCGGTCTTGGCCTCCGGCACGTCCTCGCCGTCGACGGTGGCCGACAGGTCGATCGAGACGAAGTCGCCGTCGACGATCGGGCGGTCGACGCCGGTCAGCGTGCCGAACCGGGCGCGCAGCGACTGCAGTTCCTTGTCGACGTCCTCGTCGCTGACCTCGATCGGGTCGACGGTGATCTTCAGCGCGCTCAGATCCGGCAGCGCGATCTCCGGGCGGATGTCGACCTCGGCGGTGAAGACCAGTTCCTCGCCGTCCTCGATCTTGGTGATGTCGATCTCGGGCTGGCCCAGCGGCTTGATGTCGGTGGTGGTCACGGCCTCGCTGTAGCGGCTGGGCAGGGCGTCGTTGACGACCTGCTCGAGCACGGCGCCGCGACCGATGCGGGCCTCGAGCAGCTTGCGCGGCGCCTTGCCGGGACGGAAGCCGGGCAGCCGAACCTGCTGGGCGAGCTGCTTGAACGCGCGGTCGAAATCGGGTTCGAGCTCGGCGAACGGCACCTCCACGTTCAGACGTACCCGCGTGGGGCTCAGTTGCTCGACAGTGCTCTTCACGGGTACTCCTAAAACGTTTCTGTTCGGTCGGGGTGGTGCTCTGGTCGGGGTGACAGGATTTGAACCTGCGACCTTCCGCTCCCAAAGCGGATGCGCTACCAAGCTGCGCTACACCCCGATGGCCCTCCACGAAGCTAAAAGGCCCTCGGCATCCTACGGCCTACATGCGGGCCAGGGCCAAGTCACAGGACGGCCTGCGGCCTGTCCGGATCCGAATTGGCTAAGATCTGGGACGGGCCGTACAGTTTCGGCTCGAGCAGCACATGCGGGCGTAGCTCAATGGTAGAGCCCTAGTCTTCCAAACTAGCTACGCGGGTTCGATTCCCGTCGCCCGCTCCACAGAAACAACAGGTCAGGCCGTTTTCACGGCCTGACCTGTTGTTTTGCCGCGCTGCGCGACTCCGGCCGCCCTCAGATGGCTTTGCCCTCGACCAGGCTCAGCGGCGAGGCGGTCGGGACCACGCGGGTCATCCGGAATCCGGCCCGCTGCAACAAGGTGGCGTACTCATCGGCCGTCCGCTCCCGCGCCGCGAGGTTGACCAGCATCTCCAGGTCCGTCCACTTGCCCGGAAACGCCCGTCGATGCAGCGGGATCACGGGTTCCACCAGGACCAGCGTGGCGCCCGTACCGCCCGCGGCGCGGACGTTGCCCAGAATCTGGGCGGCCTGCTCGTCGGGCCAGTCGTGGATGATGCTCTTGAGCACGTACAGGTCACCGCCGGGCGGCGCGGAATCGAAGAACGATCCGCTCTCGATCCGGACCCGGTCGACGACGCCGTGTTCGGCCAGCAGAGCGGGCGCACCGGCGACCACCGGGGGCAGGTCGTAGAGGACGCCGCGGGCGGCCGGCGCGGCGCCGAGGATCGCCGCGAGCAGCCGTCCGTGACCGCCGCCGACATCGACGATCGTCGGATAGGCGGTGAAGTCGTAGGCGGCGACGACGGGTGCGATCGCCAGCTCCGACATGCTCGTCATCGCGTCGTTGAAGATCTCGGACAGCGTGGACTCGCCGTGCAGGTACTCGAAGGCGGGTTTGCCCCGCAGCGCGGGGACCACGGCGTCGCCGGTGCGGACCGCGTCGATCAGGTGGCTCCAATGCTCGCGGTGCTCGGGCGAACCCACGAACCGGGCCATCCCCGCCACCGACACCGGCGCGTCGCGACGCAGTGTTTCGGCCAGCGCGTTCAGGGCGTAGCGACCGTCGCGCCGCTGCGTGAAGATGCCCTCGCCGATCAGCGCCCGCAGCAGCCGACCCAAGGCGTCCGGGTCGGCCCCGACCCGCCGGGCCAACTCCTCGATGGCCAAGGGCCCATGCGCCAGTTCGTCGGCGACGCGCAACTCGGCGGCCACGGCGACGGCCTGGGACACCCAGGCACCGAGGATCACCTCCAACATCGCGGCCGGCGGGGGTGCGCTGCGTTGATGCAGACGGGACAACACATGCCGGACACGCTCTGCCAGCCGGGCAACCTTCGCCGGTGGCACGCCAGGTGAATTCACCAGCTGAATCTAGAGCAACATGCTGGTCAGCGCGCGCCGAAATGGAAATCTGTATTTCCTGCTCCGACCTCGCGGCCGCTGGTGGCGAGTTCTGTTGAGATCGGGATGTTTTCGCCCACTGCTCGAAGGCGGCTCGGGCGCCGAGGCGGCAACCGGAAACGAATTGCGACGGTCACGGCGACATCTCGAAACGCTTCCAATTGGCTGCGAGCCATCGTGTCGCGTCGACACCGTCCGTACCTTCGGTGGGATGCCTGACCATGTCAGCACGTCCGGTTATTGCGCGCCCGAATTCGACGGTGTCCGTAGGGCTTTTGCACGCAACTTCGCCGATGGCCACGAGGTCGGCGCCGCGGTCGCGGTGTGGGTCGACGGCCAGTTGGTGGTCAACCTGTGGGGCGGCCACGCCGACGCCGCGCGGCGCCGCCCGTGGCGGCAGAACACCTTGGCCAGCGTGTTCTCCGGCAGCAAGGGGCTCACCAGCACATGCGTGCACCTGCTGGCCGATCGCGGCGAGATCGACCTCGACGCCCCCGTCGCCCGCTACTGGCCCGAGTTCGCCCAGGCGGGCAAGGAGGACATCACCGTCGCGATGGTGCTCGGTCACCGCTCCGGGGTAATCGGGCCCGACCAACCGATGGACTGGCGCGAGGTCGCCGACTGGGACGCCGTCTGCGCGCGGATCGCGGCGGCCGAACCGTGGTGGGCACCCGGCACCGCGCAGGGCTATCAGGTGGTGACCTTCGGCTTCATCCTGGGCGAGGTGGTGCGCCGGGTCACGGGCCGCACCCTGGGCCAGTACCTGCGCACCGAGATCGCCGAACCGATCGGCGCCGATGTGCACATCGGGTTGCCCGCCCGCGAACACCGGCGCTGCGCCGAGATGGTGAACAAGCCGACGGTCCGCAACCTGTTGACCGACGCAGGGCTCACCGATCCGCCGCGTTCACTCGGTGATCACCCGATGGCCGGCTGGGCGGTGTCGATGAACTTCGTCCCCGACGACGAGTTGGGCGTCCACGCCATCGACACGTGGCGCAGTGCGGAATTCCCGAGCACCAACGCGCACGTATCGGCGCTGGGCATGTCGACCGTGTACAACGCGCTGGCCTGCGAGAAGCTGCTCAGCCGCGAGCACATGCAACGAATTCGCCTGTCACAGGGCGGCTTCGACGCCGACCTGGTGCTCGGTCCGCGGGTGGCCGACCACGGGTGGGGCCTCGGGTACATGCTCAACCAGCGCGGCGTGGCCGGCCCGAACCTGCGCAGCTTCGGCCACGGCGGCTCGGGCGGGTCGTACGCCTTCGTCGATCTCGAGCACCGCATCGGCTACGCCTACGTCATGAACTATTTCGACGCCACCAAGTGCAACGCCGACCCGCGCACCGTGGCGCTGTCCGACGAGGTGTACGCCGCGTTGGGCATCGGCACGGGCTGATCGAGTGCGCCGCTGTCCGCGCTCAGCGAAATCGCCTTCACCGCTCGGTAGTCTGGTCCCATGAACGGCGCCCTGCTGATCCTGCTTCTTGTCGTTGTCGCTGCGATCGGGCTGGTCGTCTACAGCTCCTCGCAGGCTTCCGGGCGCCGGGCGGAGGTCTCGCTGGACGACGCCAAGGCCGACGCCCGCCGTCTGATCGAGCGTCTCGGCGGCCAAGTGCTGAACCTGTCGGGCAACGACGACGCCTCCAGGCAGGCCATGGCCGACGCCTCCGAGCGATACACGGCAGCGTCGTCGGCGATCGAACAGGCCAACACCCCCAAGCAGGCGATGCTCGCCAAGGAAAGTGCGCTCGAGGGCCTCTACTACGTGCGGGCCGCGCGCACCGCGATGGGGATGGACCCCGGTCCGGAGCTCGAATCGCTGGCCGGGCAGTCCGCCGCCGGCCGGGTGACCGAGGACCGCCGCATCGAGTTCGAAGGCCGCCAGATCGAGGCCTCCCCCGAGCCGACACCCAACACGCCCAACTACTACCCCGGCGGCCGCGTGGCCGGGCGACCCGTTCCGGCGGGCTGGTACTCCGAGCCGTGGTGGAAGCCCGCGCTGGTGGCCGGCGCCTGGGGCATGGGTTCGGTCCTGCTGTTCAGCGCGATGTTCTCCGGGATGAGCGGCGTGGGCTATGACGCGCAGGCCTTCGAGAGCGGCGCCGGCGGCGGCTTCGACGAGGGCGGTGACTTCGGTGGTGACGCCGGCGGCGACTTCGGCGACGGTGGTGGCTGGGGTGATTTCGGCGGCGGCGATGGCGGCGGCTGGGGCGACTTCGGCGGCGGCGACTTCGGCGGTTTCGACTTCTAGGTTCGTCTCGTTGACGTAGCGCTCAGCGCAGTCTCGATGGCGAGCCTCACCGAGACAGCGCTCACCGTGAGGAACCGCGAGCAAACAGCACGCTGACCGCAGTCTCGATGGCGAGCCTCACCGAGACAGCGCTCACCGCGAGAAAATGCGAGAACACACCTCGCTGAGCGCAGCCTCGATAACCTGGCCCCCGAAGCACCCTCAGGACTGGCAGGTCGGACACCAGAACAGGTTGCGACCCTCCAACACCGCGGTACGCACCTCGGTCCCGCAGAGCCTGCAAGCCTCCCCGGCGCGGCGATACACATAGGTCCGCGGCCGTCCCGGCCCATAGGCGGGCGCGCCGTGATCGTCCTCCGGGCGGATCACGATGATCTTGCCGCGCCGCACCCCGATCTTCATCAGTGCGACCAGGTCCGCCCACATCTGCGCGAACTCGTCGGCGGTGATCGATGTTCCGAGCCGGTACGGGTCGATGCCGTGCCGGAACAGCAGTTCGCTGCGGTAGATGTTGCCGGCCCCGGCCAGCACCGACTGATCCATCAGTAGAGCTGCAATCGGCCTGCGGGACTTGTTGATTCGCTGCCAGGCGCGCGACGGGTCGGCGTCGGGTCGCAGCGGATCGGGGCCGAGCCGGGCCACCACGTCGCCCACCTCGGCCTCCTCGATCACCTCGCAGATCATCGGGCCGCGTAGGTCGGTGCCGTACTCCGCGCCGATCATCCGCATCCGGACCTGCCCCACCGGGTCGGGGATCAGCTCCGGATCCGAAGCCGCGAACTCGGTGAAAGTGCCGTAGATGCCGAGGTGGACGTGCACCACCTTGGCTCCCGCGTAGTGGTGGAACAGGTGTTTGCCCCACGCGTCGGCCTTGCGGAACACGCGGCCGTCGACCGACGCCGCACCTTCGGTGAAGCGCCCCTGCGGGCTGCCGACGCGCACCGGGGCGCGGCCGTAGCGACGCTGGTGCAACCGGGCGAGCCGGTGCAGGGTGTGGCCCTCGGGCATCCGTAGGTGTCAGGCGCCGGGGACCGCGGGCGCGACGTGCGTCTTCTCGTAGTCGGCCAGGATGTCGATGCGGCGCTGATGCCGCTCGGCCTCCGACCACGGCGTGGCCAGGAACGCATCGACGATGGCCAACGCCTCCTCTTCGGTGTGCATCCGCCCGCCGATACCGATCAGCTGGGCGTTGTTGTGCTGCCGGGCGAGTTCGGCGGTCTCGACGCTCCAGGCCAGCGCGCAGCGGGCGCCGGGCACCTTGTTCGCCGCGATCTGCTCACCGTTGCCCGAACCGCCGAGGACGATGCCGAGGCTGCCCGGGTCCGCGACGGTCTTCTCCGCGGCCGCGATGCAGAACGCGGGGTAGTCGTCGTCGGCGTCGTACTCGAAGGCGCCGCAGTCGATCGGTTCATGACCGTTGGCCTTGAGGTGGTCGACGATGGCTGCTTTGAGTTCGTAGCCGGCGTGATCGGCACCGAGGTAGACGCGCATGGCGGTAACCCTAACCGCTGCTCCCGCTCAGCCCGAATGCGCTGGACCGAGCCTCAGCTCGCCGCGCGCCGAGCCAGCCGCCGCAGCCCGCCGCCGTCGCGGATCGGGGTCGCGCTGACCTTCAGCGAACCCAGCACCGGCAGCCCCAACCGCCGACGCAGCCGGAAATCGGCCACGTACAGCCGGTAGAACAGCTGCATCGCGAACGGGTTGATCACCGGGTCGACCCAGCGCAACACCGCCAGCACCCGGTCGAATCGGCGCTGGTCAGCCGCGCTCCAGTCCCAGCCCATCAGGTCGCGAAACTCCGGCGGCAGCGTCGCGCGGGTCATGAATCGATAGACCGGCCCGGGCACCTTCGCCAGCGCGTAGCCGATCGTGCCCCAGGCCTCACCTACGAACGTCAGGTCCGACAGCGTCTCGAATTCGCGATGCACGACGGGGTCGATGGACAGCTCCGGCAGCATGGCGTCCCAGCGGGCGCAGAATTCCGCCCATGTCTGGGGCCACTCGGCGGCCTGCACGTTGACGCCGGTGGCCAGCGGTTCGGCCGCCTTGGTCAGGGTGTCCAGCGTCGCATCATCGAGCGGGCCGTAAATGAAGGTGTACTGGTCCAGGTAGTACTTGAACAGGCACATGGCGACCCAGACCTGCAGTTCACGGCTGTTGCCGCTGTAGCGCACCGGGCTGTCGGCCCGCGAGTACACCTCCTTGTGCACCTCGGCGACCGCGGCGCGCATGGCGTCGCGGTCCTCGTCGCTGCCCAGCACCGACAGCGCCAGGTATTGGCCCGTGGTCCGCGCCCGCTTGAGCGGGTACCGCCGCGGGCTGCCGGATTGGACGCGGCTCTCGCTGACGCCATGGCCGACCGGCGGCAACGACAGCTGCATGATGATGTTCGCCACACCGTTGGCCAGACCGATCGTGGTCATCAGATCCCGCAACTCTCGCGGCGCTCGGCGCCGGGCGCGGGGACGGGTCCGGCTGCGGATCGGCACGCTCATGGTGTCCTCACAATCTGATAACCAATGTTCTCAGATTGTGCGTGGAATTTGCTGCGGTTGTCAACGACCGGTTTCGCCGCCGGCGCGTCCACACGCCGGCGGCGAGGCGGCACCTAGTCGAACTCGGGTGATTCGGTGCGGGACCGCTTCAGCTCCCAGAAGTGCGGATACGCCGCGAAGATCACCGACGCGTCCCACAGCTTTCCGGCCTCTTCACCGCGCGGGATCCGCGACAGCACCGGACCGAAGAACGCCACCCCGTTGACGTGGATGGTGGGCGTGCCGACGTCCTCGCCCACGGCGTCCATCCCGGCGTGATGGCTCTTGCGCAGTGCCTCGTCGTACTTGTCGGACCCGGCCGCCTCGGCCAACTCGGCCGGCAGACCGACCTCGGCGAGCGACTTGGCGATGACGTCGTCGAAGTCCTTGTTGTCCTTGTTGTGGATCAGGGTGCCCATGGCCGTGTAGAGCGGACGCAGGATCTCGTTGCCCTTTGCCTGCTCGGCGGCGATCGCGACCCGCACCGGGCCCCACGCCTGCTTCATCCGTTCCTGGTACTCCTCCGGCAGGTCCCGGCCCTCGTTGAGCACCGCGAGGCTCATCACATGGAATTTGACCTCGATGTCACGGACCTTCTCCACCTCGAGGATCCAGCGCGAGGTGATCCAGCACCACGGGCACAGCGGGTCGAACCAGAATTCAGCGACATCTTTGGCAGGCACGAAGCATCCTTTCCGACGGCTTGGGGGCCACTCCCCCGGTTCACACAACCTCGTGTACCCGGCAAGTGTTCCCCGGTGCCGACTAATGTTGGCGAGCGTGGCACTTCCCAATCTGACTCATGACCAGGCCATCGAACGGGCCGCGCTGATCACCGTCGACAGCTACCGCATCACGCTGGACGTCACCGACGGCAACGGCGCGCCGGGCGAACGCACGTTCCGGTCGATCACCACCGTGGAATTCGACGCCCTGGCCGGCGCGGACAGCTACCTGGACATCGCCGCGGAGCGAATTCGCAGCGCCACCCTCAACGGCCGCGACATCGACGTGTCCGCCTACGACGAGTCCACCGGGATCCCGCTGCGCGGCCTCGCCGAGCACAACGTCGTCGTCGTCGACGCGGACTGCCTGTACTCGAACACCGGCGAGGGCTTGCATCGGTTCGTCGACCCGGTCGACGGCGAGGTGTATCTGTACTCGCAGTTCGAGACCGCCGACGCCAAGCGCATGTTCGCCTGCTTCGACCAGCCCGACCTGAAGGCCGCCTTCGACATCGCGGTCACCGCACCCGCGCACTGGGAGGTGATCTCCAACGGCGCCACCACCCTGGTCGAGGACGGCCCGAACGGCGCCAAGGTGCACACCTTCGCCACCACCCCGCGGATGAGCACCTACCTGGTGGCGCTGATCGCCGGGCCGTACGCGGTGTGGCGCGACGTGTACTCCGACGAACACGGCGAGATTCCGCTCGGCCTGTTCTGCCGCGCCTCGCTGGCGCAGTACATGGACGCCGAGCGGCTGTTCACCGAGACCAAGCAAGGATTTGGCTTCTACCACAAGAACTTTGGCATTCCGTACGCGTTCGGCAAGTACGACCAGTTGTTTGTCCCGGAGTTCAACGCCGGCGCCATGGAAAACGCGGGCGCGGTCACGTTCCTCGAGGACTACGTGTTCCGGTCCAAGGTGACGCGGTACTCCTACGAGCGTCGCGCCGAGACCCTGTTGCATGAGATGGCCCACATGTGGTTCGGCGACCTGGTCACCATGACCTGGTGGGACGACCTGTGGCTCAACGAATCCTTCGCGACATTCGCCTCGGTGCTCTGCCAGGCCGAGGCCACCGAATACACCGAGGCGTGGACGACGTTCGCCAATGTCGAAAAGTCCTGGGCCTACCGGCAGGATCAGCTGCCGTCGACCCACCCGGTGGCTGCCGAGATTCCTGATCTGGCCGCGGTCGAGGTCAACTTCGACGGCATCACCTATGCCAAGGGCGCCAGCGTGCTCAAGCAGTTGGTGGCCTACGTCGGGGAAGAACCCTTCCTGGCCGGTCTGCGGGACTACTTCCGCGACCACGCCTTCGGCAACGCCACCTTCGCCGATCTGCTGGGCGCGCTGGAGAAGTCCTCGGGCCGCGACCTGTCGCAGTGGGGACAGCAGTGGCTCAAGACCACCGGGCTCAACACTCTGCGCCCCGATTTCGACGTCGACGCCGAGGGCAGGTTCACCCGCTTCGCCATCCAGCAGAGCGGTGCGGCGCCCGGCGCCGGCGAGACGCGGGTGCACCGACTGGCGGTCGGCATCTACGACGACGACGGCTCCGGCAAGTTGGTGCGGGTGCACCGCCACGAACTGGACGTCGAGGGACCTACGACGGAAATCCCCGAACTGCAGGGCGTTTCGCGGGGCAAGCTGATCATCGTCAACGACGACGACCTGACCTACTGCTCGTTGCGGCTGGATCCGGAGTCATTGCAGACCCTGCTGAACCGCATCGCGGACATCGCCGACCCGCTGCCGCGCACGCTGGCGTGGTCGGCGGCCTGGGAGATGACCCGCGACGCCGAGTTGAAGGCCCGCGACTTCATTGCGCTGGTGCTGCGCGGCATCGGCGCCGAAACCGAAGTCGGTGTGGCGCAACGGCTACTGTTGCAGGCACAGACCGCGCTGGGTTCCTACGCCGAGCCCGGCTGGGCCAAGTCCGAGGGCTGGCCCGCCTTCGCCGACCGTCTGGTGGAGCTGGCGCGGTCGGCCGAGCCCGGGTCGGATCATCAGCTGGCGTTCGTCAATTCGCTGTGCACGTCGGTGCTTTCGAGCCAGCACGCCGATCTGCTGGCCGCGCTGCTGGACTCCGATCCCGCCGCGCACGGGCTGGCCGGCCTCGAGGTCGACACCGACCTGCGTTGGCGCATCGTCACCGCGCTGGCGGGTGCGGGCCGGGTCGACGCCGACGGGCCCGAGACGCCGTTCATCGACGCCGAAGCCGAGCGGGACAACACCGCGGCCGGTCGACGCAGCGCGGCGGCCGCCTCCGCGGCGCGACCGCAGGCCGCCGTCAAGGGCGCCGCCTGGCAGCAGGTGATCGAGGACGACACCCTGGCCAACATCACCGCCCGCGCCATCATCACCGGATTCGTCGCGCCCGGCCAGGCCGAGCTGCTGCGCGATTACTCGCAGCGCTACTTCGAGGCGATCCGCGGCGTGTGGGCGCGGCGCTCCAGCGAGGTCGCCCAGACCGTCGTCATCGGGCTGTACCCGGGCTGGGACATCAGCCAAGACGCCGTCGACGCCGCGGACAGGTTCCTCGCCGATCCCGAGTTGCCGCCGGCGCTGCGGCGGCTGGTCCTCGAGGGTCGCGCCGGGGTGGTGCGGGCGCTGCGGGCCCGCCAGACCGACGCGGGCTGAGCCCGTCACACGAAAAAGCCCGGCCCGCTCGTGTTCGAGCGGGCCGGGCTTTTCGAACGAACTAGGGGCGGGAGATGCTCGCGCTCAGCACGCGGATCGCGCTCACCAGGCCGTCGATCAGGTTGCCTTCCTTGAACGCCGACGCGGCCGCAGCGACGCCCAACGGAGCGGCGGCTTCGGCGCCGCGGCCCCGCACGCCCGCACCGTAGACGACCTCGATCGCCTTCTGGTTGGGCGACACGGCGATCAGCACCGCGTCGTTGGGGGTGGGCACCCGGGCCAGCAGCTTGCGGGCCTCGGCCGCCGGATCCGGACCGAGGTCACCGAGGTAGACCGCGAACCGTGCCTTCGCCGCCCGCGAGCCCCACTTCAGCGCCTCGTCGACCTCGACGAGCTCCTTGATGGAGAACGGGTCGTACTGGGAGATCTCGCCCGGCTCGACCACGCCCGACAACCGGCCGCTGGACGTGATCGCCCAGCCGTACGGCAGCGAGTCCGGATCTACCGGAACCACCTGTGTGCTGTGTTCACCACTTGCCACTTGCGCCACCTCCCACACTGAATTCTTCGGCTCCGTGGCCGTGACCGGCGCTGCCGACCTGCTCGTCGACCGCGGCCCAAAGCAGCGGACCGTGCGTCCACTCCTCGGGCAACTTGTACGACGGCGGCCGCGGGCCCTTCTTCGGCAACGTCACCAGCGCGAAGAACGCGGCAACGGCCAACGAACTACCGATGATGACTGTCCAGGTAAGCGTGGCACTCACGCGTTCAACTTAACCCACCGCCGATCGCTACGCGGAGCAGGGCGGCCCAAAAGTCAGGCCGCGCCCTCGCCGAGGTAGCGCGTCCACGCCGGGTCCAGCTCTTTGATGGTCGACAGCAACCGCCAGTGCTGGCCTTTCGGCGGCAGCGGCGCCAACCGCAGGTCCCAACCCAACTCCGAGAGCAGCTTGTCGGCCTTGCGGTGGTTGCACGTCGAGCAGCACGCCACGCAGTTCTCCCAGGTGTGCTCGCCGCCGCGGCTGCGCGGCACCACGTGGTCGATGGTGTCGGCCTTGTTTCCGCAGTACGCGCAGCGGAACCGGTCCCGGTGCATCAGGGCCGCCCGGGTCATCGGGATCCGGGCGCGATACGGCACCCGCACGTAGTTGCGCAGCCGGATCACCGACGGAACGACGATGGCGCGGGTCGCGGAGTGGATGACGGGTCCGGCCGGGTCGTCGTGCACCACGTCGGCCTTGCCACACAGCACCATGATGATCGCCCGACGCATGGGCAACGCGGTCAGCGGTTCGTAGGTGGAGTTGAGCAGCAGGACCCGCCGTCGGCTCCACAGTGAGACAGCGTCATACGGGGTGCGCGGCGGCGATGCCGGCGTTTCCACGCTGTGCAGGGACGCGCCTGCGCTGGGCCCCGTCGGTTTGCCCGACGCTCGGTGGCCCACCCTTTTAGCCAGGTTGCGTTTGCGCTGCGCCATTGGTCCTCCGTCGGACAGTCCACCACGGATCGGCCACGAACGCACGACAATTCTGACGTGTTCGCAGGTCAATCGAGTGAACAGCGGGTATCGCGCAAGTCGCCCGGTGTCCCACGCTCAAACGCAATCGGCTTGAATGGCGGTATGACCTACGGCAACTACAACCCGGGAGGTCCTGAATACACGGGTCCGCCGGGGCCCCAGTATCCGTATGGGCCGCCGCCGTCCGGTGTGCCCTACCCGTCCGAGCAGCCCTACCCGGAGTACGGCCCGTACGGACCGCCGCCCGGCTCCGGTGTCTACCCGCCCTACCCGCCCGGCCCCGGCGGCTACCCGCCGCCTTACCCTGGTGGCCCGGGTGGGCCGCCGCCGTACCCGCCCGCTCAGACGAACTCGTTGGCCACCTTGTCGATCGTGTTCGCCTTCGTCTTCGCGCCCGTCGGCGCGGTGCTCGGGCACCTGGCGCTGGGTCAGATCGCCCGCACCGGGGAACGCGGTCGCGACCGCGCCCTGATCGGCGTGACGCTGTCGTATGCGCTCATCGCGGTCGCCGTCGTCGGGCTGACGTTGTCCCTGATCATGGCGAGCGGCCCGCGGGACACCTCGTCGGTGACCGCGACGAGTCCCGACGGCGTGGTCTCCCCCACTCAGCCCACCCAGCCGAGAGCGCCGGGCACCCGGCGCCCGCTGCCGGCGGCCCAGCCCGTGTTGCTCAGCCTCGAGGAGGTGCGGTCCCTGCTGGACATGCCGGGGCTCAGTGAGACCCAGTCCGGCTCCGGCGGCGGCTCCGGGGATGCCGAAGGCGATGCCGACGCGAGTCCCGCCGAGTGCGTCGGCGCGGTGGCGCCGGGCATCGACACGGTCTACGACCGCAGCGGCGCCGTCGGGTTCCAGCGCTCCAGCTTCAGCGACACCAGCTCGGCGACCATGGTCGAGCAGCTCGCCGCCGAGTTCCCGACCGCGGCCGCGGCGCGCGACTTCATCGCCGAGAACCGGGCGCAGTGGCGCGAATGTGCGGGCAAGACATTCACCGTCACGTCGTCGGGCGGCACGTTGACCTGGGAGATCGGCACGCCCGGCGGGACCGCGGACCGGGTCACGCTGGACAACACCATCGCCACCGGGCCCGGCGTTCCCCAGGGCCGGATCATGGCGGTCCGCGGCAAGACGGTGATCGAGGTCAGTCTCGTCTCACCCCTGGTGGCCGACGAGGCGGGCAGCCTCGCCGACCGCATCCTGGCGCGAATCCCCTCCTGAGCCACAATGGGAGAGATGGACCAGACACAGTCGTTCTATGACGCCGTCGGTGGGCACCCCACCTTCGACAAGATCGTCTCCCGGTTCTATCAGCTGGTGCGCGAGGACGAGATCCTGCGCCCGCTCTACCCGGAGGACGATTTCGAAGGCGCCGAACACCGGCTGCGGATGTTCCTCGAGCAGTACTGGGGCGGGCCGCGGACCTACTCCGATCAGCGGGGCCATCCGCGGCTGCGGATGCGCCACGTCCCGTACCGCATCGGCTTCATCGAACGCGACGCGTGGTTGCGCTGCATGCGCACCGCCGTCGCCGAGGTCGACTCGGCCACCTTGGACGACGCGCACCGGCGCGAGTTGCTCGACTATCTGGAGATGGCCGCCGAGGCGATGGTGAACGCCCCCTTCTGAGCGCCCTTCACCACCGGGCCCCACCTGAACCCCTCAGCTAGAGGCTGTTGCATCCACCCCTTGAACCCAGGGCCAAAATGCGTACAACAGTGGCCCTTCGCGGGCCCGAGAGGCCGAGTCAGCGCAGCACCAGCGACGGATCGCCGCGGCGCCGGCAGACCGACCCGAACCGGGCATCGATGCGCAGCCAGGCCGGCTGCACCCGGACCCGCACAATCTCGTCGGCCCCCGCGTCCTGGCCCGACTGCGGCAAAAACCCCATCGCGGTCAGGGCGAAGACGCACCGCATCGGTACACCGACGCTGAGGTCACCTGCGCTGACCGCCAGCACCTCCTGATCCAGCAGTGACGCCGGCGGGCCGTGGGCGCTGCCGTGCTCACGGGCCAATTCCGCGCCGCGCTCGGCCAGGTCGAGCATCACCCGGGCCGGGACGTCGTCGAGGTGCACAAAACCGGAGTCCGGTGGCAACGCGCCGTGCCACGCCGAGTCCATCGCAAACCCGGGGTCGACGTGGCCCGGTCCGGACCCGGACGCCAGCCCCCGAGCCAACGCGTCGGCGCCGACCGACAGATCCCTCGGCGTGACTCGCCCACCCACAACCCGGCTGGCCAGCACGTCGAAACCTGTTGCCACCCAGGCAATCACACTGTCGTCGGTACGGGTGCGTAGCCGGATCACGGCGGCGTCGTCCAGCCGCAGGGCACGGTCGGTGAAGATGGCGAGGTCGGTACGGTCGGGCGCACCGGCCAGCCAGAGCCCCCGCTCCGCCTCGGCGGGCCCGCCGCCGACCGACGCCCCGGGGGACAACGTCACCGCAGCCACCGCTGGAGATACTCGCGGTGATCCGCGGACAGCCGAACCAGCTTCTGCTCGTCGATATCGAAAGCCGCCAACTGGGTTTCGGCGATGACGGCGGGTCGCGAATCGGGGTCGGCGTTGACCGACCGGACCTCGTAGCCCAGGGTGAAGTCGACCGCGCGCAGCCGGTTCACCCAGATTGTCACCTGCAACGGCGAATCCACCAGCCGCAGCTGCCCCTTGTAGGACACCTTGACCTCGGCGATCAACAACCCCGTCGTGGTGATGGTGGGACCGAAGGCATCCGACAGGAACGGGACCCGGGCCTCCTCGAGAATGGTCACCATCGTCGCGTGGTTGATGTGCTGGTACATGTCGATGTCCGACCAACGCACCGGGACCGGTGTGATGTAACGCTCGCCCATTATCCGGAAGCTCCTGTTCCACTAGCTCGGGTCATATTACGGATCTGGCGCGCGGCCACCGACAGGGTCGCCAGGTCGTGAGACTCGTGAGCACGCAACTCGGTCAGGGTACGACGGGCCCGGCCCAGTCGCGACGCGTTGGTCTGCTGCCACTCGGCGATCTTCTCCTCGCCGCTTTCGTCCGGTTCGCCGACGGCCAGCACGTCCAGCGTCAGCTGACGCAACGAACTGTAGATGTCGTCGCGAATCGCCAAGCGTGCCAGCGCATGCCAGCGATCGTCGCGGGCCAGCTCGGAGACCGCGGTCAGCAGCCCGTCGGCGCCGAGGGCGTCCATCAACGCGAAGTAGGTGTCGGCGACCTCGGCTTCGTCACGGTCGACGATGTCGGCCACGTCGATGACGTCGAGCAGGCTGTACTGATACAGGCCGGTGGCCACCAGGTAGGCCAAATCCTCTGGGGCGCCCTGGTCGGTGAACTCGCCGGCTTCGGTGGCCACGATCGCGCGGTCATCGCCGCGCAGCCACTGCGGCATCTGCGGCCGCAGGGCGGCCACCTTGGCGCCGAACCGGTTGATCTCGGCACCGACGGCCAGCGGCTGCGGCCGATTGTTCAGCAGCCACCGGCACGAACGGTCGATGAGCCGACGCAGATCCAGCGTCATACGGTCCGAAACCTCCACGGCCATACCGGTTTCCAGCGCAGTCGAGCGGATCTTCCGCCAGGTGTCGCCGATACCGAAGATGGCGTCGGTCGCGACGTAACTGCGGACCGCGTCGACGTAGCTGACGCCGGTGTCCTCGGTGACCCGGTAGGCGAAGCTGATTCCGGCGGTGTCGACGACGTCGTTGACCAGCATGGTCGTGATGATTTCGCGGCGCAGCTGATGGTGCCGGATCTCCGGGGAGAACCGCTCCCGCAGCTGCGCCGGGAAGTACGCCGGCAGCCGCGAGGCGAACACGTCCTGATCCGGTAGCTCGCAGGCGAGCACCTCGTCCTTGAGGGCCAATTTCACGTGCGCCATCAGCGTCGCCAACTCGGGTGAGGTCAGTCCCAGCCCGGCCTCGATCCGGCGGCGAATCTCCTTGTCGGCGGGCAGCACTTCGAGCTCGCGGTTGAGCCCGGCGGTGTCCTCGAGCTCCTTGATCTGCCGGGCATGCACATTGAGCAGGCTGGCCGCGTTGGTGCGGCTGGTGCCCATCAGGTCGTTTTGCGCGGCGTTGTCGGCCAGCACCAGGGCGCCGACCTCTTCGGTCATGGACTCCAGCAGCGCCGAACGCTGATCCGGGCGCACCTTGTCCTGGGTGACCAGCGAGTCGACCAGGATCTTGATGTTCACCTCGTGATCCGAACAATCCACCCCGGCGGAGTTGTCCAGGGCGTCGGTGTTGATCCGGCCCCCGCTCAAGTCGAACTCGACCCGGCCTCGCGGCGTCACGCCGAGGTTGCCGCCTTCGCCGATCACCTTCGCGCGCACCTGGTTTGCGTTCACCCGCAGCAGGTCGTTGGTGCGGTCACCGACCTCGGCGTCGGATTCCGCCTCGGCCTTGACGTAGGTGCCGATGCCACCGTTCCACAGCAGATCCACCGGCGCCTTGAGCACCGCCTTGACCAGTGCCGGCGGCGTCATCTCGGTGACCTCGTCGGAAATCCCCAGCGCCGCCCGGATCTCCTGGCTGATCGGAATCGACTTCTGCTGCCGGCTGAACACCCCGCCACCGGCGGAGATCAGCGACTTGTCGTAGTCGTCCCAGCTGGATCGGGGTAGATCGAACAGGCGCTTGCGCTCTTCCCAGGAACGCGTCGCGTCCGGCTGCGGGTCGATGAAGATGTGCAGGTGGTTGAACGCCGCCACCAGCCGGATGTGCGGCGAGAGCAGCATGCCGTTGCCGAACACGTCGCCGCTCATGTCCCCGACGCCGACGACGGTGAAGTCCTCGGCCTGGGTGTCCAGCCCCAGCTCGCGGAAGTGCCGTTTGACGCTCTCCCAGGCACCCTTGGCGGTGATGCCCATCGCCTTGTGGTCGTAGCCGACCGAGCCGCCGGAGGCGAACGCGTCGCCCAGCCAGAAGCCGTAGGACTTGGCGACGTCGTTGGCGATATCGGAGAACGTGGCGGTGCCCTTGTCGGCGGCCACCACCAGGTAGGAGTCGTCGCCGTCGCGGCGCACCACCTGCGGCGGCGGGAGCACCGCGCCGGAGGCGGTGTCGACGTTGTCGGTCAGGTCGAGCAGTCCGCCGATGAACAGCCGGTAGCACGCGACCCCCTCGGCGCGGGTGGCGTCGCGGTCGGCGGCGGGGTCGCCAGTGGGCAGCGGCGGGTTCTTGACCACGAAGCCGCCCTTGGCGCCCACCGGGACGATGACGGCGTTCTTGACCGCCTGCGCCTTGACCAGACCCAGCACCTCGGTGCGGAAATCCTCGCGGCGGTCCGACCACCGCAGACCGCCGCGGGCAACCGCACCGAATCGCAGATGGACCCCTTCGACGCGCGGCGAGTAGACGAAGATCTCGAATTTCGGCCGGGGCAGCGGCAATTCGTCGATCAGTCCGGGGTTGAGCTTGGTGGCCAGCACGCCTTGGCTGCGCGCCGAACCGTCGGCGGTGACGAAGTAATTGGTCCGCAGCGTCGCCTGGATCAGGGAGGCCAACGCGCGCAGCACCCGGTCGGTGTCCAGACTGACCAGCGCATCGATGTCAGCGGCCACCGCCGCCGCGGCCGCCTGCGCGGCCTGCGACCGACCGGTCTCGGTCTCGCCCTCGCTGGCCGCCGGGTCGAAGACGGCCTCGTAGAGCTCGATCAGGGAGCGCGCGGTGTGCGCGTTGTCGTTGAGCACCGACTCGATGTGCGCCTGGCTGTAGGGGAATCCCGCCTGCCGCAGGTACTTGGCGTAGCTGCGCAGGACCACCACCTGCCGCCAGGTCAGACCGGCGCGCAACACCAGCTCGTTGAACCGGTCGATCTCGACCCAGCCCTTCCAGATGGCGGTGACCGAATCCGCGAATTGCTGTGCGACGTCGTCGATCTCGTCGATGTCGGCCGGCGGGACTGTGGGGTGCGGCGAGATGCGGAACTGGTAGATCCACACCTGCAGCCCGTCGGGACGCGCCACGGTGAACGGGCGCTCGTCGAGCACCACCACACCCATGCACTGCAACATGGGCAGCAGCTCGGACAGCGACGCCGACCGTCCGCCGAGATACCACGTCAGCCGGTGGATTCGGGTGTCGGTGTCGCCGGCGAAGACCAGTTGTACCCGGCCGTCGTCGAGAGCTTCGATGATGCCGATGTCGGCGATGGCGTCCACCGGGCTGACGGCCTGGCGGTAGGCCTCCGGCAGGGCGGTGGCGTAGTGCTCGGCGGTGTCCTGGTCGATGGTGTCGCCGGCGACGGCCCCCAGGAAGCGGTCGCCCCAGGTACGGGCGGCCTGGGTCAGCAGCCCCTGGATGCGGGCCTTGTTCTCCGGCGAGACGTCGACGTCGCGGGGGCGGGTTCCCTGCGGCAGTTTGACGGTGAAATGCACCAGCGCCCAAGGGGATTCGCTGACCCGCGCGGAGTACTCAATGCCGGTGCCGCCGAACTCGCGCACCAGGATGTCCTGCATCTCCAATCGCACGGCGGTGGTGTAGCGGTCCCGGGGCAGATACACCAGGCTGGAAACGAAATGCCCGAGCCGGTCGGCGCGGGCAAACAACAGTGTGTGGCGACGGGAGCCGAGGTCGATCACCGTCATCGCCATGTCCAGCAGCTGCTGGGCGGACAACGCGAACAGCTCTGATCGCGGCACGGTCTGGATGACGTCGAGCAGCAGTTGTCCGGGGCGGCCGGGATCCTGCCCCGCCAGCCGTAACGCTTCCTGGACGCGGCGGGAGATCAGCGGGATGTCCAGGACGTTGTCGTTCATGGCGGCGATGGTGAACAACCCCACGAAGCGGTGCTCGGCCGCGGTGGGGCCGTCGTGATCGCGCACCACCACCACATAGGGGTAGGCGCCGTAGCGCAGATAGCTCGGCGCGGTGGCTTGGGCGAGCACCAGCAGGTCACCGTCGTCGGTGAGCTCGGGCAGCACCTCGTCGCGCCACCGCAGCACGCCCAGCCGGCTGGAATCCTGGACCGCGGCCCGCCCGTCGGTGATCGCGCAGCGCTGGTAGCCCAACAACACGAAGTTGCCGTCGAGCAGCCACCGCAACCACTCGGCGACGTCGCGGCGGTCGGCCTCGGAGTCGGTCGACTCGGCGCCCGCGGCATCGAGATGTTCGGCCAGCTGGCGTAGTTCGGTTGCCATCGCGGCCGAGTCGGCCGCCACCTGCCGACTGTCGTTGAGCACGTTGGGAATCAGCTTCTCGACCTCGGCCACGGCTTTGCGGTCCGCGGTCGGCGCGAGCTGGATGTGGATCCACGTCTCGACGTCGTCGGCGGTGTCACCGGTGCTGTCGTCGGGGATCGGCTCGAGCCCCCGCAACTGGCCGTCGTCGCTGCGCTGCACGTGCAGGACGGGGGTCATGATGGCGGTGTAGGACACCCCGAGCCGGTGCATCAGCACGGTGACCGAATCCATCAACATCGGCGAGTGGTCGGTCACGATCAGCAGCGCGGAGTCCGGACCCGGCAGGTAGGCGACCTTGGTCTCGCCGCGGGCGCGCCGGCTGCCCAGGTCCAACTGAGCGGCCAGCGCGGCGTCGTCGACGATCCCGTCGCGGTCGGCGCGGCGCACCGCCGCGGTGTCGGCGCAATCGCCGTCGCGGTGATCGGCGTCGCCGCCGGGACCCCGGTAGGTCTTCTCCAGCGCGCCGCGCAGTGTCGCGGCCAGTTGCGGTGTCGCACCTGAACGCTGCTGCGTGCTCGCCGCGTGGGCCTCGGGCTGATTCATCGCCATGCGCCACTCCTGACTCAGCGCCGTACCGCTCCGCCGTTGGAGTCGCCGCTGCTGCGGCTCAGCGGCACGCAGCCGTCAGACTAGTCGCGGGTGAGCTTGCGGTGGGTCACCCTGTGCGGACGCGCCGCTTCTTCACCGAGCCGCTCGACCTTGTTCTCCTCGTAGGCACCGAAGTTGCCCTCGAACCAGAACCATTTCGCGGGGTTGGCGTCGTCGCCCTCCCAGGCCAGGATGTGCGTACACGTGCGGTCCAGGAACCACCGGTCGTGGCTGATGACCACGGCACAACCCGGGAAGCTTTCGAGCGCGTTCTCCAGCGAACCCAGGGTTTCGACGTCGAGGTCGTTGGTGGGCTCGTCGAGCAGGATCAGGTTGCCGCCCTGCTTGAGGGTCAGGGCCAGGTTCAACCGGTTGCGCTCACCACCGGAGAGCACCCCGGCCGGCTTCTGCTGGTCGGCGCCCTTGAACCCGAACGCGGAGACGTAGGCGCGCGACGGGATCTCGTTCTGCCCGACCTGGATGTAGTCGAGCCCGTCGGAGACGACCTCCCACACGTTCTTCTTCGGGTCGATTCCGGCACGGTTCTGGTCGACGTAGCTCAGCTTGACGGTGTCGCCGACGCGCACCTCGCCGCTGTCGGGCTGTTCAAGGCCGACGATGGTCTTGAACAGCGTCGTCTTACCCACACCGTTGGGGCCGATGACCCCGACGATGCCGTTGCGCGGGAGGGTGAACGACAGGTCCTTGATCAGCTGGCGGCCGTCGAAACCCTTGTCGAGATGCTCGACCTCGACCACGAGGTTGCCCAGTCGGGGACCGACGGGGATCTGGATCTCCTCGAAGTCGAGCTTGCGGGTCTTCTCCGCCTCGATCGCCATCTCCTCGTAGCGCTGCAGGCGGGCCTTGTTCTTGGCCTGGCGGGCCTTGGCGCCGGAGCGGACCCAGGCGAGTTCGTCCTTGAGCCGCTTCTGCAGCTTCTGGTCCTTCTTGCCCTGGACCTCGAGGCGCTCGGCCTTCTTCTCCAGGTAGGTGGAGTAGTTGCCCTCGTACGGGTAGGCCCGGCCGCGGTCGAGTTCGAGGATCCACTCGGCGACGTTGTCCAGGAAGTACCGGTCGTGGGTGACGGCCAGGATGGCGCCGGGGTAGGCGGCCAGGTGCTGTTCCAGCCACAACACGCTCTCGGCGTCGAGGTGGTTGGTCGGTTCGTCGAGCAGCAGCAGGTCCGGCTTGCTCAGCAGCAGCTTGCACAGCGCGACGCGGCGGCGCTCACCCCCGGAGAGGTGGGTGACCGGGTCGTCCGGCGGCGGGCAGCGCAGCGCGTCCATCGCCTGCTCGAGCTGGGAGTCGATGTCCCAGGCGTCGGCGGCGTCGAGCTCCTCCTGGAGCTTGCCCATCTCCTCCATCAGCTCGTCGGAGTAGTCGGTGGCCATCAGCTCGGCCACCTCGTTGTACCGGTTGAGCTTGGCCTTGATGGGGACGCCCTCTTCGACGTTCTCCCGCACGGTCTTGGTCTCGTCCAGCGGCGGTTCCTGAAGGAGGATGCCGACGGTCGCGTCGTTGGCCAGGAAAGCCTCGCCGTTGTTGGGCCGGTCCAGGCCCGCCATGATCCGCAAGACGCTCGACTTGCCGGCCCCGTTGGGGCCCACCACGCCGATCTTGGCTCCGGGGAGGAAGTTCAGCGTGACGTCGTCGAGGATGACCTTGTCGCCGTGCGCCTTGCGGACCTTCTTCATCGTGTAGATGAACTCAGCCATGCCGCAGTGTCGCCTTTCTGGTCTTGCAGGAGTTTCGGGGGTTGCTCGAGGCAACGCTTCTGACCATCCTAGGCGGGCGACGATGCGGGGCGAGGGACGAGCCCCGCCGGGGAGCCCGCCTCGCAGACCCCGGGGGCGACGATGCGGGGCGAGGGACGAGCCCCGCTGGGGAGCCCGCCTCGCAGACCCCGGGGGCGACGATGCGGCGACCTATTCGCCGTGGCGCGGGCACCTCATGCCGGGACCGGGTCCGGTTCCTCCGAGAAGTCGACGTCCTGCAGGTCCGAGGCGGCGACGTCGTCGTCGGCACCGGACTGGTCGCCGGGATTCGCCACTGCGCCGGAATATTCGTTCTCGACGACGCGGCCTAGCTTGACCACGTAGTACGTCAGATCGGGGCCGACGGCGTTGGCCCGCATCTCGAACGAGGACCGGCGGTTGCCTTCCCGGTCGTCGTACTCGTTGGTGTAGACGGAGCCGGTGACCACCACCGCGTCGCCCTTGCCCAGGCTGGCAGCGACGCCGGTGCCCAGCTTGCCCCAGCAACTCACGTTCAAGAACAGCGAGTTGCCCTGTTCCCAGGTGCCGTCCGGGGTGCGTCGCCGGGAGTTGCTGGCCAGCCGGAAGTTGGCCACCTGGGCGTCGCCCACCCGGCGCAGGACGGGGGCATTCACGAGTCGTCCGACAACGGTCAGCGGGGTGTCATTCATGGTTCGGTCCTTTCGGTGCGGGGTGCACTGGCTTGTGCGAGTGCCAGTCAGCCCGGCGGGTCCGACGGTGCGCCCGCAGACCGCTCCGGACCGGGACCGGGCTGTGGATGAAGTCGGGACTGTGGATAGGCGAAGGGTTTGCGCGCCACGGTGGCCTCACGCACGTGCCAGATGTCGGACCACCCTCAGATGCTGCGGTCATGTCCTCAGTCACGGCTACCGCGCCGGCCGACGCGAGCCCGGCTGATCGTCTCGAGGTGCTCTTTGAAGAACTCGCTGAGCTGACCGGGCAACGCAACGCCATCGACGGACGCATCGTCGACATCGTCGCCGAAATCGACCACGACGGCCTCTGGGGCAACACCGGCGCCCGTTCGATCCGCGCACTGATCGCCTGGAAAACCGGAGTCACCCCCAACAACGCCGAAACCCTGGCCACGATCGCCCATCGCCGCGACGACTTCCCCGAATGCACCCAAGGCCTACGCGAGGGGCGGCTCTCCCTCGATCAAGTCGGCGTCATCGCCGCACGCGCCGCCGAAGGCTCCGACGCCCACTACGCCGAACTGGCCCGCAGCGCCACCGTCACCCAACTCCGCACCGCGATCAAACTCGAACCACGCCCCGACCCCGACCCGGGGCCCGCATCGCCGCCGGCGCTCACCAGAACCGACCGCGGCGACCACGTCGACTACCGCCTCCGCCTGTCCCCGCTGGCCGCAGCCACCTTCGACGCCGCCCTCCAATCCCACCACGACGCCCTGATCACCGACTGGAAAAGCAACCACACCACCGCTCCCGCCGAGCAGCGGCCGCCCATGCCAACCACCCTCGACGCCTTCATGCGCTTAATCGAAGACAGCTGGGACGCCGAAGCCACGCGCCGCCCCCACGGCCAACGCACAACCATCGTCGTGCACCTCGACATCGCCGACCGGATCGCCGACCTGCACCTCGGTCCCCTGCTCACCGACGCCGAACGCCGCTACCTGACCTGCGACGCCACCGCCGAAATCTGGTTCCAGCGCGACGGCCGCCCGATCGGGGCCGGCCGCTCCACCCGCACCATCGGCCGCCGCCTGCGCCGCGCCCTCGAACACCGTGACGACTGCTGCGTGGTGCCCGGCTGCGGGGCCACCCGCGGCCTGCACGCCCACCACCTCATCCACTGGGAACACGGCGGCCCCACTGAACTCGACAACCTCGTGCTGGTCTGCCCTTACCACCATCGCGCCCACCACACCGGGCTGATCACCCTCACCGGACCCGCCGACCACCTCGTCGTCACCGACTCCGACGGCCGGCCACTACATTCCGGCACACTGGCCCGACCTCCGCAAAACCCACCACCGGACGTCCCGCCGTACCCCGGACCCACCGGCGAACGCGCCGACTGGTGGTGGTACCAACCCTTCCAACCCCAACCACCCCCGGCACCGAACTAGCGGGGTGCGTCGGGCGGGTTTGTCTTCAGCCCGACCTGGGGCAGTGACGAGCGCCCGTCGCCGAACCATCGATCGCCGAACAGACGGTGACCGCGACATCATGTTGATCACGACCAGGTCGAGATCCTTTGGCATCAAAACCCGACCAGTCGCATCCGAGCGGGGTGCCAGAAGCGGCGCGTGGGCCTGCAGACACACCCCTGCCTAGGTGGCCGCGGGCAGCACCGCGGTCCTAGCGCCCCTGCTTCTCCCGCCGCGCCATCTCGGCGAGCATGTTGTTATAGGCCGCCAGCTCGGCGTCGTCGTCGCGGTCGGCGGCGCGGTCCAGGCGTTTGGCGGTGCGCCGGTCACTGCGCGACCACTGGATCAGCAGCGCCATCATGACGATGACCAGCGGCACCTCGCCGGCCGCCCAGGCGATGCCGCCGCCGAGCTTCTGATCTTGGAGCAGGTCGATGTCCCAGGGCAGTTGCAGCGACCCGTAGAACCTCTCGGCGAGGACGGTGTTCATGCCCATCAGCACCACTCCGAAGAAGGCGTGCAGCGGCAGCGAGCCGAACACCATCGCCAGTTTCGCCAGCGGCGGCAGCGGCCGCGGCGTCGGGTCCACGCCGATGACGCACCAGTAGAACAGGTAGCCGGTCGCCAGGAAGTGGAAGTTCATCGCCACGTGCCCGGCGTGATCGCTGGCGGCCGCGTCGTAGATGCCGCCGAAGTACAGCCCGTAGAAGCCGGCGATGAACAGCGCCGTCGCGATGATCGGGTTGGTGAGGAACTTCGAGAACCGGCTGTGCAGCGCCGCCAGCAGCCATTCCCGCATGCCCGGCGGCTGTCCACGGCCGGCGGCCGGCAGCGCGCGCAGCGCCAACGTCACCGGGCCGCCGAGCGCCAGCAGGATCGGCACCAGCATCGACATCAGCATGTGCGCGCCCATGTGCATGCTGAACATCGCCGGCATGTAGCGGCCCAGGCCCGACGACGTCGCGAACAGCAGCGCCGCGCAGCCCAGCAGCCAGGCCACGGTGCGCCCGGGGGGCCAGGCGTCGCCGCGCTTGCGCAGCCGCCACACCCCGGCGATGTACACCAGCGCGAAGATGATGGCCGCGGTGCCGAAGATCATGTCGAAGCGCCAGTCGAACAGCACCCGGGCCAGTGTCGGCGGGCCGTCGAGGTTGTAGCCGATCTCCACTTCAGCGATCGACGGGTTGAGCACCCGCGGCGGGGGCGGCGGGGTGCGGCCCAGCGCCACCGCCACCCCGAAGGTCAGGCCGAGGATGACCGCCTCGGTCAGGGCCAGCCGGATCAGCGGTCCGCGGGCGGTCGGGTCGGCGTCGAGTGCCACCAGACCGGAGCGGCGTTGTCGCCACCCGAAGAACCCCAGCAGGCACAGCGCCAGCAGTTTCGCACCGACCAGCGCGCCGTAGGGGGTGTTGATCAGGTCCCCGGGCCGCACCCGGATCAGCGCGTTCACCACGCCGGAGACCGCCATGGCGACAAAGCACCACAACGCCACCGAGGAGAACCGGCGGGCGGCCAACGCGCCGTGCTCACCGCCGCGCAGCGCGTGGGCCAGCAGCGCGAACAGGCCACCGGCCCACAGCGCCGCGGCCACCAGGTGGATCAGCAGGCTGTTGGTGCCGACGTCGTGCGAGCCGCCGGCGGCCGAATGCCCGGTCAGGCCCAGCGGGATCAACGTCACCAGCGAGCCGAGGAACAGGATCGGGGTCCACGACCAGCGCAGTACGGGGATGGCGGCCAGGGCCACCCCGGCCGCCAGGAACGCCGTCCAGCGCCACGCATCGGCGGTGTCGATCAGACTGGCCGCCGACCAGATGTCCACCGGACTGAGGTGATCGAGCAGCGGCTGACCGGACACGTCGGAAACCGTCAGCGGGACCAGCAGCGCCGCGCACACGGCCCACACCCCCGCGGCCACGGTGCCGGTGCGCACGGCACGGTAACCACCGACGTCGAGCACCCCGTTGGCCTGCGGCGGGACGAAGAATGCCGCGAACAGGAAGGACCCGACGGCCAGGGTCGCGGCGATCTCCCCGGCGGCCCGCACGAACGGCAGGCCGAGGGTGGTCACCGGGCCCGGATCCGGCAGTCCGGTCGCGGTCAGCGCGTCGGCAAGCGCCAACGCAGCCAGCCCCGCGGCCGTGCAGCCGGCCAGCAGGCCCACTCCGAGCAGCACCGGCCACACCGCGGTGCGTTGTCCGGTAACTGAGGAGGTCACCGCACCAGGGTATGACCAGACCGAATCCCGCCGCTAAGCGGTCTTGTCCGCGGCGGCCTCCCGCTCGAGGAACTGCCGCCGAGAGATCATGTGCACCTGGTGCATGTCGGCGAGGATGCCGCGCAGTTCGGTCAGGAACGCCTGACGCCGTTCGGTCAGATCGGCAGCCGGGTCCAGCAACCCTTGGTCGGCGGCCACCTGCCGGGCCGTCGCGAACAGCAGCGCCGACACCGATTCGTTGCTGCGCACCTGCCGCTGAGCGAGTCGCTGGCTGCCCACCCCGAGCGCGCGCTGGGTCAGCTCCTTCTCGTCGATCTGCGCCGGAGCCTCGAGCAGGACATCGGCGACGATCTCGTAGGCCTCGATGAACGGCCGCAACATCGCGTGCGCCATCAGCGGGCGCATGTCGTAGAGCATCGCCTCGACGTCGGCGCCGTCGGCCAGGCGGGACTCCCAGTCGTCGAGCCAGGTCATCTCCTCGGCGATGTGGTCCCGGAAGGCCGCGGACTCGTCGAAGTAGAACTCGAACTTCAACAGGTCGCGCAGCCGCATCACCTGCGACCAGAACGCCTCGAGCCGATCCCCGGACGCCCGCCCGGCGTAGGCCAGCGCCAGTTCGGCGATCGAGGTCTCCAGGAACGCGTGGATGATCGAGTTGCGGTAGAACGCCGCCTCGTGCTCGTCTTCGGGCGCGATCCGCCAGACCGGCTCGCGGCCGCCGTCGACGCGCGTGACGGGATTGCCGCCGGACAACGCGTCCAACGCCGCCTGGACGCCCTCGGGGCTGCGCAGCCGACGGGTGGACTCGGTCACCGGGGTGCCCTTGCGGTCCAAGTAATCCAACGCATCCCGCAGGGTGTGGTGCACCTGGTCACGGGTCAGCGCGACGCCGCGGGTCACCAGCAACAGCGCCGACACCAGCCCCGTGGCGGTGATCGGGGTGGCCTCGAGAATCCGCCACGCCACCGCGAACGCCATCTTCTGCAGCGCAAGACGTTTGGCCGCGGGGTCCATCTCCGCCTCGCCGGGCTCCAGGTGCAGGTAGTCGCGCATCGACACCGCCGCCGGGAAGCGGACGTAGATCTTGCCGAAGTTGCGCTCCCCCTGCGCCTTGATGAAGTTGTACAGCCAGCTGGGTCCCTCCGGCGTCTTCTCCCCGCCGCGGGCATACGCGGCGTACTCGCGGGTCTCGTGGAGCTGGTCGAAAGTGATGGACACCGGCTGCAACAGGATGTCGTCGCTGCGGCCGTCCAGGTAGGCGTCGGCGACGTAGGCGAGCAGACCGAGCTTGGGCGGCAACATCTTTCCGGTGCGTGACCGCGTGCCCTCGATGGACCAGCTGAGGTTGAATCGCTTCTCGACGATGTAGCCGACGAACTGTCGCAGCACGTACTTGTACAGCGGGTCGTCGAGCTTGCGGCGGATGAAGATGACCCCGGAGCGGCGCATCAACGGCCCCATGAAGCCGAACGACAGATTGATGCCGGCAAAGGTGTGCACGGGCGGCAGCCGGTTCTCCTGCATGGCCACCGGCACGATCGCGCCGTCGAGGTAGGAACGGTGCGAGAACAGCAGCACCGCGGGGTGGCGTTCCAGCGCGCCGCGCAGGGCTTCGATCTCGGCGGCGTCGTAGTCGATGTTGGGATCGAATCCTCGGCTGAAGATCGCCCGGCCCAGGTTGGGCATCAGATCGACGGAGAACCGGCTCCACCCGGTGGCCAGTTCGTCGAGCATCTCGCCGGCCTGTTCGACCGTGGCACCTGGGATCTGGGCCAGTCCGTCTCGAAATCGGTTGGACGCCAGCATCTCCGGCTTGACCAGCCGCGGCGATTTGTACTCGGGTCCGAGCAGCCGTAGTTCGATGCGTTCGATGGCCAGCGAGGCCCGGCGCAGCACGAACCGGGCGAAGTCCCGCGGTGAGTCGGCGACGGTGGTGTCCTGCCACTGTTGGCGCAGCTCGGAAACCTTGGCGGGTTCGCCGGCGACGACGGTGGCCCGCGACTTGTCCCGGCGCAGGATGCGCCGCTGCAACTTCTCCGGTGGCCGGTAGGTGTCGCGGCCCTGAAGGAGCCCGACGATCTTGACGCGGGTCGGTAGCCCGCCGGGGACCCAGAACACCCGCACCGGGACCACCTCGCGGTCGTCGCCGGTCTCGAGTTGCTCGACCAGTTCGGCGAGGACCCCGGGTGGGGGCTCGTCGGCGGGCAGTTGCACCACCTCGATGTCGGCTCCCGGGTGGGCGGCGCGCTGAGTCCGCAACCAGTCGGTGAGCAGGTCGAGTTCGGCCGGGGAGGCCACCGAGGCGAGCACCAACGCGCCGCCGTCGATGGTGACCTCCGGCAGCTCCGCGCCACCGTTGCGGCTCGTCATGGCCGGCCCTGCACCGGTGGGGGCGCCCCGGACTCAGCGGCCGATCCGGGGCTCTTCGCCGCCGACTTCTTCGTGGCGGCAGAGTTTTTCGCGGCCTTGGCCACCTTCTTCGCCGCCGCCTTCTTCGCCGTGTTTTTGGCCGCCTTCTTCGCAGGCTTCTTCGCCGCGGCCTTCTTGGGCCCCGCCTTCTTGGGCGCGCCGAGCGCGACCTCGGGCACCTCCCCCTCGGGCCAGGACTGCAGGGTGTCGAGGTAGAGCTGCCGCACCTGCGCGATCCGTTCCTCGAGATTCTCGACGGTCCAGTCCTGCACCGAAATCGGCGGGAACACCACGACATCCACCGTGCCGGGTCGCATCAAGGTGGCGTCCCGAGAACCGATGACCTCCGCGTTGCGGATCACCACCGGGACGATGGGAATCCCGGCCGACATCGCCAGGCGGAACGGGCCCTTCTTGAACGGGCCGACGGTGGTGGTGTCGAGCCGGGTGCCCTCCGGGGCCATCACGATGGACAGCCCCTTACGCACCAGATCCTCGACCTGCTTCAGCGAGGCGACGGCGGACTCGGTGTTGTCGCGGTCGATGAAGACCGCGTCCATCAGCTTGCCCAGCGTGCCCGCGATCGGGTCGTCGGCCAGTTCCTTCTTGCCCACCCCCGTGAAGTTGTCCCGCACCAGAGCACTGGTGATGATCGGGTCGAAGTTGTTGCGGTGGTTGAAGATGAACACCGCCGGCCGCTGCTTGTCGAGGTTCTCCCGGCCCAGGACATTCAGCTTGACCCCGTTGGAGGCCAACAGGATCGAGCCCCAGTTGCTGGTGAAGAAGTTGATGCCGCGGCGTCGGCTGCGGGTCAGCATCCCCCAGCCGATGGCGCCGGCGGCGATCGGGACCACGGAGCCGAGCCCGGCGATGGTCTTCAGCGCGCCGGTGAGACTGGGGCCGCCGCGGCTGGTGAATCTGAGGATGGGCCAACCGCGTTGACGCGCCACCGCGGCCATCTTGCCCTCGGGGTTGGTCGGGCGCGGATGGCCCACCAGGTACATCAGCGCGACGTCCTCGTTGCCGTCGGCGTAGAAGTAACTGTCCTTCAGGTCGATTCCGCGTTCGGCGGCGAACTTCTGCACCGCGTTCGCCTTGCCGGGCCCCCACAGGATGGGCCGCACCACCTGCCCGGTGAGCGTCCCGTCCTCGTCGAGCTCGAACTGGTTGGTCAGCGTGTTCGGGATGCCGAGAAATTCCGCGACCGGCTCCACCTGGATGGTCAACGCCGACGAGCTCAGGCACACGGTGTGGCCGCGGTCCAGATGGGCCCGCACCAGGTCGCGCATCTCCGGGTAGATGCGGGCCTCGATGTGCTGCTTGAACAGCCGCTCGCCCACCTGGTCCATGTCGGTGATCGACCGACCCCGCATCACCGAGGTCGCCGAGGTGATGAGGTCCTCGAACTCGGAACGCCCCAGTTGGTGGTTCAGGCCGGCCTGGATCATGCCGATCAGGTCGCCGAGGCCGAGCTCGCGGCGCCGAAACTGCTCCTGGGTCAGGATGACTCCGGTGAACCCGGCGACCAGGGTGCCGTCCAAGTCGAAGAACGCACCGATCTTCGGTCCCGGTGGGCTGGCCTTGACCTCGGCCACCGAGCCCGGCAGTCGCAAATCCCGAGGTGACGTCATCACACCGCCGATCCGTTGCTTGAGGGGTCTGTCGGTTCCGCGTCGCCGCCGCCGTTGTCGGTGCCGGTGTCGGGGGCGGCGAACGAGACGGGGGTGACGCGCAGATCCGGGTCCCCGGCCAGCGCCAGCACCTCGTCGAAGCCGGCGGCGAAACAGCGTGCGAACAACGCCTCGTCGGTGATCGCGGCGCGGTCATAGCGCGCCGAGATGGTGCAGTACCCGCCGCGGGACACCAGCACGACCATCATGGCCACCCCCGGCAGCGGGCCGATTCCGAACTGCCGCAACACTTTTGTCCCGGCGATGAAGCTGTCGCCCGGATACACCGGCACGTTGCTGGCCTGCACGTCCGACGCGATCACCGCACCGGTCATCGACTCCAGCACCGGGTCGGGCAGCAAGGAGAGCACCGGGGCGACCACGCCGAGCACGTCGAGCGCCGCCTCTTCGCGGCGCTGGGTCATCTGCGCGCGGATCTTGTGCATGCGCGCCGCGGCATCGACCGTGCCGATGGGCGCGGCGATGTTGACGCCGGCAAACCGGTTTCCGCCGGCGGGGTCGGAGTCGGCCCGCAGGTTGACCGGCACCGCCATCGGCAGCGTGGGGACGGGCACACCGAGGGCCTCGTGGTAGCGCCGCAACGCACCGCAGAGCCCGGCCAGATAGGCGTCGTTGATCGAGCCGCCGGCCGTCTTGGCCACTCGATGCAGGTCGGCGAGCGGAATCTCGATCGCCTCGGTGCGCGTCGAGAGGCTGCGCCGGCGCAACAGGGGTGACGGTGGCGCGGCCTGGCGCACGATCCGTCGGCTGGAACCGGCGTAGTCGAGCGCTCCGGAGACCACCGAACCGGGGTGGGTGATGGCCTTGCCCACCACGCCGAGAGCGCCGAAGAGCGCGCCCCGGACCCCGCCGACGATGGACCCGGGCAAGGCGTTGAGCCCGGAGCGCATCAGGTCGTTGGGTGAGAGGTCCTGCGGGATGGGCAGCGGTGCCGCGGGCCGCGGCGGCGCGTCGGGTTCCAGATCGTAGATCTCGGTGAACATCGCGACCATGCCCACGCCGTCGGCCACCGCGTGACTCAGGTGCAGGATCTGCGCGGCGCGGCCCCCTTCGAGCCCTTCGATCAGCGTCGCACTCCACAGCGGGCGGGTGATGTCCAACGGTGATTGCTGGATGACCTCGGCGATGTCGAAGACCTGACGGATGCCGCCCGGTTCGGGGGCCCGAACCCGCCGGACGTGGAAGTCGAGGTCGAAATCGGGGTCGATGACCCAGCGGGCGTTGGCCGTGGGCAACGTCGGCATGACGACCTTCTGTCGCAGCCGCGGCACCCGCCGCGAAGCGTTTTCGTAGGTGGTGCGGTACCGCTCCCAGTCCGGGGTGGCGTCGAGCAACTCGACCGCCATGATGCCCGACCTCGTGCGCGGGTTGGCCTCGCCGCGGTGCAGCAACTGATCCACGGCGCTGAGCTCATCGGAGAACGCGGACGCGTCGAAGGACTCACTCACCAATACCCTCAAATCCTCCGTAATGTCAGTCGTCATCGCGCCACGAGCGGCCCCGATCACTTACCCACGCTAGTCTCAGCAACGGTTCGGCGAGAGCGATTCCGAGGATCGCCGCGGCGTCACCCTACGTGGTGGACGAGGCGGTCCAGTCCCAGGCGGTGCCGGCCGTAGGTGATGCCGAGGAAATCGGCGACGGTGTCGGTGACCATCTGCGATCGCACCGTGGCGATGGTGTCAAAAGCGTGGTGCGCGTTGGGAAGTTCGGCGTGTGCGACGGTGGCGGCGCCGACGCCCCGCAGCGCGTCGACGAAGATCTGCGCCTGGGTGTGCGGGATGACCGCATCGTTGCGTCCGTGCAGGACGAAGAACGGCGGTGCGTCACGATGCACGTGGGCGATCGGCGACGCGTCCCGGTACAGACCGGGAGCATCGGCCAGGCGGGCGCGCATCACGAAGTTCTCCAGGAACGGCAGCATCAACTCGCACATGTTCGCCGGGTCGGTGAGGTCGTAGGCGCCGTAATACGGCACCGCGGCGGCCACGCTGGTGTCGACGTCCTCGAACCCGGGTTGCAGCGCGGCGTTGTTGGCGGTCAGCGCCGCCAGCGAACCGATGTGCGCGCCGGCCGAGCCGCCGGTGATCGCGATGAAATCCGGGTCGCCACCGTGCTCGGCGATGTTTTCCCGCAACCAGGCGATGGCCCGCTTGACGTCGATGATGTGCGCCGGCCACGCGCTGAACGGGCTCCGGCTGTAGTTGATGGTCACGCAGATCCAGCCGAGTTCGACCATCCGGCTGAGCAATGGCACGGCTTGGCCGCGTTTTTCGCTGAGCGCCCACGCGCCGCCGGGCACCTGCAGCAGGACCGGAACCTTGGCGTCCGGGGTGACGTCGGGGCGACGCCAGATGTCGAGCAGATGATCGCGACCGCCCGGACCGTAGGACACATTGCGGGTGACGGTGGCGTATCGGCTGCGTTGGGTGGCGCGCCATACCCCGGCGACGCTGTGCCGGCGGACGGTGGGGTCGGTGACCGGGTGCGACACCTGCTCGGCGTAGTCGGGTCCGTGCGCCTCGACGAGGGCGTCCTGCAGCACGCTGTCGGCGCGCTGTGCAGCCAGGCCGGCGGTGAAGCGGTTCACCGGCGCGGCGTTCACCGAAGACAGCGCGTGCCCGGTGAGCACCCGCAGCGGGAACTCGGTGACGGCCCAGCCGGCCAGCCACCCGGCCAGCGAGGGAGCGCCTCGCAGCAGCACCGAGGCCGCCTGGAAGGTTCCAACGGGATTGGCCATCAGGCCCAACGCCGCCTGCAGCGGCCCTGGGCGGGCGGCGGGTTGGGCCGCGTCCGTCACCAGCGTCATCGCAACAACACCCTCGCATTCCGGCATGGGCGTCGTCGCCCGCCACGACCCGGCGCGGCCCACTCGGACCGCGTTGTGTCGTGACTCACACAGTAGCCAACTCCACTGCCATCCAAACGCATTTGTCCCGGCGCGTGGCGCACGCTGGGCCCGGACCGCGGGGTTGGCTAAACTACCTGCACATTGCCTCCGTAGCTCAGTTGGATAGAGCAAGAGCCTTCTAATCTCTAGGTCGCAGGTTCGATTCCTGCCGGGGGCGCTCGATCAGGATTTATTCAGCCGTGCTGAGTAATCTCGGCGTTTGTGGCGGAGCCGAGTTTGTCGGTGACGGCTTGTTCGAGAAGTTCAGCCACGGCCATGGATCCGGCCCAGATACCTCTAGCGGCCCTGGGTCGGCGGTGCTGCTCCCCCGATATCGCCGCAGAGTAGTCTGAGCGGCGCAACTGGTCTGTGGCGACCTCCTGGTCGCCACATCGAACGTCCCACGCTGGTCTAGGTGTGATGTGAGAGGGAACCCGGTGAGAACCCGGGACTGTCCCGCAGCGGTATGCAGGAACGACCGCCGTCAATGGCACTGGTCACCATGACCGGGAAGCGACGGCCACTAGGAGCACCGAACCGGTGCGTGCCCGCGAGTCCGAAGACCTGCCAGTTGTGCTGGGCGCGCCGCGTCCAGCGGCGCATCGCCTCGCGGAATGGGCGGAAGTCACCCAGCGGTCACCCGACTGCACTGGCAGACGTCCGATGGCGATGAGCATCCCATCGTGTGAAGGACGCCCGCCGTGTCTAGTACCGTCCCGCCGTTCACTGCGACGACATTGAGATCGCCACGCAACGGCCCCGTAACGCACTTCGCGCTGAGTTGTCCGCCGTCCGTCCCGACCGGCTCTGGGCCAACCCGGACTGCGGTTTGAAGACCCGCAAGACCGATGAAGTCGACGCCAGGCTGCGCAACATGGCCGAGGCCGCCAAGCAGATTCGCACCAACGCCTGATCCCCTGACACGTTGCGCCCCAACAACCCTGGGGCAACGTGTCCACCCATACGAAATCGGAGGTTCCCGGTGCCCCTGAACACCATCGCGTTGGAACTGGTACCACCCAACACCGACCGCGGGGCCGAGTACGCTCGCGACGAGGCGCGTGAGGTCCTACAGTATTCCGCTGAGGCCGGCATCGCGGGTCGCATTGGGCACGTCACGATCCCCGGGATGATCGCGGAGGACGCCGATCGCCCCATCGAGTTGAAGCCCAAACTTGACGTCTTGGATTATTGGTCGGCCATCCATCCGGAACTTCCCGGCGTCCAAGGTATGTGCACGCAGGTCACCTCGTTCCTGAACGAATCTGCGCTTCGCAGCCGGCTCACAGGTCTGGGCGAAGCGGGATTCGACGGCATCATCTTCGTCGGTGTCCCTCGCACGATGAACGACGGGGAGGGCGGCGGTGTCGCACCCACGGACGCTCTGTCGAAGTTCGACGACGTGGTACCGAACCGGGGCGTCATCCTGATCCCGACGCGCGATGGCGAGCAGGGACGTTTTGATTTCAAATGCGATCACGGCGCCACCTTCTGGATGACGCAGTTGCTCTATTCCGATGCGATCGTCGATTTCCTCTCCGAATACTCGCGAATCAGCGAGCACCGGCCCGAGATTCTGCTGTCGTTCGGCTTCGTGCCGAAGCTGGAAAGCAAAGTCCGCCTGATCGATTGGCTGATACAGGATCCCGGCAACCCGGCGGTCGCTGCGGAGCAGGAGTTCGTCCGAGGCCTTGCCGCAAGTGAACCCGAAATCAAACGCCGTCGGCTCCTCGACTTGTACAAGCGAGTGATCGATGGGGTGGCCGAATTGGGCTATCCGCTCAGTTTGCACTTCGAGGCGCCCTACGGTGTCTCGAAGCCGGCTTTCGACACCTTCGCCGAGATGCTCGACTACTGGTCGCCGCAATCATGAATCGGAGCCGACCCCGTGGCACGCCGCTGCGCGTGATGGGAATGGTGAATGTCACGCCCGACTCCTTCTGGACCAGAAGCAGATTCGAGACGCTGGAACGGGCGCCGAGCGCGGGCCGGAAGATGTTCGATGACGGTGCACGAGCGGTCGACGTCGGAGGCGAATCCGCCCGGCCCCACGCTGTCCCGGTGTCAGTGGACGAGGAACTTGACCGCGTTGCGATGCTGAACGCCATCTGGGGGCTGACGCCGAATGGACGCGCAACGTGAAGACGAATTCGAAAGGCGCAGACATCGTGGCGTTGGACCAGTCCAAACCGACCGTCACCATGTGCCGTGGTTGCTGCTGCGGTACGACGAGGAAGCACCCGACGTTCGACCACGAGGCCCAGGTGACAACCCTGCGCGAGCTACTACAGGGAATATCCAACTTTCGGACCACGGATTGCCTGGGACCTTGCGAGCGGTCGAACGTACTCGTGGTCTCGCCATCGGGTCAGGGACACCGAATCGGCGGACGGTCGACATGGTTGGGTTTCGTCCTGGACGAGACCGCGGCAGCCGACATCGCCGGCTGGCTGTGGGACGGCGGTCCCGGTCTTGCCGCACTCCCGGCCGCACTCACGCCGTACCGCTTCGATAGACCGAAACGGCAGCGTCGGCAACGTGATTGAGCAGATCGCTAGCCTCTCCCTAGCCGGTCTTCATCCGAATAGACCGCGACCGTGGCGGCACCCCCGAGGCACCTTGGCGGTCAGGTGAACAGCTGGGAATCCATCAGCGGCGATCGGCCGCGCCGCGCACTGCGCGCCACCGGGGGCATCGGCCCGCACTTCGTGATCCGCCTCGACCCAACGTCTCCTGGGGTCAGTGCCGAGGAGTTCTTTTCACAGCCCCACTTGCGTCAACTCGTCGAGGACGTAGCGCACCGCCTGGACACAACTGAGCCGCGCGTCGCGGTGTCGTCGTTGCAGTACGAACTTGCGGAACGCCTTTGGGCCGTGACGTTAGGGGCTTGGGTGACGGACGGGCTGATACCCGACCTACATGCCGTGACTTACGGAAGATCTCCGGCGGGGCATGTCAGATTTCATCTTCCAATCCCCACCGCACTCGAGCGCCCCGGCGCCACACCGGCCGAAACTGCGGCACTTGTCGCCGATCTCGTCATCAATCAGTTGACCTCGGCGCACATCGCGCTGAAGTCCGTCACCGAGGTGGCCGCGGGTCTGCTGTGGGGCAACGCCGCCGCTGCACTGGTGCTGGTGACGAATACGCTTTTGGGTCGGGGAGAGCACCATCACCATGACGTGGACGCGATATCGCGGCAGATCCTGGCCACGCCGCCTCTGTCTGGGCGTCTCGACGGGGACATCATCGGGGCAATCAAACGTCGCAGTTGCTGCCTCTACTACCGCACGGCCGCGCGACGCACCTGCGGTGACTGTCCCCTCAGCGGCACAGCGATCGTCAGGTCGCAACCGTAATGGCGGCGGCCGGCAGGTCGAGGAACCCGAGGGCGGGCCGGCGACGCGCCGGCGAGTAACGTCTCGGCCATGAGTTCTGACCTCGTGCTCTACTCCGTCACCGACCGCGTCGCGCTGGTCACCGTCAACGATCCCGACCGGCGCAACGCCGTCACCGACGACATGTCGGCCGGCCTCCGCGCGGCCGTCGACCGTGCCGAGGCCGACACCGACGTGCACGCACTGGTCGTCACCGGCGCCGGTAAGGCATTTTGCGCGGGCGCCGACCTCAGCGCGCTCGGGTCGGCCGCCGAGGAGGGGCTGCTGCGCATTTACGACGGCTTCATGGCGGTCGCCAACTGCGCCCTGCCGACGATCGCCGCCGTCAACGGCGCCGCGGTGGGGGCCGGGCTGAACCTCGCGTTGGCGGCCGACGTCCGCATCGCGGGCCCGCACGCCATGTTCGACCCCCGGTTCCAGAAGCTGGGTATTCACCCCGGCGGCGGCGCCACCTGGATGCTGCAGCGCGGCGTGGGCCCGCAGGCCGCCCGCGCCGCCCTGCTGTTCGGCATGCGGTTCGACGCCCAGTCGGCCGTCGCCCACGGTCTGGCCCTGCAGGTCGCCGACGACCCGGTGGCCGCCGCCCTGGAGCTGGCCGCCGGACCGGCGTCAGCTCCGCGCGAGGTGGTGCTGGCCACCAAGGCGACCATGCGCGCCACCGCTTCTCCCGGTTCGGTCGATACCGAGCTGCACCACACCGCCATGCGCACCGAGCTTGGCCCGCAGGCGAAGTCGATCCAGTCACCGGAATTCCAGGCCCGCCTGCAGGCCGCGCAACGCAAGTAGTCAGAGGTCCAGCAACGCGGTTTCGGGCAGCTCGATCAGGCCCCGCAGCTCGCCCAGAAACGCTCCCAGCTGCGCACCATCGGCGATGCGGTGGTCGAAGGCGCAGGTCAGGGTTGCCGTCGGGCGCGCGACCACCGCATCGTCGATGACGATGGCGCGGGGCTTGATGGACCCGATCCCCAGGATCGCGGCCTCCGGATAGTTGATCACCGGCACGGCCTCGTCCAGACCCAGCGCGCCGAAATTCGACACCGTGAATGTCGAACCTTGCAGCTCAACGGGTTTGAGCGTGCCCGCCCGGGCGCTGTCCACCCGCCGGCGGACCACCTCGGCCAGCTCCCGGGTGCTCAACTCCTGGGCGTCGTGCACCACCGGGACCAGCAGTCCGCGCGGGGCGGCCACACCGATCCCGAGGTGGATGCCCGGATGCGTGTGCAGCCGCGGGCCGTCGGGCCCGTCCACCCAGGTCGAGTTGAAGACGCCGTGGTGCGTCAACGCCAACACCAGCAGGCGCAACATCACGACGAACGGCGTCACACCCAGGCGCTCGCCGAGCTCCAGCAGCCGCGTGCAGTCCACCGTGACGCTGCCGTGGGCGTCAGGAATCTGACTGCGCGACAAGGCCATCCGTTTGGCCATCTCGGCTTGCACGCCACGCACCTCGGTGATGTGATCATCGGCGTTGCCCGGGGGACCATCGGCGGCGGCGAGCACGGCCTCGCGGGAGATCACCCCGTCGGCATCCGGGCTCAACCCGGCGAGGTCCACGCCGAGTTCGGCGGCCAGCTTGCGCACCGACGGCTTCGCCCGCGGCCTGCCGTCGCGGCGGCGACTGGTGTCGAAGCCGGCGTCGGCGCCGTAGCCCACCAGCACCGGGCTGCGCGCCGGAGACGGACCGGCCGCCGGGGCCGCGGGCGGAGTTGCCGAACTGCTCGGTGCGGCGGCACCGGTGTCGATGCGCACCAGCACCCCGCCGACGGGCAGCACATCGCCTTCGGCTCCGCCCAATTCGGCGATCCGGCCGGCGTACGGACTGGGGATCTCGACCTGCGCCTTGGCGGTCTCCAACGTGCACAGCGTCTGGTTGAGTTCGACCTCGTCCCCCACGGCGACACTCCACCCGATCACCGTGGCGTCCTCGAGTCCCTCCCCCAGGTCGGGCACCAGGAAATCCCGCAGCGAACCCTCCCCGGCAGTCATGGCAGACTCATGACCTTCTCGACGCAGTCCAGCAATCGGTCCGGCCCCGGCAACCACGCCTTCTCCAGCCGGGCCGGCGGATACGGGGTGTCAAACCCGGTGGCGCGCAACACCGGCGCCTCCAGCTCGTAGAACAACTCCTCGCTCACCCGGGCGGCCAACTCGGCGCCGAAGCCGAGGGTGCGCGGGCCCTCGTGCATGATGACGCACCGCCCGGTCCTGCGCACCGAATCCGCGACGGTGTCGAAGTCCAACGGATTCAACGACCTCAGGTCGAGGACCTCCAGACTCCACCCCTGGGTCTCGGCCGCCAGTCCGGCGGCGCTGACCGCGGTGTCGACCAGCGGGCCGTAGGTCACGACCGTGACGTCGGTGCCGGGGTGCCGGATGGCCGCGCGCCCAATCGGTTCCGCGGGCACCGTGGTGTCCAGGGGTCCGCGGGTCCAGTACCGCCGCTTGGGTTCCAGATAGATCACCGGGTCCCGGCCGGCGATCGCGTGTCGCAACAGCCAGTAGGCGTCCGACGGGGTCGACGGCACCACGACCTTGAGTCCGGCGGTGTGCGCCCAGTAGGTCTCGGTCGATTCGGAATGGTGCTCGACCGCCCCGATGCCGCCGAACGACGGGATCCGCAGGGTCACGGCCATGTCGACGCCCCCGCGGGTGCGCATCCGATACTTCGCGAGATGGCTCGCGATCTGGTCGAACGCCGGGTAGCTGAAGCCGTCGAACTGGATCTCGGGCACGGGCCGCAGCCCGCGGATCGCCATGCCGATCGCCACCCCGACTATCGCGGATTCGGCGAGCGGGGTGTCGAAACACCTTGACTCACCGAAGGTTTCGCTGAGCCCCTCGGTGACCCGGAACACCCCGCCGAGGCGGGCGACGTCCTCGCCGAACACCAGCACGCGGTCGTCGTTGGCCATCGCGTCGTGCAGCGCCCGGTTGATGGCGCTGACCATGGTGACCTCGGTGTCCGACGGCACCGGTCGCAGCAGCGGCCCCCGGGGTGCGGGTGCGTCGTCGTCGGCCATCGGCGGCCGGTCGAAGATCTGGGTCATCTCACGCCTCCTTCGCCAACTCGATGCGCAACTGCTCGCGTTGTTCGGCCAACGCCGGGGTGATCTCGGCGTAGACGGTGTCGAACATCTCGGTGACGTCGGGATCGGGCGCGCCGACGATCGCGTCGCGCAACTCGGTGCGCATGCGCTCGGCGCGGGCGGCCACCCGTGCCTCGAGCCGATCGCTGTACACCCCGATGCGTTGCAGATGGCTGCGGTATCGCGAAATCGGGTCGCGCGCCGCCCATTGCCGCACTTCGTCCTCGTCGCGGTAGCGCGTCGGATCGTCGGAGGTGGTGTGCGGGCCCATCCGGTAGGTCACCGCCTCGATCAGGGTCGGGCCGCCGCCGTCCCGCGCGCGCTGGGCGGCCTCGGCCATCACCGCGTAGCAGGCCAGCACGTCGTTGCCGTCCACGCGGACGCCGGGCATCCCGTACCCGGCGGCGCGATGCGCGATCGACGGCCCGGCCACCTGCTGCGCCACCGGAACGGAGATCGCCCACTGGTTGTTCTGCACGTAGAACACGCACGGGGCGTTGAACACCGATGCCAGGTTGAGGGCCTCGTGCACGTCGCCCTCGCTGGTGGCGCCGTCGCCGAGGAAGGCCACCGTCACCGAGTCCTCGCCGAGGCGCTGGGCGGCCATCGCGGCCCCGACGGCGTGCAGCTGCTGCGTGCCGATCGGGATGGAGATGGGCGCGCAGCGTTTGTCGGTGAAACCGAGCCCGCCGTGCCAGCTGCCCCGCCACATCGCACCCATCTGCGCCGGTGTGATGGCGCGGATCAGGAAGGCGCCGAGCTCACGGTACTGCGGGAACAGCCAGTCGGTCTTGCGTAGGCAGGCCGCCGCGCCCACCTGCGCGGCCTCCTGACCTCGGCACGAGGCGTACAGCGCCAACTCTCCCTGGCGCTGCAGATTGACGAACTCGATGTCGAGTTCGCGGGTGAGGACCATCATCTCGTAGAGCCAGGACAACGTCTCCGGCGGCAGATCGCGGCGGTAACGCCGCTGGCTGGTCGAGGCACCATCGGGTGCGATGAGCTGCACCGGTTCGATCCCGGCGGTGCCGTCGGACACCGGTGCGTGAGCAGACCCAGCCATAGCGCCTCCTTTAGGTCGCCGACGACATGTTTGGCCGTCAGACCCTTAGGTCAGCTCCAGCGCGGGGCCAGTCGAGCATCCGCTTGTGGCGGTATGCCAGCCAGCGTCCGAGTGTCAGGGCGCGAGCTGCACGATTCGCTCTGCTCGCCTTAGCACTGGCGCATCCACCATTATGCCCTCGAAAGCGAAAGCACCGCGCTGTTGTTCGGCGGCGGCCAGGACGTGTCGCGCCCACTGCACCTGTTCGGCGGACGGCGCGTAGCCCTCCCGGATGACGGCGACCTGGCTGGGATGGATTGCCACCTTGATGTCGAAGCCGACGGCCACCGCGTCGTCGACCTCGCGCCGCAGCCCGTCGAGGTTCTTGATGTCGATGTACACCGAGTCCAGGGCCTGCTTGCCGAACGCCTTGGCGGCCAGCAGCGACCGCGACCGCACGTACTTGGCGACGTCCCGGTAGGAATCGTCGGGAAAGCGGTTCGCGGTGCCGCCCAGGAAACCGAAGAGGTCCTCGGCTCCCCACATCACGCCGACGGTGTTGTCCGCGGCGGCAGTCTCGTCGACCTTGAGCGCACCCAGCGGGGTCTCGACGATCAGCACGACCTCCAGCGGAGCCAGCGCGCTCACCTGCTGCGCGGACTCGCATTTCGGCAACATCACGGTGTCGTACTCGGTGCGGGACAGCGCCTCGAGATCGAGTTTCTGTTCCGGCGAGTCGCCGGCGTTGATCCGGATCACGGTGCGGCGCGGATCCAGCGGCGTGCTCAGCAACGCCTCGCGGGCGGCGGCCTTGTCGCCGGCGCCGTCCTCGAGGTCGAGGATGACGATGTCGGCGGCCGCGGCGGCCTTCTCGAAGCGCTCGGGTCGGTCGGCCGGGCAGAACAGCCAGGCGGGTCCGGCGTTGTCGAGTGGCACTAGTCCTCCTGAGGTTTCTTGCGCACCATGGTCTTTCGCGAGGCCGTGGCCACCACATCACCGTGCTGGTTGCGGGCGGTGTGGGCGAAGGTGACGATGCCCTCCCCGGGTCGACTCTTGGACTCCCGCTTGTCGGTGACGACGGTCTCGGCGTACAGGGTATCGCCGTGGAACAGCGGCTTCGGAAAGGCGATGTCGGAGAAGCCGAGGTTGCCGACGATGGTGCCCTGGGTCAGCTGGGTGACCGACAGGCCCACCAGCGTCGACAGCGTGAACATCGAGTTCACCAGGCGCTGGTTGAACGGCGGCAGCGCGTCGGAGAACGCGGCGTCGAGGTGCAGCGCCTGGGTGTTCATCGTCAGCGTGGTGAACAGCACGTTGTCGGCCTCGGTGATGGTCCGGCCGGGCGCGTGCACGTACCGCACGCCGATCTCGAACTCCTCGTACCACAGGCCGCGCTGGTGGACGACCTTCTCCGGCTCCGTCATTCTCAGATTCCCATCTGTCGCGCGATGATCATCAGCTGCACTTCGGTTGTCCCCTCGCCGATCTCCAGGATCTTGCTGTCGCGGTAGTGCCGCGCGACCGCGTACTCGTTCATGAATCCGTAGCCACCGTGGATCTGCGTGGCGTCGCGCGCGTTGTCCATCGCAGCCTCGCTGGCCACCATCTTGGCCACCGCGGCCTCCTTCTTGAACGGCTTGCCCGCGAGCATCAGCGCGGCTGCGTCGTAGTAGGCGGTGCGGGCGGCGTGAGCGCGCGCCTCCATCCGGGCCAGCTTGAACTCGATGGCCTGATAGTTGGCGATGGGCTGCCCGAACGCCGAGCGTTCCTTGGCGTACTTGACGCTCTCGTCCACGCAGCCCTGCGCCGCACCGACCGACAGCGCCGCGATCGCGATGCGCCCCTCGTCGAGGATGCGCAGGAAGTTCGCATAGCCGCGGCCCCGCTCGCCGAGCAGGTTCTCCTCGGGCACCCGAACGTCGTCGAAGCTCAGCGGGTGGGTGTCCGAGGCGTTCCAGCCGACCTTGTTGTAGGCGGGTTCGGCGGTGAAGCCCGCGGTGGGCACCGGAACCAGGATCGAGCTGATCTCGGGCTTGTCCGGGGTGCCGCCGGTGACCGCCGTGACGGTGACCAGCTTGGTGATGTCGGTGCCGGAGTTGGTGATGAACTGCTTGGAGCCGTTGATCACCCAGTGCCCGTCGTCGAGACGCGCGGTGGTCTTGGTGGCGCCGGCGTCGCTGCCGCCGCCGGCCTCGGTCAGCCCGAACGCGCCGAGCGCCTGCCCGCTGGTCAGCTGCGGCAGCCAGGCCTGTTTCTGTTCCTCGGTGCCGAACCGGTAGACGGGCATCGCGCCGAGCGACACGCCCGCCTCCAGGGTGATCGCGACGCTCTGGTCGACCTTGCCGAGTTCCTCCAGCGCCAGGCACAGCGCGAAGTAGTCGCCACCCATGCCCCCGTACTCCTCCGGGAACGGCAGGCCGAACAACCCCATGTTGGCCATCCCGGCCACCACTTCGTACGGGAAGCTGTGTTCGGCATCGTGTTTGGCGGCCACCGGCGCGACGACGTTCTGGGCGAAGTCGCGCACGGTCTTGGCCAGTTCGGCGTAGTCGTCGGGCAGGTTGCCGGTCGACAGGTAATCAGTCATTTGTTGCTTCCTTCTGAGTTGCGGTGATGCGGGCCAGCGGCTGACCCACCTTCACCTGATCGCCCACGGCGACAAGAATTTCCACCACACCGTCCACCGGTGCGCTCAACGAGTGCTCCATCTTCATGGCCTCCACCGCGACCACCACCGCACCCGCGCTGACCTGATCGCCGTCGGCCGCGTTGACCGCCACCACCGCACCCGGCATGGGGCTGACGAGTTCGGCGTCCCCGCTGTGCTCGTCGTCGGGACGCACCGGCGCCTCGCGGACCTCCTCGGCCATCATCACCCCGGCCGGGCCGGCCAGCCAGATCTGGTGGTCGGACTCGGCCACCCGGTACTGCGTGCGCAGCCCGTCGAGCACCACGGTCAACACGTCGGCCTCGAGGGCGGCGTGCAGCGTGCGCCGCTCCCCCTGTTCGACGACGACGGCGGTGGCGGCGTCGGGGGTGCCGGTGATCGCCACGTGGTCGGTGCGGTCCCCGGAGCGCAGTCGCAGCACGGTGGCCGCCGCTTCTCCCATTCGCCACCCCGAGGGCACGCTCCACAGCGAGTCCGCGCCCTGGGCCCAGCGCTGCAGCCAGCGGTAGGCCGCCGCCGCGATCAGCTCCCGATCGTCGGTCACCGGCGCGTGGTAATCACCGACGCGGCGGTCCAGCAGTCCGGTGTCGAGTCGGCCGGCGGCCACGTCGGGGTCGGCCAGCAGGAACCGCAGGAAGTCGATGTTGGTGACGACACCCAGCACCGCGGTCTGCGTCAACGCGCGGTCGAGGCCGGCCAGCGCCGCGTCCCGGTCGGGTCCGTGGGCGATCACCTTGGCCAGCATCGGGTCGTAGTCGCTGCCGACGACCGCGCCGGCCCGCAGGCCGGAGTCGATCCGCACGCCCACGGACTCCGGTTCGGCCAGCGCCAGGACGGGCCCGCCGGTCGGCAGGAAGCCGCGGGCGGCGTCCTCGGCGTAGACCCGGGCCTCGACGGCGTGCCCGCGCATCTCGATGCCGTCCTGGCCGACCGGCAACTGTTCGCCGGCGGCGATGCGGACCTGCCACTCCACCAGGTCCCAGCCCGTCACCAGTTCGGTGACCGGGTGCTCGACCTGAAGGCGGGTGTTCATTTCCATGAAGAAGAATTCGTCGGGTTTGTCGGCCGAGACGATGAACTCGACGGTACCCGCGCCGCGGTAGTCGACGCTGCGGGCGGTGTCGCACGCCGCGGCGCCGATCCGGGCCCGGGTCTGCGCGTCCAGCAGCGGGGAGGGCGCTTCCTCGATCACCTTCTGGTGGCGCCGCTGCAGGCTGCACTCCCGCTCGCCGAGGTGGATCACGTTGCCGTGGGCGTCGGCGAGCACCTGGACCTCGATGTGCCTGGGGCGCAGCACGAACCGCTCCATGAACAGCGTGTCGTCGCCGAAGGCGGCCGCCGACTCGCGGCGGGCGCTGACCAGGGCAGCGGGCAACTCCGCGGGGTCCGCCACCATCCGCATGCCCTTGCCGCCGCCACCGGCCGAGGGCTTGACCAGCACGGGGTAGCCGATGTCCTCGGCGGCGGCGAGCAGTTCGGCATCGGTGAGACCGGGCCGGGCGATGCCGGGGACCACCGGCACGTCGAACCGGGACACCGTCGCCTTGGCGGTGATCTTGTCACCCATGGTGGCGATGGCGTCGGCCGGCGGCCCGATGAACACGATGCCGGCCCGTTGCAGGGCGGCCGCGAATTCGGCGTTCTCGGAGAGGAATCCGTAACCCGGGTGGACGGCCTGGGCTCCGGTGCGCACCGCGGCGTCGACCACCTTCTCGATGTCGAGGTAGCTCTGCCGGGCCGGCGCGGGGCCGATCAGGACCGCGGTGTCGGCCTCGGCGACGTGCCGCGCCTGCGCGTCGGCCTCGCTGAAGACGGCCACGGTGCGGATGCCCATCCGCTTGAGGGTGCGGATGACGCGCACGGCGATCTCGCCGCGGTTGGCAATCAGAACGGTGTCAAAGGACATATCGGTTCTCACATCCGGAACACGCCGTAGGACACCGGTTCGACCGGTGCGTTACCGACAGCTGAAAGGGCAAGGCCAAGAACGGTTCTGGTGTCGGCAGGGTCGATGACCCCGTCGTCCCACAGGCGGGCGGTGGAGTAGTAGGGGTTGCCCTGGTGCTCGTACTGCTCGCGGATGGGCGCCTTGAACGCTTCCTCCTCCTCGGCGCTCATGTCGCCGCGCACGGTGGCCAGCACCGAGGCGGCTTGCTCGCCGCCCATCACCGAGATCCGCGCGTTGGGCCACATCCACAAAAAGCGCGGCGAGTAGGCCCGACCGCACATCGAGTAATTGCCGGCGCCGTAGGAGCCGCCGATGACCATGGTGAGCTTGGGCACCCGCGCGCAGGCCACGGCGGTGACCATCTTGGCGCCGTGCTTGGCGATACCGCCGGCCTCGTAGTCGCGCCCCACCATGAAGCCGGCGATGTTCTGCAGGAACACCAGCGGGATCAGGCGCTTGTCGCACAGTTCGATGAAATGCGCTCCCTTGAGCGCCGATTCGCCGAACAGCACGCCGTTGTTGGCGACGATGCCGACGGGATGGCCGTGGATGTGGGCGAAGCCGGTGACCAGGGTGGTGCCGTATTCGGCCTTGAACTCGCTGAATTCGCCGCCGTCGACGATGCGGGTGATGACTTCGCGTACGTCGTAGGGCACCCGGGAGTCGACCGGGACCACGTCGTAGAGCTCGTTCTGGTCGGCGATCGGCGCCACGGTGGGCCGCACCTCCCAGGGCGGCGCGGAGACCGGGCCGAGCGTGGAGACGATGCGCCGGACGATGCGCAGCGCGTCGCGGTCGTCGTGCGCCAGGTGGTCGGTGACCCCGGAGACCTTGGAATGCAGGTCGCCGCCGCCGAGGTCCTCGGCACTGACCACTTCCCCGGTCGCGGCCTTCACCAGCGGCGGACCGCCGAGGAAGATGGTGCCCTGGTTGCGGACGATGACGGCCTCGTCGCTCATCGCGGGAACGTAGGCGCCGCCGGCGGTACACGAGCCGAGCACCGCTGCGATCTGCGCGATGCCGGCGGCGCTCATGGTCGCCTGGTTGTAGAAGATGCGGCCGAAATGCTCACGGTCCGGGAACACCTCGTCCTGCCGGGGCAGGAAGGCCCCGCCGGAGTCGACGAGGTAGATGCACGGCAGCCGGTTCTCCAGGGCGATCTCCTGGGCCCGCAGATGCTTCTTGACCGTGATCGGGTAGTAGGTGCCGCCTTTCACGGTGGCGTCGTTGGCCACGATCATGCATTCCCGGCCCGAGACGCGGCCGACCCCGGCGATCATGCCCGCCCCCGGCGACTCGTCGTCGTACATGCCGTCGGCCGCCAGCGGCGCGACCTCCAGCAGCGGGCTGCCGGGATCCAACAGGCCGTCCACGCGCTCGCGCGGCAGCAGCTTGCCCCGCTCGACATGTCGCTGCCGGGCGCGCTCGGAACCGCCCAACGCCACGGCGGCGAGCTTTGATCGCAGCTGCGCGACCAGAGCCAGATGCTCGTCGCGGTTCGAGGTCGCAAGTGCCATCGCGCGTCCCATCAATTGAGTTAATGACGACTAACTCGTGGTATGTTAGTCGTCATTAACTCAAAGGTCCAGACCCACCCCAGGAGGCCGATGCCCGTGCCCCCCGCATCGGATGCGGATGCACCGGTGACCAACCGGCGCTCCCGGCGGAAATCCGACCGCCGCTCCCAGCTTCTGGCCGCCGCCGAGCGCCAGTTCGCCGAGCGCGGCTTCCTGGCGGTGCGTCTCGAGGACATCGGGGCGGCCGCCGACGTCAGCGGGCCGGCGATCTACCGGCACTTCCCCAACAAGGAAGCGCTGCTGGTCGAGTTGCTGGTGGAGATCAGCACCCGACTGCTGGCGGGCGGCCGGGCGGTGGTCGACGACGCGGCCGGTGACGCCGGAGCCGCGCTGGCGGCACTGGTCGATTTTCACCTCGACTTCACCCTCGGCGAGCCGGACCTGATCCGAATCCAGGACCGCGACCTCATTCACCTCCCGCCGGCCGCGGCGCGACAGGTGCGCCGCAGCCAGCGCCAGTACGTCGAGATCTGGGTGCGGGTATTGCGCGACCTCGACGGCGCTCTCGACGAGGACGAGGCCCGGGTGATGGCGCACGCCGCCTTCGGTCTGATGAACTCGACCCCGTACAGCACAAAGCCGGCCGGTGGGAAACCGGCCGGCTTGCGCACGCGGGCTGTGCTGCGAGCGATGACGCTCGCCGCGCTGGCTACTGGCTAATACCAGTACTTTCGACCGCCCACCGGGCGACCGACGGCACCGAGGATCCACAGCACGGCGCCGATCACCAGCAGGATGATGCCGATCGTGGTCAGGATGCTGATGCTCAGCACATATCCGAGGATGAGCAGAATGATTCCCAGGACAATCATGGTTGACTCCGTTCGATTAGTCGGATCTCGAAATTCAAAAGACTATGGGCTGGGTTGCGGCAATCTGCACCCCTCTACTTTCGGATTGACACCGGCGTAATTCAATGGCCCCGCGAGAACCGTCAAAGCAATGGTCCCCGCGCTGGCGCAATTGGTTTCACTGTTCTCGAAATACCCGCGCTGGAAGGTCGCAAATGCTCCGATCAACATCCATACCACTGCAACAACGGTGAGTATTCGCATGTGAACCCTCCGTTCGCTCGACTCTCCGGCGGACAGAGGTTTACCCGGACGTTGATATTCCAAACATCACAATTTCGTCATACCGGCTGGACTAGGCGCCCGGCGGGCGGGAGAAGGCGATGCCCAGCCAGCTGCGCACCTCGTCGGCCATGCGCGCCCGGTTCTCCCGTTTGGCGATCTCGTGGCCGTCGTCCTCGAACAGCAAATACCGCACGGTTCGCCCGCGCTCCAGCAAAGCCTCGTACATCTGCTCGGACTCACTCACCGGGACATTGGTGTCGTTTCCGCCGTGGATCAGTAACAGCGGCGCGATCAGTGCGTCGGCCCGCGGCAGCGGCGAAAGACTCTCCAACAAGTCGTAATCGCTGACCGGATGCCCGTATTTGGGATAGGCCGCCGCGGCGATCCACGCCTCGGTGTTGCGATAGAAACTGTTCAGATCGCTCATGCCGCAGATGCTCACCCCGGCCGCGAACAACTCGGGGTGGAACGTCAGCGCGGCCAACGTCAGATAGCCGCCGTAGGACCACCCGCCGCACGCGATCCGGGACGGGTCGGCATAGCCGCACGACACCAGGTACTTGACGCAGTCGGCGACGTCGTCGATCGCGGCGAACCGCTTCTCGCGATCGTCGGCGTGCATGAACTCCCGGCCCAGTCCCCCCGAGCCCCGTACGTTCGGCGCGAAGACGGTGATCCCCGCGTCCGACAACAGCGGGAAGATCTCGTTGTAGTCGGGCCGGGACTGCCCCTCCGGCCCGCCGTGCAGGTAGATGAACGCCCCCGCGTCGTGCACCCCCGGCGGGGGCGCGTACCGCCACCCGGTGATGGTCAGACCGTCTCGGGCGGCGAAGGTTTCCAGCGTGGGCGTAGTACCGACGGGGCCGGACATGGGCGCCCGGTCCACCGGCTCCCACTCCAGGGTGCGGGTGTCGACGAGTTCGACCGTGCGCGGCTGCGAGGGGCTCTGCACGGTCAGGGCCACCATCGCCCCGCCCGCGCTGATGGACAGCTCGCCGGCGACCAGGCCAGGCAGCGGGATCGGGTCGCTGAGCATCCGGTCGGTGTAGCGCATGATCTGTAACTCGCTGCAGCCGTAGAGGTTCCACAGCAGCGCCACGGTGGAGAGGTCGTCGCTGATGACGAATTCGTCGAGTTCGAAGCCCGGCCGCTCGGCCACCACGTGATAGGACACCCCGTCGGCGGTCACGGTCACCTCGAGCAACCGCGCGTGCGTGGTGCCGTTGTCGCTGCGGATGAGTGCGCGCACGAAGCCCTCGGTGCTGTCCGGACCGTACTCCTTGGCGGGGTAATACAGCTGCATGGCATCGCTGTCGGCGCCGTGCCGCAACCGCCGCGGCATGTGGTCGTCCAGGATCACCCCGGCATCGGTGACGGAACCCGGATCGTAAGGGAGCAAGGCGATTTCGGTGTTTCCGTGCAGCATCAACAGCTCTCGATAGCCGCGCGGGCCCACCCGGATCAGCGCCGAACCCGCCCAGGAGTCCACCAGCCGGCCCGCGGAACGCCGGTCCAACACCTCCCGGGCACCGGTGCGGGGATCGATCAGGCAGGACAGCCCGACCCCGTCCTCACCGGTCAGGATGGCCGACACCCGGGTGCCGTCCCATCCGATCAGCTCGGCGGTGCCCTCGCTGCTGTCGTCGGTCTGCGTACTCCAGGCGTCGATGCGGCGCGCGTCCCGGTCGTCGGGATCGGTGGTCACCACCCAGATCTGCGTGCGCTCCCGTCCGTCGGGGGCGACCTCGCAAGCCAGCCAGTGCCCGTCGGGCGAGTGGATGACCCGGGTGACCGGGCCCTCGACCGGAAGTTCGACGTCGCGCGAGGAACTGGCCCGCCAGCCGCGCAGGAAGCGCTGCACCGCGCGGGGATAACCGCCGTCGTCGACGATGTTGGCGAACGCGGTGGCGTCAGGGGACAGCGAAGCGCCGTAGATCGCGCGTACCTGCGCCCGCACAGCCATCACTCCTCGTCCTCGGTCTGATCCGCACGCTACCCGCGGCGGCCGCACGGCAAACGGGGGATGACGCGACTCACGGATTCCGGCACGATCCTCGGCACTTCCGGCCCGCGGGTAGCCTGCACTCATGAGGTGGGCATGAGCGATCCCCGGCGACCCTATGGGTCCGACCCGAACCAGCCCGGTTGGTCACCTCCGACCGAGCCGTTGGGTGACCGGAATCCCCCGTACACCGATCCTGCGTACGCGGGGCAGTTCAGCTACCCCAGTTACACCCCGCCGCCGGACGCGACCCGTGAGCTGCCGCCGTACTGGACGCAGACCCAGCACCAGCCGTCGGGCGACGCGCCGCCCCCGCCACCCCCGGAGCCCCCGCGTTCGCCGCGCTGGCTGTGGGTGCTGGCCGGCGGCGCAGTGCTGCTGGTGATCGGTCTGGTGGTGGCCATGGTGATCGCCAACGGCACCTCCGAGCGGGACCGGGCGGTGGCGCCGTTGCCGCCGCTGCCCGAGCCGACCGCGACCAACCCGCCGCCGACCGTCACGCGCACGCCCACCACCACGCGGCCCGTCGTCCCCCCGCCGCGGACGACCGAATCGCCGACCACCACCGCGCCGTCGGGGGCCACCGAAACCGTGGTCTACAGCGTCACCGGTGAGGGCCGGGCGATCAGCATCACCTATGTGGACTCGGGTGCGTTGATGCAGATGGAGTTCAACGTCGCGTTGCCGTGGAGCAAGCAGGTCACCCTCAGCGCTCCCGCGTCCAGCACGGCGAGCGTGACGGTGTTGACCTTCGACCGTGAGGTGACCTGCTCGGTCACCGTCGACGGTCAGCAGGTGCAGCAGCGCACCGGTTCGGGTCTCACCATGTGTGTCGGGACGCGCTGACTCAGCGGTCGCGTTCGGCGGTCTGGGCCCGCGGTTGTTCGGGCGGCCCGTCGGCCCGGTAGCGGCCCGGTGTGCGCACGAACAACATTCCGGTCAGGCCCGCCACCAGCACCACCAGGATGCCGCCCAGTCCCGCACGGTCGGTGCCGAAGGCGTCGACGAACAGGAAGAACAGCCACGGCGCCAGGAAGGACACCGCGCGCCCGGTCATGGTGTAGAGCCCGAAGGCCACGCCCTCGCGTCCGTCGGCCGACATCCGCAACAGCAGGTTGCGCGCCGCGGCCTGGGCGGGCCCGAGGAACAGACACAGCGTCAGCCCGCAGACCCAGAATACCGTGGGCCCCGACAACGCCAGCATGACCAGACCGACCGCGACCATGGCCGCCAGCGAACCGACGATGACGGGTTTGGCGCCCACCCGGTCGTCGACGTGGCCGCCGAGCACCGCGCCGGTCGCCGCGATCACCAGGGCGGCCATCCCGAAGATCAGGACGTCGGCCGGCGAGATGCCGTAGACCTTGACGCCGAGCACCGCGCCGAAGGTGAAGACGCCGGCCAGCCCGTCCCGGAAGACCGCGCTGGCCAGCAGGTAGTACACCAGGTTGCGGTCGCGCGCCCACTCCATCCGCAGGTCGGCCCAGACCCGTCGGTAGGCGCCGAACAGGCCGATCGACGGCGGCGGTTCGGGGGTGAGCGGGGTGATGTGCTGGGCGGTCAGCAACAGAGGCACGGCGAACAGCGCGAACCACGCCGCGGCGACCAGCATCACCATGCGGACGTTGAAGCCGTCCTCGACGGGCAGATCGAGCAGGCCGCGGGTGGGTCCGTCGCCCATGATGAACCCGAGGTAGACGATGAGCAAAAGCAGCACACTGCCGAAATAGCCTGCCCCCGAACCCAGTCCGGAGATCCGGCCGGAGGTCGCCGGCGTGGAGAGCTGCCGCAGCATCGCGTTGTACGGCACCCCGGCCAGGTCCCCGCACGCGGCGGTCGCGGCCAACAACACCAGGCCGGCGAACAGATACGACGAGTCGTCGTGGATCAGGCTCATCGCCGCGGTCAGCAGCACGGCCAGTCCGGTCAGCACCGTGAGCGCCCGACGGCGCAGATGTGGGGCCTGCACCCACACCCCGGTCACCGGCGCCAGGATCGCGACGGTCAGGCCCGCCACGGTCAGCGCCCGCCCCAGCCAACTGGCCGGGGACGCCCCGCCGGGCATGCCTTCGCCCACCGACTCGGTCAGGTAGACCGAGAACACGAAGGTGACGACAATCGCATTGAGGCCGACGAACCCGCAATCCCACAACGCCCAGGCCGCGACCCGTGATTTTGCCGGGGCCGGGGGCTGCGTCATGGTCGGCACTCTACGGGTCCGGGACCATTCGGCCGATCCGTCCCTCGTACCATGACCGCATGCCCGTTCCCCCACCCAGTCCGGATGCCCGCGCCGTCGTCACCGGCGCCTCGCAGGGCATCGGTGAGGCGCTGGCCGCCGAACTCGCCGCCCGCGGACACAGTCTCATCGTCACCGCCCGCCGCGCCGAGGTGCTCGCCGACCTCGCCGCGCGCCTCACCGATCGCTACGGAGTGACCGTCGAGGTCCGGGCGGTGGACCTCACCGACGCCGGGCAACGCGGAGAACTGGCCGACGAGTTGCGCTCCCGCAACATCTCGATTCTGTGCAACAACGCCGGCACCGCCACCTTCGGGCCGGTCGCCGAGCTGGATCCGGCCGCCGAGCAGGCCCAGGTGGCGCTCAACGTCATTGCGGTGCACGACCTTACGCTCGCGGTGCTGCCCGGCATGGTCGAGCGCGGCGCCGGCGGCATCCTGACCTCAGGTTCGGCCGCCGGGAACTCCCCGATTCCCAACAACGCCACCTACGCGGCCAGCAAGGCCTTTGCGAACACTTTCAGCGAGTCGCTGCGCGGTGAGCTGAAGAAGGCCGGCATCCACGTGACGGTCCTGGCGCCGGGCCCGGTGCGCACCGAACTGCCGGACCCGGAAGAGCGGTCGCTGGTCGAGAAGGTGATCCCGGATTTCCTTTGGATCAACACCGAGTACACCGCGAAGGTGTCCCTGGATGCGCTGGAGCGCAACCGGATGCGGGTGGTGCCGGGCCTGACCTCCAAGGCCATGTCGGTGGCCGCCGGCTACGCGCCGCGCAGCATCGTCGCGCCGATCGTCGGGGCGGTCTACAAGAAACTCGGCGGCGAGTAGCGACGGCCGACCGCGCCCTACCGGCGGCGGCGACGTCCGGTGCCGAAGATGCTGCGGGTGATCTCGCGGCCGATCACGGTGCCCGCGGACCGCATGGCGCTCTTGAAGGCCGGGCTGTCCATCATCTTCTCGAAGAACCCGGGCTCGGGTGGGGCGGCCGGCGCGGGCATCGGCGGGATCTCGATCCCGGTGGGCACCGGCGGCAGCTCGTCCTGGGCGGGCGGGGCGATGCTGGCCATCAGCCGCTCGTAGGCCGAGTCCCGGTCCACGGTCTGGCCGTATTCGGCCTGCAGCGTGCTGGCGCGGGCGGCCGCGGCGATGGCGTCGTTGCCGATGGTGTCCATCAGCGACCGCGGCGCGCGCATCATGGTCCAGGCCACCGGCGTCGGCGCGCCCTTCTCGGAGAGCACCGTGACGATCGCCTCGCCCGTCCCCAGCGACTTCAGGGCCTCCTCGAGGTCGTACACCTCGGTCTTGGGGTAGGTGCGCACCGTCTTCGACAGCGCCTTCTGGTCGTCGGGGGTGAAGGCGCGCAACGCATGCTGCACGCGCGCGCCCAGCTGGGACAGCACCGCGTTGGGGATGTCGGTGGGCAGCTGCGTGCAGAAGAACACGCCGACGCCCTTCGAGCGGATGAGCTTGACGGTCTGCTCGACCTGCTCGAGGAACGCCTTGGACGCGTCGGAGAACAGCAGGTGCGCCTCGTCGAAGACGAACACCAGCTTGGGTTTGTCGATGTCGCCGACCTCCGGCAGGAAGGTGAACAGGTCGGCCAGCACCCACATCAGGAAGGTGGAGAACATCACCGGTCGGGTGGCCTGGTTGCCGAGCTCCAGCAGCGTGATGATGCCGCGGCCCTGGGCGTCGACGCGCATCAGGTCCGCGGGATCCAGTTCAGGCTCGCCGAAGAATGTGTCGGCCCCCTCGGCCTCCAGGTTGACCAGCGCGCGCAGGATCACCCCGGCGGTGGTGGTCGACACCGCGCCCAGGGCCTTGCGCTCGGCCTTGCCCTCGTCGCTGATCAGGTACTGGATGACCGCGCGCAGATCCTTGAGGTCCAGCAGCGGCAGACCCTTCTGGTCCGCCCAGTGGAAGATCAGACCCAATGTGGATTCCTGGGTCTGGTTGAGGTCCAGCACCTTTGACAGCAGAATCGGCCCGAAGCTGGTGATGGTGGCGCGGATCGGCACCCCGATTCCGGAGGTGCCCAGCGACAGGAACTCGACCGGGAACCCGGTCGGCGTCCAGTCGTCGGCGGTGTCGGTGGCGCGCTGGGTGACCCGCTCCCCCGGTTCGCCCGGCTTCGACAGGCCCGACAGGTCGCCCTTGACGTCGGCCATCAGCACCGGGACGCCCGCAGCCGACAACTGCTCGGCCATCACCTGCAGCGACTTGGTCTTGCCGGTGCCGGTGGCGCCGGCCACCAGGCCGTGCCGGTTCAGGGTCGCCAGCGGGATGCGCACCCGGGCCTTGGGATCCACGGTGCCGTCGACGATCACCGAGCCCAACTCGAGCGCTGCCCCGTCCACCGCGTAGCCGCCGGCAATGTGTTGGGCAGGGGTCATCGCCGATCCAGTCCCGGTGGATTGCGTGCTCACAGCCGAAGTCCTCTCGCCAAGTGTCCGGGGTCCAGCAACCCACGACATTACTTGCCCGGTCGTCACCTGCGACGGGCTGTCGGGGGACGGATCACACGTGAACGACGCGGGGGGCCTACTGTTGATCGCTGTGCGTGACGAATTGGTGTGGATCGATTGCGAGATGACGGGGCTGAATCTGCAGTCCGACCGACTCATCGAGATTGCCGTGTTGGTCACCGACGCCGAGCTCAACATCCTCGGCGACGGTCTGGATGTGGTGATCCATACCGACGAGGCCGCGCTGACCGGAATGATCGACGTCGTCACCCAGATGCACACGCGCTCCGGGCTCATCAACGAGGTCCGGGCCTCCACGGTGGACGTGGCCACCGCCGAGCAGATGGTGCTCGACCACATCAAGCAGCACGTCAAACAGGCCAAGACGGCGCCGTTGTGCGGCAACTCGATTGCCACCGACCGCGGCTTCATCAGCCGCGACATGCCCGCCCTCGACGACTACCTGCACTACCGGATGATCGACGTGAGCTCCATCAAGGAGCTGTGCCGGCGCTGGTATCCGCGGATCTACTTCGGTCAGCCGGAAAAGGGCCTGGCGCACCGGGCGCTGGCGGACATCCACGAGTCGATCCGCGAGTTGAAGTACTACCGCAGCACCGCGTTCGTCCCGCAGCCCGGGCCTTCTACCAGCGACATCGCGGCCGTCGCGGCCGAACTCGGGCCGCCGGGCCAAACCGATTCGGCTGTCGAGGACTCGACCGGCTAAGATCGACCACGCTGCGCAAGCGGGTCCGCCCGGCCAGGCAGCAATGGTGGCTGTAGTTCAGTTGGTAGAGCACCAGGTTGTGATCCTGGGGGTCGCGGGTTCGAGTCCCGTCAGCCACCCCGAAGAGAACACCGCCGCCCCGGCAATCTGCCGGGGCGGCGGTGTTTTTCGTTGGGTCTCCCCCGTGCCCGCGCTTTCCCGCGTGCGCGGGCGGCCACTCAGTCCCGGGCGTCGCCCCAGGTGCCCGGCAGCATCGGTGTGGTCACGGTGCCGTCGAAGGCATCGGCGGCGACGGTGGTCAACCCGGTCGGCGGTGGTGCCGACTTTCGGGGCGCGGTCCCGCTCAACCCCATCGTGCCCGCGCCCCGCTCCGACGGCGTCGCGTCCGGTTCCAGGTCCATGTACTCGTGACCGCGGCCCAACTGCTGCGTCTGAGCCCGGCGCCGGCGCGCCTTCTGCTGCTCCTTTTCCTCCTCGACCGCGGGTGCGGCGGCCGGGGTGTCGGCGTCCTCGACCTCCGGGGCCCGGCGTCGGTTGCGGCTGCGGTTGCTCGCGCCCCGCTTGGCGCCCGCCGCCAGCCCACCGACGAGGTAGCCGAAGGCATCCATGTTCCCCACGGTCGGCGGTGATGCGGTCGGCGGCGGTGGGCCGGGCGCGGGCGGGGCCGGGGCCGCCGGGGCCGGTGACGGCGCCGGCACCGAGGCCGACGACGGAACCGGCGCGGGTGCGGGCGTCGGGGCCAGCGCGAGGGCCACGGGCGTGGGCGGGGGCGGTGCCATGGGGATCACCGGCAGCGCGTTCTGCAGCCCGACCGCCAGGCCGGCCGCGCCCAGCATGCCGCCGGCGGCCAGCGGCGCACCGGCGGCCACCGTGGCCAGGATCGGCAGCAACACCGGCAGCGCCACCAGCAACACCTGCTGCAGCGTCGTCTTCAACAACGCGATGGTGTCGGTGGTGATGGCCACGAACATCGCCCCGGCCCCGAACAGCAGGGTGTAGGCGATGGCCGTGGGGTTACCGGAGGCGAACGCGATGCCGATGTCGGCCAGGACAAAGCCGGCGGTCTGCGACAGGTAGGCGACGTACTGGCTGATGTCCATCGGATAGCCCAGTGCGAAAGCCAGATTGAACGGGTGGAAGAAGCTCAGCGGGTTGCCGGTCCACGGCAGGTAGGGATCGATGCCGGCGAACAGATCGGCGATGAAGGGGTTGTTGTTCAGCCCCTGGATCAGCGGATCGAGGACCTCGTAATAGAAGTCGGTGTAACCGATCTGGTCGAACCAGTCCAGGTAGTCGTTGGTCTTGTCCGGCGGCGGCTCGGACTCGGCGGCCTGTGACATGGTGGCCATCGAGGGTGCGGCCAGGATCTCCGGTGCGGCAACGATTTCCGGAGCGCTGCTCAGGGTGGTGGTGGCGACACCGTCGTAGACGCTCATCACGGTGGCGGCCTGCACCCACATCCGGGCGTAGTCGGCCTCGTTGACCGCGATCGGAATGGTGTTGACGCCGAAGAAGTTGGTGCTCACCAGAACCGCCCGCGTGGCCTGGTTGGCGGCCAGTTCCGCCAGGGTCGGCATGCCGGCCAGGGCGGTCGTGTAGGCCGCCGCGGCGGTTTCCTGCTGGGCCGCGCGCACCGCGCTGTCGGCGCTCTGCTGCGCCAACCACGCGAGGTACGGCGCGTGCGCCGCGACATAGGTTGTGGCGCTGGGGCCCTCCCATGCGCCGCTGCTCACGCTGCCCAGCAACGCGGTCAGCTCCGCGGCAACCTCGGCGTACTCGGCGCTCAGGGCGGTCCAGGCGCCCGCGCTGGCCAGCAACGGGCCGGCCCCCGGCCCGGCCGAGAGCAGACCGGACCAGACTTCCGGAGGGGCGGCCAGGTAGATCGGGGCGGTCATCGACGATCGCTCCAGGCTGTGAAAGACACTGTCTTACACGGCTTTCTCGGGGTACACCGCCCCGGGTAGCAGGATGCAATGACGCGAGTGTCCTGGCTCTCGGATCGCCGCTCGCCTCGCCTTCCAGCTTGCGCCGTGGCAGTTGAGGTTCGCTCCCCGATGACAGTGGCGGGACCGCGCCGGATTCACACCGGTTTCCTACATCGTCATCACCTAACCGGTGGATTATGACATGTCAGGCGGGCCCGCCCCGCAGAGCATCTCAGCTCAGACCGCCGGCGCCTCTCTGCGCTGGGCCTCGCGCGCCAGCAGTCGGTCGCGCTGTTCCTCGAACTTGATCACCTGGCGCTGAAGGCCTTCCAGGAAGGTGGCGAGCTGTTCGCGGCGTTGTTCGCCGCGGGCGGTGAAGTCGTCACGGTCGAAGATGCGCCACTTGCGCAGCACCGGCCGGACGACCTCGTCGAGATGCTGGCGGGGGTCGTAGATGCCGTGCTTGGCCATCAAGACGCCGTTCCGTCGAAAGTTGGGCATGCCCTGCCCGGGCATGCGGAAGTTCTCCACCACGCTGGCGACGGCCTCCAGGGCCTGATCGGGCGCGAGGTCGAGCGCCGCGGCGCACATGTCCCGGTAGAACATCATGTGCAGGTTCTCGTCGGCGGCGACCCGCTGCAGCATGCGGTCGGCGACCGGGTCGTTGCAGACCTTGCCGGTGTTGCGGTGGCTGACGCGGGTGGCGAGTTCCTGGAACGTGACGTAGGCGATCGACAGCAGAAAGTCGGTCGGGTGCTGTTCCTCTTCCTCGGCGGTGGGCCCGAAGCCGTTGGTCACGTGCTCCATGCGCGCCTGCTCGAGCACCACCGGATCGACACCGCGGGCGACCAGCAGATAGTCGCGGATGACGATGCCGTGCCGGTTCTCCTCGGCCGTCCACCGCCCGACCCAGGTCCCCCAGGCGCCGTCCATGGAGAAGTACGCGCCGGCCTGCCGGTGATAGGAGGGCAGGTTGTCCTCGGTGAGCAGGTTGGTGATCATCGCCGCCTGCGCAAGGGCGCTGAGCTGCGAGTCCGGCCCGGCCCAGTCCTGCCCGCCGAGCGCCGCGAAATCGCGCCCCCGTTCCCAGGGCACATAGTCGTGGGGGTTCCAGTCCGTGGTCACCGACAGGTGCCGGTTGAGATTGCGCTCGGCAATCGGTTCCAGCTCGGCCAGAATCACCGGGTCGGACAGTTTTCTGACCATGTGCATGTTTCCTTGCGTAGACGCCAAGCGTCAGCGTAACCTGCGCCGGCAAATTCGATGCACCCGCCAGAACACAGACCCGCAACGGAAGCGGCTCAGTTCGTATTCTCGGCGGCGGTGGCGACCGTGTCGCCGAACCACTTCTCCTTGATCAGGTTGTAGGTGCCGTCTTCACGCATCCGAAACAGCGTCTGATTGATCGGTTTGCGCAGCGGGCTGTCGAAATGGACGACAAACCCCTGGCTCTCCTCCTGGAAGATCGGCCCCGCGGTCACGGCCACACCTTCACCGCGGTGGGCCACGTAGTAGCGCAGCACGGGAGCGTCGAACACCACCGCGTCATAACCCTCTTCGCGCAACAGGTGATACGAGTCCTCGATGGTGGGGGTCTCGGTCGCCGCGATCCCTAGGTCGCGCAGGAACAACGCCGCCGTGGTGTCTGCGACCGTCGCCACGGACTTCTCGTAGAGATCCGCGGGGCCGGTGATCTTCGCGTCGAGTTTGGCGACCGTCAGAGTGGCGCTGAGGTTGGCCGAATAGAACGACACGAACACGATCGCCGCGAATCCCCACAGGATCGCCAGCCCCTTGGTGATGGTCTTCGTCGCCCGCGTGGTCGTCGAGCCAACCAGCGAGCCGATGCCCCAGCCGAACGACTGGACGATACCCGGGAAGTAGGCCCGCGACACGACCGGTTCAGCGCTGCGGCGTTCGATGAGCCAGAAGACATGTGCGGGAACCACACTGACGACGACAGCGGCGCTCAGCCAGATCAGCATGGTGCGCGAGAACAACAGGTCGAGGAACCCGCCCAGGCCGGGCACCGACGGGCGGGTGTCGTGCACGGGCACGATGATCTGCAGCCCGGCGTCGAGAGTGGGCTGGGTGAAGTCGAAATGCTGTTCTCGGTCGGCGGTCAGGGAGATCGCGCCGACGGCGACCTCGGCGCGGCGATCGGCCACGGCGGCCAGCTGTCCCCCGACGCCGTCGGTCTGGAGGTACTCGGTGGTCCAGTCCAGCCGTTTGGCGATCTCGTTCCACAAATCGATGCTGAAACCCGTCAGCTCGCCGGCGCTGGTTTCCATGACGAACGGTTCGAGGGTGTGCACGGCCACTCGCACCGGTTCCGGCGCGGGCTCGGGCTCAGATGCGGCGGCAGCCGGCGGCGCAAGACCCAGCAGGGCCGCCAACACGAATACCGCAAGCGCGCTGAAACCCCGAAGACCCATCGCAGCTACCTTGCCACACCCGATCGTGGCCGCACCCGACCATGTCGAATCCGGCCGACCCACGATCAGGCGCTGGAGTTACCGGCCTGCCATTGCTTCCACGGAATGTTCCAGTCGCCCAAGCCATCCGTGCCCGGCAACGTGTCCCCCACGGTGTTGACCACCTCGACGATGTCGCCGCGCTTGGTGTTGTTGTAGAACCACTGCGCGTTGCTGGTGCTCACGTTGATGCAGCCGTGGCTGACGTTGTCGTAGCCCTGACTTCCGACCGACCACGGCGCGCCGTGCACGTAGATACCGCTGTAGGACATCTGCGTCGCGAAGTCGACCTCGGTGCGGTACCCGTTCGGCGAGTTCACCGGCACCCCGTAGGTGGACGAGTCCATCACCAGGTGCTCGTACCGGTCGCCGACCAGGTAGGTGCCGTTCGGCGTCGGGGTGCTGTTCTTGCCCATCGAGATCGGCATGGTCTTGACCACCTCGCCGTTGACCCGCACGGTCAGCGTCTTGGTGTTGTCGTCGGCGGTGGCGATGACCTCGTCGCCGATGGTGAATTTCGTCTTGGCGTTCCCCTGCCCGAACAGGCCGTCGCCGAGATCCACCCCGTAGGTGTTGACCTCGACCTCGACGGTGGTGCCCGGCTTCCAGTATTCGGCTGGGCGCCAACGGACTTCGCGATTGTTCAGCCAGTAGAACGCACCCTGGACGGGCGGGTCGGAGGTCACCTTGATGGCGCGTTCGGCGGCCACCCGGTTCGGGATGTTCTCGTCGAAGCGGATGGCGACGGGTTGCCCGACGCCGACGGTCTGACCGTCGTTGGGCATCAGGTAGGGCATCGTCTGGTTGTCCGGCGAGTGCGTCTCGAAGGTCAACTGCCGGGTGGTGACACCGCCGAGACCCAACGAACGGGCGTTGACCGTGTAGGTCTTGTTGAAGCCGAGCGGCTCGGCGGTCTCCCAGGTCAGACCGTCAGAGCTGAGCTTGCCCTCGACGACGGTGCCGCTCTCGTTGGTCATCACCACCGAGTCCAGCACGCCCGCCGAGGCGGTGATGGTCACCGGCTTGTCCACCGGGACGCCCACCGCGCCGTCGGCGAAGGAAGCGGTGACCCGGGGCACCAGCAAATCGGCGAACGGCGTGCCCTTGTCGGCGATGCGCTCCGACGGAGCGGTCTCGGAGCCGGCACTACACGCGCTGAGCACCAGAGCGGGCAGCAGCAACAACACTGCCCACCAGGATCGATAGCCGTGCGGACGGGTCGCAGAACGGACCTGCCACATAAATACGTACACCTCACAAACGGGGCCTGCGCCAATCTTGGCAATAGTCTAAGGGCTTCGATGCCCGTCTGCGACCACGGCGTCGCGACCCCGAGCATACCGGTCGGGGGTAGCTGATTTCGTGGAGCGCGCCTTCGCCTGTTATTGTCGCTCTCGCACCAAACGCGCCGTTAGCTCAGTTGGTAGAGCAGCTGACTCTTAATCAGCGGGTCCGGGGTTCGAAACCCTGACGGCGCACAATTCACCGAGATCGGGCCGCTTGCGGCCCGATTTCGTCGTTTCGGGCCGCGACCGGCCCGCTCTCGTCGTTGCGGGTCGGCAGCGGGCCGCTGAGCGCGCCGGGCCGGGCCAGCATCGCGACCAGCAGCACCGACGCCGCGGCAATCAGGAATGCCACCTGCACACCGAGTCCGTCGGCCGCCCCGCCCAGGATCGCCGCGGCGAACGGCCGGGACCCCAGGAAGCCCACCAGCCACAGCGCCATGATCCGGCCGCGCAGGTCCTCGGGAGCGCGTTCCTGCACCACGGTGCTCAGTCCCGTCATCGCTGCGCCGAAGCCCACCCCCGCGAGCACGAATCCGATTAGCGCCGCCGCAGTGACAAAACTCACGGCCAGCAGAACGCAGCCGGCGCCGAGCAGAAACAACCCGATCGAGGACACCCAGACCGAACGCACCCGGCCCCGCATGACGGCCAACACCAACATGCTCAGCGCCGCGCCGATCCCGAACGCCGCGGACAGCGTCCCGACCAGCTGTGCACCGCCACCGAGTTGGTCGGCCATCGCCGGGGTGAGCGTGATCGACGGATCCGCGGCGAAGCCGACCGCGCCCACGGCGATCAGGCCGAGCAGCAGCGGGCGATCGCGCCAGACATAGCGCAACGCGGCGCGCACCCGGTAGTCGGCGTCCGGGATCCGTGCGGGCGGGGCCGGGAACCGCACGAGGATCAAGAAGATCGCGAAGATCAGGTGCAGGGCGGCGCTGAACGTGAACGCCGCCGAGGGACCCAGGTGCGCCGCCAGATAGGCGCCGAGGGCGGGACCGGCCACCCGGCCCGCGGTCATCGGAAGACTGTTGAGTGCCATCGCCGTCGACAGTTCGCCGGGCCGAATCAGGCTGGGCACGATGGACTGCATCGCGGGCCCGCCGATCACGAACCCGAGCCCCACCAGCAGCGTGCCGAGCAGGATCGGCATCGCGGCGCTGGTGCTGTCCGCCGACTCGGGCGTGATGGCGAACCAGATCGCGATCGACGCCGAACCGGCCACACAGAAGACCCGGCCGAGCAGGATCTGCCGGGCGGGGTTACCCAGGTCGGCCCACTTGCCGGTGATCGGGCTCAGGATCAGCTGCGGGGCGAACTGCACCACGCCGACCAGACCGACCATCAGCGCCGACTTCGTCGCCTCGTACATGACGATGGCGGCGACGATGCCGTGTGTCCACACCCCGACAACCGAGAGGACCTTGCCCCAGAACAACGTCCCGAACACCCGGTCGAACATCAGACCGAGCGCCCCGCGGGCGGGTAGCGGTGCGGAAGCGGCGGTCAAGGGTCAACACCTCGTTCGAAATCGTCGGCCAGTCGGTCCAGCAGCGTCACCAGGGTGTCGACCTCGCCGTCGGGCCAGTCGGCGACCACGGCCGTGACCATGTCCCGGCGGCGCGCGGTCACCTGCGCGAGCGTCTTGCGCCCGACGTCGGTGAGCACCAGCAGGGAGCGGCGCTGGTCGTCGGCGGCGGGGGTCTTCGTCAGCAGGCCGGCGGCCACCACCGACGACACGGTGCGGCTCGCGGTGGAGTGCTCGACGGCCAGATCGTCGGCCACGTCGCTGATGGAGGCGGCGGCGCCGCCCAGCGCCCGCCGCTCGACGGCCCGCAGCACGCGGACCGTGGAGGCCGCCCGCACCGAGTCGGTGCTGTCGAGGACGCGGCGGCGCCATTCGGGACGCTGCCGGGCGGTGAAGATGCGCGTCAGCAGTTCGTCGAGATGGTCATAGCGCGACGGGAACACCAAATATGCATAGCACATATATGTTTCTCGGCCCAAGCCCTCACCGCCCGTCGCAGGGGCGGGCCGCGCTCAGCGCTCCTCGAGGACCGCCTTGAGGAAGGTGCGGGTGCGGTCGTTGTCCGGGTCGTTGAAGATCTTCGACGGCGGCCCGTCCTCGATGATGACGCCCTGGTCGAACATCATCACCCGGTGCGAGACGTCACGGGCGAAGTGCATCTCGTGCGTCACGATCAGCATGGTGATGTCGGTGGTCTCGGCGATCTCCCGCAGCACCCCCAACACGTCGACCACCAGTTCGGGGTCCAGCGCCGAGGTCACCTCGTCGAGCAGCAGGATGTCCGGTTCCATCGCCAGGGCCCGCGCGATGGCCACGCGCTGTTGCTGCCCGCCGGAGAGCCGGGTCGGGTGCGACTCGACGAAGTCGACCATGCCGACCTTGTCGAGGAGCTCGGTGCCGCGGGCACGCGCCTCGTCCTTGCTCAGGCCCAGCACCGAAACCGGTGCCTCCATGACGTTTTCGATCACCGTCATGTTGGGGAACAGATTGAACTGCTGGAAGACCATCCCGATCCGCTGCCGCGCCTTGCGCAGATACTTCTCCGAGGCGGGCTCGAGGCGGTCGCCCTTGCGCTCATGGGTCAGCGGTTCCCCGTCGACCCAGATGACGCCGTCGCTGACCCGTTCGAGGGTCATCAGCAGCCGCAGAATCGTGGTCTTACCGGAGCCGGACGGTCCGATCAGCGTGACCCGTTCCCCGGGAGCGATGGAGAAGTTCATGCCGTCCAGGACGGTCTTGGGTCCGAAACGCTTGACCACGTTGTCGAACCGGATCATCGGCTCGGTGGTCGCGGTGGATTCTTCAGCGGGCAAGGCGCGTCTCCAGTCTTCTCATGAGGACCGACGTGGGGTAGCTGGCCAGCAGGAAGATCAGGCCCGCGACGGTGATCGGCTCGATGTAGCGGTAGTTCTGACCGCCGAATTGGTTGGCCACCGTGACCATCTCCGCAACGCCGATGACGATGAGGAACGGCGTCTCCTTGAACAGCGCGATGATCTGGTTACCCGTCGAGGGGATGATCCGCCGGATCACCTGGGGCAGGATGACGCCGATCCAAGTCCGTTGCGGCGACAGCGATAACGCCGTGCACGCCTCCCACTGCCCCTTCGGAATGGCTTCGATGCCGGCGCGGTACACCTCGGACATGTAGGCGGCGTAATGCACACCGAGGACCGCGATGCCGGTGACCAGCGCACTGAGTTGCACGCCGACGACCGGAAGGCCGAAATACACGAAGAACAGCTGGATCGGGATGGGGGTGCTGCGGATGAACTCGACCACCCAGTAGGTCGGCCACGAGATCCACGGCGCGCCGGCACGCCGGCCGAGCGCGAAGACGAGGCCCAGCAGGATCGCGACCACCGCGGCGGCCGCGGTGATGCCCAGCGTCAACTTCAGGAAGGCCTTGGCCAGCTCGGGCAGGACCTCCCAGGTGTAGTCCCAGTTCCACAGCCGCCGCTCGGTCTCGTTCACGACGCACTCACCGCCTGCGGTTGCTCGATCACGACCGCCTTGCCGCCGCGGCCCACCCGGGCGGCGGCGCGCTTCTCGACCCACCGGACGACCAGCACCAGCAGCTGGGCGATCAGGAAGTAGACCACCAACGCGATGCTGAACGCCGCCAGGCTGCCGATGTCGAACTGCAGCTGCTTGACCTCATAGGTGAGTTCGGTGATGCCGATCAGATACAGCAACGACGAGCTCTTCAGGATCTGGATCCACAGGTTGCCGAACGGCGGGATCATCTCCGGCAGCGCCTGCGGCAGGATGACGCGACGCATCCGGCGCATACGGCCGAGGCCCAGTGCCACCGTCGCCTCCCACTGCGCCTTGGGGACCGCCGTGACCGCGCCGCGCACGATCTCGGCGCCGTAGGCCCCGAAGTTGAGCCCGAAGGCAATGGTGGCCGCGGCGATCGGTTCGAAGCGGATGCCCAGCTGCGGGAGCACGAAGAAGATCCACAGCAGCTGAATCACCAGCGAGGTGCCGCGGAAGAACTCGACGACCACCCGGGAGAAGCCGCGGACCGCGACCGATCGGGACAGTGACATCAGGCCGAAGACGAACGAAAGCACCAGCGCCGCAACGGCGCCCAGCACCGTGTAGAGCAGGGTCGTGCCGATGCCGGTGAGGAAGAACGGCGCGGTCTGGACGAACTGCTCGGTCATGGCGTCAGCCTCGGCACAACTGCTCGGCGGTCAGTTCGGGGTCCGGACGTTCGGCCTCGGTGAACCCGTACGGTTCGACGAGTTCGAGCCACTTGTCACTCCTGATCAGTTCGGCCAGTTGCGCATTGAACGCCTCGCGCAGCGCGACGTCACGCTGACGAAAGACCGCCGCACCGGCGTTGACCTGTTCCTTGCCGTCGATGACCGGCACGAACGCCTGCCCGACCGCAAGGCCGCCGTCCCCCGCGGCCAGCGCGCGCAACGAGATGCTGGTCAGCGCAAAGGCGTCGGCGCGGCCGGACTTCACCGCATCCAGGCCCGCCTGCTGATCGGCGACGAGCTGCAACTGCCGGTCCGGCACCCCCGACCCGGTGGCCTGGCCGACCTCGGCCGCGCCGTTCATCACCGCCAGCCGGGCACCGGTGTCGATCACCGACTGATAGTCGGTGAGCCCCTTCGGGTTCGCCGCCGGCACCAACAACGACGTCGTCGCGACGTATACCGGGTTGCTGAACGAGGCCTGCTTGCAGCGATCCGGGGTGATGAACATGCCGGCCGTCACCACGTCGACCCGCTCGGAGTTGAGCGCCTGGATCAGCGAGCCGAACTCGAACATCGTGGGATTGAGCGCGATTCCGCCGATCTGGTCGAAGATGTAGCCCTGCACCGCCGGGGCCTGGCCCACCAGATCACCGTGATCCCGGTAGGCGTATGGACGTTCGTTGGCAAAGCCGACGTTGATGCTCCGGTCTTCTTTGACGCGTTCCAGGGTGTTGGTGCCACCCAGCGATTTCCCGGTCCCCGGCTCGGTGAAGGTGCACCCGCCGACCGTCAGACCGATGGTGACCGCCCCGGCAAGAACCCACCGGAACCTCGCGCGACAGCGGCGCGCACGTTGCGACTTCACGTTGCCTCTCGTTGCCTGAGCTCGAGCACATTCGTTGGTAGCTGTTCCCGACGCTATCGACTTCCCAGCGCTTGGGCAGCCAATTGGCAAGTTCGGCGTGGCGCCGGAGCCGTCCGGCAACGGATGCAGCAACGGGGAAACCGGTTGCAGGGGCGACTCGGCCGCTCCGGCCGGCCGCCGGGCGCGCAGTTATTGCTGGGCGCGCGAAAATTTTCGGAGCTGACTATTTGCCAGAATGGAACCGGCGGTACCGGATACCTTTGCCAAAGTATCGGATAAAGCCTCCTATACTGCACAAACCCGGTTCGTTACTGGTAACATCGGGTTAGCTGAACCGCTTTGCAGGTTTACCCCGCAGCACACAGACTGGGAATGAGGTCGTTAGCTATGACAACGGTAGAGCCGTCGTCGCAGACACGTCTGCCCAGCACAGTCGCCGTCTCCGCGCTAGCTGCCGAACAGTCAGCAACGGGGCCGATGATGGTCATCGGCTGCAATCGATTGGGGATGCGGGCCAACCCGCCGGCGGCGCGGTGGCCGTTCAGCTGGTTTCTCCGGCGGTGAGTCGCGCCCGGCTCAGCGGTTGCGGAGCCGGTGGATGAACAAAGCCGCGGTCAGCACGCCGAGTCCGGCCAACGAGATCGCGACGGCAGGTTTCTGCACAAAGGCCAGCGCACGAGCCTTGGCGTCCTCGGCGATGCGCTGCGGGTTCGCGCGCGCGGCCAGCGAGTCCACCGTCGCGGCCAACTGATCGCGAGCCTGATCGATCTCCTTCATGATCTCTTCGGGATCCCGATCCGCCACGCTCTTCCTCCATGTCCAGCAGTCCGACTGTTGAGGTACCTGCCGAATTACCCTAGATCAGCTGGCTCCGTTATCCACCACCGGTGGACAGGAAGGAACAAAGTTGACCGCAACGGCACGTCTCGCACCAGGTGACCAGGCTCCGGCCTTCACGCTCCCCGACGCCGACGGCAAGGCGGTGAAACTCGCCGACTACCGCGGACGCAAGGTGATCGTGTACTTCTACCCCGCCGCCGCCACCCCGGGCTGCACCAAGCAGGCCTGCGATTTCCGGGACAGCCTGGCCGAGCTCAACGAGGCCGGGCTCGATGTCATCGGCATCTCGCCGGACAAGCCCGAGAAGCTCGCCAAGTTCCGCGACGCCGAGGGGCTGACCTTCCCGCTGCTGTCCGACCCGGACAAGGAGGTGCTGACCGCCTGGGGCGCCTTCGGCGAGAAGAAGATGTACGGCAAGACCGTCCAGGGCGTCATCCGGTCCACCTTCGTCGTCGACGAGAAGGGCAACATCGAGGTGGCCCAGTACAACGTGAAGGCCACCGGGCACGTCGCCAAGCTGCGCCGCGACATCTCCGTCTAGCTGTACCGGGACAGGACGTTGGTAGCAGGCGTGTTGGCTTGAAGTGAGGAGAACCTCCGGGTGGGGTGTGGCTTGTCTAGGTCCACTGCTCTCCGGAGGTTCTCGTGTCCCACCGTAATGCCCGTACGACGTTTCACGGCCGGCTGCTGATGGTGCGCCGGTATCAGGCCGGCTGGCCTAAGACCCATATCGCCACGGCGATGGGCGTCTCGCGCAAGTGTGTCCACACCTGGATCAGCCGGTTCGAGTCCGAGGGCGAAGCCGGCCTCATCGACCGGTCCTCGCGGCCGCACACCACACCGACCCGTACTCCGCGCAGCGTGGAGAACCAGATCGTGGCCTGGCGGCGGCGCCACCGCTGCGGCCCCGACGAAATCGCGGCCAAGCTGGGGGTATGCGCGCGAACGGTGTCGCGCGTGTTGAACAGGCGTCAGATGCCGTACTTGCGCGACTGCGACCCGATGACCGGTCAGGTAATCCGCGCCTCGAAGGCCACGGCCGTTCGCTACGAGCGAGCCCGCCCCGGCGAACTGGTGCACATGGACGTCAAGAAACTGGGCCGCATCCCCGACGGCGGCGGCTGGCGGGCTCACGGTCGAGGACACGCCCCGAACCGAGACCGCAAGAGCGGTAACGGCTTCGATTACGTGCACTCCCTGGTCGATGACCATTCCCGCCTGGCCTATTCCGAGATCCTGCCCGACGAGAAAGGGGCCACCTGCGCAGGGTTCTTGCAGCGAGCGGCACTGCACTTCCGCGCCCACGGAATCACCACCATCGAGGCGGTCATGACTGATAACGCCTGGGCCTACCGCTACAGCCTGCGCGATGTCTGCGCAGAGCTGGGTGCGCGCCAGGTGTTCATCAAACCGCACTGCCCCTGGCAGAACGGCAAGGTAGAGCGTCTCAACCGCACCCTGCAGACCGAGTGGGCCTACAAGCGCGTCTTCGCGTCCAACGCTCACCGCGCCGCAGCCCTTGCCCCCTGGCTCAAGTACTACAACACTGAACGCCGTCACAGTGCACTCGGCGGCCTCCCACCGATCAGCCGACTGACACCAACCTCATGACTCAGTACATCTAGCCGGGCACCGGCGCGGCTACCCGGGCGCCAGCGCGGCCAGGAACAGCGTCTCGGCGACCGCCGCCTTCTCCAGCACGGACAGGTCCAGGCTCTCGTTGATGCTGTGCGCCTGGGTGCCCGGATCCTCGACCCCGGTGACCAGAATGGTCGCCTCGGGAAACGCGTCGGCGAATTCGGCGATGAACGGGATCGATCCGCCCATCCCCATGTCGACCGGCGCGGTCCCCCACGCCCGCCCGAACGCGCGGCGGGCGGCGTCGTACACCGGCCCGCTGGCGTCGATGGCGTACGGCTGCCCCACGTCGCCGGGGGTCACGGTGACCTTCGCGCCCCACGGAGCATGCGTCTCGAGGTGTCGACGCAGCGCGTCCAGGTGCGCGGCGGCGTCACCCCCGGGCGCCACCCGCAGTGAGATCTTCGCCCGCGCAGACGGGATCAGGGTGTTGGAGGCCTTGGCGATCGGCGTGGTGTCGATGCCGATGACGGTTATGGCGGGCTTGGCCCAAAGGCGTTGCACCACAGAGCCGGAGCCGATCTCGGAGACCCCGTCGAGCAGGCCGGTCTCGGCGCGCACCCAATCCGGCCCGCGGTCCACGTCGGCCGCGGTGCCCTCGTGCAGACCGGCTACCGCCACGTTGCCGTCGTCGTCGTGCAGGCTCGCCAGCAACCGCACCAGCACCGAGATCGCATCCGGCACCACCCCGCCCCACAGACCCGAATGCAGGCCGTGATCGAGCGTGGCCACCTCGACCACACAATCGGCAAGCCCGCGCAGCGACACCGTCAGCGCGGGGATCTCGGTGCTCCAGTTGTCGGAGTCGGCGATGACGATGACGTCGGCGGCCAGGGCGTCGCGGTGCGCGGCCAACAGCCGTCCCAGCGAGGGCGAACCGGACTCCTCCTCCCCCTCAACGAACACCGTGATCCCGACCGGCGGGCGGCCACCGTCCGCGGTGAACGCCCGCATGGCCGCCAGATGCGTGGCGATCCCGGCCTTGTCGTCGGCGGTGCCCCGGCCGTAGAGCCGGCCGTTGCGCTCGGTCGGCTCGAACGGCGGCGAATGCCACTGCCGGGCATCGCCTTCGGGCTGCACGTCGTGATGCGCGTAGAGCAGCACCGTCGGCGCGCCCGGCGGCGCGGGCAGCCGGGCGATCACCGCCGGCGCCCCGTCCTCGCTGACGATCCGCACGTCGGGGAAGCCGACACCGGTGAACAACTCCGCGACGGCGCGGGCGCTGCGGTGCACCTCGTCGCGCCGGGCCGGGTCGGCCCACACCGACTGAATGCGCACCAGGTCGTCGAGATCGGCACGCACCGACGGCAGCACTTCGCGGACGCGGGCCTCGAGATCAGTCATGGCGTCAGGTTAGTGCGGCCTGAGAGCCCGCGAAGGTGCGCAGAACCGGTAACAAGCTCGGCGTGTCGGCCGGAGACCCGCACGCTCGCGCAGTGATGGCGAGGGCGGGGTTTCAGCTCTCCAGGATCGCCACGGCCGCAGCCGTGTCGGCCTCGTGCGTCAGCGACACGTGAATGGTCACCTCGGCCAGGTGCTTGGCGATCTCGCCGGTGAGCCGCACCTTGGGCCGTCCCCACATGTCGGTGACCACCTCGATGTCGCGGTGGATGGCCTCGGGCAGCACCGGACGCTGCGCGAAGCGCGACCCCGACCACGCCTTGATGACCGCCTCTTTCGCCGCCCAGCGGGCCGCCAGGTGCCGCGCCGCCACCGAACTCTTGTCGGCGGCGTCGCGGCGCTCCCCCGGCGTGAAGGTCTCGGCGAAGACCGTCCCGGGCTGGTCGACCTGCTCGGCAAACTCCGGGATGGACACCAGGTCGATCCCCACTCCGACTATCGCCACGGCGTGAACCCTAACGGAGCCCGCCGCGCGATGGTCACCCGGGGAATCACCGGATGTACACGTCGTCGTCGCCGAGGCGCGACGCCGCGTTCAGCAGCATCGCCGCTTCCTGCTTCTTCTCCGGTGCGTCGTGGTCGAAGCGACGGTCGGCGGGCCGCTCGTACATCGGGCGGCCGCCGGCGATCGCCGAGGCCAACCGGCGCTGGCCGGCCAGCACCCGCTGCTCCGCCCGGGCGACGTAGTCGTCGCGCTGCGCCGGGTCGAGTGCCGCCAGGAACGCCTGCGGGTGCACCAGCGCCACCAGACCGGACACGTGACCGAAGCCCAGGCTGGTCACCAGACCTGCCTTCAGCGGGAACTTGTCGCCCATCCGCAGGGTGTCGCGCACCCAGACGAAGTGCCCCGAGGTGGCCAACTCGTCATCGACACAGTCCAGGCTGCGGTTCGGCGGAATCACGCCGTCGCGCAGGATCTGGCACAGGCCCATGATCTGGAACACCGCGGCGCCGCCCTTGGCGTGACCGGTCAGCGTCTTCTGGCTGACGATGAACAGCGGGGCGCCCTCCGAGCGGCCCATCGAGTCCGCGAGCCGCTCGTGCAGCTCGGTCTCGTTGGGATCGTTGGCCAGCGTCGAGGTGTCGTGCTTGGAGATCACCGCGATGTCGTCGGGTCCGACGCCCAGCTTGGCCAGCGAACGCGCCAGCACCGAGTCCTTGCCGCCGCGACCGGCGCCCAGCGCGCCGAGCCCCGGAGCCGGAATCGAGGTGTGCACACCGTCGGCGAAGCTCTGCGCGTAACCGACGACCGCGAGGACCGGCAGGCCCATCTTGGCGGCCAGGTCGCCCCGGGCCAGCAGGATGGTGCCGCCGCCCTGCGCCTCGAGGAACCCGAGCCGGCGACGGTCGTTGGCGCGGGAGAACTTCGAGTCGCTGATGCCCTTGGCGCGCATCATCTCGGTGTCGGCGGTGGCCGCCATGTCACCGAAGCCGATGATCGCTTCCAGCGTCAGGTCGTCGAAGCCGCCGGCGACCACCAGATCAGCCTTGCCGAGGCGGATCTTGTCGACGCCCTCCTCGACCGAGACCGCGGCGGTGGCGCACGCGCCGACCGGGTGGATCATCGCGCCGTAACCGCCGACGTAGCTCTGCATCACATGTGCGGCAACGACGTTCGGCAGCACCTCCTGCAGGATGTCGTTCGGCTTGGAGCGGCCCAGCAGGTTGCCGTGGTACATGGTCTGCATCGAGGTCATGCCGCCCATGCCGGTGCCCTGCGTGCTGGCCACCTGGCTCGGGTGCACCCAGCGCATCAGCTCGGTCGGCGTGAAGCCCGACGACAGGAACGCGTCGACGGTCGCGACGATGTTCCACAACGCCACCCGGTCGATCGAGTTCGCCATGTCCTGGCTGACGCCCCACACCGTCGGGTCGAACCCGGTCGGGATCTGGGCGCCCACGGTCCGCGACAGCTTGGTCTTGCGCGGAACCCGAATCTCGGTGCCCGCCTTGCGGATCACCTCCCAGTCGGAGCTGTCCGGGACCGGCCGCGTCACGGTGTGCTCGGGGTCGTACTGGACGAACGCCCGCGCGTCGGCCTCGCTGGAGACCACGAACGAGAAGTCCCGATCCAGGAACACGCTGACCAGCAGCGGCGAGGCGTGATCGGGGTCGATCGCGCCGTCGTCGACGAACTCGCGGATGCCGCATCGCTCGACCACCGTGTCGTGGTAGCGCTCGACCAGTTCGGCCTCGGGCACCAGTTCACCGGTTTCGACGTCGTACCAACCCGGCGTCGGGTCGTCCTCCCACTTGATCAGGCCCGTGGTCCAGGCCAACTCGAGCACGCCCGCGGCGGACAGCTCGTTGTCGACCTCCATCTCGAAGCGGGTCCGCGACGAGCCGTACGGGCCCAACTCGGCACCGCCGACGATGACCACCAGGTCGGCCGGGTCGACGTCGAGGTCCTCCCACACCGGCGGGGGCGCCGGGGTGAATCCGCGCGGCGGCGAGGGCAGCGCGGCGATGGTGTTGTCGAGTTCCTCGCTCTCGTCGTCCGCGGCCTCGGCCGACATCTCCTCGCGGGCCTTGGCGGCCAGCGCGGCCATGTCGAGTTCGACCTCGGCCAGTCCGCCGGTGAGGTCGGCGTTGATCGGCTCGACGGCCGCGGCCACCTTCGCATCCGGGGTGCACAGATCCAGCAGCATCGCCGCCATCTCCGCGCTGGTGTAGGTGGTCACGCCGGCCTCTTCGACCGCGTCGACGATGACGTCGTTGTGACCCATCAGGCCGGTGCCCTTGGTCCAGCCGATCAGCGCGTGCGCCAACGTGACCCGCTCGGCCCAGGAGCTCTCCGCCTTCCAGCGGGTGACCAGGGCATCGAGCGCGGCCTTCGCCTCGCCGTAGGCCCCGTCTCCACCGAACATGCCGCGGTTGGGCGAGCCCGGCAGCACCACGTGCAGGCGGGAGGCGATGTCGCGCTCGGCGCCGATGGTGGACAGCCCCGCGATGAGCCGTTCGACGGCCCACAGCAGCACCTTCATCTCCATCTCGGCGCGCGAACCGACCTCCGACATGTCCCCGCTCACGCGCGGTGCGGCGAACGGGAACAGCAGCGTCGGGGTCTGCGCATCCTTGAGGTGAATCGATTGCGGCCCAAGGTTTTCGCTCTGCTCGGTGCCCACCCACTCGACCAACGCATCGATGTCGGCGTAGGACGCCATGTTCGCCGGGACCACCCACAGGGTGGCGCCGAAGCGCGCATACTCGCGGTACAGATCCTTGTAGAACGCCAACCGGTTGTCGTCGAGGCGCGAGGTGGTGGCCACCACGGTGGCACCGCCGTCGAGCAACTGACCGACCACCGCCGAGGCGATCGAGCCCTTCGAGGCGCCGGTCACCACGGCGACCTCGTCGCTGTAGCGGCCCTTGCCCGGGTTCTCCGCACCCGCGGCGATCCGGCCGAACAGCGAGGCGTGCACGTTGCGGCCGGCGGCCAGCGCCTTGCCCTGCCACCAATTGGCTTGGGTGGCAACGACATGCCCGGCACCCTCGAACCGCTCCGACAGGCGCGGCCAGTCGGCGTCGATGTCGCCTTCCTCGGTCAGCCACAGCTTGACCAGGTCCTCGCGGGCGCTGGCCCAGCGGTCGTCGAGCACCACGGCCTTGCGACCGTCGAACACCGGGGACACCAGACGCGGCCAGTCCGAACCGAGTTCGGCGGTGACCAGGTCGACGAGCTCGGCGTCGCTGACCTGCTCGGGCGCGGTGACCGGGCTGTCGAGACCCAGCTGATTGAGCACCTGGCGGGCGGCGGTGGCCAACACCCCGTCCGGTCCGGTGACCTTCTCGGCGAACTCGCCCAGCGCGGCGGAATCGACGACCCCGCCGGCGGCGCCACCGGAGGACGGCAGCGACACCGCGACACCCTTGCGGGCGCCGACCGCGGCGACGGCGGCGTCGATGGCCTTGTCGACGGCGGCCGCGTCGGCGAGCGCACCCTCGTGCAGCCCGCCGAGCCCACCGCCGCGGACGCTGGAGCCCTCACGGGTACCGAGCGCGAGTTCCACGGTGGCGTGCTTGGCCCAGCCCGGACCCAGCTCCCACACCTTGGCGACCCGCTCGGCGATGTAGGCCGGACGCTTGCCCGACGGCCCGAGCACGGTGCGCAACTGGTCGTTGATGGCGTCGGAGAGCACCGGACCGAACGGCTTGTAGGTCCGCGCCAGCTTGGTCACCTGACCCTTGAGTGCACCCAGGTCCGCTTCGGCGGCACCGTCGATGGCACCGAGGTTCAGCTCGGAGCCGAGGTCCACCAGCAGCTGGTTGCGGCGCGAGGAGGCGCCGTCGGTGATGGACTCGATGGAGTCCAGCGCCTCGATCTGGTCGAGCCGCATCTTGGCCGACAGCGCGATCAGCGCCACCGTCGCATCCGCGGCGTCGAACACCAGGTCGTCCGGGCGGGGACCCCCGGCCGGAGCCGCCGGCGCGGCGGCCGGCGCCGGAGCGGCCTCGGCGGTCGGGGCCTCGGCGGGCGCTTCGGCGGCCGCGGGCTCGGCCGGTTCCTCTTCGGGCTCGGGATCGGTGTCGGTGGCGAACAGCACCGCGGCATCGCGCTCGGCGTTGAGCACCTCGACCGTGCTGTGGGCGTACTCCGGCAGCTTCAGCGTGTTGGTGGCCAGGCCCGCCACCGTCGGCGCGTTCTTCACGCCGATCTCGACGAAGCGTTCCACCCCGAGGCCGCCGGCGGCCTCCTCGATGAACAGCAGGTCCTGGGTCTCGATCCAGCGCACGGGGCTGGCGAACTGCCAGGCCAGCAGCTCGATGACGATCTTGCGGCACAACTCGACCGGCTTCTCGTTGCGCCAGGTGTCGTAGTCGGCGAGCACCTCGTCGAGCGGCTCGGCGGGCACCAGCGCGCGGATCTCCTCGATGAAGTCGCGGTCCAGAGTGAACGGCCGCGGCACCAGGTTCGGGATGTAGCGGCCGACCACCAGTTCCGGATCGCGGTCGCGCGGGAGCACCCGCTCCAGGCTGCGCCGGAAGTCGTCGACGCCCACCCGCAGCACGCTGGAGTGGAACGGCACGTCGATGCCGGGCACCAGGATGAACGACCGCTTGCCGCCGGTGATCTCGCGGCGCCGCTCGACCTCTTCCTCGAGCGCCTCGAGGCCCCGGACGGTGCCGGCGATGGCGTACTGCGCACCACGCAGGTTGTAGTTCACGATCTGCAGGAATTCACCGGTGCGCTCGGAGATCTCGGCGACGAAGTCCTTGACGTCGTCGTCGTCGAGGTCGATCTGGCTGGGCCGGATCGCGGCCAGCCGGTAGTTCGATCGCCCGCGCTCGTCGCGCGGCACGATGTCGTGCATCTTGGAGCCGCGGTGGAAGACCGCCTCCAGCAGGCCTTCGAGTTCGATGACGCCCGAGACGCACGCCAGTGCGGTGTACTCGCCCACGGAGTGTCCGCAGGCGATGGCGCCCTCGACGAAGGCGCCCTGCTCGCGCATCTCGGCGACCTGCGCGGCGGCCGTGGTGGCCATTGCGACCTGGGTGAACTGCGTCAGGTACAGCACGCCTTCCGGGTGCTCGTAGTGCACGCCCGAGGCGATCAGGCTCGTCGGGTTGTCCCGCACCACGTGCAGGACCGAGAAGCCCAGGGTCTCGCGGGTGAACTTGTCGGCGCGGTCCCAGATCTTGCGGGCGGCCTTGGAGCGGGCCCGCACCTCCATGCCCATGCCCTTGGACTGGATGCCCTGGCCGGGGAAGGCGTAGACGGTCTTGGGCGCGGTCAGACGCGCGGTCGCCGCCATCTTCAGATCCGAACCGACGCGCGCGGAGATCTCCAGCACCTCGGCGCCCAGGTCCACGCCGACGCGGTCGACGCGGAACTCGACCTCGTCACCCGGCAGCACCATGCCGAGGAAGCGCGCGGTCCAGCCGAGCAGCTTGGCCGGCGGGACGGGCGAACCGTCGGTGGCGGTAACCACGTGCTGGGCGGCGGCCGAGAGCCACATGCCGTGCACGATGGGCGATTCCAGGCCGGCCAGCAGCGCCGCCGCCTGGTCGGTGTGGATCGGGTTGTGGTCACCGGAGACCACCGCGAACGGCCGCATGTCCACCGGGGCGGTGATGGTGACGTCGCGACGACGACGGCGCGGGGTGTCGGTGGCGTTGGCGGACACCGCTCCCCCGGCCCGCACCGGATCGGCCAGTTCGGCCGCACCGGTGCGGCCGCGGATCGCGAAGCGTTCCTCGAGCGCGGCGAACACCGCACCGGAGGCGTCCGAGACGTTGACGGTGACCGGCACGACGCGACCGACCTCGGTGTCGTAGGCCGCCGAAGCCGTTGCGGTGACGGTCAATTCGGTCCGCTCGGTGGGCAGCGCGCGCACCATCTGCGCGGCGTGGTCCAGGTGCACCAGGCTCAGCAGGCCCTCGACCACCGGGAAGCCGGACTCGGTCAGCGCCGAGCCGATGGCGGCGAACACCGCCGGCCAGCAGCGGCCGACCAGGGCGTCCGGGACCACCGTCAGGGTCGGCGCCAGCGGGGCGCCGAACGTCGCGGTGACACCGGTGTGGTCGGCGACGCGCTCGGGATCCCACTCGACGGTCACCGTGGTGGTGGCCCGGCCGTCGGCGACCCGCACCGGCGGCAGCGCCTCGGGACCGTCCACACCGGCGGCGATCGCCAGCACCGAACGCATTGCGGCCGAGGCGTCCTCGACCGACACCACCGGTGCGCCACCGTCGACGGTGGTGGCCGGCAGCGAGAACCTGATCTCGATCCAGGTGCCCGACAGCGGCAGGCTCAGCACGACGTTGTCGGCCACGACCTCGAGGCGGGCGCCGGTGGCATGGTTGGTGGCGCTGCCGTTCTCGTGCACCTGCCAATCGGCGGGCGGCGCGATGCGGTGCACCGGGTTGGTCGCGATGCGCCCGGCCCACAGCACGTCCGGGGCATCCAGGACCAGCGACAGCGGGTCGGTGACGTCGGCCAGCCGGGCGATCACCGGCGTCGGCGCGGCGCCGGCGGCGACCACGTCGTCGATGGCGGCCTGCTCGAAGCGGTCCAACAACTCGCCGACCGGCTCGTCGACCCGGGTGATGCCCGCGACGGCCGCGGTGCCCGGGATGATGCAGACCTGATCGGCGGGGTAACGCGCGTCGTGCGCCTGCCACAGCGAGTCACTGCGCCACCAGCGCCGGACGTCCTTGTCGATGACGGGGACGAAGTTGACCGGCTTGCCCAGGGTCTTGCAGAGCTGCACGAAGAACGGCACGTCCGCGGGGTGCAGCTGCACCGTGGCGGCGTCCGGGTAGGCGGCCAGCAGCTCGGCGATGGCCAGCTCGGGATCCTCCAGCAGCGCCTCACCGGCTTCGGTCGCGCCGTACAGGGTTTCGATGGGGCCGTAGTCGGCCGCGTTGAGCCGGGCCTCCACCCGCTGCAGCATCTCCTGGAAGCGGTCGCGCCAGGTGATGTCCAGCCACGGCGAGTCGGGCCGCTTGGAGTCGGCGGTGGAACTGCCGTCGCCGATGGTCAGTTCGACGTAACGGCGCAGCCACTGCTCGTAGGTCATCTCGGCCACGTCGCCGAAGTACGGCTTGGCGGTGTTGGCCATCGCGGCGATGATCTCGTCCCGGCGCTCGGCGACGGCGTCGGCGTCACCGGCGACCTCGTCGAGCAGGCGTCCGCAGCGCGAGGCGGTGTTGTCGATCTCGTGGATGTCCGCACCCAGCTGGCTGCGGCCGGAAGCCATGCCGCCCTGGGCTTTTCCGGCACCGACCCAGTGCTCGGTGCCCTTGGTGTCGACCAGCATCTGCTTGACCTGCGGGCTGGTGGTGGCCTCCAGGGTGGCCATCGCGGCGGTGCCGACCAGGATGCCGTCGACCGGCATCAGCGGGAAGCCGTAGGCCTCCGCCCAACGGCCGGACAGGTATTCGGCGGCCCGCTCCGGGGTGCCGATGCCACCGCCGACACACACGGTGATGTTCGAGCGGCTGCGCAGTTCGGAATAGGTGGCCAGCAGCAGGTCGTCGAGGTCCTCCCAGGAGTGGTGGCCACCGGCGCGGCCGCCCTCGACGTGGACGATGACCGGCTTGGCGGGCACCTCCGCCGCGATCCGGATCACCGAGCGGATCTGCTCGACGGTGCCGGGCTTGAACACGACGTGGCTGATGCCCAGCTCATTGAGCTCCTCGATCAGCTCGACGGCTTCCTCGAGGTCGGGGATGCCGGCCGTGACGACCAGGCCGTCGATCGGGGCACCGGACTGACGGGCCTTCTGCACCAGGCGCTTTCCGCCCACCTGCAGCTTCCACAGGTACGGATCCAGGAACAGCGAGTTGAACTGGATCGCCCGGCCCGGCTCGAGCAGCTCGGTGAGCTCCTCGATGCGGTCGGCGAAGATCGGCTCGGTGACCTGACCGCCACCGGCCAGCTCTGCCCAGTGCCCGGCATTGGCCGCCGCGGCCACGATCTTGGCGTCGACGGTGGTCGGCGTCATACCCGCCAACAGGATCGGCGAGCGGCCCGTGAGCCGGGTGAACTTGGTGGACAGCTTGACCGAACCGTCGGGCAGCTGAACCACCCGGGGGGCGTAGCTCGACCACGGCTTGGCGACCTCGGGCACGGCGCCGACGGTGAACAGGTTGCGCTGCCCACCGCGGGTGGCCGCCGGCACGATGCCGATCCCCAGGCCGCGGATCACCGGCGCGGTCAGGCGGGTCAGGATGTCGCCGGGACCGAGGTCCAGGATCCAGCGCGCGCCGGCCTCGTGCAGGGTGTTGATCTCGTCCACCCAGTCGACCTGGTCGATGAGGATGGCCTTGGTCATCGCCTTGGCCAGCTCCACGTCGATGCCGATCGCCTCGGCCCACCCGCCGACGATGTCGACGCCGTCGGACAGCCGCGGCGTGTGGAAGCCCACCTCGACCTGAACCGGGTCGAACACGGGCGCGAACACCGCGCCGCCGCGGACCTTGTTCTTGCGCTCGGCCTCTTCCTTGTCGGCGATCTGCTGGCAGTACAGCTCGAACCGGGACAGCTGCTCGGGGGTGCCGGTGATGGTCACCGAGCGGCGGCCGTTGCGGATCGACAGCACCGGCGGCAACACGGTGCGCACGTCCTGGCTGAACTCCTCGAGCAGCTCGTAGATGCGCTCCGGGTCGGCGTTGGTCACCGAGACCATGGGCGGGCGATCGCCCAGCACCGAGATGCCGCGGCGACGGGCCACCAGCGTGCCGGCCGCGCCGATCAGCTGCGCCAGCGCCAGCAGCTCGACGTCCTTGGCCCCGCCGGCCTTGAGCGCCTCGACGCCCAGCACGCCCTGGGAGTGCCCGGCGACGGCGACCGGGGGCGTCGCGGCCAGGTCCAGGCCCTGGCGCGCCAGCGCGCGCACGGCGGCGATCTGGGTGAGCAGGACGCCCGGGACCGACACCGCGGCCGACGTCAGCTGCTTGTCGCTGGGGACGGGCTCCTCGGCGGCCAGCGCGCGCACCCAGCGCAGCGGCTCGAAGCCGATCGGACGCACCACGACGAGTTCGCGGGCCACCGGCTCGAGCAGCAGCTCGGCCTCGCCGGCCAGCGTCGCGAGGTCGGATTCGATCCCCGCCGAGGACACCAGCTCTTCGAGGGTGTCCAGCCAGGCGCTGCCCTGGCCGCCGAAGGCGACGGCGAAGGGCTCACCGGCGGACAACCGGTCGACAAGGGCGTGGGTGGACGGTACGGGCCCGGCAGCGCTGCCATTCGGGGTGTTGATGGCACGGTCGTGCTCGAAAATCGTCACCTTGTGTATCTCCCTGTCTCTGCTACGTCTGTACTGCTCGCCGCGATGCGTTCTCGGGTCTGTGGGTCCTCGCGCCAACAGCGGAGGCACTCGGCGACTCCTCGGTGAGTCCGCCTGCTGAACCGGCGCCGGCTCGCCATCGGGCCGGCGTGGTGCCGTCGATCGACGCGGAAAAGCGGCGTTCGGATGGCACCGGCTGTACTAAGAGTGTCATAAGGCCGGACCCCCTTGACGTGCCGAAATTGGTTACTGACGAGTTCTACGGACAAGTAACCGCGGCTGGCGTAACGCCCCGCTGAACTCCCCGCACCACCCCGGAGGACAAACATCCTGCTGACGGGTGGTTACGGTCGAGTAGCTACAAGTGCGCTGATCACGGCACGACTGTTACCAAATCGTTATCAGCAATTTCCGGCCGCCAGGACGCGCCACCGTGCGCGCGGCGGCGCATCCCGCCGGGTGCGATCTGGGTCACTTTCCTGGCCGGGTCCGGCGAAAAGTTTGCTGGCAAATCTTACTGGTCGGTAATCATCGGCTGGTCCCACTGCCCGAACCGAGGTTTGAGGAGGTGGTTGACGTCCACCCCCACGCCGGCGAGCCGGTCCGCCGTATCGCCCCTTCCCGTACCGATGATCGGCGACGATCTTCAGACCGTGTCGGTAGAGGTCGCGGGCCTCCGGCAGTTCGATCGGCCTGCCCGGCATCCACTGCCCACCGGGGCGTCGGTCGGACACGCGGCGATTCGATCCGATGGCACCGACGGCCTTGATGTCGGCTGCCTTGAACCACCCGCCGCGGAGTCGAGCAGAATAGCTCCAGCAACCACACGGGCCACGTGGCTACCACCCTGACGTCGCCGAACGGGGCGAAAATTCGCTTCGACCCGTGCCGGCCGGGCTGGCATGATCGAACGGGGCCACTACGGGTTTTTGACGGGCTCGTGGAGAGTTAACCGCCACGGAGAAGCCGGGAAAGGCATAGGAACAGTGCGGCGCTGGATCGTGTGGTCCGTTGGGCTCTTGGCCTACATCGTCGCCGTGCTCGACCGCACCACCCTCGGGGTGTCCGGACTCGATGCCGCCGAACGGTTCCACGCCAGCCCGGCCATCCTCTCGACATTCGTGGTGCTGCAGGTCATCGTCTACGCGGCCGCCCAGGTTCCCGCCGGACTGCTGCTGGACCGCTTCGGCTCGCGGGCGATGATCGTCAGCGGCGCCCTGCTGATGGCCGCCGGGCAGCTGACCCTGGCGTTCAGCGAATCGCTACCCACCGCGATCGCCGCCCGCGCCGTCGTCGGCCTCGGCGACGCGTTCACCTTCATCTCCGTGCTGCGCCTGGTCCCCTACTGGTTCTCGGAACGCCAGATCCCCATGGTGACGCAGTTGACCGGCATCTGCGGGCAGCTCGGACAGGTCCTGTCGGCCCTGCCGTTCCTCGCGCTGCTCGGCGCCGCCGGGTGGAGCACCGCCTACCTGTCGGTGGCGGCGTTCGGGATCCTGACCGTCGTGCTGACCTTGCTGTTGGTCCGCGACACCCCCCGCGGCCGGGCACAGGTGGTGCGCAACGCGGACCTGGCCGAGACATTCGGCAGCCTCAAGACGGTCTGGCTGCGGCCGGGCACCCGGCTGGGCTTCTTCACCCACATGGGCACCCAGTTCTCCATCACCACCTTCGCGTTGATGTGGGGCATCCCGTATCTGACCGAGGCACAGGGGTTGTCGCGAGCGACCGCCGGTGCGCTGCTGACGGTGTCGGTGGCCGCAGCCATCGCCTCGGGCATCCTGATCGGGATCGTCACCGCGCGTAATCCGCATCGCCGCTCGTGGCTGGTTCTCGGAATCATGGCCAGCAACGCCGGCATCTGGGCCGTGGTGCTGTCCCTGGGCGGTCCGGCCCCGCTGTGGCTGTTGGTGGTGTTGATCGTGGCGATCTCCGTCGGCGGGCCGGGCTCCATGGTGGGGTTCGACTTCGCCCGGACCTTCAATCCGAGCCGCACGCTCGGGACCGCGACCGGGGTGGTCAACATGGGCGGGTTCATCGCGTCGCTGCTCGTGATCCAGGCGATGGGCATGATCATCGACGCCGCCGGCGGGTTCTCCTTCGACGCGTTCCGCTACGCCTGGGCAGTGCAGTACGTCATTTGGCTGGTGGCCGGCGCCGCCATCCTGATCACGCGCCGCAAGGCCCGTCGCACCATCGGCGACATCGAGGAGAGCAAGTACCTGTTGGAGTTCTTCGACGATCGCCGCCCGTGATGTCGGTGCGCTCAGCGTGGCGAGCGCACCCAGATGCACCGAAATCCCGCCGGGCGCAGGGCTTTGGCCGCTACGCTGCCGTCTGTGACGGTGCCCACACCCCTTGATTGACATCGCCGACTGACCCAGCGGCCGGCCGCGTTCGCCTTGGCCGCCGGTTTGCTTGCCGTTCCGGGCGTTCCGATGCTCGCCGATGCCGCCCTGCCGGAATCATCCTGGTACACCGTCGAGGACGACGAGCAGGTGGACATCGCGACCGCCGAGGGCAACCGCCTGTCCGTGGTGATGTCGATGAACGGCAACGGCGCCATGGAGCGGCTCTGGGGGCGGGTCCTCGACCCCGACACCCTTGCCGCCTGGGCGCCGGCGCTGACCGCTCCGATCATCGAGGAGTCCTCGAAAGGTCTGTGCGCGACCCTGATCCTGGTGCTCTGCGCCTCGGTGTACCACCGCATCTCGCACGCGTTGCTGCTGGGCATGTTCGTCGGATTCGGCTTCGACATCAGCGAGGACCTCTCCTACGCAACCAGTTCGGCGATCTACAGCCTGGATTCCGACCTGGCCGGCGCCGGTGTCAACCTCGTCGGCCGCATCATCACCGCGATTCCCGCGCACTGGGCCTACACGGGATTGTTCACCGTCGGTGTGCTGCTGCTCCTGCCGTCGTTCGCCGGAGGTGACCACTGGTCTCGCGGTCGGCGGCTGGCCGTCGCGGCCGCGTTGATCTTCAGCGCCGTGTTCATGCACTTCATCTGGAATGCGCCGGTGCCCGACAGCGTCCTGGCCAAGTTCGCCATCAACCTGGTGGTCTTCTTCACCGCGGCGCTGTTGCTGATCCGCGACGAGCGGGATCTGGTCCGCCGCCGGATCAGCGCGGGGCGCAGTGTCGAGCCGCTGAGTGCGATCGAAGACGACGTGCTGGACTCCCTGGGCAGCTGGCGCGACCGGCGCCGGTTCCGTCGGCAGGCCCGCCGCGACGGCGGCCGCAAGGCCAAGAAGGCCGCGCGCCAACGTCAGCGGGCCGCGCTCGACCTCCTCAACCAGTGATTTCGGTGCGCTCAGGTGTGCTGAGCGCACCGAGATCACACCTCGATGGGCGGGTGTAGTCGCTCCACCGTGTACTGGCGGTTGCGGCGCGCGGCCCACGCGCTGGCGGCCAACGACGCGACGAGCACCCCGACCAGGACAGCGATCGAGATCCACAGCCGCGAGTCGATGCCGCCGACCGTCAACTGCCGTAATCCGTTGACGGCATAGGTCATCGGGTCGAACGGGTGGATGATCTGGAAGGGTTTGGCCGTGGTCTCCACCGGATAGATGCCGCCCGCCGAGACCAGCTGCAGCATCAGGAAGGCCAACGTCACCACGCGGCCGACCGCCACCCCGAACACCGCGTTGAACGCCTGGATCAGCGCCAGGAAGCACGCGGCCACCAGCATCAGGAACGCCACCGTGGCCAGCGGGTAGACCGCCTTCAGACCCACCCCGAAATGCACCACGGCATACATCACCACCACCTGGCAGACGGCGATCAGGATCGCGGGCCAGTACGACGCGAGCACCACCCGCAGCGCCCCCAGGCCGTTCACGATGGGGCGGGACTGCAACGGCGTCAACAACATCCAGATGATCAGGGCGCCGATGAACAACGCCAGCGGCAAGAAGAACGGCGCGAACCCGGTGCCGAAGGTGGCGGCCTGGTTCTTGGTCACCAGGTCCAGCCCCACGGGAGCGGCCAGGGTGCGCGCCACGTCCGTGCGCTCCTGCGGCGTCCACGACGGCAGTTGGGTGGAGCCCTCGCGCAGCTTGCTCGACAACTCCTGGCTGCCGGCGGCCAACCGTTCGGTTCCGTCGGCGAGTTCGACCGCCCCGGTGGCCAGTCGATTGCCGCCGTCGCTGAGTTGCACCAGGCCCGCGGCCAACCGCTGGGCGCCGTCGTCGAGTTGGTCGACGCCGTCGCGCAGTTTGACGACGTCGGCGCGCAGTCCGCCGTCGAGCGCCCTGGCGAGGAACACCCGCAGCTTGCTGTTGGGGTCGCCGAGGTCGTTCTCCAGCTGGGTGGCGCTGTCGCGCAGGCGGATCAGCCCCTCGTCGGTGGCCGGGTCGATGCCGCGGGCGTCGAGCAGCCGCTGCGCTCCGGCCAGGAACCCGCCGAGGTCACGCAGCGCCGGGTCGGGGTTGGACCGCAGGAAGCCGACCGCCTGGTCCACGATCGACGCGGCCTGCGCGGTGTCGATGTGCAGCGCGGCGATGCGGTCGGTGGTGGAACGCGCCGCCGCACTCAGGTGCTGCGCCGCCCGGCCCACCTCGTCGGGATCGAGCCCCAGATCGCCGACCCGGTCGAGCACCTCGATCAAGGGATCGATGGCGCCGTCCACCGCCGTGGACAGCTGCCGGGTGCCGGCGGCCAGTTGCGCCGAGCCGTCCTTGGCGGTCACCAATCCGGCCGCCAATGTGCCGGCCCCCGTGGCCAACTGCTGCGCACCGGCATTGGCGGTCGTCATCCCGGCGTTGAGTTGCTCGGCGCCGGAGGCGGCCTGACGCAGACCGGCGCCCGCATCGGTCAGGCCGGTGAGCACCGTGCCCACCGTGCGCTCCCCGATGCTGGCGTTGACCTGGTTGATCACCTCGCGCGCGGCGTTCTGCCCGATGATCGACCCCAGATAGTTGTTCGCGTCGTTGAACGTGAACCGGATCTTGGCCTGCTCGGGATCGCCCCCGGAGGGGGACGCGACGGCCGCGCTGAAGTCCGGCGGCAGGGTCACCGAGAAGTAGTACTTGCCAGAGGCCAGGCCGGCGGCGGCGTCGTCGGCAGAAACCGGATGGAGGTCAAGTTGTTTGGAGTCGATCAGGGCCTGGGCCACCTGGTCACCGGCGCGCAGGGGTTGGCCGTCGCTGACCGCGCCGGCGTCCTCGTTGACCAGCGCGACGGGCACCTTGTCGACCTCGCCGAACGGATTCCAGAACGCCCACAGATACATCGCGCCGTACAGCAGCGGCATCACGATGACGGTGACCAGCGCGATCCGGGGCAACGTACCGCGGGAGTACCGCTTGAGGTCGGTACCGAGCGACATTCCGGCGAGCATGTCTACTGTCCATCCTTCTGCTGGCGGACCACATCGGCCCGGGCGGTGTTGGCCACCGGAAGTTGCGCACGCACCTCGTGTCCGGTGACTCCGTTGACGGTCGCGGTGATCACGGTCTGCTGCGCGCCCAGCGCAATGAGCCGCTGTACCAGCAGATCTCGATTTCGGTCGCTGGTGACGTAGTCGAGGTTGCCGACCACCAGCAGCGGCGGCCGGGCGGTGTTGGCCAGCGCGATCCGCAGCAGCAACCGGTCGAGTTCGGTGAGTTCCTCGACATACTCGTCCAGGGGCGGCAGCGGCAGGTCACCGAACACCGGACCGCACACCGTCCGCAGGTCGCCGTCGTCGGCCCGCCGGATCAACCGGTACCAGCGCGCATCCCAGCGCAACTTCTCGGTGATGACATCGCGCACCGTGACCGACTCGGCCACCGTGTCGATCTCGTCGATGCCGGCCAGGGCCGCGATCGCGAAGATGTCCTTGGCGCGCCGACGGCCGAACACGGTCAGGTCCCCCGAATCGGGGGTCATCCGACCGGCCAGGGTCATCAGCAGCGCGGTCCGGCCGGTGCCGGCCGGGCAGACCAACACGGTCACCCCGCCCGCCTCGACGTCGAGGTCGACGGGCCCGTAGACCGGGCCCCACGGGCCAGACATCGTGAGGCTTCTTGCGCGAAGGGCAGGTTCGGGTGGGTCCTGAGGTTCTGCTGTCACCCCGCCATCTCATCATGACGACGGTCGGCGCTGAGCATGATGAGCATCGCCACGTGCAGCGAGGTCCGCGACTCGGCATCGTCGAGGTCGACGCCGAGCAGTCGCTGCAACGCCGCCAGCCGGGAGTACAGGGTGGGCCGCGACAGGTGCAGCCGCTTGGCGAGTTCGGTCTTGTTGCCGCCGGCCTCCACGAATGCGCGCAGCAGGTCGAACATCGCGGGCCCGTTGGCGGCGCGGTCGGCCAGCACCGCGCGCAGTTCCGTCTCGGCGAAGGCCTGCACCCGGGGGTCGGCGCGGATCAGCCCCACCAGGCCGCGCAGTCGGACGTCGGCCGCGCGGTGGAACGACCGCGCCGAGGCCGGCATCGTCGCGGCGACCTCGGCGACATGCGCGGCGATTGCCAGTCCGCCCGCCGCATCGACCAGCCGCGGGGACTCCGGGCCGACACCGATCGAGCATCCGCGCACGCCGTCGAGGCGGGCCACGCCGCGGCGCATCGCCGCACACAGTTCCTCGAGTGCGCGTTCGGCCGCGTCCGCGTCCGCCGCCGCGCGCAGTGCAAGGAGCAGATCGATCTGACCGTCCTCACGTCCGGCGGCCAGCGCCGAATGCCCGCCGGCGCGGACCGCGTGCAGCACCGCGTCCAGGGCGCGGGCCCGCCGCTGCTGCACGGCCACCGGGTCCGGGACCACGCGCTCGGCCAGCCGCACCGTCACCGGCAGGTAGGTCAGCGCCGGCTGCAACCCCAGCGCGTGCGCGCGGGAGGTGGCCTCGGCCTCGTCCCGGACCCGGCCGCGGCGAAGCTCGTCGACCAACCCGCTGTGGGCGCGCAGTTCCAGCGACACCCGGTCCTGTTCGATCATGCGTCCCAGCGCCAGCGCCTGCGCGGCGCGTTCCAAGGTCATCACCGACTGACTGCTCGCGCTCCCGTCGTCGCCGAGCGTCGGGGCGACGAGTCGGCCCCACTCCTGGCGGTAGGGGCCGACGGGACGCATCAGCCACCGCGGCGCGCCCGGCGTCGACGGGCCGGCCAGTCGGGACCGTCGTTCCCAGTCGGCCAACAGGGTGGCGGTGGGCAGGTTGTGCCGGGCGAACGCGATGACCTGACGATTGAGGTCTTCGAGCACCACGGGCGCCTGCAGGAGTTCGGCGGCCACGGTGACGATCTCCTCCAGCGCGGGCCGGTGCAGGCTCAGGGCGGTGAACCGCTCGTGCACGCGGCGGGCGTGGTCGACCTCCGCATACTGCTCGGTGACGATGCGCCGATGCACTTGCTCGGTGACCTCGACGAACCTGATCCGCCGGTGCAGGACGACCACGGGCAGCGGCAGCCCGTCCGCGGAGCGCAGCACCGAGGCGGGCAGCTCGGGCAGGTGCGCGCCCAGTTCGATCACGACCCCGGCGGCCCCGGCCGCGGCCAAGCCGGGCAGGTAGGCATCGCGGCTGCGGTCGTCGGTCAGCGCGAGGCCGGTGGTGAGCACCAACTCGTCGCCCTCGAGCAGGTTGGACAGGTCGGCGAGCTCGCTGACGTGCACCCAGCGCACCGGCCGGTCCAGCGGTCCGTCGCTGACGACCTCGGGCGCGCCGGCCTGCAGCACGGGCAGGGCGAGCACCTCGGCGACGGTCGGCTGCATTGACACAATGTAAATCAATCTCCTCGAACCGTTACGGAACGTCGAGGCGGTATCCGGTGTTTTCGGCCCAGACTCGCAGCATGACGAGCACCCAGACCATCGGACATTGGGCGGACGGCAAGAGCTTCGCCGGCAACAGCGAACGCACCGCCCCGGTGACCAACCCGGCCACCGGGGTCGTGACCGGCGAGGTCGCGTTGGCCACGGCCGAGGATGCCCGTGCGGTGATCGACGCCGCCGCGGCGGCCTACCCGGCGTGGCGCGACACCTCGCTGGCCAAGCGGACGGCAATCCTGTTCAACTTCCGCGAGCTGCTCAACGCCCGCAAGGCCGAACTCGCCGCGATCATCACCGCCGAACACGGCAAGGTGCTCTCGGATGCGCTCGGCGAGGTGAGCCGCGGCCAGGAAGTGGTCGAATTCGCCTGCGGCATACCGCACCTGCTCAAGGGCAGCATGTCGGAGAACGCATCGACCAACGTCGACGTCGCCTCGATCCGCCAGCCGCTCGGCGTGGTCGGTGTGATCGCCCCGTTCAATTTCCCGGCCATGGTGCCCATGTGGTTCTTCCCCATCGCGATCGCCGCCGGCAACACCGTGGTGCTCAAGCCGTCCGAGAAGGACCCGTCGGCCGCGCTGTGGATGGCCGAGCTGTGGGCCGAGGCCGGCCTTCCCGCCGGAGTGTTCAACGTCCTGCAGGGCGACAAGGTCGCGGTCGACGAGCTGCTCACCAATCGCGGCGTCAAGGCGGTGTCCTTCGTGGGCTCCACCCCGATCGCGCAGTACGTGTACGCCACCGGCACCGCGCACGGCAAGCGCGTCCAGGCCCTCGGCGGCGCGAAGAACCACGCGGTGATCCTGCCCGACGCGGACCTGGATCTGGCCGCCGACGCGATGATCAACGCGGGCTTCGGCTCGGCCGGCGAGCGCTGCATGGCGATCTCCGCCTGCGTGGCCGTCGGACCCATCGCCGACGAACTCGTCGCCAAGATCGCCGAGCGCGCACACACCCTCAAGACCGGCGACGGCACCCGGGACTCCGACATGGGCCCGCTGGTGACCAGGGCGCACCGCGACCGCGTGTCGTCCTACGTCGATGCCGGCGAGGCCGACGGGGCCAAGGTCGTCGTCGACGGACGCACCGTGACCCCCGACGGCGCCGACGAGGGGTTCTGGCTCGGTCCGACCCTGCTGGACCACGTCACCCCGCAGATGAGCGTCTACACCGACGAGATCTTCGGCCCGGTGCTCTCGGTGCTGCGGGTGGACACCTACGACGAGGCCCTCGAGCTGGTCAATTCCGGCCCGTTCGGCAACGGCACGGCGATCTTCACCAACGACGGCGGCGCGGCCCGGCGCTTCCAGAACGAGGTCGAGGTCGGCATGGTCGGCATCAACGTCCCGATCCCGGTCCCGACCGCGTACTACAGCTTCGGCGGCTGGCGCAGCTCACTGTTCGGCGACACCCACGCCCACGGCACCGAGGGGGTGCACTTCTTCACCCGGGGCAAGGTCGTCACCACCCGCTGGCAGGACCCCACCCACGGCGGCATCAATCTCGGCTTCCCCCAGAACGACTGACGTCCCGCGCCGCGGCGGCGGTCGGCGCGCGATCCCGAGTGGACCGCGCGGCGACTACAGTCGCGGTGATCCCTTCTTTTCTAGGAGCGCTCATGACTGCGACCACCTCCCAGCTGCCCGGTGGGCAGGACCTCGAGTCCGCGATCGCGGCGGGCAAGCGGGCCTATGAGCTGGACCGCGCGCACGTATTCCATTCGTGGTCGGCCCAGGCCAAGCTCGCGCCGATGACGGTGCTGGCCGCCGAGGGCTCCTACGTCTGGGACGGCGAGGGCAACCGGCTGCTGGACTTCAGCTCGCAGATGGTCAACACCAACATCGGCCACCAGCACCCCAAGGTGGTCGCCGCCATCGCCGAGCAGGCCGCCAAGCTGTGCACCATCGCCCCGTCCCACGTCAACGACGCCCGCTCGGAGGCCGCCCGGTTGATCGCCGAGCGCACCCCCGGGGACCTGAACAAGGTGTTCTTCACCAACGCCGGCGCCGACGCCGTCGAGCACGCGGTGCGGATGGCGCGCCTGCACACCGGCCGCCACAAGGTGCTTTCGCGCTACCGCTCGTACCATGGCGGCACCGACACCGCGGTCAACCTCACCGGTGACACCCGGCGCTGGCCGAACGACTTCGGCACCAGCGGCGTCGTGCACTTCAACGGGCCGTTCCTGTATCGCTCGTCGTTCCATGCCGAGACCGAGGAGCAGGAATCCCAGCGCGCCCTGGAGTACCTCGACCGGCTGATCGCCATGGAGGGCCCGGACACCATTGCGGCCATCATCCTGGAATCGGTGCCCGGCACCGCCGGCATCATGGTCCCGCCGCCGGGATATATGGCCGGGGTGCGCGAGATCTGCGACCGCCACGGCATCGTCTTCATCGCCGACGAGGTGATGGCCGGATTCGGCCGCACGGGCAAGTGGTTCGCCATCCAGAACTTCGACGTGGTGCCGGATCTGATCACCTTCGCCAAGGGCGTCAACTCCGGCTACGTGCCCCTCGGAGGCGTGGCGATCAACGAGGCGATCGCCGCCACCTTCGCCGAGCGGGCCTACCCGGGCGGCCTCACCTACTCGGGACACCCGCTGGCGTGCGCCGCCGCCGTGGCGACCATCAACGCCATGGAGGACGAGGGCATGGTGGCCAACGCGGCCCGGATCGGCGAGCAGGTGCTCGGGCCGGGCCTGCGCGAACTGGCGGCCAAACACCGCAGCGTCGGCGAGGTCCGCGGACTGGGCGTGTTCTGGGCCATCGAGCTGGTGACCAACCGGGAGACCCGCGAACCGCTGGCCCCCTACGGCGGCTCCAGCCCCGCCATGGCGGCCACGCTGGCGGCCTGCAAGTCCGGCGGTCTGCTGCCGTTCGCCAACTACAACCGCATCCACGCCGTGCCGCCGTGCAACGTCAGTGACGACGAGGTGGCCGAGGGACTGCGGATCCTCGACGACGCGCTGACCGTCGCCGACGGCCACACCAGCTAGGACCTCACCGCACGCACAGTCGCACCGGCAACGCGTGCGAGACCACGCCGATGGCGCCGCCGAGCATCGGCCAGACGGGCCAGAAGTACCACGCCCCCGCGGTCAGACCGACGGCCAGCCAGACGCTCAGGCAGATGGCCACCATGGTCGCGTAGGCGGCGAGGTGCCAGCCGACGCCGCGGCGGGCCGCCGCCCGACGGTGGTGGCGCGCCGCCGGGTCGTTGCCGGCGATCAGGCCCATCGGCAGATCGGCCGTCACCCGCCGCAGTTCGTCGGCGGTGTCGGCGGCGAAGGCCTGCGCCGCCCGTTGTTCGTACTCTCCCAGCGTGAGGTACCCCTGCGACATGGCCTGACCGAGGCGCTCGGCGCACCGCTCGCGTTCGCGGTCGCCCACCCGGACGGGTCGCGCGGCGACGGGATGAGTCATGACGCCCCCTTCTCTTGACACTGTCAACCTGAGCGCCTCCAGCGTGGCACCGCCGCTTGACACTGTCAAGAGTTTGCGGCGACAATCCGGCCATGAGCACGCCGGAGCCCGCGCCGCGACCCCAGGTTCGCGAGGCCCTGCTGTCCGCCGCCCACGACGAGCTGGTCGAGCACGGCCGGGCCGGCATCAGCCTGCGGGCCGTCGCCCGCCGCGCCGGGGTCTCGCACGCCGCACCCAAACATCACTTCGGCGACCGCGGCGGTCTGCTGACCGCCGTCGCCGCCGAGGGCTTCGACGCCCTGACCGCCGCGCTGACGTCCGCGGCCGAGGAACTCGACCGCGCCGACACCCCGGCGGCCCGACTCGCCGCGCTCGGCCGGGCCTACGTCGGCTTCGGCCTCCGCCACCCCGCCCTGTTCGACCTGATGTTCCGTCCCGCCGAACTGCATCCCGACGACGCCACGCTCACCGCGGCCCGCCGACGCGCCCTCGGCGTGCTCAGCGCGGCGGCCGCCGAGGTGGCACCCAGCGCGGCCGAACCGTCCGGGACACCGGACCTGGCACTGGCGAGCTGGGCGCTGGCCCACGGCCTGGTGGTGCTCGCGCGCGACGGCGCGCTGCACAACGCGGCGGGACGGCCGCTCGACGACGCCGGGTTGCCGCTCGGTTTGATCGGGGTGTTCTCCGACGCCATGGCCGGTGCCGCGCCGCCGGCGAGACCTTGACTTTTGCGCCCTCGGCCGTCATGGTCATCCTGCGTTTTCCCGTCGCGGGTGGGGTCCGCGGTCGGACGCCGAGCAGCTCCGCGGCCGGTTCCGGGCGTTGATCCGGATTGCCATATCCGGAAATCGGAAACCCCGTTTCCGCTGGTTGAAATCGTTATCGGGCCGGCACCGCCGGTGCGATAGGGTGGGCATTCAGATTTGCGGAGTAACGTCATTCTCACCCAGGACGGCACGGGAAGACACCGCAAGGCACGCAGGCGGCCGTCAACGTCAGGAGAGTGATGGCATCGAGTTCGACCAACGACGATCGCGAGGCGGTGCTGTCGCTCGCCGAGCAAGCCGAGGCGGAGGCCGAAGCGGCCGAGGCTGAGGCCGCCGCCGCCCGGGCTCGCGCCGCGAAGCTGCGCGCCGAGCAGGCCGCCCAGGCGGAGGCGGAGCCCGACGTGCCGGCCGAGCCCGAGACAGCCGCCGAACCCGAGGCAGCCATCGTCGAGGCCGAGACGGACGAACCCGAGGCCGCCGAACCGGTCGAGTACCCGGCCGACGCCGCACCCACCGCGTCGCGCCGCCGGTGGATTCCGCCCTGGCCCGTGCTGGCCGTCGCGGCCGCCGTCGTCGCGATCTGCGGCCTGCTGGCCGCCAGCGGTTTCATGCTGTGGACCAGCCGGCAGGAAACCGCCCGGCAGGCCACCGACGCCGAGTACGCCGCCGCGGCCCGGCAGGGTGTGATCAACCTGATGTCGCTGGACTTCAACCAGGGCGAGGCGGATCTGCAGCGCCTGATCGACAGCACCACCGGTGACTTCCGCGCGGACTTCGAGGCCAGCAAGGACGACTTCCTCACCGTGATGAACGAGTCGAAGGTGGTCACCGAGGCCGACGTGCGGGCCACGGCCGTCGAGAAGACCGGCGAGGACACCGCGACGGTTCTGGTTGCCGCCTCCTCCAAGGTCACCAATACCGCCGGTGCAGAACAGAATCCGCGCGCCTGGCGGCTCAGCATCGACGTCGCGCGCGACAACGGACAGGTCAAAATGTCGAAAGTTGAGTTCGTACCGTGACCGCTGACGAGAAATCGCCCGCCGAGCAGCCCGAAGATCCCGACACCTCCACCGAGCCGGACAGCTCGCCCGAGGCGGAGGCCGCCGACGCGGCGGAAGCCGAAGCGGATGACACCGCCGCCGCGGCGACCGAGCCGGCCGACAGCGAGGCGACCGAAGCGGCCGACTCCGCCGAGGAACCGACCGGGAACGGCGCGGAGAAGACGGTGCCGAAGGCCAAGGGCGCCCGGCTGCTGGTGATCGCGCTTGCGGTGCTGCTGGTGGCCTCGGCGGCCCTGACGGCCTGGCTGTACTTCACCAAGTATCGGCCCGCGCAACTCACCGGCGCCACGGCTCAGAGCGAGGTCCTCGACGCCGCGAAGACGGGAACCCTCGCGGCGCTGACGTACTCGCCGGAGGACCTGGACGGCGATCTGGCCACCGCGAAATCCCACATGACCGGTGATTTCCTGTCTTATTACACGACTTTCACCGATGACGTGGTGCGCAAGGCCGTCGACGAGAAGAAGGTGGCCACCACCGCGGAGGTGGTGCGCGCGGCCGTCTCCGAGATGAATCCCGACACCGCGAAGGTGCTGCTGTTCGTCAATCAGACCACCACCAGCGCCGACCGGCCGGACCCGTCGATGGCCGCCAGCAGCGTGCTGGTCACCATGACCAAGGTCGACGGGAACTGGCTGATCTCGGCGTTCGACCCGGTCTGACCCACGGCGCCGGAGCCATGGCCGCGCCGCGATGCGTGCCGCTAGCGGGCTTCGGTGTCCGCGGCGTCGATGATCGCGCGCACCGAACGGCGGCAGCGCGCGCACTCGGCACCGGCACCGCACGCCTCGGCGACGGCGTTGGCGGTCCGCGCCCCCGCCGCGACGGCTTCAGCGACGGTTCGGCTGGTCACGCCCCGACACAGGCAGACGTACATGACGGATGGTCCCCACCAGGATCGCCGCCGGCGATCATCCTTCGCCTCCGTTGATCCGGAGCATTTCCACGTACTCACCGACGAACAGCGGCGGATACACTCCCACGCCGGTATCCGCCATCCAATCGGTGGCCGCGTCGTGTTGCTTGATCCAGCGTCGAGCGTTGGCCTCGGTGTCGAGTTCCTGCAGGATCATGACCTCGCGCGAGTCGTCGAAGGCCTGGAACACCCACACCTTGCGCACCCCGGCGGAGCGGAATGTCGTTTTGGCCGAATGTAATTCGGTGAGCAGCCAGCCGGCGTCGTCCACCGAGACGATCGCGGACACCAACACGCCCGGCGGGTCGGCGCGGGTGGGCTCGATCAGCTCGTAGCGGTCGATGATCTCGCCGGCGAACACCGCGGGGATGTCTTCGACCCCCACGGCGTCGAACCAGTCGAAGAACACCCGCGAGCGCAACAGGTCCACGACCGGTTCCCGGCTGCGCACCCCGATCATCACCAGCACCCGGCCCGGCTCGGTGAGCGACCGGTAGATCAGCACGTGGTGGGCGCCGATGTCGGCCAGCGCGTCCTTGCGCCGTTCCAGCAGCGGCCAGACCCGCGAGGGATCCGGAATTCGGTAGTCCGACGCGATCACCATCGAGTGCCGATAGACGTCGGCGATCTTCACCGCAACTGGTCCTTCATGACCTTGCCGCTGGCGTTCAGCGGCAACGCGTCGACGAAGGCGACGGCGCGGGGCACCTTGTAGCCGGCCATCCGTTGCTTGCTCCACGAGATCAGTTCCGCCTCCGACAGCGCGGCCGTGTCCCCCGGCTTGCGGACCACAAAGGCCTTGCCCACCTGACCCATCCGCTCGTCGGGGATGCCGATGACGGCGGCCTGCGCGATCGCCGGATGTTCCAGCAGGAAGCCCTCGATCTCGGCCGGATACGCGTTGAACCCGCCGACGATGAACATGTCCTTCTTGCGGCCGATGATCCGCAGCCGGCCGCCGTCGGTGAACTCCCCCAGATCACCGGTGTGCAGCCAGCCGTCGGCGTCGATCGCCTCGGCGGTGGCCGCCGGATCGTCGAGGTAGCCCTGCATCACGCTGTAGCCGCGGACCAACACCTCTCCATCCTCGGCGATGCGGACCTCGATTCCGTCGCACGGCACGCCGACAGTGGTGGCGATGTCCTCGAAGGAGTCGTCGGGCCGCGACAGCGTGGCCGTGCCGCATTCGGTCAGGCCGTAGCCGGTCGCCAGCGTCTGGAAGGGCAGGTCCTCGTGCACGCGGCGGATCAACTCCACCGGGATGTCGGCCGACCCGGTGACCCCCGCGCGCAGCGTCGCCAGCTTGTTCTTGTCCGGCACCGCCAGCAGCGAGTGATAGAGCGTGGGCGGCCCGGGCAGCATCGTGATGCGTTCTCGCTCAATGAGATCCACCACAGTGTCGACGTCGAAGACCGGCACCGGTAGCGCCGTGGCACCGCGGATCATGGCCGCGATGGCGCCGGCCTTGTAGCCGAAGGTGTGGAAGAACGGGTTGACGATCAGATAGCGGTCGCCGGGGCGCAGGTCGGCCAGGTCGCACCATTCGGCGTAGAGCCGCAGCGTCTGGCGGTGGTTCATCATCACGCCCTTGGGGCGCCCGGTGGTGCCGGACGTGTAGATGATGTCGGCGATGTCGTCCCCGGAGATCCAGTCCGGCGACGGCGCCTCGAACGGCGCCGCGTCGGTGAGGAACCCGGACTTGAGGTCGATGACGTCGACACCGGCCGGAGCGGTGAAGTCCATGCCGAGAAAGCCGGGCTGGACCAGCACGGCGCGCGCCCCGCTGCGGGTGATGATGTCGGCGGCCTCGTCGGCCTTGAACCGGGTGTTGACCGGGACCAGCACGCCGCCGGCGGTCAGTAGGCCGAACGCCGCGATCATCCACTCCGCGGAGTTGGGCGCCCAGATGGCCACCCGGTCGCCCTTGCCGATGCCCCACTGGTGGAAGGCGCCGGCGGCGCGTCGGACGCGGTCGACCAGGTCGGTGAAGCTCAGCCGCAGCGGGCCGTCGACGACCGCCTCGGAATCTCCGAAGCGGTCGCCGACGCTGAGGACCATCTCGGGGATGGTCTGCCACGGAACGTCAGGGCGAGTGTGCGGATTCATGCGCGCCGCACCGGCGTTGCGCACGAATCCGCACACTCGAGGTATCGGTACGTCACACCGTGACGAGGCGTCCGAGGTTGCCACCCATGATCTTGGCCTGATCCTCGACCGAGAGGTGCTCGAGCGCGGTGACGTAGTGCGTCGGCTCGGCCAGGCCCTCCGGATGCGGCCAGTCGGAGCCGTACAGCACCTGGTCGACACCGATCAGGTTGATCAGGTCGTCGATGCCCTCCTCGTAGAACGGGCTGACGTAGATCCGGTTCTTGATCTCCTCGATCGGGTTGCCCAGGAACGCCTCGGGGGCCTTCTTGTACACCTCGGCCATGGAGTCCAGCAGCGGGAACATCCACTTGGAGCCGGCCTCGACGATGCCGACCTTGAGCTTCGGGTGCCGGAACAGCGCGCCGTGGATGACCCAGGAGGCCACCGCGTCCTGGATCGGGCGCCACTCGTTGAGGATCGACATGGCGTTGGTCTGGAACGGCAGCATCTCCTGCTGGGCGCCGTCCCACTCCGAGGTGTAGCGGGAGTAGCCGCTGTCCGAGGAGTGCATGCCGATGAACACGTCGTGGTGGACGCAGCGCTCCCAGAACGGGTCGAACTCGGGCAGCGCGAACGAGCGCGGGCCACGGAAGCCGGGCACCGGTGCGGGACGGATCAGGATGGCGCGGGCGCCGCGCTTGACCGCCCACTCGAGTTCTTCGATGGCCTTCTCGACGATCGGCAGCGTGATCACCGGGGTGGTGAAGATGCGGTTCTTGTAGTTGAAGCCCCACACCTCGTCCAGCCACTGGTTCAGCGAGTGGATGAGCACGTGGATGGCGACCGGGTCGTCGGACAGCCGCTCCTCGATGAGGCTGGCCAGCGTCGGGAACATCAGGCTGCGGTCGACGCCGAGCTCGTCCATCACCTTGATGCGCGGTTCGGGCTCGAAGAACGCCGGGATGGCCTTCATGGGCTCACCGAACAGTTCGCGCTTGCTCTTGCCGTCCGGGTTGCCGTACTTGAAGTACTCCTCCCAGGCGCCGGGCTTGGCTACCACCGAGAAGGTGGGGTTCGGAATGTAGTTGCTGATCTGGCCCTTGATCGCGATCTTGGTGCGGCCGTTGACCTCGACGTACTGGACGACGTCCTTGTACTCCTTGGGGAGGTACTTCGTCATCGCCTCGGGCGGTTCATAGAGATGGTTGTCCGCATCGAACAGCGGAAACGGAATGTCGACCTTGTGCGACAGTTGCCCCATTGGAATTCTCCTTTTCAGATCTTGAGAATCATATTCTCAATGCGTCGCCGGTGCAATCACTCGGGCTGGGCAGCAACGATTCGGCTGCGCCGCCAACCGGGCGGACACGTCCTCCCGCGATGATATTCTCACTTTTGGAGAATGCCAATATCAACATGGGAGAACGCCTTCATGGTCGACCTTGAAATCGATGACGGGCTCGCGGTGATCACCATCGACCGGCCGCAGGCCCGGAATGCGATCGCGCCGGAGACCATGGACCAGCTCGACTCGGCGCTGGACTCGGCGGCCGGCGCGCAAGCACTGGTGATCCGTGGTGGCGGCGACAAGGCCTTCGTCTCCGGCGGGGACCTCAAGGAACTGGCCAAGCTGCGGACCGAGGAGCAGGCGGCAGCGATGGCGCGCCGGATGCGCGGGGTCTGCGACCGCATCGCGGCGTTCCCGGCCCCGGTGATCGCCGCACTCAACGGCCACGCCCTCGGCGGCGGCGCCGAGGTGGCGGTCGCGGCCGACATCCGCATTGCCGCCGACGACATCCGGATCGGCTTCAACCAGGTGTCGCTGGCGATCATGCCGGCCTGGGGCGGCGCGGAGCGGCTGGCCGGACTGGTGGGCCGCAGCCAGGCGCTGCTGCTGGCCGGCAGCGGGTCGATCCTGACCGCGGGCGAGGCGCAGCGCATCGGCCTGATCAATCAGGTGCTGCCGCGCGCGGCCTTCGACGAGGGCTGGCGCTCGGTGGCCCGGTCGCTGACCAACGGCCCGGCCGGGCAGGTCAAGAAGGTGCTGGCCGGCGTGACCCCGGAGGAGGCCATCGGCGCCTTCGCCCGCCTGTGGGTCGCCGACGAGCACTGGGCGGCCGCCGACCGGGTGATGTCCAAATCCGGCAAGTAGTGCGGGTTACTCCTCGACGGAGTCCCCGTCGGTCGCCGGCGGCTGACGCCAGTTGTCGCCGAGCTTGCGCTCACCTTCCAGATAGGTCAGCCAACGCTCGGCGAACTGGTGGGTCTCCTCGTGGCCGACGGTCATGCCCAGCAGCTCCTCCTGGACCAGTACCTGGGTCGCGCCCGTCATCAACACCATCAGCACGGTCGGGGTGAACTCCTCGAACGGCACGTCGTACCGCGACATCGCCGCGGTGAACGTCCTGATCTGTTCCCGACGGAACATCTCGGCGAAGCGGGCGATCTCCGCGCGCAGCGCCTTGCGGTGGTTGGCCAGCGCGATGAACTCCATGCTGATGCCGGTGCCGGCCGGGTCGGTGTTGAGTTCCCACAGCGCCCACAGCGGCTGCGGCGAGTTCAGGGCCAGTTGGTGATAGTGCTGCATCTGCTCGGCCCGCCGCCCGAACAGCGCCAGGAAGAGCTCGTCCATGGTGCGGAAGTAATAGTGCACCAGCTGCGGTTTCAGGCCCGCCTTGTCGGCCACCCGCCGCGAGGTCACCGCCGCGTAGCCCTCCTCGCGCATCAGTTCTTCGGCGGCGTCGAGGAGCACAACCCGGTTCTTCGCGTCGGGCGCTCCCAAACGACGCGACGTGCCGGTTGGCGATGCCATCAGCGGTTCCCTCCATAGCTCCCGCGACCCAGGTGCGACACGGCAATGGTAATGCCGACACATTTTCTTGACCGTGTGCCAGACCACATGCTAAGCAAGTGCTCAGCATCTGTCAGCCCTTTGCAGGAGGTTCGCGTTGTCCACGTCCGGTGCCGCGACTGAGTTCGACAACATCGATTACTTCACGGACCCCTCGTTGGTCCCCGACCCCTACCCCTACTACGACCATCAGCGGTCGCAGTGTCCCGTGCTGCCGACCTCGAACTACGGCGTCGTCGCGGTCACCGGCCACGAGGAAGCCTCGATCGTCTACAAGGACGCCGAGCTGTACTCGTCGTGCATCGCCGTCGGCGGGCCGTTCCCGCCGCTGCCGTTCACCCCCGAGGGCAACGACATCAGCGAGCAGATCGAGGCGCACCGGGCCGAGCTGCCCATGAGCGAGCACATGGTCACCATGGACCCGCCGCAGCACTCCCGCGCCCGCTCGCTGCTCAACCGGCTCCTGACGCCCAAGCGGCTCAAGGAGAACGAGGAGTTCATGTGGCGGCTGGCCGATCAGCAGCTCGACGAGATCATCGGTGACCAGACCGGCACGGTGAAGGTCGAGTTCCTCGAGGGCTACGCCAAGCCGTTCTCCATGCTGGTCATCTGCGACCTGCTCGGCGTGCCCGAGGAAGACCACGACGACTTCCGGCAGATGCTGGCCCCGCGGCCCGGCAACACCGTCGGCAGCCTGGACGGCGAGACGCTGGAGCACAACCCGCTGCAGTGGCTCGAGGACAAGTTCTGCGCCTACCTCGAGGACCGCCGCGCCAACCCGCGCGACGACATCCTCACCGGGCTGGCCACCGCCAAGTACCCCGAGGGCGACACCCCCGAGATCATCGACGTGGTCAAGAGCGCGACCTTCCTGTTCGCCGCCGGCCAGGAGACCACCACCAAGCTGCTCAGCGCCGCGATGCGGCTGCTCGCCGAGCGCCCCGACGTCGTCGAGCGGCTGCGCAACGACCGCAGCAAGATCCCGAACTTCGTCGAGGAGATGCTGCGCATGGAAAGCCCGGTGAAGTCGGCCTTCCGATTGGTCAAAAAGGACACCACCCTGGGTGGCGTGGACCTGAAGGCCGGCACCATCGTGATGGTCAATCCCGGTGCCATCAACCGCGATCCGCGCCGGTTCGACGATCCGCACGAGTTCGACTTCGAGCGCTCCAACGTGCGCGAGCATCTGGCCTTCGGCCGGGGCGCGCACTCCTGCCCCGGCGGTCCGCTGGCCCGCGTGGAGGGCCGGGTGTCCATCGAGCGGCTGCTGGACCGGATGGACAACCTGCGGCTCGACGAGGAGAAGCACGGGCCCGCGGGCGATCGCAAGTTCAACTACGAGCCCACGTTCATCCTGCGTGGCCTGACCGAGATCAACATCGAGTTCACGCCCCGCCAGCCCGACGCCGCGACCTCGTAAGCCCGCCGGACCGACCAGGAAGACTTTTGTGACCACGACCGAGACCAGCCAGACCGAGGTCTATTACGACCCGTACGACCTCGAGCTGAACAAGGATCCGTACCCGATGTTCGCGCGGATCCGCGAGGAAGCCCCGCTGTACTACAACTCCACGCACGACTTCTACGCGCTCAGCCGGTACGACGACGTCAACCGCGGCCTGATCGACTGGGAGACGTTCAGCTCGGCGCGCGGGGCCATCCTGGAGATCATCAAGTCGGGCATGGAAATCCCCTCCGGCACACTGATCTTCGAGGATCCGCCCATCCACAACATCCACCGCAACCTGTTGTCGCGGATGTTCACCCCGCGCAAGGTGCTCGCCTTGGAGCCGCAGATCCGCGAGTTCACGGCGCGCTGCCTGGACCCCGTCGTGGGCACCGGGAAGTTCGACTTCGTCCAGGATCTCGGTGAGCAGATGCCGATGCGGGTCATCGGCATGCTGCTCGGCATCCCGGAGGAGCACCAGCGCCACATCACCGATCACGGCGAGGCCACGCTGCAGAAGGAGAAGGTCGACGCGCTGGCCACCGGCGAGGTGTTCGCGGAGTTCATTGACTACCGGATGAAGAACCCGTCCGACGACATCATGACCGACCTGCTCAACGCGGAGTTCGAGGACGAGACCGGCACGCTGCGCAAGCTGGGTCGCGAGGAGCTGCTGCTCTACCTGACGGTGATCGCCACGGCGGGCGCCGAGACCACCACCCGGCTGATCGGCTGGGCGGGCAAGCTGCTCGGCGAGCACCCGGATCAGCGGGCGCAGCTGGCCGCCGACCCGTCGCTGATCCCCGGAGCGGTCGAGGAAGTCCTGCGGATGGAGCCGCCGGCCCTGCAGGTGGCCCGGTACGTCACCCGCGACGTCGAGTTCTACGACCAGGTTGTCCCGGAGGGCAACGTGATGATCTTCCTGTTGGCGGCGGCCAACCGGGACCACAGCCGGTGGCCCAACGGCGACAGCTTCGACATCCATCGGGAAACCAAGGCGCACATCACTTTCGGCGCCGGCACCCACTTCTGCATGGGTAACGCGCTGGCCCGGCTGGAAGGCAAGATCGCGCTCGAGGAGATCCTCAAGCGTTTCCCCGAGTGGGAGGTGGACTACGCCGGCGCGAAGATGTCCCCCACCACCGCGGTCCGCGGGTGGGAGACCATGCCCACCCGCATCCCCTGATTCCACCCACCCCGACAAAGCTCATCGACAAGGAGAACCATGACAGGACGCGTTGAAGGCAAGGTCGCATTCATCACCGGTGCGGCCCGCGGCCAGGGCCGCGCGCACGCGGTGCGGCTGGCCGAAGAGGGCGCCGACATCATCGCCATCGACATCTGCAAGAAGATCGACACGGTCGACCTGATCGCGGAGTCCACCCCGGAGGACCTCGCCGAGACCGCCGACCTGGTCAAGAATCTGGGCCGCCGCATCGTCACCGCCGAGGTGGACGTGCGGGACTTCGACGCCCTCAAGGCCGCGGTCGACAGCGGCGTCGAGCAGCTCGGCCGGCTCGACATCATCGTCGCCAACGCCGGCATCGGCAACGGCGGTCAGACGCTGGACAAGACCAGCGAGACCGACTGGACGGCGATGATCGATATCAACCTCGGCGGCGTCTGGAAGACCGTCAAGGCCGGTCTGCCGCACATCATCGAGGCCGGCCGCGGCGGATCGGTGATCCTGACCAGCTCCGTCGGCGGCCTGAAGGCCTACCCGCACACCGGGCACTACGTCGCCGCCAAGCACGGTGTCGTCGGCCTGATGCGGACCTTCGCCGTCGAGTTGGGCGCCCAGAACATCCGGGTCAACTCGGTGCACCCGACGAACGTGAACACCCCGCTGTTCATGAACGAGCCCACCATGCGGCTGTTCCGTCCGGACCTGGAGAACCCGGGCCCCGAGGACATGAAGGTCGTCGGCCAGCTCATGCACACGCTGCCGATCGGCTGGGTGGAGCCCGAGGACATCGCCAACGCGGTGCTGTTCCTGGCCTCCGACGAGGCGCGCTACATCACCGGCGTCACGCTGCCGGTCGACGGCGGCAGCTGCCTGAAGTAACGACCTTCACAGCAGTGGGCCGGGGGCGCGGGGCGGGCCCCCGGCCCACTGCTTTCGCGGGGCGGGCCCCCGGCCCACTGCTTTCGCGGGGAGACCTTCGCGCGGAGAATGGAAAGGACCACCGGTGAACGAGGCCCGCTGGGTACCCGGCGACTTCTTCGGACTCCGCATCCCCGCCGACGCCGACTCGCTGCGCGCCGAGGCAGTGTCGTTCCTGGACAGCGCGTTTCATCGGTTCGGCTCGTTGAGTCCGGACAATCACGTCACCGACGTCACGCAGTTCGAGGAGTGCCCCGGCGGCAGCACCGGACGCAAGCTGCTGTTGACGCTGCGCTACGCCCGGCCCGAACCCGGGCTGCCCACCGAGCTGTTCGTCAAGTTCTCCCGCGACTTCGACAATCCGCGCCGGGACCGGGGCCGCACCCAGATGGCCCGCGAGGTGCGGTTCGCGGTGCTGGCGCGCGGCGAGTTCCCGATCCGCATCCCGGTCGCGGTCTTCGCCGACTACCACGGCGCGTCGGGAACGGGAGTGCTGATCACCGAACGCATTCCGTTCGGCACCGCGGCGGTGGAACCGCATTACGACAAGTGTCTCGACTACCGGATGCCCGACCCCCTGAGTCACTACCGGGCGCTGCTATCCGCGGTGGCACGGGTGGCCGGCGCCCACCGGGCCGGCACGCTGGACGCGGGATTTGCCGACGGATTCGACTTCGACCCGGCCCTGGTGACCGTGGGTGAACGCATCCCCTACTTCCCCAGCGAGTTACGCGAACGGGTCGCGGCCTATGCGGAGTTCGCGGCGGCGCACCCGAACCTGCTCCCGCACCGCCTGCGCGAGCGCGAGTTCCTCGACCGCATGGACCGCGAGGTGGCCGGGATCGCGGCCGCCGCGGATCGCGCGCAGGCCGAACTGAACGCGGTCGGCGACCATGTGGCGCTGTGCCATTGGAACGCCAACGTCGACAATGCGTGGTTCTGGCGGACTCCCGACGGCCTGCAAGCCGGCCTGCTGGACTGGGGGTGTGTCAGCAAGATGAACGTCGCGATGGCGCTGTGGGGTGCGCTGTGCAGCGCCGAGACCAGCATGTGGGAGTGCCACCTGGAGGGCCTGCTCTCGCACTTCAGCGCCGAGTTCACCGCGGCCGGCGGCCCGCGGCTGGACACGGGTGAGATCCGGCGCCACCTGATCGCCTACGCGCTGACGATGGGGGTGACCTGGCTGCTCGACGCGCCGGCCTATCTGCGCGCACTGGTACCCGACCTGGGCACCGTGCCCGGTCGGTACGACCCCCGCATCAGCGACAACGAGGCGGCGCGCAGCCAACTGCTGATGCTGACCAACTTCCTGCATCTGTGGCAGAGCTCCGATTCGGCGGAGGTGCCCGGCGCGGCTGGCTAGCATCGGAGGGCGTGGATACCTTCGAAGGCCGCGCCGCGGTGATCACCGGCGGCGCCAGCGGAATCGGACTGGCCACCGCCGGCGAGTTCGCCCGCCGGGGCGCCAGTGTGCTGCTCGCCGACATCGACACCGAAACCTTGGACCGCGCGGTGGGCACGCTGCGCGACGACGGTTTCGACGCGCACGGCGTGCAATGCGATGTCAGCGACCGCGATCAGGTGACGGCGTTGGCCGACGAAGCATTTCGCCTGCTCGGCGCGGTGCACGTGGTGTTCAACAACGCCGGGATCGCCCTGAGCGGGCCGATTTCGACGATGTCGCACCAGGATTGGCGGACCATGATCGACATCGACCTGTGGGGACCCATCCACGGCGTCGAGGCGTTCCTGCCCCGCCTGGTCGAGCAGGGCCAGGGCGGGCATCTGCTGTTCACCGCGTCGTTCGCCGGCCTGGTGCCCAACATCGGCCTGGGCCCGTACTGCGTCGCCAAGTACGGGGTCGTCGCGCTGGCCGAGGTGCTCTCGCGCGAGGTCAAGAGCGACGGCATCGGCGTCTCGGTGCTGTGCCCGATGATGGTCTCCACCAACCTGTTCGCCACCTCGGCGCGGGCGCTGCAGCGCGACGACAATCCGGCCGACGACCTCTCCATGACCGGGGAGGGTGTGCTCGAGGTCGGCGACGTGGCGCGGCTGACCGCCGAGGCCGTGCTGGCCGACCGGCTCTACGTGCTCCCCCACCAGGAGTCGCGGACCTCGATCCGGCGCCGGTTCGACCGGATCGACGCCACCTTCGATGCGCAGGCCGCCGCCGGCTGGCAGTTCTAGTTCGGCTACTTCGAGGCCTTCTTCCGGCCGCCCATCGCCGGTTCGGTGCCGATGACGCCGTCGGCCTCCAGGGCCGCCAGTTGGGCGTCGTCCATTCCGAGCCGGCCGAGGATCTCCCGGTTGTGCTGACCGAGCAGCGGTGCGGGGGCCCGGTGGTAGCGGTCGGGCCCGACGGAGAGCCGGACGGGCAGCGTGCTGTGCGCCGCCGCACCGGCCGCCGGATGCGCGACCCGCTCGAAGAACCCGCGGTGCTCCAGCTGAGCCAGTTCGGTCTGCCGGTGCGGCTGCATCACCTTGGCCACCGGAACCCCGGCCGGCCACAGTGTTTCGACGATCTCGTCGCCGCTGCGGGTGCGACACCACGCCGCGAGCTCGGTGTCGATGAGGTCGTGTCCGGCGCGGCGGCCCACGGCCGTGGCGAACTCGGGCCGCACCGCCCACGCCGGGCCGCCGAGCGCGGTGACCAGCGCCTGCCACTGCTCGTCGTCGGCGATCGCGATCGCCACCCAGGTGTCGTCGCGGCCGAACTCGTCGATGCCGTGGGCCTGATAGATGTTCTGCGGAGCGGCCACCGGCCCGCGGTTTCCGTCGCGCTGCAGCAGCGCGCCGTAGGCGCTGTACTCGATCACCTGCTCGGCGGCCACGTTCAGCGCGGCATCGGCCATCGCGGCCTCCACCAGCACACCCTGACCGGTGCGCCGGCGATGCTCGAGCGCCAACAGCAGGGCCGAGAGCGCATGGACCCCCGCGTTGGGATCGCCCACCGAATACGGCTCGTATGGCGTGCGATCCGGATACCCGGTCAGCCAGCTCAAACCGGTTGCGTCCTCGATGATGTAGGCGAACGCCGGGTTGTCCCGCCACGGCCCGTCCAGCCCGAAGCCGGGCATGCGGACCATCACGATGTCCTCGCGCAGGGCGCGCACGCTGTCGTAGTCGAGGCCCAGCTGGTCGATGACTCGCGGGGTGAAGTTCTCCACCACCACGTCACTGTCGGCGATCAACCGGCGCAACAGGTCGCGGCCCGCCTCGGTCTGGAAGTCCAGCGTCACGCATTTCTTGTTGGTGTTGAGGCCGGAGAAGATCGGTGAGCGTTCCCACCACAGCGGTTCGCTGATCGGGATCCCCGCGATCAGCCGGGTGCCGTCGGGCCGGGGCGTGGACTCCAGGTGGATGACCTCGGCGCCCAGCATGGCCAGGATGTGGGTGCACGACGGGCCGGCCCAGAAGGTGGTCATGTCCAGCACCCGAAGCCCCTGGAACGGCAACGGGTTCGGCTGCTGATCGCGGACCGCGGCCGCAAGTTCGGCGGCGGCGTAGTGCTCGGTGTGCTCGCCGAGACGCGGGGCCGGGGCGGGGCCACACAGCTCGACGCCGGAGAGCCGGTACGGATGGGTGGGCTGCAGGAAGCCGTCGCGCGGGTTGCGGGTGAAGTTGCCCCGCTCGACGAAATGGTCCATCGCGGTGACGTTCTCGCCGTTGCCCACCGGCGAGTTGGGGATGCGGAACGCCGACGCGAGATCGCGGATGTCGTCGACCTTTTCGTGCCGCAGCCATTCGAAGAGTTCCTCGGCGTGCAGGTTGGCCTGCTCGGTGATGGTCAGTTCCGAGGTCTCGTCGATCCACTCTTCGTGGCCGGACATCGCGCACAGGTCCCACCACTGCTGCGCGGTGCCGCAGCCGAGCGCCACCAACCCGTCGGCGGCCTCGGCCACGCCGGGCACGGTGGGGCGACGTTCGGTGCGCCAGGGCCGGCCCAACATCTCGAAGTAGGTGACCGGGTAGTAGGTCAGGCCCAGGATCTGGGCCTCCAACATCGACAGGTCGATCAGTTGCCCACCGCCACCGGCGCGGACCGCCAGGGTCAGCGCCGCCGCGTAGGCGCCGGCCACCCAGTCCCCCACCTGGCCGCCGACGTGGGCGGGCGCGCGGTGCTGTTCACCCCGCCCGATCCCGAGCGCACCGCCCGACCACGCCTGCAGGGTGAATTCGGTGGCGGCGCGGTCGCTCCACGGGCCATGCAGCCCGAACGGGGTGATCGCGGTGACGGTCAGGCCCGGGTGCCGCTCCCGGATCCGGTCGGGGTGCAACCCGGCGATCTCGGTGAGCCGCGAGCCCGGCGACCACACCACCGCATCGGCGGCCGTCAGCAGCCGCTCGAGCAGGTCGAGGTCGGCCGGATCCGCGACCACACTGTGCTTGCCTCCGGCCAGGAAGCTGAACAGCGCACCGCCGGCGGCCGCGTCGACCTCGGCGCCGGAGGCCGACCAGGCGCGCAGCCGATCCCCTTCGGGCGGTTCGACTTTGATGACGTCGGCGCCCCCGTCGGCGAGTAGCTTGGTGCAGTACCCGCCGGCGATGCCGGAGGACAGGTCGACCACCGTGTAGCCGGTCAGTGGTGCGGTCATGGTTATTCGGGCTTCGCCCGGTTCTTCTTGCTGAGCCGGAATTCCGGCGGGAACTTGCTGTCGTTGTCGTTCACCGCGGCCGACAACCCGCTGTCGATGGACTCGAACATGTCCAGGTCGTCGTCGCTGTCGTTGGCGACCCCGTTGCCCATCGATTCGAAGAAGGCGGACAGCAGGCTGCCCATGTACTCGCCCTGCTGCTGCTTGAAGATCTCGAAGAACATCTTCTGCTGGAACACGGTGTCCACCGGGCGGTTCCGGGCACACGCCAGCGCGTACTTGGCCACCTCGTCCTCGAGTTGCTCGCGCGGCACCACCTTGTTGAGGAAGTTGCAGTCATACATCTCGGCGGCCGTGAATGGCCGACCGGTGAACACCATCTCCTGGAACTTGCGCAGACCCATCATCTGCACCCACGTCCACATCCGCGGCCCCCAACCGTGGTACCGGAACGACGGGTGGCCGAACAGCGCGTCGTCGCTGGAGATCACCAGGTCCGCGTCGGCGCACTGGTAGAAGTGCCACCCGTAGCAGTAGCCCTTGGCCTCGACGATGCTGATCTTCTTGAAGTCCTGCAGGGCGCGGTTACCCGCCTGCGAATTCGCGTACCAGGCCGAGATGGTGGCCCCGTTGCGGAAGGTGCCCTTGGGCGGGTACGTCACGCCGCCCTCGCCTGCGATGTCTGGGTCCTCAAGGCGCAGTTCGGCCAGCCGTACCGCCGGGTTGTCGTTGCCCTCCATGAATTCCGGCAGATCGGCCCCGCTACCCAGGTTGGACCCGACCCCGCGGATGATCACGACCTTCACGTCGTTGTCCGCGTTGGCGGCCCGCAGCACGTCGGCGTAGCGCAGCCGGGCCATCGACGTCGGCGCGTTGAGGAACTCCGGCCGATCGAAGGTGATGGTCGCGATCTTGGTCTTGGGGTCCTTCTCGTAACGGATGATCTCCTCGGGGCTGGGCCTGGTCTCGGACGGCGCCATTGCACGATCTCCTTTGCATCAGAAACTTCAGCGGCCGGCCGGGTTCGGCGCGGCGTCGCGGGAACACCGCCGCCGTGCGCTACCGGCTCACCCGCTCAGCGCGCGACGACCCGGCGCGCCCGGGGGTCACAGCAGGCCGAGGAACTTCTGGACGTTGGTGCTGACAATCTTGGTGGCGTTCTCCGGGCCGACCGCCGACACGACGGTGGCCAGCGACTTCTCCGAGTAGCCGAAGGTGCTCTCGTTGTGCGGGTAGTCCGAGGACCACATCACGTTGTCGACGCCGATTTTGTCGATCAACTCGAGGCCCAGCGGGTCGACCATGAAGGACGCGCTCATGTGGTGGTCCCAGTAGTGCTGGATGTCGTGCTGCAGCTCGTGGTTGAACATGTGCCGGTAGGACGCCAACATGTGCTCGCCGTCCTGCAGAGCCGTTGGCACCCAGGCGATTCCACCCTCGAACCAGCCGACCCGCAGTTTCGGGTGCCGGTCGAGGATGCCGGAGAACAGGTACTTGGCGAACTGCTCGCGGAACGAATCGACGTTGACCATCATGCCCACAACCACGCTGTTGTGTTCGCACGGCGTCTTCGGCGGCGTCTCCCCGATGTGGTGCGACACCGGCAGACCGGCGTCCTCGATCTCGTCCCAGACCGCGTCCATCGCGGTGCTGCCGTAGTCGTAGATGTTGCCGTCGTCGTCCTTGCCGGGGTTCAGCGGCAGCAGGAACGTCTTGAGTCCCAGCGCCTTCAGTTCCGCCAGCGTGCTGCGGGTGCCCTTCGGGTCCCACCAGTTGATCAGGCCGACACCGTAGAAGTGCCCGTTGGAACGCTCCTGCAGTTCGGCGATGTGTTCGTTGTAGATCCGGAAGACCCGTTCCCGCAGCGCCTTGTCCGGGTAGTGGAACAGGGCCAGCACCGCATTGGGGAACGCGAGCTCCTTGTCGATGCCGTCCTCTTTGAGTTCGCGGATGCGCGCCTCGATGTTGTTGGAGGCAGCCCCGGCGAGATCGTCGTACTGCATGAGCACGCGGCCGAAGTCGCCGCCGGTCCACGCCTTGCCCTTCATACCCACCATGTAGGCGCCGTCCTCGTACCAGATGCGCGGCGCGGCGCCCTTGAGCTCCTCGGGGAAGCGCTCGTAGAAGATGTCGTCGGCGACCGAGATGTGATTGTCGGCCGAGAACACCTCGGTGCCCGCCGGCAGCCCGAGGTCGCCGGTGGCGTGGCCGCGACGATCCTTGGGGGCGCCGAAGCCGCCGGGCGGATACAAGGTGGCGGCGCTGGACTGACTGGACATCATCGACCTTCCGTGAACGTTCCGGGCTTCAGCTTCCTCTGCGGGGCTGCCGCGCGAGCGAGGTTTCTTCCAAGAACTGACATGAGCGCCGCCGCCGCACGGACGGTACCGCGCGAGGGCCGCACCCAGTCATCGGTAATGACATTATCAGTTTGCCTGTCTTCGCAACAGCAAGATGACCGCTCCAACCAGGCCTGTTGGGCTTTTTGGTGCGGAAATAGCGTTCTCTTTTGCTGAGAATCCATTCTCAAGACGGCCGCCCGGCACGCCGACCTGCGCCGCCGGAGAAATCCGTTCGATAGTCGCACAAACTCGCTCGCGCGCCGCGGTGGAGACTCTTGGTTCCCCTTTTGGAGAATGCTAGTCTCCGCAGCGAGAGTGAGGGGTTACATGCCGCAACCGATCGACATCGACGCCGACGCCCTGGGCCGTTGGCTCGACGACCACGCCGCACCCGGGCAGGGCGAGCGGCCCGTCCTCGAACTGCTGACCGGCGGTTCCCAGAACACGCTGTACCGCGTCCGGCGCTGCGAGAACCGCATGGTGTTGCGGATGCCGGGCGCGCGCGCCGACGCCGCTCGGTTGGACGGCCTGCTGCGCGAGATCCGACTGGTCCGCGCGCTGTCGGGGACCGACGTGCCGCACGCGCGGTTCATCGCGGCCGACGACGCCGGCACCGTGCTGGGCAAGCCGTTCTACGTGATGGCCGAGATCGACGGCTGGAGCCCGATGAACGGGGGCTGGCAGGCGCCGTTCGACACCGACCTCGACGCCCGCGCCGGGCTGGCGTTCCAGCTCGTCGAGGGCGCGGCCAAGCTCGGCCGCGTCGACTGGCGCGCCGCGGGCCTCGACGGCTTCGGCCGGCCGGACGGTTTCCACGAGCGCCAGGTCGACCGCTGGCTGAAGTTCCTCGCCGCCTATCAGGTGCGGGAGTTGCCCGGGCTCGACGTCGCCGCCGAGTGGCTGCGCCGGAATCAGCCCGCCCACTACACGCCCGGAATCATGCACGGCGACTACCAGTTCGCCAACGTGATGTACGCCCACGGGGGCCCCGCCCGGCTCGCCGCGATCGTCGACTGGGAGATGACGACGGTGGGCGATCCGCTGCTGGACCTGGGTTGGGCGCTGCTGGGCTACGACGGCGAAAACCCCAGCAGCGACGGCTTTTACCTGGACATGACCGGCATGCCCCGGCGCAGCGAACTGCTGGCGCACTACGAGTCGATCAGCGGCCGTCCCACCGACGACATCGGTTACTACCTGGTCCTGGCCAACTGGAAGCTGGGCATCATGCTGGAGAAGACCTACGCGGCCTCGCTGGCCCCGAACAGCAAGGTCGACCCCGCCGTCGCCACCGCCATGGGGGCGATGGTCCCGCAGCTGATGACCACCGCGGCCGAGCTCACCCGCACCGCAGGAGCCTGACATGACCTCTCCACAACAACTTTTCGACCTCACCGACCGGGTGGTCTTGATCACCGGCGGCAGCCGCGGGTTGGGCCGCGAGATGGCCTTCGCCGCGGCGCGCTGCGGTGCCGACGTGGTGATCGCCAGCCGGAAGCTGGACGCCTGCCAGGCCACCGCCGCCGAGATCGAGGCCGAAACCGGCCGCGCCGCGTTGCCCTACGCCGTGCACGTCGGCCGTTGGGATCAGCTGGACGGCTTGGTCGATGCCGCCTACGAGCGGTTCGGCAAGGTCGACGTGCTGGTGAACAACGCCGGCATGTCACCGGTGTACGAGAAGCAGACCGATGTCACCGAGCAGCTGTTCGACGCCGTGGTCAATCTCAACCTGAAGGGGCCGTTTCGGCTCTCGGCCCTGGTCGGCGAGAAGATGGTGGCCGCCGGCGGCGGCGTGATCATCAACGTCAGCACCCACGGCTCGCTGCGGCCGCACCCGAGCTTCATCCCTTACGCCGCCTCCAAGGCGGGCCTGAACGCCATGACCGAGGGGCTGGCCCAGGCGTACGGCCCCACCGTCCGGGTGAACACCCTGATGCCCGGGCCCTTCCTCACCGACATCAGCAAGGCCTGGGACTTCGACGGCGTCGACAACCCGTTCGGCCACTTCGCGCTGCAGCGCGCCGGCAACCCGGCCGAAATCGTCGGCGCCGCGCTGTTTTTGATGTCGGACGCCTCGAGTTTCACCACCGGTTCCATCGTGCGGGCCGACGGCGGCATCCCGTGATCACCGGCGGGTCCCAACCCGCATCTGCCCGAGCAACTTAGGAGACCACCATGGCATGGGATTTCTCGACGGAACCCGAGTTCGAGGAGAAGCTCGCCTGGATCCGCGACTTCGTGCGCGAGGAGGTGGAACCGCTGGAGGTGCTCTTCCCGGGCTGCGAGTTCCTCCCCCTCGACGAGGACCGGCGCCGCATCGTCGACCCGCTCAAGCAGCAGGTCCGGGACCGCGGGCTGTGGGCGCCGCACCTGGGTCCCGAGCTGGGCGGTCAGGGGTTCGGCGCGGTCAAGCTGACGTTGATCAACGAGATCCTCGGGCGCAGCGGCTGGGCCCCCATCGTGTTCGGCACGCAGGCCCCCGACACCGGTAATGCCGAGATCCTGGCCCGGTTCGGCACGCCCGAGCAGAAGGAGCGCTACCTGGCCGGGCTGCTCTCGGGGGAGATCTTCTCCTGCTTCTCGATGACCGAGCCCCAGGGCGGCTCGGATCCGCGGGTCTTCACCACCCGCGCCGTGCGCGACGGCGAGGACTGGGTGCTCAACGGCCGCAAGTACTTCTCCTCGAATGCCTCGGTGGCGTCGTTCTTCATCGTCGTCGCCGTCACCGACCCGGACGTGCCCGTGCACCGGGGCGCCTCGACGTTCCTGATCCCGGCCGGCACCCCGGGGGTCAACATCGAGGCCACCCACCACCTGGTGGGGTCCCTGCCGCACGAGGCCGGGCATTCGTTGATCCACTACGACAACGTGCGGCTGCCCGCCTCGGCGATGCTCGGCGAGCCGGGGCACGGATTCCAGATCCTGCAGGCGCGGCTGGCCGGCGGGCGCATCCATCACGCCATGCGGTCCATCGGGGTGGCCCAGCGTGCGCTGGACATGATGGCGCACCGGGCGAAAAGCCGTTTCACCCAGGGTAGTTCGCTGGCCGACAAGCAGCTGGTGCAGGCGTTCATCGCGGACTCCTACGCCGAGTTGCTGCAGTTCCGGCTCACCGTCCTGCACACCGCCTGGCTGATCGACACCGCCGGCGAGCACGCCGCGCGCGCCGAGATCGGGGTGTGCAAGATCCTGGCCTCGCAGGTGTTGAAGTCCATCGGGCTGCGCGCCATCCAGGTGCACGGCGCCATGGGCCTCACCCAACAACTGCCGCTGACCAATGTCCTGCTCGGCGGCGTCGCGCTCGGGCTGGCCGACGGCCCCACCGAGGCGCACAAGGTGAACCTGGCCCGGATGCTGCTCAAGGACTACGAGGCCGAGGACGCCGAGTGGCCCAGCGAATTCCTCGATGTCCGGATCGCCGCCGCCAAGGTCAAGTACGGCGACCGGGTCAGCGAGATCCCGTTGGTGCCGCCGGCCCCGACGCCATGAGCACCCGGGTCGCCCAGGCCGTCGACCGGGCCCTGGACACCCGGCACCGCGAGGCCACCGACGACGTGGAACGCATTCTCGCGGCAGCGATCACGGTGATGCAGCGGGTGGCCCCCGAGGCGCCCCGGGTCAGCGACATCGTCACCGAGGCCGGATCGTCGAAGAAGGCGTTCTACCGCTATTTCGCCGGCAAGGACGACTTGCTGCTGGCGGTGATGGAACGCGGCATCGGGGTCGTCGTGTCTTACCTGAGCCATCAGATGGACAAGGCCGACCGCCCCGCCGACAAGGTCGCCCGGTGGATCACCGGCGCGCTGGCGCAGGTGTCCGACCCGCACCTGACCAGCATGAGCCGGGCGGTGGTCGAGCAGATGACCAGCCCGGCGGCCACCGATTCCGTCACCGGCATCATGGCGCCCATGCGGGACATGTTGATCGCCCCCATCGCCGCGCTCGGCAGCGACGACCCCGGACGCGACGCCGAGGCGATCTTCCAACTCACCATCGCCACCATGCGCCGCTACGTCGGCTCCGGCACCCACCCCGAACCCGACGACGTGACCCATCTCGTGCGGTTCTGCCTGCGCGGCCTCGATGCGGTCGGAGAGGACAACCCGTGAAAGCCCAGCTGTGCCGCGAGTACGGACCGCCCGAAAGCCTGGTCTACGAGGAGGTTCCCGACCCGACCCCGGGCCCCGGCGAGGTGGTGGTTCGCGTGCGCGCGGCCGCGGTGAACTTCCCCGACGTGCTGTTCCTGTCCGGCAGTTACCAGGTTCGGATCCCCCCGCCGTTCTCCCCCGGCAGCGAGTTCGCCGGCGAGATCCTGGCCGTCGGCCCCGAGGTCGCCTGGCGGCCCGGCGAGCGGGTCTCAGGCTCGATGATGGTCGGCGCCTTCGCCGAACAGGTTCTGGCCCCGGCCAATTCGCTGACCCGCATGCCGGACGGGGTGGACTTCGCCGACGCCGCCGCGTTCGGTGTCACCTACCGCACGGCCTACTACACGCTGCGCACGGTATCGCCGGTGCGCCCCGGCGACCACGTGGTGGTCCTCGGCGCGGCCGGCGGTGTCGGGCTGGCCGCCGTCGACCTGGCCACCGCGATGGGCGCCCGGGTCATCGCCGCCGCCTCCGGGCCGGAGAAGCTGGCAGTCTGCGCACAACGCGGCGCCGTCGCGACCATCGACTACGAGCGGGAGAATCTGCGCGACCGCATCCGGGAGCTCACCGGCGGCGCGGGGGCGGCCGCCGTCCTCGATCCCGTCGGCGGGGCCTACGCCGAGCCGGCGCTGCGCTCGCTGGGCCGCGGCGGCACGTTCGTGACCTTGGGTTACGCCTCCGGCACCATCCCGTCGATTCCGCTGAACCTGGTGCTGCTGAAGGGAATCACCGTGCGGGGCATGGAGATCCGGACCTTCGCCGCCGACTACCCCGACGACATCGGCCCGGCCGACGCCGAGCTGACTCAGATGTTCGCCGACGGGAAGGTCCGGCCGTACATCGGTGCCCGGTTCCCGTTGGCGCAGGCCGCCGCGGCGCTGCGCTTCGTCGCCGACCGCAAGGCGATCGGCAAGGTCATCCTCGACGTGGCTTGACCACCGGCCGCGAGCGCTCAGCGGCCCCCTTTCCGCGAGCGCTCACTCTTGTACGCAAATCGGGCGGAAACCGTACAAGGATGAGCGCTCGGCCGTGGCCGCCCCCGCGAGGGCTCACTCTTGTACGAAATTTTGGCGAAAACCGTACAGGGATGAGCGCTCGCGGCAGGTGGTGAGCCCCTACCAGGTGGTGAGCCCTACCAGGTGACCGGCAGGCTGTAGACGCCGTAGGCCAGTCGGTCGTGCTTGAAGGGCACCTCGTCGAATGGGATCGCCAGCTGCATGGTCGGGATGCGGCGCAGCAGGGTGTGGAACACGATCTGCAGCTCGGCGCGGGCCAGCTGCATGCCGACGCACTGATGCCGGCCGTAACCGAAACCGAGCTCGTTGCGGGCGTTGTCCCGGGTCAGGTCCAACTGATCGGGGGCCGCAAACGCCGCGGCGTCCCAGTTGGCCGGGGCGAGGTCCAAGATGATGCCGTCGTTGGCCTTGATGGTGACGCCGGCGATCTCGATGTCCTCGAGGGCCACCCGGCGCTGGCCGTTCTGGATGATGCTCAGGTAGCGCATCAACTCCTCGACCGCGTTGGCGATCACCTTCGGATCGTCGGTGTCACGTAGCAGCGCGGCCTGTTCCGGGTTCTCCAGCAGCGCCAGCACCCCGATGCCGATCATGTTGGCGGTGGTCTCGTGCCCGGCGATCAGCAGCCCGGTGCCCAGCTGCGCGGCCTCCTTGACGCTGATCTCCCCCGCGGTGACCCGCTCGGCCAGATCCGAGATGGCGTCCTCGGCGGGGTTTTCCATCTTCTTCTTGACCAGGTCGATCAGGTAGCCGTGCAGGCTCATCGCGCCCTTCTGGCCGTCCTCGGCGGTGGCGTTGCGGGCCAGACCGACGTTGGCGTGATGCTGGAAGAACTCGTGGTCCTCGTACGGCACCCCCAGCATCTCGCTGATCACCTGGGTGGGCACGGGCAGCGCCAGGCCGGACACGATGTCGGCGGGCTTCTCGCCGGCCAGCATCGCGTCGATGCACTCGTCAGTCACCCGCTGGATGTAGGGCCGCAGGCCCTCGACGCGCTTGAACGTGAAGGGCCGCGACAGCATCCGGCGAAAGCGGGTGTGCTCCTCGGCGTCGGAGGTGAACACCGAGCGCGGGCGCTTGTACACCGTCGAGAGCATGTGCTCGTTCCAGTGCGGGAAGCCCTCGTTGCGGTCGTCGACGCTGACCCGGGAGTCGGCGAACAACTCACGCGCCACCTCGTAGCCGGTGACCAGCCAGGGCGTGGTGCCGTTCCAGATGCGGACCCGCGAGAGCGGGGCCGCGGCGGCGAGTTCCATCACGCCGGGCGGCGGGGCGAACGGGCAGGCGGCCGACCGCTCCATCGGGTACTCGGGGACGTCGGTCACGGTGTCGGTCAAGGTTTCGGTCACGGGGCTTCCTCTGGCGTGGGCTGGTTGGGGTGGGTCTGGGTGGCCGCGCGGTCAGTCTTCGACGCGGATGGCCATGGCCGGGCAGGCCGACACGGCCTCCCGGACCGCGTCGGCGAGTTCGTCCGGCGGGTTCTCGTCGAGCAGGATGACGCTGCCGTCGTCCTCGCTCTGATCGAACACTTCCGGCGCGTTGGCGACGCAGTTGCCTGCCGACACGCACTTGGGTTGATCGACAATGACTTTCACGGTTGTGCTCCCTTTGCACGGTGGGCTGTTACCGGGGCCAGCAGCAGGCCGGTGATGGCGTCCACCAGGCCGTCGGCGGTGGCGTCCCAATCCGGTCGCACGGTCGGGTCCCCCTGGGCCCGGGCCCGTTCCTGCTCGGCGAACATGTGCACGATCAGATGCCGCGCCATCGCGTTGCGCTCGACACGCACCTCGGCCGGCATGTCCGGCAGGCACCGGTTGAGGCCCTCGATGATCTTGAGCACCGACGGCGACGCCAGCGACTCCTCGGAAACGATGTCGCGATGCGTCGGGTCCGGCATCAGCTGCGCCGAGAACCGCGCGTACGTCGACGTGCCGGTGGCCCCGGACAGCTCGGCCAGGTGCGCGGCCAGCGGGCGGACCAGGCACTGCACCCAGTCGCGCAGTTCGGCCGGCCGCCCCGTGGTCCGCGCGGTGCGCTCGACCTCGTCGACCATCTGCTCACACAACCGTTCCACCGGTTCGTTGTGCCGACGGACGATCGCGCGGATCAGGTCCGCCTTGGTGCCGAAGTGGTAGCCGACCGCGGCGTTGTTGCCCTGCCCGGCCTGGTCGCTGACCTGGCGATTCGACACCGCGAACACGCCGCGTTCGGCGAAGAGCCGCTCGGCCGCCGACAGGATCGCCTCCCGGGTCTCGTTGGCCCGGTCCGCACGCGGCGACTTGGTGGCGGTCACACGCCCAAGTCAACAGGCCCGACCATCGTTAAGTCAAGTGATTGATTTAAGTCCGCGGGTCTCTCGCGGCCCGCCGACCGGGGCTGGTAGTCATGGCGGTGATGAAGTCCGCATTCACCCACCACGGCGACGTCCGCATCCACTACCTCGACTCGGGCGGCGACGACCGCGGCGCGCCCATCGTGTTCGTCCCGGGGATGACCGACGTGGCCGAGGACTACCGCGCCGTCCTTCCGTCCTTCGGGCGCCGCACCGCGGTGGTGGAGGTCCGCGGCCACGGTCGCAGCGACGCCCCGGCGCGGGGCTACGACCTGGAGACGCTGAGCGGCGACGTCGGCGCGGTCATCGACACCGTGAGCAGCGGGCCCGTGCACCTGGTGACGTTCTCGCGCGGCACCGCGGCCGCGGTCTGGTGGGCGCTGCAGCACAGCGATCGTGTGCGGTCGCTCGCCATCGGCGATTACGTGCCCGAGGAGATCGTCCTGGGCGACGCTCACGTCACCGGCCTGCTGGATGGGCGGTGGCGCGGCACGCCGGTGCGAGACCGCCTCGACGAGCGCGCCATTCGCGACACCTTCCGCGCGGCGCAGGCGCGGTCGTTCTGGGAACCGCTGGCGCAGCTGGACATTCCGCTGCTCGCGGTGCGCAGCGGCACCGGCCGCATCGTCGACGACGCCGCCTGGGCGCGGTATCGACAGGTGTTCCCGACCGCCGAGCTGGTCGTGTTCGACGACTCGCCGCACGACATCTTCCGCCCCGACCGACACCGGTATCCGCGCCTGGTCGCAGACCACGTCGAGCGCGCGGGAGTGACCGGCTACTTCGGTTTGCGCTGAATCACCTTGCCCGCCACCGTGCCGCCGTCGATGGGCAGTACCGTGCCGGTGACGTACGGCGAGCGGTCCCCGGCGAAGTACAGCGCCGCCTCGGCGACGTCCTCGACGGTGCCCTCGCGCTTCAGGGGGCGGTCGGCGCGCATCTGCGCGCGAATGGCCTCCTCGAATTGTTCGAGTCGCTCGAGATCCTCACCGGCTGCCGACTTCTTGACGATGGCCGTGCGGATGTTGCCCGGTGCGATGGCGTTGACCCGAATCTCGTAGTGCGCGAGTTCGATCGCCACGGACTTCGTGAACTGGATGACCGCGGCCTTCGAAGCCCGGTAGGTTTGCACGCCGCCGCCGGCCTGGATGCCGCCGATGGAGGTGAGGTTCAGGATGGACCCGCCGCCGTGTTCGGCCATGTAGCGCGCGGCGTCGCGGGTACCGGCCATCACGCCGCGCAGGTTGATCGCCATCACCTGCTCGAAGTCGGCCAGGTCGTCGTCGAGGAAGCGCCGGTGCATGGTGCCGGAAACCCCGGCGTTGTTGACCATGATGTCCAACCCGCCGAAGGAGTCCACGGCGGTCGACACCAAGCGGGCGATCTGGTCGAGGTCGGCGACATCGGTTTCGATGAACCGGTAGTCACCGTCGAGTGGGGGGCCGTCGGCGAGGTCTCCGACCACCACCTTGGCGCCTTCGGCGAGGAAGCGTTCGGCGATGCCGCGGCCCAGGCCCGCCGCTCCCCCGGTGATGACGGCGACCTTGCCGCTCAGTTCGCCGGACTGGCTCTCGGTCATGATGCGTGCGCTCCGCTCTGGTGGTCGTTGTGGCTCTGCTCGGTGAGAAAAGCCAGCAGCAGGTCGTTGACGGCCGCGGGCTGCTCGATCTGCGGGCAGTGACCGGCGTTGTTTATCACCGCCGACCGTGCGCCGGCGATCTGCCCGGCGATCTCGGCCGCCCAACCCGGCGGGAGTAGCTTGTCACCACCGCCCTCGACGATCAGCGCCGGCACCGTGATCCGCTCGTAGGCGCGGCGACTGGAGGCCGCCGCCGGTGGCTCGGAACCGGGCCGGCGGAATCGCGCCGCGGCGATGGTCTCCCAGGCTCCCGGCAGCGTCGCCGATTCGTGGCGGCGCGCCACGTACGCCTCGTCGTCGGGGTACGACGAAGCGTAGAACAGCGCAGTCACAATGCTTTTCATCGCCGGGAGCGTGGCGTCGTAGTCGTAGAGCGCGCGCATGTGCTCGTTGTTCTGGATCTCGCCGCCGCCGCAGATCGCCACCAAACTGCGCATCGGCAGGATCGGCGCGGTGGAGGTGGCGTCGACCAGGAGGTTGATCGCGCCCATCGAGTTGCCGACGAAGTGCGCCACCTCGACGCCGACCGCCGCGCAGAACGCCGCGAGGTGGCGGATCCGCATCCCGCGCCCGTCGACGAAGTCGAGCACCTTGGCCGTCTGGCCGTACCCCAGCATGTCGGGGGCCAGCACCCGGAATCGTTGCCCGAGCGCGGAAATGGTGCGCTCCCAGCCCAACTCGGCGCTCGCGCCGAACTCGCCGCCGTGCAGCAGCACCACCGTCTCGGCGTGCTCGGCGCCGGCCTCCAGGTAGCTGGTCGTCAGACCGTCGACGACGACGGTCTTGCGGTCATAACCCGTGTCCATTTGCCAGCTCCTGTTCAGTCCGGGTCCGTGCAACGTCGTCGGCACCCCGCGGCCGGTGCGCCGCGGGGCACGAGGCCGACGTTCACTTGCGGGCGCCGCTCGAATTGGCGAAGGTCAGCAGCTGGGAGGCGAGCATCCGCAACTGGTTCTGCACCGTCTCGTCCACCAGTTCCCCGTCGGCATCCCACACCGGGTCCGCGGAGTTGATCGCCACCCCCAGCGGAGTGGGCCAGGCGCGCAGCGCATGCCCGATGACGCGTAGCTGTCCCAGCGTGCCCACGGCGGCCTGCCAGCCGTACGCGCAGGTGATGCAGCCCCATGGGGTGTCGTCGAGGTACACCCGCGGGTCCTCTCGCAGGTCCTCGATGTAGTCCAGCGCATTCTTGACCAAGCCCGACACCGAGCCGTGGTAGCCCGGTGAGGCCACCACCACCGCGTCGGCGCTGCGCAGCGCATCGACCAGCTCGGCGGCCTTCGGGGTGCGCTCCAGTTCGTGCGGCGCATACATCGGCAGGTCCAGGTCAGGCCCGGCGTACAGCCGGGTGCGCCCGCCCTGACGCTCGACCTCGGACAGGCAGTACCGCAGGGCACGCTCAGTCGAAGAGTTGGCCCGCAGGGTGCCGCCCAGACCGACGATCAGCGGTCCGTCGTTCGCGGTGGTGTCCCCGGAGCCCGGGTCCTTGGGTGTCGCAGCCACGTCGTGTCTTCCTAGGTGTCGTTCGGTTCGGTCATTTGATGGCGATCGGATTCACCGGCGAGCCCACCGCGCCGACGACGCTCAGCGGCGGTGCGACGAGCTGGAACTCGTAGACGCCGTCGGAGGCGCAGTCGGCCGCCAGGGCCGTCAGATCCCAGTACTCGCCGAGCATCAGCCCCATGTCGCGCAGGCAGAGCATGTGCATCGGCAGGAAGGTGCCCTCGACACCGGCGGCCGGGTCCGGGTCCTCGACCATCAGGTTGTCCGCCGCCACCGCGGCCACCTCGTGCTCGTGCAGCCACGCCGCGCACCGCCAGTCCAACCCCGAACCCGCCTCGGCGCCGTCGCCGACCGCGCAGAACCGGGTCCACCAGCCGGTGTGGACCAGCACGATGTCGCCGCTGCGCACCTCGACGCCCTGCTTGGCGGCCACGGCGTCGAGTTCCTCCGGGGTGACGGGGTTGCCCGGTTCGAGGAACACCTCGGCGCCCCGAAATCGCACCAAGTCGAGCAGCACCCCGCGCGAGGTGATGCCGACGGCGTCGACCTTGTCGATCCCGCAGTGATAGGCGCCGAAACTGGTCACCGAATCCGCGGGAAAACCGTTGTACAGCTTGTCCTCGTAGTACACGTGGCTCAGCGCATCCCACTGCGAGGCCGCTTGCAGCGGCATCACGATCATGTCGTCGTTGAACCGGAACGGATTGTCGGCGAAGAACGCGCTGACGTCGTGGGCGACGGCGTTGCGCAGCCACTCCGGACCGTAACGCACCAGGGTGTCGGCGTCGCCACCGTCGACGGTCATCGTGTGCACCGGGTTGTTGCGGAACTTGAACGCGCCCTGCGGGCCGTTGGATCCGAAGTCGGTGCCGAGCGCGAACACCTTGCCGCGCTGGGCAAGTCCGGCGGCCTCGGCGACCTTGTCCGCGGTGATGAAGTTCAGGGTGCCCAACTCGTCGGCCGCGCCCCAGCGGCCCCAGTTGCGCACCTCGTCGGCCATCTTGCGGAAGTCCTGCATTGTGCCGGCCATGGCCTACCTTCCCGAGATCCGGTCGAGGGAATCGATCGCCGAGCTGAACCGCTCGGCCAGGATGCCGCCGTCGGCCCAGATCACCTGTCCGGTGACGTAACTGGCGGCGGGGCTGCCGAGGAACACCAACAACGCGGCTTGCTCCTGCGGTGTCGAAGCGCGTCCCAGCGGCGTGGTGAACGAGTCGAGATAACCCTGCCCGTACGCGGTTCGCAACTGATCGAGGATGGGTGTTTCGGTGACCCCCGGGGCGGTGCAGTTGATCCGGATCCCGCGCGCACCTAGTTCGGCGACCTTGCTCATGGTGTAGAGAATGGTCGCTTCCTTGGCCAGCCGGTAGCCGCCGCCCTCGGCCAGCGCGTCGGGATGGTCGGCGCACCACTGCACGCCCTGCTCCGGCGAGGCGGTGGCCACCAGACCCGCTGTGGTCGAGGCGTTCTCGCGGTACTCGGAGGCGGCCAGCGAGGACACCGAGGTGACCGATCCCCCGGCCGGGATTCGCTGCAGCATGGTCTCGGTGAACTGCCGCATGCCCAGGAAGTTGATCCGGACCACCAGCGCCGGATCACCTATGCCCGAGGACACCCCGGCCACGTTGAACAGCGCGTCCACGCCGCCGTCGACCCCGCCGGCCGCCGCGTCCACCGAAACGGGGTCGGCCAGATCCACAGCAATGAAGTCGTCGACCCCGTTCTGCGGATCGCGGCGGTCCAGACCCGTTACCCGGGCGCCCAATTCGCCGAGCTGGCGCGCCACCTGCGCGCCGATGCCGGACGCGCAGCCGGTGACCACCACGTGCTTACCGTCGTAACGCACCAGCTCGTCGAGGGTGGCCACGCTCAGCTCGCTGCTTCCCGGGCCGCCTTCTGCTCCTTCTCCAGCTGGGCTGCCTTGACGCGGCCCTCGTTGATCTCGGCCATCGCCTCGGGGATCTCCCCCGCGGTGAACTTGCCGCCACGGCCGGTGGGCAACCCACCGAAGGCGTAGGTCTCGTCGAACAGCGGTGCGTTCGACGGCTGCCGCCGCGCCTCGATCTTCTCGATCACCGGCTCGAGGCGCTTGGCCTTGTCGGCCACCGCCTTCTGATCGCGCTCGATGAACTCGGGCAGGATCTCCTTGCCCATGATCTCGATGGATTCCATGGTGCCCTCATGGCTGCGCGGGTTCAGCAGCAGGATGATCTCGTCGACACCGCTGGCCTCGTAGCTGCGCAGGAACTCCCGCACGGTGTCCGGACCGCCGATGGCGCCGCGACCCGGGCCGTAGGCCAGCGTCGGATCTTCCTTGACCGCCTGCTCGTAGCGCTCCCACACCTTGGTACGGCCCGGGGTGTGCATGCCGGTCAGGTAGTAGTGCATGATGCCGAAGCTGAAGAAGCCGCCGCCGATGCCGAGCCGCTTGAGCGCCTCGTCGTCGTTCTTCGCCACCATCATCGACAGGTCGCCGCCGATCGCCAGCAGGTTGGGGTTGATCGCCGGGGTGACCGGCGTGCCCTTTTCCTCCAGCTCCTGGTAGTACCCGTCGACCCGCTCCTTGAGCGCCTCGGGGCCGGTGTAGGCGAAGCTGAGCGCGCCGATGGCCTTCTGCGCGGCCATCTGCACCGACGACGGACGGGTGCAGGCCACCCAGACCGGGGGGTGCGGCTTCTGCAGCGGCTTCGGGATCACGTTGCGCGCAGGCATTTCGACGTGCTCACCCTTGAAGCCGGAGAAGGGCTCCTCGACCATGCACCGGATCGCGACCTCAAGGGCCTCCTCCCACTGCGCCCGCTTGTCGGCCGGGTCGATGTTGAATCCACCCAACTCGGCGACCGAGGAACCCTCACCGGTGCCGAACTCCACCCGACCGTTGGACAGGTGATCCAGCGTGGCGACACGCTCGGCGATACGCGCCGGATGGTTGATCGGCGGGGGCAGGTGCATGACACCGAAGCCCAGCCGGATGTCCTTGGTGCGCTGGCTCGCCGCGGCCAGGAACATCTCCGGCGCGGTGGAGTGGCAGTACTCCTCGAGGAAGTGGTGCTCGGTGAGCCAGACGGTCGAGAAGCCGGCTTTGTCGGCGGCTTCGACTTCGTCCAGACCGTGCTGGAACAGTTGATGTTCGTCGTCTTCCGACCACGGCCGAGGCAGCGGGAATTCGTAGAACAGCGAGATCTTCATCGGGTGCCTCCTCAGGCGTTGCGGACGTTGTCGTGGACTTGCGGTTGTTGCGGGTTCCGGACGGGGTGGTTCTGGGCGGCGTGTTTGGCGGCGACGTAGCCGAAGGCCATCGCGGGGCCGATGGTGGCGCCCGCGCCGGCGTAGCTGCGGCCCATCACCGCGGCCGAGGCATTGCCCACCGCGTACAGGCCGGGGATGTGCCGGTCTTCGGTGTCGAGCACCCGGGCGTGCTCGTCGGTGCGCAGCCCACCGGAGGTGCCCAGATCACCCAGGATGATCTGGAACGCGTAGTACGGCGGCTTCGACAGCGGGTACAGGTTCGGGTTCGGCAGCGTCGGGTCACCGTAGTAGTTGTCGTAGGCGCTGTCACCCCGGGCGAAGTCGTCGTCGTGACCCTTGCGGGCCAGTTCGTTGAAGCGTTCGGCGGTCTCCCGTAGTGCGGCCGGCGGCACGTCGATCTGCGCGGCCAGCTCCTCGAAACTCTTGCCTTCCTTGACGATCCCGGAGTCCAACCAGGCCTGCGGGATCTTCCGGCCGGTCGGCACCGGCGCGAACGGGATCTTCGGGATGGGTAGGTGGCCACCCACCACGTAGCGGTGGAACGACCGCTGGTCGGTGATCAGCCAGACCGGGATGTGGGTGACCCCCGAGCGCTGGCCCTCGATCATCGCGTGCGCGAAGTCCATGTAGGGGGCGGCCTCGTTGATGAACCGCTTGCCCGCGCCGTTGACCACGAATTGCGCCGGCATCATGCGCTCGTTGAGCATGAACTGCAACCGACCGTCGGGCCAGCACATGGCCGGGAACCACCAGGCCTCGTCCATCAGATCCGTGGCGGCGCCGACCTTCTGGCCGGCGCGGATGCCGTCACCGGTGGCCGCCGGGTTACCGAAGCTCCAGTCCTGCTCCAGCTCCGGCAGATGTTCGCGGCGCCAGGCCATGTCGTGGTCGAATCCGCCGGCGGCGATGATGACCCCGGCACGGGCCCCGATCCGACGGGTCCGGCCATCCTGTTCGACGACGGCGCCGATCACCCGCGCCCCCGGCCCGTCCCCGTCGGTGATGAGCTCGGTCATCGGCGTGTTGAGCCACAGCGGAATGTCGTGCTCCTGCAGGGCCAGTCGCATCCGGGCCACCAGGGATTGCCCGATGGCGGCCATCCGGTCGCCGAAGACCCTGGCCCGGAACATCCGCCAGATCAGCTTGACCAGCACCGCCTTACCGCGCCAGTTCTGCCGGACCTGGTAGAACAGGCGCAGATCCTTGGGCGCGAACCAGATGCCCTTGGGCGCCAGCGCCAACGGCTGCAACAGGTTCTGTTCCTCGGCGCCGAGCTTGCGCAGATCGATGGCCGGCACGTTGATGGTGCTGCCCAGGGCCGAACCGCCCGGCAGTTCCGGGTAGTAGTCGGCGTAGCCGGGCTTCCAGACGAACTCGAACCAGCGGCTGCGGTCCTCCAGGAACTGCATCATCTCCGGCGCGGCCTCGACGTACTTGCGCAGCCGGGCATCGCTGACCAGCCCGCCGGTGATCTGCTTGAGGTAGCCGAAGACCTCATCCGGGTCCGGCGAATAGCCCTCGCGGCGCTGCGAGGGCGCACCCGGCACCCAGATGCCGCCGCCGGAGAGCGCCGTGGAACCGCCGTAGTGGGCCGACTTCTCGACGACGAGGGCATCCAACCCCTCGGCCTGAGCGGTCAACGCGGCGGTCAGCCCGCCGCCGCCGCTGCCGATGACCAACACGTCGACCTCGTGATCGAAGGTCGCTGCGTGGTCGTTGTCGTTGGCCGTCATGCGGGCACCGCCGTTCGGATTGCGAACCCGGCGATGAGTTCCGGCGCCGGGCGGTAATAGTGGTGAGCGGTCACGTACCGACCGGAGGCGGCCAGCGCGGCGAAGGCCGCGATCCAGGTCCGGACCTCGTGGGCGGAGTTTCCGGCCGCGGCGGCGATGTCGCCGTTGGACCAGGTGTCGACCTCGGCAAGCCGGTTGGCGTCGAGCAGTTCCAGGAACGCGCGGTCCCAGTCCGGATTCAGCGGCTGCAGCGCCGACTCGCCGTGGGCGAAGTCGTGGGCGGCGGCGATCACCGCGTCCTGGCGGGCGCTGCGTTGCTCCGGGCTCATGGCGACGCCGCGCACGATGCGGTCCAGCGCGGCCGGGGGCGCCGTCGCCAGCGTCGGCACCGGCGGATCATGCGACAGGCCACCGGATCCCAGTACCAGCACCCGCTTGTCCAGCGTCGCCAGGAAGGCCCCGATGGCGGTGCCCAGCGCCCGCACCCGGCGGACGGGTCCCAACGGGGTGGCGACCGAGTTGATGAACACCGGGATGATCGGCACCGCCGCGGCGTCGCCGAACAACGTCTGCAGAGGCTGCACGGTGCCGTGGTCGACCTCCATGCCGGCCGAGATCGCGACGTCGACGTCGGCGTCGAGCACCGCTGCCGCGCAGGCGTTGGCGAGGTCTTCGGCGACGTTCAGCGGACCGGCCTGGGTGCCGTAGTCGCCCACCCCCGACGCCGAAGTGCCGATGCAGAACGGGGGCATAAGCTTGTAGAAGAAGCCGTTGTAGTGATCCGGCGAGAAGGTCACCACGACGTCCGGGGCGAAGTCGGCGACGAAGTCGCGCGCACCGGCCAGCGCGGCCTCGATGTCGGTGAGCAGGTCAGCCGACGGTCCCGGAAGATTCAGCAGCGGGCTGTGCGACATGCAACACAGTGCCAGTTGCGCCATGGTTCTCACCGCCTTTCGCAGGCTTCGGGGCATCGGCGTGCAGGACCGAGAACACCTCGGAACTCATCTCGGCTGCGCGCTGGGCCACACAGGCCGCGGCGATGCAGCGGTCCGGCCGCAGGAACAACACCGAGTCGGTGTGACCGTCGAAGAAGGACTTCAGCGCCCCGGTGCGGTCACCGACCACGACCACGTCGGGGTCGTCGACGCTCTCGCCGTCCGGTCGCCAATGCAACTGGGTGCTCGGTCGCGCGGCAATGAAGGTGGTGCCCAACGCCTTCCACCGCTCGAGCATCTCCGTTCCGAGCAGTCGGCGGGGGTCGTTGTTCCAGCACAGCACCGCGAAGCCGGTGCCGATGACGTCGTCGAGCAGGACGTTCTGCTCGGTGCGGGTGTCGACCCGCGGCTGGATGAACAGGGTGCCGGCCGCCGACCCCGGCGGGGGCGGGGTGGCGGCATGTACGACCGCGCCCTGCTCGTAGCGCGGCATCGGCTTGAACCGCATCTCCAGCACATACCGCTTGAGCGACGGGACGATGGACGCCGCACGAATGAGCTTGTCACGCACCCCGGCGACGCGGCGGTTGGTCGGCGAGATGACCCGGCCCACCATGGTGGACAGGTCGATCATGGCGCGCGCGTGCTTGCGCCGTTCCACGTCGTAGCTGTCCAGCAGGGCGTCGCCGGCGTGGCCGTTGACCACGGCCGCCAGTTTCCAACCCAGGTTTGCGGCGTCGCGGATCCCGCTGTTGTACCCCTGCCCCTGCCACACCGGCATGAGGTGGGCGGCGTCGCCGGCCAGCAGCATCCGCCCCTTGCGGAAGGCGCCGGCGATGCGCGAGTGGTGCGTGTAGACCCGATGCCGGATGATGTCGACCTGGTCGGGATGCGGGACGAAACTGGCCAGCAGCCGGCTGACGAACGCCGGATCGGAGGCCAGCTCGTCGGATTCGTCGTCGTGGATCATGAACTCGAACCGGCGGATACCGTGGGCGATCGAGATCGAGGCGTACGGGCGCTCGGGGTCGGCGCCGACCTCGCTGTTGGGGTGGCCCAGCGGGTCATTGGCCAGGTCGATGACCACCCAGCGGGTGGGCGAGGTGGTGCCCTCGAAGGAGACGCCCATCAGGTGGCGGGTGGCGCTGCGCCCGCCGTCGCAGCCGACGACGTAGCCGGCGTGGACCTGGGAGCCGGCGCCGTCGGGGCCGGCCAGCTCCACCGTGACACCCTCGGCGGTCTCGGTCACGGCGGTCATCCTGGTGCCCCAGCGGATCTCGACATGGTCGAAACGGCGCAGGCCGGCGAACAATTCGGCGTCGACGAGGGGCTGGACGAAGCCGTTGCGTTTGGGCCAGCCGAAGCGGGCGTCCGGGGGCGCCATCTCGACCAGCAGGCGGCGGTTGGAATCGAAGAACCGCAGGATCTGGTTCGGGACGGTGTGCGGCAGCACGGCGTCGACCAGGCCGATCGACTGGAACGTCCGCAGCGACTCGTCGTCGAGACCGACGCCGCGCGGGTAGTCGATCAGCGTGTCGCGTTCCTCCACGATCAGCGTCCGAACACCCTGCAGGCCAAGGATGTTCGCCAGGGTAAGGCCCACCGGCCCGGCCCCGACGATCACCACCGCGGGGCGGTCTGAACCACTCTGCGCGGCGGCCACTTACGACCGCCCCAACAGGAAGTCGACGTGCAGGCGGTTGAACGTGTCGGGATCCTCGTACTGCGGCCAGTGCCCGCAGCCGGCCATCACCTCGAACCGGGCGCCGGGGATCATCGAGGCGATCCGGCTGCCCTCGCTGACGTCGGCGGTCGGGTCGTCGCTGGTCCACAGCACCAGCGTCGGGGCGGTGATGGCGCCGTACTCCTTGGGGCCCATCAGGTTTCGAGCCCGGATCTCCGGGTCCTGCAACGCCATGATGTCGCGCATCGCGTCGACGAATCCCGGCAACCGGTAGATCCGCTGGCGGCTGGCCACGATGTCGTCGTAGTCCTTGGACTTGTCGGCCATCAACCACTTGATCCGCGCCTGCACCGTCTCCCAGCTCGGATCCTCGACCGCGGCCATCGACAGCGTGATGATGCGCTTCATCACCTCCGGGTCGGCCTGCGAGCCGCCGGCGGTGTTGAGGACCAACCGGTGGATCCGCTCGGGGTGATCGGCGGCGGCCCGGGAGGCCACCCAGCCGCCGAGCGACTCCCCGGACAGGTACACCCGCTCGGCGTCGATCGCGTCGAAGACGGCCAGCAGGTGCTTCACGTAGTGCGCGATCTCCAGGGGGTGTCCCGGCTTGTCGGTGTAACCGTGCCCCAGCATGTCGATCGACCAGGTGGAGAAGTGTTCGGCGTGGGCGGCGAGGTTGCGGACGTAGGCCTCGGCGTGTCCGCCGGAGCCGTGCAGCAGCACCAGGGCGGGCTTTTCGGGGTCCCCGGCGTGCAGGTATCGGGTGCGTACACCGCCGGCGTCCAGGTACCCCTGCGAGAACGGAACGCCCTGAAGATCGCTCCAAATGCTCTCGAACTCAGCCACGAAATGCCTCTCTGCCTGCGATTATGACGTTCTCTTTTTCTGCGATCGATGTGTGCTAATATCGTACATCGATGTGCACTATCTATAGAGCATCACTCTCAGGGTGATGTCTGTCAAGGGAGGAATCGCCGCGACCGAGCAGCCGATCACCGTCGTCGCCACCGGCGCACCGGGCTCGCAGACGCTGGCCCGCGGCCTGACCGCGCTCCAGGTGGTCGCGGCCACCCCGGACGGGCTGACCGCGCAGCAGGTCGCCGAGCGCATCGGCGTGCATCGCACCATCGCCTACCGACTGCTGAGCACGCTCGCGCAGTTCCGGATGGTCGCCAAGGCCGAGGACGGCCGCTACCGCCCCGCCGCCGGCCTGGTGGCGCTCGGTGCCTCCTTCGACAACAACCTCCGGCAGGTCTGCCTGCCGCGGCTGCGGGCCCTGGCCGACGAGCTGTCCACCACCGTGTCGATGCTGGTCGCCGAGGGCGATCATCAGGTGGCCATCGCGGTGATCGTGCCCACGCAGGTCGCCTACCAACTGTCCTTCCACGAAGGCAGCCGCTATCCACTCGACCGCGGCGCCGCGGGCATCGCGCTGTTGGCGAGCATGCCGCCCCGGCCCGGGGAACGGGACCTGGTGACGCTGACCCGCGAACAGGGCTGGGTCATCACCCACGGCGAGATCGAGCCCAACACCTTTGGCCTTGCCGTTCCGGTGCATCGTCTGCCACCGGCCCCGGCAACGTGCCTGAACCTGATCTCCCATCGCGAGGATGTCGTCGAACGCGGCCGTGACGCGGTGATCAAGGCAGCCGAAGAGCTGTCGGTGATATTGAACTGAGCCGTCGTCTTACCGAAAGGATCTGCGTGTGAACGCAACCAACTGGGACCGCGAAACCGACGTCGTCGTGCTGGGCACCGGTGGGGCGGGGATGACCGCGGCGTTGTCCGCGGCCGTGGCCGGCGCCGAGGCGGGCGTCCGGGTGGAGGTCTACGAGAAGGCCGAGACCGTCGGAGGTACCACCGCGGTCTCGGGCGGCATCGCCTGGATTCCGGCGCATCACCGGTCCCCCGACGGGGAGTTGACCGTCGAGGACGCCATGGCGTATCTGCGCGCCCAGTCCTTCGGCGCCATGGACGAGGACCTGGTGGAGACATTCGTGCGCACCGGCCCGGCCATGATCGACTTCGTCGAGGCGCACAGCGACATGCGGTTCGAGATCGCCACCGGGTTCCCGGATTACAAGCCCGAGCTGCCCGGCGGCCGGCCCGGCGGCGGCCGTTCCCTGGGGCCGGTCCCCTACGACCTCAACCGGATCCCGGCCTGGCGCGACCGGATCACCTCCTTCCCACCGGATTTCAGCAACGTGGGCATCGACGCCGAAACCCGCGCGCGGCTGCACGCCGATATCGACGACACCTCCGGGGACATCGTGGTGGCCGGCACCGCGATGATCGCGGGCTTGCTCCAGGGCCTGCTGGACGCCGGGATCACGCCGTTCACCGGCACCCGGGCCGTCGAGTTGATCGCCGAGGACGGCGTCATCGCCGGGGTGCGGATCAGTTCCGGTGACAACACGGTCAACGTCCGGGCGCACCGCGGGGTGATCCTGGCCAACGGTGGCTTCGAGTGGGACACCAGGCTGGTCGAGGCGTTCCTGCGCGGGCCCATGCACGGCCCGGTCTCGCCGCCCAACAACACCGGGGACGCGCTGCGGATGGCGATGGCCCACGGCGCGGATCTGGCCAACATGGGCGAGGCCTGGTGGGTGCCCATCGTGCAGATTCCCGACGACACCATCGACGGTCACCAGCGCAGCCGCAGCGTGCGTCTCGAACGCACCCGACCGCGCAGCATCATCGTCAACCGCGCCGGGCAGCGGTTCATCAACGAGGCCTGCGACTACAACTCGATGGCCGGCGCCTTCCAGTACCTGCACCCGCGCGACGGCTATGTCAACGACCCCGCCTGGATCGTGTTCGACGACCAGCACCTCAAGCGCTACGGCTTCCTGGGCGTCGAACCGGGCGAGCCGGCCCCCGAATGGTTCTGCGCGTCAGCCGATCTCAACGAACTGGCCGAGAAGACCGGCATCGACGCCGAGGGGCTGGCGCGGACGCTGGCCGACTGGAATCGCAACGTCGCCGGCGACGATCCGCGCGATCCCGACTTCGGCCGCGGCAGCAGCGCCTACGACGGCTACTGGGGCGATCCCAACGCCTCGACCGACGCCGGCCGCACGCTCGGTCCCCTCGATACCGCCCCGTACTACGCGGTGCCGGTCGCCCTCGGCGCGATGGGCACCAAGGGCGGTCCGCGCACCGACCGCGACGGCCGGGTCCTGCACGTCTCGGGCGCACCGATCCCGGGGCTGTACGCGGCGGGCAACGCGATGGCCGGCGTCACCGGCCGCGCCTACGGCGGCGCCGGCGGCACCATCGGCCCGGCCATGGTGTTCGGCTTCCGGGCCGGCCATCACGCGGCGACGGGCCGGTCGGTGAGCTGACCGCCGCCCCGCCGAGATCGACGAAATACCGAAAGCCACTCGCACAAACCGGCCCGAACTCACCTTTGGGCGCGTCGGCGGGGGCGGTCAGCGGTGGGCGCGGAAGAAGGCGACGGCCCGGGCCAGCGACTCCTCGACCGGTTCGGGCTTCCAGCCCAACTCACGTTCGGCCTTGCTGTGATCCAGCGGCGACATCAGCTCGGACATCTTCTGGCCCGCCGAGGCGAACATCAGGTCTCGGCGCAGCACGCGCGCAGCCAGGTCGTTGAGCCGGGCGCCGGCCCGTAACACCGGAAGCGGCACCTTGATTCGGGCGCGGCGCACCCCGGCGGCGTCGGCGACGACATCCTGGATCTCGCGCATCGTCATGAAGCGATCGGAGATGATGTAGCGCTCGCCGTTGCGCCCCTTCTCGGCGGCCAGCAGCATGGCCCGCGCGGCGTCCTCGATACCCACCACCTCCAGGCCGAAGTCCGGGTAGAACGGCATCTTTCCCGCGGCCACCATCGCGACCTGCCCGCCGTGCGGGGTCGGCTGCCAGTCGCCGGGGCCGTAGGTGGTGGACACGCACATCGCGACACCCGGTAGGCCGCGGTCCCGGACATACTCGAACAGCAATTCCTCGGCGGCGACCCGGGCCTCGACGTAGGCGCCGCCCTCGGTCCAGTTGCGCGGGTCGTCCTCGGTGACCAGCCCGGTCTTGCTGATGGCCAGGGTGCCGATCGTGCTGGTGAACACGAACTTTCGCAGTCCGGCGGCGATGTCGTCCTCGGTGGCCACGTCGAGCACCGCGCGCAACCCGTCGACGTTGGTGCGGAACAACGGGGTCGGGTCGCGCAGCCACATCCGGGCGTCCACCACGCAGTAGTAGATGACGTCGCAGCCGGTCATGGCCGCGCGCACCGCCGCCTCGTCGAACAGGTCGCCGTAACAGCGCTCCACATCGAGGTCGTCGATCGCCTTGGTGGAACTGGTCTTTCGGAGCATCACCCGGACGTCCTCGCCGGCCTCGACGAGCTTGCGGGTGACGTGCGAACCCAGGAACCCGCTGGCCCCGATGACCAGCTTCTTAGCGGTCACCGCTGACCGCCTGACGAACCTTGAATTTCTGCACCTTGCCGCTGGCGGTGCGCGGGAAGTCATCGACCCGCCGCAACTCCTCGGGCCACTTCTGCCGCGCGACCCCGCAGGCTTCGAAGTGGCGCCGAACCTCGTCGAGGTCGGGCAGGTCGTGCCCGTCGTGCAGGCGCAGCACCGCGGTGGCGTGTTCGCCGTAGCGGGCGTCCGGGGTGGCCACCACGACCGCCTCGGCCACCGCCGGCATGCCCAGCAGGGTTTCCTCGACCTCGGCCGCGCTGATGTTCTCGCCGCCGCGGATGATGATGTCCGACTTGCGATCGGTGATGGTGAGGTAGCCGTCGTCGTCGAAGACTCCGATGTCGCCGGTGTGGTACCAGCCGTCGTCGTCGAATACCTTGGCGGTCAACGCATCATCGGTGTATCCCAGGCACAGGTCCGGGCCCCGGGACAGGATCTCGCCGTCCTCGGCCAGGCGCACCTCGACCCCCGACAGCGCGCGGCCGTCGGTGTAGAGACGCTTGTCTTCCGGTTCGTCCCAGCGGGACCCGGTGATCGACGGATGCTCGGTGCTGCCGTAGGAGCGGTAGACGTTGATGCCGAGGTCGGCCAGCCGCCGCGTCACCGCCACCGGCACCGTCGAACCACCCAGGCCGACCGTGCGCACGCCCGCCAGGTGTTCGGTGGTGAAGTCCGGATGGTCGAGCAGGCTGGTCACGAAGTAGGGCGGACCACCGCCGATGGCCAGTCCGTCGGTCTTCATCAACCCCAGCGCCACACCGGGATCCCAGACGTCGGTGAGGTTGATCGGATGCTTGGCCAGCACCGGCATCAGGAACGCGCCGACCATGCCGATGAAGTGCCCGACCGGTGTGGCGGTCAGCTGCTTGCCGGCGTCGAGCATGTTCTGTCCGACCAGCTGATGGGTCTCGTGCACCAGGCTGTGGTGACTGTGGATCACCCCCTTGGGGGCACTCGTGGTCCCGGAGGTGTAGGCGTACAACGTCGCGCCGGCCGGGTCGGTGGCGACCACTCCCGACAGCGGCTGCTCGCCCAGCAGATCCTCGAAATCGACTGCGGTCGAGCCAGTTGCGCCCACCAGGCCGGCGTCCTTGCCGCCCACGATCCCCACGATCTCGATGTCGGAGGTGATGTCGGGATGGAACTCCATCCGGCCGAAGGACCCGGTCGTGATGAACACCTTGGGCTTGGCGTCGCCGAGGATGTGGGTGAGCTCCTTGCGGCCGTAGAAATGCACGATGGGCACCACCACCGTGCCCAGCAGCGCGGAGGCCCAGAAGGTCGCTGCGGCCTCCATCCAGTTGGGCAGCTGCATCGCGACCACGTCGCCCGCGCGGACGCCGCGCTGGTGCAGACCGGTGGCCAGCCGACGGGCCGCCCGCTCCACCTCGCCGACGGTCCCCCGATAAGGCCGGACCTTCGAGTGCACCCGGAACTCGAGATCCTGGGCTGCGGCCAGCTCGCGGGCCAGCAGATCACCCAGGGTGTCGGGCGTCCACCACCCGTTTTCCCGGTACCGCTGGACGAGTTCGTCGGGGATCGTTCGCATCGGCCTGTGCACTCCTCACCGTCGTCGATGATGCTATTCTCCGGAAGCGAGAATGCCAATCTCCGGTGCGGCGAAGGCGGGATTCCGGTTTCGGCCCGGCGACCTCGGTCGGAGTTTTATAGTCAGCCGGACAGTCGATGAACCGTGGAGGAAGCCCGTGAAGCCCATCCGGTCCGTGCTGAGCGCGCTCGCCGGCATCGTGCTGGTGTCGGCGACGATCTTGTTCGCACCGCCGGCGTCGGCAATGTTCTACGGCAATTACAACCTGCACATCCCGGACCGCCGTGACTTCCACACCTGGATCTTCGCCGCGATGACCCCATGCCGGGGCTTCCCGGTCGAGGGCGCCACCTGCATCCGGGTGCAGACCATCCCCCAGCCGGTGGCCAAGGCGAAGTACACCCACGCCGACGCCATGCTCGGTGACGACGGCTTCTACACCATGGTCATCGACGACCCGTTCGGCCTGCGCTGCGGGGACATCTACTACGGTCCCGTCATACCGACCCACGACGTCTACCGCTGGCACAAGGACACGCTGGCCGGTGAGATGGTGTCCTCGTTCGCGACCGGGTGCGACGGCGCCCCCGGCGGCAGCTTCACCTACCCGATCTCGTTGACCAGGATGTGACGATGCGTGCTCTAGTTTCCTCGGCCGCCGCGCTGGCCATGCTGGCCGGATCCCTCGGCACCGCTGCCCCCGTCGGCGCGAATGAGCCGGTCCTGCACCATGTCCGGTACACCGTCACCGCGAACGCGCCCATCTGGTCGCACATCTACTACCGGGACACCGAGCCCGCGTTGTTCTCCGACTACAGCCACAACCCGTACATGTTCAGCCCGCGCGCCGACGCCGAGGTGGGACCTGGTCAGCCATGGGTGCTCGAGGCCCACCTGGCCGACCCGAACCTGTGGGCGATGGTGGCCGTGCAAAGCGGCGAGGCGCCGAACTTCCCCGTGCCCGGATACAGCTGTGAGCTCGCGGTCGACGGCGTGGTCGTCAAGACCGACAGCGGCCCCAAGGGCGCGCTCTGCTCGATCCGTAACTGGTAACGACGCGCAATCCGGCAGCGCCGGCGGCGAACTCGGCCCGCGCGGTGGCGCTGCGGCTCAGTCGCCGCGCCGCCAGAGCGCCTCACCGCTGTGGGCGATGCAGCTCAGGAACAGGCCATCGGGCGCCTGGGCCACCATGTGCAGCTCACTCGAGCATTGGCTGCCCTCGTCGCGGATCCCGGCCAACGGTGGCGAACGGAACCACCTCGGCTCGTAGCGGCGCGGCGAGCCACAGAACACCAACCGCCCGGGCTGGATGGACGGGCCGGCGACCGCGGTCCCGAACACGAAGTAGGACGTGTTGTCGCAGTACGAACCCAGCACCACGTTGGGCCGGATGCCGGGGACGCAGAAGGCGTCGTTGCAGGTTTGCGGGCCCGCCTGGGCCACCGGCGCACTCACCGTCGCCGCCGGCGCACTGAGCATCGCGCCCACCGTTGCCGCGGCGGCGGCCATCACCATCACACGCACGTGAACACTTTCGCACAGCTGGAAACGAAACTCTTCATTTCGGAGAAGATTACTCAGCGGCCGCCGGTGCCCGCCCGCCGGGGCCGTGGATAAACGCTAGGCTCCGAGACGGATTCGCAGCCGACGACGGATGGAGCAGACGGGCGATGGCACCCGAGGCACCCGAGAATGACGACACCTCCGCCCCGTCCGCGGCGGAGGCGGCCGTGACCGCTCAGGAAGCCGAGGCGGCCGCCGACGCGCGGCCCCGGGCCCGATCGGGCTTGATCCTGCGGGCCGGGCTCGCGGCAGCCGTCGTGGCGATCTGCGGGTTGCTGGCCGCCAGCGGTTACCTGACCTGGCAGCACCGCTCGCTCACGCAGGTTTCGGCCCAGCACGCCGAATACGCCGCCATCGCCCGGCAGGGGGTGGTCAACCTGATGACCCTCGATTACGCCAATGCCGCCGAGAATGTGCAGAGCATCATCGACAGCGCCACGGGCGACTTCAAGGAGGAGTTCGAGGCCCAGGCGGACATGCTGATCGAGTCCCTCGCGCAGTCGGAGGTCCGCACGGAGGTCACGGTGAATTCGGTCGCGGTGGAACCCGATTCCGATCAAGCACCGGTGGTCCTGGTCGCGGCGACCAGCCAGGCGGCCAACGCCGAGGACGCCCGCCGCGAACCGCAGCGTTTTCGGGTCGCGGTGACGCTGGCCGACGACGGCGGCGAGTTCAAGATCGCCCAGGTCGAGTTCGTCTGAAACCACCGGCGATGCGGGGCCGCCGTTTTAGGCTCGATAGCACCGCGGACCCAGGCGGCAGTGATATTCTCCGAATCTGAGAATCACGCTATCGGTGGAGCTAGGAGCGCATTGATGTCGGCCTTCAAGGCAAGTGCGACGGCAGCGGCAGTGGCGGCGCTGGTGGCGACGGGCGTCGGCGCTCCTGCCGTCGCCGACGCCACCCCGAACTGGGGCATCAACGGCACGTTCGAAACCTCCTCGAACGGCGAATGGGCCAAGGTCAACGACCGCTACGAGAAGCAGCCGAGCACCCGCAGCACCTGGACCATCTCCACCGTGTGCACCACGCCGGTGGACTGCGCCGGCACCGTCAACAGCGATCAGGGATGGACCGCGCCGATCTACACCAAGAGCGGCGTCTGGTACGTCAAACGCGCGTGGCCGGAATGGCGGTGGTGCGCCGACGGCCAGCCCATCGAGGGCCTGCAGACCTACCTGCTCTACCCCGTGGGCGCCGACGGTCGCGTGGACGTCAAGTCCAACGAGTACGCCGGTGAGGACGTCACCACCGGTCCCAGCGGCTCCTGCGGCCGCAACCAGTGGCCGCACATCCGGATGCCGTTCTTCATGAGGAAGATCTGACACCGTCCCCACCCGTGGGCAGCAGGGCGGCCTGCGGCTAGGTCGTCTCGCGCCCGCCGTCGGCTGCCAGCGCCCCAAGTTGCGCCCACGGTCGTTGCAAGTCGGGCAGAACGACCATGCCGGCAATTTCGCGAACCCGACCGCGGGCTCGCGGGGCAACTGCCGATCCTGACCTGCAGCATCTGCCCGCCGCGAAAAGCTATGCGACACCGGCCGACAGGCCGACCCCGTAACGCAACACCGGCCACGGATCTCCCGTGGCCGGTCCTGCGTTCACCACCACTTCTCAGGTGGGCATCAGGTCGGTCCACGACGTCGGAGTCTTGGCGAGGTTCGCCTGCTGGTAGAGCGCGCCGTCGGAGCCCATGTACTCCCCGGTGCGGGGGTTGTACTTGGCCACGGCCACCGACGGGCCACCAGCGGCCTTGTCCCCGAACGAACTTGGGCTGGCCTGCGGTATCGCCGGGGTGCCCGAGTTGGGGATTTCCTCGACACCCGGGGGCATCGGGAGCTGTCCGGGCGCCACGCCCGGCGGCAACGGAACCTGGGTGGCGTGTGGCGCATGCGCGGGATCATCGGGCGTGGTCGCCGGATTGTGGATCTGCGGCGGCGCCGGCGGCGTCACCGGCGGCTCGAGGTACATCGGTTGCCCCGGCAGCAACGGCCCGGGGCCCGTGCCCGCGAAATTCGGCGGCGGCGCATTGGGCGGCGACAGCGGCGCCGGGGGCGGCGGGGCAGCGACTCCGGCCGGCAGCGGGGTGCCTTCGACGGGCCCGAAGATCTGCGAGTCCGCGAGCGCCCGGCTGTCCGGACGAACACCCTGAGCGATCAGGTTCGGGTCTATCGGGTAGGGCCCGAGCGAATGCTGACGGGTGGCCAACGGCTTGAAACCCTCGGGGTCGTTGCACAATTCGACCGTCGGAGCCCGCTTGCCCGGATGCGCCATGCAGGGGTAGTTACGGGCACCGCGGACCGCGATCGGCGAGTCCTGCGGGAGCTTGCAGTAGATGTCGTCCGGGGTGTCGACGACCTCCGTGTCCGACGGCGACCGCCACGCCGACGGCGGCAGGAAGCCCACCGTGCAGGAGTTCGGGTCCCCGAGCCCCAGCGAGAAGTCACCGTTCGGCATGCCGGCCGGGTTGTTGATCGGTGCATACGTCTGGATCTGCGCGACGTACGGCGGCAGCAACACCAGCAACTGCTCGATGGACGCGTTGTAGGTCACCCCGACCTGCCCGATCGTGGTCATGTTCGCCAGCAGCACCGGCAGCGTCGGCTTCACCTGGTCGAGCAACCGGGAGGTCTCCTGCGCGAAGCCGGGACCGTTCGCCAGCACGGCGCGGAACTCGGGATCGTTGTTCGACAGCTGCTCGGTGATACCGGCGAGGCTGCGCCCCCAGGTCCGGGTCGAATCCGTGGTTTGCTCTTGGGCTTCCAGGAACGGGCGGGAGTCGTCGATCAGGGCGCGGGTACGGTCCGAGATGGCGTTGGCATCGCGGGTGATGGTCGACGCCGAATCGAGCAGCGAGCCGAAATCGTATCCCGTGCCGTTGAAGGCCTCGAAGGTCTCGTCGAGCAGGTGACTCAGCTGGTCCTTCGGAATGGTGTCCATCAGGGCACTCACCTGGTCGAGCATGGGGCCCACCTCCTGCGGAATGGTGGTGTCCTCCATCGCGATCACCGCGCCGTTCTCCAGGTACGGCCCCGAATCCGTGCGCGGCTGCAGGTCGACGTACTGCTCGCCGACCGCCGACATGCTCAGCACCTGGGCCTGCAGGTCCGCGGGAATCTTCGGCGATCGGTCCAGCGACAACGTTGCCCGGGCACCGGTTTCGGTCAGCTCGACGGAGGTGACCTTGCCGATCTGCGAGCCGCGGTAGGTGACGTTGCTGAACTGGTAGAGCCCACCGGTGGCCGGCAGGTTCATCGTGACCGTGAGCCGCCCCACCCCCAGCAGCGTGGGTAGCTGCATGTAGGCGAACAGCATCACCGCCACTCCCACGATCGAGGCGATGGTGAAGAGGATCAGCTGCGTTCGGACGAAACGCGTGAGCATCAGCCACCTCCGTCAGTGGGTGCGGACGAGTCCGGTTCGGCGCCAAAGGGTCCGGCGAAGATCGGGTCTCCGGGCTTGGCGGGCGGTGCCGTCAGGTAGACCGGCGCGCCGGGCACCTGGAACGGCTCGGGCGGGGTGAACGGCAGGATGGGTCCGACCTCGGGCGGGATCGGCGGCGGCGGCCCCTGTTGCAGGGCCACCGGCGCTTCGGCCTCCGGCATCGCCGGGAAGGCGTCCGGCGGCGGCGGCGTCGCGCCCGTCTTCAGCGGGTCATAGGTGTAGTTCAGGTAGTACGGGTCCCCCGGCGCCGGCACCAACTGGACGTCCTGGTCGCCCCACCGGGTACCGAGGAACAGCGTTCGCTTCAACCGCGGAATCGTCAGGTCGATGGTGGCGAACAGGTTGTAGTAGTCGCCGCGGATGCCGCGGTCCATGAAGCTCTGGGTGTACGGGAACGTCGGGGCGTAACCGAGCACCTCACCCAGGTCCGGTCCGATGTCGGCCAGCGCCTTGAGCGTCGGTTCCAGATTTTTCAGGTTGCGCACCAGGTCGGCCTGCGAGTCGTTGGCCAGCTGGTTGGCGGTGTCGCTGAACGTTCCGAGCTTTTGCAGGGCCGTCGTCAACCGCGGCCGCTGCTGGATCAGGACGTCGATCGCGGGCGGAATCCGGTCCAGCGCCTGCGTGATGGTGTCGCGCTGACCGGCGAAGGTGCCTGCGAGCCGGTTCAGCGACTCCACCGAGGCCACGATGTTGTCCCGCTGGGCGTCCAGCGTGCCGACGAAAGTGTCCAGCCGGGTCAGCAGGTCGCGGACGTCGCTTTCCCGGCCGTTGAGCGCGGTGCTGAAGTTGTGGATGACGTCGCCGATCTGGCCGAGGCCGCCGCCGGTCACCACGGCCGCCAGCGAGGCCAGCGTCTGTTCGGTGGTGGGATAGGTCGACGAGTCGCTCAGCGGGATCGTCGCGCCCTCCGGTAGCGGGTCGGCGGGCGCCTCCCCGACAGGCGGATTCAGCGCCAGGTGCATCGACCCGAGCAGGCTGGTCTGGCCGATGGTCGCCACGGCGTTGGCCGGCACCTCGACGCCGGGCTGCACCGAGAACTCGATGTCGGCATGCCAGTCGGTCACCGACATCTTGCGCACGCTGCCGACCACGACATCGTTGATCATCACCGGCGAATTCGGTTCCAGCGTGGCCACATTCGCGATCTCGACGTGGTAGACCTTCGCGTCCGCACCGCGGCCGACAGCGCCCGGCAGCGGCAGCGAGTTCACGCCCTGGAACGCGCATCCGCTGGTGGCCAGCGCGACGCAGCCCGCGGTCGCGATCGCCATCCGAATGGATCTCTTGCCCATCATGCTGGCGGCATCCCTTCTGCCGGAGGCGGTCCGGCCGGCGCTTCGGCGGCCAGCGGTGCGCCGGGGGCGGGCCCCGGTGCCGGCCCCGGCGGAACACCTGCCGGGTTCAGCACGTCGCCGATGTTGGCCAGCACGTTGGGCGGCACCACCGGGGGTGCACCCGGCAGCATCTGCTGGGCACCCGGCGGCGGGACGCCCGGGGCGCGTCCGGTGAACGGTGGCGGGCCGGGCGGCACGTCCCGCGGATAGGCCGAGATCGCCGGTGGAGCCTCCGGGAGCTCGGGCGAGCCGCCCCCGCCGCCGGGCGCCAGGCCCGGCTCGGAGTAGATGAGGTTCTCCGGGCTCGCGGACTTCATCAGGTACGGGGCGACCGGGAACGGCAGGTTGTTGAAGTTCAGCAACCGCAGCGCGGGCCCGAGGTACTGCGAGCACAGCTTGGCGGTCTCCGGGGCGGTGGTGTTCTCCACCGCGCCGATGGCGCCGCAGATGAACTCGACCGGGTTGGAGAAGTTGTGCAACACGAACTGCCCCACCGGGCTACCGGCGTCCGGGTTGTAGATGTTGTAACCGTTGGCGAACGCATTCGGCGCCACGTGCAGGATGTTCTCCAGGTCGATCTTGTGGTCGACGAGGTTCTGGGTGACGTTGGACAACCGTTCGATCTGCTCGGCCGTCTTGTCGCGGCTGTTGGCGACGAACCGCTGCACCTCCACGACCGCCACCGAGAGGTGCTTGAGTGCGGCGTCGAGATCCGTGCGGCTCCCGTCGACCACGCTGGTCAGCGTGGCCAACCGATTCTGGAACGACACCACCTGCTGATTGCTGTTCTTCAGGGCGGTCATGAAGGTCTGCAGGTTGGTGATGATATCGACGATGTCGCCGCTGCCCTCGGCGAGGATGCGGGACACGCCGGACAGCTGGGTGATGGTCTCCCGCAGCTTGGCACCGTTGCCGTCCATGGCGTTGGCGGCACTTTCGATGAAGCGCGACACCGAGGTCCCGTCGACCCCGCTCTGCGGGCCCAGTTCGGTGGACAGCCGCATCAGCTGCGTCTTGACCTCGTCCCATTCCACCGGGACCGCGGTGGCATCCAGTGGGATCACCGTGCCGTCCGCCATGGTAGGACCGGTGCCGCGATAGGCGGGGGCCAGTTGCACATAGCGGGCCGCGACGAGGTTCTGCGCGACGATCACGGCCTTGGCGTCCGCGGGCACGTCCACGTCGTGATCGACCTTGAGCACCAGGCGGCTCTGGGTGCCCTCGGGCTTGATCGCCTCGATGGTGCCGACCTTGACCCCGGACACTCGGACCTCGTCCCCGGGGTAGATGCCGGTCGCCGAGGTGAACAACGCCTCGATGGTCTTCGAGCCGAAGAACTGCTGCCGTACGACGTAGGCCGCGCCGGCCACCAACACGACGGCCAACGCGATGGCCGCGACGCCGGTCAAACGCTTGCGTTGCATCAGCGCGTACCTCCCGGGATCCCGTTGTAGGGCAACGGCAACTCGGCCCGCGGTCCGGCGTCATCCCCGGGCTGGCCGGCGTTGGTTCCGCGGCGGAACCCGAACGAGTAATCCAGGAACGGCTGCAGCGTCTGGGCCACCGCGAGGTTCGGCACGTAGGCGTTGTAGTACGGGCCGTTGGCCAACGTCTCGCCCTGTGTCACCTGGAACTTGGCGATGCCCGGCAGGGCCTGGCCGATGTTGTCGGCGTTCTTCTCCAGCATGGCCATCACCACGTTCAGCCGCTCCAGCGACGGTGCGAGTTCGGCCTCGTTGTCGGCCACCAGGCCGCTGAGTTGCTGCGACACCGCTGCGGTGTTGGCCAGCAGATCGACGATGGCCTCGCGCCGGTCGTTGAGGACGCCCAGCAGGTCGTTGGCATTGAGGATCAACGCATTCAGTTGCTGGCTGCGCTCCCCCAGCACCTTGGTGACGTCGCCCGCGCTGGCGAGCAGATCCGCCAGGTTTTCGTTGCGGCTGTTGATCGACCGGGACAGCCGGGACAACCCGTCGAAGGTGGGGCCCAGTTGCGGGGCAAGCTGGTCGATGGTGGCCGAGAGCGTATCCAGCGACTGGTTCAGCGTTGCGGTGTCGGTGCCCTTGGTGTTGGTGGTCAGCTCGCCCAGGGCGTCGGTCAGCGAATACGGCGAGGAGGTGCGCGTCACCGGGATGACGGTCCCGGGCCGCAGCTTGTCGCTGCCCTCGGACTCCAGCGTCAGCACCCGCTCGCCGAGCAGCGAGCCGGTGCGGATGTGCGCGGTGGTCTGCGACCCCAACGGGTGCCTGCCGTCCACGGTGAAAGTCACCAGGGCGTCGCCGTTCTCGAGCTCCACGGCGGACACCGAGCCCACCTTGATGCCGGACACGGTCACGTCGTTGCCGACGATGATGCCGCCGGCCTCGGAGAACAGCGCCTGGTGGCGCACCGAGCCGGCCCACTGGATGAGGCGCTCGGGCTGCAATCCCACGGCGATCACCAGCACGATCAGTGCGGCGCCGAGGAACCCCGCGCGAACGAGGTTTGATTCGCGGTACTTCAGCATCAGGGCTCCGCGCACCTTCCACTCAGTTGTTTGATCATCGGGAAGACTGCGGTCCGGCCCTGCAGGTCGGTGACCCGGATGCTGAGGCCGCAGATGTAATACATGATCCAACTGCCGTAGGCGCCCAGCCGCCGCAGCTTCTTGTAGTTCTCCGGCATCTTCTGCAGTGCCGCATCGAGATTCGGGGACCCGGCCTCCAGCAGCGGCGCCAGGATGTTGAGCTGGTCCACGCTGGCGTTCAGCGGCGGCCGCGCCTCGGTCAGCAGGCTCGCCAGCGATGCGGTGCCGTTGTCCAACGACGTGATGGCTGTGCCGATCGGATCGCGGTCCTCCGACAGCCCGCTGATCAGCTGCTCGAGGCGGTCGATGCTGCCGGAGAACTTGTCACCGTCGGCGGCCAACGTCTCCACCACCCCGTTGAGGTTGTCGATCAGTTGCTCGACCACCTCGTTGTTGTCGGCCAGGGTGGTCGAGAACGACGACGTCTTGCTCAGCAGCGACTCCAGCGTCCCGCCTTGGCCCTGCAGGACCTGGATCAGCGAGGACGTCAGCGCGTTGACGTCCTGCGGGTTCAGGCCCTGGATCACCGGCCGCAGGCCGCCGAGCAGCAGGTCGAGGTCCAGCGCGGATTGCGTGCGCTCCTCGGGGATCTGCGAACCGGCGGGCAGGATCTTGGTCGATCCGGGACTGTCCACGAGTTCCATGAACCGGTCGCCGACCAGGTTCAGGTAGCGCACGGCGGCCTGGGTGCCGGTGGTGAGCTTGATGTGGCGTTCGGCGTTGAACTTCACCAGCACCGTGCGGTCGGGCTGCAGCGACACCGAGTCGACGGTGCCGACCCGCACACCCGCGACGCGGACGGAGTCGCCGCTCTCCAACCGGGACGCGTCGGCGAAGACCGCCGAGTATTTCGTGGTGGCACCACCGCGGTACTCGCCGAACGCCATGAACAGGAATCCGGTGAGCAGCACCATGATCGTGGCGAAGATGCCGAACTTCACCATCGTGCTCGAGGTTCGCGTCATCCCGGATGTCCGATCTGTGCGGTGTTGCGGGGCGGTCCGTCCAACGGTCCGAACAGCATCTGCTTGAGGCCGTCGGAGTTGAGCAGGATGCCCTGGTTGCCGTACTGCCACGGGTTCGAGTTGGTGTCGGTCACCAGGTAGGGCGCCTTGTTACCGAAGCCGATGTCGGGCAGACCCATGCAGTGCGGCCCGCCCTTGGCCGCGACCTTGGGCAGACTCGACGGGTACCGGTACCGGTCGATGTGCATGACGAATGCCACGTTCACCGCGATGCCCGGGTCCGCGGCCGGCGGCTGCTTGGACAAGGTGGCCATGCCGCCGAGAGCGCAGTTGAGGCCGGCGGCGTACTCGTTGGTGAGGTCGGTGGTGGGGACCAGCAGGCGCAGCGTCTCGCTGAGCGCGGCACGGTTGCCGCCGACGACGTCGTTGCCGATGTCGGCGAGTCCGATCATGCTGACCAGGAACGCATCCAGGTTCTGCTGCTCGTCGACGATGCTGTCGCTGACCCGGATCGTGTTCTCGACCGTGCGCATCAGGTCCGGCGCGGCGTCGGCGTAGGCGTCGGCCACCACGGCCGTGGCCTCGGTGTCCCGGGCCAGGTTGTCCAGGCTCGGTTCCAGCTTCTCCAGCAGCGCCTCGAAGTCGGAGACGGTCTGACCGAACTTCTCGCCGCGACCACCGAACGCCGCGGACATCGCGCCGAGGGTCTCGTTCAGCTTGACCGGGTCGATCTTGTCGAGCACCCGGGTCAGCTGCTGGAAGACGGTGTTGATCTCGACGGTGACGTGGTCGCCGCGCAGCACCTGACCGGCTTCCATCTTCTGCGACGAGGGATTCTCGGGCGCCTTGAGGTTGACGAACTTGGCGCCGAAGACCGTGGTGGATTCGATGTCGGCGGTGACGTTGGCCGGGATCAGCCGCAGCTGGCTCGGATCCATGGCCAGGCGCAGTTCGGCGGTGCCGTCGGGGCGGGTCTCGATGGCGGCCACCTTGCCGACCTGCACGCCGTTCATCTTGACCTTGGCGTCGGCGTTCATCACCAGACCGGCGCGATCCGAGATCAGGGTCACCGGGACGGTTTTGGTGAAGCTGCCCTGAAACAGGGCGACCGCCAGGGCGATGACGCCGATGATCGCGACGACCGCCAGCCCGCCGGCGACGGGCCGAGTCCAGGCCCTGCCGCGTTCGACATTGTCTGTCACAGTTTTTCCCGAATCCGCTATCCGCTGAGGTTGAAGTTGCCGTTGGAGCCGTAGATGGACAGTGAGACCAGCAGGGTCACGCTGACGACGGCGACCAGGGAGGTGCGTACCGCGTTACCGACCGCGGCGCCGACCCCGGCCGGCCCACCGGCGGCGAAGTAACCGAAGTAGGTGTGGATCAACAAGATCGTGATCGCCATCAAAATCGCCTGCAGGAACGACCACAACAAATCGATCGGATTCAAAAACGTATAGAAGTAATGGTCATACAACCCGCCGGATTGGCCCAACAACACCACCGTGGTGAACTGCGCCGCCACAAACGACATGATCACCGCAATCGCATACAACGGCGTGATCGCCGTCATCCCCGCAATGATCCGGGTGGACACCAGATACTCGATCGGCGGAATCCCCATCGACTCCAACGCATCGATCTCCTCATTGATCCGCATCGCCCCCAACTGCGCGGTCACCCCCGCACCGAACGTCGCGGCCAACCCGATCCCGGCCACAATCGGCGCCGCGATCCGCACATTGATGAACGCCGACAAAAACCCCGTCAACGCCTCGATGCCGATATTGCCCAACGAGCTGTAACCCTGAATCGCCAACACCCCACCGGTGGCCAACGTCAAAAACCCGACGATGACCACCGTGCCGCCGATCATCGCCAGCGTCCCGGCCCCCATCGAGATCTCCGCGATCAACCGCACGATCTCCTTGCGGAAATGCAACGTCGCATGCGGCACGCCGGCCACCGCACGCCCATAGAACAAAATGTGATCACCGATCCGGGAGAACAACTCCACCGGCCGACCGGCCTGACTGACCAACCGCGGAAACCGCTGCCGCAACAACGTCGAAGTACCCATAACCGCCGCCCCGCCTAGTTGTTCGTCATCTGGATACCGATGGCAGTGACCACCACATTGATCACGAACAACGCCATGAACGCATACACCACCGTCTCGTTGACCGCATTACCCACCGCCTTGGCCCCACCCCCGGTGATCGTCAACCCCCGATAACAGGCCACCAACCCCGCGATCAACCCGAACAACGCCGCCTTCACACACGAGATGATCACCTCCGGCACCCCGGTCAACAACGTGATCCCCGCCGCGAACGCCCCCGGATTCACATCCTGGATGAACACCGAAAACACATACCCCCCAAGGATTCCGATGATCACCACCAAACTGTTGAGCAACAGCGCCACCAAACCCGAAGCCAACATCCGCGGCGTCACCAACCGCTGCACCGGATTGATCCCCAACACCTCCATCGCGTCGATCTCCTCCCGGATCGTCCGCGACCCCAAATCCGCACACATCGCCGTGGCCCCCGCACCAGCAACGATCAACACCGTCACCATCGGACCCAACTGCGTCACCGCACCAAACGCCGCACCCGCCCCCGACAGATCCGCCGCCCCCAACTCCCGCAACAAAATATTCAACGTGAACGACACCAACACCGTGAACGGAATCGCCACCAACAACGTCGGCGCCAACGACACCCGCGCCACAAACCACGACTGCTCCAAAAACTCCCGCCACTGAAACGGCCGCACAAACACAAACCGCACCGCATCAGCAGCCATGGCAAACAAACCACCGATTGCCTGGAACGCCCCGGAGGCGTTCTTCAATCGCCCGAGGCCCACCGTCCACCGTTCCGGTCCCTGGACCGCCTCTTTATTTGCCACGACCCGGCCCTTCCGGTGGTTGGAGGATGGCGACGGCCGAGACCGCGGCCGATCCGCCGAGGTGGTGCAGTGGCCCGGTGCGGGCGGCGTCGGCTGCGCTGATGGCTTTCCCCCCTGTTCGACCAAACAGTGTCACACCTTGGATGTCTCCGCCGACAACGGCGCGCACCTCGGCGCGGGTGCCTCTGTTCGGTGCCGACGGCCGCCTGTTCACCGCGGTCACCTCCGTCTTCACCGATGCGCCCTCGCCGAAGCGGGTTGAAGAGCCCAGATCTTCATAGCCGATTTGGTCGATCCCCGTGGACAATTGACGAACATACCTAACACATTCGCCGCCGAATGTAACGTTCGCACGGCGCGTCCGCGCAAAAGTGAGGGCGCCGGCGCCAACCCCGACAATGCGACCCAGATCACACCCACAAACGGGTGTCGAGGCGCTGATCGCGGCGGTGCGGGACATGTCGGAGCTTTCGGCTAGGTGACGGCGCCGGCCGTCTTGAGTTCGATGATGCGGTCCCAGTCCAGGCCCAGTTCCTGCAGGATGTCGTCGGTCTGTTCGGCGAATCCCGGTGCCGGGCCGGTGCTCGGCGCGGCAACGTCGAACTGGACCGGGTTGGAGACCAGTTCCAGCTCGCCGGCCGGGACGAGGTACTCGTTGGCCCGGATCTGCGAGTCCTGCGCGGCCTGCAGCGTGTCCTGCACCGGGGCCCAGGGCCCGGCCAGCGTGGTGAAGCGCTCGCTCCACTCCGGCAGGGTCCGCTTCTGCATCGCCTCGGTGAGGATCTCGTTGGCGGTCGCGGTGTTCTCCGCGATCGCCTCGGCCGTGGCGAACCGCGGGTCGTCGATCAGCTCCTCGAGATCCATGTGTCGGCACACATCGGCCCAGAACTTGGTGGGCTGCATCATGACGAAGGAGATGTAGCGGTCGTCGGCGGTCGGATACAGCCCGACGAGCGGGTTGGCCGGCGACCCCTGCGTGCCCGGTGGGAACGCTTCCATCCGCTCGCCGAGATGGTTGGTCAGGGCGACGGTGTGTCCCAGGGCCCACAGGCCGCTGCCCAACAGCGAGACGTCCACCACCGACGGTTCACCGGTGCGTTCCCGCTTCAACAGTGCCGCGGCGATGCCGCCGGCGAGGTTGGTACCGGAGATGGTGTCGCCGTAGGCCGGCCCGGGCGGGCCGATCATGCCGGGCATGTCCGGCGGGGTGATGGTGCGCGCGGTGCCGGCCCGGCACCAGAACGCGGTCATGTCGTAGCCGCCCTTGACCGACTCCTCACCGCGCGGCCCGAGCGCGCTACCGCGCGCATAGATGATGTTCGGGTTGACCGCGCGGATGTCGTCCACATCGATGCCGAACTTCTGCCGGTGACCGGGCAGGAAGCTGGTCAGGAACACGTCGGCGCGCTTGGCCAGTTCCAGCAGCACCTCTTTGCCCTCGGGCACCGACATGTCCAGGCCGATGCTGCGCTTGCCGCGGTTGGCGTGCTCGATGTTGGGGTTCGGGTCGCCCTCCACCCGCAACAAACCGGTCTGCCGCAGCCCGCGCTGCGGATCGCCGGTGACGGCGTGCTCGACCTTGATGACGTCGGCGCCCCACTCCCCCAGCACGGCGCCGGCCGAGGGGACGAAGCCGTACATCGCGACCTCGAGGACCCGGATGCCCTCCAGCGGCCCGCTCACGACTGCGCCCCCGGCTCGGCGGCGACCGGAACCGCGAAGGTCTTGACCTCCTGGAACTCCGCCAGGCCGGCGGCGCCCATCTCGCGGCCGATACCGGACTGCTTGTAACCACCGAACGGCGCGTCCGGGTGGAAGTAGTTGCCGCCGTTGATCGAGAACGTCCCGGTCCGGATCCGGCGCGCCAGACCGAGCGCACGCTCGTGGCTGCCGAAGATCGCGCCGGACAGTCCGTAGATGGAGTTGTTGGCAATGCGCACCGCGTCGTCATCGTCGTCGTAGGCGATGACCGCCAGCACGGGGCCGAACACCTCCTCCTGCGCGATCTCGCTGTCGGGGTCGACGTTGGCCAGCAAGGTTGGCGTATAGAAGTAGCCTGGCCCCTTCTTCTCGCCCCCAGTGACCAGGGTGGCGCCGGCGGCGACCGCGCGCTGGACCATGCCGTCGACCTTGTCTCGCTGCTTCTCGCTGATCAGCGGGCCCATGTAGGTCTTGGGATCGTTGGGGTCGCCGTAGCGGACGTGGCCGAAGTTGGCCTTGATGAGTTCGACGAGTTCGTCGTGGTGCGCCCGCGGCACCAGCAGCCGCGAGGTGAGCGCGCACCCCTGGCCGGCGTGGGTGACCATCGAGAACGCCGAAAAGACTGCGGCAGTGTTGAAATCGCCGTCGTCGAGCACGATGGCGGCGGACTTGCCGCCCAGTTCGAGGAACACGCGCTTGAGGGTGGCGCTGGCCGCGGACATGATGGCGCGGCCGGTGGGCGTCGAACCGGTGAACGTGACCATGTCGACGTCCGGGCTGGTGGTCAACGCCGCCCCGACCTCCGGCGCGGCGCCGGACAGCACGTTGACCACGCCGGGCGGAATGTCGGTGTGGTTGGCGATCAGCTCGCCGAGCGCCAGCGTCACCAGCGGGGTGTCCGGGGCGGCCTTGAGCACCACGGTGCAGCCGGCGGCCAGCGCGGGCGCCAGCTTGGCCAGCGCCAGCTGATTCGGATAGTTGTAGGCGATGATCGCCGCCACGACGCCGGCGGCTTCCTTTTCCACCCAGCGGTGGTGCAGCGCGCCGCGCGCCTCGACGTTGCCCAGGTCCTCGGTCAATTCGGTGGTCTTGAGCAGCTCGGCGTAATAGCGCACGATCTCGACGGGCCCGTCGTACTGCGCACCGGCCAGCAGCGCGGCGGTCGCCCCCACCTCGTCGGTGGTCAGCTGGCCCATCTCGGCACGGTTGTCGACCAACGCACGGTGCAACTGCTCGAGGCACCGCACCCGAAGTTCCTTGTTGGTGGACCAGTCGGTCTCGTCGAAGGCCGTGCGCGCCGCGGCGATGGCGGCCTCGGCTTCCGCGACGCCGGCGTCCGGCGCGTATCCCAGGACTTCGCCGGTGGCGGGATTCAGACTCGCATAGGTGGCCTCGGCGTCGACCAGCTTGCCGCCGATGAGCAGCCGGCGGTCCGGCGCGGCCTGCGGGTTTGTCAGCGTTGCCGACTCAGGGGATCCCATCAAGCGGCCTTCCTGCTCGTTGATAACTGGATTCTCATCTTCGGCGAATCTTACATTCGCCAGACGAGAACTCAAGAAACTAAGCAGGACTCTGACGCGGCTGTCAACAGTGCCTCGGGGAAGGTCCTGACCCGGGCACTTTTGAGACTCTTAGTGCAGTAACCTTGCGAGACGAGCGCGCCGGAGAGTACGGTTCTCACAATCGAAAGGGAGATTCTTTCAGGTGGCGTCATGCGGTTCCCGGTTTCGCACCGACGGCAGCAAGTATCGAGGCCTGCCCGCCTCCCACCTGACCCCGCGCCGGGTAGCTCGACAACCAAGTGAAAGGAACCTCTGTGGGACGCGTTGAAGGCAAGGTCGCATTCATCACCGGAGCGGCGCGGGGCCAGGGCCGCAGCCACGCAGTCCGGCTGGCCGAGGAAGGCGCCGACATCATCGCGGTGGACCTCTGTGAGGACCTCGAGACCATCGGCTACCCGATGGCCACCCCGGAAGATCTCGAGGAGACCAAGAACCTCGTCGAGAAGACCGGGCAGCGGATCGTCACCGCCAAGGCAGACGTGCGCGAGGTCGCACAGCTGCGCACCGCGCTGGAGGCCGGCCTCGCCGAATTCGGCAAGCTCGACGTGGTGGTCGCGCAGGCCGGCGTGGCGGGCATGAAGGGCCAGCCGCCCATGCAGGCCTGGACCGACGGCATCAACACCAACCTGATCGGGACCATCAACGCCATCCAGGTGGCGCTGCCCCACCTCACCGAGGGCGCCTCGATCATCGCGACCGCCTCGGCGGCGGCGCTGATGGACGCGCACAACAAGCCCAACCCCGGCGGCGACCCCGGCGGCATGGGCTACATGGTGTCCAAGCGCATGATCTCCGAGTACGTGCACTACCTGGCCACCGAGATCGCGGTGCGGGGCATGCGCGCCAACGTCATCCACCCCACCAACTGCAACACCGACATGCTGCAGAGCGAGCCGATGTACCGCAGCTTCCGCCCCGACCTGGAGAAGCCCACCCGCGCCGACGCCGAGCCGGTGTTCGGTGTCCAGCAGGCCATGAAGGTCAACTACGTCGAGCCCGAGGACATCAGCAACGCGGTGCTGTGGCTGGCCTCGGACGAATCCCGCTACGTCACCGGCATGCAATTGCGCGTCGACGCCGGCGGCTACCTGAAGTGGTACGACTACCACGTTTAAGTGCATCCGGGTGCAAGACAACAGGATTGGGCGCGAAAGGAAGACACGATGAAGGTTTGGGTAGACCGCGAGAAGTGCCAGGGCCACACCTTGTGCGCCATGATCGCGCCCGATTCATTCGAGCTCGATGACGTCGACGGCCATGCGTCGGCCGTGAACGAGATCGTCCCCGAGGATCAGCAGGACGCCGTTCGTGAGGCCGCCCAGTCCTGTCCGGAACAAGCCATCATCATCGAATGAGCCTGATCGCCCCGTGGGGCTGTCCGATCGGCCAGAACATCAAGGAGACAACGCCGTGAGCATCGACGATGTCACGACCGATGACCGCAAGAAGAACCGGTATCACTTCGACCGGCACACCCCCGAGTATCGGCTGCAGTTCCAGGCGATCACCGAGGAGATGCACGCCAAGTGCCCGATGGCGTGGACCGACACCCACGGCGGGCACTGGGTGGCCGCGGACAGCGCGCACGTGTTCGAACTGGCCCGCTGCCCGGCGGTGTCCAACCATCACGACATCTCCGGGGAGACCCCGTTTCAGGGCATCACCATCCCCAAGGCCAGCCGCGCCACGGTGGTCCGGGGCGGCATCCTGGAGATGGACGAGCCCGAGCACAGCCAGTACCGCGGGGCACTGAATCCGTACCTGTCGCCGGCCGCCATCAAGCGCTGGGAACCGTTCGTCCACGAGATCACCCGTGCCGCACTCGACGAGCACATCGAGTCCGGCCAGATCGACTTCGTCGAGCACCTCGCCAACGTCGTGCCCGCGGTCCTCACCCTGGCCATGATGGGCATCGACCTGAAGAAGTGGAACGTCTACAGCGAGCCCACCCACGCCTCGGTCTACACCCCCGAGCACGCGCCCGAACGCGAGAAGATCAACGAGCAGCACCGCGAGATGGGCATCGACCTCATCAACAACATGATGGAGATCCGGGAAAACCCCCGGCCCGGGTTGGTGAATGCCCTGCTGCAGTTGCGCATCGACGGCGAACCCGCGCCCGACATGGAGATCCTGGGCAACCTGGGCCTGGTCATCGGCGGTGGCTTCGACACCACCACGGCGCTGACCGCGCATGCCCTGGAATGGCTCGGCGAGAACCCGTCGGAGCGGACGCGCCTCAGTGCGGAGCGCGCCACCCTGCTGAACCCGGCGACCGAGGAGTTCCTGCGGTTCTTCACGCCGGCCCCCGGCGACGGACGCACCTTCTCCGAGGACGTCGAGGTGCTGGGTCAGCAGTTCAAGCAGTACGAGCGGCTGTGGCTGTCGTGGGCGATGGCCAACCGCGACCCGGCCGTGTTCGAAAAGCCCAACGAGCTGATCATGGAGCGAAAGGGCAACCGCCACTTCAGCTTCGGGATCGGCGTGCACCGCTGCGTGGGCTCCAACGTGGCCCGCACCGTGTTCAAGTCGATGCTCACCGCGGTGCTGGATCGGATGCCGGACTACGTCTGCGATCCCGAGGGCACCGTGCACTACGACACCATCGGCGTGATCCAGGGCATGCGTAACCTGCCGGCCACCTTCACCCCGAGCAAGCCGCTGGGGCCGGGCCTGGACGAGACGCTGGAGAACCTGCAGCGCATCTGCAACGAGCAGGAGTTGGCGCGCCCGATCACCGAGCGTAAAGAAGCCGCCGTAATCGACTGGCCCTGAGATGATTTCGGTGCGCTGGGGGGCGCCGAGCGCCCCCCAGCGCACCGAAATCGCTACATCGGAAGGCCGAGCCCGCGCGCGATGATGTTGCGCTGGATCTCCGAAGTACCCCCGGCGATGGTCCCGGCGAAGCTACGGAAGTAGCGCTCGATCCAACTGGCCGACAGGTAATCCAGGTCATAGGGCTGGTATGACGACGTGTTGGCCGGGTGCCGCAGCCCGTCGACGCCGGCACCGTCCAGGGCCGCCTCGGTGGCATCCCGTTCGGCCTCGGAGCCGAGCACCTTGAGCACCGAGATGGTGGTCATGTCCTCTTCGCCGCGGGCGGCCTTGGCGATCGCCGCCGACCCGAGCAACCGCAGCGCCTGATAGTCCATCACCAGCGTGGCGTACCGGTCCCGGCCCAGGGCGTCGGTGGGGCGGAAGTCCTCGACGAGGTTGTGCAGGCGGTCGGCGTACTGCATCCACATCATGGTCCGCTCGTGGCCGAGCGCGCCGTTGGCCACCCGCCAGCCGCCGTTGAGCGGACCGACCAGGTTCTCCCGCGGCACCCGCACGTCGGTGAAGAACACCTCGTTGAAGTCGAGGTCGTCGTGATGGCACACGGTCGGGAAGGGCCGGCGCACCAGGCCGGGACTGTCGGTGGGGATCATGAGCACCGACAGCCCCTTGTGCTTGGGCGCATCGGGATCGGTCCGCACGAACGTGAACAGCACGTCGGCGTCGTGAGCGCCGGAGGTCCACACCTTCTGGCCATTGACCACGAAGTGATCACCGTCGACGACCGCCTTGGTCCGCAGCGACGCCAGATCCGAACCCGCGCCCGGCTCACTCATGCCCACCGAGGCGGTCATCTCCGCGCGCAGGATCGGCACGGCCCACTTCTGCTTCTGCTCGTCGGTCCCGAACGTCAGGATCGACGCCGCGACGATGCCCACGCCCTGCGGATTGAAGCTGTGGTAGATGCGCCGCTTCGACAACTCCTCGCGGTGCACGTACTGCTGCACCACCGTCGCGTTGCGGCCGCCGAATTCGGGCGGATTGCCCGGCAGCAGCCAGCCGTGCTCGAACTGGAGGCGCTGCCAGCGCCGGGCCCACTCCGGGATGTGCGAGCAGGTCTGGGACCGTTCGGCGGTCTCGCTCTCCGGGGGCAGGTACTCATCGAGGAACGCGATGAACTCGGCACGGAACTGCTCGACGTCGGCATCAAAATCCAGTTGCACGGTGCTCCTCGGTGTCAGGTCCTAGATATAAGAGACCAACTCGTGGTTTCATGGGAGAATATCATTCTAGTATGCTGGAATCGAAGTCTCTCGCGCCCGGCAGCGCACCCAGCCCGGCGCGCCCGACACCGGGCAGCGCATGAGAATTCCATTCTTGCTCTCGAAGAACGGGGTTGTACTATGAATCACATGTCCGACCGTGGGTGGGTGTCATGATCGAACTCAAGGACGGCGAAAACACGGTGAAAACGCCCGTGATCGACGCCAGCGTCCATATCTTCTGCAGCTCCAACAAGGACCTCCGGCAGAACTTCATGCACGAACCCTTCCGTAGCCGCGGGTTCCCCGACTACGAGATGGACTGGTACGGCGCCCCCGGCGGCGAGTACGCCAAGGGCACCACGGGACCCGACCGGCAGTACCCCGGCTCGGATGTCGACGTGGCGGCCAAGCATCTGTTCACCGATCGCGGTGTCGACATCGCGGTGCTGCATCCGATGACCCGCGGCGTGATGCCGGACCGACACCTGGGTACTGCGATTGCCGCCGCGCACAACGAGATGATGGTGTCGCGGTGGCTCGAGCACGACACTCACGGCGAGCGGTTCCGCGGCACCATCCGCGTCAACCCCGACGACATCACCGGGGCCCTGCGCGAGATCGACAAGTACAAGGACCATCCGCGCGTGGTGCAGATCGGCATTCCGCTGCAGTCCCGCGAACTCTATGGCAAACCGCAGTTCTGGCCGCTGTGGGAGGCCGCGCAGGACGCCGGGCTACCGGTGGCCACCCACATCGAGGTCGGCTCCGGCATCGGGTTTGCACCCACCCCGTCGGGTCGCACCCGGACCTATGAGCAGTACCACGGGTTCATGTCGCTGAACTACCTGTACCACCTGATGAACATGATCGCCGAGGGCGTCTTCGAGAAGTACGACGGCCTCAAGTTCGTCTTCGGGGACGGCGCCGGCGACTCGCTGACCCCGTTCATCTGGCGGATGGACTGCTTCGGTCGGCCGCACCTCGAGCAGACCCCGTGGGCTCCGAAGATGCCGAGCGACTACCTGCCCGGGCACGTCTTCTTCGTCCAGGGCCCGTTCGACGGCCCCGGCGACGTCGACTACGCCGGGGAGTGGTTCAGCTTCACCAATAAGGACGACATGACCATGTTCGGCTCCAGCTACCCGCACTGGAACATGAACGACGTGGAGGTCCCCCGCGCCTACAGCGCCGAGCAGCGCGAAAAGTACTGCTGGCGCAACGCCGCCGAGCTCTACGGCATCGACGTCGCAGCCGCCACCGGCCTGGTCACCCAGTAAGCCGAAACCCACTGAGAGGAGCAGGCGAGATGACCACCACCGATCCGAATCCCACCGGCGGCCCGGCCCAAGCCGTCACCACGACCACCGACCGGGTCACCCCCGTCGAGCGCACACCCATCCGGTGCGTCGATTCCGACGTCCACCCGGTGCCCAAGCGCGGCGAGCTGTTCCCGCACATTCCCGAGCCATGGCGCACCAAGTACTTCTCGACACACAAGTTCGGCGAGCTGATCTACTACGACGCCCCCGACTACGCGCACGCCTTCGCCATGCGGGTCGACGCCTTCCCCGACGACGGCGAATTCGCCTGCAGCGACCCCGATCTGGCCTTCCGGCAACTGATCATGGAGGCCGGCTCCGACATCGCGATCCTGGAACCCGGCGCCTACCCGTGCCGGCTTCCCGAGGCCGACCACGCCATGAGCCAGGCGCTCAACTCCTGGCAGGACGCGCACTGGCTGGACTCACACAACAACTGGCACCAACGCTGGCGCGGGTCGATCTGCGTGTCCATCGAGGCACCCCAACTCGCCGCCGCCGAGATCGAGAAATGGGCCGACCACCCCTACATGGCGCAGATCCTGATCAAGGCCGAACGCCGCCCGGCCTGGGGCGACCCGATGTACGACCCGGTGTGGGCCGCCGCCACCAAACACGACATCACCGTGTCCTGCCACCTGTCGCGCAGCCACCACGAGGAACTGCCGATGCCGCCGGTCGGCTATCCCAGCTACAACCACGACCTGATGGTCACCTACTCGCTGCTGGCCCACAACCAGATCATGAGCCTGATCTTCGACGGCGTCTTCGACCGCTTCCCCACCCTGCGCTTCGTGTTCGTCGAGCACGCCTTCACCTGGATCCTGCCGCTGATGTGGCGCATGGACGCCATCTACGAGGCCCGCAAATCCTGGCTCGACATCAAGCGCAAGCCCAGTGAATACGTCAAGGACCACATCAAGTTCACCACCCAGCCGTTGGACTACCCGGAAGACAAGACCGAACTGAGCCGGGCATTCGAGTGGATGGAGTGCGAGAAGATCCTGCTGTACTCCAGCGACTACCCGCACTGGACCTTCGACGACCCGCGCTGGCTGGTCAAGCACCTACCCGAGCACGCCCGCGAGGCCATCATGTTCCGCAACGGCATCGAAACCTACAAGCTGCCCGACACCGTCCCGGCCATCGAGGGCCAGACCCGGGTGTTCTGACGCCATGACCGACACGCACAACTCAGAAACCTCGCCGGCAGCCAAACCCGAGGCCAAGCAGCCCCGGCTGGCCCAGGGCCGCGAGCACATCGTCGCCACGGTCGACGAGATCCCGCCGGGCACACACAAACTCGTGCCCATCGGCCGGCACGGCGTCGGGGTGTACAACGTCAACGGCACCTTCTACGCGATCGCCAACTACTGCCCGCACGAGGGCGGGCCGCTGTGTTCCGGGCGCGCCCGCGGGCGCAACATCGTCGACGAGACGGTGCCCGGCGACGCGGTGATGGTGCGCGACATGGAGTACATCTACTGCCCCTGGCACCAATGGGGTTTCGAACTCGCCACCGGCACCACCGCGGTGAAGCCGGAGTGGAGCATCCGCACCTATCCCGTCCGGGTTGTCGGCAACGACGTCCTGGTACAAGCCTGAGGACCATTGAGAACACCCATGCCGACCAGCACCGCACTCACGCCGGGCGAACACACCGCCAAGATCAACGGCGGCGACGTCGTCTACGAAATCCTGGGTGAAAAGGGCGATTTCATCGCCCTGACCCCCGGCGGCCGGTTCAGTAAGGACATCCCCGGGCTGCGACCGCTGGCAGAGGCCCTGGCCGACGGCGGCTACCGGGTGCTGCTGTGGGACCGGCCGAACTGCGGCAAGTCCGAAGTGCAGTTCTACGGGCAGAGCGAATCCCACATGCGGGCCGAGACGCTGGCCAAGCTGATCACCACCCTCGGCATCGGCCCGTGCATCATCGCCGGCGGTTCCGGCGGTGCCCGCGATTCGATGCTGACCACCATGCTCTACCCCGAGTTGGTGCGAAAGCTGGTGGTGTGGAACATCGTCGGCGGCGTGTACGGGAGCTTCGTACTCGGCGGCCATTACGTGGTACCGAGCATCCTGGCCGTGCGGGGCCTCGGCATCGAGGGTCTGCTGAAGGTGCCGGAATGGCGCGAGCGCATCGAGCAGAACCCGGCCAACGAACAGCGGCTCCGCGATCTGGACGCCGACGAGTTCCTCAAGCTGATGCTGCGCTGGCTCAACGCCTACGTGCCCAAACCCGGCCAGACCATCCCCGGCGTCGTCGACGAGATGTTCGACAACATCACCGTGCCCACGCTCATCATTCGGGGCGGCGAGAACGACTGGGACCACCCCAAGCGCACGTCCTTCGAGGTGCACTGCCTGATCAAGGGTTCGACGTTGATCGACCCGCCGTGGCCCGAGGACGCCTGGGAGCGCGCCGGCGAGAAGATGGCCCAGAGCGGCGGCAAGGACTTCTGCCTGTTCGACACCTGGGTGCAGGCGGCGCCGGCGATCCTGGATTTCCTGGACGAGCAATGAGCGCCGCGGTGCCGTCAGACCGTGTGGATCCGAACCTCACAGTTCAGCGACGCCTCCAGCGCGGTGTGAATCCTGCTCTCCGGCACCCGCTCCAGGTCGGTCTTGCGCAGGGTCACGTCGACGATGTCCCAGCCCTCCCCGGTCGGGGTCCGCTCGATCTCCCCCGTCAGGCCGAAGCCGGCCAGCACGCCGTGGGCGTCGTCGTCGGTGCCGTGGCTGACGTAGGTCAGGACGCCGGGCACCGGATTACCACCGAGCTCGCCAAAGGTCTTTCGGCACAACGACATCGCCGTCTCCTGCAGCTGTTCGGCCGCCGCCCCGGTCATCAGCAGTTCCACCTCGCGGCGGCTGGGCGGCAGTGCAGCGAGGTTGTTCTCGATCAGCGTCGCGCCGGCCGCGGTCGCGAGCTCGGCCAGCGCCGCCATCCCGGTATCCAATTGAGCCGCGGTCAGTTCCCCGTCGGGGTCCACCCGTACTCGCACCACTGCGGTTCGCATGCCCACGAGACTAGCCAGCTTCGGGCGTCGACAGCCCACCCCCCGGTCCGCAGGAGTCAGTCATGAACAACACCAAGGCAGCACCCGCCGGCTTCACGGTCGGCGTCTGGCCCGGCATCACCGCCCGACTGCTGCGACAGTCCGACGGCGTGGAGACCCTGGCCGAGTACGTGGCCGGCGGCGGCTATGCCTCGCTCGCCGATCCCACCGCGCTGCTCGACGAGGTCCGCGCCGCGGGCGTCCGGGGGCGCGGCGGGGCGGCGTTCCCCTTGGCGGTCAAGCTGCAGACCGTGCGGTCCGCGGCCAACACGGGGCGCGACACAGTGCTGGTGGCGAACGGAGAAGAAGGCGAACCGGCATCGGTGAAAGACCGCTGGCTGCTGCGCAACCGACCGCACCTGGTGCTCGACGGCGCGCGACTGGCCGCCCATGTCGTCGGCGCCAAACACGCCCACGTCTATGTGTCCGATCCCGCCTCGGCCCGCGCGGTCGACGCCGCACTCGACGAGATCCGGGCCGACGGCAGCGACCCGCTGGGCGGCCTGACGCTCAGCCTGCGGGTGGTCCCCGCGGGTTATGTCGCCGGCGAGGAAACCGCCGCGGTCCAGGCGATCAACGGCGGACCGGCCAAGCCCACCGACAAACCGCCGCGGCCCTTCGAAGAAGGCGTCGGCGGCCTACCGACGATCGTCAGCAACGTCGAGACGTTGGCCAATCTCCCCTACGTGCAGCGCCACGGCGCGGCCGCGTACCGGGAGGCGGGCACCGATGCTTCCCCGGGCACCTTCCTGGCCACCATCACCGGCGCCGGTCGGCCCGCGGGCCTCTATGAACTGCCGCACGGCGTACGGCTTTCGGAAGTCCTTGCCCTGCACGGACTCGCACCCGAGTCGGTCCGGGGCGCGCTGATGGGCGGCTACTTCGCCGGACTGCTCGGCGCCGACGTCACCGACACCGCCTTGGACCACGAGACACTGCGCGGCTTGGGCAGCGGACTCGGTTGCGGCGCCGTCTCGGTCCTCACCGACGAATGCCCGGTGGCCGTCGCCGCCGCGGTGCTGGCGTACTTCGATCGCGAGAACGCCGGGCAGTGCGGATCGTGCTTCAACGGGACCGCGGCGATGGCCGCGGCCGCCGGAGCCCTGCGCGACGGCGTGGCCACCGACGAGGATGTCGCCCGGTTGAAGCGGTGGTCGGTGGTGCTGCGCGGTCGAGGCGCCTGCGGCACCCTGGACGCCGCCACCAACATCGCCGCGAGCCTGCTCGACAAGTTTCCCGCCGAGGTCGCTCGCCACCTCGCCGGCGGCTGTACCGTCTGTGGCGCAGATGTTTTCGCCGCAGCGCGCCCCTTCGAGGTAGAAGCAGTGGAGGCCCCGTGATGTCCGACAAGATGCAAATCAAGTTGGATCGCACGTTGTGCGACGGCTTCGGGATCTGCGCCAAGCACGCGCCGGAGTACTTCTCCCTCGACGACTGGGGTTACGCGGTGCTCGTCGGCGACGGCAACATTCCCGAGCAGGACCGCGACGCCGTCATGCGAGCCCTGTTGGACTGCCCGGTGCACGCGATCATGGAGATCAACGCCCACGGGCCCAACGAGGCCCCGCCGGGGCCCCGGCCGGCCACCGACGAAGATCCCGGCGCCCATCTCAAGGTCGACGACAACGAAGCCGAATGGGGATTCACCCGATGAGTTCAGCCGATACGCCCACCCGACTCCCGCTCCCGGAGCTTCGTCCGGAGGTCGAATTCTTCTGGACCGCAGGCGCCGACGGCGTACTCCGGATCTGCGAGTGCGGCGACTGCAAGTCGCTGATCCACCCGCCGCAACCGATCTGCCGGTACTGCCGCAGCCACAACATGGGTGTGCGTGAGGTGTCGGGCCGCGGCGTGCTGGCCGGTTTCACCGTCAACCACCGCTTCAGCCTGCCGGGCCTGCCGGCGCCGTACGTGGTGGCGCAGGTCGCCCTCGAGGAAGATCCGCGGGTCCGGTTGACCACCAACATCCTCGTCGACATCGACGAGTCCGGCGGTGTGGACCTGGAATTGGGTCAGCTGGTCGAGGTGGAGTTCGAGAAGGCCGACGACGTCTACCTGCCGCTGTTCCGACCCGTCGCCCCGAAGCAGCTGGGTGAGCTGCCGGCCGACGAGATTGCCCCCGAAGATTTCTCGAAGCACGTCCGTCCCATGGTGCGACAGGAGAAGTTCGAGGACAAAGCCGTCATCACCGGTATCGGCGCCTCCCGGTTGGGCCGCCGACTGATGGTGCCGCCGCTGTCGCTGACCATCGAGGCCTGCGAGGCCGCGGTCGCCGATGCCGGGCTGACGCTGGACGACATCGACGGGCTGTCGACCTACCCCGGCCTCGACATCGCGGGGATGGGTGAGGGCGGGGTCGGTGCGCTCGAGGGCGCGCTGGGCATCAAGCCGACGTGGATCAACGGCGGCATGGACACCTTTGGCCCGGGTGGTTCGGTGATCGCCGCGGTGATGGCCGTGGCCACCGGGATGGCCCGCCATGTGCTGTGCTTCCGCACGTTGTGGGAGGCGACCTTCAGCCAGCTGATGAAGGAGGGCAAGGCCGCCCCGCCCGGCGGCATGCGCACCACCAACTGGCAGGCGCCGTTCGGCGCCACCTCGGCCGCCCACACGCTGGCGCTCAACGCGCAGCGCCACTTTCATCGGTACGGCACCACGCGGGAGACCTTGGGCTGGATCGCGCTGAACCAGCGCGCCAACGCCGCCCTGAATCCCACGGCCATCTACCGCGATCCGATGACCATGGAGGACTACCTGTCGGCGCGGATGATCACCACGCCGTTCGGGCTCTACGACTGCGACGTCCCGTGCGACGGCGCGGTGGCGGTGATCGTCTCGGCGGTCGACACGGCCGACGATCTGGCCAAACCGCCGGTGCGCATCGAGGCGGTCGGGACGCAGATCATCGAGCGCACCGACTGGGACCAGACCACGTTGACCCACGAACCGCAGGTACTGGGCCAGGCGGCCCACCTGTGGACGCGAACCTCGTTGCGGCCCAGCGACGTCGACGTCGCCGAGCTGTACGACGGTTTCAGTTTCAACTGCCTGTCCTGGTTGGAGGCACTGGGCTTCTGTGGGATCGGCGAGGCCAAGGACTTCCTCGACGGCGGCAAGAACATCGCGCGCGACGGCGTGATCCCGCTCAACACCCACGGTGGTCAGCTCTCCCACGGGCGCACCCACGGGATGGGCCTGATCCACGAGGCGGTCACCCAGCTGCGCAACGAGGCCGGCGACCGGCAGGTCGCCGACGCGCGGGTGGCGGTGGTCAGCAGCGGCGGCCTGACCCCGAGCGGCGTCCTGCTGTTGCGGGCGGACACGTGAGCGAAGGCCCGGTGCCCACCCCGCGGGTGGTCCTGGTCGACGGGGTGCCGATGTCGGGCCTGTTGGCCTGCCCCGCCGACGCCGCCCCGACAGCCGTCGTGGTGGCGATCCACGGCGGCGCCACCACCGGCGCTTACTTCGATTGCCCCGGCCATCCCCGGCTTTCGCTGCTACGGCTCGGGGCCCGGCTGGGCTACACGGTGCTCGCCCTGGACCGGCCCGGCTTCGGCAGCTCCGCCCTGTACGCCGAGGAGTTCACCGACCCGGCCCGCCGGACCGAGATGACCTACGGCGCCATCGATGCCATCCTCGGGGACCGCGACCGCGGCGCCGGGTTGTTCGTGCTGGCTCATTCCAACGGCACCGAGCTGGCGCTGCAGCTGGCCGCCCACCCGGACCGCGGCCGGCAGCTGCTGGGCGTCGAGATCTCCGGCACCGGGCTGAACCAGCAGGAGGCCGCGGCCGCGGTGCTGTCGTCGGCGTCAATCACCAACGTTCCGACTGGCCTCCGGGAACTGCTGTGGGAGCCCGCCGAGCTGTACCCCGACGGCATCGCCGGTGCGGTACGGATCAAGGCCGGCCCGATCTCGCCGGGTTACGAGGGCGGCCTGGTGGCCAACTGGGCCGCGACGGTCACCGAACTGGCTGCGCGGGTGCGCGTTCCGGTGCGCTACACGATGGCCGAGTTCGAGCGGGTGTGGGCAGCCGACGATGCCGCGCTGGGCGAGGTCGCCGCCCTGTTCACCGCCGCGCCGGACGTCCGTACGACACGCCAGCTCAACGGCGGCCACAACCTGAGCCTGGGCCACACCGCCGCCGCGTACCACCTGAGCGCGTTGGCGTTCGCGGAGGAATGCCGGGTCCGCCGAACCTCGGAGACCCGGGCCACAACCGATGTCACGATGGAGGCCAATTGATGCGAGTCGGATTCATTGGATTGGGGAGCCAGGGCGGCCCGATGGCGCGCGCCATCGTCGACGCGGGTATCCCGACCACGCTGTGGGCGCGGCGCGCGGCCTCGCTGGAACCCTACTCAGACACCGCGGCCAAGGTCGCCGGCACACCGGCGGAGTTGGCCGCGGACTGCGACATCGTCTGCCTGTGCGTGATCGGCGACGACGACGTGCGACAGCTGTGCGAGGGCGAGCAGGGCCTGGTGGCGAACATGAGGCCCGGCAGCATCATCGTCATCCACAGCACCGTGCACCCCAACACCTGCCGCGAACTCGCGGAAACGGCTGCACAGAAGCAGGTTTCGGTGCTGGACGCGCCGGTCAGCGGCGGGGGCCCCGCCGTCGAGGCCAAGCAGCTGCTGGTGATGGTCGGCGGTGCGGAGGAAGACCTGGAGAAGTGTCGGCCGGTGTTCGAGACCTACGCCGACCCGATCGTGCATCTCGGCCCCGTCGGCGCCGGCCAGGTCAGCAAGATCCTGAACAACCTGTTGTTCAGCGCCAATCTCGGCAGCGCGATGAGCCTGCTGGAACTCGGCGAGGAACTCGGGGTGGAGCGGACCAAGATGTGCGAGGTGCTCACCCGCGGCTCGGGCACCAGCAAGGCGCTCGGCAGCATCGCCGCCTTCGGGGGCACGCTGGAACGGCTGGCTCCGATCGCCGGCGCGTTGCTGCAGAAGGACGTTCGGCTGGCCGCCGACCTGGCCGCCCGCGCCGACGCCAAGGAGGGCACCGTGTTCACGGTGGCCGACACCGCCCTCGAGCTGATGGACAATCCCCGGTGAGAGTCGGCTTCGTCGGAGCCGGCCGCATGGGCACACCGATGGTCGAGCGGCTGCTGGCCGCCGGCCACGAGGTCACCGCCCTGGGCCGCTCCGCCGAGAAGCGCACCGCCCTGGCCGAGTTGGGCGCCGCCACGGTGAGCGCGGCGCCCGACGTGGCCGCCGGCGCCGACGTGGTGATCGTGTGCGTCTTCACCGACGAGCAGGTCCGCGAGCTGTGCTCGGACTCCCCGGCCGGCAACGGATTACTGGCCGCGATGCGCCCCGGTTCGGTGTTGGTGGTGCACACCACCGGCAGCCCGCAGACCGCGGCGACGCTGGCCGAGGCCGGTGCCGCGCGCGACGTCGGCGTGCTCGACGCCCCGGTCAGCGGGGGTCCGCACGACATCGCCGCTGGAACGCTGACGCTCTACCTCGGTGGCACCGAGGACGCCGTGGCCAAGGCCCGACCCGCGCTGGCGAGCTATGGCGACCCGGTGGTGCACGTCGGCCCGGTCGGTTCCGGGCAGAAGATGAAGCTGATCAACAACGCGCTGTTCGCCGCGCAGATCGGTCTGGTCGCCGAGGCCACCAAGCTGGCCGAGCGTCTCGGCATCGACGAATCGGCCGCGCTCGACGCGCTGCCGCACGGCAGCGGTGCATCCCGGGCGATGGGCAACATCGCCCGGGCCGGATCGGCCGCGAAATTCATCGCCGCGGTCGGCGAATTCATCGGCAAGGACGTGGCCGTCGTCCGGCGCACCACGGCCGAACTCGGTGCCGATCTCGGACGTCTCGACCCGTTGGTCGACGCGGGACTGGGGCATTGAGAACGGCGCTTTACGGCCCGCGCGGTCGCGATTACTGTTAACGTTACAGTTACCGCTTTATCCGTAACTTCGCACCTCTCAGCCCCGGAGGCCGCACATGACCAAGCCGCAGGTCGTCTTCGACCCGTTCTCCGACGAATACTTCAACGACCCGTACGACATCTACCTGCGCATGCAGGACGAGGCGCCGGTCTACTACAGCGACGAATTCGACTTCTACGCGCTGACCCGGCACGCCGACGTCGCGGCCGCGCTCAAGGACCACGAGACCTTCTCCTCCACGCGGGGTTGCGACCTGGCGATGGTTCAGTCGGAGGAGGGGCCGCAGAAGTCGATCATCTTCATGGATCCGCCCGAACACCGGGTGATGCGCAGCCTGGTGAACAAGGCGTTCACCCCGCGCGCCATCCAGTCCCAGCGCGAGACCGTCGAGCACCTCGTCGACCACTACCTCGGTCAGGTCGATCCCGACAACTTCGACGTGGTCCAGGATTTCTCCGGACCGTTCCCGGTCGAGGTCATCACCCGGATGGCCGGCGTCCCCGAGGATTACCGCCAGATGGTGCGGCACTGGATCGACACCTCGTTGACCCGCGAGCCCGGCAACATCGGCTACACCGAGGCCGGCATGCAGGCCGCGATCGAATCCGGCACGTACTACTACCAATTGGCCCAGGAGCGGCGGGCCAACCCGCAGGACGACATGATCAGCCGGCTGGTGCAAGCGGAGATCCTCGCCGAGGACGGCCAATTGCGCAAGCTCGACGACATCGAGATCGCCGGCTTCACCTCGCTGCTCGGTGGCGCCGGGGCGGAAACCGTCACCAAGCTGGTCGGCAACGCGATCGTCACCTTCGCCAAGAACCCCGACCAATGGCAGAAACTGCTCGACGACCGCAGCAAGGTCCCCGCCGCCGTCGAGGAGATGCTGCGCTTCGACGGCCCCGTGCACTACAACGTCCGCTTCACCCTCAAAGAAGCCCACCTGCACGGTGTCACCATCCCCGCCGGCAAACCCGTCTTCCTGATGAAAGCCGCCGCCAACCGTGACCCCCGCGCCTTCACCGATGCGCACCTGTTCGACATCGACCGCGACCGCACCGAAGCCCAGAACCTCGGCTTCGGCTACGGCATCCACAGCTGCCTCGGCGCGGCGCTGGCCCGCCTGGAAACCACCATCGCCGTAGAGCGACTGCTCGACTTCATGCCCCGCTACGAGGTCCAATGGGACGGCCTGTCCAAGGTGAAGATGCAAAACGTCGCGGGGTATCACCACGTCCCGGTGAAGGTGCTGCGCTGATGAGCAAGAAGATCGAGGTCGACTTCGAGATCTGCGAAGCCAACGGGGTCTGCATGGGCATCATCCCCGAGGTCTTCGAACTCGACGACGAGGACTACCTGCACGTCCTGCAGGACGAAGTCACCCCCGACAACGAGGCCCAGGTCCGCGAGGCCGTGCGCCAATGCCCCCGCCAGGCCATCACCATCCGCGAATAACCCTCACCACCGCGAAGCCCGACCACAGCGCGAGCGCTCACCACAGCGCGGCGGCCTAACCACACGACGAGCGCTCATCCTTGTACAAATTCTCAAGGATTTCCGTACAAGGATGAGCGCTCGCGTAGGTGGTGGGAGCCGTACCAGGGTGGCCGCTCGCGGTGTGTAGGTGGGCCCGCTAGTGCTCCGTCTGTGAATTGAGGTGGTTAAGTGTTTCGCGTCCGCGGCGGACTTTGGTGATGATGTCTTCTGCGGTGGCTTTCCAGATGAATGGCGTGGGGTTGGCGTTCCAGTGGGCGGCCCAGGTGGTGATCGCCTCGGTGAGATCGGCGACGCTGGTGAATACTCCGCGACGCAGTCGTTTGTCGGTGAGCTCTTTGAACCAGCGTTCGATGAGATTGAGCCAGGAACTCGAGGTCGGAGTGGGGTGCAGGTGCCAGCGGCGACGGTCCTTGTGCGCCAGCCACTTCTTGATCTCCGGAGTCGAGTGCGCCGAGAGGTTGTCAAGCACGACATGCACGGCCAGTCCGCGGGGCACAGAGGCGTCGATCTGTTTGAAGAACCGCAGTACATCGGCGCCGGTGTGGCCTTTGCGCAGATCGGTGAGCACCTCACCGGTGGCAACGTTCATCGCCGCGAACAGGTCGATGGTGCCGTGGCGTTTGTAGTCGTGGGTCATGGTGCCGGCTCGGCCGGGTTTCATCGGCAGCGAGGGTTGGGTCCGGTCCAGCGCTTGACATTGAGTCTTCTCATCGAAGGAAAACACCACCGCACGGGCTGGCGGATTCATGTACAGCCCAACAACATCGACGAGTTTCTCCTCGAAATGCGGATCGTTGCTGACCTTGAAGGTCTTCACCTTCCAAGGTTGGAGATTGTGGTCAGCCCAGATCTTGGCCACGGAGTCTTTTCCGACCCCAACCCGGGCGGCCATGGTGCGGGTGGACCACTGCGTCGATCCGTCTGCGGGCAGTTCTTCACGGGTCAGACGCAGCACTTCGGCGACCGTACCCGCTGGCAGACTGGGCTTGCGGCCGCGACCTTTGGCGATCTTGCCCACACCGGCGATGCCTTCTTCGGAGAATCGAGAACGCCAGCGTCGCACCGCATCCGAGTCCACCCCACAGCGCCGCCCGATCTCATCGTTGGCGATCCCGTCACAGGCCCACAGCAGGCCCCGAGCTTGGATCACCGCCCGGTGCGGCAACGACGTCGAGGCCGCCATCCGCTCCAGCTCAACTCGCTGTTCAACCGTCGCCGTCAACGCCGCAGCCACCATCCACCGAGTCTACCAACAAATAACCAGACTATTTCAACGACACACCACTAGCTGGCGGGCACCAGGTCAGCGGCCACCGGGCAGCTTGCCGGTGTGCCGCTGCGAAACAGCTCGATGACGTCGGCCCCGGCCTCCGTACAGTCCAGCGCGGCCAGCGCCTGCGCCTTGAAGGCCCGCGCGGCAACGCTGAGCCGGTGCTCGACCGACCCGACGCTGCTGTGGTCCAACTCGTCCGGCCAGCTCTCGCCCCACAGCGTGACCTCGGTCTGCCCGCTGTCGAGCGCCTGCTGAATGCCTTCGCGGATGCGTGAATCCTGCTCGTAGAGATCGGCGGCCACCGCGAGCGCGTGCGGCCGCACCCCGCGGGGACCGGTCAGCAGCGCGGACTCGAGGTCGCCGGTGTCGGCGCCGAGGATCTGCAGGGCCCGGTCGTCGGCCGCGTCGGCGCGCTCCGGGTCGATCAGGACGCGCACGTCCCAGCCCGCCATGACCCGGTCGAACATCCAGCCGCCGGCGGCGCTCACCGCGTCGCGAACGCTGGGCGCGACCACGTCCAGGCGGTACCTCATGATGTGCCTTCCGGCGCGAATTCCCGGCTCAGCGAGGTCGCGTACGCGCGCAGCGCTTCCTGCAGAGGCATTGAGGGATCGAGCAGCCATGAGATTTCCATTCCGTTGACGAGGGACACGATTTGCACGGCCTTGAGATCCGGGTCGATGTCAGCGCGATACTTCCCCGATGCCTGACCCTGGCGGATGAGGTCCGCCAGGATCTTCACCGCGGCCCGCTGCCTGGCGAGCAGGCGGTCATGCAGTGGCGCATCCGGCATCAGGTTCTCGACAAGCAGCACCGAGTAAGTGCCGACGAGTTCGGGGTTACGTTCGGCGCGCACTCCCGCACGGGCAATCTGCTCCAGTAGGTCGCCGGAACGGTCCAGACGCGCGTTGTCCTCGGCGTCACGTGCATCGACGACCGCGTGCAGCAACTGCTCCTTGGACTCGAAGTGATGCAGCAGGCCCGCGGCGCTGACCCCGGCCTCCTTGGCGATCTGGGCCAGCGAGGTGTTGCGCCACCCGTTCTGGGTGAGCAGCCGTTGCGCGGCGGCGAGGATGCGGACCTTGCGGTCCTCTCCTTTGGCGAGCAACGTCGCATAAGGCCTGGCAGAGGTCACGGGCTGAGACTTTCCGGTCGGGCAAACCTACTTAATGAACATACAGTAGGTTGGTTTTGCCGTTGTGACAAGAGTCTCTTTCGGAAAATTTTCCGGTCGGCTCACACGCCCGGGGCACTGTGCGCCACGCCGCCGCTGAAGACCGGTGCAGGGGGCACAAACACTGAGATCGCGCCGTCGCCGCTGCGGCCGGGGCACCCGCATGGGCGCCCCGAGCCGCCGTCCACGGCGCGAGAAGGGTGGAGATCGCGGGCGCTAGAGCCCCAGCGACTTGGCGATGATGACCTTCATGACCTCGCTGGTGCCCGCGTAGATCCGGGCCACCCGCGCATCGGTGTACAGCCGCGCGATCGGGTACTCCATCATGTAGCCGTAACCGCCGAACAACTGCAGGCACCGATCGATCACCCGGGCCTGCATCTCGGTGCAGAACAGCTTCACCCGTGCCGCATCGGCACCGGACAGCTCGCCGGTGACGTGCTCGCCGACCGCCTGATCCAGCATCGCCTGCGCGGCCTCGACCTCCGCCGAACAGGCCGCCAACTCGAACTTGGTGTTCTGGAACGACGCCACCGGGGTCCCGAACGCCTTGCGGGTCTTGGTGTACTCGATCGCCGCATGGATCGCCGAGCGCGCCTGCGCGACCGAACCGACGGCGACGGTCAGACGCTCCTGGGGCAGGTTGTGCCCCAGGTAGGAGAACGCCTCGCCCTCCTCCCCCAGCCGGTTGGTGACCGGGACGCGGACGTCGGTGAACGACAGCTCGGCGGTGTCCTGGACCTTGCAGCCCATCTTCTCCAGTTCGCGGCCGCGTTCGAAGCCGGCCATGCCGTCCTCGACCACCAGCAGGGTCAGGCCCCGGCGGCGGTTGTCCGGATCGGTCGACGTCCGCGCTACGACGATCACCAGGTCCGCCTGCATGCCACCGGTGATGAACGTCTTCGCCCCGTTGAGCACGTAGTGATCGCCGTCGAGCCGGGCCGTGGTACGCACGCCGGCCAGATCCGATCCGGTGCCCGGCTCAGTCATCGCCACCGCGGTCAACAACGTGCCGTCGGCCAACCCCGGAAACCAACGCTTCCGCTGTTCCTCGCTGGCGTAGTGCAGGAAGTACGGCAGGATCACCTCGAGCTGGGTGCGCACCGTCGACAGCGTCACCAACGCCCGCGCCGCCTCCTCCTGCAGCACCACGTTGTAGCGGTAATCCGGTTGCCCGCCCCCGCCGTACTCCTCGGGGATCGCCATCCCCATCATCCCGGTGGCGCCGAGCTTGGCGAACGTCTCCCGCGGCATCCGGCCGGCCTCCTCCCACTGCGGATACGCGGGCACGACCTCCTTCTCGATGAAATCGCGCGCGAGCTCGCGAAACGCCTCATGATCCTCGGTGAACAGCGTGCGACGCATCAGGTTTCTCCCTTGTCGGTGCTAGATGAGCTCGACCACGGTGGCGTTGGCGGTGCCGCCGCCCTCGCACATGGTCTGCAGGCCGTAGCGAATGCCCTTGTCACGCATGTGATGGATCATCCGGGTCATCAGGACGGCGCCGGACGCGCCCAGCGGATGCCCGAGCGCGATCGCACCGCCGAGGGGGTTCAGCCGCGCGAGATCCGCGCCGGTATCGGCCAACCAGGCCATCGGCACCGGGGCGAAGGCCTCGTTGACCTCGAACACACCGATGTCGTCGATCCCCAATCCGGCCTTTCGCAACACCTTTTCGGTGGCCGGAATGGGTCCGGTGAGCATCAGCACCGGGTCGGCGCCGGTCACCGCGCCGGCGGTATAGCGGGCCAGCGGTGTCATTCCCAGTTCCCGGGCCTTCTCGGTGGTCATCACCAGCAGCGCCGCGGCGCCGTCGGAGATCTGCGAGGAGTTGCCGGCGTGAATCATGCCGTCGTCCTTGAACGCCGGCTTGAGCCCGGCGAGTTTCTCCACGGTGGTGCCGCGGCGGACGCCCTCGTCGGCGTCGACCACACCGGCCTCGGTGGTGACCGACACCATCTGCTCGGTGAACGCGCCGGCGTCCTGCGCCGCGGCGGCCAGCTCGTGCGAGCGGACGGCGTACTCGTCGACCGCGGTCCGGTCGAAGCCCCACTTCTCGCAGATCATCTCCGCGCCGGTGCCCTGGTTGAACTCGAAACCGTCATAACGGGCAAGGGCTTTCGGGCCGTACGGCATTCCGGTGGCGCGGGCCGCGCCCAACGGGACGCGGCTCATGACCTCCACGCCGCCGGCGACCACGACGTCCTGCTGACCGGACATCACCGCCTGCACCGCGAAATCCAGTGCCTGCTGGCTGGATCCGCAGGCGCGGTTGACCGTGGTGCCGGGAATGTGCTCGGGCCAGCCGGCGGCCAGCACCGCGTACCGGCCGATGTTGCTGGATTGATCTCCCACCTGGGACACGCAGCCCCACACCACATCGTCGACGATGTCGGGGTCCAGCCCGGTTCGGGTCGCCAGCTCGTTGAGCACCAACGCCGACAGGTCCGCGGCGTGGGTCTCGGCAAACCCGCCGTTGCGCTTACCGACCGGGGTGCGCACGGCACCGACGATGACTGTTTCTCGCATTGTTCCTCCGCCTTGACTTTTCAGTGCTTCGTGGCCGAATAGACCGGCCCGATCGCGCCCTGCTCACGTAACTGCGCGATGGCCGCCGCGTCGAAGCCGAACTCGGCCAGCACCGCGTCGGTGTGCTCCCCCAGTCCGGGGACCGCGCCCATCGGTTGCTCGAACCCCTCGATCACCGGCGGGGGCCGCAGCGCCGAGATGGGCCCCTTGGGGGTGTCCACCTGCCGCCAGCGGTCGCGCGCCTGCAGGTGCGGGTGCGCTATCACCTCGCTGGGTCGGTTGTAGCGGGAGTTTCCGATACCCGCGTCGTCCGCCGTCTTCTGAATGTGCGCCAGATCGTGTTGGGCGCACCAGGATTCAATGGCGGCATTGAGGATGTCCCGATGCTCGCAGCGCTGCGAATTCGACGCGAACCTGGGGTCGTCTGCCAGGTCGGGGCGCTCGATGATCTCGCGGGCCAGTCGCTGCCATTCGCGGTCGTTGGTGGTCCCCAGCACGACGGTCTGCCCGTCGCGGGTCGGGAAGGAACCGTAGGGGGCCACCGCCGGCGAACTCATCCCCAGGGGCTCCTGGTCGATGCCCGAATGCTGGGTGTAGGTCAGCTGATAACCCATGATGTCGGTCATCGTGTCGAACAGGCTCACCGCGACCGCGGGGGCGGTCTGGGTGCCGTGCCGTTCCCGCCCGATCAGCAACGCCATGATCGACAGCGCCGCATACAGTCCGCTGGAGACGTCAGCCACAGGCGGGCCCGGCTTGGCCGGCATGCCGGGATAGCCGGTCGCCGCGCAGGTCCCGGACTCCGCTTGCACCAGCAGGTCGTAGGCCCGCTTGTGGGAGAGCGGACCGCCGGGGCCGTATCCGTCGATCTCCACCGGTATCACGTTGGGATGCCGCCGGTGCAGGTCCTCGGCGCCCAGCCCCATCCGGGCCAGCGCGCCCGGCGCCAGGTTGGAGACCAGGGCGTCGGCGCGCTCGAGCAATCGGTGCAGCACGTCGAGACCGGCCGGCGACTTCAGGTTCAGCGTGATCGATTCCTTGCCCCGGTTGGCCCAGACAAAGTGCGCGGCAAGGCCACCGGGGCCGTTCACGACGTCGTCGTAGTCGCGGGCGAAGTCCCCGCCCTTGGGGTTCTCCACCTTGATCACCCGGGCGCCGAAATCGGCCAACACCCGGGTGCACATCGGTGCCGACACGGCCTGTTCCATCGCGACGATGGTGATCCCGGCCAGCGGCGCGGCGTTGTTCTGCATGCGGTTCACATAACCATGGCGCCGCGCCGCGGCGGCACCTGCCCGGCCCTGGGACGCGTCCACGAGACAGTCATCGCTGGATCTCAGTAGCTGCGGGGCAGGCCCAGCACGTGGGAGCCGAGGAAGTTCAGGATCATCTCCTGGCTGACCGGAGCGATCTTCATCAGGCGCGACTCGCGGAAGAACCGGGAGATGTTGTACTCCTCGGAGTAGCCCATCCCGCCGTGGGTCTGCAGCGCCCGGTCGGCGGCGCCGAAACCGGCGTCGGCACAGAGGTATTTGGCCATGTTGGCCTCACGCCCGCACGGCTTGCCGTTGTCGTAGAGCCAGGTCGCCTTGCGCAGGATCAACTCGGCGGCGTCGAGTCGGGCCAACGAGTCTGCCAGCGGGAACTGGATGCCCTGGTTCATCCCGATCGGCCGGTCGAACACATGCCGTTCGTTGGCGTACTTGACGGCCCGATCCAGGGCCACCCGCCCGATGCCGAGCGCCTCGGCCGCGATCAGCATCCGCTCCGGGTTCAGGCCGTGCAGGATGTACTGGAATCCCTTGCCCTCCTCGCCGATCCGGTCCTCGACGGGCACCCGCAGGTCGTCGATGAACAGCTCGTTGGAGGAGACCGCGTTGCGGCCCATCTTCTTGATGGGCCGGATCTCCACCCGGTCGCGGTCGAGGTCGGTGAGGAACAGCGACAGGCCGTCGGTCTTCTTCGTCACCTCGTCATAGGGCGTGGTGCGGGCCAGCAGCAGGATCTTTTCGGACTCGAGCGCCTTGGAGATCCAGACCTTGCGGCCGTTGACCACATAGTGGTCGCCGTCGCGCTTGGCAAACGTGGTGATGCGCGAGGTGTCAAGGCCCGCACCGGGCTCGGTGACACCGAAGCAGACGTGCAGGTCGCCGTTGACGATGCGGGGCAGGGTCGCCGCCTTCATCTCGTCGGAGCCGAACACCACCACCGGCTGCATGCCGAAGATCGACAGGTGGATGGCGCTGGCGGCGTTCATCGCACCGCCCGAGCGGGCCACCTCCTCGGCGAGGATGGTGGCCTCGGTGATCCCCAGACCGTGGCCGCCGTACTGCTCCGGGATGGTCATCCCGAGCCAGCCGCCCTTGGCGATGGCGTCGTAGAACTCCTGCGGAAACTCGTGCTCCTGGTCCTTGGTCATCCAGTAGTGGTCGTCGAACTTCGACGCCAACTCGGCGACCGATTTCCGGATCAGCTGCTGGTCCTCGGTCAGCTCGAAGCTCATTCCGCCAGACATTGGGTGCGTCCTCACGTTCTCGTCGTATTCGGTCCCGGCCGCGCGTCGAGGTCGACGTTGTGCCGGAAGTTTCTCGTACTTTGTGGCCCAAAGGTGAGTTTGGGCCACGCAGTGGGGGTTAGCGGGCTGAGGAGTTGGCTTGGGCGGCGGCGGTCAGGGCGTCCATGCCGCTGCTGGTGTTGGGGTCCCGCTCGTGCGACAGTGCCCGGATCGACACGTCGTGGCCCTCGACGGATTTGCGCAGCGCCCCGACGGTGGCCTGGTCCTTGGGGATGTGGGCGAACGGGTCGAACTGGTAGAGCCGCATGGCGTTCTCGTGGGTAATCTTGTTGATCTCCTCGTCGCTGACTTCGTAGGTGTCGAACACCGCCCACAACTCCTCGGGCGCCCCGGGCCACATCGAATCCGAATGCGGATAGTCCATCTCCCAGCAGATGTTGTCCACCCCGATCAGATGCCGGTTCTTCACCCCAACCGGATCGGAGATGAAACACGTCATGAAATGCTCCCGGAACACCTCCGAGGGCAACTTGCCCCCGAAATCCTGATGCGTCCAGGTCGAATGCATCTCGAAGGTCCGGTCCACCCGATCCAGGAAATACGGAATCCAGCCCGTGCCGCCCTCACTGAGCGCGATCTTGAGCGTCGGGAACTCCTTGATCGGCGCCGACCACAACAAATCCGCGGCGGCCTGCACGATGTTCATCGGCTGCAACGTGATCATCACGTCCATCGGCGCATCCGGGGCGGTGATCGCCAACTTCCCCGACGACCCGATGTGCACATTCATCACCGTCTCGGTATCGACCAGCGCCTCCCACACCGGCCGCCAGTACTCCAGGTCATGAAACGACGGATACCCCAACGTCGAAGGATTCTCGGTGAACGTCAACGAATGCACACCCTTGTCGGCCACCCGCCGAATCTCCTGGGCACACAACTGCGGATTCCAGATCGCCGGAATCGCCATCGGAATGAACCGCCCCGGATGCGACCCGCACCACTCATCGATATGCCAATCGTTGTACGCCCGCACCAACGCCATCGAAAACTCGTCATCATCGGTGGCGAACAACCGCGCGGCGAACCCGGGAAACGACGGAAAATTCATCGTCGCCAACACCCCACCGGCACTCATGTCCTTGACCCGCTCCGCAGCGTCATAACACCCGGGCCGAATCTCATCAAGACCCTGCGGCTCCAGCCCGTACTCCTCCTTGGGCCGGCCCGCCACCGCATTGAGCGCCACATTCGGAATCACCACATCCCGAAACTGCCAGGTATCCGAGCCATCAGCGTTATGCACCAACCGCGGCGCCTCATCGACATACTTCGCCGGCAAATGATTCTTGAACATATCCGGCGGCTCAATGATGTGATCATCCACCGAAATCAAAATCATGTCGTCCTTGTGCATGGCGCTTCCTTCCAGCTAGGGCACCCGATCCCGGTCCGTCGTCTCGTCGGGCGGCCACGACAGAGGCTGACGCGCTGGGCTGCGCGCGTTCTCACAACTAGGAAACTAGCTTCTCACTAATCGAGAATCAACATCCGAACCGCAGCTCCGCCGCTGCCGCGGCCTCGAATCCGCAGGTCGACGAGCCGAAGCGAGTTGCCGCCGCGGACCCGCCGAGGGCACCCGACGTTGACCAAACGCGAAGTTCATGGAAATCTGTTATCCGGATATGAGAATATGATTCTCGTGAGCGAGAGGAGACCGGTCAGATGACACCGCCCAGCCAGCACGTCGCGGCGTCGCCGCCTGATTCCGGGCCACCCACCGCCCAGCCCGCGGGCCACCCGCCCAGCACCCAACACGGCACCGAGCGTCGTAGAGAACAGGAGATCCACTGATGGCGTTCTTCCCCAAACCGGCTGTAGGCAGCTGGACCGAGAACTGGCCGGAGCTTGGCACCGCCCCGGTCGACTACACCGACTCCATCGATCCGGAACACTGGAAGCTCGAGCAGCAGGCCATCTTCCGCAAGCTATGGCTGCACGTCGGTCGCGTCGAGCGACTGCCGAAGACCGGTAGCTACTTCACCCGCGAGATGCCGTCGGTGGGCCCCGGCACGTCGATCATCATCAACAAGGACAAGGACGGCCAGATCCGGGCGTTCTACAACCTGTGCCGGCACCGCGGCAACAAGCTGGTGTGGAACGACTACCCCGGCGAGGAGACCTCCGGCAGCTGCCGGCAGTTCACCTGCAAGTACCACGCCTGGCGCTATGCGTTGAACGGCGAACTGACGTTCATCCAGCAGGAGGACGAGTTCTTCGACGTCGACAAGGCGGACTACCCGCTGAAGTCGGTGCGGTGCGAGGTCTGGGAAGGCTTCATCTTCGTCAACTTCGACGACGACGCCGAGCCGCTCGAGGACTACCTGGGTGAGTTCGGCCAGGGGTTGAAGGGCTACCCGTTCCACGAGATGACCGAGGTCTACAGCTACCGCTCCGAGATCAAGGCGAACTGGAAGCTGTTCATCGACGCCTTCGTCGAGTTCTACCACGCGCCGATCCTGCACATGAAGCAGGCGACCAAGGAAGAGGCCGAGAAGCTGGCCAAGGTCGGGTTCGAGGCGCTGCACTACGACATCAAGGACCAGCATTCGATGATCTCGTCCTGGGGTGGCATGAGCCCGCCCAAGGACCTCAACATGGTCAAGCCTATCGAGCGGGTGCTGCACAGCGGGCTGTTCGGTCCGTGGGACCGCCCGGACATCAAGGGCATCCTGCCCGACGAGCTGCCGCCGGCGGTCAACCCGGCCCGGCAAAAGACCTGGGGCCAGGACTCTTTCGAGTTCTTCCCGAACTTCACGCTGCTGTTGTGGGTGCCGGGCTGGTACCTCACCTACAACTACTGGCCGACCGGTGTGGACACCCACATCTTCGAGGCGAACCTGTACTTCGTCCCGCCGAAGAACACCCGCCAGCGGTTGAGCCAGGAACTGGCCGCGGTGACGTTCAAGGAGTACGCCCTGCAGGACGCCAACACCCTGGAGGCCACGCAGACCCAGATCGGGACGCGGGCGGTCACCGAATTCCCGCTCTGCGACCAGGAAATCCTGCTGCGGCACCTGCACCACACCGCGCACAAGTACGTCGACAAGTACAAGGCAGAACAGGCCGCCGCCGAGGCAGCCAAGACCAACGGGAATGTGAAGGACAGCGCACATGTCTGAGAACAACGGAGCCGGCGAGTCCTTGCTGCCGGCTGAATTCGCCGATCTGGAGCGGTTCAGCGACTGGATCCTGGCCACCGAGCCGGAGCGCTACGCCAAGCGGCTGGAATCCAGCATGGAGGAAATGCAGGAGCTCTACGACGCCGGGATGGAGCGCCTCGAGGAGGTCATGGTCTACCTCGACGCCCGCTTCCCGCTGCATGACATGCCGGATCAGGCCAAGCGGCTGATGCACCTGATGCAGTCGGTGGTGATGGTGAGCTTCCCGGTGGAGGTCTGGAAGCAGCCGCGCGTGCTCGACAGCGGTGCGGCGTGGGTCGAGCTCATCCGGGAGCCGGTGGTCTAAGGGTGCTCACCCTCAAAGCGGCCGGACTGCTCGACGTCGATGCCGGGGAGATCATTCGCCCCGGCGTCGTCCGTGTCGACGGCGATCGGATCGTCGGGATCGGCGACGGGCCGACGGGCCCCGAGGATCAGGTCATCGATCTCGGCGACTCGATCCTGCTGCCGGGCCTGATGGACATGGAGGTCAACCTGCTGATGGGCGGCCGGGGCGAAAACCCCGGCCTGTCCCAGGTGCAGGACGACCCGCCGACCCGGGTGTTGCGCGCCGTCGGCAACGCCCGCCGCACGCTGCGCGCGGGCTTCACCACGGTGCGCAACCTCGGGTTGTTCGTCAAGACCGGCGGATACCTCCTGGACGTCGCGCTCGGCCGGGCGATCGACGCCGGCCTGATCGACGGCCCCCGGGTGGTGCCCGCCGGCCACGCGATCACGCCGACCGGCGGGCACCTGGATCCGACGATGTTTGCTGCCTTCATGCCCGGCGTGCTCGAGCTCACCATCGAGGAGGGCATCGCCAACGGGGTCGACGAGATCCGCAAGGCGGTGCGCTACCAGATCAAGCACGGCGCGCAGCTCATCAAGGTGTGCTGCTCCGGTGGGGTGATGTCGCTGACCGGAGAGGCCGGCGCGCAACACTATTCGGACGAGGAGCTGCGGGTCATCGTCGACGAGGCGCACCGGCGCGGGCTGCGCGTGGCCGCGCACACCCACGGCGCCGAGGCCGTCAAGCACGCCGTGGCCTGCGGGATCGACTGCATCGAGCACGGCTTCCTGATGGACGACGAGGCCATCCAGATGCTGGTGGACAACGATCGGTTTTTGGTGAGCACCCGGCGGCTGGCCGAGGCGATGGATGTGTCCAAGGCGCCGAAGGTGCTGCAGGACAAGGCCGCCGAGATGTTCCCGAAGGCGCGCACCTCCATCAAGGCGGCCTACGAGGCCGGCGTCAAGATCGCCGTCGGCACCGACGCCCCCGCGATTCCGCACGGCAAGAACGCCGACGAGCTGGTCACGTTGGTGGAATGGGGCCTGCCGCCGGCCGCGGTGCTGCGTGCCGCCACCGTGGTGGCCGCCGATCTGATCAACGTCACCGACCGGGGCCGGTTGGCCGAGGGACTGCTGGCGGACATCATCGCCGTGCCCGGCGATCCCCTGGCCGACATCACCGTTACACGGAATGTGAACTTTGTAATGAAGGGAGGTAAGGTCTTCCGCAATGACTCAGCCAACTGACAAGCCGACCCGCACCGAGGATCTGATCGAGATCCAACAGGTGCTCGCCAAGTACGCGGTCACCATCACCCAGGGTGACATCGAGGGTCTCACCAGTGTTTTCACCCCGGACGGCACCTACAGCGCGTTCGGCGAGACCTACACACTGAACCGCTTCCCCGTCCTCGTCGACGCCGCGCCCAAGGGACTGTTCATGACGGGCACCGCGCTGGTCGACCTGGTCGAGGGCGCCGACACCGCCACCGGCACCCAGCCGCTGTGTTTCATCGAGCACTCCAAGCACGACATGCGCATCGGCTACTACCGCGACACCTACGAGCGCACCCCGGACGGCTGGCGACTGAAGACCCGCGCCATGACCTTCATCCGGCGCAGCGGCGACCACGACCACGGCCGGCCGCACGCGATCGGCAGGCCCGAAGCCGGATGACCGAACTGCACGAACCCGCCGCGTTCCGGACCGCGCTGCGCGCCTGGCTGGACGAGAACGACCTGAGCGCCCCGCCCGGGGACGACAGCCTGGACGCGCATCAGGCGCAGCACCTGCGCGTGCTCAAGGCCCTGTACGACGCGGGCTGGATGCGGTACGGCTGGCCGGAATCCGCCGGCGGGCTCGGCGGTCCGGACATCCTGCGGGCGATCGTCGGCGAGGAGATCGTCGGGCGTCGCCTCGACCATCCCGGGCCGTACTCGATGCTCGAGGTGCTGACCCCGACGATGATCGACTACGCCCGCCCGGAGCTGGCCGCCGAGATGGTCCCGAAGTTGTTGTCCGGCCAGGAATCCTGGTGTCAGGGCTTCTCGGAACCAGGCGCCGGCAGCGATCTGGCATCGCTGAGCACCCGGGCCGAGCGGCGCGGAGACAGCTGGGTCATCAACGGCCAGAAGGTGTGGACCAGCTTCGCCCAGTACGCCACGCGGTGTGTCCTGCTCACCCGCACCGGCGGTCCGGACACCCCGAGTCATCAGGCCATCACCGCCTTCTTCGTCGATCTGGACACCCCGGGTGTCACCGTGCGGCCGCTGCGGACCATGCACGACGTCGACGAGTTCTGCGAGGTCTACTTCGACGACGTGGTGGTCGACGACAGCCGGATGCTGGGTGAACCCGGCGACGGCTGGCAGCTGGCGATGGACCTGCTGCCCTACGAACGCTCGACCTGCTTCTGGCAGCGCATCGCCTACCTGTACTCGCGCTTCGACGCACTTGTCGACGAGGTCAAGCGGCAGGGGCAGGTCATCGACGCGGAGATGGGCGACGCCTATCTGGCCTTGCACACGTTGCGCTGCCGGTCGCGGGCCACCCAGCATCGCCTCGCCGAGGGCCAGAAGCTGGGCCCGGACACCTCGATCGACAAGGTGTTGTTGGCCGGCGCGGAACAACAGCTCTACGACACGGTGCACAATTTGTTGCCGGGTGTCATCGAGCTCGATGACACCGACTGGCGCACCGAGTACCTATACTCGCGCGCCGCCACCATCTACGGCGGCACCGGCGAGGTGCAGCGCAACATCATCGCGCGTCGGCTGCTGGACCTCGGGAAGGAGTGATCGTGGACAAAGAGTCGCTCGACATGCTCGAGGCCTCCCTCCGCAAGACCATGCTGTCCGCGTCCGGCCCCGCCCTCGATGCCGCCCTGACCGAGATGGGCTGGGCCGAGATGCTGTCCGAGGCCGCGGAGTCCGCGGTCCCCCTGGTGTTTCGCCTGTTGGGCGAAACCGGCTCGCACGCTTCGGTTCTGGTGGACGTGGTGCTCCACGCGACCGGCAACGAGGTCGGCGCCGACGTGGAGCTGCCGCTGCCCTACGCCGGCAACACCTGGGTGGTGTGGGAGCGCGGTGCCGAGGGCGACGCTGCGGCCCTGGGCGGACTGCCGCTGCGCCGCGAGGAAGAGGGTTACCCGATCCGGCTCGCCGAGGCGCGCCTCGCCGTGGGCTGGTGGCTGGTCGGGTCCGCCCGGGCGATGTTGGCCCTGGCCCGCCAGCATGCGCTGGACCGGGTGCAGTTCGGCAAGCCCATCGCGTCCTTCCAGGCGGTCCGACACCGGTTGGCCGAAACCCTGGTGGCCATCGAGGGCGCCGAGGCGACGCTGACGCTGCCCGGCACCGACAACCCCGACCTGACCGCACTACTGGCCAAGGCCGCGGCAGGCAAGGCCGCGCTGACCGCCGCCAAGCACTGCCAGCAGGTGCTCGGCGGAATCGGGTTCACCGAGGAGCACGACCTGCATGTGCACGTGAAGCGCGCGCTGGTGCTCGACGGGTTGCTCGGCAGCTCAAGGGAACTCACTCGGAGGGCCGGGGCCGGGCTGCGGGCGCGCGGATCGGTCCCCCGGCTGGCCCAGCTGTAATTCCTCTCCGACGCGCGGCCACTCAGGTACAGATTTCCGCGGGAATGTGTTCCTAGCTGGCCGCGCGCGCTGGGATCGGGCGCGGAATCAACAGAACATGCCGCGGTAGCGGTGGGCCGGGTGCCGCTCGGAAATATGCGGCCGATCGGTATCGAAGATCTTCTGCCGCAACGTTCCCGGACGATACTCGGTCTGGATCAGGCCCTTGTCCTGCAACACCGGGACGACGTGCTCGAAGAATTCGTCGTAACTCTGCGGCATCAGCATGTTCATCACCTGCACGCCGTCCGAGCCGGCCGCCTGAAATTCCAGCAGCCGGGTCGCGATGGTCTCTGGCGAGCCGACCACCATCTGCGGTAATGACATCGTGCTCAGGAAGTCCCGGATGGTCGGCTTGCTGCCCGGCGGCCACGCGTTGATCAAGGACAGGAAGGCGCCACGGATGCCCGGCATCGTCTCGACGATGTCCGCCAGCGGAGTGTCCGCGTCGTACTGCCCGAGGTCCATGCCGCTGAGACTGGCGAAGTAGGCGGCCTGCGCCTCCTGAGATCGCCACTCCTCCAGTTCCATCCACTTCCGGTTGGCCTCTTCGTCGGTAGAGCCGACGACAAACATCAGACCCTGCAGGAACAGGATGTCCTCGTCCTGGCGGCCATGTGAGCGCGCCAGCCCACGGACCGTCTTCACCTGCTCGGCAATGGCTTCCGGGGTGAAGGCCGACAGGAACATCACCTCGGCGTGTCGACTGGCGAAGTCCAACCCGACCGGGGATCCACCGGCCTGCGCCAACAGCGGGGTGCGCTGCGGGGAGGGTTCCATCAGGTTGTAGCCCTCGACCCGGTAGCGCTCACCGATGTGGTTGATGTCGTGCACCTTGGTCGGATCGGTGTAGACGCCGCGGGCCGGGTCGTCGACGACGGCGCCGAGATCCCACGACGCCTCCCACAGCTTGTAGGTGACGTCGACGTACTCCTGCGCCCACTCGTAGCGCTGGTCATGCGTGAGGCCGCCGGGAACGCCGAAGTTGGCGAACGCCCGCTCGTTGGCCGACGTCACGATGTTCCAGCCCACCCGGCCGTTGCTGAGGTGATCCAGCGTGGACACCTGTCGGGCGAAGGCGAACGGGTGCTGCTGGATCACCGAACTGGTGTACATCAGGCCGATGTCGGAGGTTTCGCGCGCGAGCACGGGAAGCAACATTGTGCAGTCACCGATCGGCACGTTCATCGCCTGTTCGAACACCACGTCGCGGGAGCCGTTGTGCTCGCCCTGCGCGCCGAGCAGATCGGTGAAGAAGAACGCATCGAAGCGTGCTCGCTCGGCCTTCTTCGCGAGGTCCACCCACATGTCGAAGGTCTTGAACTCGCGGTTGCGCGCCTCCGGATGCCGCCACCCGCCGTGAAAATTGTGGCCGACGGAATTCATCACCAGCAGCGTGAAGATCATTCGTTTGGGCACCGGGCATCCTCCGTGTGTATCGGCCGAGTTCCGCATCGCCCTGGCCGTGCTATACATGCGTACAGCATCGCGCGGCGGCGGGTCAAGGGTTGAGGCGCGGCGGGACCGGCGTGACAAGATGTAGGCGTTCTTCGACCCAGCGAGGGAGTTATGGCAGCTTCACCGCGGCGCGTCGGCGCCGAGACGTCCAAGACGCGGGACGCCCTGCTCGACTGCGTGGAGCGGCTGCTGCTCGCCAAGGGCTACGCCAGCATCAGCTACCGCACCCTGGCCTCGGAGGCCGGGGTCACGCCCAGCCTGGTGCAGTACTACTTCCCCACGCTCGACGACATCTTCCTCTCGGCGATCCGTCGCTACGCCGAGAAGAACCTCGAGTACCTGACGAAGATCCTGCGGGAGCACCCCGACGACCCATTGCGCACCCTGTGGAGCTACAACCAGCGCGAGGCCACCGGCGCGCTGATGACCGAGTTCATGGCGCTGGGCAATCATCGGAAGTCCATCCAGGCCGAAATCGCCAAGGTGACCAAGCGGATGCGCAAGGTTCAGGTGGACGCGCTGGTGGCGAAGTACGGCAAGGACGCCCGACTCGGCGAGTTGTCGCTGCCCGCGTTGCAGCTGCTGATGTCGGGCATACCGAAATTCCTGAGCCTCGAAGAGGGTGTCGGCGTCAAGACGGCGCACCGCGAGGTCACCACGGCGTTCGAGAAGTACCTGGACTCGGTCGCCGACACACCGTCGTCGGCACCCAAGACCCAGGCCGCACGGCGGTCCTGACCGCGGTTTTCAGCCCAACTGCTCGATCATGGCGGCACAGCGGTCGAGGAACGGCAGCGTGGCCGTCGGATCGGTGCTGTCGCGGCGACCACCGCCCAGCACGGCGCGGTTGAAGCCCAGCTCGCGGTAACCGGCCAACGCCTCCGGGGTGGGCTCACCCCACACCATGATGGTCAGATCCAACGTCGCGGGATCGCGTCCCGCGTCGTGCGCGAGGTCCCGGAACCGCGCCAGGGCGCCCGGCACGTCGCCGAGGGCCGCATCGCCGGGCAGCCAGCCGTCCGCCCACCTCAGGCACGACCGCAGCGCCTTGGGTCCGGTGGCCGCGGTCAGCAGCGGCGGACGCGGCCGCTGGTGCGGCTTGGGATACGACCACACCGGCTCGAAGTCGAAGAATTCGCCGTGGTGCGTCGATTCGTCCTGCGTCCACAGCGCGTCGAGTGCCGCCACCATGTCGTCGAGCGCGCGGTAGCGCTGCGGCCAGGCGACGGCCCGGGTCGCCGCCTCGAGTTCGGCGCGCACCCCGACGCCGACCCCGAACAACAACCGACCCCGACTGATCCGATCCAGGGTGGCGACTTGTTTTGCGAGCGTGAATAATTCACGCTCCAGCGGAAGCGCGACAGCGGTGCCCAACCGAAGTTTCTCGGTGGCTCCGGCCGCCAACGTCAACGCCAACAGCGGGTCCCACATCTGCTTCTGCGCGGCGACCAATCGGCGCGGCAGCCCGGTGCTCGACGCGACGGGCACCTGCGGGTGCTCCCCCACCCACAGCGACTCGAAGCCCCGCGCCTCCAGCTCCGCACCCAGCACGTCCGGCGCGATGTCATCGGGGGTGTTCAACGAGACGTAACCCAGATCCATCGCCGCTCCTTCAGCTCCACGATCGCGTGCTGTACGATCGTACTGCATGCCAGGTCACGAACTGGCGCAAAGGCTTAGGAGCAGGATGCACGCCGCAGACGACACGCAGCTCGCCTATGACCCCTACGACGTCGAGATCGACGTGGACCCCTACCCCACCTACCGGCGACTGCGTGACGAAGCCCCGGTGTACTACAACGAGAAGTTCGACTTCTGGGGCTTGAGCCGGTTCGCCGACGTCGAGTCCGGACTCCGTGACGTGGCGAATCTGAGCAACGCCAAGGGCGACATCCTGGAAGTCGTCAAGGCCGAACCCAAGATGCCCGAGGGTGTCTTCATCAACGAAGACCCGCCGCTGCACACCGTGCACCGGCTCCTGGTGTCCCGAGCCTTCACTCCGAAGAAGATTCGGGCCATCGAGGAGCAGGTGCGCGCGTTCTGCGCGGCCTGCCTGGACCCGTTGACCGATGGAGACCGCTTCGACTTCACGCTGGACCTCGGCGCCGAGATGCCGATGCGGGTGATCGGGATGCTGGTCGGGATGCCCGATTCGCTGCAACGCGATGTCCGCTCGATTGCCGGTCGCAGGTTGCGCAACGAACCGGGCCGGCCGCTGAAGGTCAGCAAGGACAACTATTTCAACGGCAACATGTTCCGCGACTACGTGCAGTGGCGCTCCGAGAACCCGTCCGACGACCTTGTCACCGAACTGCTCAATGTCGAGTTCGACGACGTCACCGGCACCCGTCGCCGACTCAGAGACGAAGAATTGCTGGTATTCCTCGGGGTGATTGCCAATGCCGGCACCGAGACCGTGGGGCGGCTGTTCGGCTGGCTGGGCAAGCTGCTGGGCGAACATCCCGACCAACGCCGGGAACTGGCCGCCGATCCGAGCCTGATCCCGGCCGCGCTCGAGGAGATCCTGCGCTTCGAGCCCCCGGTCCACCACATCGCGCGCTACGTCGCCAACGACGTCGAGTACCACGGGCAGACCATCCCGGCCGGCAGCGCGCTGCTGCTGATGGCCGGCGCGGCCAATCGGGACGAGCGCAAGTTCGACGACCCCGACCGGTTCGACATCCACCGCAACGCCAACCACCTGACGTTCGGCCGCGGCACCCACTTCTGCCTCGGCGCCTCGCTGGCCCGCCTCGAGGGACGCGTGGCGCTCGAGGAAATCCTGAAGCGCTGGCCCGACTGGACCGTCGACATGGACAACGCGGTTCGCGCGCCGACGGCCACGGTGCGCGGCTGGGACAGCATGCCGACGGTCGTCGGCTGAGGCCGGCGCCTACCGCCGCACGGGCACGTTGAGGCGGGTGTCGCGGGACTCGAGCGCGGCGAATTCCATGGGCCAGGCCGGCTTTCCGTGCTGGGACACCCAACACGAACCGGTCGCCGCCACCCCCGCCGCGACAGCGGTCAGGACCGCCTCGGCCACGTGTTCGGGTTCCATCACCGGGACCCCGATGCCCTCGACCAGCGCGCGGCGATCGCCGAGCACTCCGGTCTCGGTGATGCCGGGGCAGATGGTGTGCACGGCGATCCCTTCGGCGGCGAGGTTGGGCGCGATCGACCGCATGAAGCCCACCACCGCGTGCTTACCCAGGGAATAGACGGCGTCCGGATGCCAGGGCAGGATGCCGGCCAGCGACGCGGTCGCCAGGATGACGCCCTCGCCGGGTTCGCCGCGGGCGCGCATGGCGCGCACGGCAGCACGGGCGCCGAACACCACCCCGTCGACGTTGACCCCCAACGACTTGCGATATTGGGCCAGATCGAGCGCGCCGATGTCGCCGGACCATTCGATGGTGATGCCGGCGTTGAGGAAGGCGAGGTCCACGCTGCCGAGTTCGGCGAGGCACGTGGCGACCGCGCGGTCCACCTGTTCCGGATCCGACATGTCGCACTGCAGGCCCAACCCGCCGAGCGACCCGGCCACCTCCTCGGCCGCGCCCCGGTCGATGTCCAGTACGCACACCCGCATCCCCTCGGCGGCGAGCCGCTGTGCGCTCGCGCGGCCGATGCCCGATCCGCCGCCGGTGATCAGGGCGACCTTGTGGGCAAGGTTCATCACCAACGGCTGACCGGCTCGCTGTCGAACTGGAGCGGCCGGGTGTAGGAGGGATCGGTGCGGTCCCAGGTGCCCTTGATGAAGCCCTTGACCGCGCCGGAGGCCAGCATCGAGGAGTCGCCGTTCATCATCCACTCGATGGTGCACCGGCGCAGCGCGATCTTCCACACCCCGTCGCGGCGTTCCAGCCGGTCCAGGTAGCGCCCGCCCATCAGCGAGACAACCTTGCCGCCCTTGGCCCGCATGGCGCCCATGACATAGCTCTCGGCGTGCGCCTCGTCCCCGTTGATCTCGCAGGTGTGCGAGGTGATGTTGTGCAGGTGATCCTCGAACACCATCTCGTGCACGCTGTTGGCCCAGGCGCCGTACTCCGGACCGGTCTTGACGGTGGGGCCGTGCTCGTCGATCCCGTCCTCGAAGTACACGCTGGCCATCAGTTCCGCGTCGTGACGGTCGTGACCACGCGCTTGGTTCATCACGCAGTCGAGAATCGCCGCGCGGTCCTCGAGGTACTGCACCCGCTCGCGCAGCTGCTTGAGTTCATCGTCGTTGCTCATCGAAAATCCTTACTTCGTCGGGGTTCTGGGGTCAGGTGGCTTGCCGGGGAACGGGGCGGACGCTGGCGTGGATGAGCTCGATCAGCTGGCCCTCGGGGTCGCGGATCATGCACGCGTAGCCGCCGGGCGGTTCGGCGACCACTGTTGCGCCGGCGGCCCGCGCGGCCGCCATCGTCGCGGCAACGTCGTCCACCGCGAGCGACAGATGGGTCAGGCCGCCGTTGACCATGTTCCGCTGGGCCTCCTCGGGTGCCGGATAGCCGGTGAAGGTCAGAAGCTGCAGAACGAAGTCGTCCTTGCGCAGATAGATCGCCTCGAAGCCGATCGGTGCCGCCAACCCGAGCAGGCCGCCGGCCACCTTGTCCGGCACGGTCAGCCGGTTGGCTTCGACGAAGCCCAGGGCTTCGTAGAAGGCCTGGGACTTCTCGAGGTCGCGGACCCGAAGTCCGATGTGGCTCACACTCATGTCAGTTTCCGCCGTTCCGGTTCAGACGCCGGCCGGGCCGGGGCCGCCGTGGATGTACAGCGTCTGACCCGAGCAGTAGCTGGATGCGTCCGAGGCGAAGAACAGCACGCCGTAGCCGATCTCCTCCGGGTCGGCGATGCGGCCGGATCCGTTGGTCTGTCCGATCATGTCGATGTCGAACCCCTGCCGGGCCGCGTCGGCCTCCAGCCCGGGGGTGCGCACCGCGCCGCACGCGATGCAGTTGACCCGCACACCCTTCCGGGTCCACGCTGCGGCCATCGAGCCGGTCAGGTTGTTCAGACCGGCCTTGGCCGCCCCGTAGATCGCGGCCTGCGGCATGGCGAGCAGGCTGGCCCCCGAAGAGATGTTGACGATCGAGCCGCGCCCCTGCGCGATCATCGGCTTCGCCGCGGCACGCGACAGGTACCAGGCGCTGGAGAGGTTCAGGTCCAGGACCTGATGCCACTCCTCGTCGGTCCACTTCATCAGCGACTTGGTCTCGCCGCCGCCCGCGTTGTTCAGCAGCACGTCGATCCGGCCGAATTCGGAGACCGTGGCGTCCACCAGCGCCTGGCACTCCTCGGCTGAGGTGACGTCGGTGGGGACGGTCAGCGCCCGCCGGCCGAGGGCCTCGATCTCGTGCGCAGTGGCCTTCAACGGTTCCTCGCGGCGGCCAGCGAGCACGATGTCGGCACCACGCTCGGCCAACACCAGCGCCGAGGCCCGGCCGATACCTGTTCCCCCGCCGGTGATCACGGCGACTCGGCCGTCCATTGCGAACTTGTCGTTCACCACTGATTATTCCTCTCGGTCGACACCGCACGTCGAATGCAATACGACTGTACAGCACACGACGGGTGACACAACCCCCTTGTCCGAGACTCGGTGCGCGAAATGCGGCCGGTACTCGACAACGGCGCTGCGGTGGAGTACACCGAGGAGATGCCACAACCGACCAACGACGTCTGGGAAGTGCTGTCCACCGCGCGGTCGATCCGCCGCTTCACCGATCGCCCCGTCGACGAGGAGACCCTCGGCCGCTGCCTCGAGGCCGCCACGTGGGCGCCCAACGGGGCCAACGCCCAACTGTGGCGGTTCATCGTGCTCGAGGCGCCCGAGCAACGCGCGGCCGTCGCCGAGGCCGCGCAGGCGGCGCTGCGCACCATCGAGTCGATCTACGGGATGAGCCGGCCCGCCGACGACGACACCAGCCGCGCCGCCCGCAACAACCGGGCCACCTATGAATTGCACGACCGCGCAGGCGAACACACCTCCGTGCTGTTCGCGGCGTTCAAGAACGAGTTCGCCTCGGAGTACCTACAGGCCGGCTCCATCTATCCGGCGATGCAGAACTTCTACCTCGCCGCCCGCGCTCAGGGATTGGGCGCTTGCTTCACCAGTTGGGCCGCCTACCAAGGCGAACAGACGCTGCGCGCGGCCACCGGCGTGCCTGAGGACTGGGTGCTGGCCGGTCACGTGGTCGTCGGCTGGCCGCGCGGTCGGCACGGGCCGGTGCGGCGCCGCCCGGCCGCCGACGTCGTGTTCCACAACCGGTGGGACACCGCCCGAGCCGACATCGTCTACGGCGCCGGCGCCCGGCCCGACAAATGAGTCCGCGCGGCTAATCCGGTTGCCGCGCCAGCGCACTCAACAGCGCGCGGGTGCGCCGCAGCGAGGACCGGCGTTGCTCGCGATCGGCTCCGACGGCGACGGGCTGGGCCCAGATGTCGGTGGCTCCGGCGGTTATCAGGCGCTCCAGCTGCCGCTGCACCGATGCCTCGTCGCCGATGATCGCGACATCGGCCGCCGACGAACCGCCGCCCGTGGCGACGATCTGTTCGAAGTTCGGCATGGCGCCGTAGCCGGTGGCCGTGGCCGCCACCGCCGCCTCGGCCTCGGCCCGGTCATTGTGGACCGCGACCGGCAGACCGGCCACCACCCGCGGCGCGGGTCGGCCCGCGGCGTCGGCGGCCGCGCTCAGTACCGGCATGATCGACCGCTCGAGGGCCGCGGCCGACGCCAGCCACAGGATGACGCCGTCGGCGTGACTCCCCGCCACGCGCAGCATCCGCGGCGAAAGCGCGGCCAGCAGAACGGGAACGGCGTGCTCAGCGGCCGCCATTCGACCGGCACTGTGGGTGGTCCAATCGGCCCCGTCGAAGTCGGCGTTGCCGTCTCGCAGGAGTGCGGTGACGATGCGCACGTACTCCTCGGTGTGGCGGGCCGGCCGGTCGTAGGACAGGCCCAGGACGTCTTCGACGATCGGCCGGTGCGACGGGCCCAGCCCCAACGTGAGTCCGGGCCGCCCCATCGCGTTGGCCGCGGCCACGGTGCGGTTGGCCTGCAGCAGCGGGTGACACGGATAGGTCTGCAGGACCGCGGTGCCCAACTCGATCGAGGTGGTGGACCTGCCGGCAAAGGCCATGGCCACCAACGGGTCCCCGGCGACCGCGCTGGCGTACCAGAGCGAGGCGAAGCCGTCGGCCTCGGCCTGCTGCGCCTGGCGCACCATCGAATCCACTGAGGTCCCGCCGCCGGTCAGTCCGATGCGCACCGCGCCAACTCCTTCGGGTCCGCTACCCAATGACGTGGGACTGCTGTTGCTGCGGGTGCACACCGAACAGCTCCCGGTATGACGGCGGCTGCCGGTCGCCCTCCTCCTTGATGCCGTACTCGACGGCCAGTTCCGCACCGATGAGCGTCTGACCGCTGACCGCCATGACATCGGGATCATTGTAGAGCGCGGCGATCACGTGGCCGGTCAGCTCGGGGGTTTCGGCGGTGTCCAGGATGTAGCCCAGCTTGTCGGGGTTACCCGCGACGATCTTGCGGACCCGGTCGGTGAGCAGCGACCCCATCCAGATCGATACGGCGGCGATGCCGAACTCCTTGAAGTCGAAGGCCATGTCGGCGGCCATCTTGTCGACGGCGGCCTTGGGCACCCCGTAGGCCGGACCGAACGCATAGTGCACCGCACCCGAGGACGACGTGAACACCACCAGCCCACGCTGCTGCGGCAGCATCAGCGGGGCGGCGAGCACCGTGGCGACATAGCTGCTGCGGACCCCGACGTCGAGCGTGTCGACGACATTGAGCGGTTCCTGCCAGAACTTGGTCCGGCCCATCATCTCGTCGCGGATGACCGCGGCGTTGTTGACCAGGATGTCGACGCGGCCCTCCTCACGTTCGATCTGCGCGAACAGCGCGCGCACCTGATCGTCGTCGCCGTGATCGACCCGGACCGCGATCCCCCGCCCGCCGGCGGCGGTGACCTTCGCGGCCGTGTGCTCGATGGTGCCGGGAACCGGTGCGTCGGACGATGATTGGCTGCGGCCGGTGACATAGACCGTCGCGCCGTGGCTGCCCAGCGCGTGGGCGATGCCGGCCCCGGCCCCCCGGCTGGCCCCGGTGACGACGGCGACGAGCGGCGTTGTCGACATGATGTCCTTCCTACGCGGTGGGTGGGTGCTCAGCCCGAGAGGCGAGCGGCCGCACGGTGTTCGGTGATGGGTCGAGCCAAACCGTGCTCGTCGCACGCTCGTTGCAGATTGGCCAGCGTCTCCTCGAGACCGGGCCCCAGGCGTTTCCCCGGGGTGAACGACGCCGGGAGATGACGCATGCCCTGGATCACGCCGATGCTGTCGTAGTGCACGGTCCCCTCGGCCAGGCACTGGTAGTCCGGCATCCGGTCGAGCACGGCCGTCAGCATGGATTTGAACACCGTGCGCGCCACATTGGAACCGATGCAGCGGTGCACACCGAGACCGAAGCTGAAGTGCCGGTTGCCTTTGCGTTCCAGATCGATCTCATTGGGTTTGGTGAACAGCGCGGGGTCGCGGTTGGCCATCGCCCAGGACAACCACAGGCGGTCGCCCTCCTTGAGGGCCGTCCCGGCGATCTCGATGTCGTCGGAGATGGTCCGGGCATCCCCCGGGGCGGGGGTGAAGTACCGCAGGAACTCCTCGGTGGCGGGGTTGAGCAGGGTGTCGCGCTCCCGGCTGAGCCGTTCGCGCTGGTCGGGGTGTTCCGACAGCCACTCCAGGGCGTGTGCGGTCAGCGCCGTGGTGGTGTCGAATCCGCCGCCGATGAGCAGGTTGAGCATGCCGATCAGTTCGATGTCCGGCGGGGCCTCGCCCTCGATGCGCAATTTGGCCAGCGCGTCGATGATTCCCGGTCGCGGATTGTCGCGGATCTCAACGAGATTGGCGAACAGGTCCATGCCCATCGCCAGGTAGAGCTCCAGCACGCGGGGCGCGTCGGGCGAATCCGGGGCGGTGTAGACCGACGCATGCGCGGGCTCGTTGTACAACGTCCACTTCTTGAGGGGGACGCCGAGCATGGCCAGGGTGAGCACGGCCGGCACCACGTTGGCGAGGTCGTCGACGAAATCGATTCGGCCGGTTTCGATGTGCTCGTCGATGCTGGCGCGGACCACCTCGTCGATGAAGGGCACCCAGCGCTTGACCGCAGCCGGTGACAGGTACGGGTTCAGCGCGGTGCGGTAGTAGCGATGCTCGGGGCCGTCCATCTCCAGCATGCCGCCGCGGAAGTTCTCCGCCTCCATCATCGTCGGGATGGAGATGCCCTTGTAGCCGCGTCGCTCGTTGTTGACGTCGTGGTCGTTGGAGACGTGTGGGCAGCGGGCGAGCTCGAAGACCTCGTCGCCGCCGGCGGCCACCCAGTGCCCGTCGTAGGTGTCGGTCCATGCCAACGGGCACTGCTGGTGCATCTCCTGGGTGATGGCGAGGAACTTTTCGCGGTAGTCCGGATGATGTCGGTCGAAGTGGTAATGCTTGGCCGCCGCGATGTGCGGGGGATGGTCCGGCGCGCTCACTTGTGCCCCTGGCATCGGGTGCTGTCCACTCGGACTTTCATCGGCACTCCTCCTGAATTCTTCGCCGCGACGCTTGTTCCTCGGATGGGCCCGGCGCTAGAGCACCGCGCCGCCGTTGACCCCGATCACCTGGCCGGTCACGTAGCCCGCGCCCTCGGAACAGAGGTACGAACACAGCTCCGCGACGTCGTCGCCGGAGCCCAGGCGGCCGGCGGGGATCGCTTGCATCAGGTATTCCTCCGGCGGGAGCTTGCCGGCCTCCTGCTGTTGGCGCAGCATGGGCGTGTCGATCACGAAGGGCGGCACCGTGTTTGCGGTGATGCCCTTGGCCGCGTAATCGATGGCGATCGACTTCGTCATCGCGATCACGCCGCCTTTGGTGGCGCTGTAGTGCGCCTGTCGGCCGGCGCCCCGCTGGCCGGCCGCTGACGAGATGGTGACGATGCGGCCCCAACCAGCGGGCACCATGTCCGACAGCGCGGCCCGCACGCACAGGAATGTCCCGGTGAGGTTGACCGCCAGATAGCGGTTCCATTCGGCCAGGGTGATCTTGTCCACCCGGGTGAACCCGGAGATCGCCGCGCTGGTGACCAGGATCCCCACCGGGCCGAAATCCCCGCGCACCCGCTCGAAGGCGGCGGCCACCGCGTCCTCGTCGGCGACGTCCAGCCGGACGCCGATGGCCTGCCCGCCGCCGGCCTGAGCCTCGGCCGCCACCTTCGCGGCCGCCTCGCCGTCGATGTCGAGCAGCGCGACCCGGTGTCCGTCGGTGGCGAGCCGCAGCGCGATGGAGCGTCCCATGCCGGACCCGCCGCCGGTCACTACCGCTACTCGACTCACGTTGTGCACTCCCTCTCGTCGCGCGGTGGGCGCTGTACATATGTATAGCCAACGCCCGGCACAGAAACAAGAGCGCGACGGCTGCTGTACGCTCGTACAGTACCGGGCCGAGCGCCTCAGCCAACCAAGGAGTGGACGTGGACCTCTACTACGACCCCTGGGACGTCGACATCGATCTCGACCCGTACCCGACCTACCGCCGGTTGCGTGACGAGCAGCCGCTCTACTACAACGAGCGCCATGACTTCTGGGGCATCAGCCGCTACGCCGATGTCGATGCGGCCCTGCGTGATCCGCACCGGCTGAGCTCCGCGAAGGGTGACATCCTCGAGGTCGTCAAGGCCGACCCGGTGATGCCGCCCGGCGTTTTCATCAACGAGGATCCGCCGCTGCACACCATCCACCGCGCGCTGGTCGGTCGGATGTTCATGCCCAAGAAGATGCGTGCGCTCGAAGACAAGGTCCGCGCGTTCTGCGTGTCCTGCCTGGACCCGTTCGTCGGCGCGGACGAGTTCGATTTCGTCCGCGATCTGGGCGCCGAACTGCCGATGCGGACCATCGGGATGCTGGTGGGCATCCCCGACGCCGACCAACCCTCCGTCCGAGCGCAGGCCCACGCGGCGTTGCGGAACAAACCCGGCGAACCGCTACCGGTCAACAAGGACCACTACTTCGACGGCGACATGTTCACCGACTACGTCGCGTGGCGCAAGAAGAACCCGTCCGACGACCTGATCACCGAACTGCTCACCGTGGAGTTCACCGACGAGACCGGCACGCTGCGCAAGCTGCGCACCGAGGAGCTACTGATCTTCCTCGCGGTCATCGCCGGAGCGGGCGTGGAGACCACCGGCCGATTGTTCGGCTGGATGGGCAAGGTACTCGCCGAACATCCCGATCAGCGGCGACAGCTGGTCGACGACCCGTCCCGGGTGCCCGGCGCCATCGAAGAGCTGCTGCGCTACGAACCGCCCGGACCGCACGTCGCCCGCTATGTCGCCACCGAGGATGTGCGGTTCCACGACCAGACCGTGCCCGCGGGCAGCGCGCTGCTGATCATGCTGGCCTCCGCCAACCGCGACGAGCGCCAGTTCACCGACCCCGACACGTTCGACATCCACCGCAAGGCGGGATCGCACCTGACCTTCGGTCGGGGGCGCACTTCTGCCTGGGGGCGCCGCTGGCGCGACTGGAGGGCCGGGTCGCCCTCGAAGAGGTGCTCAAGCGGTTCCCGAAGTGGGAGGTGGACCTCACCCGCGCCACCCGGTCACGAACCTCGACGGTGCGCGGCTGGGACAGCATGCCCGCCGTAGTCGGCTGAACGGGGCGGTCAGCGGTCGCCGATGATGAAATCGGCGGCGCGCCAGGCCATTGCCATCATCGGCCCGTTCAGATTGCCTGCCACCATGGTCGGCATGATCGAGCAGTCCACCACGCGCAGGCCATCGATCCCTCGCACGCGCAACCGGCTGTCGACCACGTCGGCGTCGTCCGGCCCCATGGCGCAGGTGCCTGTCGCGTGGTACCCGCAGTAGCCGCCGTCGAGTGCGGCGTCGACCAGCTCCTCATCGCTGCGGACATCGGGACCCGGATATGTCTCGTGGCTGATCCGCTCGGCCAACGGCGACTGTTCGAAGATGCTGCGCATCTTGCGCAGCAGGTTGGCGGTCGCCGCCCGGTCGTCGGCGGTTCCCAAGTAGTTCGGGTCGATCCGCACCGTGGCGTCGGGATCGCTCGAGGTGATCTCGAGGGAGCCGGTCGCCGTCGGGCGCAACACCATCCCCAGACAGGAGGCGCCGGCCTGCCGTTCGATGGCGACCGGGTCCCCCGTGTTGTAGGTCGGAATCGTCCAGGGCCCCATCATCACCTGGGCGTCGGGCCGGTCCAGAGCGGGATCCGTCTTCAGGAATGCGACGATGTCGAAGGCCGGGGCGGCCAACGGCCCCTTCCGGGTCGCCAGGTACTTCATGCCGGAGGCCGCCTGCGCCATGCTGCCGGACAGCTTCTTGTTGTAGCCGAGATCCTCGTTCAGGCGGAAACGCATGGCGGCGCAACGGTGTTCGCGGAGCTTTCGGCCCACATTCTCCCGCTCCAGGTACACGGCCACACCCGCGCCGGCGAGCACTTCGCGGGGACCCACCCCCGAGAGTTGCAGCAGCTTCGGAGTGTTCAGGCCGCCGAGGGATAGGATCACCTCCCCGGTGGTGCGCACCTCCGAGGTACGGCCCTTGTGCGTGACCTCCACGCCGACGGCCCGCCCGTTCTCGAACAGCACCCGCTGGGCGATCGTGCGGGTGACGACGGTGAGGTTGGGCCGGCGACGAGCGGGCTTGAGGAACGCGGTCGCCGCACTGACCCGACGACCGTCCTTGATGTTCGACGTGGTGAAGCCGATGCGCTCGTCGTCGGATTCGTTGAGGTCCTGCACGCGGGTCAAGCCGATCGCGGCGCCGGCGGCCACCATCTCCTCGCACAGCGGATCGGGGTCGCGCGGGACCGAGATGTGCAGCGGCCCACCGACTCCGCGGGTCGGCGACGGGCCGAAGCCGCTGTCCTCGAAGCCCTTGAAGATCGGCAGCATCTCATCCCAACCCCAGCCCTTGTTGCCCAGGCGCTCGAGCCCGTCGTAGTCGGCCCGGTTGCCGCGGTTGTAGACCAGCCCGTTGATGGAACTGGAGCCACCCAGGACCTTGCCCCGGAGCCACTGCTCGACGTGCGGGACCGGACCGAACGGCTGGGTCTCGTAGTGCCACACGTGCTTCTCGTTCTCGAACAGCATGCCCGCACCCTTAGGGATGCGGAAGAACGGGCTGCGGTCGACACCCCCGGCCTCGATCAGCAGCACCCGCACGCCCGGATCGGCCGAGAGCCGATTGGCCAGAACGCATCCCGCAGACCCGGCCCCCAGGATGATGTAGTCGAACGACCCCTGCCTCATGCTGTACGACTGTACGACATGTGCGGGTCGCAAATACCGCGAGCGGCCATCCTGGTACAGAAATTCGTGGCGGTTTCAAGCGGTGGATGCAACAGCGGGCGATTTGAACGGGTTCGACAGTAATTCGTCGAGGGCTTCGGCGGGGGTTTTCCAGCGCAGGGTTTTCCGTGGCCGGTTGTTGAGTTTGGCCGCGACGTAGTCGAGGTAGTCAGCGGGAAAGACCGACAAGTCAGTACTTTTGGCAAAGTACTGGCGTAGCAGACCATTGGTGTTTTCGTTGGTGCCGCGCTGCCAGGGCGAGTGCGGATCGCAGAAGTAGATGTCCAGCTCCGCGGCGGTCGCGATGGCGGCGTGGTTGGCCATTTCGTGGCCTCGGTCCCAGGTCAGAGTCTTGCGCAGGATCGTCGGGAGCTGGGCCATTTTGGTTACGATCGCTTCCTGGACGGCTTCTGCGGTATGCCGGTCGGGCAGGTGCAGCAGCATAGTGAAACGAGTGGTGCGTTCTACCACCGTCCCGATTGCCGACGCCGATGCGACGCTGCCCAGGATCAGATCTCCCTCCCAGTGTCCGGGGACAGCCCGGTCTTCGACCTCCGGCGGCCGCTCGCTGATACTGACGATGTCCCGCAGTTTCCCGCGGCGCTCATCGGGGCGGCGCTGAGGCTTACGCAACGCCCGTCCGGTCCGCAGACAGGTATGCAACTCGCGGCGCAAATTCCCCTTGCCCTGAACATAAATCGCCTGATAGATGGTCTCGTGGGACACCCGCATCTCCGGATCGTCAGGGAAGTCGATCTGCAGCCGTCGAGCGATCTGCTCAGGACTGTGCTGATCATCTTCCAACCGAGTCTGCACCTCAGCATGTAAACGCCGGTTGGTCGCCAGCTTGCCCGGCTTGGCTCGGCGAGCCCGACGCTGACTACGTGCATGAGCGCTGCTGGCACGATAGCGCGGACATTGCTCGTGACCGCCATGCCACCTCGCCCCGAACTGGTATCGGCTGCGGTAACGGTTGCGGCCAGGCTTGCTGTTGTTCTTGATTTCACGCGAGATCGTCGATGGTGCCCGCTTGAGTCGACGCGCGATGCTGCACATCGATTCCCCTGCAGCGATGCCTAACGCGATCTCCTCACGTTCTTCGAAGCTCAACCGAGGCTTTTTCCGAGGCCCGTCATCACGCGGAGGTGGTTTCACACCTCCAACATCAGCAAACCAGCGATAACCAGTGTGCCCCGACACGCCGACAGCCTTGCCGGCATCTCGCGGCGAGAGCCCATCACGAATTAGTTCCCAAAACCGGCTTTCCACACGCGCTAACTCCGGCAGCCCCATCTGAACCCCTCAGCTAGAGGCTGTTGCATCCACCCCTTGAACCCAGGCGTCGAAACCTGTACCCAGATGGCCGCTCGCGGCGACAGCCGTCAGGCCCGGGGCAGTCCCAGCACCCGCTGGGCGATGATGCTGCGCTGAATCTCCGAGGTGCCGCCGGCAATGGTGCCGCCGAAGCTGCGCGCGTACCGCTCGAACCAGCTGGTCGTCGGGGCGTCCTCGCCGAAGGGCGCAAACGGCGCGGTGGTCATCGGATGGGTCAGCCCCGCCGAGCCCGCTGCCTCCAGGGCATTGCCCACGGCATCCTGGAACGCCTCGGAGCCGAACAGCTTGAGCACCGACAGCGCCGCAACGTCCTGCTCCCCGCGGGCCTCCCGCGCCACGGCCACCGACCCCATCAGGCGCAGCGCCTGGGCGTCCATGTACAGCGTGGCGTAGTTGTCCCGGTCGAGCGCGGTGGTCGGCCGGAAGTCGGCGATCAACTGCTCCATCCAGTCGGCATAGCTAAGCCACAGCAGGGTGCGCTCGTGCCCCAGCGAGCCGTTGGCCACCTTCCAGCCCTCGTTGAGCGGGCCGACCAGGTTCTCCACCGGCACCCGTGCATCAGTGAAGAAGACCTCGTTGAAGTCGAGATCCTCACGGCCGCAGATGGATGCGAACGGCCGGCACGCCACGCCGGGCGTGTCGGTGGGAACCACCAGCACGCTGATGCCCTTGTGCTTGGGCGCATCGGGATCGGTGCGCACGAAGGCCAGGATCACGTCGGCGTCGTGCGCACCCGAGGTCCAGACCTTCTGGCCGTTGACCACGAAGTCGTCGCCGTCGCGGATCGCAGTGGTGCGCAGCGAGGCCAGGTCGGAACCCGCATTGGGTTCGCTCATGCCCAGCGCCGCGGTGATCTCCGCGCGCAGGATCGGCACCGCCCACTTGTGCTTCTGCTCGTCGGTGCCGAAGGACAGCAGCGAGGCCGCGATGATGCCGACGCCCTGCGGGTTGAAGCTCTGGTAGATGCGCCGCCGTGACAACTCATCCCGGTAGACGTACTGCTGCAGGATGTTGGCGTTGCGGCCGCCGAACTCCGGCGGGTTGCCGGGCAGCAGCCAGCCGTGGTCGAACATCACCCGCTGCCACTGCCGCGCCCAGTCCGGAACGTCGGCCGTGGATGTGGAGCGCACGGTGGTGGTCGCCGGGTCGGGCAGGTGTTCGTCGAGGAAGGCGATGAACTCGGAACGGAAGGCCTCGACGTCGTCGTCGAAGGTCAGTTGCATGGCTCAGGCCTCCGCGAGGGTCATGTCGGCGACCACGGCGCGGTGCTCGGCCGCACCGCCGAGCAACAGCTCACCGGCCTTGGCCCGCTTGAGGGCGAACTGCACGTCGTTCTCCCAGGTGAAGCCCATGGCGCCGAACAACTGGATGCCGTGCTTGAACACCAGGGACTGGCATTCACCGGCCGAAGCCTTGGCCATGGCCGCGGCCAGCCGCCGGCGCGGGTCGTCGGCGGCGATGGTCAACGCCGCGAAGTAGGACAGGGCGCGGGCCCGTTCGATCGCGACGTGCATATCGGCGGCCTTGTGTTGCACCGCCTGAAAGGAACCGATGAGGACGCCGAACTGCTGTCGCGAACCCACGTGCTCGAGGACCATGTCCAGCACCCGCTGGCAGGCGCCGACCATGGTCAGCGCCAGACCCGTGAGCGCCACGTCCTTGGCCCTGGCCGCGTGGTCGGTGTGGGCGGCCACCACGCGGTCGCCGGGCGCCACCCGCACCCGGTCGAAGGTCACCTCTGCCACATGCAACACCGGGTCGAAAACGGGGACACGACGGGCCGAGAACTTGTCGGCGCCGACGACGAACACCCCAGCCGGCGTCGACACCGCAATGCGCTCGGCGCGATCGCCGTCGAGCACGTGGCGCGCGGTGCCGTCCAACTCCCAGCCGTCGGCGACGCGCGCCGCGGTCACCCCGTCGTAGACGGCCGCCCCGGACAACTTGGGGTCGACGGCCTCCGGCGCCAGCGGGTTGAACTGGGTCAGGGTGGCCAGGTATGGCGTCGGGTCGGTGGCCCGACCGAGTTCCTCGACCAGCAGGCCCAACTCGACCGTCTCTTCGACGTCGGTGAGTTCGGTCCAGCCGTTGGCCACATACGATTTCCACAGCGGTGCGGAGGGATCCCGGTCGCCGTCCCCCTCGGCAATGGCGCGCACCAGGGACGCCGGGCACTCCTTGGCCAACGCGTCGCGCACGGTGTCGCGCCATAACCGCTGGTCGGAATTCAGCTCCAGCAGCATGGGCGCGCCTTCCTCGTAAAAGTTCGGGTGTCGCGAATGCTTTCGCGCAGTCGGAGAATAGCATTCTCCACAACTGCGAGTAAGAATCTCATAAACCGGTGCCACGAGGCCCCATCATGGGTAGTTCGTCCGGTACAGTTCATGCATGCACTTTCCACAGGGCCGCAGGTCGCTAGCCCGATGAGCAGTCCCAGCGAAGAGCCCGCGTGGAAGCAGCGTGCCGTCGAGCGGTCCATCAAGACCGCCAAGTTGCGGGCCGCCCAGCGCGTGCAGCGCTTCCTCGACGCCGCCCAGGCGATCATCACCGAAAAGGGCAGCACCGACTTCACGGTCCAGGAGGTCGTGGACCGCTCGCGGCAGTCACTGCGCAGCTTCTATCTGCAATTCGACGGTAAGCACGAACTACTGCTGGCGCTCTTCGAAGATGCGCTGAGCCGCGCGGCCGACCAGATCCGCGCCGCCACCTCCGGTCAGGCCGACCCATTGGACCAGCTCAGAGTGGCAATCGAGCTGCTCTTCGAGCTGTCTCGCCCGGACCCCAGTGCCAAGCGCCCGCTGTTCACCGACTTCGCGCCGCAGTTGCTGGTCTCGCACCCCAACGAGGTGCGGGTGGCCCACGCGCCGCTGATCGCGTTGTTCACCGAGCTGATGGAAACCGCCGAGGCGGCGGGCCGGTTGCGCAGCGGCGTCAACGCGCGGCGGATGGCGGCCATGACGATGCAGACGGTGATGTTCACCGCGCAGTCCAGCGCCCCCGCCGACGACGAGACCATCAACCCCATCTCGGCCGAGGAAGTCTGGGCGTTCTGCGCCCACGGCTTCGCCGCCAGCTAACTCCGGAACCACGTTCTCGGTGGCCCAGAACCACGCTTACGCGGAATGTGGCCCAGGTCTCCATTTAGTCGACCAGACAGCGTCTCGCTGACCGCAGTCGGCGACACGCCGAAAAGGGATCGAGAAATTTCCGCGGCGCCGTCAGCCCCGCCGCTCGTGCAGACCGGCCAGCGCGTCGGCCGCCGAATACGCGTCGGTGCTGCCGTCCGCAACCGCCGCGGCCAGCCGGGCCAGGTCGGGATGGCGCTGCAGGCGCGTCTGCGCGAGTGAGAGGATCTGCGCACGCGCCCGGGCTGTTCTGCGCTCCGCCGTGTCCGCGCGATGATGCGCCTCGATGGCCTCCACCAGCTCGGGCAGGCCCTCCCCCTGCGCAGCAACGAGTTTCAAGATCGGCGCGCCCGTCTCGGCGTGCAGATCCCGCACCGTCTGGTCGGCGCCGTCCCGGTCGGCCTTGTTGACCACCACCAAATCGGCCACTTCCAGCAGCCCCGCCTTCGCGGCCTGGATGGCGTCACCGGCCCCCGGGTTCAGGATGACCACCGTGGGGTCGGCCACCGCCGAGATCTCGACCTCCGACTGGCCCACCCCGACGCTCTCCAAGAAGATCAGGCCGTAGTCGAGCGCGGCCAGCAGGCGGATCGCCGCCGGGACCACCGCCGCCAGCCCGCCCAGATGCCCGCGGCTGGCGATCGACCTGATCAGTACCTCCGGGTCGTTGATGTGCGCCACCATCCGGATTCGGTCACCCAGTAGCGCCCCGCCGCTGTAGGGCGAGGACGGGTCGACGGCCAACACCGCGACGCGCACCCCGCGCTCCCGGTACGCCCCGACCAGCGCCCCGACCGTCGTCGACTTGCCGGCGCCGGGTGGGCCGGTGATGCCGACGACGCGCGCGGGCGCCGACTCGAACTCGTCGAGCACGGCCAGCGTCTCGGCTCGACGCGGGCCCTCGACCAGGCTCAGTAGCCGGCCGGCGGCGCGGATGGAGCCCGCTCGGGCCGACCTGATCAACTCGGCGGTGTCGGGAAGCTCTCGGGTCACAACCATCGATTATCTGTCCTTGCACTGGAGGGTCGCCCTCGATCCTAGGAGAATAGTATTCTCTCGATCTGAGAGCCTGAATTGCAGGAAGGGAATACAGCATGCACATCGCGGGAAGCTCGGCGATTGTCGTAGGTGGTGCCGGCGGCCTCGGCGAAGCCACCGTCCGTCGGTTGCACGGCGCCGGCGCCAAAGTGGTGGTCGCCGACATGGCCGACGACAAGGGCAAGGCACTGGAGTCCGAACTGGGCGTCCGCTACGTTCGCACCGACGCGACCAGCGAGGACAGCGTGCTGGCCGCGCTGGCGGAGGCGGAAGCCCTGGGGCCGCTGCGCATTTCGGTCGATACCCACGGCGGGCCGGCGACCGGCGGTCGCCTGGTCGGCAAGGACGGCAGCCCGCTGAGCCTCGACGGATTCAAGACCACCATCGAGTTCTACCTGACGGCGGTGTTCAACGTGATGCGGCTGTCTGCCGCCGCGATCGCCAAGCAGGAACCGCTCGAGGAGGGACAGCGCGGCGTCATCATCAACACCGCGTCGGTGGCCGGGTACGAGGGCCAGATCGGCCAGGTCCCCTACTCGGCCGCCAAGGGCGGCGTCATCGGGATGACATTGGTTGCCGCACGCGATCTTTCGCCGTTGGGCATCCGGGTGGTCACCATCGCGCCGGGGACCATCAACACCCCCGCCTACGGTCAGGCCGCCGATCAGCTGGAGGCCTACTGGGGTCCTCAGGTGCCGTTCCCCAAGCGGATGGGCCGCTCGGTCGAGTACGGACAGCTCGCGGCGTCGATCGTCGAGAACGACTACCTCAATGGTGAGGTGATCCGTTTGGACGGCGCGCTACGCTTCCCGCCCAAGTAGCCTGCGGTTTCGGCGTGATCTGCCACGGTCAGCGTGGCAGATCACGCCGAAATCACTACTTCTTGGCGATGAGTCCGTCGACGATCCGGTTGAAGTCCGCGGTCCCGAACGACACGTACTCCGAGAGGTTCGCGTAGTCCAGCGACGCCATCACCGACCGCTCGAGCTGGATGTTCATCAGGCGCTTGGTGGCCTCGACGGCCTGCTGCGGCAGCTCCAGGATCTTCTTCGCGCAGGCGATGGCCTCGGCCACCGGATCGGCGACCACGTGGTTGGCCATCCCCAACTCCAGCGCGCGCTGCGCCGTGATCTTCGTTGCGGTCAGCGCGAATTCCTTGGCCTGCAGGAAACTGATCTGGCTCGGCCAGACCAACGGACCGCCGTCTGCGGCGACCAGGCCGATCTGCACGTGTGGGTCGGCGAAGTGCGCGGTCTCGGCCATGTAGACGATGTCCGACATCCCGGCCAGGCTGCAGCCCAGCCCCACCGCCGGACCGTTGACGGCGGCGATGACGGGAATGCGGCAGCGGATCATTCCGATCACCAGGTCGCGGCCGTGCTTGATGGTCTTGGTGCGCAACGCCTCATCGCGCCGCAGCTCGTCGAGGTAGTTGAAGTCGCCGCCGGCGGAAAACGCGCGCCCCGCTCCGGTCAGCACCGCCACCCGCGCGTCGGCATCCTCGTTGAGCGCCTCCCACAGGGAGGCGAGCCCGACGTGCAGCGCGTCGTTGACGGCGTTGAGCGCCTCCGGGCGGTTCAGCGTGATGATGCGCAGCGGGCCGTCCGCCTGGACGTCGATTTCGTCTGGCATTCCGTACATTTGAAGTCCCTTCTTGTCGGGCGTGCGCCGTCAGACGCCCAGGCCCAGGATTCGTGAGGCAATGATGTTCTTCTGGATCTGCGACGTACCGCCCATGACGCTCTGCGCGCGGCTGTACATGTAGGCGCCCAGCATCTCCTCGTCCCCGGTGCCGGCGACGTCGAGCGCCGCATGCCCGACGGTCTGCTCGACCCAGGTCATCAGCAGCTTGTCGATGGACCCGTTCGGCCCGTGCGACAGACCGTCGAGTTGTTCGGAGAGCCGGCGCCGGACGTGGTGGGTGAGCATCTCCACCTCGACCGCCGCCCACACCAGTTCCTCCGACGGGCTTTCGGTGCGCTTGACCAGCGACCGCACCAGCTTGTCGTAGCGGGCGGCGAAACCCAGGGTGGAGGGTTCGCGCTCGTGGCTGACGACCGTCATCGCCAGTGGCCAGCCCTCGCCCGGTGCGCCCACCATGTTCTCGACGGGCACCTTCACGTTGTCGAAGCTGACCTGTCCGAACTCCTTGGTGACGCCGCTGATCATCTGCAGCGGGCGCTGCTCGATGCCCGGCTGATGCATGGAGCAGATGAACGCCGAAATCCCGCGGTGCCGTTTGGCTTCCGGGTCGGTCCGGGCCAGCACCAGACACCAGTCGGCGACGTCGGAGTAGCTGGTCCAGATCTTGTGCCCGTTGATGATGTAATTCTCGCCCGCCTCGTCGAGCACGGCGGTGGTGGTCAGCGACGCCAGGTCGGAGCCGGCACCGGGTTCGGAGAAGCCCTGGCACCAGCGCTCGGTGCCGTTGATCATGCCGGGCAGGAAGCGCTGCTGGATCTCCTTGCTGCCGTGGTGCCCGAGCCCGACCACCAGGTAGCCCAGACTGGGCCGTGCCGGGGCGCCCGCGCGCGCCAGTTCCTCGTCGAGGATGACGTCGTAGACCGGTGGCAACTCCTGGCCGCCGTATTCCTTGGGCCACGACAGACCGAAGAACCCGCCCTCGTACAGGGCGCGGTGCCACTCACCGGCCTTGGCCCAGTACTCGTCGCCGGAGGTCGGAAACTCCTTGGCGTGCACGGCCAACCAGTCACGAAGGCGCTGCCGGAACGCCGCTTCCTCGGTGGAATCACGAAAGTCCAAGGTCGATGTCCTCCCACTTGACGGGCCACAATTCGGTTGAGATGAGCGCGCGGCGCAGGTACACATGCGCCAGGCACTCCCAGGTGTTGCCGATCCCGCCGTGCACCTGGATCGAGGTCTCGCAGACGGTGCGGGCGGTCCGCGCGCAGTACAGCTTGGCCACCTTGGCCGCGCGCACCGCCTCGGCGGCGGGCAGTTCGTCGACGGCCCACGCGGCATGCCGCAGCACGCTCACCGAGCCCTCGGTGAGCGTCAGGCTCTCGGCCAGCAGGTGCGCGACGGCCTGGTAGGAGCCGATCGTATTGCCGTACTGCTCACGGATCTTCGCGTACTCGACGGCCAGGTTGAGGGCGCCCCGGGACACGCCGACCAGGTCGGCCGCGGTGCCGACGAGGGCAAGCGCGTACCAGCGCTGCGCGTCCTCGTCGGTCACCGAGCCCAACGACTCGGCCGCCCCCAGCGTGGCGCGGGTGCGGGTCAGGTCCGCGGTGGACGCGGCACCGGTGATCTCCGCGCCCTGCACCGCCGTACCGTCCAGGACCAGCGCCCGCGCACTGCCGCGGGCGTCGACGGCCTGGCCGTCGACCGCCACCGTCGCGGCCGTGGCGTCGGTCCCGTCGATGTGCCGGGCCAGGTCGTCGGCCAGCACCGGGCCCAGGAACGGCGCGTCCACCAGACCGCGGCCGAACTCCTCGGCGACGAGCGCCACCTCGACTCCCGACGCCTCGTCGGACCGCAGCGAACGCCACCCGGTGACGGCGATCTGCTTGTCCAGGCGGGTGATTCGCCCGTCGTCGTCCAGCTCGGCGACCGATCCCGGTCCGAGGTCGTCGGCGAGCTTGGCGGCCGCATCGCGCAGCTGCTGTTGCTCAGTTGTCAGACGTACATCCATGGCGCTCCTTCAGCACGCGACGCAGCACCTTGCCGGAGGGCAGGCGCGGAATCTCTGGCACGAAAACAATTTCGGTGGGACGTTTGTAGGACGCCAGCGTGTCGCCGACCAACGAGATCAACTCGTCGGCCGACACACCCTGGGTGCTGGCGACGGCGGCGACCACGGCCTCGCCGTCCGCCGGATGCGGGACGCCGAACACCGCGCAATCACTGACCGCCGGGTGGCCGTGCAACACCGCTTCGACCTCGGCGGGGGCGACCTGGAAGCCCCGCACCTTGATCATCTCCTTGGCGCGGTCGGTGATCCGCAGATAGCCGCGCTCGTCGAGGAAGCCGACGTCGCCGGTGCGGTACCAGCCGTCGTGCATGGCGCTCCGGGTCTCCTCGGCCGGCAGGTAGCCCGTCATCAGCGAATCCGATTGCGCCTGAATCTCACCGGTCTCGCCGACGGACAGCGGGGTGCCGTCGTCGAGCGAGACCACCCGCAACCGCACGCCGGGTGCGGCGCGGCCGACGGTGTCCAGGGGGCCGTCACGCAGGTCGTTGCAGGTCAGCACCGGCAGTTCGCTGGCACCGTAGGCGGTGGTCCAGCCGACACCGGTGCGACGGGTCACGGCCTCGGCCACGCTCACCGTCACCGGCGTGGCGCACCACATGATGTAGCGCAGCGAGGACAGGTCGAACGATTCCAACCCGGGATGCGAGGCAATGGCCAACGCTATTGGCGCCACCGCCATCTCGACGGTGATGCGATCGGACTCGATGTGGCGCAGCATCGTCTCGACGTCGAAGCGCCGGTGCAGCCGCAGCCACCCGCCGGCCTCGAGCACCGTGACGATGTTGAGCAGCCCCAGGATGTGCGACGGCGGGGTGACGATCTGCAGCCGATCCCGCTCGCCGAGGTCCAGCACGGTCTTCCAATGCGTGACCGCGGTCCGAAACGATCCGTGGGTGTGGCGCACGGCCTTTGGCAGGCCGGTGGTGCCGGAGCTGAACACCAGCACCGCCTCGGCCTCGGCGGCCGGGGTGGACACCGAGGGCGAGGCGCCCGGGACGATCGGCTCATCGAGATGCCGCATCGGCATCCGCTCGGTCAGCACGGGTTGATCACCGAGCGCGTGCTGTGGCTCGGTGAGCGCCAGGGCCGCGGCCACCTCGGCGTTCTTCCAGGCCGGGCTGATGAGCACCACCGAGGCGCCCAGCTGCCACACCGCGAACAGGGCGACGACGAACTCGGGGCGGTTCGAGGACATCAGCGCCACCCGCTGGCCCGCGCGCACGCCCCGGTGCGCCAGCTCGGCGGCCAGGCCGTCGGTCAGGGCGGCGAGCTCCGAACGACGATAGGTACGCTCCTCGAAGGCGAGAACGACCGGATCGGGCATCGGTCCTCCTCGCCGGCTCGTACTTGTCAGCGTCACCTTCCGACCCGGCGGCCCACTGCGGCCGCAGGCGTCTGACCTGGCAGACTCGAGAAGATGCTATCGCGGTATGAGAATACTATTCTCGTTGGGGTAGAATACACGTACCAGTCCGAAAACCCAGGCCCGAGGATGGGGTGATGACAGTTCAGATGTCCAGCGACACCGAGACCACTCCGTCGTCCGCGAGCGACGACCAGGGCGGCGTGACGGTCCAGCTCGACGGCAAGACGGCCCAGGTGCCGCTGCGGGAGGGCGAGACCATCCTGGAGGCCGCCCGCCGGGCCGGCATGACCCCGCCGTTCTCCTGCGAGGCGGGCAACTGCGGCACCTGCATGGCGAAGCTGACCTCCGGCACCGCGACCATGCGGGTCAACGACGCTCTCGACGACGACGAGGTCGAAGAGGGCTACGTGCTGACCTGCCAGGGCACCCCCGACGGGCCCGTCGTCGTCGACTACGACTGCTGACCCACCCCGCGCACCCGCGGGGGCTCGACCCCCGCGCCGAGATCGACGTTGCGCCGGAAGTTACTCGACCTTTTCGGCCGAAAGGTGAGTCTGGGCGCGCTGGGGCTAGGATTCGGCGTACTCGCCGAGGGCCGGCGGCGGGCGGTAGTCGGGCTCGTAGCCGTCGATCCGCACCGAGCTGGCCACCAGGCGATACGGCCCGGCCGTCACCACCATCTCCGGCAGCGCGTCCAGCGCCTCCGGCAGCGAGCGCACGGCGGCCGCGGGAATCCCCAGCGGCTTGAGCCGCGCCTCCCAGTTCCGGGCGGTGTCGCCGGCCAACGCCTCCGACACCAGCGTCAGCACCTCGTCGCGGCGCTCCGCGCGCTCGGCCATCGTCGCGAACGGAAGTTGCGCCCCGGCAGTGAGACCCGCCTCGGTGGCGAACGACCGCCAGAACCCGTCGTGGGTGATGAACAACGCGAGGTGCCCCTCGGCGGTCGGGAACAGCTGCGCGGGAACGTAGAACGAATGTGCACCGCCGGCCCGCCGCTGCGGCTGCACGCCGTTGTTCAGATACGCCGAGGCGTGATAGTTCAGCTGCGAGAGCATCACGTCGCGCAGCGACACGTCGATCTGGCCCCCGCGCCCCGAGACGATCTGCGCCAAGAGCCCCAGGGCCGCGGTCAAGCCGGTGGAATTGTCCGCCGACGAGTAGCCCGGCAGAACGGGTGGGCCGTCGGGGTCGCCGGTCAGCGCGGCGATGCCGGTGGCGGCCTGCACGACGTAGTCGAACGCCGGATCGTCCCCGCCGTAGAGCCCGAAGCCGGTCAGCGCGACGCAGACGATCTTGTCGTTGTGCCGCCGCAGCGCCTCGTACGTCAGGCCGAGCTTCTGGATCGCCGACGGCTTCAGATTCACCAGCAGCGCATGGGATTCGGCCACCAACTCGCCGAGCCGCCGTTGGCCCTCCTCGGTCCCGAGCTCCAGGCACACGCTGCGCTTGCCCCGGTTGAGGCTGGCGAAGTAGCTGTCGCTGACCTGCCGGGAGATGTCGCCGGCGGGCGGCTCGATCTTGATCACCTCGGCGCCGAGGTCCGCCAGCATCATCGTGGCGTACGGACCCGCCAGCATGGTGCCGACCTCGAGCACCCGGATGCCCGAGAGCGGGCCGGGCACCGAGCTCATCGGACGGCTTTGGCGAGCTCGGCGATCACCTCGCGGGTGCGGTACTTGGAGGCCACCAGCTCGTCGCGGGTCTCCCCGATCGGCAGCAGCCGCACCGACAGATCGGTCACCCCGGCATCGGCAAACTGCTTGAAGCGGGCCAGGATTGCCTCCTCGTCGCCGGCGGCACACAGATCGCCGACGTCGCGGGCATCGCCCCGGTCGAGCAGTCGCTGATAGTTCGGCGACGTCTCGGCCTCGGCCAGGATCCGATTGGCCCGCGCCTTGGCGGCGTCGATCTCGGAGTTCGCGCACAGGCACACCGGGATGCCCGCGACGACACGCGGCGCCGGCCGGCCGGCGTTCTCGGCGGCTTTGTTGATGCGGGGGGCGATGTGGTCGCCGATGGCGCGCTCGTCGGCCATCCACAGCACGGTGCCGTCGGCCAGTTCGCCGGCGATCTGCAGCATGACCGGTCCGAGTGCCGCGACGAGCACCGGCAACCGGGGCTCGGCGCCCAGCGCGGTCGGGTTGTGCACCGTGAAGGTGTCGTTCTCGACGTCCACCGGGCCGGGCCCGCTCAGCGCCGCGTTGAGCACCTCGAGGTAGTCGCGGGTATAGGCGGCCGGCTTCTCATAGGGCAGGCCGAGCATGTCCTCGATGATCCAGTGGTGCGACGGCCCCACGCCCAGCGCCAACCGGCCACCGGCCCCGGCGTGCACCGAAAGCGCCTGCCGGGCAAGGGCAATCGGATGTTGAGCCTGCAGCGGCACCACCGCGGTGCCGAGCTCGATCCGGGAGGTCCGCGAGCCCATCAGCGACACCATGGTCAGACAGTCGAAGTCGTCGGGCACCTGTGGCATCCAAGCCGTGTCCAGGCCCGCGGATTCGGCCCACTCGATATCGGCCAGCAGCTTGGTGACCTTGCGGGTCATGTCGCCCCGCTCGGCACCGATCATCACGCCCAGTCGCATCAGCTCGCACTCCCCTCGGCGGCGACCGGCGTCCCGGTCAGCGCACGGACGTCACGGACCAGCACGTCCAGCGGCGTGCCCGTCGGGAACACCGCGGCGGCTCCGGCGTCGAGCACCTTCTGCACGTCACCCTGCGGGATGGTGCCGCCGACGACGACGGCAATGTCCCCGGCGTCCGCCTCGCGCAGCGCACTCACCACCCGCGCCGTGAGCGCCAGGTGGGCACCGGAGAGAATCGAAAGTCCCACCACCGCAACGTCTTCCTGTACCGCGATGGACACGATGTCCTCGATCCGCTGCCGGATTCCGGTGTAGATCACCTCGAACCCCGCGTCCCGCAGGGTGCGCGCGACGATCTTGGCGCCGCGGTCGTGGCCGTCGAGGCCGGGCTTGGCGACCAGAATGCGCGCCGGGTTGGTTGAAACGTCAGTCATCTAGAACACCACCGGTTGTTGGAATTCGCCCCAGACCGCCTTGAGCGCCGAAACCATCTCTCCGACGGTGCAATAGGCGTTGGCGCAATCGATCAGGGCATGCATCAGGTTGTCGGTCCCCTCGGCGGCACGCGAGAGCGCGGCCAACTTGGCTGCGACGTCGTCGCTGTCGCGCTCCGCCTTGACCCGAGCCAACCGCTTGAGCTGCAGCTCGCGGCCCTCGGCGTCGAGTTCGTAGGTGGAGATGTCCGGTGGCGGCTCGTCGGAGACGAACTTGTTCACCCCGACGACCGGCCGCACACCGGATTCGACCTCCTGGTGGACCTTGTACGCCTCGTCGGCGATCAGACCCTGCAGGTAGCCGTCCTCGATGGCGCGCACCATGCCGCCGTGGTTCTCCAGGTCCGCCATGATCTCGATGATCTTGGCCTCGGTGTCGTCGGTGAGGGCCTCGACGAAGTACGAGCCGCCCAGCGGGTCGGCGACCCGCGTCACCCCGGTTTCATACGCCAGGATCTGCTGCGTGCGCAGGGCCAGCGTCGCGGATTCCTCGCTGGGCAGGGCGAACGGTTCGTCCCAAGCCGCGGTGAACATCGACTGCACCCCGCCGAGCACCGAGGCCATCGCCTCGTACGCCACCCGCACCAGGTTGTTCTGGGCCTGCGGGGCATACAGCGAGGCGCCGCCGGACACGCAGCCGAAGCGGAACATCGACGCCTTGTCGGTGCTCGCCCCGTAGCGCTCCCGCACGATCGTGGCCCAGCGCCGCCGGCCGGCGCGGTACTTGGCGATCTCCTCGAAGAAGTCGCCGTGGGTGTAGAAGAAGAACGAGATCTGCGGCGCGAACTTGTCGATGCTCATCCGGCCGCGCTCGATGACGGTGTCGCAGTAGGTCACACCGTCGGCCAGGGTGAAGGCCATCTCCTGCACGGCGTTGGCGCCCGCGTCGCGGAAGTGCGCGCCGGCCACCGAGATGGCGTTGAACCGCGGCACCTCGGCGGCGCAGAACTCGATGGTGTCGGCGATCAGGCGCAGCGACGGCTCGGGCGGCCAGATCCAGGTGCCGCGCGAGGCGTATTCCTTGAGGATGTCGTTCTGGATGGTGCCGGTCAGCTTCTCCCGGGGCACGCCGGCCTTCTCGGCGGCCGCGACGTAGAAGGCCAGCAGGATGGCCGCGGTGCCGTTGATGGTGAAGCTGGTGCTGATCTTGTCCAGCGGGATGCCATCAAAGAGGACCTCGGCGTCGGCCAGGGTGTCGACGGCGACGCCGACCCGGCCGACCTCCTCGCCGTACTCGGCGTCGTCGGAGTCGTATCCGCACTGGGTGGGCAGGTCGAGCGCGACCGACAACCCGGTGCCGCCCTGGTCGAGCAGGTAGCGGTAGCGGCGGTTGGATTCCTCGGCGGTGCCGAAGCCGGAGTACTGCCGGAAGGTCCACAGTCGCCCGCGGTACCCGGACGCGAAGTTGCCCCGGGTGAAGGGGTACTCGCCCGGCGCGGGCGGATCGGCCGGCGGGTCGGTGGGACCGTAGACCGGTTCCACCGGGATCCCGGATGAGGTCGAGGCTGTGTAATCCATCGCGCTCCAGTCGTGGATAGATTATCGATCAGGTTCCGATAACGTACTTCCAAAAAAAGAGAATGCCAATATCGTACGTTGCAAATGAGCAAGGGAGAGACATGACCAACAGTTCCGACGCCGCCGCCCTGCGCGACCGCACGCTCGTCATCTCGGGGGCCAGCCGCGGGATCGGCCTGGCCATCGCGGTGGCCGCGGCCCGCCACGGCGCCAACGTGGTGCTGTTGGCCAAGACCGCCGAGCCCCATCCGAAGCTGGCCGGCACCATCTACACGGCGGCGGCCGAGATCGAGGCGGCCGGCGGCAAGGCCGTCCCCGTCATCGGCGACGTGCGCAAGGAAGAGGACGTGCAGCGCCTGGTCGACACCGCGGTGGCGCAGTTCGGCGGCATCGATATCTGCGTGAACAACGCCAGCGCCATCTCCACCGATCCCACCCACGAGCTGCCCGCCAAGAAGTTCGACCTGATGATGGACATCAACGTGCGCGGCACATTTCTGCTGACCAAGGCGTGTCTGCCGCATCTGCGCAAGTCCGCCGACCCGCACGTGCTGACCATCGCGCCGCCGCTGAACATGAGCCCCTACTGGCTGGGTGTGCACCCGTCCTACACGCTGTCCAAGTACGGCATGACGCTGCTGTCGCTGGGGTGGGCCGAGGAGTACCGCGCCGCCGACGGCCAGGCGGGCATCGGCTTCAGCTGCCTGTGGCCCGAGACCTACATCGCCACCGCGGCGGTCACCTCGCTGGCCGCCGGCACCGAGCTCGCGGCGTCGTCGCGCAGCCCGGAGATCATGGGCGATGCCGCGGTCGCGATCCTGTCGCGCCCGGCCGCCGACGTCACGGGAGGCTGCTTCATCGACGCCGAGGTGCTCACCGAGGCCGGCGTCAGCGACCTGTCCCGCTACGGCGGCGGCGACAACCCCATCCCGGACCTGTTCCTGGACGCCGCCGAACCCCAGCGGTGAAAACACCGCTCTCCATTTAGGAGAGCGCTCCCCCGGCCCCGAGGAGAGGCGCCCATGGACGACGACACCTACGCCCGCGGTAAGCGGATCCGCAGCGCCGTGCTGGGCCGCGCCTACGTGGAGAACGCAACGGCGAACGCCGACGACTTCTCCCGCCCGCTGCAGGACCTCGTCACCGAGTACTGCTGGGGCGCGGTCTGGGGGCGCGAAGAGTTGCCGCTGGCCACCCGCAGCATGCTGAACCTGGCGATGATCGCGGTCCTGAACCGTCCGCAGGAACTGCGCACCCACCTGCGCGGCGCGCTGAACAATGGCGTCAGCCGCGAGGAGATCCGTGAGGTCTTTCTCCAGGTCGCCGTCTACGCCGGGGTGCCCGCAGCCGTCGACAGCTTCCGCATCGCCCGCGAGGTGTTCGACGAGATCGACGCCCAGTGAGCGCCCCGCACGCCGAGGTGGGCTTCATCGGCCTGGGCCACATGGGTTTCCCCATGGTGGGACGACTGCTGGCCGCCGGATATCCGGTCACGGTGTTCGACACCCGCGCCGAGGTGGTCGCCGCCGCGGTCGGCGCGGGGGCGCGCGCCGCAGCCGGTCCCGGAGACGTCGCCGGCCGGGCCGCCACGGTGTTGGCGAGCCTGCCCACCCCGCGCGCCTCCGAGGAAGTGGCCGAGTCGGTCGGCGCCGGCGATCGCGTCGCCCGGTTCGTCGATCTGTCGACCGTGGGCAGCCCGACCGCCCAGCGCATCCACGAGCGGTTGGCGGCGCGCGGCATCGCGGCACTGGACTGCCCGGTCAGCGGCGGCGTGCAGGGCGCGGAGCAGGGCACACTGGCCATGATGGCGTCGGGACCGCGGGCCGACTTCGAGGCCGTCGAGCCCGTTCTTCGCGTGCTCGGCCGGCCGGTGTTCGTCGGGGACGCCGCGGGTGCCGCGCAAACCATGAAGCTGGTCAACAACCTGCTGGCGGCGACGGCCCTGGCCGCCACCGCCGAGGCGATGGTGATGGGGGTGCGCGCCGGACTGGACCCGGCCGTCATGATCGACGTCCTCAACGCGAGTTCCGGTGGCACCCACGCCAGCCGGGACAAGTTCCCGCGGGCGGTGTTGCCCCGCACGTTCGACTACGGCTTCGCCACCGCGCTGATGGTCAAGGACGTTCGGCTCTACCTCGAGGAGGCCCGCGCGCTCGGGGTGCCGGTCGAGATCGCCGAGGAGATTGCCCGGCGCTGGGAACACACCCTGGCCGAGGAGGGCGCCGACTCGGACTTCACCTCGGTGATCAAGCCGCTCGAGGCCGCCGCGGGCGTGATCGTTGACGGCCGTGACCGCCAGCCCTGAGCCGCCCGCGAGCGCGACCGAACTCGCGCTGCGCTACGCCGCGGGCGTCGCGTTGGCGCACCTGCTCGCAGTCACCGAAGTGGTCCTGGTGATGACCGCGCTGCGGCGCGAAACCCTCGACGAGAACCAGCCGCCCTTCACCGACGCCAGCACCGGCCTGATCATCGCGCTGGCCGTGGCGGCGCTGGTCGCGGTGACCGTGGGCAGTCTGAGCAACGTCTTGCCGAGCCTGCGCTGGTACGTCGCGGGTGACACCCCCACGCCGGCGCAACGGCGAACGGCGCTGCGCATCGCGCATCGGGGGTCGCTGTTGTTGGTGGCGGTCTGGACGGCCAGTGGAGCGGCCGTCGTGCTGGCCAACCTGCGCGACGCGTTCACCGTGACGGTGCTGGTGGGTCCCGCGGTCTTCTTCGGCGCCACCGCCGCGGTGTGCACCGCGCTGCTGCTCACGGTGCGCACGTTGCACCCGCTCAGCGCCGCCGCCGATCCCTACGGGGAGCGCCTCGACACCGCGGACAACGCGCCCGGGGTGATCGCGCGACTGCTCATGATGTGGGTGCTGTGTTGCGCGTTGCCCAGCGTCGGGGTGGCACTGCTGATCCTGATCCGTTCGCGCGGGTGGATCATCGGCCAGACCTCGTCGGTCGAGATCCCGGTTCTGGTGCTGTGCGGGGTGGCGGTGGTGTGGGGGCTGCGCGGCATGGTGCTGGTCTCCCGCTCGATCTCCGACCCGGTCCGCGAGGTCGTCGAGGCCATGGCCGACGTCGAGCGGGGCGACATCCGCCGTCGCGTCGATGTCTACGAACGCTCCGAGATCGGGCTGCTGCAAAGCGGATTCAACCGGATGGTGGCGGGGCTTCGGGAGCGCGACCGGTTGCGTGATCTTTTCGGCCGCCATGTCGGCGACGAGGTAGTGCGGGTCCTGGTCGACCAGAACGAGGCGTTGTACCGCGACGTCCGCGAGGTGTCGGTGTTGTTCGTCGACCTGACCGGGTTCACCCAGTTCGCGGCCAACCGGGAGCCGGCGGCGGTGGCCGATGTGCTCGACCGGTTCTACCGCGCCGTGGTCGCCGTCGTCGACCAGCGACGCGGCTTCATCAACAAGTTCCAGGGCGACGCCGCCCTGGTGGTGTTCGGCGCACCGGCACCCGCCGAGGACCCGGCCACCGACGCCGCGGCGACGGCGCGCGACCTGGCCACCCGGCTGCATGCCCTGCCGGACTTGGACTTCGGCATCGGCGTCTCGGCCGGCCGGGTCTTCGCCGGCTTCGTCGGCGCCGAGTTCCGGTTCGAGTACACCGTCATCGGCGACCCGGTGAACGAGGCGGCGCGGCTGGCCGACCGGGCCAAGATCAGCCCGGCGCGGGTGCTGTGCTCGGCCGCGGTGCTCGAGTCCTGCGCCGAGACCGAGCGCCGCCGCTGGCAGCACGTCGGCGACGAAGTGCTACGCGGCCGCAGCGCCCCGACGGTGATGTACCAGCCCGCCGGTCACTGACCGTCGTTGGGCGCGACGAACCCGCCCTGCCAGCTCTCCAGCGCCGCGTCCACGCCCGCCTGCACGGCCGTCCCGTTGCCCCAGCCGGCGTAGTAGTGCAGCTGCAGGACGATCTCTTCCAGCTCATCCTCGGTGAGTTCGCCGTTGATCAGCGCGCCCCGCACCTGCACCTCGATCAGGTCCGCGCGGCCCAGCATCGCCGTGGCGCCGAGCACCACCAGCCGCCGGTCGCGCAGCGACAGCCCCGGCCGCGACCAAATCTCACCGAACAGATGGTCGACGGTCATGGCCAGCGCGGGGCTGCGCTCCTCGGGCATGTGCGCGGCGAGCCCGGTGCCGTAGACCTTGTCCATGGTCTGCAGGCCGCGTTCGGTCCGGTCCGCCGACGGCTGCTCCTCGACCACGCCGAGCGTGTCGGCCGCCTTGTTACGGGCGACCTCCACCAAGGGCACCTCGACCCCGCGGTCGGCCGCCAGCTCGCGGGCGGCCGCCAGGTCCTTGTCCATCAGCCGCAGCACCTGCGGGCCGGCCTCGGCGGCGAGCTCCGGTGAGTTGACGCGGTTGCGCAACCAGGCCAGCGTCGTCGCGCCCTGGGGGTCGGCCTCCTCGACCACCTCGACGAGCATCCGCGGGTCCACGCCGGCGGCCTGAGCCAACTCGGCGGCCTCGTGCGCGGCCCGCCAGGAGCCGTAGGTCAGGACATTGCGCGCGATCTTGGTGGCCATGCCCGCACCCAGCGGGCCGCAGTGCACCACCTTCTTCGCGAAGTCGGAAAGCACCGGCATCGCCCGGCGCACGCTGTCGTCGTCGCCGCCCACCATGGCCACCATGCCGTTGGTGGCGGCCTGGTCACCCGGGGTGACACCGCAGTCCAGCACGGTGACGCCGTAGGGCCGGCACTCCTCGGCCAGGTCGAGCACCTCGGGGACCGCCAGGGTCGACAGCAGCGCGACCACCAGGCCCGGCCGGGCGCCGGCGAGCACTCCGTCGGTGCCGCGCAGCACCTCGCGCACCTGGGTCGCGTCGACGACCGCGATCAGCACGACGTCGCTGACCGCGGCGACCTCGGCGGGCGTCGGTGCGGCCAGCGCGAGCCCGAGGTCCTCGGCCGCCTCGGCACGGATGTCGTAGACCACCGGGATCCGGCCGCGGGACTCCAGGCTCACCGCCACCCCGCCGCCGATCATGCCGAGGCCGATGACGCCGGCGCGCGGGGCGATCCCCCCGGCCGGCGCCTCGGCACCCTCGGGCGCCCCGAGCGCGGAGGCGTCGACGTCGGTGCCCACCGGCGGCGACACCATCTCCTCGGCATTGGCAGTCATTGGGACCTCCATCACATAAGCTAACAACGTTCAGTTAACTGAAGCTTAGCCCGGCTATAGACCCCGAAGGGGCCTTTGGCCTGGTGATTCCCCGCACACCCGGAGGTGAACTGTGCAGCGCAACGCACCGACTCGACGCACCGGCCGGCCCCGGAGCCGCCGCGGGCACGGCGACCAGCTGCGCGACGAGATCCTCGCCGCGGTCAATCGGCTGCTCGACGAGTCGGGCAGCGACGAAAAGCTGACGATGCGCGCCGTGGCCCAGGAGGTCGGCGTCGCCGCACCGAGCATCTACCTGCATTTCGCCGACAAGTCCCAACTGGTCTGGGCGGCGCTGGCCGACAAGTACACCCAGCTGGCCGAGGTCATGCGCGCGGCCGACCAGGCCGCCGGAGACGCCGGGCCACGGGACCGATTGCGCGCGCAGTTGCACGCCTACTGCCTGTTCGCGCTGGAGAACCCCGGCCGCTACCGGCTGATGTATCAGGTGCGGCAGCCGGTGGGCGATCCCGCGCAGTTGGGCCGACACCCGGCACGACAGGTGACGGGCCCGCTGCGCCGGGTGCTGCGGGAGTGCGCGCAGGCCGGTCATCCGTTCGCCCTGCCGCTGCATCAACTGGCCTACACGCTGTGGACCAGTCTGCACGGCATCGTGTCCATCCAACTCACGATGGCCGATACCGCGGAAATGCCGTACGCCACCCAGGGCGTGCTCGACCTGGCCGACGGGGTGCTCGACGCCCTGGTCGGTTCCGAGGCCACCGACGGCGCCGAGATCCCCGCGCCGACCGACATCGACCGGGTGATCGCCGCCTCCGTCGTCGACGAGGATTCCAGCTGATCAGCGCGGTGTTCGGCAGCGGGCGCGGGGCCGGGTGAATATCGAACGACCCGGTCCCTTGTACAGGGACCGGGCCGTTCCCGAGGCAAGTCTGGCGCGAGGATGATTCCCACCCGGGGCGCGACTCAAACCCGCTTACCCGACCAAGCCGCAATGGCACCGTAGGATCTCGCAGACATGCGGGTTGACGGGCGCGAGATCACCGTTTCGGGCCGCCTGCTGCAACCGTTGGGCAGGCGGACCAACGACATCATTCGGCTGATCCTGGCCACGGTGTTCTTGGCCATCGTCATCACCAGCTCGCTGATCACCCGCTACGAGTGGGTGGCACTCGAGAAGTCCATCTCCGAGATCGTCGGCGTGCTGACACCCACCCAGTCCAACCTCGTCTATCTGGCCTACGGCGTGGCCATCCTGGCGCTGCCGTTCGTCATCCTGATCGGCCTGATCGCCGCGCGGCAGTGGAAGCTACTCGGGGCCTATGTCGCCGCGGGTCTGATCGCCGGGCTCGCGCTCTCGATCAGCGGCAACGGCATCGCCGCCCCCACCTGGCACTTCGATCTCACCGACCGGCTCGACACCGTCCTGTCGCAGTTCCTCGACGACCCGCGCTGGATCGCCATGCTGGCCGCGATGCTGACGGTGTCCGGCCCGGGCCTGCCGGCGCGGTGGCGGCGGTGGTGGTGGACGCTGCTGCTGGCGTTCGTGCCGATCCACCTGGTGATCAGCGCGGTGGTCCCGGCCCGCTCGCTGCTGGGCCTGGCGGTGGGCTGGTTCGTCGGGGCGCTGGTGGTGCTGGTGGTCGGCACGCCCGCCCTGGAGGTCCCGCTCGACGGCGCGGTGCGCGCGCTGGCCCGCCGCGGGTTCACCACCTCGGCGCTGACGGTGGTGCGCCCGGCCGGCCCGGGGCCGCTGGTGCTCTCGGCGTTGTCGGTGGAACCGGCCTCCACCGTCCTGGTCGAGCTGTATGGCCCCAACCAACGCAGCGGCGGCGCATTGCGGCAGTTCTGGCGCAAGCTACGGCTGCGCACCAGCGAGACCGCGCCCCTGCAGCCATCGATGCGGCGGGCCGTCGAACACCGCGGCCTGATGACCATCGCGATCGGCGATCTCTGCGTCGCCAACACCACCGAGATGTCGGTGGCGCCGCTGGACCGCGGTTGGACGATGTTCGCCCGCACGCCGGCGCGCGGGTCCGCGCTGCACGATGTCTTCGAGGAGACACCCGTGGAGCGGGTGTGGGAGGCGCTCGCGGTGCTGCACCGCAACCAGATCGCCCACGGCGACCTGCGCAGCAAGGAGATCACCGTCGACGACGGCGCGGTGCTCTTCGGCGGGTTCGCGCACTCCGAGTACGGCGCCACCGACGTGCAACTGCAGGCCGACATCGCGCAGCTGCTGGCGAGCACCACCCGGCTCTACGGCGCGGAGGCCGCGGTGCAGGCCGCCATCGAGGTGTTCGGCAAGGACGAGGTGCTGACGGCGTCGCGGCGGCTGACCAAGTCAGCCATGCCCGCGCGGCTGCGCGACTCGTTCGACGACCCCGGCGCCGTGTTGACCGCGGCGCGCGACGAGGTCAAGCGGCAGACCGGAGCCGACCAGATCCAGCCCGAGACCATCACCCGCTTCACCCGCAGCCAGGTCATCCAGCTGGTGCTGCTGGTAGCGCTGGTCTATGTCGCCTACCCGTTCATCAGCACCGTGCCGACCTTCTTCTCCGAACTCCGCTCGGCGAACTGGTCGTGGGCGCTGCTGGGCCTGGCGGTCTCCGCGCTGCGCTATCTGGGTGCCGCTGCGGCCCTGTGGGCCTGCGCCGACGGCGCCGTCAGCTACCGCAACCTGACCATCATGCAGGTGGCCAACACCTTTGCGGCCACCACCACCCCGGCCGGGGTGGGCGGCCTGGCGCTGTCGACCCGGTTCCTGCAGAAGGGTGGCCTGGGGGTGGTGCGCGCCACCACCGCCGTCGCGCTGCAGCAGTCGGTGCAGGTGATCGTGCACGTGTCGCTGCTGATCCTGTTCTCCGCGGTGGCCGGCGCCACCGCGGATCTGTCGCACTTCGTCCCGTCGGCGCCGGTGCTGTATCTGATCGCGGGCCTGGCGTTGGGCCTGGTGGGCACCTTCCTGGTGGTACCCAAACTGCGCCGGTGGCTCGGGACCGAGGTGCGGCCCCGCCTCAAGGAAACGGGCAACGATCTAATCGAGCTGGCCAAGGAACCCAAGCGCTTCGGGCTGATCGTCCTCGGTTGCGCCGGAACGACTCTCGGTTCGGCTCTGGCACTGTGGGCCAGCGTCGAGGCGTTCGGCGGCAACGTGTCGTTCGTCACGATCACCGTGGTCACCATGATCGGCGGCACGCTGGCCTCCGCGGCGCCGACCCCCGGCGGCGTCGGGGCGGTCGAGGCCGCGCTGATCGGCGGCCTGGCGGCGTTCGGGGTGCCCGCCGGCGTCGCGGTCCCGGCGGTGCTGCTCTATCGCATCCTGACCTGCTGGCTGCCGGTGTTTGCCGGTTGGCCCATCATGCGCTGGTTGACCAAGAAGGAAATGATCTGAGCCGGTGGTGCGGGCGGTGGGACTCGAACCCACAAACTCTCTCGAGCACCGGCACCTAAAGCCGGCATGTTTGCCAATTTCATCACGCCCGCATGGCGCTGATCGTACCGTTCGCGCGCCCTCGATTCCTGCCTAGGCCCTGCTAGGCGGTACCTTCGAGGTATGTCCACTACACGGCGTCGGAGATGGGCGCTCGTCGCGCTGGTCGCCGTCGCCGCCGGCGCCTGCCTGGCGCTGTCCTGGTGGCAGTGGACCCGCTACGAGTCCACCTCGGGCACCTTCCAGAACCTCGGCTACGCCATGCAGTGGCCGTTCTTCGCCGCGTTCTGCGTCATCGCCTATCGCAAGTTCATCCGCCTCGAGGAGGCCCCGCCGCAGCCCGACGAGGACGCCGCGCCCCGGGAGATCCCGGCGGATCTGTTGCCCGAGCGCCCGAAGGCCGCCGCGGACGACGACGACGACCCCGTGCTGCGGGAATACAACGCGTATCTGGCCGAATTGGCCCACCACGACGGCGAACTCGCCGACGACGACAGACAGGACAGGACCACCGCATGACCGCCCCCGAGTCGCCATCGATCCCCGCCGGCGCCGCACCGATCGAGACGATCGTCAAGGCGCTCAAGTGGTACCGCATCCTGGCGTGGGCCACGGGCATCTGGCTGATCGCGCTCACCTACGAGATGATCGTGAAATACGTTCTGCGGGTTGAGGATCTGCCCGGCTGGATGGATCTGATCGCGCCCATCCACGGCTGGGTCTACTTCATCTACCTGTTGTGCACCGCGAACCTCGCGGTCAAGGTGCGCTGGCCCATCGGCAAGACCATCGGCGTCCTGCTCGCCGGGACCGTGCCGCTGGTCGGCATCATCGTCGAGCACTTCCAGACCAAGAAGCTCAAGGCCCAGTTCGGCATCTAGGTCCGGGCCGCGCCGCCGGTCACCAACTCGGCGTCCGTCCCGTCGTCGGCCTCGGCGCTGCCCGGCAGCGGGGGCGTCGGGATCAACAGCGCCAGCAGCGCCGCCAGGCCGGCCGCGGCGGCCGCCACGATGAGCGCGGTGTGGAAGGCCGCCAACGTCGGCACCTCGTGTCCCGCGAACGTCATCGTCATGCCCGAGAGAACCGCCCCCACCACGGCGCTGGAGATGGACGTTCCCAGCGCCCGCGCCAGCGAGTTGATGCCGTTGGCGGCGGCCGTCTCCGACATGGGTACCGCGGCGTTGATCAGCGCGGGCATCGACGAGAACGCGAACCCGACGCCGATGCTGATCAGCACGCTGAACACCACCAGCCGCGGCGGGCTGCTGAGCAGCTGCAGCCCCGCCAGGTAGGCCGCGGCGATGATGGTGCAGCCCAGCACCAGGGTGAACTTGTACCCACGGCGGGCGGCCACCCGGGCCGCGACCGGCGAGGTGAGCATCATGGCCACGCCGCCGGGCGCCATCCACAGACCGGTCTGCAGCATCGTCTGCCCCAGGCCGTATCCGGTCTCGGCGGGCAGCTCCAGTATCTGCGGGGCAATCAACGACATGCCGAACAGCGACATGCCGACGCCGATCGAGGCAAGGTTGGTGGTGAGCACTGGGCGCCGCACGGTGGTGCGCAGATCCACGATCGGCGAGGACATCCGCAACTGACACACGGTGAAGATCGCGAAGATCACCACCGAGGACCCGAACAGCACGAGCGTCAGCGTCGACGTCCAGCCCCAGACCGCGCCCTTGGAGATCGGCAGCAGCAGGGTCACCAAGCCCCCAGCGAGCAGGACCGTGCCCAACGGGTCGAAGCGGTCCGCGGAGCGGGGCGGCAACCGCGGCACCAGGAAAACGAAGAGCAGCAACGCGGCCACCCCGAGCCCGGTGGCAAACCAGAACAACACGTGCCAGTCCCAGAACTGCGCGATCGCGGCGGCCATCGGCAGACCCAGCGCGCCGCCGACACCCAGCGAGGCGCTCATCATTCCCATGGCCGCGCCCACTCTGTCGGGCGAGACGCAGGACCTCATCACGCTGATACCCAACGGGATGATCGGAATGCCGAAGCCTTGCAGCCCCCGCCCGATGATCAGTGGCAACAGCGACGTGGTGACCGCCGCCAGCAGGGAACCGGCGATCAAGAACAGCGCGCAGGCGATCAGGATCCGCCTGGTCCCGTACATGTCGCCGAGTCGGCCGAACACCGGTGTCGCCACGGCCGCGGTGAGCAGGGTGGCGGTGATCGCCCAGGACGTGTCGGCGGCGCTGGCGTTGAGCAGCATCGGCAGTTCCGGGAGCACCGGGATGATCAGCGTCTGCATCAGGGAGACGCTCACACCGGAGGCGCACAGCGCGAAGATCAAGACTCTCGGGTGCCCGACACGGGCAGAGTCTGGGGACCGGCGCATGACCGCCCAGGTTACACACTTAGGTCATCTATTCAAATTCTGGCTAGACTCGATGCGGTGTCGGTCGAACCGCCCAGATCCGCACGCACCAGCGACCCCGCCGGTGCGGGTCTGCGCGCGCCGGATCGGCTGTCCGCTCACCTCGATTCACTGACCGGCCTGCGCGCCGTTGCCGCCCTGCTGGTGGTGGCCACCCACGCCGCGTTCGCCACCGGCCGGCTCACGGACACCTTCCTGGGCAACGTCTACGCCCGGCTGGAGATCGGGGTCCCGATCTTCTTCGCCCTCTCCGGCTTCCTGTTGTTTCGCCCCTGGGTCCGGCACGCCCGCGACGAGCGCACCGACAAACCCCGGCTGCGTCGCTACGCCCGGAGCCGGGTCCGCCGCATCCTGCCCGCCTACCTCGTCACGGTGCTGGCGGTGTTCGCCCTGTACACGGTGTTCACTCCCGGCCCCAACCCCGGGCAAAGCTGGTCCGGACTGGTGCGCCACCTGACCTTGACCCAGATCTACACCGACAACTTCCTCGTCACGCTGCTGCATCCGGGCCTGTCGCAAATGTGGAGCCTGGCCGTGGAGGTCGCGTTCTATGCGGTGCTTCCGGCGCTGGCCTACGCATTGCTCACGGTGCTCTGCGGCGGCCGCTGGCGGCCCGGGCTGCTGCTGGCCGGCCTGGCGGCGCTGGCCGCGGTCGGGCCGCTGTGGCTGATCGCGCACTACGCCGGCGACTGGTTGCCGAACTCCGCGGGCATGTGGCTGCCCGCCCACCTGGCCCCCTTCGCCGGCGGCATGATGCTGGCGGTCCTCCAGGCCATGGGCGTGCGGGTGCGCGCCGCGACGACGCTGACGCTGGCGGTGCCGGCGTTCCTGTTGGTCTGCTCCCCCATCGCGGGCGGCACCGCGCTGACCGAGCAGCAGCTGTCCCAGCCGCTGGCCAAGGCCACGTTGTACGCCGTGGTCGCGGTGCTGTTGCTGGCGCCGCTGGCATCGGGGGATCGCAGCTGGTTCAGCCGCGTGCTGAGCACCCGGCCGATGGTGTGGCTCGGCGAGATCTCCTACGAGATCTTCCTGGTGCACGTCGCGGTGATGGCGGTCGCCATGCACGTGGTACTGGACTGGCCGGTGTTCACCGGGTCGACGGCCGGCTTGATGCTCACCACGCTGGCCCTCAGCGTGCCGTTGGCCTGGCTGCTGCGGCGACTCACTCAGACCAGCGCGCGCAGCGCCGGCACCAGCAGGGTCAACGCGCGCCCGCGGTGGGAGGCCGCGTCCTTCTCGGCGGGACTCAATTCGGCGGCCGAGCGCGACGATCCCTCCGGAATGAAGATCGGGTCGTAGCCGAAACCGCCGAGCCCGCGCGGGGCGCGCGCAATGGTGCCCGGCCACTCGCCGCGCACCACGGTCTCGTTGCTGCCGTCGACCAGCGCGCACGCCGAGACGAACGCCGCGCCCCGACGCTCGTCGGGCACATCGGCCAACTGCGCGAGCAGCAGACGGTAATTGGCCTCGTCGTCCCCGTGGGCGCCGGCCCACCGCGCCGAGAGTACCCCCGGCATGCCGTTGAGGGCCGCCACGGTGACACCCGAATCGTCTGCGACACAAGGGATTCCGGTGGCCTCGAAGCCGTCACGTGCCTTGGCCAGCGCGTTCTCCTCGAAGGTGGCCCCAGTTTCGGGCGCCTCGTCATACGGCGGCACATCGGCCAACGAGAGCAACTGCAGGCCGGACACGCCGGCGCCGTCGAGCACCCGCTGCAGTTCCGCCAGCTTCTTCGCGTTGCGGCTGGCTACCAGGATCCGGGCCATCGGGGGCTAACTGCCGAAGGCCTTCTTCGGAGCGGGTCCCTCGGGTAATTCACCCGGGTAGGGCGCCTCCAAGGCCGCCGCCTGCAGGGCGAACAACTGCTCGCAGGACACCATCGCCACGTCGAGCATCTTGTCCAGGGTCGACCGCGGGAACGTCGCGCCCTCGCCGGTGCCCTGGATCTCGACCAGGGTGCCGGTGTCGGTGGCGACGACGTTCATGTCCACCTCCGCGCGCGCATCCTCCTCGTAGGGCAGATCTACGCGCACCCGGCCGTCGACGACCCCGACGCTCACCGCGGCGATCGCACACGATAGCGGGCGCGGATCGGACAGCTGACCGGCCGCCCCGAGGTAGGTCACCGCGTCCGCCAGGGCGACATAGGCGCCGGTGATCGCCGCGGTGCGGGTGCCGCCGTCGGCCTGCAACACGTCGCAGTCGATGGCGATGGTGTTCTCCCCCAACGCCCGAAGGTCGATGCAGGCGCGCAGCGAGCGGCCGACCAGGCGACTGATCTCCTGCGTGCGCCCGCCGACGCGGCCCTTGACCGACTCCCGATCCGACCGGCTGTGCGTGGCCGCCGGCAGCATCGCGTATTCGGCGGTCAGCCAGCCCAATCCGGAGCCCTTGCGCCAGCGTGGGACGCCCTGGGTCACCGAGGCGGTGCACATGACGCGGGTCTGACCGAACTCCACCAACACCGAACCGGCCGGATGTGAGGTGAAGCCGCGGGTGATGGTTACCGGTCGCAGCTCATCATCGGCGCGACCGTCTTCACGAGGGGACACCCGGTAACCCTATCGGTTCGGTCAGCGGGCGCGGCGGACGTCGAAGCTCTCGCCGCACACCACGGCCCGCACCGGCCCGTCGAATTCGGCCTTGGCCTCGCTGATCACGTCCTCCCGCGACGTCCACGGCGGGATGTGCGTCAGCAACAACTCGCCGACGTTGGCCTTCGCCGCGATCTGGCCCGCCTCCGTGCCCGACAGGTGCACGTGCGGCGGCCGCTCGCCGGGGGCGTGCGTCCAGGACGCCTCGCACAGAAAGACGTCGGCGTCGCGGGCCAACTCGACCACGGAGTCGCAGATCCCGGTGTCGCCGCTGTACACCAGCACCGCACCCGAGGGATCGGTGAACCGCATGCCATAGGACTCGGTGGGGTGCGACACCGACCGCGGGAGCACCTCCAGGCCACCGATGCGGACCGGTTCTCCGTCGGTCCAATGCCGGATGTCGAAGATGTCCTTGAAGTCGTCGAGTTCGCCGCCCTCCGGCGAACTCGCGGCGGCCAGCCGCGACCAGGTGTCGCGAGGTCCGTACATCAACCCCCGGCCCTCCGGAGGATTCGGGTGGTAACGCCGCCACACGAAGAGCCCCGGCAAATCCAGACAGTGGTCGGCATGCAGGTGACTGAGCAGCACCGTGACATCGCCCGGGTCCGCGTAGCGCTGCAGGGCCCCCAAAACCCCGCCTCCGAAATCGATGACCAGCGGCGGCGTGTCCGGCGCGGCCAACAGGTAACCCGAGGCGGGCGAATCCGGGCCGCTGACGCTACCGGAGCAGCCGAGCACGGTCATTCGCACAGTCACTAGCTTGCCATGCCCGCCGGAGCTACGACGAAAACATCGCGAGTTTGCGCGAGTGCGGTCACGGCCGGGTCCCCACGTGTCGACGAACCGGTGTCACCCCGGTGATGACCGGCCCCAGAAAACGGGCCGCCAGGGCGGTGAACGCCCCCGGATCACCGGTCGCTTCGAACAGTCGCGTGGGCGTCGAACCATCGGTGTGCGGGTGCAACAGGTCCTGTTCGCTCAGCACGCGCAGCAGGTCCTTGGCGGTCTCCTCGGCGCTGGAGACCAGCGTGACGTTGTCCCCCATGGCGAGCTGGATCAGCCCGGACAGCAGGGGGTAGTGCGTGCAGCCCAGAACCAGGGTGTCGACATCGGCGAGTTGCAGCGGCGCCAGGTACCCCTCGGCCAGGCCGAGCACCTGCCGCCCGCTGGTCACCCCCCGTTCCACGAAGTCGACGAAGCGCGGACAGGCGACGGCGGTGATCTCGGTGTCGCGGGCCGCCGCGAACGCGTCCTGGTAGGCCCGCGAGGTCACGGTGGCCTGTGTCCCGATCACCCCGATCCGGCCGTTGCGGGTGGTGGCCACCGCGCGCCGCACCGCGGGCAGGATGACCTCGACGACGGGGACGTCGTAGCGTTCCCGCGCGTCCCGCAGGCACGCCGACGACGCGGTGTTGCACGCGATCACCAACGCCTTGACGCCGCGATCCACCAGATCGTCCATGATCGCCAGGGCGTGCGAGCGGATCTCGGCCAGGGGCAGCGGACCGTACGGACCGTTGCCGGTGTCGCCGACGTAGATCATGTCCTCGTCGGGCAACTGGTCGATGATTGCCCGCGCCACGGTCAGTCCGCCCACGCCGGAGTCGAAGACACCGACCGGGGCCGTGCGTTTCGCCGCGTCGTCGGTCATGACGTCGGGAACGGCGGACGGGACTTGTCGAGCTTGCGTTGCTGCCGGGCGTTGCGTTCCGGGCCGGACAACAGATAGGCGGCCACCACGCCGGCGATCGCGCCGCACAGATGCCCCTGCCAGGACACCCCGCCGCAGCGGTCCAGTACCGGCACCGCGCCCCACAGCAAACCGCCGTAGAACACCAGCACCGTGATGCCGATGACGATCTCCCAGACATTGCGGGTGAACCAGCCGAAGATCAACAGGAACGCGAGCCAGCCGAAGATCAGCCCCGAGGCCCCGACGTGGACGGTCGGCAGGCCCGCGCAGCCGCCCATGTTGCCGATCAGCCAGGTCCCGAAGCCGCCGAGGATCCAGATGATGGCGGTGGCCCAGACGAAGCGGTTCATCCCGGCCAGCGTCATCAGGAACCCGAGCACCAGGGCCGGCACCGTGTTGGCCAGCAGATGCCCCCAGTTGGCGTGCAGCAGCGGCGAGAAGATGATGCCCCACAGGCCCTCGGTCTCCAGGGGACGGATGCCGTTGGCATCGAGCCGATGCCCGATCAACTGGTCGATCAACTCGATGACGTACAGCAACGCCACGAAGGTGAGGATCGTGGCGCCGCCGACCTTCCACGCCGGTCGTTTCCGCGGCGCGGCACCCGGCTGTGCGGTCATGCCCATAGCTGCCCTTCCAGAGCGTCTTCGGCCGCGTCCAGGCTACCGGCGCGGCCCGACGCCCCACCCGCGGCGGCGACCACGACCGCTCAGCGACCTTCGGCGCGGCCGAACGCCGAGGACAACAGCTGCCGGTATGACCGCACGCCGGCCAGCGATTCGGCGGCGAGCACCCCGGCCAGCACCGCCTGGCCCAGGACGTCGGCGGCGGCCGCGCCGAGGTCGGCCACCAGCTTGGTCTCCGGCGACATCGACGCGGGAGTATTGGGATCGGGGGCCACCTCGATCGCCCCCGTCGCCAGCGCGAACACGGTGTCACCGTCGATCGGGGTGTGCGCCGGCTTGATGGTGTGCGCCAGGCCGTCGTGTGCGGCGGTGGCCAGCCGCCGGCAGCCGGCCGGGCTGAGCGCCGCATCGGTGGCGACGACGGCGATCGTGGTGTTGAGCGCACTGCCCTCGCGGTCGAGCGCGGCGAACTCCTCGATCTGCTCCGGCGTCGGCCGCTGCAGCCCGAACTCCTCGATCAGATGCGCCATCCACGGCAGCCCGGTGCGCGGGTCGAAGACGTTGCCGGCGCTGTTCACCGCGACGATCGCGCCCACGGTCGTGCCATTGTCGAGCGTGCGCGACGCGCTGCCCAGCCCGCCCTTGAGCACGCCGGCGCGGGCGCCGACGCCCGCGCCCACGTTGCCCATCGCGGTGCCCGCGGCAGCGCCGGCGGCGGCCCGGTAGCCGAAGTCGGCGTCGGGGCGGCAACCCCAGCCGCCGACCGGAAGGTCGAAGATGACCGCCGCCGGGACGATCGGGACCAGGCCGCCGTCCAGCGCGACGCCGCGCTCGTTCTCCTCCAACCAGGTCATCACGCCGTCGGCCGCGGCCAGGCCGAAGGCGCTGCCGCCGGTCAGGACGACGGCGTCGACGTAGCGGACGCTGTTGGCCGGGTCGAGCAGATCGGTCTCGCGCGAACCGGGCGCACCGCCGCGCACGTCGACCGCGCCGACCGTGCCCGGCGGGGTGAGGACCACGGTGGTGCCGCAGGCCCAACCGGAGCCCAACGTGACGTCCGGATCGATCCGTTGGTGATGGCCGACGAGGATCCCCGCCACGTCGGTGATCGACCCCGCCGCCATCAGAACTGCCCCATCAAGGCCAACACCAGGTACTCCTGCAGCACGGTCAGCCACTGGTAGACGTCGAGGTGCCCGGACAACGGATGGTCCGCGGGCAGCCGATCGGGGCCGTCGGGGCCGATTTCCAGCATGGCGCCCAGCGACAGCCGGACGTCGTTGACCGCCGCGATCCAGGAGTTGGCCTGGTCCTCGGACAACTCGAAGCGGCCACCGTCGGCCGGGCAGGTGGACAGAATGCATTGCGCTGCTTCACGTTTGGCGTCGATGATCTCCGGCTCGTGCAGGCTGCGCAGCGCCCCGTTGAGACTTTCGGCGGCCGCCGACCCCGCCGGATGGTCGTTGTGCGGCCGGAAGAAGTCCGGCAGCAGCCGCGCCATGGTGGCGTCCTCGGGCGGGGTGGAGTTACCGGTGCGCAGGCCGGTGATCTGCTCGAGTTCGTCGGCGGGCGCCGCGGCTTGGCGGTCGTCGAGCATCCCGACGATCGAGGTCACCAGATTGCGCAACAGGGCCGCCTCGTGCGGGGCCAACGCGGAGCGGAACCGAGGACCGTCAGCGGTGTCGATCCGCTTCCATTTACGCACTCGCGCTCGCCGACCCTCAGCGATCCTGCTGCATGGTGGCCCACAGGCCGGCCGCATGCAGCTTCGCGACGTCGACTTCCATGGATTCGCGGGTGCCGGAGGACACCACCGCCTTGCCCTCGTGATGCACCTGCAACATCAGCTTGGTGGCGTGCGGCTCGGAGTAGCCGAACAGCTTCTGCAGGATGTAGGTCACGTAGTTCATCAGGTTCACCGGGTCGTCCCACACGATGGTCACCCACGGACGCTGGGTCGCCTCGACGGACTCGTCCTGCCGTTGTCCAACCGACCCTGGCTTGGTCGGTGCTGACGCAGCCATGGCTCCCAGGATAGCGGGCGTCATTTGCCGCAAGAACTCACTGTCCAGCGGCTCGTCCATCGCCGCCTCGTCCATCGGCTGGAGCTTCATCGCCTCGCTCCTCACCGGCTCGTCCCTCCCCGGCTCGTCGATCGGCTAACGTTGCCCCCTGTGACGGTGGCCCTGCTTACCGACAAATACGAACTCACCATGCTGTCCGCCGCGCTGCGCGACGGCACCGCGCAGCGCCGTGCCAGTTTCGAATTGTTCGCCCGGCGGCTACCCGCCGGGCGCCGCTACGGCGTGGTCGCCGGCACCGGACGCTTTCTGGATGCCCTGGCGCAGTTCAGGTTTGACGACGCCGCACTTGAGACGGTCGCGGAGTTCTGTGACCCCGCCACGCTCGACTACCTGCGGGACTTCCGCTTCGCCGGCGACATCGACGGCTACGCCGAGGGCGAGCTGTACTTCCCGGACTCCCCCGTGCTCTCGGTGCACGGCACCTTCGCCGAGTGTGTGCTGTTGGAGACGCTGTCGCTGTCAATCTTCAACCACGACAGCGCGATCGCCTCGGCAGCGGCCCGGATGGTCAGCGCCGCGGCCGGGCGCCGCCTGATCGAGATGGGTTCGCGTCGCACGCACGAGCGGGCGGCCGTCGCTGCGGCGCGCGCAGCCTACATCGCCGGGTTCGACGGCACCTCCAACCTGGAGGCCGGCCGCCGCTACGCCGTGCCCGCGCTGGGCACCAGCGCGCACGCCTTCACCATGCTCTACACCGGTCCCGATGGCCCGGACGAGCCGGCCGCGTTCCGCGCCCAGGTGGCCGCGCTCGGGGTGGGCACCACTCTGCTGGTCGACACCTACGACGTCACGGCCGGGGTGGCGAACGCGATCGCGGCGGCCGGCACAGAGTTGGGCGCGGTGCGCATCGATTCCGGCGACCTGGGTGTGCTCGCCGGCCAGGTCCGCCGGCAACTCGACGAACTGGGCGCCACCGGCACCCGCATCGTGGTCTCCGGAGATCTCGACGAGTTCGCCATCGCGGCCCTGCGCGCCGAACCGGTCGACAGCTACGGCGTGGGCACCTCGTTGGTCACCGGATCCGGCGCCCCCACCGCCAACATGGTCTACAAGCTGGTCGAGGTCGACGGCCGCCCGGTCACGAAACGCAGCAGCAACAAGCAGTCCCACGGCGGCGCCAAGCAGGCCGCTCGGTTGGCCAAGCCGTCCGGCACCATCACCGAGGAAGTGGTGTTCCCCGCCGGGCGGCCCCCGGCCGATGCCGAAGGCGCGCGAACGCTGACGGTGCCGTTGGTGCGCGGCGGTCAGCGGGTCGCCCCCGACGACATCGCCGCGGCCCGCGCACTGGTCGCCGACGGCCTGACCAGCCTGCCGTGGGAGGGCCTCAAGCTGTCCCACGGCGACCCGGCCATTCCGACCCGGCTTGTCGCGCCGTGACCCCGCGCCCATGACGGTCGGCGATTCCGAGCAGGCCGGCACCCTGGAACTCCTTGCCGAGGCGGTCGCCGCCCTCGGCGGCACGGAGCGCGCCGGGCAGGTCGAGATGGCCCAGGCGGTGGCCCGCGCGTTCGCCACCGGCGAGCACCTCGCGGTGCAGGCCGGCACCGGAACCGGGAAATCCCTGGCGTATCTGGTGCCGGCGCTGGCGGCGGCCATCTCCGCGGACCGCGACGCCTCCCGGGGTGCGGTCGTCGTGTCCACGGCCACCATCGCCCTGCAACGCCAACTCGTCGACCGCGACCTGCCCCGCCTGGCCGAGGCACTCGCATCGAAGCTACCGCGCAAACCGCGCTTTGCGCTGCTCAAAGGTCGCGGAAATTACCTGTGCCTGAACAAGATCCACAGCGGAGCTGGTGAGCCCGATGCCGCCGAGGCCGCGCAGGACGAGCTGTTCGAGCCGTTCGCGGCCACCGCGCTCGGGCGCGAGGTGCAGCGGCTCACCGCGTGGTCGTCGGAGACCGAGACCGGCGACCGCGACGAGCTCAAGCCCGGCGTCACCGAGCGGGCCTGGGCCCAGGTCAGCGTGTCGGCCCGGGAATGCATCGGCGTGTCGCGATGCCCCTACGGCACCGACTGTTTCTCCGAGAAGGCTCGCGGCACAGCCGGTTTGGCCGACGTCGTCGTCACCAATCACGCGCTGCTGTCCATCGACGCCATCGCCGATGCCGCCGTGCTGCCCGAGCACGACCTGCTGGTCGTCGACGAGGCCCACGAGCTGGTCGACCGGGTCACCGCGGTCGCCACCGGGGAACTGACCCCGGCACTGCTCACGGTGGCCCAGCGGCGCAGCGCGCGGCTGATCGGGCCGGAGCTCGCCACCCGACTCGAAGCCGCCGGCGCCACCTTCACCTCGGCGATCCACGACGCCGAACCGGGTCGCATCGACCACCTCGACGACGAGCTGGCCACGTATCTGACCACCCTGCGCGACGCCGCGCACGCCGCGCGCTCGGCGATCAACCCGACCCCGGGCGATCCCCAGGCCGCCGCGGCCCGCGCCGAGGCCGTCGCCGGGCTCAGCGACATCGCCGACACCGCGACCCGCGTCCTCGAATCGTTCGGGCCGCCGCTGACCGAACGCACCGATGTCGTCTGGCTGGCCCACGAGGACAACCGCGGATCGGTACGCCCGGTGCTGCGGGTGGCGCCGCTGTCGGTGGCGGGCCTGCTGCGCTCGCGCCTGTTCGCCACGACCACCACGGTGTTGACGTCGGCGACGCTGACCGTCGGCGGCAGCTTCGACTCGATGGCCGCCGCGTGGGGATTGACCCGCGCGCGGACCCAGGAACCCGACAACACCGCGGACGCGAAAAGTCCCCCGTGGCGCGGGATCGACGTCGGCTCACCGTTCCAGCACGACAAGGCCGGCATCCTCTACGTCGCCAAGAAGCTGCCCCCACCCGGCCGCGACGGTGCCGGGTCCAGCGAACAGCTCACCGAGATCGAGGAGTTGATCACCGCCATCGGCGGCCGGACCCTGGGCCTCTTCTCCTCGATGCGCGCCGCCCGCGCGGCCTCCGAGGCCATGCGCGAGCGGCTGGAAACCCCGGTGCTGTGCCAGGGCGAGGAATCCACCTCGACGTTGATCGAGCAGTTCGCCGCCGACCCGGCCACCTCGCTGTTCGGCACGCTGTCGCTGTGGCAGGGCGTCGACGTCCCGGGGCCGTCGCTGTCGCTGGTCCTCATCGACCGGATCCCGTTCCCGCGGCCGGACGACCCGCTGCTGACCGCGCGGCAGCGCTCGATCGCCGCGCGCGGCGGCAACGGCTTCATGGCGGTCTCGGCCTCCCATGCCGCGCTGCTGTTGGCCCAGGGCGCCGGCCGGTTGCTGCGCCGCGCCGACGACCGCGGCGTGGTGGCGGTGCTGGACTCGAGGATGGCCACCGCTCGCTACGCCGGGTATCTGCGGGCCTCGCTGCCACCGTTCTGGTCGACCACCGACCCCGCCGCGGTGCGCCAGGCGTTGACGCGGCTGCGCGCGACATTGGCCGGCAACTGATCCACGAGCGGCGATCTCGCCGCTAGTCTGACTGCGAAGCGGGGGCGCGGGCTCCTCGGGGTCGGGAGGTGGCGCCAGTATGCCGAGGCTGGGCCTGGGTTTCGCGGTCGGTGCCGCGGCGTTGCTGTTGGCGGCCTGTTCCACCACGGTCTCCGGGGCCCCGGTCTCGGTGTTCGCCGACCCGTTCAAGGTGGCCGGCATGCGCGCCGTGGACGGCCCGACCGGACTGCGCGAGGACGTGCACCGCGACGGGCGCGCGGTCTCCGAATCCGACGGCGGCGAAATCGATGAGCTGGCCGGGCAATCGGTCGCCGATGTCGAGCAGTTCTGGGAGGGCGCCTTCCCCGAGGCATTCGACGGCCGCAGCTTCCAACCCGTCGATGCGGTGATCTCCTGGGACGCCGAGGATTACGCGGGGGTCTTCTGCGGCAGCGACACCTACGGGTTGGTCAACGCGGCGTTCTGCCCCATCGACAACACCATCGGCTGGGATCGGGCCGTGTTGCTCCCCGCGCTGCGACAGGTGCACGGCGACATGGCGATCACCATGGTGCTGGCCCACGAGTACGGGCATTCGGTCCAACAGCAGGCCCGGTTGAACCGGCGCGGCACCTCGACGCTGGTCGCCGAGCAGCAGGCCGACTGCTTCTCCGGTGCCTACATGCGGTGGGTCGCCGAGGACAACTCCGACCGCTTCACCCTGAGCACCGGCGACGGACTGAACAACCTTCTCGCCGGGATGATCTCGTTTCGCGATCCCCTGCTGTCGGAGGACGACTACGTCTACAGCGCGGACATGGACGAGCACGGTTCGGCGTTCGAACGCATTTCGGCATTTCAGTTCGGCTTCACCGACGGCGCCTCGGCGTGCGCGGCCATCGACGCCAAGGAGATCGCCCAGCGGCGCGGTGAACTGCCGGTCGCGTTGCAGCAGGGCGAAACCGGTGAGTGGCCCGTGACCGAGCAGTCGGTGCGCTCGTTCGTCGGGGCGCTCAACGCCAAGTTCACGCCGGCGGAGCCACCGCGGCTGGCGTTTGCGGCCGAACCCGCGGCGTGCCCGGACGCGCGCCCGAGCCCGCCCGCGTCGTACTGCCCGGCCACCAACACCATCACCGTGGATCTGGCGGGGTTGGCCCAGATGGGCTCCAGCCCCGCCGAATTCGACCCGGCCGCACCGCTTTCCGGTGACAACTCGGCATACTCGGTACTGGTGTCGCGCTACATGATGGCGCTGCAGCACGCCCACGGCGGGGTGGCGCTGGACACCGCCGAGGCCGCATTGCGCACCGCGTGCCTGACCGGGGTAGCCACCACGATGCTCACCCAGCAGGTGAGAACCCCCGAGGGCGACACCATCGCGCTGACCGCCGGCGATCTGGACGAGGCGGTCGCCGGATTACTGAGCAACGGACTGGTCGCCAGCGATGTCAACGGCGAGTCCGTGCCCGCCGGGTTCTCCCGGATCGACGCCTTCCGCACCGGCGTCCTCGGCGACCAGGACCGCTGTCTGAAGCGCTTCCCCTGACCGGGCCGTCACACCTTCTTCGTGGTGCCGTAGTAGGCCTGGATGGCGTCGGACATGTCGGTCGAGCGGGTCAGCACCGCATAGGAGCGGATGAACGACTCACCCATGCAGCCGTCGATCTTGATCTGGAAACCGTTGACCGACACCCACGGCTCGGCGCCCTTGTACTCCTTCTTGGTCACCGGGACGATGTGGATGATCCCGGGCTTGAGGCCGACGGCGATACCGCCGCTGATGGGGGTCGACAGCACCGGCGCGATGCCGTCGGCCAGGATTCCCGCCGAATCGATGCCCAGCAGACCGATCGACGGGGTCATCCCGACGCTGCCGGTGAGCGTCACCCCGTTGGACGTGCTCATGTCGATCCCGCAGCCGATGTGGTAGCCGACCTCGAGCACCCCGCGCGGCTCCTCGCCGTCGTCCGGACCGCTCACCGACCCGTTGAAGACGCCGGCCACCTCGTAGCTGCGCGACGAGAGGGCGGTGGTCAGCGGGGGGATCGGGCGCAGGATCTCGTCGGTGGCGCCGACGGTGAGCGTCCAGCCGTCGGGCGCCTCGGAGGTGGCGGGCGGCGCGGAGACGATCACGGCGTCGTCGACGGGCGGGGCGCCCTCGCCCGGTCCGGGCGCCGCGGCCGGATCCACCGGGGCCGCGGCCGGATCGGCGAGCGCCTCGCCCGGGTCCGCGGGCAGGGCGGCGACGTCGACGACGGGTTCGGGTGCCGGCTCGGGCTCGGCATTGGCCGGCGGGACCGACAACACCAGGAGCAGACCCGCCAGGACCGCGACCAAACGTCGACCATGGATCACGATGTAGCCCTCCCTGGGCGTCCAGCCGGGCCCGCCGCCCCGATGCGACGACTCGTGACGCCTCTTTCCGGAACTTACCTGCTCGCCAGGCCGGTTCGGAAAGGCGGCTCCCACTCAGTTGGGAAGACGCTGCACGAAGCCACTTTCCAGCGCCACCCACAGCGCGCCGTCCGGACCGATGGCCATCCCGTGCGGTTCGCTGCCGGGCGGCAGGTCGAACAGCACCGCCTCGCCGTCGGCGCTGACCCGGGCGAGTTGGTCGCTGCCCCACAGGCTGACCCATACGCCGCCGGCCGGGTCGGCCACCACCGCATGCGGCTTACCGGGCAGGTCGAGTTCCTGGATGGCCTCGTCCATGGGGATGCGCCCGATCTTGTCGGCGAGGATCGCGGTGAACCACACGGCGTCGTCGTGGGTGGTGGTGATGCCGACCGGGCCCGCGCCCGGGGTGGGCAACTCGCGGACGGTGAGGGCGCCACCGACTTCGAGTCGCCCGATCGCGTTGCCCTGGTTGAGGGTGAACCACACCGCGTTGTCCGGGCCCGCCACGATCATCGAAGGCATCCCGCCGGTGGCCTGCTCGACTGAGATCTGCCCGTCAGTGGTGATCCGGCCGACGGTGCCCGCGGTCATGTCGGTGAACCACAGGCAGCCGTCGGGTCCGCCGGCGATCCCGAACGGCGTGCTGCCCTCGCCCAGCACGAACTCGCTGAGCTCACCGTCGACGGTGACCCGCCCGATGCGCGCATCGCCGGCGCGGGTGAACCACAGCGCGCCATCGGGGCCCGCGACGATGTTGGACGGCTTGGCGTCCGGCGCCACCGGGAAGACGTCGACGGCGCCGTCGGCCCCGACCCGGGCGATCTCCCCGCTGTGCACCAACGTCACCCACATCCGCTGGTCCGGTCCCATGGCCAGGCCGTACGGTCCGCCGTCCAACGCGACGGTCAACGCGGAGCTCACGCCAGCGTCACCAGCCCGAGTTCGTTGTCGCCGGCCAGCAACGGGTGGCGCGGCAGCACGCGCACGGTGTAGCCCACCGAGCCGGCCACCGGCAGCGGGGCCGAGGTGGTGAACACCTCCCCGTCCTCGCCGGCACCGGTGTGCGTCATCGCCACGGTCACCGGATCCAGCAACGAATCAGTGCCGTCGACGCGGCCCAGCACGGCCTGCACGTCCACCTCGTCGGGCCGCAGACCGGCCAGGTGGACCGTCGCCGTCAGGGTCAGCTCCGAACCCAACAGCGGCGTGTCCGGCAGACCGGTCGCGTCCACATCGGTGATCGCGATCTGCGGCCAGGCCGCCTCGACGCGGGCCCGGTAGGCGGTGAGCTCGCGGGCGGACTCGTAGGAGGTCGCGGCGGTGCGCCGGAACGACTGCGCGGCGGGCGCGTAGTACTGCTCGGTGTAGTCGCGCACCATCCGGGAGGCCAGCACCTTGGGTCCCAGAACCTGCAGGGTGTGCCGGACCATCTCGACCCAGCGGGCCGGAACCCCGGCGTCGTCACGGTCGTAGAAGCTCGGGGTGACCGAGCCGGACAACAGGTCGTAGAGGGCGGCTGCCTCCAGGTCGTCGCGGCGGGCCTCGTCCGCCACGCCCGCGGCCGTCGGGATCTCCCAGCCATTCTGGCCGTCATACCACTCGTCCCACCAGCCGTCGCGGATCGAGAGGTTCAACCCGCCGTTGAGGGCACTCTTCATCCCGGAGGTGCCGCACGCCTCCAACGGGCGCAGCGGGTTGTTCAGCCAGACATCGCAGCCCCAATAGAGCAGCCGCGCCATCGACATGTCGTAGTCGGGCAGGAACGCGATGCGGTGCCGGACGTCATGGCGGTCGGCGAAGCGCACCACCTGCTGGATCAGCGCCTTGCCGCCGTCGTCGGCCGGGTGCGACTTGCCCGCGACGATCAACTGCACGGGCCGGCTCTCGTCGAGCAGCAACGCCTCGAGTCGCTCGGGGTCGCGCAGCATCAGCGTCAACCGCTTGTAGGTGGGCACCCGGCGGGCGAACCCGATGGTCAGCACGTCCTTGTCGAAGGCGGCCGAGATCCAGCCGAGTTCGGCCTCGGTGGCCCCGCGCTCCAACCACGAGCGACGCAGCCGGGCCCGCACATCCTCGATCAGCAGCGCGCGCAGTTCGCAGCGGATCTGCCAGAGCCGGCTCGCGTCGACCTGCTGGACCCGCAGCCAGGTGTCGGGGTCGCCCAGCGAGTCGTCACCGGCGAGCTCCAGAGCCAGGTCGATCCACGGCGGGGCGGCCCAGGTGGGCGCGTGCACGCCGTTGGTGACCGAGCCGATGGGCACCTCGTCCTGGTCGAACCCGGGCCACAGCCCGCTGAACATCGACCGGCTGACCTCGCCGTGCAGCAGCGAGACACCGTTGGCGCGCTGCGCCAGCCGCAGGCCCATGTGCGCCATGTTGAACTTGCTCGGATCTTCTTCGACGCCGAACTCGATGACCCGGTCCAGCGGCACGCCCGGCAGCAGCGGATTGGGCCGGTCGTCGGCGAAATAGCGTTGCACCATCTCGGTGGGGAACCGGTCGATACCGGCGGGGACGGGCGTGTGCGTGGTGAACACGGTGCTGGAGCGCACCACCGTCAGCGCGGTGTCGAAATCCAGGCCGGCCGACGCGATGTACTCGCGGATCCGTTCCACTCCCAGGAATCCGGCGTGGCCCTCGTTCATGTGATAGACCTCGGGCTCCGGGCGTCCCTCGATCGCGGTGTAGGCGCGGATTGCGCGGATGCCGCCGATGCCGGCCAGGATCTCCTGCTTGATGCGGTGTTCCTGGTCGCCGCCGTAGAGCCGGTCGGTCACCCCGCGCATGTCGTGCTCGTTCTCGGGGATGTCGGAATCCAGCAGCAGCAGCGGCACCCGTCCGACCTGGGCCACCCAGATCCGGGCCCGCAGCTGCGCCCCCGCCGGCATCGTCAGGTCCACCAACGCAGGAGCGCCCGCGGCGTCGGTGAGCAGCCGCAAGGGCAGCCCGTGCGGATCCAGCGACGGATAGGTCTCGTGCTGCCAGCCCTCGGCGGTCAGCGACTGCCGGAAGTACCCCGACCGGTAGAGCAGGCCCACGGCGATCAGGGGCAACCCCAGATCCGAGGCCGACTTGAGGTGGTCCCCGGCCAGGATGCCGAGACCGCCGGAGTAGTTGGGCAGCACGGTGGCCACCCCGAACTCCATCGAGAAGTAGGCGATTCCGGTGGGCAGGTCGGCCGCGTCCTGCTGCTGGTACCAAAGCGGCCGGGTCAGGTAGTGCTCGAGATCGGCGGCCAGGGCATCCAGTCGAGTGACGAACGCCTCATCGCCGGCGAGCTCGTCGAGACGCTGCGGGCTCACCGCACCCAGCAACGCCACCGGATCTCCACCGGAATCGAGCCACAGGTCGTTGTCGATCGTGGCGAACAGATCCTGGGTGGGTTTGTCCCACGACCAGCGCAGGTTGGTCGACAACTGGGCGAGGGCGGCGAGCCGGTGCGGCAGGTGCGCACGGACGGTGAACCGACGGAGGGCTTTCACGCATCGATACCCTACCGACATTTCGGGGTCCCGCAGGGTCGCCGCCGACTCGCATAGCGCTCCTTTCGGCACAGCGACCATTACGGTGTGAAGTACGCGCGAAGTGGTTAAACCCAAGACCAACACGGCGCAGACCCTTCCGCAGCCATCGAGCCCTAAGGAGCGCATGAGTGTCCGGTCGCATCGAGATCGATGACGTCGCGCCCGCAGTGTCCGGAGGCAGGTTTCCGGCCAAAGCGGTCGTGGGCGAGGTGGTCCCGGTCAGTGCCACGGTGTGGCGCGAGGGCCACGACGCGGTCGCGGCCACGCTGGTGGTGCGCTACCACGGCGCGAACTATCCGCAGGTGGTGAGCGGCCCGGCGGTACCGGCCGACGACCGACCGACTCCCGCAGCGAACTCGCGGCGCAAACCGCAGTTGCTGCCCATGGCGGCGGGCCACAACCCCGACGTGGTGCACGGCCAGTTCGTTCCCGACGAGGTCGGGCTTTGGACGTTCCGGGTGGACGGTTGGGGGGATCCGATCAGCACCTGGCGCCGGGCGGTGATCGCCAAGCTCGAGGCCGGCCAGAGCGCGGCCGAGTTGTCCAACGATCTGTTGGTGGGCGCCCAACTGCTGGACCGCGCGGCCACCGGGGTGCCGCGGGCGCAGCGTGCCCCGCTGCAGGCCGCGGCCGAGGCGCTCCGGCAACCCGGTGACGCCGGCGCACGCGCCGCCCGCGCCCTCTCCGAGGAGGTCGGCGCCCTGTTGCAGCAATATCCGCTGCGCGAATTGCTGACCCGGGGCCCGCAATTCGGGCTGTGGGTGGACCGACCCGCCGCCCGCTTCGCGGCCTGGTACGAGATGTTCCCCCGCTCGACCGGCGGCTGGGACGCCGAGGGTCGCCCCGTGCACGGCACCTTCACCACGGCCACCAAGGCGCTGCCGCGGATCGCCCGGATGGGCTTCGACGTGGTGTACCTGCCGCCCATCCACCCGATCGGCAAGGTGCACCGCAAGGGCCGCAACAACACCGTCACCGCCGCCCCCGGCGACGTCGGTTCGCCGTGGGCGATCGGCAGTGACGAGGGTGGCCACGACGCGATCCACCCCGAGCTGGGCACCCTGGCCGACTTCGACGAGTTCGTCGGTGCGGCAAACGATCTGGGCCTGGAGGTCGCTCTCGATCTGGCGCTGCAGTGCGCCCCGGACCACCCGTGGGCCACCCACCACCGGGAGTGGTTCACCGAGCTGCCCGACGGCACCATCGCCTACGCGGAGAACCCTCCGAAGAAGTATCAGGACATCTACCCGCTGAACTTCGACAACGACCCGGCCGGTCTCTACGCCGAGGTGTTGCGCGTGGTGACGCACTGGATTTCCCACGGTGTGAAGACGTTCCGGGTCGACAACCCGCACACCAAGCCGCCGAACTTCTGGGCCTGGCTGATCGCCGAGGTCAAACGCCTCGACCCCGATGTGCTGTTCCTGTCCGAGGCCTTCACCCGGCCCGCCCGGCTCTACGGGCTGGCCAAGCTGGGGTTCACCCAGTCCTACAGCTACTTCACCTGGCGCACCGCGAAGTGGGAGCTCACCGAGTTCGGCAATCAGATCGCCGAGTACGCCGACGTCGCGCGGCCCAACCTGTTCGTCAACACGCCGGACATCCTGCACGAGAGCCTGCAGCACGGCGGCCCGGCCATGTTCGCCATCCGCGCGGTGCTGGCCTCGACGATGAGCCCGTTGTGGGGCGTCTACTCCGGCTTCGAACTGTTCGAGAGCCAACCGGTGCGCGAGGGCAGCGAGGAATACCTCGATTCGGAGAAGTACGAACTGCGTCCCCGCGATTTCGACGCCGCGCTGGCCGAGGGCCGTTCCCTGGAGCCGTTCCTCACCCAGCTCAACGAGATCCGCCGGTTGCATCCGGCGCTGCGCGAGATGCGCACCATTCACTTCCACCACATCGACAACGACGCGCTGCTGGCGTACAGCAAGTTCGATCCCGTCACCGGGGACTGCGTTCTGGTGGTGGTTGCGCTCAACCCCTTCGGGCCCGAGGACGGCACGTTGTGGTTGGACATGGGCGCGCTGGGTATGCAGCCCTACGACCGATTCTGGGTGCGCGACGAGGTCAGCGGAGAGGAATATCAGTGGGGTCAGGCCAACTACGTTCGGCTCGACCCGGTCAAGGCGGTCGCGCACATCGTGAACATGCCACTGATTCCCCCGGAGGCCCGCAGCACGTTGCTGCGCCGCCAGTGACCGACGACATGAGAGGACGAGGCCCGATGACCGGCACCGAGACCGTCAGCAAGCACCTGGCGCCGGACCCCTCCGATCTGCACCGGCTGGTGTCGGGCACCCACCACGACCCGCACTCGATCCTGGGCGCGCACGAATACGGTGACCACACAGTCATCCGGGCGTTCCGGCCGCACGCGGAGCGGGTCACCGCGCTGGTCGGCGGTCAGCGTTACCCGCTGCAGCCGATCGATTCCGGCCTGTTCGCGGTGGCCCTGCCGTTCGTCGATTTGATGGATTACCGCCTGGAGATCGGTTATCCGACTCCCGACGGCGACCTTTTCGACCTCACGGTGGCCGACGGCTACCGGTTCCTGCCCACGCTGGGCGAAGTCGACCTGCACCTGTTCGCCGAGGGCCGCCACGAGCGCCTGTGGGAGGTCCTTGGGGCGCACCCGCGCTCGTTCGAGACCCCGGACGGCACGGTCGAGGGGGTGTCGTTCGCGGTCTGGGCGCCGAACGCCAAGGGCGTCAGCCTCATCGGCGATTTCAACCATTGGGACGGCCGCGAGGCGCCCCTGCGGGTGCTGGGCTCGACCGGGGTCTGGGAGTTGTTCTGGCCCGACTTCCCCACCGACGGCCTCTACAAGTTCCGGGTCCACGGCGCGGACGGCAGCGTCGCCGACCGTGCCGACCCGATGGCATTCGCCACCGAGGTGCCGCCGCAGACCGCCTCCCGGCTGTTCGTCAGCGACTACACCTGGACCGACGGCGAGTGGATGGCCCGGCGTGGCGCCGGCAACCCGGTCTTCGAGCCGATGAGCACCTACGAGGTGCACCTCGGGTCGTGGCGGCCGGGCCTGTCGTATCGCGAACTGGCCGAAGAGCTCACCGAATACGTTGTCGCCCACGGCTTCACCCACGTCGAGCTGTTGCCGGTCGCCGAGCACCCGTTCGGCGGGTCGTGGGGTTACCAGGTGACGTCGTACTACGCGCCGACCTCCCGGTTCGGCACCCCCGACGACTTCCGCTACCTGGTCGACGCCCTGCACCGGGCCGGCATCGGCGTTCTGGTCGACTGGGTTCCGGCCCATTTCCCCAAGGACGCGTGGGCACTGGGCCGGTTCGACGGCACCGCGCTCTACGAGCACGCCGACCCCCGCCGTGGCGAGCAACTCGATTGGGGGACCTACGTCTTCGACTTCGGCCGGCCGGAGGTTCGCAACTTCCTGGTCGCCAACGCGCTGTACTGGCTGCAGGAGTTCCACATCGACGGGCTGCGGGTCGACGCGGTGGCGTCGATGCTGTACCTGGACTACTCGCGGCCTGCGGGCGACTGGACGCCCAACATCTACGGCGGTCGCGAGAACCTCGAGGCGGTGCAGTTCCTGCAGGAGCTGAACGCCACCGTGCACAAGACCGCCCCCGGCGTGGTCACCATCGCCGAGGAGTCCACCTCCTGGCCCGGCGTGACCCGCCCCACCAGCCTTGGCGGACTTGGCTTTTCGATGAAGTGGAACATGGGCTGGATGAACGACACGCTGGACTACATCAGCCGCGACCCGATCTATCGCAGCTACCACCATCACGAGATGACGTTCTCGATGCTGTATGCGTTCAGCGAGAACTACGTGCTGCCCATCAGCCACGACGAGGTGGTGCACGGCAAGGGCACGCTATGGAGCCGGATGCCGGGCGACGACCACGTCAAGGCCGCCGGGCTGCGCAGCCTGCTGGCATATCAGTGGGCGCACCCCGGCAAGCAGCTGCTGTTCATGGGCCAGGAGTTCGGCCAGCGCGCGGAATGGTCCGAGGAGCGCGGGGTCGACTGGTTCCAGCTCGACGAGAACAGCTTCTCGACCGGCATCCAGCAGCTGGTGCGCGACATGAACGGCATCTATCGGGACACCCCCGCGTTGTGGACCCAGGACACCAAGCCCGAGGGCTACTCGTGGATCGACGCCAACGACTCGGGCAACAACGTGCTGAGCTTCCTGCGCTTCGGGGCCGACGGGTCGGTGCTGGCCTGCGTGTTCAACTTCTCCGGGGCCGAACACTCCAGCTACCGGCTGGGGTTGCCGCACGCCGGCCGCTGGAGCGAGGTGCTCAACACCGACGCCACGACCTACAACGGCGCCGGCGCGGGCAACCTCGGCGGCGTGGACGCGACGGCCGAGCCCTGGCACGGACGGCCGGCCTCGGCGGTGCTGGTGCTGCCCCCGAACGCCGCCCTCTGGCTGCGCCCCGACTCCGACTCACAACCCGCCCAAAGGTGAGTTTGGGCCGCTTTGTGCGAGTGACTTCCGGCAAAACGTCGACCTCGGCGCGGGCGGGAAGTCGAGCGGGGCAGCCTAGAACAGCGCGTTGGCCAGGTTGCGGCGCCCGGCGATGACGTCGGGGTCGGCCGCGTCGAAGAGCTCGAAGAGCTCCACCAGCCGGGCGCGCACGGCGGCGCGCTCGTCGCCGGCGGTCCGCTTCACCAGAGAGATGAGGCGCTCGAAGGCACCCGCGACGTCCTGGCTGAGCAGCTGGACGTCCGCCGCGGCGAAGGCGGCCTCGACGTTGTCCGGGTCGGCATCGGCGGCCGCCACCGCGTCCGGGTTCTGTGCGGTGGCCCGGCTCAGGAAGGTGATCTGCCGGATCGCGCCCTTGGCTTCGGCATGCCCGGGGTCGGCGGCCAGGATCGCCTCGTACGCGGACTTGGCGGCCTCGAAGTCACCGGACTCGAGATGCGTGCGCGCGGCGGCGAGAGCCGGATCGACCTGCTCGGGCTCCTCGGAAGAACCGCCGGACAGCTTGCCCGCGGTGGCCTCGAGCAGCGAGTCGACCCACTTGCGCAGCTGCTCGGGCGGTTGCATGCCCTGGAAGTTCGACAGCGGCTGGCCCGCGGCCAGCGCGACGACGGTGGGGATGGCCTGCACTCCGAACGCCTGCGCAACGCGGGGCGTGGTGTCGGCGTCGACGGTCGCCAGGACCCATTTACCGGCGTCCTGGCCGGCGAACGCGCCGAGGGTCTCGGCCAGTTGCACCGAGGCGTCGCTGCGCGGCGACCACACCACCACGACGACGGGCACCTCGCCGGAGCGGATCAGCACCTCGGCCTCGAAGTTGGCCTCGGTGATCTCCACGGCGTTGGGAATGTTCGGCGGGGCGCCGCCCGCCGCGGCCGACTCGCCGGCCGGGCGTTTCAGGGCGGAAAGGTCGACGGCACCGGCCATCGAGGCCGCCGCCGCAAGACGCGAGGGATCAGAAGCGCGTGGCGGTGTCACGCAGACAAGTCTGTCACGTCGCCTCGGGCACCGGTCGACCTGCCGGGGTCCGATCGGACGTCCGCCCCGGAGCGCCCAGTTTGGCCGTCCGATCCGCCCATATGACGAAGATCACTGTGGCCAGCGGCACGATACTCGCCAGCAAAGCCCACACATAGGTCGGCAACGACCACTTGTAGGCGATACCGGCGAACAGCGCGACGGCCAGGAACGCGACAAAGATGCCGCCGTGCAGGGGTCCGAAGATCTTCACGCCGATCTCGGTCTGCGGGGTCCCGAGGTACTTGAAGTACATCCCGAGCAGCAGACCTACCCAGCTGACGGCCTCGGCGAGCGCCACCAGTCGAAATCGGCCGGCCGTCGTCCGGATGTCCAGAGTGCTAGTCGTCGCGGTGTTCACATCAGACATTGTGCCCATCCGCGACGCCAGCTACTACTCCGTGTAGTTGTCGCGGTCCCCCGCTCGCCGGTCAGCCGGCGCGCAATACCAGGGCGTCGCCCTGACCACCGGCGCCGCACAGCGCAGCAACGGCGTAGCCGTTACCGCGACGCTTGAGCTCCAGGGCGGCGTGCAGCACGATCCGCGCCCCCGACATCCCGATCGGGTGCCCGACGGCGATCGCGCCACCGTTGACGTTCACCTTCTCCGGGTCAACCCCGAGCTCCTTAGTCGAGGCCAGCGACACCGCGGAGAACGCCTCGTTGATCTCGATGACGTCCAGCTGGTCGACGGTGATTCCTTCGCGGCCGATGGCCTTCTTGATGGCGTTGGCCGGCTGCGACTGCAGCGTGGAGTCCGGTCCCGCGACCACGCCGTGGGCGCCGATCTCGCACAGCCAGTCCAGACCCAGCTCGGTGGCCTTGGCCTTGCTCATCACGACCACCGCGCAGGCACCGTCGGAGATCTGCGAGGCCGAGCCCGCGGTGATGGTGCCGTCCTTGCGGAATGCCGGCCGCAGGCCGCTGAGCGACTCCGCGGTGGTGTTGCCGCGGATGCCCTCATCTTCGGCGAACTCGATCGGGTCGCCCTTGCGCTGCGGGATCTGCACCGGGACCACCTCGTCGGCGAACACCCCGTCCTTCCAGGCCGCGGCCGCCTTCTGATGGCTCTTGGCGGCGTACTCGTCCTGCTCGGCGCGGGTGAACTTGTCGGTGTCGTTGCGCTGCTCGGTCAGCGCACCCATCGGCTGATCGGTGAACACGTCGTGCAGCCCGTCGTAGGCCAGGTGGTCCTTGACCGTCACGTCGCCGTACTTGTAGCCGGACCGCGAGTCCAGCAGCAGGTGCGGGGCCTGGGTCATGGACTCCTGGCCGCCGGCGACCACCACGTCGAACTCCCCGGCGCGGATCAACTGGTCGGCCATGGCGATGGCGTTGATGCCGGACAGACACATCTTGTTGATCGACAGCGCCGGCACGTCCCAGGGGATCCCCGCGCCGACGGCGGACTGCCGCGCGGGCATCTGCCCGGCGCCGGCGGTGAGCACCTGTCCCATGATCACGTACTGCACGGCCGATGGCTCGACACCGGCCTTTTCCAGCGCACCCTTGATCGCGATCGCGCCCAGGTCGGAACCGGAGAAATCCTTCAGCGCCCCGGAGAGCTTGCCGATCGGCGTGCGGGCTCCAGCAACGATCACTGATGTCGTCATGAGTTCCTCCAAGACAGGTCGCTCCGAGGCCGGTTGTGACCTGGGGCATATGCGCAGTTGTCGTCGCTAGGTTACCTTTGCGTTATGACTACCGACCAGGCTGATACCCGTCCCGCACTGGCCAGCGCCTTGGTGACGGCCATCGACCATGTCGGTATCGCCGTGCCGGACCTCGAGGCGGCCAAGAAGTGGTACCACGACCATCTGGGCATGATCGTGCTCCACGAGGAGGTCAACGAGGAGCAGGGCGTCATCGAGGCCATGCTCAGCGTCCGCGGCGCGCCGGTCGGCAGCGCCCAGATCCAGCTGCTGGCCCCGCTCAACGAGTCGTCGACCATCGCCAAGTTCATCGACAACCGCGGTCCGGGACTGCAGCAGCTCGCCTACCGGACCAGCGACATCGATGCCCTCTCCGAGCGGCTGCGCGAGCAGGGCGTCCGGCTGCTCTACGACGCCCCCCGTCGCGGCACCGCCGACTCCCGAATCAACTTCGTCCACCCCAAGGATGCCGGTGGCGTGCTGATCGAGCTCGTCGAGCCCGCCGCCGACGCACACTAGTCAGCCGCCTACCCCTACGACCATCTCCTGGTCGGTCCCCGGTTGGCTCTCTTGTCCCAACACGGCGTGTGCCAGTGCCGCCGATCCTCCACGGCACTCTCCCCCAGGTCGGCGGGCCACGCCAAGACGTGCGCGACACCGGGCCGAATCTCCTGATCACAGCCGGGGCACCGATAGGTCTTCGTCGCCCGGGCCGCCGTGACGACCCGCACCTCGTAGTCGTAGCCGTCGGCGCCGGTTTCGATGCGACGACCGCCCAGCGGCATTCCGAGCGGCCGGTGCGGCCCCTGCCGTTTGGCCGAGCGCCGATTGCGGGCCATCAGAACAGCCGGTACTCGTCGCTGTCGAGGCCCCGCATCTTGTCGTAATCCAAGGTCACACAACGAATTCCGCGATCCGTGGCCAGCGTGCGGGCCTGCGGTTTGATCTGCTGGGCCGCGAAGACCCCGCTGACGGGGGCAATCAGGCTGTCCCGGTTGAGCAGGTCCAGGTAACGCGTCAACTGCTCGACGCCGTCGATCTCCCCGCGCCGCTTCACCTCGACCGCGACGGTCTTGCCCTCCTCGTCACGGCAGAGCAGGTCCACCGGGCCGATCGCGGTCATGTACTCGCGGCGCACCAGGGTGTAGCCCACCCCGAGCAGGTCGACGTGCTCGGCCAACAACGCCTGCAGGTGCGCCTCGACTCCGTCCTTCACCAAACCCGGGTCCACCCCGAGCTCGTGTTCGCTGTCGTGCTCGATGTCCTCGATGGTGATCCGCAGCTGCTCGCCGGCTTTGTTCTCCACCACCCACACCGGCCGCTCGCCGCTGGTGTCCTCGGCGATCCAGCACGGGGGACTCATCCAGTTCAGTGGTTTATACGCCCGGTCGTCGGCGTGCACGCTGACCGAGCCGTCGGCCTTGATCAGCAGCAGCCGGCGCGCCGACGGCAGATGGGCCGTGAGCCGGCCGACATAGTCCACGGTGCACTGGGCGATCACGAGACGCACCCGACCAACCTTAGGGGGTACCGCCGCCGGCACTCCGGCACCACAACGCAACGCGTCATCTCAGGGGTAACCGTCCCCGTCGGTACTAGGCTGAAAAACCGATGAAAGCCAACGCGACGCTGGCGCAGCGACTGGGCCGCTTTCTGGAGCGCCTGACGCAAACCAGTGGCCGGTTACCGGAGACGTCCTCCTACGGCTCCTGGCTGCTCGGACACGTCGCCGAGGGCCCCCAACGACGCCGGGTCCGGATCCAGCTCATCCTGACGGCCTTCATCATGGTCACCAACCTGGTGGGGATGGCCGTCTCGATACTGCTGGTCACCGTCGCCTTCCCGGACCCCAGCGTGTTCGACGACGCACCGAGATGGTTGACGTTCGGAGTAGCTCCGGCTTATCTGACGCTCGCGCTCGGGGTGGGAACTGTATGGATCACGCGGAGCACGGTCAACGCGCTGCGCTGGGCCATCGAGGACGATGCCCCGACGCCGCACAACCTGCGTCAGACCTTCGTCGCACCGTGGCGGGTGGCCCTGGCGCACCTGGTGCTCTGGGGCGTGGGCACCATCATTCTCGCGGTCGGTTACGGGATCTACGACACCTTGTTCATCCCCCGCTTCCTGATCGCGATCGGCATCTGCGGCGTCATGGTCGCCACTTTCGCCTACCTGTTCACTGAGTTCGCGTTACGCCCGGTGGCCGCCCAGGCGCTCGAGGCCGGCGCGCCCCCGAAGCGGATCGCGCCGGGCATCATGGGCCGGATCATGACCGTGTGGATGGTCGGCGCCGGGGTACCGGTGGTCGGCATCGGCCTGATCGCGTTGTTCGTCCTGCTGCTGCGCAACCTCACCCAAACCCAGTTCGCCGTGGCGGTGCTCATTTCCTGTGCCGCGACATTGATTTTCGGATTCAGCCTGATGTGGGTGGCGGCCTGGATCACCGCCAGTCCGATCCGGGTGGTGCGCGCCGCGCTCCGACGGGTCGAAGAGGGCAACCTGGACACCAACCTGGTGGTGTTCGACGGCACCGAATTGGGCCAGTTGCAGCGCGGTTTCAACGCGATGGTCGCCGGCCTACGCGAACGCGAGCGGGTCCGTGACCTGTTCGGCCGGCACGTGGGACGCGAGGTGGCGGCGGCCGCCGAGGCTCGACAAGTGGACCTCGGCGGCGAAGAGCGGCACGCCGCAGTGCTTTTCGTCGACATCGTCGGTTCCACCACCTTGGTCACCTCCCGAGCGGCCACCGAGGTGGTGGCCTTGTTGAACCGTTTCTTCACGGTGGTCGTCGACGAAGTGAACGAGCACGGCGGGCTGCTCAACAAGTTCGAGGGCGACGGTTGCCTCGCGGTGTTCGGCGCCCCCAACGACCTCGACAGCCCGGAGGACGCCGCCCTGGCCACCGCCCGGGGCATCGCCACCCGCCTGTGCGAGGAGGTCCCCGGGATCGAGGCCGGCATCGGGGTCGCGGCCGGCACCGTCGTGGCCGGAAATGTCGGGGCACACGACCGTTTCGAGTACACCGTCATCGGCGCCCCGGTCAACGAGGCGGCCCGGCTGTGCGAGCTGGCGAAGACATCGCCGGGGCGGCTGCTGGCCTCCTCGGACACCGTGAACGGCGCCACCGACACCGAGCGGGCGTTGTGGACGCTCGGCGACGCGGTGACGCTGCGCGGTTACGAGGTGCCCACCCAGCTGGCCCGCCCGCGCTAGCGGTCACGGGCCGCGCGCAGCGCCTCGTCGACGGTGGGGAAGATGACTGCCCCCGCGCTGGGGCGGCCGGTCGGCATCACCCTGCGATCAGGGTCAACGAGGTAGCCTTCCTTGCCCGCTCGTTCCAATGATTCGCGCATCCCGGCCAGCATGCGCCGGGCCACGTCGTTGATGTCGTCGACGCGAGACAGTTCGAGGATCGCGACGTCGATCCCGTCGCTGTCGTGTTCGACGGTGCGCAGCGCCCGTTCGGCACCGGCGAACAGCAGGTCCCCGTGCAGTTCGTAGACCCGGACCCCGGGAGCGATGTCGTGGGTGGCCCGGATGGTCGAGCGTGATTCCCGGGTGACGGACATGACGTGCAAACCGAGTTGGGCCGACAGGCTCTGACAGGCGCGCAGACCGCGCACGCTGTTGCCGTTCCGGTCCAGCGGTGGCGAGTAGACGCCGATCCCCAGCTGGCTGGGCAACACCGCGATGATGCCGCCGCCCACACCGCTTTTCGCCGGCATGCCGACGGTGGTGGCCCACATGCCGGTCGCGTCGTACATGCCGCAGGTCATCATGACGCTCAGCGTCCGCTGCACCACGGCCGGCGACATCGCCCGAATGCCGCTGCCGGGGTTGACGCCCCCGCGCGCGAGCGTCGAGGCCATGCAGGCCAGGTCCGAGCTGGTGACCTTGATGGCGCACTGCCGGAAGTAGACGTCGAGGACCTCATCCGGGTCGCCGTCGAGCACCCCGAAACTCTGCAACATGTAGGCAATGGCCCGGTTCCGGCTGCCGGTCGTCTTCTCCGAGCGGTACACCTCCTCGTCGACGTCGAGGCGGCGACCGGCGCACACCGAGTAGAAGTCCAGCAGTCGGTCGAACCGCTCCGCCGGATCCGCGCCCGGGATCAGCGACACCGCAGCAATGGCACCGGCATTGATCATCGCGTTCTTCGGTGTTTTGGTCTGGTTGTCGACGCTGATCTCGTTGAACGGCTCTCCCGACGGCTCGACCCCGATCTTGGTGTCCACCGCGTCGGCGCCCACCTGGTCGAGCACCAGCGCGTAGGTGAACGGCTTCGAGATCGACTGGATGGTGAATTCCACTGCGCTGTCGCCGGTTTCGTAGACGTAGCCGTCGGACAGCTCGAGGGACAATCCGAACGACGACGGGTCGACGCTCGCGAGCTCCGGAATGTAGTGCGCCACCGCCCCGTCGGTGATGTCGGCATGCTCGGCGCGGATCTCGTCGAGGTACTTCTGCACCAATACCGACACGGTGACGAGTGTACTGCCCGGGGAGTGCCGGGGCAGTGCGCCGAGGAATCGCACGCAGGCGCTGGGCGCTCCGGCGGCCCGGGTGGGCCGGGTGGGCCGGGTGGGCCGGCCAAGAGATCGCGGACGCCATTTCCATCCCCAAGCCCGGAATTTACTGTAGATTAAACCGCACTGGCCTCGGTGTTGCGTGTGTCACGCACGGGACTGCCCGTGGCACCACACATGGCCACAGTGCCGCCGGCATGCCACGATGCAGGCTGGTCGACGGCACGGTCCGACCGAAGATGCACGAGGAGACGCCCTGTGACGACGACGCGTGTTCGCCCTCCCCTTGCCGGTGCGCGGGTGGGAGATCTTGCCTTCTGGCTGGCCAGCCCTGAAGATCGCGAAGAAAACATCTTCGCGCCGCTGCGCGCCGAACTTCCGGTCTCCTGGCAGCCGCCCGCCGAGGGCACCATGCCTGTGATCAATCCCGACGAGGACGGCTTCTGGGCCGTGACCGGTTATCACGAGCTCGCCGCGGTGTCCAAGGATCCGGCGACGTTCTGCAGCGGCCAGGGCATGATGTACGAGGACTTCCCGCCGGAGGCCTACGAGGCGATGGCATCGATCCTCGCGCTGGACGCACCTCGACACGTGAAGATCCGGACGCTGGTCTCGTCCGCATTCACCCCGAAACGCTTGCGCACCATCAGCGACCAGATCGCCGCCCAGGCCGCGGCGATCGTGACGGATCTGTCCCGCATCGAGTCGGGTGCATGCGACTTCGTCCAACACGTCTCCTCGCGACTCCCGTTGTGGACCATCTCCGAGATGGTCGGCATCCCGGCCGAACACCGTGACGAGATGATCGACGCCGCGATCAAGATCAACGGCTTCCAGGATCCGGAGATCAACCAAGGCCGCGACCCCGCCGAGGTCCAGGCCGAGGCCGCCATGTACCTGCACGGCCTCGCCCAGAACATCGCCGAGCAGCGTCGCGTCGACCCGCAGGACGACCTGATGACCAACCTGGTCCAGGCCGAGGTCGACGGCGAGAAGCTCACCCAGATGGAGATTTCGTCGTTCTTCCTGCTGCTGTGCGTCGCGGGCAGCGACACCACCCGCAACACCATCAGCGTGGCGATGCACGCCCTGACGAACCATCCGGAACAGCGCAAGCTCGTCCAGGACGACCTGGACGGGATGCTGCCCGCCGCAATCGAGGAATTCCTGCGCTGGGCCAGCCCGGTGATGACCATGCGCCGCACCGCCACCCGCGACGTCGAACTCGCCGGCATGGACATCCTGGAGGGCGACAAGGTGGTCCTGTTCTACCCCGCGGCGAACTTCGATGAGCGGGTGTTCCCCGATGCGCGTACCTTCGACATCCGGCGGCGGCCCAATCACCACTTCGCGTTCGGCGGCGGCGGGCCCCACTACTGCCTCGGAGCCCAGCTGGCCCGACACCAGCTCAGGTCGATGTTCACCGAATTGTTGACCCGGGTCCCCGACCTCGAGGTCGGCGAACCCGAATACGAACTGAACACCATCATCCGCGCCGTGAAGCGGATGCCGTGCACCTTCACGCCCACAACCCGCTAGGAGTAACCATGACCCGCACCCCCGCACAACTGGCCACCCAAATGGTCGAGGCCTTCGGAAAACCCGACGACATCGTCGCCGTGCTCGCCGACGACGTGACGTGGTGGATCACCCCGACCATCCCACCGGAGATCATGCAGAGCGTCAGCACCGGAAAAGAGGTCATCCGCGGCAACATGCAGCGAGTCTTCAGCAACCTCTACAACGGCGAGACCATGCAGACCACCGTGCACAGTGCCTATGGGGAAGGCAATCTCGGCACCGTGCGGTTCACCCTGAGCGGCGAGTTCACCAACGGTGGCAAGTACGCGAATGAATACTGCGTATGCGTCGAGACCCGCGGTGACGAGATCATCAAGGTGTGGGAGTACGTCGACGCGGCTCACGCTGTCATCCAAGCGCAGGCCGCAGGCATCGAGATCACGCCGGCCGGGGCACCTTGATCGGCACGCGGGCACAGGTCCACGAGGTACTCCTCGCCGAGCGCAAGCTCAGTACCGACGACTACTGGGCCGCGGCCGCGCACGCGCCGAAGCCGAGTTCGCCGAGGTGCCGGCGCGCCACGGCTTTTCATCGCTAACCAACAAGTAGACAGGTCAGATGACAGCCAAGGACGAAACCAACCCGGTCAGCGTCGAGGTCGACGGTGGCGTCGCGCAGGTCCGGCTCAACCGGCCCGACAAACTGAATGCGCTCGACCACTCGATGTTCCACGGTTTGGTCGATGTGGGACAGTCCCTCGCCACGGACGAATCCGTCCGAGCGGTCGTGCTGGCCGGTGCCGGGCGCGCATTCTGCGCGGGGCTCGATTTCTCCCAGTTCGCGCAGATGTCTCAGAGCTCCGGGGCCGAGGTGATCGTGGTCGGTGACACCCGCCTCGGCGGCGCCCGCGCGCTCGGCCAGCAGGCGGTGCGGGTCTGGTCCCAACTCCAGGTGCCGGTGATCGCCGCGGTCCACGGCGTGGCATTCGGTGGTGGCCTGCAGGTCGCGCTCGGCGCCGACATCCGCATCGTCGCGCCCACCGCCGAGCTGTCCGTGATGGAGATCGTCTGGGGCCTGATCCCCGATATGGCCGGCACCCAGTTGCTTCCGGAACTCGTGGGCCGCGACGTCGCCAAGGAGCTGACCTTCACCGGCCGAAAGGTCCGCGGCGACGAGGCGGCGCGGCTGGGTTTGGCCACGCGCACCGCCGACGACCCGATCTCGACAGCCACCGAACTGGCTCGGGAGATCGCCCAGCACGACCGTAATGCGTTGCGGGAGGCGAAGAAACTGCTGGACATGGCCGGTCGGGTGGACCTCGCGGAGGGCTTGGACGCCGAGCAGGACTCGGTGGCGGGGCTGCTGGCCGATCCCGGCTTCGCCGCCGCCGTCCGCGCCCGTCTGGACAGTGTCAAACCGCGACGGTAGTACCGCGGCGGTGCTCCTGGCTCAGTTGCCGCGGTAGCGTGCGAACGCCGCGGCGAACGCTTCCAGCTCCCGGCGGATGTCGGGTCCGGCGGGCTGGAAAGCCACCTCAGTTCCGCCCCTTTGCTCAACCTGTCGGAACTGGTCCACCCAGTCCCCCGCCTTCTTCGCTAGGCCCCACTCCGCCAGCCTCGTCCCGGTGACGTAGGGCTTGTCCTGTTCATTGAGGTGCACCAAGTGACCATGGTGCATCGCCAGATGCCTTCGCTCCGCGGGGATTCCCGCGTAGCCCTGCAACCAGAGCGCTTCCTCGTCGGCGGGCAGTTGCCCGGTGGTGTGCAGGAAGTGCAGCAACACCCCGCCCGCATGGCCGGCCGCGGCCAGGACCCGCTCGGACTCCGGGCTCTCGTCGTCCTCGAGCACCGTGCCCAACGTCAACACGACACTCCAGTCGAAGCCGGGAATCGGTGCCCGGGTGGAGAAGACACCGCTGCCCAGCCGGCGCGCCACGGCCTGACCCTTCGGCCCGTCGGCGGCGAACACGAACGGCACGCTGATCGGTCGCTCGGGCGCCAACCCCGGGGAGTGCAGCAGTTGCACCGCCGCGCCGTCCCAGCTCACCACCTCCCCGCGGAGCAGGCCCTGCACCGTCTCGACGTACCGCTCCACGTCCCGCCAGCGCATCGGCGGTTGTCCCATCGCCACCCGCGACGTGAAACCGGTCCCCACTCCCACGCATAACCGGTCGGGCCGGCGACATCGACCAGCGTCGCGATCGCCGAGGCGGTCGTCAGGGGGTGGCGGTTGCTGGGCACCATCACGCCGGTGCCCAGACCGATCCGGTCGGTGCGCTCGGCGGCCTGGCACATCCGCACCCATACGTCGGAGTAAAGGGCCGGCGAGTCGTAGAACCACGCGCGGGCGTAGCCGAGGTCTTCGGCGATCCGTGCGTATTCGGCGCTGCGCGCCTCAGGCACCAGGACACACGACATGGTCAACGTCATTTCGTAAATCCCTCTCCGGCCGAGGTTTTCGCTCCGCCTTGCCACAGGGTAGCCCACCCGCAGGTGTCGGCGCCGAGAAAATCGACTCGCGATTAAAGGAGACCGAGGGCCGCCTAAGGAGGCGTTCAACTGGGGTTTCTTCGTAGTGCGTGCGCACCGAGAGCGCATTTGGCGCGGTGGTACGAAGTAAGATAGAAAAATGGCTCGGCGGAAAAGCAATGGCTCAGCGACATCCACTCTGTTGGATGACGCCGAACAGGTCACGGAGTCCAAGTCCGCACAGACGCGCGCCAAGATTCTCGACGCTGCCGCCCACGTGCTCAGCGTGCGGGGTTATGCCGGGCTGCGCCTGACCGACGTCGCGGCGGAGGCCGAGATCCAGGCGCCGGCAATCTACTACTACTACCCCTCCCGCGATGCGCTCATCGAAGAGGTGATGTGGGCCGGAATCGCCGATATGCGCGAACACGTCACGGCCGCGCTCGCCGATCTGCCCGACGGCACCCCGCCGCTGGACCGCTTGGACACCGCTGTGGCGACCCACCTGCGGCACGCCTTGGAGATCTCGCACTACACCACCGCCTCCATCCGCAACGCCGGACAGGTCCCGTTGGCCATCCGTAAACGTCAGATCCGCGAGGAGGAGCGGTACGGCGAGGTTTGGCGCAACCTCATCAACGAGTTGGCCCGCGAGGGGCAATTGCGGCCCGAGTTGGACCTGTACATCGCGCAGATGCTGGTCCTGGGCTCGTTGAACTGGGCGGTGGAATGGTGGGACCCGCGCCGCGGCTCGTTGGAGGCCGTGGTCGCCAATGCGCAGAGTGTGATCCGGCACGGGCTCGCCGTCGCCGACTAGCGACGCGACGACGACGGGAGCCCGTGCCGCCGAGCCCTATCGGCCCGGCGGCACCAACATCGATTCCCAGGTCTGCTCGCCGAGCACGGGTCGGGCCAGATTCGACTGCGTGTAGAGCTTCCCGTCCGGACCGACATAGGTACCGGTCGCAGGATCGTACTGGGGAGCCGGGATCGACGCCGGAGCCTCCTGCCCGGGCCGCAACTGTGGGACGGCCTGGCCCGACAGCGTGGCGTTCGGATCGCCCTTCCAGTTCAGCCCCTCGTTGAGCGGCACGTACTGCTCGTCGCTCTCACAGAGCTGCGCGGTCGGAGCGCGCTTCCCAGGAGCGTTGAGACACGGGATGTTTCGAGCCCCACGCACCGCCAACACCTGGGAATCCTGCGGCACCCGACAGTAGACGTCGCCCTCGGGCAGGTCCGGCGCATCGGTATGTGCCGCCGGGCGGCGTTGCTGCACCGGGAGATAGCCGGTGTTGCAGGGGGGCGGCAGATTCAGGTTGAGGTTGAAGTCGAGATAGGCGCCCTTGTAGTCCTGTCTGGTGTCGCGGTTCGCAATGCCTGCGGCCTGAAGGGAGGCGACGCTGGCCGGCAGCACCACGAGAATCTGCTCGATGCCGGCGTTGTAGGTGAGCGCAACCTCGCCCACACTCACCAGGTTCGCCAGCAGCACCGGAAGGGTGGGATTCACGCGGTCGAACAACGCGCGGCCCTGATCGGCGGCCCCGGCACCCCGGTCCAGGAACTTCCGCACGTCGGAATCGTGATTTTTCACCTGGTCGGCCAGGTTGGCGACATTGCGGGCCCACGCGGCAATCGAATCCGAGGAATCGACTTGCGAGTTGAGCACCGGTCCCGATTCATCGATGAGCGTGGTCAGGGAATCGAGATCCCTTCGGGCGTCGATCGCCAACGAGGTGCTGCCGTCCACCAGCCGTGCCAGGTCCGGGCCCAGGCCCCCGAAGGCGACATAACCCTCGTCCACCGCGGTCTTGAGGTTGTCGCGCGGAATCGCTTGCAGCCCCTTGTTTGTCGCATCGACAAGCTCGTTGATGTCCGGTGGCACCGTGACGTTGTCGCGGGTGATGACGTCGTCACCCTTGAGCGGCGCGGACCCGCCGTCCCGAGGGAGCAACGCCACGAACTGTTCGCCCACCGCCGATTGGCTGTGTACCTCGGCCCGCAGGTCCGAGGGAATGTCGACTCCCGAATTCAGCGAGAGCACCGCTTCGACTCCGGTGTCGGTCAACCGGACGTCGTCGACCCGGCCCACCTTGGTACCGCGATAGGTGACGTTGCCGCCCTTGTACAGCCCGGCGGCTTCCGGCAGCTCGACCGTGACCGCGTAGCGGCCAATTCCGAACATGGCCGGCACGTTGATGTATCCGAAGATCATCACCGCGCCCGCCACCACCGAGACGACGGCAAAGACCGTCAGCTGCATCCGAATTCGACGAGTGAGGTGCATTGATTACGGTCCTTGATCGGCCTGGTAGGGAACGACGAGGGGGTTGCCCGCGGTGTACGGGCTGGGGGTCTGGCCGATGGTCCGGCCCCACTGGAGCTCGAGCTTGGTGAGATCACCCTCCCAACGTGTCCCTGTGAAGAAGCCGGTGTCGATGCGGCTCAGCGTCAGGTCGATGATGGCGGTGAGGTTCGCGTAGTCACCGCGGAACATGTTCGCCGCCGTCTCTTTGGCCCACGGGTACGTGGTCAACAGACTCAGGGAGCGGGTCATGTCCGGCCCCGCGTTGGCCAAGGCCTCCAACACCGGCCCGAGGTCCTCGAGCTCGGCGACCAACGCCTCCTTGCTCTGGCTCACGGCCTGATTGGCGACGGCACTGAACTGGCCCAGCTTGTCCGCTGCGTCGGCGAGGATCTCGCGCTGGTCGCTCAGGACCGTCAGAGCATCCGGAACCGTGGCCAACGCCTTGTTCACCACCGGTTTCCGGTCGGCAACCTGGCCGGCCAGGTTGTTCAGGCTGTCGGTAGCCGCGATGATGTCGTCGGTTTGGGAATTGAGCCGCGTCATGAACGTGTCGAACTGGCTGATGAGCTCGCGCAGGTCATGTTCTCGCCCGGTGAATGCGGTGCTCAGGGCGGTGGTGATGTCCTGCAGCTTGCCCACGCCGCCGCCGTTGAGCAGCAGCGACAACGCCGAGAGCGTCTGTTCCGTGTTGGGGTATGCAGCACCGGACGCCAGGGGCAGCACGTCGCCCTCACTCAACCGCCCTTGCGGATCGGCCGGGGCGGCAAGCTCGATGTGGGTGGACCCGAGCAGGCTCGTCTGGCCGACCTTGGCCGTGGTGTTCGCCGGCAGATCGACGTCGCCGTCGAGCCTGATGGTGAGCAGGGCGTGCATGTTCTGCAGTTCGATCTTGGTCACGGTGCCCACGTTCACGTCACCCACTCGAACGCGTGAGTTCTCCTGCACCGTCGAGACATCGGGCAGCTGAGCCTGGATCGTGTAGGAGCCTGGTCCGCCGCCCTTCGTTCCCGGCATCGGGATCGAGTTGAGACCGCGCCACGACCCGCACCCGGTCACCAACATGAGCATCGTCACGGCTGCGAGTAGGACGGTCACCCGGCCTCGAATCTTCGCATCCATCAGGACCCTCCTTCCTGCGGGACCATCAGCCCGGAGAGCCCCAGATTCGGATCGGTCGAGGTCGCTTCGGCGGCGTGCGACACGGCATCCGCGGCCGCGGGCTCTGGCGCCGGCGCCGGATTCGGACGGAAGTCCGGGCGCAGCCAATCCTCGCTGTAGGTGATCTCGTTCGGCCGTGCCGAGGCCCCCACGAAGGGGTTCACGCCGAACGGCGGGAAGTTGTACTGCCGGTTCTTCACAATCGGTGCCAGGTACTGCACGCACAGTTTGGCCGACTCCTCGGCGCCCAACCGCGAGGCCGCCTGGATGGCGCCGCAGAGGAACGAGATCGGATCGGCGAAGTTGTTGACCGCCAACGCGCCGGTCAGCGAGGCCTGGGCGGGTTGGTAGATGTTGTAGAAGTTCTGCAGCGTGTTCGGGCTGACGTGGAAGAACTGCTTCACATCTTCGATGCTCTCGTTGAGCGCGGTCGTGACCGACGCCATCTTGTCGGTTCCGGTGCCGATCGCCTCCCGGTTCTCCTCGAGGAATCCGGTGACGTCGTCGACGGCCACGGCGAGGTCCTGGAGCGCCGAACCCACCTCGTTGGGGTCGTTGGCCAGCAGGCCGGTCGCAGAGGCGAGATTGCCGTTCAGCTGACGCATCAGATCGGTGCTGTCGCGCAGGGCGGACACCACCAGGGACACGTTCTTCATGGAGGTGAACAGGTCGTCGCTGTGGTCGCCCAGAACCGACATGGCCGCGCCCAGCTTGACGACGGTCTGCCGGATGTCCGAGCCCTGACCGCGGAGGTTGTCGGCGGTGGTATTGACGAACGCACCGAGCGTGCTCACTCCCCCCGGTTCGGTCGGTTGCAAAGAGTCGGTGAGCTTTTCGAGTTGATCGCGCAGGTCGTCCCACTCCACCGGCACCGCCGTGCGTTCCAGGGGTATCACCGCCTGGTCCTGCAGAACGGGTCCGCCGGTGTAGACGGGCGTGAGTTCGATCGACCGCGCGGTCACCAGCTGCGGGGACAGGATGACGGCGCGGGCGTCGGCCGGCACCTGGTACTTGTCCTGCACCCAGAAAACGATCTTGGCTCGGTCTGCCTCCGGCTCGATGCTGTCGATCTCCCCCACCGGCACTCCGAGGATGCGCACTTCGTCGCCGGGATAGACGCCGTTGCTGTTCTCGAAGTAGGCGGTGAAATGCGTGCGGCCGCTCGCTCCGTAGCCACGCAGCACGACGAACATTGCGGCCAACAGAACGGCCACCAAAACGACTGCGAGAGCGGTGCTTCGACGTCGGTACGTTCGCGTCACGGGGCGGCCTCCGGCGGTGGTGGTGGGATCGACGGTCCGGGCGCGCCCGGCTCTCCCGGCGCCAGTACGACAGTCGGTTGTTTCGGCTCGTACTCGCTGGCCATGTTCGGCGGCGCGGCCGCCGGCGGGCCGGGGGCGGGCCCGCCCGGTGGCGGCGCGGGCAGGGGCTCGCGATACGGGTAGCGCGGGTCCCCAGGTTTGCCGGTGATCGCATCCGGCAGGGTCATGCGGTGCTCGCCGCCCTGCCCGGTGCGGGGGTAGGGCACGGGTAGCGCGGGTGTGCCGGGTTGGCCCACCTGCGGATCGATTCGCTCCGTGGGAGCCAACACATTCGGGTCGAGCCCGAGGTCCGAGAACGCCGCGTCGATGAACGGCTGCACGAACTGCCCCGGCAGCAGGTTCACGATGTAGGCCTTGAAGAACGGCCCCGACGCGACCGATTCGCCGAGTTGCAGGATGTACTTGTTGAACAGCTTGAGACTCTTCTGGAGTCGCTCACGGCGGTTGTCGACGATGGTGAGCACGCCGTTGAGCTTGTCCAGCGCCGGCCGCAACTGGCTGCGGTTCTCGGCGACCAGTCCCGATACCTGCCGGGAAAACGCCGAGATGTCACCGGAGATCTGGTCGAGGGCGACGCTCTGTTGCTGCAGCGCCACCAGCAGTGAGTTGGTATTTCTGATCAGCGCGGCGATCTGGTCGCTGCGCTCGCCCAGCACGCCGGTGACCTGGCGCGCGCTGGCGAGCAGTTCCCGCAGTTCGCCGTTGCGACGGTCGATCGTCTCGGAGAACATCGAAAGTCCCTGCACGGCTTCCCGGACGTCGGGCGGCGTGCTCTGAAATGTCTCGGCCAGCGTGGCCAGCGAGTCCGACACCTGGGTGGTGTTCAGGCCGCTGATGGTCGTGGCGAGATCGCCGAGCGCGTCCGGCAGTTCGTACGGGGAGGTCGTGCGGTCGACCGGGATGGCGTCGTCCAGTTTCCCGTCGCCGCGGGTGGTGACGTCAACGAACTTGGATCCGAGCAGGCTCTTGGTCTTGATCGCCGCCTCGCTGCGGTCGCCGAGTCGGATCTTCCGGTCCACCTCGAAGGTCACCCGGACCTGGGTGCCTTCCAGTTCGATGCTGGACACCTTTCCAGACCGCACCCCGGCCACCTGGACGGGCGCTCCGGTACGTAGGCCACCGATCTGGGAGAAGTAGGCCGTGTACTCGTTGTCCATCCAGAAGCCGAGCTTGTCGTATTGCAATGCCCCGACCACCAGACCCGCGGCCATCAGGGTGCCGACGGCTCCGACGGTTACGCGGTTGCGTTCAGCGAAGGGTTTCATTTGGGTTCACACCGCCCGGTGTCTTGACCGGCCACCTTCACATACACCGGTTGCCCGCCCTTTCCGTTCAACTTCAAGACCACATCGCACATGTAGAAGCTGAAGAAGTCGCCGTAGATGCCTTGTCGGGAGATCAGCTGGTGGACGTCGGGCAGCGTGTTGAGCAGGTCGTCGAAGTACTCGTGGTCGGCAACCACGAGGCCCGCGGTGCGGTCCGTCTGCTCCACCACTCGCTGCAGCGGCGGACGCGCCTGAGCCAACAGGTCCGCGATGGTGCCGGCGGCACCGTCGATGTGCGCAACCGCGTTGCTGAGGTCGGCCTTGCGCGCGTTGAGCCCCTCGATCAGCTGCGAGAGAGAGTCGATGGACTCGTCGAGCTTCTCACTTTCACTGGCGAACGAACCCAGCACGGTGTTCAGGTTGGTGATGACGTCTCCGATGAGTTGGTCGCGGTCGGCGAGCGTCATCGTCACCTGCGCGGTCTGCTGCAGCAGCGATCCGATGGTGGCGCCCTGGCCCTGGAACGCCTGAATCAGCTGGCTTGACAACGCGTTGACCTGATCGGGATTCAGTGCCCGGAACAACGGCCGAAACCCGCCGATGAGCGCGTCGAGATCGAGTGCGGGCGCGGTCCGCTCCACCGGGATGGTCGCGCCGGGTTCCAACGGCTGGACGCTTCCGGCTGCGGGTTCCAGGCTCAGGTAGCGGCCACCGATCATGTCGGCCCACCGAATGGCCGCCCGGGTCCCGTCCGTCAGGACGACGGAGTCGGCGGTGGAGAACTCGACGTGGGCCCTGCCCTCCTCGCCGACCTCGATGGATTTCACCTTGCCCACTTCAACGCCGGCGATGCGCACGAACTCGCCGCGCTCCAGGCCACTCGCGTCGATGAACTCGGCCCGGTACACCTTCTCGCTGTAGAACCGCAGCTCGGCGAAGATCATCAGCAGGGCGAAGGTCCCCATGGCGCACACGACGAGAAAGGCGGCCAATCGCCAGGTGGCGCCGCTCAGGTTGTCTTTCAACGCACTTCCTTTTGCGGGTCGAAGTCGGGGCTAGGGTGCCGGCGCGCCGGGCGGCGGTGGGTACAGCGGCGCACCGTCCGGCCCGTACTGGGCCGCGCCGTAGGGCGGCGCACCCGGGTAGGGCGGCAACGGACCGGGCGCCGGCCCACCGAAGTGGCGGATCCTGGGTGGTTCCGGGACGCCCTTCGTGACGGGGAAGTAGTTGGCAATGCCCGGGAAGCCGATGCCGGGGTTGGGCCGGATGTCCAGGCCGGTGCCGAAGCCGGTGTTGGTCACGACCTGACGGACGGGGAACTTGTTGGCCGCGTCGGGGAGCGATCCGCAGCTGGGCTTGCCGCCCGGTCCGCCCTTGGCGGCGATGATCGGCAAGTTCTGCGGAAAGCGGTACGGGTCGTCGCCGAGCAACAGCCCCGCGTCGACGATGAGCGACTTGCCGTTGGCGCCACCCATGGCGGGGTAGTTCCCCGTCTTGAGGGCGACGACCGAGCCTTGCAGCAGGCAGGTGTAGGTGGGACTGTACTTCTCCAGGACGTCGGTGGTGGGCTCGAGAGCCCGAATCGCACGCACGAGGTTGTCCGCGTTGGGGGCGAGCAGGTCGACTCCGGACTGGCCGAAGCCGATTGCGCCCAGGAGCACGCCCTCGAGCGTCTGCGACTTCTCCGTGATCGTCGCGCTGGTGGTGGCCGCGGAATCCAGCACTCTCAGGATGTCTTCTGCCGCAACGCTGTAGGCGTCACTGAAGCCCTGCAGTGCCTGGAAGTTGTCACGCACGGTGTCCATCCGGGGGTTTACCGCCTGCAGGACCTGGTTGGCGCTGGTGGTGGCCTCCCCGATCCGTTCGCCCTGCCCGCGAAGTCCGTCGGCAAGGGCCGAGAGCGTGGCGTTCAGCTTGGAGACATCGACCTGGTCGAGGACGCCGACCAGATTCTGGAAGACCGTGTTGACCTCGGTACTCACGTTGCGTGACTTGAGGATTGCGCCCTCGGTCAGAGTCTCGGCGGCCGGGTCGTCGGGGATGACCAGGTTGACGTACTTGGCGCCGAACGCGGTCGTCGCCTTGATCTCGGCCTCGACGTTGGCGGGGATGTGGCGCAGTTGGTCTGGTGTGATCTCGAGTCGCAGACTCACCGGCTCTTTGCCGCCGGCGATCTGTCCCACCTGCCCCACCACTACGCCGCGCAGCTTGACCTTCGCGCCCTGCTCCATCACCAAGCCCGTGCGGTCGGACGTGAGAGTGACAGGGGTATAGGAGCGGTGGGCACCCACGAAGAGCATGGAGCACACCACCACCAGGACCACGACGGCAGCGACCAGGCACAGGGCGTACGTGATCAGCCGCGACCGGCTGTTTTCGCCTACTGAATTCATTACGACTACCCGGAGAGGTTGAAGTTGCCGGACTGGCCATAGATGGCCAAGGACACGAACACGGTGACGAAAACCGCGCTGATCAGTGACGTCCGCACCGCGCGGCCCACTGCCTCACCGACGCCGGCCGGGCCGCCGCTTGCGGTGTAGCCGTAGTAGGTGTGCACGCTCATGATCACGAGGGCCATGACGACGGCCTGGAAGAACGACCAGATGACGTCCGTCGGCTGCAGGAACGTGTTGAAGTAGTGGTCGTAGACGCCGGTGGACTGGCCGTAGACGAAGGTGGTCCCGAATCGCGCGGCGACGAAGGACATCAGGATCGCCACGCAGTACAGCGGTATCACCACGATCACTCCGGCGAGCAGTCGTGTCGATGCGAGATACGTCAATGACCTGATGCCCATGACCTCCAGGGCGTCGATCTCCTCGTTGATGCGCATGGCGCCCAGTTGCGCGGTGGCGCCGGCGCCGATGGTGGCGGCCAGCGCGATGCCCGCGGTCAGCGGCGCGATGAGTCGGACGTTGAAGTAGGCGGAGGCGAATCCGGTCAGGGCTTCGACGCCGACGTCCGCGAACTGGTTATAGCCTTGCACCGCAACAAGAGCGCCCGTGGACAGCGTCAAGAACGCAACGATCACGATGGTGCCGCCGACCACCGCCAGCGCCCCCACGCCCAGACTCATCTGGGCGATGAGACGAACCACCTCGGTCTTGTAGCGGAAGAAGGCATCACCCACCGAGGCAAAAGTCCGGCCGTAGAAGTACGCCTGCTCCCCCAGTCGGGCCAACCCGTCCAGGAACCCGTTGCCGAGGCGACGTAGGCGCGGCGACATCCCGCGCGACACCCCGGTGCTCACAGCGTCGCCTTGACGCCGACGGCGGTGGCCAGGATGTTGATCAGGAACAGCGCGAGGAACGAGTACACCACCGTCTCGTTCACGGCGTTGCCGACCCCGGCGGGACCACCCGCGGCCGTCGTGCCCTTGAAGCAAGCGATGAGACCGGCCGCGAAGCCGAACAGCGCCGCCTTGATGAGGCAGATCGCCACGTCCGCAAAGCCGGTGATCAGGGTGAGACCGGCCACGAAAGCGCCCGGCGTGACGTTCTGCACGAAGACCGAGAACGAGAATCCGCCGGCCAATCCCACCAGTACCACCAGGGACGACAACGCCGTCGCGACAATGGTCGCGGCCAGGACGCGCGGCACCACCAGTGCCTGGATGGGGTCGATCCCCATGACCTTCAACGCATCGAGTTCATCGCGGATCGTCCGCGCTCCCAGGTCGGCGCACATGGCAGTGGCGCCCGCACCGGCGACGACGAGCACCGTGACGACCGGGCCGATCTGGGTCACGGTGCCGAAGGCCGCACCCGTGCCCGAGAAGTCCGCCGCGCCGAACTCGACCAACAGGATGTTGAAGGTGAACACCAACAGCACGGTGAACGGAATCGACAGCATCAGGGTCGGCATGATCGACACCCGAGCCACAAACCAGCACTGTTGGATCAATTCGCGCCAGGCGAAGGGGCGTCTCGGTATCGCGACCATGGTGTCGACCGCCATGGCAACGAAGTCGCCGACTGCCCCCATCGGCTTGGCGACGGTGCTGCGCAAGGTCAAGCTCTGATCCCTTCGTCTGACCCCGACCGATCCCACGTGGCGTACGCCACACTGGTTCCGTCCTGTGATGTCGATTGAAATTAGACTAAAAAGTAGGCGATATCAAGCGGCTTCAGTAACCCGCTCCGCACCCGGAGCAGCCACCCAGTCGGAGCGACGGGTGACGGTGCGGTGGGACGGTCAGAACCCCCTCGAAAGCCGCCTGCGCGCAGACTCCCGCCGGCCGCACCCCCACCGCAGCATCCACCAGACTCAAGCCCTTTGGCGCGCGAACTTCCCTGCACTGCAGGCTTTTATCAGGTTCGCGAGGGAGGCTGCCGCCAGGGATTGCCGCATCATTTCGCGAACGGGGTCGGCTGGTCGCCGACCATGCCATCCACCTGGAGGCAGCGCGCACGCTCGCAGGACCTTTCGCGTCAGCGCCGCTGCCGGCGCACCACACGGGCCAGTACCCGGCCGGGACATCCCATGCCATAAGGCGATCACTTACTTTCTGATAAATATTCAGCACAGCCTGCCCCCCCATGGTTAAATGCGCGACTCCTATCGCCCCGGCGATGCGCGCTCGCACGCCGGCCGGAAGACCGCCGCGGCATCCTCGCGCCATCACGGCCCACACTCGGACGCCTCGCCGCCGAATGTCGACGGGATCAACCTAATAGAGTCAGAGCTGACTGTCTAGTGATTGGCAAAACCCGGAGCCGCTGCCGGCCGTCGGGCCCCAAACCGCCTCGTGGACTGCGCTGCCCACCACCTAACGCCGTGATCGCGATCGATGACCGAACCGCGGCAAATCAACGCTGCCGTTAATTAGCTACCGCTGACTGTTTAGACTGGAGCTTCCCGGGGCCGCTTGACGTCGGAGAAAGTCGGCTTACGGCCTCGGGCGACTAAACTCCCGCCCAAACAGGAAGCACGAATGGGGTCACAGTGACTGTCCCGCCCGGAACAGCAGGGGCTGAGAATCCTGAGCGCCCCAGGCGCGCTCAGCAGGAACGCAGCCGGCTCGCCCAGCAGAAGATCCTGGATGCGGCGGTACGCGTGCTGGACAAGCACGGCTATGCGAAGACGTCAACACTGCGCATACAGAAGGAAGCCGGGGTTTCGCGAGGCGGGCTGCTCAACCATTTTCCTTCTCGCGACAAACTTCTGGTCGCCGCTGTGCATCACCTTGCGCTCGAATGGGTGACGAACTTGGGGACCCGCGCACAGTGGGCCGCTGACCCCGTCGAGCGGATCGCCGAAGCGATCGACACGATGTGGGCGACCTATTCTCAGCCGTACTTCTGGGCCTCGGTCGAGCTGTGGGTCGCCGCGCGGTCCCACGAAGACCTGCGACTCGCCCTACTGCCCAAGGAGTACCTCATGGGCTCGGTCATCCGAGCCTCCGCCGACGCACTGTTCGGCCCCGCGCTGTCCAGTCACCCGTCGTACCCCGTGGTGCGGGATCTGGTCATCACGAGCATGCGGGGCGTGGCGCTGACCTATGCGCTCGACAACCGCGATCCCACGAAGGATCCGCACCTCAAACACTGGAACACGGTGGCAACCACCATGCTCCTAGAGGCCGAGCAGAACGGATCGCTCCCCTAGAATCGGACGATGGCCCGAAAACCGGCAAAGCAGGCGGTGGATTCCGACAGCTCGGACCCGAAGAAGTCCGAGCTCACTCGCATTCGGATCCTGGACGCCACGGCGCGAGTCCTCAGCGAGAAGGGGTACGCCGGGACCCGACTGACCGATGTAGCCAAGTACGCCGAGTTGCAGGCTCCGGCCATCTATTACTACTTCTCCTCTCGCGAAGACCTCATCGAAGAAGTGATGTTCGCCGGGATCAGCGACATGCGACAGCATCTGCGCGCCGAACTCGATCGACTTCCGGACGGGACGCCCCCCATGGAGCGCATCGTGTTCGCCGTCGAGACTCACCTTCGGCACGAACTCGAGCTGTCCGACTACGCCACCGCGTCGATCCGGAACTCCGGCCAGATCCCCGAACACCTGCGTAGCCGCCAGAAAAAGGAGGCGGCGGCCTACGACCGCATCTGGCGCAAGCTGTTCTCGGATGCGCGGGCCGACGGACAACTGCGCGACGACATCGACGACAAGCTCGCGCAAGCGCTCGTGGTGGGCGCGCTGAACTGGGCCGCTGAGTGGTGGGACCCGCGCCGCGCATCGCTGGACACCATCGTGGCCAACGCCCAGACCTTCGTCCGGCACAGCCTGTCCCCACTACCGGCCCCGGACGAGCCCACGGGCCGGAAATCCAAGCGCAAGACGCCAGCCGCGAACAGCTGAGCGACGGTTGTCGGCTCCACATCGGCATGGTTTCGATTCTATGTTAAATTAATTCCATGACTGAAGCCTTCATTGTCGATGCGGTCCGCACGCCCGTCGGGCGACGTAACGGCGGCCTGTCCGGCGCCCATCCTGCCGATATGGCTGCCCACGTGATCAAGACGCTGGTCGGACGCCACGACGTGGACCCCGCCGCGATCGACGACGTCATCCTGGGTTGCCTGGACAACATCGGCGCTCAGGCCGGGGACATCGCGCGCACGGCGGCGTTGGCGGCCGGCCTGCCCGAGTCGGTGCCCGGAGTGACCATCGACCGGCAGTGCGGATCCGCCCAGCAGGCAGTGCATTTCGCCGCCCAGGGCGTGATGAGTGGAACGGCCGACCTGATTGTGGCCGGCGGCGTGCAGAAGATGAGCCAGTTCCCCATCCTGAGCGCCTTCGGCGCGGGCGAACCCTTCGGCTCCACCGACCCGTGGACCGATTGCGAAGGCTGGGCGGCCCGCTACGGCGATCAGGAGATCTCCCAGTTCCGTGGCGCCGAACTCATTGCCAAGCAGTGGAACCTGACGCGCGAGGACAACGAGAAGTTCGCGCTGGAAAGCCACCGTCGTGCCCTGGCGGCCATTGAGGCCGGCTACTTCGACAAGGAGATCACCCCGTTCGCCAACGCGACGGTCGACGAGGGCCCCCGCGCGGACACCTCCCTGGAGAAGATGGCGGGGCTGCCCACCCTCATCGAGGGCGGGGTTCTCACCGCTGCGGTGGCCAGCCAGATCTCCGACGGCGCCGCGGCGCTGCTGGTGGCCTCGCAGGCCGCCGTCGACCGGTTCAACCTCACCCCGCGCGCGCGAATCCACCACATCTCGGTGCGCGGCGCCGATCCGGTGATGATGCTGACGGCACCGATCCCGGCCACCCAACACGCCCTGAAACGCGCCGGGATGTCGATCGGGGACATCGACGCCGTCGAGATCAACGAAGCCTTTGCCCCCGTCGTGCTCTCCTGGCTGGCCGAGTTGGAGGCCGACCCGGCGCGGGTCAACCCCAACGGTGGCGCCATCGCCCTGGGGCACCCCATCGGGTGCACCGGAGCGCGCCTGATGACCTCGCTGCTGCACCACCTCGAGCGCACCGGCGGTCGTTACGGCCTGCAGACCATGTGCGAGGGCGGCGGCCAGGCCAACGTCACCATCATCGAACGGATCTGACATGCAGCGGTCACTGTATGAGGCCGACCACGAGGCCTACCGGGAGACGGTGCGCGAGTTCCTGGCCCGCGAAGTGGTTCCGCACCACCAGGATTGGGATCAGAACCGCTGGATCGACCGCGACGTGTTCGCCCGGGCGGCCAAGACCGGCCTCTACGCTCTGCAGATCGGCGAGGAGTACGGCGGTGCGGGCGAATCGGATTACCGCTACCGGATGGTGGTGTGCGAGGAGATCGCCCGGATCAACGCCCTGTCGTTCGGTCTCACCGTCGCTCTCCAGGACGATCTGGTCCTGCACTATCTGCTCGACCTGACCAATGCGGAGCAGAAGCAACGCTGGCTGCCCGGGTTCGCCGACGGGTCCCTGATCGGCGCATTGGCGATGACCGAGCCCGGCACCGGCAGCGACCTGAGAGGCATTCGCACCACCGCGCGCCGCGACGGCGACCAATGGATCCTCAACGGCCAGAAGACATTCATCTCCAGTGGAATCATGGCCGACCTGGTCGTGGTGGCGGCCCGCACCGACGAACGGCTGAGCCTGTTCGTCGTCGAACGGGACACCCCCGGATTCGAACGCGGCCGCAAGCTCGACAAGATCGGCCTACCGGGTCAGGACACTGCCGAGTTGTTCTTCCACGATGCGGCGGTTCCCGCGCAGAACCTGCTCGGTGAAGAAGGTGCGGGCCTGAACCACTTGATGAGCCACCTGCCCCGTGAACGTCTCGGGGTCACCGCGACCGCCATCGCAACGGCCCGGGCGATCTTCGACCTGACCGTCCAGTACTGCAAGGAACGCACCGCCTTCGGGTCGTCGTTGATCGACAAGCAGCACGTTCGATTCGAACTCGCCGACATGGCCACCGAGATCGACGTCGCGCAGGCATACGCCGATCAGTCTGTGCTCGCCTACAACGCGGGAGAGCTCTCCCCCGTGGACGCGGCGAAGGGCAAGTGGTTCGTCAGCGAGCTACAGAAGCGGGTCATCGACAGGTGCCTGCAGCTGCACGGCGGGTACGGGTATATGAACGAGTATCCGGTCGCCCGCGCGTTCGTCGACACCCGCGTCCAGACCATCTACGCGGGCACCACCGAGATCATGAAGGAGATCATCGGCCGCGACCTGGCGGGCAATCGCTGATCGCGGCCACCGGTCTTCGACGGTGTTCCGTCGAAGACCGGTCGGCCTGCACAGACGAATTCGAGTGAGTCATTGGGTACCGGGCTGACTCGCGGCGTGAACTCCAGCGGGGCACTCCTGTATGTCCTGCGCAGGGCCACGCCCTCATCGCCCGGGCAGCTTCGGGTCTAGACACCACGGAAAGTCACCGTCGACTTGGTGCACAACGTGCCGTCGTCGGTGTGACCGGATACCTCCACCACGGCGAAGCGACCGCCCACATGGATCGGACTGGCGTAGACGTTCACCGTGGCGCCGAGCGGGGCGGACCGAAAGAACACGGTCTTGATCTGCGCGGTACTCAGCTTCTGGTTCTGCTCCGAAACCGCTGCGGCGGCGGCCGTCTCGGTCATGCATGTCCAGATGCCGCCATGGAGAATGCCGAAATCATTCACCCAGCTGTCCACGTCGCGCAACTGCAGTCCGACACCGGCATCGCCGACTACCGGTGCAAGGCCCAGATGTTCGGTGATGGACGTCGCCGTTTGGTCGGTCTTGACCCCCGGCGCGGGCGGCGGCGGGGCATCCCGGGTCGCCGGGACGAAGACACAACGGGTGGTGGCCAACGCCGCCACCGACTCGTCGGCATCGGTGATGACACCGTGTACCAGTCCGCCGCCCTGTTCCATCCTCGTCGGAGTGGCCCGGGCATGCAGCGTTTCCCCTGGTTCGGCCGGCCGGGCGAAATCTATCGTGAGTTCGGTGGTCACCGCCCAGGTGGCGGGTGGGCGGCGCAGAAACGGGACCTCGCCGAGCGTGTGGTCTGCCAGCACCGCCAGGACGCCCGCCTGGACCTGGCCTCGATCGTCGAGTGCCCAGTCGCCGAGCTCGATGTCGCTATGGCTGTCCTCGCCGCGGGGGTTGCAGGAGTGCAGCCCGAACCGCGCTTCGACCGAGGTCGGCTCGCGTATTTGGCAGGCCGACTCCTTACCGGTTGCGGCGGGCGGAGATTCATCGACGCGGCACGCTGTCATCGGATCGCCGCTTCGACGACAGCGCCGCCCAGGCGTTCGGTGATCAGCTCCTCGGCCTCGGCCACGATGCGGGACACCAGCTCGCCACAGGTCGGGATGTCGTTGATCAGGCCCATCACGGTGCCGACCCACCAGATCCCGGCGTCCAGGTCACCGGTCTCATATACCCTGCTTCCACGGGCTCCGGAGACCAGGTCCTTGACGTCCTCGAATTTGCCTCCGCGGTCCAGGATTTCGACCACCTCGCGGGATACCGCGTTGGAGGCCACCCGGCCCGTGTTGCGCAGCGGGCGGAAGATCAACTCGGTGTCGAGTTCACTGCCGGCGACGATGGCTTCCTTGACGTTCTGATGGATCGGCGACTCGACGGTGCACATGAACCGCGACCCCATGTTGATGCCGTCGGCACCCAACGCCAGCGCGGCCACCAGGCCCCGGGCGTCACCGAACCCACCGGAGGCGATCATCGGAATCTCGATCTGATTGGCCGCCGCCGGAATCAACACCAACCCCGGAACATCGTCCTCACCCGGATGACCCGCACACTCGAAACCATCGATGCTGATGCCATCGACACCCAGACTCTGCGCCTTGACCGCATGCCGCACCGAGGTGCACTTGTGCAACACCTTGATCCCGTTGTCATGGAACATCGGCAGATGCGGCGCCGGATTCGACCCCGCCGTCTCCACGATCTTGATCCCCGAATCGACGATCACCTGCCGGTACTCGTCATACGGCGGCGGGTTGATCGACGGCAGAATCGTCAGATTCACCCCGAACGGCTTGTCGGTCAGATCCCGCGTCTTGGCGATCTCATTGGCCAGATCCGCCGGCGTCGGCTGCGTCAACGCGGTGATGAAACCCAACGCCCCCGCATTCGCCACCGCGGCCACCAACTCCGCGCGACCCACCCACTGCATACCACCCTGGGCAATGGGGTGCTCGACCCCGAATACCTCGGTGAACTTCGTCCTGATGGTCATGGTGACTCCTCACTGTGCTGGCGGCGTGCCTGGGATCCGAACGATCCCGGACGTGACGCGGCCCGTGGTCCGACGCGTGACAATGCTCATACGATGTTTACTGCATCCAGGAACCGCTCCCCATACCCGGTGTCTCCGCTGACGGTCACGTCGCGTTGCCGCCAATCGACCCGTCGCGTGGACCATTCCGGGAATTCGAGTGCGGAGGCCGTGATCTCGGCGGCAGCCGCGCCGGGCTGCGTGGTGACGGCGCCGTCCGGTTGCACGGTCCAGCTCCCGCCGCCCGGCCCGGTGAGGTTGATTCGTAACGGCGCCTCCAGCCAGGGGTGCACCGCGGCCTTCAATTGGTTGGCGAGCACCGCGAGCATCCATTCGAGGACCACCGCCACGGTGTTCGCCTCCGAAGGCGGCGGGGGCAACCCCAGCGCCGGCGCTATGTCGTGGCGCAGATGGGTGTAGTGGTCGAAGGTCATGGCGCTGCACAGCACGAGGTTCACCGGGAACCGCCCGAGTTCGGCGAGCGGCAGCCGGATCCGCGCAAGCGGGCCCGCGTCGACCACACGGGCTAGTCGGATCAGCCGCCGACTCCATCGCTCGTATTCACCCAGTACCTGTGCCGGAGTGCGACGGCGCCGCTGGTCGACCAGCATGTCGTTCGATTTCTCGATGTCGTTGCTGCGCAGAATCTTCAGCGCGTCGACGGTGAAGATCGCACGACAGCCCGCCCCCATGTGCGCCACCATGTCCTGCACGCTCCAGCCCTCGGCCCGGCTGGGGGTCGCCCATTGCCGATCGGTGAGGCTGTGGCAGGTCTCGAGCAGCAGGTCACGTTCCGCGCACAGGGCCGCGACACGATCCGGAGTCATCGGGTCACTCCTTCAGGTGTTCGGCGGCCGAGGTCAGCAGCGTCTCGATCGAGGCGTCCAGGTCATCGAGGTCGACGGCGCCGTGGTCCCCCATGATGCCCTTGCGGCGGCGGACCAGGACACCCTGCAACAGGCTGGCGGCCCGCCATTGGGAGAAGGCGCGGTAGTAGTCGATCCGGTCGATCGGCACACCGGAAGCCTCGCTGTAGATGCGGACCATCTCCTCACGGTCGGGGAACCCCCCGGCGCGCGTCGGACTCGGCATCACGATCGCCGGATCTTCCGGTGCTCGCCAGTCGTCGAGCAGCCAGGCCAGATCCGCGAGCGGGTCTCCGATGGCCGCCAACTCCCAGTCGAGCACCGCGGTGACCGTGCCGTCATCGATCAAGGTGTTCGACAATCGGAAATCGCCGTGCATCACCACCGAGCGTGTCCGGGGCGGGGCGGCCTGCGCCAGGCTGTCCCGCAGCGCCTGCCACGCGGCATCGTGGCGGCTGTCGCGGCCGTTGGCGTCCCACGCCTGGGTGACGCGCCGGATCTGCCGCTCGAGATACGGCGAGCGGGGCTCAGGCAGGCCGAGAACGGCGGGGTCGAGGGTGTGCAGGCGGCCCAGGATGGACGCCACCTGCCGCCCGATGTCCTGGCGTTGGTCGGGGGTGAGCGACTCGGCGTCCCGCTCGGTTTCCAAGGCGCGGCCACCGACGCGGTGCATGACGAAAAAGGGTGCGCCGCCGGCTGTCTGCCCGGTGCCCACGACATGCGGCACCGGAATTCCACTGGCCGCCAGCGCGGAGATGATGCCGGCCTCGCGATGGACGTCGTGGGCGGTGCTCACCGCCTTGCCGGGCGGGGGCTCCCGCAGGATCCACTCCCGCCCGGACCGGTCGGTGACGCATGAGGTGATGTTGGATTGACCGAAGCCCACCCGCGCGACGCTCACCGGCCCCTGCACCGTTTCTCCGTGCTCCACGAGCCAATCCGCCACCGCGGCCGGTTCGTCGCACATCGACCGTGCCGTCTCCATGGTCGGCGCAGTGGGCTCGTTCATCAGCACTCCTGTTTGGGTCGCGGCCGCCCGCATAGCACATTTTTGATTCTAGGTTAAATCATACCCGTCGCCGGCGACCGCGGGCGTCGACGGGCTCTCGCCGGCGTCAGCGGTAGTTTCGGCTGGGAAGTCCCAGCTCCGGGAACCGGCCGACGGCCTCCGATTGCAATCCGCACCAACCGCTCTCGCCGGTGGTCTCATCGGTGATCCGCGCGACGGACTGGCGCAGCTGATGCAGCTGCGGCTGAATCTCCGGTTCCTCGATGTCGTCGATGCGCTCACCATCGACGGCCAACCGGCCGCGGTCCTCACCGTGGTAATGCCCTTTCCAGCCGTAGTACAGGCCGGGCCCCAAGCACGAGGCGGCTCCGCCCAGCGGTTCGACGACAAAGCGGCGTTTCGTCCCGTCCGCCATCTCGCAGTCGAATGTCACATCGAGCACGCGTCCCGTCGCGGGATCGAACCGGTGTCGCATGTCGGTGGCCGTGGCCGCCAACTGGGTGCCGTCCGGCCGGACCAAACGAGTGTTGTCCTCGGCGACGGTGCCCCGGGGGCTTGCACTGATCCAGTGCGAGAGGTGGATCGCGTAGTCGCCGCCCTGTCCGCGGATCAACCCGGGGGCCCACGCCAACCGGAAGTTGGTGTCCGCACCGATCTCGTCCGGTCGTGCATCAGCGGCTGGCGGGCCGATGTGCGGTCGAATGCCCCACGAATGGTCGCGCAGCTGAAAGGAGTTCGATCGGGTCAGCTCGTAGGCCGTGCCGGCCACCTCGATCCGGCCCTCGGCGGAGCCGGTCTGGATGTAGCGCGTGACGTCGTCGGTGGTGCGGTATCCGCGCACGACGGTGTTGCGTTCAGTCCACGGCCGGGTGTGCCCGTGCAGCGTCAGGTCGAACGCGATCGGCTGCACCTCGTTCGGCTCGAGAACGCAGCGGACCGCCGCCAGCGGCTCGACCACCTCGTACCGCAACGGTCCCACCGCCGTCACAGTTGGCTCCGGGTACAGGCGGCGGCTTCCGCGCACGGTGTACTGAGTTTTCCCGACAGTGACCATCCCGAACCCGTCGAAGACGTTGCGGTTCAGGTATCGGCCCATTCCGAAGGCCACATGCACCCGACCATCCGTGTCACCGGCGCCGGCCCAAACCCGTTCGGTCCAAGCTGGATCGGTTGTCGCCACTTCGGCGAACGTGCCGACGTGCTGGTGGACGAGCATCTCGTCGGCGTCGGTGAGTTGCGGTGGGCGCGGATTCATGACAGTGCCTCCAAATCGTCGAGGGCGTCCAGCGAATCGAGGTCCTCGAAGGTGGCGAGCAGCCGGTCGAGCCATGTGGTGACCAGCTGCCAACCGCGGTCGTTCATATCCACCGCCCGCGCGATCGACGTGGTGTGGTGCAGGCCTTGGAAGGCGCCCAACCGCAGGTCCGTCACGCAATCCTGGAGCGAGTGATCGGATACACCGAGCTCGGTCAACCGCCCGTGGTACGTCCGAAGCAAATCGTCCTGGTGTTCGCGCCGCACCTCGGTCGGGATCGAGGCGCCGAGAAAACCACCCAGGTCGCGCCCCGGATGAGCGACCAACGCCGTCTGCCAGTCCACCACGACCGGCCTGTTCGCGCCGTCCGTCGGGAACAACATGTTGTCCACCCGGTAGTCGCCGTGCACCAAACTCATCGGCTGCCCGGCCGACACCCACCAGCGGTCGGCGCGCTCGACGAAGCGGCCGAGGACACGGTCCGTTGCACTTCCGGGCTCTACCGCCATCGCTGTGCGGAAGTGCTCGACATTGCGCGAGATGATCCGCTGGTAATGCTGGCCCTCCGCCGCCGTCGGCGGTTCTAGCAGATTGTCGCCCGCCGGAAAGGGTCCGCTCCACAACGGAGCGTGCAGCCCGGCGAGATTGGTCATCACGCCGTGCAACTCGGTCGGTTGCGGGGCGGTGAACTCATCGCCGGGCTGGGCGGGTGAGATGTCCTCGAGCAGCAGGACGAACTGGTCACAGTCCGGCGCAATCCAGTGCGCATAACTTCGCGGCACCCGGGCCTCGATCTTCGACGCGAGGTCGCGGTAGAACCGCACCTCCCGTTCGTAGAAGCCCGGGCGGCCCGCGAAGCCATACCCCACGCGGCCGGTACGCCGGCTTGCCGCCCCGTCGCGCGAGTACTTGAGTACCAACGTCTCCGGGACACTCGCGTCAACACCGTCGAGCGTCAACATCAGGCGCTGCGCCGCACCCACCATGCCGTTGCCGATCGACTCCGCTCGAAAGTCGGTGACCTCGACGTCATGGCCGGCCTGCTGCAGACACTGCGTCAACCAGGCCACGGTGACGTCCGCCGCGGTGGTCGGGGCGGGCGCTCTCGCGTGGTTGACCAACGACCTTCCCAATCCTCATTATCTAATGAATACTAAATTCACCCCACCGTAGCACTGACGGTTCGCAGCTAGAACCAGTTCGAGTGGGACAGCCGTTTCCGCGCGCAGTGTTTCTAATAACCAGTAGATTCACTGGCCGGAAGCCCGACTACGCAAGGAATTGTGATGACGACACCGCACCCGACCGACCCGAGCTTCGCCAAGGCGTATTCCGCCGCGTGGAGCACGGACTCCGAGGCGCTGCTGAAGTTCTTCGCGGCCGAGGGGACCTACACCGATGTGGCGATGGACGGGACCTACCGGGGCCACGAGGAGATCGCGCGGTTCCATCGCTTCATGCTGAAGTTCGCCTCCGATTCGCTGATCGAATTCGGCGACACTCATGCCGCTGACGGCCGGCTGTACTCGAACTGGGTGTGGAGCGGTAGCTTCAACGGGCCGCTGCGACTGCGGTCGGGCAAGCTGATCGATGCCACCGGCTCGCAGTTCAGCGTTCCCGGCGTGGCGGTATGCAGGTACGACGAGAGCGGCAAGCTGACCTCCCACGACGACTTCTGGGACCTGGCCACCGTGCTGGATCAGGCCGGAGTCCCGATCGGCTAAAACCCGCACGAAGGCAGCCGATCAGACTGACGCCCTGATCGGCTGCCGCGGCGTTCGCGCGAGTTCAAAACCGGTCAGTACACGTAGTTTTCACCGGTGGCCCGCACGGTGACATCGCTGAGATTCACGCCCCAGGGCTGGTCGATGACATGCACGACCGCCTCGACCAGATCCTCCGGTCGGATCAGCCAGTACTCGGGCGACTCCGGGTCCGTCTGTTCGGGCCGCAGCGACCCGTTCTGGACGTTGCCGATGTTCTCCATGAACTGCATGGCCTTCTGACCCACCAACCCCACGATCGCCATCTCGTTGACCACGGAGTTCGCCAGGTTGGTCCCCAGGATGCCGGTGGGCTTGATCGTCGAGACCTTGATCTTGCCCTGCGCCTCGACCCGCAGCGAGTTCGACAGGGCATCGACGGCGGCCTTGGTGGCGCTGTACACGCCGGAGCCTTCGAGGCCGGCGTTACCGTAGATCGAGGAAATGTTCACCACATGGCCCCGCCCTTGCGCGATCATCTGGTCATACACCGCGGAGATGCCGTTGACGACACCCTTGAAGTTGATGTCGATCGCCTGATGCCACTTCTCCCACGCCTGCTCGTGATCGGAGAAGAACGCCAGCGGCATCACCCCGGCGTTGTTCACCAGCACGTCGATGGCCCCGAAGGTGTCGAGGGCGTGCTGGGCGGCCGCCTTGACCTGCGCCATGTCAGCGACGTCGGCGACATGCGTGGTGCCCTGGTGACCAGCGGAGCGGATGCCGTCGAACACCTCGTTCAACCGGTCGGCGTCGACGTCGACCCCGACGACCTTCGCGCCGGCCGCGGCGCACTTCTCCGAGATCAACTTGCCGAACCCGCTGCCGGCGCCGGTGACGAGAATGACCTTGTCCTGCAGGTACTGCGACATAGCTCTGTCCTATCTTGGGGTCGGGCGACCCTGCTGGGCGCGACGTGTCCGTCAGTCCATTCTGGCCTACTCCGCGGCCGCCGCGATCAGCTCGGGTACCGCGGCAAACTTGACGCGGGGCCGCGAGTTCTCCGCGCCTCGGCGGCGTTCCGCTTCCTCGATCCGCTGCCAGCCGGCCCAATCGATGGGGCTGACCCCGCGCTGCTCGAGCAGCGCGTCGACGCCCCTTCCGGCAGCGGCAACCGTCGGCAGCCGCCCGTGCCGGAAGTCGTCCAGGAGGTGGGCAACCGTCTCCTGCGCGCAGGTGCGGTTGGTGCCGATGAAGCCCCGCGGGCCGCGCTTGATCCAACCGGTCACGTAGACGCCGGGCACGGCGTCGTCGCCGGCGACGACTCGGCCTCCCTCGTTGGGCACCACACCGCGTTCGGTATCGAAGGGCAGACCGGGTATCGCCGTGCCGCGGTAACCCACGGAGCGAAGGATCAGGCCGGTCTCGATGACCTCGTCGCCCGGACCGCCGTCCCCGCGGGTGGGGGTGACCCGCAGTCCCTCCACCCGCTCTGCTCCCACCGCCTCGACCGGAGTCGTCCCGAACCGGAACACCAGACGCTTGTTGCCGCTCACCGGGGTACGGCGGGCATAGGTTTCGGCGGTATCGAACTTCAACGCCCCGTCGAAGTCGGAGTCGGGCCGTTCCCCGATGTCGCCGGCGATGACGATGTCCACGCCGGCCAACTCGCCGACCGCGATGAACTCACCGATGGTGAAGGCCGCGTCGGCGACACCGCGGCGACCCACGATCACCACCTCTTCGATGCGGCTCTCGGCCAAGTGCCGCAACGCATGCTCGGCGATATCGGTGGCGGCCAGCTGCTCGGTCGTGCCGAGCAGGACCCTGGCGACGTCGAGGGCGACGTTGCCGTTGCCGATGATGACCGCTCGACGCGTGGACACGTCGATGGAGTCGCCGGCGTGGTCCGGGTGGCCGTTGTACCAGCCGACAACGTCGGCGGCGGCGTGGTTCCCGGGCAACTCCTCACCGGGGATGCCCAGCGTCCGACTCGATGAGGCCCCCACGCCGTAGATGACGGCGTGGTGGTGCTCGAGCAGCTCCTCGTGCGAGATGTCCTCTCCCACCGCGACATTGAAGTAGCAGCGCAGATTCGGATGCGTCAAAGCCGGTTCGAACAGCGCGACGACGCCCTTGGTGCGTTGGTGATCGGGGGCCACGCCGGAGCGGATCAGTCCGAACGGCGTCGGCAACCGCTCGAACATGTTGACTTCGACACCGGCGGTGCGCATCAACTCCGTTGCGGCGTAGCACGCCGCCGGTCCGGTGCCCACGATCGCCACCCGCAGGGCGCCCGGCTCCACGTCGCGGCGAGGGGGCTCGGGGTCCGCCGCGCGCGCCCGTAGCGGGCGGTCCGCGAAATACTGGGCGTTGATGTCCAGGAAAACCGTCTGCGGACCGGGGAGCTCATCCTCGTGGTAGATGGCGCCGACCGGGCATTCGGCCTCGCAAGCACCACAATCCACACACGACGCGGGATCGATGTAGAGCATGGTCGAGTCGCTGCCGTCGGCCGAAGGCACCGGTCGGATGCAGTCGACCGGGCAGACGGGGACGCAACTGGCGTCGTTGCAGCAGTTCTGGGTGATGACGAAGGTCACGGAAACTCGCTTGGGCTGGATGATCTATTCGGAACGCGCGATCTCAAGGTCGATCTCAGTCCATCGACAGGGCCACGGTCGGGCAGTTCGAAATCGCTTCCTCGACAGCGGGTCTCTCCGAGGCGGGCGGGTTCTCGTCGAGAACATGCGCTTGGCCGTCGTCGCCGACTTCGAACACCGCGGGCGCGGTGACCTCGCACAGGCCGATCCCGGAACACTTGCTGGTGTCAACTCGAACCGCCATCAGAACAACCTCCTCATGATCTTGAGCGCGCGCTCGGTGTAGGGCGGATACACCAGCGACGGATCCGGCTTGGCGGGCTTGGCCAGCACGGCTCGCCGGTGACTGAGCGCCTCGAAACCCCACCTACCGTGGTAGGCGCCCATGCCGCTGTCCCCCACCCCACCGAAGGGCAGCTGCGGCACCAGGCAATGCATGGCCAGGTGATTGATGACCGCGCCGCCGGAAGGAATCGCGTCGATCAATCGCCGGCCGGTTTGCGTCGACTTCGTGAAGACGTACAACGCCAGCGGCTTGGGCCGCGCGTTGATGAACTTCACTGCCGCGTCCGTCGATTCGATCGTCAGGATCGGCAGGATGGGACCGAAGATCTCCTCGCCCATCAAAGGGTCACTCGGCGCCGGGTCGACGATCACGGTCGGTTCGATCCGGAGCTCCGCCCGGTTCGAGCCGCCGCCGGCAACCACCTTGCCGCTCGCGGTGGCGATCAGGGATGCGAGGCGGTCGAACTGGCGCTCGTTGACGATGCGCAACGACGGCGAGTCACCGGCCCGGAACGCGCGGATGGTCTCGACGATCTTGGCCACCAACTCGTCCCGAACGGTGCGGTCGACCAGAACGTAGTCCGGGGCAATGCAGGTCTGGCCCGAGTTGAGCAGTTTCACCCAGGCGATCCGCCGTGCGGCGACGTCCAAGTCGGCGTCGGCGGTGACGATCACCGGGCTCTTGCCGCCGAGTTCGAGCGTGACCGGGGTCAGGGTGGGCGCGGCCGCCGCCATGATCTTGCGGCCGACCTCCGTGCCGCCGGTGAACAAGGCGTGGTCGAAGCCCTGTGCCAGCAGGGACTGCGTGGTCCCCGCGTCGCCCTCGATCACCTTGATGGCATCCCCGTCGAGATACCTGGGGATCAGCCGGGCCAGCAGCGCCGACGTGGCCGGCGCCAACTCGGACGGCTTCACCACGGCGCAGTTGCCCGCCGCGACGGCGGCGACCAGCGGCCCCAGACTCAGGTAGAGCGGATAGTTCCACGGCCCGATGATCAGGACGACACCCAACGGGTCGTACTGCACCCAGCCGCTTCCGGGCCGTTGGGCCAGCGGTAAACCGACGCGCTTGCGGCGCATCCACTTCTTGAGGTTCTTGCGTGCGTACGCGGCCTCGGCAACCGTGGAGGCGATGTCGCCGAGCCAGGCTTCGACCGCGGACCTTCCCAGGTCGGCGGCCAGCGCCTCCGCGATGGCCGCCTCCTGTTCTTGACACAACCGCTCGATGCCGGCGAGTTGCGCCAGCCGCCACTGCAGCGGCTTGGTCCGGCCGGTGGCGAATACCGACTGCAACTCGTCACGCGCGCCGGACGTGGCCGCGTCGCGGTAATCAGCGTGAATAGTCATGACACCCCTCAGATTTCGGGCTTGGGCACGACGCCGGAGGCGATCGCGCCGGTGATGCCGCCGTCGACCGCGATGGCTTGGCCGTTGATCCACCGAGCGGCATCCGAGGCCAGGAACAACACCACGTCGGCGATGTCGTCGGGGGTGGCGTGCCGACCGACCAATCCCTTGACCCCGTCGAGGGTTTCTTTACCCATGGATTCCTCGAAGTCGACCAGGATCGGCGTCTCCACCGGGCCCGGCAGCACCGCGTTGATGCGCAGCCCCTGCTGCGCCGCGGCCAGGCCCATCGACATGGTGTAGACCGTGGTGACCATCTTGGAGAAGTTGTAGGCGTTGCCCGGCTGCGGGTGTTCCTTGAACCACGCCGCCCCGGCTTCGAACGAGTCGGTCGCCAGCAACTCGCGGATGGCCTCCAACCGTTCGGGCCAATCGAATCCGGCCGTCGAGGAGACGATGGTGACGGCGCTGCCCGGCGTGAGCCGTCCGAGGCACGCCTCGGTCAGGTGCCGCACCGCCAGGCTGTTGACGGCAATGACCAGATCTCCCGGTGCTGTCCCCGGGATCCCGGCGATGTTCATCAACCCGTCGTAGGACCCGTCGAGTTGCTCGACGGCGGCATCGATGCTGCGTGGATTCGCCAGATCCACGTCGATGTGCCGGCTGACCGGTGCGCTCGGAATGTTGCGGTCCAGGGAAACGACCTCCGCGCCGGCCTCGATCAGCTTGCGGGCGGTGGCGTCACCGATTCCGGAGGCCGCGCCGGTGACGACGTAGCGCTTGTTGCCGAACTCAGACATGGGAGAGCTCCTAATCCAGGGTGTAGGGCAGTGACTTCACCGCGTGCATGAAGTTGCTTCGCAGCAGCGTCGGCTCGCCCACCCGCAGGGTCGGCGCCCGGAAGATGAGTTCGCGGAACATCGCCTCCAGCTGCATCTTGGCCAGGAAGGCACCCATGCAGTAGTGCGGGCCGCCGCCGCCGAAAGCCACGTGGGGGTTGGGTTTACGCCGCAGATCGTAGGCGTAGGGGTCGGAGAAGGCACGTTCGTCGCGGTTGCCCGACGAGTACATCAGCAGCACCCAGTCGCCCTTCCTCAGCTGCTGACCGTGCAGCACCGTGTCCTGCGTGAGGGTGCGACGGAAGGTCATGACCGGCGTGGCCCACCGGACGAACTCCTCGATCGCCGTGTGGATGTGGCCGTCGAAGTCGTCGACCAAAAGCTGACGCTGCTCGGGGAACTGCTGCAGCGCAATCGTGTTGAGCGAGGTGGTGTTGCGGGTGGTGTCGTTGCCGGCCACCGACAGCAACACGAAGAACGCGCCCAACTCGTCGTTGGTCAGCCGTCGCCCATCGATCTCGGCCTGGACCAGCTGCGACATCAGATCGTCGGTGGGCTTCGCGCGGCGCTGATCCGCCAGTTCGATCGCGGCGGTGCGTAGACCGAACAACGACTGGCCGATGACTTCCATCGGCTCGCGGCCCGCCGCGATCTCCGGGTCCGCCCACGACACCATGCCGTCCGCGTAACGGGTGACCTCGTCCCGCAGTTCCGGTGCCAGTCCCATCATTTCGTAGATGGTCCACATCGGCAGCCGCTTGGAGACCTGCTCGACGAAGTCGCCCTCTTTGGTCTTGACCAGATCGTCGACGATCTGCCTTGCCTGGTTGTTCACCTGGTCACGGATGATCTGGAGGCGCCGGGGGGTGAACACCGAACTGATCAGGCGCCGCAGGCTGGAATGCTTCTCGCCGTCCATCGACAGGAACGATTCGGCCAATTCCAGCAGTTCGACGGGGATGGCTTCGACCTGGGTGCCCTGCCCGGAACAGAACACCTCCGGATGCTTGCTGACGTACTCGATATCGGCGTGGCGGGTGATCGCCCAGACCCCGTCCACCGGCGGCGGCATCATGGTGCCCTCGATGGGCGGGTGCCAGCTGACCGGGCGCTCGTCGCGCAGGATCTTGAACAGCGGTTCCCGCTCGTCGGGTGTCTTGGACCAGAACTCCAGAGTGGAGATGCTGATGGGGTCGAACGCCGGGCGGTCAACCTGGCTCTGCGTCGTTTCAGTGGTCATTGCTTTGCCTCCACGTACTGGTTGATGAGTACTCGCTTGGCCAGTTTTCCGGTGGCCAGCCGGGGAAGCTCATCGACGAAATCGACTGAGCGGGGGGCCTTGTAATGCGCGATGCGCTCGCGCACGTAGGCGACGATCTCGGCCGCGAGATCGTCCGAAGGACGCACGCCCTCGCGGAGTTGCACCACGGCCTTGACCTGCTCCCCCATCTCGGCGTCCGGTATGCCGATGACCGCGACGTCGAACACCTTGGGATGCAGTGTCAGGACATTCTCGATCTCCTGCGGATAGATGTTCACCCCGCCCGAGATGATCATGAAGGCTTTGCGGTCGGTCAGGAACAGGTAACCGTCCTCGTCGACATAGCCGAGATCGCCTACGGTGCACCAGTTGTCGTGTTCGCGGTGCCGGGACTCGGCCGTCTTCTCGGTGTCGTTGTGGTACACGAACGGCGCGACTTCACGCTCGAAGTAGATGGTGCCGACCTGCCCGGGGGGAAGTTCGACGCCGTCGTCGTCGCAGATGTGCAGCGTGCCCAGCACGGCCCTCCCCACCGAGCCCCGCTTGGTCTGCCACTCCGCGGCCGTCATGATCGTGGTCCCGTGCTGCTCGGTGGCGCCGTAGTACTCGACGAGAATGGGCCCCCACCAATCGATCATGGCGTCCTTGACATCCGGCGGGCATGGCGCCGCCGCGTGTACCGCCAGCCGCAGCGCCGAGACGTCGTATCGTGCGCGCACCTCGTCAGGCAACTGCAGCATCCGGACGAACATGGTCGGAACCATCTGGGTCGCGGTCACGCGGTACTTCTCGATCGCCGCCAACGCCTGCTCGGCATCGAACCGCTCCATGAGGACCACCGTGCCGCCCAGAGCCTGAATGCCGCCGCACCACTTCAGCGGTGCGGTGTGATAGATCGGCGCCGGCGACAGGTACACGTCCTTGTCGGTCACCGCGAACGCGTGTTGCAGCAGACCGACCAGCGGGTCACCCGCCTCGTCGATCTGCCCGGGAGGCAGGTGCGGCTTGATGCCCTTGGGCCGACCCGTCGTCCCCGACGAGTACAGCATCTCCCCGCCGCGCGGCTGATCGGCGAGCCGGGCGTCGCCAACCGATTCCAGCAACTCGGTGTAGCTGCCGTAGCCGTCCACGGGTCCGCCGAACGCGTACCGGTGCTGCACTCCGGCGACCAACTTGGCGACCTGTTCACCAAGGTCGCGCACCCCGCCCGAGCAGATGACCGCCTTGGCACCGCTGTCGGAGACGATGTAGGCGGCTTCTTCGGGGGCGAGGTGCCAGTTGATCGCCGTGACGTAGAGCCCCGACCGCAGCGCCGCCCAGTAAACCTCGAACGCTTCGACGGCGTTGTCCGTCAGCAGCGCCACGACATCGCCGGGGCGCAGCCCGTCGGCATGCAGCGCGGCGGCCAGGCGCGCCGAGTTGTCCTCCAACTGCCCGTAGGTCAGGACCCGTCCCGAGCCGGCCATGATCGCGGCCGGTCGTTCCGGCGCGGATTTCGCGTGCGTTCCCGGATACATCGGTCAGGCGGTCCGCCCGCCGAAGTTGCTGCTACCGCTTCCCACCCTCAGTCTCCTTAACATTGATTAAAAACTGTGGCTACAACAGCATGGACCGGTTTCGCCCATGGTAGCCGACCCTATGACTGGTGTCACACACCTTAATCATGACTCAACTTATGGTCAACCCGAGATGAGAGGTTCTCGCAGTTCAACCGCACGGCTGCCGCACGGGCGGCGCCAGCTGCGATGAGCCGTCAACCTGAATGGCCAAGTCGGCCACGTCGACCGAAGTAGCCGATTCTTGCTTCAAATAAAGGGGCCGCCGGCACACTCCGTCGCCAGGAAGGGGCCTCCTTCACGGCGCGCCGGCCGCACAGGCTGAGCGGTCCGCCACGACAGAAAAGACGAGGTCCTCACACCGGCGCGATCGGCCCGCATCGGCTCGGTGAGCTCGGTGCTGACCGGATCCACCTGAGTGTGGGCGCGGGTGCAACGGGACACGGCCGGACGCGAACCCCGGCTGCACCACGTCATGCACCACCGAGAACGCGGCCGCGATGACTCCCCGATTTGGGGTGGAACGTCATCGCGGCCGCGGCGCGGGGTATTCCGATCAGTGCTCGTGGATCATGACGCCTCGGATGTTGCGACCGGCGAGCATGTCGTCATAGCCGGTGGTGACATCCTCGAGCTTGTACCGCGCGGTGATCGCCTCGTCCAACAGCAATTGACCATTGCGGTAGAGCCGGAGCAGACGCGGGATGTCGGCGCGCGGGTTGGCCTCACCGTAGAGGCTGCCGAGCACGCGCTTCTGGAACAGCGTGGCCACACACATCGACATGGTGACGGCCTGGTCGGTGATGGGGGCGATCGCGGTCATGACAACGGCGCCGCCCTTGCGGACCATGTTGAGCGCCTCGTCGATCATCGTCCCCTTGAGGACGCCGACCGTCAGGATCGCGGAGTCTGCCATCACCCCACGGGTAAGCTCGGCGACCAGCGCGGTGGCCTCCGCAGCCGAGGTGACGAAGTGCGTGGCCCCGAACTCGACGGCCTTGTCCCGCTTGGCCTCGACCGGCTCGACGACCACGATGTGTTCGGCGCCGGCCAGGCGCGCACCCTGGATGGCGCCGGCGCCGATACCGCCGCAGCCCAGGACCACGACGGTGTCGCCGGGGCCGACCTTCGCGCTGTTGACGGCCGAGCCCCACCCGGTCGTAATGCCGCACCCGAGCAGGCATGCGCTCGACAACGGGATGTCGTCGTCGATCTTGACCACCGAGGCCTCCGGCACCGACCCGTACTGCGAGAAGCTGCCCACGAAGGCCATTGCGCCGACGTTCTTGCCGTTCCAGCGGCGACGGAAGGTGCCGTCCGGCTGGGTCCCCGTCATGAGATAGGCGCCCAGATCGCAGAGGTTCGAATGCCCGGTTGCACAGAAGCGGCACCGGCCACATGCCGGCAGGAAGGACGCCACCACGTGGTCGCCCTCCTTCAGATCGCGCACCCCGGGACCGACCTCCAGGACCCGGCCCGCCCCCTCATGACCGCCGATCATTGCGACCTCGGGCAGTGGCCCACCGAAATCGCCGAGACGCAGGTGCTCGTCCGAATGGCACAGTCCGCTGGCCTCCCAGGCCACCAAGACCTCACCCGCGGCCGGCGGGTCGACGTCAACTTCCTCGATGGTCCAGGGCTTACCGAACTCCGACAGAACTGCGGCTTTGGTCTTCACGGGGCGCCTCCTTCGTGGCCGACTCCCCCGCATGCCGAGGGGAACTGTGCACTTTCTACTGTTCATTAAACACACTTCATCGCCGGCGCGAAGGAACACACGCGCATTGGCTACTGCCGTCCGCGCCGAGGTGGTCTGCGCGCACACTGTAGGGCGGCTGAACCGGCATGGGGCCGGGCGGGGCAAACCCGACCCCAGCTCGGAACATCCGAGCGCGGCGAGTTTGCGCGAGACCGCAGTAGGTGGCCGCCTCTGCCCGAGTTCCGTTTTTAATCTGCGTTCTCCCGGCCGCTACACTGGCCTGGCGTGCTGGGTTTGCCGGGCGGCCCCCGGCCGAGCCGCGCCTCCCCGGGCTCGGTCCCGGGCACGAGCCGACGCACCAGAAAGGCCCGATCCTTGTGACCACCGACGTCCGATCGATCATCGAGTCCCGGCGATCCGACCACATCCCGGCCGGCGCCGCCGACATCCTCGCGCAGTTGCTGGCGGTCCGGGTGAGCTACCGCGCCTATCGACCGGAACCGGTTGCAGAACAGACGATTCGTCAAATCCTGGAGACCGCCCAGTTGACGGCCTCGTGGTGCAACAGTCAATCCTGGCAGGTCGCGATCACCAGCGGGGCCGGGACCGAGAGGCTCCGCGCTGCCCTGCTGGCCGCGGCGTCCGGCGGTCGCGACGATTCGCCGGACATCCCGTTCCCGCGCGAATACCGGGGCGTCCACCGCGAGCGCCGACGCGAAAGCGGGTTCCAGCTCTACAACGCGCTGGGCATCGAACGCGGCGATCACCAGCGGCAGATGCAACAGACGCTGCAGAACTTCAACTTCTTCGGCGCCCCGCACGTGGCGATCATCCACGCCGACGAGGCGCTGGGGCCCTACGGCGCCGTGGACTGCGGGGGCTACGTCAGCAATTTCATGCTCGCCGCCGCCGCGCACGGCGTCGGCAGCATCGCCCAGGCCGCCCTCGCGATGTTCCCCAGCGTCCTGCGCGAGGAACTCGGTCTGACACCGGACCGCACCATTGTGTGCGGAATCTCCTTCGGCTATCCCGATCTCGACCACCCCACCAACACCTACCGGACCACCCGGGCCCCGCTCGACGAGGTCGTCACCTGGGTCAACACCTGAACCCGCCCGACGCGGAGCGAGGAAACCCGATGACCCATCCGGCGTTCACCGAGATGTTCACGATCGACAACGCCGTGCGCAGCATGGGCGTGAGCGTTCCGCGGATCGATGCCGGCTCGGTGACCGCGGACCAGGAGATCGACCCCCGTCTTGCCGACCATCGAGGCAAGTGCACGCTCGCATCCGTGGCGGTGTTGCTCGATACCTGCCTGGGCTTCAGCGCCTATCCCGCAGCCGAAGCCGGACTCGAATATGTGGTCAGTAACCTCTCGGTCGCCCTCGCCGCTCCGCTTCCCACCCGCGGGAAGATCACCGCGACCGCCCTGCGCGAGTACGTGGACCCCCGCACCGCACGGGTGCTGTCCGCCGGTCGGCTTCGCTCGGGGGCCACGACGTTCGCGCTCGCGCACTGCGGGGCCGAAGCGGTGCGCCGGCCCCGGACCGCCGCCACGGCGCCGACCGCCGTCCTGCCCACCGCCGATCCGGAATCGACTCGGCCACAGGCTCATCCCCTTCAGGACGTCCTGACGATGGCCATGACCCCGGGCTGTGACGGTCGCCTCGAAGGCAGCTGGGAACCCCGGGAGTGGATGCTCAACGGCATGCGGTCGGTGCACGGGGGCGTGCTGCTGGCCTACGCAAGCACGGCCGCCGAGTTGACCGCGCAATCGGTGTGCGAACCGGGACAGGACTACTTCCTGAGCACCATCTCGGTGGACCTGGTCCGCTCCCCTACCGTCGGCGGCGGCGCCCTGCTCGTCGACACGGAGATCACCCGCAAGGGCCGCCGCCTGATGAACGTGGACGTGACCACGCGAAACGACGAAGGCGGGATCGTCACCCAGGCCCGCTGCACACTTCAGCTACACGACAGCCGTCCGCCGGCCTGACCGAGACGTGCGCACAGACTATGACGCAGGTTACAAACGGCCGCGGCAACGGTAGTCTTGAACGCGAAGTAAAAATCCGCGGGAAGACGTAGTCTCCAGGCAGGATCGCCCCGGCATGTGCTGTGTCGCAAGCATTCCGCACGGACGGTCCCGGCCGCCTCACCCGCGTCGCAGCAAGACAAGGAGCCCCTCGATGACCACTCCGGCACATCAGCCCACGCGTCGCAGCCCGGGCGGTGGTGAGGCATGACCGAGCGGATGCCCGAGATCGGCTTCTACACCCTGGCCGGCCAGGCAGAGCAACCCCGCGATCTGATCGCCGAGGTCCGCGACGCCGAACGACTCGGACTCGGGGAATGTTTCGTCTCGGAACGCTTCTCCACCAAAGAGGCCGCGACCATCTGCGGGGCCGTCGGGGCAGTCAGCGAGAGCATCGGGATCACCACCGGCGCAACCAATCACAACATCCGCCATCCCATCGTCACTGCCGCCCACGCCACCACCATGCATCGCCTGACCGGTGGGCGGTTCACCCTCGGCCTCGGCCGTGGAATCGTCCCGGTGCAACGCGCCTTCGGCATCCCGGAGATCACCACCGCGCAGATGGAGGATTTCGCGCGCGTGATGCGAAGGTTGTTCCGCGGCGAGACCGTCGTCGGCCACGACGGTCCCATGGGCAGCTATCCGGCGCTGCGGTTGGACCCCAACTTCGACGAGGACGTGAAGCTGGCCCTCGTCGCGTTCGGACCCAACTCGCTGGCGTTGGGCGGCAGGGCCTTCGACAAGGTTATTCTGCACACCTTCTTCACCGACGAGACGCTGCAACGTTGCGTGCGAACCGTCAAGGAGGCCGCCGAAGCGGCCGGCCGTGACCCCGCACAGGTCGAGGTGTGGTCCTGCTTGGCCACCATCGGCGATCATCTGCCCGAGGAGCTGCGGCTGCGCAAGACCGTCGGCCGGCTCGCCACCTACCTGCAGGGGTACGGCGACCTGATGGTACGCACCAACAACTGGGACCCGGCGGTGCTGGAGCGCTTTCGTCAAGATCCGATCGTGCAGAGCTTCCAGCCGCCCGGCGGCGCCTTGAAGGTGATCGACAGCCCTTCCACCACGGTCGAGCAACTCGAGCACATCGCCACCCTGCTGCCCGACGAGTGGCTGGCCCCCTCGGCGACCGGTAGCCCGGCGCAGTGCGCCACCACCGTCAAGAACCAGTTGGACCTCGGGGCCGACGGCGTCATCCTGCACGGCGCCTCGCCCACCGAGCTCAAGCCGATCCTTCCCGAATATCGCGCGATCCGATCCCGAAAGGCCACACGCTGATGGCGTTTACCGACTACACCCTGGCCGAACTGACCCCGCAATCGCTGACGACCATGCTCCGCCACCGCCCCGAGTGGGCATCGGTCACCGTCACCGAGGTGTCTGCCGAACCGGTGGGAACCGGGCAGATGGCCAACAGTTACCGGCTGACGCTCACCTACGCCGAAGACGCCGGCACCGCGCCGGCCACGATGATCGCGAAGATCTCCAGCACCGACGAGACCAGCCGGCAGATGGCCATCGCCACCGGCGCCTATCAACGGGAAGTCTTCTACTATCAGCACCTCTCGGGTCTCAGCGCCGCCCGCGCACCGCAGCACTACTTCGCCGAGATCGCCGATGACCGGTGCGGATTCGTCCTGCTGTTGGAGGACATGGGGCCGGCGGAGATGGTCGACCAGATCGCCGGATGCTCGGCGGACCAGGCGGATCTGGCGCTGGCCCAGGCCGCGGCACTGCACGGATCCTCCTGGGCGCACCCCGCCCTGCGCGAACACGAGTGGCTGCCCGGCCAGGCGGCGTGGACCCAACTTGGCGGATCCGTACCACAGGTCACCGGGATGTGGCTGGAGCGGTTCGGCCAACACCTGCAGCCCGAACACGTTTCGGTGGTCCAGCAACTTGGCGACCACGTGCCGGCATGGCTGGCCACCCTCGGCGAGCACCGCTGCTTGTGGCACGGCGACTTCCGACTGGACAACCTGCTGTTCGCGGCGCAGGGCGGCGCCACGCCGATCGCCGTCGTCGACTGGCAGAGCGTGGCCGCCGCACCAGGGGTCATCGACGTCTCGTACTTCATCGGCAACTCCATGGCCGAGGCGGACAGGGCCACCCACGAGCGCGACCTTGTTGCCGAGTACCACCGGCGGTTGCTGTCCTACGGCGTGCAGGGCTACAGCGCCGAGCAGTGCTGGTTGGAGTATCAGGCGCATGCGATGTACGGGCTGGTGCTGACCATCCCGGTGTCGCTGGGAGTGCAGACCACCGAGCGCGGCGACAAGATGTTCGCGGCGATGGCTTCCCGTGCCGCCGAACAGATTCGGGCCAACGACAGCTACTCGGCAATCAAGGCGCTATGAGAAAGAGGGGCGGGCCCGCATCGGGCCCGCCCCTCTTTCATCAGGTCACTTGCCGACCGCGGGCCGGTACCCGGCCACGATCTTGTCGACGACCAACTGCGCGGTCTCCGCGCAGGCGGTGGTGCCGCCGTTGGCGTACTCCTTGACGCCGTCGCCGACGTTCCACAGACCCGCGATCGGGGTGTCGTGCGGCAGGTCGAAGCCCGCGACCGCCCGCTGCGGCGGCCAACCATCGCGGGTAACGGCGATATTGAGAATCTTTGCCCGAGTGTCGAAGTCCTCGATGTTGTCCCGGAGATCCTGGAGCAACAACTCGGTCTCCGCGGCCTCGTCGAAATCACCGACGGACGGCTTGGGCACCGCGGTACCGACATACAGGTTCCACCCCTGCGGTGCCATCTCCGGGCAGATGTCGGTGAAGTTGGCGACGTAGGCCAGTCGTCGAGACTTGGCGAAGCTCAGCATGCCGGGCACCTCGACCAGGCGCTCGCGGCTGGCGAAGTTCACCGAGATCATCGAGGTGGGCCGGTCACCCTGCTTGACGAGGTCGCGGTAGTCCGACGGCAGGTTCTCCGCGCCGACCAGTTCCACCGTGGCGGCCGGCCCGACATCGCTGACCACCACCGGGGCGGTGAGGGTGAGCTGCTGTCCGTCGCGCTCGACCACCACGCCCGTCGCGGTCCCACCCTCGGTCAGGATCTTCGTCACCGGCGTCGACAGCCAGACCTGGCCACCGTGGCGCTCCACCGCGCCGGCCAGGCCCTTCCACAGCCCGATGGTGCCCTCGGGATGGAAGCCGAACCGCTTGAAGGCGCTCTTGCGGGTGAAGTAAGTCAGGAACACCCGCGCGGGCAGGTCTTCGGAGCCGACGGCGAACACCGAGGCGCACATGTTGCGGAAGATCCCGTGCACGCCTTCGTTTTTGGTGTACTTCGCCACCCAGTCCGCGGTGGAGAGTTCGTCCTCGGGCAGGCCGGAGTCGTTGCGTGCCGCGCCGATGCCCTTGACCAGCTTGGCGCCCTGTCGGGTGAGTTTGCCCAACAGGAAACCCCATCCGCCGCCGGTGACGTCGACGTCCTTGCCGGCGATGCGGTACAGGATCGGCGGCTGGGGTTCGCGGATGTCGAACGGCGCGCCGACCTCCTCACACGTCTGCTGGGTGATGCCGCCGACCTCGATGACGATGGCCCCGTTGTTCACCTTGAAGCCGTCGATGTCGTCGGTGGAGGCCCGGCCGCCGACCTTGTCGAGGCGTTCCACCACGACGGTGCGATATCCCTTGTGGGCCAGGCGCGCTGCGGTGAACAGTCCGCCCGCCCCGGCTCCGATCACGATGGCATCGAAGGCGTGCTCGGTGGTGGTCATGGGTGTCTCCTCAGCTCGATCTCAGTAGGACCGCGGCAAACCCAGCGAGGTCTGCGCGACGAAGTTCAGCACCATCTCCCGGCTGACGGGCGCGGTGCGCATGAGGCGGGCGACGAACCACAGTTCCGACAAGCCGTACTCATGGGACAGGCCGTTGCCGCCGTGGGTTTGGATGGCCTGGTCCAGTGCCTGCAGCGCGGCCTCGGAGGCGGCGAACTTGGCGATGTTGGCCGCTTCGCCGGCGGGTTCGCCGGCATCGAATAGCTCCGCACTGCGCGCGGTCGCCAGTCGGCTCAACTCCACCGCGATGTGACACTCGGCCAGCGGGTGGGAGATGCCCTGGTGCGCCCCGATGGGAGTCGACCACACCTGGCGTTCCTTGGCGTACTCGGCGGCCTTGGCGATGGCGTAGCGGCCGATGCCGCCGGACAATGCGCCGACCAGGATCCGCTCGGGGTTCAGGCCGTCGAAGACCTGGCGAAGGCCGTTACCGGCCTCACCGATGAGCGCGTCGGCGCCGACCTCGACGTTGTCGAGGAAGACGGTGAACTGCTTGTCGGGTGAGACAATCGACGTCTCGATCTCCTGGTAGCTCAGGCCCGGCGCGTCGGTGGGCACCACGAACAGCGACAGCTTGGACTTCTCCGGGGTCGAGTGGTCCGCGTCCCGCGCCACCACCAGGATGGCGTCGGATTGGTCGACCGCCGAGATGTAGTACTTCGACCCGGAGAGGGTCCAACCCGATTCAGTGCGCCGCGCGGTGGTCTTGACGTTGTGGCTGTTGGACCCGGCGTCGGGTTCGGTCAGCCCGAAGGCCATCTTCCGGGTGCCGTCGGCGATGGACGGCAGCCAGTCCTTCTTCATGACGTCGGAGCCGTGGTGGGCCAGGATGCTCCCGCAGATGGCCGGGGAGATGACCCAGATCAACAGCGGCATGCCGTGGGCCGCGAGTTCCTCGACGACCACGACCGCCTCGGCCATGCCGCCGCCGCCACCGCCGTACTCCTCGGGCAGGTGGACGCCGAGCAGCCCGGACGAACCGAGGTCCTTCCAGAGTTCCTCGATGTCACCGCCGGTGCGGCCACGTTCGAGAAAATAACTGGCGCCGTACTTTTGGGCGATCCCGGCGACCGTCTCCCGGATCGCGCGGTGGTCGTCGCTTTCGTTCATCAGCCCCGACATGTTCTTACCTTCCGATGAATGTGGGTTGTTGTTTGGCCAGGAACGCGTTGATCGCGGTCGCGGCATCGCGGGTGTCGGCGGTGATCTTGATGGCGTGAGATTCCGCCTTCAGGTGATCCGACAGACTGTTGCGCCAGGAATCCCGCAGCAGCCCCCGCATGGCGCCATAGGCCCGCGTCGGCCCGGCGGCCAGTTCCCGGGCGACCCCCAGGGCATGTTCACGCAACTGGTCGGCGGGCACGATTTCGTTGATCATCCCCCACTCCAGGGCCTGCTGCGCGTCGATCGGCTTGTTGCGCAGGTAGGCCTCGGCCGCCCGACGCGGACCGATCAGCCGTGGCAGATGCCACGTCCCGCCGCCGTCGCCGGACACCCCCAGCGCGCCGAAGGCCGTCAGGAACTTGGAGCCCTCGGCGGCGATCACGATATCGGCGGTGTAGATGTACCCGAGGCCGCCGCCGGCGACCGCGCCGTGCGCGGCGGTGACGATCGGCACCGGAACGCGGCTGAGAATGTCGAAGGCCTGGTGGAACGGCAGGGTCATGTCGAAGATGCGATCGCCGAACCGCTCGGTCTGGCCGCCCTCGACGAAGTGGCTGATGTCCCCGCCCACGGTGAGGGCGGGTCCGTTGCCGCAGATCAGCACGGACCGCACGCTGGGGTCGGCCTCGATACGACGGGCCACCTCGAGGGTTTCCAGGCCCACCCGCATGTCGATGGCGTTGCGGTGCTCGGGCCGGTTCAGGCACACGGTGGCCACGCCGTCCTCGACGCGGTACTCGAACGTCTCCAGCGGTGCGGGGCCGTCGAGCGCCGCGTGCCAGGCCGCCGTGTCGGTGAGCTGCTGCAGCGCCACGATGCGTCCGTCGGGGCTGAAGGCGATGACGTGAATGAAGGCGGCGTCCAACGGGTTTCCAGTGCGCCGCGCGGTGCCGCGGTAGCGGCCGGTGACCATCAGCCGCGCGTCGGGCAGGCCCTGAAAGTCCTCGGCGATCGCCTTGACGCGGAAGTGCTCGCCGATGCGCCACCACAGGTTGGTGCGCATGGCCTCGCCGCCGACGTGCTCCCCGCCCATCCCCAGCGGCAGCCCCTCGGCCGCGTGTCCGACGAAGTCGGGGTGCAGCAGCGCAGTCAACGCCTCCTTGTCGCCGCCCGCCAACGCCGCGTAGAGGCGCTGCGCGGTGGCAACCCTGTGGTCGTCCGACCGGTCAGCCGACATAGCGCACCACCGATTCGATTGCGGCGGCGGGCTTGTCGACGCCCTCGATCTCGACCGTGGTGACCATGGTGGCCTGCACCGCGGAGTCGAGCCGCTCGACCTTCTCCAGGCGCGCGCGGGCACGCACCTTCGCGCCCACCGGCACCGGCGAGACGAACCGGACCTTGTTGAAGCCGTAGTTGATCGCCATCCTGACCCCGTCGACGCGGTAGAGCTCCTGCATGAACCGCGGCAGCAGGGACAACGTCAGCAGACCGTGGGCGATGGTGGCTCCGAACGGCCCGTCGGCGGCCCGTTCCGGATCGACATGGATCCACTGATGGTCGTCGGTGGCGTCGGCGAACAGGTCGACGCGCTCCTGGGTAATGGTCAACCAGTCGGTGGGGCCCAGCTCGGCGCCGGCGGCACCGGCGAGCGCATCCAGACCCGAAAACACTTGTGTCATAGGAACTTTTCCTTCCTCAAACGTGCAGCCCGACAGGGCGGTCGTCGCGAAGCTGATCGAGATACTCGGCCATACCGTTCAATACGCGCCCGTCAGCGTCGGTCCAGCGCACGGTGGACTCGATGATGCGGGTGGTCGCGCCGCCGTCGGAGGAACGGTGCCGCAGCGGCGCCGACGCCAGCGCGTGTCCCTCGAAGTTCCAGCGCCGGTCGTCCCCGATCGCCTCGACGCGCACCGTCTCTTGGTAATGCTCGGCGTCGCGGACCGTGCTCACCACCGCTTCGCGGACGGTGTGCACCGCGGTTCCATCCCAAACGAAACCGCCGCTGCGGGAACTGCCGTCGGGCTCACCGAAATAGGCGACCATGAATCCCTGGTCGGCGGCCGTTCCGTGGATCCACCGGTAGAACCAGGGCGCCTGCCAGGAACGCGGCCCCCAGGAGTGGTCCCGCAGCCCGTATCCGCTCACGGGTGTCGCGGAGTCGCCGATGCGCACGGTGCCGGTCACCGCGGCCAGTTGTTCGTAGTGGTTGGGCGCGAACGAGGCGCCCTCCCCGTCCCCGTCGAAGCTGCCCCCATAGGCCGGCGCGAGCGCGGTGTACTGCAGATCGATGTGGCTATCCGCGGTGGGGCTGGCACCCAGGGCGCGTTTGGGGTCGATGAGGGCGCGGGGATCGGCAAGCAAGGACACCGGGCCGTCGAAGCGGACTTGCAGTCGCTGCATCGGGACGGCGATCTCGACGCTCAGCCCGCCGGCGTCCATCCGATCGTTGCTCGCCACGGCGGGCCGGGCGAATCCGAAGGCCAAGGTGCCGTCGGGGAGATACAGGCAGACGGTGCGCTCGCCGCGGCCCTCGTTGGGCCGATTGGCCAGCCGCAGAAATCCCGCGAGGCCCGACGACGCATCGCTGAACTGGAAGTACATCGACTCGTTGAACGTCGGTTCCGGACCCACCGGGTGGGTGAAGTCGTCATCCGCGACGATGACGGTCGGTTTGTCGGTCACATCGGTCCAGTCTGTTTAATTTGTGTTAAATAGAATGCCGGCGCAGTGCTACTGGCTGCACACAAGCAATCTAACACAGGTTTTTATTGGTTGTTAAACTCTTGTCGATAACTACGACATCGGAGGAGGTCCGCGTGGCCCCTACTTCCACCAACGCCCGCGACACCGCCCACGTGCACAGAATCGCTCCCCGGGTGGTGCGGGTCGAGCTGCCGTTGCCGCTGCCCGATCTGAAGGTCATCAACGCCTACATCATCGAAGGCGGCACCGGGATCACGCTCGTCGATCCGGGCTGGTCGACCGCGGAATCCGAGGGTCTGTTGCTCGCGGCGTTGCACGGCCTGGGCTACAGCCGGTCGGACGTCCAGCGCATCCTGGTCACGCACGCGCACTGGGACCACTACACCCTGGCGGTGAAATGGCGTGACGAGCTGGGTGCCGAGCTGATGCTCGGCGCCGGCGAACGGCATTCCATCGAGGCCTTCGATGCCGCCGAGGGCATCCATCCCGTCCAGCGCCAGATGCTGCTCCGAGCCGGCGCCCCCGAGCTGGCCCGCGTCATCGCGCAGACCCCCTGGGAGCCCTACGAAGACAACGCCCCCTTCGATCCGCCGGACCGCTGGCTGCACGGCGGTGAGCGGATCGACTGCGGCGGGACACAGATACTGGCTCGGGCGACACCCGGTCACACCAGGGGCCACATCGTGTACACGGACGAGTCCGCCGGCCTGGCCTTCACCGGCGATCACCTGCTGCCCCGGATCACCCCGTCGATCGCGTTCGAGCGCACGCCCGAACCGCTGCCGCTGCGGTCGTTCCTCGACTCGTTGCGGCTGTTCACCGACCTGCCCGATCATCGGATGCTGCCGGCCCACGGCGGCGTCGACAACACCACCGCGGTGCGCGCCGCCGAGCTCATCGAGCACCACCGCGAACGGCTCACGGCGGTGGCTGATCTGGTGGCCCGCAGGGGGTCGGCCACGGCCTACGACATCGCCGCGCAGATGCGCTGGACGCGGCACGACCGGGCCATCGCCGAGTTGAACCCGATTCACCGGATGGTCGCGGTGCTGGAGGTGATGGCGCACCTGGATCTGCTGGTGCACCGGGGCGAACTGGCGGCCGACGATTCCGAGCCGGTGGCGCAGTTCACGGTGGCGTGACCTCAGTGGCCACCGCTGAGCTGCTGCACCAGCCGGAACTTCTGCACCTTCCCGGTGGGCGTGGTGGGCAGGTCGGCGGCCTCGAGGAACTCGACGCGTTTGGGTACCTTGAAGCGCGCGAGCTTGGCCCGGCACCGGGACAGCACCAGCTCCTCGGTGAGCGCGGCACCGGGCGCGGGAACCACCACGACACAGCCGATCTCGCCCCACCGCTCGTCGGTCAGACCGACCGCGAACACCTGGCTGATGTCGTCGAAGCCGGCCAACAGATCCTCGATCTCCTTGGGCATCACCAACTCGCCGCCGCTCTTGTAGAGCTCCTTGCTGCGACCGGTGACCTGTAGGTTGCCGTCGGCACGGACGCGGCCCAGGTCGCCGGAGTGCAGCCAGCCGTCCCGCAGCGCCTCGGCGGTCTCGGTCGGCCGGTTCCAGTACTCGTGCATCGTCGTCGGTCCCCGCGAGACCAGTTCGCCCTCGGCTCCGGCCGCCAGTTCCCGCCCGGTCTCGGGGTCGACGGCCCGGTAGACGGTGAGCGCACCGGTTTCGTCCACCCCCGCGCTGCCGGCCAGCTTCGGCCGGCCGACGGTCTCCGAGGTCAGCTCCAAGGGGTCTTCGGGCAGCGTCAGGGTCATCGCTCCCCCGCATTCGGTCATGCCGTAGCCGGTGACGATCTCGCTGACCCCGAAGTCCTGCTCGATCTGGCGCCACAGCCACACCGGGGCGGGCGCCGAGCCGCACAAGATGGCGCGCAACGAGCTGAGGTCGTAGTCGTGCCGGTGCGGGCTCTCCACCATCGCGACCGCCATGGTCGGCACGCACAACATGTCGGTGGCCCGGTGCCGGGAGATTCCGGCGAAGTAGCCCTCGGCGCTGAAGCTGGGTTGCGGAATGATCGCGCCGCCGACGAACATGACTGACAGCAGACCCTCGATGTAGCCGAACATGTGGTAGCACGGCAGGGAGAACAGCACTCGGCGGCCGTCCTCGAATGCCCGGGTCAGCGCGGAGGCGTAGGCCGTGCGCAGCACCGCGTCGTGCGAGGTGATCACACCCTTGGGAAAGCCGGTCGTGCCCGAGGTGTAGAGCATGTCGGCCGGAGCGCGCGGGTCGAGTTCGCCGACCGCGGCCACCGTCGCGGGATCCGCGAGGGCACCCAGATCCGTGACCGTCAGCGGTCCCGGCCGGGCCGGCTCGCCGTCGGTCTCCAACAGCACCACGTGCCGCAACGTGGAAAGCTCCGCACCGGAATCGGGCCGGGCCGCGAAAGACGTTTGGTCCCAACCGGGAACGATGTCGTCGAGCATGCCCTGGTAATCCTGTTGCCCGAACCGGGTCATCGTCACCAGGACTCGGCATCCGGAGTCGGCCAGGACGAAGCGGAGTTCCTCGGTGCGGTACAGGTAGTTGAACGGGGCGGCGATGGCGCCGAGCCGGGCCACGGCGAACTTCAGCGTGACGAACTCGGGGTAGTTTCCCATCACCAGTCCGACCCGATCGCCCGGACGAACGCCCTGGGCGGACAGGCCGGCCGCGAGCCGCGACGACGCTTCGGCGACATCGCGGTAGCTCAGGGTGACGTCGTCGGTGATCACGAACGGCCGCTCCGGGTGGCGTTGGGCGCAGGCATCGAGCCAGGCTCCGAGCGTGACGGGCTGCCATACCGGGTGCTGCGCACTCAGCGCGTCCCGACGGTCCTCGATGTCGTTGCTGCGGTTCATAGTTCGGGGATCTCGTTTCGCAGGATGGCGTCTCGTAGCACGAAGCGTTGGACCTTGCCGGTGGGGGTGACCGGGAGGTCCCTGGCGGCAAACCAGCGTGCCGGGACCGTGTGCGCCGCCAGCCGGTCACGCGCGTGGGAGAGGAACCGATCTTTCGCGGCTTGGTCCACACCTCCGCCGGCACACAGCACCGCCGCGACGATCTCGCCGAACTTCTCGTCGGGCAGGCCCAGCACCACCACGTCGATTTCCGGATCCACCTTGCTCAGCGCGCCTTCCACCGCAACGGGGGCGATGTTCTCGCCCCCGCGGATGATCAGTTCCTTGAGCCTGCCGGTGACGGTCACGAAGCCGCGTTCGTCCATCCGGCCCAGATCACCGGTGCGCACGAAGCCGTCGCGATCCAGTGCGCGGGCGGTGGCCTGCGGATCGTGCAGGTACTCCACGAACTGTTGGTAGCCGCGCGCGCAGATCTCCCCCTCGGCGCCCACGGGCAGCACCTCCTGGGTGTCCGGGTCGATGATCTTGCAGTCGACGTGCGGCAGCGGACGCCCGACGGTGTTGAGCCGGTCGTCGCGACTGTCCTCCGGCCGGGTCAGCGTCAGCACCGGTGCGAGTTCGGTCTGGCCGTACAGGTTGAAGACCTCGGCGCCGAACACCTCCGCGGCCCCGTCGATCAGCGTCGGCGACACCTCGGAGGCACCGCCCATGATGATGCGCAGCCGCGGCGCCGGTTCGGCACTGCCGCGTTGCTGCTCGAGCAACGCCGCCAGGATCGTGGGCACGTAGAACAGCACCTCGGCCGCTTCGCTGCGCAGCTGGTCCAGAACCACTTGCGGCACGAACTTTTCGGCCAGGACGACGGTGCCGCCCACCCAGAGCGGACCGAGCGTCGCGATCACGCAGCCGGCGGTGTGGAACATCGGCAGCGGGTTGAGCGCGACGGCCGCCGGCGGCACCTGCAGCGCCTCCATGGTCAGGCGCGCGACGTTGACCAGCGCGCGATGGGTCAGGGCAACACCTTTGGGCTTGCCGGTGGTGCCCGAGGTGTACTGCAGCATGGCGACCGCGTCGGGGTCACCGGGGACGGACACCGGCTCGGCCGCCGCCGCCCGCCAGGTGGTGCTCTCGCTCAACGAGATTCGTCGCAGCTGCGGCAGCCGCGCACACACCCGCCGCGCCACCTCACCCATCGGATAGTCGCGGCTGGCCTCCGCATGCAGCAGCAGCGCTGCCCTGGAATGGGACAGCGCGTACTCGAGTTCCTCGTCGCGGAGAACGGGGTTGAGCGCGACGAGCACCATCCCGGCCAGCGCGGCCCCGTACTGGATGATCGGCCATTCGATGACATTCGGTGCCCACAGCGCCACCAGGCCGCCCGCGGGTGTCAGCGCCGACAGCGCCGCGGCAACCCGGCTCGCCTCATCGAACAGCTCCGCGTAGGTCAGGCGCTCGGTCGCTCCGGTGTCGTGCCGCACGCCCACCAATGCCACGTGCTCGCCGTGGGCGGCGGCCCGATCTCGGAGCAGCGCACCGACCGTCGTCTCGACGAGCTCAGTGTCGCGGACCGCCGGCCAGTACGCCTGCTCGAGGTGCATCATCGACTCAGCCGCCGACCGTCACACCGGGTTGGTGCCCAGTTTCGCGTTGGTCATGTCGCTGATCTCGGGCCACCGGGCACTGATCTCGTCCAGGGTGGGCGGCGCCGCGAAGGTGACGCCGTCGTTCTGGAACTGGGCCACGCGCTGCACCAGGCCGCCGCCGACGACGAAAACCGAACCGGTGTCGTGGTTCTGCTCCGACATCAGGTATCCGGCGGCGGGGGCCACCAGGTCGGGGTCCAGCTTGTCGAGCAGTTCCTGGGGCGCGATATCGGCCGTCATGCGGGTGGCGGCCAGCGGGGCGATCGCGTTGGCGGTGATGTTGTATTTGGCGCCCTCGATGGCCAGGGTGTTGATCAGCCCGACCAGGCCGGCCTTGGCAGCGCCGTAGTTGGCCTGGCCGAAGTTGCCGTAGAGCCCGCTGGTGGAGGTGGCCACGAGCACTCGGCCGAAGCTCTGCTCGCGGAAGTGCGGCCAGGCCGCCCGGATGACGTTGTATCCGCCGTTGAGGTGCACCTCCTGGACGGCGTGCCAGTTGTCGTCGGTCATCTTGTGGAACGCCGTGTCGCGCAGAATGCCCGCGTTGCTGATGATTCCGTGCACGGCACCGAATTCGTCCAGCGCGGTCTGCACGATCTCCGCGGCGCCCTCGGCCGTGGCCACCGAGGAGTAGTTGGCGACGGCGCGCCCGCCGGCCGCGCGGATCTCCTCGACGACGGTGTCGGCCATGGAGGTCCCCGAGCCGGAGCCGTCGCGGGCACCGCCGAGATCGTTGACCACGACCAGCGCGCCGTTGCCGGCCAGGAAGCGCGCGTAGGCGCGGCCCAGCCCGCCTCCGGCTCCGGTGACGACGACGACCTTGTCTGTTACTCCAGGCACTGATGTTTCCTTTCGGACGTTGGGTTTCGTTGGCTCTTGGGCGTCAGCGGTCGCGGGTGACCACCGAGACGAACGACACGCAACCACCGGGGCGCCCGCCCAGGTTGTGGGTCAGGGCGGTGTGCGGATCGGGGAGCTGACGCTCCCCGGCCTCGCCGCGGAACTGCAGCCAGGCCTCGTAGAGCATCCGCAACCCGCTGGCCCCGACCGGGTGGCCGAAGCTCTTCAGGCCGCCGTCGACGTTCACCGGCAGCCGGCCGTCGGCGTCGAACTCGCCGCCGAGCACGTCCTTCCAGCCCTGGCCGGGTTCGGTGAAGCCGAGGTCCTCCATCAAGACGATCTCGGTGGGCGTGAAGCAGTCATGGACCTCCGCGAACGACAGTTGGGTCGCCGGATCCTCGATTCCCGCTTGCGCGTAGGCATCCTTGGCGGCCTTGACCACTTCGGGGAACGTGGTGAAGTCGTAGGCGGGGTCCACCGCGCCGCGGGCCGATCCCGCGATCAGCGCCAGCGCGCTGACATACATCGGGGTGTCGGTGTACTCGTGGGCGCGGTCGGCGGGAACGATCAGCGCGCAAGCCGCCCCGTCGGACACCCCGGAGCAGTCGAACACGCCGAGGCGCCCCGCCACCTTGACCGCATTGTCGATGGTGTCCTTCTTGACCGGAGAACGGAACTGGGCCTTGGGGTTTCGGGTCCCATTGTCGTGGTTCTTCCAGGCCACATGCGTCATCGCAGCCCGCATCTCGTCGGGATGCACCCCGTAGCGCGCGCAGTAGGCCGGGTCGAGCATCGAGAAGGCCGCCGGGGCGGTCATGGAGATCTCCGGAGCGGTGCCGTCACCGGGCGGATCCTGGCGCAGCAGGCCGGAATAGCCGGAGTCCTTGAGCTTCTCGACGCCGACCGCCATCGCGACGTCGTAGGCCCCGGAGGCCACCGCGTAGCAGGCGTTGCGGAAGGCCTCCGACCCGGTGGCACAGAAGTTCTCCACCCGGGTGACGGGCTTGTCGTCGCTGCCGATCGCCCGGCTCAACGTGAGGCCGCCGAGCCCCGAGCTCAGCGTCCCCAGCCAGTAGGCGTCCACGTCGTCGCGGCCTACGCCCGCCGAGTCGAGGCATTCGGTATAGGCCTCCAGCAGCAGGTCGTCGGTGGAGGCGTCCCAGCGTTCCCCGAACCTGCTGCAGCCCATGCCGACCACGGCGACCTTGCCGGCGATTCCGTTACTGGCCATCGAGAAGGACCGCCTTCCAGAAGTAGTCGTGGACGTCGCCGGCGGTGAACAGGCGGCGGAAGGTGAACCCGACCCGCGCGCCCACGCTCAGCCGGTCCGGGTCGGCGTCGGCCACCTCCAGCGTGCAGCGACCACCGCCGTCGACGTCGATGGCGGCCTGCACCATCGGTGGGGAGGGCGAGAACGCCAGGTGGTCCACGGTGTAGGTGGCGACGGATCCGCTCAGTCCCGCTGCCGGCACGGCCGTCATCTCGTCGGCGACTCCGCAGGACCGGCAGACCCGGACCGGCGGCAGATGCGCGAAACCGCATGCGGTGCAGCGTGATCCGGTGAAGCTGAATTTCCATCCCGCGGCCCGGGCGGCCGGCGGGGCGGCGGCCCGCTCGGGTTCGGGGCGGCGCGGCGGCTCCAGGTCCACCAGCCCGCGCCACGACAGGTAGGTCAGCTGCGGGACGGGGCGCCCACCGGTCCGTTGATCGGCGAGTGCTCGGCGCTGCCGACGGTCGGTGAGCGCTGCGGTGGCCCGCAACACGAGCACGTCGCAGCCGTCGGTGGCCGACACCATCACGATGGTGTCCCCGGGATCTGCGCTGTCGAGCACCGCGCACAAGGCCAGTGCGGCGTCGGCGGAGCCGCCGAACCCCAGCGGCGCAGTGACGACCGATTTCTGCCCCTTGACCAGGGTGGCGGCGCGTTTGACGATCGCGGAATTCGGACAGGCCAGGGCCACGTGGTCCACGTCGGCCAGGCCCGCGGCGTCCAGCGCCGCGGACACCGTGGCCCTGATGAGCGGGGCGTAGCGTTCGAAGCCGAAGCGCTCCTCCCACTGATGGCCGGTGAGCTGCGTCGGCACCCGCCAGCGGTCGAGGAACTCCTCGGTGCGGGAGGTGGCGGCCAGCACCTCGGCGATCGGCTCCCCGTCCCCGAACAGCAGCGCGGCCGCGCCGTCGCCGCCGAGCTTCTCGTCGGCGGAGCCGGGCCGGCCGACCCGGACGTCGGCGGCCACCACCAGTCCCCCGGTCTGCGTCGCCGACCGGATCGCCGCGAACGCACTGCGGCCGGTGCCGCACAGGTCGGCGGCGAACACCTCGGGGCTCAGCCCGAGCGCCGCGTGCACGGCGCTCGCGTTGGTCTTGTCGGCGTACGCCGGGCTGCTGGTGGCCAAGTAGAGCGCCGCCGGTTGGGCCGCGGCACTCTGGACCAACTCCGCTGCCGCGGCAACGGCCATCGTGGTGGAATCCTCGTCGTAACCGGCGACCACCCGCTTGCCCAGGCGGTAGGCGGGAACGTACGTCGAGTATCCGAGCAGCCCCGTCATGCCGCACCCCGGAACACCGCGGCGATGCCCTGGCCGCCACCGACGCACATGGTCTCGAGCGCCAGAGCGCCCTTGCGGCGCCGCAGCTCGTGCAGCATGGTGGTCAGGATCCGGACCCCCGTCGCACCGATCGGATGCCCCAACGAGATGCCGGAGCCGTTGACGTTGAGCCGGTCCTCGACGTCGGAAAGCTGCAGGCCCCAGCCGGCGAGCACCGCGAGCACCTGCACCGCGAAGGCTTCGTTGATCTCGATGAGGTCCAGGTCGTCGAATCCCAATCCCGTTCGGCTGAAGAGCTTTTCGACCGCGCCCACCGGGCCGATACCCATCCGTGCCGGTTCGCAGCCGACCGCCGCCCAACCCTCCAGGTAGCCGATGGGCTCGAGCCCCAACCGGTCCAGGGCGTCCTCGGCGACCACCAGGCATGCTGCGGCGGCGTCGTTCTGCTGGCTCGAGTTGCCGGCGGTGACCGTGCCACCGGGGGTGACCGTGCGCAACCGCGCCAGGCTTTCCGGGGTGGAATCCGGCCGCACCCCCTCGTCGCGGTCGAAACGTACCGGTTCGCCGCGCCGCTGGGGCACCTCGATCGGGATGATCTCGTCGTCGAACAGGTTCGCCTCTTGCGCGGCTGCGGCCCGCCGGTGGCTGCGCACGGCGAACTCGTCGGCGGCCTCCCGGCTGATGCTGTAATCACCGGCGAGGTTCTCGGCGGTTTCGATCATTCCGCTGATCCGCCCGAATCGCCATTCCGGCTGCGACATTTCGCGCCCGCGGTCCAGCCGGTCATACAGCGTCTGGTTGCCGGACCGCGATCCCCAGCGCGCCGAGGTGGTGTAGTGCTCGATGTTGCTCATCGACTCCACACCGCCGGCCAGCACCACGTCGGCCGCCCCGGTCTGCACGGTCATGGCCGCGGTGATCACGGCCTGCAGCCCGCCGCCGCAGCGCCGATCGATCTGGAGGCCGGGGACGCTGATCGGCAGGCCGGCGTGCAGTGCGACCCACCGGCCGATGCACGGCGCCTCGGAGTTGGCGTAGGACTGGGCGAACACCACATCCTCGATCAATTCGGGATCGACCCGGCTGCGTTTCACCACCGCCTTGACGACGGTCGCGGCGAGGTCCTCTGCGCGCAGCGGTCGCAGGCTGCCGCCGAACGTACCGACCGCGGTGCGGGCGGGGGCCACGATGGCCGCGCGCCTCACGATTCACCCCGCCAGCGGTTGCGCGACGGATCCATCAGTTCGGTCATCGCCTGCTCCGGCAACCACACCAGCGTCTCGAGTTCCATGGCGTCCAAGAAGCGCACCCGGCCGGTGCGCAGATCCTCCAGGCGTAACCGCGGCGAGTTGCCCTCGGTATCGAATGTCACTGACACCTCGGCGAATTCGCTGCCGATCACCGGGCCGACCCCCGGGACTGCCACGGGGCCGGGATCTCCGAATTGAATACCCACGTCATGCTCCTCAGATCAGGAATCCCAGCGTGGGAATCGGCTTGTCGTTGTCGGCCAGAACCACCTTCTTGTACGCCAGCCGCAGGCCTTCCGGACTGTGCCGGAGCCGGTAGGTGGCCCGCCCGCCCCACAGCTGGTTTTCCCGCGCGCGTGCCTCGAAGACGATGAAGTTCGCGGCCACCTCGAGGTCCGCACCGCCGTCCGGGTTGGCGCGGCCACCGAGGTACTCGATGTTGCCGAGCAGCCGCCGCAGGTGCGAGGCCGGGGCCGCCGCGAACCGGCGCCCGGTGCGGGTCTGCTTGAGTCGGGTGGAGATCCGGCTGCGGTTGTCGTAGATCACCGACATCTCCCGGCGCGGATCGGTGTCGGCGCCGTTGGCCGGCACCCAGTACAGCGCGTCGTCGGTCCACAACGCTTCCCACGCGTCGTAGTCGCTCTCGTCAGCGAAGCGGGCTTCGCGGTACAGGAACTGCTCCACCTCGAACCGGTCCACCCAGTCCGGAATCGGATCCAGCCCGGCGGCCGAATCGACTGCGGCACTCATCACGCCTCCATCAATCGCTGGTAGTGCGACCAGAACCCGCGCATACCGGTCTCGTCTGTGGCCCCGCCGATCGTGAAGCCCTGCTCGTCGATGCGCTCGCGGTTGAGTCCCCGGCGGATGTCGAGCCATTCGGGCGTCAACTGTTCGAGCCCCTGCTGGTTGCGCTCGTACATCTCGGTGTCGTCGGCCAGCAACATTCCGGCGGGCCCCACCGAGCCGACACACTGCGACACCATCCGGCGGTTGAGCTCCGGTGCGCCGACCAGCTGCACCGCGGTCGAATACTGCACGCATTCGTTGACCGCCACCGGCTGGATGTTGAACACCTGGATCTCGGCGATGAACAGGTTGGGGAAGATCATCACGTGCGGGGCGCCCTCGATGAGGATCTGCTCGGCGGCCGCGCCGTGTTTGGCACGCATCGCCGCGACGTAGTTCGGCACCCGTTCCTCGGTGGTGCCGAACCAGCGCATCGGCTCGGCGAACTTGCGGAACTCCGGCCGCAGATCGTTCTCGCTGTGGCCGCCGCCGAGATCGCGGGTCACCGCGGTCGACGAATCGCTGTAGAGCGGCCCGATGGTGCTACCCGTGACGCCGAAGATCGCGCCGTGGACGAATTGCGGGTGGTACCCGTCGGTTTCGTTCTCGACGAGCAGCTTCCAGTTGCCGCGGGTCTGATGCTGCAGCCAGCCGGCGTCCAGCGCGACCTTGCCCTCCGGCGACAACCGGGTGAGCCGGTCGATCTCGCCGGCGGCGGCACCGAGGTGCTCGCGCAGGCTGGGCCCGTCTTCGGCAAAGCTGCCGAACACGAATCCGCCGTAGGAGTCCATCCGCGGGACCCGGCCCATCGGCATGTCGAGTTTGCGTTCGCCGTAGCCCTTGAAGAACGGGAAGCCGACCAACTCGCCGGTGTTGCGGAAGGTCCAGCCGTGGTACGGGCACCGGAAGGTGCCCGAGTTGCCCTTGGCGTCGTCGCACACCTGATTGCCGCGGTGCGAACACCGGTTGAGCAGCAGATGGATCTGCCCGTCCCGGTCCCGGGTCATGATGACGTCCTGCAGCCCGAGCTTCTTGCGGACGTAGTCGTTGGGTTGTGGCACTTCGCTTTCGTGGCCGACGAAGACCCAGGTGCGATACCAGATCTTGCGCAACTCCTCGGCGAAGATGGCCGGGTCGGTGTACAGCGAACCGTGCACCCGGCTCGGCTGGATCAGTTCGCCGAGCCGGCTGCCAATCGCAGACGTCATGATCAAACTCCTTGCCTGGAACCAAACGAAGGGGCGCGCTTCTCGCGGAAGGCGGCGACGCCCTCGGCGAAGTCGTCGGTGTCGAAAAGCCGCGCCTGGTGGCTGGCCTCGCGGTCGAGGATCTCCAGCGGATGCAGCTGCGGGCTGCGGGCGAGCATCTGCTTCAGCACGCTCAGCGCCTCGGCGGGGCGGGCGGCCAGGGTCTGCGCATCGGTGACGGCGGCGTCGCGCGCGTCCCCCGGTTCGGCGAGGGCATCCACCAGCCCCCAGTCCAGCGCCTCGGGCGCGCCGACCGGTTGGGCCATCAACAGCATCTGCCGTGCGCGCGCGACGCCGATCCGGGCGGGCAGCGACGCGTACACGCCCATGTCACCGGCCAGACCGACGTTGACGAAGGTGGTGGCGAATCGGGCGTCGCGGGCGGCGACGACACGATCACAGGCGGCGGCCAGCGCGGTGCCCGCACCGTACGCCGCCCCCTCGACCGCCGCAATGACCGGTTTTCCGGTGTTCCAAATCGCCCGAATCACCTTTTGCGCCAACTGCACTCGTTGCATGGCCTGCTCTTCGGGAGTGCGCGCCATGGTGGAGATGTCGCCGCCGGAGCAGAACGCCCGGCCGGCTCCGGTCAGCACAATGGCGCGGACGTTCGGGTCCGCATCGGCGGCCTCAAGGGCCTCGGCCAGCGCGATTCGCAGCGGCATGTCGATGGCGTTGCGCACCTCGGGGCGGTTCAGGGTGATGATGCGCACCGCACCGTCGTCGTCGATCAGGACCTCGGCAGCGGTGGTCATCGGCCGACGAACCTCGGTGCACGACGTTCGATGACGGCGCGGAGCCCCTCGAGCGAGTCGGCGGTGCCGGACAGTTCCGAGACCGTGCGCGCCTCCTCGGCCAGGCGCTGTTCGACGGACTGCCCGACGCCACTCCACACGAGGCGCTTGGTCGCCGACACCGCCAGCGGCGGGAAGGTGGTCAGCTCGGTAGCGAGCGCCTCGGCGCGCGTGGTCAGCTCGTCGTCGTCGACCACCTCGGTGATCAGCCCGAGGTCGGCGGCCTCGGTGGCCGTCAACGTCGGATTGGTGAGCAGGATGCGCATGGCTTGGCGCAGTCCCACCAGCTGGGTCAGTGTCACCGAGACCCCGCCGTCCGGCGCCATGCCGACCCGCACCGCGCCGGAGAAGAACTTCGCCGAGCGGGCCGCCACCACGAAGTCCGACGCGCACACCAGCCCGAGCCCGCCGCCGCCGGCGGCGAAGCCCTGCACCGCGGTCACCACCGGCACCCGCAACTGGATCAGCGCCGCCGTCGCGAGTTGCAGCCACGCCGTGGCTTCGCGCAGGTAATCCGGCAGCGCCTCACCTTTGGACTCGAAGGTCTTGACGTCGCCGCCGGCGCAGAAGTTGCGGCCCTCCCCGGTCAGCAGGACGACCTTGACGGCCGGGTCCGCGTGGCAGGCCAGGATCTCCTGGTGCAAGGCCTTGAGCAGCTCCACCGTCAGACCGTTGGAGGCCGCCGGCCGGTTGAGGCGCAGGCGGGCGATCCCGTCGGCGCCGGTGTGTGAGGTGACTGGGGCCTCGATCGATGTCGTCATGCGCGTGTCCTCCGGTGGTCTCGTTTTTCGAATTGTTCGACGCTGCCGGCGCCCGCCTCGCCGATGATGTGCGCCACGACGGCGTCGATCTCGGCGTCCAAGGCCTCGGGCAGGTCGCGCTCGAAGCCGCTGCGCACGAGGCGCTTGATGGTGACGACGGACTGTCGGTTTCGCCCGGCCAGTTGCTGCGCGAACTGTGCAACGGCGGTGTCGAATTCGCTGTCGGGATAGGCCCGGTACGCCAGCCCCAGTGCGGCGGCGTCGGCTCCGGTGATCCGGTCTCCGGACAGCAGCAACCCCAGTGCCTGTTGACGACCCACCAGGCGCGGCAGTCGGGCGCTGCTGCCGCCGCCGGGGACCATGCCGAACTTGACGTGACTGTCGGCGATCGAAGCGGTGTCGCTGACCAGCACGATGTCGGCGGCCTGCATCAACTCGAAGCCGCCGGCCGCCGCGACGCCCTGCACCGCGGCGATCACAGGGACCTCCACTGCGCCGATCGCATCGCAGGCGGCGCGAAACGCGGTGAACAAACCCTTCAAGGCTGGGGCGCCCTCGGCGCGGAGACGTTCGACCTCGCCGAAATCGCCACCGGCGCTGAAGTTTCCGCCGGCCCCGCGGATGACGATCACGTTGACCGCCGGGTCGGCCCCGAGTTCGGTGAGCGCCTTCTCGAGTTTGGTCGCGAGGTCGACGCTGACGGCGTTCATCCGCTGCGGCCGATCCAACGTGATCTGGCCGATTCCGGAGTCCGCCTGATAGGACACGCTCACAGGTAGCTCCCGCCGCCGACTTCGAGTCCCGCGCCGGGGAGGCAGCTCGACAGGTCCGACGCCAGGAGGGCGACGGCCCCGGTCACCACCGCGACCTTGTCGGCAAGTAGCGGGCTGGACATGCGTCTCCTCAGGCTTGTTGTGGACAAATTTAACATAAATTTCTAATCTAGGTTAAGCCACGCAATCGGGCGCTTTCAAGCTGGCCCACGACGAGGAGGTCAAAGTGGATTTGGGACTGGCCGACGCCCGGGTCGTCGTGACCGGCGGTGCATCGAACATCGGCCGCGGCATCGTGCACGAGTTCGCCGCCGAGGGCGCACGCATCGTGATCAGCGACGTCGACGGGCCGCAGGCCGAAAAGGTGCGCGCCGAAGCCCTGGACAAGGGCGCGGCCGCGGTCGAGCTCGCCATTGCGGATCTCACCGAACCGGATGCCGCCGAGTCCACCGTCGGGACGGCGGTGAGCCGCTGGGGCGGCCTCGATGTGTTGGTCAACAACGCGGGCTGGAGCGTCCCCGGTTTCATCGCCACCGACACCGACCGCGACAAATGGCAGCGCACCATCGAGATCAACCTCTTCACCGCCATCGCCGCAACACAGGCGGCCATCGGCCCGATGAAGGACGGCGGCGGCGGGTCCATCGTGTTCATCGCCAGTGACGCAGCCTTCGGTCAGATCCGTCAGGGGGTCTACGGCGCCGCCAAGGCCGCCATGGTGGCGCTGGCCCGAACCACCGCGCGCGAACACGGCCGGCACGGCATCCGGTCCAACGTCGTCTGCCCCGGTCTGGTGATCCCGGACGGCCCCGACGCCGTCGGAGAAGCCAGCCTGTGGTCGGTCGGTCAGGACAACATCTTCAACCAGGACCAGATCGACTACATGCTGAAGGACACCCCCACTCGGCAGCTGAGCACGGCCGAGGACGTCGCCCGGGCAGTGCTCTGGTTCTCTTCGGCCCGGGCCGCCCGGCAGGTCACGGGCCAGATGATCTCGGTGAGCGGCGGTTACACGATGCCGTGACCGGGCGGCGACGGCGCCCACCGCCATGTCGGATTTCCGCTAGTTGTTGGCCGTCGTTGAAGATGACGATGTCGGCGTCATCGGTGTTGATGACGATGCACTGATGAGAACGCCCCGCTCGACTGTGGCGAGCGGGGCGTTTGTGATCTCGGTGACGGGATCCTCGTCGCGGTGACGTGGTCGTCGCCGTGGTGAAGCGGATCGGGTTCAGTCGGTTGCTGTTTCGCTGATGGCGATGCGGGCGGCTTTCTCCCCGACGATGGAGTGCCCGGCGGCGAACGCGGCCGTGAGCGCGTGCAGGGCGAGATTGTTGACCGCACGCGGATGTCCACGGGAGGCGTTGTGGATCAGGGTCATCGCGTCGTCGGCGAACAGCGCATCGGAGCGGCCGGCGATCTTGGTGTGATGCCCGATGTAGTCGGCGGTGTCGGCCGCTGTCATGCCGGGCAGGGTGTAGCGCACGGCGATGCGCTGATCCAACGCGGCCAGAACACCCAGACGCAGTCGGTGCCGCAGGGTGGGTTGCCCGACCAGGACCACGGCGAACGGTGAACCACTGTCCATGTCGTGGTTGGTCAGCAGCCGGATCGCTTCGAGTTGATGGTTGTCGAGCAGGTGGGCTTCATCGACGACTAACACGGGGTTGCGGCCACGTTCAGCGTGCTCGGCGGCCAAGGCGTCTGCGGCTTGGGGAGCCAGCCGGGCGGTGTGAAACGCCGGGGTGTGCCCGAGGGTGGCCACGATGTGGGTGAGCATGCCGCGCACCCCGATGGTGGGGTTGGCGAGGTAGATGATTACGTGCCGCGCCGGATCCAAGGAGGTGGCTGCCGCGCGGATCGCGACGGTTTTGCCAGCGCCGACTTCGCCGGTGATGACGCCGATGGCGCATTGGTCCACACACCAGCCGATGCGGGCGATCGCTTCGCTGTGGCCGGGGTGGCGGTGCAGCATCGACGGCGCCAGATCCCGCCCGAACGGCATCCGTGTGAAGCCCCAATGTGATTGCAGCCGTTGAATACTCACGCCGACACCCCGTCCTCGAACTCGTCCTCGGTGGGGGCGAGGTCGGTGATCGAGAGCTGAGCGGCGACCTGGTCGTCGTCGGAGTCGGTTCCGTAGAGGGCGTGATAGCCGATACGTTCATCCTCACGCAGCTGCTCGTGATGGGCGGCAGCGGTCAACGCCAGGTAATCGATCCCTGTCGTTGCCGGCGGGGTCTCGACGGTCTCGGGTCGGGCTTTCGGGTGGGCATGGCGGCTGATGGTGTGCGGTGTCGCGGCACCGAAACTCTGGTCGCGGTGGCGGACCTCGACGGTCTGCAGGTCGAACGGGGAGAACACCAGCTCCACGCGGCGCCCGGCCAGGGCGGGGTCGACCTGGTAGGTGTTGGAATGCAGGGAGACGGTGGCGGTCTTGGTCACCACCCGAAATTCCGACCACAAGAACGCCTCGGTCAGATCCGCCGCCGTCGGCAACTCCGGAGTGTGACCAAGGCGGTCCCAGCCGGTGTCCCAGCGCTCCAGTGGGGATTGCCCGGTCTCGGTATGGGTGCGGCGGTGGTATTCGGTCTCGACCCAGGCCATGAACAGCCGGTTGAGCTCCAACAGCGCACCGGTGTGGTCGACCCCGGCGGCGGCGAGGTCCTCGGTGGTGGTGTCGGTGACCTCAACGAGGAACTGCCCACGCACGGTGCGGAAGAACCGTTCGATCTTGCCCCGTCCCTGCGGGCGCCCGGGCGCCGAATGTACCAGTCGGATACCGAGTTTCGCGCACGCCCGCAGCAGCCAGGCATCGACGAACGCCGAACCATTGTCGACATAAATCGAGGCTGGCACGCCGCGGGCGGCCAGCGCGGGTTTGAGCGCGGCCGCCAGACGCACGGTGTCCTCGGCGAACCCGAACCGGTGACCGACCACCAACCGAGAATGGTCGTCGAGGAAGGCGAACAGGTAGGTCTTGCGGTCACCGACCCGCGGACCGTGCAGAGCGTCGCCGACCCACAGTTCGTTGGGGTCGGCGGCTTCGAACCGGCCGAACACCTCCCTGGCGCCACCGGCGGCCGGGCCCATCAGCTCGCAGCGATGGAAATGGCGCAGCAGGGTCGATTCCGAGGGTGCCCATCCGGTCGCGGTGCGCAGGATGCGGGCCACCTGGGCGGTGGTGCGTGACGGATTCTCCCGCTTCAACGAGGCGGCCAGCTCCAGCACCCCGACATCGGTGCGGGTGGCCAGCCGGCGCGGCTCGGGCACCAACGCTTCGAACCCGCCGGCCCGGTAGCGACGGATCCAACGGTCCAGGGTGGCTCGCGCGATCTGGACCTGGGTGCCGAACGGGTCGATATGGCGACGTTCGGCGATCTCGCGGACCAGCCGACCCCGTTGGCGGGTCGATAACCCCTCGTCCAGCGCCGGGCAGATCAGCTGATACCGGAACAGTCCGATCGCCTGGGCCCGCTCCCGACGCTTGTGCTCCTCCAATGACACCGCAGTGCCCTCCTCGCAGTCGAAGGCCCTGCCCGAAACCAATGCCGGGCAGGTGCCTTCGCGAGGATCACCGATCACGCCGCGCCGCGTCAGAGGCAACTGGTGTTGCGTACCGGACCTACCGCATCCAGGACCAGCCCGGTGAGAGCAGCCGGCCGCCGCTGACCGCGACCAGCACCTGTGCCGGCGTCACCGCGCCCACCAAGCCGGCCGGTCCGAACCGCTGCCGGATCGCCGCCGCCGCGGCGTTGACCGCCGCCACCACGTCACCCCAGGGACTGCTCCGCTCGTCGGGAATCGTCACATCGATCCCGACTCGAACCGCCACCATGAGGAACCGCGCCCGAACCGCCTCAAGTCGCCCGCCGGCCCGACGTAGCCAGCCGCGGACCGTGGCCGCCGGAACCCGCAACTGCTCAGCGATCTGCCGATACCCCCGCCCGTGGCCGCGCAGCGACAAAGACTCCCAAATCACCTGTGCCGCATAAGCCCTACGCAGCAACACCGTGACCGGCAACAACACATGGGTCACCAGACACGACCGGCACCGCGCCCGCCGCGGCCGAACCGCACCGGCCAGACCGACGACACGGCGAGTGCGGGCGAATCCCCAGCCGCCAAGAACACCCTGCGAGCACGCCGGGCAGCTGATCTGGCCAGCTGCCAACCGGGACTCGACGCAGACCAGATCAGCCTCTACCGTCACCATCAGTGCCTCCGTGCACTACAGCGCGGCACCCTGCGAGCCCGCCAAGACTTCGGCGGGGTGCCGCGCACCCATCAGTTCCTCATCACACTGATGGTGCACACCACCAAGCTCAAGCCGGCGGGCCACGCCACCGATCACATCGGCAAGATCAATGACGAATGGCCACCCCGTGATAGCCATCCAGAGAGACGGTCAACACTAGTCATGTCGGGGGCCGCGTGTAATCGTGGAAGGGTGCACGACGACTTCGACCGCTGTTACCGCGCCGTCCAATCCAAGGACGCGCGGTTCGACGGCTGGTTCGTCATCGCCGTGCTCAGCACCGGCATCTATTGCCGGCCCAGCTGCCCGGCCCGCACCCCGCTGGCCCGCAACGTGCGGTTCTATCCGACCGCCGCGGCTGCTCAGCGGGCCGGATTCCGATCCTGTAAGCGGTGCCGTCCCGATGCGTCTCCCGGCTCCCCCGAATGGAACATCCGCGGTGACGTGGTCGCACGGGCCATGCGCCTGATCGCCGATGGCACCGTCGACCGGACCGGCGTGACCGGGCTGGCCGACCGTCTGGGCTACACCACCCGCCAGGTGGAGCGGCTCCTCCAGGCCGAGGTCGGCGCCGGCCCGCTGGCGCTGGCCCGCGCCCAGCGCGCCCAGACCGCGCGCATGTTGATCGAGACCACCGCCCTGCCATTCGGGGATGTCGCATTCGCCGCGGGATTCTCCAGCATCCGCCAGTTCAACGACACCGTGCGCGAGGTCTTCGACCTCACGCCCAGCGGACTGCGCCAACGGACGGCAAACCGCACGGAGATGCCCACCGGCGCGGCGGGCACGCTGACGTTGCGGTTGGCGGTGCGGCAACCGTTTGCCTTCGAGGGGCTCTTCGGCCACCTCGCGGCGACCGCCGTGCCGGGCTGTGAAGAAGTCCGGGACGGAACGTTTCGCCGCTCGCTGCGGTTGCCGTCCGGGGCGGGCATCGTCAGCCTGACCCCGAGCCCCGATCACGTGCGGTGCTCGCTGCAACTCGAGGACTTCCGGGATCTGCCCGTCGCGATCGCCCGCTGCCGACGTCTGCTGGACCTCGACGCCGATCCGGAGGCCGTCGACGCGGTGCTGCGGGCCGACGAAGCACTTCGGCCCCTGGTGCTCAAGGCCCCGGGCCAGCGGATCCCCCGCGCCGTCGACGAACACGAGATGGCCATCCGCGCCGTGCTGGGCCAGCAGATCTCGACCCAACGTGCCCGCAACCTCGCGGGCCGGCTGGCCGCGGACTACGGACGTCCGGTTGCAGATGTTTCCGGCGGCCTCACGCATGTATTTCCGGCCGTATCGGAGCTCCTCGACATCGACCCGCAGCGACTCGCGATGCCCGGGGCACGCAAGCAAGCCGTGCAGGGACTGGTGACCGCGATCGATGCCGGCCAGGTGGTGCTCGACGCGGGCGCCGACTGGGACGCCGCCCGAACCCAACTGTTGGCGGTGGCCGGGGTGGGCCCCTGGACAGCTGAGATCATCGCGATGCGCGGCTTGGGGGACCCGGATGCCTTCCCGGCGACCGACCTCGGGACACGTGCCGCCGCTCGACGACTTGGACTCCCTGATGATCCCCGCGGACTGTCCGCGCACAGCAGCCGGTGGCGACCCTGGCGGTCCTACGTCACCCAATACCTGTGGACCGCCCTCGACCACCCCGTCAACCAGTGGCCGCCGAAGGAGGCAGCATGACTCACTACCGCATCATCGACAGCCCGATCGGGCCGTTGACCCTGGCCGGAGTGGGGCCCGTCCTGACACATCTGCGGATGGTCGATCAGACCTACGAGCCGGACCGGGCCGACTGGGAACTCAACGACCGCGCATTCCCCGACGCCGTCGAACAATTGGAAGCCTACTTCGCCGGCGAATTACGGCAGTTCGATTTGCGTATGGAAATGGCGGGCACCCAATTCCAGCGGCGAGTGTGGGCGGCGTTGCGCGAAATTCCTTACGGGGAAACCCGATCCTACGGAGAAATTGCCCGAGAAATCGGCTCTCCGACCGCTTTCCGCGCGGTCGGATTGGCGAATGGACGCAACCCCATTGCAGTGATTGTTCCGTGCCATCGAGTGATCGGGGCGAATGGCAGCCTCACCGGATTCGGCGGTGGATTGGGCCGTAAGACCACGTTATTGGATCTGGAAAGAAATGCGGCGAGCCTGATGCTGTTCGACTAGAAAGTCGAACTCTACGCGCCAATAGAGAAATGGTTGTGGAAATAGAAACGCCCCCCACCTGGTGGTGGGGGGTGTTTCTATGTGTGTGTTCGGCGGTGTCCTACTTTTCCACCCGGGTTGGGTAGTATCATCGGCGCTGACAGGCTTAGCTTCCGGGTTCGGGATGGGACCGGGCGTTTCCCTGTCGCTATGTCCGCCGTAACTCTATTTTCTTGTGTGGTGCCGGCCCAGTGTGGTGGGGTCGCCCCCCTTGTGGGGGCGGGGTCCCGGTGGGGGCACCGTGTGTCACCAAGAAAGGTGTTTTTGGTGGTGGGGTGCAATGTTTGTTGCATTTGTGGGTGTGGTTGCGTCGCGTTGCGGTGTTGTTTACCGATTCAACAATGTTGGTTGTTGTTTCCCGCCCCCGTGGGGGGTGGGTTGTTGGTAAGTTTTCGGCCGGTTAGTGCCAGTTCCCTGCACGCATTGCTGCGCTTGTAGGTCTGGTCTATCAATCCCGTGGTCTGCGGGGGGCCTTATCCCACCTAGTGGGTGAGAAACCTGGTCTTGGAAGGGGTTTCCCGCTTAGATGCTTTCAGCGGTTATCCTGTCCGAACGTAGCTATCCAGCCGTGCCCCTGGTGGGACAACTGGTGCACCAGAGGTTCGTCCGTCCCGGTCCTCTCGTACTAGGGACAGTTTTCCTCAAGTTTCTGACGCGCGCGGCGGATAGAGACCGAACTGTCTCACGACGTTCTAAACCCAGCTCGCGTGCCGCTTTAATGGGCGAACAGCCCAACCCTTGGGACCTGCTCCAGCCCCAGGATGCGACGAGCCGACATCGAGGTGCCAAACCATCCCGTCGATATGGACTCTTGGGGAAGATCAGCCTGTTATCCCCGGGGTACCTTTTATCCGTTGAGCGACACCCCTTCCACTCGGGGGTGCCGGATCACTAGTCCCGACTTTCGTCCCTGCTTGACATGTACGTCTCACAGTCAAGCTCCCTTGTGCACTTGCACTCAACACCTGATTGCCATCCAGGTTGAGGGAACCTTTGGGCGCCTCCGTTACATTTTAGGAGGCAACCGCCCCAGTTAAACTACCCACCAGGCACTGTCCCTGAACCGGATATACGGTTCGAGGTTAGAGGTCCAATACGACCAGAGTGGTATTTCAACAACGACTCCACAATAACTGGCGTTACTGCTTCACAGTCTCCCACCTATCCTACACAAACCGAATCGAACATCAATACCAAGCTATAGTGAAGGTCCCGGGGTCTTTTCGTCCTGCCGCGCGTAACGAGCATCTTTACTCGTAGTGCAATTTCGCCGAGTCTATGGTTGAGACAGTTGAGAAGTCGTTACGCCATTCGTGCAGGTCGGAACTTACCCGACAAGGAATTTCGCTACCTTAGGATGGTTATAGTTACCACCGCCGTTTACTGGGGCTTAAATTCTCCGCTTCACCCCGAAGGGTTAACAGGTCCTCTTAACCTTCCAGCACCGGGCAGGCGTCAGTCCGTATACATCGTCTTGCGACTTCGCACGGACCTGTGTTTTTAGTAAACAGTCGCTTCTCACTGGTTTGTGCCACCCCCCACCGCTGCCGGCCGCAAGAGCCATGACAGTAGGAGGTCCCCCTTCTCCCGAAGTTACGGGGGTATTTTGCCGAGTTCCTTAACCATAGTTCACTCGTACGCCTTAGTATTCTCTACCTGACCACCTGTGTTGGTTTGGGGTACGGGCCGTGTACGGACTCGCTAGAGGCTTTTCTCGACAGCATAGGATCACCGAATTCGCCTCAATCGGCTATGCATCACCTCTCAGACATATGAGTGACGGATTTGCCTATCACTCGTCCTACAGGCTTGCCCCAGTATTACCACTGACTGGTACGGCTACCTTCCTGCGTCACCCCATCGCTTGACTACTACCACCGAAGGTCCCGCGCAGCCGGTCACCGTCGCACCCCGAAGGGATTGATCAGCAACCATTTGGGCGGTTAGTACCGGTGATTCATCAGGGACGCTCATACACGGGTACGGGAATATCAACCCGTTGTCCATCGACTACGCCTGTCGGCCTCGCCTTAGGTCCCGACTCACCCTGGGCGGACTGGCCTGGCCCAGGAACCCTTGGTCTTTCGGCGGGCAAGGTTCTCACTTGCCTTATCGCTACTCATGCCTGCATTCTCACTCCCGCACCCTCCACAACACGGTCACCCGGCTGCTTCACTGAATGCAGGACGCTCCCCTACCCAACAAGAACACGTCTTGTTGCCGCGGCTTCGGCGGTGTGCTTGAGCCCCGCTACATTATCGGCGCACAATCACTTGACCAGTGAGCTATTACGCACTCTTTCAAGGGTGGCTGCTTCTAAGCCAACCTCCTGGTTGTCTTCGCGACTGCACATCCTTTTCCACTTAGCACACGCTTAGGGGCCTTAGCCGGCGATCTGGGCTGTTTCCCTCTCGACGCACGGAGCTTATCCCCCGCCGTCTCACTGCCACACTTTCACCTTGTCGGCATTCGGAGTTTGGCTGACGTCAGTAACCTAGTAGGGCCCATCGGCCATCCAGTAGCTCTACCTCCAACAAGAAACATGTGACGCTGCACCTAAATGCATTTCGGGGAGAACCAGCTATCACGGAGTTTGATTGGCCTTTCACCCCTACCCACAACTCATCCCCTCAGTCTTCAACCTAAGTGGGTTCGGGCCTCCACAACATCTTACTGCTGCTTCACCCTGGCCATGGGTAGATCACTCCGCTTCGGGTCCAGAACACGCCACTACACCCCTCACGGGGATACGCCCTATTCAGACTCGCTTTCGCTACGGCTACCCCACACGGGTTAACCTCGCGACATGTCCCTGACTCGCAGGCTCATTCTTCAAAAGGCACGCCATCACCCCACACTAAAAGCGAGGGCTCTGACGGATTGTAAGCGCACGGTTTCAGGTACTCTTTCACTCCCCTCCCGGGGTACTTTTCACCATTCCCTCACGGTACTAATCCGCTATCGGTCACTGAGAAGTATTCAGGCTTACCGGGTGGTCCCGGCAGATTCACAGCAGATTCCACGGGCCCGCTGCTACTCGGGGAAACATTCCACAACAGAGTGCATGTTTTCGCCTACAGGACTCTCACCCTCTACGGCAGGCCATCCCAGACCACTTCGACTAACACACACTTTTCTGACTGTCGCCCAGGCCGGCGGACCTGAGAAGAAACGCCCCACAACACCACACACACAACCCCCGCCGGGTATCACATGCACGCGGTTTAGCCTCCTCCGCTTTCGCTCGCCACTACTCACGGAATCACAATTGTTTTCTCTTCCTACGGGTACTGAGATGTTTCACTTCCCCGCGTTCCCCCCCGCCACCTATGTATTCAGTGACGGGTGACACGACATCACTCGTGCCGGGTTTCCCCATTCGGACATCCTCGGATCTACGCTCGGTTGGCAGCTCCCCGAGGCTTATCGCAGCCTCCAACGTCCTTCATCGGCTCCCAGTGCCAAGGCATCCACCATGCGCCCTTAAACACTTACAAACACAAAACCAAAGAAAAATCAGAAATTACACCACAACAAACCACACACCCACACCCCCGAAGAGATGCAGCAGCGACCCTCCCAAACAGGACGGCCACCCCATGTGCGGCTTGATGCTCGCAACCACTATCCACAAATCAAACACCACACCCCACCACCAAGATGGAGCGACAACCAAGCCTCCCACCCCACGCAGGGGCCAGAGAAAAACGGGCCTGTTGCCTCAGGACCCAACAGTGTGTCTGGCAGTACCACAAACCCCAACCCCCGAAAGGACTGGATCCCGGTCATGGTCAATACAGCTTTGCTTGTTGTGCACCAGACCCCCACCCACTACAGGTAAAGGGCCATCCAACGAATCGCTTGAGTCACCGAACTCCCACACGATGCGGGCGGGCTCAAGTCTCGTGGTGCTCCTTAGAAAGGAGGTGATCCAGCCGCACCTTCCGGTACGGCTACCTTGTTACGACTTCGTCCCAATCGCCGATCCCACCTTCGACAGCTCCCTCCCCGAAGGGTTAGGCCACTGGCTTCGGGTGTTACCGACTTTCATGACGTGACGGGCGGTGTGTACAAGGCCCGGGAACGTATTCACCGCAGCGTTGCTGATCTGCGATTACTAGCGACTCCGACTTCACGGGGTCGAGTTGCAGACCCCGATCCGAACTGAGACCGGCTTTGAAAGGATTCGCTCCACCTCACGGCATCGCAGCCCTTTGTACCGGCCATTGTAGCATGTGTGAAGCCCTGGACATAAGGGGCATGATGACTTGACGTCATCCCCACCTTCCTCCGAGTTGACCCCGGCAGTCTCTCACGAGTCCCCACCATAACGTGCTGGCAACATGAGACAAGGGTTGCGCTCGTTGCGGGACTTAACCCAACATCTCACGACACGAGCTGACGACAGCCATGCACCACCTGCACACAGGCCACAAGGGAACCGACATCTCTGCCGGCGTCCTGTGCATGTCAAACCCAGGTAAGGTTCTTCGCGTTGCATCGAATTAATCCACATGCTCCGCCGCTTGTGCGGGCCCCCGTCAATTCCTTTGAGTTTTAGCCTTGCGGCCGTACTCCCCAGGCGGGGTACTTAATGCGTTAGCTACGGCACGGATCCCAAGGAAGGAAACCCACACCTAGTACCCACCGTTTACGGCGTGGACTACCAGGGTATCTAATCCTGTTCGCTCCCCACGCTTTCGCTCCTCAGCGTCAGTTACTGCCCAGAGACCCGCCTTCGCCACCGGTGTTCCTCCTGATATCTGCGCATTCCACCGCTACACCAGGAATTCCAGTCTCCCCTGCAGTACTCTAGCCTGCCCGTATCGCCCGCACGCCCACAATTGAGTTGTGAGTTTTCACGGACAACGCGACAAACCACCTACGAGCTCTTTACGCCCAGTAATTCCGGACAACGCTCGCACCCTACGTATTACCGCGGCTGCTGGCACGTAGTTGGCCGGTGCTTCTTCTGCATCTACCGTCACTTGCGCTTCGTCGATGCTGAAAGAGGTTTACAACCCGAAGGCCGTCATCCCCCACGCGGCGTCGCTGCATCAGGCTTGCGCCCATTGTGCAATATTCCCCACTGCTGCCTCCCGTAGGAGTCTGGGCCGTATCTCAGTCCCAGTGTGGCCGGTCACCCTCTCAGGCCGGCTACCCGTCGTCGCCTTGGTAGGCCATTACCCCACCAACAAGCTGATAGGCCGCGGGCCCATCCCACACCGCAAAAGCTTTCCACCACAGACCATGAAGCCCGTGATCATATTCGGTATTAGACCCAGTTTCCCAGGCTTATCCCAAAGTGCAGGGCAGATCACCCACGTGTTACTCACCCGTTCGCCACTCGAGTACCCCCGAAAGGGCCTTTCCGTTCGACTTGCATGTGTTAAGCACGCCGCCAGCGTTCGTCCTGAGCCAGGATCAAACTCTCCAAACAAAAACCCCGGGACAAACCCGGCAGAATTCGAATCAGAAAAATCCGATCACAAACAAAAGACACCAAAACTGGCATCCAAAAACATCCACCCCTAAACGGGAAAAAGAGGCAGACAAAAAAACAACAAACAAAAACCACCAAACACACTATTGAGTTCTCAAACAACAGACTTGCTTTTGTTTTCCCCCGGTTTGGGGCAACCCTGCCAGCTTATACCGATCTGGTCTTGGGAGTCAAGCCGGTGTGTGCGTCCCTCTGTGTGACGGTCGCCTCACGCTGTGCTTGCTCCTAAGAGCTTACCCTCTCGATCTCCGCACCCAAACTCAGGAGGTTCTCCACGAACAGCGGATAGCCCCGATCGATGTGAAAAACGTCGTGGACCTCGGTTTCTCCGTCGGCGACCAGGCCGGCCAGAACCAGCCCGGCGCCGGCGCGGATGTCCGAGGACCACACCGGCGCACTCGACAACTGCGGGATTCCGCGCACCACCGCATGATGACCATCGGTACGGGCATCGGCTCCCAGCCGGATCATCTCCTCGACAAACCGGAACCTCGCCTCGAACACGTTCTCGGTGATCATCGAGGTGCCGTCGGCGATCGAAGCCAAGGCGATGGCCATCGGTTGCAGGTCCGTCGGGAAGCCCGGGAACGGCAGGGTCGCGATGTTCACGGCCTTGGGCCGGTCGTACTGGACCACCCGGAACCCGTCGTCGCTCTGGGTCACGGTGGCGCCGACGTCGTGCAGCTTGTGCAGCACCAACTGCAGGTGGGCGGGGTCGACTCCGGTCACCGTGATGTCCCCGCGGGTCATTGCCGCGCCGATTCCCCAGGTCGCGGCGACGATCCGGTCCCCGATCACCCGATGTTCGGTCGGATACAGCTTGTCGACGCCGGTGATCGTCAATGTCGACGAGCCGGCGCCGGCGACCTTGGCGCCCATCTGGTTGAGCATGTCGCACAGATCCGCGACGTCGGGCTCGCGCGCGACGTTGTGGATCGTGGTGACGCCCTTGGCCAGGACCGCGGCCATCAGGATGTTCTCGGTGGCCCCGACTGAGGGGAACTCGAGTTGGATCTCGGCGCCGTGCAGCGAATCCGCCTCGGCGACCACACACCCGTGCTCGATGTTGCAGTCCGCACCGAGCTGCCGCAGGCCGGCTTGATGCATGTCGAGCGGCCGGGACCCGATCGCGTCGCCGCCGGGCAGCGCCACCTTCGCGCGCTTGCAGCGACCGACCAGCGGCCCCAGCACACACACCGAGGCCCGAAACTGCCGAACAGCGGCGAAGTCGGCGTCGTACTTGAGCTCGTCGGGCGAGGTGATCCGCACGACGTCGCCCTCAAGTTCGACGGTGGCCCCGAGGCCGCGCAGCACCTCGGCCATCAGCGGCACGTCGAGGATGTCGGGGCAGTTGGTGATCGTCGTGGTGCCCTCGGCCAGCAGGCTCGCCGCCATCAACTTGAGCACGCTGTTCTTCGCGCCCCCGACAGCAACTTCGCCAGACAACCGGCTGCCTCCGGTCACCACGAATCGCTCACTCACGCGGTAAGTGTAAGCAGGCGGCCCGCGGGTGTCAGTCAGCTCGGTCACTGTCGCGGGTACGGTTTGGCTATGGCAGTCCACCTGACGCGCATTTACACCCGTACCGGCGACGACGGCACCACCGGCCTCAGCGATTTCTCCCGCGTGGCCAAGAATGACCCGCGCCTGGTGGCCTACGCCGACTGTGACGAGACCAATGCCGCCATCGGCACCGCGCTGGCGCTCGGATCGCCTGACCAGCAAATGGCTTCGGTATTGCGGCAGATCCAGAACGACCTGTTCGACGCCGGCGCGGATCTGTCCACGCCGCTGGTGGAGAACCCGAAGTACCCGCCGCTGCGCATCTCCCAGAGCTACATCGACCGGCTTGAGGGCTGGTGCGACGAGTTCAACGAGTCGTTGGCGCCGCTGAACTCCTTTGTGCTGCCGGGGGGTACGGCGCTGTCGGCGCTGCTCCATGTCGCGCGCACGGTGGCGCGCCGAGCCGAACGGTCCGCCTGGACCGCGATCCACGCGAACCCGGAGTCGGTCAGCGTGTTGCCGGCGAAGTACCTGAATCGGTTGTCGGACCTGCTGTTCATCCTGTCGCGGCTGGCGAACCCGGACGGCGACGTGCTGTGGGTGCCGGGCGGACCGGAGGCCGCCGAGAACACGTCGGCGCAAGACTGACCCGCCGGCGTTCCCGGGCCCTCAGGTGGTGCGCCGCCGGGCCCGCGGATTGGGCCGCGACTCCAGCCAGGACAGGAATGCCGTCAGCGCGCCGCGATCCAGGGCGATCTCGAATCCGCTGCGCCGCTCGGGCCGTTCGGCCGCGGTGTCGCGCAACTCCAGCACCACGATCTGGTCGGTCATGATGTCGAACTCGTCTCCGCGCGGTGCCCGCCTGGAGATGATGTCGATGTCGCGGCGACTCAGTCGGCGATCGGGCCACCAGCGCACGCTGGAGAGCCGGTAGAAGACGGCTTCGCCACCGCGGTAACGGATCACGCCGTGCCGCCAACCGTGGCCGGCGACGGCCGGGGTATCCCGCAATATGGCGGCGGTCCCGCCCTGACGCAGCTTCCAGAGCCGATACGTCAGGGCGAGCACCGACAGCAAGAGCACAGCCACCAGCACGGCCATCAGGATCATGGGCGTGCTCATGGCAGCGCGTACCTAGTCGAGTTGGCCGACTGCGCGCAGCCTGGCCCGACCCCGCGCGGCCGTCGCGGCGTCGTCCGATTCCGCATCGGTCTTGGCCGCGTCGACGTCGATCTCGGAGGCGAACTCCGCCGACTCGGCCAGGATGATGACGCCTTCCTCGGTGACGGAGAGGAACCCGCCGTCCACCGCGATGCGCAGATCCTCTTCGCCCTCCCGCTCGACGCGCACCATGGCGTCGTCGACCAGTTGGGCCACCAGCGGAATATGCCGCGGCAAGATGCCGATCTCACCGGCGGTGGTCCGGGTGAAGACGAACGTGGCCTTGCCCGACCAGATCTTGCGCTCGACGGCGACGATATCGACGTCCAGTTCAGCCACCGCACACCACCTTTCGCGCGCTCAAGAAGGAAATCACAGCTTGGCGCCGAGGCTCTCGGCCTTCTTGGCGAGGTCGTCGAGTCCACCGATCAGGAAGAACGCCTGCTCGGGCAGGTGGTCGAAGTCGCCCTTGGTCAGCTTGTCGAAGGCCTCGATGGTCTCCTTGAGCGGCACGGTCGAACCCGGCTGCCCGGTGAACTGCTCGGCGGCCATCATGTTCTGGCTCAGGAAGCGCTCGATCCGGCGCGCCCGGTTGACCAGCTGCTTGTCCTCTTCGGACAGCTCGTCGATACCCAGAATGGCGATGATGTCCTGAAGGTCCTTGTAACGCTGCAGGATTCGGATGACCTCCTGGGCCACCCGGTAGTGCTCGTCGCCGACGACGCCCGGGTCCAGAATGGTCGAGCTCGACGCCAGCGGGTCCACCGCCGGGAAGATGCCCTTCGAGAACACCGTACGAGACAGCTCGGTGGTGGCGTCGAGGTGCGCGAACGTGGTCGCCGGCGCCGGGTCGGTGTAGTCGTCCGCGGGCACGTACACGGCCTGCATCGAGGTGATGGACCGGCCACGGGTCGAGGTGATGCGCTCCTGCAGCTCACCCATCTCGTCCGCCAGCGTCGGCTGGTAACCCACGGCCGAGGGCATACGACCCAGCAGGGTCGAGACCTCGGAACCCGCCTGGGTGAACCGGAAGATGTTGTCGATGAACAGCAGCACGTCCTGCCCCTGCTCATCGCGGAAGAATTCCGCCATGGTCAGCGCGGACAGCGCGACGCGCATACGGGTGCCCGGCGGCTCGTCCATCTGGCCGAACACCAACGCGGTGTCCTTGAGCACGTTCGCGTCGGCGAGCTCGACCCACAGGTCATTACCCTCACGGGTGCGCTCACCCACGCCGGCGAACACCGAGGTACCACCGAAGTTACGGGCGATGCGGTTGATCATCTCCTGGATGAGCACCGTCTTGCCCACGCCAGCACCGCCGAACAGGGCGATCTTGCCACCGCGGACGTACGGGGTCAGCAGGTCGACGACCTTCAGGCCGGTCTCGAGCATCTCGGTCCGGGGCTCCAGGTCCGAGAAGGCCGGCGGCTTGCGGTGGATCGACCAGTGTTCGAAATCCTTGCCGTAGCCGGGCTCGTCGAGGCAGTCACCCAGCGCGTTGAACACGTGGCCCTTGACGCCGTCGCCGACGGGCACCGAGATGGAGCGGCCGGTGTCGGACACCTCGACGCCGCGCACCAGGCCGTCGGTGGGCTGCATGGAGATGGCGCGGACCAGGTTGTCGCCGAGGTGCTGGGCGACCTCCAGCGTCAACGTCTTCGCGAGATCCTTATAGGTGATCTCGGCGTGCAGGGCGTTGAACAGTTCGGGTACCGAGCCGCGGGGGAACTCGACGTCCACAACCGGGCCGGTGATGCGAACCACGCGCCCGGTGGTGTCCTTCTTAGCTTCTGCGGGGGCAGTCATATCTTTTCGCTTTCCTACGGTGTGGGTCTATTTGGCGTCGGCCAACGCGTTGGCGCCGCCGACGATCTCGCTGATTTCCTGGGTGATCTGCGCCTGCCGCTCGCGGTTGGCTTGCAGCGTGAGGTCCTTGATGAGCTCGTCAGCGTTGTCGCTGGCGGACTTCATCGCTCGGCGCCGCGCCGCGGACTCGGAGGCCGCGGCCTCGAGCATCGCCGCGTACACGCGGGTTGCCACATAGCGCGGCAACAGTTCGCCGAAGAGTTCCTCGGCGTTCGGTTCGAAGGAGAACAGCGTGTGCGGCCCCTCCTCGGCTTCGCCCACATACTCGACCACCATCGGCGCGATCCGGCGCGCCTCGGCGACCTGCGAGAGCATCGACCGGAACTCGGTGAACACGATGTGCAGCTCGTCTACGCCGAGGATCCCGTCGGCGCCGGCGTCGTCACCGTCGTCGTCCTGGCCGGCCATGAACGCGGTGACCAGGGTGTCGGCAATCGCCTTGGCGTCCTCGTAGGTGGGCCGCTCGGAGAAACCGGTCCACGATTGGGTCACCTCGCGGTTGCGGAAGCTGTAGTAGCCCAACGCCTTACGGCCGACCACGTACAGCACCGCCTCTTTGCCCTCTTCCCGCAGGAGCGCCAGGAGCTCCTCGGCCTGCCGCAGCACGTTCGCGTTGTAACCGCCGCACAGACCGCGGTCCGACGAGACCACCAGCACGGCGGCGCGCCGGGGGTTCTCGCGTTCCACGAGCAGAGGGTGATCCAACGCGCTGGCACCGGCCAGGTCGGTCAGCATGGTGGTGATCTCCTCGGCGTACGGCCGGGCCGCCTCGACCCTGGCCTGCGCCTTGGCGATCCGCGACGTCGCGATCAGTTCCTGGGCCTTGGTGATCTTCTTGATCGACCCGGCGGAACGGATGCGGCCGCGCAATTCGCGCAGTGTGGCTGCCATCTGGTATCCAGATCCCTACTTCTTCGGCGGGGCCGGCTTGCGGACCTTGACCGATTCCTTCTCGACCTCGTCGTCCGACATGGCCTCGACCTTGTCGTCGACGACAACCGAGCTGCCGTCGGTGGCCTGGAAGCCCTTCTTGAAGTCGTTGATGACCTCGACGAGCTTCTCTTCGGTCTCCTCGGAGAGCTTCAGGCTCTCGCGGATCTCCGCGAGGATGCCGTCGTGGCTGGCCTTGACGTGCTCGAGGAACTCGGCCTCGAAGCGCTGCACGTCCTCGACCGGCACCGAGTCCAGGTGCCCCTTGGTGCCCAGGAAGATCGCGACCACCTGGTCCTCGACCGACATCGGCGAGTACTGCGGCTGCTTGAGCAGTTCCACCAGCCGCGCACCGCGCTCCAGCTGCGCCTTGGACGCGGCGTCGAGGTCGGACGCGAAGGCGGCGAACGCCTCCAGCTCGCGGTACTGCGACAGGTCCAGACGCAGCGACCCGGCAACTTCCTTCATGGCCTTGATCTGGGCGGCGCCACCGACTCGGGACACCGACACACCGACGTTGATGGCCGGCCGCACACCCTGGTTGAACAGGTCGGACTCCAGGAAGCACTGGCCGTCGGTGATCGAGATGACGTTGGTCGGGATGAACGCCGAGATGTCGTTGGCCTTGGTCTCGATGATCGGCAGACCCGTCATCGAACCGCCACCGAGCTCGTCGGACAGCTTCGCGCAACGCTCCAGCAGACGCGAGTGCAGGTAGAAGACGTCACCGGGGAACGCCTCGCGGCCCGGCGGACGACGCAGCAGCAGCGAGATCGCGCGGTAGGCGTCGGCCTGCTTGGTGAGGTCGTCGAACACGATCAGGACGTGCTTGCCGTCGTACATCCACTGCTGGCCGATGGCCGAGCCGGTGTACGGGGCCAGCCACTTGAAGCCCGCGGCGTCGGAGGCCGGGGCCGCGACGATGGTGGTGTACTCCATGGCGCCGCCCTCTTCCAGCGCGCGCTTCACGCTGGCGATGGTGGTGCCCTTCTGGCCGACCGCGACGTAGACGCAGCGGACCTGCTTCTTGGGATCGCCGGACTCCCAGTTCTGCCGCTGGTTCAGGATGGTGTCGATGCACACCGCGGTCTTACCGGTCTTGCGGTCGCCGATGATGAGCTGACGCTGTCCGCGACCGATCGGGGTCTGCGAGTCGATGGCCTTGATGCCGGTCTGCAGCGGCTCGGACACGCCCTGCCGCTGCACCACCGAGGGCGCCTGCAGTTCCAGCGCGCGCCGGCCGTCGGCCTTGATGTCGCCCTGACCGTCGATCGGCTCGCCGAGCGGGTTGACCACGCGGCCCAGGAAGGCGTCGCCGACGGGCACCGAGAGCACCTCGCCGGTCCGCTTGACCTGCTGGCCCTGCTCGATCTTCTCGAAGTCACCGAGGATCACGACGCCGACGCTGTGCTCGTCGAGGTTCAGCGCCACGCCCAGCACGCCGCCGGGGAACTCGAGCAGTTCCTGGGTCATGACCGAGGGCAGGCCCTCGACGTGTGCGATACCGTCGCCCGCGTCAATGACGGTGCCGACTTCTTCACGCCCTGTGTCAGCGGAGAACGAGGATACGTAGTCCTCGATGGCACCTTCAATATCAGCAGCGGAGATTGTCAACTCTGCCATGGTCTTTCGTCTTCCTGCCTTTGGTTGTCTACTGCTCGAAGTTCTTGGTTGGTCAGTCCGGCAGGCCGGCGCGAGCCGCCGCCAACCGCGATGAAATAGCCCCGTCGATGACCTCGTCGCCGACGGCGACTTGCAGTCCACCCAGCAGAGCCGGGTCGATATTCAGCTGCACCGCCACCGGGTGGCTGTAGATGCGGCCGAGGACCTCGGTGAGGCGGGTGCGCTGAGCATCGCTGAGTTCGGCTGCCGCCGTGACATGCGCGACGATCTCGCCCCGGCGAGCGACCGCGAGTTCGGCCAGGTCAGCAACCGCTGCATCGGCACGATCCCCGCGCAGGAGCTCGACAGTCTGGGTCAGCAGAGCCGACGTGGTTGCGTTGGCCGTCCCGACGGCGGTGCCGAGGATCTTGTCCAGCAGCGCCACCCGACGGTCGGCGGGCACGGTGTCGTCGGACAGCAGCGCCGACAGGCGGGGCTCCTCGTCGAGCACCCGGCCGAACCGGAACAGCTGGTCCTCGACCTGCTCGCCCTCGCCGGCACGATCGGCGCCGACCAGCAACGCCAGCCGTGCGACGTGCTCGATGGCGTCCACGAGGTTGCCCTCCACCGACCAGCGCTGCGCCACCGCGGTGGTGACCAGTTCCAGGGTCGGCGCGCCGACCTTGCCACCGAACAGCTTGTCGGCCATGCGGACTCGCGGTTCGGAGTCATCGGCGGGATCAGCGAGATGCTTGAGCACAATCGACTCGTTGAGCAACACCCCGGCCACCGAGGCCAGTTCGTCGGCGAGCTTGCGGAGCGCGTCGACGTCGAGTCCCTCGGCCGTCTGCTCGAACTTCTTGACAACTTCGGTGAGGGCCTCGCGGCTGGAGGCCCGCAGGTTCAGCGAAGCGCCGGCATCGAAGACCGCCGGCGAAGGCGACATGGCGTCGAGCTCGTCGAGGAAGCGATCGACGGTGGCGGAGCGAGCGGCCGGGTCGGCGACATGGTTGCGAACTATTTCGCCGGCCTTCTCGACCGATTCGGCACCGAGGCCCTGACGCAGTTCCCGGATGGTCTGCTGCTGCAACAGATGTACCTGCTGCTCGCCGAGCGCACGGACGCGCTCCGCCTCGGCGGCCGCCTGCTCGCGGAGCTGCTCGGCGATGCGCACCGAGTCGTTGCGCGCCTCCTCGGTGATCCGGGCGGAGTCACTCTTGGCCTCTTCGAGAGCCTTGGCGTGATCCTGATCCGCATTCGCGAGCTTCTCCGAGGCGGACTTGCTCTCCTCGAGCGCCACCCGAATGGCGTCCTGCTGAGCCTTCATCATCTTCGCGATGAGCGGCACGACCCACTTCCGGAGTGCCCACACGATGATGGCGAACCCGACCAGGTTCCCAATGAATGTCGACATTTAGCGGCTCCCGCCCGAAGCATCGGCCCCGGAGACATCGACCCCGAGGATACGGCTGGCGAGCTTTGTGGAAAGGCCGTCAACCGAAGGCTGCAACTCATTCGAGGTCGCGGACGCGGTCCGAGACAGCTGATCGCTTGCGCTCTGCAGCTTCTCGTTGACCTCGCCGCTGGCCCCCGCACGCGATTCGTCGATGAGCTTGCGGCCCTCTGTCCGCACTTCGTCGCGGATCGCCGAGGCCTCCCCTCGCGCGCCCGCAATCGCCTCGTCGTAATCGGCTCGGGCCGCGGCCATCTGCTCCGCGGCTTTCTTGTTGTCGGCGGCCGTCTTGGCCAGCATGGCTTCCCGTTCGGCGAGCACCTTGCTGATCGGTGGCACCACCCATTTGCCGATAACACCGAGCACGATCAGGAAGATCAACAGCACGACGAAGAACGTGCCGTTGGGGAGCAGGAAGTTACTGGTCTCCCCGACGTCTTCCGCCGCCAGGACGGTTGCGGTCACATCACCCATAGCGCTGAATTAGCCGACCGGGGTGGCGAACACGAAGAGCGCCATGAACGCCAGGTTGATGAAGTACGCGGCTTCAACCAGACCGACGGTGATGAAGAACGGAGTGAACAGTCGACCCTGAGCTTCGGGCTGCCGGGCGATACCCGAAATCAGCGCGTTACCGGCGACACCGTTACCGATACCGGCACCGATCGCGCCGCCCGCCATGATCAGACCACCGCCGATGAGCGCGCCGGCAGCGATAGTGGGATCCATTCTTTATCCTCCTTGATAGCTGGTAGTGGTTTCTACCAGGGGTTTGTTGGTTCTTGTTTTTTACAAGTCGGTCGTGTCAGTGCGCTTCGGCGTGTTCGTCGTCATGGTCGAGTTCCATGGCCTGGCCGAAGTACAGGATGGTCAACAGCGAGAAGATGAACGCCTGGATGAGCCCGATGAACAGGTCGAACGCCTTCCAGATCGCGTTCGGCGCCCACAAGATCCAGGCCGGGAACATCGCGATCAGGCCGACCATGATGCTGCCCGCGAAGATGTTGCCGAAAAGTCGGAGAGACAGCGAGATGGGCTTGGCCAACTCCTCGACCAGGTTGATCGGGGCCAGGAAGGTCACGTGGCCCTTCAGCAGCTGCTTCGGGTGACCGAACAGGCCACGGCGCCAGATGCCCGCCGCGTGGTAGGCGATGAAGACGAAGGCGGCCAGCGCGAACACGAAGTTGACGTCGGCGGCCGGGGCCTTCAGCAGCTCATGCTCGTTGCCGTCGCTGCCGGTGTACTGCAGCGGCAGCACCGCGATCCAGTTGGCGATCAGGATGAAGGTGAAGAGGCTGACCGCCAGGGGCAGCACGAACGGGGCGATCCGCATCCCGATGGCGCTCTCGACCTGCTGGCGGAACTGGATGGTGACGGTCTCGAAGAACAGCTGCACCCCGCCGGGGACGCCGGTGGAGGTGACCTTGGCACGGAAGAAGAACGCCAGTCCGATGACGATCACCGCGGCGATCGCGGTCGACAGCACGGTGTCGACGTTGACCGTCATACCGAACCACTCTTGCTCTACGTGGTGTCCGACCTGGAGAGCGAGGACATTCTCAGTCATGTGCGGGATCAATCCTTCGGGGCAAAACCGTCGTTGGAGGCGGGTACTGCGGAGTCACCGGACTCGGCATCCGAGCCGGAGCGAAGCTTCTTCAGAACCGGCAGCGACGTCGTCGCCACCAGCAGGACCTGGAACAGGGCCAGGCCGAACAGCACTCCCAGACCCGTCGGGCGGAAGTAGAACGCGATGACCAGACCGATCACGGTGACGACCAGCAGGCGCGTGGCCGAGTTCATCGCCATCTGGCTCTTGAGTGGGTGGTCCTTGGCGGTGATCGACTCGACCGCGCGCCGCACCATCAGCGCGTTGAACAGGCCGAGACCCAGACCGATACCGAAGAACACCCCGAACATGACATGACCGAGAAAGGCGGCAGCCGCGGTGGCGATACCCGCGAGCACGACACAGATCGCGAACAGGCGCACGGGCCTGAATGCAACGGACGGAAACACCAACGGCGCGTCCTGCGCTGGCGTTGTCACGGCCTCTCCTCTATCTCGCGGCGGTTACGTGCCAGCTGAGCGTATCGGAGGCGCGCGAGCGCGCTCGACTCACCCAACGGGTAGCTCCCTGTACGTCAATCTAGCGTCGGTCAAACAACCGGTTTTATTGGCGCCGGTCGGTCTTTGCAGTCCGTGGGCCAGGCCGGCAACCCGCGAGGTTTTTCGGGTTCTGGCAGAACGGTACCACATGGTAGAGCGCCGAAACGGGGGCCTACTACTTAACGTCGTATCTGCCCGTGAAGTAGTCGTCGAACCCGTCGTCCAGATCGCCATTCGAGCGCCGCAGCAAGGGAATCAGGGTCACGATGACGGCCACCGCGATGGCCACCAGCATCACCACGCCGGTATATCGCGGATCGAAAAAGATGGTGCTCGCGGCGCCGAAGGCCACGATGCCGACCCAGAGATAGATCAACAACACCACGCGCCGATGCGAATGGCCGATCTGCAGCAACCGGTGATGCAGGTGCATCTTGTCCGGACTGAACGGGCTGCGCCCGGCCCTTGTGCGCCGGACGATCGCCAGCAGCATGTCCAGGGCTGGGACGAACACCACGGCGATGACCAGCAGGAACGGTGACAGCAGGGCGAAGACGTCGCGCGCACCGTAGGCGTTCTGGGAGATCGGGCCGGCGGCCGTCGTCGCCGCCGCGGCCAGCATCAGGCCGATCAGCATCGAGCCCGAGTCGCCCATGAAGATCTTGGCGCGGTGGAAGTTGTGCGGCAGAAACCCCAGACAGGCACCCGCGAGCACCACCGAGATCACCGCCGGCGGATAGAACAGCACGTCACCGCCGTGGTCGGCGAGCAGACCGACGGAAAACACGCAGATGGCCATGGCGGTGATGAAGCCCAGGCCCGCGGCCAGGCCGTCGAGCCCGTCGACGAAGTTCATCGCGTTGACCACCGAGACGGTCAACGCCAGCGTGAGCAGGATCGAGGCGGTCTGGTCCAGCACGATGGTGCCCACCCCGCCGATGGGGATGTAGAGCACGCTCCACGCCACGCCCATGGTGACCAGGACACTGGCCGCGGTGATCTGGCCGGCGAACTTGGTCAGTGCGTCCAATCCCCATCGGTCGTCGATCAATCCGATCGCCATGATGAGGCCGCCGGCCACCACCACCGCCGGCATCCCGTTGGAGTAGACGAAGCCGCGGGTCAACGCGGGCAGCTGGGACGCCAGGAAGACCGCGGCGACGATGCCGGTGTACATCGCCAGCCCGCCCATCCGCGGCGTGGGTTGCACGTGCACGTCCCGGTCCCGGGGAATCGCGACCGCGCCGATCTTGGTGGCCAGCACACGCACCGGACTGGTGGCGAAGTAGGTGATGATCGCCGCCGTCAGGCCCACCAGCGCGAGCTCGCGCAGCGGTACCCCGGCGCCTCGATCGGAAAGAGCGAGCAGACCGTCAGCCAAGACCGTGCCTGGACCAACTGCACTCGCCACCGCATGAACCGTACTGCACAAAGCTGAGCCCCCAGTCGAGAATCAGGCCTGCAGGGACTCGGCGGTCACGCCGAGCACCGTCGCGATGGCCGCCGCCGAGATGGGCCCCTCCCGCAGGATCCGGGGCGTGGGTCCGGTGAGGTCGACGATCGTCGAGGCGGCGCGCTGCTCGGCCGGGCCGCCGTCGAGGTAGACCTGCACCTGATCGCCGAGCTGCTCGCGCGCCTCGTTGACCGTCACCGCGGGCGGATGTCCCGAGATGTTCGCGCTGGAGACCGCCATCGGCCCCACGGCGCGCAACACGTCGATGGCCACGGGGTGCAGCGGCATGCGCAGCATCACCGTGCCGTCGGCGTCGCCCAGATCCCACTGCAGCGACGGCGCCTGCCGCACAACCAGACTCAGGGCGCCGGGCCAGAACGCCCGGATCAGCTCGCGCGCGGCCTGCGGCACCGTGTACACCAGGCCCTCGATGGTGTGCCAGGAACCGACCAGGACCGGCACCGGCATGTCCCTGCCCCGTCCCTTGGCGGCCAACAGGGCGGCGACCGCGGCACCGTCGAACGCGTCCGCACCGAGGCCGTAGACGGTGTCGGTGGGCAGGACCACCAGGCGGCCGTCCTTGGCGGCGCGCACCGCCGCGTCGATTCCGGTCTGCCGCTGCGCCGGATCGCCGCAATCGAACAACTTGCTCATGGCTGCTACTCCCTCTCGGCGTCGGCTCGGCGTACGGCCGTCACGAACCGCGGCCGGCCCGCAAGGTCCGGGCGGGGCCGGACGTCGTCGAACAGACCGGATCCGCGGATCAGGTCGACAGTAGCGGCCGAGGTGGTGTCGTCATGCTCGACGGCGAAGCGGCCGCCGGGCTTGAGCCAGCGGCCGGCCAGCCCGACGACCGGGCCGATGACCGCCATCCCGTCCGCGCCCCCGAACAGTGCGTGGTGCGGATCGTGTTCGGCCACTTCGGGATCGAGTTCCGCGCCCGACGGGATGTAGGGCGGGTTGCAGACCAGCAGGTCGACGCGGCCGTCGAGATCGGGGCGCAGTCCGGCGGCCGTGACGTCGGCCTCGAGGAGTTCGACGTCGGTGCCCCGCGCGTTGCGCCGCGCGTAGTCGAGCGCGGCGGCCGAGTCGTCGATGGCGATCACCGTGGCCTCGGGCCGGTGCCGGGCCAGCGCGATTGCCAGCGCACCGCTGCCGGTGCAGGCGTCGACCACGATCGGATTCGGTGCAGCGCCAACGCGGTCCAGCACCGCCATCGCCCACTCGAGCATCGATTCGGTCTCCGGGCGCGGCACGAAAACCCCCGGCCCCACCGCCAGCGTCAACGGACCGAACGGCGCCGTACCGGTGAGATGTTGCAGCGGGATCCGCTGCGACCGCGCGGCCACCAACTGCCGGAACCGCTCGGCGAAGTCGGCCGCCGGCTGCGCGAACCGCAGCCGGCCGCGATCGACGCCGAGGACATGGGCCGCCAGGAGTTCGGCGTCGACGTGGGGCGAGGCGATGCCGGCCTCGGCAAGGGTGTGGGTGGCGGCCGTCAGCTCGGCGGCCACCTCGGCACCGGCGGCACGCGCGTCCACCGGGGTCATCAGCTCTGCTGGAGCCGGGTCTGCTTGTCCGCCTCGGCCAGGGCGTCGAACAACGGGTCCAGGTCGCCGTCGAGGATCTGGTCCAGGTTGTGCGCCTTGAACCCGATGCGGTGGTCGGTGAGGCGGTTCTCCGGGAAGTTGTAGGTCCGGATGCGCTCGCTGCGGTCCACCGTGCGGATCTGGCTGGCCCGGTCGGCCGAGGCGCTGGCCTGGGCCTCCTCCTCGGCGAGCGCCTGCAGCCGCGCCGCCAGCACCTGCAACGCCCGGGCCTTGTTCTGCAGCTGCGAGCGCTCGTTCTGGCAGGTGACCACGATGCCGGTAGGCAGATGGGTCAGGCGCACCGCGGAGTCGGTGGTGTTGACGCCCTGACCGCCCTTGCCCGAGCTGCGGTACACGTCGATGCGCAGATCGGATTCGTCGATCTGAATCTGCTCGATTTCTTCGGGCTCGGGGTAGACGAGGATGCCGGCCGCCGAGGTGTGCACCCGTCCCTGCGATTCGGTCACCGGGACCCGCTGGACCCGGTGCACCCCGCCTTCGAACTTCAGCCGCGACCACACCCCGTCGGCCGAATCACCCTTGCTGGCGATCGACAGCGTGGCGTCCTTGTAGCCGCCGAGGTCCGACGTGGTCTCGTCGAGCACCGTGACGCTCCAGCCGTGCCGTTCGGCGTAGCGGATGTACATGCGTGCCAGGTCCGCGGCGAACAGGGCCGACTCCTCGCCGCCCTCACCGGATTTCACCTCGAGCACGATGTCGTCTGCGTCATGCGGGTCGCGGGGCGCCAGCATGTCCATCAGCTGGGCGTCGAGTTCTGCGACGCGGGCCTCGAGCTCGGGGATCTCGGCGGCGAAGGAGTCGTCTTCGTCGGCGAGTTCGCGCGCGGCTTCGAGGTCACCGCGGGCCGCCTCGAGCTTGCGGTAGGCCGTCACCGTCGGCGTCACCTGTGAAAACCGTCGAGCCACCCGGCGGGCGGTGCCGGCGTCGGCGTGCAGCTCCGGGTCGCTGAGCTGCCGTTCGAGGTCGGCGTGCTCGGCCAGCAGCGCATCGATCGCACTGGTGGTCACGAGGATCTCCTAACGCCGCCGGCTTCGTGGTCTGAAAAGTGGTCCGAAAACAAGAACCGGCGCCCGAGGCCCCCACACGGGTGCGGGCAGTCGGGCGCCGGCCTCACAGCTACTTGTCGTCGGCAGCCTTCTCGTCGGCAGCCTTGCGCTTGCCGTAGCGCTTCTCGAACCGGGCGACGCGGCCGCCGCTGTCCAGAATCTTCTGCTTGCCGGTGTAGAACGGGTGGCACTGCGAGCAGACCTCGACCACGATGTGGCCGCTGTCCTTGGTGCTGCGGGTGGTGAAGCTGTTGCCGCAGCCGCAGACCACGGTGGTCTCTTTGTAGTCTGGGTGAATACCCGTTTTCATGGTGTCCTCTTCGATCGTCGGCCGCCGGGTCGCCCGTCTGACCTGCTGCATTGGGGCGTGAACCGGAACCTGAGGTGGTCGGCGGTCCATTATGCCAGTTCGGCCGCCGTTGTCCTAAACGCCGCAGCCGGCGCCGACATTCCCGACACCTCCCCCGCGGTGTCGACGGGCCCGTGCCGGCGTCTCAGCGGTCGGTCTCCCGGTAGGTGCTGCTGCGGGGTGCCCGGGTCCACAGTCGCCCGCCGGGCGGGTTGGCGCCGATGGCGATCAGTTCCCGCTTGAGCACCTTGTTGGTGGCCGTCGACGGCAGGTGGTCGGTGATCCAGACCCGCCGCGGCCACGCCTTCGGCGACAGGTCCGCCTGGGCGGCCAGGAAGTCGGCGAATTGGGCCGCGATCAGGTCGGCATCCGGGTAGGGCACGACGGCCGCCATCACCTGGTCGCCGACCTGCTCGTCGGGCACCGGGTAGACGGCGACCTGATTGATCGCCTGGTGGCGCAGGAGGATCCTTTCGATGGGTGCGGAGGTCATGTTCTCGCCGTCGACGCGCATCCAGTCCGCGGTGCGGCCCGCCAGGTAGATCCAGCCGTCGGCGTCGCGGTAGGCGAGGTCACCCGACCAGTACATGCCGGCACGCAGCCTGTCGTCGGTGGCGGCGCGGTCGTTGTAGTAGCCCTGGAACAACCCGGCGCCGGTGGTGTTGACCAATTCGCCGATGGCCTTGTCGCCGTTGACCAGCGCGCCGTTGGCGTCGAATTCGGCCACCGCACATTCGGTTCCGGTCTCGGGGTCGTAGATGGCCACCCCCGGGAATCCACGGCCGACGGAACCGGGCGGGCAATCGTCCTCGCGGGTGACGATCACCGCACCCTCGGTGGATCCGAACCCGTCCCACACCGTGCAGCCGAACCGCCGGCTGAATTCGGTGATGTCCCGGTCACTGGCCTCGTTGCCGAAGGCGACCCGCAGCGGATTGTCGGCGTCGTCCGGGCGCTCGGGAGTCCCGAGCACGTAGGCCAGCGGCTTGCCGACGTAGTTCAGGTAGGTGGCGCCGTAGCGGCGCACATCGTCGAGGAGTCCGGAGGCCGAGAACGTCGCGGGGGCCATGGCCGCACCGGAGCCCACGGCCACGCTCCAGCCCGCCAGCAGCGCGTTGGAGTGGAACAGCGGCATCGACAGGTAACAGAGGTCGGCCGGCGTGATGGCGAACCGCTGCACCAGCGCCATCCCGGCGAACAGCACGGTCATGTGGGCCACCTGGACGGCCTTCGGGTCGCCGCTGGTACCCGAGGTGAAGATCATCATGAAGGTGTCGGTGGGGCCGACCTCGCGATGCGGTCGCAACGACGGGGCCGCGGCGAGCAGCTCGGCCCACTGTCCCGACCCCATGTCGATGACGCGGACGCCGGGCAGATCGAGGCCCTCGATCAACGGGCGGTGCTCGGCGTCGATCAGCAGGAGCTGACAGTCGGCGTGCAGGATGTCGCGCCGCAGGGCCGCCCCGCGACGGGTGTTGTTGATGCCGCACAGTACGTAGCCGCCCAAGGCGGCGGCGGCCATCGCCGTCAGCATGTCCGGCGTGTTCCCCAACAACGCGCCGACGTGGACCGGCCGGGCCGGGTCCACCAGAGTCAGCACCGCCGCGGCGTGCGTCTCGGCCGCGCCGAGGTGTTGCGCCCAGGTCCACTGCCGGTCCTGGTAGCGCACCGCGATGCCGGTGTCGGCGCGGCGCGCCCGCAGCAACTCCTGCACGGTCTGGAACGTCGGGGAGGTCTCCGCCACTGGTTGTACCGCCTCATCGCAAAGGGTCAGTGGACAGAACTCTAGATCTGTCTACCGCGTTGGGGGAGCAACCCCCGGGATTTCAGACCGCTCTGCGAAGATATGCCGGAGCGCCCACAGCAGACGAGGAGTCAACGACGTGACCGACGGCTCCGCTCCCAAGGCCGGCACCGCCGCCCGGCCAGTTCGTGTTCGCCTGATGGATGCCGCCGAAGAGTGCTTGCGTACCAAGGGAATTCGCGCCACCACCGTGTCCGAGGTGGCGGAGTTGGCGGGGGTGTCCCGCGGCTGGTTGTACCGCCACTTCCCCGACAAGTCGGCGTTGCTCGGCGCCGCGATCGTGCGGCTCAACGACGAGTACTGGGGTCAGGCGCACGCGGTGCTGGCCGGCATCGACAGCCTGCCGGCGCAGATCGCCGAGGGGATCCGGCTGGGCCGCAGCGCCTACGACTCCCCCGGCGCGCTGGTGATGAAGCTGCGACTCGACGAGCCCGAGGAGTTCGCCGCCTGCGCCGGGGCCGGCGTGCAGGGTCTGATCCCGGACCTGACCGCCTTCTGGGAGCGGTACCTCGCCGCCGCTCGCGACCGCGGCGAGATCGCCGTCGAGAACCTCCCCCAGGCCACCGAGTGGGTGGCCCGCAACCTGCTGAGCCTGGCGACGGTGCCCGGTGAACAGGTCGACGTCGATGACCGCGAGGCGCTGCGGGACTATCTCGACCGTTACGTGATGCCGGCCCTGCGGGCCTGACCCCCGTCAAACGCGAAATCCCCCGACACGCCGGGTTGGGTTCACACGGTCGTCGCAACGCTCTCTTATCTGAGAGGTTGCGGCGACCGTGTCGTTTTCGGAGGACTGTGTTCAATTTGGTGATCAGCTAGCAAAGCTCGTCGATGCGGGCGTGCCGGTGCGGGAAGCGGCGGAGTCGTTGGGGGTGTCACGGCAGCGGGCGTATGCCATCTTGAGTGCCACCGGCCGGCCGATGGGCTCGCCGCGTCCGGATGTCACCGGTGTGGATCCTGCGCGGGTGGCAGCGGTATTTGCAGCAACTGGCTCGGTGAATGCGGCGGCCAAAGCTGTCGGAGTGGCGCACTCCACGGCCCGCCGGATGCTTGTGGAGGCGGGCTTGGTCGACCCAGCGCGGCGCACGCGCGGCAAGACCTGCGAGAAAGCACGGTTCTTTGAACTGCTCGAGGAGGGCTGGTCGTCGGCGCGGGCCGCCCGAGAGGCCGGGGTCAATGTGCGCACCGCCCGGGATTGGCGTGCCGGTATCCGCAAGGTTGGCAACACGCGGGTGTATTCCGATGGCACGGTCGTCGATTACGCCAGCGGGACGCGGTACATACAACCGGTGAAATCCACTGCTGCCGAACAGCGTCCTGCATCTGGACAGGCATCCGCCAGTAGGTATTTGCAGCTCGCCGATCGGCTGGTCATCGCCGACGGCCTGACCGCCGGCCTGAGCTACACCGTGATCGCCGACAAGCTCGGTCGGAATAAGTCGACGGTGTCCCGCGAGGTCGCTGCGCACCGTGTCGAGGGCCTCTACCTGCCATATCAAGCCGATGCGGCGGCTGCGGCGGCACGGTCCCGGCCCAAGCAGTCCAAACTGGTCACCAATCAGAGGCTGCGTAAAGAGGTCGAAGAGGGGCTGGCCAAGCGGTGGTCCCCGGAAGAGATTTCGCATCGTCTGGTCAAGGATTTTCCGGACGACGAGAGCATGCGGGTGAGCCACGAAACGATTTATCAATCCCTCTACTTCCAGGCGCGCGGTGGACTGAAAAAGGAAGTGGCCCAGTCACTGCGAAGTGGCCGCACGTGCCGTAAACCGAACCGTAAGCCCGGTGAGCGTTACCAGCGGTTCGTTGATCCGATGCTCATGATCGCCGACCGGCCCGATATCGAGGATCGCGCGGTGCCCGGGCACTGGGAAGGCGACCTCATCATGGGTGAACTCAACAAGACCGCGATCGGCACTCTGGTGGAACGCACCACCCGCTACACCATGCTGGTGCACCTGCCCGGGGGCCATGATGCCGAAACGGTTCGTGACGGGCTGATCGCCACCATGACGACCCTGCCAGAGCATCTGCGGGGATCGTTGACCTGGGACCAGGGCGCCGAGATGGCCGGGCACAAGGGGTTCTCGATGGCCACCGACATGGCCGTGTACTTCTGTGATCCGGCCAGTCCCTGGCAGCGCGGCACCAACGAAAACACCAACGGCCTGCTTCGTCAGTACTTTCCCAAAGGTACCGACCTCAGCATCTATGGGCCTGAGGACCTCGAACACGTCGCCCAGCAACTCAACGGCCGCCCACGCAAAACGCTCGGCTGGGATACCCCAGCCGAGCGCTTGCGTGATCTACTACAGGCTCAATAACCAGCAGTGTTGCGACGACCCCTAGAAACCGCCCGGGCGTGCGGGGGATTTCGCTGTGGTGCCGACGAGGTCAGTCGGCGTCGTCCGGAGATCCGGGGGCGGTCTTGGAGACCTGCACCAGGAACTCGTAGTTGTTCTTCGTCTTGCGCAGCTGGCTCATCAGCAAGTCGATCGCCTGATGCGAGTCCAGGCCCGAAAGCACCCGGCGCAGCTTGTGCACAATGGCGAATTCGTCTGCGCCCAGCAGCAATTCGTCCTTACGGGTGCCGGACGGGTTGACGTCGACCGCCGGGAACACCCGACGCTCGGCGATCTTGCGGTCCAGTTTGAGCTCCGCGTTGCCGGTGCCCTTGAACTCCTCGAAGATCACCGTGTCACCGGTCGAGCCGGTCTCCACCATGGCGGTGGCGACGATGGTCAGCGAGCCGCCCTCTTCGATGTTGCGGGCCGCGCCCAGGAACCGCTTGGGCGGGTACAGCGCGGTCGAGTCCACACCACCGGAGAGAATGCGGCCGGACGCCGGCGAGGCGTTGTTGTACGCACGTCCCAGTCGGGTGATGGAGTCCAGCAGCACCACGACGTCCTTGCCCTGCTCCACCAGGCGCTTCGCGCGCTCGATGGCCAGCTCGGCGGCCTGGGTGTGGTCCGACGGCGGACGGTCGAAGGTCGAGGCGATGACCTCACCCTTGACCGAGCGCTGCATGTCGGTGACCTCTTCGGGCCGCTCGTCGACGAGCACGACCATCAGATGGCATTCCGGGTTGTTCTTGGTGATCGCGTTGGCGATGTCCTGCATGATCGTGGTCTTACCGGCCTTGGGCGGCGACACGATCAGGGCGCGCTGCCCCTTGCCGATCGGCATGATGAGGTCGATGACGCGGGTGGTCATCTTCTCCGGCGTGGTCTCCAGCCGCAGCCGCTGGTTCGGGTACAGCGGCGTCAGTTTGCCGAACTCGGGACGGTTCTTCGCCGCTTCGACGGGTCCGCCGTTGACGCTGTCCAGCCGGACCAGCGGGTTGAACTTCTGGCGGGGGTTCTTGTCGCCGCCCTCACCCTCGCGGGGAACGCGGACCGCGCCGGTGACGGCATCGCCGCGACGCAGGCCGTTCTTGCGCACCATGTTCATCGAGACGTAGACGTCGTTGGGCCCGGCGAGGTACCCCGAGGTCCGCACGAACGCATAGTTGTCCAGCACGTCGAGGATGCCCGCGACCGGCTGGACGACGTCGTCCTCGCGCAGTTCGGTGTCGCCACCGCCCTCGCCCGAGCGCTCGCCACGGCGCCGGCGGTCCCGGAACCGGCGACCGCGACGTCCCTGCCGGCCGTCGCCGTCGTCGTCGCCGTCGTTGCTGTTGTTGCCGCCGCGGTTCTGCTGGTCGCCGCGGTTCTGATCGCGGTTCTGCTGATCGCCGCGATTCTGGTCACGGTTCTGGTTCTGATCGCGGTTCTGCTGGTCACCGCCACGACGCTGCTGGTCGCCGCGGTCCTGCTTGTTGTCGTCGCGACCGGAGTTGCCGCCCTCGGAACCCGAGCCGGCGTCGGACGCCTCGCTCTTCGGCGCGTCCGCGGAGTTCTCGGCCGTGTCGTTGCCGTCGGACTTCGGGGCGTCGTTGCCGTCGGACTTCGGCGCCTTGTCGGCGTCCGGAGCACCCGATTGCCGCGAGGCCGACCGGCGTTCCCGACGAGGCGCCTCGCTGCGCTGCCCGGCGTCCTCGGTGGCCGTCTCGGCCTGGGATTCACCGGCCGCGTCCGCGGTGTTCTTGGTGTCGGCCTTGCGGGCCTGACGAGTGCCGTTGGCCTGCGTGGACTGCGCCGCCTGCGCGCCCTCGCCGCCGGCCTGACGTTCCTGAATGGCGGCGATGAGGTCGCCCTTACGCATGCCGGAGGTGCCCTTGACGCCGACTTTGACGGCCAGCGCGCGCAGCTCCGGCAAGACCATGCTGGCCAGCGAGCCACCTTTGGCCGCGCCCTTGTCGGCGGCGGAGCTCTTGGAGGTCACAGCCTGGGGCAGATCCGCCTCGGGAGTGGCGTCCCCAGCCGTGATGAGGTCCGTATCTGTCACGGATTTCCTTTCTTCCCTCAGAGGATGACCTGCGAGGGTTCGGTGTGCCGGGTTACCCCCGGACACGAAGTGCGACCGTCGAACTTGGCAACGGCGATCTCCGGGATTCGCGGCGGAACGACAAACCGTCGGTGCACGAGTAAGACACGAAAGTGAGTGGTCGTCCTAGTGTCGGCGCAGAAGACGCTGCGAATTGCCGGGACGGCAACGAGGATAGCCCGCATTTTTCGTCGAAGCAAGCAAACCCGCCCTCACCGCGCGTTGCCCGCGCGGTGAGGTTCACGCGCCGACGGCAACCCCGGATGTCCAGCGGACCGCTTCTCCGACCTCCACCGCGCGGAGGGTGAACCCCGCGGAAGCGGCGTACTCGCCGGCCTCGGCCGGCAGCTCCGAGGCCGTACTGAGCGCCAAAACAGCAGGTCCGGCGCCGGAAAGCACCGCCGCCACGCCACAACGCCGCAGCAATTGCAGAAATTCCGCCGACGCCGGCATCGCCGGTGCGCGCTGGCTCTGGTGCAGCACGTCTTCGGTGGCCGCCATCAACAGATCCGGACGCTCGCTCAAGGCCACCACCAGCAGCGCCGCGCGGCTCAGGTTGAACCGGGCGTCCTGGTGGCTGACCTGCTCAGGCAGCAACACGCGGGTCTCCGCGGTCGACGAGCGGATCTCCGGGATCGCGACGTGTAGCCGGACGTCGGGGTGCAGTTGCACGCGCGCCGCGGAGTACACCGGCTCGGCGCCGGCCTCCGTCCAGGACACGACGGCGCCACCGAGCACCGAGGCCGCGGCGTTGTCCGGGTGCCCCTCGAACTCCGAGGACAGCTGCACCAGCGTGCGCTCGTCGCACGGCGAACAATCCGTCTGCGCCACCAAGCCGTTGGCGGCGGCCAGGCCACCGACCGCCGCCGCGGCCGACGAACCGAGTCCCCGCGAATGCGGAATGGTGTTGCGGCAGCGGACAATCAGCCCGTCGGCGCGCATTCCGGCGGCGGCCAGCCCACGCTCGATGGCCCGGACCACCAGATGGTCCGGTCCGGTGGGTACCTGGCCGGCGCCCTCACCGGACACCTCGACGCGGAGGCCGGATTCGGTTGTTTCGACCACGATTTCGTCGTACAGGCTCAGCGCCAGGCCCAAGCTGTCGAAGCCGGGTCCCAGATTGGCGCTGGAGGCGGCCACGGTGGCCTTGGCGACAAGCCCGGCCGGCAGAGTCCGAATCATCAGGCAACCACGCTAAACCAGGCCGAGTTTCGCCACCACCGCCGACGGGTCGACCGGCACGGCCTCCACCGGCGGCATGCCCTTGAGCGCGGTGTCCGGGTCCTTGAGCCCGTTACCCGTGACGGTGCACACCACGGTGGAGCCCCGGGCGACCCAGCCGTCCTCGACCGACTTCAGCAGGCCGGCGATGCTGGCCGCCGAGGCCGGCTCGACGAACACCCCTTCGGTACGCGCCACCAGGTGGTATGCGGCCAGGATCTCCTCGTCGGTGGCCGCCAGGAAGCGGCCGTCGGACTCCTGCTGCGCCTCGATCGCCGAGGACCACGAGGCCGGCGAACCGATCCGAATCGCGGTGGCAATGGTTTCCGGCTCCTTCACGGGCTCGCCGTGCACCAACGGCGCGGCGCCGGCGGCCTGGGTGCCGAGCATCCGCGGCAGCTTGTCCACCAGGCCGTCGCGGTGGTATTCGCGGTAACCCCGCCAGTAGGCGGTGATGTTGCCGGCGTTGCCGACGGGCAACGAATGCACGTCGGGGGCGTGCCCCAGGACGTCGACGATCTCGAACGCGGCGGTCTTCTGGCCCTCGATCCGGACCGGGTTGACGCTGTTGACCAGAGAGATCGTCGGGTAGTCGGCGGTGAGCTTGCGCGCCAGTTCCAGGCAGTCGTCGAAGTTGCCGTCGATCTGGATGACCTTGGCGCCGTGCATGACCGCCTGCGCGAGCTTGCCCATCGCGATCTTGCCCTGCGGGATCAGCACCGCGCAGGTGATCTCGCCCCGGGCGGCATACGCCGCGGCCGAGGCCGAGGTGTTGCCCGTCGAGGCGCACAGCACGGCCTGCTGACCGCGGGCCACCGCGTCGGTGACCGCCATGGTCATGCCGCGGTCCTTGAACGACCCCGTCGGGTTCAGTCCCTCGACCTTCAAATGCACTGTGCAGCCGGTGTATTCGCTGAGACGCTTGGCGTGGATGAGCGGCGTGCCACCCTCGAGCAGCGTCACCGCGGTCCAGTCCGCCGCGACCGGCAGCCGGTGCCGGTAGGCCTCGATCAGGCCGGGCCAGGCCCGATGCACCGGGGTGTTGGGGGCGCTCATTCGCCGGCTCCTTCCATTCGCAGCACGCTGGCCACGCTCGATACCGCCTCGTGTCCTTCCAGGGCGGTGATGGTCTCGCTGAGCGCCTCGTCGGTGGCGCTGTGGGTCAGCACCGCGATGCGGGCGCCGACCCGTTCGCCGCCCTCGTTGACGACGCCCTCCTGGCGCACCTCGGCGATGCTGACCTCGCGCTTGGCGAATTCGGCTGCCACCGAGGACAACACGCCGGGCTTATCGCTGACGTACAGGCTCACGTAGTAGCGGGTGGGGATCATGCCGATGGGCGCGATGGGCAGCTTGGCGTACTTGGATTCGCGCGGGCCACGGCCGCCCTGCACCCGGTTGCGCGCCGCCATCACCAGGTCGCCGAGCACCGCCGAGGCCGTCGGCGCGCCGCCAGCGCCCTGGCCGTAGAACATCAGCCGGCCGGCCGCCTCGGCCTCCACCACGACGGCGTTGAAGGCGCCGCCGACCGAGGCCAGCGGATGATCCAGCGGCACCAGCGCCGGGTAGACGCGCGCCGAAACCCGTTGCTTGCCCTTGTCGGTAGTCAACCGCTCGCAGATGGCCAGCAGCTTGATGGTGCAGCCCAACGCCTTGGCCGACTCGAAATCCTCGGCGGTGACCTTCGTGATGCCCTCGCAGTACACGTCGTCGGCGGTGACCCGGGTGTGGAACGCGATGGAGGCGAGGATGGCGGCCTTGGCCGCGGCATCGTGGCCCTCGACGTCGGCGGTCGGGTCGGCCTCGGCGTAGCCGAGCGCGCTGGCATCGGCCAGTGCGCTGTCGTAGTCGGCGCCGGTGTCGTTCATCGCCGACAGGATGTAGTTGGTGGTGCCGTTGACGATCCCCGCCACGCGCAGCACGGTGTCGCCGGCCAGCGACTGGGTCAGCGGGCGGATCACCGGGATCGCGCCGGCGACGGCGGCCTCGAAATACAGGTCTACCCTGGCTTTTTCGGCTGCCTCGGCCAGTTTTCCGGTGGATTGGGCCAGCAGCGCCTTGTTGGCGGTCACAACGGACTTGCCGTTCTCCAGCGCGGCCAGAATGGCCGCGCGCGCCGGCTCGACCGGGCCCATGAGCTCGACGACGATGTCGACGTCGTCGCGGGCCACCAGGGCGGCGATGTCGTCGGTGAGCAGTTCCTCCGGGACGCCACGGTCGGCGGCCACCCGGCGCACCCCGATGCCACGCAGCTCCAGGGGCGCGCCGATGCGCGCGGCCAGGTCCTCGGCGTCCTCGCCAATGATCCGGACCACCTCGCTGCCGACGTTGCCCAGCCCCAGTACCGCTACCCCGACGGACTTCTTCTCCTCGGCCACGGCGCTCACCTCACTTCCAGACTCAACAGGTCGTCGACCGTTTCCCGGCGCAGCACCAGGCGGGCCACACCGTCACGCACGGCCACCACGGCGGGCCGGCCCAACAGGTTGTATCGACTCGACATCGAATAGCAGTAGGCGCCGGTGGCCGCGACCGCCAGCAGGTCACCCGGGATGATGTCGTCGGAGACCCAGGTGTCGCGCACGACGATGTCCCCACTCTCGCAATGCTTTCCGACGATCCGCGCCAGCGCGGGCGGGGCCTCGCTGAACCGCGACACCAGGCGTGCGTCGTACTCCGCGCCATACAGCGAGGTGCGAATGTTGTCGCTCATGCCGCCGTCGACGCTGACATAACGCCGTTGCGCGGTGGCGCTGATCGCGACGTCCTTGACGGTTCCCACCTCGTAGAGGGTCACCGTGCCGGGCCCGGCGATCGCGCGGCCGGGCTCGACCACCAGCTTCGGCGCGGGCACACCGACCGCCGCCGCTTCGTCGGCGACGATCGCCAGAAGTTTGTCGGCCAGTTCCTTCATCGGCGGCGGGTCGTCCTGCGGCAGGTACGAGATACCCAGTCCCCCACCGAGATCCACGGTGGAGATCTGCGCGGTCTTGTCCACCCCGAACTCCGCGACCACGTCGCGCAGCAGGCCGAGGACCCGACGCGCGGCGATCTCGAAGCCCGCGACGTCGAAGATCTGCGAGCCGATGTGGCTGTGCAGGCCGACCAGGCGCAGGTTCTGGGTCTCGAAGACCCGTCGCACCCCGGCCATCGCGGCGCCGCTGGCCAGCGACAGGCCGAACTTCTGGTCCTCGTGCGCGGTGGAGATGAACTCGTGGGTGTGGGCCTCCACACCGACGGTGACCCGCAGATAGACGTCCTGCACCACCCCGGCCGCACCCGCGATGGCGTCCAGGCGGTCGATCTCGATCATCGAGTCCAGGACCACGTGCCCCACCCCGGCCTCGACGGCGGTGGTCAGCTCCTGGACCGACTTGTTGTTGCCGTGCAGCGCGATGCGCTCCGGCGGGAACTGGGCGTGCAGCGCCACCGCCAACTCGCCACCGGTCGACACGTCCAGCGAGAGTCCCTCCTCGGCCACCCAGCGCGCAATCTCGGTGCACAGGAAGGCCTTCGAGGCGTAGTGCACGTGCGAGCCGCCACCGAAGGCGGCGGCGATCTCGCGGCAGCGGGACCGGAAGTCGTCCTCGTCGATGACGAACAACGGGGTGCCGAACTCGCGCGCCAACTCGGTGACCGTCACACCGGCGATCGACACCTCGCCGTCGTCGCCGCGGACCAGGTTGCGCGGCCACACGTGCGGCGCCAGCAGCAGGGTCTCCTGCGGGCTCTGCGGTTTGGCGGGCATGCCGGCGTGGTGCACCTCTTCGGCGTGCCGGGGCCCGGCCGGGTGCGCGTTCACATCCGCTCCGGTGCGGAGACGCCCAGGATCTGCAGGCCGTTGGCGATCACCTGACGCGTGGCCTGGCACAGCGCCAGCCGCGCCCGGTGCAGATCCGTCGGCTCCTCGTCGCCCTGCGGCAGCACCCGGCACGAGTCGTAGAACCGGTGGTAGTCGCCGGCCAGGTCCTCCAGGTAGCGGCACACGCGGTGCGGTTCGCGAAGCGACGCAGCGGTTTTCAGCACGCGGGGGAACTCGCCGAGGTTGCGGATGAGCACCCCCTCCTTCTCGTGCTCGAGCAGTTCCAGGTGCGCGGTGTCGGCGGCCAGACCCAGCTCGGCGGCGTTGCGGGCCAGCGCCGAGAGCCGCGCGTGCGCGTACTGCACGTAGTAGACCGGGTTCTCGCTGGACGCCGAGGACCACAGCTCGAGGTCGATGTCGATGGGAGTGTCCACCGAGGAGCGGGTCAGCGAGTAGCGCGCGGCGTCGACCCCGAGCGCGTCCACCAGGTCGTCGAGGGTGATGACGGTGCCGGCCCGCTTGCTCATCCGCACCGGTTGCCCGTCGCGGACCAGGTTGACCATCTGCCCGATGAGCACCTCGACGGTGTCGGGGTCGTCGCCGAGGGCGGCCGCGGCGGCCTTGAGCCGGGCGATGTAGCCGTGGTGGTCCGCACCGAGCATGTAGATGCACAGGTCGAAGCCGCGGGCCCGCTTGTCCAGGTAGTAGGCCAGGTCACCGGCGATGTAGGCGGGTTCGCCGTCGCTCTTGATGACGACACGGTCCTTGTCGTCACCGAAGTCGGTGGTGCGCAGCCAGGTCGCGCCGTCGTGGTCGTAGATGTTGCCCGTCTTGCGCAGCTGGGCGATGGCCTCGTCGACCCGGCCGGAGGTGTGCATCGAATCTTCGTGGGTGTAGACGTCGAAGTCGGTGCCGAACTCGTGCAACGAGGACTTGATGTGGTCGAACATCAGGTCCACGCCGATGGCGCGGAAGGTCTCCTGCTGCTGCTCGGCGGGCTGGCTGAGCACGTCGGGCGCCTTGGCCAGCACCTGGGCGGCGATGTCGGCGATGTAGGTGCCCGCGTAGCCGTCCTCGGGGGTCGGCTCGCCCTTGGCGGCGGCCATCAGGGACCGGGCGAAGCGGTCGATCTGGGCGCCGTGGTCGTTGAAGTAGTACTCCCGCACCACGGTGGCGCCCTGCGTCGAGAGCAGCCGGCCCAGCGCGTCGCCGACGGCGGCCCAGCGGGTGCCGCCGATGTGGATGGGGCCGGTGGGGTTGGCCGAGACGAACTCGAGGTTGACGTTCTGGCCTGCGAGGACCTCGGCGTTGCCGTAGGCGGCGCCGGCCTCGAGGACGTTGTTGACGATCAAGCCCTGGGCCGAGGCCTCGATGCGCAGGTTGACGAACCCGGGGCCGGCGATCTCGGCCGAGGCGATGCCCGCGGCGTTGCCCAGCGCCTCGGCCAGCCAGCCGGCCAACTCGCGCGGATTGACGCCGACCTTCTTGGCGAGCTGCAGGGCCAGGTTGGTGGCGTAATCGCCGTGCTCCGGGTTGCGCGGGCGCTCCACGGTGACGGTGGCGGGCAGCGCGGCGGAATCGAGGTCGTGGGCGGCCAACACCGCGGCAGCGGTGCTCTTCAATAGCTCGGCCAGATCGGCGGGGGTCACGGGGGTCCATCCTATGGTCTCGGGTGGTGAGGCCCCGAATCCGTTGGCGATGATGGCGCCGGCGCGAGGATGCGTTAGTCTGTGCAAGCCCAATGGCACAGTGGGTTCTGGCTCGGTTCCAGCCACTGCGCCCCCGTAGCTCAGGGGATAGAGCGTCTGCCTCCGGAGCAGAAGGCCGCAGGTTCGAATCCTGCCGGGGGCACCAGGAAATAGTGCAGTTCAAAGAACGTTTTCGAGCCTCGCGGTCTGGTTTCAGCTATGTAATGAGATATCCCATTCGGGAAACTCAGCGCGTAGCGATTTGAGGCTCAACCCGAGAACGGCCGAGCGGGCGCTGCTCTCCACACCGGTAATGGTGTTCCGAACACTTGGACAGTGAGGCAGAGGAGAGCAACAACTTCGTCACCCGATACGGCGGAGTCGTCGCCGCGGTTCCCACTCCGAGTAGGGCTCGATTAGATCCACCAGCACCGTCGAGAGCGGACTGCTGCCCGGTGACGCCCGCTCAAGCCGAGTTCGTTCGACTGAGATACCCAGGAGAATGACCGGCATGGACCGGGTGAGAAAGCACCGTCGCGCGGCGGGGTTGGTGGCGTCCCTCGTGCTGGTGGCCGGTATCGGCGCCTGGTTTCTGCTTCTGCTGTCCGACGACGGCGATCTGTCGATGGGCTACTTCGGTCCCGACAAACAACACCAGTGGGCTCAACAGCTGGTGGCAGGCTTGAACACCCACGATGCCGAGCAGGTGCCATTGCTTCGCATCAGCGGTAAGCAGTTGACCGTGCAGAAGGTCGCTATCGAGGCTGTGATGCCGGCGCCTGGCTGTGACTATGAACTCGCCTCGGTCGAGGATCGTGGCGAGCAAGGCCTCAACGATGTTCCTGGGCTGACGGGTCAGAACCCGACGTACCGATTCGACATGACGGTGAAAGAATTCTGTGCAGGGCAGCCGACTCAGACTCGGGATATCGGAGTGGTTGCCATCGCCGAGATGGGTTATTGGGAGCCATACCATTTCGTCGCGGATTAGCGCCGCTGCGGGCGGTTTCTAGGATGCCGTCTGACTGGTGGTCGGTAGGCCTCGGCATCGTCGCAGGTCTGCTGCTGCTGTGGCTGGCGCTCGTTCTCATCCTGTGGAAGACCAAACCGGATGACGTCGGCCTGCGCGACGCCGCACGGTTGCTTCCCGACCTCCTGCGCCTGCTGAAACGCCTGGCGGCCGATCCGACACTGCCGAAGGGGGTCCGCATCCGCCTCGCGCTGCTGCTCGGCTACCTGGCGCTGCCGTTCGACCTGATCCCGGACTTCATCCCGGTCCTGGGCTATGCCGACGACGCGATCATCGTCGCCGTCGCATTGCGCTCGGTAACGCGCCATGCCGGATCAGCGGCATTGTCCAAGCACTGGCCGGGAACGCCGGAGGGTCTCGCCGCGGTGCGCCGGCTCCCCGAGCGCGAGCAGCGCCCACCAAAGCCAGATATCGGCGGCGCAACATTGGGCTGCCGGCCAAACGGTGGTTCACTGGATTGGTATGGCCATCGAGTTCAACCACACCATCGTCGCCGCTCGGGACCGCACCGAGTCGGCAACGTTCTTCACCGAGATGTTCGGCCTGCCCTCCGCCAAGGAGTTCGGGCCGTTCCTGGCGGTGACCATCGCCCACCGCGCGAGCCTCGACTACGCACAGGCCCCCGCGGGCGCGGACATCGTCCCGCAGCACTACGCGTTCCTGGTGTCCGAAACCGAGTTCGACGAGATCTACGGCCGTATTCGGCAACGCGGACTGCAACATTGGGCCGATCCCCACGGACAACACCCCGGGGAGATCAACCATCACGACGGCGGCCGCGGCGTCTACTTCCGGGACCCGTCCGGGCACAACCTGGAGATCATCACCCGGCCGTACGGATCCGGCAGCTGAGAAGGCGCCGGCCGGGTGGCCCTACGCGCCGAACAGCTTAAGCCGCGAGCGCACCCGGCGCGCCAGGAAGTCGTCGAGCACATCCTCGAACACGGCGTTGTCGTCGCCGGCCACCATGTGATGCGCGCCCTCGACCGAGGCGAACTCGGCGTGCGGCACCAGTTCCAGGAACCGCTTGGCGTCGTCGATGCTGAGCACGTCGGACTCCCCGCCGCGCACCAGCAGCGTCGGCAGCCGCAGATCGCGTGCGGCGGCACCGAGCCGCGCCGGGTCGATGAGTGGATCGCGCTGCACGGGCTGGTCCAGCGGCGAGGCCAGGAACGCCGGATCCCAATGCCAGTACCACCGACCGTCCCGGTGCCGCAGGTTCTTCTTCAGGCCCTCGAGGTTGCGGGGCCGCGGCCGGTGCGGCACATAGGCGGCGACCGCGTCGGCAGCCTCTTCCAGTGTGGCGAAACCGGTTTCGGCGTGCGAGACCATGAAATCGCGGATCCGGCTGGTACCCGCGGGCTGCAGGAACGGTGACACGTCGACCAGCACCAGGCCCAGCGCCAGGTCCGGTCGCACGCTGATCGCCGCCAGCGACGAGTTGCCGCCCAGCGAGGCGCCGACGTAGACCGGCGGGCGCCCGAGGTAGTCGGCCACCTTGATCACGTCCCCGGCGAACCGGTCCAGACCGTAGTAGCCGTCCGGGGACCAGGTGCTGTCCCCGTGCCCACGCAGATCGACGGTGACGGCGTACCAACCCTTGGAACCCAGATCGGCCGCGGTCGATCCCCACGAATGCCGGGTCTGTCCACCGCCGTGCAGCAACACCACCGGCGGATCCGCCGGGTCGCCGTAGGCGTCGGCGACCATCGTGACGTCACCCGCCGGGATCTCCAACGTCTTGTGGGGTGCCCGGATGTCGTCGCTGCCCATCTCGCTCCTCGCTGCCTCGCCGCGTAGTCACGTGGGTAGCCGGGGGTTCATGCCGCGAAAATCGCGCCGAATCCACGCCTTACGCTTTCGATTGGATCCTCATCGTGACACGACATCGCTCACGCGCCGTCGGCGGCGTGGACAATCTGCTCGGCCAGCCTGCGCGCGCGGGCCAGCGGATCCGGGTCGATACCGATGGCCTGCGCGGCGAGCATGCCGTCGTAGAGCAGCGCCAGGTCCTGTGCCAGCGCCCGGGGAGCCGGCACGTCGACGGCCTCGACGAGTTCGGTGAGGCGGTCGATCAGCCGCTGCTTGTGCGCGACGGCCGCCGCGACCCCGGCGTGGTCGGCGGGCAGCTGGGCGGCGGCCGCGACGTGCGCGCAACCGCGCAGTGCCCCGGTCTGTCGCATCCAATCGGCGTGCGCGTCGAACAACGCCAGGAGCTTGGCGCGAGCGTCGCGGGCGGCCTCGATGTGCGTCTCCCACAGCTCACCGAAGCGGCGGTCCCGGTCGGCCAGGTAGGCCGCCACCAGATCGGCCTTGCCGCCGAAGTTCTTGTAGAGCGAGCCGGTCGCGACACCTGCCTTCTCGATGACGGCATCGACGCCGGTGGCGGCGATGCCGTGGGCGTAGAACAGCTCGTCGGCCGCGCGCAGGAGTCGCGCGCGGGCGGGTTGCGTACTTCGCGGCATGCTGACACTCTAGCAGAGTGCAACGAACGTTCTATTCACTCGTGGCGGCCGGTGCGGCGCTGATCGCGTGTTGCTACGGCTTCGCCCGCTTCGCCTACGGGTTGTTCGTGCCGACATTCACCGAGCACTTCCACCTCACGCCGACCATGATCGGCGTGATCGGCGCGGGCAGCTACGTCGGCTACTGCGTGGCGATCGTGACCTCCCTCGCCCTGACCGAGCGAATCGGCCCCCGCAGGACCGCGGTGATCGCCGGCGTCGTGGCGACGACGGGTCTGAGCGTGGTGGCCAGCGCCCCGGCCGCGTGGGTGTTGGCCGTCGGCATCCTGATGGCCGGCACCAGCACCGGGCTGGCCTCCCCACCCCTGGCGGCCGCCGTCGCGCAACGACTGACCGGCCACATCGCCGACCGCGCACAAACGTTTGTCAACGCCGGCACCGGCCTGGGGGTGGTGGCCTCCGGACCCATCGCGTACCTGCTCACCGAGCAATGGCGGCTGGCGTGGGCGGTCTACGCCGCACTCGCCGCGCTGGTCACCGCGTGGGTCGCCGTCACGCTGCGCGGCGAGGTCCGAAACCAACAGGGGCGCACCGACTTCCGCCGATGGCATCGGCCGGGAACGGTGGCGCTGTTGACCGCGTCGCTGCTGTGCGGTGTCGGCAGTATCGCAATCTGGAACTTCGGGCGTGACGTGATCAGCCAATCACATGCCGGCGGGCTGGCCACGGCCTCGTGGATCGTCCTCGGAGCGGCCGGCATCGTCGGCGCCCTGGGTGGGGACCTGGTGCAGCGGATGGGCTTTCGCACGGCGTGGCTGGCCGTCGTGACCGCCATGTCCGCTGCCACGGTCCTGCTGGCCGTCGCGGTGCCGCACGCTGCGGCGGTCCTGCTGGCGGTGACCGTCTTCGGGGCGACCTACATCTGCATGACCGGGTTGCTGTTGATCTGGGGTACCCGCGTCTACCGGGAGTCCGCATCCTTCGGGGTGGGCCTGGCGTTCTTCGCCCTGGCGGCCGGGCAAGGACTCGGAGCGCCGCTGACCGGCCTGCTGACCGAATCTTTCGGCCACCTCACCGCATTCGTGACGGCGGCCGCCACCGGGGCCGCGTCGCTGCTGCTGCCTCCGGCGTCGCGACGCGCCGGCGGGGACGTTCCGGACTCCGCGCCGTCGGATGCCCCGCTTCGCCGCCCTTGACCAGAGATCTCGGACCTGGCAGTGACGAAGGGCACCGGGCGGGAATCCGAGGGATCCCCGCCCGGCGGCAGTCTGCGCGGCCCTCCGTCACACCAACTGCGGCTCCCCCACCCTTTCCACCACAATCTGCTCCGCGGGCGCCACCGCGGCCGCGGCACGCACCGCGCTGCGCCGCGCCAGCACGACGGACGCCCCGATGCCCACCGCCAGCGCCGCCAGCGCACCGAAACCGGCGACCGCCGAGGTCGACCACACCCCGTTGAGCAGCAGGATCCCCGGCAGCGTGCACGTCGGGATGCCCAGCAGGACCAGCACCCAACCGGTGAAATGCCCGAGATCCAACCGCCCGAGGGTGGTGACGCCCAACCCCAGCAGCACGAAGAACAGCGACCACATGAACGCATAGCTGGCCCACAGCACCGCGAACGTCGGGTTGGTCCCGACGGTCTTGACGGCGTAATAGGCGACGACCGCCGCGACAAACGCGCTGTACCAACCGAACCCACGCGGGTCGAGGTCGGTGAGTTGGATGAGCCCGAACCACAGGTAGGTGAATCCGAACAGGTAGCTGGGCCAGGTGGCGTTGACCAGCGCCGTGTCCGCGCCCGCCTGCACCAGCACCAGCGTCGGCAGCACCACCTGCGCGGTGCCGACGAACAGATTCAGCGGGGCGGCGCTGCGAGGACTGACCACACCCACCGAGACCAGTCCATTGACGAACAACACCACCCCGACGAGTACCAAACCGACGTTGCCCATCAGCGGCGCACCCACTCGACGAACTGGTCGGAGGTGATGACCGGCGCGAAGAAGTTGTTGATCCGCTCGAACGTCGCGGGTTCCTGATCCGGGTGCGCGGTGCCGGTGGCGTCGCCGATGATGATCGGCAGCAGGCCGTGATCCCGGGCAGCCCGGGCGTTGCCCTCGATGCACCAGTCGAGGTGGATGCCGGTGATCACCACCACTTCGACCTTCTGCCGGATCAGCGTGCCGGGCAGGTCGGTGCCGACGAACGCCGTCTGCAGCGCCTTCTCGTAGAGTTCGTTGTCACCCGGGCGCACCAGATCCCGCAGTTCGCCGACGAGTTCGTTGTCCCAGGCGATCTGCTCCGGGGTGGCGTCGATGTGACCGGTCCAGCTCCGGTACTGCGCCCGGTCGAAATCGGTCTGGGGGTAGTCGTCGCGGAACACCGAGAACCCGATCCAGTTGAACGACACGAAGTTGGCTGCGTTGCGGGCCGCCTGCACCGACTTGACGGTGGCTTCCAGGCTGCCGCGGTGGGCGTGGCCCTCGGCGTACTGCACGCCGCCCGGCTTGTACAGCGAGTTCGACTGGCCGACTGACAGGAAAGCCGCAGGGCGAGACAGGATCTCGGGGAAGTCCAGGGGCTGCCAATGCGGCGCCAGCGGCGGAATGGAGGCGACGTTGGTCGGCGCGAACCCCAGTTCCTGCGGGTCGAGTTCGACGGGTTCGAGCGGGGTGATCCTCGGCGGACTCTCGACGGTGACAGTCATGGCAGACTTCCTTTCGGTGGACCTGCCTGGGGCAGGGCTGAATCGTTGCGAATGCGCGATACGGAAAACAGGATGATCGGCGCGGCGTCAGACGACGCACGCACCGCGTCGCCGGGACCCGCGGCGACGGTGTCAGTTCAGGTCAACAGAACACGAAGGTGATATTCACAGCATCGGCAGCGCAGCGGAAGCATTGAAATCTGCCGGATTCTTGGGCATGGCCCCACAGACGACGATGGCCGCCCTGCGGTGTATCGCAGGGCGGCCATCGCCATCTGTGCGGATCGGCTAGCGGAACCACTTCCACGGCTTGTCCCAGTGTCCCGGCGGGACACCCACGGCCTGGCCGATGTGGCCGGGCGGGACGCCGACGATGTGGCCGACATGGCCGGGCGGCGGGATCGGATCCGGCCACGGATGCCAATGCGGGTCGGCACCGGCCTGACCGGCGAATCCGACGGCGGCGAATCCCATCGCGCCGACGACCGCCGCTCCTGCTGCAATGTTCTTCAATTTCATGGTGAACTCCTCACCGCTGGTAACGCTGCCGCGACCAGCGCAGATGGCTCGGATGCCATCGGGGACGCGGCAACTGCACTGCGCTTCCATCAATGACTATCGTCCCACCGCCGGGCAGCGTTAGCCACCTCACCGGCCGCACCCGGCACCGCCGGGTCCCGCCGCAGGTCAGCGCTAGTAGGTGAGGGTCTTGTAGCCCTGCTCCTGCAGGCCGAACAGGTAGGTCAGCGCGTTGGGCGTGGTGGCGAACTCGACCGGCAGCGTCGCCCGGTCGATGCCCAGCCGGTCCAGCGGCAGGTCGCAGATCACGATCTTGATCCCGTCGTCGAGGACGGCCCGCCGCGCGGCCTCCTGCACCGCCGGGTCGGTGGCGAGGTCCTGGGCCACCTTGCCGTACGTCACGATCTGAAAATCGATGTGCGGACTCTTCGCCTTGATGTCGCGGCCCGTCATGATCGCCACGTTGAGGCGCCCCGGCTCCGACACCGCCAGGGCATACCTGCCGTCGGGGCGAATCGCGTTCTCCGTTGCGGAGATCTCCTCCGGGCTCGGCGGCTGCGCGGCGGCGGTACCGGCGATTCCCAGCGGAACGACGGCCAGGGCGGCCGCCAGCATCAGGGACTTGAGCAACTTCACGTCTTCCTCCGTCGTCGACCAGCTTCGACCCTATTACAGCCGGTGCGGCGTCATCGCCGCGCACGTACCCACGCCGCGGCGTCCGGGGGCAGCACCCCGTCGATCCCCGGCTCCGAGGCCAGCAGCACCGAAAAGCCTTCCGGCAGCGCGATTTCGACATCACCGGTGTTGACCCAGCACTGCGCTTCACCGCGAGCGTAGCCGAGCACGCCGTCGGCGCTCGCCAACCACCGCACGTCACCGGCACCGACCCACAGTTGCGGCCGCAACGCCAGCGCCGCCCGGTAGAGGTTCAGGATGGAATCGCCGTCGCGCTCTTGGGCGGCCACCGAGTACGCACCCCAGTGGTCGGGTTGCGGGAGCCAGGACGCGGCCGACCCGGGCGGGGAAAACCCGTAGGGTGCTTGCGATCCCGACCACGGCAACGGGATGCGGCAGCCATCACGGCCGACGTCGGTGCGCCCCGACTGCAGCCACGTCGGGTCTTGGCGCACCTCGTCGGGCAGCTCCTCGACCTCCTCCAGGCCCAGCTCTTCGCCCTGGTACACGTAGGCGGTGCCGGGCAGCGACAGTTGCAGCAGCGCGCACGCCCGCGCGCGCCGCCGGCCCAACTCGTGGTCGGCAGCCTCGGCAACCCAACGCGCCCGCTCCCACTCGGATTCGACCATGCCGTCCGGTTGGGAACGTGCGTAGCGAGTCACGGTGCGCGGCACGTCGTGGTTGGACAACACCCACGTCGGCGGCGCGCCCACCGAGGCCGCGCTGGATATCGCCTCGTCGATGACCTCGCGGAGCTTCGCCGCACGCCAGGGCGCGCGCAGGAAGTCGAACTGGAACGCCGTGTGCAGTTCGTCGGGGCGCAGATAGCGCGACAACCGCTCATTGCTGGGCACCCACGCCTCGGCGATGAAAATCCGTTGCGGCTCATAGCGGTTGGCCACCGCACGCCAGCCCCGGTAGATCTCATGCACACCGTCCTGGTCGAAAGCGGGGTGCGGGTTTCCCGGCCCGCCGCGGTCGGGCAACCCCGCCGCCTTGACCAGGCCGTGGGCCACGTCGATGCGGAACCCGTCCACGCCGAGGTCGAACCAGAACGCCAACACCGCCTCGAACTCTTTCCGGACCTCCGGATGGTCCCAGTTCAGGTCGGGCTGTCCGGGTGCGAACAGATGCAGATACCAGGAGCCGTCGTCGGTCCGGGTCCAGGCGGGGCCGCCGAAGATGCTCTGCCAATCGTTGGGCGGCACCTCGCCGCCCGCCCGGCCCGGCCGGAACAGGTAGCGCTCGCGAGCGCCGAGCTCGGAACGCAGGGCCGCCTGAAACCACCGGTGCTGATCGGAGGTGTGGTTGGGCACGATGTCCAGCAACACCTTGAGTCCGGCCGCGTGGGCCTCGGCGATGAACTCGCGGGCTTGTGCCAAAGTGCCGTAGGCGGGGTCGATCTCGCGGTAATCGGCGACATCGTAGCCGGCGTCGGCCATCGGCGACGGATACCACGGGTTGATCCAGACGGCATCGACGCCCAACGCGCCCAGATACGGCAACCGGGACCGCATTCCGGTGATATCGCCGACGCCGTCACCGTCGCCGTCGGCGAAGCTGCGGATGTAGATCTGGTAGACGACGGCGGTCTCCCACCACTGCACCGATGTCACCTGCCCACGCGGCGCAACGCATCCGGCGTCAGATCCGCCAGCGTGGGATACCCGTCGACCGCCATGATGAGGTCGGCCTCGGCCAGCAGGGACCGCAGCACGTGCACGATGCCGTCGACACCGCCGAGCGCCAGGCCGTAGGCATACGGCCGGCCGATGCCGACCGCGCTGGCGCCCAGCGCCAGGGCCTTGATGACGTCGGCGCCCGAACGCACGCCCGAGTCGAACAACACCGGCAGATCACCGGCGGCGGCCACCACGTCCGGCAGGCAATCGATGGCGGGGATCCCGCCATTGGCCTGGCGGCCACCGTGGTTGGAGCAGTAGATGCCGTCCACCCCGTAATCCGCCGCGCGGCGCGCGTCGTCGGGGTGGCAGATGCCCTTGAGGATCAGCGGCAGCTTGGTCAGCGAGCGCAGCCAGGTGAGGTCGTCCCAGGTCAACGACTTGCCGAAGACGCTCGCGAAGTACATCACCGCGTCGCGCGGGTCGGCGCCCTCGGCCAGCCCGGCCTTCTCCCGGAACACCGGGTCGCTGGTGTAATTGGCCAGGCACTTGCCGCGTAATTGCGGGAAGTTGGCGGTGGCGAGGTCGCGCGGACGCCAGCCGGGGATCCAGGTGTCCAGCGTGACGACGATTCCGGCGTACCCCGCCGCCTCGGCGCGGCGCACCAGGCTCTCGGCGATATCCCGGTCGTTGGGGCAGTACAGCTGAAAAAACCCTGGGGTGTCGCCGAATTCGGCGACGATGTCCTCCATCGGGTCCTCGACCAGGGTGGAAGCGACCATCGGCACCCCGGAGGCGGCCGCCGCCTTGGCGGTCGCCAGGTCGCCGTGACCGTCCTGGGCGCACAACGCGATGACGCCGATGGGCGCCAGGAAAATCGGTGCGGGCCAACGTTTCCCCCACAGTTCCACGGAGAGATCCCGTTCGGTGGCGCCGACGAGCATCCGCGGCATCAGACCCCAGTTCTGGAAGGCGGTGACGTTGCCGTCCTGGGTGTGCTCGTCGCCGGCCCCTCCGGCGACGTAGGACCACACCGACGGGGACAGCGCCTGCCGCGCCCGTTCCTCCAGCTCCGCATACGACATCGGGAGCGAGGGCAACACGCCCGTGAGGCCCTGGAAATAGATCTCGTATTGGTAATTGCCCCAGGCGTTCACGCTGCGAACCTCACTTTCACCGGGCCCCGACGGCGACCATTTCAACATAGGCGGCGGCGATCCCCGACAACTCGAAGGACGCGTCGAGATCGGCGCCCGGCGGCACCCCGCCCGGCATCAGATCGAGGATGGCCTCCCGGCATTGCGGGGGCACCTGCCCGCCGCGAGAGCCCAGCAGCGCCGCACGGGTACTGCTCGGCATGGCTTGCCACATGGTGTCGAGTCGCAACCGCTCATCTTCGAGCAGGTTCGCCTCGGCGGATCGCAGCTGCCACCGGCGTGGCGCGGCCCGGTTTCCGCCGCGGTCGGCGGGCACCGTGTGTCCCCGGATCTCGGCCGCCACCCCGTCCGGCAGATACCCGTGCGGCCGGCCCAACAAGACCGCCTGATCAGCGCGATCGAGTTTGTAGAACCAAGACAGTGACCGACGTTTACCCATGTCTCACCATAACCACGGATTCCGACGCCCACGCGGTTCCATGGCCGAGGGGCCGGCGATCTGACCCGAGATCCGGACCGATCGCACCCCGGCGTGTACTGTGGAGGTCAGTGCCACGAAATTCGGCACGGCCCGCCGACTCGGCGACATTCACGTAGTTGTGGCGCGGTGGACGCTCTCTCCTACCCCGCAAGCGTGACCCTAACGCTAGGAAACTTGATGGACTCGACGAACCTTTTTTCCCACCCGCAAAAGACGACGGCGTCGCCGCGAAACACCAGCCAACACAATGACGTTGCCGCGCTGGTCTTCTCGGACGCCCCGCGGCGCGACAAGCCCGAGGACAAGGGCGCCGCCGCCCGCTGACCACGCCGGCCTCAGCGCCGTCGGCCCCCAGCCGGTCCACTGCGGTGGACCGCGGGCACGGACTCAGGTGAAGTCGTGCACCACCTCGGCCACCCGCCGCAGCTGATCGACATCCGTACTGGTCGGGATCAGATGCACCTCGTCGGTGCCCACCGCGGCGAATTCGCGCAGCACCGCGGCCAATTGCTCCTCGTCGCCGGACCAGCCCGTGGTCGGCGCCATCGCGTCGACATACTCGGCGGGAATCCAGTTCATGTAGCGGCGCAGATGCGTCCGCACCTGCTCGCGCGCCGCCTCGGCCGGGCCGAGCGCGAACCAGAATGACGTCGCCAGGTGTGGCGCGGGTTTGCCGGCCTGCGCCCAGGCCTGACGCGCGACGTCGAACAGCTCGTTCTGCTTGCCGACGTCGAGATCCAGCGTGGTGCCGGCCAACCCGTCGGCCCAGGCGGCCGCGCTGCGCACGGTCTTGGGCCCGATGGTTCCCACCAGCAGGCGCGGCCCACCGGGCTGCACGGGCGGCGGGCCCACCGGCAGCACGGAATCGGTGATCCGCTCCCCGGCCCACACCCGCCGCATGATCGCGATCCGCTCCGCCATGTCGCGCATCGTCTGCGTCTTCGGGTCCGCCCCGACGGCCTGGTAATCCTCGTGGCGGCCACCGACGCCGAAGCCCACCGTCAGCCGGCCCCCGGAGATCAGATCGCCCGTGGCCAGCGCCTTGGCGCACATCACCGGGTCATGCAACTGCGGGACGATCACCGTGGTCACCAGCCGGACCCGGTCGGTCCACGCCGCCAACGCGCCGAGCAGCGTCAGGCTCTCGGGGTTGTCGAACGCGATCCGCTCGCCCCAGCACAGGGACGAGAACGGACCCTCGTCGACGATCGTCGCCCAGGTCCGCAATGTCGCGGCGTCCAGATCCGGTTCCATGACCGGCATCGTCATCCCTACCCGCATGACGGCGATTGTGGCACGGCCTCAGACGACCGGATCCTTGTGCGCCCGAATCGGGTCGGTGCTCGTCGGCGGCGCGAACAGGCTGCCCCGCAGGCTGCCGCCCGTGGTGCGCAGCGCGACCAGCACCCAGGTGCCCAGCAGACCGACGTAGGCCACCACGGCGGCGACCTCGAACGCCGGCAGCGTCGTGTGCTCGGCCAGCTGCGTGGTTCCGGTGACGAACGTGCCGACCGGGAAGGTCAGACTCCACCAGGTCAACGCGAACGGCATTCCGCGGCGCAGGGTCCGCACCGTCAGCGCCGTCGCCAACGCGATCCACAGCACCGCGAACCCCCACACCGGCACGCCGAACAGGATGCCGAAAACCCGCATGCCGCTCGCGATCTCGGGGTCGACGGCGCTCCCCGCGTGGGTGCCCAACAGCCCGGCCACGGTGATGGACTGCCCCAGCGGACCGAGCACGATCCACAGCGTCGGCACCCGCGCGGTACCCGAGGTGCCGTACAGGGCCAACCGTGTCCAGATCATCGTGATGATGATCAGCGAGGCCACCAGCGACAGCCCGAACATGGCGTAGCAGCCGTACAGCATGGTCTCGCGGCCGGTGCCCGGCGCCATGTGCTCGAGCAGCAGGGCCCCACCGGCCGCGGACACCATGGGCGGCACAACGGGCATCAGCCAGCCGCCGAACGCCGCGTCGGGTTCCACGCTGTGCTGGGTGAACATCAGAAAGGGGATGCTCACCGCGGTGAACAACCCGCCCAGGGTGCCGGCGGTCCACAACACCCACGCCAGATCGACGGCGGCGCGCTCACCGATCAGATCCTTGCCCACCAGCAACGCACCCGTGCCGACGGTGATCAACGCCATCGGCGCCGCGCCGTAGAAGTGCGCCATCTGCGGATTGCGGGCGTGCCCGCGCACCACCCGGGGATGCCAGAGCCAATGCCCACCGACGACGAGGACCAGCACCACCAGCAGCACCAGCGCGATCACCCACACCACCTCGGTGAACCCGCGCACGCCCGGCAGCGGCAACGGCAGGGTGGCACCCGCGACGGCCACGATGCCCGTGCCCATCACCGCGGCGAACCAGTTGGGACCGATGCTGCCCAACACTTCGACCCGCTTGCGTGGGGCGGGGGGTTCACCCGGGGTTGCGGTGGCGCTCACGCCCTGACCCTAACTGGGGGTTATCCCCCACGACATTGTCCGGATAACGTCGTGTTGCCGACGGCCTCGACCTCCTAGGTTTGACTCATGGCAGTCGCAACCGACGTTCTTCCGGCCCCGCCGCGCGCCCGCGACCGACATCTCGGGGTGGTTCCCACCGCCGCGATGGTGACCAACGCCGTCATCGCGGTGCTGTGGTTCTGGATCCCGTTGGCGATCATGGTGGTTGCCGTCTCCTCGATCCCGTCGATCATCGGCACGGCGCTGGCCACCGTGGCGTTCATCTATCTGATGCGCGGGGTGAACGTCGTCGAGCGGGGTCGCTCCGAGGCGGTGTTCGGCATGGGGATCCCCGTCCCGGCGCGCCCCCTGACCCACCGCGACGGGTTCGTGGGCTGGCTGCATCAGCTGTGGCTGGACTTCAGCAGTGCCCGGTTCTGGAAGGGCTTCGCGCACCACTATCTCCGGCTGCTCTACGACTTCCTGGCGACCGGGATCACGCTGGTCCTGCTGGCCTTCGCCTTCCTCGGCCCCGCCGCGGCCATCGCGGTGCGAGGCAGCGACGCCGCGGCCGGCGTGGACTTTCTGCCGGTGCCGCTGGCGTTCGTGCTGGGCAGCACCGCGTTGCTCGCCGCGCTCGCGATCCTCATCTTCGCCCCCGCCGTCGACGCCCAGATCGACCGCTGGCTGCTGGCCCCGTCGGACACTGCGGCCCTGCGCAATCAGGTCCACGCACTCGCCGACGCCCGCCAAGGGGCGGTGTCGTCGGCGCACACCGAGCGGCACCGCATCGAGCGCGACCTGCACGACGGCGTGCAACCGCGGCTGGTGTCGTTGGCCATGACCATCGGCCTGGCGCGGACCAAGCTGGACTCCGACCCGAACGCGGCCAAGGCCCTGATCGACGAGGCGCACGGCGACGCCAAGCAGGCCCTGTCCGAACTGCGCGACGTGGTGCGCGGCATCGCGCCGAGCATCCTGTCGGACCGCGGCCTGGACGCCGCGCTGTCCGCGGTGGTGCAGCGCAGCGAAAACTCGGGCATACCAACATCGTTGGACGTCTCGCTGCCGGGTCGTCTGCCCGACGAGGTGGAAGCCGTGGCGTACTTCCTGGTCGCCGAGGCGTTGACGAATGTGGCCAAGCACGCGGCGGCCGGCCGCGCGGTGGTGACCGTCCGCGTCGACGAGACCACCCAGCAGCTGCACGTGTCGGTCTTCGACGACGGCCGCGGCGGTGCGCAGATCTCCGACGATCCCGGCAGCACCGGGCTGCGCGGGCTGGCCGAACGCGTCCGGGCCGCCGGCGGCACCCTGTCGGTGTCCAGCCCGGCCACCGGCCCCACCATCGTCAGCGCGGTGTTGCCATGCGCATCGTGATCGCCGAGGACTCGGCGCTGTTGCGCGCCGGTCTGGAACGCATCCTCATCGACGCCGGCCACGAGGTGGTCGCCGGCGTCCCCGACGCGACCGAACTGCTGCGGGTGGTCAACGAACTCGCACCGGACCTGGCGATCGTGGACGTCCGTATGCCGCCCACCTTCACCGACGAGGGCATCCGCGCCGCCGCGCTGCTGCGCCGGCAGAACCCCGATTCGGCGGTGCTGGTGCTCTCGCACTACGTCGAGGAGCGCTACGCGGCCGAACTGATCGCCGCCGACACCCGCGGCTTCGGCTACCTGCTCAAGGATCGGGTCGCCGACATCCCAGCGTTCCTGGACGCCGTCGGCACCGTCGGCAGCGGCGGTACCGTCCTGGACCCCGAGGTCGTCGCGCAGATCCTGGTGCGGTCCCAACGCCGCAACATGCTGGACAACCTCACCGACCGCGAACGCGACGTCGTGCAATTGATGGCCGAGGGCAAGTCCAACTCGGCCATCGCGGCGACGCTGTCGATCTCGACCGGGTCCGCCGAAAAGCACATCGCCTCGATCTTCACCAAGTTCGACCTCGCGCCCGACCAGAGCGAAAACCGCCGCATCCTGGCGGTTTTGCGCTACCTGGACACCTGACCGGAGGAAGCCATGACCATAACGCAGCCCCCTGCCCTGTCCAGCGGCGAGCGCGCGACCGTCCGCGGCGTCATCGTCACCGCCGCCGTGCTGTTCGGGGTCGCCGTGCTGACCAGCCTGACCGTGTTCGCGGTCGGGGTGGGCCGCGCCCGCATCATCGCCGACGCGCAACCGTTGCCCGCCGACCTGCGGATGCTCACCATCGACGCGGGCGATGTGCCGATGGCGATCCGGATCCGCACCGACGACGACGCCACCGAACCGCGCGTCGAGATGCGGTTCGTCAGCACCGCCGGGCACCGTCAGGCCCTCGACATCACCACCGCCGCCGACACTGCGCGCATCACCCTGCGGGGCGAGACGCCCCACTGGTTCCGATGGGCCCGCGGCGGCGAACTCAAGGTGGTGCTGCCGCCCGGCGTCTCCCAGGGTCTGACGCTGACGACCACCCAGCGCTACGGAGCGCTGATGGTCGACACCGACCTGACCCGGCTGGAGGCCCGCACCGACAACGGCGCGGTGGACCTGCGCGGCGCCGCCGGCACCGTCGAGATCCACAGCCTGCGCGGCGCCATCCGCAGCCGAGCGCCGATCGCGGTGCGGGATTCCTTCTCCGCCACCGGCGTCGAGGGCAGGATCAGCGTGGACTTCCAGGATCCGCCGCCGCCGCGTATCCGGGCCACCCTCGACGAGGGGCAGGTCGAGCTGGGGCTGGACGGGGACGGGCCGTTCCTGGTGCAGGCCGGCACCGGTGATTCCGGCGACCGCGCCGTGGTGCGTGTCCCGCGCACCGCCAATCCGGCCGAGGCCGTCTCGGAGGTCACCGCGCGCGTGGGCTCGGGCAGCGTGATCGTGGCCGCCCGCACCTGAGAATTCTCAGTGTTTGGTGCGTCACACCAGCGGGCAGCCATGCAGGCATGAACGAGGAACCGACCACCGAGGAGGTCGAGGTCACCGACTCGGCCAAGAAGGAAGCCAAGCGCATGGTCAGCGCTTACGAGGACCGGCCGACGGCCGTCCTGCCCGGCTCGCACAACACCGTGACCGGCACCGCGATCAACGAATGGCTCGACGACGAGGGCAAGCCCAAGTACGGCAACACCGACCAGGAGACCGACCCGAAACCTGACTAGGTGGCGGGCAGGTGACCGCGCTGGGTTTCCTGGGAGCGGTAGTCGTCGGCCAGCGAACTCACGTGCGGCGGCAGCGATCCGGCGGCGACGTCGGCGAGGCTGGTCTGCTCCAGCACCGAGCGCATGCTGGCCCGCAACGCGCGCCACACGTCGGTCAGCGCGGCCGTCGGACCCGAGTACGGCAGATCGCCCAAACCGATATCCCGGACGCTGGCCAGCGGGCCGTCGATGCAGCGCAGCACGTCGGCGATGCTGATCTGGTCGGCGGGCCGGCCCAGGGCATAGCCGCCGTCGCGGCCACGGTGACTGCGGACCAGCCGGTCGGCCCGTAACGCACTCAGGATGTCGACCAAGAACTGCGGCGGAATACCTTGCGACTTGGCCAAGTCGTCGGTGGTGGTCAGCTCGCCCGCGGCGACGGTGGCCAATTGCACCATCGCCCGCACGGCGTACTCCGCCTTGGCCGACATCCGCATCTGTCGAATTGTGCCATTCGGCGCCGGTCAGTCCGGGATGGCCGCACCGTCCGGGACCACCACGGCGAACAGATCCGCCACCGCGGCCAGGCTGGCCGCGTGCACGGCGGCGGCCGAGACCTCGGTGCCGCCCACCCCGGGAAGCGCCCGGGTGGCAGTGGCCGCACCGACCACCGTGGGCGCGTAACCCAGATTGAACGCACCGCGCGCGGTGGAGTTGACACACATGTGCGTCATGAATCCGGTCAGCACCAGATTGCTCGCGCCGAGGGCCTTGAGCCGCTCGTCGAGGTCGGTCCCGACAAACGAATTCGGGTAGTTCTTCACCACCACCGGCTCGCCCGCGCGGGGCGCGACGCTGTCCACGATGGCGCCGATCTCCTCCCGCACGTCATACGGCGACCCCGGTCCGGCGTCGTGCTGGATGTGGATGACCGGGATGCCGGCGGTGCGCGCCCGGTCCAGCATGGCGGCCGCCTCCGCCAGCGCATCCTGCACGCCTTCGAGTTCCATGACGCCGCGGGTGTAGGTGTTCTGGCAGTCGATCAGGATCAGGGTGGACGCGGTCAGCCCCGCGGGTTCGGCGGGAAGTCCGGTGAGGGTGCGCAAGGTGGGGTGCTCGGCCATGCCACCAAGCTACCGGCAGCGGTTCGTCCTTCTCGACGAATCGGCCTGAGGTCAGCCGACGGCGGTCACCGCCAAGACCGCCTCGGCGTGCTCGGGCCGGCACACGATGAGATCCGGCAACTTGGCGCCGGACTGGTTGTACCGCAACGGCGAACCGTCGATGCGTGAGGTGTGCAGGCCGGCCGCCCGCGCCACCGCGACCGGCGCCGCGGAATCCCATTCGTACTGCCCACCGGCGTGGACGTACACATCGGAGCGACCCTGCACCACCGAGGCCACTTTGGCTCCGGCGGAACCCATCTCGACCAGCACCCCGTCGAGGGCGTCCCGCACCGCCAGCGCGACCGCCGGGGGCCGGGTCCGCGACACGACCACCCGGAGTTGCTGCGGCGCCGGCGGAACCGCGGGCGTCGCCGGCGTTGCCAACGTGATGTGCTGAGCGGGCAGGGCCACCGCGCCGGCGACGAGCTCGCCGTCCTCCCACAGCGCGACGTGCACGGCCCAGTCGTCGCGGCCCGGCTCGGAGAACTCCCGGGTGCCGTCCAGCGGGTCGACGATCCAGACCCGGTGGGCGCGCAGCCGCGCCGGGTCGTCGACGCCCTCTTCCGACAGCACCGCATCCTGCGGACGGGCGGCGGCCAGCTCGGCCATCAGGAAGTCGTGGGATCTCTTGTCCCCGGCGTCCTTTCGCTCCTGCGCACTGGCCTCGGCGAGCTCAGCGCGCACACCGAGCAGCAACTCCCCCGCCCGGGTGGCCAATTCGGCCGCCAACTGATGGTCAGTCACGCGCGGCACCGAGCAGATCGACCACCTGCTGCGCGAGATCGTCGGGACGATGCTCGGGCGTGAGCCGCAGATCCGGGTTCTTGGGCCGCTGATACGGGCTGTCGATCCCGGTGAAGTGCGTGATCTCGCCGGCGCGGGCCTTGGCGTAGAGGCCCTTGGGGTCGCGCGCCTCGCAGTCGGCCAGCGGAGTGTCGACGAAGATCTCGAAGAAATCCACGCCGGCCTCGGCGTGCACCTGGCGGGCCAGCTCGCGGTGCTCCACCAGGGGGCTGATCGCCGGGACCAGGACGGTCAGGCCGGCGTCGGCCATCAACGTCGCGATGTGCGCCAACCGACGCAGGTTCTCGGAGCGGTCGGCCATCGAGAAACCGAGATCGGCGTTGAGGCCGTGGCGGAGGTTGTCACCGTCGAGAATGTAAGCGGGGCAACCCTGTTCGAGCAGCTTCTGCTCGACCAGCACCGCGATCGACGACTTGCCCGATCCCGACAGGCCGGTGAACCACAGCGTGCAGCCCTTGGTCAGGCGGTCCTGCGCCGTCACCAGCGATTCGTGCCGCACGGTGTTGGGGCTGGCGGTGCGCGCGGCCGTCGACTGGGTGTCGCGGACCATGCCGGCGGCCACGGTGACGTGGGTGTCCGGGTCGATCAGGATGAACGACCCGGTGGTGGAGTTGCGGGTGTACTCGTCGAGCAGCAGCGGCGCCTGGGTGCGCAACGAGACCCGGCCCAGCTCGTTGAGCTTCAGCGCGGTGGCGCCCTTGTCCCGGTGCAGGGTGTTGACGTCGAGCCGGTAGTCGAGCCCCGCGACCCGCACCCGGGTGGTCCGGGTGGTGTGTTTGATGACGTAGTCGCGGCCGGGTTCCAGCGCCGAGTCATCGGCCATCCAACACACCGTGGCGTCGAATTCCTGGCTGGCCACCGGCTGATTGTTCGGCCGGGCGATCATGTCGCCGCGGCTGATGTCGATGTCGTCGGCCAGGCTCACCGACACGGCCATGGGCGGGAAGGCCTCTTCCACCAGTCCCGACGGGCCGTGAATCTCGGTGATGGTGCTGGTTTTTCCGCTCGGCAGCACCACGATCTCGTCACCCGGACGCATCACGCCACTGGCCACCGTGCCGGCGTAGCTGCGGTGGTCGGTGTGCTCGTGGGTCTGCGGCCGGATCACGTACTGCACCGGGAAGCGGACGTCCACCAGGTTGCGGTCACCGGCGATGAACACGTCCTCGAGGTGGCTCAGCAGCGCCGGGCCGTCGTACCACGGCGACTTGTCCGACTTGGTGACCACATTGTCGCCGTTGAGCGCCGAGAGCGGAATGGTGGTCACATCGTGGATGTCCAGGCGGGCGGCGAAGGCGTGGAACTCGTCGCGGATGGCCTCGAAATGCTGTTGGTCCCAATCGATGAGGTCCATCTTGTTGACCGCGAGGACCACATGCTGCACGCCCAGCAGCGAAGCCAGGAAGGCGTGCCGGCGGGACTGCTCGAGCAGCCCGTGGCGGGCGTCGACCAGAACGATGGCCAGCTGCGCCGTGGAGGTGCCGGTCACCATGTTGCGGGTGTACTGGATGTGCCCCGGGGTATCGGCGATGATGAATTTCCGCTTGGCCGTGGCGAAGTAGCGGTAGGCGACGTCGATGGTGATGCCCTGCTCGCGCTCGGCGCGCAGGCCGTCGGTGACCAGCGACAGGTCGGTGTAGTCATGCCCGCGTTCCACCGAGGTGCGCTCGACGGCGGCGAGCTGGTCCTCCATGACGGCCTTGGAGTCGAACAGCAGCCGGCCGATCAGGGTGGACTTGCCGTCGTCGACCGACCCGGCGGTGGCGATCCGCAGCAGGGTGGTGCCCTCTTCGAGGTCCACGGCGCTCATCAGAAGTACCCCTGTCGCTTGCGGTCTTCCATTCCGGCCTCGGAGATCCGGTCGTCGGCGCGGGTGGCGCCGCGCTCGGTGAGCCGCGACACCGCGGTCTCGGCGATCACCGCCTCCACCGTGTCCGCCGTCGACTCCACGCAGCCGGTGCAGGTGACGTCGCCGACGGTGCGGAAGCGCACCGAGGTCTCGAAGACCTCCTCGTCGTCGCGGGGCTGCATGAACTCGTGGACCGCGAGCAGCATCCCGTCGCGCCGGAACACCGGGCGGGTGTGGGCGAAGTAGATGGCCGGCAGCGTGATGTTCTCCGCGCCGATGTAGGCCCAGATGTCGTATTCGGTCCAGTTGGACAAGGGGAAGACGCGGATGTGCTCACCCTTGCGATGCCGGCCGTTGTACAGGTTCCACAGCTCGGGACGCTGCGCCTTGGGATCCCACTGACCGAATTCGTCGCGGAAGCTGAACACCCGCTCCTTGGCGCGGGCCTTCTCCTCGTCGCGGCGCGCGCCCCCGAAGGCGGCGTCGAACTTGTTGTCACGGATGCCGCGCAACAGGGTGACCGTCTGCAGCGGGTTGCGGGACGGGCCGTTGTCCACCACGCGGCCGGCGTCGATGTCTTCCTGCACGCTGGCCACGACCAGGCGCAGCCCGTACTTCTCCACCAGCGCGTCGCGCGTGGAGATCACCTCGTCGAAGTTGTGTCCGGTGTCCACATGCATCACCGGGAACGGCACCCGCCCGGGCGCGAAGGCCTTGATCGCCAGGTGCAGCATGACGATCGAGTCCTTGCCGCCGGAGAACAGCAGCACCGGCCGTTCGAACTCGGCGGCCACCTCGCGGATGATGTGCATCGCCTCGGCCTCGAGAGACCTCAGATGGCTCAATTCGTACTGTCTCGCGGCCGGCTGGGTCGCCACTGGAGCGCTCATGCATTCCTCGTAAAGTTGGTTGATTTGACCAAGATTATCGTTATTGCCAGGTATGTTGCCAGGCGTCGGGCCGTGCGTCAACAAATCCGCTCAGTCGATGCGGCCGACCCGCCGGATTGCAACGTCGGCGCCGCCGCGGTTATGCCGGCGGTCCGCTCTGCCAGGAGGCACCGCGTGCGCGTATGACCTCGAGGATGCGGATTTGTCCGCCTCAGCGGCGTGTCGCGGACGAAACCGCACGATCGTCGGGGAGCCAAGTGGGTGGCGCGGCGCGTCGCGGACGAAACCGCAGGATCGCGGGGGAGCCAAGTGGGTGGCGCGGCGCGTCGCGGACGAAACCGCAGGATCACCGGGGAGCACCCGACCGGCAGCGCCGCCGCGGTTATGACTAGAGGGTGACCTCGGTGAGCTTGCCGGTGGCGACGTCGAAGACGAACCCCCGCAGAGACTCGTGCAGCGTGACGAAGGGGCTGGCCTCGATGCGTCGCAGCGACTGCCGCACATCTTCCTCGACATCGGGGAACGATTCCGGTGCCCACTCGGGCTTTAGGCCCGTCTCGTCCTGGATGGCCCGCTTGAACTCGTCGTCGGTGAAGGTGAGCATGCCGCAGTCGGTGTGGTGGATCAGGATGATCTCGCGGGTACCGAGCAGCCGCTGGCTGATGGCCAACGAGCGGATCTCGTCGTCGGTGACCACACCGCCGGCGTTGCGGATGACGTGCGCCTCACCGTCGCCGAGGCCCAGCAGCCGGTACACATCCAGTCGGGCGTCCATGCACGCCACCACGGCGACGTGCTTGCTCGGCGGCAACGGCAGCGGGCCGCTGAACGTTTCGGCGTACTTCGCGTTGTTGGCCAGGTACTCGTCGGTGACGCTCATGTCTGGCGACGTTAACAGCTTCCCGGCTGCCGTCCAGGCGCTTCGATCACGCTGAACACAACCCCGGGTTGCGGGGGACGCGCGGGTCCATCTCCTACGCTGTGCGCATGCAGCCGAGGCGGAGACACGCATGACGCGTTTTCTGTCGCGCCGACTGCTCAACTACGTCGTGCTGCTGGCACTGGCCTCGTTCCTCACCTTCTGTCTGACGTCGGTGGCGTTCTCGCCGCTGGACAGCCTCGAACAGCGCAACCCGCGGCCCCCGCAGGCCGTCATCGACGCGAAGGCCGCCGAACTCGGCCTCGACAAGCCCATCCCGCTGCGCTACGCGAACTGGGTCTCCGGTGCGGTGCAGGGTGACTTCGGCACCACCGTCACCGGCCAACCGGTGTCCGAAGAGTTGGGCCGGCGCATCGGCGTCAGCCTGCGGCTGCTGGTGATCGGCTCGGTGTTCGGCACGGTGCTGGGTGTCGTCATCGGCGCCTGGAGCGCGATCCGCCAGTACCGGCTCTCCGACCGGGTGATCACGGTGCTGTCGCTGCTGGCGCTGTCGACGCCGACGTTCGTGATCGCCAGCCTGATGATCCTCGTTGCGCTGCAGATCAACTCGATCCTCGGCGTGCAACTGTTCGAATACACCGGGGAAACTTCACCCGATGCCACGGGCGGCAGCTGGAACATGTTCGTCGACCGGTTACAGCATCTGGTGCTGCCGTCGTTCACGCTGGCGCTGGTGGCCATGGCCGGCTACAGCCGGTATCAACGCAACGCCATGCTCGACGTACTGGGCCAGGACTTCATCCGCACCGCGCGGGCCAAGGGCCTGACCCAACGCCAGGCGCTGTTCCGCCACGGCCTGCGGACCGCGCTGATCCCGATGGCCACGCTGTTCGCCTACGGGGTCAGCGGGCTGGTGACCGGCGCGGTGTTCGTCGAGAAGATCTTCGGCTGGCACGGCATGGGTGAGTGGGTGGTGCAGGGCATCGCCACCCAGGACACCAACATCATCGCCGCCATCACGGTGTTCTCCGGAGCCGTCATCCTGCTGGCCGGACTGCTGTCCGACGTCATCTACGCCGCCCTCGACCCGCGGGTGCGGGTCGGATGAGCGAACCCGTGACCACCGCCACCGCCGCCGAGGCCCCGGAACCCGCGGCGGCCTTCGCCTCCCGACGCACCATGGTGCTGCGCCGCTTCCTGCGCAACGGCCCGGCGGTGGTGTCGCTGGTGCTGCTGGTGGTGATGTTCGTCGGCTGCTACGCGCTGCCGCCGCTGCTGCCGTGGTCCTACACCGACCTCGACTACACCGCCCTGCAACAACCGCCGAGCCCGCAGCACTGGTTCGGCACCAACGCACTCGGCCAGGACCTGCTGGCCATGACGCTGCGCGGCATGCAGAAATCGCTGCTGATCGGGCTGTGTGTGGCGGTCATCTCGACGGTGATCGCCGCCACCGTCGGCGCCATCGCGGGCTACTTCGGCGGCTGGCGCGATCGCACGCTGATGTGGATCGTCGACCTGCTGCTGGTGGTGCCCAGCTTCATCCTGATCGCCATCGCGACCCCGCGGGTCAAACAGAGCGGCAGCATCGTGATGCTGATCGTGCTGCTGTCGCTGTTCAGCTGGATGATCAGCTCCCGCATGGTCCGCGGCATGACGATGAGCCTGCGGGAACGCGAATTCGTCCAGGCCGCACGGTATATGGGCGTGTCGAACACCCGGATCATCTCACGACACATCCTGCCCAACGTGGCGTCGATCCTGATCATCGACACCACGCTCAACGTCGGCTTGGCCATCCTGGCCGAAACCGGGCTGAGCTACCTGGGGTTCGGCGTGCAGCCGCCGGACGTCTCGCTGGGCACCCTGATTGCCTCCGGCACTCCGTCGGCGACGACCTTCCCCTGGGTGTTCCTGTTCCCGGCCGGAATCCTGGTGCTGATCGTGCTGTGCGCCAACATGATCGGTGACGGCATCCGCGACGCCGTGGACCCGGGCTCCGGCAACCTGCGCCGCACCCGGCGCAGCCGGCGCCTGTTCGGGGGCCGCCCGTGAGCGCCCTGCTCGAGGTCACCGACCTGTCGGTCACCTACCCCACCGACGCCGCACCGGTCGCCGCGGTGCGCGGGGTGAACCTGCGGGTCGACCCCGGCGAGGTGGTCGGCGTCGTCGGCGAATCGGGGTCCGGGAAGTCGGCGACCGCGATGGCCATCATCGGTCTGCTGCCCGAATACGCCCAGGTGTCGGGATCGGTCCGGCTCGGCGGCACCGAGTTGCTCGGCATGCCCGACCGCGACCTGTCGCAGGTGCGCGGCAAGGCCATCGGCACGGTGTTCCAGGACCCGATGTCGGCGCTGACACCGGTATACACCGTCGGTGAACAGATCGCCGAGGCGATCACCGCGCACCGCCCGCAGCGCGACCGGGCCACCAAGGCCCAGGCTCGCCGTCGCGCGGTCGAGCTGCTCGAACTCGTCGGCATCAACCAGCCCGAGCGGCGCGCCAAGGCCTTCCCGCATGAACTCTCCGGCGGCGAGCGGCAACGCGTCGTCATCGCGATCGCGATTGCCAACGATCCCGACCTGCTGATCTGCGACGAGCCCACCACCGCCCTCGACGTCACCGTGCAGGCCCAGATCCTCGACGTGCTGCGCACCGCCCGCGACGTCACCGGCGCCGGCGTCCTGATCATCACCCACGATCTGGGCGTGGTCGCGGAGTTCGCCGACCGGGCGATGGTGATGTACGCCGGCCGCGCCGTCGAGACCGCCCCGGTCGACGTGCTCTACCGCGACCGCCGGATGCCCTACACCGCCGGCCTGCTGGGCTCGGTGCCCCGGCTCGACGCCGCGCAGGGCGCACGCCTGGTGCCGATCCCCGGCACGCCGCCGTCGCTGTCGGATCTGCCGCCGGGCTGCCCGTTCACCCCGCGGTGCCCGCTCGCCATTGCCGAGTGCAGCGCCGCCGAACCCGAGCTGATCGCCGTCGGCTCCGGCTCCGGCGAGCATCGCGCGGCCTGCATCCTCACCGACGACGTCGTCGGGCGCAGCGCCGCCGAGATCTACGGCGTCGCAACCACTCCCCCGTCGGCGCCGACCATCGACGCCGAGACGGCACCGGTCATCCGCGTCGAGAACCTGGCCAAGACCTACCGGCTGACCAAGGGCGTGGTGCTGCGCCGCACCATCGGCGAGGTCCGCGCCGTGGACGGCATCAGCTTCGAGCTGCCGCCCGGGCAGACGCTGGGGATCGTCGGTGAATCCGGGTCCGGGAAGTCCACCACCCTGCACGAAGTACTGGAACTCACGGCCCCGCAGTCCGGCACCATCGAGGTCCTCGGTACCGACGTGGCCACCCTGGACCGCGCCGGCCGCCGGCGACTGCGCCGCGACCTGCAGGTGGTGTTCCAGGACCCGGTGGCCTCCCTCGATCCCCGGCTGCCGGTCTCCGAGGTGCTGGCCGAACCCCTGCAGGCCAATGGCTACGACAAGCAGGCCATCGGCGACCGGGTGGCGGAACTGCTCACCCTGGTGGGGCTGAACCGCTCCGACGCCGCCCGCTATCCGACGGAGTTCTCCGGCGGGCAGAAGCAGCGCATCGGCATCGCCCGCGCGCTGGCCCTGCACCCGAAGATCCTGGCGCTCGACGAACCCGTCTCGGCGCTGGACGTGTCGATCCAGGCCGGCATCCTCAACCTGCTGCTGGATCTGCAGCAGCAGTTCGGCCTGTCCTACCTGTTCGTGTCCCACGACCTTTCGGTGGTCAAGCATCTGGCCCACCACGTCGCGGTGATGTTCAAGGGCAAGATCGTCGAGCAGGGACCCGCCGACGAGGTGTTCGGGCACCCGCGTCACGACTACACCCGCAAGCTGCTCGAGGCGGTCCCCCAGCCCGACCCGAAGCGCAGCTGAACGCGCCCCGCCGGTGCGTGGCCCGACTGAGCAGGGCGGAACGCCGGTTAGCATCGGTGCTCATGATGTTGCGACGCTGCGCCGCGCTGGCGATGACGGGTGTGCTGATCCTCGCCGGGTGTTCGGGCGCGAACCAGGACGTACCGTCGGCCGGCGGCAACGCCGAGGTCGGCGCGACGTCCGACCTCAACCCGCAGGATCCGGCGACGTTGCGTCAGGGCGGGCACCTGCGGCTGGCACTCAACGGGTTCCCCCCGAACTTCAACACCCTGCACATCGACGGCAACGTCGCCGACGCCGCGAACATGCTGCGCGCCACCTTGCCGCGCGCCTTCCGGATCGCGCCGGACGGGACCACCAGCGTCAACACCGACTACTTCACCGACATCGAGCTGACCGGAACCGACCCCCAGGTGGTCACCTACACCATCAACCCGGACGCGGTGTGGACCGACGGTACCCCCATCACGTGGGAGGACATCGCCGCCCAGATCCACGCCACCAGCGGTAAGGACCCCGCGTTCGCCTTCGCCAGCCCGAACGGCAGCGAGCGGGTGGAGTCGGTGACCCGCGGCGAGGACGACCGCCAAGCCGTCATCACCTTCGCCCGGCCCTACGCGGACTGGCAGGGGATGTTCGCCGGCAACGGGATGCTGTTGCCCGCCAGCATGACCCGCGACCCTGAGGTTTTCAACAAGGGGCAGCTCAACGGTCCCGGGCCGTCGGCCGGGCCGTTCATGGTCTCGAACGTGGACCGCACCGCGCAGCGGATCACCCTGACCCGCAATCCGGATTGGTGGGGCACCCCGCCCGTCCTGGACACCATCACCTACCTGGTGCTCGACGACGCCGCGCGGATGCCCGCGCTGCAGAACAACACGATCGACGCGGCCGGGGTGGCCTCCCTGGACGAGTTGACCATCGCCCGGAACACCGCCGGCATCGAGATCCGGCGCGCCCCCGGCAACAGCTGGTACCACTTCACGTTCAACGGAGCGCCCGGTTCGATCCTGGCGGATCCCGCGCTGCGGCGGGCGATCTCCAAGGGCATCGACCGCCAGACCATCGCCAACGTCACCATGCGCGGGCTGGCCGACGACCCCGCGCCGCTGAACAACCACATCTACGTCGCCGGACAGAAGGGCTACCAGGACAACAGCGCCGTGGTGGCCTACGACCCCGAAGCGGCGGCCCGCGAACTCGACGAGCTGGGCTGGAAGCTCAACGGCCAGTTCCGCGAAAAGGACGGGCGGCAGTTGGTGATCCGCGACGTGCTCTACGACGCGGCCAGCACCAAGCAATTCGCCCAGATCGCCCAGAACAACCTCGCGCAGATCGGCGTCAAGCTGGAGATCGAGGCCAAGGGCGGCGGCGGGCTCTTCACCGACTGGATCACCGTGGGCAACTTCGACATCGCACAGTTCTCCTGGGTCGGCGACGCCTTCCCGTTCGCGGGGCTGACCCAGATCTACAAGTCCACCGGCGAGAGCAACTTCGGCAAGATCGGTTCCCCGGAGATCGACGCGAAGATCGAGGAGACGCTCACCGAGCTGGACCCGGACCGGGCGCGCGAGCTGGCCAACGAACTCGACGAGCTGATCTGGGCCGAGGGCTTCAGCCTGCCCATGACGCAGTCGGCGGGCAACGTCGCGGTGCGCAGCAACCTGGCCAACTTCGGTGCCGCCGGCCTCGGCGACATCGACTACACGACAATCGGTTTCATGCAATAGAGCCGGGCGCCCGCTGCGAGGCGGGCAGGGCGGCCTCCAGTGTTGCGGCGGTCTCGAGCAGGCCGACCAGCAGCCGCATCGACCGATTCGCCCGTACTGCATCGAGTTCCGCGGCGCGCGCGGGAAGTTCGGCCGCCCGCCCCCGGAACCAGTGCACCCGTCCGTCTCCGGTTACACCGCATCGAGGAACGGTTGGCCCAGATACTCGCCGTCGCGCACGCCGGGCAGCATGGCGAACGTCGCCGAGCCGACCGGGGTGACCCACTCGTTGAGCGCGTCGCCGTCGGAAATCCGTTGCTGCACCGGAACGAACTGGGTCGCCGGATCCCGCTGGAAGGCCAGGAACAGCAGCCCCGAATCGCTGATCTGCCCGGCCGGCGGCGGGTCGTCGTAGTTGTAGGGCCGGCGCAGGAACTGCTCGCTGTCCACGTGGTGACGCGCGCGGGCGATGTGGGAGTTCGGCGGGATCACCGGGATGCCGCCGACGTGGGCGTCGAAGTCCGGTTCGTCGGATTCCCGTTGCCCCGTCAGCGGGGCACCCGAGTCCAGCGTGCGCCCGACAACCAGTTCCTTGGTGTCGCGGCCGAGCTGATCCCAGGTGTCCAGCTCCGCGCGGATCCGGCGCACCACCATGATGGTGCCGCCGGCGAACCACGGCTGGTCCTCACCGCCGTCCCACACGAACCGATCGAACTGCGATTCCGCCAGGTTGACCGTGCCGTCCACCTGGCCCATCAGGTTGCGCATCGAACCGCCCGGCTCCTCGGGCCGCATCGGTTCGCGGAAACCGCGCTGAATCCATCGGACCGTGGCCATCGAGCGGACGTTCTTCGTCAACACCCGGGCGGCATGGCTGATCGGCAACGGACTGTCCGCGCACAGCTGCACCAGCAGATGCGCACCGCCCCACCGCGGCTCCAGCCGGTCCACCGAGAACGCCGGCAGCTCGCGCAGCGTGGCCGGGCGCGCCCCGGTCATCCGCAGCGCGTCGAACAGGGTGGGTCCGTAGCCGACGGTGACGGTCAGCCGAGCCGGGCTGGTCGCCAACTCCGGCTCGGTGTCGGCGATGGCCGGCAGGCCCTGCGTCAGCCGGGCGGCGTCGGCGGTCCACAACTTCATGATCGACCGCAGACTGGCGGCGGTGCGGTGATCGGGTCGCAGGTCGAACGCCATCAGCGTGGCGTAGCCCTGCGGCACGGTGGCGATGCCGCCCTGATGCGGACCGTAGAACGGCTCGACGGCAGGATCACCGACCGCCGCGGCGCCGGACACCAGACGGGGCCCGACGACCGCGGCGGCACCGGCGCTGCCCGCGACCAGTGCACCGGCACCCAACAAGCGGCGCCGGCTCAACTCAGCCATGGGACTCCGCTCCGTGATCGGGGTGCGCGTCCGCCCCATGACCCGCGTGCGGGTCCGGCCCGTAGTCCTCCTCCGCGCCCGCGAAATCGCGGACCTGCGCGGTGATCGGCAGCTGGGACCCGTCTTCGAACGTGGCGAGGATCTCCACGTCGCTCCCGGGCGTGAGCGGTTCACGCAGGTCCATCAGCATGAGGTGATCGGCGCCCGGATGCAGTTCGGCCACACCCCCGGCCGGGATCAGCAGTCCGTCGTCCTTGGTCTGCATCCGACCGTCGATCACCTCGTGGATCTCCACCTCACCGCTGACCGGCGAGGTCGCCGACAGCAACCGCGCATCGGCGCCGCCGTCGTTGGTCAGGCGCGCGAACGCCGATGTCATGTCGGCGTCGACGGCCTTGACCCAGGCGTCCTGGACGGTGATCGACTGGGCCTGGGTCTTGGTCTCCGATGTGGAGCAACCTATCCCCAGCAGCGCGGTCGCGGACACCGCCGTGACGGCCAACGTGCGAAGCAACGCAACAGAATTCATCAATGGCTCACCTTCGTGGTAGGGGCGCGTCACCGGGTGACGCGAGAAACCGCGGCTGCATCGGGCAGCGGCGGTGAATCAGCACGACCGGAACGCCCGATCGGGCTGCACCCCGAGGTGAGCGATCAGGCGGCCAGCGGGACCGCCGGTGGGCCACGGTTTCCGGTGCCGGACGCCAACACTTCCGCCGTCAGCGCAAACCGGTAGGAGGGACTGCCGAGGCCGCCGCGGTCGAGGGCCGCCACCGCAGCGGTGCCGGCGTGCCGCAACACCGAGTCGAGCACGCGGCAGAGCTGTTCGGACAGCAGGATCAGCGCCGCGCACAGCACGGTGGCCAGCACGTGCGCCGTCAGCATCGGCGCGGTCGGCACCGCGGCGTCGGCGTGGGCGTGGGCACCGCCGACGCTCAGCGCCACGTGGCCGAAGAATTGTCCGAGGCCCAGGAAGCCCAGCAACCGCAGCCGCGGAGCCGTCGCGGTGCGATGGGCCGCCGAGATCGCGCCCACCGTCGCGGCGGTTGCGAGGAGCAGCATCAACCCGGCCCCGCTCGGCGGCCGACCTCCCGCCGCGCCGTGGGCAGCAACGGCCACCGTGGCCGAGCACGCGGCCACGGAAACACCGTGCAGACGAGAAGCCGTCGAAGGGGCGGACCTCACGCGGACCAGGGTACCCGCCCTACTACGGCAAATAGTAGACAGCGGGGCGGGGCCTTTGGATTCGCGCTGAGCGCAAGCAGTGCCGCACCGCGGCCGACTCGGTAGAAATCCTGGCATGACTCAAGCACCCATCCGGCGCCCGGCACTGCCCGGCTCGGAAGAATTCGCCGCCCTGCTCGCCGACATCGCGGACGGGGCCAAGGACCGCGACCTCAACGACGAGAATCCGTTCGACCAAGTCGCGGCGCTCAAGCGGGCCGGTTTCGGCACCCTCCGGCTGCCCGCGGAATTCGGCGGGCCCGGATTGTCGGTCCGCCAGCTCTTTTCGACGCTCATCGACGTGGCGCAGGCCGACCCCATCGTCGCCCACATCTTCCGCACCCACTTCTGGTTCGTCGAGGAACGATTGCGCGCCCTGCACGCCGACCCCACCGACGCGGTGGCCCTGCGCTGGCTGCGGGAGGTCGCCGACGGAAAGCTGTTCGCCAACGCGTTCAGTGAGAAGGGCAGCCTGGCGGTGGGCAGCCTGGTGTTCAACACCCGACTGTTGCCCGACGGGTCCGGCGGGTTCCGCCTGACCGGCGAGAAGTTCTACAGCACGGGCACGCTGTTCTCCGACTACCTGACCGTCACCAGCACCACCGACCACGACTCCGTGGCCTCCGTGATCGTCAACGCCGACCGCGAGGGCGTGACGCTGATCGACGACTGGGACGGCTTCGGGCAGCGCCGCACCGGCACCGGTACCACCGTGTTCGACAACGTGGCAGTGTCCGCCGAGGAGGTGCTGGCCGACACCCCGTACGACGCGGACCCGCAACCCACCGTGCAGTACGCCTCGCTGCAACTGTTCATCCACGCCGTGGTCGCCGGCGTACTGGCCGCCGTGGTCGACGACGGTGCCGCCCTGTTGCGCTCGCGCACCCGTAGCTTCAGCCACGCCCTGACCGAGGCTCCGGTGGACGATCCGCTCTACCAGAAGCTGCTGGGCGAGCTGGCCAGCACCGCATACATTGCGCGCGCGGCGGTGCTCGATGCCGCCGACGCCATCGGGGCGGCCACCGACTCGTATGACGCGCGGGGGATACCGGATGCGGAGCTGGCCGCCGCGGCACAGCTGAAGGTGGCCAAGGTCAAGGTGCACCTCGACGCGGTCGCCCCCGAGGCCGCCACCCGCCTGTTGGAACTCGGCGGGGCCAGCGCAGCCAGCCGGCATCGCAATCTGGACCGGCACTGGCGCAACATCCGCACCATCACGCTGCACAACCCGGTGGCCTACAAGGCCCGGGTGATCGGCGAGAACCTGCTGCACGGCACGCCGATTCCGGCCAACGCCTACTTCTGAGGGTGGTTTGGGTGCGTTGGGCGGCGCCCAACGCACCCAAATCGCAGAGTCAGGCGCTCAGCTGCACCCGGTGCGCGCCGCTGACGGCGTTGTACCGCTCCGGTGAGCAGGTCAGCACGATGACCTGACCGTTGGCACCGACCTGGTCGAACACCGCGCCCATCCGGGCCAGCCGCTCGGGGTCGGAGAAGCCCAGCGCGTCGTCGATGACCACGGGCACGGTGTCCTCGTGGGCCACCAGCGCGGCGACCGCGAGCCGCGCCACGATGCCCAGCTGTTCCTTGGCGCCGCCGGACAACGATTCGAACGGCACCGTGCGGCCGTCCAGGGTGCGGTTGCGGATGCACAGGTCACTGTCGACCTCGACCTCGAAGGTCTCGCCGAACACGGTGCGGCCCAACCGCTCCACCTCGGTGCGGAACGGCTGGACGTAACGCAGCCGGGTGTTGTCGCGGTGCCGGTTCATCACCGTACGCAGCAGTTCCACCGCCCGTGCCCGACGCTGCACCCGCGCGTAGGCCGCGAGAGCGTGCTCGCGGCGGATCTTCGCGGCATCGAGCTTGCCGGTGCGGCCCTCGGTGCCGAAGACCGCCAGCTCCACCTCGATGTCGCGCAACGCGCGGGCGGTGTCGCCATGGCGGGCGTCGACGTCGTCGGCGTCGACGCGCGCGGCGGCCAGGGCGGCGGTCACTGCGTCGGGGCCGGCCTCGGCCAGCTGTGCCGCGAGTTCGGCGGCCCGCTGCTGTGCCACCCGAGCCGCCTCGACGGCGACCTGCGCGACCGCCGCGGCGTCCTCGTCGGACTGCTCGGCGCGCAGCGCGGCCAGCCGTTCGGTGCTGGCGGTCAGCTCGGCGCGTGCCACCGTCACCAGGTTGCGGGCGGTCGCGGCCGCGGCGGTGCGCTCGGACAGTTGCTTGATGGCCGCCGTGACGACCTTGCGTTGGGTCTCGGCGTGTGTCGCCGCCTCCCGCAGCGCCTGCTCGGCGGCGGCCAACTCGGATTTCGCCGCCGCAGCGTCGATCTCGGGTGCCGGGTCGGACCGCAACGCGGCGAGCCGGGCGCGGAGCTCGTCGATGTCGTCGGCGCCGGTGATCCCCGACAACGTGGCGTCGAGCTGGTCCCGGCGCCCTGTCAGCTCGGCTCGCCGGTCCCGTAGCCCGCGGGCCTGTTCGACGTCGGCCACCTCCGCCTCGGCCAGCAGCTGCGTCAGGTGTGCCTGTGCGGCAGCCAGTTTCGCGTGGGTGTCCACGGCCGTGGCGGCGGGCTTGACGTCGACGCGCAGGATCCCGGGCAGCGCCACCGACGCGGCATCGGCCGCGCTCAGCGACCAGGTTTCGCCGGCGGTCAGGGTGATGCGCCGCTCCCCCACCGCGAGTTCCATGTCGGTCTCGGCGGTGAACTCGATGGCCGCAGCCGTCAGCTCCGCCTGATCCCGGGCCCGATCGACGGCGGCCGCGGCCACCTCAATCCCGCGGAACTGGTTGTCGGTCAAGGTGATCCGTGCCAGCTCGGCGGCCACGGTCGCCCGCTCGGTCTGCACGGTGTCGAACCGGCCGACCAGCGCGGTCAGTCGCTCGGCCTCGGCCGCCTCGGCGAGCCGGTCGACCACCTGCCGGGCCAGCCGCACCCGCTGGTCGAGGGCCTGCAGTTCCTGCTCGGCCGCGGCGGCGGCAACCTCGGCGGCCTTCACCACCTCGGCACCGGTGGCCTCGGACTCGGTGGCCGCAACGGCGGCGGTCTCCGCGGCCGTGAGGGCCTCCTGCCGGGTCTGCACGTCCTCGCGCAGGCGCCGGCGCTCCTCGAGGGCGGCCGTCGCGGTGGCCTCGGCCGCCGCCTTGGTGGCCGCGTCGGATTCGGCGGCGCGTGCCTCGGCACTGAGCTTTGCCACCGCCTCGGCCGCGGACTGCGCCTCCCGGAGCCGCTCCGCCGCGTCCGCGCGCCGGGCGGTCAGGGCCTCGAGTTCGGTGGACAGCGCGGCGTGCGCGCGCACCCGCTCCTCGACCTCGGCGACCGCCGCGGCCTGCGTGGCCACCTCATCCTCGGCGGTCTTCACGGCGGCGATCGCCGCCGCCCACTCGCCGGTCGCACGTCCGGTCGCGGTGAAGTAGCGGGCGTACTCGGCGTCGATCTTCTCGATCAACACCGGTTCGACGCCCGAGAGACCGGCCGACAGGCCGTCGACGGCGTCGCTGGCGGCCACGTCGAGCGCCCGCGACAACGCGTCACACCCGGACAGGTCCACCGCCGAGGTCGAGGCGGCCTGCAGCACACGCTGGGCCTGCCACAGCCCGGTGTCCACGGTCTCGTCGAGCATCCCGCGGACGCGCTGATGGGCCTCGTCGCCGGTGAGTTGCTCGCGTGCGGGCGCGAGGATCTGCAACTCGGTTTCGCATTTCTTGTGGAACCGCTTGCGGTACACGAACCGGTACGGACCGGTGCTGATCTCCGCGGTGACCTCCGCGCCGACGTCGGCGTGGGTGGGCTTGACCTGCTTGACGTCCTTCTTGTTGGACCGGTCCTTGGACTCCAGCAGCAGGTCTAGCGCCTCGATCATCGACGACTTGCCGATCTCGTTGGCGCCGCACACCACCGTCACGCCCTGCTCGGCGAACTCGATCTCGCGGTGGGTGATGCCGCGGTAGTTCGTCAGCACCAGCCGATGCAGCCTCATGCCGCACCGCTTTTCGGCGTCGCCAACGTCCCGGACAACCGGAGCAGCAGCGCCAGGGCGGCCTGCGCGTCCTTGGCCACCGCCGGGTCGTCGCCGCGCGCGGTGGCCATCAATTCCTCGACCGCGCTGGCGGCGAAACCGCCGATGCCGATGTCGGAGAACTCCGCGTCGGCGGGCACCACGGCGATATCGCAGTGCCGTTCCCACAACCCGACCCAGCCGAACAGCCGCGCGTACTTGTCCAGGCAGGCGTCGAGCCGAGCCCGGTCGGTCACGGTCAGCGTTCCGGTCAACACCAGCCGCACCACCGTGCGTTCCTTGTCCGGCATCAGGTCCAGATTGACGTCGAGATCGGCGATGTCCCGGCTGTTGTCGAGCTGCATCGGGGGCAGGGTGACGAACCGCCAGCGCCCGACCCGGTGCGCATCCACCCGCACCGGCCGCGCCGGGTCGGACTCGTCGATGTCGACGACCAGGACGTGCCCGGGGTCGGGCTCGATGTCGTCATAGTTGGTGACCTCCGGGGAACCCGAGTACCAGACCCGGCCCGAGTCTCCGACACAGGTACGAGAATGCTTGTCCCCCAAGGCCACATAGTGCACGGCACCGCGGTCGAGCGCCTCCTGCACCGCCTCGAGCCGGATCAGCGACACCCGGGTGGGGTCCGGATCCAGGACGTCGACCCCGCCGTGCGCGACGAGGATCCGGGTGGTGCCGTCGGCGGGCAGGTCGGCCAGCACCTCGGCGACCAGATCGGTGGTGGGGCGCTTGGACCGCCACGGCGCCGCGACGAGTTCCAGACCGGGCCGGATCTGGTGCCGGCCGGCGCGGTCGAGGACGGTGACGTTGGCCGGGGCCTCCGCGGTGAACAGTGCGCTGGTGTACACCGACGCGGCGTCGAGGGGATCGTGGTTGCCGGGCAGCAGGTACACCGGGATGCCGATGGCGCGCATCGCCTCCAACGACTTGCCGATGACCTCCGGGTCGAGGTGGTTGTCCTCGAACACGTCGCCGGCCACCACCACGAACTCGGCCCCGTGTTCCTCGGCCAGCGTCCGCAGGCCGGCCACCGCTTCCCGGCGTGCCGCCGAATACCGGGGTTGCGCCTCACCTTCCAGAAAGTGCCGGGTCATCCCCAGCTGCCAGTCGGCGGTGTGCACGAATCGCACGGCGTCCCCTACCTTCTGTCCTCGTCCTCGGCGGCTGTTCGAAGCCCGGTCGTGGCGAGTGTATGACCGCGCTCCGACAAGTTGGCCTAACGTGGCCGGTGTGAGCGAGCAACGACGAAATCTGGTGCTGCTGCGGCACGCGAAGTCCGCCTATCCCGACGGCGTGGCCGACCACGACCGACCGCTGGCGCCGCGCGGTGAACGCGAAGCCGGACTGGCCGGGGACTGGCTGCGCGACGGCGCCCCGGTGGAACCGCCCGTGCAGGCGGTGCTGTGCTCGTCGGCCACCAGGACCCGCCAGACCCTGCAGCGGACCGGGATCGAGGCGCCCGCGCACATCACCGACCGCATCTACGGGGCGACCCCGGGGGCGTTGATCGCCGAGATCAACGCCGTCGAGCAGTACTTCGATTTCGACGTCCAGACCTTGCTGGTGATCGGCCACGAGCCGACGATGTCGGCGCTGGCGCTCGGACTGGCCGGCGCGCCCGGAACCAACGCGACTGCCGCGGAGCGCATCTCGGTCAAGTATCCGACCTCGGCGATGGCGGTGCTGCGCATCACCGGTCCCTGGTCGGCCGTCGAACTCGGCAGCGCGGCGCTGACCGCCTTCCACGTTCCCCGCTGAGCGCCGGGCACGCGCCGGCGGATCAGGAACTGGTGGCGAGCGTCAACTCCATGAGGGCGATGGCCTGCTCGCAGGCGTCGACGCCGGGGGCCTGCGGGTTGACCCACCAGCCGACCACGCCGGCCGCGTCACTGGCCACCCCGCAGCCGCCGTTGGCGTCGCCGGTGCGCATGACGATCGAGGCCACGCCGGCCACCCGCCGCTCCTCGATCTGGTAGTTGAGTTCCTGGGCGACCCGGGTCTCGTTGTCCAGGCTGCCGGTCTCGAACCAGAACCGGGTGATGTCCACCAGGCCGGTCTGACTGCTGGCCTGCCAACGGCACACCGCCCCGACGAAGGTGCTCTGGATGGCGTCGGGTTCGGCGCCCACGGTCTCGGCCAGCACATCACTGGTCAGGACGTCGCATTCCTTGAGCAGGTTCGGGTAGGTCTCCGCGGACTCGTTGTTGCGCGGCCCGGCGCCGGCCTTGACCGGATTGCCGTCCACCGTCGCGGAGCAGCCGGTCAGGATCGCCAGCGCGGCGACGGCGGCCACGCCGCCCAGGACGCGGTGCCGCGCCCGGCCGGCGGGAACTCGGGAGGGAAGGTGTCGCACCGAATCGCTCATTTCTGCGCGTTCACGATCGATTGCCGGGTCAACTCGGTGGCCACCTCACACGGGTCCGGGAAGGGCGCAGCGGCGTAGCTCACCGACCATTCGATGAAGTCGTCGTCGAACTGGATGCCCACCTCGCAGAGCGTGTCCACACCGGTCAGCAGGTTGCGGGCGATGGCGATGAAGCCGTCGTAGCCCTCGATGGTGATGTCCTCCACGCTGTCGCGGGACAGCTCCTGGGTCTTGCGTTCCCGACCGATCGGACTGCCGCGGAACGACGTGAAAGAGAAGTGCGGTCCGGCGATGCTGCCGCCGGCCAACCACTGGCACCCCACGGAGTTGGTCGCGGTGTTGACCAGGCCCGGAACCTGGGTGAGCTCGCTGACGGTCTCGTCGCTGATGCCGCCGCACTGGGGAAACACCGGTCCGTGCTGCGCCTCGGCGCTGGCCGGCACGTCACCCCCGGCCTGCGGATCGCTGGTGTCGTCGCTCGAGCATCCGGCCAGCAGTGCCATACCCGCTGCCAGGGCAGCCGCCGCCCACGTTCTCCCGGTCACCCCATGCACTGTAGCGGCAGCGCCGCCGACGAACCATCGACACGCCCATTGACCTGGTCTTTTGTCGTGGAATTCGAGCCGACCGCAGCGTGCGGGACCCGAGCGGGGCCGGTGTGCAACAGTTACGGGATGCTCCGGGCGCTGCTGCGACAGTATGTCCGGCCGTACCGGCCGCTGGTGGCCGCCGTGATGACGCTGCAGCTGATCAGCACGATGGCGTCGCTGTACCTGCCGACGGTCAACGCCGCCATCATCGACGACGGCGTGGCCGTCGGCGACACCGACACCATCGTGCGCCTCGGCGGGGTGATGCTGGCCGTCACCGCACTGCAGGTGCTGTGCGCGGTCGGCGCGGTCTACTTCGGGTCCCGCACCGGCATGAGCTTCGGCCGCGACCTGCGCGCCGCGATGTTCCACCACGTCACGACGTTCTCCGAACACGAGACCGGGCGCTTCGGGGCGCCGTCGCTGATCACCCGCACCACCAACGACGTCCAGCAGATCCAGATGCTGGTGCAGATGACGTTCACGGTGCTGGTGACCGCGCCGATCATGTGCGTCGGCGGGGTGTTCATGGCGATCCATCTGGACCCCGGGCTGGCGTGGCTGCTGATCGTCAGCATCCCGGTGCTGGGCCTGGCGAACTACTGGATCATCAGCCACCTGCTGCCGATCTACCGCCGGATGCAGGAGCTGATCGACGGCATCAACCGGGTGATGCGCGAGCAACTGGCCGGCATCCGGGTGATCCGCGCCTTCGCCCGGGAGCCCTTCGAGCACAACCGGTTCGCCGTCGCCAACCAGACCCTGTCGGACACCGCGCTGGAGGCCGGCCGCTGGCAGGCGCTGATGCTGCCGGTGACCACGCTGACCATCAACATCTCCAGCGTCGCGGTGATCTGGTTCGGTGGGCTGCGCATCGACGGCGGCCAGATGCAGGTGGGCGCGTTGATCGCGTTCCTGTCCTACTTCATGCAGATTCTGATGGCCGTGCTGATGGCCACGATCTTCCTCGCGGTCCTGCCGCGGGCCTCGGTGTGCGCCGAACGCATCGGCGAGGTACTGGCCACCACCCCGGCCGTCGCCGATCCCGCGGACCCGGTCGAACCCGTCGGCTCCCGCGTCCCGACGCTGTCCGCCGACCGCGTCTCGTTCCGGTATCCCGGCGCCGAACAACCCGTCCTGCACGATGTTTCGTTCACCGCGCGGCCGGGGACCACCACCGCCATCGTCGGCAGCACCGGATCCGGCAAGTCGACGCTGATCGCGTTGCTGTGCCGGATGTACGACGTCAGCTCGGGCGCGGTGTTGCTCGACGGGGTCGACGTCCGCGACTACCGGACCGAGCGGTTGTGGTCGGCGTTCGGGGTGGTGCCGCAGCGCGGATACCTGTTCTCCGGGACGGTGGCTGCCAACCTGCGTTATGGCCGCGCGGATGCCACCGAGGCCGACATGTGGGAGGCGCTGCGGGTGGCCTGCGCCGACGGATTCATCGCCGCGCATCCCGACGGCCTCGAGATGCGGGTGGCCCAGGGCGGCATCAACTTCTCCGGTGGCCAACGGCAACGCTTGGCGATCGCCCGCGCCGTCATCCGTCGGCCCGCGGTGTACCTGTTCGACGACGCGTTCTCCGCCCTCGATGTGCACACCGACGCCCGGGTGCGCGCCAACCTGCAGGAGGTGGCGCCGGATGCCACCGTCGTCGTTGTGGCCCAGCGGATTTCCACCATCACCTCGGCCGATCAGGTGATCGTGCTCGACGACGGCCGCGTGGTCGGCACGGGTACCCACGCGCACCTGCTCGACGAATGTCCCACCTACGCCGAGATCGCCGACTCGCAGGCCGTGCACGCCGGGTCCGGGGAGCAGCCGTGAGCGGCCCGCTGCGCGGCGGGCTGCGCGCCATGGAGCAGGGGCCGCCGCAACGCTCCCGGGATTTCCGGGCCGCGGCGATCCGCCTGGTCAAACGGCTGACACCGCAGCGAGCCCTGACGATCACGGTGATCATGCTGTCGATCTTCGGCATCGCGCTGGGCGTGATCGGACCGCGGATCCTCGGGCACGCCACCGATCTGTTGTTCAACGGCGTGATCGGCCGCGAGCTGCCGGCCGGGATCAGCAAGGAGCAGGCCGTGGCGGCCGCCCGGGACCGCGGCGACGACACCTTCGCCGATCTGCTGTCCGGGATGAATCTCGTTCCGGGACAAGGCGTGGATTTCGGCGCGGTCGGACGGACCCTGTTGCTGGCGCTGGCCCTGTACCTGGTGGCGGCGTTGTTGGTGTGGATCCAGGCCCGCCTGCTCAACGTCGCGGTGCAGCGCACCATGGTGGCGCTGCGCGCCGACGTCGAACGTAAGGTACACCGGCTTCCGCTGTCGCACTTCGACACTCGCCAGCGCGGTGAGCTGCTGTCCCGCGTCACCAACGACATCGACAACGTCCAGACCTCCCTGGCCGTGTCGATCAGCCAATTGCTGTCGGCCGTGTTGACCATCTTCGCCGTCGTGGTGATGATGCTGACCATCTCGCCGTTGCTGACGCTGATCACGGTGTTGACGGTGCCGCTGTCGTTGTGGGTGACGCGGGCCGTCACCCGCCGCTCCCGGCGGATGTTCGCCGCGCAGTGGCACCACACCGGCCGCCTCAACGCGCTGATCGAGGAGACCTACAGCGGTTTCACCGTGGTGAAGACCTACGGTCACCGCGACGCGGTGCGCAGGATGTTCGCCGAACGCAACGACGAGGTGTTCCATGCCGGCTTCGGGGCGCAGTTCTTCTCCGGGTTGATCTCGCCGGCCACCACGTTCGTCGGCAACCTCAGCTATGTGGCGGTGGCGGTGCTGGGCGGCCTGAAGGTGGCCACCGGCCAGATCAGCCTGGGTAGCATCCAGGCGTTCATCCAGTACGTCCGCCAGTTCAACCAGCCGCTGACGCAGGTCGCCGGCATGTACAACACCCTGCAGTCCGGGATCGCCAGCGCCGAGCGGGTCTTCGACTTCCTCGACGAGGTGGAGCTGCCGCCGGATCCCGATGCCGCCCTGCCGCACACCGATTCGCCGCCGCGGGTGGAGTTCGAGAACGTCAGCTTCGGTTATCGCGACGACCAGACGGTGATCGCGGATCTGTCCCTGGTCGCCGAGCCCGGCAGCACCGTGGCGATCGTGGGTCCCACCGGCGCGGGCAAGACCACGCTGGTCAACCTGCTGTTGCGGTTCTACGACGTGGACGCGGGCCGGATCCTGATCGACGGTGTCGACATCGCCACCGTCAGTGCCGGTTCCCTGCGCGCGGGCATCGCGATGGTGTTGCAGGACACCTGGCTGTTCGGCGGCACCATCGCCGAGAACATCGCCTACGGCCGGCCCGACGCGAGTCGCGAGGAAATCCTGGAGGCCGGCCGGGCGGCCTTCGTCGACCGGTTCGTCCACGCCCTGCCCGACGGTTACGACACGGTGGTCAGCGACGACAACGGCATGCTCAGCGCCGGCGAGAAGCAGCTGATCACCATCGCGCGCGCGTTCCTGGCCCGACCGCGACTGTTGGTGCTCGACGAGGCGACCAGTTCGGTGGACACCCGCACCGAGCTGGTGATCCAGCACGCGATGGCCGAACTGCGCAGGGACCGTACGTGTTTCATCATCGCCCACCGGTTGTCGACCATCCGGGATGCCGACCTGATCCTGGTGGTCGACCGCGGCCGCATCGTCGAGCAGGGCACGCATGCCGAGCTGCTCGAGCGCCACGGGGCCTACTGGGACATGACGCAGGCCTGACCGGCTACAGCTGGGGCCCCTGCCCGCGCAGCTTGTCGACCTCCGACATCGCCTCCCGCAGCTTGCTCAGCCAGTCCTCGGTGTGCTCGCCCACCAACCGGACCGACCAGGCCAGCGCATCGGAGCGCGATCGGGCCACCCCGGCGTCGACGAGGATGTCCAGCACCTGACGCTCGGGCTGTCGCAGCCGGGTCATGACCGGCACGGTGAGGTGGGTGAACAGGGTGCGTTCGTCGCCGACGCGCACCCCCCAGGACACCTTGCGCGCGAAGCGATCCTGCGCCTCGTCGGCGATGCGCATGCGCTTGGACCGGGTCTCTTCGCGGAACTTGGCGACCCGCCCGGAGGCGTGGGCCGGACTCTCCTCGCCGTCGGGCGTGGGGAGCGTGCCGATGACGGTGATTTCTTCGCGGTCCACGATGACCTCCGGATCGCCCTCGAACCACCCGTCGGGAAGCCGGCCGGCGAACCAGTCGGGGGCCTCGGCGGCGTCCGGGAGTACCGTCCCGCGACCATGTTGTCGTTTCATGATTACAAAATTACACCGTTACACTGCCGCGGGGACGGCGTTCACCGCCGGCGAACGCGCGGGGTTTCAGCGCTTGAGCAGCAGCGCGGCACCACCGGCCACCAACGCGGCGACCAGCAGCAGCAACGCCCAGCCCGGCGAGCCCGCGAACCACACCACGGCGAACACGATCAGCGCCGGCGACACGACGAACAACACCATCCCCGGATGCTGCTTGAGCACCTGCAGCGCACTGTTTGCCCGGGTCCGGTCGATTTCCTTACCTGCCATGGTCCCAGGATGCGCGCTGCCCCTGCGAACGGCAACGCTTCGCCCCTACTCTTGTTCTTCGGCACGAATTTCACCGATCAGGAAGGCTGACCATGGCAGGCCAATGGCATCCAGATCCGGAGGGCCGCTTCGAATACCGCTGGTGGGACGGCCAGAACTGGACCGACCAGGTGTCCCACCAGGGGCAGGTGCACCAGGTCCCGCTCGGTGCCCCGCCCGAGCCGCAGCATGCGGCGGCGGCCGCGGAGGCCGCCGCGCCGACGCCGGCACAAGAAGGCTTCGCCGGGATCACCGGCGACCTGGTCGACGGGCGTTTCGCCGAGAAGTCCGGAACCCCGATCGCCAACCAGAACCCACGGATGCTGCGGGTACGACTCGGCGAGCCGTTCATGGCCCGGCAGGGCTCGATGGTGGCCTACCAGGGCAACGTCGACTTCGCCTTCGAGGGCGGCGGCGCGTCGCGGTTCCTCAAGAAGGCGTTCACCGGGGAGGGACTGCCGCTGATGCGCTGTCAGGGTCAGGGCGATGTGTTCCTGGCCGACCGAGCCTGCGACGTCCACCTGTTGCAGCTGTCCAACACCGGGCTCTCCATCAGCGGCAAGAACGTTCTGGCCTTCTCCAGCAGCCTGGACTGGAATATCGAACGGGTGAAGGGCGGCAGCATCGCCACCGGCGGACTGTTCAACACCACGTTGCGCGGCACCGGCTGGGTGGCGCTGACCACCGATGGACCTCCGGTGGTCCTCGACGCCGCGGAGGCGCCCACCTTCGCCGACACCGACGCCGTGGTGGCATGGTCGGCGAATCTGCAGACCCAGTTGAAGACGAGCTTCAAGGCCGGCGCACTGATCGGCCGCGGCTCCGGTGAGGCGCTGCAGGTGGCGTTCCAGGGCAACGGCTTCGTCATTGTGCAGCCGTCGGAAGGGGCCCCGGTCACGCCGCCGCAGTAGCGTTCAGTCCGCCGGTCGGGCGCGAAACAGCTTGGTATCGCCCTTGATTCCCTTCAGGTGCCGGGCCCCGACGAACGACCAGCGCATGCCGTCGACGTCCCCGATCGCCTCGCGGGCCGACTCCGCCACCAACACCGCACCGGGCCGCGCCGCCCCCGTCACGCGGCTGGCCAGGTTCACCGAACCGCCGAACCAGTCGCCGGCGCGGCTGACGGCCTCGCCGTAGGACATTCCGAGCCGCAACCGCGGGAAGTCGGCGTCCGCCTCCGCCGCGCCGGCCAACTCCAGCAGCGCCCGCAGCAGCGGTTCCGGCTCCGGGCAGACCAGCATGACGGCGTCGCCGATGGCCTTGACGAACCGCACCGGAGGCTGCGCGACGTCGCGCGCCATCGTCGCCAGCCGGTGCGCGAGGTGTTCGAGTTCGGCGGGCTGCATGTCCTCGCCCAGGCGGGTGAACCCGACCAGATCCGCGAAGGCCACCGCAACCATGCGGGCCCCGGGCAGCGGCGAGCCCGACACCCGTTCGGAGGCGTTGACCGCCTCGGTTTCCATGGCGTGGCGCAGCGCCACCAGCAGCATGTCCTCGATCATGGGCCCGAGCAGCGGGGCGGCCTCGGAGACCACCTTCTCGGTACCGCGCGCGATCTCGAGTTCGGTTGCCCCGGGCCGCAATACCGCCGCCAGCGCCGCATAGCGCATCACCTCGGCGGCATTCGACAGCCCCTCGGACAGGATGCGGGTGGCCTGCAGCAGGTCCTCCGGGTCGAAGCCCATCTCGAGGAAACGCGCCGTGTGCATCAGGGCCGCGCCGTCGGCCCGCAGGTACACCTGCTCGTCGGGATCGTCGACGTTGGGCAGACCGAACGCACGCAGCGCCCGTCGCACCAACTCCACGTCCATGCCGGTCATTTCCGCGATCTCACGGGTGGAGACGTAGGAGGCGTCGTCGCCGATCAGGCGCCGCGCGGCCAGCAGCATCGGGGAGAAGGCTCCGCGGAGGTGTTCGACGGTGAAACCCTTGCCCAGCATCCAGGCGACCAACTCGGCTCGTTCGGCACGCGCCTGCCCGTCCAAGCCGTCCAACAGCCCGGATGCCTCGATCTGCGGGTCCACCTGCACAGTGCTCAACGTACCGTGCATGATCTCGAAGATGACGGACTCCCCGCGCGGCCCCGAGGTGGTGGGCTTCGCCCCGCTGGTTCGGCCCGGGGCCCGGACGCTGTTCCTGGGCAACGCGCCCAGCGTGCTGTCCCTGCAGCGGCAGCAGTACTACGGCAACCCGCGCAACGCATTCTGGCCGATCATGGCGCAGCTGTGCGGATTCGACGCCGCGGCGCCCTACGAGCAGCGGGCCGCGGCGCTGATGTCGGCCGGTTACGCCGTCTGGGACGTGCTGGCGTTCTGCCGTCGGCCCGGCAGCCTGGATGCCGCGGTGGAGCGAGACAGCATGGTGGCCAATGATTTTGAATCATTCTTCGCCGAGTATCCGAGCATCGAGCGGGTGTTCTTCACCGGCGGTGCGGCCGAGGCCAACTATCGCCGGTTGGTCCGGGTGGCGGCCCCGCTGCGCTACCGGCGGTTGCCGTCGACCAGTCCGGCACACACGGTGAGCTTCGAGACCAAGCTGGCGGCCTGGCGGGCAGCGCTGCTCGACTGAGCTGCCCGCCGCCGCCTTCGGTGGCCGCGAGCGTGCGGAAAACCCGTGATTGCGACGGCGTGTCGGCCGGGGACGCGCCCGCTCGCGTAAGGAGGGCTGTGGCGCTCTAGGAGTCTGCTGAATTAATCCCGCGTGGCGGACCCAGTTGTGCTGGGGTTTTGGGGACAATTGGTGAGTGCAGGGTCGCTCTGAGGATCAGCGTGAGTTGTTGGATGCCGAATCGGTTGCGGGGCATCTTCTGAAGTCCGACAGCGTGTTCGCGTTTCTGGCTGCCCATCGACGCGAGTTGTTTCCCGAGGAGATGTTCGCCGATCTGTTCCCGTCGCGGCGGGGACGTCCCAGTGTGCCGGCCGAGGTGATGGCTTCGGTGATCACGTTGCAGGCCTTACACGGTTTCTCCGATAACGAGACCGTCGATGCGGTGACCTTCGATCTGCGGTGGAAAGCCGCGTGCGGGCTACCGATCACCGCCGGGGCGTTCCATTCGACGACGTTGACCTACTGGCGGCGCCGGTTGGCGGCCTCGGACCGCCCGAACCGCATCTTCGAGGCCGTCAAAGCTGTCGTGGCGGCCACCGGTGCGCTGGCGGGCAAGACACGACGAGCCTTGGATTCGACGATCCTTGACGATGCGGTGGCCACCCAGGACACCGTGACCCAGTTGATCGGGGCGATCCGCCGGGTCCGTCGCGAGGTCCCCGGTGCCGGGGAGGTCATCGCCGCCCAGTGCGGCGCCCATGATTACGACGACCCGGGTAAACCATCGATCACCTGGGATGACGCCGCCGCGCGTGCAGCGTTGGTGGACGCCCTGGTCGGCGATGCCCACCGCCTGTTGGGGCATCTGCCCGAGCAGGAACTCGGCGCCCGCGCTGCCGAGGCGGTGGCGTTGTTGGCGTTGATCGCCGGCCAGGATGTCGAACCCGTCGACGATTCTGATGGCACCGACGGGCGGTGGCGTATCGCGCAACGGGTGGCTGCGGATCGGGTGATCTCTACCGTCGATCCTGAGGCCCGTCACGCCCACAAGACGGTGCATCGTCGCCAGGACGGCTTCAAAGCCCACATCGCGGTGGAGCCGGACACCGGCATCATCACCGACTGCGCTTTGACCAAGGCCAGCGGCCCCGACACCCACGACTCGGCAGTGGCCGCGCAGCTGCTCGCCGGGGAAGATGCGCCAGTGACGGTGCTGGGTGATTCGGCCTACGGCAGCGGCGAATTTCGTGCGCATCTGGCCGAGGCCAAGCATGTCGATCGGGTTAAGTCCGCGCCGGTGCGCTCGGCGGTCGCCGGGGGTTTCACCGTCGATGACTTCGCTATCGATCACCGCAACAAGACGGCAACCTGTCCGGCCGCGCTGACCCGCCCCATCACCGCCTCTGGCAGCGTCACCTTCGGTGCCGCGTGCCGCGGATGCCGATTGCGGGCACAGTGCACCACCAGTCACGGCGGTCGCAGCCTCACCCTGCGGCCCTACGATGCTCTCCAGCGGGCAGCGCGCAAAGAATCGCGAAACCCGGACTGGCTCAACGAATATCGCACTCACCGGCCCATGGTGGAGCGGACCATTGCCTGGCTAGCTCGAGGCAACCGTAAAGTCCGCTACCGCGGCGTCACCAAGAACGATCACTGGCTGCACCACCGCGCCGCCGCGGTGAACCTGCGACGCTTGATCACCCTGGGATTGACCCACACCGGTGCCCACTGGGCCATCGCCTGACCCCCGCCACCAGACCTTTGCGGGCACAAGCACCATCCACCACGCTCAACACGGCCCGCGATGGCCCCACAAAAAGTCGACCGCCGAACCCGACCGAACCCACCGGCCACACAGCGCTTCGAGGCACCCCACCCCAAACACCCCTAATTCAGCAGACTCCTAGCTGAGCGCGGGGCGGCGTTGCGCCCACGGACGGTCGGCCTCGATCTCGGCGGCCAACGACAGCAGCGTCGCCTCGTCAAAGGGCCTGCCCACCAACTGGATCGACAGCGGCAGGCCGGCGCGGTCCAGCCCCCAGGGCACCACGGCCGCGGGCTGACCCGTCGCATTGAAGGCCGCCTGGAACGGCACCCGCGCCACCACCAGCGCCAACGTCGAGACCGCACCGAGCCGGCGATACGCACCGACCCGGGACGGGCCGGTGGCGGTGCCCGGCGTGATCACCACGTCCACGTCGTCGAAGATGGCCTGCACCCGGTCCGCGAAATCCGCCTCGGCGGCCCGGATCTTGGCGATCCGAGCATCGGAGAACATCCGGCCGATCCGGGCCATCCCCCGGGTCCGGGAATCCAGTCGCTCCTGATGCGGCAGCACCCGCACGTCGTCGTAGATGCCGCGCAGATAACGCGGCAGCACCTGCCCGTACACCGCCGTGCGCGGGTAGTCGATGTCGCGGATCACCACGTCGTGGCCGAGTTCGCGCAGCAGCTGGCCGGCCTGATGCACCGCGGCGGCGTGTTCGGCGCTCACCCGCGCCGTCACCAGCGGAGGAACCTTGGTGGTCAACGCAATTCGCAGGCGGTTCGGCGGGCGGGAGGCCGCCCCGACGAACCCGCCCTCGGGCCCCGGCATGGACTTGTCGCACGTGACGTCGAGGAACAACGCGGCGTCCTCGACCGTGCGCGTCAGCGGACCGTTGCTCACCATCCCACACCAGGCGTCGTCGTGCGGCGTCAACGGCACCCGGTCCCGCTGAGGCTTGATCCCGAACAGCCCGCACCAGGTGGCCGGGATGCGGATCGAACCCGCGCCGTCGGAACCCAGGGCCATCGGGGCCAGGCCCGCGGCCACCGCCGCCGCGCTGCCGCCGCTGCTACCGCCGGGGGTGTAGGAGATGTCCCACGGGTTGTGCGTGGCGCCGAACGTCACCGTCTCGGTGAACGGCCAGATCATCATCTCCGGGACCGCGGTCTTGCCGAGGATCACCGCGCCGGCCTCCCGCAGCAGCCGGACCACCTCGGCGTCCTTGGTCGGCGCGGGGCCGTGCGCGGAGCTGCCGTAGGTGGTGGTGGCATCGGCGACGTCCACGTCGTCCTTGACCGCCACCGGCACCCCGAGCAGCGGCAGCCGCTCGCCGGCGTCCAGCCGTTCCTGGGCGGCCGCGGCCTGCTTGCGGGCGGCGTCGGCGAAAACCACGCGATACGAGCGCAACTCGGGATCGATCCGGGCGATGCGCTCCAGGTACAGCTCGGTGAGCGTCGGTGCGGTCACGGCGCCCGCGGCGAGCAGGCGGGCCTGCTCGGCAGCCCCGGCGAACGCCAGTTCGATGGAGTCCATGTGGGCGAGGATATCGACTTTATTCGGGCGGCAGACCGTGTCGGGCCGCGTACTGACCGGGCGTGCAGCCCAGCATGGTCCGGAAGTCGTTCGTGAAGTGCGCCTGGTCGTACCAGCCCAGCCGGGCCGCCAGATCCGCCAGATCCACGCCCGGCTCGGTCTCGATGTCCAGCGCGGCCTGCTGCAACCGGTAGCGGCACAGGACCCACTTGACGGGCACGCCCACGTATCGGCGGAAGATGCGCTGGGTGGTGCGGGAGCTCCACGGCGACAGTTCCATCACCTGCCCCACCCGCTGCAGGTCGTTGTCGTCGCGCAGGCGGTCCAGCAGATCGGCCAGCGCCCGGAAGGTCGGATCCGGTTCCGGGGCGTGCTGCGCGATCAGCGCGTCCAGTCGGTCCGCGGCGGCCACCCGGTCCTCGGTCAGCCCAGGCGGGCCACCGAACAATTCGGCGTCGACCGCGACGATGCGCCCGGTGTACTGCGCCGCGTCACGGCCGAAGCGCGCCGCAAAACCGCCCGGACGGAACCGCGCGCCCACCACCTGCCCCCGGTCCCGGATCGTGGTGGTGAACACCTCCGGGACCACCCCGTGGATCAGGGTGGCGGGCAGGGCGTGGCCGTGGCGCGGCGAGTCGGCACCCCATTCGTGGGTCAGGTGCACGACCGGGAACGTGATCACGGCGCTGTCGAACGCTTCGGCATCCGCCAAATCCCAGCTCACCGACCAGAAGTGGTCGACGAACTCGGCGGTCGCCGGGGACGGCTCCCAGCGCTGCAGGTCGTAGGCGCTACCCGCGCCGACGCGACCGACGACGCCGCGCTGCGGTTGCGCGGGTGGCGCGGTTTTCCAATCTGGCACGACGGTCAGCCTAGGAAACTCATGCCCATGAACGTCACCCCCATCCCCGCGGGATACACCAGCCTGACCCCGTTCCTCGTGATCGACGGAGCCGCCGACGCCATCGACTTCTACGTCTCGGTGTTCGGCGCGGAGTTGGTCGAGAAGATGGCCGTCCCCGACGCCGACCGCCCGCTGATCGCCCACGCCGAACTGGATTTCGGCACCGGGCGGTTGCAGCTCGGCGACCCCAACCCGCAGTACGGGCTGCAGGCCGCCGACCGCTCGGAGTCCGTCTGCTACTCGATGGTGCTGTACTGCCCGGACGTCGACGAGGTGGTCGAGCGCGCGAAGCACGCCGGCGCCACCATCCGCGAGGAGCTGCAGACCTTCGTCACCGGGGATCGGTTCGCCTCCCTGGTGGATCCGTTCGGGGTGCGCTGGGCGGTGATGACCCGGGTGGAGAACGTCGACGCGGCCGAACGCGACCGCCGGTTGGCGCAGTGGGCGCAGGAGAACCTGGCGTAGCCGCCGGTGCGCCGCCCACTACCGTGGCGGGCATGTCTTCTTGCGTGTTCTGTGCCATCATCGCCGGCACCGCCCCCGCGGTCCGGGTCCACGAGGACGACGACTTCTTGGCCATCCTCGACATCCGTCCGATCGTGCGGGGGCACACCCTGGTGTTGCCCAAGCGGCATCACGTCGACCTGACGGACACCCCGGCCGACACGCTGGCCGGCATGGTCAAGCTGGGGCAACGGATCGCGCAGGCCGCGCGCGCCTCCGGGTTGCAGGCCGACGGCAACAACGTCGTCATCAACGACGGCCGGGCCGCGTTCCAGAGTGTCTTCCACATCCACCTGCACGTGGCGCCCCGACAGGACGGCGACAAGCTGTCGTTCGCCAAGGGCCTGGTGGTGCGGCGCGACCCCGACCGGGAGGCAACGGCCCAGATCCTTCGGGACGCCCTGGCCGAGCTGCCAGACTGAACGACATGAGTCAATCCCGCCTGGAGAAGTATCTGGTGCTGTTCCTCGGTGTGCACGACACGGTCTACCGGAAGAGCCGAGGCTGGATCGGGCACCGGCTGCCCGGGTTCGCCCCGGCGCTGCTGCTGCACACCGTGGGCGCCAAGACCGGCCTCCCGCGCACCACCTCGCTCAGCTACGCCAACGACGGCAACGACTATCTGGTGGTGGCATCGCGGGGCGGCAGCCCCCAGGCGCCCGGCTGGTATTTCAACCTGAAGAAGCAGCCCCGCGTCGAGATCAACGTCGGACCACGACGATTCGCGGTGACCGCGCGCATCGTGCTACCCGACGACCCGGATTACGCCCGGCTGTGGGAGGTCGTCAATGCCAACAACCGCGACATGTACCGCGACTACCAGCGGCGTACGACCCGGCCCATCCCGATCATCGTCTTGACGCCGTAGCTCAGAACAGCTCCTTGGCCAGTAGCTCGACCGTGGCCTCGCGGGCGGGGGCGGTGGCCGGGTCGGTGCCGCGGCGCGCCGAGGACACCGGGTTGACCATCACCTCGTCGACACCGAACCGCTCGGCCAAGGTGCGCAGCTGCGCGGCCGCCTCGGCCGGGGTGCCGACGATGCTCTTGCCGCGGCCGGCGTCGATGATCCGCTGCTCCTGCGCGCTGGGCCGCAGCGCCTCGGCGTCCTCGACCAGATCCAGGGCGCCCAACGGCTGGCCCGTGCGCAACCGCGCCATCATCTGCAGGTTCGGCAGCAGCAGCGCCTCGGCCTCGGCGCGGGTGGCGGCCACCGAGGCGTTGACGGTCAGGAACGTCACCGGCTCGGGAGTCTGTGCACTGGGCTGGAATTCACTACGGTAGATCTCCAGCGCCTCCTCGGTGCCCTGACCGGAGAAGTGGTGGGCGAACACGTACGGCAGCCCCTTGGCGGCGGCCAGGTGTGCCGAGTACATCGAGGACCCCAGCAGCCAGATCCGCGGTTGCCCCGTCGCGACCGGCGTGGCCTTGAGGATGTAGTCGGAGCGGCCCAGATGCGCGGGCAGTTCCACGCGCACCCCGCGCGGGCTCATCATCGCCGCGACCTCGTCGAGGTATTGCGGAAAGTTCTGGATGTCGGAGTCGTCGCGGCCGGCCGGTCCGCGCAATGCGATGGAGGTGACCGGGTCACTGCCCGGCGCCCGGCCCAGCCCGAGGTCGATGCGACCGGGTGCGGCGGCCTCCAGGAGCGCGAACTGTTCGGCGACGGCCAGCGGCGCGTGATTGGGCAGCATCACCCCGCCCGAGCCCAACCGGATCCGGGTGGTCTGGGCGGCCAAATGGGCGATCAGCACCGGTGGGCTGGTGGCCGCGACGGCGGGCATGTTGTGGTGTTCGGCCAGCCAGTAGCGGGTGTAGCCGAGCCGGTCAGCGGTCTGCGCCAACCGCACCGTTGCCGCCAGCGCGTCGGAGGTGGTCTGGTCGGTGCGCACCGAGACCAGGTCCAGGACAGAGAGTTGCATAGCGATCTCAACGCTACGGCACGGCGGTTTGCTTCCGATTTGGGTGCGTTCAGGGGCGCTCAGCGCCCCCAGCCGCACCGAACCTCAGATGCTTGCGCGGCGGCGGGCGTCGGTGAAGATGTCGTCGAGCATCGCCGGGGTCAGCCGGCCGGTGAACATGTTCTGCTGGCTGGGATGGAAGCAGCCCAGCAGCTGCTGACCCGAGTCCAGTTCGACGACGGCGCCGTGCCCGAATTTGGGCCTGGGCCGCTCGAACTGGCCGGCCAGCAGGCCGAGGGCCACCTGCCAGGCGAAACCGCCCAGCGTCACGATCACCCGGACGTGCGGGGCGATCATCGCCCACTCGGCCAGCAGCCACGGTGAGCAGGTGACCCGCTCGGCCGGGGTGGGCGCATTCCCGGGTGGGGCGCAGCGCACCGGCGAGGTGATGCGAATCTTGTTGGCCCGCAACCCGTCCGCAGCATCCACCGACAGCGGCTGATTGACCAGGCCGGCGCGGTGCAGCGCGGCGAACAGTTGGTCGCCGGAGCGGTCCCCGGTGAAGATCCGTCCGGTTCGGTTGGCGCCGTTGGCCGCCGGCGCCAACCCGAGGATCAGCAGCCGGGGCTTCGCCGATCCCCAGCCGGGCACCGGCCGGCCCCAGTACGGCTGATCGGCGAAGGAACGTCGCTTGACCGCGGCGACCTCCTCGCGCCAGGACACCAGCCGCGGGCAGGCCCGGCACACGCTGACCTCCGCGTCGAGTTCGCGCACGCCGGCGGCGGCGGCCGCCAACTCCGCGACGGCCGCCTCGTCCTCGGCGACCGGGGTCGACGCGGTCGCCGGGTCACCCGGCCAGCCAGTGCCGGGCGGTACCGGCGAGGCGAACGGTCGCCCGGTTCGCGGATGCGGCAACACCCCCTCATGGTGCCAGTCGAAAATCCGTGGTCGCGCGGCGGTTCGCACTGCTAGCGTCGATTCGCCATGGCCAGTCGCTCCCGCGTACCGCTCGGGCTGATCCTGTTCTCCGCGCTGGTCGCCGGCGCCGGCAACGGCATCTCGATCATCGCGTTTCCGTGGCTGGTGCTGCAGCGCAACGGGTCGGCCATGGAGGCCTCGGTGGTGGCGCTGGCGGCCACGCTGCCGCTGCTGGTGGCGACGCTGTTCGCCGGGACCGCGGTGGATTACCTGGGCCGGCGGCGGGTCTCGATGCTCTCGGATCTGCTCTCCGCGCTGTCGGTGGCCACGGTGCCGGTGGTCGCGCTGAGCTTCGGGGTCGAGGCCGTCAACGTGGCCGTGCTGGCGACCCTGGCCGCGTTCGGCGCGTTCTTCGATCCGGCCGGGATGACGGCGCGCGAAACCATGCTGCCCGAGGCCGCGACGCAGGCGGGCTGGACGCTGGACAAGGCCAACAGCGGTTACGAGGCTGTGTTCAACCTGGCCTACATCGTGGGGCCGGGCATCGGTGGCGTGCTGATCGCGACGATCGGCGGCATCAACACCATGTGGGTGACCGCCGGGGCCTTCGCGGCCTCGATGGCGCTGATCGGCGCGCTGCGGTTGGAGGGGGCCGGCGCACCCGACCGCACCCAGCTGCCCGAGCAGGTGTGGGCCGGGATCGTCGAGGGGCTGCGATTCGTCTGGAACCTGCGGGTGCTGCGGACGCTCGCGCTGATCGACCTCGCGGTGGTCGGGCTGTACATGCCGATGGAAGCCGTGCTGTTCCCGAAGTACTTCACCGACCGCGACGAGCCCGCGCAGCTGGGCTGGGTGTTGATGGCGCTGTCGGTGGGCGGCCTGGTGGGCGCGCTGGGGTATGCGGTGACCTCGAGGTTCATGAGCCGCCGCGCCACGATGATCGCCGCGGTGCTGACGCTCGGAGTGACCATGACGGTGATCGCGGTGCTGCCGCCGCTGCCGGTGATCCTGGTGATGGCGGCCCTCGGCGGCTTGGCGTACGGCCCCATCCAGCCCATCTACAACTACGTGATGCAGACCCGGGCGCCGCAACATCTGCGCGGGCGCGTGGTCGGGGTGATGGGTTCGCTGGCATACGCGGCCGGGCCGGTGGGGCTCATCGTGGCCGGGCCGCTGGCCGACGGCGCGGGCCTGCAGGTGACGTTCCTGGCGCTGTCGATCCCGATGATCGTCATCGGCGTGGTCGCCGTTTTCCTGCCGTCGCTGCGGGAGCTGGATCGAACACCCGGCTGAGCGCGGCCAGCGCGGCGGGATCGCCGTCGACGGCCAGCTCCCCCGCTTCCTGCAGGGCCACGACGCGGTCGGGATCGGTTGCGGCCATGAGGGTCTCGGCGCTACCGGTCAGCGTGATATCGGCCGCGACGTCGCCGTCGAGATCCTCGATCTCGCGTTCCCCGATGCGCCCGACCCAGGGCCCCTCGGGCATCACGAGGCGCAGCACGATGTCGACGCCGGGCCGGTCCGGGCGCACATGGGCGCGCACCGCGCGCCCGATCCACTGCGGGCGCACCGCGTCATCGGGGTGACGGGTCTCGATCAGCGGGCGCCCCCAGCGGATGTAGGCGCTGATGACGTCCTCGAGCGCGCGGCCGCGTTCGGTCAGTTCGTACACGCGACCGGTCGCGGGGCGGGCCAGTTCGCGGCGGGTCAGCACGTCGTCGGACTCCAGGTCGCGAAGCCGGGAGGCCAGCATGTCGGTGGCGATGGGCGCGAGCGCGGTGAGCAGGTCGCCGTAGCGCTGTGGTCCGGCGAGCAGTTCCCGCACGATCAGCAGCGACCAGCGATCGCCGACGACATCGAGGCTTTTGGCCAGGGCGCAGTACTGACCGTAGGAGCGGACCATCGACCCAGTCTAACTATCCTTGGAATTTCCAACTTAGTACTTGTTTTTTCCAAGTACGACTCCTAGCCTTGGACGATGAACCCCGAGATCGACACCACCCCGACCCTGGAACACCTCGCCGACATCCGGCTGGCCATCTCCGCCGTGCACGCCGCACCGGCGCCGGCGGGCACCCGGCTGACCTATGTGATCGGCGGCGGCCGCTGCGATGGCCCCGCGCTGTCCGGTGAATTCCTCGCCGGCGGCGGCGACTGGGTGCTCGTGGGCACCGACGGCGTCTCGCGCCTCGACGTCCGGGCGACCCTGCGCACCGACGACGGCGCGCTGGTGCACGTGACCAACATCGGCCGGGTGCGGATGTCGCCGGCGGCCGTCGACCGCTTCCGGACGGGCGAACTGATCCGGCACGACGAGATGTACGGCCGGTCGAGCCCACTGTTCGACAGCGGCGACCCGCGCTACCAATGGCTCAACGGCACCTACACGCTGGCCGTCAACGAGGTGTCGTTGACCGCCGTGCACTACCGGGTGTTCGCCGTCGGGTGAACCGTAGGATCGGTGGCGTGTCCGACGCCGCGATCGCCGCGCTGAGTGCGCACCTACCGGCGGGAACGGTGATCACCGATCCCGACATCCTGGGCTCCTACCGCCAGGACCGCGCCTTCGATCCCTCGGCCGGAACGCCGTTGGCCGTGGTGCGGCCCACCCGCACCGAGGAGGTCCAGGCGGTGCTGCGCTGGGCCACCGAGAACCGCGTCGCGGTGGTGACCCGAGGGATGGGCACCGGGCTGTCCGGCGGCGCGACGGCGCTCGACGGCGGGATCGTGCTGTCGACGGAGAAGATGCGCGAGATCGCCGTCGATCCGGTGACGCGCACCGCGGTGGCCCAGCCCGGGCTGCTCAACGCGGAGGTGAAGAAGGCCGTTGCGGCACATGGCCTCTGGTATCCGCCGGACCCGTCGTCGTTCGAGATCTGCAGTATCGGCGGCAACATCGCCACCAACGCCGGCGGGCTGTGCTGCGTGAAGTACGGCGTCACGACCGACTACGTCCTGGGCCTGCAGGTGGTGCTGGCCGACGGCACCGCGGTGCGGCTCGGCGGCCCGCGGCTCAAAGACGTTGCCGGACTGAGCCTCACCAAATTGTTCGTCGGTAGCGAGGGCACCCTGGGGGTGATCACCGAGGTGACCCTGCGCCTGCTGCCGGCCCAACACGGCGCGTGCACGGTGGTCGCCACCTTCGGATCGGTACGCGCGGCCTGCGAAGCGGTGGCCGCGGTCACCGGCAAGATCCGCCCCGCCATGCTGGAGTTCATGGATGCGGCGGCCATCAACGCCGTCGAGGACAAGCTCAAGATGGGCCTGGACCGCACCGCCGCCGCGATGCTGGTGGCGACCTCCGACGAGCGCGGCCGCTCCGGCGCCGAAGACGCCGAGTTCATGGCGGCGGTGTTCAACGAACACGGTGCACGCGAGGTGTTCTCGACCGCCGACCCCGACGAGGGCGAGGCCTTTGTCGCCGCGCGCCGGTTCGCCATCCCCGCGGTGGAGGCCAAAGGGTCGCTGCTGCTCGAGGATGTGGGCGTACCGCTGTCGGCGCTGGCCGACCTGGTGACCGGCATCGAGCAATTGGCCGCCGAGCGCGACCTGATGATCTCGGTCATCGCGCACGCCGGCGACGGGAACACCCATCCGCTGATCGTGTTCGACCCCGCCGATCCCGACATGACCCGGCGCGCCGAGCAGGCCTTCGGCGAGATCATGGAACTCGCCGTGGCATTGGGCGGAACCATCACCGGCGAACACGGGGTGGGGCGACTGAAGAAGCCGTGGCTGGCGGACTACCTCGGGCCCGAGGCGATGGAGCTCAACAGCCGGATCAAGCGGGCCCTGGATCCCGACGGCATCTTGAACCCCGGCACCATCTTCTGACTCCCTGCTGTTGACACTTCGCCCTTGGTGTCGTAATCATGAGACATGACAGCTGATCTGTCTCATGTCGTGGAGCATCCGGCCTTCCGCCTGGCCGACGCCGACACCTGGGCCGACCCCTGGCCGATGTACCGCGCGTTGCGCGACCACGACCCCGTCCACCATGTGATTCCGGAGCAGCGCCCCGAGCACGACTACTACGTGCTGTCCCGGCACGCCGACATCTGGGCGGCGGCCCGCGACCACCAGAGGTTCTCCTCGGCGGGCGGGCTGACCGTCAACTACGGCGAACTGGAACTGATCGGCCTGCAGGACAACCCGCCGATGGTCATGCAGGATCCGCCCACCCACACGGAATTTCGCAAGCTGGTGTCGCGCGGGTTCACCCCACGCCAGGTGGAGGCCGTCGAACCCCAGGTCCGCGAGTTCGTCGTCGAGCGCATCGAGCGACTGCGCGCCGCCGGGGGCGGCGACATTGTCGCCGAATTGTTCAAACCGCTGCCGTCGATGGTGGTCGCCCACTACCTCGGGGTGCCCGAACAGGATCGCGACCGATTCGACGGCTGGACCGACGCCATTGTCGCGGCCAACACCACCGAGGGCGGGCTGGGCGGCACGCTGGCGACACTCGGCGACGCCCTCGGCGAGATGATGTCCTACTTCACCGCCCTGGTGGAACACCGCCGTGCGCACCCGGCCGACGACACGGTGTCGCACCTGGTCGCCGCCGGCGTCGGGGCCGACGGGGACGTCGCCGGGATGCTGTCCATCCTGGCGTTCACCTTCACCATGGTGACCGGGGGCAACGACACCACCACCGGCATGCTGGGCGGCGCCATGCAACTACTGCACCGCCACCCCGACCAGCGTCGCCTGCTGGCCGAAAACCCCGATCTGATCCCGGATTCGGTCGAGGAGCTGTTGCGGCTGACCTCCCCCGTGCAGGGTCTGGCCCGTACCGTGACCCGCGACGTCACGCTCGGCGACACCACGATCCCGCAGGGGCGAAAGGTGTTGCTGCTCTACGGTTCCGGCAACCGCGACGAGCGCCAGTACGGTCCCGCGGCGGGCGACCTCGACGTCACCCGCCGGCCCCGCAACATCCTGACGTTCAGCCACGGCGCCCACCACTGCCTGGGGGCGGCGGCGGCCCGGATGCAGTCCCGGGTGGCGCTGAGCGAGCTGCTGGCTCGGTGCCCCGAATTCGAGGTCGACGAGTCCGAAATAGTCTGGGCCGGGGGAAGTTACGTCCGCCGCCCACTGTCCGTTCCGGTGCGGGTGCGGTGATGGCCGGTAACAACTGGTTGGCGTCGCCGCGCAGCGAAGCGGCGGTGGACCGCATCCTCGACGCCGCGGGCGAGTTGTTCGCGCGGCGCCCGGCCGCGTCGGTGGGGATGAACGAGATCGCCCGGGCCGCGGGGTGCTCCCGGGCCACCCTGTACCGGTACTTCGAGAACCGCGAGGCGTTGTACACCGCCTACGTGCACCGCGAGGCGTACGCGGTGCATCACCAACTGCTGGAGTCCCTCGAGGGCATCGACGATCCCCGGCAGCGACTAGTGCAGGCGTTGTTGACGTCGCTGCGGCTGGTGCGCAACAACGCGGCCCTGCAGTCCTGGTTCGCGGCCGGCACCGCCCCCATCGGCGCCGAGATTGCCGAGTCCTCCGACGTGGTCAAGGCCATGAGCGCGGCCTTCGTGGTGTCACTGAGCCCCGGCGACCCCGACACCGACCCCGAGGCCGTCGAACGCAAGGCGCGCTGGATCGTCCGCGTGCTGACCTCGCTGCTGCTGTTCCCGGGCCGCGACGACGACGACGAACGCCGGATGACCGAGGAGTTCCTGGCGCCGGTCGTGACCCCGCGGGATCAGGCGACCCAGTAGGCCTGGGCCTTGATCGCGGTCCGCGGGATCGCGAAGTCCTCACGCAAGAGCCGGGCCACCGAACGCGTGGTGCGGTTGTCACAGGCCACCCAGCCGAAGTGGTCGCCGGCGTCGAACGCCGCGGCGCGCACCGCGTCGATCAGGGCCTGCCCGGAATCCCGGCGGTCCACCCACGTGACCTCGGCCGCGCCGGCCACCGGCAACTTGCGGTCGCCGGCGTGGCCGGCCTCGAGGAACACCCGGGCCGGCGCGCCGTCGATGGCCTCCAGCAGCGAGTTGATCGCCGGCAGCGAGGCGGTGTCACCCACGATGACGTAGCCGGCCGGCGCCGGATTCGGCAACCGGAAGTTGCTGCCCAGCACGGTGACCTCGAGGACGTCGCCCGGGCGGGCGGCGCCGGCCCAGCGGGTGGCCACCCCGTCGTGCATGGCGAAGTCGATGTCGACGGTGCGCGCCTGCGGATCCGGGTTGACCAGCGTGTAGCCCCGCTGATGCGATCTGCCGCCGTCGGGGAACCAGCCGCGGACCCACATGGTCGGATGCGTGGGGCACTCGTCGAGCAGCACGCCGGAGTCGAAGTGCAGGCGCAGGTAGTGCTCGCTGAATTCGGTGCGCCCGATGACCTTCAGTTGATATTCGCCGCCGCGCCACAGCTTGACCAGGGCGCCCGTCAGGCCCCGGGACGGCTTCTGCTCGGCCATGTCCTCGCCCTTTCCCATCTACTTAGGCGAGGGTAACCTATCTTTACATACCCGCAGGTGGGGCCGTCAGCGCACCCGGGTGAAGCGGTGCAGCAACCAGGCCACCGGAATGGTGAGCGCCATGGTCGCGACGAACAGGCCCGCCATCGACCCGGTGTAGACCGGCTTCTGCAGGATCTCGACCATCGCGATCTCCATCAGCACCAGATGCACCAAGAAGATCTCGTAGGAGATCTCGCCCAGCCACACCATGGGCCGGCTCGCCAGGAAGCGGTTGTACCAACCGCGTTGATCCCCCAGCGCCGGCGGCGCCAGCACCAGCGCCGCGATCACCGCGTAGAACACCGCCTTGACGATCGCCTCGGACAACTCCTTGGGCGAGGTCGTGGGCTCCCCCGCGATCGGGGTGGAGGCAATGAAGTAGCAGATCAACGCCAGCGGTACCGCGACGAAGCCGTAACACCGCACCCCCATGGACTGCAGCACCGCCAGGGCCATGCCGCCGAGGAACCACAGCAGATACGTCGGCAGCCACAGCGGGGCGCCGTCGGGCAGCCAGTGCGAGTCGTGCACGAACGCCAGCCACAGCGGCGTGATCAGCCCGAGCGCCGCCAGCGCGGCCAGCAGTAGCCACGGGCGCCACCGCCGCCGGCACAACACCACCAGCAGCAGATAGGCCAGCGCCGGCAGCACCGCGTAGAAGGACACCTCGACCGCCAGGCTCCACATCTGCGTAAGGCCTTGGTGCAGATAGGAATACACGTAGTTGTCGGTGTAGAGCTGGGTCAGCGTGAGGTTACGGAACAGCCCCTCCCAGGTGTGTCCCGGGTTGGGTCCGGCGGTGCGGAAGTGGTAGACGAGGTAGGCCAACAGCACCGTGACCACGTAGGCCGGCATGATGCGCCGCACCCGGTGCCAGGCGTAGCGGCGCACCGAGGGCGCCGGCCGGTTCGCGGCCACCGCCCGCACCCACGGCCGGAACAGCAAGAAGCCCGACAACGCGAAGAAGATCGGCACGCCGATCTCCATCCGGGAGTACACCAGGCCCAGATAGCCCTGCGGATACATGCCGGTGGTGTAGGCGGCGTGCGTCAGCACCACGAGCAGCGCGGCGACGGCGCGCACACCGGTCAGCGAAGCGACGCGGTCGACGGTGGAGACCTGCTCCAGCCCGCCCTGCACGTCGCGGTCCTGCGACAGCGTCATTCGGGCTTGCGGTGCTTGTGCGGTTTCTTGCCGCCCTGCCCCTTGTAGGGCTTCTTGTCGCCGCCGCGGTACGGCTTCTTACCGCCACCGTCACGGGCGCCGGGACCGCGGTCGGGCTGCAGGTTGATCGGGACACCCTGGATGCGGGTCTTCGCCAGCTTTTTGAGCGCCTCGGCCGGCAACTCCGGTGGCAACTCCACCAGCGAGAAGTCCTGCATGATCGAGATGTGCCCGAAGTCGCTGCGGTGCAGACCGCCCTCGTTGGCGATGGCCCCGACGATGGCGCCGGGCATCACCTTGTGGCGCTTGCCGACGTCGATGCGGTACGTCGCGAATGCGCCGGAGGGCCGCCGCAGCGGCCGGTCCGCGCGCGCCGGCCGGTCCGGTCGCTCCCGGCGCTTCTCCGGCGGCGGCTCGGACATCAGGAACTCTTCACCGTTGCGGGTCTGCAGCGCCAATGCCGCCGCGATGTCGGCCATCGGCACGTCGTTCTCGCGTTCGAAGTCCTCGATCAGCCTGCGGAACAGCTCGAAGCCGGGGGCCCCGAGCGCATCGCTGATCGAGTCCCGGAACTTGGCCACGCGCTGGGCGTTGACGTCGTCGACCGTCGGTAGCTGGATCTCCTCCAGCTGCGAGCGGGTCGCCTTCTCGATGGCCTTGAGCATGTGGCGCTCGCGCGGCGAGACGAAAAGTATTGCCGTTCCCGACCTTCCGGCGCGGCCCGTCCGGCCGATGCGGTGAACATAGGACTCGGTGTCGTGCGGGATGTCGTAGTTGAGCACGTGCGAGATCCGCTCGACGTCCAGACCGCGCGCGGCGACGTCGGTGGCCACCAGGATGTCCAGGCTGCCGTCCTTCAACGCCGAGATGGTGCGCTCGCGCTGGTTCTGCGCGATGTCGCCGTTGATGGCGGCCGCGGAGAACCCGCGGGCCCGCAGCTTCTCGGCGACCTCCTCGGTGGCCTGCTTGGTCCGCACGAACACGATCATCGCCTCGAACGACTCGACCTCGAGGATCCTGGTCAGGGCGTCCATCTTGCGGTATCCGGCCACCTGCAGGTAGCGCTGCGTGATGTTCTCCGCCGTCGCGGTCTTCGACTTGACGGAGACCTCGACGGGATCGTGGAGGTACTTGCTGGTGATCTTGCGGATGGCCGCGGGCATGGTCGCCGAGAACAGCGCGACCTGCTTGTACTCCGGGGTGTCGGACAGGATCCGCTCGACGTCCTCGGCGAAGCCCATCTGCAGCATCTCGTCGGCCTCGTCGAGCACCAGGTAATCCAGGTGCGACAGATCCAGGGTGCCGCGCTCGAGGTGGTCGATGACCCGGCCGGGGGTGCCGACCACCACCTGCGCGCCGCGACGCAGGCCGGACAGCTGCACGGCGTAGGACGAACCGCCGTAGATCGCCAGCACCTGCACCTGCGGCAGGCCCGCCCCGTACCGGCTGAACGCCTCGGCGACCTGCAGGGCCAGCTCGCGGGTGGGTGCCAGCACCAGGGCCTGGGTGGCCTTGTTGGTGACGTCGATCTTGGACAGGATCGGGATGGCGAAGGCGGCGGTCTTGCCGGTCCCGGTCTGCGCCAGGCCCACCACGTCGGAGCCCTCCAGCAGCGCCGGGATGGTCGCCGCCTGGATCGCCGAGGGCGATTCGTAGCCGACGTCCGACACCGCCTGCAGCACGGCGGGGTGAATTTGCAGGTCGGCGAACGTCAAAACGGCGGGACCGGACTGATCCGGGTCTTCGGTGGTCATCGCCATGGAGTCTAATGCGCCGCGGAGGTGCCGCCTGCCAGGTCGGTGATTGCCGAGCCGGTACCCTGCCCGTGTGTCCGCAGCGCGCCGAGCAACCCTGGCTCCTGCGGTCGCCGCTGTCGCGATCGCCGCGCTGACCGCCTGCGGTTCCGGCGACTCCACGGTCGCCAAGACCCCGGCGCCGCCGCCCGCCGCGCAGCCGAACAGCACCCCGGCACCGAGCACCGTCGTCGTGCCGACCACGACGCCGAGCGGCCCGGCCGACCCGTGCGCGGTCAACCTGGCCGCACCGGCCATCGCCCAGGCGGTCTCGGAGTTGCCCCGCGACCCGCGCAGCAAGCAGCCCTGGAGCACCGAGCCGATCGCGGGCAACTACAACGAGTGCGCGCCATTGTCGGCGGTGATCGTCGAGGCCAACACCAACGCCGAGAATCCGAGCACCCGCGCGCTGCTGTTCCACCTCGGTCGCTACATCCCCACCGGGGTGCCCGACACCTTCGGGTTCAGCGGCCTCGACACGTCGCAGAGCACCGGCGACACCGTTGCACTCGAGCACGACACCGGCATCGAGGGCCTGTCCAGCGTGGTGAAGTTCCGGTGGAACGGCAGCGGCGTCGAACTGATCGGCAACGCCCCCGCCGGCTGACCGACCCGCCCGACGATGTCGGCGCGCTCCCCTACAGTGGGCGCTGTGTTCGTCGCCGACGACCCCGGCGAACCGGTGGTCATCTACAGCGCCTCCGACCTCGCCGCCGCGGCCGGGTGTGAATACGCGCTGCTGCGCAGCTTCGACGTCAAGTTGCGCCGCGTCGATGCCGACGACCAGGCCTCGGCCACCGACGACGAAATGCTGCGCCGGACCGCCGAACTCGGCACCGAGCACGAACAGCGCACCCTCGAGCAGCTCATCGACCGGTACGGCACCGGGCCGGCCGGCGTGGTCAAGATCCCCACCGCCGCCTACTCGGTGCCGGCGCTGCGGCGCGCCGCCGAGGCCACCGCGGCCGCGTTGGCCGCGCGCCCCGCGGTGATCTACCAGGCGGCGGTGCTCGACGACCGCTTCGCGGGTTTCGCGGACTTCCTGATCCGCACCGGTGACGACCCGGCGGCGCCCTACCGGGTGGTCGACACCAAGCTGGCCCGGCACGCCAAGGTGGCGGCACTGCTGCAGATCGCCGGTTACGCCGATGCGCTGCGCCACGCCGGGGTCGACGTGGCCCCCGCCGCGGAGTTGGTGTTGGGCGACGGCCGGGTGGTCGAGTATCCGCTGGCCGACCTGATTCCGGTCTATCGCAGGCAGCGCGCGCGGCTGCAGGAACTGCTGGACACCCATCTGCACTCCGGCGCACCGGCACAGTGGCGCGATCAGACCGTGGCGGCCTGCATGCGCTGCGAGGTGTGCGCACCGCACCTGGTCGAGGACGACGACGTGCTGCTGGTCGCGGGCATGCGGATGACGCAGCGGGCCACGCTGCTGGAGGCCGGCATCGACAGCGTGACGGCGCTGGCCGAATCGGCCGGCCCCGTCGACGGCATCGCGGCGTCGACCATGACGGCCCTGCGCCGCCAGGCCCGACTGCAGGTCCAGGGGCGCAGCACCGACGTGCCGCCGTTCGAGGTCGCCGACGCCGCGGCCCTGGGCGCGCTGCCCGCCAAAAGCCCCGGCGACCTGTTCTTCGACTTCGAAGGCGACCCGCTGTGGACCGAGGACGGCCAGACCTGGGGGCTGGAGTACATGTGGGGCGTCCTGGACGAGCGCGACCGGTTCACCCCGTTGTGGGCGCACGACCGCGCCTCCGAACGCAAGGCCTTCCTGGACTTTCTGGCCATGGTGCGCAAGCGCCGCAAGCGCCACCCCGACATGCACATCTACCACTACGCGGCCTACGAGCGAACGACGTTGCTGCACTTGGCGGCCCGCTACGGCGTCGGTGAGGACGAGGTCGACGATCTGTTGCGCGCCGAAGTGCTGGTGGACCTGTATCCGATTGTGCGCAACGGCCTGTGCGTGGGCACGCCGTCGTATTCGCTGAAAGCCCTGGAGCCGCTGTACATGGGGGCGGAACTGCGCACCGGCGAGGTCACCAACGCCACGGCCTCGATCACCGAGTACGCCCACTACCGCGCCCTGCGCGACGCGGGCCGCCACGAGGAGGCCGACGCCGTCCTCAAGGAGATCACCGACTACAACCTCTACGACTGCCGCTCCACCCGACGGCTGCGCGACTGGCTGCTGCTGCGCGCCTTCGAAGCCGGCGTCACCCACCTGACCCGACCCGCCGTCGCCGGTGAAACGGTGGGGCCGCTGGACCAGACCGCCCAGACGCTGTCGGACTTCGCCGGCGACGGCTTCAGCGCCCCGCGCACGGCTGAGCAGACCGCGGCGGCCCTGCTCGAGTCGGCCCGCGGCTACTACCCGCGTGAACGAAAGCCCTACTGGTGGGCCCACTTTCAGCGCCTGAGCCATCCCGTCGACGAGTGGGGCGACACCTCGGGGGTGTTTCTGGTCGACGACGCCGAGGTGGTCGAGGACTGGCATCTGCCGCCGCGGGCCCGCAAACCGCGTCGGCACGTGCGCCTCACCGGGGTATTGCAGGGCGGCGCGCTCGACCACCGGCCGCAGGCCATCTACGACCAGCCGGCCCCGCCGGGCCTCGACGACGAGCACCCCGACCGCCGCGCCGCCGGCGCGGCGGAGGTCATCGAACTGGACTCGGTCGACGGCGTTCCGATCGGGGTCGTGATCCGCGAACTGCAACCGGAGGCCGGGCCGTTCGACCACCTGCCGATCGCGTTGACCCCGGCCAAACCCATCCGCACCGACCGGATCGAGGCGTCCATCGCCGCGGCCGCCGACGCGGCCGCCGCCACGCTGCGCCAGGACCCGCCACGACTCCCCCGCACCGCCGTCGTCGACATCTTGTGTCGCCGGCCGCCGACCACCCGCAGCGGCGCAGGACTTCCCCGGCTCGATGACGACGTCGCCTCCATCACCGCCGCCGCGCTGGACCTCGACCGCTCCTACCTGGCCGTCCACGGCCCACCCGGCACCGGCAAGACCTACACCGCGGCCCGGGTCATCGCCGCGCTGGTCAACGAACACCGCTGGAAAGTGGGCGTGGTCGCGCAGTCGCATTCGGTGGTCGCCCACCTGCTCGACGAGATCGTCGGCGCCGGGGTCGACGCCGCGATGGTGGCGAAGAAACCCAGCCCGGACGGCACCGCCGGACGGTTCAGCACCATCGGCGACGACCAGTACGCGACCTTCCTCGACACCACGCAGGGCGCCGTGATCGGCGGCACCGCATGGGATTTCGCCAACGACAACCGGATCGCCACCGAGGCGCTGGACCTGCTCGCGATCGACGAGGCCGGCCAGTTCTCGCTGGGCAACACCATCGCGGTGGCGCGCGCCGCGCGTAACATGCTGCTGCTCGGCGACCCGCAACAACTCGGACAGGTCTCAACCGGCAACCATCCCGAACCCGTCGACCACTCGGCGCTGGGCTGGCTGACCGACGGACACGACGTGCTGCCCGCAGAACGCGGCTACTTCCTGGAATGTACGCACCGGATGCACCCCGAGGTCTGCGCGGTGGTGTCGGCGCTGTCCTACGAAAACCGCCTGCTACCGCATCCCAAGACAGCCGTACGCCGCCTCGACGGACACCCGCCGGGGGTGCACACGCTGCTGGTCGACCACCACGACAACGCCACCGCCAGCGCCGAGGAGGCCGCCGCGATCACCGCGGCCATCGGTGACCTCCTCGGCGCGACGTGGACGTCCGAACACGGCAGCCGCCCCCTGGCCGCCACCGACGTCCTGGTGGTCGCCCCGTACAACGCGCAGGTCCTCACCCTGCGCGCGCACCTGGAGGCCGCCGGCCTGGGCGCGGTCCTGGTGGGCACGGTGGACAAGCTGCAGGGCCGGCAGGCGCCGGTGGTGTTCGCCTCCATGACGGCCTCGGCCATCGCCGACGTACCGCGCGGAATCTCCTTTCTGCTCAACCGAAATCGGCTCAACGTGGCGATCAGCCGGGCACAGTACCTGGCGGTCGTGGTGCGCTCGCCGTCGCTGACCGACTACCTGCCGGCCACGCCGCAGGGCCTGATCGATCTCGGCGCATTCCTCGCGCTTTCGCCGGGGACCGCCACCCCAGACCTGAAACTTCGGTGATCGCAACTGTTCTCGCAGAGCGTGTCGGGCGTGAAAACGAAGGTGCCGTCGGCTACGGGCGGTAGTGCCGGCCGTAGGACTCGCCGTCGTCGGGATCCTCCCGATAGTGCCGGGGCCGGCGGCCGGGGTGCTCGCCGATGTGGTCACGCTCGCCGATATCGCCGAAGGCGTCGAACACACTGTCCTGATGCTGGCGGTGCCGCGGCGGACGGTCTTCGGGCACCTCGAACGCCGACCATGAGCTGGGGCGACCCTCGTACAGATCCGCGACGCTGTTGGTGAGGCTGTCGATGTGCTCGGCGAGCTGCTGGAAGGTCGGGGCGTGCGGCTCGTCGGCCTCTCGGCGCGTAGTTCTGACGGGCGGCAGCGGCTGGAACCGGTCCTCCCTGTCGGCATGAAACCCGTTGTGCGCAAAGCCGATCGGCTGCACGTCGGCGGGGTTTCCGGACTCCGCGCCGGCGTCGGCCCCCTCGGGAGCCGCCAACGACTGCCCGGACCGCGCCGTGGCGCTGTGCGACACCTCGAACAAACCCGGCGCCGAAGACGGCACCCGCGCGCTCAGCGGTTCGGTGTCGAAGTCGTCGTCCCCCACGGCGTCGTCCTCGTCGCCGGCCGGCCGCTCGAATACGGTTGGCGCCGAACTGGTCTCGAACCGCGAGGCCACGGTGAACTCGACGTAGTCGTCGTCATCGTCGTCGTAGGCGTCGTCATAGTCGTAGCCGTAGTCGTCGGCCCCGTCGTCACGGCGGCCGTAGGGGGTGTACTCGTCGGCGATGCGGTCACCGCCGTCGTACCGGTCGGCAGCGTCCTGATATTCCCGGACGGAACGCGCCGGGGCCGCGGCCTCGTCGACCACCGCCGGCAGCACCTCGGTGCGGTCGTCGAACCCGTCGCGCCGCTGCGAAGGTTCGGCCACCGAACGCAGCCCGCCGAGCAGGAACATCGCGGCCACCACCCCGAACAGCGCGATCAGCGCCGGCAACAGCATCGACTGGCTCAGGGCCGCCGAGAACGGGGCGTGGAGGAACTCGGGTAGCGAAAGAACGGCACCCTCACCGGTCGGGGGTGCCCCGGCCCCCTGCGGCATCTCGGCGCCGATCCGCGAGGTCATGAACGCGGCGATGCCCGCGCTGCCGAGCACCGAACCCACCTGGCGGGTGGTGTTGTAGACCCCCGACCCCGCGCCCGCCAACTCCGGCGGCAGATTCCGGGTCGCGGTCGCCGCCAGCGGCGACCAGATGCACGCCATCCCGATCCCCATCGCGATGAACGGCAGCACCAGACGCCAGTTCGCCGTGGTCGGCGTCATCTCGACCGACAGCCAGGTCAGGGAGATCGCCAGCGCCGAGAACCCGAAGCCGATGATCGGCGTCGGGTGGGCACGGTCGACGACGCGGCCCACCACCGGCGCCAACAGGCCCGACACCACGGCCGTCGGCGCCATCAGCAGCGCCGCGCGCGTCGGCGACAACCCGCACACCACCTGCAGGTAGAACATCACCGGCACCACCATCGCGGTCACGGCGAACCCGATGATCGCGATGCCGACGCTGGACATGCTGAAGTCCCGGTCCCGGAAGATCTGCAGCGGGATCAGCGGATCATCCTTGTTGACGGCCTGCCAGTAGACGAACAGCGCCAGCAACCCGATGCCGGCGACGATCGTCGCCCACACCCAGCCCGACCAACCGTGTGACTCCCCCTCCTGCAGGCCGAACACCACCAGGAACATCCCGGCGCCCGACAGAGCGACGCCCACCCAGTCGAAGCGGGTCCGGTGCGTCGGCAGCGCCGGAACCAGCCAGACCGCCAGCGCCAGACCGGCGATGCCGATCGGCACGTTGACGAAGAAGATCCACTCCCAGCCCAGATGATCCAGCAGCACCCCGCCGACCAGCGGGCCCGCCAGGGTGGCCAGTCCCGCCGTCGCGCCCCAGACGCCCATCGCCGTGCCCCGGTGATCGGACGGGAAGATCCGGGTGATCGTCGTCAACGTCTGCGGCGTCAGCAGCGCCGCGCCGATTCCCTGCACCACGCGCGCCGCGATCAGCATCTCGATCGACCCCGACAGCCCGCACCACAGGGACGCGGCGGTGAAGACGGCCAGGCCCGCCAGGTAGAGGTTCTTCGGCCCGAACTGATCGCCCAGCCGGCCCGTCACCAACAGGGGCACGGCGTAGGCCAACAGGTAGGCGCTGGTGACCCAGATGACCCCGTCGTAGTCGGTCTGCAGCTGCTCCATGATGCTCGGATTGGCGACGGCCACGATCGTCGAGTCGACGAGGATCATGAAGAAGCCGATCATCATCGCCCACAGGGCGTGCCACGGGCTGCGCACCGTGTCGACGACCGTCTTCAGCTGAGGCGTCACAGACGTTCACCTCACGTTCCGTTGTCCGCGCGTCGCCGGGCCACCGCGCCGACCGGATGGCCGGCAGGTTCCAACGCCGTCGGGGAACATCGTGGGGGTGGTCCCGGCTTCACGCATGGTAGTCACTTGTCGCGGACCCCCGGGTGCGGATCGGTCCGCGACGATCCGGGCGACGATACGTAGTCGGCTACCGCACCACAACCCGCCGGCACCGCTCACGCAGGTTCCGGCACCGCTTCGACCTCGGCAGGCGTGGCGACGAGCTGGTGCTGCGGGCGGACCACTGCCATCAGGATCAACGCCAGACCCGCGCTGACCGTCATCACCAGCGCCAGCGCGCGTTCGTCGTTGCCCAGCAGCCCCACCACCGGCGCCACCACCGCGCCGAGTCCGAACTGCGCCGACCCCAACAAGGCCGCGGCGGTCCCGGCCGCCTCCGGATGCCTCGACAACGCCAACGCCGGCGCGTTCGGCATCACGAAGCCCATCGCGGCCAGCACCGTCCAGGCCGGCACCAGGAATCCCACCACGCCGCCGAACCGGGTGACGGTGACCGCGACGAACACGGCGCCCGCCAGCGTCGCGACCGCCAGCGCGCAGACCACGATGCGCTGCGGTGTGAACCGGTTGAGCAACACCACGTTGAGCTGGGTGGCCGCGATCAACGCCACCGCACCGGCGCCGAACACCACCGCGAAGGCCTGTTGGTTCAGCCCGTAGTGCTCCTGCAGGACGAACGCCGCGCCGGCGATGTAGGCGAACAACCCCGCCATCGCCAGGGCGGCCACCGCCACCAACGCCATGAAGCGCGCGTCGGCCAGCAGGTGCCCGTAGGTGGTGGCGATCGAACGGACGTGCAGCGGCCGACGGTGCTCGACGGGCAGCGTCTCGGGCAGCGCGAACGCCGCGATCAACAACAGCCCCGCGGCCATCAGGACCAGCACGGCGAAGATCCACCGCCAGGACGCCTCCAGCAAAACCGCCGCGCCCAGCGACGGCGCCAGCACCGGCGCCACCCCCAAGATCAGCATCAACCGTGACAGCACCTTGGCGGCCGCGGACCCAGCGAACAGGTCACCAACCACGGCGACCGCGACCACCGCGGCAGCCGCCGCGCCCATCCCCTGCAGCCCGCGGGCGACCCCCAGCGCGGTGATGTTCGGCGCGAACATGCACAGCAGGGAGGCCAGCATGTGCAGGACCACGCCGACGATCAGCGGCCGGCGCCGGCCCAGCGAGTCCGACAGCGGGCCCACGATCAACTGGCCCAGGGCCAACCCGGCCAACGTGCCGGTCAACGTCAACTGGACCACCGACGAGGTGACATCCAGCTCCTCGGCGATGCGTGGCAGCGCCGGCAGATACATGTCGATGGTCAACGGGCCCAGCGCCACCAGGGCACCCAGGACGACGATCATGCGAACGCGACTCGGCCGTGTGGGAGCAGACACCATGACGGTCAACAGCGCCCGCCGGGACGGTGTTTCTTCCCGCTCAGCAAAACCGTGAGCGTTGTCACGTCCGGGCACCGCGCCCACGTCGGCATTCGTTGGACATTACGTTTCAGCGGCTAGCCTGAGACCAGGCAGTCCCCCGAGGAGGCAAACCCATGTTCGGCCGCAAGAAGACCAACCCGGAGAACCTGCCCGCCACCACCGAGCCCGAGGATCCCAGCGCCGCCGCCCACGTGCTGAGCCGGATCATCGAGACGGGCTCGCGGTTGCAGGCACCCGCCATCCGCGCCTACGTCGAACGGGTTCGCGCCAAGTCCCCGGACGCCACGCCCGCCGAGATCGTCGCCCGACTCGAGAAGCACTACCTGGCGGCGGTCATGGGCAGCGGGGCGGCAGTCGGGTCCGCCGCGTTGGTGCCGGGCGTCGGCACCGTCCTGGCGCTGTCGCTGGTCGCCGGGGAAACGGCGTTGTTCCTCGAGACCACCGCGGTGTTCGTGCTCGCGGTCGCCGAGGTGCACGGCGTCTCGGCGGACGACAAAGAACGGCGACGCACCCTGGTGCTGGGAGCGCTCGCCGGTGACGACGGCAAGAACGCCGTGGCTCGGCTGCTCGGCCCGGGCCGCACCAACGGCGCCTGGCTGGCCGAAGGCGCGGCCACCATGCCGCTGCCGGCGCTGTCGCAGGTGAACACCAAACTGATGAAGTACTTCGTCAAGAAGTATGCGATCAAACGCGGTGCGCTGGTGTTCGGCAAAGCGCTGCCGGTCGGCATCGGCGCCGTCATCGGCGGGGTGGGCAACCGGCTGATGGGCAAGCGCATCGTCGAGAACGCCCGCGCCGCCTTCGGGCCGGCGCCCACCACGTGGCCCGGCGCGTTGCGGATGCTGCCCCCGCTCGAGGTCGATTCCGGCCCGGCTCCCGGCGCCATCTCGTCCTGAGCTCGGCGGCCTTCCCTGCGCCGCTCGGCGGGCCGCTGCGGGCGCCCGCGCTGCACACCGGTCCCGACCCTGTGACAATTCGCGGATTTGCCCTGCTTGCGTGGCCCGACCCAGGTTTCAGGGGCTAGCCTTGTTTCGGCGAGACATCTCCGGTCGGACCGGGTATGCATCGCCGAGCACGCCGGCGGGCGTCGCGGGGTGCCTGCCAGTGCAGAACTGACCAGTGATCACGAGACGAATCGAGGCGAGTAGCCGCTGTGAGCAGCACAAGTTCACCATTCGGCCAGAACGAATGGTTGGTCGAGGAGATGTATCGCAAGTTCCGCGACGATCCCTCTTCGGTCGATCCCAGTTGGCACGAGTTTCTCGTCGACTACAACCCGGAGCCGGTGCGCACCCAGGCGGCCGAGCCGTCGTCGACCGGCAACGGCAACACCCGTTCCACCGTGCCGACCTCCCCGCCTGAGCCCGCGCCCGCGCCGCCGGCCAAGCCGCAGCAGACCAACAACCAGAGCTCCGCGCCGACCAAGAAGCCCGACAAGGCTCCCGCCAAGGAGGCCGCGCCGGCCAAGAGCGCCGAGAAGAAGTCCGCGAAACCGGCGGCCCCGGCCCCGGCCGCCGCCGCCGACGCCGCCGAGGACGAGTCCCAGGTGTTGCGGGGAGCGGCGGCCGCCGTCGTCCGGAACATGAACACCTCGCTGGAGGTGCCGACGGCGACCAGCGTTCGCGCCATTCCGGCCAAGGTGATGATCGACAACCGCATCGTCGCCAACAACCACCTCAAGCGGACCCGCGGCGGCAAGATCAGCTTCACCCACCTGCTGGGTTACGCCTTGGTTCAGGCGGTCAAGAAGTTCCCGAACATGAACCGGCACTTCGCCGAGATCGACGGCAAGCCGCACGCGGTGACGCCGACGCACACCAACCTCGGCCTGGCGATCGACCTGCAGGGCAAGGACGGCAAGCGCTCGCTGGTGGTCGCGGCGATCAAGGGCTGCGAAACCATGGGCTTCGGTCAGTTCATCGCCGCCTACGAGGACATCGTCCGCCGCGCCCGCGACGGCAAGCTGACCGCCGACGATTTTTCCGGGGTGACGATTTCGCTGACCAACCCGGGCACCATCGGCACGGTGCACTCGGTGCCGCGGCTGATGGCCGGTCAGGGCGCGATCATCGGCGTGGGCGCCATGGAGTACCCGGCCGAGTTTCAAGGTGCCAGCGAGGAACGCATCGCCGAACTGGGCATCGGCAAGCTGATCACGCTGACCTCGACCTACGACCACCGCATCATTCAGGGCGCGGAATCCGGCGACTTCCTCCGGACCATCCACGAACTGCTGCTCGACGACGACTTCTACGACGAGATCTTCCTCGAACTCGGGATCCCGTACGAGCCGGTGCGGTGGCGCACCGACAACCCGGACTCGGTGACCGACAAGAACGCCCGCGTCATCGAACTGATCGCGGCCTACCGCAACCGCGGCCACCTGATGGCCGACATCGATCCCCTGCGCCTGGACAATTCGCGGTTCCGCAGCCACCCCGACCTCGACGTGCTGACCCACGGGCTGACGCTGTGGGACCTGGACCGCGAGTTCAAGGTCGACGGTTTCGCCGGCAGCGAGTACAAGAAGCTGCGCGACATCCTGTCGGTGTTGCGCGATGCCTACTGTCGACACATCGGCGTCGAGTACACCCACATCCTCGAACCCGAGCAGCAGCAGTGGCTGCAGGAACGCGTCGAGGTCAAGCATGAGAAGCCGACCGTCGCGCAGCAGAAGTACATCCTGAGCCGACTCAACGCCGCCGAGGCCTTCGAGACCTTCCTGCAGACCAAATACGTTGGGCAGAAGCGGTTCTCGCTGGAGGGCGCGGAGACCATCATCCCGATGATGGACGCGGCCATCGACCAGTGCGCCGAGCACGGCCTCGACGAGGTGGTTATCGCGATGCCACACCGCGGTCGTTTGAACGTGCTCGCCAACATCGTCGGCAAGCCCTACGCGCAGATCTTCACGGAGTTCGAGGGCAACCTCAATCCGTCGCAGGCGCACGGCTCCGGTGACGTCAAGTACCACCTGGGCGCCTCGGGCACCTACATCCAGATGTTCGGCGACAACGACATCGAGGTGTCGCTGACCGCCAACCCCAGCCACCTCGAGGCCGTCGACCCGGTGCTCGAGGGCCTGGTGCGGGCCAAGCAGGACCTGCTGGACCGGGGCGACAGCGACGACGGCTTCTCGGTGGTGCCGCTGATGCTGCACGGCGACGCGGCCTTCGCCGGGCAGGGCGTGGTGGCCGAGACGCTGAACCTGGCGCTGCTGCGCGGGTATCGCGTGGGCGGAACCATCCACATGATCGTCAACAACCAGGTGGGCTTCACCACCTCCCCCGAGAACTCGCGCTCGTCGGAGTACTGCACCGACGTCGCGAAGATGATCGGCGCGCCGATCTTCCACGTCAACGGCGACGATCCGGAGGCCTGCGTCTGGGTCGCCAAGCTGGCGGTGGACTTCCGGCAGAAGTTCAAGAAGGACGTCGTCATCGACATGCTGTGCTACCGGCGACGGGGCCACAACGAGGGTGACGACCCGTCGATGACGCAGCCGGCGATGTACGACGTGATCGACCGCAAGCGCGGCGTCCGCAAGTCCTACACCGAAGCGCTGATCGGCCGCGGCGACATCTCGATGAAGGAGGCCGAGGACGCCCTGCGCGACTACCAGGGGCAGCTCGAACGGGTCTTCAACGAGGTGCGCGAGCTGGAGAAGCACCCCATCGAGCCCAGCGAGTCGGTGGAGTCCGAACAGGAACTGGCCCGCGGTCTGGTCACCGCCGTCGACAAGTCGATGCTGGCCCGGATCGGCGACGCGCACCTGGCGATCCCGGACGGCTTCACCGTGCATCCGCGCGTCAAGCCGGTGCTGGAGAAGCGCCGCGAGATGGCCTACGAGGGCAAGATCGACTGGGCCTTCGGTGAGCTGTTGGCGCTGGGATCGCTGGTCGCCGAAGGGAAGTTGATCCGACTGTCCGGCCAGGACTCCCGCCGCGGCACGTTCACCCAGCGTCACTCGGTCATCATCGACCGCAAGACCGGCGAGGAGTTCACCCCGCTGCAACTGCTGGCCACCAATGAGGACGGCACGCCGACCGGCGGCAAGTTCCTGGTCTACGACTCGGCGCTGTCGGAGTTCGCAGCCGTCGGGTTCGAGTACGGCTATTCGGTGGGCAACCCGCAGGCGCTGGTGCTGTGGGAGGCGCAGTTCGGCGACTTCGTCAACGGCGCCCAGTCCATCATCGACGAGTTCATCAGCTCCGGTGAGGCCAAGTGGCGCCAGCTCTCCGAGGTCGTGCTGCTGCTCCCGCACGGCCACGAGGGCCAGGGCCCCGACCACACGTCGGGACGCATCGAGCGGTTCCTGCAGCTGTGTGCGGAGGGCTCGATGACCGTGGCGATGCCGTCTACGCCGGCCAACTATTTCCACCTGCTGCGTCGGCACGTCTACGACGGCATCCACCGCCCGCTGGTGGTGTTCACGCCGAAGTCGATGCTGCGCAACAAGGCCGCCGTCAGCGATATCAAGGACTTCACCGAGGCGAAGTTCCGCTCGGTGTTGGAGGAGCCGACCTACACCGACGGCGACGGTGACCGCAGCAAGGTCAAGCGGATCCTGCTCACCAGCGGCAAGCTCTACTACGAGCTGGCGGCCCGGAAGAACAAGGACAACCGCGACGACATCGCGATCGTGCGGATCGAGCAGCTCTACCCGCTGCCGAGCCGACGGCTGCCGGCCACCCTGGACCTCTACCCGAACGCGAGCGAGTTCCTGTGGGTGCAGGAGGAGCCGGCCAACCAGGGCGCCTGGCCGACGTTCGGGCTGTCCTTGCCGGAGCTGTTGCCGGAGAAGCTGACGGGCCTCAAGCGGATCTCCCGGCGCGCGATGTCGGCGCCGTCGTCGGGCTCGTCGAAGGTGCACGCTGTCGAACAGCAGGAGATCATCGACGAGGCGTTCGCCTGAGCTTGCGTTCTCTACGACGAGCGGCCACCTAGGTACACGACACGCCGATGAGGCATGTACCTGGGTGGCCGCTCGTCGCGCGAAGGGACTAGAAGCGTGCGAAGGGACTAGAAGCCGAACAGCCCGAGCGGGATGGGCGACTCGCCGTTGGCCACCGAGGCGACCGCGCCGGGGCAGAACAGCGTGATGGCCAGGCCGGTGAACATCGTGGCGGGGCCCAACGGCCTGCCGAGGGACTCGGAGACGCGGCCCGCGACGTCGGCCATCTGCTGGCCGGGTTCGGCCAGCATGGGGCAGACCTGGTGGCCCACCTCCGCGGCGGTCGCCGGGTCCAGGCCGGTGATGCCGGCGTCGGCCAGCGAATCCACAAAGGCATCGGTCTGGGGGTCCGCAAGGGCGGGCACGGCGGTGGCCACGCCTACGGAAAGAGCGATCGAGGCTGCAACCGAGGCGACGGCCGCCATCCGGGAATACTTCATGATTGACGCATCGTATGCCGCTGGTGTTGCGTTACCCAAGCGAACCTGCCCCCGCCCCGAGGCGGTACCGGCGGTATCGTGAACCGGACACATACGAGTCGAACCAGCGAGGAGTGCGCACATGGAGGACTTCGCCGGCAAGGTCTGCGTCATCACCGGCGCGGGGTCGGGCATCGGCCAGGCGCTCGCGATCGAATTGGGCCGCTCGGGGGCGAAGCTCGCCATCAGTGACGTGGACACCGAGGGCCTGGCCAAGACCGAGGCCGAACTCAAGGCGATCGGCGCGCCCGTCAAGGCCGACCGCCTCGACGTCACCGAGCGCGAGGCGTTCCTGCTCTACGCCGACGAGGTCAAGGAGCACTTCGGCAAGGTAAACCAGATCTACAACAACGCCGGCATCGCCTATTCCGGGGACGTCGAGGTGAGCTCCTTCAAGGACATGGAGCGCATCATGGACGTCGACTACTGGGGCGTGGTCAACGGCACCAAGGCGTTCCTGCCGCACCTCATCGAGTCGGGCGACGGGCACGTCGTCAACGTCTCGAGCCTGTTCGGGATCTTCTCGGTCCCGGGGCAGGCGGCGTACAACTCGGCGAAGTTCGCCGTTCGCGGCTTCACCGAGGCCCTGCGCCAGGAGATGCTCACCAAGCATCCCCACGTCGCGGTCACCACGGTGCATCCCGGCGGGATCAAGACCGCGATCGCCCGCAACGCGACCACCGCCGAGGGGCTCGACCGCGAGGCGCTCGCCGACCAGTTCGACCGCAAGTTGGCCCGCACCACCCCGGAACGCGCGGCCACGATCATCCTCGAGGCCGTGCGCAAGAAGCGGGCCCGGGTGCTCGTCGGCGCAGACGCCAAGATCCTCGACGTCATCGTGCGCATCACCGGCTCCGGCTACCAACGCATCTTCGCCACGGTGATGGACAAGATGGTGGGCGGCGTCCGCTGAGGCGCTAACGGCCCAGCGGGTTCTCCGCCAGCCACTGGTCGGCGACCACGCGCGGGTCGGCTCCCTCGGCGACCCGCTGACGCATCTGTTTGAGCGCCGCGGTGTCGAGCACACCGGCCACCTCGTTGATGGCCAGCACCTGACGCGCGGTCAGTTCGTTGCGTCGATACAACGGCACGACGTTCTGCCCGCGGATCGACGTCGGCTTGCGGTCGGTCAGCACCACCGCGTCGCTCGGCACGTCGGGATCGGCGGTCGTGGTCCAGGCGACGTTCACCCGGTCGTCGCGGAGCGCGGCGAAAAGCGCTGCGTCGTCGTCGAATTCGCGTGGCCGCGGCATATCGCAGGTGCCCACCGCGGGCGGCGTCGCCACCCCGCGCAAGGCGCCGGGGCGCAACTGCGCGCAGTGCTCGACCAGCGTCGCCAGATCGCGGCCGTCCCACCGCGTGGCGGTGGCTTCGGTGATCGCGGCGGCCGGCTTGTCCTCGGCGGCCGTGGCGTAGTCGCCGGCGCTGACCCCCTCCGGCAGCACCCCCACCATGGACTTGTACACCTGCTCGTCGCCGGTGGCCCGGATGTCGGGCGCGAACGTCCGCAGCAGCCGGCCGGTGTACCCGGGAACCACGGTGACCGCGCCGGAATCGAGTCCGGCTAACGGGTCGTCCAACTCCACGACATGGGCCGGGGTCCCGTAATAACGCAGCGCCGCCGCGTAGAGGTTGGCCAGCAGCACCGACTCGGGATCGGGCTTGGCACCGACACCGACCGACCCGTCGTCGGCCCGGTGACTGCAACCGGCGAGCAGCGACACCACGAGCAGGCCGCACAGCAGCGCGCGGCGGAACCGGCCGGCGCCGGCCAGGTTGTTAGGCGTCGTCCTCATCGACCGCCGCGATGACCGCCTCGGTGACCGCGGGGCACACCCGCGGATCCAGCGGGCTGGGCACGACGTACTCGGGCCCCAGCTCGTCGCCGACCACACTGTGGATGGCCTCGGCGGCGGCCACCTTCATCTTCTCGGTGATGCGCCGGGCGCCGGCATCCAGCGCGCCGCGGAACACGCCCGGGAACGCGAGCACGTTGTTGATCTGGTTCGGGAAGTCGCTGCGTCCGGTTGCCACCACGGCCGCGTACTTGTGCGCGACGTCGGGGTGGATCTCGGGATCCGGGTTCGACAACGCGAAGACGATGCTGTTGGGCGCCATGGTCGCGATGATGTCCTCCGGCACCACCCCGGCCGACACCCCCAGGAACACGTCGGCGCCGTCGAGGGCCTCGGCCAGACCGCCGGTCCGCTTGGCCGGATTGGTGCGCTCGGCGAGCTCGGCCTTGAAGCTGTTGAGGTCCGGACGCTCGGTGTGCACGATGCCCTTGGAGTCGAGCACCGTGACATCGGAAACGCCGCTGGCCATCAGGATGTTGGCGCAGGCCACACCCGCTGCTCCGGCGCCGGACACGACGACCCGCAGCGAGCTCATCTCCCGCCCGACCACCTTGGCCGCACCCAGCAGCGCGGCGAGCACGACGATGGCCGTGCCGTGCTGGTCGTCGTGCATGACGGGGCAGTCCAGGGCCTCCACGACGCGGCGTTCGATCTCGAAGCAGCGCGGGGCCGAGATGTCCTCGAGGTTGACCGCACCGAACGTCGGGCGCAGCCGGATGAGGGTTTCGACGATCTCGTCGGGGTCCTTGGTGTCCAGCACGATCGGGATGGAGTCCAGGCCGGCGAACGTCTTGAACAGGGCGCTCTTGCCCTCCATCACCGGCAGCGACGCCGCCGGACCGATGTCACCGAGCCCGAGCACGGCGGTTCCGTCGCTGACGACGGCCACCAGCCGGTTGGCCCAGGTGTACCGCTTGGCCAACGTGGCGTCGGTCGCGATAGCCCGGCTGACCTGCGCAACCCCGGGGGTATAGGCGATCGAGAGGGCCCGCTGCGTATCCAGTGGCGACTTCAGCTCCACCGACAGTTTGCCCCCCACGTGGGCTTCGAAAATTTCCTCGTCCGCGATCACCAGATGCGATGCACTCACCGATTCAGCCACGGCGCCAGGTTACTTCACCGCACAACCTCACTGAACACCGTTCCCCGATCGTGAGGTGGGCCGACGTGCACAACAGCCGCGTAACATCACCGGTGCCTCGCGCCCCGCAGCGCGCCCTGATGAAGGGAAGACCGGTCATGCCGTCGTTTCGAGCAGTTCCGACGTCGTCGCGCCGGGCGCACCGGTCCGCGGGAGCCGACGCGCAGGGCTCGCAGCAGAGCGTTTCCGCCGCGACGGTCGACTGCGCGGTCTATGTCGACGGCGAGCGCTTGCCGGACCGGTTCACCCACGCCACCGCGATCGAGCGGGCCCGCGAACTGGAACAGGAGGGCAGGAAGGCCTACGCCTGGGTCGGTCTGCACGAACCCGACGAACAGCAGATGCATTCGGTCGCAGAGGTCTTCGACATCCATCCGCTGGCGGTCGAAGACGCCGTGCACGCCCATCAGCGCCCGAAATTGGAGCGCTACGACAACACCCTGTTCCTGGTGCTCAAGACCGTCAACTACGTCGAGCACGAATCCGTGCTGCTGACCCGCGAGATCGTCGAGACCGGCGAGATCATGGTGTTCGTGGGTCCGGACTTCGTGGTGACGGTCCGGCACGGCGACCATTCCGGGCTGGCCGGTGTCCGCAAGTCCCTGGAGGAGCGGCCCCGGCAACTGGCGTTGGGGCCGTTCGCCGTCATGCACGCCATCGCCGACCACGTGGTGGACAGCTACCTGGACGTGACCACGCTGATGGAGGTCGACATCGACGCCATCGAGGAGGAGACCTTCTCCCCCACCAGTAAGACCCACGTCGGGCAGATCTACATGCTCAAACGCGAGGTGGTGGAACTGCGCCGGGCGGTCGCGCCGCTGTCGGTCGAGCTGGGCCGGATCAACTCCGAACACCGCGACCTGATGTCCAAGGAACTGGTGCGCTACATGCGCGACGTCTTGGACCACCAGACCCAGGCTGCCGACCGGATCGCCAGCTACGACGAGATGCTCTCCTCGCTGGTGCACGCCGCGTTGGCGAAGGTGAGCGTGCAGCAGAACATCGACATGCGCAAGATCTCGGCGTGGGTGGCCATGGCGGCGGTGCCGACGATGATCGCCGGCATCTACGGGATGAACTTCGAGTACATGCCCGAATTGGCGCAGCCCTGGGCCTATCCCACGGTGCTGCTGGTGATGGTGCTGGTGTGCGCGCTGCTGTATCGGACGTTCCGGCGCAACCACTGGTTGTAGGGGCGGACGCCGGCTCGGTCCGGGGGCAGCTTCGGCGGCGCGAGCGTGCGCAAACTACGGGAATTCCGCGGCGTGTCGACCGGGGACATGCCCGCTCGCGGTGGAATAGAGAGGGGCTAGATGTTGTGACCTGACACGTTGTTGTCAGGCGGCGAGTCGGCTGATGGGTGGGTGTCCGCCGAGGGCGGAGTGGCCTCGTTGAGTGTTGTAGCGGTGTAGGAATCGGTCAAGTCCTCGTTTTCGTAGGCTGTTGGATGTCCAGGGGCGGGCGTAGGCCCATTCGTTGAGCAGGGTGCGGTTGAAGCGTTCGGCTTTGCCGTTGGTCCAGGGGCAGCCGGGTTTGATGAACCGGCGTTTGAGTCCCCAGGCCGTGCACACCCAGCCCCAGTTGGTGCCGTGTCGGTAGACCATGGCGTTGTCGGTCAGCAGCCGACGCACCCGCACACCGTGGCTGGCGAACCATTCCAACGCTCGGTGCAAGAATCCCGCGCAGGTCAGGTCTTTCTCGTCGGTGAGTACCTCGCTGTAGGCCAGCCGGGTGTGGTCGTCGATGGCGGTGTGCACGTAGTCGTAGCCGATGCGGGTCTTCTTGTGCCGGTTGGCCACTGACACCGCGGCGTCGCGGCCGTGCAGGCGCCACCCGCCGCCTTTGGGGATGCGGCCCAGCTTCTTGACGTCGACGTGGACCATTGATCCTGGGGTGCGGTGCTCGTAGCGGTTGGGGCTGCGCCGCGACGAGCGCACCGGCTCACCGGTGATCGGGTCGATTGCACTCAAATGCGGTACCTGGTGACGCGCCAGGATCCGTCCCACCGTCGAGGCGTGCATCCCAAGTTCAGCAGCCAGCATGACTGCGCCACGCTTGCGGCGTCGCCGCGCGGCGAGCACCTTCTTCTCGACTCGGTCGCTGGTGCGCCGGGGCATCCGGTGCGGACGCGAGGACCGGTCAGCGAGGGCTGCGTCACCACCTTCGGCGTATCGGCGCAGCCACTTGTAGACCGTGGCCCGCGAAATTCCCAGTTGTTCAGCAACCTGCGCGGGCGGCCAGCCGGCCGCGACACGCTCCACGATCAAGCGACGTGCGAACAGGTTGGTACGGGCGTTAGCGTGAGACACGAGGACCTCCTACGGGTGAATGCCAGACACATCCACTCCGTCAGGAGGTCCTCCCCATTTCAAGCAGGCGCGCCGTCAACAACCTCTCAGGTCACGACAGCTAGACGCGGGCGGGGTCGAGGATGTCGGTGCCGTCCTGAGCCCAGGTGCCGCGCAGTTCCTCAACGCCCTTGAGTCGCACCCAGGCCGCCTCGTTGGCCGAGATCGGAGTCGCCGCCAGGAATCTCACCGGGTCCATGGGCTCCGGCAGCGGCAGCTCGGCGATCGCACCCGGCCCCAACAGGACCGCCGACAGCGGCGCGTGTCCGGGCTGCTGCGCCCACAGCGCCGACCCCAGGTCGATCAGCGCGTCCTCGACCAGCACCAGGCCGTCCACCGCCGGCGTCGCCGCCAGCAGCGCCACGGTGCGGGCGATGCCGGGGGTGGGTGCCGTATTACGCAGGCTGACAACGACTTCGGCGCGCGGGCCGCGCACCGGGTCCGCGGCCACCGCCGACGGGTCCCCCATCGGGTGCCGCGAGCATCCCAACGACACGTAATGCAAAACACCGTCGTTGTCGGGTCCGAAGCGCAACACCTCGATGCGCTCGACACCGAGGAAAGTCACACTGGCCGAACCCGGTTCGGCGTCGAGACCGTTGGCGGCGAAGTGCGCGCGGACGTGCGCGCGGACCTCGTCGAGGATCGCCGTCACGCCCGTCCCGGCGGGGGCAGCGTCAGGTTGATCCCGGAGTCCGCGTCGAACACCAGGATCTTCGACGAATCGAAGGCCAGGGTCACCGACGCCCCGGCCTTGGCGGTCGAGTCGGTGGCCACCCGGGCGACGAATTCGTTGGCGCCGGCGCCGGATTCGGCCGCGAGTTCGGCCAGCTGCTCGGAATGTGCGCTGCCGCCCTCGGTGGTGAAGTACACGTACTTGTCGGCACCCAGCGACTCCACCAGGTCGGCGGTCACCTCGAAGGTCAACGCCCGGATCCGCTGATAGCCGTCCAGCAGCGCGGCGTCCTCGAAATGCTCCGGACGGATGCCGACGATGATGTTCTTCGGGGTCGGGTGCGCCGCGATGTTGTCCAGCACCTCCTGGGTCAACGTCACCTCACCGAACGCCATTTCCACGCCCACCGAGGTCAGGGTGGCCGGCAGGAAGTTCATCGACGGGGAGCCGATGAACCCGGCCACGAACAGGTTCGCCGGCCGGGTGTACAGCTCGTCGGGCGACCCGATCTGCTGGGCCACGCCGGCGCGCATCACCACAACCCGGTCGCCGAGCGTCATTGCCTCGGTCTGGTCGTGGGTGACGTAGACGGTGGTGGTCCCCAGCCGCTGCTGCAGCCGAGCGATCTCACCGCGCATCTGCACCCGCAGCTTGGCGTCGAGGTTCGACAGCGGCTCATCCATCAAGAAGGCCTTGGGATTACGCACGATCGCCCGGCCCATCGCCACCCGCTGGCGCTGGCCGCCGGAGAGCTGGGAGGGTTTGCGGTCGAGGTAGTCGGTGAGGTCGAGGGTCTTGGCGGTGTCCTCCACCTTCTTGGCGATCTCGGCCTTCGGCAGCTTGGCCAGCGTCAGCGGGAACGCGATGTTCTGGCGCACCGTCATGTGCGGGTACAGCGCATAGGACTGGAACACCATGGCAATGTCGCGGTCCTTGGCGGCCTTCTCGTTGACCCGCTCGCCGCCGATGGTCAGCTCGCCGGAGGTGATGTCCTCCAGACCGGCAATCATGTTCAGCGTGGTGGACTTTCCGCAACCGGACGGCCCGACGAGGATGATGAACTCGCCGTCGGCGATGGTGATCGACAGATCCTTGACGGCCTCGCGGACGCCCTTGCCGTCGGGGTAACTCTTGGTGACATGCGAGAGAACGATCTCGGCCATCGCTAACCTTTCACCGCGCCAGAGGTCAAGCCGGCGACAATGCGCCGCTGGAAGATCAAGACAAAGACAACGATCGGGATGGTGATCACCATGGCGCCCGCGGCGATCGACCCCGTCGGTTCCTCGAACTGCGAGCTGCCAGTGAAGTTGGCGATCGCCACCGGAGCGGTGATGGCCGACTTGGTGGCGGTCAGCGACAACGCGAGCAGCAGGTCGTTCCAGGCGAAGATGAACACCAGGATGGCCGCGGTCACGATGCCCGGCGCCGCCAGCGGTGCGATCACCCGCCGGAAGGCCTGCGCGGGGGTGGCCCCGTCCATCTTCGCGGCCTTTTCCAGGTCCCACGGGATCTCCCGGAAGAAGGCCGACAGCGTGTAGATGGCCAGGGGCAGCGCGAAAGTGATGTACGGGATGACCAACCCGGCCCAGGTGTCGAACAGCCCGATGTTGCGCCACATGTTGAAAATCGGTGTCACCAAGGAGATCTGCGGGAACATCGCGATCAGCAGCGCCATCCCGACCAGCAGCTTCTTGCCGGGGAAATCCAGCCGGGCGATGGCGTAGGCGGCCATACCGCCGATGGCGACGGCGATCACGGTGGTGATCAGGCCGATGCCGATGGAGTTGATCAGCGCCGAGTTGAAGATGTTGGTGGCGCCGCCGCTGAAGATCGCCCGGTAGTTGTCAAGAGTGATCTGCGACGGAATCAGGTTGCCGTCCTTGACCATCGACGTCGGCTTGAGCGACAGCGACAGGATCCACAACACCGGCAGCAGTGCATAGATCACCACGACGATGTTGACGACGGTCCACCCGGTGGCACGGCTCGGACTCACGCGCTCGGACACCTAGCGCCCCTCGCTGTCTGACCCCGGCGCCGAGGCGCCGAACAACTTGATGAACACGAACGCGATGATCGCCACGCAGACGAACACCAGCACACTGATGGCCGAGCCCAGTCCGATGGAGAAACCCTTGAACAGGTTGTCGTAACCGAGAATCGACACCGACGCGGTGTTGTTCGCCCCGGCGGTCAGGATGTAGATGTTGTCGAAGATCCGGAAGGCATCCAAGGTCCGGAACAACAACGCCACCAGGATGGCCGGTTTCATCATCGGCAGGATGATCCGGGTCAACCGCCGCCACGGACCGGCGCCGTCCACCTGGGCGGCCTTGAGCAGGTCGTCGGGTACCAGCGCCAGGCCGGCCAGCAACAGCAGCGCCATGAACGGGGTGGTCTTCCACACCTCGGCCAGGATCACCACGGCCAACGACGGCCACTGCTCGGTCAGCAGCGCGGTCCCCTCCGGCAACAGATTGGCCAGGTAGCCGGTGCCCGGCGTCCAGGCGTAGTACCAGCTGTAGGCGGCGGCCACGGTGACAATGCCGTAGGGAATCAGAACGACGGTGCGCACCAAGCCTTTTCCGAAGATGGTCCGGTGCATCACCAGCGCCAGGGCCAGGCCGAGCACAAACTCGATGGCCACCGAGATCACCGTGACCGTGGAGGTGACCGCCAACGCGGACCACCAGTAACCGTCGGTGAGCACCGTGACGTAGTTGCTCAGGCCGACGAACTCGGTGCTGTCGGGTTGGGCGAGGTTGTAGCGCTGCAGGCTCAGCCACACCGCATAGCCGATGGGATACGCGGTGACCGCGATCATCAGCAAGACCGCCGGAGCGATCAGCAGGAAGGCGAGCTTGCGCTCGGATCTGCGATCGTCGCTGAGTCGGCGCGCCGGCGCGGGCACGGGAGTGGGTGCGGTGATCGTCACGGGATCAGGCCCTTCCCGTCGATCGCCTTCTGCACCTGCTCGGTGAGTTCGTCCGCCGTGCGCTCCGGATCGATGGCGGTGATCGGGGCCAACGTCGCCGACATCATGGTCGACACCGCCTGATACAGCGGGGTGGCGGGGCGCACCGCGGCATTGGTCAACTGCTCCTGGATGATCGCGTACTGCGGGTACTGCGCCTGGAAGGCGGGATCGGAGTACAACGAGGTGCGCACGGCCGGCAGGCCGCCCTCGATCGAGGTGAGCTTCTGGTTCTCCTCATTGCGGATGCAGCGGATGGCTTCGAACGCCTCCGCCGGATGCCGCGTGGTCTTGGCGACGGCGAGGTTGAGACCGCCCAGTGTGACCCGCGCCGGTTCACCCGGCCGCACCCCCGGATAGGGCGCGAAGCCGAACACCTTCTGGCTCTCGGTATATGCGGCCTCGAACTGCTCGTCGGTCGGCGAGAACGTACCGACGTCGTTGATCGCGCTCGTCAGGTCGGGGCGCTGGTCGAGCGGCAGGAAGGACACCCCGCCCTTGAGCGCGTTCTCGAGCATCGACGGAAGCACGAACGGCCAGTTGACCTCCAGCGCCGCGTTGCCTTGCTCGAGCGCGAGCCGGGCGGTGCCCTCGTCGGTCTGGGTGATCGAGGGGTCCGCGCCGGGCGCGGTCGCGACGGCCTTCATGATCGACAGGGCCTTGACGGTGGCCTCGCGATGTTCGGGGGTGTCGGTCAAGGTGACCGTCTCCCCGTCGTCGGAGAGCACCTGCCCGCCGGCGCTTGCCAGCAGCGTGTTGAACCACACCACCAGTCCCTCGTACTGCTTGGCCTGCACCGCGATCCAGCTGGGCTCGCCGGCGGCGTGCAACCGGGTCGCCTCGGCGACCATGTCATCCCAGGTGGCGGGTGGGGCGGGCATCAAATCGGGCCGGTACCAGAGCAACTGGGTGTTGGTGGTCACCGGCGCGGCGTACAGCTGCCCCTGCCACTTCGCGGTCTCCAGCGGCCCGGGCAGGGTGTTGGCGGTGGCGTCGGCCTCGGCCTGTCCGGCGGGATCCTCGGAAAGCGGCAGCGCCCAACCGGCTTCGGCGAACTCGGCGGTCCACACCACGTCGAGCGCCATCACGTCCAGCGTCCGATCGTTGCCGGTGAGCCGGCGGGCCAGCTGCAGGCGCTGATCGTCGGCGCCCTTGGGCAGGCTGACCTGTTCGATCCGGAAGCGCCCGGCGAGCTCTTCGTTGCAGCGCTTGGCCACCGCGGTGAACGTCGCCGTCTCGCTGGCCGGGGTGTAGAAGCTGATCACCAGCCCCTCGGGGGGCGAGCTACAGGCCACGGCTCCGGTGATCGCGGTGAGCGCCGCGAGCGCGCCGGCGCCGAGCCGCCTCAAGCGGGTACGCCGACCCGTCGAGCGTGCGCGTGCTGCCACCAAATGCTCACACCGCCTCTCGCCTCCGCATTTCGGGATACTCCCGCGCGTGAACCGTAGAGGTAGGGCTACGTGACACGCAACACTTGTGGCACGCGCGTCGCAATCCGGGGCGGGGTGACCCGGCGGCTTCAGATCGTCAGACGCGCCAGCAGGTCCCGCCCGCGCTCGGCGTTCTGCGGGTCGCAGAGCACGTCGTAACGTCCGGCCACCAGCTGCATCGTCGAGCTGAAATCCCGGGTGCCACGGGCCATTGCGTAGGGGACGGCCGAGGTGATCAGGCCGAAGAACACACCCGCGACCAGACCCGTCAGCAGCGCCGCCCACGGGTTGGGGCTGAAGAAACCCAACACCAGGCCGATGAAGATACCCAGCCACGCCCCGGTCAGGACGCCCCCGCCCAGCACCTTGGGCCAGGACAAGCGGCCGGTGACCCGCTCCACCTGCATCAGATCGACGCCGACGATCGTCACCTGCTGAACCGGGAACTCTTGATCCGACAGATAGTCGACGGCGCGCTGCGCCTCGGCGTAGGTGGGATAGGAACCGATGGGCCACCCCTTCGGCGGGGTGGGCAGGTTGATCGGCCCACGGCGGCTCGGGCCGGGTTGCGCGGAGCCCGGGCCGGGGGCCGGACCGGGTTGGAACGGACTGGTCATCGGTGCTCATTCTCCTCTGTGGTGCCGTCGATGTCAGCGATTCCGGAGTGTGTCCCGACAACGAGTCGTCGCCGCCAAAGGTGCCGGGCATTCCAGATTCCACCGCACGACCTGCGGATACGCTAGGTTGAACAGCATGACAGCCGCGGACGGCGACCCCCGCCCCGATCCGCACCTGCCCCCGGAGTGGGCACCGGTCAACGTCCCGCCGCCCGGTCACCCGGATCCGGCGGCGCCGGTGGCCGGCTTCGGCTACGGCACCCCGGTCCGATCGGGTACCAACCCGATCGCGGTGGCGGCGCTGGGATCCGCGATCGCCGGTTTTGTCCCGTACTTCGGCGGCGTGCTGTCGATCGTCGGCATCGTGCTCGGTACCGTGGCGCTCAACCAGATCAAGCAGGCCCCGCAGAACGGCTACGGACTGGCGGTCTCCGCCATCGTGGTGGGCGTGGCCACCCTGATCATCGGGCTGATCTGGACCATTTACGCGATGCGATGAGGACATGACGAACCCCGATCCGAACCCCGACGACCCACACTCCGGGGCGTCCCGAAACCCCGCCGACCCGTTCGCGCCGATTGATTACCCCTCGGGCTATCAGGACCCGCCCGCGTATTCACCGCCGCCCCCGCACGCACCGCCCCCGGACTACCCACCGCCCCCACCGGGCTACGGCGCCTATCCGCCGCCGCCGCAGTACCCGGCGCCCCCGGGCCCGCCCGGCTACGGCGGTTACCCCGGTGGCTACGGCGCCCCGTATGACCCCTACGGTCCGCCGGTGCCGATGGAGACCAACAACCTGGCGACGGCCTCGCTGGTGACCTCCGTCGCGGGTGCCCTGCTGAGCCTGTTCTGCTGCCTGGGCGCGTTCCTGCCGATCGTCGGCCTGGTGCTCGGGATCGCCGCGCTCAACCAGATCAAGAACACCCACCAGCAGGGCCGCGGCATGGCCATCGCCGGCATCGTCATCGGGGCGATCACCCTGGCCCTGCTGGTCGTGCTGTTCATGGTGGGCGTCGCCGTCGGCATCTCCGGCGAGAACTGGGCCCCCTAGCCGGAACAGCCCGGCGCGCAGGCTATTCCGGCGGCGTGAACGGCGCCGACTGGCGTTGCATGCCGGCCGCTCGACCCTTGCCGGCGATCACCAGCGCCATCTTGCGGCTGGCCTCGTCGATCATCTCGTCACCGAGCATCACGGCACCGCGCGCGCCACCGGCCAGCGAGGTGTGCCACTCGTAGGCCTCGAGGATCAGCTCGGCGTGGTCGTAGTCGGCCTGCCGCGGGCTGAAGATCTCGTTGCCGGCGGCGATCTGGTCCGGGTGCAGCACCCACTTCCCGTCGTACCCCAGCGCCGCGCAGCGGCCGGCCACCCGACGGAACGCATCCACGTCGCGCACCTTCAGGAAGGGCCCGTCGACGGCGGCGACACCGTGCGTGCGGGCCGCCACCAGGATGGTCATCAGCACGTGGTGGTAGGCGTCGCCCTCGGTGTAGCCCTCGGGCTGCTCCCCGACCACCAGCGTGCGCATGTTGAGGCTCGCCATCAGGTCTGCCGGCCCGAGCACCAGCGCGTGCACCCGCGGATGCGCCGCGATGGCGTTGATGTTGGTCAACCCGCCGGCGTCCTCGATCTGCGCGTCGATCCCGATCTTGCCGACCGGCAGGTCGTGGGCGAGCTCGAGCTGGGTCAGCAGCAGGTCCAGCGCCGTGATGTGGGAGACGTCGGTGACCTTGGGCAGCACCACCACGTCGATGTGCGCGCCGGCCGCGGCCATGACCTCGATGAGGTCGGCGTGGGTCCACGGCGTCGTCCAGTCGTTGACGCGCACGCCCCGCAGCTGGTTTCCCCAACCCGGTTCGGCCAGCGCCGCGGCCACCTCGGTCCGGGCCCGGGCCTTGGCCTCGGGGGCGACCGCGTCCTCCAAATCGAGAAAAACCTGATCGGCGGGCAGGGTCTTGGCCTTGTCGATCATCTTGCGACTGCTGCCGGGTACCGACAGACAGGTCCGCCGCGGACGAACGAGTTGGTCTTCCAGGCCGGGTCGATGCGCACTATTCACGGTTCCACTCCTACCCTTTGACCTATGGCGGCGGTGAACAGGGTGTACGCGGCACGGCTCGCCGGGTTGGTGGTACTCGGGCCCGACGGCGAGTCGGTGGGCCGGGTCCGCGACGTGGTGGTCAGCATCAGCATCGTCCGCCAACAGCCACGCGTCATCGGCCTGGTGGTCGAATTGCCGACGCGCCGAAGGATTTTTGTGCCGATCCTGCGGGTGACCGCCATCGAACCGCACGCCGTCACGCTCACCACCGGCAACGTGTCGCTGCGCCGGTTCGCCCAGCGGCCGGGTGAGGCCCTGGTGCTCGGCCAGGTGCTCGACACCCGGGTGCGGGTCAACGATCCCGAACTCGAGGAGCTGGCCGGCACCGACCTGAACGTCGTTGACCTCGGCATCGAGCAGACCCGGTCCCGCGACTGGCTGGTGACCCGGGTGGCCGTGCGGCACCACCGGCGGCTGGGCCGGCGCAGCAACGTCTACGTGGTGGACTGGCAGAACGTCTCGGGCCTGACCCCCACGGCGCTGTCGATGCCCGGCCAGGGCGTGGCGCAGTTGCTGCACCAGTTCGAGGGCCAACGCCCGATCAAGGTCGCCGACGCGATGCGCGAGCTGCCCCACAAACGCCGGATGGAGGTGGTCAACGCGCTCGACGACGACCGGCTGGCCGACATCCTGCAGGAGCTGTCCCAGGACGAACAGGTCGAGGTGCTGCAGACGTTGGGGACCCGGCGCGCCGTCGACGTCCTGGAGGCCATGGATCCCGACGACGCCGCGGACGTGCTCGGCGAGCTCAACCCGACCGAGGCCGAGCTGCTGTTGGCGCGGATGGACCCCGAGGATTCCGATCCGGTGCGTCGGCTGATGCAGCACTCCCCCGATACCGCCGGGGGGCTCATGACGCCCGAACCCGTGGTGCTGGCCACCGACACCACGGTGGCCGAGGCGCTGGCCCGGGTGCGCGACCCCGACCTGACGCCCGCGCTGGCGTCGCTGGTGTTCGTGGTGCGGCCCCCGACGGCCACCCCGACCGGGCACTACCTCGGCGGTGTGCACCTGCAGCGGCTGCTGCGCGAACCGCCCGCGGCGCTGGTCAGCGGCATCCTCGACGACGACCTGCCCGGCCTCACCCCCGACATGCCGCTGTCGGCGCTGACGCGGTACTTCGCCGCCTACAACCTGGTGTGCGGCCCCGTCGTCGACGACGCCGGCCACCTGCTGGGCGCGGTGACCGTCGACGACGTCCTGGACCACCTGCTGCCGCACGACTGGCGGGCCAGCGCCGACGAACGCGAAATGGATCGCGCGAAGTGAGCAACCGGCTGGACACGCCCCGGGTGTCGCGGCGGCCCCGGTTCAACGTCGACGCCGAGGCCGTCGGCAAGTTCAGCGAATCGATCGCCCGATATCTGGGCACCGGCCGCTACCTGATGTGGCAGACGATTCTCGTGGTCGTCTGGATCGCCCTGAACCTCGGGGCCTTCGCCTGGCAGTGGGATCCGTACCCGTTCATCCTGCTGAACCTGGCCTTCTCCACCCAGGCCGCCTATGCGGCGCCGCTGATCCTGCTTGCCCAGAACCGGCAGGAGAACCGCGACCGGGTGGCGCTGGAGGAGGATCGTCGCCGCGCCCAACAGACCAAGGCCGACACCGAATACCTGGCGCGGGAGCTGGCGGCGCTGCGGCTGGCCGTCGGCGAGGGAGTCACCCGCGACTACTTGCGCAGGGAGCTCGACGAGCTGCGGGAACTGCTGATCGCGCTGCAGACCGCGGCCGGCGAACAGCCCGAGAACTCGAAACCGCGCAAGGGTGATGTCACCGAGCGACGCAGCAACAAATAGCATCGGGACGGATCAGCGTGACCATTGTTGCCACAGAGGCCATAAGACTAGGTATGGTGACCTGGTTCACAAGTCCAAACCCGGACAGATCCAACAGGCCAAGGAAGCCACAGAGGACGGTCGAGTGCGCATAAGGGGCGGCTCGGGTGCACACCCGACCCTGGTGACAGCGCTGAGTTCGGCGCGCAATCGGGTGTCCAGCGCCGCCCGCTCCCCGGCCCTCGGCGTCGCCGTCATCACCCCGTTGGTGCTGGCGGCCGCCGTCGGCGCGTCCGGGCCGGTTCCGGCACCGGCTCCCACCGCGCTGCAAAACACCGACGTGACGCCGATGGTGGCGGTGGCCCCGACGCCGGTGGACACCTCCGGACCCACCGTGGTCGCGGTGGCCCGGCCGGTGACGAGCTTCAACATCGCCTCGGCGGCCATGTCCGCGCCGCCGCCGGCCGCCGTCGTGACCGCCCCTGGAGCGCTTCGCATCCCGTCGATCGCGCTGAGCGCCTACCGCAACGCCGAGTCGATGCTGAACCGCGCGCAGCCCAGCTGCGGCGTCAGCTGGAACCTGCTGGCCGGCATCGGCCGCATCGAGTCCGGACACGCCAACGGCGGCGCCACCGACACCCGCGGCAATCCGGTGAAACCGATCTACGGCCCCGCTCTGGACGGCACCCTGCCCGGCAACGAGATCATCGTGCAGAGCGTGCAGGCCGGCCGCGTCACCTACGCGCGCGCCATGGGACCCATGCAGTTCCTGCCCGGTACCTGGTCGCGCTACGCCTCCGACGGCGACGGTGACGGCGAGGCCGACCCGCAGAACATCTACGACGCCACCCTGGCCGCCGCCCGCTACCTGTGCAGCGGCAACATGAACCTGCGCGACCAGGATCAGGTGCTCACCGCGATCCTTCGCTACAACAACTCGATGGCGTACGCCCGCAACGTCCTGGGTTGGGCGGCGGCCTACGCCACCGGCGTGGCGCCGGTGGACCTACCCCCGATCAACGGACCCATCCCCGCGGTGACCGTGGCCCACGTCAACGCCTTCCAGGGGCTGGGACCCGACATCCCGGGCACGGCCCAAGGCCTGCCGTCCACCGACCCGCTGGCGCGCAACCCGATGCTGGCCCAGACCGACGTCGCCAATCAGCTGCCGGTGCCACCCGGCCCCGAGGCGCTGCCCGGGACGCCGGGCTCGGCGCCTTGCCAGGTGTTCTGCATCAGCGAGAAGCGCACGCCCGCCCCGGCCTCGACCCCACCGGCCCCGGCGCCGTTCAGCCCGCCGTGGATGGCACCCGCACCACCGGCCCCGGGGGCGCCCGCCCCGGCGCCCGCGCCCGGCACGCCGCCGTGGATGGCCCCGGCACCGCCGGCACCGGGCCTGCCCGCGCCGGCGCCCGCTCCCGCGGCGCCGCTGGGACCCGCGCCCGGCCCCGCCGCCTGACCGCGCTTGGCACCGGCCGAAGCAGGCCAGCGGTAGGAGCGCCGTTTTCGGGTCGGCCTAGACTCGTCGGTGATGACTGACAGTCCTGAACTCGTGGCGGCCGTGCGCACTGCACTGGCCAAGGTGATCGACCCGGAACTGCGCCGGCCGATCACCGAACTCGGCATGGTGAAGAACATCGAGGTGGGGGCCGATGCGGCCGTCCACGTCGAGATCTACCTGACCACCGCGGCCTGCCCGAAGAAGGCCGAGATCAGCGACATGGTGACCCGCGCCGCGGCCGACGTCCCCGGCACCGGTCCGGTCCGGGTGAGCCTCGACGTGATGAACGACGAGCAGCGCGCCGAACTGCGCAAGCAGCTGCGCGGCGACGCCGCCGAGCCGGTGATCCCATTCGCCCAGCCGAACTCGCTGACCCGGGTGTACGCGGTCGCGTCCGGCAAGGGCGGCGTCGGCAAGTCCAGCGTGACGGTGAACCTGGCGGCGGCGATGGCCGCTCGGGGCATGTCGGTCGGGCTGGTCGACGCCGACATCTACGGGCACTCCGTGCCGCGGATGATGGGGACCGACGACCGGCCCGTGCAGGTCGACTCGATGATCGTGCCGCCCGTGGCGCACGACGTGAAGGTGATCTCGATCGCCCAGTTCACCCAGGGCAACACCCCGGTGGTGTGGCGCGGGCCGATGCTGCACCGCGCGTTGCAGCAGTTCCTGGCCGACGTGTACTGGGGCGATCTGGATGTGTTGCTGCTCGACCTGCCCCCGGGCACCGGGGACGTGGCCATCTCGGTGGCCCAGCTGATTCCGACCGCCGAGATCCTGGTGGTGACCACCCCGCAGCTCGCGGCGGCCGAGGTCGCCGAGCGCGCGGGGGCCATCGCCCTGCAAACCCGTCAGCGGGTGGTCGGGGTGGTGGAGAACATGTCCGGCCTGGTGTTGCCCGACGGCAGCACGATGGCCGTGTTCGGCGAGGGCGGCGGCCGGCAGGTGGCCGAGAGCCTGTCGCGCTCGGTGGGTGCCGACGTGCCGCTGCTGGGCCAGGTGCCGCTGGACCCGGCGTTGGTGACCGCCGGTGACACCGGGGTGCCGCTGGTGCTGTCGGCGCCGGAGTCGGCGGCCGGCAAGCAGCTGCAGTCGATCGCCGACGCGCTGTCGGCACGCAAGCGCGGGCTGGCCGGCATGTCGCTGGGACTGGACACCGCGCGCCGCGGATAACCCCTGATCGTGCGGGCCGCGCGGCTCAGGTGGCGTCGGGATCGAACTTGGTCGGCTGCTGGGGCTGCGGGGTGGTGGGTGCCGCACTGGGCGGCTGCGGTGCCGTGCCGGATGCGGGCGCGTCGAACTTGCCGGTGAAGATCGAATCATCGCCGTCGAGAAGGTGTTTGGTGATCGCGGCGCGCGGCGTCATGCCCCGCAACTTGTTGAGTTCGCTCAGGGGCTGCCGGAACTCGTCGATCTCGGGGCCGAAGTCCTCCCGCAATTGGGTGGTGGCTCCCGATACGTAATCTCGGGCCTGCCGCAGCGCATTACCGGTCCAGCGGATGGCGCCGGGCAACCGCTCGGGGCCGAGCACCACCAACCCGATGACGACCAGCACCAGCATCTCGGCCCAACCGACGTTGGCGAACATGTCAGGTGTCCGGTTGGGGGGTCACCCGTAGCACGATGTTGCGACCGTCGCGCACGACCTCGATCTCGGCCTCCTCGCCGATCTTGAGCTTGCGCACCGCGACGATCATCTCGTCGGCGTCGGCGACCTTGCGGTCGGCGACTCGAACCACCACGTCGTTCTCCAGCAGCCCGGCCCGTTCCGCGGGGCTGCCCGCCTTGACGTTGGCGACCTGCGCCCCGGAGGCGAGGTCGTTGCTCACCGACCGGGCGCTCAGGCCCAGCGTGGGATGGGCGATCTTGCCGTCCTTGATCAGCGTCTCGGCGGTGAACTTCATCTCGTTGACCGGGATGGCGAAGCCCAGGCCGCTGGCGCTGTCCGACAGCGACTTGCCCGCAGTGTTGATCCCGATGACCTCGGCGTTCATGTTGATCAGCGGACCACCGGAGTTGCCGTGGTTGATCGAGGCGTCGGTCTGGATGGCATCGATCACGGTGTTGGTGTCCGAACCGTCGCCGGACAGCGGCACGGGCCGTTCGAGCGCGCTGACGATGCCGTGGGTGACGGTGCTGCGCAGCCCGAGCGGCGCGCCGGCGGCGATGACTTCCTCGCCGACCTGCACCTTCTCCGAGTCACCCAAGCGGGCCACGGTGAGGTTGTCGACGTTGTCCACCTTGATCACGGCGAGGTCGGTCTTGGGGTCGCGGCCGATGAGGTTGGCGGGCACTTCCTTGCCGTCGTTGAAGACGACCGTCATCTTGTACTGGGCCGGATTGCTGGCCGCCTCGGAGATGACGTGGTTGTTGGTGACGATGTAGCCGCGGCCGTCGATGACGACGCCGGAGCCCTGCGACCCGGACTGGTCACTGACCGCCTCGATGGTGACGACGGAGTCGGCCACCGACCGCGCCACCTCCGCGAACCGGCCGGCCGGTTCCTCGCCGCCGCCACCGCTGGTCTCCAGCGTGATCTTGGAGGTGGTGAAGGCCTCCACGACCTCGGCGGTCCGGCGTCCCAACCAGCCGCCCACCACGCCGATGAGCAGCGCCAACACGGCCAGGACCGCCAGCGCTCGGTAGGCCACCTTGCCGCCGAACAACACATCGCGGACACCGAGCGGTGCGGTGCTGGCCGCGACAGGCTGGTGGGGCTGACGGTCGACGGCCGGGCTGCCCAGGGCCGCCGGGGCCGCGGGGTCACGCCAGGGATCCTCGGGTGCTTCGAGTTCGCCGTTGTCACGCTCGAGCGCGCCCGCGTCGATCGGATGCCGCTGCAGCGAGTCGGCGCCGGCGAATGGGCGACCGAACGCCTCGGCGAGCACGGGGTCGGGCGGCAGGTCGCGCGGCGCGAACTCGTCGTCTTCGCGGAATTTCTTCGACCGCAGGTTCTCCCCGACAAAGGACCCGGACACGCCGGCGGGCCGGCCGAAGGCACGACGGGAGGCGTCATCGACGGGTGGCCGGGAGACGGGACGCGGCGCCAGGCGCGGACCGTTGGACCCCGGCGCGGAGTCTTGGTTAGGGCTCAAGTCATCCTCTTCTGGCGCTCACGGAGCACGGGCTCGCTCGTCCAAGGCCCGGCCGCGGTGGGTCCGGCGTGATCCACCCTACCGGCGGCGCCGCCAGCCGCGGGTGCGGTCGTCAGCCAACTGCTCGTCCAGCGGCCCCACAGCATCGTCGGGTGGCGTCACCGGGGCGTGCGGGATCTGCGACAACGCGGAGAACAACGTGCTGGGCATGTCGATGGGACACGACGATTCGCGCAGCGTCTCGCGGGTCTGCTGCTGCACTTCGACCTCGGCGGCGCACTGGGCGCACAGCGACAGGTGATGCGCGGCCCGCAGGTGCGCGTTCATTCGCAACTCGCCGTCGACGTAGGCGGCCACCGCCTCGATCGACAGATGCTCGGTGGAACCGAACTGTCGGGGCGCGCCGACCGGCGTGTCACTCTGTGAGGCGAAGTGGGCGGGCAGCCACGAGAAGGCCCGGCGGAACAGATGTCCACGCTCGACCATCACTCGCACTCCTCTCCCGTCGACGCGACGGTGCACCCGCCGAACAGATCCACCTCGAATGTAGCGCGCTGCCCGGGCAGCCTGATAGCGATAGCTCACGGCAGGACCGAATTTCGTAGCTCAGGCCGGGTCGGCCGCAGCCTGGTTGGCCGCCAGGTAGTCACGGATCGCGTGCCGGCCGCGGTGGATGCGGCTGCGCACGGTACCGAGCTTGACGCCCAGGGTGGCACCGATCTCCTCGTAGGACAGCCCCTCGATGTCGCACAGCACGACCGCGGCGCGGAACTCCGGCGGCAACGAATCCAGCGCGGCCTGCAGATCCGCGTTGAGCCGGGCGTCGTGGTAGATCTGCTCGGGGTTCGGGTCGTCCGCCGGCACCCGGTCGTAGTCGTCCGGCAACGCCTCCATCCGGATCCGGCTGCGGCGCCGCACCATGTCCAGGAAAAGGTTGGTGGTGATGCGGTGCAACCAACCCTCGAAGGTGCCGGGCTGATAGTTCTGCACCGAGCGGAACACCCGGATGAACGTCTCCTGGGTCAGGTCCTCGGCGTCGTGCTGATTGCCGGAGAGGCGGTAGGCCAGCCGATACACCCGGTCCGCATGCTGACGCACCAACTCGTCCCAGGACGGCATGGTCGCCAGGTCACCGGTTGCGTCGAACACGGCGGTGCCTTGCGGCTCGTCACTGGTCTCAACCCAGCCGGTGGTGTCCTGCGGGAAGTGGGCCATGCTGGTCGGGGCCGTCATTGGGGTGGTCGTGGCATCCTCCTGGTCGTGACTGCGAAGCGAAGGCCGCGCAGCGTTGCCCTCAGCAACATCGAAATGGGCGGGGCTATTCCCAGGGTTGGTACCCATCCAGCGCGCGCCGCATTCCATGGGCATACCGTCGCCGATCGGCGTGTGGCCGGGATATGAGCAAACTGAAGTTTCACTGAGAAAGCCTCCGGACCGCCTCTGGGCTGCGCAGATGGCGCCGTCGACACCCAAAGTTCATCTTTGCTCCGGGAGTGTCGCGCGGCCCGAATCGAGGGCTGGGACCGGGCCGTGACCACCCCGTGACCGGGCCGTAACCGGGCGCGCCTGTTCCCCCCGGCGACGGATTCGCTCTACGCTGCGGGAATGGCCTCTGAAGACGAACCGCGCGGCGCGGCGGCACCCAGTCGCGCCGAGGCGATGCTGGCCCATGCCGAGGGCTCGATATCCGAGGACGCGGTGCTCGCTGCGGCCCGGGAACGCTCCGAGGACACCGGGTCCGGCGCGGTGACGCCGGCCGTCGGGGCACTGCTGAGCCTGCTGGCCCGGCTCTCGGGCGGCAAAGCCGTCGTCGAGGTCGGCACCGGCGTGGGGGTCAGCGGGCTGTGGTTGCTGGCGGGGATGGGCGACGGCGGCGTCCTGACGACCATCGACGTGGAGCCGGAACACCAGCGGCTGGCCAAGCAGGCCTTCAGCGAGGGCGGCATCGGGCCGTCCCGGACCCGGCTGATCAGCGGCCGCGCCCAGGAGGTGCTGACCCGCCTGGCCGACGAGTCCTATGACCTGGTGTTCATCGACGCCGACCCGCGCGACCAGCCCGAATTCGTGGTCGAGGGCGTTCGCCTGCTGCGCTCCGGCGGGGTCATCGTGGTGCATCGTGCCGCCCTCGGCGGGCGGGCCGGCGATCCGGCCGCCAGCGACGCCGAGGTCGCCGCGGTGCGGGAGGCCGCGCGGTTGATCGCCGAGGACGAACGGCTGACGCCGGTGTTGGTGCCGCTCGGCGACGGCATCCTCGCCGCGGCCCGCGACTGACCTTCCCCGGCGGTTTCGGCGGGCTTGCCGGCACGCGTTTGTGACGAAAACCCGACCCAAGCCGTTGACGCCCGGCTGAACAGACGTTTAAGCTATTGAACGTGCGTTCAGCCGATGACCTGACCACCACCGCGCGGATCCGCGACGCGGCCATCGATCAGTTCGGCCGGCACGGGTTCGGCGTGACCGTGCGCGCCATCGCCACCGCGGCCGGCGTCAGTCCCGGCCTGGTCATCCACCACTTCGGTTCGAAGGACGGCCTGCACAAGGCGTGTGACGACCACGTCGCCGCCGTCATCGCTGAGGCCAAGACGGAATCGGTGCGGACCGCGGACCCGGCGGCCTGGCTCGCGGCGATGGACGAAGTCGAGTCCTATGCACCCATCATGGGGTATCTGACGCGCAGCCTCCAAAGCGGCGGGGACCTGGCAAAGGTGTTGTGGCGCCGGATGATCGACAACACCGAGCGATACCTCGAAGAAGGCGTGCGGGCCGGCACCATCAAGGCGAGCCGCGATCCCAAGGGCCGTGCCCACTTTCTCACGATGGCAGGCGGCGGCGGGTTCCTGCTCTACCTCCAGATGCACGACACCCCCGACGATGTGCGGACGGTGCTGCGTGACTACGCGCGGGACATGACCGTGCCCGCCCTCGAGGTCTACACCGAGGGCCTGATGGCCGACCGCACCATGTACGACACCTTCGTCGCCCGACAGGCGGCGGACGCAGAAGCCGCCGACCACCACCACTACTGATGGGATCCGCCATGACAGGCACCGCGCACACCATCGAAATCGAAGGGCTGTCCAAGAGTTTCGGAAAGACCAAGGCCATCGACGGGCTGGACATGCGGGTGGCGCCGGGCGAGATCGCCGGCTTCCTCGGCCCCAACGGCGCGGGCAAATCGACCACCATCCGCGTGCTGCTGGGCCTGTTGCGCAGCGACGCGGGCAGCGTACGACTGCTCGGCGGGGACCCCTGGCGCGACGCGGTCGACCTGCACCGCCGGCTGGCCTACGTGCCCGGCGATGTGACGTTGTGGCCCAACCTGACCGGCATGCAGGCCATCGACTTCCTGATGGGACTGCGCGGCCGGGCGAATCCGGATACCCGGCGGCGCGATGAGCTGATCGACCGCTTCGAACTCGACCCGCACAAGAAGGCGCGCACCTACTCTAAGGGCAACCGGCAGAAGGTCGCCATCGTCGCGGCGTTCAGCATCCCCGCCGACCTCTACATCCTCGACGAGCCCACCTCCGGCCTGGATCCCTTGATGGAGAAGGCCTTTCAACAGTGCGTGCAGGAGGTGGCCGCCGACGGCGCCGCGGTCCTGCTGTCGAGTCACATCCTGGCCGAGGTCGAAAAGCTCTGTGACACCGTCACCATCATCCGGGCGGGCCGGACGGTGCGCTCCGGAACCTTGACGGAACTGCGGCATCTGATGCGAACCATGGTGGCCGTGCGCACTCGGCGCGATCCCGAGACGCTGGGCGACCTCGCCGAGACCCGCGATTTCCGCCTGGTCGACGGCACCGCCCAGTTCACCGTCGACCGCGCCGATCTCGACCGGGTGATGGAACAGCTGACCGCGCTGGGCATCACCGAACTCAAGGTCACTCCGGCATCGTTGGAGGACCTGTTCCTGCGCGAATATCAGGGCACCCGCCGATGACCGCGCGCACGTCGGCCCGCCCCGCGGCCCGTCATCAGGCACCCGGCCCCGGGTCCGCCCTGACCGGCACCTGGCGCGTGCTGCGCCTGGCGCTGCGACGCGACCGCACCCGCTTGGCCATCTGGATCGGCGCCCTGGCCCTGCTCGTGGTGTACTCGCCGGGCGCTCTCGAGTTGGCCTACCCGGACGAGGCGGCGCGCCTCGCTCGCATCGACCTCCTCAAGACACCGGCGGCAATGATGTTGGCGGGCCCCATGTTCGGGATCAACGAAACCGACATGGGCGTGATGATGGCCACCGAGCTCACCCTCACCCTCATCGTCGCGGCCTCGATCCTGGCCGTCCTGACCGTGCTGCGCCACACCCGCGCCGAGGAGGAATCCGGCGCCGCGGAATTGATCTTGGCCTCGGTTGTCGGGCGCGACGCGCGCATCGCCGCCGCGCTGCTGCTGGCCGCGGGCGTCAACCTGGTCCTGGCCGTCCTGATGACGGCGGCGCTGACCGTCAGCGGCTTCGCACTGGCGGACAGCGCCGGGATGTCGATCGGGGTGGCCGCGGCCGCGATGGTCTTCGCCGCGGTGGCCGCGGTGACCGCCCAGCTATGGCGGCAGTCGCGAACCGCCACCGGTGCGGCCCTGGCCGTCCTGGCGGTGGCCGTGCTGGTGCGCGGTGTCGGCGACGTGATCGACAGCTCCGGCAGTGCGCTCTCCTGGTTCTCCCCCATCGCCTGGGCCCAGCAGATGCGCCCCTTTGCGGACCTGCGCTGGTGGCCGCTGCTGTTGCTGGTGCTCTTGACCGCCGCGCTCGGCGCGCTGGCGGCCGCGCTGCAGAACCGCCGCCAGTACGACGCCGGCACCTTCGCGTCCACCGGGGAGCGACCCGACGCCCGGCCGATCCGGGGAGTCCTGGGCCTGCATCTGACGCTGCAGCGCGGGCCGATGCTGGGCTGGTCGGTGGGCCTGTTCCTGGCGGGGTTGTGCGTGGGATCGCTGACCGACTCGATGCTGGCCGCCGCCGAAGGCAACGAGCTGATCACCCAGATGCTGGCCACCGAGGGCACCGACGGGGTCTACACCACCATGAGCCAGTTCCTGGCCGCGGCCGCCTCGGCATACACGGTGGCAGCCGTACTGCGGCTGAGCGCCGACGAACGAACCGGATTGGCCGAACCTGTACTGGCGGGCGCGGTTTCGCGGTGGCGGTGGCTGTTGACGGCCGTGGTCGCGGCCGCGCTGGGTTCCACGGTGCTGATGGTCAGCGCCGGACTGGGCAACGGTCTGGGCGCGGGCGTCACCCTCGGCGAGCCCGCGACCATCGGGCGGCTGACACTGGCGGGACTTGCCTACGTTCCCGCGCTGGTGGCCATGGCGGGTGTGGCCGCGCTGGCGATGGCGCTGCGCCGGCCCTGGCTGGGCTGGGCCGCGGTCACGTTCGTGATCACCGCGCTGTATCTGGGTGCGCTGCTGCGGCTTCCGCAATGGCTGATCGACTTGTCCCCGGTCGGCCGGATCACGGCTCCGCTGGACGTGTCCGCACCGACGTTGGTGCTCCTGGCCGCCATCGGGGCCGCGCTGGCGGCGGCGGCCGGATTTCTGTACCGCAACCGGGACGCGGCCTAGCGGCCTGCCGGCAGCATCGAACCAGGAGACGGTGCCATGAACCTCAGCCTCCGAGCGGCGTTGGCCTCGATCGTGGGGCTCACGGCGACGGGCGCGTTGCTGTTCTGGCCCGCAGGCACATTCGATTACTGGCAGGGGTGGGCGCTCATCGCGGTGATGCTGGTCCTGACCGTCCCGTACACCGTGTACCTGGGCCGCAAACAGCCCGACGTCCTGCGGCGACGACTGCGCGCCGGCCCCACCGCGGAGTCCCGCGGGGTGCAGCGGCTGGCGGTGTTCGGCCTGCAGGCGTCGACGCTGGCGGTCTTCGCCGTCGGCGGGTTGGACCGTCGTCACGGCTGGACGCACGTGCCCACCTGGCTCTGCGTCGTGGGGCTCGGATTGGCCGGTGTCGGTCTCGGTGTCGCGATTGTCGTCGTGCTGCAGAACAGTTGGGCCGCCGCCACGGTGGAGATCCAGGCCGGCCAACAGGTGGTGGCCACCGGGCTCTACACGGTGGTTCGGCACCCGATGTACAGCGGCGCCGTGGCCATGATGCTCGGCCTACCGGTCGGGCTCGGCTCCTATTGGGCCTATCTGCCCGCCGCGGGCGCCCTGCTGGCGCTGATCGTTCGGATCGGCGACGAGGAGCGGATGCTCGTGCGGGACCTGCCCGGTTACCCCGAGTACCGGAGCACGGTGCGATACCGGCTGGTCCCCTACCTTTGGTGATCGACAGGCACGGCGGGTGGTTGTCCGCATACTGTTGTCATGGAGCAGCTGCTGACGGGCCTGGGGCTGTCCACCGCGGCCGGGCTCAACGCCTATATCCCCATGCTGATGCTCGGGCTGCTGGCCCGGTTCACGGAGGTGATCAGCCTGCCGGCGGGCTGGTCTTGGCTGGAGAACGGCTGGGTCCTGATAATCGTGGCGGTGTTGCTGGTGGTGGAGATCATCGCTGACAAGGTCCCGGCGCTGGATTCGCTCAACGACACCGTGCAGACGTTCGTGCGTCCCGCCGCGGGCGGCATCGTGTTCGGCTCCGGCACCGCGGCGCAGAGCCCTGCGGTGGCCGACCCCGGCCAGTGGGCCCAGTCCGGGCAGTGGGTCCCGGTACTCATCGGCGTCGTTGTGGCTCTGGCGGTTTCGTTGGCCAAGTCCGCGGTCCGGCCCGCCGCCAACGTCGCCACCGCCGGCGTCGCCGCACCGGTGTTGTCGACGGTCGAGGATGTCACCAGCGTCGGTCTGGTCCTCGTGGCCCTGCTGCTGCCGTTGCTGGTGCTGGTGTTTCTGGCGGGGTTGATCTGGGCGGGGTACCGGTTGTGGCGGCGGGCGAGGTCCCGGCGCGAGCGTGCGCCGAATACGTGAATTCCGCGGCGTGTCGGCCGGGGACACGCCCGCTCGCGAGGTGAGGCACTCGCGGGGTAAGGCACCCGCGGGCTTGGCTCAGATCCAGATGCCCTTGCCGACCGCGACGATGCCGCCCGCGCTGATCGAGAAGCGTTCCCGGTCCTTCTGCAGGTCCACCCCGACCATCTCGCCGGGGCCCACCACCACGTTCTTGTCCAGGATCGCCTTGCGCACCACCGCACCCCGTCCGACCCGCACGCCCGGCATCAGCACGCTGCCCTCGACGATGGCGCCGTCGTCGATCGCGACGTTGGACGACAGCACCGAGTTGCGCACCGAGGCCGCCGAGATGATGCTGCCGGCGCCCACCACCGATTCCTGGGCCGACCCCCCGTTGACGAACTTGGCCGGCGCCAGGTTCTCGGCGCCGCCCCGGATCGGCCAGCGCTTGTTGTAGAGGTTGAAGATCGGGTGCACCGACACCAGGTCCATGTGCGCGTCGTAGAACGCGTCCAGCGTGCCGACGTCGCGCCAATAGCCGTGATCGCGTTCCGTGGCGCCGGGCACCTCGTTGTTGCTGAAGTCGTAGACCGAGGCCATCCCGTCGGCCACCAGGCGCGGGATGATGTCGCCGCCCATGTCGTGGTCGGAATGGTCGTCCTCGGCGTCGGCCTTGATCGCGTCGATCAGCACCTTGGTGGTGAAGATGTAGTTGCCCATCGAGACGAAGGCCTGCTCGGGATCGTCGGGCGTGCCGGGCGGGTCGGCCGGCTTCTCGATGAACTGCCGGATCCGCCCGGAGTCGTCGGCGTCGATGCAGCCGAAGGCGCTCGCCTCGGCGCGCGGCACCCGGATTCCGGCCACGGTGGCGCCCGCACCGCTCTCGATGTGTTGCTGGACCATCTGCTCGGGATCCATCCGGTACACGTGGTCGGCACCGAAAATCACGATGTAGTCCGGATCTTCGTCGTAGATCAGGTTCATCGACTGATAGATCGCATCCGCCGAACCGGTGTACCAGCGCGGCCCCAGCCGCTGCTGGGCGGGCACCGGGGTGATGTACTCCCCCGCCAGACCGGACAGCCGCCAGTGCTGCGAAATGTGACGGTCCAGTGAATGCGACTTGTATTGCGTGAGAACACAGATCCGCAAGTACCGGGCATTGACCAGGTTGGACAGCACAAAGTCGATCAACCGGTAACCACCACCGAAAGGAACCGCCGGTTTGGCCCGGTCCGCGGTCAGCGGATACAACCGCTTCCCCTCACCTCCGGCCAGGACGATGCCCAGCACATGTGGCGCTTCCCTCATGGGTTCAAACCTATCGCCACCCGCCGGATGCGGCTAGGCCAAACGCCGAGGGGCCCCCGGCCAGTAATGGAATTCGGCGCCGAACCCCCCCGCGGCGGTGCGCCGCCGCGGGGGCGCCACTACGGTCGATCGGTATGCGGGTGGCGATGATGACTCGGGAGTATCCGCCGGAGGTCTATGGCGGCGCCGGCGTGCACGTGACCGAGCTTGTCGCGCAGCTGCGCCGACTGTGCGACGTCGACGTGCACTGCATGGGCATCCACCGCCCCGAGGCCATCGTGGCCGATCCCGATCCGGGCCTGCTGAAAGCGAACGCGGCGCTGACGACGTTGTCGGCGGACCTGGTGATGGCCAACAACGCCGCGGGGGCCTCCCTGGTGCATTCCCACACCTGGTACACCGGGATGGCGGGGCACGTTGCCGCGCTGCTGCACGGCATCCCGCACGTGGTGACCGCGCACTCGCTGGAACCGCTGCGGCCGTGGAAGGCCGAGCAGCTCGGCGGCGGCTACCGGGTGTCGTCCTGGGTGGAGCGCACGGCGATGACGGCGGCCGCGGCGGTGATCGCGGTCAGCTCGGGGATGCGCGAGGACGTCCTTCGCGTGTACCCGGAACTCGATCCCGACCGCGTGCACGTGGTGCGCAACGGGATCGACACCGACGTCTGGTACCCGATGTCCCGGTCGGAGGTGACGGCGTCGGTGCTGACCGGGCTGGGGGTCGACCTGTCCCGGCCCATCGTCGCGTTCGTCGGCCGGATCACCCGCCAGAAGGGCGTCACGCATCTGGTGGCCGCGGCGCATCACTTCGCACCCGAGGTGCAGCTGGTGCTGTGCGCGGGCGCCCCCGATACCCCCGAGATCGCCGCGGAGACGGCGGCCGCCGTCCGGGAACTCTCGGCCCGCCGCACCGGCGTGTTCTGGGTGCGCGAGATGCTGCCGCTGGCCGATATCCGCGAGATTTTGTCGGCAGCAAGCGTTTTCGTGTGCCCGTCGGTGTACGAGCCGCTGGGCATCGTGAACCTCGAGGCGCTGGCGTGCGCCACCCCCGTGGTGGCCTCCGACGTCGGCGGAATCCCCGAGGTCGTCGACGACGGCACCACTGGGACGCTGGTGCACTACGACACCGCGGATCCGGGCGCGTTCGAGGCCGGTCTGGCCGAGGCGGTCAACGCATTGGTTGCCGACCCGGCCAGAGCCGCTGCCTACGGTCAAGCTGGCCGCCAGCGGTGCATCGACGAGTTCTCCTGGGGGCGTGTTGCCGAGCAAACGCTGGAGATCTACCGCAAGGTGTCGAGCTAGCCGCGGGTGGCGGCGATCAGCTCGTGACGTTCTTGAGTTCCTCGCCCAGCGCCGCCGCTTCGTCCGGTGTCAGCTCGACGACCAGGCGGCCGCCGCCTTCCAGTGGTACCCGCATCACGATGCCGCGCCCCTCCTTGGTTGCTTCCAGAGGACCGTCTCCGGTCCGGGGCTTCATGGCCGCCATCGAGTGCTCCCTCCACTTCTGAGCCGGTCCATCGGTCCGGACCTGGTCAGCACGAACTGCCGATTCACTGCTCCATTCTTCCCTATGCCCGCCTTCACGTGTGCAAGACCCGGCGGTTAAACCGCACCAACAGCCGGAACCCAGCAGGTCACGACGTGATCATCGACCATTCCGGTGGCCTGCATCAGGGCATAAGCGGTGGTCGGACCGACGAATCGGAAGCCGCGCCGCTTGAGTTCCTTGGCCAGCGCGGCGGACTCGGGGGTCTTGGCCGGCACCTCCGACAGGCTCGCGGGCCGCGGGCGCGCCGCGGGCGCATAGGACCACAGCAGCTCGGTCAGGTCGCCGTCGAGTTCGGCGATGGCGCGAGCGTTGGCGATCGTCGCATCGATCTTCGCGCGGTTCCGCACGATGCCCGCGTCGGCCATCAGCCGCTGCACGTCGGCCTCGTCGTAGCCGGCGACGGTCGCGACGTCGAACCCGTAGAACGCGGCACGGAAGTTCTCCCGCTTCTTCAGGATGGTCAACCAGGACAAGCCGCTCTGGAACGCCTCCAGACTCATCCGTTCGAACAGCGCGACCGTCCCGCGCAAGGGCCGGCCCCACTCCTGATCGTGATAGTCCCGGTACAACTGGGCGTCGGCCGAGGAACCGAGTTCGGCCCACCCGCACCGGACGCGGTCGTCGGCGGCGCTCACGGGACGTCCTGGCGGCGGCCGGCCTCGAGGTCGTCCTCCGCCTGAGCTTCGGGGTGATCGCCGTCGTCGACGGGGCGGTCCGGTTCGGGTCCCGGTGCGCTGACGCCGCGCAGGATCGCGAGTTCGCCGCGCAGGGAGTCGAGTTCGGCGCCCAGCCGTTCCAGCACCCAGTCCACCTCGGCGGTGTTGTACCCGCGCAGTGCTTGGGCGAATTTCACGTCGTCGACGTCGGCGCCGGTGATGCCGGACGCGGGCAGCACCGTGGCCGTCGTCCCGCGCGGCAGCGGGGGCAGTTGTTCACCGCGCCCGAAGATCACGCTGGCCACGCCGAACAACACGACGGCCACCAAAACCAGCACCACGAGGTAGAGCAGAACCATCGTCACACCGTCGAGTTTGCCTCATGGGGGCGACAACCGAGGTTGGCGCGGCAGGTGCCTGTGGATGGTGAGCCGCGGGCTCAGCGCAGGGTGTTCATGGGTGGTCGATCCTCCAGCGACACCGTGGAGGTCCGCGGCGTGAAACCGTCACCGTCGGCGAAGAACTGCGTCAAACCGACACCGGAGTCGGGCACCCCGCAGCGGCTCAGCAGCGTCGCAATCACCTGCCGGCTCATCACCGCCAATTCGGTGACCGGGCGGTTGCGGTGAGTGCGCACGCCCAGGTTGACCTGGGCGATCGCGTCCAGGCCCAGCCTGTCGTAGGTGTCGATGAGCAGACCGATCTCCACGCCGTAGCCGGGCGCGAACGGCAGCGCGGTCAGCAACTCACGCGTCGCGGCGTACTCACCGCCCAGCGGTTGCAGCACAGCGCCCAACTCGGGCCGCAGCGCGGCGAGCAGGGGGCGCGCCACCAACTCGGTGACCCGGCCGCCGCCGTTGGTGTCCTCTTGCCCGCTGACCTTGAGCGGACGGCGGTAGTAGCCCTTCACCAGGTGAATGTTGTCGCCGGTGAGGATCGGGCCGACCAGCCGCGGCACGAACATCGGGTCCGGGTCGATCAGATCCGAGTCGATGAACACGACGATGTCGCCGGTGGTGGCGGCCAGCGAGCGCCACAACACCTCACCCTTGCCGGGCTGCGGCGGCACCTCCGGCAGGGCCTGTTCGCGGCTGACGACCCGTGCGCCGGCGGTGATCGCCCGGATCTCGGTGTCGTCGGTGGAGCCCGAGTCCAGAACGATCAACTCGTCGATCAGATCGCCCAGCATCGGCGAGATGCTGTCGATGACCGAGGCGACCGTGTCCTCCTCGTTGAGCGCGGGCAACACCACCGAGATGGTCCGGCCCCGTTTGGCGGCGGCCAACTCGGCGACGGTCCAGGTTGGCCGGCTCCAACTGTGGTCGTTGCACCAGGTGTCGCCGGGCAGCGTGCTCTGGGCGGATAGCTCCGGTGTCGTCGTCATGCCAGTCCCCTCACCGTGCGCGTCGGCTGACGCCTGCCTTCGATCGACGCGACCATGTCGAGTACGCGCCGAGTGGGGCCAACCTCGTGTACCCGGAACATGCGCGCCCCATCCGCCGCCGCCAAAGCGGTGGCGGCCAGGGTGCCCTCCAGGCGTTCGGTCAGACCCACACCCAGAGTCTCCCCGACAAAATCCTTGTTACTCAGGGCCATCAGGACCGGCCATCCAGTGTTTACAAGGTCTTTCAGGTGACGCAACAAACTAAGACTGTGGTGAGTGTTCTTACCGAAATCGTGGGTGGGATCGACCAGGATCGCGTCCCGGTGGACACCGACGGACACCGCGTGTTCGGCGGCGGCGGTGACCTCCCGGACGACGTCGTCGACGACGCCGCGGGTGGTGCTGCCGTAGCTGACCCGAAACGGCCGGGTCCGCGGGACCGCACCACCGGTGTGCGAGCACACCAGGCCGGCCCCGAATTCGGCAGCCACCTCCGGCAGACCCGGATCAGCACCCGCCCAGGTGTCGTTGATCAGGTCCGCGCCGGCCGCGCAGGCCAGTTTCGCCACCGACGCGCGCCAGGTGTCGACGCTGATCACCTGGTCCGGATACGCCGAGCGCAGCCATTCGATGAACGGCACCACGCGGGCGATCTCCTCGTCGGCGTCGACCACCTGTCCGGGGCCCGCCTTGACCCCGCCGATGTCGACGACGTCGGCGCCTTCCTCGATGACGCGGTGGACCGCCGACTTCGCGGCCTCGTCGCTGAAGGTGGCTCCCCGGTCGTAAAACGAGTCCGGCGTGCGGTTGACGATCGCCATGATCAGGGCGCGATCGCCCGCGACCGGCTTCCCCAAGAACGTCGACTGCACGCTGTCCAGGCTAATGGGGCGAAAACCCCGATGAACTGGCCACACCGGTTATAGCTTCAGCACCGTGCCCGTCGGCACTGCTCAAAGCGCCCAGCCGGCCGACGGGACCGACGATGCCCTGGAGCTGGCGCGGTGGGGGAACACACATGAAGATGCGGGCAGCCCGCATGCACGGGTACAAGCGGCCGTTGCAACTCGAGGAGGTCCCGGTTCCGGTGCCGGGCCCCGAAGAGGTGCTGGTCAAGGTCGGTGGGGCCGGGATGTGCCGCACCGACTATCAGCTCATCGACGGCTACTTCGCCGACGGTGTGGCCAACAACTTTCCCATCACGCCGGGGCACGAGATCGCGGGCTGGGTCGACAGCATCGGCTCCGCCGTGCCGCCCTCTGCGGGGCTGTCCGAGGGCGATCAGGTGGTGGTGTTCGGGCCGTGGGGCGACGGCTCCTGCCGGCAGTGCCACGGGGGCAACGAACAGTTGTGCGCCCACGGGGTGTGGGCCGGGTTCGGGCCGCACGGCGGCTACCAGGAATACCTGCCGGTGCACCACCGGTACCTGATCGGCGTCCCCGCCGGCGGCGCGCTGTCGCCGCCCAACCTCGCGCCGCTGACCGACGCCGGCCTGACGCCCTACCGCGGCCTCAAGAAATTGCGCGCCGGCGGCCACCTCGGGCCGGGTCGCACGCTGGCCGTCACCGGGGTGGGCGGCCTGGGCAGCTACGGCACGCAGTATGCGAGGCTGCTCGGCGGCGGCGCGACCGTCGTGGCCCTGGGCCGCAGCGACGAGAAGCTCCGACTGGCGCTCGACAACGGCGCCGACCATGTGGTGAACGTCCGGGGTAAGCCCCCTGAGGCCGTCGCATCCGAGCTGGAAAGACTCACGGGCCGAGGGGAATTCGACGCCGTGCTGGACTGCGCCGGCGCCGAGGACTCGATTCGTCTGGCGTTCGCGCTGCTGGCCGCCGAGGGAGCGGTGGCCAGCGTCGGGCTGATCGGCAACCGGGTCGACATCCCACTCTTTCCACTGGTCTCGCGCGAATACACCTACTACGGGTCGTTCTGGGGCAACTTCAACGACCTCACCGAGGTCCTGGCACTGGCGGTCGCCGGGCAGATCAAGGACGCCGTGACGCGGGTGCGCTTCGAGGAGGTCAACGAGACGCTGGACGCCATCGGCCGCGGCGACATCATCGGCCGTGCGGTCATCGTCTACGACTGAGTCGAGGCAGGCGGGGGGTGTCTGCGCGGGGGTGGGTTCGCCGGCCTGCGCGCCGAGATTGCACACAGGGCTGCCCGCCCGGCGCGAGAACAACCCTGGCCGCAATCTCGCCGGGGGTCGCCGAATGGCCTGAGCCGCGAGCCCCCGAGATTGCACGCAGGACTGCTCCCCGAGGCCGAGAACAACCCTGTGTGCAATCTCGCGCAGTAGCCTCAGCCCTTCGGACGCTGCTGGGCTCGACGGGGCAGCGCCCCTTCAGGGCTTCGTCCCTCAGCCCTTCGGACGCTGCTGGGCTCGACGGGGCAGCGCCCCTTCAGGGCTTCGTCCCTCAGCCCTTCGGACGCTGCCCGGCCGCGACTTGTTCCGGGTACTCGTCGTGGAACGGGATATACCCCTCACGCCGGCCGGCCAGCACGTACAGCGGGTCGGTGACCTCGTCGCCGTAGGCCTGCTCACGCAGATCCACCTTGCGGCTCTTGAAGGTCGTGGTCTGCTCCAGCTCGTCGACCACCCGAACGAACAGCGGCACGGCATAGGCGGGCAGCTTGTCGTAAAGCGTCTCGGCGAGCTCGACGCCGTCGAACTCGGCGCCGTCGCGGAGCTTGACCGCGGCCATCCCGGCGCGGCCGCCGGTGTTGGGCACCTCGACGCCGAAGACCGTGCACTCCTCGATCTGCGGATCGGCCGTCAGGGCGGCCTCCACCTCGGTGGTCGCCACGTTTTCGCCCTTCCACCGGAAGGTGTCGCCCAACCGGTCGGCGAACGACGCGTGGCCCATGCCCTGCGGGTTCATCACGTCGCCGGTGTTGAACCAGACGTCACCCTTCTTGAAGGCGTCCTTGATCAGCTTCTTCTCGCTGGCCTTCTTGTCGGTGTAGCCGTCGAAGGGCGAGAGCCGGTTGACCGGGCTGATCAACAGGCCGGGCTCGCCCGGGGGCACCTTGCGCACCCGGCCGTTCTCGTCGCGGGTGGGCTCCCCGGTGTCGGCGTCGTACTCGACGTAGGCCAGCGGCATGAACGAGATGCCGGTGGTCTTGGGCAGGTTGAAGATGTTGATGAACGCCGTGTTGGCCTCGCTGGCCGAGTAGAACTCGCAAACCCGGTCGATGCCGAACCGCTCGGTGAACTCGTCCCAGATCTCCGGGCGCAAGCCGTTGCCGGCGACCACTCGCACCTTGTGGCCGCGGTCGGTGGCCTTCTTGGGCTGGTTGAGCAGGTACCGGCACAGCTCCCCGATGTAGACGAAGGCGGTCGCGTCGTAGGCGACGACCTCGTCCCAGAACCGCGACGCGGAGAACTTCTCGCCGACCGCCAGCGTCGCCCCCGCGTTCAGCACCGAGGACACCGCGACCGTCAGGGCGTTGTTGTGATAGAGCGGGAGGCAGCTGTACAGGGTGTCGTCACTGGTCAGACGCAGCCCCAACCCGCCGAAGATGGCGAGCGCGCGCAGCCACCGCTGGTGGGTCATCACACTGGCCTTCGGGTGTCCGGTGGTTCCCGAGGTGAAGATGTAGAAGGCCGGATCCTTGGCCAGCACCGCCGACGCCGAAGCCGGATTGTTGGTCGGCGCGGTCTCGGCCAGGCCCTCGAATTCCGAGATCGACACCAGGACACCGGATTCGAGCTGGACGCCGGAATCGGTGACGGCGTCGAGCAGATCGTCCTCGGCCACCAGCACCTTGGCGTCGAGCAGACCGATGCTGTGCTCGAGGACGTCGCCGCGCTGGTGGAAGTTCAGCATGCCTGCCACGGCACCGCATTTCACGGTGGCCAACATCAGCAACACCGCGTTGGGCGAGTTGCGGAGCATGATCCCGACGACGTCGCCGTGCCCCACGCCCCGGGTCGCCAGCACGGCCGCGTACCGGTTGACGGTCTCGTTCGCCTGCCGGTAGGTCAGCTGCTGCTCGCCGAACCTGATGAAGACGTTGTCGGCGTACTTCTGGGCGCGTTCCTGAAAGACCTTGCCGATCGACGTCTTCGAGGTCGGACGGGCGAGCAGGCCGGTGGTCACACCGCGCAGGATGGACGGGGTGTCCATCACCACGCCGGGCACCTGGCTGACGATGTCGAGGAGGCCGACGGATGTCCGGGTATCGGTGGCTGACATGCCGCCCAGCCTAATCACGGGGCGTGACCGGCGGTACCGAGCGGGGGGCACAAAGATCCAGAGCGACGTCGACCTCGCGGACCACCAGCAGCCGATCCAATGCTCGCTGCGCGACGTACCCGGCGGGCACCAGGCCCTCCAGCCAGGACAGCAGCCCGTCGTAGTGGCCGTTCGGATCGAGCAGCACCACCGGCTTGTCGTGCATCCCCAGTGACCCGGCGGTCCAGGTCTCGAACATCTCCTCCATGGTGCCGATCCCGCCGGGCAGCGTGATGAAGGCGTCGGCGTGGTCCTCCATGACCTGTTTGCGCTGCCGCATGGTGTCGGTGACGATCAGGTCGTCGGCGTGCACGTCGGCGACCTCCCGGTGTACCAACGCCTTGGGGATCACCCCGATGGTCCGGCCGCCGCGGGCCCGCGCCCCCTCGGCGACCGCGCCCATCGCCGATACGTTGCCCCCGCCGGAGACCAGGGCCCAGTTCCGATCGGCGATGGCCCGCCCCACCTGATCGGCCAGCGCCAACAGTTCCGGATGCCTGGGTCCCGACGCGCAATACACGCAGACCGCCCACTCACGTTGCACACCGTGAGGGTATTTGGCCGATCACCGGTGCGCGCGGGGCCTCACCCATAAGATGCGCACGGTGTCGAAGCAGTGGAGCGTGCCGCGCCACGACGACGCGCTCGAACGCCTGGAAGCCGCGTTGACGACGGTGCCCGGGGCCGTGCTGACCGGCCCCGACGGGATCGGCAAGTCCACCCTGGCGCGGCAGGTCGCCCGTCGGTACGCGGCGGCGCACCCGCAGGCGACGTTGCGTTGGGTGACCGCGACCCCCACCGAGCAGGCAGTGCCCTTCGGCGCGTTCAGTCAGCTGGTGGAGGTCGCCGAGCTCGGCAAGCCCGCCGCCCTGCTACGGGCCGCACGCCTTTCGCTGCGCGCGGACCCCGAGGACCTGCTGATCGTCGACGACGCCAACCAGCTCGACGCGCTCTCGGCGACACTGACCTACCAGTTGGCGCTGGCCGGAAACACCCGGATGATCGTGACCGCGCGCGCCGACACCGCGCCGGCGACCATCCGCGCGCTGTGGGAGGACGCCCTACTGCAACGGGTGGACGTCGAAACCGCGGGCGCCACATCCGAATCCGACGACGTCGACGCGTTCGTCGACGCCCTGCCCGGCCCGGCCCGCGACGTCTTGGACCTGCTCTGCGTGCTGGAGCCGATCGCCCTGGCCGACCTGCAGGAGCTGACGTCGGCCGAGGCGGTTCGGGAGGCCGAGCAACTCGGCGCGGTCGAGATCGTCGGCGCCGAGCCCCTGGTGTTCACCGCCCACCCGCGGTTCGCCGAGCGGGCGCTGGACGCGCTGCCCGAGGACCACGCCCGCGAACTGCGCAGCCGGCTGATCGAACCGCTGCGGCGGCGGGCCCGCGATCACCCCAGCGACCGGCTGCGCATCGCGGGGCTCGCGCTGGCCGGCGCGGATCCGCTCCCGGTGGACGAGACCGTGTCCGCCGCCGGCGAGGCCCTGCGCCTGGGGGACCTGCCCTTGGCCGAACGCTTGGCCGGCTCGGCGCTGGCGCGGTCGACGCGGCTGGACGCGAGGCTGCTGCTGGCACACGCCCTGGCCTGGCAGGGGCGCGGTCGAGAGGCGGCCGAGGTGCTCGCCGCCGTCGACCCGGCTGCGCTGTCTGAGTCCGAACTGCTGGCCTGGGCGCTGCCCCGCGCCGCCAACGAGTTCTGGATGCTCGGGGCGCCGGAACGGGCCACGGCGTTCCTCAACACCACCCGCAGCCGCCTGACCGCCGCCGAGGACCGGGTCACGCTGGACGCCTTGACCGCAACCTTCGCGATGAACGCCGGAAACCCGCAGCGGGCGTTGCAGATCGCGACCGAGGTGCTGGGGGCCGCGACCGCCGGGGACACGGCGGTGGCGTGGGCGGCCAGCGCGGCGAGCCTGAGTTCGGCCCGGCTGGGGCGGCTTGCCGACGTGGACGGCTTCGCCCGGCGCGCCGCCGGCGCCGAGCATCCGGGCCTGTTGCGATTCACCGTGGGCCTCGCGCTGACGAGCACGCTGCTGATGAACGACGACGTCGACGGCGCCGAGCGAATCGCCCAGCAGTACACCGACTTCGCCGAGTTGCAGCAGCCCGGCCGGGCCATCGGCGAGGTGCTGCTGGCCCAGGTCCGGATGGCGCGCGGGGATTTTGAGGGCGCGGCGGCGCTGCTCGGTCCGGCCTCGGCGGCATTGGACCGCACCGGCTACTCGTGGGGTCCGCTGTCGCTGATGTTGTCGGCGACGGCCCTGGCACGCCTGGGGCACCTCGCCGAGGCCGCAAAGGCGTTGTCGCGGGCGGAATCCCGGCACGGCACCAAGTCGGCGCTGTTCGCCCCCGAGCTCGGGATCGCCCGGGCCTGGCGGCTGGCGGCCGGCCGCGACGAGCACGCGGCGGTGACGGCGGCAAGGCAGGCGGCCGGCATGGCCGAACGCTCCGGTCAGCTCGCGGTGGCGCTGTTGTGCTGGCGGGACGCGGTGCGGCTCGGCGACGGGTTGGCGCTCGCGCCGCTGCGGCGGTTGGCGCCGACCGTCGACTGCACCGTCGCCCGCGCGGCGCTGCGGGAGGCCGAGGAGGCGACCGCTCAGCGTGCCAGGTAGGCCCGCAGCGTCTCGGTGACGGAGGTGATCTGCGCGATCTCGACGTTCTCGTCGCGCCGGTGGGCGAGGTTGGGATCTCCGGGTCCGTAGTTGAGGGCGGGGATGCCCAGCGCGGCGAAGCGGGAGACATCGGTCCAGCCGTACTTGGCCCGGACCTGGCCGCCGGCCGCCGCGACCAGGGCGGCCGCCGCCGGCTCGCCGAGTCCCGGCAGGGCGCCGGCCGCCGAGTCGGTGAGTTCGATGCTGACCGGCAGGCCCGCGAAGACCTCGTGGACGTGATCGAGCGCCTGCTGCGGCGAGCGATCGGGGGCGAAGCGGAAGTTCACCGTCACCGCCGCCGCATCGGGGATGACGTTGCCGGCCACTCCCCCGTCGATCCGCACGGCCGAGAGTCCCTCGCGGTACTCGCATCCGTCGATGTCGACCCGGCGGGGCTGATACTCGCTGAGGCGCGCCAGCACCGCGCCGAGCTTGTGGATCGCGTTGTCACCCATCCAGGAACGTGCCGAATGCGCGCGGGTGCCGTCGGCGCTGATCACCACGCGCAGCGTGCCCTGACAGCCGGCCTCGATGAACCCGCCGGTCGGCTCGCCCAACACGGCGACATCGGCGCGCAGCCAGTCCGACAGTTCCCGCTCGATGCGGCCCAGGCCGTTGGCGGCGGCCTCGATTTCCTCGCAGTCGTAGAACACCAACGTCAGGTCGTGCGCGGGATCGGTGACGGTCGCGGCCAGATGCAGGAAGACCGCGTCGCCGGACTTCATGTCGGAGGTCCCGCAGCCGTACATCCGGTCGCCGTCGATGCGGCTGGGGAGGTTGTCGGCGATGGGGACGGTGTCCAGGTGACCGGCCAGCAGGACCCGGCTGGGCAGTCCGCGTTGGGTGCGCGCGAGCACCGCGTCCCCGTTGCGGATCACCTCGAAGCCCTCCGTCTGTTCCCGCAGCGCGGCCTCGACGGCGTCGGCCAGGCGCGCCTCGTCGCGCGATTCACTCGGGATATCGACCAGGGCCGCCGTCAGGGCGACGGGGTCGGCATGCAGGTCGAGGCGGTCCACGCGGAGGTCAGGCACCTGACCAGGGTATCCGGGAGCGCTGTGCGGCCACGTGGGCGTGGTGACGGTGGGCGACGGGCACGTCCCGGTCCGTGGCCGCCCCGGTAGCCTGTAGCACCGTGACTGGAGCTTCGGGTTTTGGATTGGCAACGCTGGCGGCCGACGGGTCGGTTCTCGACACCTGGTTCCCGGCACCGGAACTGGGATCGTTCGACACCACCGGGACGCAGCGCTCGCCCGAGGGCGCGCCGGCGGACCTGGTCGGGCTGGCCGGGCGCGACGAAGAACGCGGCACCGAGACGGTGGTGGTCCGGACCACGATCGCCGACCTGGACGCCAAGGCCGTCGACACCCACGACGTGTACCTGCGGCTGCACCTGCTCTCGCACCGCCTGGTCGCTCCGCACAAGCTCAATGCCGAGGGCTTCTTCGGGCTGCTCACCAACGTCGTGTGGACCAACCACGGCCCCTGCGCCGTCGAGGGTTTCGAGACCGTGCGCGCCAAGCTGCGCCGCCGCGGTCCGGTGACGGTCTACGGCGTCGACAAGTTCCCGCGGATGGTCGACTACGTCCTGCCGTCCGGCGTGCGCATCGCCGACGCCGACCGGGTCCGCCTGGGCGCGCATCTGGCCGCCGGCACCACGGTCATGCACGAGGGGTTCGTCAACTTCAACGCCGGCACGCTGGGCTCCTCCATGGTGGAGGGGCGCATCTCGGCGGGCGTGGTGGTCGACGACGGCTCCGACATCGGCGGCGGCGCCTCCATCATGGGCACCCTGTCCGGCGGCGGCAGCGAGGTCATCTCGGTGGGCAAGCGCTGCCTGCTGGGCGCCAACTCCGGCCTGGGGATCTCGCTGGGCGACGACTGCGTCGTGGAAGCCGGGCTGTACATCACGGCGGGCACCAAGGTCACCACCCCCGACGACAAGCGGGTCAAGGCGCGCACGCTCTCCGGCGCCAGCAACATGCTGTTCCGGCGCAACTCGATGTCCGGGGCCGTCGAGGTGGTCGCCCGCGGTGGGCACGGCATCACCCTCAACGCGGACCTGCACGCCAACTGAGCTTGGGTCTTCTCGAGCCACTCCACGAGCGGCCACCTACGTACACTTTCCGGGCCTGGGTTCAAGGGGTGGATGCAACAGCCTCTAGCTGAGGGGTTCAGATGGGGCTGCCGGAGTTAGCGCGTGTGGAAAGCCGGTTTTGGGAACTAATTCGTGAGGGGTTGTCCCCGCTCGTGAGGGGGTGTCCACCCCCGCGGGGGCTCACTCGGCCGCGAGGATGCAGAACTCGTTGCCCTCGGGGTCGGCGAGTACCACCCAGCTCTCCTGACCTTGGCCGACATCCGCCCGCCGGGCGCCGAGGGCCAGCAGGCGGTCGACCTCGGCCTGCTGGTCATCGGGCACGAAGTCGAAGTGGATCCGGTTCTTGACCACCTTGTCGTCGGGCACCGCCAAGAACGCCCACAGCGGCCCGGCGCCGCCCGGCGGCTTCAGGATGATGTCGCCGTCCTCGGTGGGCTCGGTCGGCCAACCCAGCGCCGTCGACCACCAGTGCGCCAGGGCCGGCGGGTCCGCCGCATCGATGCACACCTCGGAAAAACGCAACGCCATGCTCAACCTCCTGTCATCAGCTCCTTCTTGAGCACCTTGCCCATCGCATTGCGCGGCAGCTCCGTGACCAGCCGCACCTCGCGGGGGCGCTTGTGCACCGAAAGCTGTTCGGCCACATACTCGATGAGGGCGTCCGGCTCGGTGTCGCCGACGACGAAGGCGACGATGCGTTGACCGAGATCGGCGTCGGGTACGCCGACGACCGCCACCTCGTCGACGCCGGGGTGCCCGAGCAGCGCGGTCTCGATCTCGCCGGCACCGACCCGGTATCCGCCGGTCTTGATCAGGTCCACCGATTCCCGCCCGACGATGCGGTGCATGCCGCCGTCGTCGATGACGGCGACGTCGCCGGTGCGGTACCAGCCGTCCTCGCCCAGCACCTCGGCGGTGGCCTCGGCCCGGTTCAGGTAGCCGTCGAAGAGCATCGGCCCCCGCACGTGCAGTTTGCCGATGGTTTCCCCGTCGTGGCCCACCGGGCCGCCGCCGTCGTCGACCAGGCGGGTCTGCACCCCGTCGAGCGGTAGCCCCACCCAGCCGGGCCGGCGCTCGCCGTCGACCCGAGTGCTCAGCGTGATCAACGATTCGGTGCTGCCGTACCGCTCGATGGGCGCGTGTCCGGTCAGCGACACCAACCGGTCGAACACGGGCACCGGCAACGCGGCGCTGCCGGACACCAACAGCCTTGCCGACCGCAGCGCGTCGGCCGCGGCACCGTCCGAGACCAGCCTGGACCACACCGTGGGGACACCGAAAAACAAAGTGCCGCCGTGCTTTTCCGCGGCCTGCGCGTAGTTGACGGGGGTTGGCTTGCCGGTGTGCACGAAGCGGTTACCGATCCGCAGCGACCCGAGCAGACCCAGCACCAGACCGTGTACGTGGAACAACGGCAGACCGTGCACCAGGGTGTCCTCGGGCGTCCACCGCCAGGCGGCGGCCAGCGCGTCGATGTCGGCGGCCACGGCGCGCCGGCTGGTCAGCACGCCCTTGGGCGCACCCGTGGTGCCGGAGGTGTACATGACGTACGCCGGGGTGTCCGGATGCGGTTCGGCGTAGCGATGCCAGGAGCGGGCGTGCAGCCGAACCGGCACATGCGGCAGTCCGCCGGTGTCCTCGGGTAGTTCGCCGAGCCAGGCCTGCGCGCCGGAGTCCTTCAGGATGTGGGCGCGCTCGGCGGCGCCGACGTCGGCGGGCACCGGCACGAACGGCACCCCCGCGATCAGGCAGCCCGTGACGGCGAGCACCGTGGTGACGCTCGGGGTGGCCAGCACCGCCACCCGGGCGGCACCACCGACCCGCTCGGCGACCGAGGTGGCCGCACCGACGAGGTCGCTGCGGCTCAGCGTGGTTTCGCCGATGGTCACGGCGTCGGACAGATCGGCGCCACCGGCGACGGCGGCGGGGTTCAGAGAGGCCAACAACACGCTTGTGACGGTACCGCGATACTGACCGGGTGGATCCCTTCGAATGCCTGTCCAGCCGAACCGCGTACCGCAACGATTGGATGACGCTGCGCGAAGACCAGATCCGCCGGCCCGACGGCAGCCCGGGCATCTACGGGGTGGTCGACAAACCCGACTACGCGTTGGTGATCGCGCGGGAGCGGGACCGGTTCATGCTCGTCGAGCAGTACCGCTACCCGCTGGGCCTGCGGCGGTGGGAGTTCCCGCAGGGCGCCGCCCCGGGCGGGGCAACGGTGGCCCCGCTCGATCTCGCCGCCCGCGAGTTGCGCGAGGAGACGGGTCTGCGCGCGGACTCGATGGTGGAGTTGGGGCTGCTTGACGTCGCAGCCGGGATGAGCAGCCAACGCGGCCGGGTCTTCTTGGCCACCGGCATCACCGAGGGTGACCATGAGCGCGAGCCCGAAGAGCAGGACATGCGCTGCGCCTGGTTTGCCCGCGCCGACGTCGAGGCGATGATCCGCCGTGGCGACATCACCGACGCCCAGTCAGTGGCGGCCTGGACGCTGCTGCTGTTGTCCGGCCACGACGGGTAGCCGGTCGGTCTCGGCGCGGCAACGCCCGCGACAAGGCCCGGCCAAGTCCCGGCATCGAGTCCATAACAACTGCGCGCAGTGCTTGGTCGCGGGCCTATCGTGTCACCTCGCGCGGCTACCGTGGTGAGCGAATAGTCCGTCTATCAGCAAGGATTCGCCATGCCCGCCCGTCGTCCACGTGCCATGCCGCGCGGTTACGCCGTGGCGGGGACCGCAGTGGGCGCCGTGGCCGCCGTCGTGGTCACCGCAGCGTCGCCCGCACAGGCCGCGCCGCGGCCGTGGACGGGGCAGTATTCGATGGTCACGTACGCCTCGCAGAAGGGCGGCACGAGCGTCGCGGCGCGCCAGAGCGAGGCCGACTTCGGCGCCGTGTTCGTGGTCTCGACGTCGTGTTCCGGCGGTACGTGCGTGGCGACCACGCACGGCCCGGCCTCGTCGAATCCGACGGTGCCCAACCCGTTGCGGTACAACTGGGACGGCCAGCAGTGGAAGGCCACCTACGACTGGGTGTGGCAATGCGCGGCGGACAGCCCGGAGTCGCAATGGAGCCCCGCCCGCTCGTTCACGTACTACGCGCCGCACAGCGACGGCACTTTGCGCGGGATGTGGCACACCGATATCGCCTCGGGCGCGTGCCGGGGTTCGGTGGTCATGCCGGTGGCCGCCATCCCGGCGTGATTCAGCGTCCCGCCAGCGCCCGCAGGAAGAACATCAGGTTGGCCGGCCGCTCCGCGAGCCGCCGGACGAAGTAGCCGTACCACTGCGTGCCGAACGGGACGTAGACGCGCACATGATCACCGTTGTCGGCGAGCCGGAGCTGTTCGTCGGTCCGGATGCCGTACAGCATCTGGTATTCGAAATCGCCCGGGCCCCGCGAGCTCTCGCGCAGCAACCGCGGCACCGCGGCCAGCACGGCCGGGTCGTGGGAGGCGATCATGGGATATCCCGGGCCGTCGATCAGCACGGCGAGGCAGCGCAGATAGTTGGCGGTGACCTCGTCGTGGTCCCGGTAGGCCACCGAGGCCGGCTCGTCGTAGGCGCCCTTGCACAACCGGATTCGGGCATCGGCCAGCTCACGGCAATCCGACAGGCTGCGATGCAGGTAGGCCTGCACCACCGTGCCGACTTGGTCGAAGTCCCGGCGCAGTTGCGCCACGATGGCCAGTCGCGCATCGGTGGTCGTGTGGTCCTCGGCGTCGATCGTCACCCACACGCCGACCTCGGTGGCGCGGCGGCAGATCGCGTACGCGTTCTCGGTGGCGATCTTGGCGCCGTCGGACGCCAACGCCTGCCCCAGCGCCGAGAGCTTGAGCGAGACCTCCAGCGGCGCAACGCCACCGACCGGTTCGTCGCGCCCTGCCAGCGCGTCGAGCAACCGCAGGTAGGCCTGGACGTTCGCGTGGGCCGTGGCGGTGTCGGTGACGTCCTCGCCCAGGTGGTCGATGCTGACCAGCCGGCGGGTGGCGCGCAGATCCGCGACGGCGGTCAGGACCGCCTCGACGGTCTCGCCGGGTACGAACCGGCGCACCACCCGGCGGGTGACGGGCAGGCGTTCGGCGGCCCGCTGCAGCCGCGTCGCGCGGCCGGCCGCCAGGATCGCCGGGCGGGCCAGGGTGTCGAACGCCGAGCCCATGGCTACCCGCCCATATGCGGATAGGTGTGGCCGGTGGGCGGGACGAAGGTCTCCTTGAGCGAGCGCGCCGACGTCCACCGCAACAGGTTCAGCGGCGACCCGGCCTTGTCGTTGGTCCCCGAGGCCCGCGAGCCGCCGAACGGCTGCTGCCCGACGACGGCGCCGGTGGGCTTGTCGTTGATGTAGAAGTTGCCGGCGGCGAACCGAAGCCGCTGTGACGCCGCGGTGATGGCGGCCCGGTCGTCGGCGATCACCGCACCGGTCAGCGCGTATTTGGCCCCCGCGTCCACCACGCCCAGGATGTCGTCGAACCGGTCGTCGGGGAAGACGTGGACGGCGAGGATGGGGCCGAAGTACTCGGTGGAGAAGGCCTCATCGGCGGGATCGTCGGACAGCAGCACGGTGGGACGGACGAAATATCCGGTGCTGTCGTCGTATTCGCCGCCGACGGCGACGGTGACGCCGGAGGCGTCCTTGGCCCGCTCTATCGCCTTGACGTTCTTGGCGAAGGCGCGCTGATCGATGAGGGCGCCGCCGTAATTGGTCAGGTCGGTGACGTCGCCATAGCTCAGCGCGTCGGTGGCGGCCAGGAAGTCGTCGCCCATGCGTTGCCACACCGAGCGCGGGATGAAGGCCCGCGAGGCCGCCGAACACTTCTGGCCCTGATAGTCGAACGCCCCGCGGATCAGTGCGGTCGCCAAGACCTCGGGTCGCGCCGAGGCGTGCGCGACGACGAAGTCCTTGCCGCCGGTCTCGCCGACCAGACGCGGATAGCAGTGGTAGCGCTCGATGTTGGCGCCGACCTCGCGCCACAGCCGCTGGAACGTCGCCGTGGATCCGGTGAAGTGGATTCCGGCCAGCCGGGGGTCGGCGAGCACGACCTCCGAGACCGCCAGCCCGTCCCCGGTGAGCAGGTTGATCACCCCCGGCGGCAGGCCCGCGGCCTCGAGCAGCTGCATGGTCAGCTGGGCGGCCAGCGTCTGGGTGATCGACGGCTTCCACACCACCGTGTTGCCCATCAGGGCCGGCGCGGTCGGCAGGTTGCCGGCGATGGCGGTGAAGTTGAATGGCGTGACGGCGTAGACGAATCCGTCCAGCGGGCGGTAGTCGGTGCGGTTCCACACCCCCGGCGAGCTGTTCGGTTGCCGGGCCATGATGTCGCGGGCGAACGCGACGTTGAACCGCCAGAAGTCGACGAGCTCACAGGGGGCGTCGATCTCGGCCTGGTAGGCGCTCTTGGACTGGCCCAGCATGGTCGCCGCGGCGACCCGTTCCCGCCACGGCCCCGCCAGCAGGTCCGCGGCCCGCAGGAAGACCGCCGCGCGCTCGTCGAACGGCAGCGCCGCCCAGTCGGCCCGGGCGGTCATCGCCGCCTCGACGGCCGCGGCGGCCTCGGTGTGCTCGGCGTTGGTCAGGGTGCCCAGCACGGCGCTGTGCCGGTGCGGCTGGACCACGTCGATCCGCGCGCCGTCGCCCATGGTGCGCTTGCCGCCGATCACATGCGGCAGCTCGATCGGCGTGTCGGACAGGTCCGCGAGGGCGGCGCTCAGGCGGTCGCGCTCGGCTGAGCCCGGGGCGTAGTCGTGCACGGGTTCGTTGCGTGGAAGCGGCACCTCGGTGATTCCAGTGATGGCGTCCATCTTCCAAGTTTGCTCGGCCCCGCCCGGCGACCATATGGCTGAACAGCCTTACCGCGGCGCGCACCGTTTGTAGCATCGGACAAGATCAGTCCGCGCGCCGGCGAGCCTGCGACACTGCGGATTTGTCCGCAACGCGCCGAGCCGGCGGACGACAGCGCATCCTCGCGGTGGCGGCCGTCCCGGACTGTCGAGGCGCGGGCCGGTGCGGCCCACAACGGAACTGCCGTCAGGCGAGGCGGGCCACCGCGGCGGCAATCCGCTCGTCGGTGGCGGTCAGCGCAATCCGCACATGCTGGGTGCCACGCGCGCCGTAGAACTCGCCGGGGGCGACCAGGATCCCCCGCTCGGCCAGCCACGCCACGGTGTCGCGGCACGGTTCGCCACGGGTGGCCCACAGGTACAGGCCCGCCTCGGAATGTTCCACGGTGAAACCGGCCGCTTGCACCGCCGGCAGCAGCGCCTCGCGGCGCCGCGAGTAGATCTCGCGCTGGTGGGTCTCGTGCGCGTCGTCGTCGAGGGCGGCGACCATGGCGGCCTGCACCGGGCCGGGCACCATCATGCCCGCGTGTTTGCGGACCGCCAGCAGCTCGGCGACCAACTCGACGTCCCCGGCGACAAATCCGGCCCGATACCCGGCCAGCGACGACGTCTTCGACAGCGAGTGCACCGCCAGCAGACCGGTGTGGTCGCCATCGCAGACATCCGGGTGCAGGACCGACACGGGTTCGGCGTCCCAGCCCAGGCCCAGGTAGCACTCGTCGGAGGCGACGATGGTTCCGCGTTCGCGCGCCCAGCTCACGACCTTGCGCAGGTGGTCGATGCCGAGCACCTTGCCCGTCGGATTACTGGGCGAGTTGATGAACACCAGCGCGGGCCGCTGCGGGCCGAGCTGGGTCAGCGAGTCGGCCGCCACCACCTGGGTGCCGGCCAACCGGCCACCGACGTCGTAGGTCGGATAGGCCAGCTCGGGGATCACCACGAGGTCCTCGGCGCCCAGCCCGAACAGCGTCGGCAGCCAGGCGATGAGTTCCTTGGTGCCGATGACGGGCAACACCGCGGCGTCGCTGAGTCCGGTGATGCCATACCGCCGGTGCAGCGCGGCCACCATCGACTCGCGCAGCGCCGGGGTGCCGACGGTCGTGGGATACCCGGGGACGGCGGCGGCCGCGGCCAGCGCCTCCTGGATGACCGGTGCGACGGGGTCGACGGGGGTGCCCACCGACAGGTCGACGAGCCCGTCGGGGTGCGCGCGGGCCTTGGCGGTGACCTCCGCCAAGGTGTCCCACGGAAATACCGGCAGCGACGCCGACACCGAGCGTCGGCGCGACATCGTCTGGATCAGTCCTCGCTCTTCGGAGGCATGCTCTTCACACCCTCCGGGTCGTTATCGGTCTGGCCCACCTTCGAGGCCCCGCCCGGCGAGCCGAGTTCGTCGAAGAAGTCGGCGTTGTGCTGGGTGTAGGCGGCCCAGTCCTCCGGGACGTCGTCTTCATAGAAGATGGCCTCGACCGGGCACACCGGCTCACAAGCGCCACAGTCCACGCATTCGTCGGGGTGGATGTAGAGCATCCGTGCGCCCTCGTAGATGCAGTCGACGGGACACTCTTCGATGCATGCCTTGTCCTTCACGTCGACGCAAGGTTCGGCGATCACGTAAGTCACAGAAAGCTCCTCAGGGTTCTCTGCGTTGTCCGTTTGGGTGTGCTGCTGATCTCGTCGTCCAGCGGGCTGTGACCAGTATCCATGGCCAAAACTAGACGGCTGTGCCAGTGTGCCCTAACTTGCGTGAACCGCGAGGCAGGAGCACGTTTACTGATACTAGACGTTGCATATACAAAACTCCCAAACCGGCAGGGCGATATGCGCGCAATTTCTGTGCAACTAGTTGCATAGGACTCGCGGTATCGCCTACCGTGCGGTCATGGCCTTACCCCACGCGATCCTGGTCTCGCTGGCCGAGAAGTCCGGCTCGGGCTACGAACTGGCGAGCCGGTTCGACCGCAGCATCGGTTACTTCTGGAGCGCCACGCACCAGCAGATCTATCGCACGCTGCGGACCATGGAAGCCGACGGCTGGGTGCACGTCACCCCCGTCGTGCAGCAGGGCCGGCCGGACAAGAAGGTCTACACGGTGTCGGACGCGGGCCGCGCCGAGCTGTCCCGATGGATCGCCGAACCGCTGCACGGTAAAGGCACCTCGGTCACCGACGGCCGCTCCCGCGACCTGGCGGTCAAGCTGCGCGGGGTCGGGTTCGGCGGCCCCGATGCCCTGGCCGCGCTGCGCGAACAAGTCGTCGCGTTGCGCGCCGAGCGGTCCGCCGTCCTCGACATCTACCGCGGATTCGAGAAGAGCCAGTTCCCCGATCCGGCCGGGCTCACCGGTTCCGCGCTGCACCAGTACCTGGTCCTGCGCGGCGGCATCCGCGCCGAGGAGGGCTCGGTCGAGTGGCTCGACGAGGTGCTGTCCGCGCTGGGAGGACCGTCATGACCGACAGCGTTCCGGCTCGCTATCCGAACCTGCTGGCACCGTTGGACCTGGGTTTCACCACGCTGCGTAACCGGGTGGTGATGGGGTCCATGCACACCGGCCTCGAGGACCGCGCCAAGGACACCGGCAGGCTCGCCGAGTACTTCGCCGAGCGCGCGCGGGGCGGCGTCGGGCTGATCATCACCGGCGGCTACGCACCCAACCGCACCGGGTGGCTGTTGCCGTTCGCCGCGCAACTGCTGTCCCCCGCCGAAGCGCGCCGACATCGGCGGATCACCGGGGCGGTGCACGACGAGGGCGGCAAGATCCTGCTGCAGATCCTGCACGCCGGACGCTACGCCTACCACCCGCTGTCGGTGAGCGCGTCGTCGATCAAGGCCCCCATCAACCCGTTCCGGCCCCGCGCGCTGTCCACGCGCGGGGTTCGCCAGACCATCGACGACTTCGTCAGGTGCGCACTGCTGGCCCGCGAAGCCGGGTACGACGGCGTCGAGATCATGGGCAGCGAGGGCTATCTGCTCAATCAGTTCCTGGCGCCGCGCACCAACCGGCGCCGCGACGAGTGGGGCGGAACACCGGACAAGCGGCGCCGGATGCCCGTCGAGATCGTGCGCCGCACCCGGGCCGCCGTCGGCCCGGACTTCATCATCGACTACCGGATGTCGATGGCCGACTACGTCGAGAATGGGCAGAGTTGGGACGAGATCGTCGCCCTGGCAACCGAAGTCGAGGCCGCGGGGGCGACGTTCATCAACTCCGGCTTCGGCTGGCATGAGGCGCGGGTGCCCACCATCGTCACCTCGGTGCCCAACTCCGCCTTCGTCGACATCAGCAGCGCGGTCGCCGAACACGTCGGCATTCCGGTGATGGCCTCCAACCGGATCAACATGCCCGAGGCCGCCGAGCAGATCCTCGCCGACACGCACGTCGAGCTGATCTCGATGGCCCGCCCGTTCCTGAGCGACCCGGACTGGGTGGCGAAGGCGGCCGCCGGCGCCGCCGACGAGATCAACACCTGCATCGCCTGCAACCAGGCCTGTCTGGACCATGCGTTTGCGCACAAGACGGTGAGTTGCCTGGTCAACCCGCGGGCGGGCCACGAGACCACGCTGGTCCTCGGGGCCACCCGGCGGGCGCGGTCGGTGGCCGTCGTCGGCGCCGGACCGGCGGGGTTGGCCACCGCGGTGACCGCCGCCCAGCGCGGCCACCGGGTGACGTTGTTCGATGCCAACGACTTCATCGGCGGACAGTTCGACATGGCCCGCCGCATCCCCGGCAAGGAGGAATTCTCCGAAACCGTCCGGTATTACACGACGATGCTGGACAAACACGGCGTGCGACTCCGACTGGGCGCGCGGGCCGGCGCCGAGGACCTGGTCGGGTTCGACGAGGTGGTGCTGGCCACCGGCGTGACGCCGCGACTACCCGACATCCCGGGCATCGATCACCCGATGGTGCTGACCTATCCCGAGGCCATCTACGGGCTGCGACCGGTGGGCCGACGGGTCGCGGTGATCGGTGCCGGCGGCATCGGTTTCGACGTCAGTGAACTGCTGGCAGGCGACGAATCGCCCACCCTGAACCTCAAGGAATGGAAGGCCGAGTGGGGTGCCCTGTCGCCGCAGGAGGCGCCGCAGATCCGCGGCTCGTTGACCACGCCGCTGCCGGCCCCCGCGGCGCGCGAGGTGTACCTGTTGCAGCGCAGCAAGGGGCCGCAGGGCCGCGGGCTGGGCAAGACCACCGGGTGGGTGCATCGCGCGTCGCTGAAAGCCAAAGGGGTGCAGCAGCTTTGCGGCGTCAACTACGAGCGCATCGACGACGACGGCCTGCACATCAGCTTTGGGGCCGACCGGCGCAGGCCGCAGACCTTGGCGGTGGACAACGTGGTGATCTGCGCCGGGCAGGAGTCGGTGCGCGACCTGGAAGACCAGTTGCGCCGCAAGGGTATTACCCCGCACATCATCGGCGGGGCCGCCCTTGCAGCCGAACTGGATGCCAAACGAGCGATCCGGCAGGGCACCGAACTCGCCGCCCGCTTGTAACTTCCCAGCGCGAGCGTGCATGTCCCCGGCCGACACGCCGGGGACATCGCGTGGTTTGCGCACGCTCGCGGCCGGCGTCAGGCCTGCCGCAGCGCCTCGATGTCCAGGCTGATCTTCACCTTGTCGCCGACGACGACGCCACCGGTCTCCATCGGCGTGTCGATGTCGATGCCGAAGTCCTTGCGGTTCAACACCACCGATGCCTCGAAGCCGGCGACCTCGCCGTTACCCATGCCGGGGCTGACACCGTTGAACTCCAGGGCGAGGCTGACCGGCTTCGTGACGCCGTGCAGCGTGAAGTCGCCACGCAGCACGTAGGCGTCGCCCTTGGCCTCGACACCGGTGGAACGGAAGGTGGCCATCGGGTACTTCTCCACGTCGAAGAAGTCGGCGGACCTGACGTGCGCGTCGCGCTGCTCGTTGCCGGTGTTGATCGAGGCGACGTCGATGTCTGCCGACACTGACGGCGTGCCGTCCTCGGCGATGGTGATCGTGCCGCTGAAGGTGTCGAAGTTCCCGCGCACCTTGCTCACCATCAGGTGGCGTACCGAGAAGTTGATCGACGAGTGATCCGGGTCGATGGTCCAGGTGCCGGTGGCAAGCGGGGTGGTCGTCAGTGAACCAGTCATTGTTCCTCCTGTGGCTTGTATGGACGGGGGCGCCCCCACGAGGCATAACCGGACCATGGTCCGCTTAATTCCGGATCGCGCGAAGAATTTCCACGCCGACCCGTAGACGCAGCTCAGCGGCCGATGAAGGCGTCGAGCTCCGGCGCGTCGTGGCCGATCAGCCGGCGATGAAACGCCCACGCTGACCGTCGCCCGTGCACCTTCGCCTGCTCGGCGACGGGACCGGCGAACATCTCGTCGATGGTGGCCATCCACAGCGTCAGCCACCGGACGAAGTGCGCGGTGGTCAGCGGGTGCTTCAGGTGCACCTCGCGGTGCACCTCCAAGGCGCTGCGTCGGTACAGCCCCGCCCGGAACAGCATGGTCTCCCAGAAGTCACACATCACCGGCAGGTGCCGCTCGAGACCCTTGACCCGCACCTCGCTGAACGGCTCCGCCAGCAGATCGTCGACCAGCGCCTGGCCATAGAAGCGGGACAACAGGGCATACACGTCGTCGCGGTCCGCGATGTCCGAGCGCAGCATCGTGACGGTCATTCGTCGCACCCCTCTACCCGGCCAGCGCGGCAATGCCGGCTACCAGTAATCCGACGACCTTGACCAACTCCAACCCCAGGTACACGAAATGCACCCGGGACCGCTTCTCAGCTTCGGCGCCGCCGGCCAGCACCGCGTCGGAACGCTGCGTGAGCCGGGGCCGCACCGCCAGCACCTGCGCCAGCAGCGCCACCACAGCCAGGCCGGTGGCCACCGCAGCCACCGGGGGCGGGGAGCCCAGCACCAACGCCGTCACCACGACGACGGCCAACACCGCCTCGCAGGCGTTGAGCGCCCTGAAAACCAAGCGGCCGATTCCCAGCCCGATCGGCAGCGTGACCCCGGGCGCCCGGAACTTCAGCGGTGCCTCCAGAAACGAGATGGCGGCCACCATGCCGAGCCAGAGGAAGAGGGCCGCACCGGCGACCGCGGCGGCCGCGCTCATGACCGCGCTCCGCTGAGGTGCGCCACGCACAGGTCCGGTTCGACGAACGGCGTGAGGCGCTCGACGGTGACGGGCGCGTTCCACGCTTCCAGGGCGCCTTGCATCAGGCCGAGGTGCACCGGGCAGACCACCTCCGGATGCACCTGCGCCAGCTCCAGAAATGGACAGTGCCGCAGGTCGATTCGCGACTCTCCCGGCTCCGGGGCGAAGCCGAGTTCGTCGAGCAACTCGACGAGCTGGCCGACAGGCTCGGCCTGCGCCGTATCGTGGCGAGGTCGGCCGAGTTCGGCGCCCATGGTCTTGCCCGACGCGCTGGCGTGCGTCACGGGATCGCCGCTGCGCGCCACCGAGTCGACCAGCGTCTCGGCCAGGAGTTGGTACGCGCGCGGGCCGGCCGGATCCATCCCCCTGGTCGCCACGAAGAGCTGCGGTGGCCGGCCGGGTCGGGCGGGTCGCGCGACGGCGCGCTCCACCAGACCGGACTCCATCAGCGCCTCGAGGTGGAACCGCACGGTGTTGGGATGCACGTCGAGTTGTTCGGCAATGGCGTTGATGCTCAACGCTTCCGCGCTGTCACGGAGGATCGCCAGGACGTCGCGGCGGCGGCCGCCGGCGGCGTTCATTGCTGTGGCGGCAGGCCGGCCACCAACGGTGCATCCACCTCGAGGGCACCCAGCTTTGCCGCCCCGCCGGGTGATCCCAGCGGCCCGTCCCGCCCCGGCAGGGTCTCGCTGAAGAACGCCTCGTTGTCGGCCAGGTACGGAGTCAACTCGTCCGGCAGGTCGTCTTCGTAGTAGATCGCCTCGACCGGGCACACCGGTTCACAGGCGCCGCAGTCCACGCACTCGTCGGGATGTATGTAGAGGGCCCGCCCGCCTTCGTAGATGCAGTCGACCGGGCACTCCTCGACGCAGGCCCGATCCTTCACGTCGACACAGGGCTTGCCGATCACGTAGGTCATGAGAGATAGTTTACACAAGCACCTATTGTAGAAACTAGGGGGAACCCGCGATGACCGAAGCCATCCTCGACGTCCGCGAACTACCCAAGCCGAAGAAGCATCCGACGATCTTCGCCACCTACTCCGACCTACCCGTCGGCGGGTCGTTCGTGCTGGTGAACAACCACGACCCCAAACACCTGCGCGACGAGTTCAATGCGGACCACCCTGGCAGTCACGACTGGACCTATCTCCAACGCGGGCCCCGGGAGTGGCGCATCCTCATCGGAAAACGCACCGCCACGGCGCTGCCGCGAGTGCTGGTGAACACCGCGGTCTCCGCCGAGCGCGGCACGGCCGACCCGACCGGCGCGGTCTGGAACATCACCGTCGCCGAACGCGATCTGGATTCCAACGTCATCGCGCTGCCGCCCGGCGGTGAGATCGACAGCCACTCCGGCCCCGACCTCGACGTCCTGATCCACGTCATCGCCGGAAGCGGACACGTCACCACCGAGCTGGACACCGAGGTCGCCCTCGAACCGGGCGATGTGCTCTGGCTGCCTCGCCGCTCGCGCCGCAAATTCACCGCGGGCTCCCAGGGTTTGCGCTACCTGACGGTCCATCGCCGGCGCGAAGCGCTGGTGTTACACCCGCCCGAACCGCTGCCACGGCCATGACCGCCGCACCGGAGATTCCGGCCGGCACCGACGAATCGCCCACCCCCGCAAGGCCCTTCCCGGATCACCGGGGGCCCAAGGGCGGCCTGATCTACAAGGTGCTCACCACCACCGATCACAAGCTGATCGGCATGATGTACATGGCCGCGTGCTTCACGTTCTTCTTCACCGGCGGCCTGATGGCCCTGCTCATCCGCGCCGAACTCGCCGGGCCGGGCCTGCAGTTCCTGTCCACCGAGCAGTACAGCCAGCTGTTCACCATGCACGGCACCGTGATGCTGCTGTTCTATGCGACACCCATCGTCTTCGGCTTCGCCAATCTGGTGTTGCCGTTACAGATCGGCGCACCCGATGTGGCGTTCCCACGACTGAACGCGCTGGCGTTCTGGCTGTTCGTCTTCGGCGCCCTCATCGCGCTGTCCGGCTTCCTCACCCCGGGCGGCGCCGCCGACTTCGGGTGGACCGCCTACACCCCGCTGTCCGACGCAATCCACTCCCCCGGGGCAGGCGGCGACCTGTGGATCCTGGGCCTGGCCGTGAGCGGACTGGGAACGATCTTCGGCGCGGTCAACATGATCACCACGGTGGTCTGCATGCGGGCCCCGGGCATGACCATGTTCCGGATGCCGATCTTCACCTGGAACGTCATGATCACGAGCATCCTTGCGCTACTGGTGTTCCCGCTGTTGACCGCGGCGCTGCTCGGACTGGCGGCGGACCGCCATCTGGGTGCGCACATCTACGACCCGGCCAACGGCGGGGTGCTGCTCTACCAGCACCTGTTCTGGTTCTTCGGCCACCCCGAGGTGTACATCGTGGCGCTGCCGTTCTTCGGCATCGTCACGGAGATCTTCCCGGTGTTCTCCCGCAAGCCGCTCTTCGGCTACACCACGTTGGTGTACGCGACCTTCGGCATCGCCGCGCTGTCGATGGCGGTGTGGGCCCACCACATGTTCGCGACGGGTGCGGTGCTGCTGCCGTTCTTCTCGTTGATGTCCTATCTGATCGCCGTGCCCACCGGGATCAAGTTCTTCAACTGGCTGGGCACGATGTGGCGCGGGCAGTTGACCTTCGAAACTCCGATGCTGTTCTCGGTGGGGTTCATGGTGACCTTCCTGCTCGGCGGCCTATCGGGCGTGATGCTGGCCAGCCCACCGCTGGACTTCCACGTCACCGACTCCTATTTCCTGGTGGCACACTTCCACTACGTGCTCTTCGGCACCATCGTGTTCGCCTCCTTCGCCGGTCTGTACTTCTGGTTCCCGAAGATGACCGGGCGCCTGCTCGACGAACGCCTGGGCAGGCTGCACTTCTGGCTGACGCTGGTGGGCTTCCACACCACCTTCCTGGTGCAACATTGGCTCGGCAACGAGGGGATGCCGCGCCGCTACGCCGACTATCTGCCGTCCGACGGGTTCACCATCCTCAACGTCGTCTCGACGGTGGGCGCACTCATCCTCGGCATCTCCATGTTGCCGTTCGTGTGGAACGTCTTCCGGAGTTGGCGCTACGGCGAGGTGGTCACCGTCGATGACCCATGGGGCCACGGCAATTCGCTGGAGTGGGCCACCAGCTGCCCGCCGCCGCGACACAACTTCACCGAACTACCCCGGATTCGTTCCGAGCGCCCGGCTTTCGAACTGCACTACCCGCACATGATCGAGCGGCTGCGCGCGGAAGCGCACGTGGGGCGGCCGCACAACGCGAAGGGGGCACCATGACCCAGCAACAGCTCAGCATCGAACCGCTCGGCGACCACGACTACCTCGTCTGGGTCGGGGTGGCCGAGGACATCGACGACACCGCGGTGACGCTTCGCGTGCGCGCGGATCCCGATGTGGTGCACCAGATCTCGGGGTCCGAGGCCGACGATAAACGGGTGATCGCCGCGACCATCGCCTACCTGACCGCACGCCAACGCGCCGACGACCTCCCGGGCGACCTGGATCTGCAGGACGTGGCCGGCTTCTACGACGACTACGTGGAGTTGCTGCAGGCACAGTTGCAGGGCTGACCGGCGCGGTCAGGCCGCGATGGTCGCGTAGGTGGTGGTGCGCTGGCGGGCCGGGCGGCCGATGCCGGCGGCGATCTCGACGAGTTCGGCCGCGGTCTTGGCCGAGCCGTTCTCCGAGCCGGCCATCCGGGAGATGGTTTCCTCCATGAGCGTGCCGCCGAGGTCGTTGGCGCCACCGCGCAGCATCACCTGGGTACGCTCCACGCCGAGTTTGACCCAGCTGGTCTGGATCTGGGATATCCGGCCGTGCAACATGATTCGGGCCAAGGCGTGCACCGCCCGGTTGTCCCGATGCGTCGGGCCGGGCCGGGACGCCCCCGCCAGGTACAGCGGCGAGGATTGATGCACGAACGGCAGCGGCACGAACTCGGTGAAACCGCCGGTGCGGTCCTGGATATCGCGCAGCACATTGAGGTGCCCCACCCAGTGCCGGGGGGTGTCGACATGGCCGTACATCATCGTCGAGCTGGACCGCAGCCCGACCTCGTGCGCGGTGGTGACGACCTCGATCCACATCGACGTCGGCAGCTTGCCCTTGGTGAGCACCCAGCGCACGTCGTCGTCGAGGATCTCCGCGGCGGTGCCCGGAATCGTGTCCAGGCCGGCTTCGCGCAGCGCGGTCAGCCACTCCCGGGTGCTCATCCCGCTCTTGGTGACGCCGTTGGCGATCTCCATCGGCGAGAAGGCGTGCACATGCATCGACGGCACCCTGGCCTTGACGCCGCGCACCAGGTCGGCGTAGCCCGTCACCGGCAGCTCGGGGTCGATGCCGCCCTGCATGCAGACCTCGGTGGCCCCGGCGACATGCGCCTCCCACGCCCGGTCGGCCACCTCCTGAACCGACAGCGAATAGGCATCGGCATCGCCCTTGCGTTGCGCAAACGCGCAGAACCGGCAGCCGGTGTAGCAGATGTTGGTGAAGTTGATGTTGCGGTTCACCACATAGGTCACGTCATCGCCGACGGTGTCGCGGCGCAGCGAGTCGGCCAGCGCCGCAACGGCATCCAGCGCCGGACCGTCGGCGGTCGCCAGCGCCAGGTACTCGTCGTCGCTGCACCCGGCCGGGTCCCGTTCGGCCGACCGCAACGCGGCCAGCACATCGGTGTCGATGCGTTCCGGCGCCCGGGCCGCCAACTCGTGCACGTGCGCACGGATGGACTCCCAGTCGCCGAACGCACTGTCCAGATCGCTGCGGGTCTCGGTGAGCCGCCCGGCGGTGTCGATCGCAGTGTGCAAGTCGGTGCGGCCCAACGACTCCGAGGCCTCATCCGGCTCCTGCCAGGGCAGACCCACCGGGTTGACGTCGGCCGCCCATCCGGTCTGCGGATCGGCCAGCGCGTCGACGTGCGCCCGCACCCGCGGATCGATCCAGGCCGCCCCGGCCTGCACATATTTCGGTTGCGCGGTCAGCCGCGCCACCAGGTCGTAGCCGGCCTCGGCGGTGACCGCGGCCAGGTCATCCAGCGCCGGCCAGGGGCGTTCGGGGTTGACATGGTCGGGCGTCACCGGCGATACGCCGCCCCAGTCGTCGACCCCGGCGCCCACCAGGGCCAGGCACTCCTGAGCCGACACCAGATTCGGCGGCGCCTGCACCCGCATGCCGGGCCCCATCACCAGACGCGTCACCGCGACGGTGGCCAGGAATTCCTCGAAGTCCGCATCGGGCGTGGCCGCCATCGCGGTGTGGTCCTTGGCGCGGAAGTTCTGCACGATGACTTCCTGGACATGACCGAATTCCTTGTGCGACTTACGGATCGCGTGAATGGTCTCCGCCCGCTCGGTCAACGTCTCGCCGATGCCGACCAGTAGCCCGGTGGTGAACGGAATCGACAGCCGCCCGGCGTCGGTCAGGGTGCGCAACCGCATCGCCGGATCCTTGTCCGGGCTGCCGTAATGCGCCTGTCCCTTGGTCTCGAACAGCCGCCGCGAGGTGGTCTCGAGCATCATGCCCATCGACGGCGCCACCGGCTTGAGCCGGGACAGCTCCGACCAACTCATCACACCGGGATTCAGGTGCGGCAGTACGCCGGTCTCCTCGAGCACCCGAATAGCCATGGCCCGCACATAATCCAGCGTCGAGTCATAGCCACGCTCGTCGAGCCATTGGCGCGCCTCGGGCCAGCGGGCCTCCGGACGATCCCCCAGGGTGAACAACGCCTCCTTGCAGCCCAACTCCGCCCCGCGGGCGGCCACCGCCAGGATCTCGTCGGGTTCCATGTACATGCCCTGCCCGGCAGCACGCAGCTTGCCCGGCACCGTCACGAACGTGCAGTAATGGCAGGTGTCCCGGCACAGGTGCGTGATCGGGATGAACACCTTGGGCGAATAGCTGATCGGCAGGCGTCCATTGGCCCCGCGCCGTCCCGCAGACTCCAGCCCGGCATCCCGGACCCGGGCGGCGCTGGCACACAGGTCGGCCAGATCCTCGCCGCGGGCCGCCAACGCGACAACGGCCTCTTCGACGTTGAGCGCCACACCGTCGCGCGCACGCCGCAACACCCGCCGCAACGCGGCGGGACTGGGGACCACTGATTCGACGGGCATGGCCGGATTGGGCAGGTCGGCGTGCTGCGGGTTCAGAGCCACTCCCCTGTAACCCGTCGGTGCATGAGATTCATTCCGCGTCCCACCATCTGAAACATCGGCGCCTGTCCTGACGGCACCCACACTAGCCCCGCGCGCGAACCCGCGAAACACGACCTGCGGTTGCGCGGCTGCTAGCTGTGCATCGGCTGATGTTCCCGTAAGTTCTTCCTGAGCTATCACTCGGTTAGGGGTGCTGACATGCAGATTCCGGTTCGAGCCAGCCTGGCGGCCGGGTTGACCGCCGCAACGGCCGCTGCGCTTGTCGCGGCGCCCGCGGTGGTGTTGGCCCCGCCGGAGCTCGAACCGGTCGTCGTGCACGCCGAGGTCACCCAGCTCAATGCCGCATCCGACCTGATCACGTCGGTGTACGGGGTCACCAGGTACTGGGCGAACTACGCGAGCTTGGAACTGGCGCCGTGGGCGCTGGGCTGGGTGCCGTTCGGTTATCTGGTGAGCGACCAGATCTACATCTGGTACCCGGGCGGGGGCTGGCAGCCCGGGTTCGTCCTGCCGGTCACCGACAGCTTCGTCGAGGACTTCCTCAACCCCGTGGTCAACGATCCGCTCGACCTCGGGACGTGGACGTCGGGCATCGGCGCCGTCGCCAACGCGGCCGCGACCGGCGTGGTCGGCGGCATCGAGAACGAGATCCGCTACGCGCTGAGTCTGGACTGGCTGCCGTTCCCGCTGCCGCCGCTGCCGTCCCTGGCCGCGACCCAAGCGTCCGGGACGGACCTGGCACTACCGCAGCGCCTCGTCGCGTTCTCCGCGGCGCTGCGCGCCCTGGCAGAGTCGGCCGACGGCGCGGCCGACGAGTTGGCCTCCGATCTTCAGGAGCGCGCGGACCGGATCGCGGCCCTGGTGCACGAGAATTCCGAGCGCATCATCGATGCCGGCCTGCGGTTTGCCGCCGACCTCGGCAGCGCGGTGCCGAGGCCGCCCGAGCGGGCGATCGGCGCCGGGTTCGCAGCCCCGGCGCCGGATGCCGGGCCCGCCGCAGCGCCCACCCTGGCCGACGTCGCGCTACCCGAGCCGGACGACGACCGGCCCGCGACCCGCGAGCGGCCCGACCTCGCCGGTGCGCCTCCCGGGCCCGAAGCCACGGAGCTGCCGGCAACCCCGGACCGCGCCGAACCACCCGCGCTCAACCCGCGGAAGGCGCTGGCGGCCGCGAACGACGCCCGCCGCGAATCGGCCAAGAAGGTCGCCACCGACGTTCGGGAGCGGGCGCGCGAACACGCGAAGTCACTGCGCGGCGGTCTGCGCAAGGCCACCGCGGCACTCACCGACCGCCGCGGTACCCGGGGCGGTGACACCGACGCCGGTGGCAGCGCCGATGACGCGGGCAGCGACAAGGCGCGCGAATCCCGGGCCGAGGCCGAATCGGACTAGATCCGCAGCACGGGCCGGTCAGGCCATCCGGCCGGCGTCGTTGTGCCGCAGCAGAAACCACGTCGCCGGGCCCGCGCCCACGAGGATCAACAGGATCGGGTAGAACGCCCGAACCCCGGAACCGCCGAAGAACACGTCGCCGCCGGGCCCGCCGAAGGTCAGCACCGCGACGGTGACCAGCCAGGCCCACAGCGGCAGCGCCGCCAGGCGGGTCTCGGTGACCCACTGCGCGGCGGCCCACACCAGCGCCAGGTTCACCGCGCCGGCGAAGATCGCGCTGATCGGAAACGGGACGGCACCGATATAGGAGGGCAGGAACAGGACCGCGGCGAGTGCACAGATGACGCCGTCGACGGCCAGCAGGCCCAGGACGACGGGACGGACGGCGGAATCCACTCCGCGGATGTCGATCAGGTTGGGACGCTGTCGAGCAGCCCGGCCAGCGAACCCACCACCCACTGGAAGTTGTCCATCCGATCCTGCCAATGCTGCAGGTTCGGGTCCAGATCTGGATCCATGGTCCGCCCCTTCCGATGCGCCGCTGTCGGCAGCCTACCCGAGTCGAGTAGTGCGTTACTCGACTCGGCGGCCCTCGCTACGTCAATGGCGCCGACGCTCATCTTCTCGAACACGACGGTCGTAGCGTCGGACGCAGCGTCAGGGTGCGCAAGCTCGCCGGCGGGACTGGGAGGGGGCAGTCCCGCCGGCGTTCTCTCCCGCGCCTATTCGTCGACCAGACCCGCCAGCAGGTCGGTCTCCCAGCCCCGCTCGTCGCGCGGGCCGGCCGCACCGGAAACCAGGATGTAGTGCTCGTGCCCGAGGACGGGCAGCGCCAGATTGTTCGAAAGGGCGGCGGCGCGCCGGGTCGGCCCTACCACCACCTGAGTGGCGTGTGCGGACAACGCCTCGATCTTTGCTGCCAGCCCCTCGGTGGCGTCGACCATGGCGGTGATCTGGTCGTCGGGGAATCCGAAGTCGAGGTCGGCGGGCGGGCGCTGCCAGTGTTCGAGCAGGTCGTCGTCGGCCAGCGCGGCCACGGCGGCCTGCAGAGCGGTCGTGGACATCACCGTCCAGTAGAACTTCGCGACCTCCCAGGGCTCGCCCGGGTACTCCTCGGAGTCCGCGGCGGCGGCGACGGCCGCGGTGGTGACCTGGTGGGCGCGGATGTGGTCGGGGTGTCCGTACCCGCCGTTGGGGTCGTAGGTGACGACGACGTGCGGCCGCAGCTGCCGCAGGATCTCGACCAGGGCGCCGACCGCCTCGCGCTCGTCGGCGTCGACGAAGCGTTGGCGGCCCGTTCTCGGCTCGGTGCCCGCCATCCCGGAGTCGCGCCAGCGGCCCGCGCCGCCAAGGAAGATCGGGTCGCCGATCCCCAGCAGGTGCAACGCCGAGCACAGCTCGGCGATCCGGTACCCACCGAGCTGGTCGGCATGGTCGGCGGCCAACTGCGCCCAGCGGTCCTCGATGATCTCGCCTTCTTCTCCGAGGGTGCAGGTGACGACGTGCACGTCGGCCCCGTGCGCGGCGTAGTGGGCGATGGTCGCGCCCGTGGTGATGGTCTCGTCATCGGGGTGCGCGTGGACGAACAGCATCCGGGGCCGCTCAATCAGCATCGGCATAGCCTAAACGCGGATCGCCGTCAGTGGCACAAAGGTCGATCAATCCGCAGCAGATCCTCAGTGTCGGCCATTTTGGTCGCGTGCCGCGCGGTGTCCCGCGACGCACCGACGCGGCGCTGAAAGTGCAAGCGGGGTCGCAGCTTTCGGAGGAAAGCCCGGCGAAGAGGCACCGGCGGGACGCGGCCGGGCCGAATTTCGCGCCCGCGGGCCCGCCGACCATCGGCCCGCAGGGGCCACAGGCTGCGTGTTTGCCAGAGTTGGGAAAACCGAACACTTTGCGCACGCAAATGAAACCCGTGAAAAACCTGAGACCAGGCTGAGATTGCCCGAAGGGACCGGTACCGTCAGCAACGTCGGGGGACAAATCACGAGCGAATTTCTGGGGGGCTTCTTCATGACTCGAGCACAACGCGGCATCGCCGCAGGCGTCGCAATCGTCGGTGCCGGCGCAATCGCACTCGCGCCGGTCGCACCGCCGGCATCGACAGCGCGAACCACCACCGTCCCGGTCGCGCTGACCGCCGCCTACACCGAGCCGCCGCTCGAACTGTTCGCACTTTCGGCCCAGCGCGCCATCGGAGGCCTCGCCCTGGCCCCGCTGAATCCGCTGATCATGGCGGTCGCCATCGCCGGCGGCGACGAGGAATTGTTGTACGCCGCCCTGCGGCAGAGCATCGATGCGCCGTTGTGGGTGGCCGACCCGAGCCTGGAGGCCATCGCGCAAATCCTTCCCGAGGAACTCGGGGGCGGCACCGGCCAGGAGTCCACCACCACGACCGACGACGGCGCGCTGCTGCAGTTCCGCAACGACGTGCTGTGGGCCGGGACCGACGAACTTCGCACCGCCATCGCCGACGCGCTCGGTGTCCCCGCGGGCGCCAACGACAACCCCGCCGCGGTGCTGGCGGAGGGCTTCGTGCGCTCGGCGTCCAACCTCGCGACCGGTGCCGTGCTGGCCCCGCTCGGGATCATCCCGATCGCGCAGGCCATCGCGGCCGGCGACGAGGAGGGGCTGTACCGCGCCGTCCGGCAGTACATCGACGCGCCGCTATGGGTCGCCGACCCCGCCATCGAGGCGGTCGCGGAGGTGCTTCCGGACTCACTCGGCGGCGGCACCGACGGCGATCCCCGCACCACGGGGCCCGCGGACGGCGCCGTCATGCAGTTCCGCAACGACGTGCTGTGGCGGGCCACCGAACAGACCCGCAGCCTGGTGGCCACGGCGCTCGACGTGGACCCCGACCTCGACGCCTCGGACACCGAGACCGCGGGCATCGCCGCCGCATCGGAGCCGGCCGACGTCGCGCCGCACCAACTGCGCCGGCAACTTTCGGCGTCCGATCCCGTCTCCGCGAAAGCAGCCGACGGCGACACCGCCAAGCCGGATCGGCCCCGGCCCGTCCGCGCCGCGGTCAAATCCCTGGGCAAGCAGGTGGAGTCCGTCTCGAAGCGCAGCGACCGCACCGTGGACAAGCTGACGAAGCCGAAGCGCAAGGCCGCGCCGGCTGCGTCGAGCGCCTCCGATCAGGACGACAACAAGGACACCAAGACCGAGGGCAAGAAGGAAGCCAAGAAGGAAGCCAACGACTGAGCCCAGCGGCCCGCGGGGCCGGGCCGAGTCGGACGGCGGTCAGAGGGGGAGGCTGGCCGACCGGCCGGCAGTGGTGGGGTGCGTCGAAAGATGTGCCCCACCACTGCTTCCGGGCCAACCACTGAGGGCTAGCGGCGTTTGGTCCAGGTTCCGGCATCGCCGACGATGCCCACCGGCACCGCACCGGACAGACTGACGTTCTGCACCGAAGGTCCCGCGGCGACGATCGTGGTGTCCTGCAGGATGGGTAGCACCGTCCACATGTTCCACAGCTTGGGTTCGACCGCCTCGATGACCTCGTCGATGTCCATGGAACCGTCGAGACCCGCGTCGATGGTGGGCTGGATGCTGTGGTCGCACACCTGGGTCAGGTTGGACGGGGCCTGCACCAGCCGGCCGTCGTCCTCGGGCGCCGGCGACGGGGGTGTCGTCAGCGGCGTCGTGGCCGGTGGCGTTGGCGGTGCGGGGGCCGCCGCGGGCGACGAGGTGGGCGTCGGCGTCGAGGTGGGCGCCGGGCTGGGCGGTGCACCCGAGGTCGACACCGTGGTGGCCTGCAGTGCCCGACAGCCGTAGCGCGACTCCAGCCGTGTCGCGAGGTCGCCACCGGCGTGCCGCCAACCAACCATGGCGTCGAACCTGTTGTTGGCCAACGCCTCTCCGTACAGCACCACTGGGTCCAAGGCCAGCACCGAGGCCGCGATCCCGGCGTTGCGCAGCTGATCGGCGGCGGTGTTGGCCACCGCCACCGAGGTCGGGTCGTTGGCGGCCACACCCAGCACGAAGGTCAGCTGCTCACCATCCTTGCTGATCCGCCCTCGCGTCACGCCCTGCGGTGGGGCCGGCGCCCCGGGGTCGTCCGCACTTTCCTGCTCGACGACGTAACCGGCGCCCTCCAACAGCGCCAGGGCGGCTTCTCGACTGAGCGCCGCCGGCGCCGTGGGCACATATCCCGGGTCCGACGGCGAACGCACCTGCGCCTGCGCCAACGTGACGGTGTTGTCGCTGCCGGCCCCGACGGCGGCCAGCAGATCCACGTCGAGCAGCCCCAGGATGCCTTTGCGCACTTGCGGATCCGTCAACTGCGGCTGCTGCCCGCGCAACGTCAGCTGCATCACCTGGGGGGTGACGATCCGCGAAGTCCGCACGTCGGGAATCGCCGACAGTTGCGCGAACGTCGCCGCTCCCCCGTGCACCTGCGCCACCTGGGTGTCGCCGTTGCGAATCGAGTCCGCCAGCGCCGCGGGCGCCCCGGCCCGGCGGAACAGGATCTGGTCGGGCACCGCCGGCGGGCCCCAGAATCGGTCGTTGCGCGCCAACAGGATCTCGTCGCGCTGCGGGTCGATGGTCTCCACCCGGAACTGCCCGCCGGTCACCGGCATCACCCGGGCCAGACCCGCGAGGAAGCCGCCGGGGATGTCCTTGACGATGTGCGCGGGCACGATGTCGGAGAACAGCTCCCGCCACGCGTGATAGGGCTGGGAGAAAGTGACCACTGCGGTCTTTCCGCCGTCGACCGACTGGACCCCGGTGATCAGGTCGTAGCCGGCCGGGTCGACGACACCGGGTTGGCTGACCATCTGCCGCCACAGATACCAGAAGTCGTCGGCGGCGATCGGCGCGTTGTCGGTCCAGGACGCCTCCGGCCGAATCTTGTAGGTCACGGTGAACGGGTCCTCGTCGGTCACCTCGGCGGACAACAAGAGCGTGCTGTCAACCTCCCAGCGGGACCCCGTCGGACTCTTGGTGTCCGGCACCGGACGGAAGGCGCTGGGCAGCACCAGCGCGCTGATCGCGGCGTTGACCGGCGACTGATCGGACAGCAGATGCGGGTTGAACCCCGGGCCGATGTTGTCGATCCCCATGATGATCTGCATGGCCTTCGGCGGCGGGGGTGGCGTGGTCTCCGTGGTCTCGGTGCTCTGCGGGGCCGGCGGCGGACTGACCGTGCACCCGCCGGTCAGCAGCACCGACAACACGGCCGCCGAGGTCAGGAGGCGGCTGCGGGCGGGGGGCACGTCAACAGGGTAATGGCAGCCGGCCCGGCGTCCCGGTAGCCACCGGCGCGTCCGGCCGGAGTGGCCGGCGCCGGTCCCGGGCCGTCCCGCCGGGCCGCGAGCCGGCGCTGCCCGCTTGCCCCAACCCACGAGCAGACCTATCCCTGGTTCGCCTGCTTGGCCCGGGCCTTGGCGCGCGCCCGCAGGCTGGCCGTCAGTTCCAGCTTGCGCACCCGGATGATCTCCGGTGTCACCTCGACGCACTCGTCGGCGGCACAGAACTCCATGGCCTGCTCGAGATCGAGCTCCAGCGGCTTGGCCAACGTCTCCATGACGTCGGCGGTCGAGGACCGCATGTTGGTCAGCTTCTTCTCGCGGGTGACGTTGATGTCGAGGTCTTCGGCGCGCGGGTTGATGCCCACCACCTGGCCCTCGTAGGTGTCCTGGCCGGGTTCGACGAAGAACTGGCCGCGATCGGAGAGCTGGATCATCGCGAACGGCGTGATCGAACCGCTGCGGTCGGAGACCAGCGATCCGGTGTGCCGGGCCCGGATCTCCCCGGCCCAGGGCCGGTACCCCTCGAACACCGCGTTGGCGATACCGGTGCCGCGGGTGAGCGTCATGAACTCGGTGCGGAAGCCGATCAGCCCACGGCTGGGCACCACGAAGTCCATCCGCACCCAGCCGGCGGCGTGGTTGGTCATCTGCTCCATGCGCCCCTTGCGCCCGGCCATCAGCTGCGTGATGGCACCGACGAACTCCTCGGGACAGTCGATGGTCAGTTCCTCGAACGGCTCGTGCAACTTGCCGTCGATCTGCTTTGTCACCACCTGCGGCTTGCCGACGGTCAGCTCGAAGCCCTCCCGGCGCATCTGCTCCACCAGGATGGCCAACGCCAGCTCACCGCGGCCCTGGACCTCCCAGGCGTCGGGCCGGCCGATGTCGACCACCCGGATGGACACGTTGCCGACCAATTCGGCGTCCAGCCGGCTCTTCACCATGCGCGCGGTCAGCTTGTGCCCGGACACCTTGCCGGCCAGTGGCGACGTGTTGGTGCCGATGGTCACCGAGATCGCGGGCTCGTCGACGGTGATGCGGGGCAGCGCGTGGGAATTCTCTGGATCGGCCAGCGTGTCACCGATCATGATCTCCGGCAGGCCCGCCACGGCGACGATGTCCCCGGCGACGGCCTCGTCGGTGGGCGTGCGCTCCACGCCGACGGTCGCCAACAGTTCGGTGATCTTGGCTCCGGTGATGACCGGTGACCCGTCCACCTCCCGCATCCAGGCGACCTGCTGGCCCTTCTTGAGTCGTCCGTTGGCGATGCGGAGCAGCGCCAACCGGCCCAGGAACGCCGAGGCATCGAGGTTGGTCACCAAGGCCTGCAGCGGGGCCTCCGGATCGCCCGTCGGCGCGGGGATGTGCTGCATCAACACGTCGAACAGCGGATTCAGATTGTCGCCGTCGGGCACCTCGCCGTTGGCGGGTTGCGTGGTGGAGGCGATCCCGGCCCGGCCCGAGGCATACAACGTCGGCAGGTCCAGCGCCTTCTCCGCGGCCGCCTGCGCCGCCTCGTCCAGATCGGAGGCCACGTCGAGCAGCAGGTCGTGGCTCTCCTCGACCACCTCGGCGATCCGCGCGTCGGGCCGATCGGTCTTGTTGACGACCAGGATCACCGGCAGGTGCGCGGCCAGCGCCTTGCGCAGCACGAACCGGGTCTGCGGCAGCGGGCCCTCGGAGGCGTCGACCAACAACACCACACCGTCGACCATCGACAGCCCACGCTCCACCTCGCCGCCGAAATCGGCGTGGCCGGGAGTGTCGATGACGTTGATGACGGTCACGCTGCCGTCGGGGTTGACGCGGTGCACCGCGGTGTTCTTCGCCAGGATCGTGATGCCCTTTTCGCGCTCCAGGTCACCGGAGTCCATCACGCGTTCCTGAGCCTCGCCCCGCTCGGCCAACGCACCCGATTGACGCAACATGGCGTCCACCAAGGTCGTTTTGCCATGGTCGACGTGAGCGACGATCGCGACGTTTCTAAAGTTGGGACGAGATTCCATTCCGCAGATTGTCGCAGTGCAGCAGGTCAATCACGAAACCAGAACGTCCGAGTAGAAGGACAGCGTGAAGTCGAGTAAGTACGCGGGCCTCAAGCCGAAGAAGAAGTGCTGCCGTAGCAAGCCGCGCTGCAAACGGTGCCCGCTGGTACTGAACAAGGTGCATAAAGCCGAGCTGATGGGCCTGCGGGGCAAGGAATTGGAGAAGGTTTACAAGCGCGCCCGAAAAGCCTGACAACTCCCTGAACCCGGCTCGCCGCACCGCCTTCGGGCGTAGGGTTGAGATATCCGTCACGTGGCTTCGAACGTGGTTGGAGGTGTCGAAATGACGGTCTCGACAGTACTGACGATATTGGCGATCGTGGTGGTGGGCTCCGTGGCCACCGTGGCCATGTGCCTGGGTCTGCTCAACTGGATGGGCGCCTTTCACATCGTGCATTGCAAGGAATGCCATCACCTCACCGGCTCCACGGTGAACGAGCCGCAGGCCTCTTGTCCGCATTGCCGCCACCCGGTGTTGTTGCATCCGCTCTACGCCGCGGGTCACCGCGACGATCCGGTGCGGGTGGTCGACGATCCCCTGCGCTACTAGCTCGACGCGCCGGCGCCGCCGACGCAGCGGCGCCGGGCAGCAACGCTGACGATCCCCCCTACGCGTTCCCGAGCTGACCGGTATGGTCGGGTGCGGCCTCGCCTGCGTCTGCTTTCGCCGCGATTCGTCCCGGCGTACGCAGCGACAACGATGACGAATAGGGAGGGCGCGTGACCCAGCGTTCCGAACCGGACAGCGCAAGCCAACGGGGGTCGGGGCAGTTCCCCAACCCCCGGCAAACCATCGATCCGCGGGTCTTCATCCCGGCGTCGGTCGTCATCTTCGGGCTGATCGGCTTCGCGGTCATCTATTCCGGCACGGCGGCCGACGCGTTCGGGACGTTGAACGCGGCGGTCACCGACGGCGTCGGCTGGTGGTACGTGCTGGCCACCACCGGCTTCGTGGGCTTCGCGGTGTACTGCGGAATCTCCCGGGTGGGCACCATCCGCCTCGGCGACGACAACGAACGCCCCGAGTTCAGCTTCATGGCCTGGCTGGCCATGCTGTTCAGCGCCGGCATGGGTATCGGGCTGGTGTTCTACGGGGTGGCCGAGCCGCTGACCCATTACGTCGGTCCGCCCGCGTCGCTCGGCATCCAGGGGTCCACCGACGCCGCGGCCAACCAGGCGATGGCCCTGACGCTGTTCCACTGGGGTCTGCACGCCTGGGCCATCTATGTGGTGGTGGGCCTGGGCATGGCCTACATGACCTACCGGCGCGGCCGTCCGCTGTCGGTGCGGTGGCTGCTCGAACCGCTGCTCGGCCGGGACCGGGTGGAGGGCTGGATCGGGCACACCGTCGACTCGGTCGCGATTGTCGGCACCATGTTCGGCGTGGCGACCTCCCTGGGCTTCGGCATCACCCAGATCGCCGCCGGCCTGGATTACCTGGGCTGGATCGAGGTCAACAACTGGTGGGTGGTCGGCATGATCGCGGCCATCACCGCGTTGGCGACCTACTCGGTGGTCAGCGGCGTCAGCCGCGGACTCAAGTGGCTGTCGAACATCAACATGATGCTGGCCGGTGTGCTGGCCGGCTTCGTCCTGCTCGCGGGCCCCACGCTGTTCCTCCTGCAGGCCTGGGTGCAGAACCTGGGCAGCTATGTGCAGTCGCTACCCGAGTTGATGCTGCGCACCGGACCGTTCACCGACGGCGCCTGGCTGGGCACCTGGACCATCTTCTACTGGGGCTGGTGGATCAGCTGGGCGCCGTTCGTCGGGATGTTCATCGCGCGGATCTCCCGCGGCCGCACGGTCCGCGAGTTCGTCTTCGCCGTCCTGCTGGTCCCGACGATCATCGGGTCGTTGTGGTTCACCGTGTTCGGCGACTCGGCGATCCTGCGGCAGCGCAACGACGGCGACATGCTGGTCGACGGCGCGGTCGACACCAACACCTCGCTGTTCGAACTGCTCAACGGTCTGCCGCTGGCCACCATCACCAGCGTGCTGGCGATCATCGTGGTCGTGTTCTTCTTCATCACCTCGTCCGACTCCGGCTCATTGGTGATCGACATCCTCGCCTACGGCGGCAGATTGGAGACGCCGAAGACCAGCCGGGTCTATTGGGCCTCCTTACAAGGGTTGGCCGCGGCGATTCTGCTGGTCGTCGGCGGCGCGGGGTCCTTGACCGCGTTGCAGACGGCAGCGATCGTCACGGCGGTCCCGTTCTCGGTGATCATGGTGATCGCGTGTGTGTCGATGCTGCGGGCGTTCCAATACGACCTCGCCACGACGCCGCGGCTGATGCGGGTTTCGGCACCGGAGGGCGTCAACGGACAACGCGCGAACCGGCGGGAGGTCTCCGCGACGCTGGCCGGCCTGGTGATGGTGCATCAGATTGCGCCCGGCAACTACGAGGTCAGCCCGGACACCGGGGAACTGATCATCGCCGATCCGGTCGATCCGCTCGGCGACGATACGCCCCGCGGCGGCACACCCGGTGGCGAGGCGGCGGGCGAGGCGCTGCCAGAGCCCGATTCGCCACCCACCACTCCGACGACTGGCTAGCCGCCCGTCCGGCGACCGGCCGCCACGACCGGCGAATTTTCGAGAAAACTGACTGCTCTCAGAAGGCCCTTTCCTCGCACTAGCCGATCGGCTATCCTGCTCCAGTAGTGATTCCGATTGGAACACCGGAGTTTCGCCGCAGGCGCCGTCGTTCGCGCCGGCGCGCACCGGGGCGCTTCCGGCCGACACGATCACTGACCGGCGTCAATTCGGAGGGTGCAGTGCAGATACTCGAGCAGGTCCAAGACACGCCACAAGCCGGCAACATCCGAACCCAGTGGGTGGCCCTGTGGACCGGGCCCGCCGTCGGCGCGGTGCTGCTGATCGCGATGCTGGCGTTCCCCGCCTTCTGGCCACCGATGTCACCGACGGTGCCCGCCGACCAGGTCGCGGCGTTCTACGCCGAGAACACCGCGTGGATCCGCGCCAGCCAGGTGACGTTCAACCTCTGCGGCATCATGATCCTGCCGTTCTTCATGGTGATCGTGACGCAGATGAAACGGATGAAGACCCAAAGCCACGTCTTCGCCTACTGCTATCTGACCGCAATCGTCAGCGGCGCAACCACTTTCGCGCTTTCCAACATCTTCTTCCTGGTGGCCGCCTTCCGGCCCGAGCGCAACCCCGAGCTGGTCATGCTGCTCAACGACATGGCCTGGATCATCTTCATCGCGCCGGTCGGCATGGCGGTGGCCCAGTTCGTGCTGCTCGGCCTGGCGGTCTATTTCGACGACGGACCCGACCCGGTGTTCCCGCGGTGGGTCGGGCACTACTCGATGGCCACCGCGGTGGCCATGATCCCCGCCGCGGCGGCCGCCGTCTTCCACACCGGTCCGCTGGCCTGGGACGGGCTGGTGAGCTTCTGGCTGCGCAACGGGGCCTACGCCGCCTTCGTCGTGGTGATGTTCTTCGTGCTGCGCCGGGCGCTGTGGCGCCAGGCCGTCGAGGACAACGTGGTGGCGCCGTGAGCCTGCTGACTGTCGGCTCCTCGGCCGATACCGACCAGGCACCCAAGGGCAAACCCGACGTCCGGCTGGTCACGTGGTTCTTCCCGGCCTGGTACGGCGTGTTCGGCGTCATCATCTGCATCCTGGCCCGGGTGACGCCGCCGCCGCGGCCGGATGTCACCGACGAGGGCAAGGTGGCGTTCTTCGCCGCCAACGGCCTGACCATCCAGATCGGCTTCGTGATCCTGCTGATCCTGCTCGGCGGCGCCGCGGTGACCAACGGCCTGGTCGCCTACCAGATGAAACGGATGAGCTCCGGATCCGTGTGGGCCTACGTCTACATCGGCGGCATGGGCGTCGGAGCCCTGCCCGGATTCCTGTTGGTCGGCGTGTGCTTCCTGACCGCGGCGTTCCGCCCCGACCGCAACCCCGAACAGATCAGCCTGCTCTATGACCTCGGCATGCTGTCCTACAACGGGTCGCTGGGCTGCTTCTCGGCGGCGTATCTGGCGCTGGCCATCGCCATCCTCTACGACAAGAACGACATCTTCCCGAAATGGTTTGCCTACGTGTCGATCTGGCAGATCATCACCGAGGTGATCGCCACCCAGATGTTCGTGTTCAAGTCCGGACCGATGGCCTGGAACGGTTCGCTGGCCTTCTGGTGGGCGGTGGTGGTCTTCACGGTCTGGCTGGGCGTGCTGATCTACCTGCTCAAGCGCGCCCAGGAGCGCGAACCCGTCGACGCTGCACCCTTGGACTGACCAGCGAAGGAAGCGCTTGTGACACATTCCGATTCACCGCCGACAGCCACCGCTGTGGCGGATCAACCCGAGGCGACACCCGCCCGCGGCCGGCTGCCCGGCGACCTGGACATGTGGATCATGGTCCTCGGGGACATCCTGATCTTCTCCGGGTACTTCGTCATCTTCATGATCTACCGCGCCATGAACCCCGAGAAGTTCCTGCTCGCGCAGCAGCACCTCGACGTCAACATCGGCGTGCTCAACACGGTGATCCTGTTGACCAGTTCGTGGTTCATCGCCCGCGCGGTGATGTCCGCGCGGGCCGGCGCCCACGCCCAGGCCATCCGCCGGGTCTATGCCGCCGGGACGTGCGGCGTGCTGTTCATGGTGTTCAAGAGCTACGAGTGGGCCGCCAAGATCGCCGCCGGGCACACCAACTCCGAGACGTTCTACTCGTTCTACTACGTGATCACCGGCGTGCATCTGATACACGTGCTGATCGGGCTCATCGTCCTGGGTGTCGTCATCCGGGAACTGCGCAACCCGAGCCGCCGCCGCACCTCCATGGTGGAATCCGGCGCCGTCTACTGGCACATGGTGGACCTGCTGTGGGTGATCATCTTCGGGCTGCTCTACGTGATGAGGTGACATGACCACGACATCGACCGCGGCACCGACCCCGGACGGGGCCTCGCACGCCCGCGAGAACCGCATCCTGACCTGGGCATGGATTGCGTTGTGCGTCATCACCATCGGATCGTGGTGGCTGGCCCCGGCGCACTTCACCGAGCGGGTGGACCCCAGCATCCCGATCACCGCGCTGGTCCTGGCGCTGACCTACATCAAGGCCCGGCTGGTGGTGCGATACTTCATGGAGGTGCGCACCGCACCCCCCTGGCTGCGGCGCACCGCCGAGGGCTGGCTGATCGGCCTGCACGTCGTGATCTTCGCGATCTACCTGTTCTGAGAAGATCTCACCAACCGCGGCGGTGCGGCTGCGACCCGATCAGCTCGGTGTCCTTGGCGACCTCCCGGCTGCGGTAGACGATGTAGGGCCGGAACAGGTAGGCGACCGGCGCGCTGAACGCGTGCACCAGCCGGGTGAAGGGCCACAGGCAGAACAGCGCCAACCCGATCAGCACATGGACCTGGAAATACATCGGGGCCAGGTTCATCAGATCGCCCCGGGGCTGCAGCACCCAGATGGACCGGAACCACGGCGAGACGGTTTCGCGGTAGTTGTGCTCCTCCCCCACCAGCCCGGAACCCAGTGCGGTGGCGCACAACCCAGCGACGATGGCGGCGACCAGCACCACGTACATCACCTTGTCGTTGACCGTGGTGGCCATGAACACCGGGCCCGTGGTGCGCCGGCGGTACACCAGCAACGTGATACCCAGCAGGGTGGACACCCCGGCGATCGACCCCAGGGTGATCGCCTGGACGTGGTAGGCGTGTTGGCTCAACCCGACGACGTCGGTCCAGGACTGCGGGATGACCAGCCCGATGAAGTGTCCGACGATCACCACCAGGATCCCGAAGTGGAACATCGGGCTGCCGATCCGCAGCAGCCGCGACTCGTACAGTTGCGACGAGCGGGTGGTCCAGCCGAACTTGTCGTACCGGTAGCGCCACCACGTACCGACGATGATGATCGCCAGCGTCACGTACGGGACCACATCCCAGAAGATCTCACCCATGCCCGTGCCCTCCCGTCTCCCGCCGCGGCGGCACGGTCAACGTGAACGGTTGCAGCCCCACCGCTTCGGCCGGCGGCCCCGCCTGCGCCAGCCGTTGTGCCCGCTGCACCTCCTGGTCGGTGGCGCGGGGAAGCGTCGTGCACACCGCCTCCACCGCGGCCCCGTAGACCGAACCGGACTCGACGAGCGCGTCGCGCAGCACGTCGATCGGTACCCGATGCTCCACCAGCAGGCGACGCCCGAGCACCGGGTCGACCCGGGCGGCGAACTCGAGGACCACCGGAAGATGGTCGGGCGACTCCGCTTTCGGGGGCTGCACCCCCGCACCGCGGTAGGCGGTGACGAAGCCGTGCATCGCCGCGCCGCGGTTGCGGGTGTCTCCGGCGGTCCAGTAGGTCAGGTACATGGTGGAGCGACGACGCAGATCGAACGTCGCGACGTAATCCTCGGCCGCGCGGCGCTGATCCAGTGCGGACAGACCCGCGTGGGCGCTGTCCAGCAGGGGGCGCGCCGAGCCGCGCACGTGGGCGAGCAGGTCGGCGACGGTGTCCAGTTGCTCCTGACGGTCGCCGTCCGGGTAGGCCAACAGCAGCGAGGCCGCCTGCCACACCGCCCGGTCGTTCAGGGTGGTATCGCGGATGCGGGTGCGCAGCTTCATTGCTGCTCCCCGTCCGGGAACATGCCCGTCGGCACTCCCCGGCCGTCCCAGTTGAGCAGGTTCACCCGGGAGGGCCGCTCCGCGTTGGCCGCCATCCCCTCGGCGGTCTGGCGATGCCGCAGCGCGTGGAAGGTTTCCACCGCGATGGGTACGGGCCCGCCACTGGCCTCACCGAACGGTCCCGACTCGTACATCCCGGGGCCCCCGTCGAAGGACAGCGAGCAGCCCGGCTCCTCGGCGTTGCCCGCCGAGGGCGCATACGCGCTCGGGATGACGTAGCGCTCATCGTATTTCGCTATCGCCAGCAGTCGGTACATGTCGTACATCTGCTCCTCGGTCATGCCGACCGCCGCCGGGATGTGCGGCTGGGTCTCCCGGCCGAGGTTGATGTCGCGCATGTAGGACCGCATGGCCGCCAGCTTGCGCAGGACCCGCTCCACCGGCATGGTGTCGCCCGCGGTGAACAGGCCGGCCAGGTACTCCAGCGGGATGCGCAGCGACTCCAGGGCGCCGAACAGGTTGCCGACATCCTCTCCGTCGCGGCCCGCCCGGCTGACGGCGTCCACCACAGGCGACAGCGGCGGGATGTACCAGACCATCGGAATGGTGCGGTATTCCGGGTGCAGAGGCAGCGCCACCTGATAGGTGTTGATCAACGCGTACACCGGCGAGCGTCGGGCCGCTTCGATCCACTCATCCGAGATGCCCTCCGCGCGGGCCCCCGCGATCACCTCAGGATCGTTCGGGTCCAACAGTATTCGCCTGTGGGCGTCGTAGAGGTCCTTCTCGTCGGGCACCGACGCGGCCTCGGCCACCCGGTCCACGTCGTAGAGCACCAGTCCGAGATAGCGCAGGCGGCCCACGCAGGTCTCCGAGCACACCGTCGGCAACCCCACCTCGATGCGCGGATAGCACAGCGTGCACTTCTCGGCCTTGCCGGTCTTGTGGTTGAAATACACCTTCTTGTAGGGGCATCCCGACACACACATCCGCCAGCCCCGGCACTTGTCCTGATCGACCAGCACGATGCCGTCCTCGGTGCGCTTGTACATCGCGCCCGACGGGCAGGAGGCCACGCAGGAGGGGTTGAGGCAATGCTCGCAGATCCGCGGCAGGTAGAACATGAAGGTCTGCTCGAGTTCCAGCCGGATCTCCTCGCTGACCTTGGCCAGGACCGGGTCCCGCGGCACGATCTCCGGTGAGCCGCCCAGGTTGTCGTCCCAGTTCCCCGACCACGACACCTTCATCGGTTTGCCGCTGATCAGGCTCCGCGGCGGCGCCACCGGGATGTGCTCACCCAACGGCGCAGAGGTCAGGTTCTCGTAGTCGTAGGTCCACGGCTCGTAGTAGTCGTCGATGGACGGCAGCTTCGGGTTAGAGAAGATGCGGGCCAGCTTCGCCAGCCGGCCGCCGTCCCGTAACCGCAACCGGCCCTTGCGGTCCCGGATCCAGCCGCCCCGCCAGCGGTCCTGATCCTCATAGGTGCGCGGATAGCCGACGCCGGGGCGGGTCTCGACGTTGTTGAACCAGACGTACTCGGTGCCCGCGCGGTTGGTCCAGGCCTGCTTGCAGGTCACCGAGCAGGTATGGCAGCCGATGCACTTGTCGAGGTTCATCACCATCGCCATCTGCGCCATGACTTTCATCGGTTCTTCCCCATCAGTAGTGGACCTCTTGGGACCGACGCCGCACCACGGTCACCTCGTCACGTTGATTGCCCGTCGGCCCCAGGTAGTTGAAGGCGAATGCCGTCTGCGCGTAGCCGCCCGCGAGGTGGCTGGGTTTGATCAGCAGCCGGGTCAGCGAATTGTGGATTCCGCCACGGGTTCCGGTGGTCTCGGTGAGCGGGACGTCGATGGTGCGTTCCTGGGCGTGGTAAACGAAGACCACACCTTCGGGCATCCGATGGCTGACGATCGCCCGGCAGACCACCACGCCGTTGCGGTTGACCGCCTCCACCCAGTCGTTGTCCTTGACCTCGATCTTCGCGGCGTCGGCGGGACTCATCCACATGGTCGGCCCGCCGCGCGACAGCGACAACATGAACAGGTTGTCCTGGTACTCGGAATGGATGGACCACTTCGAGTGCGGAGTCAGGTAGCGGACCGTCAGGCCCAGACCGTCCTGGGCACCGACCGCCGGCTCCCCGAACAGCCGTGCCATGTCCAGCGGGGGCCGGTAGGTGGGCAGTTGCTCACCGAGTTCCTCGATCCAGTCGTGGTCCAGGTAGAAGTGCATCCGCCCGGTGAGCGTGTGAAAGGGCTTGAGGTGTTCGATGTTCACGGTGAACGGCGCGTAGCGGCGACCGCCGGTCTCGCTGCCCGACCACTCGGCGCTGGTGATCACCGGCACCGGTTGGGCCTGGGTGTCGGCGTAGGTGATGCGCCGTTCCTCGCTGCCCTCGGCGAGGTGGACCAGGCGGCGGCCGGTGCGGCGTTCGAGCTCGCGGAAGCCCTGCACGGCAAGCCGGCCGTTGGAGGTGCCGGACAACGCCAGGATGACGTCGGCCATCCGCTCCGCGGTCGTGATCGCGGGCCGGCCCTGGGCCACCCCGGAATCGAGGACACCGAACTTCGCGGCCAGCTGTTTGACCTCGACGTCCGGATTGGTGGTGATGCCCTTGGTGGTCAGGCCCAGTTTCTCGGTCAGCGGCCCCAACGTCGACCACTTGTCGGCGATCGCGGCGTAGTCCCGTTCGACGACCGCGATGGGCCCCATGGTTTTGCCGGGCACCGGAGTCTCACCGGTGCGTCGCCAATCGTGTTCGGCGCCACCGGGGTAGGCCATGGCTCCCGGGGTGTCGTGCTGCAGCGTGCCCAGCACCACGTCCGTGCGGGTCCCCAGGTGTTTGGCGGCCAGGGTGCTGAACGCGCGCGCCACCGCACCGAACGCCTCGAAGTCCGAATGGGTCTCCCACGGCGGATCGATGGCGGGACTGAAGGCGTGCACATAGGGGTGCATGTCGGTGCTCGACAGGTCCGCCTTCTCGTACCAGGTCGCCGCGGGCAGCACCACGTCGGAGAGCAGGGTGGTCGAGGTCATCCGGAAGTCGATCGACATCAGCAGGTCCAGCTTGCCCTCGGGGATCTCCTCGGGCCAGTTGATGTCGTTGGGCCGCAGCTCCTCCGGGGTGGGCGAGGCCTGCAGGTTCGACGTGGTGCCCAGCAGGTGACGCAGGAAGTACTCGTTGCCCTTGCTGGAGGAGCCCAGCAGGTTGGCCCGCCAGATGTTGAGCACCCGCGGCCAATTCCGGGGATTGTCCGGATCGGTGACCGCGAGCTTCAGCTCCCCGGAGCCGAGCTGCTCGGCCACGTATTCGGCGATGTCGCGGCCCGCGGCCTTCGCCTCGTCGGCGACCTTGAGGCTGGAGCGGTCGAACTGTGGGAAGAACGGGCTCCAACCCATGGCGGTCGCCGACGCGAGCACGTCCATGGTGTGCCGGCCGCGGAACCGGCCCCGGCCCAGCGGACTGGACAGCGTGTCGGCGCGGTAGCCGTCGTAGCGCCATTGGCCGGTGTGCGCGTACCAGTACGAGGTGCCGGCCATCTGCCGCGGCGGCCGCGACCAGTCGGTCCCCATGGCCATCGTCGCCCACCCGGTGATGGGGCGGCACTTCTCCTGGCCGACGTAGTGCGCCCAGCCGCCGCCGTTGCGGCCCATCGATCCGGTGAGCAGCAGCAGCGCCAGCACGGCGCGGTAGGTCGCGTCACCGTGAAACCACTGGCAGATGCCGGCGCCCATGATGATCATCGATCGACCGCCGGATTCCTCGGCGCTGCGGGCGAATTCGCGCACCACCCGGATGGCCTGCTCGGCCGAGACCCCGGTGATCGGCTCCTGCCAGGCCGGGGTGTACGGGTGTCGCGGGTCGTCGTACCCGGTCGGCCAGTCCCCGGGCAGCCCCGGCCGGCTCACCCCGTACTGCGCCAGCATCAGATCGAACACGGTGCACACCCGGTGCTCACCGACCCGCCGTACCGGGACCCCGCGCATCAGCGTCTCGCCGTGCCCGTCGAGGGTGTCGAACCGCGGCAGCGCCACGTAGGCGTTCTCGCCGCCGTCGCGCGCGACCGTCAACGCCGGCACCACGTCGCCGAGGTCGAGGTTCCACTTGCCCTCGCCGTCGTCGCCGTAGCGGAAGCCCAACGAACCCCGCGGCACCACAACCGAATCGGTGCCGGCGTCGAGCAGCACCGGCTTGAACGCCGAATTCTCCTGTTGCGCGTCGTAGCCGCCCAGGTCGGCGGCCGTCAAGTTCTTGCCGGGCACCAGGATGCCGTCCCGGTCCTCCAGCTTGACCAGGAACGGCAGGTCGGTGAACTGGCGGACGTAGTCGACGAAGAACGGCACCTGTTCGCGGACAAAGAATTCCGTGAGCAGCACGTGGCCCATGGCCATCGCCAGGGCGCCGTCGGTGCCGGCCGCGCACGGCATCCACTCGTCGGCGAACTTGGTGTTGTCGGCGTAGTCGGGGCTGACCGCGACCACCTTGGTCCCCCGGTAACGCACCTCGGCCATCCAGTGGGCGTCCGGGGTCCGGGTGACCGGAACGTTTGATCCCCACATCATCAGATAGGCCGCGTCCCACCAGTCGCCGGATTCCGGCACGTCGGTCTGGTCCCCGAACACCTGTGGGGAGGCCACCGGCAGGTCGGCGTACCAGTCGTAGAAGGAGGTCATCACCCCGCCGATGAGTTCGACGAAGCGTGAGCCGGCGGCGTGCGACACCATGGACATCGCCGGGATCGGCGAAAAGCCGGCCACCCGGTCCGGGCCGTAGGTCTTGATGGTGTGCACGTGGGCCGCCGCGATCATCTCGGTGGCCTCGGCCCAACTGACGCGCACCAGCCCGCCCTTGCCGCGGGCCTGCTGGTACTTGCGGCGCCGTTGCGGGTCGGCCTGAATCTCGGCCCACGCCAACACCGGATCCCCCAGCCGGGCTCTGGCCTCGCGGTACATCTCGACCAGCACGCCGCGCGCGTAGGGATAACGCACCCGGGTCGGCGAGTAGGTGTACCAGGAGAACGCCGCGCCCCGCGGGCAGCCCCGCGGTTCGTACTCCGGGCGGTCGGGCCCCACCGAGGGATAGTCGGTTTCCTGGGTCTCCCAGGTGATGATGCCGTCCTTGACATACACCTTCCACGAACAGGATCCGGTGCAGTTGACGCCGTGGGTGGAGCGCACCACCTTGTCGTGGCTCCACCGGTCGCGGTAGAAAATGTCGCCCTCGCGCCCACCCTGCCGGGTGACGGTGCGCATGTCCTCGGAGACCTCACCCGGCGTGAAGAACCGGCCGCTGCGGGCCAGCAGCCCTTCGATCGGACCGCCGATGTGTGTGGTCATGTTGTCTCCGGCTGAGGTTCGCGGTTGTGCAGGAAGAACGCCGTGTAGGCGAGTGCGGCCAACGCCGTGAGCACGAGCAACAACAGGCCGACGGTGTAGTGGTTGTCCTGGCTGTTGTAGGTGGCGCCCATCACCAGGGGTGGGAAGTAACCGCCCAAACCACCTGCGGCGGCAACGATTCCGGTGACCGATCCGACCGATTTGGCCGGGGCGCGGCCCGCCACCCAGGCGAACACCCCACCGGTGCCGATGCCGAGGAAGAGGGCCAACAGGGTGAAGGTCACGGCCGACCAGAAGTCGGCGGGCGGCTGGACGACCGCGATGAAGGCCATCACGGCGGTGCCGGCCAGCGAGGCCAGCACCACCACCTTGGGCGGTATCCGGTCGGCCAGCGCGCCGCCGACGGGTCGGGCCAGCACGGCGGCCAACGCGAATGCCGCGGTTCTGGCGCCGGCGTCGACGGGTCCGAACTCGTAGATCGCCCGGATGTAGGTGGGCAGGTAGTTGCTGAAGGCGACGAAGCCACCGAAGACCACGGCGTACAGGAACGCCATCTCCCAGGTGACGCGAAGTTTGCTGGCAGCCAACAGCTTCGGCAGCACCGGGTCGGTGTTCGGGTGGAAGCGCGAGGAGTTCCGCAGCATGACCAAGCTCAGCAGCGCCGTCAGGGCCAGGGCGACGGCGATGAGGACATGGGTGGTCATCAGGCCGAACGCGTTGACCAGGCGCGGCGTGAAGAACGCCGAGAGCGCGGTGCCCACCATGCCCGCGCCGAAGACCCCGGTGGCGAACCCGCGCCGCGACGGATCGAACCAGTTGTTCGCAAACGGGATGCCGACGGCGAAGATGGTGCCGGCGATGCCGAGGAAGAACCCGAACACCAGCAGCAACGGGTAGGAGCCGATGGAGCCGGCGAATCCGACCGCCAGCACCGGCGGAATCGAGGCCAAGGTGACCGCGATCAGCATGATCCGCCCGCCGAACCGGTCGGTCAGCGGCCCGCTGACCAGCCGGCCCAGCGACCCCACCAGGATGGGCGTGGCGACCAGGAGCGACGTCTCGGTGGCGCTGAGCGACAGGTCAGCGGCATAGGTGGTGGACATCGGGCCGATCAGGTTCCAGGCCCAGAAATTGATCGTCGAGATCCAAGTCGCCAGCGCGAGGTTCACGCCTTGCCCGGCGTAAGTGGACGACGGGGCTGCCGTGGTCACGCACTCAGGTAATCACCGTATCCGTGACGCCGGGTGAGATTTGGCGAAAATCTTTCAGTCGAACTCGTTAAGCCGCGTCGAGTTCAGCTGCACTGCCCCAGCGCCGCGGTGAGGTCGGGCAACCACGCCGTGTCGGCGGGGACCCAGGGCAGCGTGTGCAATTCGGCGGTAGTCACCCATCGCAGCGCACGGTGGTCGTGGGGGTGCGCGCTGCCGGCGGTCAGCGTCACCCGGTAGGCGCGCAACGCCATCGTCTCGCCCAGCGGCACCTCCGCGCCCAGCCTGGCGCCGACGGCAACCCGGACACCGAGTTCTTCCTGCAGCTCACGGGCCAGTGCGTCGGCGTCGGACTCCCCCGGCGCCACTTTTCCGCCCGGAAGTTCCCAGAGGCCGGCCAGGGCCGGGGGGCGGTCACGTTGGGCCACCAGCAGGGCCCCGTCGACGATCAGTGCGCCCGCGACCACGATCTGAACCGCCATGATGCGCTGACGGTATACCGTCGAAGGATGGCTGTGTTAACCGATGAGCAAGTGGACGCCGCCGCCAAGGATCTCGACGGCTGGCAGCGTTCCGACGGGGCGCTGCGCAGGTCGATCAAGTTCGCGTCGTTCCTCGAGGGGATCGACGCGGTGCGACGGGTGGCCGAGCACGCGGAATCCGAAGACCATCATCCCGATATCGATATTCGCTGGCGGACGGTAACTTTCGCGTTGGTGACGCATTCCGCGGGCGGCATCACCGAGAAAGACGTTGCTATGGCGCGCGATATCGACAGGATCGTCGCCCGCCCGGAAACCTGAGCCGCACCGCGGCGATCCATCCCAGCGTCACCACCGCGGCGACGATGTAGACCAGGCCGGCCCAGGCCAGGTACCACGGCCGGCCGATCTCCCAGATGCTCGGCTGGGCAAAGCTGAGCAGCCAGGGCACACCGATCAGCGTGAGGATCAACCAGCCCCAGCCCAGCAGCCGGGCCTCCCGCAGGTATCGATACGGCCCCTGCAGCAACCAGATCATCAGCGGCAGCACCCAGACCCAGTGGTGCGTCCAGGAGATCGGCGAGAGCAGCAGGCCGAACAGTTGCACCACGACGACCAGCCCCAGTCGGTCGAGTTCCCCGGGCGCGGCGGCCAGCGCGCGCCACGCCAGCCACGCGAGTACCGCCGTCATCGCGATGGCCGTCACGACCAGTGGGCCGTACTCGGCGTCGGCGCCCAGGATCCGCGAAAACCCGCCTCGCCAGGACTGATTGAACGACGTACCGACCGGCCCCACCCGATCGGCGTCGCCCAACAGGTCGGTGAAGTAGTACCGGGCCTGCTGCCCGACCACCAGCAGCGCCACCCCGACCGTGGCGAAGAAGACGACGGCGGAGAACACCGCGACGCCCCACCGCCGCACGCCCACGAAATACAGCCCGCCGATCGCCGGGGTCAGCTTGACGCCGGCTGCCAGCCCCAGCAGCAGCCCGGAGAGCCACCATCGGCTGCTGTACACCGCGCACAGCACACCCAGCACCAACACCACGTTGACCTGGCCGTAGTCGAAGGTGCTGCGCAGCGGCTCCGTCCAGATCCCCACCGCCGTCCACAACATGGCGCTGCGGCGGCCGCCCGCCAGGCCGAGCAGGCGTTGACTGACCCGCACCACGCCGTACAGCGCCGCCATGATGCCGACGGTCCAGCCGAACGCCACCACCTCGAAGGGCAGCAGCGTCAGCGGATAGAAGACGACCGCCGCGAACGGCGGGTAGGTGAACGGCAGCGGGAAGTCCGGCGTCTGCTCGGCGTAGACGTAGCTGTACAGCGCGCCGGGCGTGTCGAGGGTCTGCGCGCCGCCGATGTAGACGTGCAGATCGACGAAGTTTGCCCCGGTGGGGACCAGATAGGTCCAGGCCAACCGCGCGGCGATGCTGACCACCAGCAGCACGGGGGCCAGGCGGAGCAGGGTCGCCAGCGGACTCTTCGGTTCGGTGTCGATTCGCCGACTTTAACGTCTGGCCATGCGCTCGGGAGCGCGCGGTCACCGTCGACGCTCGCTTCGGTAACGGTCGAATAAATGCCACACGTGTCACTTGAGTCCCATCAGTAACAACGTAGCTTCGGCTTCACCGCTGAAAACAAGGGATTGGGAGCCATGTCAGGAATCAGAAGCGCGTTGTCCACCACCGCTATCGTCGTCGGCGCCGGCGCCGCCATGTTGACCGGCGGAATCGCCAAGGCCGACCCGGCCGCCCCGGCTCCGCCGGTGCCCGCACCGAACGTGCCCGGACTGAACGTGGTCGAGCAGATCGTCGACCCGGCCGCGGCCCCGCAACTGCTGCAGAACGCCGCCTCGATACTGACCGGCACCCCGGCCACGCCCGCGGCGCCGGCCGCCCCGCCGCCGGTCGCGACCGCCAGCGTGAACCTGCCGCAGCAGCTCACGGGCCTGCCGGGCACGGCTCCGGGGGCACCGGCCAGCACCCTGCCGGGGATGCCGGTCACGGCGCCGGCAACGACCGCGACCACCCCGGCGGTGACCCAGCCGGGCGCCGAAATCACGCTGCCGCAGGTGCCCGGACTGCCGGTGCCGCTGCCCCAGCAGGTCTCGTTCCCGGGTGACCTGGTCAGCCTGATCCCCGGCACCGTCAACGCGCTGACCCCGACCCAGGCCGCCGCCGTCGCGACGCAAGCGCCGGCCAGCGCCGCACCGGGGACCGGGGCCGCACTGGCCTCGCTGTTCCCCACCGCAGCTCTGCCCTGATAGCGACCCACTGAATCCTCGAGGATTGGACTCCCCCATGTCGCAGACCCGGAACCTGTTCGCCACCACCGCGCTGGTCGTCGGCTCAACGGTCGCCCTGACGTTCGGCGGCGTCGCCTCCGCCGAACCGGCGGCGCCCGCACCGCTGCCCATCGATGGCTTGCAGGCTCCGGGTCTGTCGGCGATGGAGAGTCTGAGCCCCGCAATTCAGCAGGCCGCGGGCGACCCGTCGAACGCCGCGCAGATGTTGATGGCCGCCGCGGCGGCCTTCACCCAGAACTCCGACGCCCCCATGGAGACGCACAATCTGGCCGCCGCAGTGAGCCAGTTCGTCTCCGATCCGCCCGGCGCGGCCACCCCGGTGGCGCACGGCCCGGCGGCCGGCGTCCCGCACAACCCGCCGGCCGGTGTGGTGCCCGGGGCCGCCGCGCACCTGCCCCCGGGGGTGGATCCCGCGCACGCGGTCGGTCCGGCGCTCGATGCCGTGCCCGCCGCCGCGCCGGCACCGGCACCCGAGGCGGCCGTGCCTGCACCGGAGGCCGCCGTGCCTGCACCGGAAGCACCGGCGCCCGCGCCGGCAGGCTCCGCATTCGGCCCCGACGCCCCGGTCAAGCAGGACTTCCTGTACCCGTCGATCGGCAACGGCTGCCTGGCCGACGGTGGCAACGCGATTGCCACCGCGATTTCGGTGGCCGGTCCGGCGAAGATCCCGACCCCGGGTCCCGGACCTGGTCAGACGGCCTACGTGTTCACTGCCGTCGGCACCTCGGGCCCGGCCGACGAGCAGAAGCTGCCGCTCAACGTCACTTGGGTCAACCTGACCACCGGCAAGTCCGGCAGTGCCACCCTCACCCCGCGCGATGACATCAACCCCGAGGGTCCGACCACGCTGACCGCCATCGCCGACACCGGCTCGGGCAGCATCATGTCGACCATCTTCGGCCAGGTCACCACCACCGAGAAGCAGTGCCAGTTCATGCCGACCATCGGCTCGACGGTGGTTCCCTGACGCTGGTCCTCGTCGGGGACCCCGGCGGCGTGGGCGCCGTCGCGTGAGCGGCCACCCAGGTACACGACACGCCGATGCGGGTGTACCTCAGTGGACGCTCGTCGTCAGGATTTGGTCTTGGCCGCCTTGGCTTGCGCCTTCATCTGCTTCTTGTAGCTGCGCACCTTGCCGAGTGACTCGGCGTCGATCACATCCGCGATCGACATGTGGGTGCCGTCCTGGCCGTAGTCGCCGGCGGCCTCCCGCCAGCCCGGCGCGGTCAGACCGTACTGCTTGCCCAGCAGCGCCAGGAAGATGCGGGCCTTCTGATCACCGAAGCCCGGCAGTCGCTTGAGCCGCAGCAACACCTCGCGGCCGTCGGGATTGCCCTCGGTCCACACCGCGGCCGCGTCGCCGTCGTACTCGTCGACGATGATCCGGGCCAGGTCCTGGATCCGCTTCGACATCGATCCCGGGAAGCGGTGCACCGCAGGGGTTTCCGCGCACAGCGCGGCGAACTTCTCCGGGTCGTACTCGGCGATCAGGCGGGCGTCCACATCGCCGACGCGCTCGGCGAGCTTCTTCGGCCCGGCAAACGCCACCTCCATGGGGATCTGCTGATCGAGCAGCATGCCGATCAGCAGCGCCAGCGGGTTGGATTCCAACAGCGCATCGGCCTCGGGATCTTGAACAAGCTGCAGGTTCGCCATGGGCCCAGTCTAGATGTGGGGTTTTTGGATCGGAGCTCGTCACCATCGGCCACTGCGGGCATATCCCCTGCTGATCCGCGTTTTCCCCGTCGGTGTCAGAGCGTTGTGCGAAGGTAGGGGCCATCGTCGCGGTAGGTGGTCGCGCGAGGTCGGTAGGGGGAAGAACATGGGACGTCTGATCGCGCTGCTCTGCGCCGCACTGGGTGCCGCCGTCGCACTGGCCGGCCCGGCCACCGCGGTGCCGGACCAGGGCACGCCGGAGTTCGACGGTTATGTGCAGGGCCTCGAGCGCAACGGTTTTCACTTGAACCCCGACACTGCCTGGCGGCTGGCCCACCAGGCGTGCGTCGGCGGACTGCCGGGCTACATCGGCTTGGAGCTCGCCGCGCAGGGAGTCATCGGTCCCGGCGCCCAGCAGCGGGTGATGGATGTGGCCCGCAAATATGCCTGTCCGGTGCAGTAGCCGGGACCGCGTTCCACGCCGGGACAAGGTCCCGTAGCCGAGAAAAATAGTGACTTTTACTCAGTGGGGCGCGGCTTAGATTTGCCCCATGAGCTTTCCGACGCCCGCCGAGGTCGCCTCGCAAACGCCGCCCGATCGTGACCGCGCGATCGACGTCATCCGCATCTGCGCGCTGATGGGGGTGGTCGCCGGGCACACCGTCATGGCCACCAGCATGATCCGCGACGAGGTCTTCATCTGGGGCAACCTGCTGACCACCTCGGTGCTGTTCCAGGCCTTGACCTGGGTGTTGCAGATCATGCCGCTGTTCTTCTTCGCCGGGGCCGCCGCCAGCGTGACGTCGTGGCAACCGGGCGCGTCCTGGGGCGGCTGGCTGATGAAGCGCTGCACGCGGCTGTTTCGTCCGGTGTTCTACTACCTGGCCTTCTGGGCGGTGACGCTGGCGGCTTTGTACCCGCTCCTGCCCATCCACATCTACGAACCCATCGCCGGCATCAGCGTGCAGTTGCTGTGGTTTCTCGGCGCCTACGTGTTGATGCTCGCGGCGATCCCGCTGCTCTGCCGGATCAACACGCCGGCACACTTGGCCGCCGGCGTGGTCGCGGTCTGGCTGTTCGTCCTCGCGATCGATGTGGTGCGTCTGCACGTCCCCGGGACGGCGCTGCTCGGCTACCTCAACATGACCGTGTGGTTGATACCCGGCATGTTCGGCGTCGCCTACCGTCGCGGGGTGCTCGACGGGCGCTGGGCGCTGCGGATCGGCGTCGGCATGTTCGCCGTCAACCTGGCCCTGCTGGCGTTCGGCCCCTACGAGCTGAGCCTGGTCGGCATCGAGGGCCAGCGGCTGGCCAACATGACCCCGCCGTCGCTGCTGCTGGCGGGCCACGCAATCATGATGTGCGCGTTCGTGATTGCCGCCGCCCCGGCGATCAACCGCTGGGCGCAACGGCCGCGGGTGTGGTGGCTGACGGCCATCGGCAACTCCGGCGCCATGACGCTGTACCTGTGGCACATGCCGGCGCTGCTGCTGACACACCTCGCGTTCTGCTACCTGGGCCTGTACCGCTATCCCGGCGAGCCCAACTTCTTCTGGCTCAGTGCCTTTCAGCTGGCGCTGGTGCTCGCCGTGGTGATGGTGCTCTTCCTGGTCCTGCGACCGCTGGAGAATGCGCCGCTGCGCGGTTGGGACGGCGCTGCCCCGCTGGCGCCCGGCGCCCGCAGCGTCGCCGTGGGAGTGCTGCTGTGCCTGGCCGGCGCGGCGATCCTGGCGGCCGTCAAGTGGGGACTGAAGGACGACGGAATCGCCTGCGTAGCAGTGATGTTGGTGGCGTTGGTCGGCGCGCGGCTGCTGAGCTACGCACCGGCGGGCGCGGTCACCTCACCCGACGGCGATCGCCGTCGGAACGCGGCCGCGCCGCGGTGAGCTAGCCGCTCTTGCGGCGGAACTCGCGGCGCCCCTCGACCGGCCCGTGCGCCCGGGGTTGCTTGGCCCCGCCGTCGGCGTGCGAGGTACCCCCGGCCGACTTCGCGTTCTTGCGCTCGAGAGCTTCGCGAAACTGCCTCTTGGTTTCATCCTCTGGCATCTCATGTCTGCCCATGGCCGGTAACCCTACGCTGCTTTCGGGTGCCCGCGAACGTGCGCAAACTACGGGAACTTCTCGGCGTGTCGGCCGGGGACCCGCACGGTCGCGCGAGAAGAGAGGGGCGTCAGCGCATGCCGGGCGGCATGCCGTAGACATGCGAGATGGGCAGGGTCAGCAGCACCCGCCGATCGGTCACCATCGCACGGCGGTAGTCGTCCCAGTCCGGATGCTCGCCGGCGATGTTGCGGTACAGCTCGATGAGGCCCTCGACGGTGGCGTCGTTCGGCTCCGCGGCCGGCGGGGTCAGCACGGCATCGCCCTCGGCGACGGCGTAGGCCCACCCGTCGTCGGAACCCACCAGCAGTGAGGCGCGCGGGTCACGCCGCAGATTGCGGGTCTTCGCGCGGGGTTCGGTGATGGACACCTGGATGGCGACCGCGCGCGGATCGAAGTAATAGGACACGTTCGACAGCTGCGGACGGCCGTCGCGCTTGATGGTGGCCAGCACACCCAGCGAGTTCCCCCGGATCACGGCCAAGAGCTTGTCGTCGAACACCTGGCGGGTCATGGTGCGAGCCTACTGATCGGGCCCTGTTGTCTCTACCATCGAGAAAATGACGGCAGTCGAGGCCGCGGCCCCCTCGCAGCGCTGCAGCCGGACGCGGAGGGATGCTCCGTGACCCGCTACGTCGCGTTCCTGCGGGGGGTGAATGTCGGCGGGGTGAACCTGAAGATGGCCGAGGTGGCCAGGGTCTTCGCCGACGCCGGCTTCACCGCCGTGACGACCGTGCTGGCCAGCGGCAACGTCCTACTCGACTCGGACGCCTCGACCGGCGCTGTACGGAGCACGGCCGAGCAGGCGCTGCGGGCCGCGTTCGGCTACGAGGCCTGGGTGCTGGTGTACGACGTCGACACCGTGCGGGCCATCGACGGCGCCTACCCCTTCGAGCGCGAGGTCGCCGGCCACCATTCGTATGTCACCTTTGTCGCCGACGCCGCCGTGCTCGACGAGCTCGCCGCCCTGCCGGCCGGCGGCGAGGAACGGATCGCCCGCGGCGACGGCGTCCTGTACTGGCAGGTGCCCCGGGCCACCACCTTGGCATCGACGATCGGCAAAACGATGGGCAAGAAGCGCTACCGGTCGTCGACGACCACGAGAAACCTTCGCACGCTGGGCAAAGTCCTCAGCCGGTAGTCTCGCGACGGTGACCTCCTCTGCTGACGATGCGACCGAGCGCAACACCAAGCACAAGGCCGAGCTGACCGGGGTATCCGAGACCGCGCTGTTGACGCTCTACGGCCGCGCCCGGGAGGCGAGTCGCCCCGACGGCGTCATCGACGACCCGATGGCCGTCAAACTCATCGACTCCATCGACTACGACTTCTCCCGGTTCGGCTCGGCCCGCCAGGACATGTCGATCCGCGCCAAGACCTTCGACCGGTGGACCACGAAGTACCTGAGTGCGCACCCGGACGCCACGGTGGTTGCCCTCGCCGAGGGCCTGCAGACCAGCTTCTGGCGCGTCGACGCTGCACTTTCCGACGCCCGTTTCCGTTGGCTGACCGTGGACCTGCCACCCATCGTCGACATTCGCCGCCGACTGTTGCCGGCGTCGCCGCGCATCGAACTGTGTGCGCAATCGGCGCTGGACTACAGCTGGATGGACAGGGTGGACACCGATGGCGGCGTGTTCATCACCGCCGAGGGCCTGCTGATGTACCTGCAGCCCGAGCAGTCCCTGGGCCTGATCGCCGAATGCGCCAAGCGCTTTCCGGGCGGCCAGATGCTGTTCGATCTGCCCCCGCCATGGTTCGCCGGGCTGTCCCGGCGCGGCTGGCTGCGGCCGACGCTGAATTACAAGGTGCCGGCGATGCCGTTCAACATGACACCGGCCGAGGCCGCCAAACTCGTTGAGGTGCCCGGTGTTCGGGCCGTACACGACATCCGGCTGGAGCCGGGCCGCGGCGTCGTCGTCAACGGCCTGCTGACGGTGGCGCACGCCTCGAAGCTGTTCGACCCGCTGCGCGGCGTGCTGACGTTGCTCGAGTTCGGCTGAGCCGACCCCGGGTGCGGCCTAGTCGAAGGCGGCCGCGACGTAGCGCAGGGCGTCGTCCTTGGTGACGCCCAGCGCCGTCGCCGTCTCGACGAAACTGCGGGCCGCCTCCGCCATGGTGGCGTCGGCCGGGTCGGCGCGCGCGACGAACGTCCCGAACCGCCCCCGCGTTTCGAGCATGCCCGCCGCCTCCAATTCGCGGTAGGCACGCGCCACGGTATTGACCGCCAGCCCCAACTGCGCGGCCAGCTCACGCACGGTCGGCAACCGGGTCCCCGGGCCCAGACGCCCGGCGCGGATGCCCTCGATGATCTGTGATCGCAACTGGTCGAACAGCGGTTTTGCCGTCTGCGGATCGACCTTCAACCATTCCCCCAACTCCACATGATCAGTATCGCTGACGGCCCGCTAGTTTGGTGGTGTGCGTATCGCAGTTCTCAGTGGCGCCGGTATTTCTGCGGAAAGCGGCGTCCCGACCTTCCGCGACGACAAGAACGGTCTGTGGGCGAAGTTCGACCCCTACGAGCTGTCGAGCACCCAGGGCTGGAACGACCACCCGGAGCGGGTGTGGGCCTGGTACCTGTGGCGGCACCATTTGGTGCAGCGGGTCGAGCCGAACGACGGCCATCACGCCGTCGCCGCCTGGGAACGGATCACCGGCATCACCGACGTCACGGTGATCACCCAGAACGTCGACAACCTGCACGAGCGGGCCGGCAGCAGCGCGGTCCATCATCTGCACGGCAGCCTTTTCGAATTCCGTTGCGACATCTGCGATTCGGGGTATCACGGCGAGCTTCCGGACATGCCGGAGCCGCAGCTCGAGGCGGATCCGCCGGTGTGCCGCTGCGGCGGCCTGATCCGCCCGGACATCGTCTGGTTCGGCGAGCAACTGCCCGACGGGCCGTGGAACGCCTCGGTCGAGGCGGTGCGCGCGGCGGACCTGCTGGTGGTCGTCGGCACCTCGTCGATCGTCTACCCCGCGGCCGGCCTGCCCGAGATGGCCCTCGCTCAGGGCACCGTGGTGGTCGAGGTGAACCCGGAGCCCACCCCGCTGTCCGCGGAGGCCACCGTCACCATCCGGGACAGCGCCAGCACGGCGCTGCCGACGCTGCTGCAGCAACTGCCGACGCTGCTGGGCAAAAAACCGTAGCTACGCCGAAACCGCCGGCCGGACCGCACGCCCCAATGCGAACTCGGCCACCGGCAACGGCACCCATCTCGGGAACGTCCAGTCCCGCTGGGCGTCCTCGATCTCGAAGCCGGCCGCCCGGATGCTCTGTTCGGTGTGCCGGTGGCTGTGGCAGTTACCGGAGATCTTGGGCCACAGCGTGGCGTCGGCGAACCGCTGCAGCCGCCCCCGCCAGCCGTCGTTGGCGATGTGCTCGAGGTAGCGCAATTCGCCGCCGGGACGCAGCTGCGCGAACAACTGGGCCAGCACTTCGTCGGGTTGATCGACGGTGCAGAGCACCAGTGAACACACGACGGCGTCGAACGGTTCGGGGTCGGCGAGGGTTTCGACGGTCTGGCCACTGACGCTGACCGGGACCGGCGCCGCGGCCGCGGCCGCCTTGGCGTGTTCGAACAGATGCACCTCGGGCTCGACCGCCACCACCTGGGTCACCGACTCGGGGTAGAACGCGAAGTTGGTGCCGGTGCCGGCGCCCACCTCCAGGACCCGTCCGGTCAGGCCGGCGAGGTTGGCCCGTCGCAGCCGGGTCAGTTTCTCGGTCTCATGCGCGGACATCAGCGTCCACAGCCGGGCGAAAAACGGATGTGAGAGCTGGGATTCGGTTGCGGTCATCAGCGCACCCCCTTGTTGTCGAGCACCCACTGCAGAGTCTGCCCCGGGTCGGAGTCGACACCGACGATACCGATGGCCATGTGCCCGGTACACACTGCGCGCAGCACGTTGTCGGCGAAGGTCAGCGGGTCCCCGAACGGCAGATACGGTTTGGCGATCAGCATTGCCGCCACGCCGTGGGCCGCGGTCCACAGCTCCAGCGTCAGCGTCGTCGGATCGCCCGGCGGATAGACACCCTCGCTGATCAGCGACGCGACGGACTCCCGCAGGTGGACGAAGGCCGAGGACGTCAACGCGGCGTCCACATCGCTGCCCGGCCGACCCTCCCCCATGGTCGCAATCCGGTAGAGCTCCGGCTTTGCGATCGCGAAGCGCACATAGGCCATGCCCTGGGCCCGCAGCTCCTCCAGGGTGGAGACCTTGCCCTCGACGGCCCGTTGCATCTCGGTGTGCAGTTCCTCGAAGTAGCGCGCGCACACCGCGTCCAGCAGCGCATCCTTGTCCGCGAAATGCAGGTAGATTGACCGCGAGGTCACCCCCACGCGCTGGGCGACCGCCCGGATGGACACGTCCTTGGCGTGCCCGGTCTTGAGCAGCAGTTCGGTGGTGGCGTCGAGGATTTCGCCGCGCAGCTGCTCGCCCGAGCCGCGCGGCGCCCGCCGGCGACCGCGCCGCGCCGACGGCTCACTCATCCGGTGTCCGCCTTGCTCGCCGGACGGCCTTCGGGCGTCGGCCCGACCGCGGTGGGTTCGCCGGACTCGCTGATGCCGATGCGCTCGTGCAGACGCACCAACGGCTTGGGCGCCCACCAGTTCCATCGCCCGAGAACATGCATGAACGCCGGGACCAGCACCATCCGCACCAGGGTGGCGTCGACCAGCACCGCCAGCGTCAGCCCAAGCCCGAACATCCGCATGAACGACACCTGCGCGGCGATCAACGCGGCAAACGAAATCGACATCACCAGCGCCGCCGCGGTGATCACCCGTCCGGTGCGGGCCAACCCCAGCGCCACGCTCTCGTCGTTGTCGGCCCGGGTTCGCCCGCTGGCCAGCCAGAACTCCCGGATCCGGGAGATCAGGAACACCTCGTAATCCATCGCCAACCCGAAGGCGATGCAGAAAAGCAGGACCGGCATGTTGGCCACCAGCGTCCCGGTCGGGGTGGTCCCCAGCGCGCCGAGGTGCCCCTCCTGGAAGATCCAGACCAGCGCCCCGAACGCCGCCGTCAGCGAAAGCACGTTGAGGACAAGCGCTTTCAGCGGTAGCACCACACTTCCGGTCAGCAGGAACAGCAGCAGGAAGGTGATCACCGCGATGACACCGAGCACCACCGGCAGCAGGGACAGGATGGCCTGGACGCTGTCCCGGTTGATCTGGGCGATCCCGGTGAGCTGCACCGCCCGGTCACCCGGGCCGGCGACGGCATGCAGTGCGTCGAGCTGCCGCTCGGAGGCGTCGGAGAACAGCGGGGCGTCGCTCGAAACGGTCAGAAACGCACTGCCGTCGGCAATTCCGGTGGCGCCCACCGGCGGGCCCACCCGGGCACCGTCGATGAACGTTCCGGTGGGCGCGCTCACCGCGGACACATCCGCGACCCGGGACAGCTCGGCGGCATAGCGGTCGAAGTCGGCGGGCGCCACGCCCGCCGCGTCCGGCACGACGACGGTCACGGCGGTGTCGGAGTTGTCGGAGAAGTCGTCGCGCAGCTGGTCGCCGACCTGGTGCGCCGAGGCGCTGGCGGGCAGCACCCGGTCGTCGGGGAAGCCCCACTTCACCCCGAGGAAGGGCGCACCGGCCAGCAGCAACAGCACCACGCCGGCCAGGCCGATCGGCACCGCTCGGCGCACCACGAACTTCGTCGAGCGATACCAGAACAGGTGGTCCACCGGCTTGGGCGTGGGCTCGGGCCGGCGCAGGATTCTTCGGAGCAGCCGCCGCACGTCCAGGGCGTTGAGCCGCGGCCCGAGCAACACGATCGCCGCCGGCGTCACGATCACCGCCGCGAACGCGGCGAAGGCCACGGTGGCGATGCCGGCGTAGGCGAAGGACTTCAGGAAGTACATCGGGAACAGGATCATCGCCGCCATGGACAGCCCCACCGTCGTGGCGGAGAACAGCACGGTGCGCCCCGCGGTTCCGAGGGTGCGCACCAGCGCCTCCTCGGCCGGGACGCCGTCGGCCAACTCGTCGCGGTAGCGGCTGATGATCAGCAACGTGTAGTCGATGGCCAGCGCCAGGCCCAACGCGATGGTCAGGTTGAGCGCGAAGATCGACACATCGGTGAAATGGGTGACCAGTCGCAGCACCGCCATCGACCCCACGATGGCCAGGCCGCCCACGGCCATCGGCAGGGCCGCGGCCAACAGCCCGCCGAACACCCAGACCAGTACGAGGAAGCTGAGCGGGATCGCGATCGACTCCATCAACAGCAGGTCGTGTTCGGTCTGCTTGGTGATCTGCGAGTAGACCAGCGCCTGCCCGCCGGGCGTGACCGTGACGTCGGGGTGCGCCGGCAGCACCGTGTCGGCGATGGAGTCCACCAGGGCCTGGGCGTGGCGCTGGGCGTAGTTCTCGCCGCCGGTGATCCCGGCGACGATCAGCCCGATGGTGCCATCGGCGCTCACCATGTCGGCGGCGACCGGCGGCGGCGCGGTCCATGTCGACGTCACGTAGGCGATGTGTGGGGAGGCGTCGACGGCCTCGACGACGGCGAGGCCCGCGGCCCGGGCGGCCGGGCTCTGCGCGCCGGCGTCGGAGGCGACGGTGAACACCAGTTGCATGTCGCCCCGGGAGAATTTCTCGGTGAGCAGTCGGGTGGCTTCCGAGGATTCGGCCGTCGGATCCTGGAACCCGCCCGCGGACAGGCTCTTGGCCACCGGCACCCCGAATATCGCGGCGGCCACCATGAGCAGCGCCGCGCCCGCGATGATGCGTCGTGGCGCGACGATGGCCAACCGAGCGATTCTGTGCAGCATTCGCACCCCCATTGAAAGTCGATGTCCCCCACGGCACCGACTGCGCACCCCAGGCACTGAGCGGGCGTAGATTAACAGCGGTAACTTAACGCGGTCAACTCCGCCGATCTCGCGTCGGGCACCCCCCGCCTTCACCGACCAGTGATCGAGTAAGGCTTACATAAATCGATTCGCGCTCATAGTCTTACCACCCATGACAACTGAATTCGACGCCCATCTGTCCACGTCAGGCCGTAATTTCGGGCTCTTGACGCTGCGCTTGGCGGTGGGCGCGACAATGCTGCAGGCGGGCCTGAAGAAGCTCTTCGACTTCTCGACGGTGGTCGAGAACATGGAACAGAGTGGCTGGCGAATGCCGCAGCTGGCGGCGACCCTGGTGACGGCGGCGGAAGCTCTCGGCGGCCTCGGCCTGCTGCTGGGCCTGTTGACACCTCTGGCCGCGATGGCCGTGCTTGCCGCGATGATCGACGCGTGGGCGGTCAACGTCGCGGCCGCCGCCTTCTGGTCGGATCCGTTCAATATGCCGTTCCTGCTCGGCTTCGGAGCGCTAGCGCTGTTGTTCACCGGCGCCGGCGTCTTCTCGCTGGACGAACGGTTCTGGGGCCGGGGCAGCTGGCCTCGGCTGGTTTCGGTGACGTTGCTGGTGGTCGCCGTCGCGGCGGCCGTGGTGACCTGGGTCGCGCTCAACGGCACCAACCCGCTGCACCTCACCACGCCTGCGGGCTGAACTGGAATTTCAGCGCATCTGGCGGGCCGGCGGCAGGGGGCGTCGGGCCGCCTGCGGGCGGAACCACTCGGGCCTCCCTACCCGGGAGTAATAATTGCCATCGTTTTCCGAACCGTGACTCAATGATTCCTTAATAGTGATCCATACAGTCAGTGTCATGTGGATCGACGACACCAACGCTGATGTCATCAAGATTGACTTCGACGCCCTGTACCACGGCGACTTCCTGGTCGAGGGCGACACCTCGGAGCAGTTCGACGAGGTGCTGCCACCGCTGGCGAGCTAGCTCGTCAGTTCGGCCGCGGACGCACGTCACCGGTCTCGACCCGGGGCGCTCGACCGTGGACGAAGCCGTGAACAGGCCCTGAGCCGGCCTTGTGCCGGAAACAAAAGAGCCGATGACCACCTTGCGGTGGCCATCGGCTTTTTTGTATCGGAAGGTACGGACGCCTAGGCGACCGACCCGGCCTTCACCTCCACCATGCCGGCGAGCCGGTTGGTGATCAGTTCCTCGGCCTCGGTGACGATCCGGGACACCAGCTCGCCGCAGGTCGGGATGTCGTTGATCAGGCCCATCACGGTGCCGACGGTCCAGATGCCGGCGTCGAGATCACCGTCGTCGAAGACCTTGCGGCCACGCACACCGGCGACCAGGTCCTTGACGTCCTCGAACTGACCGCCGTCGTTGAGAATCTGCACCACCTCACGCGAGACCGTGTTGGAGGCCACCCGAGCGGTGTTGCGCAGCGGGCGGAAGATCAGCTCGGTGCCGCGCTCGTCGCCGGCGACGATGGCTTCCTTGACGTTCTGGTGGATGCAGGACTCGACGGTGCACATGAACCGCGTTCCCATGTTGATGCCGTCGGCACCCAACGCCAACGCGGCCACCAGGCCCCGGGCGTCACCGAACCCGCCGGAGGCGATCATCGGGATCTCGATCTGATTGGCCGCCGCCGGGATCAACACCAACCCCGGAACATCGTCCTCACCGGGATGACCCGCACACTCGAAACCATCGATGCTGATGCCGTCGACACCCAGGCTCTGCGCCTTGACCGCATGCCGCACCGAGGTGCACTTGTGCAACACCTTGATCCCGTTGTCATGGAACATCGGCAGATGCGGCGCCGGATTCGACCCCGCCGTCTCCACGATCTTGATCCCCGAATCGACGATCACCTGCCGGTACTCGTCATACGGCGGCGGGTTGATCGACGGCAGAATCGTCAGGTTCACCCCGAACGGCTTGTCGGTCAGATCCCGCGTCTTGGCGATCTCATTGGCCAGATCCGCCGGCGTCGGCTGCGTCAACGCGGTGATGAAACCCAACGCCCCCGCATTCGCCACCGCAGCCACCAACTCCGCGCGACCCACCCACTGCATACCACCCTGGGCAATGGGGTGCTCGACCCCGAATACCTCGGTGAACTTCGTCCTGATTGCCATCTGCTTCCTTCCCCGGATCAGCGAGGCGCCATGCGGATCGCGCCGTCGAGGCGGATCACCTCGCCGTTGAGCATCGGGTTCTCCACAATATGGACCGCGAGCGCGCCGTACTCGTCCGGGTCCCCGAGACGGGCCGGGTGGGGCACCTGCTGCCCCAGCGACTTCTGCGCCTCCTCGGGCAGCGAGCCGAGCAGCGGGGTCTTGAACAGGCCGGGAGCGATGGTGCATACGCGGATCAGTTCGCGTGAGAGGTCGCGGGCGATCGGCAGGGTCATCCCGACCACGCCGCCCTTGGAAGCCGAGTACGCGGCCTGACCGATCTGGCCGTCGAAGGCCGCGACCGAGGCGGTGTTGATGATGACGCCGCGCTCTTCGCCGCCCACCGGCTCGGTCTTGGCGATCCGCTCGGCGGCCAGGCGCAGCACGTTGAAGGTGCCGATGAGGTTGACCTGCACGACGGTGTTGAAGGCGTCGAGCGGGAAGGCGCCGTTCTTGCTCAGCGTCTTGATGGCGTTACCGATGCCGGCGCAGTTGACGTTGATCCGCAGCGGGCCCATCTCCTCGGCGACGTCCAGCGCGGCCGACACCGAATCCGGGTCGGTGACGTTGGCCTCCACGAAGCGGGCACGGGCGCCCAGTTCCTTGACCGCGTCTTCGCCCTTGAGGTCGATCACGACGACGGATGCACCGCGCTCGAGCAGCCGTTTGGTGGTGGCCAGGCCCAGGCCCGACGCGCCACCGGTCACAACTGCTACCGAATCCTTGATTTCCACGAGAAATGGTCCTTTCGTTAACCTCGACCTACTGGTTGGTTGGGACTATACCGATTTGATCAAACCGACGGTGCGGTGATCGCGACCGTCCGTTCCCGGCGACTGACCGTTACGCCCAGTCGCGCAGCACCGAATCGTTGTCGGCGCCGGGCGCCCGCGGCGGGGTCGGCGTCGCGGGGACAGAGCGGGAGAACCGCGGGGCCGGCCGGGGCTGCAGGCCGTCGTCGCCAGCGTCGTAGAAGGTGTCCCGCTCGACGATGTGCGGCTCGTCGAGCACCTCCCCGAACGACAGCACCGGCGTCACACAGGCGTCCGTACCGGCGAACACCTGGGCCCAGTGGGCCCGGTCGTGCTTGGCAAAGGTCTCGGTGAAGACCTTCTTGAGCTGCGGCCATCCGGCGACGTCGTTCTGCGCCGGCAATTCGGCCGGGTCCAGGCCCAGGCCCTCGAGCATCGCGGCGTAGAACTGCGGCTCGATGGCCCCCACCGCGACGTACTTGCCGTCGGCGGTCTCGTAGGTGTCGTAGTAGGGGGCGCCGGTGTCGAGCATGTTGGTGCCACGCTCGTCGGACCACATGCCGGCGGCCCGGAAGGCCCACATCATCTGGATCAACACGCTGGAACCGTCGACCATCGCGGCGTCGACGACCTGGCCCTTGCCGGAGGTCTGACGCTCCCACAGCGCGGCGAGGATGCCGACGATCAGGAACATCGAGCCACCGCCGAAGTCACCGGCGAGGTTCAGCGGCGGCACCGGCCGCTCGCCCTTGCGGCCGACCGCGTGCAGCACGCCGTTCAGCGAGATGTAGTTGATGTCGTGGCCGGCCTGCAGCGCCCGCGGCCCGTCCTGACCCCACCCGGTCATCCGGGCGTAGATCAGCCGCTCGTTGACCTTGGCGCAGTCCTCCGGGCCCAGGCCCAGACGCTCGGTGACACCGGGCCGAAAGCCCTCGATCAGCACGTCGGCCTTACTGATCAGATTCAGGACCAGTTCCTTGCCCTCCGCGGACTTCAGATCCGCGGTCACCGAACGACGATTGCGCAACATCGCGTCGCGCGGGGGCATCGGGACGCCCGCGGCCTTGGACGGACGGTCGACGCGCACCACGTCGGCGCCGAGGTCGCCCAGAATCATCGCCGCGTGGGGGCCGGGTCCGATCCCGGCCAGTTCGACGACTCGCAATCCCTGAAGTGGTCCCGCCACAGTGTCCGCCCTTCATAAGCCTTGATGACCGTGTGTTCGGCATCATCTCACCGCGCTCCCAACCAACTGACGGGTGGGCTCGAATTCGGTGATCGGGGTTACCTATTGTGTCCACTATGACGATCACTGATTCCGGCTTGGACGCGCTTGCACCGGTCGACGGCCTGCTTGTCGACCTGACCGACGGGGTGCTCTCGGTCACCATCGACCGACCCGACAGCCTCAACTCGGTGAACCCGCAGGTGTTCCGCGCCATGGCCGACACGCTGGAGCGCGCCGCCGCCGACTCCCGCGTGCGCGTGGTCCGCCTCGGGGGCAGCGGGCGGGGGTTCTGCTCCGGGGCCGGCATCGGTGCCGACGACACCGGCGACGGCCATGCGCCCATGGAGACCCTGCACGAGGGCAACCGGGCGATCCGCGCGATCGTCAACTTTCCCCGGCCCGTCGTGGCCGTGGTGCAGGGCCCGGCCGCCGGCATCGGGGTGTCGCTGGCGCTGGCGAGCGACGTCGTACTGGCGTCCGAGAAGGCGTTCTTCCTGCTGGCCTTCACCAAGATCGGTCTGATGCCCGACGGTGGCGCCTCGGCGCTGGTCGCCGCGGCGATCGGCCGCATCCGCGCCATGAAGATGGCCCTGCTGGCCGACCGGGTGACCGCGGCCGACGCCCTGGCGTGGGGCATGGTCAGCGCCGTCTACCCGGCCGACGCGCTCGAAGCCGAGGCGAATGCGGTGATCCAGCGGCTGGCCGCCGGCCCCGCGGTGGCCTACGCGAGGACCAAGCACGCGATCAACGGCGCCACGCTGGCCGAGTTGGACGCGACGCTGTCCCACGAGACCGGCGGGCAACACCAGCTGCTGAGCGGCGGCGACTTCGCCGAGGGCGTCCTCGCCTTCCAGGAGAAGCGCAGCCCCAACTTCACCGACAGCTGACCCCGCCCCGTCGCGCCCAAACTCACCTTTGGGCCGCTTTGTGCGAGTAGCTTCCGGCACTTCGTCGATCTCGGCGTAGCAGCGGCGTAGGGAGCGCGCACAGGACCGGCGCGCGGAAAACCAGTGGACGCCAAGCGCTTCGCTCGGCGACCATCTACCGGTGAGCCCTGAGGTCGACCGACAACAACCGGACGTGCGTGCGCCCGGCGGTTGGCGGGTGCTCGCACCGTTCCGGTTCCGCGAATACCGCCTGTTGATCGCCGCGGTCTCGATCACGATCTTCGCCGAGGGCATGTGGGCTGTGGTGATGGCTCTGCAGGTCATGGAGCTCAACCACGACCCGGCGGCGCTGTCGCTGGTCGCCACCTGCCTGGGTGTCGGCCTGGTCGCCTTCGTCCTGGTCGGCGGCATCGCCGCGGACCGGTTCCCGCAACGCACCATCATCATCGTCGTCGAGGCGGTGAACCTCGCCGCGGTGAGCGCGGTGGCCGTCCTCGGTCTCCTGGATCTGCTGCGGGTCTGGCACATGGCGGTCGCGGCCGGGGCGCTCGGGATCGCCGCGGCGTTCTTCTTCCCCGCCTACAGCGCCTATCTCCCGCGGATCCTGCCCGCCGGCCAACTGCTGGCCGCCAACGGCGTCGAGGGCGTCATGCGCCCGGTGTTGCAGCGGGCCGCCGGCCCGGCAGTCGCGGGTGTGCTTGTGGGCGTGACGTTTCCGACGCTCGGGGCGGTGACGGTCGCGGTGTTGTTCGCCATCGGCCTGACCCTGCTGATTGCCACCCGCCCGGTCCGCAACGGCTTCGTCGTCGAACCGGAACGGCTGCAGCGACGGGTGCTCACCGACCTACGCGACGGCTTTCTGTTCATGGTGAAGACGCCGTGGCTGCTGTGGACCCTGCTGTTCGCCAGCATGTTCGTGCTGCTGATCATCGGCCCCATCGAGGTGCTGCTGCCGTTCATCACCGCGGACCGGTTCGAGGACGGTGCGCGGATGTACGGCCTGGTGTTGGCGGCGTTCGGAATCGGCGGGGCGCTGGGCGCTCTCGGGGTGTCCTCCCGACGTCTGCCGCGCCGCTATCTGACGGTGATGATGCTGATGTGGGGCGCCGGTTCGTTACCCCTGGTGGTCATCGGCTGGACCAGTTCGTTCCCGCTGATGGCGCTGGCGGCCTTTCTGGTCGGCGTCACCGACGGTGCGGGCATGGTGATCTGGGGGACGTTGCTGCAACGACGGGTGCCGCCGGCGATGCTCGGCCGGGTGTCGAGCCTGGACTTCTTCGTCTCGCTGGCGTTCATGCCGGTGTCGATGGCGATCGCGGGACCGCTGTCGAAGGTGGTGTCGATGCAGGCCATCTTCGCGGTCGCGGGTTCACTGCCGATTGTGTTGGCGCTCATCGCGTTGTGGGCCGCCCGGATGCCCCGCGACGAGATCGCCCATCCGTTGGACACCTGAGCCGGGTCAGGTACCGGCGAAGATCTGCGGCAGGACCAACACCATGATGAGCCCCCACACCAGGTGGGTGAGCACCGGCGCGAGCACCCCGCCGGTCGCGCGGCGCTCCAGCGCACAGATCAACCCCAGCACCACCGCGGCGAAGCCCAGCATCGGATTGCCCGATGCCAGCGTGGCGACGATGTACAGCAGCGTCGAAAACAGCACCGGCCGTGTGCCTTCCAGCGCCGTGTACAGGGCGCCGCGGAAAAACAATTCCTCAGCGACCCCGTTGATCAGGGTGATCGCCACCACCAGCGGAAGCACGCCCTGGTTGGCGAACCGCATGACCTCGCCGACCGGTTCGGCGATGACCTCGATCTGCTGCACGATCAACGCGCCGACCACGAACGCCGCACCCGTGGCCAGTCCGACGCCGACACCGAGGAGCACCGGCCGACGCCCACCCTCCCCCCACGGCAGCGTGCCCAACCGCAGCGGCCCGGACGCCACCGCAGCCAGCGCCCACACCGCGGCCAGCGCGAGCGTGAGCCAGTAGAAGCTCGCATCGCCGGGTTGTCGCGTCAGGGAGATCCCCAACAGCACCGCACCCAGCACCCCGCCGACCACCACGACGATGCGCCGCCGCCGCACCACCGACGGCTCCTCCCGCTGCGGGGGCGCCGCGGTCTCGACGACGGCGCTCACCCGGTCCAACCACGTGGTCACGAGGCCTCCGGCGGAGTCGACTTGGGGAACAGGTCGGCGAGGGCGTCCAGCCCCACCCGCAGCGCACCGGCGACGGGCTTGGGCACCGCGGCCAGCAACCCGAGGGCCGGGCGGGCGAACGGCGGGGTGACCGTGGCGGCCAGCCGCTGGATGCGCAGCGTGTCGCCGCCGGCCCAGGCGGCATCGGTGTCGGCGAGATGATGCGGATCAGCCAGGCGGTCGACCGGCGCGGGCTCGTTGACCACCAGCGACCGCCGGATCGCCTCCTCGATACCCAGCAGCCCGCCGGCCGGGTCCGGCACCTGGTCGCTGAGCCGGTGCTCCGAGGCGGTCATCGGATAGTCAAGGGAGGCAACCAGATCGGCGGCCAATCCACCCGGGACCGGCAGGGCCACCGCCGTCAGGCGGGACAACACCGCGGTGTCCACGCCCCGCACCTGCACGCCGGCCCGCCAGGATCCGGCCAGCCGGGCATAGGTGTGCATCAGCTCGCCGTAGGTGGTGGTCGTCGGCCCGCAGATGTCGTAGGCGCCCGCCCGGACCTCCGGCTTGGCGGCGGCCACCAGGTAGTAGAGGACATCGCGGATGGAGATGGGATCTATCGGGTGGCGCGCCCAGCGCGGCATGGGCATCAACACGAACCGGTCCCCGGTGTAACGCAACATCTCGAAGGACGTCGAACCCGCCCCGATGATCATGGCCGCGCCCAGCCACACCACCTCCGCTCCGCCGGGAACGTGCAGGGCCTCGGCGACTTCGGCGCGGCTGGCCAGATGTTCGGACAGTTCGTCACCGTCGGGCACGAACCCGCCCAGGTAGACGATGCGGCCCACCCCGGCGGCCGCGGCCGCCGCGGCGACGTTGGCCGCGGCCCGGTTGTCGGCCTCGCGGAAGTCGGTCGCGCCGATGCCGTGCACCAAGTAGTAGAGGACGTCCACGGCACCCGCGGCCGACAGCGCCGCGGACACCGACTCGGCGTCGCCCGCGTCGAGGGCGACCACGTCCACACGGTCGCGCCACCCGTAGGAGTCGAATTTGCGTGGCTCGCGGCCCGCGGCGATCACCTGGTGACCGTCGTCGAGCAACGCGGCCACCAATCGTGAGCCGATGTACCCGGAGGCACCGGTGACCAGGATGCGCATTGTTTCCACGGTAGAGCCTCTACCCGGTAGCGCATCTCGATAACCGGTACAGCCCGGTTGACCAGCCCGTTTTGGTCCAGTCAAGCGCTGTGCTTACGATTTCACCCGGCTTGATGCCGCAGTTTGCGTCTCGCCGACCGCACCCGCTCATCACAGATGAGTAACGGCCGACGACGGCCCGACGACGTAACGAAGCGACGAGAGGAGCCGAAATGACGACCCGGCTGAAGACCCTTGGCGTAGCCGCGGCCGCCGCTGCCATCGCCATCTCCACCGCCATCACGGCCCATGCCGAGGAGCCGACCACCGAGGATGTCCCCGGTGCGCCGGACGTGCACGGCTCCGGCTGTGACGCGCTGAAGGAGGAGCTGGGACCCGACGGACTGGACCGGATCTTCAAGCAGTCGGCTTCCGCCGCGATCGCCGCCATCCCGTCGCTGAGCACCTACAGCTCGGCGATCTCCGGCGGCCTGAACCCGGCCGTCAACGTGGTCAACGTGCTGGACAACGGCCCCTACAACGTGTTCGCGCCCACCGACGAGGCGTTCGCGAAGCTGGACCCCGCCGAGCTCGAAGCGCTCAAGGCCGACCCGGACCGCCTCTACGCGACGGTGTACTACAGCATGTCCCTCGGCCTGCTGGGCCCCGAGGACGTGCACGGCAAGCTGACCTCCCAGGAGGGCAGGCAGATCACCGTGACCGGCAAGGGCGGCGACATCAAGGTCGACGACACCGCCAAGGTGGTGTGCGCCGGCGTCACCGCGGAAAACGCCAAGATCTACCTGATCGACACGGTGCTGTCGCCGGACAACGCGCTGCCCGCTACCGCAACCACCACGACGTCGCCGACGGAGACCACCGAGGCGACCGAGACCACCGAGCCGAGCGAGACCACGGAGACCTCGGAGGCCGTAGAGCCGACGGAGACCACCGAAACGGAAGCCGCCTAGTCCAGAAATGAATTGGGCGTGATTTCACACGGTCACCGTGTGAAATCACGCCCAATTCGCTTGGTCGGAGGTTAGCGAGCCTTCCAGACCGGGGCGCGCTTCTCGGCGAACGCCATCGGTCCTTCCATGGCGTCCTCGGTACGCAGCAGCGCACCCATCTCCTTGGCGTTGCGCTTCCAGTTGTCACTGTCGGCACCCACCACGCCGTCTTCGGCGCCGTAGGCCACCCGCTTGGAAGCCTGCACCGCCAACGGGGCGTTGACCGTGATGCGTTCGGCCAGGGCCAGCGCCGCATCCACGACGGTGCCGTCGGGCACCACCTCGTTGATCAGACCCCACCGCAGCGCGTCCTGCGAACTCAGCGGCTCGCCGGTGAAGATCAGCTCGAGGCCGATCTTGCGGGGCAGCTGGTCGACGATGCGGAACACGCCGCCGGCCGCCGCCATCAGCCCGCGCTTGACCTCGGGCAGACCGAACTTGGCCCGCTCCTCGGCCACCACCAGGTCGCTGGCCAAGGCCAGCTCACTGCCGCCGCCCAGCGCCGTACCGTTGACCGCCGCGATCACCGGCTTGTCGATGAAGTGACTGACGAACCCGGCGAAGCCCCACTCCGGATGCTCCGGGTGGAACAGGTTCTCGCCGCGCGAGATCGCCTTGAGGTCGGCACCGGCACAGAACGACTTGTCGCCGGAGCCGGTGATCACCACCGCCCGGATCTCCGGGTCCGCCTGCGCCTGCTCCAGAGCGTTGCCGACGGCCGTGCTCACCGCGGCGTTGACCGCGTTGCGCGCCTCCGGCCGGTTGATCGTGATGATCAGGACGTTCCCCCGGACCTCGGTGAGCGCGCCGGGGGCGTCCTGCGTCGATTCGGTCACAGCAGCTCGAGGATGGTCGCGTTGGCCTGACCGCCGCCCTCGCACATGGTCTGCAGCCCGTACTGAATGTTGTTGTCCCGCATGTGGTACAGCAGCGTGGTCAGGATGCGGGCACCGGAACCGCCGAGCGGGTGGCCCAGCGCGATGGCGCCGCCGTTGGGGTTCAGCTTGGACTCGTCGGCCCCGATGTCCTTGAGCCAGGCCATCGGCACCGGCGCGAAGGCCTCGTTGACCTCGAAGGCACCGATCTGGTCCACGCTCAGGCCCGACTTCTTCAGCGCCTTCTCGGTGGCCGGGATCGGCGCGGTCAGCATGATCACCGGGTCCGCACCGGCGAGAACGGCGGTGTGCACCTTGGCCAGCGGCTTGAGGCCGAGTTCCTTGGCCTTCTCCGCCGACATGATCAGCAGCGCGGCCGAACCGTCGGAAATCTGGCTGGAGTTACCGGCGTGGATCACGCCGTCCTCCTTGAAGGCGGGCTTGATGCCGGCCATGCTCTCGACGGTGCCGCCGCGGCGGATGCCGCCGTCCTCGAGCACGGTGACGTCGTTGCCGTCGGCGTCCTTGGTCTTGATGCCCACGATCTGGTCCTTGAAGGCACCGGAATCCTGTGCGGCGGCGGCCTTCTCATGCGACCGCAGGGAGAACTCGTCGAGCTGGGTGCGGTTGAAGCCCCACTGCTCGGCGATCATCTCGGCGCCGACACCCTGGTTGGGGGTCTGGCTGTAGCGGGCTTTGAACGACTCGCCGTAGGGGTTGCCGCCGTTGGCCAGCGAGGAACCCATGGGCGTGCGCGACATCGATTCGACACCGCCGGCGACGACGACGTCGTAGTGGCCGGCCACCACGCCGGCCACGGCGAAGTGCAGCGACTGCTGGCTGGAGCCGCACTGGCGGTCCACGGTCACGCCGGGCACCGTCTCCGGCCAGCCGGCGCTGAGCACCGCGGTGCGCGCGATGTCCAGAGCCTGCTCACCGGCCTGCATGACGCAGCCCCAGATGACGTCGTCGACCAGAGCGGGATCGACACCCGCGCGCTCGACGAGGCCGTTGAGCACCTGCGCGGACAGCTCGGCCGGGTGCACCCCCGACAGAGCGCCGTTGCGCTTGCCTACCGCCGAACGAACGGCCTCCACGATCACGGCTTCCGCCATGGACCTCTCCTCTCAACTAATCAGTTGGTTGATGTCTCGTTCTTAGCACTAGGCGCGTCCGCGACCAATTCCGGGTGCGGTATTCGCGCCACCCTAGGTTCTACCCTGCGTGCGGGTACGGCGTACGTACCCTCGCAGGTATGTCCAACGTCATCGTCTTCGGCGGCCACGGCAAGGTGGCCCTGCTGCTGTCCCCGATCCTCAGCGGCCGCGGCGACCGGGTCACCTCGGTGTTCCGCAACCCCGACCACGCCGAGGAGGTGGCGGCGACCGGCGCCGAACCCGTCGTCGCCGACATCGAGGCGCTCGACGTGGCGGAGTTGGCCGAGTTGATCAGCGGCAACGACGCGGTGGTGTTCTCCGCGGGCGCCGGCGGCGGCAACCCGACCCGGACCTACGCGGTGGACCGCGACGCGGCCATCCGCGTCATCGACGCCGCGGCCCAGGCCGGGGTGCGGCGCTTCGTCATGGTGTCCTATTTCGGCGCGGGGCCCGATCACGGCGTGCCGGAGGACAGTTCCTTTTATCCGTACGCGGAGGCCAAGGCCGCCGCCGACGCCCACCTGCGCGCCGCCGCACTGGACTGGACCATCCTGGGTCCCAGCCGGCTGACGCTCGACCCGCCGACCGGACGCGTCGCGGTGGGCGGCGAGCGCACCGCCTCGGGCGAGGTGACGCGCGCCGACGTGGCCGCCGTGATCGCCGCGTCGTTGGCCGACGACGGCACCGTCGGACGCACCATCGAGTTCAACAACGGCGACACCCCGATCGCCGAGGCCCTGCGTTAGCCGCGTGGGTCGACGTACACCGGCACCTGGTCGTCCCAGGGTTGGCGGGTCACCGCGTCGGCGACCTTGATGTATCCGGTTTCGAATTCGCCGGTGGCCGCGTCGACCAGGCGATAGCGCTGGGTCTGCCGGTGGATGGGCTGGGCGTCGATCAGCACCACCCGCACCTCCCCGGGCTCGAATCCGCAGCGGCGCTGCATGGCCGCGATCAACTGCTCGTTGTGCATGTGGCCGTCGCCGAAGTTCCAGCCGATGGCCGTCGAGCAGATGCGCTCTCCATCGGTCATCACGTACTCGGCTTCGGAATCGGTGCCGCTGGGTCCGGCCATGGCGCGGTGCGCCAGGGTGAACATCATCCGGCCGTGGGTGTTGAAGGCGCGGAAGGCGTAGCCGAGGTACTGCGGGATCTGCGCGGCCTCCGGACTGCCGTAGACCTTCTCCAGCTGCGCCTGCGGCATGCTGGCGATCGCCACCAGGTGCCGGTCGATCTTCGCGGTGGCCGACGGCTTGAGACACCACAGCGTGGTGTCCCAGTTGCCGGCGTAATAGCGCATCCCGGGCAGGAAGGACACCTTGCGCGGGAACAGGTTTCCCGCCGTCACCGTGGCGACCAACACCGCGAACAGCAGCAGCGGCAGCGGGGTGGTCATGTCGGTGAGGCCCACCCCCGCGTGACCGACGAACAGCGTGATCACGCAGAAGATCATGAAGACGTTCCATTCCAGCGGCACCCCCATCGGGATGGCGGTCAGGATGCCGAGGTGGAAACAGACCATGACCACCGCCGCGATCGCGGTGGGCCAGCCGCCGTGCGAGAACAGCAGCACCAGCGGCACCAGCATCTCCACGGCGGTGCTCCCGTGCGCGACCATGCGGGACAACCGGCCGGGCCGCAGATCGTCGGGAAACCGTTCGAAGAACCGGCGTTTGAGCGACCGGGGCCGCACGATCGGGCTGTTGGACATCATCGTGGAGATGACGAACGGGAAGTGCTTGGTCAGCTTGGACGTGGCGGCACCGACCCAGATCACCACGCAGACCAGCTTGGCGGCGATGATCATGTCGACCCCGCCGAACAGGAACGCGATGGTGAACGCCGCGTACACCTCGCCGCGGGCGGCCAGGAAGATCACCTTGTCACGCAGGCCCGCCGCGGCGAGCAGGCCCAGGATGGCCCAGATCTGCCACATCGGCAGCACGCCGACCTCGGTGCCGAGCGCCGGAATGGGCCCGGTGCCGTCGGAGAACAGCGCGACCACGAGCACGATCAGCAGCGCCGCGTAGAGGGCGACGTCCACCGGGCCGCGGTTGTCCCCGGCGGTCAACGGCACGCGCGTGGGCCAGGGCGGCAGCCGAATGGTGTTGGGCCGCAGCCAGTACAGGATGGATCCCAGCGGGGGGAAGAAGCGGTTGTTCAGCGGCCCGAACCCGCACCCGAGCCCGATCACCTCGAAGAGCATGGTGTAGAGCACGACCTTCTGGAACACGATCGGCTCGGTCCACCACTGCCCGACGGCGGTGAAGCCGTCGATGCCGGCGGTGGTCAACACCAGCAGCCACGCGCCGAGGATGTACAGCAGGATCTTCACCACGTAGAACAGGTGCAGAACCACCGGGGTGCCGAAGCCGACCTCGGCCCAGTGCCGCGCCATCGGCCGGACCTTCTCCGACCAGGTGCCCTTGCTCCACTCGTCGAACTCGACCACCGGAAGGTCGGGCTTGAGGAATCCCATGCCCGACAGACTAGAACGTGTTCTAACTTTCGGGTGGTGGTTCCGGCGGCGCGTTCGGCCGGAGCAACGGCGGGTTCAGCAGGCGCAGGCTGCCGGCGCGGTACGTCTGGGCGGGACGGCCGCCGTCACGGGTGGTGGTCTGGCCGGTGGGTTCCAGGAAGCCGTCCGCCCCGGTGACCTTGCGATGGAAGTTGCGGCTGTCCAACGACACTCCCCAGACGATCTCGTAGACGCGGCGCAGTTCGGCGACGGTGAACTCGTCGGGGCACAGGGTGGTTGCCAGCGGCGTGTACTCGAACTTGGCACGCGCCCGCTCCACCCCGTCGGCCAGGATCGTGCGGTGGTCGAAGGCGAGCCGGGCCTTCATCAACTCCCGGACCGGCGCCCATCGCGCGCCGGCGGCGTCCCCGCCCGCGACGGGCGACGGCAGCGTCGGCGCCAAGCCCAGATAGGCCACCGTGATCACGCGCATCCGTGGATCACGCTGCGGTGCACCGTAACTGGCCAACTGCTCGAGATAGAGGCGGTCGGCCGGGATGTCGGTCTCCTCGAGCAACTCCCGCGTCGCCGCCTGGTCGAGATCTTCGTCGGGGCGCACGAAGCCGCCCGGCAAGGCCCAGCGCCCGAGGTGTGGTGCCTGCCCGCGACGCACCATCAGCGCGCACAGCTCGTCGTCGCGGATGGTCAACGCCACCACGTCGACGGTCACCGCGACCGCGGGGTAATCGCTGGGGCGATAGCCGGCCATACCACCCACATTAATCGTCATGTTGACGAAAAGCGACGGCAGGGCTTATCGTCAATCTGACGCTAACAAGAAGGAGGTGGCCACCATGGCCGTCATCACCCGTTACCCCCTGGTCCGGCACCTGCGGGTGGAGCCGACCTCACACATCCGAGCGCTGCGCCGCGGGAAGCTGGTCAAGGACGGCGCCGGCCTGGCGTTCTGGTTCCTGCCGCTGACCGCGGGGATGTCCGAGATCCCCTTGGACGACCGCGAATTGCCGCTGCTGTTCCACGCCCGCACCGCCGACTTCCAGGACGTCACCGTGCAGGCGACGGTGACATACCGGATCGTCGACCCGGCCCTGGCCGCGCAGCGCATCGATTTCGCCCTCGACACCGACACCGGCGACTGGCGGGCGGCCCCGCTGGAGCAACTGGCCGGGCTGCTCACCGAATCCGCTCAGCAGCACGGCCTGGACCTGCTGGCCCGCACCCCCCTGGCCAAGGCGCTGGTCGACGGGATCGGCGCGGTGCGCGACCGGATGGCCCAGGGGTTGGGCGCCGACACCCGGCTGGCCGAAACCGGGATCGCGGTTATCGCGGTGCGGGTGGTGGCGATCCGGCCGGAGCCCGAGGTGGAACGCGCCCTGCAGACACCGACCCGCGAGCAGGTGCAGCAGGAGGCCGACAAGGCCACCTTCGAACGGCGCGCACTGGCCGTCGAACGTGAGCGCGCCATCGGCGAGAACGAGCTGCAGACCAGGATCGAACTGGCGCGGCGGGAAGAGGAACTGGTGGCGCAGAACGGCGCCAACGAACGCCTCAAGACGCAGGAGTCCTGGGCCGCCGACGCGATCGCGACCGAGGCGCAGGCCCGCCGCGAGGTGCAACTGGCCGAAGCAAAGGCCCAGGCGGCCCGACTGGTCGGGGAGGCCAAAGCGGCGGCCGAGGCCGCCCGGCTGGCCGCCTACCGCGACCTGTCCGAGGCCACCATGCTGGGCCTGGCGATCAAGGAGTTGGCCGCCAACCTGCCGGCGATCGACCACCTGACGCTGAGCCCGGACCTGCTGACCCCGGTGCTGGCCCGGCTGGGCGGGGGCCGGCCGTGAGCCTGCCGCCCCGGGTCGTGCTGGTGCACCGCCGGACCGAACTGGACGACGCGTTGGCCCGACACGGCACGCACGGGCAAGCGGCGTTCTTCCTGTCCAGCCGGGGGCAAAGCATCGACGAGCTCGACGCCCGGCACGCCCGGACCCAGGCAGCGCTGAGCGCCGTCAGCGCCGCCATCCCGACGGATTGGCGCCGCGGCCGCGTGGAACGCGCGGACCTGTCCCGGTTTCTGTTCGAGCCCGGCGACGTGGTGGTGGTCGTCGGGCAGGACGGCCTGGTGGCCAACGTGGCCAAGTACCTGGACGGCCAGCCCGTCATCGGAGTCGATCCCGAACCGGGACGCAACGCGGGGGTGCTGGTGGTGCACGCCCCCGACGCGGTGGGCGCGCTGCTCCGGGCCGCGGTGCACGGTCACCCCGACACCGAGCTACGCACCATGGTGTCCGTCGGCACCGACGACGGACAGCGCCTGCTGGCGCTCAACGAGATCTTCGTCGGGCACGCCAGCCATCAGACCGCCAGGTACACGCTGACGCTGCCGGACGGGCGGGTCGAACACCAGGCGTCGTCCGGGCTGATCGTGTCGACCGGCACCGGAGCAACCGGGTGGTGCCGGTCGATCTGGCAGCAGCGGGCCAGCACCATGGTGCTGCCGGCGCCGACCGAGCCGCGCCTGTCCTGGTTCGTCCGGGAGGCCTGGCCGTCGCCGGCCACCGGAACCGGGTTGGTCGAGGGCGATTTCGGCGCCGCCGAACTGACGATCGTCGCCGAGTCGGACCGGCTGGTCACTTTCGGCGACGGCATCGAGACCGACGCGTTGCAGCTGGCCTGGGGCCAGCGGGTGACGGTCGGTCTGGCCCAGCAACGACTCCGGCTCCTGCGTTGAGCAGGAGCCGGAGTTCGGTGGGCTAGCTGGTTTGGGCCGGCGGACGGTAGAAGATGGCCAGCTGGCCGATGCCGCCGAGCAGGCCGAGGACCACCGCGATGGTGAACCCGCACCAGCCGAACAGCCACTCGTGAAAGCCCGTGCCGGAGAACAACAGGTGGTCCAGGCTGTACTTGCCGGGACCGGTGGCGGCCACCGCGACCGCGGCCGTGGCGAGCACCAGGTTGTACTCCCAGCCCTCCTTGACGATGAAGAAGCCGTTCTTGCGGTGCACGGTCCACGCCGCCACCAGCATCAGCGCCACGAAGCCCGCGGCGGTCACCGGCGTGAGCAGACCGAGCGCCAGCCCCACGCCGGCGGCGATCTCGGTGGTGGCCGCCACGCGGGCATGGAACATGCCCGGCTTCATGCCGATGCTGTCGAACCAGCCGGCGGTGCCCGGAATGCGTCCACCACCGAAGAACTTGTTGTAGCCGTGCGCCGCCATGGTCAGGCCGAGCACGACGCGCAGGAGCAGCAGTCCGAAGTCCAGAGCCGAGTCGTATGCCATGTGGTGAATTTAGGCCATCTGCTGAGCGGCTGCCTAGCGGGGTGACGAACCCGCCCCCAGCGCGCGCCGCAACCGCTCGAGGTAATCGTCGAGGTCCGGCTCCGCCATCACCGAATCGGCGGCGTGCACGCTGACCGCGACGGTGTCGCCGATTCCGTGCACGCCGTGGGTCAGTCCCATCATCGGCGACAGGGCCGGGTAGCTCGCGGTCAACAGCACCGGGGCGCCGCCCAGTCGCAGGTCGGCCGGTCCGCGGTTGACGCTGGACACCACGGTGTTCCCGGTGACCTGCGGCGAGCGCACCGTCGCGTCAAACTTGGAGACGCCCCAGCGCAGCAGCGCGGCGGGCACCGCGGCCAGGGCCTCGTCGGCGGCCAGCGCCGCCGGGTGGGCGGCGCGCCGGCCTCCCCCGCGCAGTTCTTCGAGAATGCGCGCCGCGCGCACCGGTACCGGCTCATCCGGGTACAGGCCCACGCCGATGTTACGGAAGTGATTGCGCGCATGGCGGATTCCCGGTTTGGCCAGCGGCACCTCGGCGCCGAGCTGCCGCGGATCCTCGCCCCGGGCACGCAGGTGCCCCGCCAGCGCGCTGCCGACAGCCAGCAGGGCATCCACCGTGACCGTCGAATGTCGACGCAGCGCCGCCCGGTCGAGGACGACGGTCCGGATCCGGCGCGGACCCGCCGGGGTGGCGTTGGTGAGCAGGGTCGGCCGTGCCGGCGGCGGCGCCGGCACCCCGCCGGTCTGGACGTCGCGGGCCAACGCGCGGTCGGTGCGCGCGGCAGCCACCCCGGCCGTCAGCAGGTTCCGCTGGCGCCGGCGCGGCACCACCGCCACCGGGTCCGGGCGACCGAACAACCAGGCGGCCAGCTGCGCGGTGCGGGTGCCGTCGGCCAACGCGTGGGAGATCTGCAGCACCGCCACCGTCGCGGCCCCACTCCCCGCCGGCGCCGCGACCGAGCCGAACAGGTGCAGCCGCCAGGTGGCCACCCGCGGGTCCAGTTGGTCATCGGCAAGCCGCGCGACCGCGTCCAGGCATTCGCCCCAGGACAGGTCGGACTCGGGATGCACCGTGAACTGCGCGGGGTCCACGGAGCCCACAACCCAGGCCGGATAACGCCATGGCTGCTCGTCGACGATGCGCAGCCGCAGGTCCGGACAGCCCTGGGCGCGCAGCCGCAGATGCTCCAACAGGCCGGCGTCGGTGCGCTCGGCGCCGTCGAAGGCGAACAGCACGAACTGATCGTTGGGGATCTTCGCCGACATCCAGTAGGTCTGGGCGTCGACGGCGGCCAGCCGCGTCACGGCACCTCCCAGTCGGTCATCGCCGGCCCTGCCTGTCCTCACCGCCGACGAAGCGGGATGCGGCTACGGGGCCCCGGCGAAGTCGAGGATCAGCTCGCCCACCCGCTGCGGCTGCTCGAGCTGCAGGAAATGCCCGGCGTGCTCGACGACGGCGCTGCGACTTCCCGCCGGGAGCACCTTGTCCACCCAATGCGTGAAATCCGCTGTCATGCAGCCGTCGTCGGCGCCGTGCAGGTACAGCATCGGCCCGGCGGGCGGGGCCGCCGACGTCCAGAACTCGTGCAACCGGGCGTAGTGCGCGGGTGGCTTGGTGTTGCGGAAGGTTGCGCGGTACACGCCGAGGGCCGCCCGCCAACGCTCTGGGGCACCGATCGCGGCGTCGACGTGGCGGATGTCCTCGGCCGCCGGGTAGCCCGGCGACCAGCGCCGCCACAGCAGCGGAACAATCCAGCGGGCCGACCGCTCCGGCAGGCCGGGCAGCTGGAAGAACATGATGTACCAGCTGCGGAGCAACTGTGCGGGCAGCTTTCCGAGCAGCGCGGCCCGCTCGTCCCGGGCCCGGAGCGCCGCCGCGGGTGGCACCGACATCACCACGGTGCGGCGGAACGGATTGTCGGGCATGGCCGCGAGCGAGCTGGCCGTGATCGCGCCCCAGTCGTGGCCGATCAGGATGTCGCGGTCGGTCGGCCCCGCGGCCTCCCGGATGCGCAGCGCGTCGTCCATGAGCGCCCCGATGTGGAAGCTGCCGTCCGACGGCAACGAGGACGGCACGTAGCCGCGCAGGAACGGTGCCACCACCCGGTACCCGGCCCCGTGGAGCTGCGGCGCCAGCTTGCGCCAGCCGTAGGCGGTGTCGGGAAACCCGTGCAGGCACAACGCAATCGGAGCGTCTTCGGGTCCCCAGCTCAGCGCGCGGAGCCGGCCCGCGGGCACCTCGACGTCGATCCAGCGCGGTTCGCTGTACATGCCATCGGAGGTTACACGGGGTCGAAGCCGGAGATCAGCCAGCGGTCGCCGGCCTTCTCCAAGGTCACCTTGACGCTCGACGCGGTGGCGGTGGGAGCACCGTCGCCGACGATCACCGTCTGGTTGACGAAGACCAACACCTCGGCGCGGTCGGAATCCGCCGTCATCGAGGCGGCGGCGGGAACGTTGGCCACCGCCGAGATGCTCTGTTCCTTGGCACCGGGGATGACGACGTCGTTGGTGAGTTCGGTGTAGGACTCCTGGAACGTTCCGGTCAGCAGGTCCCGCGCGGCGGTCAGCTGCTCCTCGACGGTCTCAGGGTCGTACGACAGCAGCTGCACCGTGGCGTCCTTGGCGACCTGCACCGTCTCGATCCGCGCGGTCTCGGCGGCCTGCCCGGAGTAGTACTTCCAGCCCAGGAAGCCGGCACCGACCAACACCGCGAGCAGGAGCACGCACAACAACACCGTCAGGACGACGGCCCGACGGACCTTCCCGGCACCCGCGTCCTTGGTCGCGGTCTCGCCGGTCTCGGCATCGGCCGCGTCGGCCGTCTCGGTGCTCTCGGTGGCCTCAGTGCTCTCGGTGACGGCCTCGGCGCTCTCCTCGGCGGACTCCGCGGGTTCGGCGGTCTCCACCGTCGCGGATTCGTCGGCCTCCGTGGCCGCATCGCGGGTCAGTTCGTCGTTATCGGCGGGCACTGCGGGGGTTTCCTTCTCTGGCACGGATTTCGGGTCCTCGGGAGTGGTCACGGCACGAACTCCACATTCGACACCTTGGTCTGGCCGTCATCGGTGTTCTCCACCGAGATCCGCATCCGCCACATCCGCGGGGCCTGCTCGGGCGCCCCGGCGTTGGAGGTCTGCACGGTCACCGCCACCAGCACCTGCGCGCGGTCACCCTCCTCGGATTCCAGCCCGGCGGCCGTCACCTCGCCGCTGGACTTGGACTGCGCCTGCTTGACCACCTCGGTGAACGGTCCGGACCGCTGCGAGAAGTCGTCGTAGAACGTGCCCGTGGCGGAATCGAGGATGCGCTGCACCCCGGCCTCGGCGTCCTCGAAGTCGATGGTCGTCAGGTTGATCGCCGCCTGCCGGCCGACCTGGACGAAGACGTCGCGCTTCTGCTCGGCCTGCTGCTGCTGGTACACCGACCAGCCGAGCCAGCCCAGACCACCGACGAGACCGAGCGCCAACAGCGCGGCCACCGCGCCCACCAGCAGCCGGCGCATCCGGCCGGGCTTCGCCGCGGCCTCTTCGGCGTCGGACTTCTCGGCGTCGCCGGACTCGTCATCCGTGGCGGACGCAGCGTCGGCGGTGGTGGTTTCCTGGCTGGCTTCCTGCGGCGATTCCGATGACTCCTCGGGGGACCCGGTCAACTCCGTTCCGGTTGACTCGGTCAGTTCCCCTTCGGGGGCAGCAGCATCGTCTGCCATGTTTGCTCCTCTGTGGCGCTCTGAGCCAGATTGGCTTGGGTGTAGATCTGCCCGTCCGGTCCAACGTACGTGCCGCTGCTCGGCTCGTATTCAGCGGCCGCGATCGGTGGCGGCGGCGGCGCGGGCGGCGGCACGGCTTCCGCAGGTGAGGAACCCCCGGGCAACTGCGGGACACCCTGTCCCGACAGCGTCGCGTTGGGGTCGCCCTTCCAGTTGAAGCCGTCGTTGAGCGGTTGGTAAACCTCGTCGCTCTCGCACATCCGGACGGTCGGCGCGCGTTTGCCAGGCACGGTGGTGCACGGGATGTTGCGGGCACCGCGGACGTTGAACGCCGAGTCCTGCGGGATGCGGCAGTAGACGTCGCCGGCCGGCCGATCCGGATGATCGACCTCGGCGGGCGTCCGCTTCTGCTGGGGCGGGATGTAGCCGGTGACGCACGGCGGCGGCAGATTGAGGTTCAGGTTGAAGCTCAGATACGCACCGCGGTAATCCTGCCGGGTGTGCCGGTTGGCGACACCCGTGGCAGAGGTCACGGCCGCGCCCTGCGGCAGCAACACCAACAGCTGCTCGAGGTTCGGCTGGTAGGTGACGGCCACCTCGCCGACGCTCACCAGGTTGGCCAGCAGGATCGGCAGGCTGGGCTTCAACTCGTCGAACAACGCGCGCGTCTCGTCGGCGGCGCCGGACCCCTGCTGCAGCACCCCGGCAACCGCGGCGTCCTCCTGCCGCAGTTGACCGGTGATGTTGGCCAGGTTCGCCGCCCACGACTGGATGGCGCCGGAGGTGTCGGTCTGCGTATCCAGCACGGGCGCGGACTCGTCGATCAGCGTGGTCAGCTCGCCGAGGTTGGCCCGGGCGTCGATCGCCAGCTGGGTCGAACCCTGGACCAGCCGCGAGAGCTCCGGCCCCAGCCCACCGACCGCGGTGTAGGCCTCGTCGACCACCGTCTTCAGATTCTCGCGCGGAATCGCCTCCAGCCCACGGTTTGTCGCGTCCAGCACGGAGTTGACGTCGATCGGGACGAAGGTCCGGTCCAGCGCGATCACGTCGCCGTCCTTGAGGTACGGCGGGTTACCGGTGCGGGGCACCAGGTCGACGTACTGCTCACCGACGGCGGACACGCTGCCCACCGAGGCGTCAAGATCGGCCGGGATGTCGAACTTCGATTCCAGGGTGAGGTCGGCGACCACGCCCTGGTCGGTCAGCCGCACTTCCTTGACCCGTCCGACCTCGGTGCCGCGGTAGGTGACGTTGGCCCGCTCGTAGAGCCCGCCGGCCTCGCGCAGCTGGACGGACACCTGGTACTGGCCGATCCCGAACAACATGCCGGGCAGGCCGATGAAGTTGAAGATCATCACCGAGCCGGCGATGGCCGCGATGGCGATCAGCACCGACATCTGGGTGAGGGTCTTGCGTGTCAGATGCATCTAGCGCCCCTGATCCCAGCGGTACGGCACGATCAGCGGGTTACCGGCCGTGTACGGGCTCGGCAGCTGACCGATGGTCCGACCCCATTGCAGTTCCAGTTCGGTGAGATCGCCCTCCCACCGGGTGCCGGTGAAGAATCCGCTGTCGATGCGGCTGAGTGTCAGGTCGAACACCAGGCTGAGGTTGCCGTAGTCCCCCCGCATCCAGTTGTCCAGCGTCTCCTTGGGCCACGGGAAGGTCGGGTAGAAGCTCAACGCTCGCGTCATCGCCGGACCGGCGTCGGCCAGCGACTGCAGGACCGGTCCGAGGTCACGAAGCTCCTGGACCAGGGCCTCCTTGGTCTGGTTGACCGAATCCGCCGTCAGCGCACTGAACTGGCCGAACTTCGTCAGCGCGTCGGCCAGGGTGTTGCGCTGTTCCTTGAGCTCGTCGAGCGCGTTCGGGATGGTCTCCAGCGCGCGGTCGACGACCGGCTTCTGGTCGGCGATCTGCCCGACCAGGCTGTTCAGGCTCTCGGTCGCCGCGATGATGTCTTCTTTTTGGTCGTTGTTGTATGCAATGAACCGGTCGAGCTGGTCGATCAGGCTGCGCAGGTCGTCCTCGCGGCCCGCAAACGCCGTCGCGAACGCGGTGGTGATGTCCTGGATCCGACCGACACCGCCGCCGTTGAGCAGCATCGAGATGGCGGCCAAGGTCTGCTCGGTGGTCGGGTAGGCGCTCGAGGACTTCAGCGGAATCAGCGAGCCCTCCTGCAGCTTGCCCTCCGGCGCGACGCCCTCGGGCGGCGGCGCGAGCTCCATGTGCAGCGAACCCAGCAGGCTCGTCTGCCCGATGGTCGCCTGCGCGTTGGCCGGCAGATCGACGTCGCCGTTGAGGCGCATCGTCACCAGGGCATGCCAGTCCTGGCGTTCGATCTTGGTGACGTTGCCGACCGTGACGTCGCCGACGCGGACCCGCGAGTTCTGTTCGATGTTGTCCACGTCCGGCATCTGAACCTGGATCGTGAAGGCGCCGGGCCCATGCCCCTCGGTGCCCGGCAACGGGATCGAGTTGAGCCCCGTCCAGCCGCTGCACGCGGTCAGCGCGGTCGTCAGTGCACCGATCACCGCGGCCCCGGCGGCCCGCTTGATCTGCACGGCCCGTGTCATTGCCCACCTCCGGAGTGGACCATCAGTCCCGGCAGTCCGTCGGCCGGGTTTGTCGCGGACATCTGTTCGGCGGCCAGCGGCGGCCCCGCCGGCGCGGGCGGCGCCGGGACCTGCCCCGGTGGCGGGATGTAGTCCGGCCGCAGCCAGTCCTCGCTGTAGGTCACCTCGTTCGGGCGGGCCTGGGTGCCGACGAACAGGTTCTGCCCGATCGGCAGGAAGTTGTACTGCCGGTTCTTGACGATCGGCGCCAGGTACTGGGTGCACAGCTTGGCGGACTGCTCGGCGCCGAGGCGCGATGCGGCCTGAATCGCACCGCACAGGAACGACACCGGGTTCTGGAAGTTGGTGATGGCCAGCGCACTTGTCGCCGCACCCTGCGCGGGCTGATAGATGTTCACGTAGTTCTGCAGCGTGTTCGGCGCGACGTGGAGCAGCTGCTTGATGTCGTCGAGACTGTCGTGCAGCGTCTGGGTCACCGCGGCGAGCTTCTCCGAGGTGGTGCCCAACGTCTCGCGGTTGTCGGCGACGAACGACTGCACGTCACCGAGCGCGGCGTTGAGATCGCTGATGGCCGCGGCGACTTCGCCCGGGTCGTCGGCGAGCAGGTTGGTGACGTCGGCCAGATTCTGGTTGAGCTGACGCATCAGGTTGGTGCTGTCCTGCAGCGCCGAGACCAGGATCGACAGGTTCTTGACGGTGCTGAAGATGTCCGTGCTGTGGTCGCCGAGCGCCGAGAAGGCCTGCGACAGCTTGACGACGGTGTCGCGGATGTTGGCGCCCTGACCGCGCAGGTTGTCGGCGGTGGTGTTGACCAGTGCGCCCAAGGTGCTGACCCCGCCCGGTTCGGTGGGCTCGAGGTTCTCGGCCAGCCGGTTGAGCTGCTCGCGGAAGTCGGCCCACTCCACCGGAACTGCCGTCCGGTCCTGGCCGATCACCGCGTCGTTGGCCAACACCGGGCCGCCCGAGTACACGGGCGTCAGCTGGATGGCCCGCCCGGTCACCAGGGCCGGCGACAGGATCGCCGCCATGGCGTCCTCGGGCACCTTGTAGTTGCTGTCGTACGAGAACGAGATCTTGACGCGGTTGTACTCGGGTTCGATCTTGTCGACGCGGCCGACGTTGACGCCCAGGATGCGGACGTCGTCACCGACGAAGATGCCGTTGCTGTTGTCGAAGTACGCCACCACGTGGGTGCGGTTCAGCGGGCCACCGGCGCGCAGCAACAGCGCCGCGCCGGCCACCAGCGTCAGCACCAGCACAACGGCCACGCCGATCTTTGCGTTGCGGGTCAGCGTCACTGTCCGGCCTCCCCTTCAGCGGGGCCGGGCGGCGGTCCTTGCGGAGCCGGCACCACGGCCTGCGTCACCGGGGGCACCTGCCCCGGAGCGGTGTGCTGCATCGGCGGTCGACTCGGTTGCGGCGTGGACGCCACCCCGGCCGGGGCGGCCGCCGGCGGTCCCGGCGGCGGGCCACCGGGTGCCGGAGCCGGACCCGGCTCGCGGTACGGGTAGCAATTGGTGCCGGACAACGGGATTCCGGGCGGCCCGCAGGCCTGGTTGCCGGGGTTGCCGGTGATCGCGTCGGGCAGATTCAGGCGCGGCTCGCCGCCCTGGCCGGTGCGCGGGTACGGGACCGGAAGCGCCGGGGTACCGGGCTGACCCACCTGCGGATCGGTGAGCTCGGACGGCAACAACACGTTGGGATCGAGGCCCAGGTCGGAGAACGCCGCGTCGATGAACGGCTGCACGAACTGCCCCGGCAGCAGGTTGGCGATGTAGGACTTGAAGAACGGACCCGACGCCACCGTCTCGCCCAGCGAGAACGCATAGGTGGAGAGCATGTTCAGCGACTTGGCGACCTTGTCGCGGCGGTTGTCGATGGTGGCGAGCACGCCGTTGAGCTTCTCCAACGCCGGCTGCATGGTCTCGCGGTTCTCGGCGATGAAGCCGCGCAGCTGACGACTCAGCGTGGAGATGTTCCCGGAGATCTGGTCCAGCGCCGCGCTCTGGCTCTGCAGCTCTGCCAGCAGCGCGTTGGTGCTCCCGACGAGCGTGACGACCTGCTCGCTGCGTTCGGCGAGCACTCCGGTCGACTTGTTGGCGTTGGCCAGCAGCTCCCGCAGCTGGGCGTCCTTCTCGTTGAGGACGTCGGAGAACCGGGCCACCCCTTCGACGGCGACGCGCAGATCCGCGGGGGTGTCGGCGAACGTGTCGGAGAGCACGCGCAGCGAGTCGGAGAGCTGGTCCGTGTTCAACCCGCTGATGGTCATGGTCAGGTCGCCCAGCGCGTCCGGCAGCTGGTAAGGCGAGGTGGTGCGATCGACCGGGATCGTGTCCTCGAGCCGGCCGTCGCCGCGCGGGATCACGTCGAGGTACTTGGTGCCCAGCACCGTCTTGGTCTTGATGGCGGCCTCGGTGCGGTCGCCGAGGCGAAGGTTCTTGTTGACCTTGAACTTCACCAGCACCTGCTGACCGTCCAGGGAGATACCGGTGACCTTGCCCGAGGCGAAGCCCGAGACCTGCACTTCGGCACCGTCGTACAAGCCGCCGGCGTCATCGAAGTGCGCGGAGTAGGTCTTGCCCTGGTTGAAGCCGGGCAGCTGCTGGTAGTTCAGCGCCGCCAGAACAAGGAGCGCCACACCGACGATGCCCACCAGACCGATCACGAAGGGATTGCGCTCTGCGAATGACTTCATCGCGGCGTGCACCTCCCCGTGTCCTGGCCTGCCACCTTCACATACACCGGCTGACCACCCTTGCCGTTGAGCTTCAACGAGATATCGCAGAGATAGAAGCTGAAGAAGTCGCCGTATATACCTTGTCGGTTGAGCACCTGGTACGAATCCGGCAGCGTGTTGAGCACGTTGTCGAAGTAGTCGTGGTCGGCGAGGACCAGACCGGCCGACCGATCGGTTTCGGTGATCACCTTCTGCAGCGGCGGGCGCGCGGCGGACAACAGATCCGCGACGGTGCCGGCCGCCTCGCTGGTGTAGGCGATCCCGTTGGCGATGTCCTGCTTACGCTCACCCAACGTCTCGACCAGTTCCGAAATGGCCACCACACCCTTGTCGAACTGCTCGCTCTGGCCGGCCAGCGAACCCAACACCGTGTTGAGGTTGACGATCACCTCGCCGATCAGCTGATCGCGGTCGGCCAGTGTGTTGGTCAACGACGCCGTCTGCGACAGGAACGAGCCGATGGTCGCGCCCTGCCCCTGCAGCGCGCTGATCAGCTGACCCGACAGCGCGTTGATCTGTTCGGGCTCCAGCGCACGGAACAGCGGACGGAAGCCGCCGATCAACGCATCCAGATCCAGAGCGGGCTGGGTGCGGGCCAGCGGGATGGTGTCCCCCGGGTTCAGCCGCTCGGTGACGCCGGCGCCTTCGACCAACGACAGGTAGCGGCCACCGATGAGGTCGTCATAGCGGATCACCGCGCGGCTGCCCTCGGTCAGCACCACCGACTGGTCGGCCGCGAAGTCGACCATGACGGTGCCGTCGTCGTTGACGTTGATCTTCTTGACCTTGCCAACCTCGACCCCCGCGATGCGGACGAAGTCGTCGTCCTCCAGACCGGAGACGTTGGCGAAGTGCGCCCGGTAGTCGCTGGACTTCTCGAACCGGAGTTCCGCGAACACCGCGAACAGCGCGAACATCCCCAGCAGGCATACCGCGATGAACGCCGCCAGGCGCCAGGCGGCGGCTCCCAGGTTGCCTCGCATTGCGGTTTACCTCTCCATACGGGTTGTCAGGACACGGTGTTGGTCGGTGCGGTTACGGCGTCGGTGCCGCCGGTACCGGTGGGGGCGGGTTCGGGAAGGGCACCGTTCCGGGGAACGGGACCACGAACGGTTCCGAGCCCGGGGTGGGGCCGGGGTCCCGGGGCGCGCCGGGCGGCGGCGCCGGGGGCAGGTTGTTCCACAGCGGGGTGCCGTCCGGGGCGTACATCTGCGCGCCGTACGGGTAGTCACCCGGCTCGGGGATGACCTTCGGCGGGTTGCCGACGTTCGGGCCGGGCGCGGGCCCGCCGAACAGGTTGCGCACGCTCGGCGGCTGCGGCACGCCACGGGTAACCGGGAAGTAGTTGGCCCAGGCCGGGAAGCCGATACCCGGGTTGGGTCGGATGTCGACCCCGGTGCCCCAACCGGTGTTGGTCACCAGTGCGCGCACCGGCCAGTTCTCGTCGACGATGGGCAGCGAACCACAGCCGGGCTTGCCGCCCGGGCCGCCCTTGGCGCCGATGATCGGCAGGTGGTCGGGGTAGCGGTACTGGTCGTCACCGGCCAGCGCGCCGCCGTCGACGATGAAGGACTTCCCGTTGCCGCCGGTGGCCTCGTAGCCGCCGTTCTCCAGCAGCCAGTGCGCGCCGACGAGCATGCAGGTGTACTGCGGGTTGTACTTGTGCAGCAGGTTGGTCGTCGGCTTGAGGACGTTGATCGCCTTGATCAGGTTGGCCTGGTTCGGGGCCAGCAACTCGATGCCGCTGTTGGACAGCCCGATGACGTTGAGCAGCAACGCATCCAACGCTTCGGAGTTGTTGACCACCGTGACGCTGGTGGTGCTCGCGGCGTCCAGGGTGGTGACGATGTTGTTCGCCGCGGCGCTGTAGGCGTCGCTGAAGCCCTTGAGCGACTGCCAGTCCGTGCGGATGGTGTCCGCGCGCGGATTCAGGGCCAGCAGCACCTCGTTGGCGTCCGTGGTGGCCTGTCCGATGCGCTCGCCTTCGCCGCGCACACCGTCGGCCAGCGCCGAGAGGGTCGCGTTGAGCTTGGAGGTGTCGACCTGGTTCAGCACCCCGACGAGGTTCTGGAAGACCGTGTTCACCTCGGTGCTGACGTTCTCCGACTTGAGCACCTGTCCGTCGACCAGTCGGTCCGGGCTGGGGTCGTCGGGGTAGATGAGGTCGACGAACTTGGCGCCGAAGGCCGTGGTCGCGCGGATCTGGGCGCCGACGTTGGCCGGGATGTGCTGGACCTGGTCCGGCTCGATCTCCAACCGCAGGGACACGGCGTCGGGTCCGGTGCCGCCACCGTGAATGGTGCTGACCCGGCCGACCTGCACGCCGCGCAGCTTGACCTTGGCGCCGGACTCCATGACCAACCCGGAACGCTCCGAGGTCAGGGTGACGTTGACGTACTTGTTCAGCGAACCGGTGAACAGCGCCGCGGTGAGCCACACCAGGAAGGCCAGAAAGGCGATCAGGATGACCGTCCACCATGCCGGGCGCAGGCCCTTTTCGTCGTGTTCCATATCTCCGCTACCCCGACAGGTTGAAGTTGCCGGACTGCCCGTACACGGACAGCGAGATCATCACGGTTACCAGCGAGGCGACGATCAGCGAGGTGCGCACCGCGCGACCCACCGCCTCGCCGACGCCCGCGGGGCCGCCGGATGCGGTGAAGCCGTAATAGGTGTGCACCAGCATGATCACCAGCGCCATGGCCACGGCCTGCAGGAACGACCAGATCAGATCGACCGGGTTGAGGAACGTCCGGAAGTAGTGGTCGTACACGCCGGTGGCCTGCCCGTAGAACATGGTGGTGCCCACCCGGGCCGCGAAGAACGACATCAGCACCGCGACGCAGTACAGCGGGATCACCACGATCACACCGGCGATCACCCGGGACGACGCCAGATACGCGATGGTGCGGATGCCCATCACCTCCAGCGCGTCGATCTCCTCGTTGATGCGCATGGCGCCGAGCTGCGCGGTGGCGCCGGCGCCGATGGTCGCGGCCATGCCGACCCCGGCGGTCAGCGGCGCGATCAACCGCACGTTGAAGAAGGCCGACGCGAATCCGGTCAGGGCCTCGACGCCGATGGAGGCGAACTGGCTGTAGCCCTGGACCGCCACCAACGCGCCGGTGGTCAGCGTCAGGAAGCCGACGATGGCGATGGTGCCGCCGATGACCGCGAGCGCACCCGCGCCCAGGCCCATCGCGGCCATCAAACGGATGACTTCGCCCTTGTAGTAGATGACGGCGTCCCACACGCCCTTGAGCGTGTAGCCGTAGAACTTGGTCTGGCGGCCGATCCGGTTCCAGCCCTCGCCCCATTCCCCCAGCGTGCGGCGCACCCGCATCGCGGTACTCGGCGCGGCGGTCATGTCGTCACCTGCACGCCGACGGCGGTCACCAGCAGGTTGATGACATTGAGCGCGATGAAGGTGAACACCACCGTCTCGTTCACGGCGTTGCCGACACCGGCGGGGCCGCCTCCCACGGAAATGCCTTTGTAGCAAGCGATCAGGCCGGCGGACAGGCCGAACAGCGTCGCCTTGACCAGGCAGATGACGACGTCGGCGGGGCCGGTGATCAGCGTCAGACCGGCCACGAACGCGCCCGGGGTGACGTGTTGGAGGAACACCGAGAACATGAACCCGCCGGCGATCCCCACCACGACCACCGACGACGCCAGCATCAGGGCGACCAGGGTGGCGGCGAGCACGCGCGGTACGACGAGCGCCTGAATGGGGTTGATGCCCATGACGCGCAGCGCGTCGAGTTCTTCGCGGATGGTGCGGGCCCCCAGGTCGGCGCACATGGCGGTGGCGCCGGCCCCGGCGACCACGAGCACCGTGACGATGGGGCCGATCTGGGTGACGGTGCCGATGGCGGCGCCGGTTCCGGAGAAGTCCGCCGCGCCGAACTCCACCAACAGGATGTTGAAGGTGAAGACCAACAGCACGGTGAACGGGATCGCCAGCATCAACGTCGGGACGATGGATACCCGCGCAACGAACCACGCCTGCAGGATGAACTCGCGCCAGGCGAACGGCGGCTTGAACATCGCGACGAAGGTGTCCAGCGTCATCGCGAAGAAGCCACCGACCGAGCGGACGGGCTTGGCGAACGCGGCGGCGGTGGTCATGACGCGTCCTCCCTGGCGGCAGCCGCTGCCCCGAAGGGACTCAGGCTGGGCGGGATCGTCTGCTGCATATGCGGCTGATCACCTCCCGACATGCGACACCTGCTTCCTGCGTGACCACTGTGACTGCTGGCACAGGACTGCCGAAAAGGTACCTCACCGCATCTTCGTCGATGGGCGCTTTCAACAGACCTTCGCGCTTACCTACTAGCCGGTAGGCCGCCTGAATCTTTGCACACACGGCAGACGGGCGGGCGGCATAGGTCACTACCCCGCCGCGTCTTCGCACGACAGGCCATGGCACGCCCGGTTTCCGTGGCGTGTCGCCGCTGGGCCCGGACGTCGCGGGCGATGCGCGGCGGCGCTCGCAGGAGAACCCGACTCGGTAACGTCAGCCCGGTGAGCACAGCGCAGACCGTCGAGCTGACCGGTGCCGGCGGCATCACCCTGGTCGCCGACGAGTGGAACCGGCCCGGCGGCGACGCCGACGCCGAACGCCCGAGCATCCTCCTGTTGCACGGCGGCGGTCAGAACCGGTTCTCCTGGAAGAACACCGGACAGATCCTGGCCGACCAGGGCTTCCACGTCCTCGCCCTGGACACCCGCGGCCACGGTGACAGCGACCGTGCACCCGGCGCCGACTACGCGCTGGAAAGCATGGCCGACGACGTGCTGCAGGTCATCGATGCCGTCGGTCGGCCCGTGGCGCTGATCGGCGCCAGCATGGGCGGGCTCACCGGAATCCTCGTCGCCCACCTCGCCGGCAGCGCGAAGGTCACCAAACTTGTCCTGGTGGACGTGGTGCCGCGGTTCGAGAAGTCCGGCAGCGCCCGCATCCGCGACTTCATGTTCGGCAACGTCGACGGCTTCGATTCGCTGGAGGAAGCCGCCGAGGCGGTGGCGGCCTATCTCCCGCACCGGACCAAGCCACGCAGCACCGAGGGCCTCAAGAAGAACCTGCGCCTGCGCGACGGACGTTGGTACTGGCATTGGGATCCGGCGTTTCTGATCGCGCCCGGCGATGATCCGTTCGAACGCACCGACAAGCTGGAGGACGCCGCCATCGAGCTGCAGATCCCCATTCTGCTGATCCGCGGCAAGCTCTCGGACGTGGTCAGCACCGCCGGTGTCAACGATTTCCTGGCCAAGGTGCCGCACGCCGAGTTCGTCGAGCTCGGGGATGCCGGCCACACAGCGGCCGGCGACGACAACGACGCCTTCAGCGAGGTGGTGGTGCAGTTCGTCACCCGCTAGGACGACGCGGGTGGTACCACCGGGGTGACCAGTTCTCCTGTGGACAGATAACTTTCGAGGTTGCGCAGGGTCAGCTGCGCCATCGCCCGCCGCGTTCGCTTCGTGGCGCTGCCGATGTGCGGGAAGAGCACCACGTTGTCGAGGGCCCGCAACGCCGCCGGGACGTGCGGCTCGTCGGCGAAGACGTCCAGCCCGGCGCCGGCCAGCGCACCGGTGGAGAGCAGTTCGATGAGCGCGTCCTCGTCGACGACGCTGCCGCGGGCGATGTTGATCAGGTACCCCTGGGGGCCCAGGGCCGCCAAAACCTCACGGTCGACCAGCTTCTCGGTGCCCTTGCCGCCGGCGGTGGCCACCACCAGCACGTCCACGGACTGCGCCAGCTCGCGGGCCGATTCCGCGTACCGGTACGGCGAACCCTCCACCCGACGCCGGTTGTGGTAGGCCACCGTGCAATCGAAGGGTTGCAACCGTTCCGCGACGGCGGCTCCAAGTCGACCCAACCCGAGGATCCCGACCACGCTGCCGGTGAGGTCGCGGGCGTAGGGAAACGCGCCGTCGGCGCTCCAACGACCTTCCCGCACATAGCGATCCGCGACGCCGAACCGCCGTAGGCACATCAGCATCAGGCCGATCGCGGTGTCGGCGACGGTGTCCGAAAGTACATCGGGGGTGTTGCTGACGCCGATGCCGCGCCGCGCCGCCGCCTCGACGTCGATGTTGTCCACCCCGGCACCGTTGTTCACGATCGCCCCGAGACGGGGTAAGGCAGCGAACAGTTCGTCGTCGAGACCGGGGCCGCCGGAGGCCAGGACGACGGTGACGGCGTTGCCGTGCTCGGCGAGGAACCGCGCCCGGTCCGGCCCCGGCGGCGGCAGCAGCAGCGGCCGATGGCTCTGCTCGACCAGTTCCGCCAGCTGAGGCTCGAGACGGCCCACCTGAAGAATGCTCATGCTAGGCCTGCTGGCGGTCCGCTTCGGCGAGTCGCTGGTGCAGCCGGGCGCGGATGTCGTTGGGCGTATAAGCCCTGCGACGGCGTTGGTCCCGCGCCACCAGGACCCCGCCGGCGGCCACTCCGACGACACCGGCCAGCCCGATCCACTTCCAGACATTGCGCATCGTGCCATTCTGCATAAGCTGCCCACGTGATGGCGCGCAACCCAGAACCACACGTCTCGCTCGACCAGGCCCTGGAGGCCACCAGAACCGGGGATATCTGGCTGTTCCGCGGCGCGTCCGGGCCGGACCGGGCCATCCAGACCCTGACCAACGCCCCGGTCAACCACGTGGGCATGACGGTGGCCATCGACGACCTGCCGCCGCTGATCTGGCACGCCGAACTCGGCGACAAGCTGCTCGACTACTGGACCGGTAGCCATCACCGCGGGGTGCAACTCAACGACCTGCGGGCCGCCGTGGAGCAGTGGATGACCAAGTACGGGCAGCGGTGCTGGCTGCGCCAGCTCACCCCGTACGCGAACCGCGAACAGGAGGATCGGCTGATGCGGGTGATCGCCCGCATGGACGGCACCCCGTTCCCCAGCACCGCACGGCTGACCGGCCGCTGGATGCGCGGCCGGCTCCCCACGGTCAGCGACTGGACGCGGGGACTGCCGGTGCTACACAAGCGGATTCGCAGATCCGCCGAGCAGGGGAAGCAGCATCGCCGCATGGCCGGGCTGGAAACCGCCTACTGCGCGGAGACCGTCGCCATCACCTACGAGGAGATGGGCCTGCTGAGCACCGAGAAGCGGGAGAACTATTTCGATCCCGGATCGTTCTGGAGCGGGGACCGGCTACCCCTGCGGCCGGGCTACGAGCTGGGCGCCGAGATTTCGGTGGTGCTCGACGACTCCCGCGCGTAGCGCCGCACCGCCGCCTTGTCGACCTTGCCGTTGGTGGTCAGCGGCAGCGCGTCGACGAACAGGACGTGGCGCGGACGCTTGAACCCGGCCAGCCGTTCGCGCACATGCGCGATGAGCTCGGCCGCGCCGACGCTCGCCGCGGCCCGGGGGACGACGACGGCGCAGACCGCCTCGCCCCAGTGCGGGTCCGGGACACCCACGACGGCAACGTGTTCGACGCCCGGGTGGGTGGACAGGACATCCTCGACCTCACGCGAGGACACGTTCTCGCCGCCGGTGATGACGATGTCCTTGAGTCGGTCGATCACCACCAGGCGCCCGTCCTCGTCGAACCGTCCGACATCACCGGTGTGCAGCCAGCCGTCGATGGCCAACGGGGCATCCTCGGGCCAGGATCGCGGCGCCACCTGAGCTCCCCGGATGAGGATTTCGCCGTCCGCGCCGATGCGCACCTGCGCGTCCGGGTGCGGGCGGCCGGCGCTGGCCAGGATCTGCGGGCGGCCCTGCGCCCCGGCGCGATGGTCGTCGGGCCCGAGAAATGTGACGTTGCCGCCGGTTTCGGTCATCCCATACCCCTGATGGAAGCCGGCGCCCAACCGGGCCATCGCCCGCCGGAGCAGGTCTGCGGGTATCGCCGCGGAACCGTAGGCGATGTCGCGCAGGCTGGTCAGCGCGGTGTCGTCGTGCTCCAGTTGTTCCAGCAGGCTGTGCAGCATGGTCGGTGCCATCGAACAGGACGTCACGCCGTAGCGCTCGACGGCGGCGATGAAATCCTGGGCGCGAAACGCCGCCACCGGCAGCACGGTGGCCTGCACGGCGTGCTGCACCAGCATGTTGTACCCGGCGATGTGACACATGGGAAACGGCAGCAGGTAGACCCCGCCCGGTGCCACCGCACGCCCGATCACCGTCCCGGACACCGCCGCCAGCAGTGAACGGTGCGAGTGGACAACACCTTTGGGTTTGCCGGTCGAGCCGGTGGTGAACAGCAACCAGGCCGGGTCGTCCGGCTGCACCGCGCCCTCCTCGGTGGCGGGCGGCGGCTCCGTCTCGGCCCAATCCGCCTCGCCGAAGGCGGTGAGCTGTCCCGGCGCCCGGCGGCCCAGCGCGGCCAAATACCGTTCGTCGCCCAGCACCACGGCGGGCTCTACGCTGCTCAATTGGCCGAGTTGCTCGTCGGCGCTGAGCCGTTGGTTGATCAGCGCCAGGATCCGCCCGCTGCGCGGCACACCGTAGTACAGCCCGGCGTAGTCCATCCCGTTGTCGGCGATGACCGCGACCCGATCCCCGGGCCGGGTGCGGCGCGATACCCAACCGGCGATGCCGCGCACCCGCCGGTCGAATTCGGCGAACGTCGCGCTGGGGCCGTCGGGCACCACCACCGCGGCCCGGTCCGGCACCGCGGCGGCGGCCGTCGAGATCAGCTCGTGCAGGCGGGTGCGGGGCACATCGGGCCGGTTCGGTTGTGCGGTCACGCCGTTCGTCCGCCGACCAGACGTAGTTCGAACGTCAGTACGGTAACCGTCTCCCCTGAGGGTGCCAGCTCGTCGTGGGGGCCTTCGGTCTCCACGAAGCCGACGGACTCCAGTACACCGCGGGAGGCCTCGTTCACCCAGTCGGCGCGGGCGTCGAGGCGGCCCAGTCCGGCGTCCGCCGCGATGCTCGCAACGGCACGCAAACCCTGCTGCGCCGCGCCCCGGCCCCTGGCTGCCGGCGTCAACCAGAATCCGACCTCGGCCCGGTCCGCGTTCACGTCGAACAGGACCACGCTGCCCAGGAATTCGTCGGACGCGGCGTCGGCGATGGCCAACACCGCCAGCGAGTTGTCGGCGAGGCCGCGGGCGATTTCGTGGTCGACCATGTCCCGCACGCTCTGCGGCGTGTACTGCGCGTACGGCAGGTGCCCGTACCGCCGGACCGCGGGGTCCTCGGTACCGGCGGCATATGCGGCGGCGTCGGCGTGGGCGAGTGGCCGCACGACCACGTCGCCTTCGCGGCGGGGCAGGCAGTCGACGATGTTCATCGCTACCTGTCTACCCTGTCAAGATCCAAGAACGCCCGCAGCGGCGGCGACGGGCCGCTCGGTGTCGCGCTACTCTTTGCGGTTGACCCGCACGGCCTCGTGAATCAACGCCTTGAACGCATCGGGGTCCAGCTCGTCGTCCTCGCGCAGGTCGATCGACCGCCCGACGGGGGCTTGCAGGCTCGCATTGAACAACTTGTCCGGGTCGTTCAGCGACGAGCCCTTGGCGAAGTTCACCTTGACCTTGCCTTTGTACATTTCCAGGGTGCAGATCAGGCCGTCCAACGAAAAGGCCGGAACGCCGTCGGGATTGGAGGGCTTGCGCCACTTGATCTCCTCGACTACGTCGGGTTCGGCTTCCTTGATCAACGACCGGATCTCATCCACCCGATCAATTCGCCAATCCTCGGTCATGGTCCCCAACGTACTCCGATGTGTGCGTAGCGGTCAGGGCCGTCGCACCATAACCCGGGTGATCGAGATTGCGTCCACCGTGACGACACGCCGATCGGGCTCACGTTCGCCGCAGTGTCGATGCATCCGGATCGCGGGACGAATGGGGTGGAATGCCGCGGTCATCGCGCAGCGATGTGCACCATCGAATAGACCGTCGGCCCCTGCTCGATCAACGTCGTTGCCGTGACGGTGAAACCGGCACGCTCGTAGCGCGCGACGTTGCGTTCGCCTGAGGTTTCCATCGCCACGCTCGCGGCTGCGCCGGACACCTGGGCGACAGCAGCAAGTCCGGCCTGCACCAGCGCCGCGCCGAGCCCGATCCCCCTGCTATCGGGATGTACGCCGAGTGTGGCCAGATTCCAGGCGTTCTCGGGCTGCGCCGGGATCTGCGCCTGCGTGAGCACGGCCAACCGCTCGCCATGCAGTCGCGCGACCTCGCGCTGGAATTCGGCGGTCGGTGGTGAGGCGAACGGCGGCAGCAGCGCGATCACGCCGCGCAGGTCGTCGCTGACGAGCACCACCCCCTGGTCGCGTGCATGACCCAGGTACATCCGCTGCAGTTGCTCGAGCCGATCGCGGTAGCCTTCGGCTGGGATGGTCCAGCGGGTCCAGTCATAATCGTCGAAGGCTGCGGCGAGGGTGCCCGCCGCCGCGTCCAGGTCTGCGGACTCGGCCCGCCTGATGGGTATCGGCACGGGCCGTAGTGTATAGGTCGTGACCACTCGCCGCGTCAACGGCGTTCTGCGGCAGCGTCTCTCAATCCAGCCGCAGGGTCAAGTGCTCCAGGCGACGCACCAGGAGACTGGGTAACCAACTCCCCGTCTCGGCGGCCTCGATGAAGGTCGTGCGCTCCAGCAGATCGCCCACGACGATGGCGGCCTCCAACCGGGCGAGGGCGGCGCCGACGCAGAAGTGCACACCTTTGCCGAAGCTCAGATGGTTCTTGCCGGCCGGCCGATCGAGCCGGAACACATTCGGATCATCGAAGTGCGCCGGATCGCGGTTGGCGGCCCCCCACATCAGGAACAGGCGCGAACCGGCGGGCAGCGACACGCCGCCAAGCTCGGTGTCGCGGACAACGTGGCGGTAGTGGCCGCGGAACGGCGACTCGTAACGCAGCACCTCTTCGAGGAATGCGCCGAGCAACTCCGGTTCTTCTCGCACCTGCTGTTGGACGGCCGGGTTGGTCGCGAGAATCCATGCGGCGGAACCGATCAGGGATGCGGTGGATTCTCCGCCGGCGCTGAACAGCGTGATCAGCATGGCGAGGGCGGCGACCTGGTCCAGCTCCCCGGAATCGGTCGCCGCGGCCAAGTCGCCGAGCAGGTTGTCCCGCGGTTCTGCACCAGCAGCCTGGAACTGCTCGGAGATGTACCCGCTGAGTTCCATCACCGACATGCCCGCGGCGGCGAGTTGATCCTGGGTGACCAGACCCTCCACGAATTGTGTTGCGGCGTAACCCCACCGGATGAGCTTATCGGTGTCCTCGGCCGGGACTCCGATGATCCGTCCGACAATCATCATCGGTAACCGGTTGGCCATCGTGGCCATCCAGTCGATCTGACCGCCGCGGGCGCTGATCTCGAAGATGCGCGCTGAGGTCTCGACGATGAAGGACTCGATGCCGCGGATTCGCTTGGCCGCCAGTTGCGGCAGGAGCATCTTCCGGTGCGCGGCGTGCACGGGATCATCGGCGGTGGCCAGTACCTGGGTCGAGCCGCCCAACTCCCCCATCGGGAACACGCCCACTGTGCCGTCCTCGCGCATCATCGTCCCGGTCAGGTTGGACGAGAAGTCCTCGCAGCGCGCCACGGCCTCGTTGACGCTGTTCCACCCGGTGACGGCGTAGAACTCGGAATCACCGATCCGATGAACAGGCCCTGCGGCGTGCATGCGTTCGTACAACGGGTACGGGTCCTGGATGTACCGATCGTCGAACAGGGCGACGCCGAGCGCTCCCTCCACACTGGTCATCGGCCCACCGTGACGGTCTCGTCCACCAAGGTCAACGGGGCGCGGCAAAGACGAGATCGACGCGTACCGTCGCGACGGGCGGTTGTCTCAGCCACCGCCTCCCACCTGCGGACATTCTGAACCTATGCTTGAGATCTTTCTCAGTGTTGAGAAAATAGCCTCACGACGATGCAAGGAGCCGGGATGGTTCGACAGGACTGGGTCATCGGCGGCGACCGCCGGCAGGCCGCGGCCGAACGCATTTACAGCGCGGCCGCCGATCTGATGCTGCGCGACGGGCTGGAGGCGTTCGACATCGACGCCCTGTGCCGGCGGGTGCACTGTTCCAGGGCGACCATCTATCGCTACGCGGGCGGCAAGGCGCAGATCCGCGACGCTGCGCTCGTTCGCATCGCGACGGGGATCACCGACACGGTCCGGCGCGAGGTCCAGGGCCTCAGCGGCTCGGAGCGTCTCATCAAAGCCATCTCCGTGGCCCTGCGGCAGATCAGGGCCGACCCGATCCGGCGCCTTGCGGTGAGTTCGGTCGCGGCTCCCCAGCTGAGCGAGCTGCATTCGTCGCCGATCCTGAGCGCCCTGGCCGCCGAACTCACGGGAATCACCGATGACGACCCCGTCGCGGCGCTGTGGATCGTCCACGTGGTGCTCTCACTCGCGTACCTGCCCATCGGCGATGAGCGCACGGAGGCCGAGGTGCTACGCCGGTTCGTCGCGCCGGCGTTCGCGCAGCCGACCAATCACCGCTGAGAACCCCCCTCGACACTGCGCTCACGGTGACGACACACCGATAAGGTTTACGCTCACCGCAGTGTCGATGCGTCCGAATCGCGGGACGACCTGACTGCTACCGGAAGCGTGGAGGCTGATGCTGACGCTGATAATCGCCATCCTTGCGAACGGCTTGCTCGTGGTGGCGTGGATGCTCTACCTGCGCCGCGCTCGCAAGAAGGGCGCCGACTACGTCACCAACCCGGGCTGGCCCAGCAACCTCCGGCCGTTGCCGCGTGAGCTACACGACGCACCGGACGGGGCGGGCTCGAAGTCAAGCCTGTACGTCGATCCCGATGAATCCGGGCCCGACATGCGCACGAACCCGCGTTGAGCATCGCGGCGGATCGCCAAAGGCGTGCCGCCGCGATCCGCTCACGCCACGTGATTGCGTTCGATCGGCAACCACAGCTCGCACGTCGCGGTGCTGAAGTCAGCGGCGCGATCCAGCACCGCCACCAGGGACGGGCCGGGGCGCAGTCGCCAGGGGTTGGACGGGAACCACTCGGTTGCCGTCGCAGCCCAGGCCGCCTGCAGAGCTGCAGGATGCTTGCCGGAGGTGCCGAATACGGCCCACGCGCCAGCCGACACCTCGATGACGTCGAGGTCGTCGGGCACCGCGGTGTCGGCGTCGACGGCCACGCCGTGCAGGTAGGTCAGTTCGCTGCCCTCTGAGTAGTCAGGATCAAGATCCGCACTCACCTGCAACAGACCCGCTGGTTCCGTGTCACTCAGCTGCTTGAGCCTGTCGTGCTCGGCGGCCGGTAGCGCCGAGACGTGCGCCTGAATATGCGGATTGACGCCCTCGTGGATCAGTGGCACGCGGACAGCGTGGCCGATCAGACGGAAAGCGGGACGCTCGAGGATTCGGGCATCCATGGGGGAACTCCCTTCGACGGTCAGGCGGAACCTGAGTTGCGGTTGGCTGCGAAGGGGGCCGCCGTTTCGACGAACGTCACCATGACTCACTCCGTGCACGGCGCGGAATGCCCGACCGAACGCCTCGGTCGATCCATACCCGTACCGCACGGCGATCGTCAGCAGATCCTCGTCACCGATCACGTCGGACGCAGCAACGGTCATGCGGCGACGACGCACGTACTCGGACACCGGCATCCCCGCCAGGGACGAGAACATCCGGCGGGCGTGATATCCGGTCGTCCCCATTCCGCTGGCGAACTCGTCCACGTCCAGTTCACCATCGAGGTGTGCCTCGATCTCGTCGACCAGGCGGTTCAGAACGTCGATCACGTTTGCTCCCTTCGTGATCCACTCTCTCCGGCGAGCGAACTGCACGCCCGACTTCTCCGATCCGATTCAATCGGTGCGCACATCGTCTTCGGTCCCTACCGCCGCGGGGTCTGGTCATCGGGAGCCTACGAGTCAGGAGTCAGGAGCCAGGAGCCCCCGGGATGTAGCGGAGCGCGCCTGAACGTCGAATGGCGAAGGTCACCAAGGTCCGCATCCATCTGGACGTGCAGGTCGACGACATCGCCGCGGGCCGCGATCAGGTCGAGGTCGAGGCCCTCGGCGGACGGTGGAGCGCACACCAGCTGCTGATCAGAGCGCCTTCTTCACCACGCTCGACTTGAGCTGCATGCGACCGAAACCCGGGACCGTCGCATCGATGTCGTGATCTCCCACCCCGTCGGAAATGAGCCTTATTCCACGGACTTTCGTTCCCACCTTGATGACACCGCCACCGCCACCTTTGACCTTGACGGTCTTCACGACGGTGATCGTGTCACCGTCGGCGAGGCGATTGCCCACCGCGTCTGTGATCTCGAGATCGGCTTCGCGCGTCGAACCGCCGTCGGACGACGGACCATCCGCAGACCACTCGTGGGCACACATCGGACACACCAGGAGCGCGCGCTGCGCATAGGTGAAGCCCTCGCCGCACTGTGGACACGGCGGCAACTCGTCAGACATTGAACCGGAACTCCACGACGTCCCCGTCGGCCATCACGTAGTCCTTGCCCTCCATCCGGACCTTGCCGGCGGCCTTGGCGGCGGCCATCGACCCGGCCTCCACCAGATCGTCGAACGACACCACCTCCGCCTTGATGAAGCCCTTCTCGAAGTCGGTGTGGATCACCCCGGCGGCCTTGGGCGCGGTGTCGCCCCGGTGGATCGTCCAGGCCCGCGCCTCCTTGGGCCCGGCGGTCAGGTAGGTCTGCAGGTTCAGGGTGTGAAAACCGGCGCGCGCCAGCGCATCCAGCCCGCGTTCGGTCTGCCCGATCGACTCCAGCAGCTCCGCGGCGGACTCGTCGTCGAGCTCCTGCAGCTCGGCCTCGATCTTGGCATCCAGGAACACCGCGTCGGCCGGGGCCACCAGCTCACGCAGCTCGGCGACCTTGGCCTCGTCGGTCAGCACCGACTCGTCGGCGTTGAACACGTACAGGAACGGCTTGGTGGTCATCAGGTTCAGCTCGCGCAGCAGGGTGACGTCGGTGCCGGCCGAAAACAACGTCTTGCCGCTGTCGAGGACGCCCTGGGCCGCCACGGCCGCATCCAGGACCGGCTTGCGCTCCTTGTTGTTGCGCGCTTCCTTCTCCAGCCGCGGGATCGCCTTCTCCAGCGTCTGCATGTCGGCGAGGATCAGCTCGGTCTCGATGATCTCGATGTCGGCCTTGGGGTCCACCCGCCCGTCGACGTGCACCACGTCGTCGTCGGCGAAGACCCGGACCACCTGGCAGATCGCGTCGCACTCGCGGATGTTGGCCAGGAACTTGTTGCCCAGCCCGGCGCCCTCGGAGGCGCCCTTGACGATGCCGGCGATGTCGACGAAGGTCACCGGCGCGGGCACCGTCTTCTCCGAACCGAAGATCTCGGCCAGCTTGTCCAGGCGCGGATCGGGCAGCGGGACGACGCCTTCGTTGGGCTCGATCGTCGCGAACGGATAGTTGGCGGCCAACACGTTGTTGCGCGTCAAGGCGTTGAAGAGGGTCGACTTGCCGACGTTGGGCAGGCCGACGATTCCCAGGTTCAGGCTCACGGGGTCACAAGTCTACGGCGGTCGGCGCCGAGCTCGGAAACCACGCGCGCGACATGCGACGCACCCACGCCATCAGGTCCAGCTCAGGGTTAGCCGGTACGGTCTACGTGTGCCAGCGCAGCGGGCGAGGTCATCGGTACCCGCCGAACACCGCTCGGCGCACCCGAACATTCAAGGTGTGCCGTGGTGGGCGGCTGTGCTCATCGCGGCATTGGCCACCGCCCTGGGCTTCGCCTTCGACGCGGGGTCGGGCAGCCGGGAACTGTCCGCCGTATTCGCGACGCTGTACCTGCTCGGCTGCGTCGGCGCGGTGCTCGCCGTGCGCCAGGAGGCCATCTTCACGGCCGTCGTGCAGCCGCCGCTGATCTTGTTCGTGTCCGTGCCCGGAGCGTATTTCCTGTTCCACCTGTCCGACATCGACGGCATCAAGGACATCCTGATCAACTGCGGTTATCCGCTGATCGAGCGGTTCCTGTTGATGTTCACCACCTCGGCGTTGGTGCTGCTGATCGGCATGGCGAGGTGGTACTTCGGCGCCCCCGCCCGGCCCGCACCGGCCACCGCGGACCGCAGCTCCGATCGCACCTCCCGCGCCCGCACGACGGCCGCCCCGCCCGCCGCGCTGGCCGGCGTGCTGACCGCGATCAAGACCAAGATCTCCGCGCTGGCGATGCCGCCGCGGCGCTCCGAGCCGGACGACGAGGCCGACCCGCGCAAGCACGCCATCGACCGCAACACCACCTCGCGGCCACGCCCCGGCACCCGACGGCCCACCAAGCGGACCGCGCCGAGTCGGTCGCGGCACGTCCGCCCGCCGCTCGACGACGGCGCCGCCCCGCCGCCTTCGCGCCGGCGGCCCACCCACGCCCGCGAGCATGACGACGACTTCGCCGACGGCCCACCGCGCCGCCGCACGCCCCGGGACCCGTCCCGGCGCCCGCCGCCGCCGGACTACCTGCGCGAGCCGCGGCAGCCCCGGCAGCCGCGGCAGCGGTCGCCGTATGAGCGCCCGTCGCCCTATGAGCGGCCGGCGCCCCGCCCCGACCGCTACGGCCCGTCCGCCGAGCCGTACCCGGGCGTCGATCCCTACGACATGCCCGTACCCCGCCGGCGGCCGGCCGCGGCCAACGGCAGCCACCACCCGGTGTCGAAGGTCCGATATCGCGGAGCGGACGCGGGCGACGCCGGCGCGGAGGAGAATGTGCAGCATCGCCGTCGCCCCCGGGCGCGGCACAGTCGCTACAGCGATTACGACTGAACTTCGGACCGAAGGGCTCCGCCATGGCACGGGTGAATCTGAGCAAGCAACATCCGGCGGCCTATCAGGGCGTGCTGGCCCTCAACCAGGAAGCCGAGGCGGCGTTCGCCCGGTCCGGGCTGGACGAGAAGCTGGCCGAGCTGGTGAAGATCCGGGTGTCCCAGCTCAACGGGTGCGCCTTCTGCCTGCGCATGCACACCCGCGACGCTCTGAACAAGGGCGAGACCACCGACCGGCTCGCGGTCGTCGCGGCCTGGTGGGAGTCGCAATACTTCTCCGAGCAGGAACGGGCCGCGCTCGCCCTGGCCGAGGACGTCACCGAGTTGCCGGTACCCGACCGGCACGAACGGGACAATGACGTGCTCACCGACGAGCAGATCTCAGCTGTGAGCTGGCTGGCCATCGTGATGAACGCCTGGAATCGCATCGCGATCCGCAGCGGCTACCCCGTCGGCCCCTGAGTCCTGCTCCCCCGGTCAGCGCCGCGCCGGGCGGATTTCTCGCGGCAGCGCGAACACCAGCGTCTCGTTGGCGGTGGTCACCGACTGCACGGTGCCGTAGCCGTAGTCGGCGAGCCGCTCGAGCACGCCGCGCACCAGGATCTCCGGCACCGAGGCGCCGGAGGTGACGCCAACCGTGGTGACACCCTCGAGCCAGGCCGGATCGATGTCGTCGGCGTAGTCGACCAGGTGCGCGCTGTCGGAGCCCGCGTTCAGCGCGACCTCGACCAGGCGCACGGAGTTCGACGAGTTCGCCGAGCCCACCACGATCACCAGCTCGCATTCCGGCGCCATCGCCTTGACCGCCACCTGGCGGTTCTGCGTCGCGTAGCAGATGTCGTCGCTCGGCGGATCCTGCAGCGTCGGGAACCGCTCCCGCAGCCGCCGCACGGTCTCCATGGTCTCGTCGACGCTCAGCGTGGTCTGGGACAGCCAGATGACCTTGTTCTCGTCGCGCACGGTGACCTTGTCCACCGACTCCGGGCCGTCGACCAGCTGCACGTGGTCGGGCGCCTCGCCGGCGGTACCGATGACTTCCTCGTGGCCCTCGTGGCCGATCAGCAGGATGTCGTAGTCGTCGCGGGCGAAGCGCTTGGCCTCGTTGTGCACCTTGGTGACCAGCGGGCAGGTGGCGTCGATGACCTTGAGTTCGCGTTCGGCGGCGTTGACGTGCACCGACGGCGCCACCCCGTGCGCGGAGAACACCACGATGGCGCCCACGGGCACCTGGTCGGTCTCGTCGACGAACACCGCGCCCGCCTTGGCGAGGGTCTCCACCACGTGCCGGTTGTGCACGATCTCGTGCCGGACGTACACCGGCGCACCGTGTTTCTCGAGCGCCCGCTCCACGGTCTCGACGGCGCGATCCACCCCGGCGCAGTAGCCGCGGGGCTCGGCCAACAGGACGCGCTTGCCCTCCACCCGTTCGACGACCGTGCTGGTGGCCCCGGGGATGCCCATATTGACCGTTGCTGACATGACACCAGCCTACTTACCCCGGCCAACAAGAGGCGAATGCTGGAGCCGGAAGTAGTCTGGCTCTCATGTCTAGTGCACCGTATGGCGTCCGGTTGCTCGTTGGGGTCGCGGCCACCGCCGTCGAGGAGACCCGAAAACTGCCCCAGACCATCTTGATGTCCCCGATGAGTCTGGCCAGTCAGTTCGCCCACCTGGTGATGAAGGTCCAGCAGGACCTCGCTGACCTGGTGATCAAGGGTGACTCGACGCTCGAGACGCTGTTTCCGCCCAAGGACGAACAGCCCGAGTGGGCCACCTTCGACGAGGACGAGGACGACTCGGCCGACGCCGGCCCGTCGCGCTCGACGGACTCCGGTGAACGGATGACCGAAGGCCGCTTCGCGCTGTACTCCACCGACGAGACCCCCGCGGCCGCGGACCCGCCGAGCAGCAACGGCCAGTCCGCCGCCGAGGTAAGCGCTCCCGACGTCGCCTCGCGCATCGATTACGCGTCGCTGACGCTGGCGCAGCTGCGCGCCCGGCTGCAGTCGTTGTCGGTCGACGAGCTCTCCGAGCTGCTGGCCTTCGAAGAGGCCACCAAGGCGCGCGCGCCGTTCCAGACCCTGCTGGCCAACAGGATCACCCGCGCCAGCGCCAAGTGAGTGATCCGGCGCAGGCCGCGCAGGGGCAGTCAGCGGAGAACCCCTACCCGGTGCGGGCGGTGGCCGTGCGGGTGGCGGGCTGGATCGACAAGCTCGGTATGGTGTGGGTCGAGGGTCAGATTGCCCAGCTGAATCTCCGCTCGGGCTCCCCCACGGTGTTCATGACGCTGCGTGACCCGGCCGCCGACATGTCACTGACGCTGACCTGCCCCCGGGATCTGGTCCTCAACGCCCCGGTGAAGCTCGCCGAGGGCGCCCAGGTGCTCGTTCTGGGCAAGCCGAACTTCTACACCGGCCGCGGCACGTTCTCGTTGCGGGTGCACGAGATCCGGGCCGTCGGCATCGGTGAGCTGCTGGCCCGCATCGAACGGCTGCGCCGGCTGCTGGAGGCCGAGGGCCTGTTCGACCCGCGGCTCAAGCGGCCGCTTCCGTTCCTGCCCAACACCATCGGCCTGATCACCGGCCGCGCGAGCGCCGCCGAGCGGGACGTGACGGCGGTGGCGACGTCGCGCTGGCCGGCGGTGCGCTTCGCGATCCGCAACACCGTGGTGCAGGGGCCCAACGCGGTGGCGCAGATCGTGGCGGCGCTGGCCGAGCTCGACCGCGACCCCGAGGTCGACGTGATCGTGCTGGCCCGCGGTGGCGGCAGCGTGGAGGACCTGCTGCCGTTCTCCGACGAGACGCTGTGCCGCGCCATCGCGGCGTGCACCACGCCGGTGGTCAGCGCCGTCGGCCACGAACCGGACAACCCGCTGTGCGACTTGGTCGCCGACCTGCGCGCGGCCACGCCCACCGACGCCGCCAAGCGCATCGTCCCCGACACCGCCGCCGAGCAGGCCCTCGTCGACGATCTGCGCCGCCGCAGCGCCCGCGCCCTGCGCAACTGGGTGGGCCGGGAGGAGCGGCACATCGCGCAGTTGCGCAGCCGACCGGTGCTCGCCGATCCCCTGCGCATGCTCAGCACCCGTGCCGACGAGGTGCAGCGGGCCCGCGCGGCCGTGCGCCGGGACATCACCCGGCTGATCGCCGCCGAATCCGACCGGATCGGACACCTGGGCGCCCGGCTGCTCACGTTGGGTCCGGCCGCGACGCTGGCGCGCGGTTACGCGGTGGTGCAGGCCGGGGCACACGTGCTGCGTTCGGTGGCCGATGCACCGGCCGGGACCGAGCTGCGGATCCGCGTCGCCGACGGCGCTGTGACGGCTGTGAGTCAGGGAGGTGAAAGTGACTGAGGGTGACGACGACACTAGAGCTCTTAGTGCGTTGGGCTACGAGGAGTGCCGCGACGAATTGATCGAGGTGGTACAGACCCTGGAGCAGGGCGGGCTGGACTTGGACGAGTCGCTGAAACTGTGGGAACGTGGCGAGAAGCTGGCCAAACGCTGCGAGGAGCACTTAGCTGGGGCCCGCGAGCGCGTCGAGAAGGCCCTGGCGGCGGACGACGAATCCGAGTAGCGGCGGCGCTGCAAATCCTCCCCAAGGGGTCGTAACTGGAACACGTTTCAGTTACGCTTCTGAGTCATGGGTGATGCAACGCTGACCACCGACCTCGGCCACGTCCTGGTCACCGGCGGATCCGGCTTCCTCGGCGCCAACCTGGTGACCGCACTGCTGGACCGCGGCCTGACCGTCCGGTCCTTCGACCGCGTCGCCTCCCCACTGCCGGACCACGACCGCCTCGAGACCGTCGTCGGCGACCTCACCGCCCCCGACGACATCGCCCGCGCCGTGGCCGGCGTCGACACGATCTTCCACACCGCCGCCATCATCGACCTGATGGGCGGCGCCTCGGTCACCGAGGAGTACCGGCAGCGCAGCTACGCGGTCAACGTTGAGGGCACCAAGAATCTGCTGGAGGCCGCCCGCACCGCCGGGGCCCAGCGTTTCGTCTACACCGCCTCCAACAGCGTCGTGATGGGCGGTCAGGCGATCTCGCACGGCGACGAAACCCTGCCCTACACAGAACGATTCAACGATCTGTACACCGAGACCAAGGTCGTCGCCGAGCGCTACGTGCTGGCGCAGAACGGCGTCGACGGCATGCTGACGTGTTCGATCCGCCCCAGCGGAATCTGGGGCCGTGGCGACCAGACGATGTTCCGCAAGGTGTTCGAGAGTGTGCTCGCCGGCCACGTCAAGGTGTTGATCGGCAGCAAGCACGCCAAGCTGGACAACTCCTACGTGCACAACCTGATTCACGGTTTCGTGCTGGCCGCCGAGCATCTGGTCCCGGGCGGAACCGCACCCGGTCAGGCGTACTTCATCAACGACGACGACCCGATCAACATGTTCGAGTTCTCCCGGCCCGTGGTCGAGGCCTGCGGAGCGCCCTGGCCGAAGTTCCGCGTCTCCGGGCGACTGGTGCGCGCGGTGATGACGGTATGGCAGCGGCTGCACTTCAAGTTCGGCCTGCCCGAACCCCTGCTGGAACCCCTTGCGGTGGAACGGCTTTACCTGGACAACTACTTCTCCATCGAGAAGGCCCGTCGCGACCTCGGCTACCGGCCGTTGTTCACCACCGAGCAGGCGCTGGCCGAATGCCTGCCCTACTACGTGGACATGTTCGAGCAGATGAAGACCGCGCAGGCCGCACCGGCGGTCGCTGCCGCGCGCTGAGGCGGTCACATCGCCGTCGTCGCCACCCCTTCCGCAGACGCACCCTGGCGTAGCGATGTCCGGTACGCAATGATTCCTGCTGGAACACGTTCTACATCGGCGAACTAGGGGGCAACATCCATGACGGTTCTGGTCACCGGGGCGTTCGGCCTGGTCGGCTCGGCGACGGTGAAGCAGCTTGCCGCCGAGGGGCGACGCGTTGTCGCCACCGACCTCGACATCCCGGGCAACCGGGAGGCGGCGGGCAAGCTCCCGCCGGGCGTGCAGGTCCGCTACGCCGACCTCACCGACCCCGCCGCCGTCGACGCGCTGATCGGCAGCGTCGCGCCCGAGGCCGTGATCCACCTGGCCGCCGTCATTCCGCCGTTGATCTACACTCGCCGCGGCCTGGCGCGCAAGGTCAACGTCGACGCGACGGCCCATCTGCTGGCCGCGGCCGCCAAGCAGCCCACCCCGCCGCGGTTCGTGCAGGCCTCCAGCATCGCCGTCTACGGGGCCCGCAACCCGCACAAGATCCCCGACCTGTTGACCGCCGAGACGCCGCCGAACCCATCGGATCTCTACGGTGCGCACAAGCTGGCCTCCGAACAATTGGTGCGGGCCGCCGAATTGGACTGGGTGATCCTGCGTTTGGGTGGGGTGATGACCGTCGAGGTCGCCGGGCTGATGAACTTCGACAACCTGTACTTCGAGGGGTTGCTGCCCACCGACAATCGTCTCAACACCGTCGACGTCCGCGACGTCGCGCGGGCCTTCGCGGCGGCCACCACCGCCCCGGTCCTCGGCGAGACCCTGCTGATCGGCGGCGACGAGTCCCACCGCTTGCGACAGGGCGACGTCGGCTCGGCGGTGGCCGCGGCCATGGGCTTCGTCGGCGGCCTGCCCATCGGGCTCAAGGGCGATCCGGCCAGCGACACCAACTGGTTCGCCACCGACTGGATGGACAGCACCCGGTCCCAGGAAGCCCTTGGCTTCCAACATACTTCGTGGCCCGATCTGTTGATCGAGACCGCCGATCGGACCGGCTGGAAACGCCCGCTGCTACGGGCGGCCGCGCCGTTGGCGCGGATCTTTCTCGAGCGGCGCGCGCCGTACCACCGGGCCGCCGGGCCCTACGCCGACCCGTGGGGGGCCATCGCAGCCAAGTGGGGCGACCCGAGCCCGGAGGACGCATGAACAACCACGCACCGGCCCGCCACGCCGTCATCATCGGCGCCGCATCCGGAATCGGCTGGGCCACCGCCCAAACGCTGGCCGCCGACGGCTACCTGATCACGCTGGCCGACCGCAACCTCGACGGCGCCCGGCAGCGGTGCGCGGAGTTGGGCGGCCCGCACACCGCCGCCGCGGTGGAGGTCACCGACGAATCCTCGGTGCAGCAGCTGTTCGCGACGACGGCCGCGCCGGACGTCGTGCTCAACTGTGCCGGCTTCTCCGGGTTCGGGGTGATCGCCGACCTGACGGTCGAGCAGTTCCGCGAGGTCGTCGACGTCTGCCTCACCGGCAGCTTCATCGTCATCAAACACGCCGCCCCGCGGATGTCCGCCGGCGGCGTGATCGTGTCGCTGGCCTCGCTGAATGCCCGCCAGCCCGCCATCGGGATGAGCGCCTACTGCGCCGCCAAGGCCGGGCTGGCCATGCTCACCGAGGTCGCCGCGCTGGAACTGGGCCCGCGGGGCATCCGGGTCAACGCCGTGGCACCCGGTTTCGTGCACACCCCGCTGACCGAGGGCGCCGCGCTGGTGCCCGGCGTGGTCGAGGAGTACACCGAGAACACGGCGCTGGGGCGCACCGGCACCCCGCAGGACATCGCCGACGCGGTGGCCTACCTGGTCTCCCCCAAGGCGTCCTGGATCACCGGCGAGGTCCTCGACATCAACGGCGGCGCGCACCTCAAGCGCTACCCCGACATCGCCGCCCAAATCGCAAAGCTGGCTGCGCAGTAGCGTTTTCCGCATAGGATCGGGCGGTGCTCAACGAGTTCACGCTGACGCAGAAGCGTGTGCTGGCCGTGCTGACGGTCATCGCGCTGGCGTTCGGCGCCTACTTCCTGCGCAGCTACCTGGTTCTCATCGCGATGGCGGCGGTGCTGGCCTACCTGTTCCGGCCAGTCTATCTGCGGCTGCGGGGCCGCTACAGCAGCGGCCTGGCGGCCACGCTGACCCTGCTGGCGGCCATCGCCATCGTGGCCGCGCCGCTGAGCGGGATCGTGTTCCTGGCCGTGGTGCAGATCGGCCAGATGGTCAACGGCATCAGCCACTGGATGGCCAACACCGATTTGACGGAACTCGGGAAGCGACTGCTCGACACAGCCAACGAGGTGCTGGCCCGGGTGCCGTTCCTGAACATCGAGCTGACGCCGGAAACGGTGCAGTCCACCATCACTCGAGTCGGCCAGAACGTCGGGGAGATGGCGCTGAGCGTTGCCCGCGAGTCCGTCGGCAGCATCGCGATGGTCGTCACCTCGGCCATCATCTTCCTGTACGTGTTCCTGGCCCTGCTCACCAACGGCGAGAAGGTCCTCACCCTGTTCCGCGACCTCAATCCCCTGGGGACGGACGTGTCGAACATCTACCTGGCCAAGATCGGCGCCATGGTCACCGCCACCGTGCGCGGTCAGTTCATCATCGCGACGTGCCAGGGTGTCGCGGCGGCGCTGTCGCTCTACATCGCCGGCCTGCACGACGGCTTCTTCATGTTCGTCATCTTCTTGACCGCGCTGTCGTTCATCCCGCTCGGCGCCGGCATCGTGACCATTCCGATCGGCATCGGACTGGCGTTGTTCGGCAACGTCGTCGGCGGGGTCTTCGTCGTGCTGTTCCACCTGCTGGTGGTCACCAACATCGACAACATCCTGCGGCCGTTCCTGGTGCCCAAGAGCGCGCACCTGCATCCCGCGCTGATGTTGCTGTCGGTATTCGCCGGTCTGCGGATGTTCGGCTTCGTCGGCATCGTGCTGGGCCCGGTCCTGATGATCGTCATCGTCACCACCATCAGCGTGTACCTGGCGGTCTACAAGGGCGCCCCGCTGGACCAGACCGACGACGACGAGGACGACAAGGAGCGCAAGGAGCCGTTCTGGAAACGGTGGTGGCCCTTCGGCCGCGACTCGGCCCCCGCGGCCGCTACGGCGTCAGCCGACTCTTGAGGAACTCCACCGTGCGCTTGCGCGCCTCGTAGGCGGGGTGGCCGTCGCGCTCGCGCACCTGATCGGTGAGCACCGAATGCGCCATCCGGCTCAAGCCGGTGGGATTGCCCTTCGCCGAGTTGATCTCGATGACCTCGAACGCGTCACCGAGGCGGGCCTTGAGGGTCTGGAACCGGGCGCCCGGCGACATCGGGTCCTCGCTGAAACGCAGGCCCAGCGCGCACAGCCCGCCGTCGGCGGCACGCTGCTCGACGATCCGCAGCTCGTCCTCGCTGAGGCCCGGGTCGCGCCGCTGCGTCGGCGTCAGCGGCAGCGGCAGCGACGGCTGACTGAGCACCGGCGCCAGCACCGCGTCGTCGACCGCGGCGGCCAGCGCGAAACCACCGGAGAAGCACTGGCCGATGACGCCGACGCCCTTGCCGGGCGTCTTCTCGTTCAGGTCGCGCGCCAAGGCTCGTAGGAAGTCGCTGATCGGACGTTTCGCATTGGTGGCGAAGGCCGCGAACTCCTTGGCGACGCAACCCTTGAGCAGGGTGCCCACCGTGCCCGGGCCCACCGCCTTACCCGGTGTTCCGTACAGCGACGGAGCGGCGACTGTGAAGCCGTTGTCCACCAGATGGTTTCCCAGCGCCAGCACGCCGGGATGCAACCCCGGCATCTCGGGGATCAGCACCACCCCGGGCCCGGTTCCCTTGCGGTAGACGTCGTAGGTGAAGCCTCCACCGGTGAACGGCTCGCTCGTCCAACCGCTGAGGTCTGCTTCCGGGGCTGTGCGCACGGTGCTCCTCTCAGGCCGGCGCCGCCCGGGTGGAACGGATGTCAGGCCCGCGGGGCCAACGGCGCCTGCGACTGTGTCGCCCTGGCCAGCGTACGGAACTCGTCAACACTGCCGGCGCCGGTGATCGCCAGCTGCGTGTCGCCCTGCGGGCCGGTCAGCAGCGTCGACCACACCGGCTCGTCGCGCTCGCCGCCGTCGTAGACCACCCAGGTGACACCGTCGACGTCCTCCGAGCCCGTCGCGACCACGTCGGGCTGGATCGAGGCGACCAGCCGGGCCTCGTCGGCGTCGCTCTGGCTCAGGCTCAGGTACTGCCCGGACGCGGTGATGTAGCCGACCGTGGACACCAACGCGCGGACCTGCGCCCCGGTCTCCGGATCGGTGCGGGCGCCGTCGAGGCCGCCGCGGCGACCGGAGTTGGACTGCCAGTCCTCGGGCACGGCGGGCAGGCGCACCGGGAAGTTCATGGTCTCGGCGTCGGCCTGCAGCGCCCCGGCCGCGTCGTAGCTGGGGATGTTGCCCATCGTGGGGCCCTTGGCCTGGAAGGAGCACATGCCGAGCAGTCCCGCCAGCACAATGCAGGCGATGACCAGCGGCGCCATCGACCAGAACATGTCCCGGCCGTCCTGCAGCACCCGGGGCTTGGGGTCCTTCGGGTGCGGAACGGCTGGTCCACCGGACGCCGGCGGCTGCGGGGTCGCCGAAGCGGCGGCCTCGGTCGGCTCTGGTCCTGGGGTACTCACGCCACCAGTATCCCAGCTCCCAATCGTCGGGCCGCTTCTGGGACAATCACGCACATGACAGACGGTGCCGCGAAATCTGCCCAGCCCAAGCGCCGCGAGGCTCCCGACCGCAACCTGGCGTTGGAGTTGGTCCGCGTCACCGAGGCCGGCGCCATGGCCGCCGGCCGCTGGGTCGGCCGCGGCGACAAGGAAGGCGGTGACGGCGCGGCCGTCGACGCCATGCGTGAGCTGGTCAACTCCGTGTCCATGCGGGGTGTCGTGGTCATCGGTGAGGGCGAGAAGGACAACGCCCCGATGCTCTACAACGGCGAAGAGGTCGGCAACGGCGACGGCCCCGACTGCGACTTCGCCGTCGACCCGATCGACGGCACCACGCTGATGAGCAAGGGCATGCCCAACGCCATCTCCGTGCTGGCCGTGGCCGAGCGCGGCGCAATGTTCGACCCGTCGGCGGTGTTCTACATGAACAAGATCGCCGCGGGCCCCGACGTCGCCGAGTTCATCGACATCACCTCGCCGATCGCGGCCAACATCCAGCGCATCGCCAAGGTCCGCAAGGCCTCGGTCTCCGACATCACCGTCTGCATCCTGGACCGGCCCCGGCACGCCAAGCTGATGGCCGACGTGCGGGAGGCCGGCGCGCGCATCCGGCTGATCTCCGACGGCGACGTGGCCGGCGCCATCTCGGCCTGCCGCCCCGAGTCCGGCACCGACCTGCTGGTCGGCATCGGCGGCACCCCGGAGGGCATCATCACCGCCGCGGCCATCCGCTGTATGGGCGGCGAGATCCAGGCCACCCTGGCCCCCACCGACGACGAGGAGCGGCAGCGCGCGCTGGACCGCGGGCACGACCTGGACCGGGTGTTGACCACCACGGACCTGGTCTCCGGGGAGAACGTGTTCTTCTGCGCCACCGGCGTCACCGACGGCGACCTCCTCAAGGGCGTGCGGTTCTTCGGCGGCGGCTGCACCACCCATTCGATCGTGATGCGGTCCAAGTCCGGCACCGTGCGGATGATCGAGGCCTACCACCGGCTGTCCAAGCTCAACGAATACTCCGCGGTGAACTTCACCGGGGACAAGTCGGCGGCGTACCCGCTGCCGTAGATCGCTTCCGTAACCATCCATTTCGACCGAAGGGCCAGCATGACCAGCGACGCCGTCGAGTACCGCATCGAACACGACACCATGGGCGAGGTCCGGGTGCCGAAGAACGCCCTGTGGCGGGCACAGACGCAGCGGGCCGTGGAGAACTTCCCGATCTCCGGCCGCGGCCTGGAGCGCACCCAGATCCGCGCGCTGGGCCTGCTGAAGGGCGCCTGCGCGCAGGTGAACAAGGACCTGGGGCTGCTCGACGGCGCCAAGGCCGACGCGATCATCGCCGCGGCCGCCGAGATCGCCGACGGCAAGCACGACGACCAGTTCCCCATCGACGTGTTCCAGACCGGCTCGGGTACCAGCTCGAACATGAACACCAACGAGGTCATCGCCTCGATCGCCGCCGCCAACGGCGTGACGGTTCACCCCAACGACGACGTGAACATGTCGCAGTCGTCGAACGACACCTTCCCGACGGCCACCCACATCGCCGCCACCGAAGCCGCTGTGCGCCATCTGATTCCGGCGCTGGAGGTGCTGCACAGGTCGCTGGCCGCCAAGGCCGAGCAGTGGCGCACCACGGTGAAGTCCGGCCGCACCCACCTGATGGACGCGGTGCCGGTGACCCTCGGCCAGGAGTTCGGCGGCTACGCCCGGCAGATCCAGGCCGGCATCGAACGGGTGCAGGCCACGCTGCCCCGCCTGGGCGAACTGGCCATCGGCGGCACCGCCGTCGGCACCGGTCTCAACGCACCCGACGGGTTCGGCCCCAAGGTGGTCGAGGTGCTCAAGAAGTCGACCGGCATCGACGAATTGCGCCCGGCGGTGGACTCTTTCGAGGCCCAAGCCGCCCGCGACGGACTGGTCGAGGCCTCCGGCGCCCTGAAGACCATCGCGGTCTCGCTGACCAAGATCGCCAACGACATCCGCTGGATGGGGTCGGGCCCGCTGACCGGCCTGGGCGAGCTGCACCTGCCCGACCTGCAGCCCGGCAGCTCGATCATGCCCGGCAAGGTCAACCCGGTGATCCCGGAGGCCATCACCCAGGTCGCCGCGCAGGTGATCGGCAACGACGCCGCGGTCACCTGGGGCGGCGGCAACGGCGCCTTCGAGCTCAACGTCTACATCCCGATGATGGCCCGCAACGTGCTGGAGTCCTTCACGCTGCTGGCCAACTCGTCGGAGTTGTTCGCCGCCAAGTGTGTCGACGGGCTGGAGGCCGACGAGGAGCGGCTGCGCACCCTGGCCGAGTCCTCGCCGTCGATCGTGACGCCGCTGAACTCCGCGATCGGCTACGAGGAGGCCGCCAAGGTCGCCAAGCAGGCGCTGGCCGAGAAGAAGACGATCCGCCAGACCGTGATCGACCGCGGCCTGATCGGCGACAAGCTGTCCGAGGAGGAGCTGGACCGTCGTCTCGACGTGCTGGCCATGGCGAAGGTCCGCGACTGACAGTCAGCGATTTCGGCGTGATCTTCCACGTTGGGCGATGGTGATCACGCCGAAATCATGACGGTGACGAGGGTTTCCCCGTGGCGGGCCGCGATTGCGAGCTTCGTCGGCACGACGGTGGAGTTCTACGATTTCCTGATCTACGGGACCGCGGCCGCGCTGGTGTTCCCCAAGCTGTTCTTCCCCGAGGCTGACCCGTCGGTCGCGGTGCTGCTGTCGTTCGCGACCTTCGGGGTGGGATTCGTGGCGCGCCCCCTCGGCGGAATCGTCTTCGGCCACTTCGGTGATCGGGTGGGCCGCAAGCGGATGCTGGTGTACTCGCTGTTGCTCATGGGGGCCTCGACCGTCGCGATGGGTCTGCTGCCCACCTATGCCCAGATCGGGCTGGCCGCGCCGCTGCTGCTGACGGTGCTGCGGTTGCTGCAGGGCTTCGCCGTCGGCGGGGAGTGGGGCGGGGCCACCCTGATGGCGGTCGAGCACGCACCGGCCGCACGCAAGGGGTTCTTCGGGGCGTTCCCGCAGATGGGTGCGCCGGCCGGGACCGCGCTGGCCACCCTGGCGTTCTTCGCCGTCGCGCAGTTGCCCGACGAGCAGTTCCTGGCCTGGGGATGGCGAATTCCGTTCCTGGCCAGCGCCGTCCTGATCGTCATCGGGCTGGTGATCCGGCTGTCGCTGGCCGAGAGCCCGGACTTCGCCGCGGTGCGCGAGCGCGCCGCCACCGTCAAGATCCCGGTGGCCGAGGCGTTCCGGAGACACTGGCGGCAGATCCTGCTGGTCGCCGGCGCCTACCTGTCCCAGGGGGTCTTCGCCTACATCTGCGTGGCCTATCTGGTCTCCTACGGAACCACCGTCGCCGGGATCGGGCGCACCGAGGCGCTTTTCGGCGTGTTCGTGGCCGGCGTGATCGCGGTGCTGACGTATCCGCTCTTCGGTGCGCTGTCGGATCGGGTGGGTCGCAAGCCGGTGTTCTTCGGCGGAGTGGTGGCGATGGGCGCGGCGGTCTTCCCGACCTTCGCGCTGATCAACACCGGCAACGCCGCGCTGTTCCTGGCGGCCCTGGTGCTGGTGTTCGGGCTGGCGATGGCGCCGGCCGCCGGCGTCACCGGGTCACTGTTCAGCCTGGTGTTCGACGCCGACGTGCGCTACAGCGCGGTGTCCGTCGGCTACACGTTGTCGCAGGTGTTGGGTTCGGCGTTCGCGCCCACCATCGCGGTGGCGCTGTACACCGCCACCGGTACCAGCGATTCGATCGCGGCGTATCTGGTTGCCGTATCGGTAATTTCGGCGGTGTCGGTGGCGTTCCTGCCCGGGCCGTGGCGCACCCGCGCCCGCGACCGGGACTCAGCGCAGGCGGATCAGCCCGCTGGGCGGTAGCCGTCGCCGACCGACTGGCGCAGCTGCCAGGTCTGCGCCGGGCACAGCTCCTGCGCGGACTGGCTCAGCAGGTAGGACACCTTGTACTCGTCGGGGCCGAAGTCCCGCTTGATCTGCTCGGCCATCGCCGGATAGCTGTCGCCGGCGGCGATCCGGCCGCACAGCATGTAGCCGTAGTCCAGGGCGGCCTGCGCGTTGGGGAAGTTGTAGCCGGGCCCGGTCGTCACGTTGATGACATAGCCCAACTGATCGGCCTGCGCCGTCGGCGCCACCGCCACGGCCGCCGCTGCCGCGCCACCCACGAACATCGCCACCACAGACTTTCTCATGGACGTTAAATCTACTATGCGTAGTGCGCGTCAAGGCCGAGACCGGACAAGTCGGTCGACCGAGACCAGCCGGATCCCGCACGGCACGGTCAGACTGCCCAGCGTCAGGCTGATCGTCACCGCGACCACCGCCACCTGGACCAGCAGGTCGCTGTGCTCGAGTTCGCCGCGGCCGAGCACGATCATCGCCAGCACCAGGCTGCCGATGCCGCGCGGCCCGAACCACCCGACGAACAGCCGACTGCGCCACGGGACGTCGGTGCGCAGCAGCGCCGCCGTCGTCGCGGCCAGGCGGACGCCCACCAACGCCAGCGCCGCGAACAGCACCACCTGCCAAGTCGCCGTCCGCCAGGCGGCCACCACCAGGTAGGCGCCGAACAGCGCGAACACCAGCAACTCCAGCAGTTTCGCGGTGGCGTCGGTGACCTGGGTGGGCACCGACGCGCCCGCCCGCCGGCTCACCAGCGCATACGCCAGCCCGCCGACGAACGCCGCCACGAAGCCGCTGGCGTGCAGGCTCTCCCCCACCTGGAAGCACAGCAGCGCGACCGCGACCGTCGCCAGTTGCGCCCAGGTGTTGCTCATCCAACCGCGCCGCACCGACGCCACGATTACCCACGAGCCCGCCAACCCGACGAGCACACCCACCACCACCGACAGCAATTCGGTGCGCACCGCGAACCACACCCAGGCCGAGGCGCTCTCGTCGTCGGCGCTGCCCGAAGCCACCGCGAGCGCCGCCAGCAGCGTCGCCAGCGCGAAGCCGTCGTAGAGGCCGGATTCCACCGACAGCGCGTGCCGGACCCGCTCCGGGATGCGGCGGTCCTCCATCAGCGCCTCGATCAACGCGACCTCGGTCGGCGCCAGGATCGCGGCCAGGCAGACGGCCTCCCAGACCGGCAGCACGGGCAGGAACACCAACGCGGTCACCGTGCCGAGGACCAACGTGAGCGGGATGCCGATGAGCAGCAGTCGGCCGGTGAGCCGACCGCGCACCTTGCCGAGTTCGGCGGCCTGGTTGAACAGGATGACCGTCAGTGCCAGCTGAGCCAGGACGGTGAAGGTGTCGGCGTCGTCGCTGTCGGGCAGCACACCCAGCCCGGAGGGACCCAGGAGCATCCCGACCAGCAGGAAGATCAGCGCGGGGGCCACGTACCACCGCTTGACCACCGCCGAGACGACGGCATAGCCGAACACCATGGCGGTCAGGGTGATCGCGATGGTCGAATGCATGGCGGCTAAATCATCCCCACCCGCCGGGGATTTCGGCGTGTTTTGCCACGCCCAGCGTGGCAAAACACTCCGAAATCACTCAGGGCAGGGCGCCGGGGGTGATCTCTTCGAGCATCTCGGTCACCAGCGCGGCGATCGGTGACCGCTCGCTACGCAGCAGGGTGATGTGCGCGAACAGCGGATGGCCCTTGAGCTTCTCGATGACCGCGGCGACCCCGTCGTGACGGCCGACCCGCAGGTTGTCCCGCTGCGCGACGTCGTGGGTGAGCACCACCCGCGAACCGGTGCCCAGCCGGGACAGCACGGTCAGCAGGACGTTGCGCTCCAGGGACTGCGCCTCGTCGACGATGACGAACGAGTCGTGCAGCGAGCGGCCGCGGATGTGGGTCAGCGGCAGCACTTCCAGCATCCCGCGGGCCAGCACCTCCTCGAGGACCGCCGGGCTGGCCAGGCCTTCGAGCGTGTCGAACACGGCCTGGGCCCACGGCCCCATCTTCTCGCTCTCACTGCCGGGCAGGTAGCCGAGATCCTGGCCGCCGACGGCGTAGAGCGGACGGAAGACCACGACCTTGCGCTGGGTGCGCCGCTCCAGCACGGCCTCCAGGCCGGCGCACAGGGCCAGCGCGGACTTGCCGGTGCCGGCCTTGCCGCCGAGCGAGACGATGCCCACCGACTCGTCGAGCAGCAGGTCGAGCGCCACCCGCTGTTCGGCGGAGCGGCCGCGCAGCCCGAACACCTCGCGATCGCCGCGCACCAGTTGCACCCGCTTCTCGGCGGTGACCCGCCCCAGGGCGTGTGAGGTACCACCGAGCAGCCGAACTCCGGTGTGGCAGGGCAGGTCTCGCGCCTGCTCCAGGTCGATCTCGCCGTCGGCGAACAGCGTGTCGACCTCGTCTGCCACCACGTCGAGTTCGGTCATCCCGGTCCAGCCGGAGGTGATGACGTCCTGGGCGCGATATTCGTCGGCAGCCAGGCCGACGGCACCGGCCTTGACCCGCAGCGGGATGTCCTTGCTGACCAGCGTGACCCGCTTACCCTCGGCGGCAAGGTTGGCCGCACAGGTCAGGATGCGCGCGTCGTTGGTATCGGTCCGGAAGCCGGCGGGCAGCACGTTGGGGTCGCTGTGGTTGAGCTCGACGTGCAACGAACCACCCTGTGTCCCAACGGGAATGGGTTGGTCGAGGCGCCCGTGCTCCAGTCGCAGGTCGTCGAACATGCGCAACGCCTGACGCGCGAACCAGCCGAGTTCGTGATGATGGCGCTTGGCCTCCAACTCGCTGATCACGACGAGCGGTACGACAACCTGATGCTCGGCGAACCGGGTCGCCGCCCAGGGGTCGGACAGCAGGACGGACGTGTCCAGGACGTAGGTCCGCAGTCCTTCCGGCGAGATGTCCGACTGAGCCTTCGGTGAATCACTCACGAGGCGCTCCTCGACCCACGCGGCCCCGCGGAGGAATTGTCAGCGGGCGCAGCGGCATCAGGACCGGGGCCGGTCCTGCCGTAGTCGCTACGGGAGATACCGCCCGGATAGCAGAGCATGTCGCTAGCCATCGGAAATGACGCTACTCCCGCAACGCCATGGCGCGGGGTCAGGCGCGCCGAGACACGGTTACGCGCAGATGAACTCGCGGAGTTCCGCGCGGTCGGCCAGCCCGAAGGCGGTGATCTGGTCGGAGATCACCTGGCGCAGCTGCTCGGGTCCGAAGATGCCGGCTTCGGCGACGTTGGCGACCTTGCCCGCGAAGGCGTCGATGTCGGCACCGGGAACCTGCAGCTCCTTGGCGCGCCGCGCGACCGCCGCCACCGTCTCGGCCTCGTCGTACTGCAGGCACCAGCGCACCAGGTTGCCGAAGAACAGCTCGTGGCGCTCCTCGTCCACCGCGATCCGCTCCAGCAGCGACTTCAGCACCGGCTCCTCGGTCTGCTCGGCGGTGCGCCGGCAGAAGACCGCCCAGCTGCGCTCGAAGAACGCCATGAACACCAGGGTCTCGATCTGGGTGAACGAACTGGCCCGGTAGCCCTTGTTCATCACGTGGTCGACGCGGACGTCCTCGTTGGCCGTCGGGTCGAAGTTGCGGGTGACCACCAGGTAGTTGCGCATCACGATGGCGTGCAGATGCTCCTCGGCGGTCCAGCGGCCGATGAACCGGCCCCACTTCCACTCCAGGATGAAGTGCTCTACCAGCTCGCGGTGGTAGCCGGCGAGGTTGTCCTTGGTGATCTGCAGGATCTCGCAGGCGTCGACGACGGGCTGCGGCAGCGTCTGCTGCGACGGATCCCAGTCGCGGCCGCCCAGGAAGGCGAAGTTCTCGCCCTGTTCGAACGGCACATAGTCGTGGGCAAACCACTCTTCGGCGGTGTCGAGGTGGCGCTGCAGATTCTCTGCGACCACCGGCTCCAGCTCGAGCGTCAAGGCGTTGGCAACGGGAAACTCAGCCATGAAACTAACTGTAACCCGAGTTCACACGTTCCTTGAAATCGACCCCCACCTTCGTGCCCTCTTCCCACCCAAACGTCAGTTTGGGCGGGTTTGTGCGAGTGGCCGACGGCAAAACGTCGATCTCGGCGGCAACCGGCACGCGGCCGGACCTACAGGGTCAGGCCCGGGTACAGCGGGTTGGCGGCCAACAACTCGGCGGCCGCGGAGTGCACCCGCTCGGCGGTGCCGTCGGCCAGCGTGTACTTGGCCTTCGAGGTGCCCTGGGGCTGGGTGTTCTTCAGCACGTCGACCACCAACTCGGCCACCCGGTCGAAGTCGTCGGCCCCGAAACCGCGCGTGGTCAGCGCGGGCGTACCCAACCGGATCCCGCTGGTGTACCAGGCCCCGTTCGGGTCGGCGGGCACGGCGTTGCGGTTGGTGACGATGCCGGCGTCCAGCAGCGCGGATTCCGCCTGCCGCCCGGTCAGGCCGAACGACGTCACGTCCAGGAGCACCAGGTGGTTGTCGGTGCCTCCGGTGACCAGGGCCCCGTCCCGCTTGAGGAACCCGTCGGCCAGGGCCTGCGCGTTGTCGGCGACGGCCTGGGCGTAGGACCGGAACTCGGGGCGACGGGCCTCGGCCAGCGCGACGGCCTTGGCCGCCATGACGTGCGACAGCGGGCCGCCGAGCACCATCGGGCAGCCCTTGTCGACCGCCGGCGCGTACTCCTCGGTGGCCAGCACCAGGCCACCGCGCGGACCGCGCAGCGACTTGTGCGTCGTCGTGGTGGTGACGTGCGCGTGGGGCACCGGGTCCTCGTCGCCGGTGAACACCTTGCCCGCCACCAGGCCGGCGAAGTGCGCCATGTCGACCATCAGGGTGGCGCCGACCTCGTCGGCGATCTCGCGCATCTTGGCGAAGTTGACCCGCCGCGGGTAGGCCGAATAACCGGCGACGAGCACCAGCGGCTTGAACTCGCGCGCGGCCGCGGCCACGGCGTCGTAGTCGATGAACCCGGTGGCCGGGTCGGTGCCGTACTGGCGCTGGTGGAACATCTTGCCGGAGATGTTGGGCCGGAAGCCGTGGGTGAGGTGCCCGCCGGTGTCCAGCGACATCCCCAGAAGCCGCTGGTTACCCAGCTTGGCCCGCAGCTTCTCCCAGTCGGCCTCCGACAGGTCGTTGACGTGCTTGGCGCCCAGTTCGGCCAGCCCCGGCGCCTCCACCCGGGTGGCCAGGATGGCCCAGTAGGCCACCAGGTTGGCGTCGATCCCGGAGTGCGGCTGCGCGTAGGCGTACGGCGCGCCGAACAGCTCGCGCGCGTGCTCGGCGGCCAGCGCCTCCACGGTGTCGACGTTCTGGCACGCGGCGTAGAAGCGGTGCCCGACGGTGCCCTCGGCGTACTTGTCCGAGAACCAGGTCCCCATGGTCAGCAGCACCGCCGGCGAGGCGTAGTTCTCACTGGCGATCAGCTTGAGCGAGTCACGCTGATCCGCGAGCTCCTTGCGGGTGGCCGCGGCGACGCGAGGCTCCACCGACTCGATGACCTCCAACGCGGCGCGGTACGCGGCGCTCGCGGTCTCCGCGTACTCCGCACCCGGGGCGGCGGTCGAGCTGGAAACGGTCGAGTCTGCAGTCATGGTCCAAGCCTAAACCTCGGCCCCGGCCGACCAAATTCGGTGCTCAGGCCGCGGCGCGCAGGGTCGAGGGAATCAGCGGCTCGTCCAACAGCCGGCCGAAACGCTGCGTCAGGGTCACCCCGTCGGGCCGCTCGTCGAGCCACGGCCGCAGCAGCCGATATCCCTCGACGTAGGTGCTGGTGTAGGCGCGCCACAGCGGCGAGGACAGGAACCGCATCATCTGCCGGGCGCGGGTCTCGTCGACCAGCAGCCACCGCCGCACGTAGGCGACGACGTCATCGATGTCGCGATGTTCGTCGTGCAACATCAGCGCCGCGTCCTGGCGCACGTCGGCCAGGGTGGCGCGGGCCGCCGAGATGGCTTGGGCCCGTTCGGCGTCGAACCGCAGGCCCAGGTCGGCGTAGATCTCCGCGGCCCAGCTCCCCCACTCCGGGCCGATCGCCGCGTACAGCGCCAGGTCAGCCAGGCCCTCGGCCATCAGGCACTGCGGGGTGTTGACCAGGAAGATGGTCTGTTCCTGCTGACCGAGCGCCTCGACCAGCCCGGCCTCCTTGCGGCAGTGCTCGGTGTGGTGGCCGGGATAGGACTCGTGCGCGACGAGCGAGGGCAGGTTGGCCATCTGCTGCTTGAGGTCGGCGTTGACGGCCACCGTCGAGCGGTAATCGCCGTGGTAGTAGTTGAATCCCGACCAGGGCTTGTCGGTGACGATCTCGTAGTCGACGGTCTCGCGCTCGGGCAGCGGGAATTCCGCGCGGACCCGGTCGCGCAGGGCGCTGGAGAACGCCGCGATGCACTCGCCGAGCCGCTCCGGGGGAATCTCGTCGGCGCGCCGGTCGGCCTCCATCCGCTCGACGAGCGATCCGGTCCCGCCCAGCACCTCGTCCAGCCGGGCGTGCGCCTCGCGGTATCGGTCCTGGTCGCCCTTGCTGATGTCGACGTCGAAGTAGGCGCGGACCTCGTCGACGAACCCGACGTCGGTCCCGGCGAACTTGCGCGCCGCGCATTCCAGGGCGCGCAAGTGCGCCCCCAGGTACGCCGCGCGGGTTTCGTCGAAGCCGTCGCGCCGCGGCACCTCGGGCAGCGCGGCCAGCAGCCGCTGGGCCTGTCGGGCCAGGTCGGCGGCCTCGGGCGCGGGCTCGTCGGCGACCTGGCGACGCAGCGCGGGGTCGCCGGTGAACGAGTCCACGTAGCCCTCTTCGATGCGGTCGAAGCGCAGGCCGAGCAGCAGGTACTCGCGGATCAACGAAGCGGGTTCCATAGCGTTCAACGGTAGCCGCACCTGTGCTGGGCGACACCCACACGCACACCGCGTGACCAGTGCTGCAAGACTTGGGGCCATGTCGCGGCTGAGCGAGCCGAGCCCGTACGTGGAGTTCGACCGAAAGCAATGGCGAGCGCTGCGTATGTCGACGCCGCTCAAGTTGACCGAGGAAGAGGTCCTGGGGCTGCGGGGTCTGGGCGAGCAGTTGGACCTGCTCGAGGTCGAAGAGGTCTATCTGCCGCTGGCCCGGCTGATCCACCTGCAGGTGGCCGCCCGCCAGCGATTGTTCGCCGCGACGGCGGAGTTCCTCGGCGAGTCCGACCAGAACCCGGACCGGCCGGTCCCGTTCATCATCGGCGTCGCCGGCAGCGTGGCGGTGGGCAAGTCCACCACCGCGCGTGTGCTGCAGGCCCTGCTGGCCCGGTGGGGCAACCACGCCCGGGTGGACCTGGTCACCACCGACGGGTTCCTTTACCCCAACGCCGAGCTGTCCCGGCGGAACATCATGCACCGCAAGGGCTTCCCGGAAAGCTACGACCGCCGCGCCCTGATGCGCTTCGTGACGACGGTGAAATCGGGCGCCGAGGTGGCCTGCGCCCCGGTGTATTCGCACCTGCTCTACGACATTGTTCCCGGCGAGAAGCAGATGGTCCGCCACCCGGACATCCTGGTGCTCGAGGGCCTCAACGTCCTGCAGACCGGCCCCACCCTGATGGTGTCGGACCTGTTCGATTTCTCGGTCTACGTCGACGCCCGCATCGAGGACATCGAGCAGTGGTACGTGTCGCGGTTCCTGTCGATGCGCGCCGGCGCCTTCGCCAATCCGCAGTCGCACTTCCACAGCTACTCGACGCTGACCGACGAACAGGCGGTGTTCGCCGCGCGCGACATCTGGCATTCGATCAACCGGCCCAACCTGATCGAGAACATTCTGCCGACGCGGCCGCGGGCAACCCTGGTGTTGCGCAAGGACTCCGATCATTCGATCAACCGGTTGCGGCTGCGCAAGCTCTGAACATGGGAGAACCGGTGCGGGGCGCTTCGCCGTAACCTCTAACGGCGTCGCGCCACCGCACCGGGCGGCGGGAGTCACGCCAGACGGCGCACTCCGAGGTACTGCAGGCCCGCGAAGAACGCGGTGTAGGCGGCGCAGGCCAGCGCCGCGGCGATCCCGATGCCGGTCAGCGGGGCCAAGCCCTCGACGACCACCAGCACCGCGCCGACGGTGCAGGCCAGGTTCGCGACGATCACCCCGATCCCGGCGGCGCGCACGTCACGCAACCGCGCCAAGGCAAACACGACGGCGCCATAGAGCACCAGCGCGGTGCCCACGACGAAGGTGACGGTCGGGGTCAGGCCGGTCAGCGAGGACAGCGGGCCGGCGAGCACGGCGACGACCAAGCCGAACGCGGCGGTCAGGACGGCGTCGAGGCGCAGGGCCAGACGCAGCAGGGCGTCGTCGGTGCGGAGCCGGGGCGAGCCGGCGGCGGTGGCAGTCATCGATGGGTGCTCCTACTCGGACGAGATTCGGTTCGGACACCATCGATGCTGCTCAGGAGGCACTGCCAGGTCGCCACCGCGCACTGCCAACTGCTGCCAGATCAGTGACTTCGGTGCGCCTGGACGCGCTCGGCGCTGCTGCGCGCACCGAAATCGCCGGCCGAACGCAGGTCGGCGGCGATCACCCGGGCCGCGGCGTTCTGCCAGTTGTGCAGCGACCGCTGCGGCACCTCGGTGACGAACCATTTCCAGGCCTGCCGGGCCACCGGGTCCAACCCGGACGGCGTCGCGTTCTGGGCGTATGCCCGCACCCCGAGGACGTAGGGAAAGTACAGCGAGTTGTAGTAGCGCCATTCCTCGGTGGTGCCGAAGTCGCCGCCGTCGCGCGGTTTCAGCGCGGCGATCCGGTCGGCGAGTACGGCCTTGAGTTCGTTGGCCCGCTCCAGCGGCTGATCGGGCGCCCCGCGCGCGGCCAGCCGTTCATCGATCACCGGCAGCGCGGTCAGCGGGCTGGCGACCAGCTTCGTCAGGTCGCCGTAGTGGCCCAGCGCGCGGCGCGTCACCCGGGCGAAGGCGTCGTCGTCGAGGTCGTCGAGGGGGTTGTCGGCCCGCAGCGGCAGCGCCGCCTCGGTACCGCGCAGGGCCGCGCGATCGGCTCGCAGCGCCGGGGAGAACGTCAGCCGGTCCAGCAGTCCGGCCAGCGGGTCGGCCAGAACGTTGATCGCGACCGCGACCGCCAGGCTGGTGAACAGCAGCACGGTCACCACGCCGCGGCCCTCCGGGCCGACGACGGCCAGGCCGATCAGCGCCTGCCCGCCGAACAGCGTCGCGACCAGTACGGTGCCCGCGAACGAGCGCAGCATGTCGGCCCGCAGCGCCTGCCCCTCGTCGAACGCATCCCAAAGCGCGACGGCGACGCCCAGCAGCAGGACGTCGAAACCCGTTGCGGCCAGCGCCAATGCGCTGGGCACCAGGCCCAGCGGGATGATCAGGATCGCGTTGGCCAGCGCGAAGAACAGTGTGGCCACCACCACCACGCCGACCACCGACCCCGGCCGCGGCCGACGCAGCACGGCGCGCACCATGGCCGTCAGTGACGCCAGCGAGATGACCGCGAACATCAGCCAGTGCCCGAAGCGCAGCGGGCCTTCGACCCCGCCGGCCAGCCCGGCGCCGACCAGCGCCAGCACCGCCACCACGACGACGGCGGCCACCTCGGCGGCGCGGCCGCGCCACTGCTCGCCGGAGCGCGCCAGCTCCAGCAGGACGGCGAACCACGCCACCCCCGGGACGGCCACCAGGAAGATCTCGATGCGGCCCAGCAGATCGGCGGCCCCCACGCCGGCCACCCGCACCGCATCCAGCGCCACCACCAGGGCGAAACCGCACAGCCCGACCGCGGCCAGCACCAGCACCGGCTTGCGCGGGTCGCGGGCCAGCAGATAGAGGCCGAGCCACCAACTCAGCGCGAACACCACCGCCGAGAGCGCCGCCATTTCAGACCCCGAAGCGCCGATGCCGGGCGGAGTAGTCGCGCAGAGCGCGGAGGAAATCGACGCGCCGGAACTCCGGCCAGTGCGCTTCGGTGAACCACATCTCCGAGTACGCGCTCTGCCACAGCAGGAATCCGGACAGCCGCTGCTCGCCGGAGGTGCGGATCACCAGGTCCGGATCGGGCTGCCCGGAGGTGTAGAGGTTTTCCGAGATGGCGTCGACGGTGACGGCCTCGACCAGTTCCTCGGCGCTGGCCCCGTTGGCCAACTCCTTGGACAGCAACGCGCGGACCGCTTCGACGATCTCCTGGCGACCGCCGTAACCGACGGCGACGTTGACGTGGAACGAACAGCCCTGCGACGCCGCGTTGGTCGAGTCGACCGCCTGCCGTAACCGGCGGGCCGTCTCGTCGCCCAGCAGCCCCAGATCGCCGACGGTGCGCACGCTCCATCGGTTGGCCGGCGCGCAGATCTCCTCGACCACCTCGGTGATGATCTCGATGAGCGCGGTCAGTTCGGCGGGGTCGCGCTGCAGGTTCTCGGTGGACAACAGGTACACCGTCGTCATCTCGATGCCGGCCCGCTGACACCAGCGCAGCATCTCCGCGATCTTCGCCGCGCCCATCCGGTAGCCGATGCTGACGTCGTCATACCCCGCGTCCCGGGCCCATCGTCGATTGCCGTCGCACAGCACCGCGATGTGGCGGGGCAACTGTGAGCGCGATCGCCTCAGGTCGTGCTTGAGCCGCATCTCATACAGCCGGTACACCGGCTCTTTGAGTCGCGGGGGAATGATGTCCACGACAAATCAGACTACTGTGAGGCGGGGTGAACCCCACACGATCCGGACAGCTGGAGCCGATACGGAGAACGACATGAGCGCTCCCCCCGGCGGTAAGGCCGACGAGGGAATCCGACGCAAAGAGATCACCCAAATCGACTTGGCCGAGGACTTTCCCGAGGCTGTCGTCGACGGTGTCGTCGAGTTCCTCGGCAGACCGCGCGCCCGCGGCTGGATTCACGTGTACTCCGCGGTGGTCGCCGCGATCGCGGGCATCACCCTGGTCGCGGTGTCGTGGTCGGTGGAGTCCACCCGGGCCGGCATCGCCACCTTGCTGTACACCTTCACCAGCGTCGCGATGTTCACCGTCAGCGGCGTCTATCACCGGGTGAATTGGAAATCCGAGACCGCCCGCAAATGGATGAAGCGGCTCGACCACTCGATGATCTTCGTCTTCATCGCGGGCAGCTACACCCCGTTCGCGCTGCTTGCCCTGCCGCACACCGACGGCTGGCTGCTGTTCTGGATCGTCTGGGGCGGGGCGCTGGCCGGGGTGGCGCTGAAGCTGCTGTGGCCCGCGGCCCCACGTTGGGTGGGGGTGCCGCTCTACATCCTGTTGGGCTGGGTCGCGGCGTGGTTCATCGGGCCGATCATGCACGGCGCCGGGGTGGCCGCGGTGGTGCTGCTGATCGTGGGCGGCGCACTGTATTCGATCGGCGGCGTGCTCTACGCCCTGAAGTGGCCGAACCCGTGGCCGCGGACATTCGGCCACCACGAGTTCTTCCACGCCTGCACCGCGGTGGCGGCGGTCTGCCACTACATCGCGATGTGGTTCGCGGTGTTCTGAGCTTCTCTTGGGCGAGCGCTCATCGTTGTACGCATCGGAGGCAATTCGCGTACAAGGATGAGCGCTCGCGCCCTCAGGTGTTACTGCTGGGTGACGTCGGCCGGGCCCCAGTAGGCCTTCATCGACGTGATCAGTCCCTCGCTGTTGAAGGTCATCACCTCGATGGGCTCGATCCGCATGGTGCCCACCGTGATCGCGAAGACGAACGCCGCCTCGTGCCCGCCGGCGCGGAAAGACAGCAGCTCGGTGCTGAGTTCGACGCCGTCGGTGTTCTTGTAGAACCCGGCGATGGCCTGGCGACCGATGTGGACCTCCCCGCCGCCGACCGGATCCTCCAGCGTGGCGTCCTCGGCGTACAGCGCGGCGACATCCTCGGCGCTGCCGTTGACCACGGTGTCGAGGTATCGAGTGACGAAGGTCTTCAGCTGATCCGGCTCAAAGCTCATGTGCGGCCACGCTACACGGGCACGTCGAGCGCGGCGGCGAGATCCCCGACGTCGGACACCGGCAGGTCACAGACCGTGCCGCGGCACACGTAGGCGGCGTCGGCACCGCCGACCCGGTCCCGCCCCGCGAGCAGCGCCGAGGAGTCCAGCGCACCGCCGACGACGACGGTGCCGCCCGGGGCCAGCCGACGCGCGGCGGCCAGCAGCGGTGAGTCGGCCGAGCCGACCGCGACGGCGATCTGCAACGGACCGCGCACCGCGGCCTCGGCCACCGCCAGCCAGTGCCCGGCCGAGCGCGCCGCGCGGGCCAGCACCGGGGTGTGCACCGCCAGGGTCTCGGCGGCGGCGCGTCGGTAGCTGCCCGCGCGGTCTCCGTCGGCCAGATGCGCGGCGGTCAGCAACGCCTCGGCCAGCAACGACGCCCCGGCCGGGGTGGCGCCGTCGACCGGGTCGGACGGGCGCAGCACCAACCGCTCGGCGTCGTCGGCGGTGTCGAACCAGCGGCCCGGGCGCTGCGGGTCACCGAAATGCGTCAGCGCAGTGTCGAGCAGCCCGGTCGCCGACTCCAGCCAATGTTGTTGTGCGGTCAGCTGATACAGCGTGAGCAGCCCCGTCGCCAGCGCGGCGTGATCCTCGAGGATGGCCACACTGTCCCCCACCCTTGCGCCGAGGCTGGACCGCCGCAGCCGGCCGTCGACCAGGTGCAGGTCCAGCACCGCTCGGGCGCAGCGGGCAGCGGCGGCGAGGAGCTCCGGGCGGCCCAGCGCCACGGCCGCCTCACAAAGCGCGGTGATCGCCAGGCCGTTCCACGCCGTGACCACCTTGTCGTCGCGGTCCGGCTGCACGCGCCCGGCACGCGCGGCCAGCAGCGCCGCACTGACCCGCTGCAGCCGATCGGTGTCTTGCGGGTCGGCGGGCAGCTGCAGCACCGAGGCGCCGTGCTCGAAGGTGCCCGCCGCGGTGACGGCGAAAACCTCTGCGGCCCAGTGTCCGTCGTCGGCGCCCAGGACCGCGTTCAGCTGGTCCGGTGTCCACACATAGGTCGAACCCTCGCTGCCGTCGGCGTCGGCGTCCAGCGACGAGACGAACATGTCGTCGGCGGACAGGTCCCGCAGCAGGAAGTCCGCGGTCTGCCCGGCGACGCGCAGCGCCAGCGGGTCACCGGTGCGGCGGGCCCAGTGCGCATAGGCCCGCAACAGCAATGCGTTGTCGTAGAGCATCTTCTCGAAATGCGGTACCACCCAAGCATCATCGACGCTGTAGCGGGCGAAACCGCCGGCCAGCTGGTCGTGGATTCCGCCGCGCGCCATGGCCTCGCCGACGCGGGACACCGCATCCAGCGCGGGCATCGAGCCGGTGCGCTCGTGGTGGCGCAGCAGCGCCTCCAGCATCGCCGAGGGCGGGAACTTCGGCGCCCCGCCGAACCCGCCGCGGGCGGTGTCCTCGTCGGCGAGGACCGCGGCCACCGCGGCGTCGCACAGTTGCGCCGACACCGCCGGCCCGCCGTCGGGCAGGCCGCCGGCCATCTTGCGCAGCTCCCCCGAGATGTGGTCGGAGGACTCTTCCACCTCGGAGCGCCGCGTGCGCCAGGTGTCCCGGACCGCCGAAAGTAGCTGCAGGAACTGCTCTTTTGGGTAGTAGGTGCCGCAGAAGAACGGTCGTCCGTCCGGGGTGAGGAAACACGTCATGGGCCAGCCGCCCTGACCCGTCATGGCCACGGTCGCGTTCATGTAGACGGCGTCGAGGTCGGGGCGTTCCTCGCGGTCGACCTTGATGCAGACGAAGCCGTCGTTCATGGCGGCGGCCACCTGGTGGTCCTCGAAGGACTCGTGCGCCATCACGTGGCACCAATGACATGCCGCGTAACCGACCGACAGCAAGATCGGCACGTCGCGCTGCGCGGCCTCCGCGAGGGCCTGCGGTGTCCATTCCCACCAGTGCACCGGATTGTCGGCGTGCTGGCGGAGGTAGGGACTGGTGGCCTCAGCCAGGCGGTTGGCCACCGGACTCCCGAGGATCGGGGTCCTGCGTTTTCCCGGTGATGTCGATGCCGATCGCCGCGGTGCCCTCGTCGACGGCCTGGTCCGGTTCGGGGTGCTCGGGGTCAAAGGACTCCGGCAACTTCTTGAGGTGCCGGTTCATCGACCACACCAGCCCGAAGGTGCCGAGGAGCAGCAGCACCACGATCAGCAGTCCGAACGGGCTGGCCTTTCCGAAGTCCGGACCGGTGTTGCGCGGTCCCTCCTGAGCCAGCAGCGTCATTCCGGCAAGCAGCACGGTTGTCATGATTCGTTCTCCGGTTCGATCCCCGCGAACAGATCGGTCTCCGGCAGCGTCACGGGCACGCGCGAGCGCGCCAGCTCGAACTCCTCGGTGGGCCAGAGGCGCTGCTGCCATTCGATGGGGGCGGTGAAGAAGTCGCCGGCCGGGTCGATCTGGGTGGCGTGCGCGCGCAGGGCGTCGTCACGCTGCTCGAAGTAGTCCGAGCATTCGACCCGGGTGGTCACCCGCTTGGCGAACACGTCGTTGTCCGGGTCCCAGTGCTTGAGCCACTTCTCGAACGGGCCGACGCGACCGTGGTTGGCGAACTCGTCCTGCAGCAGCTGCATGCGCTGCCGCAGAAAGCCGTGGTTGTAGTAGAGCTTGAGGACGTTCCAGGGCTCCCCGGCGTCCGGGAACCGGTGATGGTCGCCGGCGGCCTCATACGCCGCGACCGACACCTGGTGGCAGCGGATGTGGTCGGGATGGGGGTAGCCGCCGTTCTCGTCGTAGGTGGTCATGACGTGCGGGCGGAACTCCCTGATCACCCTGACCAGTCGCTCGGTCGCTTCCTCGAGCGGCACCAACGCAAAACACCCTTCCGGCAGCGGGGGCAGCGGATCACCTTCCGGTAGTCCCGAGTCTACGTATCCCAGCCAGGTGTGCTCGACACCGAGGATCTCGGCGGCCTTGGCCATCTCGTCGACGCGGATCTCGGCGATGCGGCCGTGCACGTCCGGCAGGTCCATCGCGGGGTTCAGGATGTCGCCGCGCTCGCCACCGGTCAGTGTCACCACCATCACCCGATGGCCCTCGGCGGCGTAACGCGCGGTGGTGGCAGCACCCTTACTGGACTCGTCGTCCGGATGGGCGTGCACCGCCATCAGCCGCAGTTTGGTCACCGTGCGCCTTACTCGTTCTCGTCGCGTTCGCGGCCCGCGTCGGGCACGCATTAGTCTCAAGTGTCGGTGGCCATGATCCCATTCCGAGGATCGGTCACCGACACCCGATCCCCCAGCAGAGACGTACCCCACACCTATGGCGAACCCATCCGAGCCCACCGCCGTCGTCGCGCGTCCGGAATCCCGGTACGGCAAACCGCGCCGCGGCCCCAGCCGTCCGGTCATCGCCGTGCTGGGGGTGCTGGTCGTCGCGCTGGGCCTGTTCATCGCCTACCTGGGCTACCAGCGGTTGGGCACCAGCGAGGTGAAGGGCGAACTCGCCAGCTTCGAGCTGATCGACGATCGCACCGTCGAGGTCACGCTCAGCGTCACCCGTCAGGACCCGTCGCAGCCGGTGGTCTGCATTGTTCGGGGCCGCTCCCTCGACGGTAGCGAGACCGGCCGCCGCGAGGTGCTCGTCGCGCCGTCGACCGACAAAACGGTGCAGGTCAGCGCGCTGGTCAAGACCAGTCGCCCGCCGGTGGTCGGCGACGCCTACGGTTGCGGGACCGACATCCCCGGCTACCTGCGGGCGCCGTGGTGACCCCCTGACGCCGCTGCCGCGTCGGTGACCCGCCGGGCAACCGGCGGGGTCGCAACCGTGAACCCCGATCGACGCCCGAGTGGTATGCTTCACACATACACGGTTCCTGCTGGGACCGTGTATTGCTTCTTTAGCGCGACTACCGCCGCTCTGAGACGGCAATACACGCGGAAGCCCGGCAGCCACGACAGGCAGACTGCCAACGCGTATAGCGCGGACCAACAACTCGAGGAGCGCGACCACATGACTGATATCGACGTCACCTGGCTGACGCAGGAGTCCTACGACCGGTTGAAGGCCGAGCTGGATCAGCTGATCGCCAACCGCCCGGTCATCGCCGCGGAGATCAACGACCGCCGCGAAGAGGGCGACCTTCGCGAGAACGGTGGCTACCACGCCGCCCGCGAGGAGCAGGGGCAGCAGGAGGCCCGGATCCGCCAGCTGCAGGACCTGCTGAGCACCGCCAAGGTCGGCGAGACGCCCACCCAGTCCGGTGTCGCGCTGCCCGGCTCGGTGGTCAAGGTGTTCTACGACGGCGACGAGTCGGACACCGAGACCTTCCTGATCGGCACCCGCGAGCAGGGCGTCAACGACGGTGAGCTCGAGGTCTACTCGCCGAGCTCCCCGCTCGGTGGCGCCTTGCTCGAAGCCAAGGTCGGCGAGACCCGCACCTACACCGTGCCCAACGGCAACACCGTCAAGGTCACGCTGGTCAGCGCCGAGCCGTACCGGGGCTGATCCACCCGCGGGCGTCCGACGCGTCCGTAGAAAGCACCCTCGCCGCATGCCCGCCATCGCCGAGGAGCTGCTGTTGCTGCTGTTGGACAACGCCTCGGCGCAGCCGGCTCTCGACCCGTCCCGGCGCCGCCGCGTGCTGGCCGGGGCGGTGCTGCTGGACCTCGCCTACCAGTGGCGGCTGCGGCCGGCCGCGCCCGGCGAGCCGGTGCCCGAGGGCCGGCTGATAGCCCTTGTGGGTCCCGACGACGGCGATCCCACCTCGGGCTGGGCGTGGCAACGACTGGCACGCAAGCCGCGCACCGCGAAATCCGCCGTCGCCAAGCTGCAGCGCGACGTCGAAACCCGGCTGCTGGACCAGCTGGAGTACGCCGGCCTGCTGAGACGAACGCCGCTGTACACCAAGCGGTTTCGCCGCGATTATGCCTGGCTGCTGACGGACCGGAACCGAGCGGCGCGGGTGCGGTCGCAGCTGCTGCGGGTTCTGATCACCGGCACCGAACCCGCCCCGGCGACCGCCGCGGTGATCACCCTGTTGCACACCGTCGGCGGCCTCGACGAACTGCTGTCGTTCGATGACCGCGCCCGACGGTGGGTGTGGCAGCGGGCCGCTGAAATCGCCAGCGGCAGTTGGGTTGCCGCCGACAGCGACCTGGCCGAGGTGAACCTGGCCGTGGTGGCCGCGACGGTGCGTGCGGCGCTGCGCTGAGAAGCCTCAGGCCTCCAACGCCTGCTGCAGGTCACCGATCAGGTCGCCGACGTCCTCGATACCCACCGACAGCCGAACCAGATCCTCGGGCACCTCGAGCTGCGAACCCGCCGTGGAGGCGTGCGTCATCGCGCCCGGATGCTCGATGAGCGACTCCACCCCGCCCAGCGACTCGGCCAGGATGAAGAGTTCGGTTCTGGCGCAGAGCCGGCGGGCGGCCTCGATGCCGCCGCGCATGCGGATCGAGATCATGCCGCCGAAGCCCGACATCTGCCGCGCGGCGACCTCATGGCCGGGGTGATCGGGGCGGCCTGGGTAGTAGACCCTGTCGACCTCGGGATGCTCGGCGAGGAAATCGGCCACCGCGGCGGCATTTTCGGAATGCCGTTGCATCCGCAGCACCAGCGTCTTCAACCCGCGCATGGTCAGGTACGCGTCGAACGGGCCCGGCACCGCACCCGCACCGTTCTGCAGGAACGCGAAGGCGGAATCCAATTCCTCGTCGTCGGTCACCAGGGCGCCGCCGACCACGTCGGAGTGTCCGCCGATGTACTTGGTGGTCGAGTGCAACACGATGTGCGCGCCCAGCGCCAACGGCTGCTGCAGAGCGGGCGAGGCAAAGGTGTTGTCCACCAGGACTTTCGCGCCGTTCTCGGCGGCGATGGCCGACAGCGCCTCGATGTCGGCGATCGACAGCAGGGGGTTGGTGGGCGTCTCGATCCAGATCAGCCGGGTCTGCGGCGTCAGCGCGGCACGCACCGCGTCCGGGTCCGACAGCGACACCGGCGTGTGGGTGATGCCCCACTGGGTGAACACCTTGTCGATCAGCCGGAACGTGCCGCCGTAGGCGTCGTCGGGGATGACGACGTGGTCGCCGGGACGCAGCACCGCACGCAGCACACAGTCAGTGGCGGCCATGCCCGAGGCGAAGGCCCGGCCGAAGGTGCCGCCTTCGACCGCGGCCAGTTGCGCCTCCAGCGCCGCTCGGGTGGGGTTGCCGGTACGGGCGTATTCGAATCCACCGCGCAGTCCGCCGACACCGTCCTGGGCGAACGTCGAACTGGCGAAGATGGGGGCGTTGACCGCCCCGGTCGCCGGGTCCGGCCGGTATCCGGCGTGAATGGCGCGGGTGGCCAGCCCCTGCCAGGAGTGCGCGTCGGCCTGACTACGTTGCTCGCTCATAAGTTCAAGCCTAGTCGGGTGACGCAGCGCTCCGCGGAGCCAGCGGAGCGCGGAGGACGCAGTCGAGGCGCCACCGCGGTGACGCCTCGACCGTGTCAAGCGCTCATGGCAGCGCGGGGGCAACCTCCCCGCCGCTGAGACGGCGATAGGTGTAGACCTCGAGCAGCATGATGACCGGCGCCGCGACCAACAACCCGACGAAGCACAGCAGCACGCCGACGATCGCCAGCAGGATGGTGAGAAGCCAGACCAGCAGCACCGTGCCGAAGTTGTTCTTCACCAGCTCAAAGCTGAACTTCATCGCGTCGACGGGGCGCAGGTTGCGGTCGAGCAACGCCAACGTGGAGAACAGCAGGAGGATGGACACCACCAGACCCGGAAGGATTCCGAGGATCCCCAGGACGGGCGAGACCATGCTCAACAGGAACGTGCACACCAACACGGTGACCCCGGTGGCGATCCCCACCAACAGGCTCAGGACGGCGAACGCCCCGATGCGCTGCGGACGGAAGAACGAACTGATTTCCACTTGCCGGCCGTTGGCAATGTCGAAGATGCCCACCAGGTAGGCCGAGGTGACAGCCGCGCCCACCACGAGCAGCACCAGATAGCCGATCAGCATCACCACGATGCCGGTCGAGCTGAGGTCGGCCGTCGCCGAGAAGTCGAAACCGGTGTCGTAGGAGTCGTATTCGGCCGAGCCGGGCGAGACCGCCATCGACAGGCTCTGGAAGATCATCGACACCACGCTGACCAGCACGAGCGCGATCAGGGTCACGACCACCAGCGGCAAGGCGTTCTTGCTGAACTTCTGCCAGGCCCAGGTCAGCCCGTCGCCGACGCTGAAGGGCTGCGGACCGAAGCCGGGCGCCGGAGGATAGGCGCCGAACTGGGGCGGTTCCGGGTACCCGCCGGGCGGCGGGGGCGGAACGCTGCCCGACGACGGCGGTGGCGGATATCCGCCTGCCGGCGGGGGCGGAGAGTTGCTCGGAGGCGGCGGGTAGCCGCCGTCCGGTGGGGGCGGCGGGTAACCGCCCGGCGGGGGTGGCGGATTTTCGGTCATGAAGCGCCTTCCAGTATGAAATTTGCTACCAAAACGGCCTAACGCTACCGGAGAACGGCCCGCGAGAGCGGGCCAATCGAGCGTGTCCGCTTACCGACGCGAACCGCTGTCGGAGAGGAAGCCCAACAGGTCACTGCGGGTCAGCACGCCGGCCGGTTTGCCGTCCTCGACCACCATCACCGCGTCAAATTCGCGCAACGCCTTCGCCGCCGAGGTCGCCAACTCGCCGGCGCCCACCAGCGGCAGCGCGGGGCTCATGTGCTTGGCCACCGCGTCCGCCAGATGCGCGCGTCCCTCGAAGACCGCCGAGAGCAGTTCCCGCTCGGAGACGCTGCCGGCTACCTCGCCGGCCATCACGGGCGGTTCGGCCCCAACGACCGGCATCTGCGAGACGCCGTACTCGCGCAGGATGTTGATGGCGTCGCGCACGGTTTCCGACGGGTGGGTGTGCACCAGCGCCGGCAGCAAGCCGGACTTGCCGCGCAGCACGTCGCCCACGGTGGGTTCGTTCGTCGAACCGTCGAGCCGCTCGCGCAGGAATCCGTAGGACGACATCCACTCGTCGTTGAAGATCTTCGACAGGTAGCCGCGCCCGCCGTCGGGCAGCAGCACGACCACCAGCGAGTCGGGACCGGCCTTGACCGCCACCTCGATGGCCGCCACCACGGCCATGCCGCAGGAGCCGCCGACCAGCAGCGCCTCCTCGCGGGCGAGCCGACGCGTCATCTCGAAGGAATCGGCGTCGGACACCGCGATGATCTCGTGCGGAACCTTGGGGTCGTAGGCCTTGGGCCAGAAGTCCTCGCCGACGCCCTCGACCAGGTAGGGCCGGCCGGTGCCGCCCGAATACACCGAGCCTTCCGGGTCGGCGCCGACGACCTTGACGGGGCCACCCTCGCGGTCCTGCGACACCTCTTTGAGGTAGCGGCCCGCGCCGGTGATCGTCCCGCCGGTTCCGACGCCGGCCACGAAATGGGTGATCTTGCCGTCGGTGTCCGCCCAGATCTCCGGACCCGTTGTCTCGTAATGACTTTCCGGGCCCATCTGGTTCGAATACTGGTCTGGCTTCCAGGCGCCGTCGATCTCCTCGACAAGCCGGTCGGAAACGCTGTAGTAGCTGTCCGGATGCTCCGGCGGGACCGCGGTCGGGCAGACCACGACCTCCGCGCCGTAGGCGCGCAGCACGTCCTGCTTGTCCTCGCTGACCTTGTCGGGGCACACGAAGATGCACTTGTAGCCGCGTTGCTGGGCGACCAGCGCCAGCCCGACGCCGGTGTTGCCGGAGGTCGGCTCGACGATGGTGCCGCCGGGTTTGAGCGCGCCGCTGGCCTCGGCGGCGTCGATCATCTTGATGGCAATCCGGTCCTTGGAGCTGCCGCCGGGGTTGAGATATTCGATCTTGGCCACCACTGTGCCGGCGCCCTCGGGCACCACCGAGTTGAGTCGAACCAGTGGTGTGTTGCCGATGAGTTCACTGATGTGCCGAGCGATCCGCATGCCTCCATCTTGGCCCAGTCCGATTCGAACGGCACCAGAGCATGGGGGAACGGCGTTCTATCCGGTGGCTTCGCGGATGTATTCGCCGATCTGCCGCAGGGAGCGGGTCGCCTCCGGGATCAGCGGCGCACCCAGCTGGAAGTCGTGGATCTGGCCGCGCCACACCCTGACCTCGGTGGGGACCCCCGCGGCGGCCAGTCGGCGCGCCGCCAACCGGGCATCGTGGAGCAGCACCTCGGATCCGGACACGTGGATCAGGGTTCGCGGCAGACCGGGCTCGATGTGGTCGAGGGGTTCGTACATCTGCTCGGGCTCGCCGTCGACGATGCATTTCGCCGCTGCCCTGGCCACCAGGCTGACCAACGCGTCGAACGCCCGCGGCGGGAACATGGCGTCGGTCTTGATGTTGGGGTGGGCCTGCTTGGGCTCCTTGGCCAGCTGCAGCAGCGGCGAGATCGCGACCAGCGCGGCGGGGCGCTCGCCTTGCTCCTGCAACCGCTGCGCGAGCGTCATCGCCAGGTAGCCGCCGGCCGAATCACCGGCCAGCACAATCTGTTCCGGGCCGTAGCCCCGCAACCGCAGCCACTGGTAGGCGTCGTGACAATCGTCGACGGCCATGCCCACCGAATGCTTGGGGATCAACCGGTAGTTGACCATCAGCACCGGGGAGTCGGCGAACTGCGACAGCGAGACGCCGATCGGCCCGTGCGAGTTCACCCCGCAGGTCAAGAACGCGCCGCCATGCATGTACAGCACCACCCGCCGCTTCCCGTCGGCCGGCAGCACGCCGGGGGCGCGGACCAGCAGGGCGTCGGCGTTCGGCAATTCGATGGTGGCGCGCACGGTGCCGGGCTTCGGCGTCAACGCGCGGGCCACCTGGTCGACAATCCCGAACGGCCACGGCAGGTGCGGGACGTAGCTCCCGATTGCCAGCACGGGGCGGATCGTCACCCGGCAGGCCAGCGAGGCGAGGTGCGCTCGCAGGCTGGTCTGGGTCTCGACGACTTCGACGGGCGCGCCGTCACTGACCGGAAATTTCCGGGGACGACGGCTGCTACCTGCGCCGATATGTGCACGAGGCGCTGCGTGGACCTTGCTGGGTGCGGTCATTTCAACACTCCCCTACGTCGTTGTAGTGGCCTGTCTACCTGGGGTTGGGCTGCCGTTCAGCCGGCCCGGATAACTTAGCTTGACACTTCTTAGAGTTTTAACAATCAACGATGTTGAATTGATACCGCATCCGATATCCGGCCGTGACCGCCGCCCCCGACGCTCCCCGCCAGCAATCCCGGAAAGCACCCGTTTCATCAGTAAGCTCGCAAGCGTGGGCACACGCGGATCGCGTCGGTCGACGCTGGCACTGGCAGCTGTAGGAGCCCTGGCTTCCACGGGCGTCGGCGTGCTGAGCGCACGCAACCTGCTCACCGGCCAGGCCGACCAGGCCCGCCAGGTCATCCCGAAGTCCTGGGACATCCCGCCCCGCGCCGACGGCGTGTACTCCCCCGGCGGCGGCCCCGTCGAACGCTGGGAGCACGATGTCCCGTTCGATCTGCACTTGATGGTCTTCGGCGACTCGACGGCCACCGGTTACGGCTGCCGTGACGCCGAAGAGGTGCCCGGGGTGCTCATCGCCCGCGGCCTGGCCGAACGGTCAGGGAAGCGAATTCGGTTGAGCACCAAGGCTATTGTGGGCGCCACCTCCAAGGGACTGTCCGGCCAGGTCGACGCGATGTTCGTGGCCGGGCCGCCACCTGATGCGGCGATCATCATGATCGGCGCCAACGACATCACCGCGCTCAACGGCATCAGCGCCTCGGCGCGGCGCCTCGGCGACGCCGTCAAACGACTCTGCGCCAGCGACGCGGTCGTGGTGGTGGGCACCTGCCCGGACTTCGGCATCATCACCGCGATCCCGCAGCCGCTGCGCTGGGTCACCCGTCAGCTGGGCCTGCGACTGGCGCGGGCACAGGCGTCAGCGGTACGTGCCGCCGGCGGCGTGCCGGTGCCGTTCGCCGATCTGCTGTCGCCCGAGTTCCTCAAGGACCCCGAGTCGCTGTTCTCCGACGACAGGTACCACCCGTCAGCGGCCGGCTACGAACTCGCGGCACGGCAGTTGCTGCCCGCGCTGTGTTTCGCGCTCGGCGAGCAGTCCGGCGCGCTGCCTTGGGAAACCGAGGGCGCGGAGAAGCGCACGCTGGGCGCACGTCTGCGAATGCTGGCGCGCCGCTGGCCGCGTCGCACCACCGGGGTGCCCGCGCCGCTGGTGGTGTCCGCGGGTTAGCGTTTTCAGCTACCACGTCTGCGTAAGGAGCTCGTCATGCCCGAAGCCGTCATCGTTGCCACCGCACGGTCCCCGATCGGCCGCGCCGTCAAGGGGTCGCTCGCGACCATGCGCCCCGACGACCTGGCCGCCCAGATGGTCCGCGCGGCTCTCGACAAGGTGCCCGCCCTGGATCCGCGTGACGTGGACGACCTGATGATGGGCTGCGCGCAGCCCGCCGGCGAGGCGGGTTACAACATCGCTCGCGCCGTGGCCGTCGAACTCGGTTACGACTTCATGCCCGGAACCACCGTCAACCGATACTGCTCGTCGTCGCTGCAGACCACCCGGATGGCGTTCCACGCGATCAAGGCCGGCGAGGGTGACGTGTTCATCTCCGCGGGTGTGGAGACCGTCTCGCGATTCGGTGTGGGTTCCGCCGACGGAGCTCCCAACAGCAAGAACCCGCTGTTCGACGAGGCGCAGGCCCGGACCGCCAAGCAGGCCGAGGGCGCCGACGAGTGGCACGACCCCCGCGACGACGGCAAGCTGCCCGACCTCTACATCGCCATGGGGCAGACCGCCGAGAACGTCGCGCTGCACACCGGCATCAGCCGCGAGGAGCAGGACCGCTGGGGTGTGCGCAGCCAGAACCGCGCCGAGGAAGCCATCAAGAGCGGCTTCTTCGCCCGCGAGATCAGCCCGGTGACCCTGCCCGACGGCACCGTTGTGTCCACTGACGACGGGCCGCGCGCCGGCACCACCTATGAGGGTGTCTCGCAGCTCAAGCCGGTCTTCCGTCCCAACGGCACCGTGACCGCGGGTAACGCCTGTCCCCTGAACGACGGCGCCGCGGCGGTGGTCATCATGAGTGACACCAAGGCCAAGGAACTGGGCCTCACCCCGCTGGCGCGCATCGTGTCGACGGGCGTTTCCGGGTTGTCGCCGGAGATCATGGGCCTCGGCCCCATCGAGGCCGTCAAGAAGGCGCTGGCGAACGCGAAGGTGACCATCGGCGACATCGACCTCTACGAGATCAACGAGGCCTTCGCGGTCCAGGTGATCGGGTCGGCGCGGGAACTCGGCATGGACGAGGACAAGCTCAACATCTCCGGCGGCGCCATCGCGTTGGGCCACCCGTTCGGGATGACCGGCGCGCGGATCACCGCGACCCTGCTGAACAACCTGACCACGCAAGACAAGTCGCTGGGCATCGAGTCGATGTGCGTGGGCGGCGGCCAGGGCATGGCCATGGTGTTGGAGCGGCTCTCCTAGGTTTCGTCGGGCATCATTACGGGGTCTTTGGGCCCCAGCCACATCGAGGCTGCGCTCAGCGGGGTCAGAGGCTCTTCGAGGCTGCGCCCACCGCGCCTTTGGCTCATCGAGGCTGCGCTCACCGGGCAATAGTGCGAGAGCCAAGCACGGTGGGCGCAGCCTCGATCTGAGCGGTGCCGGGGATAAGACCCCAACCGGTACGCGGTCTACTCGACCGCTGCCGAGACCGACCGTGACCGCTAGGTGTCGTGACCTGAGAGGTTGTTGACGGCGCGCCTGCTTGAAATGGGGAGGACCTCCTGACGGAGTGGATGTGTCTGGCATTCACCCGTAGGAGGTCCTCGTGTCTCACGCTAACGCCCGTACCAACCTGTTCGCACGTCGCTTGATCGTGGAGCGTGTCGCGGCCGGCTGGCCGCCCGCGCAGGTTGCTGAACAACTGGGAATTTCGCGGGCCACGGTCTACAAGTGGCTGCGCCGATACGCCGAAGGTGGTGACGCAGCCCTCGCTGACCGGTCCTCGCGTCCGCACCGGATGCCCCGGCGCACCAGCGACCGAGTCGAGAAGAAGGTGCTCGCCGCGCGGCGACGCCGCAAGCGTGGCGCAGTCATGCTGGCTGCTGAACTTGGGATGCACGCCTCGACGGTGGGACGGATCCTGGCGCGTCACCAGGTACCGCATTTGAGTGCAATCGACCCGATCACCGGTGAGCCGGTGCGCTCGTCGCGGCGCAGCCCCAACCGCTACGAGCACCGCACCCCAGGATCAATGGTCCACGTCGACGTCAAGAAGCTGGGCCGCATCCCCAAAGGCGGCGGGTGGCGCCTGCACGGCCGCGACGCCGCGGTGTCAGTGGCCAACCGGCACAAGAAGACCCGCATCGGCTACGACTACGTGCACACCGCCATCGACGACCACACCCGGCTGGCCTACAGCGAGGTACTCACCGACGAGAAAGACCTGACCTGCGCGGGATTCTTGCACCGAGCGTTGGAATGGTTCGCCAGCCACGGTGTGCGGGTGCGTCGGCTGCTGACCGACAACGCCATGGTCTACCGACACGGCACCAACTGGGGCTGGGTGTGCACGGCCTGGGGACTCAAACGCCGGTTCATCAAACCCGGCTGCCCCTGGACCAACGGCAAAGCCGAACGCTTCAACCGCACCCTGCTCAACGAATGGGCCTACGCCCGCCCCTGGACATCCAACAGCCTACGAAAACGAGGACTTGACCGATTCCTACACCGCTACAACACTCAACGAGGCCACTCCGCCCTCGGCGGACACCCACCCATCAGCCGACTCGCCGCCTGACAACAACGTGTCAGGTCACAACAGCTAGGCGATGCGTTGCTCCGGCACCCACACCCGCTGGACCCGTCGGATGATGTCTGCCTCCCGATCACCGGCAGTGACCCGCACACGCCGCCATCCCAGACTGGCGATGTACTCCGACCGCACAATGTCTCGCCGGTAGCGACCCCGATTCTCCCGGTGCTGCTCACCGTCGTACTCCGCAGCGAGCATCCGGTCCGGCCAACCCATGTCCAGGTAGTAGATCGGTTTGCCGTGGGGCGAAAACACCGGAATCTGCGTCACCGGCCGAGGAAAGCCCGCGTCGATGAGCAGCAGCCGCAGCCAGGTCTCCCTGGGCGACTGACTGCCCGCATCCACCAGGTCCAACACCTGTGGCAATCGCCTGACACCGCGTGCGCCCGGATGCCGGCCCGCCAGCGCGACCACATCCGTTCGAGTGATTCGGGTCGCACGGACCAACGCGTCCAGCGCGGCGACCGCTTCGCCGTCGGTGTCTCGTCGCGCGAGGTCGAAGGCGGTGCGTTCAGGCGTGGTCACCGATAACCCGTTGATGGTCTGGACTTCACCCGGGAGCAAGGTGTCGTTGCGAGTGATCACCCCTCGGGGAGCCCGATGGTTGGGCCACACGAGCTCGATGGGCTCGTCGTCATCCACGTACTCCGCGCCGTGCATCGCCGACGCCGCCAGGCCAGCGATCACGGCCTTGCGCCGACTCCAAAGCCAGGCGGCCACTGTCGAATCCGTGAGCGTCACTGGCGTGTGCTTGGCGGTATAGACGTCAGGGAGCAGCCGCCGGTAATGGCGCCGCAGTTGATATTCCGTGAGAGCGCCCCGGGCCAGGGCCTCGCTGCCGAGGAAGACGCCGTCCATGGCATCGCACCCTGCCTGAGTTGGGTGTTGCGCGCGGTCAGCCATCCACAGCCCTGGGTTTAGGCGTGCATTGTGCGGTAACGGTCACGCTCACCGCAGCCTCGACGCCCCACCCCACCGAGACTGGGCTTGACCCCATTGGGTGGACACTCGGTCAGGCGGCTTGTGCCGTCTGAGTGATCCGGTTCTCGTACTCGACCGGGGTGATCATCCCGATCGAAGAGTGGCGCCGTCGGCGGTTGTAGACCCGTTCGATCCAGTCGCCGACGGCGAGCTTAGCGGCTGCTTTGGTGGGCCACAAGTAGCGGTCGTAGAACTCGACTTTCATTGTGGCCCAGAATGATTCCTGCTGAGCATTATCCCAACACACCCCGGTGCGGCCCACCGAGCGGGCCAGATCATGCTTGCGGGCGAACCGTGCCAACTGCGCACTGGTGTACTGACATCCGCGGTCAGCATGGAACACCACCTGCGCGGCCAACTCGCCGCGCATGGCCACCGCCATCGCCACCGCGTCCTCGACCAGGTCGGTATGCAGGTGCTCATCGATGGCCCAGCCGATCACCCGCCGGCTGCAGCCGTCACGCACGGCGCACAGGTACAACCAGCCCTCACCGGTGCGCAGATAGGTGATGTCGCTGGTCCACACCCCATCCAGACGGCCTGTATCGAATCGACGTTTGACCAGGTCAGGGATCGGCGGCGCGTCCAGATCCACCACGGTGGTTACCGGGGCGAACGTACGTGGGCTGATCCCGGCCAGACCCTGACGGCGCAGCGAGGCAGCCACCGTCTTGCGTGACACGGTCTCGCCGGCATCGCGCAGGTCGGCCAGGATGCGCGGCGCCCCATAGACCCCATCGGAGGCCTCATGCAAGGCCGCGACCTTGACATCCAACTCGGCACGACGCCGCGCCGCCGGCGACGGTCCCGCGGCCTGGGACTTGCGCCATTTGTAAAACCCCGACCGCGACACGTCCAGCAGCTCGCACATCCGGGTGATCGCGTAATTGGCCTTCTCCGCCTCGATCAGACCGTAGGCCTCTACTGGTTCTGTTCGGAGGCAAAGAAGGCCGCGGCTTTTTTCAAAAACTGCCGGTCCAAACGCAATTCAGCGTTCTCCTTGCGCAGCCGCTCCAACTCGGCACGCTCATCAGAATCAAGCACCGCACCATTATCGCCTGCGCCAGCGGCCTCGCGGGCCACCCGCACCCAGCGCCCCAGCAACTGCTCACCCACACCGATCTCCGCGGCCACATGCGCGATCGGCCGGCCCGTCTCGATCACCAAGCGGGCCGCCTGCTCCCGAAACTCCGGGGTGTACTTCTTCCGCTTGCCCGACATACGGACATCCTTCCCGTGGGACCAGCAGTCCCACCAGTCAGGTGTCCACCATCAGGGGTCAACCCCAAGACAGCGCTCACCGCGCGCTATTGCGAGAAAACCGCACGCTCACCGCAGCCTCGATACCCCACCTCACCGAAACAGCGCTCACCGCGCATTTTTGCGAGATAACCGCACGCTCACCGCAGTCTCGATATGACAGCTCACCGAGGCTGAAGTCGAGCTCAGAAGTGGCCACCTAGGGGAGAGTTCAGCCCCACCTCTGGAACCCCAAGAGAAGCCCCAACCCTGGAGACCCCAAAAAGAAAACGGCCCGACGCATGGTTGGGTTCACACGGTCGTCGCAACGCTCTCTTATCTGAAAGGTTGCGGCGACCGTGTCGTTTTCGGAGGACTGTGTTCAATTTGGTGATCAGCTAGCAAAGCTCGTCGATGCGGGCGTGCCGGTGCGGGAAGCGGCGGAGTCGTTGGGGGTGTCACGGCAGCGGGCGTATGCCATCTTGAGTGCCACCGGCCGGCCGATGGGCTCGCCGCGTCCGGATGTCACCGGTGTGGATCCTGCGCGGGTGGCAGCGGTATTTGCAGCAACTGGCTCGGTGAATGCGGCGGCCAAAGCTGTCGGAGTGGCGCACTCCACGGCCCGCCGGATGCTTGTGGAGGCGGGCTTGGTCGACCCAGCGCGGCGCACGCGCGGCAAGACCTGCGAGAAAGCACGGTTCTTTGAACTGCTCGAGGAGGGCTGGTCGTCGGCGCGGGCCGCCCGAGAGGCCGGGGTCAATGTGCGCACCGCCCGGGATTGGCGTGCCGGTATCCGCAAGGTTGGCAACACGCGGGTGTATTCCGATGGCACGGTCGTCGATTACGCCAGCGGGACGCGGTACATACAACCGGTGAAATCCACTGCTGCCGAACAGCGTCCTGCATCTGGACAGGCATCCGCCAGTAGGTATTTGCAGCTCGCCGATCGGCTGGTCATCGCCGACGGCCTGACCGCCGGCCTGAGCTACACCGTGATCGCCGACAAGCTCGGTCGGAATAAGTCGACGGTGTCCCGCGAGGTCGCTGCGCACCGTGTCGAGGGCCTCTACCTGCCATATCAAGCCGATGCGGCGGCTGCGGCGGCACGGTCCCGGCCCAAGCAGTCCAAACTGGTCACCAATCAGAGGCTGCGTAAAGAGGTCGAAGAGGGGCTGGCCAAGCGGTGGTCCCCGGAAGAGATTTCGCATCGTCTGGTCAAGGATTTTCCGGACGACGAGAGCATGCGGGTGAGCCACGAAACGATTTATCAATCCCTCTACTTCCAGGCGCGCGGTGGACTGAAAAAGGAAGTGGCCCAGTCACTGCGAAGTGGCCGCACGTGCCGTAAACCGAACCGTAAGCCCGGTGAGCGTTACCAGCGGTTCGTTGATCCGATGCTCATGATCGCCGACCGGCCCGATATCGAGGATCGCGCGGTGCCCGGGCACTGGGAAGGCGACCTCATCATGGGTGAACTCAACAAGACCGCGATCGGCACTCTGGTGGAACGCACCACCCGCTACACCATGCTGGTGCACCTGCCCGGGGGCCATGATGCCGAAACGGTTCGTGACGGGCTGATCGCCACCATGACGACCCTGCCAGAGCATCTGCGGGGATCGTTGACCTGGGACCAGGGCGCCGAGATGGCCGGGCACAAGGGGTTCTCGATGGCCACCGACATGGCCGTGTACTTCTGTGATCCGGCCAGTCCCTGGCAGCGCGGCACCAACGAAAACACCAACGGCCTGCTTCGTCAGTACTTTCCCAAAGGTACCGACCTCAGCATCTATGGGCCTGAGGACCTCGAACACGTCGCCCAGCAACTCAACGGCCGCCCACGCAAAACGCTCGGCTGGGATACCCCAGCCGAGCGCTTGCGTGATCTACTACAGGCTCAATAACCAGCAGTGTTGCGACGACCCCTAGAAACCGCCCATGCGCCGGGCCGTTCTCGTGTCACTAGCTAATCGCTCTGGAAGTAGCTGAGCAACCGCAGGATCTCGATGTACAGCCACACCAGCGTGACGGTCAGGCCCAGGGCGATGCCCCAGCCCGCCTTCTCCGGCGCACCGGCGCGGATCATCTGGTCGGCCGCATCGAAGTCGATGAGGAAGCTGAACGCCGCCAGCGCGATGCAGACCAGCGAGAAGCCGATGGCGAGCATGCCGCCGTCGCGCAGGCCCAGGCCGGCCCCACCGTTGAGGCCGAAGATCGCGGCCAGGAAGTTGGCGAGCATCAGGACCAGCACGCCGATCATGCCCGCGACGATCATCCGGGTGAACTTCGGCGTGACACGGATGGCACCGGTCTTGTAGACCACCAGCATGCCGAAGAACACGCCCAGCGTGCCGATGACGGCCTGCAGGATCATGGCCCCGCCACCGCTGGACATCAGGTTGGCGAAGATGAACGAGATGGCACCGAGGAACAGGCCCTCGAGGGCCGCGTAGCTCAGCACGATCGCCGGGTTGTCCTGCTTACGCCCGAAGGTCGCGAACAGCACCAGGCCGAGACCGCCGAGCGCACCGATCAGCGCGAACGGCGTCGCCAGAGCCAGGTTGGCCGAGACGAGGAAGTAGGAGATGACACCCACCACGGAGAGCACGGCCAGCGTGATCCCCGTCTTGGTGACGACATCGTCAATGGTCAGCGGGCGCGAGACACCGCGCTGCTGCTGGTCGATATAGGGCTCGTAACCCTGTTGTACCTGCGCTGCCGCTGCGGCGCCGGCCACACCAGAGCCAAATGTCGCGTACCCGCCCTGCTGCTTTGGCAGCGAGCGAAATACCGGATTGCTGGTTTCCCGCACCGTGGGTTCCTTTCCTGTGAGGTCCCTGGAAGTCTGACACGAACACTGGTCCAACGAACAGATACCCGTCCAGGTTCCGGGCTGGGAATGTTTTTCTCGACCCATCTTTCCCGGTGCCGGCCGGGGGCGCCACCCGCCGTTCACCTCGCAATACTAGGATGTCCAACCAAATAGCGTTTCCGAACGTATCCGCTCCACGAACAGGACGAATCCGCGTGACCGACGAAATCCTGGCCCGCGTCGATAACGGCGTTGGCATCCTGACGCTCAATCGCCCCAAGGCCATCAACTCGCTGACCCAGACCATGGTCGACGTGCTCAACGAGAAGCTCAAAGCCTGGGCCTCCGACGACAACATCCGCGCGGTGCTCGTGGAGGGCGCCGGCGAGCGCGGCCTGTGCGCCGGTGGCGACGTCGTGGCGCTCTATCACAGCGCCCGGGCCGACGGCAGCGCCGCTCGCAAGTTCTGGTTCGACGAGTACCAGATGAACGCGCTGATCGGCGAGTACCCCAAGCCCTACGTCGCGCTGATGGACGGCATCGTCATGGGTGGCGGCGTCGGCGTCGCGGGCCACGGGGACGTCCGCGTGGTCACCGACACCACCAAGATGGCCATGCCGGAGGTCGGCATCGGCTTCATCCCCGACGTCGGCGGCACCTTCCTGCTGTCCCGCGCGCCCGGTGCGCTCGGCCTCTATGCCGCCCTGACGGGTTCGCCGTTCTCCGGCGCCGACGCGATAGCGCTCGGCTTCGCCGACCACTTCGTGCCGCAGGCCAAGCTCGCCGAGTTGACCGCCGACATCGTCGCCGGGGACATCGACGCCGCGCTGGCCAAGCACAGCACCACCGCACCGGACAGCGAACTGCTCGCCCAGCAGTTCTGGATCGACGAGTGCTTCGCCGCCGACACCGTCGCCGACATCATCGCCAACCTGCGCGGCCACGGCGCCGAACCGGCCAAGGCCGCGGCGGACATCATCGCCGGGCGCTCCCCGATCGCCCTGTCGGTCACCCTGGAAGCGGTGCGCCGCGCCCAGAAGCTGGACACCTTGCGCGACGCCCTGGTCCAGGAATACCGGGTCTCGTGCGCGTCGGCGCGCTCGCACGACTTCGTCGAGGGCATCCGCGCCCAGCTGGTCGACAAGGACCGCAACCCGAAGTGGTCGCCGGCCTCGCTGGCGGAGGTCACCCGCGAGGACGTCGAAAACTACTTCGCCCCAGCCGATCCCGATCTGACGTTCTGACAAGGAGTGCCATGAGCCAGTACGAAACCATCATCGTCGAGCGCGAGGACCGCGTCGGCCTGATCACGCTGAACCGCCCCAAGGCGCTCAACGCGCTCAACAGCCAGGTGATGAACGAGGTCACCACCGCGGCACGAGAATTCGACAACGACCCCGAGATCGGCGCGATCGTCATCACGGGTAGCGAGAAGGCCTTCGCCGCCGGCGCGGACATCAAGGAGATGGCCGACCTGTCCTTCGCGGACGTGTTCGGCTCGGACTTCTTCGCCAAGTGGGGCGAGTTCGCCGGCGTGCGCACCCCGACCATCGCCGCGGTCGCGGGCTACGCACTCGGCGGCGGCTGCGAGCTGGCCATGATGTGCGACATCCTGATCGCGGCCGACACCGCCAAGTTCGGCCAGCCCGAGATCAAGCTCGGCGTGCTGCCGGGCATGGGCGGCAGCCAGCGGCTGACCCGCGCCGTCGGGAAGGCCAAGGCGATGGACCTGATCCTGACCGGTCGCAACATGGACGCCGAGGAGGCCGAACGCGCCGGACTGGTGTCGCGCGTCGTCCCCGCCGCCGACCTGCTGGCCGAGGCGAAGTCGGTGGCCGCCACCATCTCCCAGATGTCGCTGTCGGCCGCGCGGATGGCCAAGGAGGCCGTGAACCGCTCGTTCGAGACCACCCTGACCGAGGGCCTGCTCTACGAGCGCCGCTTGTTCCACTCGGCATTCGCCACCGAGGATCAGACCGAGGGCATGGCCGCATTCACCGAGAAGCGGGCTGCGAACTTCAAACATCGCTAAAGTGCGGGGGTGACCGACGCGGAGACACCCGTATCCGAGGCTGACAGCGCCGTAACCACGGCGGATACCCCCGAAGAACAGCAGGCCGAGCCGGAGCGCACGCAGGACGCGCCGCCGGACGGTCCCTGGTGGGCCAAGCACTACACCTTCTTCGGCACCGCGGTTGGCCTGGCGTTCGTCTTCTTGTCACTGACCCCGTCGCTGCTGCCCCGGGGCCCGCTGTTCCAGGGCCTGGTCAGCGGCGGCGCGGGGGCGGCGGGCTATCTGATCGGCGTCTTCGCCGTATGGCTGGTCCGCTACATGCGCGGAAAGGACTCCAGCCCAACGGCTCCCGGTTGGGCCTGGTTGACGCTGCTGGCGGTCGGTGTGGCCGGCATGGTCGGCATGCAGTTCTTCTTCCAGCACTGGCAGGACGACGTCCGGGATCTGATGGGTGTGCCGCACCTGCACTGGTACAACTACCCGCAGGCCGCGCTGCTGGCGGTGATCGTGCTGTTCGTCCTCGTCGAGATCGGGCAGCTGCTGCGCCGGCTGGTGCTGTTCCTGATACGGCAGCTCGAACGCGTTGCGCCGCCGCGCGTTTCGGGCGTCATCGCGGTGGGCCTGGTGGTCGCGCTGAGCATCGCATTGCTCAACGGGGTGGTGGCCCGGCTGGCCATGGATTGGCTCAACAGCACGTTCGCGGCCGTCAACGACGAAGACTCCCCGGACACCGAACCCCCGACGACACCGGCACGCTCGGGCGGTCCGGGGTCGCTGGTGTCGTGGGAATCGTTGGGCCATCAGGGCCGGATCTTCGTGTCCGGCGGCCCCAGCGTGGAACAGCTGACCGAGTTCAACGGCGCCGCGGCCACCGAACCCATCCGGGCCTACGCCGGGCTGGGCACGGCCGACAACATCCGCGCTACCGCCGAGATGGCCGCCGAGGAACTCGTGCGAGCCGGCGGCCTGGAGCGCGCCGTCGTGGGGGTCGCAACCACCACGGGCACGGGCTGGATCAACGAGGCCGAGGCCTCCGCGTTGGAATACATGTACAACGGCGACACGGCGATCGTCTCGATGCAGTACTCCTTCCTGCCGAGTTGGCTGTCCTTCCTCGTCGACAAGGAGAACGCCCGCCAGGCCGGCCAAGCCCTCTTCGAGGCCGTCGACGAGGTGGTGCGCGAGCTACCCGAGAATCAGCGACCCAAGGTGGTGGTCTTCGGGGAGAGCCTCGGCTCGTTCGGCGGCGAGGCGCCGTTCTTGAGCCTGAACAATCTGGTCGCCCGCACCGACGGCGCGTTGTTCTCCGGCCCGACGTTCAACAACACGATCTGGACGGAGCTCACCGCCAACCGCGACGAGGGCTCGCCGATGTGGTTGCCGACCTACGAGAACGGCGAGAGCGTGCGCTTCGTCGCGCGCCCGGAGAACCTGAACCGGCCGGACGCGCCGTGGAGCGAGCCGCGGGTGGTGTACCTGCAGCACGCCTCGGACCCGATCGCCTGGTGGACACCGGATCTGCTGTTCCGCGAACCGGATTGGCTCAAGGAACCGCGCGGCTACGACGTCTCGCCGCGCATGGAGTGGATCCCGGTGGTGACGTTCCTGCAGGTGTCCGCGGACATGGCCGTCGCGGTCGATGTTCCCGACGGCCACGGCCACAAGTACGTCAAGGACGTGGTCAACGGGTGGGCCGCGGTGCTGCAGCCGCCCGGGTGGACCCCGGAGAAGACCGAACGGCTGCGCCCGATGGTGCATGCCAACGAAAGCGGCTGACCCTCGTGCGCCGCGCCGAGACCGACGTTCAGCCGGAAACCACTCGCACTAAGTGACCGAAAGGGACGTTTGGGCCAGCGTCAAGGCGTGGTAGCCGCCGATGACGTCGGTGGCGCGGTGCAGCCCCAGATCCTGCAGGGCCGCGGCCGCCAGGCTCGAGGTATAGCCCTCCGAGCACAGCACCACCCATTCGACGTCGTCGTCGACGGCCTGCGGGATCCGCGCGTCGCTGGTCGGGTCGCACCGCCACTCCAGCACGTTGCGTTCGATCACCAACGCCGCGGGCACCTCGCCCTCGGCGGCCCGCTGGGCCGCGGGCCGGATGTCGACCAGGATCGCCCCGCGCTGCAGGGCCGCCGGAACCTCGGCGGCGGGCAGCCGGTCCAGCCGGGACCGCGCGGCCTCCAGGACGGCGTCGATACGGCTCACGGCTAACCTTCCGGCTGGTCGGTCAGCTCGGTGCGCTCGCGACGTAGCGTGCCCCGGTCGGTGACCTCGTAGTAGGACATCGCCGTCAGCCGCGGCGAGTAGGCGTGGATGCTCAGCGTCGGCTGCTGCGGCTGCGTGCCGACCGGGTTGGGCGCCCACACCACGTCGTGCACCCACCCCAGCGGGAAGGCGGCCTGATCACCGGCGGTCAGTCGGCGACGGCGCAAACGGTCTCCGGTCCAACGGAATTCGTTGAGTGCACCGGACAGGACGGTGAGCGCACCCAGTGAACCGCCGTGGTCGTGCAGATCGGTGGGGTGCCCCGGGGCCCAGCTGATCAGCCAGACGTCCAGGTCGTCGTCGGCGTGCAGGCGGGTGAACCAGCGGTCATCGACGGGTACCCCGCCCGGTGGCAGCAGATGGTCGTAGTGGCCGTCGAGGAAATCGGCGGCCGCGCGGTCGGTGGCCTGCAGCAGATCGGGCAGCCGCAGCCGCGAGGGGTCCGATACGGCCGGTACGGCGGCATGAGAGTAGGTGGGCAGGACGGCGGTGGACACGAAGACGCTCCTGGAAGGACGAAACGGGAAAGGGGACGGTCAGCGGGACCGACAACACATCCGATTCGTCATGGCTGCCACCCTGGCACGGCCGGGCCCCGGCCGCACGAATTAACCTCACGGTGATTCTGGCGGCCCCGCCGCATAGATTGGACCGATGCGCAGCCATCACAGGGTCTCCCCGGCCGGCGTCGCGGCGCTGGCCATCGCCGCCGCCTTGGGCGCGGGCTGTTCCTCGGAGGAATCCGCCGCTCCCACCGAACCGACGCCGTCGACGACGACCTCCGAGATGCCGGCACCGCCGGCCGAACCGGTGCCGCCTGGCGCCGTCGGGGTCTCCCCCGCCGGCATCACCACCCGGGTCGACGTGCCCTCGATCGCCACCGAATCCCAATACGGACAGGCCTGCCTGGCCGCCAAGCAGTGGATCGACGCCCAGGGCGGCGACCCGAAGGCGCAGGTCGAGCCGTACCTGGCGGTGCTGCAGGAGCCGGGCTTCAAGGACCGGGGCAACTTCCAGACGCCCTGGACGGAGCTGACCCCGGGCCAGCAGGCCGGAGTCATCCTCGCCGTCAACGCCGCCGCCGACGGCCAGTGCGGGTAGGCCCTCGATTGCCTGGCACCCGCGTCGGCGACGGGCCACAATGAGGCCATGCGCGTAGCGCTGGCTCTGGGCAGTGGCGGGGCGCGCGGCTATGCCCACATCGGAGTCATCAACGAGCTCTGCGAGCGCGGCCACGACATCGTCGGGGTGGCCGGGTCCTCGATGGGCGCCCTGGTCGGCGGGCTGCATGCAGCCGGCAAACTCGACGAATACACCTTGTGGGCAAGCTCTTTGACGCAGCGCACGGTGCTGCGGCTGCTCGATCCGTCGCTCACGGCCGCGGGTGTGCTGCGCGCGGAGAAGATCCTGGACGCGGTCCGCGAGATCCTCGGCGACGTCACCATCGAGGAACTGCCCATCCCCTACACCGCCGTCAGCACCGACCTGATCGCCGGCAAGTCGGTGTGGCTGCAGCGCGGCCCGGTCGACGAGGCCATCCGCGCCTCGATCGCCATCCCCGGCGTCATCTCACCGCATGTGCTCGACGGCCGACTGCTGGCCGACGGCGGCATCCTCAATCCCATCCCGATGGCCCCGATCGCCTCGGTCCACGCCGACATGACCATCGCGATCGGCCTGTCCGGCGACGAGCCGGCGACCCCGCGCTCCCCGCGGGAGCGCCCGACCACCGAGTGGCTGAAGGGGATGTGGCGCAGCACATCCTCGCTGCTGGATACCAAGGCCGCGCGCTCGCTGCTGGAGACCACGACGGGCCGGGCGGTGCTGGGCCGCTTCAGCACGGTCGACGACGACGGCGCCGTGCCCGCCGAGGCAACCGACCTGCCCGAGTCGGTGGAGCCCGCGGTGCCGCGGCTCGGCGGGTTCGAGGTGATGAACCGGACCATCGACATCGCGCAGGCGGCGCTGGCCCGGTACACGCTGGCCGCATACCCGCCGGACCTGTACATCGAGGTGCCGCGCTCGGTGTGCCGCAGCCTCGACTTCCACCGCGCCGACGAGGTCATCGGGATCGGCCAGGAGCTCGCGGCCGCCGCGCTGGACACGGTGGCGCCGAGCCCGCCCGACTCCGAGCCCGCCTCAGAGACCTAGGAACGCCGCGATCCTCGCGGCCTCGCGGCGGCCCTGCGCCCTACCGGCCCGCGCCGACGGGATCCGGCACGCCGGATCCAACGGGTTGCGGCCGAACGCGGCCAACGCGTCCGCGTCGGCGAAGACTGCCAAGGCGCGCCCGGCGGCCGCGATCTCGTCGGCGGTGGACAGCCCCCATGGCGACGGGGTGTCCGCTCCGGCCGGCACCAGGACAACGGCGACGTCGCAGTCCCCGGCGACGGCCATGTTGACGGTGCTGGCCACGCCGCCGTCCATGTAGCGGCGTCCGTCGATGGTCACCGGCGGCCAGGCGGCGGGCACAGCGCAGCTGGCCGCGACCGCATCGACCAGGTCCACCCCGGCGGCGCGGTCGAAGGCGACGAGCTCCCCGGTGTCGATATCGATCGCTGTGACGCGCAGATCCCGGTCGGGCCAGTGGTGCTCGGGCAGCCGCTGGGCGATGACCTGGCGCCTGACCTCCTCGGTGACGGTGGCGGTCTGCGCCGCGACCGCGCCGATCTTCTGCAGCTTCTCGGGTCTCGTCGCGCCGGGCGTCAGCATCGCGGCCAGGAACAACTCGGCGATGTCGTCGATGGCCACCCCCGGGTCGATCTCGGCGGATTCGGCCGCCAGCTGCCGCTCGTAGAGTTCGTCGAGGCTGAGCGACCCGGTGATCTGGGCGCCGACGGCCGACCCGGCCGAGGTGCCCACCACCACATCGGAGTCCAGCAGCGCGCGTCCCAGGTGCGGGTTTTCCTCCCGGATACCCAGCAGCACACCGGTTTCCCACGCGATGCCGGCCAGTCCGCCGCCGCCGAGCACCAGCGCGCGACGCTCAGTCATTGCGGACCGCCAGCCGGGGAGCCGCCTTCGCCGACAGCAGCGGCAGGTCCAGGTACGTCGCGATCCCGGGGGCGGCCGCGCACACCGCGGGCACGGAGTTCACGCAGTGCGCCGCGGTGGCGGTGATGCCCGTTTCCTCCGTCGCGCCGACTTCGCCCTGGAAACCCTTGAGGCTCACCGTGAAGTCGGGGTTGCCCTTGACCTCGATCTCGTAGCGCTGCCCCTCCGGTCCGAAGGTCCAAGCGGGGTCCAGGTTTTGCTCACCCATCAGCCAGTTGACGGTGAGCCGCACCACCGCCTCGTCGCCGACGACGGCTTCCCAGTGGAATTTTCGCGCCGCAACCTGGCCGGGTTCGATGACGCCCAGCGGCGAGGCGATCGGCGCGGTGGCCACGGCGATCTCCTGCCGGGAGCGGACCACCGGATCGGCGGCGAAGCCGACGGTGTCGACCACCATCTTCACCGCCTGGATGAAGCCGCCGTCGAGCAGCTTCTGCATGGGTCCGCTCAACGCGCTGTCGGGTGTGTCCCCGAAGCCCATCACATGCCGGAGCACGTCGGGGGCGTCGTAGGTCCGCAGGTCGGAAAACTCCTCGGCCCGAACGTAAGTCACCGCGGTCGACAGGGCCGAGAGCACCAGCGGGAACTTTTCACTGATCCCGCCGGGGGCGATGCCGGTGCCGTGCAGGGTGGCGTTACCCGCACGGGCGGCCTCGAGCAGCGGCGCGGCCTGGCGGTCACCGGGGTAGACCCAGCCGACCGGCGTCACCACGTTCTTGCCGGAGCGCAGCAGCGCCGCCACCTCGTCCGGGTTGGGCAGCAGCGGGGCGTAGATGACGGCGTCGGCGTCCAGCGCCAGGATCTCCTCGACGCTGTTGGTGGCGGTCACCCCCAGCGGGTCCGCGCCGATCAACTCACCGACGTCGCGGCCGTTCTTCTCCGACGAATGCACCCAGCAGCCCGCCAACTCGAGGTCGGGATGCTCCAGGATGCCCCGGATCGCGGCGACGCCGACGCCGCCGGTTGCCCACTGCACGACTCTCAATGCCACGCTGGCCTCCTCGACTGAACACAAACCCTAGCGAGCAGGCCCGAACTTCGACGTTCGTGGGTCTTGCAGGGCCTGCTCGCCCTCGACGGGTCAGCTGATCGTGTGCACCTGATAGTCACCCTCGGCGTGCCGGGCCCGGATGGCCTTCTTGTCGTACTTGCCGACGCTGGTGCGCGGGATCTCGGTGACAAAGGTCCAGCGCTCCGGCAACCACCATCGAACAACTTTGTCGGACAGGAACTCCCGAAGCTGATCGGGGCTGGCCTCCGCGCCCTCCTTGAGCACCACGGCGGCCAGCGGGCGCTCCTCCCAGCGTTCGTCCGGCACGCCGACGACGGCGGCGTCGAGCACCGCGGGATGGGCGATCAGGTGGTTCTCCAGTTCCACCGACGAGATCCACTCGCCGCCGGACTTGATCACATCCTTGGCCCGGTCGGTCAGCGTGACGTAGCCCTGCGCGTCGATGCGCCCGACGTCGCCGGTGCGCAGCCAGCCGCCGACGAACTTCGACGGGTCGGTGTTGCGGTAGTACGAGCCGGTGATCCACGGGCCGCGAACCTCGAGTTCGCCCACCGATTCGTCGTCGTTGGGCAGCGCATTGCCCTCGTCGTCGACAATGCGTGCCTCGACACCGCACAGCGGGCGGCCCTGGGAGCCGCGCAGCTCCCACTGCTTGTCCTCCGGGGTGCCCGGTGCCGGCCACGCCACGGTCGCAATGGGCGAGGTCTCGGTCATCCCCCACGCCTGCCGGATGGGCACCCCGAACTTGTCCTCGAAGGTCTTCATCAGCGACACGGGCACCGCCGATCCACCGCAGGCCACCAGGCGCAGCGACGAGATGTCGTGGCCGGGGTTGTCCAGCAGGTGGTTCATCACGTCGTTCCAGATGGTCGGAACGGCGCCGGCGACCGTGGGTTGTTGGGTCTCGATCAGATTGACCATCGACACGGCGTCCATGTGACGGTCCGGCATCACCAGGTCGGCACCGGCCATCAGCGCCGCGTACGGCATGCCCCAGGCGTTGGCGTGGAACATCGGCACAATGGGCAGCGCCCGGTCGGAGAAACTCAGGCCCATCGCGTTACCGCTGCAGACGGCCATCGAATGCAGGTAGTTGGAGCGGTGGCTGTACACCACCCCTTTGGGGTGGCCGGTGGTCCCGCTGGTGTAGCACATTGCGGCAGCGGAGTTTTCGTCCACATCCGGCCAGTCGAACTCGTCGGATTGCTCGGCCAGCAACTCGTCGTAGCGCAGCACCGTCTTCCCGGACTCCTGCAGCGGGCCCAGATCCCCCTCGCCGACCGCGATCACCGTGTGCACGGTCTCCAGGGACCGCAGCACCCGCGCGAGCACCGGGGCCACCGAAAGATCGGCGATGATCACCTGATCCTCGGCCTCGTAGGCGACGAACTCGATCTGCTCGGGGAACAGTCGGATGTTGAGGGTGTGCAGCACTGCGCCCATCGACGGGATCGCCAGGTAGGCCACCAGGTGCTCGGCGTTGTTCCACATGAACGTGCCCACCCGCTGGTCCCCGGTGATGCCGAGTCCGCGCAGCGCGTTGGCCAGCCGCGCCGCGTCGCGCCCCACCTCCCGGTAGGTGGCGTGCCGGTAACCGCCCTGCCCCGTCGCGGTGGTCACCGTGCGGTCCCCATGGACGCCGGTCGCGTAGCGGAGAATCCCGCCGACGGTCAACGGGAACGGTTCGATGGTGCTCTGCATTGCTGATTCAATCCTTCGCGTCAGGGTGGCTTTTCGCCGGTGCCCTACGCTAGCGCCGGTGACGGTCGCTAAGTCGGTTTTGTTGTTTGTCGTCGCGGCGCTGTTCGAGATCGGCGGGGCGTGGCTGGTCTGGCAGGGCGTGCGCGAGGATCGGGGCTGGTGGTGGGCCGGACTGGGCGCGATCGCGCTGGGGGCCTACGGATTTGTCGCCACACTGCAGCCCGACGCGAATTTCGGGCGCATCCTGGCCGCCTACGGCGGTGTGTTCGTCGCCGGCTCGCTGGCCTGGGGGATGGTGCTGGACGGTTTCCGTCCGGATCGATGGGACGTCACCGGCGCGCTGATCTGCCTGCTGGGCGTCGCGGTCATCATGTACGCGCCGCGGCCGAACTGAATCAGTGCTGTACTGGACGCAGACGAAAGGCGAGACGATGCGGATCATGGGCGCGACGGCGGCGGCGCTGGCCTTCGCGATGGTGGCCGCGCCGGTCGCCGCAGCCGACGAATCGGCCGGCGAGGTCGTCCGTGACCTCCGGGCTCAGGGGTACTTCGTGGTCGTCGACCGCATCGGCACGGGCGCTCTGGAGCGCTGCATGGTGACCGACATCCGGACGCCCACGGCGGTGCGACAGATGCGGATCGCGATCGACGACCGCGCACCCACTCCGGTCCGGCACACCATCACGGTGTCGCTGGACTGCACCGGGTAACCGGTGCGCCGCTAGACGGCCGCGGCTTCCAGTTCGGGCATCGGCACGTCGAGGACGTCGGCGTCGAGGATCTGCGCGAACGCCTCGTTGCCGGCCTGGGCGACCGCGAATGAGGCGACGCGGCCCTCGTAGTCGGTGACGAACAGCAGCGACCCGTCGCGGCTTTCGACCGCGGTGGCCGGGTCGGCGCCGGTCTCGATCCGATCGACGATCCGACGGGTGACCGTGGACAGCACGGTGATGTGACCGCCGCTGACGATGTAGACCCGCTCGCCGTCGGCGCTGACCGAGGCGTGTGCCACCGGCGCCCCGATCTCGATGGTCCCGGTGATCTGCAGCGTCGCCGCGTCGAGCAGGTCGACCACGCCGCCGAATTCGTCGTCGTCGCTGACCGCGAAGAGGGTCTTCCCGTCCCGGCTGACCACGAGGTCGCGGATCATCGACGGGATGGGCTCGACGCGCAGCACGCGGCCGTCCTGGACCGCCAAGACGACGCCCGAAACGTCATCCACGGCGGCGACGTAGACGACGTCGGAAGTGGGGCTCACGGCCAGGGCGGTCGGCACCGTGTGCGGGCCGGCGACCAGCTCGACGGTGGCCAGATCGTGGGTCTCGGTGTCGATCACACCGAGCGACATCGCGGTGTCGGTGGACTGCAGTGCATACACCCGACGGCCGTCCCGGCCGGCGGCGATGTCCCGCACGTTGCCGTGCACCGGGATCCGCGCGACAACCTCCGCGCGCTCCAACACGGTGACGGTGTCGTACGCCGGCTCCACCGAGGCCACGTAGGCGCGGCGCCCCGCGGTGGCGATCGCCGACGGTTCGTAGACGTCGCCGACGGTGGTCACGTGTCCGAGGGTGTGCGCGGCGCGCACCGACACGGTGTCCGCTGCGTAGTCGGCGGTCAGCAAGCAGCCGTCGAGTTCGGCGAGCGCGGCCACCGGGCCGTAGGTGACGGTCGCGGCGCGCGAGGGCACGAAGGTCGGCGCATTTTGGACCAGCGACGTGGTCGCCGCAACCGGGGCGATGTGGGCCGGGGCGCGGTTGCCCAGGTTCACACCACCGACAGCATTGGTCACTTGCTCCACATTGGCCACTCTGTTGTTTGCCATACTCGTCGTGTTTCCTCCCTCTGGCGCATGTCTCGCAGCCTTGCGGGCCCGAGATCGACGCCAGATCGGCATCAGCCACCGTCGAGTCTAGCGACCGAATACGACATCAAATCCGTTCGCGCAGCGCCGACTGAACTCTTGACCGAAATTGTCTAAGCATGCGCTCAGACCGCACCGTTACCGAATCGTGTTGTTTGCTGGCAGCAAGAGCCCAGCAGGTCACCAGCCTGGGTAGTTTCAGGATCTGGCTAATCCCCATTCGCAAATTCTTCGGCTGCTCTTAATAAGAAATTCTTACCGGGGTGGCCGCTAAGTGAGTGCTAAATCACACCGCACATTTCGGCCGCGTTACGCGTCGAGGGGCCCCGGGCGGTCCGAGTCTGCCAAACCAGGCCGCCAGCGGCTGCGGGCCAGGGCACATAACTGCACGTATGTTCGCTGGCTAACAGTCGGGGCCGGCCTCGAGCAGCAGGCTGACCGCGCACGAGCCCGCCTGCGCGTCGGGCCGCACCTGCACGCGGTAGCCGCGGCCCAGCACCTCGCGGTTGCTGTCGATGATTTCCTGGATGAGCCCCTGCTGGATTCCACGCACCACCTCGGGGGCATCGACCGCGATCTCGACCAGCGGACAGGTGCAGATCCCGATGGTGATCGCCCCGAAGGCCGCCACCGTCGAACGGGTCTGAAACCCGAGTTCATCGAGTGCGCGCAGCACCAGGTCCGTCGCCGTCGCCGCGGTCCGGGCCCTCGTCAGCCGGGTCCGGCGGGCCAGATCGGCGCCGATGCGCACCGCCCGCGCCTCGCGCTCCTCGACGGTGCCGCCGAGGTGGGCGGCGAACAGGGCGACAATGTCGGCGTAGTCGAGGCGCGGCGCCAGCTCGTAGGTCGATCGGGGCCGGCCCGCCCCACCGGCGCGGGTGCCGGCACCGCGACGGATCGCCCCCTGCGCTTCCAGGGTGCCGAGGTGGAAGCGCGCCGTGGTGACGTGGATGTCGAGCGCGTCGGCCACCTGGCGCGCATCGACCGGTTCAGTGGCGGCCCGCACCAGCTCCAACACCCGACTGCGCTGCCGGCCGGCGGCCCGATCCGAGCCGCCCGGCATCGCCGCGGCGAGGCCGTCCGGAACCGTCGTATCGTGCATTGCCATCGTGCTTCGGCGTGGATCAGTCGGCGGCGCTGCGCTCGGGCACCCGGGCCACGATCGCAACAGCGGTCATGTCCTTGCCGTACTTGGTGAAGGTGTTGCGCATCCCCAGGACCCGCTTGCGCGCGGCGGGTTTGGTGAGCACGTTGCCCAGGATCCGGAGCGCGCCGAACAGACCCTCGTCGTCGATCACCCGCTTGGGTCGCAGCAGCGCCATCGGCGCCTGGTCGACCGACTCGATCTCGAAGCCGGACTCGGTGAGCAGCGCGGACCATTCCGCGACGGTCAGCGGCCGCGCGTTCACCTTGATGGCGCGCGCGAGATCGCGCCGGACGGCATCCTTGGTGTCCTGGGCCAGCTCGTCGGGCTTGAGTCCGAGTTCGTGGATCGCGTAGCGGCCGCCCGGACGCAACACCCGGAAGGCCTCGTCGACGATGGCCCGCTTGGCCTTGTCCCCCTGCATGGTCAGCATGGCTTCGCCGACCACGACGTCGGCGCTGTTGTCCTCGAGACCGGTGGCGGAAGCGTCCGCGGTCACGGTGCGTCCGGCGGTGGCGTCGACAACCTCTTGCACCATGGCCGAGGCGGCGCCGCTGTCGTCGACACCGACGTAGGACGACGGCCGCAACGCGCCGATGTCCTTGGCGGTCCGCCCCAGACCCGGGCCGAGTTCCACGACATCCGCGCCGGTGATGCGGGCCGCCGCCAGCAGGCGAGTGGTCAGTTCGAGGCCGCCGGGACGCAGCACGCGCTTACCCAACCGCGCGAGCAACCAGTGGCCCGGCAGGTCCTCCCACGAGCGCTGGGCCAGCGGCAGCTGGTTCTTCTCCGTCATGTGCGGTCCCTTCGACCAGGCCTTATTTAGAGGAAACTTCTGCGCGTAACTGTAGAAGTTTGGTTAGCCTAAGGCAAGGGCGATCGACGGGAGGCCGGTCGGGGCTACTCCCCGAAGGGCTGATAGCTCCGCGCTGCCAGGTACTCGGGGCGCGGCGTTGCCGCCGCAAACGGCGCGGTGAGTTCGTTCTCCACCGAGTTGAACACCAGGAACACATTCGACCGCGGGAACGGCGTGATGTTCGAGCCCGAACCGTGCAGCAGGTTGGCATCGAACCAGAGCGCGGTGCCCGCCGGCCCCGTGAACTGGTCGATGCCGTGCTGCTCGGCGGCCTTGGTCAGGGTCTCGCGGTCGGGAACCCCGATCTGCTGCGACACCAGCGACGTTTCATGGTTGTCCTCGGGGGTGGCGCCCACACACGGATAGAAGGTGTGGTGCGAGCCGGGCATCACCATCAGTGACCCGTTGAACGGGTAGTTCTCGGTCAGCGCGATCGAACAGGAGACGGCCCGGATGGCCGGCATCCCGTCCTCGGCGTGCCAGGTTTCGAAGTCCGAATGCCAATAGAACCCGCTGCCGGTGAAGCCGGGCATCATGTTGATCCGCGCCTGGTGGATGTAGACGTCGCTGCGCAGCAGCTGACGCGCGATCGGCAGGACGGTGTCCAGGCTGATCACCTCACCGACGATGTCGCTGAGCAGGTGCGGCTCGAACACCGAGCGGATACCGCCCCCGGGCTCTCGAATCACCCGGGGGTCGTCGGCATCCAGTTCCGCGCCCAGTCGCTCCAGCTCCTGCCGCAGCGGCGGCAACCATTGTTCGCCAACGGTATTCGGACGGATCAAGTAGCCCCGCTCGGCATACGAATCCAGCTCCGCCTGGCCGAGTGGGCCGTGACCCGGATCGCCCCACACCGCGGGATCGACCCGCGGCACCGGCGCGATCGCGTGATCTAGTCGGGTCGGATAGTTATCGTGCGCGACTGTCATCGAGCGGCCTCGCTATTCCAAGATTGAAGGCGGATACGTCCCTGTCTCGTCGTGGACCTCTTGTCCGGTAACCGGCGGGTTGAACACGCACAGCATGCGGAGCTGCTCGTGGCAGGTCACCCGATGCTTCTCGTGACCGTCGAGCAGGTACATGGTGCCGGGTTCGAGTTTGAACTCGTCCCCGTTCTCGAGGTTGGTCAGCACGCCGGCCCCCTCGACCACCCATACCGCCTCCACATGGTGGCGATACTGGAACTCGCTCACCGAGTTGGCGTTGATGGTGGTCTCGTGGAACGAGAAACCCACGCCGTCGCCGGCCAGAATGATCCGCTTGGAACGCCACGCGGCATCTGCCACGTCGCGCTCGGTACCGGTGATCTCGGCCGTGGTACGCACAATCATGACGTCAAACTCCTTCTACTGTCGTTCGAGTCAGGCGAGCGTAGCGGCCACGGACTCGGCGAGGATGTCCAATCCGGCGTCCAGATCGGCCTCGGACGTGGTCAGTGGCGGCAGCAGCTTGACCACCTCGTCGGACGGGCCACTGGTCTCGGCGAGCAGTCCGCGCTCGAACGCCGCGCCGCACACCGCGTTGGCCGCCGGCGCGTCCTCGAACTTCAACCCCTGGACCATGCCGCGGCCGCGGGTGCTGACTCCCTCGTACCGGTCGGCGATGCTGTCCAGCCGGGACCGCACGAATTCACCCTTCTTCAGAGTCTCCTTGGTGAATTTGTCGGAGCCCCAGTAGGTTTCCAGCGACTTGGTCGCGGTGACGAACGCCGGGTTGTGGCCGCGGAACGTCCCGTTGTGCTCACCCGGGCTCCAGACATCGAGCTCCGAGCGGAACAACGTGAGCGCCATCGGCAGACCGTAACCACTGATCGACTTCGATAACGTGACGATATCCGGCTTGATACCAGCGACCTCGAAGCTGAAGAAGGGTCCGGTACGGCCGCAGCCCATCTGGACGTCGTCGACGATCAGCAGGATGTCACGGGTGCGGCACAGCGCGGCCAGCGCCTGCAGCCACTCGACGCGGGCCACGTTGACCCCGCCCTCGCCCTGCACGGTCTCGACAATGACCGCGGCGGGACGGTTCAGACCGCCGCCCGAGTCGTCGAGGACGCGCTCGAACCAGTGGAAGTCCTCGGTGACGCCGTCGAAGTAGTTGTCGTACGGCATCGGGGTGGCGTGCACCAGCGGAATGCCCGCACCGGCGCGCTTCATCGAGTTGCCCGTGACGGACAGGGCACCCAGGGTCATCCCGTGAAATGCGTTGGTGAAGTTGATGACCGACTCACGACCGGTCACCTTGCGGGCGAGCTTCAGTGCCGCCTCGACCGCGTTGGCGCCGGTCGGGCCGGGGAACTGCACCTTGTAGTCCAGCTCGCGTGGCTTGAGGATCAACTCGTCGAAGGTGGTGAGGAAGTCGGTCTTGGCGGCGGTGGCGATGTCCAACGAGTGCACGATGCGGTCGTTGGTCAGGTAGTCGATCAGCGCCGACTTGAGCACCGGGTTGTTGTGGCCGTAGTTCAGCGCGCCGGCGCCGGCGAAGAAGTCCAGGTATTCCCGGCCGTCCACGTCGGTGACGTGCGATCCCTGCGCGTGATCCATCACGGTGGGCCAGCCGCGGCAGTAGCTGCGGACCTCGGACTCGACGGACTGGTATACCTCGGGCAAATCAGCTTCGGTGAGGCTGATCGTGGGTGCAACTGACGTCATGACGTCCTTCCGGGTTGTTTAACGATTAGCTGGTCAGATCGACGGCGATGGGACCGATGCGAAGTAGTGGTTCCTCCTCGTGCGCCAGTTCTGCGTCCAGGAGTTCGGCTCCGTACCAAGGCAATTCGATTACGGGCACGCCGTGCCGACGGGCAAACCCGCCGAACAATGCGCGGGACGCCGAATTACTGGGCGCCACAGTGGCTTCCAGGGTCAGCGGGTGTCCGTGACGGTCGCGGCGCACGCGCTCGACGAGGCTGTCGAGCATCGCGCCGCCCAGCCCGGAACCCCGGGCCGCGTGGGCGACAACCACCTGCCAGACGAACAACGCTTCCGGACGAGTCGGCGGGTGGTAGCCCATCACGAAACCGTGCAACTGCCCGTCGCGCTCAGCCACAATCGAGGTGTCGGCAAACTCGGTCGCCATCAACAGATACGCGTACGTCGAGTTCTCGTCGAGCACCTTGCTCTCGACCACAAGCCGATGCATGGCAAGCGCATCGGCACCTTCGGGCCGGCGCAGCACACCGTCCCAGGGTCGCGCCGCCAGTCGTTCGCCACGTCCGTCGGACGTGGCCGAAGGGGCTTGAGTTTCCCTCTCAGAAGCGAACATATCTAGTTAGCTGTCACCACCGAACAAGTCATCGATCAAGGTTCAAGTCGCAGTCATCGGTGTGTTCGAACGTATGCAACCCAGACCGACTTATCAAACCCCCCGCGCCGCGTTCGGACAGCAACGACGAGATTCCGGCCGCCGAAAGACGGGCAAAACGCCTGCTCTACGCGTTATCGCCGCCGTTACCAAATCGTTACCAAACTCACCGGCAATGCTCAGCCACTTCGGAGAGGCTTTTCAGAGCACCTTGGAGAGGAACTCCCGCAGACGTGGGTGTTTGGGATTGCCGAAAACCTCAGCGGGCGTGTCGTCTTCGACGATGTTGCCGTCGGCCATGAAAATCACCCGCGAGGCGACCTCGCGCGCGAACCCCATCTCGTGGGTGACCACCACCATCGTCATGCCCTCCCGGGCCAATCGGCGCAGCACCTCGAGCACGTCGCCGACCATCTCCGGGTCCAGAGCGCTGGTGGCCTCGTCGAACAGCATGATCGACGGATTCATCGCCAGGGCCCGCGCGATCGCGACGCGCTGCTTCTGCCCCCCGGACAACGTTGCCGGCTTGACGTGGGCTTTCTCCGCCAACCCGACCTGGCCGAGCAGGTCCAGCGCGCGCTCCTCGGCGGTCTCCTTGTCCATCTTCTTGGTCAGCAGGGGTGCGAGCGTGATGTTTTGAATCACCGTCATGTGGGGAAAGAGGTTGAAGTGCTGGAACACCATGCCGATGCGTTGGCGCACCTTGTCCAAATCGACCTTTTTGTCGGTGAGGTCGAACTCGTCGACGACTACCTTGCCGCCGGTGATGTCCTCGAGCTTGTTCAGGCAACGTAGGAACGTCGACTTGCCCGAGCCCGAAGGGCCGATGACGCAGACGACCTCCCCCTCCCGGATGGTGGTGTCGATGCCGTCGAGCACCACCAGGTCCCCGAACGACTTCCGCAGTCCCTCGATGCGGATCTTGACCGTGCCCTCGGGCGCGGTGGCGGCGGTTTCCGGTGCCAGCTGGTTCATTTCACGAGCCTCTTCTCGAGTCGGTCCGAGAGTTTGGTCAGCGTCATGATGACGATGAAGTAGATGATGCCGATGATCAGCCACATGGTGAACGACTGGAAGTTGCGGGCGATGATGATGCGCCCGGTCTGGGTCAGTTCGGCGATGCCGATCACCGACAGGATCGAGGTGTCCTTCAGGGTGATCACGAACTGATTGATGTACGACGGGATCATGGTCCGGACGGCCTGCGGCAGAACGACTTTCCGCATGGTGGGCAGGTATCCGACGCCGAGGCTGCGGGCCGCTTCCATCTGCCCCTTGTCCACCGACTGGATACCCCCGCGAACGATCTCGGTCATGTAGGCGCCGGCGTTGAGTGAGAGCGTGATGATGCCGGCGGTCATCGCGGTCATCTGGAAGCCCATGGCCGACGGGATGCCGAAGTAGATGAAGAAGGCCTGCACCAGAAGCGGTGTGCCGCGGAAGATGTCGACATAGGTGGTGCCGATGGCCCGCAACCACAGCGAGCGCGACACCCGCATCAGCCCGAAGATCACCCCCAACAGCAGCGCGATCGCGATCGACACCACGGTGAGGATGACCGTGATCTTCAGGCCCGCCATCAACAACGGGAAGGTGCTCTTCAGCAGGCCCAGGAACGAGTTGTCGGAGACCGCCGCGCCCGCCCCGAGATAGGTGTCGATGATCTCGTCGTAGCGGCCGGATTCGCGCAGGTTGTTCAGTCCGGCGTTGAACTTCGCCAGCAGTTCGGGGTTCTGCCCCTTGTTGACGGCGAACCCGTAGTTGGCGCCCTGTTCCTTGGGGGTCACCGTCTTGAACCCGTTGCCCTGCGCGATGCCGTAGTTCAGCACCGGGTAGTCGTCGAAGATCGCCTCGGAGTTGCCGGTGCGCACCTCGTCGTACATGGAGGCCGAATCGGCGAAATACACGGTGCTGAATCCATATTCGCCCTTGATGGATTCGGCGAACTCGGCGCCCTCGGTCCCGTTCTTGACCGCGACCCGCTTGCCGCGGAGGTCCTCATAGGACGTGATGGTCTCGTTGGTGTCCAAGACGGCCATCTGGACGCCGGATTCGAAGTAGGGATCGGAGAAGTCGAAGACGGCCTTGCGTTCGTCGGTGATCGACATTCCGGCGATCACCGCGTCGACCTGGTTGGCCTGCACCGCCTGCAACGCGGCGTCGAAGCCCAGCGGCTTGAAGGTGACGGAGAAGCCCTGGTCCTCGGCGATCGCGTTGAGCAGGTCGATGTCGATGCCGACGAAGTTGCCCTGCTCGTCCTGGAATTCGAACGGCGCGAACGTGATGTCGGTGGCAATCACGTAGTGCTCGCCCTGCGCCGCGGCGCCCGGCGCGAAGATTCCGGCGCCGAGCGCGCCGAACAACAACGCCAGCACCAGGTAGGCAAGCCGTGACCGTCTGTTCGCGGGCTCGACGCGCGGTGGTGATCCGGCTCGCATGGTGTGCCTCCTCTGCGGTGCTGCGGACGTCTCACGCTAGCGGTCCGGACCGCGTTGCGCGGGGATTCGACTCCCCCGTGCCCCGGCCCAGATTTCCCTCGCCGCGGGGCCGGTTGCACTGGCGGGCGACCGGATTTGTGCGAATATCTGCAAGTGAGTTCGCAGGATGACCCGGAAGCTCGAATCCAGGACTTGGAACGGTCGCTGGCCGATTCCGCCCATGCCTCCGAATCGGGCACGCTTCCCTACGGCGAGCAGTACCCGCCACCCACCGCCCCATGGCCGTATGACGCACCCGTCCCGCCGCGACCGCAGCGCCCAGGCTTGTTGGCCGCGTTCATCATCGCGGCGGTGGTGGGCCTGGGTGTGGCGATCTATCTGGCCATCGGGCAGACCTCGACCACCTCCGGGCGACCCACCTTCTCCGGCGGTGGCGGCGGATTCGCGACCACCACCACGGCACCCACCCCCGCCCAGCCGCCGTCGTCGCCGACCGTCGCACCCGGCGAAACGCTGACCGTGATGGGCATCGACGGAGACGAGACCCTGCACTGCGACAACAACGTGGTGAGCATCAGCGGCATCGACAACGCCGTCACCATCACCGGCCACTGTGCGGAGGTGAGCGTGTCCGGCGTCCGCAACGTGGTCCGCGTCGACTCGTCGGATCTGATCGGCGTCTCCGGGATCGAGAACCGGGTCACCTACCGATTCGGCGCGCCGGAACTGAACCGGTCCGGCATCGACAACACCCTTGAGCAGGGCGGTTAGACCCGAGCCGACCTATTTCGCCCTCGAAGCGGCTACGCAACGCGCTGGGCCGCCGCGACGGCACGCTCGGCGTTGTCCGACAACCGCGCCCGCCGCCCGGGCCACCAGAACACCTCGAGGACAACGAACACCAGGTAGACCACGGACACGATGAGGTTGCCCGTCGAACCATGGGTGGCGTCCCAGATCGCCGAGGCCAGCGCGACGAGCAGCAGGAGCGCCACCAGCGGCCGCCACACCCGGTACCGCTCGACGGCGCCGGCCAGGGCGCGCCCGTAGGCAAGCGCCGCCGGTGCCAGTCCGGGATCCTCGATCGCGGCGCCGCGCCATACCGTGTCCACGACGGTGCGGCGCTGTGCGACGGTCAGCGGGCGAAATTCGGTCCAGTAGCGCAAGATCCGGCGCGCCATCCACACCCCGGCTGCGACGCCGAGCACCGCGAAGACCGCCAGGCCGCCGGCGATCATTCCGGAATCCAGCCAGGCCAACGCGCCGAAGAAGAGGCCGACGCAACCGCCCACCATCACCCCTCGACTGGTGGGCCCGCCTGCCCACACGATGGCCGGCACGGTGACCACCCGGCCAGTATGCACCGGATGGTCACCGAGCGTCGCGGATCAGCCTCAGGCTTCGCTCATCCCGTCGACGGGTTCGGGGACGCCGCCGGCGCGGACGGCCTTCTCGATGCGGGCGCCGAGGTCGGCATCGACGTTGCGCCAGTATTGGAATGCCCGGTCGAGCACCTCACCGGAGACGCCTCCCAGCAGCGCCCCGGCGATGGTTTCAACCGCCTCGCTGCGCTGCGCGTCGTCCCAGACCTCGCGCACCATGGTGCCGGGCTGACCGAAGTCGTCGTCCTCGGAGTGCAGGCTGTAGGCCGCGCGGAGCAACTCGCCGTCGGTCTCCCAGCCGTCCTCGGCCGGCCCGGTCACATCGGCCCACGGCCGCCCGGTGCTGTTCGGCGCGTACACCGCCGCGTTGCCGGCGTGGTGGTAGGTCATGTGCCCGTCGAACATGTAGGAGTTCACCTCCACACCGTCGCGGGGCTGGTTGACCGGCAACTGATGGAAGTTGGTGCCGATCCGGTTGCGCTGCGCGTCGTTGTAGGCGAACGCGCGCCCCAGCAGCATCTTGTCCGGGGACAGCCCGATCCCGGGCACGGTGTTGCCCGGCGAGAACGCCGCTTGCTCGATCTCGGCGAAGAAGTTCTGCGGGTTGCGGTTCAGCGTGTAGGTGCCCACCGGGATCAACGGGTAGTCCGCGTGCGACCAGGTCTTGGTCAGGTCGAACGGGTTGAACCGGTAACCGGCCGCCTCGGCGTAGGGCATCACCTGCACCGACAGCCGCCAGCTGGGATGGTCCCCGCGCTCGATGGCGTCGAACAGGTCACGGCGGTGGAAGTCGGCGTCCTCACCGGCCATGGCCGCGGCCTCGGCGTTGCTGAAGAACTCCATGCCCTGCTCGGTGTGGAAGTGGTACTTGACCCAGAACTTCTCGCCACCGCCGTTGATCCACATGAAGGTGTGCGACCCGTAGCCGTTCATGTGGCGCCAGGTGCGCGGCAGGCCGCGCTGACCCATCAGATACGTAACCTGGTGTGCCGACTCGGGATTGAGCGTCCAGAAGTCCCACTGCATCTGCGCCGAACGCAACCCGGAGTCCGGCAGCCGCTTCTGGCTGCGGATGAAGTGCGGGAACTTCATCGGGTCCCGCACGAAGAAGATCGGGGTGTTGTTGCCCACCAGGTCGTAGTTGCCCTCGGAGGTGTAGAACTTCATCGAGTAGCCGCGCACGTCGCGCCACGTGTCGGGGCTGCCCTGCTCGCCGGCGACGGTCGAAAACCGGATCAGCAGGTCGGTTTCGGCACCCTTCTGGAACAGCGCGGCCTTGGTGAACTGCGAGACGTCCTCGGTGACCCGCAGTACGCCGTAGGCCCCCGACCCCTTGGCGTGCGGGCTGCGTTCCGGCACCCGCTCGCGGTTGAAGTGCGCCATCTGTTCCAGGAAATGCACATCGTGCAGAACGATCGGGCCGTTGCTGCCCACGGTCAGCGAGTTACGGTCGCTGGCGGCCGGGGCGCCCGTTCCCATCGTCGAACCGGTGTGAGGTGTCGTCATGTCAATCTCCAATCAATCGGGGCTGTTCACGGGCTGACAATTGGGGCATAGGCCCCAGAACGTGACTTCGGCCTCGTCGATCTGGAAGCCGGCGTCGTCGGGGGTGTGCAGGCACGGCGCCGTTCCGGTGGCGCAGTGCGCATCGACGATGGCGCCGCAGGACCGGCACACCAGATGGTGGTGGTTGTCGCCGGTTTCGAGTTCGAACCGGACCGGGGACCCCGCCGGTTCGATCCGGCGCAGCAGCCCGGCGTCGGTCAGCGCGTACAGCACGTCGTACACGGCTTGGGTCGACAGCGTTCCGAGCCGTCGACGGGCACCGGTGGCGATGGCATCGACGTCACCATGCGGGTGCGATTGCACCTCGGCCAGCACGGCGAGGCGGGGCTGGGTCACGCGCAGCCCCACCCGGCGCAATTCTTTGTGCCAGAGGGTCACAGCGGCCGCCTTCCGTTTGGAACGCTTCCAGACCACCATGCCCCCGAATCTTGCAGAAGGCAAGTGTTGCGTAGTGCAATAATCGAAGGCATGGACGAAACGATGATCGCCACTGCCCTGCTGTCCGGTCCGGACGCGATCATGGCCGCGGACCGAAATGGCTTGATCACCTTCTGGAATAGCGGCGCCGAGCGACTCTTCGGGTTCACCGCCGAGCAAGCCGTCGGCGAATCACTGGACCTGATCATCCCCAAACGGCTGCGCGCCCGGCACTGGGCCGGCTGGCACCGGGTCATGGAGACCGGCGAAAGCCGCTACGGCGATGGCGACCTGCTCGCCGTGCCGGCCGTACGCGCGGACGGCTCCACCGTCTCGGTGGAGTTCGTGATCCATCCGGTCAGCGACGCCCAGGGGCAGCTCCTCGGTGTCGCGGCGACGCTGCGCGACGTCACGGCGCGTTTCGAGGAGACCCGCGAGCTGCGGCGCCAACTTGCCGACCGTTGAGGCGTGGGAAACTGCCGCAGTGGCGACAGGAAACACGGTGACGAAGACCCCCGTCGACGAGCTGCGCGCATTCGAACTGGCGACCCGCGACCTGGTCGGCGTGGCGCTGCGCAGCCTGGACGATCTCGAGGTGACGCTGCCGCAGTTCCGGCTGCTCGCGCTGCTGCAGGAGCAGGGCCGGTGCACCTCGACGCACTGCGCGAAGGAGCTCGGCGTGGCCGGCTCGTCGGTGACCCGGTTGGCCGACCGACTGCACGCCTCGGGTCATCTGGTGCGGGTCGCCGACCCCTCGAACCGCCGCATCGTGGCCCTGGAGCTGACCCCGCAGGGCCGCAAGCTGGTGCAGCAGGCCACCGCCCGGCGCCGTCGGGAACTGAGCCGCGTCCTGGATCAGATCGATCCGGCGCAGCGGGCCGCGTGCGCGACGGTGCTCGCCACGCTGCACGAGCGGTTCCAGGACGGCTCCGGCGACCAGCCCCGGCGGGCGCCGCTGTAGGGCCGAACCCGCACCCCCTGGATAAGCCCGCCGGCAAGGTGTAGCTTTTTTACAAGTCATATTTGTAAAAACTAGGGAGGCGTAATGAGCATCGCGGAACGCAGTACCGGAACCGTGTGGGAAGGTCCGCTCGCGACGGGGACCGGACGGCTGAACTCCGGCAGCGGCGCATTGACCGGACTCGATGTCACCTGGGCGGCACGCACCGAGACGCCGGGCGGCAAGACCAGCCCCGAGGAGCTGGCCGCGGCCGCGCACTCCTCCTGTTTCTCGATGGCGCTGGCCCTGAAACTCGGTGAGCAGCAACTGACTCCGCAGCGGCTCGACGTGCAGGCCACCGTCACGCTCGACGAGGTCGACGGCCTGCCCACCATCGTCTCCTCCGCGCTGACCATCAAGGCCCAAGTCGACGGGGTGGATGCCGCGAAGTTCCAGCGCATCGTCGACGAGGCCGCCGCGTTGTGCCCCGTGTCGCGGCTGTTCGCCGGGGCGAAGATCAGCGTGAAAGCCGCACTCGAATGAGCACGGTGGGCGGCGTCCTGGAACGCGAACACCGGATCATCGACGTGGGGATCACCATTCTGGCCGGCGCGGATCCCACCGACGTGAGCGCCAATCAACGCATGGCCGCGCTCGATGCGATCGCGATGCTGCGTCGGCACATCTATCTGGAAGAGGAGTACCTGTTCCCGCCGCTGCGCGCGGCCGGCCTGCTAGGCCCCGTGATGGTGATGGTGCTCGAGCACGGGAAGATGTGGCCCGCCCTGGACGAGCTGGAGCGGCTGCTGGGTGACGACGCGTTCGCGGCGGCCGCCGCCTTGTGCCGAAACCTGTTGGAGCAGCTGGCCGCTCACAATCTCAAGGAGGAACGCATCCTCTACCCGCAGGCCGAGGAGATGCTCACCCCGGGCGATCTCGACGAGCTCGACCACCTGTTGGCCACCGCCGAGATCCCGGCAGGCTGGGTGTGCGGCGGGGTGGCGGTCGACTGAGGACCGCCATCGTCCACAACTCTCAGCGCACGCACAGCAGGTGCACATGTTGGAGCGCAATCATGAGGACAGCTGCACAACGAGGTGACTCAGCTGCCGTCCATTCCGGCGGGAGGTTGCGGCATGAGAACCGACAATGGGTCCACCGTCCATCGCACCGACCAGCTGGAAGCGCTGCTCAGTCCCCCTCGGACCGACCGAGTGCTCCAGCAACGAGTCGACGAACAACAGTTCGGGGGCGGGATGCCCCCGGTCACGGCGCGGGTTCCCGCGATCCGCCTGGGCCGCCGGTGGATCAATGTCCTGTGGTTCGTCGCGGTCGGCGTCGTCGCGCTCCTCGTGATCGTCGCGGTGGCACAACAACTGCGCCAGTACGACTGGATGCAGAGCTTCCTCAGCCGTTATCCGGGCACCTCGGAAAGCTTTGCGGCGCCGGTGACTTCCGGATTTCCGGCTTGGCTGCGCTGGCAGCACTTCTTCAACATCATCTTCATGATGTTCATCATCCGGGCGGGCCTGCAAATCCTGGCCGACCATCCGCGGCTGTACCTCAACTCGGGTAGCCGCCCTGGGACAGAGTGGTTTCGGATGCACGGCCCGGTGCCTGCCGACCGCATGGACAAGAGCGCCCCGGCACGGGTGTGGACGTCCAAGGACGATTCGGTGACGCTACCGAAGTGGTTGGGAATACCTGGGATTCGCCACTCGATCGGGTTGGCTCGGTGGTGGCATTTCAGTTTCGGCCTGTTGTGGCTGGTGAACGGTGCGGTCTTCTACGTACTGCTGTTCAGCACCGATCAGTGGCAACGGCTGGTGCCGCAGTCGTGGACCGTATTCCCCAATGCCCTGTCCGCGGCAGTCCAGTACGCTTCGCTGAACTTCCCGGTCAACGAGGGCTTCACCAACTACAACGGCCTGCAGATCCTGGCCTACTTCACCACCGTGTTCATCGCGGCGCCGCTGGCGTTCATCACCGGCCTGCTGCAGGCGCCGGCGGTCGCAGCGCGATTCGGCACGGGCCGCGGCCCGTTGAACCGGCAGGTGGCCCGGACCATCCATTTCGGCGTGTTGCTATGGATGGTGGGTTTCATCGCCAGCCACGTCACCATGGTGTTGACCACTGGGGCGGTGCGGAATCTGAACCACATGACCTTGGGCAGCGACGCCCAATCCTACTGGGCGCTGGCGATATTCGGGATCGCCATCAGTGTGATCCTGGTGTTGTGGTTGATCGCTTCCCCGCTGACGCTCCGGTACCCCCGGCTGGTCCAGAAGACGGGCCAGTTCATCGTGGGCTGGGCCAAGGACCTGATGGAGCGCACCCATCCCCGGGCGTTGTACGGCGAGAACGACATCTCGCCGTATCTGTGGGCGAACGGGACGTTGCCCGACTCCCCGAACTACCGTCGTCTGCAGCGATCCGGGTGGGCGGGGTACCGCCTGCGCATCGAGGGTCTGGTCCAGACGCCGGTGGCGCTGTCCTACCAGGAGCTGCTGGCGCTTCCCAAACACGAACAGATCACCCAGCACTACTGCATCCAGGGATGGTCGGGGGTGGCCAAGTGGGGCGGGGTTCGGATGAAGGACATTCTGGACATCGTGCATCCCCTACCGACGGCGCGATGGGTGGTGTTCTACTCGTTCGCCGACGGCGCCGAACGCGACGGCAGATACTACGACTGCCACCGGATCGAGCACATGCGCGAACCGATGGCGCTGTTGGCCTACGAGATGAACGGCGAACCCCTCACCGAGGCACACGGCGCCCCCCTGCGTCTGCGCAACGAGCTCGAACTGGGCTTCAAACAGGTCAAATGGATCGAGGCGATCGAGTTCGTGGCGGACTTCGCCGACATCGGTTGGGGGCAGGGCGGTTACAACGAGGACCACGAATTCTACGGGTACCGGATGCCGATCTGATTGCCCGTGGCAGCGGGGCCGTGTTCGAATTGACGCCATGACGCAGACGCAGCGCGAGCCCTTGACCATGCCGCTCGAAGAGGCGATGCGGACCCAACGCGTGATCCGGCGGGTCAAGAGCGATCCGGTCGACGACGCGCTGATCCTGCACCTGCTGGAGCTCGCGATGAAGGCGCCGACCGGCTCCAACGCGCAGAACTGGGAATTCATCGTCGTCAAGGACCGTGCCGTCGTCGCCAAGCTCGCGCGGCTGAACCGGCGTGCCCTGGCGGTCGGCGCCGGGATCTACAAGCGCATCGCGACCCGCCGCTCGGGCGGGCAGAACGAGCAGATGCTGCGGATCGAGAAGGCCGTGCGGTGGCAGGCCGAGCACTTCGAGGAAATCCCGGTGGTCGTGGTGGCCTGCCTCAAGGGGGTGGTGCCCGGGTGGCCGCCGATCGCCGCGAGCAGTTCCTACGGCTCCATCTATCCCGCGGTGCAGAACCTGCTGCTCGCGGCGCGGGCTGCCGGGCTGGGTGCGGCGCTGATCACGTTGCCGCTGTGGAGCACCATGCTGGCGCGCCGCGCGCTGGGTCTGCCGTGGAATGTGACGCCGTGCGCGGTGATCCCGATGGGCTGGCCGAAGGGAAAGTACGGCCCCACCACGCGTCGGCCCGTCGGCGAATTGGTGTCGCTGGACCGCTACGGCAACCGGGCCTTTCTGCAAGAACCCCGGTGACCGTTGCCCGCCTAGGCTCGAGGCATGACGAGCAGGCGGCTTGCGCTGGCGGCGATGGCCTTCGGAGTGCTGGCGCTGGGCGCCGGCGCGTTGCAGGCGTGGGCCTTCGCCAGCTCGCAGTACCCACGACACGCGGTGCTCGCGGTGTTCGCCCTCAGCGTCGGGGTCTGCGTGCTGGTCGCCGCGGTCCGGGCTTTCCGGCGCGCGTCGCGAGACCGGCCCGCGCGCCGGCTGTGACGGGGCGAGGGAACACGCCGCGAGCGGGCGAGGTTTGCCCAGCCGGTGCGGCCGCGCCCGCGTGACGTCCCAAAGATCATTGGCCACTCGGGTCACAATGGCAACATGACTGCGCCCGCCGATGCACCGCAACCCCCCGACCAGCCCGGCCCCGTTCCGTCCCCGGCGGCGGCACCCGTATCCGGGCCGCTGCCCGGTGCCGGACCACTGCCGGGAGCCGCGCCGCTGCCCGGCGCCGGACCGTTGCCAGGCCCGCGGCGGAGCACGCCGCCATGGAACCAGACCGTGGCGCGGCAGGCCGCGAGTGTGTCGTCGAAACTGACCCCGCTGGTCCGGCAGGCCGGGGACCGGGTGGCCGCCGCGTCCGCCATGACTCTGTTGGTCGCGCTGCTCGCGGCGCTGACGACGCTGAGCATCGTCGTCGCATTGTCCTCCGACGCCTCGCTGGGAGTGGCCAGCACGGTGCTGTTCGTGCCCGCGCTGTCAGCGGCGCTGGGGGCGTTGGGCATGCGCCGGATGATCGCCAACCGCGCCGAGCAGGCCGCGCGCGAGGACGCCCGACAGGAAGCCACCGAGGTGCGTCAACTCGAGCACACCCTGAGCTACGTCGACGCCAAGCTCACCGCCGCGCTCACCCAGTTCGGCACCGAGCAGCACAACGACGCCGTGGTCGCGATTTTCCAGGCCAAGGCCGCCACCGAACTCGTCCTGGACTCCGACGCTGCGCCGCAACAGGATTCATCGCAGCCGCGCTACCCGCTGGCCGACTTCCTGGCGCCGGCCGAGTTGCGGGCCGGCACCTCAGCCGAACGACCGTCCGGGCTTTCGCTCATCTGAGGCCGGCCACGGCCCTCAGTTGCCCGGGGCCGGCCCCGGCAGCGGCCCCTCGGGCGCCGTCGTGGTGGTCGTCTCCGTCGGCGTCGTCGTCTCCGGAGTGGTGGTTTCCGGGGTGGTGGTCTCCGGCACTGTGGTCTCCGGAGTGGTGGTCTCCGCCGGGGGCGTCGTCTCCTCGGCGGGTGCCGGCGCCGGGGCGGGCGCCCCTGGAGCCGGCGGCGGCACCGTGGTCTCGGTGACCGTCTCGGTGGCGGTGGCTCCGGCGTTGCCCTCGATGACGCCGCAGGCGAAGCGGGCGCCGGCGTCCCCGGTGTCGAGCGTTTCCTGATCCGGTCCGGGGGTGCCGTCGATGGTGTAGCGCGGCGGGATGTGGGCGAAGTTGTCGGGACCCTCGTGGATGATCAGCGCGGTCCCGTCGGCGTCCAGCAGGTCCTGGGCGGTGAACGCGTCGGTGGTGGTCTGGACTCGGGCGGAGCCGTCGGCGCGGACCTGCAGCGGGACCAGGTCGCCGCTGGCCGGGTGGCCGCTGTCGGGCAGGTGGAAGTGTCCGCCCGCCGAGTTGAAGTTGCCGGGCGGGCCCCCGGTCGGGGACACGGAGTCGGGTTCGCACTGGCCGACGGCGTGGAGGTGCATGCCGTGGAAGCCCGGGGTCAGGATGCCGGCGGTGACCGTCTCGACCGTGACGGTCGCAAAGCCGTCGGCGAAGTCGAAGGTGGCCTCGGCGACCGGCGTCCCGTCCGCGGTGCGGAGTTGGGCGGTCAGTTGGTCCCCCTGCGGGGCGGTTTCGGTGGTGGTGGTCGGTGACGTGGTCTGCTGGTCGTCGGCTTGCTCGTCGGTGGCGCAGGCGCTCAGCAGCACCACGGGCCCGACGAACGCCAACGCGGCGGCGGCTCGCTTGATCATGAAGCTTCGCGTACCCGGAAAACTCGTATTTACACATCGAGTTTGTTCGGAGCGCCCCAGAACGCACCCGCGCGGTTGCTCTTCAGACGTCGTTGCCCCGGGTCCGGCGCAGCCGCTTACCCATCTTGAGGTGCTTCCCGCCGACTCGCGTCGGCGGGAAGGACTCAGCCGTCGACGTCCATCTCGACGAGCACCCGGCGCAGCAGCTTGCCGGTGGTGTTACGGGGCAGCTCGTCGATGAACACCACGTCGCGCGGAACCTTGTGCCGGGCGAGGTTCTCCTTCACGTACTTCTTGATCTCCTCGGCGTCCTGGGTGGCGCCCGGCTCGGGAACGACGAAGGCCCGCAACCGCTTTCCGAATTCGACGTCGTCGACGCCCACCACGGCCACCTCCGAGACGTCCGCGCGTTGCTCGAGCAGCTGCTCGACTTCCTGCGGGAACACGTTCTCGCCGCCGGAGACAATCATGTCGTCGTCGCGGCCGTCGACGAACAGCAGGCCGTTCTCGTCGAAGTGGCCCATGTCGCCGCTGGACATGAAGCCGTCGATGATCTGCTTGGTGCGGCCGTCGGTGTACCCCTGGAACGGCGCGCCGTTGCGGATGAAGATCCGGCCGCGCCGGTTAGCGCCCTTGACGCGCTGGTCGTTCTCGTCGTAGAGCACCACCTCGCAGGTGACCGGCGCGCGGCCGGCCGTGCCGGGCGCGGCCCGCAACTCGTGCGGCTGGGCCACCGTGGCGATCGCGCATTCGGTGGAGCCGTACATGTTGTAGAGGACATCGCCGAAGGCGTCCTGCACGCGGGCGCACAGTTCCGGACTCAGCGCCGAGCCGGCCACCAGGAGCACCCGCAACGACGAGGTGTCGTACTTGGCGAGGACCTCGGGGCCCAGTTCGACCATCCGGTGCAGCATGGTCGGGACCGCCACCAGCATCTCGGCGCGGTGCTCGGCGACCAGCTTGAGGGTGCCCTCGGCGTTGAACCGCCGGGCGGTCACGATCTTGTTGCCGAACGCCGCACCCGTCGTGTAAGTGGCCCAGCCGGTGCTGTGGAAGATCGGCGAGACGATGACCATGGTGCCCTTGCGCGGGAACGGAATTCGGTCGACGATCTGCGCGGTCGCCAGCGGCGACACGGTCTCGCGCGGTGCGCCCTTGGGCATCCCGGTGGTGCCGCTGGTCAGGATGACCGAGCCGCCGGCCTTGCTCGGCGGGGGCAGGGGCCCGCTGGAGTGCGAGGCGACGATCTCGTCGAGGGTGTGCGCACCCTCGGGCAGCTCGGCACCCTCGTCCACCCAGGTCAGGACGCGCGGCAGCTCCGGGGGCAACGCGTCGAGCAGGCCGACGAACTCGCTGTCGTGCAGCACCACCGTCACCTTCTCGCGCTCGCAGACCTCCGCGAACTGCGGTTTGGCGAATCCGGTGTTCATCAGCACCATCCGGGCGCCCACCTTGCCGCACGCGGCCATCGTGATGGCCAGGCCCCGGTGGTCGCGGCACAACACCCCGACAACCGAGCCCTCCGCCACACCGAGGGATTGCAGGCCCCGCGCCAACGCCCAGGACTGGTCGTTCACCTCGCCGTAGGTCAGGGTGCCGCGCTCGTCGACGATGGCCGGGAGCGTGGCATACCGGCGGGCACCCTGGATGGCCATCGTCGCCTGCGGGCCGTAGACCGGCACCAGCTTGGCGGTGCTCAGGGTGCCGGGCAGGTCCTTGAGGTCGAGGATCCCGGTGTCCACGAGTCGTTTCGCCGCACGTCCCGCCTCCCCCACCTGCTGGAGCTTCTGTTGAATTGCGGTCAGTGCATTGGCCATTGGCCCCCCTGGGCGCGCCGCTCGCGGGCGGCTCGGCGAACGGTTTCGCCGATACTCTCATATCGGCGAAACCGCCAGGGCGGGTTGCCTCGGAGTTGGGACTGCTCAGGACGACCAGCGGCCGGCCGTCACCAGCGGTAGTCGAGGAACTTCCCGTCGAAGGTGACCACCACGCGGTCGCCGTCGGGATCCGGCCGGCGACGCACGTCGATGTTGAAGTTGATCGCGCTCATGATGCCGTCGCCGAACTCTTCGTGGATGAGTTCTTTGAGCGCGGGCCCGTAGACGGCGAGCGCCTCCTGGAACCGGTAGATGGTGGGGTCGGACTGCAGCGCCGGGTCGATCCCGCGCGCCGGCTGCAGCTGCAGGCTCTCGCGCACGGCGTCGTCGAGGTCGAGGAATGTGCAGACCTTCTGGGCCTGCTCGGCGGTGAGCGGATGCTGGCCCAGCAGCGCCGCGACGCACCACACCTTTGGCGCGTCGAGTTCGGCGGCGATGTCGGCCCAGCTGAGTTGTTTGCGGATCCTGGCGGCGACGATCAGGGCGGCGGCGTCGGCTTTGTCCATGATGGGTGTCATGCGCTGACCTTCTTCTGCTCGACGGGGTCGGACGGCGCCACGGCCGGCAGCCCGAACCTGGGCGCCGCCGTGCGCGCATGGGTCATGAACAGTGTAAGCCCCACGAAGGCCAGGCCGCCGACGAGATTTCCTACCACCGTGGGGATTTCGTTCCAGATCAGGTAGTCGGCAATGGAGAAGTCGCCGCCGAGCATCAGGCCGGAGGGGAACAGGAACATGTTGACCACCGAGTGTTCGAAGCCCATGTAGAAGAACAGCATGACCGGCATCCACATCCCGATGACCTTGCCCGACACGCTGGTGGACATCATGGCCGCGACCACGCCGGTGGAGACCATCCAGTTGCACAGCACCCCGCGGATGAACAGGGTGAGCATGCCGGCCGCGCCGTGCTCGGCGTAGCCGACGGTGCGGCTGTGGCCGATCTCGCCGAGACGCTGCCCCACCTCGTTGGGGTCGATGGCGAATCCGTAGGTGAAGACGATGGCCATCATCAGTGCGACGGTGAGCGCACCGGCAAGGTTGCCCAGGAACACCCAGCCCCAGTTGCGCAGCACCGTGCGCACCGTCACGCCGCGGCGCTTGTCCAGCAGGGCCAGCGGCACCAGCGTGAACACCCCGGTGAGCAGGTCGAAGCCCAGCAGGTAGAGCAGGCAGAAGCCGACCGGGAACAGCAGCGCGCCGAGCAGTGGGCTGCCGGTCTGCACGGTGACGGTGACCGCGAACGCCGCGGCGATGGCCAGGATGGCGCCCGCCATGTAGGCGCGGATCAGGGTGTCCCGGGTGGACATGTGGGCCTTGGACTCGCCGGAGTCGATCATCTTGCCGACGAATTCGACGGGGCTGACATAGGACATGGGTGCAACCTCTTCTGGTGGACGATTCGCGGTCCACCGTGTCGCACCGGGATTTCCTACCGGCGACCTCGGTTATGCGGCTGCGTTGCAGACTCTGCACAGCGGCGAGGTGAGCGCTGTGAGACTTCGCGTGCGGCGATGCCCTCGGCGTCGGGTACAGCGATCAGGCCGGGCCCTTGCGCCGAAGTCCTTCCAGCGGATTCCAGGACTGGCTGCCCTCGGCCACGTGCAGGTAATAGGCCCAGTTCGTCACCGTTGCGATGGCGGCGGTGTAGCCGGCGGCAAGAGCCCGGTCCCAGCTGTCCGGCACGCCCAGCAGCACTGAGGCCACTCCCAGCGCCACCGAGACCCCCAGCAGGGTCAATGCCTTGCGCCACATGCCTTTCACCAGGAAGTAGAACGGGCCGAACAGGAAGGCCCAGATGTTGAAGCCCAGCGTCATCCGCTGCCCCAGCGGCAGCGCGCGGTAGGCCGCCTTGGCCTCCGGGGTGGAGCCCACCGGGCCGTACTGGCGGAAGAAGGCGAACCGCCGCTGCCAGACGGCCGGTAACTCGGTGAACTCCGGGGCATTTGACATGGTCTGACAGTACTGGCTTCCAGTTGGCCACGCGGACACCAATTCCGCGGGCTGTGGACGGTGGGTGCGTCACCCCTGGAAATGGGACTTGTAGATCTGGCCGTGCACGCCGACCGTGCGGTCGACCACCTGGGAGATCACGAAGTCCGAGGCGGCGGACAGATAGGCGTAGGCGGTGGCGCGGTCCATCCCCTGGTCGTTCTGCAGGAAGTCCAGGGCGTTGACCACGGCGCGGCGCATCGCGATGTTGAGGTCCGAGCCGTTGCCGTCGATGGCGCCGTCGGGGTCGGACAGCCCGATGGGCACCCAGGCGTCGCTCGTTTCGGCGAACGGATAGTGGTAGGCCACCGACGGTGCGTCCCCGGATCCCGGCTTGCACACCGTGAGCCGGTAGGTGCCGCGCAGCGAGCCCTCCATCGCCGTCAGCGCCACCTCGCCGTCGCCCATCGCCATGTGTGGATCGCCGACGTAGAACAACGCCCCCTCGGCGAACACCGGCAGATACAGGGTGGAGCCCGCGCCCAGCAGCCGGATGTCGATGTTGCCGCCGGCGATGGTGGGTGGGACCGAGTTCGCGGTGGCCGCGGTGGGGTCGCGGTCCTGGGAGAAGGCCACCCCCATGATTCCCATGAACGGCGCGAGCGGGAACCGCACCCGCGCGTCGCCGTAGGCCATGACGCCGTGGCCGTCCTCGACGGCGGTGAACGTCGAGACGTTGCCGTAGTCGGCCGGGTTGGCGCCGGGGCGGCGGTCGGTGGCCACCGGCGGCATCACCTCGTCGAGGCTGATGCCGTCCGGGGCGCCGCCGTCGGCTGTGCGGGCCAGCGAGCCTTTGCCGTGGCGGCTGGACACCACGCCGTAGGGCACGCGCGGAATGGCTTCCAGCGTCTCGATTTTCAGCACGTCGCCGGGCTGGGCGCCCTCGACGAACACCGGCCCGGTCACCACGTGCGGGCCGTCCTTGTCGAAGTTGCGCGGGGTGCGGTTGTAGTCGGCGGCGACGGCGATCGCGTCCTGCAGCACCTCGGATTGATCGACTCCCCTGCCGCCGAAGTATTCGACGGGGTTGCGGCCCTGGTCCTCGAGGACGCCCTCGTGCGAGACGGTGTCGACGGTGATCGTCTGCCCCGAGCGCATCCGCATGCTCGCTGCGGCGTGCACGGTCGGCACGTACCCCCAGAGCACCTCGTCGGGGTTCGATTGCAGGTAATGGTCGCCGGCGATGCTGCCGTGGCCGGGTTGCAGGACCTCGAAGCCTTTGGGGGTGCCGCCGGCGGCACCGACGGTCTCCGCCTGGACGGACTCGTGGTTCGCGCAGCCGGCGCCGGCGGCGGTCAGACCCGCGCCGGCGCTCACCGCCGCGACGACGCGAACGAAATCGCGGCGCCCGATTCCTTTCGCGAGGGTTTCGGCGGCGGCTTGCGCGAACGGGGATTTCATCCAGGTGACCTCCGGGTTGTCGGTGGCCAGGAAGTTACGCAGGGGTTGTTGCAGCGATGTTGCCGTGGTGTTGAAAGGCGTTGACATCGGCCGCCGTTCGCGCCCGTCACGCGACGGACAACCTCAGACCGGCGCGGGTTGTGCGATCTGTCGACGGAAGGTGCCGTGAAACCCGATGGGGAGGTGATGCTTCAAATGTGCGGTGCACAGCGGTCCGTCGGCGAGTCGGCGCGCATCGAAGATGACCAATGCCGAGCGATGGGTCACCAGGTCGTGATTGACCACCAACAGCCACCCGTCGTCCTCGGCGGCGTCGGCCGAGCGCGGCACGAACAGCGGTTCGCCGGTCTGGGCCAACCCGAAATCGAACTCGCTGCGGGTGCCGGTGCGGTGATCGATCCTGACGACGGAGTTGTAGTGCCCCAGATCGGAACTGGCCGCGGCCGCGTAGGTGATCGAGTGCTCGCTGGTGGAACGTCGCCAGTCGTACTGCGGGAACTCCATCGGTGCACCGTCGGAGAGCACGGTCTCGGTAATCCGGCCGGACTTGGTGATTCGGTACCGGACCAGATGACCGCGGGGCCACTCATCGATGGTCAGGTGTGCCCGCGGATCGGCGCTGTCGCCGGGCGCTTCGATGCGTTCCCCGAGTTGGATGAAGACCTGCGGATCCTCGAACCGGATGAACTCGACCACCGTGTCGGTGCCGTCCTCGTAGGCGTTGGTGACGTGGATGTGAAAGATCGGGTCGTGTTCGATGACCCGGGGCGCCGACCCGTCGCGAGGAACCAGGGCGAACCGCGTCGACCCGTTGCGGACCTGATACTCCAGCGCCCGCTCGAGGGAACGGGTGCGCAACAGCGTGCGGATGTTGGGCCGCAGCGGGTCCAGGACGAACACCATGTGACGTTCGGTCAGCGCGAAGTCGTGGTTCCACACCATGTCCCAGAGACCCAGGCTGTTGATCTGCGTGCAGCGGCCGCTGGGGTCGATGCGGTAGCAACGCAGTCGGGGCGTCGGGAACAGGTCGAGCCCGAAGTTGTACACCTCACCGGTGCGGGGGTCCCACTTCGGATGCGCCGAGAACGCGCCCAGGTATCCCAGCCGGTCGCCGTCGAAGTGCTTGGTACCCAACGTGTCCAGGGATTCGGGGTCGATCCGGTGCGGGCGGCCCCCTTCCCACAGCGCCAGCAGCTCACCACACATCGAGACGATGTTGGTGTTGGCCGTGTTGGCCGGCCAGCGCAGGTTCCCGCGCAGCGACGGCGCGTTGGTGGTGATTCCGCGCCGACTCATGGTGTCTCCGCCAAGGTACTGCTCGGTGCGCACATAACGGTTGGTGAAGTGCACCGACTTCCCGTCGAGGATGAAACGCGACACCATCCCGTCGGCGTCGAACATGGTCTTGAGCACGGTGTCGCCGACCTCGAACTTGCCCGGGCCGATCCGGAACAGCGTTCCGGTGAGGGCGGCGGGCAGCGCGCCTTCGATGTCCTCGACCCGGTAGTCGTATTCCTCGCGCAGGGAAGCGAACGGACGGCTGTGCAGTTCATGCAGCGACGGCTGGTCGGGCACAATGGCAGTCATAATTCTTCAGTCTGAGGACAGCCGTCGTCAGTTTTCGGCACGACAACCTCAGTTGTCAAGAGCGGAGCGCATGACATGACAGACGCCCCACCAGCCGGCACGGGCGCCAGGGACCGTCGATACGCCGGGGTTCCGGCCGAGCAACGCCGGCAGCTGAGGCGCAAGGCGCTGCTGGAAGCCGCCAAGGACTTGTGGCGCGACGGCGGAGTGTCGGCGATCAGTGTCCGCGCCGTCTCGGCCCGGGCGAAGCTGACCGACCGCTACTTCTACGAGCAGTTCGCCAGCGTCGGGGCGCTGGTCGAGGCGGTGATCGAGGACGTCCTCGAGGAGCCCTTCGCCGCCATGATGCAAGCCAGCAGCGCGCCCGAGGAGGCCACCGTGGAGACCCGCCTGACCCTGGGGCTGGCCGCATTCGTCGCGCACGCTGAATCCGATCCGCTGGCGGTCCGCATCTACCTCACCGACGCCCGGCACATCGCGGCGGCAGCCGAGCACATTCGGGTCGCCCAGCATCGCGTGGCCGCGGCGATACTGTCCGTGCTACACCCCGACCGCGACGCCGGCCCGGAGGACTTCGACGCGGCCTTGTTCTGCGTCGGCGGCGTGACGACCCTGCTCAACGAACGGTTGATGGACACCTCGGAAGCCGTCTCCGCGCACGACTTTGCCGCTCAGGCCGTCACCTGGTGCAGTCAGATTCTGCGACCCGGGGCGGGCATGGTCGCCCCTTAGAGTGCACGGGCTCGGGATCAGCCGTAGTCTTTCCACTCCACGATGATCCCGTCGTCGTCGAACCGCAGGACGCTGCACAGCTGGAGATCGAGGAGTTCGCCGGCGGGGCCGAAGCCCGGAATGTCCTGTGTGGGGGTACCGGTCCATCGGGCTTCCCTGATCACGACGTTGCCGTGGGCGGTCACGCGCGACGGAGTGCCGAACTTGCGGTCCGGCATGATCGATTCGACGAATTGACTTAGCACGGCGATCAATTCGGCGCGGTTCTGCGTCGCGAATCCCCGGTTGTTGTGGGCGAAGTCCAGCGTGGGCGACAGGGCGCGCTCCACCGCGTCGATGTCGCCGCTGTTGTAGGCGGCGAAGAACTCGTCCGCGATCTTCACGAAGTCGGTCATGGCGTGCTCCCTTGTCGAAAGTCGTTGGGTTCTATTGGAATTTGAAGCCGGGATAGCCGGTCTTGGCGGACTGCTCGAGTTCGCCGAAGTAGCCCGGCACGCCGGCGGCGTACAGGACGATGCGGTTGGGCCCGCCGGGGGTGTTGGCGCCGAAGAACCACGACCCGGCGGCCTTGCCCTTCTCCAGCAGCGTGGTGTCGACGATGGCTTGCAGCAGGTGTCCCCACTGGTCCATGGCCTCCTGGGTCGGTTCGATGGTGTCGGCGCCGGTCTGGGCCATGTGGTCGATGACCTCCCCCACCCAGGTGGTGACACGCTCGGCGACCGGCGGCGCGTTGCCGATCGTCGAATGCGGGCCGCCCACCAGGAAAAAGTTCGGGAACCCGGTGACGCCGACGCCCATGAGGGTTTGCGGACCGTCCGCCCACACCTCGCTGAGGGGCAGGCCGCCTTCGCCGCGGACGTCGATGCGCTCCAGCGAGCCGGTTCCGACCTTGAAGCCGGTGGCGAAGACCAGGATGTCGAGGTCGAAGACGCCGTTGGTGGTGGCGACGCCGGACTCGGTGATGCGGTCGACGGGGTCGGCACTGATGTCCACGAGCGTGACGTTGTCGCGGTTGTAGGTTTCGTAGTACTGGGTGCCGATCGGCGGGCGTTTGGTGCCGATGGGATGGTTGGTCGGACAGAGCATTTCAGCGACGTCAGGGTCGCAGACGATTGCCCGGATCTTGTTCCGGACGAACTCCGCGGCGTACTCGTTGGCCTGCTCGTCGACGAAGAGGTCGTCGAAGGTCTCGAAGATGAATCTGAATCCGCCCTTTTCCCAGCCCTGTTCGAAGATGCGCTCGCGTTCCTCGGCCGTGACGTCGTTGGCGTTGCGCCCGGCCTGGCGCATCGGGAACCCGAACACCTGGTTGTGGGCGAGCTCCCACACGCTGTCGTAGTTGCGCTTGATGGCCTTCTGCTGCTCGGCTTCGAGGGGCAGGTTCCGTCCCGGGATCACGAAGTTCGGCGTGCGCTGGAACACGGTGAGGTGCTCGGCGGTCTGCGCGATCTGCGGGATCAGTTGCACGCCGGTGGATCCGGTGCCGAAGATGCCCACCCGCTTGCCGGTGAAGTCGACCGGCTCCTTGGGCCAGGCCGACGACATGAACCACTGGCCCTGGAAGTCCTCGAACCCCGGGAAGTCCGGCCGGTAGCCGGCGGCGATACCACCGGTGGCGGCGATGACGAATTTGGCGCGGTAAGCGCGGCCGTCGTCGGTGGTGACGTCCCACCGGTTCGCGGTCGAATCACGCACGATGGCCGCGACTTTGGAGTTGAGTTCGATGCTTCCGCGCAGGTCGTACCGGTCGGCCACGTGGGAGAGGTACGCGTGAACGTCCCGTTGCGAGGGATAGCGGTCGCGCCAGTCCCACTCTTGGAGGAGCTGCGGATCGAAGCTGTAGCAGTACGCCCAGCTCTCGGTGTCGGTGCGGGCCCCCGGGTAGCGGTTCCAGTACCACGTCCCGCCGACGTCGGAGCCCGCCTCGAGCAGATGAGCGCTCAGCCCCCTGCCGCGCATCTCGATGAGCATCCGCAACCCGGCGAAGCCGGCCCCGATGACAAGGACGTCGAAGTGGCGTTGTTCAGCCGGTGCGGGTTCGGTCCGGGTCATGGCGTTCCTATCTCGGGTGCGATGGGTCACACCGTAGGCCGCTTATCGACGCGCGTCAATCGTATTCGACGCACGTTGGCTCTACTTGACGCGCGTTGATTCCAGCCGTCGGGCGCCGGCGTCCGGCGGCAAGAGGGTTGGGCAATCAGTTGGTGCCGAAGAGGATTTGATCCCAGACATAGGCGAGAACGTGGGCCAGGCCGTCGTCGCCGGCGGACTCCCCGCTCGCGATTGAGCGCATATCCCGCTCGAGTGCCCTGACGTTCATTCCGACCAGCACCCGGGCCAGCGCTTCGGGGTCGGGTCCCGACGCGACTTCGCGCGCCTCCCATTCCTGCTGGATCCGGACGGCGGAGTCAGTGGCGAAACGTTCCATGTGGTCGTCGAACATGCCGCGGACCTCGTCGTCGGTGGAGGCCGCGTCGAACATGGCCGCCATCAGGTGGGCGTGCTCCCGCCAGATCGACACGATCTGCTCGAAGCTTTCGAACAGCTGGTCTCGGCGCTCGGCGAGGGTTTCGCCCAGCCCGGTCCAGGTGTCGATGACGGCGCTGACTTCGCTGAAAACGTCGCCCAGCATGGCGCCGACCGCCGCGGCTTTCGACGGGAAGTAGAAGTAGAAGGTCGAGCGCGAGACGCCGGCAGTGCGGGTGATGTCGGCGATCTCGATGGTCGCGAACGCTTGCGTGCGGAGGAGATCCTCCAGCGTCTGCAGGAGAAGTTCGCGTCGAACCTCACCCCGCGATGGCCCACCGGTATATCGCGAACGCGTCGGAAGCGGCTTCGGCATGGTGGGGCCACGGTATCGCACGGTGGCGGTCGAGGTGTCTGACCAGGGCGGTGGTGGTTACCGCCGGAGGCCGCGCGGCCACCACGGGCTCACAGCGGACACTGGCCCCCGGCGAACAGGTCGCAGGTGGTTTCGAGACCGTTGAGGACACCGGCCGGGATGGCGGAGATGAAGTCGGTGACGCTGATGGCCCGCAGCGAGGTGAGGTCGGCGGCTCGTCGCGTACCGATCAGCACCGCGACGGCGTCTCCTTCCTCGGTACTGACCAGGAACGACGTTCCGCCGTCGCCGTACTGGCCGGAGCAGACGACGCCCTGCAGGCACGCCCCGGTGGTGGGGTCGATGTTCTCGTCGAACATGTCGTTGATCCATCCCGCCGACAGCGCGCGTACGGCCAGGGGGTTCTGCGGCTGGGGGAATCCGGCGATCAGGTAGGCGGCCGCCTGGATGAACGGGTTGCCGCCCTGCATCGGGTCCATGTGGACGCCGTCCTCGAGCACGACGCCGGTGAACTGGCCGGGCCGGGCCTGGGTCAGCTGGTCGTTGACGTCGGAGAACACGTTCAGGTAGTTCAGCGGGGCGCCGATCTCGTAGATCGGGATGTAGTCGTTGGGGTCGTCGTCGTCCGGGTCGGCGGTTCCGTTGGCCTCCAACGCATCCAGGCGTTCCATGGCGTCGGGGATGATCGACCCCATGGGCACCGCGTCGTAGATGACGACGCCGGCCAGGTGGTTGGGTGCGTCCGGATCGTCGTCGCGGCGGCGCAGCAGACCCTCCGCGTAATAGCCGGCGACACCGGGACCGAACCCGCCGCCGAGTGAGTGCCCAACCAGGACGAACTGCAACGGCACGTCGATGTCGCCGGGGCGGCCGGCTTGCAGTTCAGCGTTGTCCAGGCTGGCGTTCAACGCGGTGCGCTCCGGATCGAGGAACAGCTGCGCGACAGCCTCGTGCAGGTTGTCGCCGCCGAGCCACATCCCGTCGGCCTCGAACGGGTTGGAGGTGTAGGTGGTGGTGACGACGATGCTGTTGGTCTGGGTCGCCAGATAGGAGGCGGTGTAACTGTAGAGCGGCCCGTTGGCCAGGAACCCATGCTGCAGATAGATCAGCCTGCTCGGCGCGGGCTCCCCCGCAGCGGTTTTGGGCAGATACCAGTTGGATTCGACTTCATGGCCGGGCGAGACCACCAGGGTGGAGGTGCTGACCTCGACGGAGTCGCGAAGTTGCGGTGGCACCACCGGGTCCCCACCCACCAGGCGTTCGAGCGCGGCGACGGTGTCGAAGACGACGTCACCGAGCACCGACAGCGGTTTGGGGTAGTTCTGCGGCTCGGGGTTGAGCGCGAGTGCCCCCAGACCCCGCAGCAGGTCGTGGACGGCCTCGACCGGGTCCTGGCGGGCCGGAGTTACCGCGGCGAGCTTTTCGACGGTGGTGGTCGAGTCCGCCTGCGGGCGTGCCGATTCCAGGGCTTGGGATTTTGCGGCCGCGTCCTCGGCGCCCTGCGGCGCGGCGATCTGTTCCGACTGGTCTCCCGGCGATTCCAGCCGGGAGTGGCGCTCCGCCAGGGCCGACCGGATGCTGCTGGGCGGCCGGACCCGCACCTGGGCAGCGTCGGCGTCCTCGGTCGCCGGGCCCGACGAGGATTCGGCCGCGACCGATTCTGTGAGCTCGGGTTCTTCTTCGCGCAGCTCGCGCGCTTCGTCGCGCAGCTCACGTGCGCTCTCCCGGATCTCGCGCGTTGAGTCCTTCAGCGCACCGCGCACCCGGGACCGCACCGAGTCTGCGAGCTCGCGCAGCGGCTTGTCGGTGCGCTTGACGCGCACCTCTCGGGATTCGGATTGGCTTTCGGCGTCGGCGGACCGCGTGGCGGTGTCCGAATCCTTGGACTTCGCAGCCCGTTTCAGTGAATTGCGCTCCGCCTTGGCGTCCGACCGATCCTGCGTCGCCGCCGGCTTGGTGTCCCGTTTGGTGGCGCCGTCGTCATCGGCGTGTGCGGCCCCCGCCCCGGCAAGTACTGCCGCTGACACCCCCGCGCTGAAAACTCCGGCCCCGACCCACGCTGCTATCCGCGTCATACCCCGCCCTCTGATACGTCGCCTTCGACCGTTGAGAACGCTAACGTGCCGGCCGGGACTACGGGCGAAAATCGGCGGAGATGGACTCCGATGCGGCGGGTGCGGGTCCCGCCCCTCGGTCCACGTCAGTCGAAGAACTTGCGCTGCCGCAGCTCGGCACGGCGGCGCTGCAGCCGCCAGCCGGCCGGCGTGCGCACGATCAGGTCGTGGTAGTCGCCGGTGACCGGTGGGCCCCCGTTCGGGAACCCGATGAACTTGGAGTGCGCAATGACCGTGCCGTCGTCCCGCTGGCGCATGGTGGTGTTCGTGGTGACATGCGCGTACATGTTGCGGCCCTTGAAGTTCGCGACGATATCGGCGATGCCGTGCAAGTCTGGGCGGCCGACAGCACCCATCTCGAAGACGAAGTCCTCGGCGAACACTTCGTGGGCCCGGTCCCAGTCGTGATCGTCGACGACATGGCCATAGTCGGCGAGCAGCATCTGGATCTGTAGGGCGTCCTCAGGTTTCACGACTGTCCTCCAATCTCAGCCTTCGGCATTGCGGCAACGCTATACGCAGACGGTGGGCGGCGGTGTCGTGACATAGCCGGCTCCAAGCGTTCTTGGACCTGAATGGGCGCCCGAGCTGCGTCACGGTGCCCCCAGTCGGACACAAGATTCCCGACGGTGAGGTTGTGGGGTTGGTTGGGTGGGGGCCCGACTACGTTGAGCAGTCCTGCGAGAAGAAGGTCGAAGACAGTAGAAGGTGAGCTACATTTGCCTCCGTGGGGAAATTAGCAGCACTGACAATTGCTTTCGCGGTGGGGATCGTTATTGCTCCGGCAGCCCATGCCGCACCTCATGAAAGCCCGGACTGCGACCCCAACTATTCCGGTGCCTGTGTTCCGATTGCCACCGACGTGGACTGCGCTGGCGGCAGCGGCAACGGTCCGGAGTATGTAACCGGCCCGGTATACGTCGTTGGAGACGACATCTACGAGCTTGACCGCGAAGGCGACGGCGTCGCCTGCGAGCCCTACAACTGACGGCATGCCGTGTAAGTGCCGCGCTGCTGTCAGGCCGCTGTCCGGTGCCCTCCAATGGCTCCTCCACCTCACGCGTTCGATGTGAGAAACGTCCTGACCTGCAAGACCTGGGTGCCCCCAGTGGGACTCGAACCCACACTGTGCGGATTTTAAGTCCGCTGCCTCTGCCAATTGGGCTATGGGGGCTGTGCACAGGAGATGCTATTTCAGACCGGCCCCACCGTCCCCATCGGCTCCACCCGGTGGCAGCAACCCGATCTGCCGGTACACCGCCCGCAGATACCGCCGCATCTCGTCGAGATCGGGCGGGTCTGGTTGCAACACACGGTAAGTCACCGCGCCGGCCATCATGTCGATGGCCACGTCCACGTCCAGGTCGGCGGCGACGGTCCCCTCCTCCCGCGCCCGCTCCAGCAGCCGGGCCGCGATCTGCCGGCGCGGCAGGATGTAGCGCTCCCAGTAGGCGGCCATCAACGCGGGGTGGCTGACCGCCGAGCCGTAGACCCGGGCGACCAACGCGCGGTACTGCGGCGTGGTCGCCGCGGCGGCCGCGCTGTCGATGGCCGCCTCCACCAGCGCAGCAGGCGACTGCGCCTCGACCTCCTGCGCCGAGGCGAACTGCACCTCGTCGACCACCAGCGTCTCGATGGCCGCGGCGATCAGTTCCTCCTTGTTCGACCACCGCCGATAGATACTCGGCTTGCCGACGCCGGCCAGCTTGGCGATCTGCTCCATGCTGGTGCCCTCGACCCCGCGCTCGATGAACAGCTCCAGGCCCGCCCGCAGGATCGCCAGGTCGGTGCCGCGGTCGCGGGGACGTCCCCGCCCGCCCACCTCGGTCAACGCGTCCTCCCAGCGGACAGCGCATCCCGCAGCCACCGGTCCAGCCCCGCGGCGTCACCGCCCCGCCAGCCCAGGTGCGCATCCGGGCGCACCAGCATCGCCTCGTCACCGTCGTAGCGCAAGCCCACCACGAACTCGCCGAGCCGGCGCCGCGCCGCCTCGAGTCCCGCCCCGCCGGCCGACGATGGCTCAAGCAGCGCCCACCGACCGCCGAGTTCACCGTGCAGCCGGGTCGGGGTGCCGTCATCCCGCGTGCACGCCAGGTCGGCAATTCGGTCCCCCGGCCGGGGCTTTCGGCCGCGCCCGCCCAACGGGCCCTTGCGGTAACTCACCCACAGCTGCGAGGCCGAATACGTCGCCCACCGCTGCACCACCGGCAACCCGGCGATGCGGATCGCCACCTGATCCCGCAGGAACCGACCGAACCGGCTGCTGGCCACATTCATTCGGGTCATCGCACTGGTCCCGCGCAGCACATCGGTGGCCAGCGGCCGGCGTTCGGCCTCGTAGGTGTCGAGCAACGCCTCTCCCGCCGAACCCCGCACCGCCAATGCCAGCTTGAAGGCCAGGTTCTCGGCGTCGCCCACCCCGGTGAGCATGCCCTGCCCGCCGAACGGCGCGTGCGCGTGCGCCGCATCGCCGGCGATGAACACGCGCCCGCGGCGGTACGACGACGCCAGGCGTCGGTGCACCGTGAACACCGACAGCCACTCGGGTTCCCCCACCCGCACCGTGCGGCCGGTCCGCTCCGGAATGATCGTCGTCACCCGGTCGAGAATCTCTTCATCACTGGGCTTTTCACCGCCGCGCGGGTCGTAGGCGAACACCCGCCACAGGTCGTCGCGGCCGGACTCGTCCGGCATCGGCATCACCCCGACCAGCCCGTCGGGGTGGACCCAGCCGCTGGTGCCGTCCCGACTCAGGTCCCAGTCCAGGTGCACATCGGCCAACAGGAAGCGCTCGGAGAGCTTGACCCCGGGAAAGTCGATGCCCACCAGCTTGCGAGTGGTGCTGGAGGTGCCGTCGCAGCCGACCAGCCATCGGGACCGGACCCGATGCCCGTCCGCCAGCGTCGCCTCCACCGATTCAGCGTCCTGCCGTAGGCAGGTCAATCCGTTGCCCCACTGCGGGATAACACCGAGATCCGCGAGTCGGTCCCGCAGTGCCGCCTCCACCTTGGCCTGGGACACCACCATCGGCGGCGCGGCGGTCCCCATCCCCGGATCACCGAACATCAGCTTCATCATCGGCCGATCGCCCGCGTAGGTGGTGACGCTCATGGCGCGCAGCGATTCGGCCGGCAGGCTGCCCAGCGCCCCGAGCCGCGCCAGCACCTCCGAGCCCCGGGCATGCATGAAGTTCGCCCGCGACGTGGTCGCCGGCGCCGCAGCGCGGTCGATCACCCGCACCGACAGCCCGTGCAAGCGCAGACTGCAGGCCAATGTCAGGCCGGTCGGCCCGGCCCCCACCACGATGACGTCCGTGTCCATCTCGGCACCAGTCATCCCACTACCGTAACGGCCCCGTTTCGTAATTTAAAGCCCCGGTGTCACGATTTGTGACGCCGCGCAATCGAGAGGGGCCGGGGACACCGCCGCCCACACGGCGACCTAGCAGCCCCGCTGCACCAACGCCTTCGCAAACCCGGCCCCCTGGTAGATGTACATCCACCCCCAGTAGGGGACCGACAGCTGCACCGGGACCTCCGCCATCAGCAGATCGCCGGCAAAGCAGCGTTCCATCAGGTACCGCGCCCGCGACACGTGCGGGGTGTAGGTCACGACAATGACTGCCTGCCAGCCTCTTTCGGCCGCCAGCCGGCCCAGCTCGCGAGCCTCGCCCTGCGTGCTCGGCGGGTCCGGCGTGAAGCATTCGACCGTGAAGTCGCGGCCCTGCTCGTCGCAGAACTCGTCGACCTGACCGGCCGGGTTCGACAGCACCAACGTAGGCGCATAGCCGCGGTGCGCCAGCTCCAGACCGTGCAGATACCGCCCCTCGGGGGCGTCGCCGCCGACCACGAAGATCGCATCGGCCGGCCGCGGGGTGTCCGCCCGCGGGTCGACGAACACCGGGTATCCCCCGACCACCACGACCACCGCCAGCAGCAGCACCGCCAGCAGCGTCACCGCCGCGCGCCGCATCACACGATCGACCCGATGATCCCGTCGAGGATGTCGTGCTCACTGACCGTCAGGCTGGTGATGTCGGCGCGCTCACCCAGCTCGCGGGCCAACTCCTGCACCACGATCGCGCCGCCGCCGATCACGTCGACCCGGCCCTCGTGCATGGGCCCCAGCGCCGCGCGCTGCTTGCGGGTCATCCCGATCAGCTCGTCGCACACCGGCAGCAGGTCACCGAAACTGACCTGCGACAGGTGAATCGCCTCCGGGTCGTAGGTCGTCAGCCGGCGCGCCAGCGCGGCAATGGTGGTGAAGGTGCCCGCCACCCCCACCCAGGTGCGGGCCTTGTCGACGGGTACCGCCGCCAGCGCCTCGGACAGCCGCTCGCGGATCACCGCGCGGGCCTCGGCCACCTCGTCGGCAGTCGGTGGGTCGGAATGCAGGCACCGCTCGGTGATCCGCACACAGCCGATGTCCGCCGAGAACGCCGACTCGACGTTGCGTTGGCCGAACACCACCTCGGTCGACCCGCCGCCCAGGTCAACCACCACGAAAGGTGCTGCCGCGGAATCCAATTCGTCGACCGCACCCAGGAAGGACAGCTCGGCCTCCTCGGTCCCGGAGACCACCTCGGCCACCGTCCCGGCCACCACCGCGCCCAACACCTCGGCGGTCATCGCGAAGAACTCCTCGCGGTTGGCCGCATCCCGGGTCGCCGAGGTCGCGACCATCCGCACCCGCGTCACGTCGTGCTGGCGCATCAGCGCGGCGTAGTCCTCCAGCGCGGCACGGGTCCGGGCGATCGCCTCCGGGTCGAACTGCCCCGTCGCGTCGACCCCCTGCCCCAACCGCACGATCCGCATCTCCCGGTGCACGTCGACCACCGCACCGTCGCGCACCTCGGAGATCAGCAATCGGATGGAGTTGGTACCGCAGTCGACCGCCGCCAGGCGCGGGCTACTGTCCACTTCACTGCTCCTCGGCATCGCCGCGCGATGCATCGTCGTCGCCAATCCACTGTGCTTTCACCAGGATTCCCGCCATCGCGGGCTCGCGGGCCAAGATCGCCAACGCCTCGTCACCGAACGGGTTGACCCCCGGGCCCTTGGCCAACGAGTGCGCCATCACCACGTGCAGGCACTTCACCCGGTCCGGCATGCCGCCGCCGGTGAACGTGGTGCCCAACGACTCGATGGCGTCACGCTCGGCCAGATAGCTTTCGTGCGCCCGCCGGTAGGCCGCCGCCAACTCCGGATCGGTGGCCAGCCGCTCGGTCATCTCCCGCATCAACCCGGAGGATTCCAGCCGGCTCGCCGCGGCCGTCAGCGCGGGGTGCGTCAGGTAGTACAACGTCGGAAACGGTGTTCCGTCAGGCAGTTTCGGCGCCGTCTTGACCACCGCCGGCTCGCCGTTGGGGCACCGGTAGGCGATCTCGAGCACGCCGCGGGGTTCACGTCCGAGCTGGCGCTCGACGGCCGCCAGGTCCGCGGGATCAACCACCGGGCTGCCCGGGCTCGGGAGGCGGCGGCGGGGGCGGCACCTGACCCGGCTCGGCCGGGGGCGCGGGCGGCGGCGCCGGCGCGCCGTGCGGTTCGTCGGCGATGGTCTTCCACAGCGACGTGTACCAGGGATCGTTGTTGACCAGCGCGGTGGGCGCGTCGTCCACGTCGTCGGTGACGACGGCCCCCGGCGGCAGCTGCACCTGGTACGGAATGTCACCGGGCATCACGAAACCCAGGCGTTCGCGGGCCTGCGCGGCGATGAACGCCGGATCGGCGAGCTTGATCTTCTGCTCCTCGAGTTCGGCGATCTCGGCGCGCAACGCGGCCTCACTGGCGTTCAGCTGCCGCATCTCGGTGCGCTGCGCGAAGTAGGTGCGCACCGGACCGGCGATGGTCAGCGTCAACACGCACACCACCGCGGCCAGCACGGCGGCGCGACGGGCCGTGAAACCCATCCGCTGCTCGGACTGCAGCTCGGCCGCCTCGGCGATGGACTGCCGAACCGGCTCGATGACTTCAGGTTTCGCCTTTTCTTCGGTGGGTTTGGAGGTGTCCTTGCGCGGTTCCTTGCGCGCCGACGCCGCCGTCGGCGACTTCGCGACCGGTTTGCGCGCACCGCGGCCCGGTGCCCCGCCGCGACCGGCGGCCCCCGGCCGTGAGGTCGGAGACCGTCGCTTGGGGTCGGGCCGCTTCGCGTCGGACATCAATAGGCCAGGCTACCGGCTATTTCGCCTCGTACCTCGGGAAGGCCAGGTCACCGGCGTAGCGTGCGGCGTCCCCGAGGGTCTCCTCGATGCGCAGCAGCTGGTTGTACTTGGCTACGCGCTCGCTGCGCGCCGGGGCGCCGGTCTTGATCTGACCGCTGCCCACCGCGACGGCCAGGTCGGCGATGGTGGTGTCCTCGGTCTCGCCGGAGCGGTGGCTCATCATCGAGCGGTAGCCGCTGTTGTGCGCCAACGCCACCGCGTCGAGGGTCTCGGTGAGCGTGCCGATCTGGTTCACCTTCACCAGCAGCGCGTTGGCCGCGCCGCGCTCGATGCCCTCCTCGAGGCGCTCCGGGTTGGTGACGAACAGGTCGTCGCCGACCAGCTGCACGCGGTCACCGATCGCGGTGGTCAGGGCCACCCAGCCGTCCCAGTCGTCCTCCGACAGCGGGTCCTCGATGGACACCAGCGGGTAGGCGTCGATGAGTTCGGCGTAGAACTGCGACATCTGCTCGGCGGTGCGGGTTTCCTTCTCGAACGCGTAGCCGGTGCCCTCGGTGTAGAACTCGGTGGCGGCCACGTCCAGGGCCAGCGCCACGTCGGTGCCCAGCTTGAAGCCGGTGGCCTCGATGGCCGTGCTGATCAGGTCCAGCGCCGCGCGGGTGCTCGCGACGTCGGGGGCGAACCCGCCCTCGTCGCCCAGGCCGGTGGCCAGCCCCTGCTTCTTGAGCACGGCCTTGAGCGAGTGGTAGACCTCGGTGCCCCAGCGCAGCGACTCCTTGAAGGTGGGCGCGCCGATCGGGGCGACCATGAATTCCTGCACGTCGACACCGGTGTCGGCGTGCGCGCCGCCGTTGAGGATGTTCATCATCGGCACCGGCAGGATGTGCGCGTTGGGCCCGCCCAGGTAGCGGAACAGCGGCAGCGCGGCGCTGTCGGCGGCGGCCTTGGCGATGGCCAGCGACGCGCCGAGGATGGCGTTGGCGCCCAGCCGGGACTTGTCCGGGGTGCCGTCGAGATCCAGCAGGGCCTGGTCGACGATGCGCTGCTCGTCGGCGGCGATGCCGATGACCGCGGGCGCGATCTCGTCGAGCACGGCCTCGACGGCCTTCTCCACACCCTTGCCGCCGTACCGGTCCCCGCCGTCGCGCAGTTCCACGGCCTCGTGCTCGCCGGTGGAGGCGCCGGAGGGGACCGCCGCGCGGGCATACGTACCGTCGGTCAGCGCGACCTCGACCTCGACGGTCGGGTTACCGCGCGAGTCGAGAATCTCCCGGGCCGCGACCTGCTCGATGATGGGCACTGAAGTCTCCTTTGCGTCTGGGGCTCGAAGGCCAGGCCCTCAAAGGCCAGCGCTAAGCCTAAAGCGTGCCGGTTGCGGACGCGGCGATGGCTCGGGATCGGCCCCTACAGCGAGTAGCCGTGGGCGTAGGCCGTGGCCCAGTCGCGCACCATCCGGGCGTACTGGTCGGAATGGTTGTAGGCCCGCAGCGCCGTCATCCAGCCCTTGGGTTGGGACAGGTCCTTGCCGCGCCAGCACAGGTACCCGGCCGACGACAGCGCGGCATCGTCCATGTTGTCCGGGTTGATCTCCCCGTCGTTGTTGGCGTCGACGCCGTAGAGCTTCCAGGTCTCCGGGATGAACTGCATGGGGCCCATGGCCCGGTCCAGCTCGGAATCGCCGTCGAAGACGCCGCCGTCGGTGTCGGGAATATGCATGTTGCCGCTGGTGCCGTCGAGCTGCATGCCGCGAATGGGCGGGGTGACGTCGCCGTTGGGCCCGATGGTGGCGCCGCGGTAGGTGCCGTGATGGCTCTCCACCATGCCGATGCCGGCCAGCGTGGTCCAGGCGAGCTTGCACTTGGGGTTGACCACCTCGGCCACCCGCGCGGCATAGGCGTAGGCCTCCAGCGCGGCCGCGGGCATCTTCAGGGCGGGGGCACGTTCGGCGGCCCACTCGCGCAGCTGGTCGGCGGGCCGGCCGTCGGCCTCGATGTCGATGGCCGGAACCGGGTCACCCGCCGGGGGCGGGACGCCCTCCGGGATGGGGTTGCCCAGCCGCCAGGAACAACTCGAAGCCATCAGCACGGCTGCCATGCCCACCACCCCGGCAGCCTGCAGCCAACGCTTCGACACCGGACTCCCTCACCCTCCTCGATCCGAGCCATCGTCCCATGCCGATCGCGCCCATCGCAGCTGCCGGAGCGCCGCGCCAAGATATTCCGCACGTCAAACCACGCTGCTAAGGTGAGGCACACCTCACACTGGCAACGACTGCCAGCGCGCTGCGGCGTCGTAGCAAGGACACCAGATGATTTCCCACGACGAGATTACGGCCGCGCTGCCGGCTGCGGTTCCCAGTGTGCCATCGCCGGTGTTGGGGCCGGGTGTGAGCGGCCCACCCGCACGGTCCGCGAACCCGGCCCACCGTCCTGCTCCCGGTGACCTACATTTCGGTGTTGCCGGTGCCGTTCGCGGGCCCCGCGGCCCGCTTCGGCAAACCCCTGCCAACCCTGAACCCCAACCCGAGAGGTCGACCACGTGAACCGATTCCCGATGTCCGTCAAAGCCGGTGTCGCCGCCGCGGCCCTGCTGACCGGCGCCCTGCTGGCGGGCTGCGGCTCCGACGAGGCCGCCGACAGCACCGCGGCCCCCGAAACCCAGGTGCAGCCCACCGGCGAAGCCGCCGCGACGGACAGCGAGAGCATGTTCAAGGAGGCCACGGCCACCTACAAGCAGTACGTGACCAGCCAGACCGAGGCGCTGATTCCGGCCACCCAGACGTTCGTCGACGCCGTCAAGGCCGGCGACATCGAGGCCGCCAAGACGCAATACCCCATCGCGCGGACCCACTGGGAGCGCATCGAGCCCGTCGCGGAGGCCTTCCCCAACGATCTCGACCCGCGCATCGACCTGCGGGAGGCGGACCTGTCCGAGGGCCAGAAGTGGACCGGCTTCCACCGCCTGGAGAAGGACCTGTGGCTCAACGGCCTGCAACCCGACAGCGACGCGATCGCCGACCAGCTGATGGCCGACGTCCGCGAACTCGACGCCGCGGTCAAGGACCCCGAGTGGACCATCGAGCCCGTCGACATCGCCGCCGGCGCACAGGGTTTGCTCGACGAGGTTGCCACCAGCAAGATCACCGGCGAGGAGAACATCTTCAGCCACACCGACCTGTGGGACTTCCTGGCCAACGTCCAGGGTTCGCAGACGGCGGTGTCCTCGGTGCGCCCCATCCTCGACGAGCGCGACCCGGCGCTGGGCAAGCGCGTCGACGAGCGCTTCGCCGAGGTCGAGGCGCTGCTGATGCGGTTGCGCGCCGGCGACGGCTTCGTCTCCTACGACACCGTCACCGATGCGCAGCGCCAAGACCTCTCCCGCGCCATCGACGCGCTCAGCAAAGAGGTGAGCCAGGTGCAAGGTGTCATCGCCGGTCGATGAGCCCGGCCAGGCGGTAGCCCACCCGCACGGGCGGACCGGATTCTCGCGGCGGACGCTGCTCGGCGCGGCGGGGGTCGGTGCCGCCGTCGCCGGCGCGGCCGGGGCCGGCGTCCTCGCCGGGCGCGCCTCGGCCGCCGACACCGCTGCGGCCCAACTGCAGGCCCCGGTGCCGTTCCGCGGTCGCCACCAGGCCGGCATCGTCACCCCGGCGCAGGACCGGATGCACTTCGCCGCCTTCGACGTCACCACCGAGGACCGCGACGAGGTGGTGGCGATGCTGCGCGAATGGACGCAGATGGCCGAGCGGATGACCCGCGGCGAGGAGACCACCGAGGGCGGTGCGGTGGGGCTCAATCCCTATGCGCCGCCGACGGATACCGGCGAGGCGCTGGGCCTGCCGGCCTCCCAGCTGACCCTGACCATCGGCTTCGGCCCGTCGTTCTTCGGCACCGACGCCCGGCCCCGGTTCGGACTGCGCGGGCAACGCCCCGCGTTGCTGAAGGACCTGCCGAGGTTCCCCAACGAGACCATGGACCCGGCCCGCAGCGGCGGCGACATCTGCATCCAGGCCTGCGCCAACGACCCGCAGGTCGCGGTGCACGCGGTCCGCAACCTGTCCCGGGTGGCCTTCGGCACCGCAGCGGTCCGCTACTCACAGTTGGGATTCGGCCGCACCTCGTCCACCACGCGGGACCAGACCACCCCGCGCAACCTGTTCGGGTTCAAGGACGGCACCAACAACGTCAAGGCCGAGGACACCGACATCCTCGACAAGCAGGTCTGGGTGGCCGACGGCGACGGGCCGAACTGGCTGACCGGCGGCAGCTACCTGGTGGCCCGGCGCATCCGGATGCGCATCGAACAGTGGGACCGCACCACGCTGCTCGAACAGGAACGCGTGATCGGCCGCACGAAGGGCAGCGGCGCCCCGATCGGGTTGGCCGACGAGTTCGAGCCACTCAACCTCGACGCGATCGACGGCGACGGCGAGCCGTTGATCGACCCGCTCGCCCATGTGCGGCTGGCCGCACCGGAAAGCAACCACGGCGCGGAGATGCTGCGCCGCGGCTACAACTTCACCGACGGCACCGACGGGTTCGGGCACCTGGACGCCGGGTTGTTCTTCATCGCCTTCGTGCGCAATCCCGAGACGCAGTTCATCCCCGTGCAGGCCGAACTGGCCCGGCGGGACCTGCTCAACGAATACATCACGCACACCGGGTCGGCGGTCTTCGCGGTCCCGCCCGGCATCCCCGACGGCGACCGCGACGCCTACTGGGGTTCCACCCTGTTCGGCTGAACCGGCAGCGGGTTCAGGGCTCGGCGCCGAGCCGGCCCGTCAGCCGGCCGTGGCGCTGCGCCGAATCCCGGTTCAGGCCAACGATTTCGACGGTCTTGCCGCGGGACTGATACTTGGTGGTGATCGCGTCCAGGGAGGCCACCGTGGAGGCATCCCAGATGTGTGAGGCCGAGACGTCGATGAGCACCCGGTCCGGGTCGCCCGCGTAGTCGAACTGGTACACCAGGTCGTTGCTGGAGGCGAAGAACAACTCGCCGGACACCCGGTAGGTCACCCGGGCGCCCTCGTCGTCGGCGTCCTCTACCCGTTCGACGGTCATGAAATGCGCGACGCGCCGGGTGAAGAGCACCATGGCGGTCAGGGTTCCGGAGATGACGCCGTAGGCCAGGTTGTCGGTGGCGACGGTGACGACGACGGTGGTCAGCATCACCAGCGTCTCGCTGCGCGGCATGCGGCGCAGGGTCGCCGGGGCGATGCTGTGCCAGTCCAGCGTGGCCACCGACACCATGATCATCACCGCCACCAGCGCCGCCATCGGGATCAGGCCCACGATGTCGCCGAGGCCCACCACCAGCACCAGCAGGAAGGCGCCGGCCATGAACGTCGAGATCCGGGTCCGCGCCCCCGAGACCTTCACGTTGATCATGGTCTGGCCGATCATGGCGCAGCCACCCATGCCGCCGAAGAACCCGGTGACCACGTTGGCCACGCCCTGACCCCAGCCCTCCCGGGTCTTGTCCGAATGGGTGTCGGTGATGTCGTCGACCAGCTTGGCGGTCAGCAGCGATTCCAGCAGACCCACCAGGGCCATCGCCAACGCGTAGGGCGCGATGATCTGCAGGGTCTCCAGCGTCCACGGCACCTGCGGCAGGAACAGCGTCGGCAGGCTCGACGGCAACTCGCCTTCGTCGCGGACGTCGGGCAGATCCAGCTTGCAGACCACGACCACGACGGTGAGCAGCACGATCGCGATCAGCGGCGCCGGGACGGCGGTGGTGAGCTTGGGCAAGAACACCATGATCAGCAGGCCCGCCGCGACGAACGGATACACCAGCGCGGGCACGCCCAGCAGATGCGGCAGCTGGGCCAGGAAGATCAGGATGGCCAGGGAGTTGACGAAGCCGACCATGACGCTGCGTGGGATGAACCGCATCAGCCGCGCCACGCCGCAGACGCTGAGCAGGATCTGCAGGATGCCGGCGAGGATGACGGTGACGATCAGGTAGTCGATCCCGTGTTCACGCACCAGCGGGGCGATGACCAGCGCCACCGCGCCGGTCGCCGCCGAGATCATCGCCGGCCGGCCGCCGGTGAACGCGATGGTGACCGCCATGGTGAACGAGGCGAACAGCCCCACCCGCGGGTCGACGCCCGCGATGATCGAGAACGAGATCGCCTCCGGGATGAGCGCCAGGGCGACGACGAGACCGGCGAGGACCTCGGTTTTGAGGCGCCGCGGTGAGCGCAGGGCAGCCAGCACCGAGGTGCTGGGCGCTTCGGCCTCCGGACTGGTGAGGCCGCTGGGTTTCGCGGACACATCGCTCCTAATCACACTGCAGCGCAACTGCTTTCCTGCACAACGGAGCCACGTCGACGAACTGCGGAATTTGACTGGGCGCCACGCTGCGCCCCCGGGACGGTGAGACCGTCGGGCAGACTCTACCCGTCGTCGCGCTCGGAGTCGGAATCCGAGGCGACGGCGGGACCGGCGTCTGGGGCGCCGTCGGGGTCCGCGGTGGCGGCGGGCGCCGCGTCGCCGGGTTCAGGTTCGGGATCCGCGTCGGCGGGCCAGGCCGCCCGCCACTCGTCGGCGGTGGCGGCGCCCAGGGCGGAGGCGTCGATGTCGCCGCGCGCCGCGGCGATGGCGCGTTCGGCGACGCGCACCCGGTCCATGAACGCCAGCACCGCGGACCGCAGCCCGTTCTCAGCGTCGGAATCCGGGGACACCGTCACCGTCAGCATGGCCGCCGGGATCAGGTCGGCGGGCAGCCCGGCCTGCTGGGCGCGGCTGATCACCTTCTGCGCCAACGCGAGTGCGGGCTGGGCGGTCGGCACGTCGTCCATCGCCGAGGTGCGGGCCTGCACGGCCTTCTCGGCGGCCTTGCGTTCCTCCCACTGGGCCAGCTGGTCCTCCAGCGAGATCGACTCGCCGGCCAGCACCGCCGGTACCCGGTTGCCCAGTTTGCGGACCAGTGCGTCGGCCACGTCGTCGATGCTGAACGGGTGCGCCGGTGAATCCTGGGCGATGCGGGCGTGAAACAGCACCTGCAGCAACACGTCTCCGAGTTCCTCGCGAAGCTGCTCGGCGTCTCCGTTGCGGACCGCGTCGAACAGTTCGTAGGTCTCCTCCAGCAGGTAGCGCCGCAGCGAGTCGTGGGTCTGTTCGCTTTCCCACGGGCCGTCGGTGCGCAGCTTGTCCATCATCGCCACGGCGTCGACGATGCGCTCGCCGGGCTCCGCAGCGGGTGCGGCGATGACCTTCTCCCCCGCCGCGACCCGGGCGGCCACCGCCGGGTGGTCGGGGTCCGAGGACACCAGCACCGCGGCCTGTTCGTCGCCCTCGGTGCCACCCACCAGCCGCGCGTTCGGCAGCGACCACGGCAGCTTGATCGGCATCTCCTCGGTGTACTGCACCTCACCGGAGAGCAGTTCGACGGCCTCGACCGGGATCAGCGTGGGACGGCGAGGGTCCACCAGGATGACAGTCATCAGACTGGCCCCCTCACGCGTATCGATGGGCAGTTGGTCTCGGTCCTACCAACTTAGTCGGGCAGCCACGTGCCGATGAAATCCGGCAACAGCCGGGGGTCGGGCGACAGCGCTCACCTGGAGACGGGCGATGGCCGCCCCGCCCGGAAGGGCAAGGCGGCCATCGTGTCCGGAGTCGGTGACTCAGGACTCCGGCTCAAACGGACCGTCCGGGATCACCCAGTGCCCCGGCGCCTCCTCGAAGAACGGGTTGACGATCCCGTCCACCGTGGGCAACTTCTTCAGTTGCCCGGGCGGGATTCCGAAGAACGGATTCGGCACCCCGTTGATCACCGGGGAATTCTTCAGCTGTCCCGGCGGGATCTGTCCGGCCGGGAGCCTGAAGTAATTGTCCACGTCGGGGAAATTCACTTCGGGCAGGTTGACGTCGGGCACGTTCACGTCGGGCACGTTGACGTCCGGCACGTTCACGTGGGGCACGTTGACGTCCGGCACGTTCACCGCCGGCACGTTGACGTCCGGCACATTCACCGCCGGCACTTCGACGTCCGGCACATTCACCGCCGGCACGTTCACGTCCGGCACGTTCACCGCCGGCAGATTCACATCCGGCACCTGCACGCCCGGAACCGGTACCGGCGGCGGCTTCGGCACGTCCGGCTGGGCGTGGACCAAGCCCGCACCCAGGCCGAGTGCGCCGAGACCGAGTGCACCGGTCATCGTCGTTGTCGCTGCCAATTTCTTGAGGTTCATCCGTAACTCCTTCGCCTCGTTTCACCGCGACGCGCACCGCAAAACTCGGCGGCATATCGCGGGATTTTCGGTTTGGGAATTGCTTGACCGGCCAGGTCAGCCGATCGACGCCCACGGTTTGGACGACAACGCAACACCGTGACCCCCCGCTCGGTATGTCGGGTTGCCGCCCGGGTGCGTTAACACCGGCGCGTCAGGCGAACCGGCACGCGGACGTATACGCGCTGGTGAGGGGCCCGAAACTTTTTTTCGAGCGCGGAGGGGGCGCGGCTACCGGCCGGGGCCGGAGAGCCCAGCGACGGTCACCGCAGGCTCGCCGTGCAGAGCGCGCAGCAGGTCGGCGACCATCTGCACCAACTCCAGGTCCCGGATCCGCGCCGAGCCGACCCCGCCGACCCGCGGAATCGGGACCTGCACGGTGGCGGTGGTGGCGCGGTAGCTCGCGCCGGGGTAGACCCGCTTGAGCCGCAGCTGCGCGGAGTCGGGCAGCGTCAGCGGCGAGAGCCGCAGCGTGGCGGCCTGCCCGGCGGAACCGGTGGCCGACAGCTCGGTGACCCCATAGGTGCGGCACAGCAGCCGCAGCCGGGCGACCGCGATCAACCGCAGCACCGGCTCCGGCGGCGGTCCGTAGCGGTCGGTGAGTTCCTCGACCACCCCGCGCACCGCGTCCTCGTCGGCGGCGGCCGCCAGCCGGCGGTAGGCCTCCAGCCGCAGCCGGTCGCTGTCGATGTAGTCCGGCGGCAGATGCGCGTCGACGGGCAGGTCGATCCGCACTTCCTTGGGTTCGGCTGGGCCCGTGACGGTTTCACCGTCGGCGACGGCGCGGTAGGCCTCCACCGCTTCGCCGACCAGGCGCACATACAGGTCGAAACCCACACCGGCGACGTGACCGGACTGCTCGGCGCCCAGCACGTTGCCGGCGCCGCGGATCTCGAGGTCCTTCATCGCCACCGCCATCCCGGCGCCCAACTCGTTGTTCTGCGCGATGGTGGCCAACCGGTCGTACGCGGTCTCGGTCAGCGGCACGTCGGGCGAATAGAGGAAGTAGGCGTAGCCCCGTTCCCGGCTGCGTCCCACCCGGCCGCGCAACTGGTGCAGCTGGGACAACCCGAAGGTGTCGGCGCGCTCGACGATCAGGGTGTTGGCGTTGGAGATGTCCAGGCCGGTCTCGACGATCGTCGTGCAGACCAGGATGTCGTAGTCGCGGTTCCAGAACCCCTCGACCGTCTTCTCCAGCTGCTCCTCGGGCATCTGCCCGTGCCCGACGACCACCCGGGCCTCCGGCACCAGCGCCCGCACCCGGGCCGCGGCCTTGTCGATGGTGCTGACCCGGTTGTGGATGTAGAACGCCTGCCCGTCGCGCAGCAACTCACGGCGCAGCGCCGCGGCGACCTGCTTGTCGTCGTGCGGCCCGACGTAGGTGAGCACCGGGTAGCGCTCCTCGGGCGGGGTCAGGATGGTCGACATCTCCCGGATGCCGGCCAGGCTCATCTCCAGGGTGCGTGGAATGGGCGTGGCGCTCATGGTGAGCACGTCGACGTGGGTGCGCAGGCTCTTGATGTGTTCCTTGTGCTCGACGCCGAAGCGCTGCTCCTCGTCGACGATCACCAGCCCGAGGTCCTTCCACCGCACCCCGGTCTGCAGCAGTCGGTGGGTGCCGATCACCACGTCGACCGACCCGTCGGCCATGCCCTCGATCACGGCCTTGGATTCTCCCGGATCGGTGAACCGCGACAGGCCCTTCACGGTCACCGGGAAGCCGGTCATCCGCGCGGTGAAGGTCTGCAGGTGCTGGTCGGCCAGCAGCGTGGTGGGCACCAGCACCGCCACCTGCTTGCCGTCCTGGATGGCCTTGAACGCCGCCCGCACCGCGATCTCGGTCTTGCCGTAGCCGACGTCGCCGCAGATGACCCGGTCCATCGGGACCGGCTTCTCCATGTCGGCCTTGACGTCGGCGATGGCGGTCATCTGGTCGACGGTCTCGGTGAACCCGAACGCGTCCTCCATCTCGGCCTGCCAGGGGGTGTCCGGCGCGAACGCGTGCCCGGGCGCGGCCTGCCGCTTGGCGTACAACGCGACCAGCTCGGTGGCGATCTCGCGAACAGCCTTGCGCGCCTTGGTCTTTGTGTTGGTCCAGTCGCTGCCGCCGAGCCGGCTGAGGCTGGGCGCCGTGCCACCGACGTAGCGGGACAGCTGATCCAGCGAGTCCATCGGCACATACAGCCGGTCGGACCCGCCGCCGCGTTTGGCCGAGGCGTACTCGAGCACCAGGTACTCCCGGCGCGCCCCGCCGACAATGCGTTCGGTCATCTCGACGAACTTGCCGATGCCGTGCTGATCGTGCACCACCAGGTCGCCGGCGGTCAGCGCCAACGGGTCCACGGTGTTACGGCGTTTGGCGGCAAGGCGTTTGCCCTCCGAGGCGGTCACCCGGTTGCCGGTCAGGTCCGTCTCGGTGATGATCACCAACTCCGCGCCCGGCACCACCAACCCGTCGTGCAGGGGGCCCTGGAGCACCCCGACCACACCCGGCTGGGGTTGCTGGCCGGACTCCAACAGGGCTGCGGGCGTGTCGTTTTCGCCCAGTTGCTCGACGGTGCGGCGCGCGGTCCCGGTACCGGGGGTGACGACGGCGGCGCGCCCGCCGGTGACGACGTGCGCGCGCAGCATCGCGAAGATCTCCTCGAGGCTCTGCTGGCTGCGCGCCGACGGCGAGGGCCGCACGTCGAGTTCGATCGCGTCCTCGTCGGGCAGCTGGCTCAGCGTCCACCACGGGTGACCGTCGGCGGCCGCGCTCGCCCGCACCTCGCCGAGTTCACGGAAGCCGGACCCGCCGAGCGCCTCGATGTCGATGGGGGCGTCCCCGCCCACGGCGGCCACCGACCAGGACGCCTCCAGGAACTCCTGGCCGGTCTTGATCAGGTCGGCGGCGCGGGTGCGCACCTTCTCCGGGTCGCACACCAGCACGGGCGTGCCGGGCGCCAGCTGATCGGTCAGCAGCGCCGGGTCGTCGGGCCGCAGCACCGGGGTCAGGGCCTCCATGCCGTCGACCGGGATGCCCTCGGCGAGCTTGGCGAGCATGTCGCCGACGCTTCCGGTGGCCGGGCTGGCCACCGCGTCGGTGGCGTCGGACCTGCTCTGCAGCAGTTCGGCGGCGCGCGCCTTGACGTCCTCGGTGAGCATCAGCTCCCGGCACGGCACGGCGATGATGAAGTCGATCGGGATCTCGGTAATGGAGCGCTGGTCGGCGACGGAGAACATCCGCATCTCGGAGATCTCGTCGCCCCAGAACTCGACCCGGACGGGGTGTTCGGCCGTCGGCGCGAAGATGTCCAGGATGCCGCCGCGCACCGCGAACTCACCGCGCTTGCCGACCATGTCGACCCGGTCGTAGGCCATCCGCGACAACCGCGCGATGGTGTCCTCGAACCCGACCTCCTCGCCGACGGTCAACAACACCGGCTCGGTGTGTTCGGAGGTCGCCAGGCCGGCGACCATCGGCTGCAGCAGCGACCGCGCCGTGGTCACCACCACCTGCAGTGGCGGGCCCAGCCGCGCGTCGTCGGGGAACGCCAGTCGGCGCAGCAGCAGCATCCGCGCGCCGACGGTCTCCACTCCCGGCGAGAGCCGCTCATGCGGCAGCGTCTCCCACGAGGGGAACAGCGCCGCGCCGTCGCCGAAGACGCCGCGCAGCTCGGCGGTCAGGTCATCGGCCTCCCGGCCGGTCGCGGTGACCACCAGCAGCGGACCGTGGGCAGCCAGCGCGGCGGCCACCAGGAACTGGGCGGGAGCGGGGGCGACCATCCGCAGCTCGTCGGGTCGGTCCGCCGCGCGGGCCATGAGGTCGACGAACGTCGGCGCGCTCAGCGCCAGGTCGGTGAGCCCCGCGATCGGGGTTTGGACAGACGGGTGCCCCGGTGCGGTCATGATGCGCTCCATTCTAGGGCGGGCCGCCTCGTGACCTCGCTCACGTTCCGCCGCGAAATTGCCGTCACGGTCGTGGATTTACCCCGGATTGCAGCCCGGTGTGCAATCTCAGCCGATCAACCCGGTGACGTCACTCGTCCTGCAGGTGCGGGTCGGCTTCCAGGTGGGTCAGCCCGTTCCACATCAGGTTCACCAGATGCGCGGCCACCACTTCCTTCTTCGGCTCCCGGGTGTCCAGCCACCACTGCGCGGTCATCGACACCGAGCCCACCAGCGCCTGTGCGTAGAGCGGCGCCAACTCGGGGTCCAGGCCGCGCCGGGAGAAATCCCCCGCCAAGATCGAGCTCACCTGGTTGACCGCGTCGTTGAGCAACGACGAGTAGGTGCCCGAACTGATCGAGGCCGGCGAGTCGCGGATCATGATCCGGAACCCGTCGGTGCGCTCCTCGACGTAGGTCAGCAACGCCAACGCCACCCGCTCGATGCGGACCCGGGACCGGTTGTTGGTCAACGACGAGGTGATGCCGTCCAGCAACGCCGACATCTCGCGGTCGACGACCACCGCGTAGAGCCCCTCCTTGCCGCCGAAATGCTCGTAGACGACGGGTTTGGAGACGTTGGCGCGCTGCGCGATCTCCTCGATGGAGGTGGCGTCGTAGCCGCGTTCGGCGAACAGCGAGCGGGCGATGTCGATGAGTTGACGTCGACGTTCACTCCCGGTCATCCGGGCTCGCGGCGCCCGTACCTCTTTCTCCGGAGCTCCCACGGGAACCAGCGTATAGACTGCCGACCGCAATAGTCCGTCGTGGTGTAATCGGCAGCACCTCTGATTTTGGTTCAGATAGTTCAGGTTCGAGTCCTGGCGACGGAGCAGTCCGAAGGAAGTCCATGACGACACAGCGCGAATCCGCGCCCTCAGCAGCAGTCGAGACCGCGACCGTGGTGTTGGCGGCGGGCGCCGGCACCCGGATGCAATCGGACACCCCGAAGGTCCTGCACACACTGGCCGGGCGCAGCATGCTGGCGCACGCCTTGCACGCGGTGGCCAAGGCCGCCCCCACCCACCTGGTGGTGGTGCTGGGCAAGGACCGCGAGCGCATCGCCCCGACGGTGACCGAGCTGGCCGAGACGCTGGGCCGGCGCATCGAGATCGCGGTGCAGGACCAACAGCTGGGCACCGGGCACGCCGCGCTGTGCGGGCTCTCCGCGCTGCCCGCCGACTTCGCCGGCACCGTCGTGGTGACCTCGGGCGATACCCCGCTGCTCGACGCCGACACGCTGGCCGCGCTGACCGAGGCGCACCGCGCCGAACCCGCCGCCGTCACCGTGCTGACCACCACGCTGGCGGACGCGACCGGCTACGGCCGGGTGCTGCGGACCCAGGACGCCGAGGTCATCGCGATCGTCGAGGAGGCCGACGCCACCCCGCAGCAGCGGGCCATCCGCGAGGTCAACACCGGGGTGTACGCGTTCGACATCGCCGCGCTCCGCTCCGCGCTCGACCAACTCTCGGCCGACAACGCCCAGCAGGAGCTGTACCTGACCGACGTGATCTCGATCGTCCGCGGCGAGGGCAAGATCGTCCACGCCCAGCACATCGACGACAGCACGCTGGTGGCCGGCGTCAACGACCGGGTGCAGCTGTCCAACCTGGGCACCGAGTTGAACCGGCGGCTGGTGGCCAAGCTGCAACGCTCCGGGGTCACCGTCGTCGACCCCGCCACCACCTGGGTCGACGTCGACGTCACCGTCGGCCGCGACACCGTGATCCAGCCCGGCACCCAGCTGCTGGGCAGCACCACGATCGGCAGCAAGTGCGTGATCGGCCCGGACACCACGTTGGCCGACGTCAACGTGGGCGACGGCGCGTCGGTGGTGCGCACCCACGGCGGGCAGTCGCAGATCGGCTCCGGTGCCGTCGTCGGCCCGTTCGCCTACCTGCGCCCGGGGACCACGTTGGGCGCCGACGGCAAGATCGGCGCGTTCGTCGAGGTGAAGAACTCGGTGATCGGCACCGGCACCAAGGTGCCGCACCTGACCTACGTGGGTGACGCCGACATCGGCGAGCACTCGAACATCGGCGCCTCGAGCGTCTTCGTCAACTACGACGGCGAAACCAAGCGCCGGACCACCATCGGCTCGCACGTACGCACCGGGTCCGACACCATGTTCGTCGCCCCGGTCCGGGTCGGCGACGGCGCCTACACCGGCGCGGGGACGGTGCTGCGCCACGACGTGCCGCCGGGTGCGCTCGCCGTCTCCGAGAACGCCCAGCACAACATCGAGGGCTGGGTCGAACGGAAACGGCCAGGTAGCGCCGCCGCCGAGGCGGCCCGCAAGGCGCAGGGCGAGCAGTAGACGCGCTCGGGGCTACCCGAGTTGTTCGCAATCCGGCAACCCGGCAACGCGGCGCGGGTAACGCTACGTACGATTGCCCCTGCGGCCGGTAGCCTGCTGGCCCGCTTCCGAACCCCGAGGCCAAGGGCAGCGCTGACGTGACGTACGAGTGGACCGACAACCGCAAAAACCTGATGTTGTTCGCGGGCCGATCACATCCTGAACTTGCCGACCAGGTCGCCAAAGAGCTCGACGTGCATGTCACCGCGCAGACGGCGCGCGACTTCGCCAACGGTGAGATCTTCGTCCGGTTCGACGAGTCGGTGCGCGGCTGCGACGCCTTCGTCCTGCAGAGCCACCCCGCGCCGGTCAACCAGTGGCTGATGGAACAGCTGATCATGATCGACGCGCTCAAGCGGGGCAGCGCCAAGCGCATCACCGCGATCCTGCCGTTCTACCCGTACGCCCGGCAGGACAAGAAGCACCGCGGCCGCGAGCCCATCTCCGCCCGGCTGATCGCCGACCTGCTCAAGACCGCCGGCGCCGACCGCATCGTGTCGGTGGACCTGCACACCGACCAGATCCAGGGCTTCTTCGACGGACCCGTCGACCACATGCGCGGACAGTCGTTGCTGTGCGGCTACATCGCGCAGAACTACTCCAACGAGGACATGGTGGTGGTGTCCCCGGACTCCGGCCGGGTGCGCGTCGCCGAGAAGTGGGCCGACTCGCTCGGCGGTGTGCCGCTGGCCTTCATCCACAAGACCCGCGACCCGCTGGTGCCCAACCAGGTGGTCTCCAACCGCGTGGTCGGTGACGTCAAGGGCAAGACCTGCGTGCTCACCGACGACATGATCGACACCGGCGGCACCATCGCCGGCGCGGTCAAGCTGCTGCAGCAGGACGGCGCCAAGGACGTCATCATCGCCGCCACGCACGGCGTGCTCAGCGACCCGGCCGCCCAGAAGTTGGCCAACTGCGGAGCCCGCGAGGTGATTGTCACCAACACGCTGCCGATCGGCGAGGAGAAGCGTTTCCCGCAGCTGACGGTGCTGTCCATCGCGCCGCTGCTCGCGAGCACCATTCGCGAGGTGTTCGAAAACGGTTCCGTCACCGCCCTGTTCAACGGATCGGCCTGACATGGCAGCGACGATCTACCACAACCCGAAATGCAGCACGTCGCGCAAGACGCTGGACCTGTTGCGGGACAACGGCCTTGAGCCCGAGGTGGTGCAGTACCTGAAGACCCCGCCCAGCCGCGCCGAGTTGGTGCAGATGATCGCCGACGCGGGCATCGAGGTCCGCCAGGCCGTCCGCAAGCGCGAGGCGCTGTACGCGGAGCTGAACCTGGCCGACGCCGACGACGAGGCGCTGCTCGACGCGATGGCCGAGCACCCCATCCTGATCGAGCGGCCGTTTGTCGTCACCGACAAGGGCACCCGGTTGGCCCGACCGATCGACGCGGTGCACGAAATTCTGTGACCCGCCGGCTGCGCCTGACGGCCGCGGCCGCTGCCCTGCTGGTGTGCGCGGGCTGCGCCACGCCGGCGCCGGACTATCAGTCGATCTGGTCCACCACGACCACCCCGAATCCCACGCCGACGTCGTCGGAACCGCCCGTGCCGTTCTCGCAATACCTGGCCGGCGTGGGCGTCCAGGGCGAAGCGGTGGCCCTCGACGATCTGACCGAGCTGTCGGTCACGCTGGTGCGCCCGGCCGGCTGGAGCGCCTACCGCAACGAGAACCTGGCACCCCAGACCGAGGGCATCGCCAAGAACAACACCTACCCGACGGCCACCGTGCTGGTGTTCCGCCTCGACGGCGGCTTCGACGTGCCCGCGGCCATCCGGCGCGCCAACGCCGACGCGCTGCTGTCCCCCGGCTTCACCAAGCTCAACGAGTCCTTCGACGACTTCGACGGCTTCCCGTCGGCGATGATCGAGGGCAGCTACTTCGGGCCATCCGAGCCGGGCTCCACACCCCCACGGTTGCACAGCTACAGCCGCATCGTCATCCCGGTGACACCGGATTTCCAGCGCTACCTGGTGCAGCTGACCATCACCGGGCTGGCCGACCAGGCCGTCGCCGATTCCGCCGACATCGAGGAGATCATCAGCGGGTTCGAGGTCACCGTCCGCTGAGTGCGCCCATCTCGCCCAGCTCGCCAATCTCGCCGAGCAGACACGGAATCGCACAGATTGGACGCGTTCCGCGCGATTCTGTGTCTGCTCGCGGCATCTAGGCTGGCCATCATGACGAACTGGACCGCAGCCGATCTCCCGTCCTTCGCCGACCGCACCGTCGTCGTCACCGGCGCCAACAGCGGACTCGGCGAGATCACCGCCCGTGAACTGGCCCGGGTGGGTGCCGCCGTCATCCTCGCGGTGCGCAACACCGACAAGGGTGAGGCGGCCGCGGCGGCCATGCCCGGCAACGTGGAGGTGCGTCGGCTAGACCTGCAGGACCTCGCCTCGGTGCAGGAGTTCGCCGACGGCGTCGAGCGGGTCGACGTGCTGATCAACAACGCCGGTGTGATGGCCGTGCCCTTCGCGTTGACCAAGGACGGCTTCGAAAGCCAGATCGGCACCAACCACCTGGGCCATTTCGCCCTGACCAACCGGCTGCTGCCCAAGATCACCGACCGGGTGGTCACGGTGTCCTCGCTGATGCACCTGATGGGCCGGGTCAACCTCAACGACCTGAACTGGAAAGCGCGCCCGTACTCGGCCTGGGGCGCCTACGGCCAGTCCAAGCTGGCCAACCTTCTGTTCACCAGCGAACTGCAGCACCGGCTCGAACGGGCCGGGTCCCCGGTGCGGGCCGTGGCCGCGCACCCCGGCTACTCGGCGACCAACCTGCAGACCCACTCCGAGGGCCCACTGAGCAGCCGCATCCTGCGGTTCGGCAACCGGTTCATGGCCACCGACGCCGACTTCGGCGCCCGCCAGACGCTGTACGCCGCGGCCATGGACGTCCCCGGTGACACCTTCATCGGCCCGCGGTTCGGTCAGGCCGGGCCCACCGGCCCATCGCCGCGCAGCCCGCTGGCCCGCAGCAAGGCCAAGGCGCAGGGCCTGTGGGAGCTGTCCGCGCAGCTCACCGGCACTGAATTTTCGATCTGAGCCCGCCATGCGTTAATCTGGCCGGGCGTCACGGCGAGGGTGGCTCGACCACCGTTATCGACGGGGACCCGCATTCACTGCGGTCTTTCTGCTCTGGCCGTGCCTACCACGATCTTCCGCACGGTAACTAGGAGCAATCACCATGGCCAAGGCCGCCACCTCGAAGAACAACCTGAGCGCCACCGTGCGCACCAAGACCGGCAAGGGCGCGTCGCGCCAGGCCCGTCGCGAGGGCCAGGTGCCCGCGGTGCTCTACGGCCACGGCACCGATCCCCAGCACCTGCTGCTGCCCGCGCGGGAGCTCGCCGCGGTGCTGCGCTACTCCGGCACCAACGCGGTGCTGTCGCTCGACATCGACGGCACCGAGCAGCTGGCGCTGACCCGCGCCCTGGAAATCCACCCGATCCGCCGCAACATCCAGCACGCCGACCTGCTGGTGGTCCGCCGCGGCGAGAAGGTCGTCGTCGAGGTCAACGTCGTGATCGAGGGCGAGGCCGCGCCGGGCACCCTGGTGACCCAGGACGCCAGCACCATCGAGGTCGAGGCCGAGGCGCTGTCGATTCCCGAAGAGCTGGTCGTGTCGGTGGAGGGCGTCGAGGCCGGGACCCAGATCCTGGCCAGCGATGTGCCGCTGCCCGACGGTGTCTCGCTGATCTCCGATCCGGAGTTCCTGGTGGTCAACGTCGTCGTCGCGCCGACCGCCGAGGAGCTCGAGGGCCCGACCGAGGACGAGGGCGAAGCTGCCGACGCCGAAGCCGCCCCGGCCGCCGACGCCGCCGAGTCCGAGTAGCTCGCGACGATGGCCGACACACTGCTGGTGGTCGGCCTGGGCAACCCCGGACCGAACTACGCCAAGACCCGGCACAACGTCGGGTTCATGGTCGCCGACATTCTCGCCGACCGGATGCGCGAAAAGTTCAAGGTGCACAAGCGGTCTGGCGCCGAGGCGATCACCGGTCGCCTCGGCGGCCAGGCGATTGTGCTCGCGAAGCCGCGCGTCTACATGAACGAATCGGGGCGCCAGGTCGGCCCGCTGGCCAAGTTCTATTCGGTACCGCCGGCGAGCGTGATCGTCATTCACGACGAGCTGGACATCGACTTCGGTCGCATCCGGCTCAAGGCCGGTGGCGGCGTCGCCGGCCACAACGGGCTGCGCTCCGTGGCGTCGGCATTGGGCAGCAACGATTTTCAGCGGGTTCGGGTCGGCATCGGCCGCCCGCCGGGCCAGAAGTCCGGTGCGGCGTTCGTGCTGGAGCAGTTCAACGCCGCCGAGCGTAAAGAGGTCCCGACCATCTGCGAGCAGGCCGCCGACGCCGTGGAACTGCTCATCGAGCAGGGTCTGGAGCCGGCCCAGAACACCGTCCACGCCTGGGGCTAGGTTTCTCTAGCACGAGCGTGCTTGCGGGGGCGCCTTTCCCGCGAGCGTGCATGTCCCCGGCCGACACGCCGGGCAATTTCCGTAGTTTGCGCACGTTCGCGCGAGCAGACCATCGTGTCGGACGGCGCGGCCGCGCACTCACGGAGCCCAGAGGCCGGACCGTGCCGCGGCCAGCGTCCACCTGGGTTCGCCTAGATGTCAGTACACCTAGACGTGGATGTGACGTACCGCGACCGCGACGCGCCGAGCCTGATAGCGCAGCGTCGACAACCGCGGGGCCTCGAGTTCCAACCCGGCCCGCTCGGCGATGAACTCCACCACGTCGTCCAGGCCGCGATCGTCGGTGTCGACATGGGTGGCGAAGCGGTCCGCGGCGAGCGCAGCGACGCAGCGATCGATCTGAGCCAGTGCCCACGATTCGTCGCGGCCCACCAGGCGACCCAGCCGGTACCCGGCACGGGCCCGAAGCCTGCGCCGCAGCGTGGCCGGCGACGCCGTCAGTGAAAAGTGTTGTAACCCAATACTGTTGCGCTCCAGCCCGGACATGATCTCGTCGAAGTATTCGGCATCGACCAGAGTCATCGGCACGAGCACCGTCCCGTCGTGAGCCTCAGCTGCGTCGGTAAGTGTTGCGACGACGGCCGAGCGCCACTGCGGTCGGTCCTGAAAATCGACGCGGGCCGACGCGGGCAGCATGCGGTGGATGCCGTAGCCGATGAACTCAGGATCGGCCACGTGCGCATTGGGCAACCGGCGTTGGAGTTCGAATGCGGTCTGCGTCTTCCCCACACCGAACGCTCCGTTGATCCACAGCAGCATCACGCCGAGGGTAGTCGAACCCCACTGGGGCGCGAACGTGCGCAAACCACGGAAATTGCGCGGCGTGTCGGCCGGGGACATGCACGCTCGCGGGAAAAATAAAGGCCTGGCCCGCGAAGGCTCGCGGGCAACAACCTAGGTGACGAGCTCCACCGAGTTGGCGCGACGCAGCTTGCCCGACGGGGTCTTCGGGATGGTGCCCGGCCCCAGCACGACCACGTTGCGCGGCCGCACGTCGACCTCGGCCACCACCTCGTGGGCCACCTGATGCTCGATGCGGCGCACCTCGGCCGGATCCTGGTAGGCGTTGGATTCCACTGCCACGGCGAAGGTTTCGCGAGAATGCCCGGCGTCCAGACGCACGGCCACCGCGCAGCCCGGGCGCACGCCCTCGACGCGGCCCGCGGCCCGCTCGATGTCGGTCGGATAGATGTTGCGGCCGGCCATGATGATGACGTCCTTGACGCGGCCACACACCACCACGTGGCCGTTCTCCATCATGTAGCCCAGGTCGCCGGTGTCGTACCAGCCGTGCTCGTCCTGCGCCGGCAGGAAGCCACCCATGGTGGTGTGCCCCGGCGTCATCGCCTCGCCGCGCAGTTCGATCACGCCGACGCCGCGGGGCGGCTTGATGTTGCCGTGCTCGTCGACGATGCGCGCCTCCAGCCCCTGCAGCAGCGGCCCCAGGGACGCCAGCCGCTTGGTGTTGCCCTTGGTGGCGGGAACGGCCTGGCGCAGCGCGGCCAGCAGGTCGGCGTCGACCTCGTCGACGACCAGGCCCGCGTTGCATTCGGAGAACGACACCGCCAGCGTCGCCTCGGCCATGCCGTAGGCCGGCAGGATCGCCGACGGCTTCAGCCCGAACGGCTTGCCCGCGTCGATCAGATCCTCCACGTCGGCCGGTTCGACCGGCTCGGCGCCCGACAGCGCGAAGCGCAGCGTGGACAGGTCGAAGTCGCCCGGCTTGGCCTGCCGGCGCAGCCGCTTGGCGAACAACGCGTAGGCGAAGTTCGGGGCCGCGGTCATGGTGCCCTTGTACTTGTCGATCAGCTTGGCCCACAGCAGGGTGTCGCGCAGGAAGTCCATCGGCGTGACCTTGACCAGCTCCGCGCCGAAGTACATCGGCACGGTCAGGAAGCCGATCATGCCCATGTCATGGAAGCAGGGCAGCCAGCTGACCATGACGTCCTTGTCGACCTCATACTCCGCGCCGATGAACATGGCCTCGGCGTTGGAGTACAGGTTGCGGTGCGTGATGTGCACCGCCTTGGGCGAGCCGGTCGAACCGCTCGTCAGCTGCATCAGCGCCAGGTCGTCCTCGGCGGTCTCGACGGGGTCGATGGGCGCGGACTCCAGCAGCTCGGCGACGGTGAGGACCTTCAGGCCCTTCTCCTCGAGCACCGGCGCGGCGGCCATGAACGGATCGGAGATGATGACGGCCTTGGCCTCGATCATGTCGACGACGTTCATGGTGTCGGCGGCCCACACCACCAGGTCGGTCCGCGGGGTCGGCTGGTGCAGCATCGTCAGGCTGGCGCCGCGCATCCACAGGCCCTGCGCCACCGGCGCGATCTCGACCGGCGCCCCGGCCAGCACACCGACAGCGTCGCCGTGGCCGACGCCGGCCGCGGCCAGACCGCCGGCGATCCGGCGGGCCCGCTCATGTACCTCGCCCCAGGTGTGCCGGACCGGCTCGTGGGGTTCGCCCGTGACCATGCCCTTGGAGCTGGTCGCAGCGTTGTAGTACATCTTGTCGGTGAATCTGCTCACGAGGACCTCCTCGGATTCCGGAGCAACACTGGTGCCGGCGATGACACGATCCCGCCACACATATTCCGCCTGGCAGTGGGCACCTTCGCGGAGGCGCGCGCACACAATTGCGCTGCGGTTAGGTCTCGAAATGGTGCCGGACGGCGATAACGGAACGACCCACCGGCTACTCCGGTGGGCCAGAATCGAGCGTCGGTTTGATCGCTATCCATCACCGTCGAACATCTTAAACTCCTCTTAAGTAACCGACAAACTTTCCAGGTACGTGAGACGCACTTCACTTCGGTCACCGGCGTGCCGTCAGCTGGACACCACCCGCGCGCCCGGCACCGGACCGCTGGCCACCCGCACGGTGCGGCACACCCCCGCGCCGGCCAACTCGGTCCCGACGTCGACGGCGGCGGCCTCCGAGGCGCACAGGAAGGCGCAGGTGGGGCCGGACCCCGACACGATCCCGGCCAGAGCCCCGGCCTCCTTGCCGGCACGCAGGGTGCGGCGCAAGCCGGGATCCAGGCTCAGCGCCGCCGGCTGCAGATCGTTGCCCAGCAACGGCGCCAACCCGGCCGCATCCCCGGCGGCCAGCGCGGCCAGCACCGGCTCGGGATCCTCGAGGCGCGGCGGCCCGCCGGCGGCGCGCAGCCGGTCGATCTCACCGAAGACCTTCGGCGTGGACAGCCCGCTGTCGGCGAACGCCAGCACCCAGTGGAAGGTGTTGCGGGCGAGCACGGTGGCCAACTCCTCGCCGCGGCCGGTGCCCAGCGCGGTCCCGCCGTGCAGCGCGAACGGCACATCGCTACCCAGTCGCGCGGCCAGGGCGTGCAGATCCCGGCGCGGCACGCCCTGCTCCCACAGCGTGTTCATCGCGACCAGCACCCCGGCCGCATCGGCGCTGCCGCCGGCCATCCCCCCGGCGACCGGGATGGACTTGTGGATGGTGATCGCGACGTCGGGCGCGCGGCCGACGTGTTCGGCCAGGAGTTCGGCGGCCTGCCAGGCCAGGTTGCGTTCGTCGGTCGGCAGCGCCTCGGCGCCCTCGCCGTGGATGTGCAGCGACATCACATCGGCGGTCCGGACCACCACCTCGTCGAAGAGGGAGACGGCATGGAAGACGGTGGTCAATTCGTGGTAGCCGTCGGGCCGCTCGTCGCCGACGGCGAGGAAGAGATTGACCTTGCCGGGAACCCGAACCGTCACCGAACCCGGAGTCACCCATTGCGCGGCGGTACTGCCATCTGACGCGGTCACCGCACGAGGGTACGCCGCGCGGCGACCGCAATGCCGAACGAATCGACGACACCACCGCGGTGACTACGCTGATCTGATGCCGCAGCCCGGTGAGGACCTCCGCGGCTACGTCATCGAGCGGACGCTCGGACGTGGCGGCAGCGCCACCGTGTTCCTGGCCCGCCGCCCCGGCGACCCCGCCCCGGTGGCGTTGAAGGTGCTCAACCCCGACCAGCGCAATCCCGAAGCGCGCCACCGGCTGGAGCGCGCCTTCGTCCTGACCGGTCAGATCGATCACCCGCACGTCGTCTCCGAGTACGAACTGGGGCCGGACTGGATCGCCATGCAGTACGTCGACGGCGGGAACGTCACGGCGCTGACCGAGACGGCCGATCGGCTGGCCGCGCTGGCTCAGATTGCCGACGCGTTGGACCATGCGCACCGCCTGGGCATCGTGCACTGCGACGTCAAGCCCGCGAACATTCTTGTCCATCAGGACTTTTCGAAGGGCGGGGCGGTCTTGATCGATTTCGGCGTCGCCCACGTGCTGGCCGAGGACATGGCACGACGCCTGGCCCGCGACGGCGGCCACCGGTTGTCGTTGGACCCGGCGCGGCGGATCACCCGGCAAGCGGCCGCGCCGCCGACGACGGTGCTGGCGTCGCTGCCCTACGCGGCGCCGGAGCTGCTGCTGGGCCGGATGCCGTCGGGCAGCACCGATCAGTACTCGCTGGCGTGCACCGCCGTCGAACTCCTCACGGGGACTCCGCCGTTCACAGCCGAGACGGCGGACCAACTCGTCGACGCGCATCTGCACGAACCGCCGCCGCGGTTCGCCCCGCGAATCCCGGGCCTGCCGCACGCCTTTGACACGGTGGTGGCGACGGCACTGATGAAAGAACCCGACGCGCGCCACGACTCGTGCACGGAACTGGTCGAGCTGCTGCAGCGGGTGCTGCGCTGACTACGAGACCGGGATCTGCTTGTTGTCCGGTTCGCCGGAGCGCTGATAGAGCCGGACGAAGTCGGCAATCGACAGCGTCTCCCCGCGCCGGGCGGGGTCGATGCTGGCGGCCAGCAGCCGGCTGGCCGACTCGTTGCCCGAACCCGCCCACTCCAAAAAGGCGTTCCGCGAGGTCTTTCGGCGCTGCGCGAAGGCGATGTCGATGAGTTCGAAGACGCGGTCCCGGAAGGACTCCTCCGTGGGCCACGGCGAGGTCTCGTACCGGTCGATGCGGACCAGCCCCGAGTACACCCGCGGGATGGGCCAGAACACCGTCGGCGACACCATGCCGTAGCGCCGCACGCGACCGTAGAAGCGCACCTTGGCGCTCGGCACGCCGTACTCCTTGCCGCCCGGTTCGGCGGCCAGGCGCTCGGCGACCTCCGACTGCACCATGACCATCACCGTCTTGATGGACGGGAACTCGGCCAGCAGATGCAGCAGCGCCGGCACCGCGATGTTGTACGGCAGGTTGGCCACCAGCGCCGTCGGCTCGTGGTCGAGGTCTTCGCGGCGCAGCGTGAGGATGTCGCGGTTGAGCACCGTGAGGCGATGGATCTCGCTGTGCGAATGCGCCGCGATGGTTTGCGGCAGGCGTTGCGCGAGCACCGGATCGATCTCGACGGCGGTGACCGTGGCGCCGCGGTCCAGCAGGCCCAACGTCAGCGACCCGAGGCCGGGACCGACCTCGATCACCTTGTCGTTGCGGTTCACACTCGACGCCGACACGATGCGACGTACTGTGTTGGCGTCGTGAACGAAGTTCTGCCCGAGCGCCTTTCGGGGGCGGAACTCGAGTTCTTTGGCGAGGGCTCTTATCTCGGTGCGACCGAGGAGTCGAATAGTCAGCGTAAACCTGCCCTACTACTGCACGTGGGCCACGCCCCCCACCCCTGGCGCGCCTGCGTGACTTCCGCTATGGCGATCTGTTCTTCACGAGTTGCAAGATCTGCACGCGGAGCATAACGCAAACCGCCTTGCCGCGCCCAGGTATTCAGGTCAAATTGCACGCCGCCGTAGTAGCCGTTTCCGGTGTTGATGTTCCAGTTGCCGCCCGCCTCGCACTGCGCCAACGCATCCCAGATGGCTCCGTTGGTCACCGGCGGCACCTCGGTGCCCGGCTTGGCGCCGACCCGCAGCACCGAATCCCGCGCCGGGGTCACCACGGAATTGGCGACCGGAAGCCGGCCGGTTTCCACGCCGTTGACCTTGGCCACGGCGAAGGTCACATCCTGGACGCCTGGGGTGCCCGGATCCTCGACCACCTGGCGACTCATGTTCATGGTCTCGTCCTCGATGCGTTGGGCGTTGGGCTCCAACGGCAGCCGCTCGGTGACCTTCTCCATCCGGATGCGCGTGACCTCGATCTGCATCCCGGAGACCACCGGGCTCTCCGGCGCGGGCACCACCTTGTCGCGCTGCTCGAGCGGGACGCCGGCCTCGGCCAACAGGCCCTTGACGTTCGGTGCGGCCAGATGCACGGTGCTGATCACGCCACCGTCGTTGATCTGCACGGTCTTCGGGCTCACCACCGCCAGCGCCATGCCCTCGAGCGGCACCCGCGATGCGCGCGAGGCGGCCTGCGGGGCGTTGTCGGTCATGTCGAGCTGCGCGAGGGCCTCGTCGACGGTGGCCGCCGTCGTCCACAGCTGCTCGCTGTCCTGGCCGTCGAGCGAGACCTCCAGAGGCCGGCTGCGCTTGAGCACGATGGTCCCGGCGTCGGAGACGCTCTCGTCGGCGGCGGGCAGCAGGTCGTCACGCTCGCCGACGTCGAAACCGTTCTCCTCGACGATGTCGAGCACGCGGGACTTCATGGTCGTCACCGTGATCGGGGTGCCGTCCACCGACAGCGTCACGGTCTTGTGGGCGGCCACGGCGAACCCGCCGGCAAACGTGAGGGCGACCAGCGTGGCGGCGACCACGATTCGCAGCATCGGTGAGCGGGCCTGATGAAGTCTGGTTAGTACATTCACCGTTGCGTCGTCCAACTTCTCATTTCACGGGCTCTACGTGCGGCAGGGCCCTGACGGGCCCCGCAATTATCACAAGACGGTAACGAACCTCACAGACCCGGGCAACTCCAACGCTGCCACGCGCCGGGCGAGATCGACGTCACCGGTCCAGACGGTACACACGGCGAGCGTTTGCTGACGAATCCGCGGCCAGCTCGGCCGCCGGCCGGCCGAGCAGTTCGGCCAACGCGCGGACGGTGTAGGGCAGGCAGTACGGCTCGTTGGGGGCGCCCCGGAAGGGATGCGGGGTCAAGTACGGCGCATCGGTCTCGACCAGCAGCTGTTCGGCGGGAATCAGCTGGGCCGCTTCCCGCAGGTCGGCGGCGTTGCGGAAGCTGACCGTCCCCGACAGGCTCAGGTACCAGCCCGCATCCACGCAGGTCCGGGCCATCTCCGGCCCCGAGGAGAAGCAGTGGAAGATCACCGTGTCCGGGGCGCCCTCGGCGCGCAGCACGTCGAGCACCTCGGCGTCGGCGTCGCGATTGTGGATCATCAGCGGCTTGCCGGTGCGCTTGGCCAGGTCGATGTGCCAGGCGAACCCCTCGCGCTGCTGGTCCGGGTCGGCGCAGCCGTCGAGTTTGCCGGGCCAGTACATGTCCATGCCGGTCTCGCCGATGGCCACCACCCGCGGGTGCTCGGCGAGTTCGGAGATGGTCGCGCAGGCCGCGTCGTCGAGCGCGTTGGCGCGCGTGGGGTGCAGGGCGACCGCCGCATACACCCGGTGGTCCCAGTCGGCCGCGCGTGCGGCCCACCGCGCGGCCTCGAGGTCATCGGCAATGGTCACGACGGCGCCGACCCCGACGGACTCGGCACGATCCAGGATGGCCGCGACGTCGGCGGCGTCGGCCGCGCCGCACGCATCGAGGTGCGTGTGGGCGTCGATCAACGGGGACAGCGGCTCCGGCAGCGGGGGCGCCGGGCGCTTACTGCTTTTCGCGGACACACCGAAAGACAATAAGGTGACTCCTGATGAGCCAGCCCTACTACGTCACGACAGCGATTGCCTACCCCAACGGCACACCGCACGTCGGGCACGCCTACGAGTACATCGCCACCGACGCGATCGCTCGATTCAAGCGTCTCGACGGCTTTGACGTCCGGTTTTTGACCGGAACCGACGTGCACGGGCTGAAGATGGCGCAGACCGCCGCGGCCGAGGGCATCCCGACCGCCGAGCTGGCGCGCCGCAACTCCGATGTCTTCCAGCAGCTGCAGGAACGGCTCGACGTTTCCTTCGATCGGTTCATCCGCACCAGTGATCCTGACCACTTCGAGGCGTCCAAGGCCATCTGGCAGCGGATGAACGACGCCGGCGACATCTACCTGGATTCCTACGCCGGCTGGTACTCGGTGCGTGACGAACGGTTCTTCGCCGCCGACGAGACCCAGGAGGGTCCCGACGGCACCCGGATCGCCATCGAGACCGGCACCGAGGTGACCTGGACCGAGGAACAGACCTACTTCTTCCGGCTGTCGGCCTACACCGACCGGCTGCTGGCGCACTATGAGGCGCACCCGGAGTTCATCGGCCCGGACTCGCGGCGCAACGAGGTGATCAGCTTCGTCAGCGGCGGGCTGACCGACCTGTCGATCTCGCGGACCACCTTCGACTGGGGCGTGCCCGTCCCCGGCCACCCCGACCACGTCATGTACGTGTGGGTCGACGCGCTGACCAACTACCTGACCGGAGTCGGCTTCCCCGACACCGAGTCGGCGTCGTTCCAGCGGTACTGGCCGGCCGACCTGCACATGATCGGCAAGGACATCATCCGCTTCCACACCGTCTACTGGCCGGCGTTCCTGATGTCCGCAGGCCTGGAGTTGCCCCGCCGGGTGTTCGCGCACGGCTTCGTGTTCAACCGCGGCGAGAAGATGAGCAAGTCGGTGGGCAACGTGGTCGATCCCATCGCGCTGGCCGACGCGTTCGGCGTCGACCAGCTGCGCTACTTCCTGCTGCGCGAGGTGCCGTTCGGGCAGGACGGCTCTTACAGCGAGGAAGGCATCATCAGCCGGATCAACACCGATCTGGCCAACGAGCTGGGCAACCTGGCCCAGCGCTCGCTGTCGATGGTGGCCAAGAACCTCGACGGCGTGGTGCCCTCCCCCGGCGAGTTCACCGCCGAGGACGAGGCCCTACTGGCCCAGGCCGACGCCCTGCTCGACACGGTGCGCGGCCACTTCGACGCCCAGGCCATGCATCTGGCCCTGGAAGCCATCTGGCTGATGCTGGGCGCCGCCAACCGCTACTTCTCGGCGCAAGAACCATGGGTGCTGCGCAAATCCGAGCAGGCCGCCGATCAGCAGCGGTTCGGCACGGTGCTGTACACCACGATGGAGACCGTCCGGATTGCCGCGCTGCTCACGCAGCCGGTGATGCCAGCATCGGCGGGTAAACTTCTCGACCTGCTGGGCCAGCCCGCGGACGAGCGCACCTTCGCCGCCCTCGGCACCAGGCTCAAGCCGGGTGCCGCGCTTCCGACGCCCACAGGCGTATTCCCTCGATATCAGGTGGATTGATGACTGCAGGACTGCACGAAAAACTTGGTGGACTGTACGACGACGTCGTACAGCGCAACGCGGGCGAAACCGAATTCCACCAAGCCGTCTACGAGGTGCTGCACAGCCTCGGCCCCGTGGTCGCCAAGCACCCGGACTACGCCGACAGTGAGGTCATCCGCCGGCTGTGCGAGCCCGAGCGCCAGATCATCTTCCGGGTGCCGTGGGCCGACGACTCCGGCGCCACCCAGATCAACCGGGGCTTCCGCGTCGAGTTCAACTCGGCGCTCGGCCCGTTCAAGGGCGGGCTGCGGTTCCACCCGTCGGTGTATCTGGGCATCGTCAAGTTCCTGGGCTTCGAGCAGATCTTCAAGAACTCGCTGACCGGCATGCCCATCGGCGGCGGCAAGGGCGGGTCGGACTTCGACCCCAAGGGCCGCTCGGACAACGAGGTGATGCGGTTCTGTCAGTCGTTCATGACCGAGCTGTACCGCCACATCGGCGAGTACACCGACGTCCCGGCCGGTGACATCGGTGTCGGCTCGCGTGAGATCGGCTACCTGTTCGGCCAGTACAAGCGGATCACCAACCGCTACGAGTCCGGTGTGCTCACCGGCAAGGGCCTGACCTGGGGCGGTTCCCAGGTGCGCACCGAGGCCACCGGCTACGGCACGGTGTTCTTCATCAACGAGATGGTCAAGGCCGCCAACGACACCGTCGAGGGCAAGCGGGTGGTGGTGTCCGGTTCCGGCAACGTCGCGATCTACGCCATCGAGCAGATCCACGAACTCGGCGGCGTCGTCGTCGCGTGTTCGGACTCCAGCGGCTACGTGGTCGACGAGAAGGGCATCGACGTCGGCCTGCTCAAGGAGATCAAAGAGGTCCAGCGCGGCCGGATCGCCGACTACGTGGAGGCGCGCGCCGGCGCGGCCCGGTTCGTCGAGGGCCGCTCGGTGTGGGAGGTGCCCTGCGACATCGCGGTGCCGTGCGCCACGCAGAACGAGGTCAACGGCGACGAAGCCGGCTACCTGATCAAGAACGGCTGCCGCTTCATCGCCGAGGGCGCCAACATGCCGTGCTCCCCCAACGCCATCAAGCAGTTCGCCGAGGCCGGGGTCATCTTCGCCCCGGGCAAGGCCGCCAACGCCGGTGGCGTGGCCACCAGTGCGCTGGAGATGCAGCAGAACGCCTCCCGGGATTCCTGGACGTTCGTCGACACCGAGAAGCGACTCGAAGAGATCATGCGCCGGATCCACAACCGGGTGCTGTCCACCGCCGAGGAGTACGGCCAGCCCGGCAACTACGTCGCCGGAGCAAACATCGCCGGGTTCATCCGGGTGGCCGACGCGATGCTGGCGCTCGGCCTGGTTTAGTGATCTGCGCCACATCCGGCGCACACCCTGTCACAGTGCGGGCACCGGCGGTGTCTTGAGGTCAGAGCGGCTCGACGAGGAGCCGACCTGACCCAAGGAGCACCCAATGAGTGAACAGACACCCCGGATCGTGGTTCTCGGCGGCGGCTACGCCGGAGTACTCGCGGCCAATCGGCTCCGCCGGCACCCCGAGTTGGACATCACGCTGGTGAATCCGCGGCCCCAGTTCGTCGAGCGAATTCGCCTGCACCAGTTGACCGTCGGCAACGACGACGCCACCCAGGCCTACGACGACATGCTGGGCGACGGCATCCGCCTGGTGGTCGACGAAGCCACCGACATCGACCGCGCGGCCCGCCGGGTCCGGCTGGGCTCCGGGGCCACCCTGGACTACGACTACCTGATCTACGCCGTCGGCAGCACCGGCGCGGTCCCCACCGCGGTGCCCGGCGTCGCCGAGTTCGGCTATCCGCTGTCCGAATACGAGCAGGCCCAGCGGCTGGCCGCCCGCCTGCAGGAGGTCCCCGTCATCGCCCCGGTTGTTGTCGTCGGCGGCGGCCTGACCGGCGTCGAGACCGCTGCGGAGCTCGCCGAGACGGGCCGGCCGGTCACCCTGGTCACCGATCGGCTGACACCGTCGCTGGCCGACAGTGGGCGCAGGTCGGTGGCCAAGACCCTGCGCAAGCTGGGCGTGAACCTCGTCGAAGGGGTCACCGTCGCGCGGGTCGACGCGCACAGCGTCGAGTTGAGCCACGGCACCACCGTGGCATCGGCGGTGACGGTGTGGACGGCGGGCTTCGGAGTGCCCGGCCTGGCCGCGGCCAGCGGGCTGAGCACCGACGCGCTCGGCCGCCTGCTCACCGACGAGACCCTGACCAGCGTCGACGACGGGCGGATCATCGCGGCCGGCGACGCCGCGGCCCCGTCCGGGCTGCCCCTGCGGATGAGCTGCGCGGCGGCGATGCCGTTGGGCGCCCAAGCCGCACACACCGTGCTGGCCCGCGTCGCCGGCGAGGAGCCCGCACCGATCAGCCTGGCGTTCGCCGGACAATGCATCAGCCTGGGCCGTAAATTCGGCACGATGCAGCTGCTGCACACCGATGACAGCCCACGGCGGGCCTATGTCGGCGGCCGGACCGCGGCGGGGATCAAGGAGCTGATCTGCAGCGCCACCGTGTGGGCGTTGCGCCGCGAGGCCCGCAAGCCCGGTTCGTACTTCTGGGTGAAGGGCAACTGGCGCGCGGCGCGACTCGCCGCGAGCCCCCAGCCGGTGCCGGCGCCGTGACCGGCAGCGGGCCCGGCAGCCGGGAGCATGCCGAGCGGTTCACCGCGCTGCGGCCGCTGCTGTTCACCATCGCCTACGAAATCCTGGGCACCGCAACCGAATCCGACGACGTCCTGCAGGACAGCTATCTACGCTGGGCTCAGGTGGACCTCGACGAGGTGCAGGACACCAAGGCCTACCTGGCCCAGCTGGTCACCCGGCAGTCGCTCAACACGCTGCGCGCCGCGGCCCGACGCCGCGAGGAGTACGTGGGGCCGTGGCTGCCCGAACCGCTGCTGCTGGCCGATTCGCTGGGCGGCAAGGATGCGGCGGCAGACGTGGTGCTCGCCGAGTCGGTGTCGATGGCCATGCTGGTGGTCCTCGAGACGCTCACCCCCGATGAGCGCGCCGTCTTCGTCCTGCGGGAGGTATTCGGCTTCGACCACAACGAAATCGCCGCCGCGGTAGGCAAATCCGCGGCGGCGGTGCGCCAGATCGCACACCGCGCCCGCGAGCACGTCCACGCCCGCCGCAAGCGGTTCGACCGTGTCGACCCCGAGCAGTCGCAGGAACTGACCAATCGGTTCTTCCTGGCGGCGGCCACCGGCGACCTGGACCAACTGCTGTCGATGCTGGCGCCGGACGTGGTGTGGACCGCCGACAGCGCCGGCAAGGTCAGCGCGGCCCGCCGGCCCGTGGTCGGCGCCACCAAGGTGGCCAAGCTGGTGATCGGCCTGAGCCGGATGAGCGGCCTCGACGCCCGGGTGGAGCCCGCGATGTACAACGGCGCCCCGGCGCTGGTGCTCTACCTCGACGACCACCTCGAAGGGGTGATCACCGCGGAGCTGGCCGACGGCAAGATCACCCACCTGTACGCGATGCGCAACCCGGACAAGCTGGTCAACTTCGACGTCCCCCGCCAGATCAGCCGCTGAGGACGGCATCTGAGAAGCTGATGCGATGCGCATCGACCGTCTGGGCGCCCTCGGCACCACCGCCGAGGTGCTGCGCGCGGTCGCGGCCGGCGCGGCCCGCCGAGGCCTGCCGCCGCCGGCGGCCCTGACCGGCGAGTGGTTCGGCGCGCGGGCGGTGATCGCCCCCAGCCTGGACGTCCGGCCGGTGCGGCCCGGGGACGCGTTCGCCGTCGGCCCGGGCGGCGCCTCGGAGGCCGTCGGCGGCGGGTGGTTCGGCTACCTGTCCTACCCCGACCGGGCCGGCACCCGCATCCCAGCGGCCGCAGGCGGGTGGACAGACTGCGTGCTTCGCTGCGACGCCGCCGGAATCTGGTGGTATGAAAGCCTTTCCGGCGATGCCGCGCCGGACTGGCTGCAGCAGGCGCTGAGTACGCCGGTGGCCCCGCGCGGCTGGCACATCACCTGGACCGCCCCGGACCGCGACGTGCACCGCGCCGGGGTGTCGGCCTGCCTGGCGGCCATCACCGCGGGCGAGGTCTATCAGGCCTGCGTGTGCACGCAATACCGGGGCGTCTGCACCGGATCACCGCTGGAGTTCTTCGCCGACGCGGTGACCCGTACGACGCCGGCCCGCGGCGCGTTCTGCGCCGGGACCTGGGGCGCGGTGGCCTCGCTGTCGCCGGAGGTGTTCCTGCGCCGTCGCGGCGACGACATCTCGTCGAGCCCCATCAAGGGCACGCTGCCGCTGCACGCGGACCCGGCCCTGCTGCGCGATTCGGTCAAGGACGTCGCCGAGAACATCATGATCGTGGACCTGGTCCGCAACGACCTCGGCCGGGTGGCCACCACCGGATCTGTCACCGTGCCCGAACTGCTGTCCATTCGGCCCGCCCCGGGGGTGTGGCACCTGGTCTCGACGGTGGCGGCGCGGGTCCCCGGAACCGTCCTCATGGCAGAGGTGCTGGCTGCCACGTTCCCGCCCGCTTCCGTCACCGGGACACCGAAAGTCCGTGCACTCGAGCTGCTTTCACAGTGGGAGCCGCAGGCCCGGGGGGTCTACTGCGGCACCGTCGGCCTGGCGTCACCGGTCGCCGGGACCGAACTCAACGTCGCGATCCGCACCGTCGAGTTCGATGCGGCCGGGGCGGTGGTGATGGGGGTCGGCGGCGGCATCACCGCGGATTCGGACCCCGACGCCGAGTGGCAGGAATGCCTGGACAAGGCGGCTTCGACGTTGGCGCTCACCGGATCGGCCGCGGTGTCGGCTCACTGATCGCGGGCGCGCAGCACCGCATCGTAGAGTTCGCGGCGCGACGGCGCGCCGGGGTGCGCGGCGATCACCTGCTGACAGGCGTCCTTGACGCGCATCCCCTCGGCCGTCAGCTCCGCCACCTCGGCCACCAGGGTGCCCAGGTCGGCCACCGGCGTCGCGCCGGCCAGCACCACCGTGATCTCCCCCAGCACACCGTCGGCGGCCCACTCCGCCAGCTCGCCCAGGGTGCCGCGAACGACCTCCTCGTGGATCTTCGTCAGCTCCCGGCAGACCGCGGCGCGGCGGTCTGCCCCGAGCTCGGCGACGGCGTCGCGCAGGCATTCGGCGAGGCGCCGCGGGGACTCGAAGAACACGGCCGTGCGCCGCTCGGCGGCCAGCGACGCCAGCCAGCCGCGGCGGGCGGATTGCTTACGCGGGGCAAAACCTTCGAAGCAGAACCGGTCGGCCGCCAGCCCGGAGACCGTCAGCGCCGTCGTCACCGCCGAGGGACCGGGCAGACACGTCAGCGGCAGGTCCGCCGCGACACAGGCGGCCACCAACCGGTACCCCGGGTCGCTGATCGACGGCATGCCCGCATCGGTGACCGCGAGCACCGTCGCACCGCTGCGAATGTCGTCGACCAGGGCGGGAACCCGCGTCGCCTCGTTGCCCTCGAACAGGCTGAGGACCTTGCCGCGGACCCGGACGCCCAGCGCCTGGGCCAGGTTGCGCACGCGGCGGGTGTCCTCGGCGGCGACGATGTCCGCGGATCCCAGGGCGTCGACGAGCCGCGCCGAGGCGTCCCCCGGATGCCCCAAGGGTGTGGCAGCCAGCAACAGTCGACCGCCACTCATGACTCACAGCCTACGATCGTTGTCGATGACCGCTCCCTCGACCGTGGTGCCGGAGCGCGCCGTACCGGTGATCAGCCCCGGCCCGCTGGTGCCCGTCGCCGACTTCGGACCCCTGGACCGGGCGCAGGGTTGGGCGATGACCGCGGTGATCGGGGCCCTGGCGGCCATCACCCGATTCCTGAATCTGCAGTCGCCGACCGATGCGGGCACACCCATCTTCGACGAGAAGCATTACGCGCCGCAGGCCTGGCAGATGCTGCACAACAGCGGCGTCGAGGACAATCCCGGCTTCGGGCTGGTGGTGCATCCCCCCGTCGGCAAACAGCTGATCGCCCTCGGCGAGGCGATCTTCGGCTACAGCGGGCTGGGCTGGCGGTTCAGCGTGGCCGTCATGGGCGTCATCCTGGTGGTTCTGGTGGCCCGGATCGTCCGGCGGATCAGCCGCTCGACCCTGGTCGGGGCCATCGCGGGGCTGCTGCTGATCGCCGACGGCGTGACGTTCGTCGCGTCGCGGACCGCGCTGCTGGACGGCTTCCTGGTGGTGTTCGTGGTCGCGGCCTTCGGCGCGCTGATCGTCGATCGCGACCAGGTCCGCGAACGCATGCACAACGCCCTGCTCGACGGGCGGATCAACGAGACGCAGTGGGGGCCGCGGCTGGGCGTGCGGTGGTGGCGGTTCGGCGCCGGTGTGCTGCTCGGGCTGGCCTGCGCGACGAAGTGGTCCGGGCTGTACTTCGTGGTGTTCTTCGGATTGATGTCGCTGGCCTTCGACGTGGTGGCGCGCCGGCAGTACCGGGTGCCGCGGCCGTGGCTGGGCACCATCCGCCGCGATGTCGGCCCCACCGCCTGGGCGATGGGGCTGATCCCGGTCGCGGTGTACGTGGCCTCGTACGCCCGGTGGTTCGCCTCCGAGACCGCCATCAACCGCTACGAGGCCGGGCGCAAGATCGGCGAACGCCAATGGTTCCAGCCCCCGGACGCCATCCGCTCGCTGTGGCACTACACCGCCAAGGCCTACGATTTCCACTCCGGGCTGACCAACGCCGCCGGCAACCAGCACCCCTGGGAATCCAAACCGTGGGCCTGGCCGATGTCGTTGCGGCCGGTGCTGTACGCCATCGATCAGGACAACGTGCCCGGCTGCGGAGCGGCCTCCTGCGTCAAGGCCGTGATGCTCGTCGGGACGCCGGCCATGTGGTTCATCGCGGTGCCCGTGCTGGGGTATGCCGCCTGGCGCGCGTTCGTCCGCTGCGACTGGCGCTACGCGGTGGTGCTGGTCGGCTACTTCGCGGGCTGGCTGCCCTGGTTCGTCGACATCGACCGGCAGATGTACTTCTTCTACGCGGTGACCATGGCGCCGTTCCTGGTGATGGCGATCGCCCTGATCTGCGGGGACATCCTCTACAAACCGACGCGAAACCCGGAACGAAGAACGCTGGGCCTGGTGGTGGTCTGCTGCTACGTGGCGCTGGTCGTCACGAACTTCGCGTGGCTGTTCCCGGTGCTCACCGGCATGCCCATCTCCCAGCAGACGTGGAACATGCAGATCTGGTTGCCCAGCTGGAGGTAGCTTCGGGGCTGGGCTGGGTTGCGCGGGCTTGCGTTGACTGCTGTTCGGCCCAGATTGCACACACGGCTGTTGATCTGTGGGCGTTAACAACCCTCTGTGCAATCTCGAGGCACACCCTCCGCCCAACCCCTGGAGCCACACTCTGCTGTTCGGCCAGATTGCACACACGGCTGTTCATCCACAACGCTGACAGCCCTCCCCGCAATCTCGAGGCCCGCCGTCGGCCCCGCCCCGGACGCTGCCGCCATGAACCGACCATTCCTTGGCAGCCAAGCGCTCGCGAGCGGTGCCCTGACCCGCGCCCAACTTCGGTGGAACTACCGGGCGATCTTTCCCAATGTCTATGTCCATGCCCGCAGCGCGGTTTCGCTGGACGCGCGCATCGCGGCAGCGTGGCTGTGGTCGGGCGGGCGCGCGGTGATCGCGGGACGCGCCGCCGCAGCACTACACGGAGCCCTGTGGGTCAAACCCCGCACCCCCATCGAACTGCTGTGGCGATGCGGCCGGCCGCCCGCCGGGATCGTCGCCCGCAACGAACGGGTCGCCTCCGACGAGCTCACCACGATCCGCGGTATGCAGGTGACCAGTCCGGCGCGCACAGCCTTGGATCTGGCCCGCCATCTCGACCGCCCGCACGCAGTCAGCCACCTCGACGCGCTGGCGCGGGCCACCGGCATGCAGAGCGCGGACGCGTTGATCCTCGGGGACCGTTACGCCGGCGCGCGCAATGTGGCCGTTGCCCGACGTGTCCTCCCACTGCTCGACCCCGGCGGACAGTCGCCGAAGGAGACCTGGCTGCGCTTGCTGCTGCTCGATGCGGGCTTCCCCCGGCCCACCACGCAGATTCGGGTCAGCGACGGGTTCAACAACGCCTACCTCGACATGGGCTGGGAGGAGCCGAAGATCGGCCTCGATTACGACGGCGACCAACATCGCAGCGACCGCTCGCGCTACGTGCACGACGTCGGCCGCAATGAACTCGTGACGCGCAACGGCTGGATCCACCTGCACGTCCTCGCCGAGCACAGCCGGCGGTTCATCCTCCATCGGGTGCAGCAGGCCTTCGCGCACCGAGGCTGGGCGCCCCGCCAGTAGCGCCCAGATTGCGGCTAGGGTCGTTGTAGGGCCAATCCCACAGCCCTCAATGCATTTTCGGCCCGGGAGGCGAGCGGTGATGAGCAATCGCGAGAATGTCCTGATCAGCGCCGACGAGTTGGCGCGCCGCCTCGATGCCGGTGAGCCCACCACGCTGTTGGATGTGCGCTGGGAATTGGCCCAGCCCGACGGCACTGCGGCCTACGAACGCGGGCATCTGCCCGGGGCGGTGTACGTGTCGCTCGACGACGACCTCACCGATCACTGCGTGCCCGGACGGGGTCGTCATCCGCTACCGTCCGGGCCGGCACTGCAGGCGGCGGCCCGCCGGTGGGGCATGCGCAGCGGGGTTCCGGTGGTGGTCTACGACGACTGGAACCGCGCCGGTTCGTCGCGCGCGTGGTGGGTGCTGACCGCGGCGGGCATCCCGGACGTGCACATCCTGGACGGTGGACTCTCCGCGTGGCAGGGCGAGTTGCATTCCGGTGCAGTAACTCCCGAGCCGGGTGATGTCACCGTGGCGCACGACGACCTCTACGCCGCGGCCCGCCGCACGGTCACCGCCGATCAGGCCGCAGCCGCGGCGGTGCTGCTGGACGCCCGGGCCCCGGAGCGTTATCGAGGTGACGTCGAACCCGTCGACGCGGTGGCGGGCCACATCCCGGGGGCGCTCAACGCACCGAGCACGGCGCTACTGGGCGAGGACGGCGCCTTGCTCCCCGACGCGGATCTGATCCGGTGGTTCGAGGAGTTGGGGGTACGCGCCGATTCGGAGGTCGCGGTGTACTGCGGCTCCGGGGTGACGGCCGCAGTGACTGTTGCGGCGTTGGCCGCCGTCGGGGTGGATGCCGCGTTGTTCCCGGGGTCGTGGTCGCAATGGAGTTCGGAGCCGGACCGGCCGGTTGCGACGGGCTAGACCGGGTCACGCGCCGCCGGACAGGACATGCAGCGCGGACCGCCGCGGCCGGTGCCCAGCTCCGAGGCGGCGATCCGCAGCACCTCGATACCCGAATCCTCCAGCCGGGCATTGGTTTCCGCGTTGCGCTCGTAAGCCACGACCACGCCCGGCGCGAGAGCCAAAGTGTTGTTGCCGTCGTCCCACTGCTCGCGCTCGGCCGTGACGGGGTCCAGCCCGGTGTCGATCACCCGCAGTCGGTCGATGCCCATCGCCTTGGCGGCGGCCCGAACGAAGAGCTCCGCGTCGTCGATCTGGATTCGGCCGTTGACACGGCGAATGGTGAACGCAGACAGCGTGTCCACCACGTTCGGATACATCACCACGGCGTCGACGTCGACCATGGTGCACACCGTGTCCAGATGCATCTGGGCGCGCTCCTGAGCGATCGGCACCGCCAACACCGTGTGTGCCAGATCGTCATCGAACAGGCTGCGCGCCAAGGCTTCCGCGCCCGCCGGCGTGGTGCGCTCGCCGACCCCGACGGCGACCACACCGGGCGCGAGCAGCAGCACGTCGCCACCCTCGACCGGAGCCGAGCGCGACTCGTAGGCCCGTCGCACCCCGAGAAACCGCGGATGGTGCGCGTAGATCAAGTCGGTCAACGAGGTTTCCCGGGTCCGCGCCGGCAGCGACAGCGACGTGATCGCCACCCGCGGCCCGATCCAGAACGACGAGTCCCGGGTGAACAACAGGTTGGGCAGCGGGTCGATGACGAAATCACCGCCGTGGTGCATGCGCCGCACCAGGGAGAGCTCGCTGTCGACCAGCGGGATCTCGGTGAAGGTCATGCCCGCCATCAGCAGGTGGGCCAGGGGCTCGGGCTCGAGGGTACGCAGGTACGCCGAAAGCTCTTGTGCCAACGGCAGACCCAGCCGCCGGGCGTCGATGGCCGCCGCGATGCCCTGCATCCGGGCCGCCCCGCTGGCCAGCGCCTCGCTCAGCAGATCCGAGAGCAGCAGCACCTCGACCCCGCGGGACCGCAACAGGTCGGCGAACGCGTCGTGCTCCTCCTGCGCGCGGGCCACCCACGGAAGCCCGTCGAACAGCAGCCGGTCGCTGTTGCGGGGCGTCAGCCGCTGAAGCTCGGCGCCCGGGCGGTGCAGGATGACCGCGCGCAGCGTTCCGACCTCGGTATTGACGCTCAGCGCCGGGGCACCCACATCTAGCACCGTAGCGCCCGAAGCCACCCGATCCGGAGCCAGCGGCGCGGACACGCCCTCCGCGTCGCCTTACCGACAATGATTTTCAATAATGGATTTTCGTCGCTACCATCGACCTCGCGCGTCGCCGGGGGCGGCCGAAGTCCAGCGACGTCGAGACGAAACGGAGTCCACTGGTGGCGAACACGTCCAAGATCTCGTCGCTGTTCACCTATGTCGAAGAACTTCAGGGAGATCGGCCGTGGGGCAGCCTGCTGGACGCGGGCACCGGCGTGAAATCGCTGGAGTGGATTCTGACGTTGCCCACCGAGCGCTGGACCGCGATCACCGCCGCCCACGGCATGTCCGACACCATCCGCGGCGCCCTGCACAGCGAAATCCGTCCGCAGGATCGCCTCCTGGTGGGCAACTGGATCAACGACAGCCTGCTGACCGGGGAGACCTTCGACACTGTGCTCGTCGACTATCTGGTCGGGGCCATCGAGGGATTTGCGCCGTATTGGCAGGACCGCGTGTTCGAGCGGCTGCGGCCCCTGGTTGCCGAACGCGGCAGGCTCTATGTCATCGGCCTGGAACCTTACGTGCAGTTCGAGCCCGAAACCCCCAGCGGCCGGATCATTTGGGAGATCGGTCGCGTTCGTGATGCGTGCCTTTTGCTCGCGGGCGAGCGACCGTACCGGGAGTACCCGCTGGACTGGATGCTGCGCCAGTTGGGCCTGGCCGGGTTTCGCATGGTGGACAGCCGGCGCTTCCCAATCCGCTACCGCGAGCGGTACATCCACAGCCAATTGGACATGTGCCTCAACCGCCTGGCGCGCTTCTCGTCGAACGAACTGGGCACCGCGATGCACAGCTACATCGACGACCTCCGCGGGCGAGCGCTTGCGCTGTGCGAGCGCGAGGATGGCCTGTGTCACGGCGACGACTACGTCATCGCGGCCGAACCGATGCCGTGAACCCTGGGCGCTGAAACCAACCTCAACTATCGTTGAGAGATATGGGCACCCAGGAGCTGACGCCCGGAGGACTCGCGGCTCGCGCGGGCGTGGCGATTTCGGCACTGCATTTCTACGAACGCGAGGGGCTGATCGCCTCTCGGCGCACCTCGGGCAACCAGCGCCGCTACACCCGCGACACCCTGCGCCGGGTTGCGTTCATCCGGATGTCCCAGCGCCTCGGCATTCCGCTGGCGCGCGTCCGACAGGCCCTGTCCACCTTGCCCAGCGACCGCGTGCCAAGCAGCCGGGACTGGGCCCGACTGTCCGCCGGATGGCGCCAAGACCTGGACGACCGCATCCTGCATCTGCAGCGCCTGCGCGACAACCTTGCCGATTGCATCGGCTGCGGTTGCCTCAGCCTCAAGAGCTGCACCCTGTCCAACCCCGACGACATGCTGTCCGAAAAAGGCCCGGGCCCGGTTCGCCTCTGATCGAACGTGTGTGCGATAGACTGCGTTGCGTGACAGTGGCGGTACAGGGAGGCCTGTTCGACCACGCCGAGCGACGACGGCTGGCTCACGGGGCGTGGATCGACGTTCGCGCCGGTTGGTTCGACGCCCCCGACGAGTTGTTCGGCGAACTGCTGTCCACCATCCCGTGGCGGGCCGAACGCCGACAGATGTACGACCGCGCCTTGGACGTGCCACGGCTGCTGAGCTACCACGACCTGGTCGACAAGCCGGCGCCGCATATCGCCCTCAGCCAGTTACGCCGTCGGCTCAACGACATCTACGCCGGTGAACTCGGTGAACCGTTCACCACGGCGGGCCTGTGCCTATACCGCGACGGCAACGACAGCGTCGCCTGGCACGGCGACACCTTTGGCCGCGGCAGCTCCGAGGACACCATGGTGGCCATCGTGAGCCTCGGCGCCGCCCGCACCTTCGCGTTACGTCCGCGCGGCGGCGGGCGTTCCCTGCGGATCAAGCACGGGCACGGCGACCTCCTGGTGATGGGCGGCTCGTGTCAGCGCACCTGGGAGCACGCCATCCCCAAAACTGCCCGGCCTGTCGGACCGCGGATCAGCATCCAGTTCCGCCCACGGGGCGTGCGTTAGACGCCGACGGGCTACTTCGTCCTGTTCCGCAGGCGTTGCCAACGCCGCGCGATCTCGGCGTTGCCCGCCAGCGCGCCGACGAGGCAGCGACCGCCCAAGACCAGGGCGCCGAGCGCAGCGATGAGGACTGTCCACAACAACGGCGAAGCCCATGGCGTCTCCGCGCCGGCGGGTCGCGCCTCCGGATCGTCGACCACCTTCTCGGCACCGCCGTGCTCGTGGCCATGGTCGTAATCATGGTCATGGGCGTGGTCATGGTCGTGGTCGTGGCCGTGGTCGGCGGTGTGATCGTGACCATCGGCGCCGCCGGGGCCGTGCATGTGGTCGTGGTCGTGGTCGGCATCGTGGCCGTGCGCCGCATGGTCGTGGTCGTGCGCCGCGTCGTCGTGGCCATGGCTGTGGTCATGCCCCGGCGCACCGTGGTCATGGTCGGAGAACGCCGCCGCATGAACGTGGTCATGAGCGTGACCGCCCAGTAGCGCTGCAAACCCGTGTCCGTGCGCGTGGTCGTGCCCGTGCTCGAGCCCTTTACCGGCGTGGCCATGGCTGTGGTCGTGGCCCCCGCCACCGTGGTCATGATTGTGACCACCGCCGCCATGGTCATGATTGTGGCCCCCGCCACCGTGGTCATGATTGTGACCACCGCCGCCATGGTCATGGTCGTGGCCCCCGCCGCCGTGGTCATGATCGTGCCCGTCGCCATCACCACCGTCGCCGTGATCGTGCCCATCACCGTCGTGATCGTGATCGTGATCGTGGTCGTGCCCGTCGCCATCGTCGTCGTGATCGTGCCCGTCACCGTCGTGGTCGCGGTCGTCGCCACCGTGGTCGTGATCGTGCCCATCACCACCCCCGGCGCCAGGTTCGTCGTCATGTTCAAGCTCGCCGTCGTCCCCCAACTCGCCGTCATGCTCGTGGCCGTGGTCGTGGGCGTCGTCGTCGCGATGAACTCCCACGAGCCCACGGATCCGGTGACCGCGGACCGCGGCGATGCCCTCAGCACCAGTGGCCGCGTCCGGCCCGCGGTCGTCCCCACCTCGGGACCACTCGCGATCCTTGACGTTTCGTCGCTCGCCGAATGTGCGCTGCGGGTCGCGGCCCTGGCCACCGCGAATTTCCGGGGCACGACGCTCGCTGCGCTCAAACCTGCGCACAGAGCCCTCCCCGTCCGAGTCAGTTCGGTCGGCCGCCTCCCGAGCGGGCTCCGTACCGCGAGCCGCAGGGCGGTCCACCTTGTCGCCGCCGCGACGCTTGCTGCCGTCGTCGCTGTCCCCGGGGCCCGACGACAACCGGCGGTGCTGACTAACGAGGGCCAAAGGGGTGTCCGCAGCCGCGACCTCCCGAGGGGCAGCGACCGCAATCAGCGCCTCCACCGCCGGATCGCGTGGCGAACCGATCGCGCCGTAGGCACCTACGAGCACCACCGTCGATGAAAGGACCCCGACCCGCCCCCAAGCTCTACCCACCGCGCCGACCTCACCTATTCCTCGTTCCGCACACTTCGAGGAGCGAACATATTGATAATGACAATCATTATCAATATGGAACGGCCAGCTTTGCCAATCAGGCAACCGGCGGCCGGGCCGCACGCGGCGAGCACCGCCGAGTCACCGCGCGGGGCGGCCGGGCCAAAGGACGAGGGACGAGCTCAGAGGACGGGCGAGCGCGAAAACGACATCGCCACAGCATCTCTCGATGCAGGCGCGTCAGCAGTGGGACTAGCCGCGAATCGCGGCGACGGCGTCGACCAGCAGGGCCTCGGCGCGCTTGATGTCCACCGGCGCCGGAGGCTGGTCCGGAACCACCAGCGGGTTGGCAGTGACGATGACCTGATAATCGCCGAACTGCGCCACGTAGCTGTAGACCTCCCCGGTCTGCACCTTGCCGTCGATGGCGGCCTGCACCACCCGGTGCACGCCCATTGTCCGAACCCCGTCGACCGGCGGCGCGGGCACGGATTCGATGGTGCCCCGCGTCGCGCCCGCGGCATAGGAAAACTTCGCACATTCATCGGTGGGGTCGTTCAGCGGGACCTGTTGCGAGGTTTCCAAGGCGATGGCCACCAGCCGATTGCCGGCACCCTCGGCGATGACCGCCGACATATTGCCTTTGAGGTCGGCCGGCAGCGTCTGCATGCTCGCGAACTCCGCGCACGCGGCCGGCTCGAACTTCACCCCTTCCGGAGGTTTCTGGTTCTCCAGCATCTTCGGGTCCAGGCCCGAGGACTTCTCAGTCACCTCGAACTCCGGCCCGAAGGTCGACTTGACCTGGCCGATCTTGGCGATGTCGACCGGGTCGGCAGTCCCGGCCTCCTCCGCGCCGGCACAACCTGCCAGCAGCGCCACACCCAACACCGCAACCTGCACCCTATGTATGGACATCGGGCGTCAATCTACCCATCCGCGCCCGCTAACCGCGCGCAGCGGCGACCGTTTTGGCCAACAGATCCGCCGCGTAGTCCGGCGCCAACGGAGGATGCGGCGACCCCGGGTCCACGATGAGAGTGGCCGAGATGACGGCCGCGTCCACGTATGCGATGTAGGTGTGGGCCTCGGAGGCTGTTTCGGTCCCGGACTCGACCAGCGTGCGAATCGACACGGCCATCGCGACGGTCCCGTCGGCCCCGTCGATCGGCGCGGCGGGCGCCTGCGTGACGGCGGCGACCGAACGCCCGAACGACGCTGCCCACTCCCCGCACCCGGCCATCAGAACGGGCTCCGGCGCCACCCGGCGGCCGCCCGGCGCCGCCGCGATGACGACATAGAGTTGACCGCCGTCGCCGGAACTTGCAAGCCCTCGAGCGATGCCGCCGTCGGCGGCGTTCACCAGTTCCGCACACCGGGCCGGCTCGGCCTCCCAACCCGGGCGCATGCCCCAGAACGTCGCCGGTGAGGTGACGTCGGAGACATCCCCGACCTCGTACCCAGCCGGGAGATCCTTGCGAACGCGCTTGACGCGATCGGGGTCGACGACGGCCGCCTCACCGTCGGTCGCCGCGGCATGAGTCGATGACGTCGCCGCGCCGCCGTCCGGTCCGACCGGCGCGCCGCACCCGGCCAAGAGGGCCATCACACCGAAGGCAGGCAGGAGCCGCATGCCTGTTGGTACCACAACGGGCTGTTAACGCTCCGTTTTCCGCAAGTTTCTGCCAGCTCACCGACAACATGCAGCCAACCTTCGAATCACCAGGAAGAAAACCCTCCACGACCTGGTTCCACTGTGCAGATCACGAAGTCCTCCGCCGGCGGAGCGCAGACGGAATTGAAGAAGAGGTGGAGATGCGATGAAAAAGATTCTGCTGAGTTCAGCACTCGCCGGTGGACTGGCCGCTGTGACCATCGGCATGGCCGCCCCGGCCAGCGCCGCACCGTCTTGGACTGCACCGCCGCAGCCCGGCGACAGCGTCATGCTCAACGGCCCCAAGGCCCCGGCCGACCCGCACAATTACGAAAAGGATGACCGCCATCCGTACGGCAGTTTCGGAATCGCCAAACACCCATACAACGATTCCCTGATCCCGCGGCCCAGTGGAAATTCCAGCGTAATTCCCGGCCAATTGCCCAGTCGGGTTTCGATTGGCCCGGTTATCGGCCTGCGCTGACAGCGCTGTCATGAAACTGACTGTATAGCAATACGTTCAGGCCGGATTCGGGATCCTCCAGGAATCTCTGGAATTTTTGTGCTGCCATTTTGCACCAAAATATCGCCGAAATCGTCTAGACCGACAGACCGGGAAGAATTCCCACCGAAAAAGCGTTGCAAGAAACAGACTACGAATATTTCTCCCCGCTGAATGGGCGGAGAGCAGAGGCACAAAAGAAGAAGAGGGTGAGAACACAATGAAGAAGTCATTATTCAGGTCGGCCGTGGTCGCAGGCGTAGCCGCGCTGACCATCGGCCTGGCCGCGCCGGCCGTCGCCGCAGCATTGGTCGAGGGCCCCGCCGAGAGCGGCGGATTCCTGGTCGCCGAGCAACAAGAATTCCCCCGAATTCAGAACAACACCGAAAAGGTCGACAAGCGCGACAAGCAGCGTTTCAACACCGAGGTGAACCACCCCTACTACAACTCGCTGATCCCGGAATCGATCGGCAAGCAGGGGGTGACGCCGGGCTCGGTGCCGGGTGGTCCGATCGTGGGACGACGGTGACCCACGGCACTACTTGACTGAGCATCAACACATTTCGTTGCGGGGCGCCCAGACGGGCGCCCCGTACTTTGTCCAGCGGGCGTAACCGGGGAGATCCACGAGCGCCTCGAGTCCTCAGTCCCTGGGGCCAGGCACACGATCGCGAGTACCGCCGCAGCCCCTTTAAAACTGCCACCGTGGCGACAAGATCCCGCCAACTTCAGCGATCCGTCGAGAACCTTGGAATCACCGGGAAGAAAACCCTCCACCTCCCAGTTCCAGTGTGCAGAAGCAAAAATGCTCCACCGTCAGCCATAGACGGAACGGAAGAAGAGGCAGGAAATCCAATGAAGAAGATTCTGCTCAGCACGGTGCTCACCAGCGGACTGGCCGCTCTCACAGTCGGTTTGGCGGCCCCCGCGGTTGCGACCCCGGCCCTCAACGCCACCACCGACAGCACCATCTCGATCAGCGCCGGGCCCCAGGAATTCCCCCGGCTGCAGAACAACACCGAGAAGGTCGACAAGCGCGACAAGCAACGTTTCAACACCGAGGTCAACCACCCCTACCTCAACTCGCTGAACCCGCGTCCGTCTCGCAGCCCGGGCATTACACCGGGCCAGTCACCGGGATCTTTGCCGCTAGGGCCCATAGTTGGGCGGCGCTAACTGCCTGCACGACAAAACCATTCAACAGTCACCGCTGAAATGCGGGGCGGCCCGCCGGCCGCCCCGCATTTCGTTGTCCCCGACTTTCCAGGCAGATGCCGCCGACGCGTCGGACGAATAAAGCCGGAGGCGTCTGACTCTGGGGCATCAGACAGCGACCTACGGAGCAGGCAATTGCGTTGCGAAACTAGGCCCACGGCCCCGTAGGCGCACAATCCTGCCACTGCGACGACAACATTCCGCCAAGCTTCACCGTCCAGCGACAACCTTGAAATCACCGGGAAGAAAAACCGTCCCGCCCGAGTTCCATTGTGCAGAAAGCAAAATACTCCACCGTCACCAACCGACGGAACGCAAGGAAGAGGCGGAGAACACCATGAAGAAGATCCTGATCAGCACAGCACTCACCAGCGGACTGGCCGCTCTCACAATCGGATTGGCCGCCCCGGCGCTCGCCACCCCGTCCCTCGGCAGCACCTCCGACAGCACCATCTCGATCAGCGCCGGCCCCCAGGAATTCCCCCGGCTGCAGAACAACACCGAGAAGGTCGACAAGCGCGACAAGCAGCGGTTCAACACCGAGGTCAATCACCCCGTCTACTCCCGCTGAACCACAGCGCACGATAACCCACTGCGGGGCGGCCCACCAGCCGCCCCGCAGTTTCGTTGTGTACGGCTCAGCGCCGACTCGGGCAGCACCGGGCATGCGCGACGCCGGTAGCGGAGACGGTCACCGAAAGCAGCCCGGCCGGCACGGGGTCTACTGCGCGCGTGAAAACGCCGCAGCCGCGGCCACCTGCTCTTCCGACGGCCGCACCCCGGTGTAGCGCTCGAACTGCTCGGCGGCCTGCAGGGCGATCACCTCCGCCCCCGTGATCACCCGCTTGCCGGCCGCCCGCCCGCTGGCGATCAGCGGGGTTTCCGACGGCACCGCCACCACGTCGAACACGGTGTCCGCCGCCTCGACAACAGATGCCTCGAAGGGGCTGGAGCCCTCGTCTGCCGCCCCGGCCATTCCCACCGGGGTGGCGTTGACGATGATCGACCCGGTGGCCCCTCCGACATGTGGGCGCCACCGATAGCCGAGCCGCTCCGCCAGCGCCGGTCCCGCCTCCGGGTTGCGGGCGATCACCACCCCATTCTGGAATCCCTTGTCCCGAAATGCGGTTCCCACCGCGCTGGCCATGCCGCCGCTGCCGTGGAGCAGGACGGTCGCATCGGGCGCCAGGCCGTGCGCGTCTATCAACTGCTGGACGGCAAGATAGTCGGTATTCGAGGCGGTCAGCACCCCGCCGTCGTTGACGACGGTGTTGACCGCGTTGATCGCACGCGCGGACGGCTCCACCTGATCGACCAGGTCGAGGACGTCCTGCTTGAACGGCATCGACACCGAGGCGCCCCGGATCCCCAGCGCGCGGACGCCCGCGATCGCGGCGGCGATGTCGTTGGTGGTGAACGCCTTGTACAGGAAGTCCAGCCCGAGCTCCTCGTAGAGGTAGTTGTGGAAGCGGGTGCCGATGTTGCTCGGGTGCGCCGCCAACGAAATACACATCGTGGTGTCCTTGTTCAGAGGCGGGCGCGGCATCACCCCACCGCCTGAATGGCCTGGCGCGCCACCACGGCGATCTGGTCCGCCAGGTCCTGCGGCAACTTGATGCGTTTGCGCTCCGGTACCGGCAGCACGGTCATCACCACTCCCAGGTCCTCCCGCTCCCAGTGCGCGCCGTACCGGTCGAGGATTCGGCGCATCGACAGGTTCTCACTCAACACCCGTGCGGTGAGGTACTCCACGCCGGCGACGCCGGCCGCAATCGCCACCGCCTTCATCAGGAAGGAGCCCACCCCCCTCCCCTGGTACTCGTCGGCGACGATGAAGGCGATCTCGGCGGTGGTGCCATTGGCCTCGTCCCGGACGAATCGGGCGTCGCCCACCACCTCGTCGGTTTCGTCGGTGATCACCCACACGAAGTGGTCGACATAGTCGATCTCGAACAGGTAGCTCAGCAACTCTTGATTCGGTTCGCGAAAGGACATGAAGCGGCGGTACAACGTCTCGGCGGAGAACCCGATGTGGGGCTGCGACGCGATCTTCTTGTCTCCCGGCAGCGCGGGCCGCAGCAGCAGATCGGTCCCGTCGCGCATTCCGACGGGGATGGGTGTCAGGAATGCCGCCAATCGCTGCCGAGCCGTGCGGACCAGCTTTTGCAGCACACCGGGTAGTTGGATCAGTTCGGCGAAGGCATCGTCTCCGCCGCGCCACCCCGTCACCTCGGTGGTCGCCGTGACCGACGCCACCCTGGGCTGGTTCTTGAGCATGGCGATTTCACCGACGATCTCGCCGGCCGGCACCGTCATGTCGATGGCCGTGCCGTTGTCGCCCTCGTGACGGATCGCGACGGATCCCGTGGCCAGGATGGCGAAGAAGTGCGACGTGTCGCCCTGGCGCATCAGCACTTCCCCCGACTGCAGGCGCAGGGGTTCAAGACTCATGGCGAGCCCGTAGAGGTCCGCCCCGAAGCAGTCGGCGAAGACCGACAAACCCGACAGATGATCGGCGCGCTGAGTGATCAGTTCGGCCACGACGATGTCCTTCCGATCGGACGCAAGGTTACCGGACGAGGCGGCGCGCAAACCCGATCCGCGCACTAGCCGCCCGGCTATCGTGGGGGCGTGACCACCACGGATTCTGGTCGGCGCCGGCTCGGCACCACCCCCCGCACCCCGGCCCAGAAGCGGGTCCTCGTCGCGGCTCTGGAGCTGATTGCCGAGCACGGCGTCAGCGGCACCTCGCTGCAGATGATCGCCGACGCCATGGGGGTGACCAAGGCCGCGGTGTACCACCAGTTCAAGACCAAGGACGAGATCGTCGTCGGCGTCACCGAGATGGAATTGGCCACGCTGGAGGACGCTGTGGCGGCCGCCAAGGCGGAGTCGGATCCGGCGCGCGCGCGCAAGGTGCTCCTGACTCAGGTCGTGGATATGGCCGTGGCGCGACGGCCGTGGGTGCGGACGCTGCAGAACGACCCGATCATCATCCGGCTGCTCGGCGAGCACGAGCCGTTCCGCGACTTCATCAGCGAGCTGTTCGGGGTGCTGCAGGGCGACGAGGACAGCACCACGGCACGGGTGTCAGCGGCGCTGTTCTCCGGCGCCATCGGCGGCGCGATCATCAACCCCCTGCTCGACGACATCGACGACGCCACCTTGCGTGCCGCGCTGATGCAGTTCACCACCCGGATGATGAACCTCCCGGACTGACCGTCGCGTCAACCGGTGAAGCCGAAAAGGATGCGGCCCCAGCGAATTCGCTGGGGCCGCATCCTTTTCGAGCTAAGCGTGGATCACCAATCGCCGATGGCAGGCCCCGGCGCCCACGGACCCTGGAAGCCTTCCGCGGTGGTACCGTTGACGGCCTTGACCGAGTCCCGGGTGTCGCCCTGGGCGTTGATCTCGCCGGCGTCGGCGAGGCGGGCCTGCGACAGGCCGCGCGCGACGCTGGGGTCGACGATGCGAAGCCAGGAGTCGCTGACGACGGAGGCCTGCCGGCTGCGGACCTCGGGGCCGGGGGCCACTTCCTCGACCTCAGCGGTGGCCGTCGCGGCGCCGAAGGTCATCAAACCCGCGGCGAGCGCGAAAGCGCCGATCCCCGCGATGGCCAGCTTCTTCATGTGCGTACCCCTTGCAGTAGGCAGAAAGTCTTGATACAGCCGTAAGTTCGCGTTTAGCGTAGCAGCGAATCGGCGAGTGCGCGCGTCGAGCGAAGCGGGGAATTTCGGCTGGTCAACGACCCGCCCTGCGGGCCAAGCCCGAGTACAAACTCTGTGGAGCTAGGGAGAATCGAACTCCCGACCTACTCGATGCGAACGAGTCGCGCTACCAACTGCGCCATAGCCCCTTGATCGCTAGCAGGTTACCAGCCTGCCGGCACCGATCGAAAATTGGCTCGTCACTGACCCGCCGCGCGGGGCAGGTCGAATTCCCGGGCGAACGGCACGTAGTCCAGGTGCTCGAACTCGGGATCCTCGTCGTCGATCTCCAGCACCGCGGCTCCGGGCTGGCGCAACCGGGCCGGCACTACGTCGAGGTCACGATCCTGGGTGTTCTCGACGCCAAGTCGCGAGCGCGCCATCCGCTGCATCCGCCGCCGACGCAGCCGCTCCTCAATCCGCGTCTGGCGACGCAGGTAGGCCAGGTACAGGACGGTCATCGTGGCCACGGCCGCGAACACCCACCAGTTCACCGGCGACAGCAGGAACGCCGCCGCGGCGGACACCACGAGCATGCCGGCCATGACCGACAGGGTGTTCTTGCGGAACCGGTACTTGCGCTCGGAGACCGCGGCGGCGGTCTTGGAGTGATAACGCCGATCGCGCGACAACGGGACCGCCGCCGTCGCGGGTTCGGCCTCGGCCTCCAGACCCGAGGTGTCCTCGACGTACTCGTATTCGTTTCGGGCGCCCTCGAATTCGGCGAACTCTTCCTCTTCGGCCTGCGGCTCGGCCTCGGCGGCGGGCTCTTCGGCCACCGGTTCGGCCACCGGCTCGGCCGCGGGTTCGGCCGCTGCGACGGCGGGCTCCGGCTCCGCGGCAGGTTCGGCGACGGGCTCGACGGCAGGTTCGGCGGCGACGACGGGCTCGGGCCCGGCCGCCGGTTCGGGTTCGGTTGAGGCGGCGGCGAATTCGAGGGGCAGCTCCTCGGTCTGCAGAGCGTCGCCCTTGAGCTTGCCCACCGGCAGGGCCCCGGAATCCTCCTCGACGACGTCGACATCGAGGTAGTCCGGCCCCCCCTCTTCGGCCACCGAGGTCACCACGGCCATCGTCCGACCGCGCGCCGGCTTGCCCGTCACCACCACCGGGCCCGTCGCGTCGTCGTCGTAATCGTCGAGGTCGTCGTTCAGGTCGGCGTCGTGTTGCCAGTCGGGGTCGCTGGCGTGGCCCGCCGCGGGGCGCCCGCGCTTGATCAGCCGCGCGGTGCGGCCGGTGTTGAGCACACGGGTGGCCAGCGCGACATCGCTGGTGCGCTTCACGGCGTCGCGCTTGTTCACGAGCATGGGCACCAGCACGAACAGCCAGAGCACCACGAGCGAAATCCACAGCAGAGATTGGGGGATGCTTGGCATGGTGGCCTGCTCCTTTCCCCTTCAGGCTAGGTCTGCGACCAGCGCAGCCGTGGACGGCGCGCCGAGACAATTACACACCTGTAATTCGCAGGTTACAAGCACCAACAGCCTCAAAAGTCACATTAGTAACATCGGTGAGGATATTTCCTCGCGGCGGGGAGCGATTCCGGCCGCGAGAACACCATCAGGGTCGTTGTCACGCACGGTGAGCAGCCCTCACGGCAATCTCGACGGACGACCCTCGCATCCCCTCGTCGGGTGACACCTCACCCCATCGCGATCTGGCCCCCGTCACGCCCAGCGCGCCCGGCCCGCCCGCACCAGGGCCGCCGCCGCCGAGCCGGGCACCTCCTCCACGGTGATCGCCACCAGCAGATGATCGCGCCAGTCCCCGTCGACGTCCAGATATCGCCGCAGCAGCCCCTCCTCGCGGAAGCCGACCTTCCCCAGCACGGACCGGCTGGCGACGTTCTCCGGCCGCACAGTGGCCTCCACCCGGTGCAGACGCACCGGGCCGAAGCAGTGATCGAGCCCCAGCGCCAGGGCGGCCGTCGCCACCCCGCGACCGGTCACCTCGCTGTGCACCCAGTAACCGATCCACGCCGAGCGCAGGGCACCGTGGGTGACGTTGCCGATGGTCAGCTGCCCGACGAAGCGCCCGTCCAGTTCGATGACGTAGGGCAGGATGCGGCCGCGGCGGGCCTCCCCGCGCAACGCCGAGCACACCGATGGCCACGCCGAAAGCGCATGCCGGGCAACCCAATCGACCTCGGCCGAGGGCTCCCACGGCTCGAGGAACGCCCGGTCGGCGATCCGGATCCGGCTCCAGGCGGCCGCATCGCGCATCCGGATCGGGCGCAACCGCACCAGCCCGGCCGGCACCCGCAGCGGACCGACCGACATGGGCCAGCCCGGATGAAGAGTGCTGGGGCCGATCCAGAAGCGGAACAACTCAACCGCGCTGGGCGAGGAACGCCACGTCGACCACTTCGCCGGTGCGGATCTGTTCGGCCTCGCTGGGAATCAGCACCAGGCAGTTGGCCTCGGCCAAGGTGGCCAAAAGATGCGACGACACCCCGGGGGCCCCGCCGAGCGCCTGGACCAGGTACTCGCCGGTGTCCTGGTCGCGCATCAACTGGCCGCGCAGGAATCCCTTGCGACCGGGCACCGACGAAATCGGCGCCAAGGTGCGCGCCTGCACCACGCGTCGCATGGGTTGCCGCTTGCCCAGCGACAGCCGGATCAGCGGGCGCACCATCACTTCGAACACCACCAGCGCCGACACCGGGTTCGCCGGCAGCAAAAACACCGGCACCCCTTCACTGCCGAGCTGCCCGAAGCCCTGCACCGAACCCGGATGCATCGCGATGCGCGAGACCTCCATCTCGCCGAGCTCGGAGAGCACCGCGCGGACGCCCTCGGCAGCCGCACCGCCGACCGCCCCGGCGATCACCACGATCTCGGAACGGCTCAGCTGCCCCTCGACGACGTCCCGCAACTTCGTCGGGTCACTGTCGACGATGCCGACGCGGTTGACCTCCGCACCGGCGTCCCGACCGGCCGCGGCCAGCGCGTACGAGTTGACGTCGTAGACCTGGCCGTTGCCCGGGGTGCGGGAGATGTCCACCAACTCGCCACCGACCGAGAGCACGGTCAGCCGTGGCCGCGGATGCACCAACACCCGTTCCCGGCCGACTGCTGCCAACAAGCCGACCTGCGCCGCGCCGATGATCGTGCCGGCGCGCACCGCCACGTCGCCCGGCTGGACGTCGTCCCCGGTGCGCCGCACGTACGCCCCGGACCGCACGCCGCGGAGCACCCGGACCTTGGCGTGTCCGCCGTCGGTCCAGCGCAGCGGCAGCACCGCATCGGCCAGGGTCGGCATCGGCGCGCCCGTCTGCACGCGGGCGGCCTGCCGCGGCTGCAGGCGGCTCGGGGTTCGCGACCCGGCGTGAATGGAGCCCATCACCGGCAGGCTGAGCTGACCGTTCCCCGACTCGTCGTCGCTGCCGACGCCCAGCACGTCCACGCTGCGCACCGCGTAGCCGTCGATGGCGGCCTGGTCGAAACCGGGCAGGGGCCGCTCGGTGACAACCTCCTCGGCGCACATCAGCCCCTGCGCCTCGGCGATCGCCACGCGGACGGGACGGGGTGCCACAGCCGCGGCCTGCACTCTGGCCTGCTGCTCTTCAACCGAACGCACTGTGCGCCTTTCCGCCGTACGGAACCGGAACCACTCCCGACCCGTCGGCCAACTACTGCTCGGTCAGGCCCAACCGCTCAACCAACCAGCTACGCAGTTCCGGGCCGTAGTCGTCACGATCCAACGCAAAGTCAACCGCAGCCTTGAGGTAGCCGCCGGGATTTCCCAAGTCGTGTCGAGAACCGCGGTGCACCACGACATGCACCGGATGCCCCTCGTCGATGAGCAACGAGATGGCGTCGGTGAGCTGGATTTCACCGCCCACGCCCCGCTCGACACGGCGCAGGGCGTCAAAGATGGCGCGGTCCAAGACGTATCGGCCCGCGGCAGCATACGGCGACGGAGCGTCGGCGGCGTCGGGCTTTTCCACCATGCCCTTGACGCGCAGCACGTTGGGATTCGCCGCGTCGGGCACCTGCTCGACGTCGAAGACCCCGTAGGCGCTGATCTCGTCGGCGGGGACCTCGATGGCACACAGCACCGAGCCGCCGCGCTTGGCTCGCACCTTCGACATGGTTTCCAGGACGCCGGTCGGCAAGACCAGGTCGTCGGGCAGCAGCACGGCCACGGCGTCCTCGTCGGGCAGCAGCGCCTTCTCGACACATCCCACGGCGTGGCCGAGTCCCAGCGGTTCGGCCTGCACCACCGACTCCACCTTGATCAGCGCGGGCGCGCGGCGCACCTTCTCGAGCATCACCTGCTTGCCCCGCGCCTCGAGCGTGCCCTCCAGAACCAGGTCCTCGACGAAGTGCGCGACCACGCTGTCCTTGCCCTCGGAGGTGACGATCACCAACCGTTCGGCACCGGCCGCAGCGGCCTCGGCGGCCACCAGTTCGATCCCCGGGGTGTCGACCACCGGCAGGAGTTCCTTGGGAACGGTCTTGGTCGCGGGCAGAAAACGGGTGCCCAAACCCGCCGCGGGCACGATCGCCGTACGCGGGATCGGCACGTCAGGCCCTTTGGACATGGTCATCACCCTAACTACTTACACGTTCACCGCTCAGTATGGCGCTGCTCGCCCCCCGTTTGGCTAGCTGCCGTGGGCGCTCTGCTGCCATTGTGGACGCTGTGACCGCCCCCGCGAAGGCCGCCCTCCGTGCCCGCTTCCTGGCCGCCCGCAAGGCGGTGCCCCATCCGGTCCGGACCCGGGAGGCCGACGCCGTGCGGACGGCACTGCTCAATTGGGTTCGGGGGCAAGCCAACACGGTCTGCGCCTACGTTCCGGTGGGCACGGAACCGGGGTCGGCACGGCTGCTCGACGAGTTGTACGCCGCGGGCGTGCGGGTGTTGCTCCCGGTCGCGATCAGCGCCGGGCCCGACCGCGCCGCGCTGCCGCTGCGCTGGGCCCGCTACGTCCCCGGGGAGCTGGCGAAGGCCGACTTCGGGCTGCTCGAACCCACCGGTGACCGGCTGCCCGCCGAGGCGCTCAGCGAGGCGCAGGTGGTGATCGTGCCGGCCCTGGCCGTGGACCGACGCGGTGCGCGGCTCGGCCGGGGCGCCGGGTTCTACGACCGCTCGTTGCCGCTACGGGGGGCCGACGCCGCGCTCATCGCAATCGTGCGGGACGACGAATTCGTCGACGAACTGCCCGCCGAACCGCACGACGTCCCGATGACGCACGTGCTGACGCCGGCGGGCGGCGTGCGGCGGCTCTGAAACCACTGGCCGCGGCGGGAATGGGGAACGCCACATGGCGGTTCTAGCACTTGAGACGGTAGAGTGCTAACGGTCCTTATCATTTCCTGGAGGTTTTGGTGCCCACCTACAGCTACGCGTGTACCGACTGCGGTGATCGTTTCGACGCGGTGCAAGCCTTCACGGACGACGCCCTGACCACCTGCACCAAGTGCGAGGGTCGGCTGCGGAAGTTGTTCAACTCCGTCGGCGTGGTGTTCAAGGGCAGCGGTTTCTACCGCACCGACAGTCGCGAGGCCGGCAAGAACGGCTCCGCGTCGGTCAAGAGCGAGAAGCCCTCGGAGTCGTCCTCCTCGTCGTCGGAGAAGTCGTCGAGCAGCTCGAGCGACAAGAGCTCGTCGTCGACACCGGCCCCGGCCGCCAGTTGACCTGACGGCAGCCTCGCCTCAGCACACGGCGTCGTTGGTGCACATGTCACCGGCGTTGGTGCCGCCCAGGTGATCGAGCGCCATGTCATGCGGCACGGCCTTGAACGATCCTCGCACGATCCCCTGCGTCGCGATGATCTCCGGTCCATGCCTCTTGTGGTGCGCCGTCTCGGCGTGCGCCACTCCCCCGAGACTGATGAGCGCGGCCGCTATTGCCGCTGATATGGCAAGACCCAGTGTTCGCATCTGGCCCACCTCCTTCTACTCATGAACCTAAGTTCGGGCGGTGAGATGTGCTCGCCGGGCAAGCGCTCTGTGTGCAACCTCTCGGGTTATCCACAGCTTCGCGATCGCGCGCACACCGCACCGCCCGATGGTCTTAGCGTGCGGGCATGGCTTCCGATCGCGCCGCCGCGCTGGATCCCACGGCGCTGACGCGACTGCGCCGGGTCCTGCAGCCGGATTGGATTCACACTGTCCGGACCCGTCGGCTGGCGGCCGGTGCGCTGGTGTTGCTGGCGGGCGTCTCGGCGCTGCGGGCCGATCCCGACGGCGAGCGAGCCCCTGTGCTGGTCGCCGCCCACGATCTGAGCCCCGGGGCGCGCCTGAGCGCCACGGACGTGCGGGTGGAGCATCAGCCCGCCGTCGGGCTTCCCGACGGCGCACAGTCCGACCTCACCCGACTCGAGGGAGCGACGGTGGCGGGCCCGGTACGGCGCGGCGAGATCCTCACCGACGTCCGGTTGCTGAATTCGCGGCTGGCGAAAACGACAGCGGGTCCCGACGCCCGCCTCGTGCCGGTGCAACTGGGCGACAACGCCGTTCTCGACGTGATCCGCGGCGGCGACGTCGTGGACATCCTGGCCGCACCCGACTCCGACCCGGACGCGCGGCCCCGGGTGATCGCCACGGCGGCCGTGGTGGTGCTGGTGTCCGACCGTCCCACCGCCGCCACCGCGGCCGACGACCGCGTGGTGCTGGTGGCCCTGCCGGCCGCGGCGGCAAACGCCGTGGCGGGCGCGGCCCTGACCCAGGCGTTGACACTGACCCTGCACTGACACGCTCTGCGCCGATGGGCCCACTTCGCGTGGCAAACAGGACTACCTTTGGCGATGCCCTAGACGCCTCGTGAAAGGTCTGCCCATGTTGAAGGGGTTCAAAGAGTTCATATCGCGCGGGAACGTGATCGACCTCGCGGTCGCCGTCGTCATCGGCGCGGCGTTCACCGGTCTGGTCACCGCGTTCACCGACAGTGTGGTGCAGCCGCTCATCGACCGGATCGGCGCCAATCCCGACGAGTCCTACGGAATCCTGCGCATCCCGATCGGCGGTGAGCAGTTCATCGACCTGAACACGGTGCTGTCGGCGACCATCAACTTCCTGCTGGTGGCGCTGGTGCTGTACTTCGTGATCGTGCTGCCGTACAAGAAGCTCAAGGAGCGCGACACCAAGGTCGCCGAAGAGGACACCGAGCTGACCCTGCTGACTGAGATCCGAGATCTGCTGCAGCAGAACGCCAATGGCGCGGCCTCCGGCCGGCACGGATCACCGACCCGGCCCGACGGAACCCAGTGATTGCGGCCGACCGCAATAACGACTGAACGAAAAATCGCCCCCCGGCACGAATGCCGGGGGGCGATTTTCATGAGCGAATCGTCAGTTCATGTTCCAGGGCTCACCGTAGGTGGTGACGCTGTCACCGGTCGAGGAGATCAACCGGGCGAACGGACGCAGCAGCACACCACCGGCAGCACCCGTGACGGTGCCGTGTGCGTTGGAGACGGCCACCGAGCCGCCGGCGCCCGCGACGTCCACCGAGAACGTGGCGACTTCCTGGATGCCGGGGCCGTTGCCCAGGTCGGCCGAGATCGACACACCGGGGAACAGCGGCGGGGTCACGATGCCGTCGAAGCCGAGCGGACCGCTGCCCTCAAGCCCGTCGAAGGCGATGTTCGGGGTGGTGTAGCTGAAGTTGATACCGACGCCGAGCGACCACGGGAAGCCGACCTGGTAGCCGAGTTCCAGGACACCCTCGAAGTCGTCGGCACCCTCACCGGCGACGTTGTAGGTGGCCTTGCCGGAATGGAACCACTCCCGGGTCAACCGGTTGCGGTCGAGCGGGAACACCCCGTTGAGGAAGGTGTCCCACTGCTGGATCGTCAGGGTCCGACCCTGGCCGTCCACGAGGCTCAGCTCATTGTCCAAGCCGGCGTGTGAGGTGCCCGTACTCACGAACATCGTGGCGAATGCGGCGAGGATCGCCACCAGCACCCGACTGAATACCTTCATGTTCTCCCTAGCTGTGTCAGCGGTGATCCGGGGGGCTCACCGAAGGGTGTTCGCGTCCGGCACCACATCGTGACATCGGCCGCCACATAAGAACGGTCAATGAGATGTCCCACAGGCCACTCTTACGTTTCGCTCATCGTTTGCGACACGAGGAACATAACGGGGTGGGCACCCCCCGGCAACGCGAACGCCCCCGGCGAGCCAACCCGACAGCAGGTGACGAAAGTTTGCTGACGGAATTGACGCCCTTGACGACACATGCTCCGACCTGCATGTTATCCGGAGTCGTGTTAAAAGCCGGCACACGAGCGCGATTGGCCAGCAGACTTACCGGTAAGGGCACCCTAAGTCCCTAGTAAACAGCAGTACGCGGGTCAGGAATGATGCGGCGGCACGTTGTCCCGCAGCCATCGGTCGCGGTCCGAAACCTCGCGAACGTCCTCCGGATCGAACACATCCGGGGCCTCCTGGGGAATTTCCGTCCCGAAGATATTGTTAACTGTATTCCCGTCGCGGGGGGCCGATCCCGACACAGCCGACTCCTTACTGTGACCAAGATCACACTTCTGCCATTTTCCCTGTTCACGTGCTCGTAACCTAAGGGACTCCGCCTGTAACCCCCACTATTGCCAACAAAAACGCCGGGGGTCAACCACCCCCGGCGTTCGAGTCGATCCGCTGATCGAAACTTTGCGGCCCGCTCAGATCTCCAAACTCGACAGCTGGCCGATGACGTGGGTCGCGAGCGGGTTCAGCGTCGCCATGCCGTCGCGCACCGCCGCGCGCGAGCCCGACAGGTTGACCACCAGGGTGCTGCCCGAGATGCCGGCCAGGCCGCGGGACACCCCCGCATCGGAGATGCCCGCCGAAAGCCCGGACCCACGCAACGCCTCGGCGATGCCGAGCAGCTCGCGGTCCAGGATCTCCAGGGTGGCCTCGGGAGTCACGTCACGCGGGGTCACCCCGGTGCCGCCCACCGAGATCACCAGGTCGACCCCGCCGATCACGGCGGTGTTCAGGGCGTTCCTGATCTCCACCTCGTCGGCCGCGACCACCACGACCCCGTCCACGACGAAGCCGGCCTCGTTGAGCAATTCGGTGACCAGCGGCCCGCTATGGTCCTCCTCGCCATGCGCGGTCCGGTCATCAACGACCACCACGAGCGCCCTACCAACCAGCTCCACAGGCTGTTCCATGGATGCCACCGTATATCCGGCCACGGACAGCGGAATGACGGGATCGGTCGAAAGCGGCGGAAGCTGCCGGGTCATCAGCTGGCCTCGCCCAGCGTGACCTGTACCGATCCGGGCTTACCGGCGTCATCCAGGAAGCTCACGGTGATGGTGTCGCCGGGCGCCTTCGATCGCACCGCCGCCACCAGGGCGTCCGCACTGGCGATGACGCGGTCGTCGACCTTGGTGACCACCGCGCCGCTGGGCAGGCCGGCGGCCTCGGCGGCGCCGCCCTCGGTGACCTCCACGATCTTGGCGCCGTTGGAGGTGGTGTCGTTGCTCACCTGGACCCCCAACGACGCGCGCGAGGCCTTACCGGAGGAAATGAGCTCATCGGCGATGCGCTTGGCCTGGTCCACCGGGATGGCGAAGCCCAGGCCGATCGAGCCACCCTTCGGGCCACCCACGGCGTCCCCGCCCAGCGTGGCGATCGCCGAGTTGATACCCACCAATTCGCCGTTCATGTTCACCAGCGCGCCGCCGGAGTTGCCCGGGTTGATGGCCGCATCGGTCTGAATGGCGTCCAGCACCGTGTTCTGGTTCTTGGTGTCACCGGCTGTCGAAACCGGGCGGTTCAACGCGCTGACGATGCCCGTCGTCACGGTGCCCTCCAGGCCCAGCGGGGAGCCGATCGCGACCACGTTCTGCCCCACCCTCAGGTCCGCGGAGGAACCGATGGTGATCGGGGTCAGGTCGGACACACCCTCGGCGCGCACCACCGCGATGTCGCTCAACGGATCGGTCCCGACCACGGTGAACGGTGCGGTGCTGCCGTCGGCGAACGTCACGGTGGTGGTCGGCTTGGCGTTCCCACGGTTACGCGGGATCTGCGGCCGGTCAGGGTCCAGCGGCGCGGCCCCGGGGCCGGGCACCGGGCTGCCCGCCGCCGCCGAGACGACGTGGTTGTTGGTCAGGATCAACCCGTCCGAGGACAGGATGACCCCGGAACCTTCTTCGTTGGCCCGCCCCAGGCTGGTCTCGAGCTTCACGACACTGGGAACGACCTTCAGGGCCACCTGCTCGACCGAACCCGCGGGCACGTTGGCCGCCGGCACGCTGGGCGCGGAGCCCGTGACCGTGGTCATCGTGGAAGGCACCTGCTCGTCGGGCTGGGCAAGAAGTGCCACGCCGCCGCCGATTCCGGCGGACACCGCCGCGATGGCCAGCGCACCGACCGTCAAAGCTGCTGTGCGGGAACCGTTCCGACGCTTCGCCGGCGCCTGCGGTGCGGGCCGGTAGGGGCCGTACGGCGGGCGCGGCTGCTGCGCGCTCTGCTGCGTCGCGTAGCGCCAGTCATAGCCCTGCTGGTAGGCCCCCGGATACGGTTGCGGCGCATGGGGATCCGCACCCGCACGCGATCCGTGCGGGCCATGCTGGTGCGGAGAGTACCTCGGGTCGTTCGTCATGCGTCCTGTGCTTGTCCTTCACGTCAAAGCGCGGTCACAACGACCGGCTGTCCCCTACTTTGCCCGCCCCGACTGAGAATCCACTGAGATAACACTCGGTTGCGCTGGTGCTTTGTCACCATTGTGCTCGGTGGCGCTCGGCATATCGAGGTGCGACACGGGCGGCAGCGGCGCGCCGGGAAGTAGCACGTAGATCGAGGTACCCGGTGGATCGCCGCCCGGCACCGTGTCTTCGACCCGTAGCGCGCCGCCGTGTTTGAGGACAACGTGTTTCACGATGGCCAATCCGAGGCCCGAACCGGGCATCGCGCGGGCCTCCGGGGACCGGTAGAACCGCTCGAACACCAGGTGCCGGTCGGCCACCGGGATGCCCGGGCCCCGGTCGGAGACCACCAGTTCCGCGTGGCTGGGGTCCAGCTGGGTCAGCCGCAGGCCCACCCGGCCACCCGACGGGCTCCATTTGGCGGCGTTGTCCAGCAGGTTGAGAACCGCGCGCGACAGTCCCGCCGCGTCCCCGTAGACCTGCCACGGCGCGACGTCGACGTCGAACTCGATGTCGTTGCGGCGCCGACGGACCCGCTCCAGGCACCGATCGACCACCTCGGTCATGTCGACGGCCTCGTGGACGACGCTGCCGGCGTCGTCGCGGGTGAGGTCGACCAGATCCCCCACCAGCGTCGACAGTTCCTCGATCTGCCCGATCACATCGGTGCGCAGGTCGGCCATCTCGGATTCCGGCAACGGCGGGGCACCGGGCTTCTGCGCGGCCATGAGCAATTCGACGTTGGTGCGCAACGACGTCAGCGGCGTACGCAGCTCGTGACCGGCGTCGGCCACCAGCCGGGCCTGACGCTCGCGGGATTCGGTGAGCGCCCGCAGCATCGTGTTGAACGCCTCGGTCAGGCGCGCGAGTTCGTCGCTGCCGAACACCGGGATGGGCCGCAGGTCGTCGGTGCGCGCGACCCGTTCCGCCGCCTCGGTGAGCCGGGCGACGGGACGCAACCCGGTGCGGATCACGATGCCGCCCGAGATCGCCGCCACCGCAACGCCGATCCCGCCCACCACCAGGAGCACCCAGCGCAACTTGCTCATCACCGCGTCGGTGGGTGCCAGGCTCTTGGAGATCAGCAGGGTGCTGCCGTTGGGCAAATGCACCGCGAGTACCCGCTGGTCGTTGGCGGTCCGGCGGGACATGAACAGCTCACCGCGGATCACGGCCTTCTCGGTGGCACCGATCGGCAGAGTCTGGCCTTCCTGGTTCGCGGTGTAGATCGACCGCCCCGGGTTGATCAGCATCGCGTTGACGTCGGAATAGGCCGTACCCTCGATGGCCTTGCCGGGGTCGGCCGCCAGCGACCCACTGGCGATGAGCAGCTGGGCCCGGCTCTGCAGCTGGTTGTCGATGTCGTCGTAGAGCGCCGCGGCGACCACCGCGTACACCGCGACCGCCATCAAGACCACGACCATCGCCACCATGGACATGGCCAGCAACATCACCCGCCACCGCAGCGACAGCGACGTCGTGGCCCGCAACGGGGGCCGTTTGAGCGGTTGGGGATGCAACAACGCCATCAGGATCCCAGCGTCACGGCGGCGTCTCGCGCAGCACGTAACCCACCCCGCGCACGGTGTGGATCAGCCGTGGCTCCCCTTCGGCTTCGGTCTTGCGTCGCAGGTAGCCCACGTAAACCTCGAGGGCGTTGCCGGAGGTGGGGAAGTCGAATCCCCACACCTCTTCCAGAATGCGACTACGGGTCAGCACCCGCCGCGGGTTCGCGATCAGCATCTCCAGCAGCGCGAACTCGGTGCGGGTCAAACTGATGTGGCGGTCGCCCCGGGTGACGTCGCGGGTGGCGGGGTCCAGGGTCAGATCGGCGAACGTCATCGCCATCGAATCGGCCTGGTCGTCGCCGGTGGTGCGGCGCAGCAGCGCACGCACGCGCGCCAGCAGTTCCTCCAGCGCGAACGGCTTGGGCAGGTAGTCGTCGGCGCCCGCGTCGAGGCCGGCGACCCGTTCCGACACCGAATCACGGGCCGTCAGGACCAGGATCGGCAAGTCGTCCCCCGAGCTGCGCAGCTGCCGGCACACCTCGAGGCCGTCGAGCCGGGGCATCATCACGTCGAGAATCACCGCGTCGGGACGATCCTCGGTGATGGCGTTCAGCGCCTCGACGCCGTCCTCGGCCAGGCTGACGGAGTACCCGTTGAAGCTAAGGGACCTGCGCAGCGACTCGCGAACGGCGCGATCATCATCAACGACAAGAATCCGCACGGCAACCAGTGTTAACCGAACGCCTGAGACCAGGCTGAGAGGCGCGCCGGGTTCTGCTCAGGTCAGCGCTTGTCGAGGTCGACCAGGCCCAGGCGGGCGGCCTTGAGCAGGCGGCGCGGCACCTTGTGCTGCTGACCGGCGACGGTCACGGTGACCAGGCCGGGGGCCTCGGCCTTCCACTGCGCCCGACGGCTACGGGTGTTCGAGCGCGACATTCTGCGTTTGGGCACGGCCATGACGTGCATCTCCTTAGCGTTTGGGGACCCGAGGGTCAGTCGCGCACAACCCAGCGACGACAATTGCCGTTCAGGATAGCGGGTGACCTGCGCGCGCCCCAAATCAAGATTGCCGGTAGGCCACGTACACCGTGGCGACCAAGCCGACCACCATGCTCCACGCGAACACCCCGAAGGCGATCGCCGCGGTGTTGTCCTCGGTGCATCCGAGCCAGATCAACCAGGCCCCCAGCAGCAGCGAAAGCACCCCGGCCCCCAGGAGTCGGGCTTTCTCGCGGCCGCTGTACGGGCGGGGGTCGCGGGCGTACCGCCCGGCGCCGCGCGACCGCGGCGCCGGCGTCCTCGCCTCCCGCAGCAGCTCGACCACCATCCACACCGCGGCGGCCGCCACGATCCAGCCGACTAATGGCGAGCCTCGACCCGCCCGGGTGTCACCGAGTGGGTCGCTCATGCCGATCACGACGCCCAGCACCAGCCACAGCACTGCAAAGGGCAGCCGTCCCCACGGGCTCAACATCCGAGCAGTATGACGCCATCGGGTCTTGACGCGAGACCGGCGGTACCGGGTAACCTGCCGACTGGTTGGGTGAGTCCAGGCCGGCGAGGAGGGGAGAGCACGTGACGTCTGCGGTCCGGATCGGCAACTGCTCCGGCTTCTACGGCGACCGGCTGTCGGCCATGCGCGAAATGCTCGAGGGCGGCGAGCTGGACTACCTGACCGGCGATTACCTGGCCGAGCTGACCATGCTCATCCTCGGGCGCGACCGGATGAAGAACCCCGGCGGCGGTTACGCCAAGACCTTCCTGCGTCAGCTCGAGGACTGCCTGGGGTTGGCGCAGGACAAGGGTGTACGCATCGTGTCCAACGCGGGCGGCCTGAACCCGGCGGGCCTGGCCGACGCGGTGCGCGCACTGGCCGGCGAGCTCGGCCTCGACGTGCGCGTCGCCCACGTCGAGGGTGACGACCTGCTGAGCCGCGCCCCCGAACTCGGCTTCGGCGACGTCCTGACCGCCAACGCCTACCTGGGCGCCTGGGGCATCGTGGACTGCCTGAACTCCGGCGCGGACGTCGTGGTGACCGGGCGGGTCACCGACGCCTCGGTGATCGTCGGCCCGGCCGCGGCGCATTTCGGTTGGCAGCGCACCGATTACGACAAGCTCGCCGGCGCCGTGATCGCCGGTCACGTCATCGAGTGCGGCATCCAGGCCAGCGGCGGCAACTACGCGTTCTTCACCGAGGTGGACGACCTGACCCACCCGAGCTTCCCCCTGGCCGAGCTGCACGACGACGGCTCCGCGGTCATCACCAAGCATCCCGGCACCGGCGGCGAGGTCAGCGTCGGCACCGTCACCAGCCAGCTGCTCTACGAGATCACCGACGGCCGCTACGCCAACCCGGACGTGACCGCGCGGATGGACAGCGTGACGCTGACTCAGCAGGGCCCGGACCGGGTGGCGATCACGGGCGCTCGGGGCGAGCCGCCGCCGCCCACCCTGAAGGTGTCGTTGAACAGCATCGGCGGCTTCCGCAACACCGTGACCTTCGTGCTGACCGGCCTGGACATCGAGGCCAAGGCGCAGCTGGTGCGGCGCCAGCTGGAGGCGGCGGTGACCGTCCGGCCCGCCGAGATGCAGTGGACGCTGGCGCGCACCGACCACCCCGATGCCGACACCCAGGAGGCGGCGAGCGCGCTGCTGCACTGCACCGTCCGCGACCCTGACCCGGCCAAGGTCGGCCGTCGATTCACCAGTGCCGGAGTCGAACTCGCGCTGGCCAGCTACCCGGGCTTCCATGTCACCGCACCGCCCGGCGACGGGCAGGTGTACGGCGTATTCCGGCCCGGCTACGTCGACGCCGTCGCGGTGCCCCACGTCGCGGTGCACGCCGACGGCACCCGCACCGACATCGCCGCCGCCGAGGACACGTTGGCGTTGGCTCCGGTCGACGAGCCGTCGTTGCCCGCTCCCCTGCCCGGTGGCCCGACCCGGCGGTTACCGCTGGGCACCATCGCGGGCGCGCGCAGCGGCGACAAGGGCGGCAACGCCAACGTCGGCGTCTGGGTGCGGACCGAGGAGCAGTGGCGCTGGCTGGCCCACACCCTGACGGTGGACGCGTTCCGGGAACTGCTGCCGGAAACCGCGCAGCTCAACGTCACTCGGCATCAGCTGCCGCGGCTGTATGCACTCAACTTCGTCATCGAGGGCATCCTGGGCGCGGGGGTGGCCTACGCCGCGCGCTTCGATCCGCAGGCCAAGGGTCTCGGCGAGTGGTTGCGCGCCCGCCATGTGGATATCCCCGAAAGGCTGCTGCCATGACGGCGATCGCCTGCAGTCGGACCGTCGGATTCCGGACCGCGCCGGTGGCAAAGACGCTTGGATATCAGGCATGACCGTGCTGTCGTCGAGCCTGGACCCCTCCTCCGCCGCCTACGCGGCGGCCGCCGAGGCGCTCACCGTCAAGCTCGAGGACCTCGACGCGGAGTTGGCCAAGGCGGTCGCCGGCGGCGGCGGGAAGTACGTCGACCGGCACCGGGCCCGCGGCAAGCTGACGGCGCGCGAGCGGGTGGAGGCGCTCATCGACCCGGACTCGCCGTTCCTGGAACTGTGCGCGCTGGCCGGCTACGGCAGCGAGTTCCAGGTCGGCGCGAGCGTCGTCACCGGCATCGGCCAGGTCGAGGGCGTCGAATGCATGATCGTGGCCAACGACCCGACGGTCAAGGGCGGCACCAGCAATCCATGGACGCTACGGAAGAATCTGCGGGCCAACCAAATTGCGTTGGAGAACCGCCTTCCGGTGATCTGCCTGGTGGAGTCCGGCGGCGCGGACCTGCCGACCCAGAAGGAGATCTTCATCCCGGGCGGGCGACTGTTCCGCGACCTGACCCGGCTGTCTGCGGCGGGCATCCCGACCATCGCGCTGGTGTTCGGCAACTCGACCGCGGGCGGGGCGTACATCCCGGGGATGTCCGATCACGTGGTGATGATCAAGGAACGCTCCAAGGTGTTTCTGGCCGGACCCCCGCTGGTGAAGATGGCCACCGGCGAAGAATCCGACGACGAGGAACTCGGTGGCGCCGAGATGCACGCCCGCACATCCGGTTTGGCCGACTACTTCGCGGTCGACGAACTCGACGCGATCCGGATCGGCCGTCGCATCGTCACCCGGTTGAACTGGACCAAGCAGGGCCCGGCCCCTCGGGCGTTCGCCGCGCCGCGCCTGCCCGCCGAGGAACTCATCGGCATCGTGCCCGCCGACCTACGGATCCCCTTCGACCCGCGCGAGGTCATCGCCCGCGTTGTCGACGACTCCGACTTCGACGAGTTCAAGCCGCTCTACGGCAGTTCCCTGGTCACCGGGTGGGCCACGGTATGCGGCTACCCGCTGGGCATCCTGGCCAACGCGCGCGGCGTGCTGTTCAGCGCGGAATCACAGAAGGCCACCCAGTTCATCCAATTGGCCAACCGCTCCGACACTCCGTTGCTGTTCCTGCACAACACCACCGGCTACATGGTGGGCAAGGACTACGAGGCCGGCGGCATGATCAAGCACGGCTCGATGATGATCAACGCGGTGTCCAATTCGACGGTGCCGCACATCTCGCTGCTGATCGGGGCGTCCTACGGCGCCGGCCACTACGGCATGTGCGGACGGGCGTATGACCCGCGGTTTCTGTTCGCCTGGCCGTCGGCCAAATCGGCGGTGATGGGCGGCACCCAACTGGCCGGTGTGCTGTCCATCGTCAGCCGCGCCGCCGCCCAGGCACGCGGGCAGCAGGTCGACGAGGACGCCGACGCCGCCCTGCGCGCCGCCGTCGAGGCGCAGATCGAGGCGGAATCGCTGCCGATGTTCCTGTCCGGACGGCTCTACGACGACGGCGTCATCGACCCCCGCGACACCCGCACGGTGCTGGGCATCTGCCTGTCCGCCATCGCGAGCGGACCGATCGAGGGGACGTCGAACTTCGGCGTCTTCCGGATGTAGGCGCCGATGATCACCAAGGTCCTGGTTGCCAACCGCGGCGAGATCAGCCGCCGGGTCTTCGCCACCTGCCGCCGCCTCGGCATCGGCACCGTCGCCGTCTACACCGAACCCGACGCGGAGGCCGCGCACGTCGCCGAGGCCGACACCCGGGTGCAGATCAGCAACTACCTCGACGTCGACGCCATCCTGGGCGCGGCCCGCGCCGCCGGAGCCGATGCCATTCACCCCGGCTACGGATTCCTCTCGGAGAACGCCGGGTTCGCCGCGGCGGTGGCGGGGGCGGGGCTGCACTGGATCGGGCCTCCCGCCGCCGCCGTCGCGGCGATGGGATCAAAGGTCGAGGCCAAGAAGACGATGGCTGCCGCCGGCGTGCCCGTCCTCGAGGAACTGGACCCGGACACCGTCACCGCCGCGCAGCTACCGGTCCTGGTCAAGGCCTCGGCCGGGGGCGGTGGCCGCGGCATGCGGGTGGTCACCGACCTCGCGGCGCTGACCGCCGAGATCGAGTCGGCGCGGCGCGAGGCCGCGTCGGCCTTTGGCGACGCGACGGTGTTCTGCGAGCGCTATCTACCCACCGGCCACCACATCGAAGTGCAGATCCTCGCCGACACCCACGGCACGGTCTGGACGGTCGGCGAACGGGAGTGCTCGATTCAGCGGCGGCATCAGAAGATCATCGAGGAGGCGCCGTCCCCACTGGTGGAACGCGTCGACGGGATGCGCGCCCGACTGTTCGCGGCGGCGCGACTCGCGGCGGAGGCCATCGGTTACACCGGCGCCGGGACCGTGGAGTTCCTGGCCGACGACGACGGCGCGTTCTACTTCCTCGAGATGAACACCCGCCTGCAGGTGGAGCATCCCGTCACCGAGGCCACCACCGGACTCGATCTGGTGGAGCTGCAACTGCGGGTGGTCGAGGGCGAGCGGCTGTCCCCCGAACCCCCGGCGCCGCAAGGCCATTCGATCGAGGCCCGGCTCTACGCCGAGGATCCGGCGAAGAACTGGCAGCCGCAGGCCGGCACGGTGAGCCATTTCGAGGTCCCCACCGCGCGCACCGAGTTCGAAAGCTCCGGGCGGCCCGAGATCCGGTTGGATTCCGGCATCGTGGACGGGTCCACGGTCTCCATTCACTACGACCCGATGTTGGCCAAGGTCGTCGCCTACGCACCGAACCGGGGGCGGGCGGCGGCCATGCTGGCCGACGCGCTGACCCGCGCACGGCTGCACGGCCTACGCACCAATCGCGACCTGTTGATCAACGTGCTGCATCATCCGGCGTTCCTGGCCGGGGACACCAACACGGCGTTCCTCGATACCCACGGGCTGGCCACCCTGGCCGCGTCCCCACTCGACGCGACCACGCTGCGCCTGGCGGCCGTCGCCGCAGCGGTCGCCGACGCCGAGCGCAACCGGGCCACCGCGCCGGTGGCGTTGGGAGCGCCGATCGGATGGCGAAACGTAGTGTCCGGCAACCAGAGCAAGACCTATCGAGACGGCGGCGAGGTCGAGCGCCGCGTCGAGTACCGGTTCACCCGCACCGGGCTGACCCTGCCGGATGACGAAGGGGTGCGGCTGGTCTCGTCGACCCCGGACCGGGTGGTGCTGGCCGCCGCGGACGGCGTCGAAACCGCCTATGCGATAAGTCGATACGACGACGTCGTGGTGGTCGACTCGCCCCGCGGCGGCGTCGAATTCACCGCCGTGCCCCGCTTCGTCGAACCGGGGGCCGCGGTGGCCGAGGGATCACTGATCGCGCCGATGCCCGGGGTGGTGATCCGCACCGGCGCCGCGGTCGGCCAGGCCGTGACCGCGGGCCAACCCCTGGTGTGGCTGGAAGCCATGAAGATGGAGCACACGCTGACCGCACCGGGCGACGGAATCCTCACCGAACTGCCCGTCACGGCCGGACAACAGGTCGAAATGGGTGCCGTGCTGGCCGTGATCGCCGAAGCCGACGACTGAACGCAGAAAAGAAAAGGAAGACCCACGATGACGGAAACAGGTTTCATCGAAAGTCCCGAACGGCAGGCGCTACGCGCCGCCGTCGCGGCGATGGCGGCCAACTACGGGCCCGAGTACTACCTGGAGAAGGCCCGCGCCGGAGAACACACCAACGAGTTGTGGGCCGAGGCGGGAAAACTGGGCTTCATCGGGGTGAATCTGCCCGAGGAGTACGGCGGTGGCGGCGCCGGCATGTACGAACTGTCGCTGGTGATGGAGGAGATGGCCGCGGCCGGGTGCGCGCTGCTGATGATGGTGGTCTCGCCGGCCATCAACGGCACCATCATCGCCAAGTTCGGCACCGACGAGCAGAAGCGGCGCTGGCTGCCCGGTCTCGCCGACGGGTCCATCACCATGGCGTTTGCGATCACCGAACCCGACGCGGGGTCGAACTCGCACCGCATCACCACCACCGCCCGCCGCGACGGCAGCGACTGGATCCTTTCCGGGCAGAAGGTATTCATCTCCGGCGTCGACCAGGCGCAGGCACTGTTGGTGGTAGGCCGCACTGAGGAAGCCAAAACGGGCAACCTCAAGCCCGCGCTGTTCGTGGTGCCCATCGACACGCCCGGCCTGTCCTGGACCAAGATCGAGATGGAGATCGTCAGCCCGGAGTTCCAGTTCCAGGTGTTCCTCGACGAGGTTCGGCTACCCGCCGACGCGCTGGTGGGCTCCGAGGATGCTGCGATTGCGCAGTTGTTCGCCGGCCTGAACCCCGAGCGCATCATGGGCGCGGCCAGCGCGGTGGGGATGGGCCGGTTCGCCATCGAGAAGGCCACCGACTACGTCAAGACCCGCCAGGTGTGGAAGACGCCCATCGGAGCACATCAGGGCATCTCGCATCCGTTGGCCGCCAACCACATCGAGATCGAGTTGGCCAAGCTGATGATGCAGAAGGCGGCTGCGCTCTATGACAGCGGCGACGATTTCGGGGCCGCCGAAGCCGCCAACATGGCCAAGTACGCGGCCGGCGAGGCGTCGGTGCGCGCCGTCGATCAGGCCGTGCAATCCCTGGGCGGCAACGGCCTGACCAAGGAGTACGGCATCGCCTCGGTGCTGACCGCCTCCCGGTTGGCCCGCATCGCCCCGGTGAGCCGGGAGATGATCCTCAACTTCGTCGCCCAGACCTCGCTGGGCCTGCCCCGCTCGTACTGATGGACGCGTCGCAGGAGGCGAAGGTCGACTATCGCGTCGAGGGGCGCGCCGCCCGGTTGACGATGAACTCGCCGCACAACCGCAACGCCCTGTCGGCGGACCTGATCGCCGGGCTGCATCAGGGGTTGCGCGCGGCGAGCGCCGATCCCGAGGTCCGAATGGTGCTGCTGGGGCACACCGGCGGCACGTTCTGTGCCGGCGCCGACCTGAGCCAGGCCTCCGGCGACGCCACCGATCCCGAGGCGGTGGCGGCGGCGCGCGGCGCGGAGATGACGGCGCTGCTGCGGGCGTTGGTGGAGTGTCCGCTGCCGGTGATCGGGGTGATCGACGGGCATGTCCGGGCCGGCGGCATGGGTCTGGTGGGGGCCTGCGACATTGTGGTCGCCGGCCCCAGAAGCACGTTCGCGCTGACCGAGGCGCGCATCGGGGTGGCGCCCTCGATCATCTCGTTGACCCTGCTGCCGAAGTTGGCACCACGTGCTGCAGGTCGCTATTTCCTGACCGGAGAGAGCTTCACCGCGGAGGTGGCCGCCCAGATCGGACTGGTCAGCATCGCCGCCGATGATGTCGAGGCCGAGTTGGCGAGGCTGGTCGCGGACTTGGCCAAGGGTTCTCCGCAGGGGCTGGCGGCGTCGAAACGCCTGACCACGGCCGCAATCCTGGCGGGATTCGATCGCGACGCCGAAGCGTTGACCCGCGAGTCGGCGCGCCTGTTCGTGTCGGCGGAGGCCCGCGAAGGCATGCTCGCGTTTCTGCAAAAGAGGCCACCGGATTGGACCTGAACGGCCACGGACGCCAGCGATTCACCGGCCTCGCTTTGCGGTTGACAACGCGCGTCGTAGGCTCGTCTGCGATGAGCGATTCAGCGCAGCGCGACTCATCACTACGAGCCGCGGACACCGACCGGATACAGACCGCCCAACTGCTGACCGATGCGGCGGCACAGGGGCTGCTGGACCTGTCGGAATATGAGAGCCGCCTGAACAAGGCCTACGCCGCGGAAACCTACGGTGAGCTGGATCGACTGTCCGCAGATCTGCCCGGAATCGCCACCGTTCGCCGCGGCGCCTGCAAGCCCGCTCCCTCGACCGTCTTGCTGGCGATCCTGACCGGCTTCCAGCGTCGCGGCCGCTGGAACGTCCCGCAGAAGCTGACGACGTTCACGTTCTGGGGCGGCGGCGTCATCGACTTGCGCTACGCGGATTTCACCTCCCCCGAGGTCAACATCCGGGCCTACTCGATCATGGGCGGCCAGACCATCCTGTTGCCGCCCGAGGTCAACGTGCGCGTCGAGGGTTCGGGCGTGATGGGCGGGTTCGATCAGGTCGAGGAGCAAGGGTCTCCCGGCGCGCCGCGGATCAAGATCAGGGGCTTCGCCCTGTGGGGCAACGTCGGGATCAAGCGGAAGAACCGCCGACCGCACGGTCCCGACGACATCAGCTGAGCCGACGGGCCTTCGTGCCCGCCGCACGGGTTTACTCCGTGTCGTTGTCGTCGTCGTTCTTGGCGGTGTCGTCCTGGTCGTTGTTGTCGTTCTTGTCGGTGTTGCCGGTGGCGCGCTCGACAACATTCTTGACCTTGTCCTTGACGTCGTCGACCCGGTCCTTGAGCGCTTCGCGGCGCTCCTTGGCGGCCTCGCGACGCTCTTGGAGCCGTTCGGCGAGCGCCTCCCGACGCAGTTCGGCCGCGCTCGTGGTCGGCGCTTCCTCACCTCCGGCCGCTTCGGCTTCGACGACGGGCTGCGGGGGTGCGGGCTGCGGGGCGCCCGGGATCTCGAAGTTCTTGATGGCGTTGGCAAGCCCACCGAGCCCGGCGGTCTCGCCCTTCTCCGGAAGGAACGACGGAATCTTCAGTCCGGCACCGGGATTGAGTCCCGCGGCACCGGGATCGACGACGTCGACCTTTTGAGCCGGTCCGGGAGCAGGCCCAGCCCCGAAGCGCGCCACCTGGGGTCCCTCGGGTGCGGGCAGTTTCGATTCACCCAGCAATGCTTGTTGACCCGCTGCGGGGTCGTTGAAGGTGAGAGCCTCGGCTTCGGGCTCCGGGTCGAAGGCCTGCTTGATCTCGTCGACGATCACCCGGATCACACCCAGGGGCCCGCCGTTGAACAGGAAGCCCTGCACCAGCTTCGCAGCGAAAGTGAGCTCGGTGTCCTCGTCGTCGAGGTCCCCGGTTCCACCCGTGAGGCGGTTGACCGCCTCGATGAAGCTCTCGCGCAGGTCCTCCCACGGACCCTCGAGGAACTCGCCGAATTCTTCGAAGCCGGCCTCGCGGGCCAGGTGACCGGCGGCCGCGTACGGACCCCGCTCGAAGAAGTGGTCGTCGACGTCGACAGCGGCCAGGACACCCTCGTCCAGCAGGTAATACAAGGCGCCTAACGGCCCCAGAACCAGGGTGTCCTCCGTGACCTCCTGCCCGTAACCGTTGAAGAACGCCTGCAGCAGACCGGGGAAGGTGATCGCCATCAGCCGGTAGTCCTCGACGGTCAACTCCCGGAGATCCATCCCGGCCGGCGCCGAGGTGGTCGTGACATAGGTCTTCTCGGTCGCGTTCGGCAGGATCGCCGGCGTAGCAGCGACGATGGCCGTAGCGGTCGCGAGCGCGACGCCCGTGGTCAGGATCGGTTTGGCCGCCATGTGCAGAATCCCCCAATTCTTTGTGGCTCTGATGCCGCATCGAGAACGCACCCTCGCGCTCACGCAAAAACTCAGAACCCCCTGAGAGGATGCTAAGTGACGGTTTGCCCCCCGGCAACTCGAAATCGCATTATTAATCCTTCCCACCTGCGCATTTGTACCGCGCATCGTGTTATTCGGCGGCGGCAGTGTGCGCTGGGACGGGCCGGAAGAAGTTTGCTGACACGTCGACAAGTCTGAAATTACTTACGCCCGCCGACTCCCCATTCCGGGGAGCCGACGGGCGTAAGCGGGCGCTTCTTCTGTCTCGACCTACTCGGCGCTGTCCTTGCTGTCGGACTTCCTGGCGTCGCTGTCGCTGCCGCCGGTGGCACGCTTCACGGCGTCGCGGACCTTGCTCCTGGCGTCGTTGACCCGCTCCTTGACGGCTTCGCGACGCTCCTGCGCGCGCTCCTTGGCGGCCTCCCGACGCTCCTGGATCCGCTCCTCGGCGGCCTCCCGGCGCAGTTCGGCCCGGCTCTTGGTCTCGTCGCTCGCGGTCTCCTCCACGGAATCCGTCAGTGCGGCCTTCGGATCGACGTCGCCGGTATCACCGACCTGGCCCTGCTCGATATCGCCGGCGTCGGTCTCGTCGATCTCGGTCTCGAGGGCCTCGGCCTCGGGCGCCTTGATCTCGGGCGCCTTGATCTCGGGCGCCGTGGTCTCGGGGGCCTTGATCTCGGGGGCCTTGTCCTCGGGAGCCGTAGCCTCGACCTGCTCGTCGGCGGCCTTCAAGCCCTTGACGACGTCGCCGAGCCCCGCGGTCTCGCCGTTTTCGGGCAGCAACGACGGCGCCTTCGCGCCGGTCAGCTCGACCCCCTCGGGGTCCTCGGCCTGCGGTTCGACCGCGGCGACCTGCCCGCCCCGGTCGACCGACAGCGAAACCAGCCGGGCGACGCCCGATCCGTCGAGCTTGGGCGACGCGATGTCACCGAGCAGCGACGACACCGCCGACTCGGAGGTCGGAGCCTCCTCGTCCTCGCCCGCGTCCGGCAGCGGCGTCGGGTCGAAGACCTCCTTGATCAGCTCGACCACGATCTGGACCATCCGCAGTGGTCCTCCGTTGTGGATGAACTCGTGGACAAGGATCGCGGGCAACGAGTATGCGTCCTCGGTGCCGCCGGTGACTGCGTTGACCGCGTCGACGAAGGTGGCGCGCACCTTGTTCCACGGCTCCTCGATGAACTGGACGACGTCCTCGGAGGCGCCGGCGACCTCGGCCACGTACGCGGCGGCCGTGTAGGGGCCGTGCTCGAAGAAGAAGTTGTCGACGGCCAGACCAGCGAGCACGGTCTCCTCGCCGAGGTAGTACAGCGCGCCCAGCGGCCCCGTCGGGCAGGAGGCCCCTCTCTCGCTGCAATCCCCATCGCCTTTACCGCTGACCAGCGCCCCGTGTCCGTTGAAGAACGCGTGCAGCAGCCCGGGCAGCGTGACGGCCATCAGCTCGTAGTCGGCGACGGTCAGCTGCCGCGGCGCGGCCTCGGCCGACGCCGAAGCCGTTGCGACATAAGTCTTCTGTGCCGCCGTGGGCATGATCGCCGGCGTCGCCGCAACGATCGCGGCCGCACCGGCAAGAGCGACCCCGGTGGTCAGAATTGGCTTGGAGGCCATGTAGGAGTTCCCCGATTCTGTGCGTACAAGCTGCTGACTGGACGTGGTAGAAAAGCGGTACAAGGGCATAGGAAAACGCTGAGAAGATGCTAAGCGACGGTTTGCCAGGCGGCAACAGCCACGCAGCAGTGTTCATCCACCGCTCACCTACCCCAGTCGCGCCCGAGTGCGGACCGCCGGACAGCACGTTCGCGAAATATGTTGCGATTTGCCCGATATGTGACCAGGAACACATCCGAACGGTCGACCAAGGCCCGATCGTTGCTCGCCGAGAAGCCAGTGCCGGCCAACGCAATTGACGCTGCAGCAACATTGCTGAGTGGGGCTCCCTCGGTCGCGCCTCCCCGCAAAACCGCGGTCGCGACTGCGGCCCGCGCCCTAGGGTGACAGAAACTGCACCGCAGAGATCGGAGCGCCGATGTCCACTCAGATACGCACCGTCACCGTGCTCGGAGCCGGTGTGTTGGGTTCGCAGATCGCCTACCAGAGCGCGTTCAAGGGGTTCGCGGTCACCGTCTACGACATCGACGACGACGCGCTCGCGGTGGCCCGCCGACGGTTCGACACCCTCGTCGCCACCTACACCGCGGAGGTGCCCGGCGGCGAGGAGGGTGCGGCCACCGCGCTGGAGCGCCTCGCCCTCACCACCGATCTGAGCCAGGCCGCCGCCGAGGCCGACCTGATCATCGAGGCCATCCCGGAGGTGCTGGACCTCAAGAGGCAGACATACGGAAAGCTTGCCGCCCTCGCGCCGGCGAAGACGATCTTCGCCACCAACTCGTCGACCCTGTTGCCCAGCGACCTCAAGGATTCCACCGGGCGGCCGGACCGGTTCCTGGCGCTGCACTTCGCCAACAGGATCTGGGCGTCGAACATCGCCGAGGTGATGGGCACTGCTGAGACCGACCCGAAGGTGTTCCGGGAGGTGGTCGCCTTCGCCGAGGCCATCGGCATGGTGCCCATCGAAATCCACAAGGAGAAGGCGGGTTACGTCCTCAACACGCTGCTGGTGCCATTCCTGCGAGCGGCACTGGAACTGGTCGCCGGCGGCTACGCCGAGCCCGGCGATGTGGACAACACGTGGCGCATCGGCACCGGGGCGCCCGTCGGGCCGTTCCAGATCTACGACGTCATCGGGCTGCGCACGCCGTACAACATCATGGTCCACGGCGACGAGGAGGCGCAGCAACTGGCGACGTGGTTGAAGACCAACTACATCGACAAGGGCAAGCTGGGCCTGGAGTCCGGGCAGGGGTTCTACAAGTACATGTAATCCCGTGCGGCGACGAGATTGCCGGTATGGCGGTGCATCCGCCGCGACAACAGCCCTGACGGCAACCTCGTGGCCGACTACCGGTCCCCCCGGCCCCCGATGGCCGGCTACCGGTCCCCGATTTTCGCGGCCCGAACCAGGATCGCCAGCACCGCCGCCGCGAGAACCAGCGCCGGGACGTCACCCCACAGGTGGCCACGATGATGATCGCTGCCGAGGCTCTGCACGGCCATCACCGCGGCGTGGACCACGCTCGACACCACCGCGAACCAGATCAGGCTCAGGTGCGCCTCGGGCCGCTGGGATGCGTAGAGCAGGAAGCCCCCCAGCGTCGCGTACAGGGCGACGATCATCATGAAATAGTGCGACTGATGCGGGGCACCGTCATGCCACGCCCACCCCGACGGCCAGATCACCGCCAACGGATAGAGCAGCAGCATCAACGCGCCGATCACCACGAGCGCGAGCCGCAGCAGTGTGTAGCTGGTTGTTTTCATGCGTCCCCCCGAACACATCGATGAGCTAGCGTCGGCGCCGACGCGCCTTGAGGTAGTCCCCGACCACGGCGGCACCCAGCCCGTCGAGGTCGGGTTCGACCACTCGGCCTTCGACCCGGCGCGCCACCTGGTCGATGAAGCGGGCCAGGCCCGGGTCGCTGCCCAGCCGGAAGATGGTGACCTGAGCGCCGAGTCGGGCGATCTCGTCGAAGCCCCGCACCGTCAACCCGATGGTGCGCGGATGCGGCGGGTAATCGAAGAAGACCTCCGCCCCGTCACCGAAATCCTCGAGGTGGGCGGTGGGCTCGCCATCGGTCACGATCAGCACGACCGGTTGCGCGTTGGGATGCCGACGCAGGTGCCGGGTGGCCAACGCCAGCGCGTGATGCAGGTTGGTGCCCTGTTCGTAGACGCCCTCCAGGCCGGTCAGTTCGGCGGCCGTCACGGTGCGGGCGTGGCGGCCAAAGGCGATGATCTGCAGGTCATCCGATCGGAACCGGGTGCTCACCAGGTGATGCAGCGCCAGGGCCGTCCGCTTCATCGGCAGCCAGCGACCCTCCATCACCATCGAGAAGGACGTGTCCACCAACAGCGCGACGGCGGCCTGGGTGCGGGTCTCGGTTTCGGAGACCTCGACGTCGTCCACCGTGATCCGAATCGGTGCGACGGACTCGCCGGCCCCGCGACGCACTTCGGTGTCGGCCGACGCCGTGCGCAGCACCGCGTTGGTCAACGTACGGGTGACGTTCCACGGTTCGGTGTCCCCGAACGCCCACGGCCGGGTGGCGCCGGTCAGCTCCCCGGCCGCACCGGCCCGGCGGGTCTGCCGCTCGCCGTGGCGGCCCGAAAGCTGTTGGGCCACATCGCGCAGCGCGGCCTGTCCCAGCTGCCGCATGGCCTTCGGCGACAACCGCCACTGCCCGTCGGAACTGCGGTCCAGGAACCCCTGGTTCATCAGCGCGCGTTCGAGTTCGGACAGGGTGCGCGCGTCGACGGCGGCCTCGTCGCCGAGTTGGCGGGCCAGCATGTCCAGATCGACGTCGTCCATGGTGGCCCCGGCGTAGCTCTGCGACAGCTGCTCGGCCAACTGCTCGAGCTCGCTGATGTCGGCCAGCGCCTGCGCGCCCTCCCCCATGCCCAGCGGGTCGTCACCGGAAAACCGCTGCGAGCCATCCCAATCCTCGCCCGGGCGCGCGGCCTGCAGGTGGGAGTCCAGCCGGTTCAGGGCGTTCATCAACGACGGTGAGCCAAAGGCCTGCTGCGCCAACGCGTCGAGTTCGGCGCGCTGTTCGGCGGACAGGCTGTTGCGGAACCGCTGCGCAGCGGCGGCGCGCTTGGCCAGCGCGTCCAGCAACTCGTCGATGTTGCGCGGGTTCTCCGGAAAGAACTCGCCGTGCTTGGCCATGAAATCTTCGAAATCCTGCTGGGTGTCGGCATCCTTGGCATGCTTGTCCAGCAGGTCGTTGAGGTCGTCGAGCATGTCGTTGACGCGCTGACGGTCCTCGTCGGTGGCGTTCTCCAGGGCCTGCTTCATGCCGGCGAACCGCTGGTCAAGCATCTCCCGGCCGAGTAGATCCTTGATCTGGTCGTACTTCTCCCGGGCCTCCGGGCTGCGCCAGTCGTACTCGGAGAGCTCTTGGACGGCCTTGGCTGGGGACGGCGACAACGAATCCAGTTGCAGTTCACCGAATCTGGCATCGTCGTCGAGCGCGCGGGCCAGCTCCTTGCGCTCGGCCAGCACGGCCTCGTCTAGCAGCTTCTTGATGTCCTGCAGGGTTCCGTCGAGGTTGTTGCGCTGCAACAGTTCCCGGCGCCTGCGGTTGGCCTCGGCGGCGAGCTTGTCGGCGCCGGTCATGTTGCGGGTGCCGCGGCGCAGCATCTCCTGCAGCGCCCGGCGCGGCGACGCGCCCTCCATGACATCCTGGCCGATCGCCTCGAGCGCTTCGCGCAAATCGACCGGCGGGGCCAGCGGGTCGGGCCCGCCGGTGTAGCGCGAATACCGCGATGTCCTGGTGTGTTTCATTGGCAGCGCTCCTCGGCCTAGCCGTACACCGTCTCGCCCTCGCCCGACACCTTGTCGATGCGCTTGGCCAGGTACAGCGCCTCGAGCGCCAGCTCGATGGCCGACGCACGCTGACCGTCGGACTCGGCACCGAGGCGCTCGGCGATCTCGTCGAGCACCGGCAGGTCCGGCAGGGCGGCCAGCACGTCCTTGGCGCTGACCCGCTCGCCCGTCGTCACCGGCGAGCCCTCCTCCACGGCGGCCACCAGCGGACCGACGTCCAGCCCGCCCAGCAGCCGCTGCGCGGTGTCGGCGGTGGCGCGGCGCAGCAGATGCTCCAGGACCGCCTGCTCGCGGCCCTCCTCGCCGGACTCGAACTCCAACTTGCCGCGCAGCACGTCGACGATGGTGCTCAGGTCGACCACGCGCGCCACCGGGTCCTGCTCGCCCAGGATGGCGCCGCGGTGCCGCGCGGAGGCCGCGACCGTCTCCGCGGCGGCGATCGCGAACCGGGCCGAGACACCGGAGCGCTGGTCCACCGAGTTGGATTCGCGCAGCGCCCTGGCAAACCGGGCGGTGATCTGCAGCAGATACTCCGGCACCTCCGCCGACAGGTGCGACTCCTGGCGGATGACCCCCACCTCGGCGTCGAGTTCCAGCGGGTAGTGGGTCCGGATCTCGGCCCCGAAGCGGTCCTTCAGCGGCGTGATGATCCGGCCGCGGTTGGTGTAGTCCTCGGGGTTGGCGCTGGCCACCACCAGGACGTCGAGCGGCAGGCGCAACGTGTAACCGCGCACCTGGATGTCGCGCTCCTCCATGACGTTGAGCATCGAGACCTGGATGCGCTCGGCCAGGTCGGGGAGCTCGTTGACCGCGACGATGCCGCGGTGCGACCGCGGGATCAGGCCGTAGGCGATGGTCTCCGGGTCCCCCAGGCTGCGGCCCTCGGCCACCTTGATCGGGTCGATGTCGCCGACCAGGTCGGCGACGCTGGTGTCCGGCGTGGCGAGCTTCTCGGTGTAGCGCTCGCTGCGGTGGCGCCACTCGATGGGCAGGTCGTCACCGGACTCGCCGGCACGCCGGATCGACTCCGGGGTGATCGGGCTGTAGGGGTGCTCGCCCAACTCCGAGCCCGCGATCACCGGGGTCCACTCGTCGAGCAGATTGGCCAGCGAACGCAGCAGCCGGGTCTTGCCCTGACCGCGCTCGCCGAGCAGCACGAAGTCATGCCCGGCGATCAGAGCGCGCTCTACCTGCGGCAACACGGTGTCTTCGAAGCCGAAGATGCCGGGCCACACGTCGGTGCCGTCCGCGAGGGCGACCAGCAGGTTCTCCCGGATCTCCTGCTTGACGCTGCGCTCCTGATGGCCGGAAGCGCGCAGTTCACCGACGGTGCGAGGAAGGTTGCTAGGCGAAGTCACCTCTCCACGCTACGACGAAGGTCAAAGCGGGGCACCCGGTCCCCCGATAACCAGGGCGCCCACCTCGCTGTGCCCGACTCCGAGCGACACCGCGAATGCTGTCGGTACCCGCCGGCATTGTCTGCTCATGACAACGATTCGGGGTACCGCATTGCGCTACGTACTGACCTACGTGCTGGCCCGCAACGGACGCATGACCGTGGCGGAACTGGTCGCGGCGTTATCCCGGCTGGACTTCTCCGTGCCGGGCCGCCCGTCAAAGACGGTGTCGGACGCGTTGCGCTGGGAGGTGGGGAGAGGCCGGGTGTACCCCCGCGGCCGGGGTGTCTATGAGCCGGGGGAGATACCGCGCGGCACCGAGTACCGGATCGAGAAGCGCGTCGAGGCTCTGCGCGAGCAAGCTCGGATCCTGAACGGATGATTGGCGGCCGACGCCCCTGTGCCCCGGCGCTGACGCCAAGCCTCACCGCCGCGACGGCTACTCCCCCCTCACGAATGCCCGCCTCGTAGCGACAACTCACGCCCGCCCCGGAGGTTGTCGCTGTGAGGCGGGCAAACCGGCTACTGGTTGCCTCTCAGCAACGCAAGTGACCCAAGTGGCCGCTGTGGCGCCGGGCCTGCCCCGCGTCTGGCTGCGCGACGTTCCCGCACCCGGCGCGCGAAAATCTCGCGACTAGTGCGCGAAGTGCCGCGCGCCGGTCAGATACAGCGTGATGCCGGCCTTGGCGGCGGCCTCGGTGACCAGCTCGTCGCGCATCGACCCACCGGGGTGGACCACCGCCTTGACGCCCGCCGCGATCAGCGTCTCCAGCCCGTCCGGGAACGGGAAGAACGCGTCGGAGGCGGCCACCGCCCCCTGGGTGCGCTCGCCGGCCCGCTCGACCGCCAGCCGCGCGGCGTCGACCCGGTTGACCTGCCCCATGCCGACCCCGACGGTGGCGCCGTCCTTGGCGATGACGATCGCATTGGACTTGACCGCGCGGCCCGTGCGCCAGGCGAACTTCAGATCCGCCAGGGTGGCCGCGTCAGCCGGCTCCCCGGTGGCCAACGTCCAGTTGGCCGGGTCGTCGCCGTCGGCGTCGAACTCGTCGCGGGTCTGCACCAGCAGCCCGCCGCTGACCTGGCGGAACTCGGTGCTGCCGGACTGCGGTTCGGAAGCCACCAGGATGCGGATGTTCTTCTTGCGGGCCAGGATCTCGACGGCGCCGTCCTCGTATGCGGGCGCGATGATGACCTCGGTGAAGATGTCGGCCACGGTCTCGGCCATCTCGACGCTGACGGTCGTGTTGGTGGCAATCACCCCGCCGAAGGCACTCAACGGATCACATTCGTGGGCCTTGCGGTGCGCGTCGGCCACCGACACCGAGGAGATCGCGATGCCGCACGGGTTGGCGTGCTTGATGATGGCCACGCAGATCTCTTCGTGGTCGAAGGCCGCCCGCCAGGCCGCGTCCGAATCGGTGAAGTTGTTGTAGGACATCTCTTTACCGTGCAGCTGCTCGGCCTGCGCCAGGCCGGGCCAGGCGCCGTCGTCGCTGTAGAGCGCGGCCTGCTGATGCGGGTTCTCGCCGTAGCGCAGCACCGCCGAGCGGCGCCAGGTGCCGGCGTACCACTGCGGCAACGCGGCCGGGGCGTCGGGCCCCTCCGGCGCCAACATCGAGCCCATCCAGCTTGCCACCGTCACGTCGTACTCGGCGGTGTGCCGAAATGCCAGTGCTGCCAATCGCTTCCGCTCATCCAGCGTGAATCCGCCGGAGCGCACCGCGGCCAGGACGCCGTCGTAGCCGAGCGGGTCGACCACCACGGCCACGCTGGGATGGTTCTTGGCCGCGGCCCGGACCATCGCCGGTCCGCCGATGTCGATCTGCTCGACGCATTCGTCTTCGTCGGCACCGGAGGCCACGGTCTCGCTGAACGGGTACAGGTTGACCACCACCAGTTCGAAGGCCTCGACCCCGAGTTCCTCGAGCGCCGCAGCGTGTTCGGCCTTGCGCAGGTCGGCCAGCAGCCCGGCGTGCACCTTGGGGTGCAGGGTCTTGACCCGGCCGTCGAGCACCTCCGGGAAGCCGGTCACCTGCTCGACCGGGGTGACCGGAACACCCTGCTCGGCAATCTTTTTCGCCGTCGACCCAGTCGAGACGATGACCACGCCGGCCTCGTGCAGACCGCGCGCGAGGGCCTCCAGTCCGGTCTTGTCGTAGACGCTGATCAGCGCGCGCCGGATCGGTTTGCGCTCGGTGGTGCTGGGGGCTGCGCTCCGTGTCATCCGAATACTGCCTTTCGTCCGCTCCAGGTCACACCGCGGGTCGCGATGGTGGCCAGCACGTCCACCAGTAGTCGTCGTTCGACCACCTTGATGCGTTCGTGCAAAGTCTGTTCGTCGTCGTCGTCGAGCACCGGCACCGTCTCTTGGGCCAGGATGGGTCCGGTGTCCACGCCGTCGTCGACGAGGTGAACGGTCGTCCCGGTGACCCGGACGCCGTAAGCCAGCGCGTCGGCGACCGCATGCGCGCCGGGAAACGACGGCAGCAGCGCGGGATGGGTGTTGACCACCCGGCCCTGGAAGCGTTGCAGGAAATCCCGCCCCAGAATCCGCATGAAGCCCGCCGAGACCACCAGGTCCGGCTCATATTCCGCCACGGCGGCGGCCATCGCCGCGTCCCACGCTTCCCGATCGGGATAGTCGCGCAGCCGGACCGAGAAGGTGGGGACGCCAGCCGCTTCGGCAATGGCGCTGGCTCCGCAGTCCCGGTCGACGCCGACGGCCACCACGCGCGCCGGGTAGTCGCCGGCGGCGGCCTGCAGGAGGGACTCCAACAGCGATCCCGTGCCCGAGGCCAGCACAACGACCCGGGTCGGGGCACACGGCGGGACTGGGGGCGGTTGCTGCACGCCGAAAGCTTAGTCGGCCGGGTCGTGGCCCTGACGCGAGTGGGGCGCGTCGTTGTCGGCCTCCAGCAGATCCTCGGCGTCGGGCAGATCGTCGTCGTAGGCCACCGGCCCCGGATCGGGTGGGCCGGGCCGCTCCGGCATCACAATGATGTCCTGTTCGACGGTGTCCTCGGGGGCCAACGGTTCGAAGGCGTTGGTCTCGACATCGTCGGTGAACAGCGCCTCCTCGAACGGCTCCTCGGCGGTGGCGCTCGGCGGTTCGGGCGTCGGCTCGGCACGGCTCTCCAACTGCGCGAGCGGTTCCGTCGGCGGGGCCGGCTTGGGGCGACGGGTCAGGCCGCCGGCCATCACCACCGTCAACGCCCCGATGCCGAAGAACCACAGGAAGACCCCGGGGCCGAAGGTGGTCTGGTCCACCCCGACCGAGCCGAAGTTGCCGAGAGCGCCGCCGCCGACCGCGCCCAGGACCGCCATGGTGACCGCGGCCAGGGCCGAGGCGGCGGCCAGCTTGCCCAGGGCGGGCACCAGCGGCAGCGGGCGCCGCGCGCACTGCTGGCCCAACGCCACCCCCGAGGCCGCGCCCACGATCAGCAGGGCGACCCAGACCGGACCCAGCGGCGGCGAGGGGGCGGCCGCCAGGATGGGCAAGGCCGGGATGTCGCCGCCGAACACCGTGAACGAACTGAAGGTCGCGAAGCCGATGTGGGCGCTGGAACCCACGGCGATGGCGGCGGTCCCGATGATCACGTTGGGGATGTAGAGCACCGCCAGCAGGGTCAGGCTCAGCTGACCGAACAGCGAATCGGTGATGGCGTACAGGTCGTGCATCGTCGACCAATGCACCACCAGGGACGCCGCGGTGACCGCGCCGGACAGCCCGACCAGGGCCAGCACCCCGGCCACCGCCGGGCGGACCGCGCCGGCCAACCAGTCGGGCACCCGCGCGGCGGTGAACGCGCGGCGGCCGACCTTGGAGCCCACGCCGATCAGCGCTCCCGCGGCGTGCACACCCAACACCGAGGCGAAGGCGTGCAGGGCGCTGGGGGTCTGCAGTTCCGTCAGGACCGAGGCCGCGTCGTGGATGACCGCCAGCGCGATGGCCGCGATCAGCAGCGGTCCGCCGAGCGCCGAGGCCACCACCCAGCGGATCACGAACCAGCTGGAGCCGGGATGGGTGGCCGCGGCGGTGGTGCGGGCCGTGGCCCACACCATGATCAACAGCGGCAGCAGCGGCATGACACCGAGTTCGCGTCCGCCGATCGAGATGGGCACGCCGTGGACGCCGAGCCACATACTGGCGACGGCACCGAAGGTGCCCGTCATGTCGCTGTTGGCGATCACCAATTGCAGCAGCACCACTGCCGCGATGACCGCCAACGCGACGATGGCCGGGCCGAATGCGACCCGGACCAGATCACGCGCCTGGCGTGCGCCCGCCGTGGGGTTGTCGTGCATTCACATCCACGATGCCCGCACCCAGCGCGCGGCTAGGTGCGGGCATTCCTGGTTACGACGACGAGGATCCGCTGGACGGCGGCTGGGTGGGCGCCTGTTGGGTGGGTGCGCTCGGGGAGATGCCACCGCTGGAGCCACCGATGCCCGGCGGCGGGCTGAAGCTCGGGTATCCGGTCGGCGGAGTGGGCGAACCCTGCTGGGCGCCACCCTGCTGCGGGGCGCCCTGCTGCGGGGCACCGAAGCCGCCCGCGGACTGGGGCTGCTGCGGGTAGCCGCCGTACTGCGAGGGGTATCCGGGCCGCTGACCGGGGCCGGGCACCGGCTGGCTGGGCTGACCGTAGTAACCCCCGGGCGGGCCATACTGCCCGTACTGGTTCTGGTCGTACCGGGGCCGCGGCGCGGGCGGGGTGATGACGCCCGAGTCGAACAGCAGCGCCACGATGGCGGCGACGGCCTGCAGGATGGTGGCGGCCAAGAAGACCCAGAACGCCCAGCCGACGGAGAAGCCCTCCGGCTTGCCGAGCAGGTCCGACAGCGCCAGCAGCGCACCGAGGGTGGCCAGCACCGCAACCACGGCGTGGTAGTTGTTGGCCTTCGGCAGCAGGCCGACACCGGCCAGCAGCGCCGCGGCGAGCGCGGCCAGGATGGGCAGCCCGCTACCCCCGGCGGTCACCTCACTGACGAAGGGACCGACCTCCGCGCTGAGGGTGAACATCGGGCCGAAGGTCAGCAGGTACGCGATGAGACCGAGGGCCGCGACGGCGACCGACAGGTACAGCGGCAGCTTGCTCGGTCCGGACTCGGCAGCCGGGCTGAACTGGGCCGGCGCGCCGTACGAGCCGGGCTGCTGTGCAGATGGGTAGCCGGAGCTACCGGGTGAGCCTGGTGAGTAGGTCATGACCTCTCCTGTGTCGGTGGGCGCCGCTCCCCGCGACGCTGTCGTGACCGCGATCGGCAGTCGCCGAACAGTATTGCGTCGGCGATCTGACCACGATTCGACCACCCACGCTAGCGCACCTTGGGGGCTCTGCCACTCGCCAATACGCCGTGTCCGCACACTCAGGCGGGGATCAGCACCGGGGCGTCCGCCGAATTCTGCTCGCTGGCCTCGATTTCCCGGACCAGCGGTAGCACCTTGGTGCCGAAATATTCGATTTCCTCCTGAAAGTGCAGGAAGCCCCCCAGGATCAGGTCGACGCCGCGTTTGCGGTACGCCGCGATGCGTTCGGCGATCTGCTCGGGTGTGCCGATCAGGCCGGTGCGGAAACCGTCGTTGTACTGGACCAGGTCCTCGAACGACGAGTCGGCCCACATCCCCTTCTTGTCGGCGGTGGAGTTACCGGCCTGCTGGACCGCGCTGCGGAAGCCTTCGACGGCGGGCTTGTTGGCCTTGGCGATGATCTCGCGCAGCGTTTCGTGCGCCTCCTTCTCGGTGTCCCTGGCGATGATGAAGCCGTTCAGGCCGAACTTGACCTCGCGGTTGGCGTCGCGGGCGTGGTCGCGGACCTCGACCACCTGCTCGGTGAGCCCGTCGTAGTCCTTGCCGTTGGAGAAGTACCAGTCGGCGTAGTAGCCACCGTTGCGGCGGGCCGCCGTCGAGTTGCCGCCCTGGAACAGCTCGGGGTTGGGCCGCTCGGCGGTGTTGAGCGGCTTGGGCTTGAGCGTGAAGTCGTGGATCCGATAGAAGTCACCCCGGAAGTCCACGTCATCCTCGGTCCAGATCTTGCGCAGCACCTGTAGGAACTCCGCGCTGCGCCGGTAGCGCTCGTCGTGCTCCAGCCACGGCTCCCCGAGGTGGGTGAACTCGTCCTTGAACCAGCCCGAGACGACGTTGACCGCGAAGCGGCCGCCGGAGAGCTGGTCGGCGGTGGCGCCGAGTTTGGCCAGCACGCCCGGCTGCCACAGGCCCGGGTGCACCGCGGCGATGACCTTGAGACGCTGGGTGGCCAGCAGCAGCGCCAGGCTGAAGCTGGTCGATTCGTGCTGGTATTCGGCGCCGTAGCTGGCCTCGTACCGCACCTGGGACAGGGCGTACTCGAACCCGTTGTTCTCCGCGGTCTGGGCCAGATTCGCGTTGTACTCGTAGTTCCAGTCGGTGCGCTGCTCGATGTCACTGGTGACCAGGCCGCCACTGACATTGGGCACCCAATAGGCGAACTTGACGTGATCGGCGATGCGTTCAGTGCTCATGGTCGCCATCAGACCGGGCGGAGTCCGCAACGTCACCCATTTAAATCGCCCAGCGCCCAATGGCTCCTTGCCATCCTGATTAGAACACGTTCTAATTCTGGCCATGGACTTTGGGCTCGTGTTGTTCACCAGCGATCGCGGAATCACCCCGGCCGCGGCGGCCAAGCTCGCCGATGACCACGGCTTTACCACCTTCTACGTGCCGGAGCACACCCACATTCCGGTCAAACGTCAGGCCGCCCACCCCACCACCGGCGACGAGACGCTGCCCGATGACCGCTACATGCGCACGTTGGATCCGTGGGTGGCGCTGGCCACCGCCAGCGCCGTCACCAGCCGGGTACGCCTGTCCACCGCGGTGGCGCTGCCCGTCGAGCACGACCCCATCTCCTTGGCCAAGACCATCGCCACGTTGGATCACCTCTCCGGTGGCCGGGTGTCCGTCGGCGTCGGATTCGGCTGGAACACCGACGAACTGGCCGACCACAACGTCCCGCCCGCCCGTCGGCGCACCATGTTGCGGGAGTACCTCGAGGCCATGCGCGAGCTCTGGACCAAGGAAGAGGCGGCCTACGAGGGGGAATTCGTGAACTTCGGGCCGTCGTGGTCGTGGCCCAAGCCGATCCAGTCGCATGTCCCGGTGCTGGTGGGCGCCGCGGGCACGGAGAAGAACTTCAAATGGATCGCCCGCTCCGCCGACGGCTGGATCACCACCCCGCGCGACTTCAACATCGACGAGCCGGTGAAGCTGCTGCACGACATCTGGGCATCCGCGGGCCGCGAGGGCAAGCCGCAGATCGTGGCGCTCGACTTCAAGCCGGACCCCGAGAAGCTGGCCCATTGGAAGCAACTCGGCGTCACCGAGGTGTTGTTCGGCCTGCCGGACAAGTCCGAGGACGAGGTCGCCGCTTACGTGGAGCGCCTCGCCGGCAAGCTCGCCGCCCTCGACCTCTGACCCCCGCAAGCCCAACTACCCGCGAGCGTGCGGGTCCCCGGCCGACACACCGAGGAGATCGCGTGGTTTGCGCACGTTCGGGGGTGTGCCGTTACGCCAGTCGCGCCTGGTTCGTCCCGTCGCCGGCGGTCACCGAAACCCGTTGCCCCAGTGGGTCTCCCCCGGCCATCAGCGCCACCAGATCGGCGTCGGTGCTGGTTGCCATGAACCGGCTGCCGTCGTCGAGTCGGCCGATGATGATCCCGGTGGTCACCGGCCAGTCGTAGCGCACCGAGTAGGTCTCGATGACCCCGGTGGCGTCGACGTCGCGGGTGACGGCCACCTCGGGTAGCGCGGCTATCTGCGCCTGCAGCGCCGCGCTCCGGTCGGCGACCCAGTCCGCGGGCTCGGTGGAGTAGACGCCCACCGAGTACTTCGTCATCACCCCGCCGTTGGCGCCGACGAGGCCGAATTGCCCCGGCCGGCCCCGCATCTCACACACCGTTTCGGCGATCCCGTGCAGGGAGTAGGTGTTGCCCGGCCCGCCGAAGAACGGCAGCCCGCCGGTCAGAGTCAGACCACGCGGGTCGTCGGTGGCCAGCCCGTGCGTGTCGCAGACGGTGAACACCGGGAACGGGAAGCAGCTGTACAGGTCGAAGCTCGACACCTGATCCAGCCCGATCCCGGCGACCCGAAGCGCTTCTGTCACAGCAAGTTCAGCGGACACGCTGGTGCCCAGATCCGCCCGCACCAGCAGCTCTTGCTCGACGAGGTCGGCGTGACCCCGCAGGTACACCCACTTGTCCTCGGGCACACCGAGGCGCTGCGCGGCCGCCACCGCCATCACCACCGCGGCGGCGCCCTGGTTCACCTGGTCGCGGGCCACCATCAACCGCGGATAGGGGTCGCAGATCATCCGGTTCTCGGCGGTGACCGTCATCAACTCGTCGACCGAGCGCTCCACCGGCGATGCCGAGAATGGGTTCTTGGCAGCGACTTTGGAGAACGGCGCGAACAACTCGGCCATCTGGCGGCGGTAGTCGTCGACGCTGCACCCGAGCTTCGCGCGCCGTGCGTTGTCCAGCAACCCGTACTGCACGGGGGCCCCGGTCAAACCGTGCTTGACGGTGTATTCGTTCATGTACTGCTCGTAGCCGAAACCGCGGTCCTCGAGTTGGCCGCCGATGCGCTCGGTGAAGTCGGGCTTGTCGCCGGCCGACCGCTTGGCGAAAGTCTTGAGGGTGGAGCCGTTCTCGGAGCCGAGGATCAGCGCGACTTCGATTGTGCCGTCGGCGATTTCCCCAGCGAACTCCGTCATCAGCTTCTGCGGGCCGTTGCCGCCGATCGGCTCGAGGACTGCCCGAGCCGGGTTCGCGCCCACCCGCTGCGCCACCGACCGGACGTAGTTGTCGGAGGCGCCCAGCGGCGGGGGTTGCGGGGTGCAGATTTCGAACTGCCGCAGACCGGCGAACACCTCGATGGCCGCCGCGACGGCGGTCGGGTCGACACCGGTGTCGGCGAGCGCGGCGCGGACCGCCTCGGTGGCCAGCTCGACCGCGGACATGCCGCGGTAGTCCGGATCGTCGATGCGCTCGGTGAACTGCCCGACTCCGACCACGACCGGTGTGCGCGGATCGACCATGAGCAACCTCCACCTCTTCTTTTCCATCGCGCGAGCGGGCGCGTCCCCGGTGCGACACGCCGCAGTTTGACCGGGTTTTACGCACATTGGCGGGGTTACACCCGCCACCTAATTCGTCAGGCTAACCGATATACACGCGACAACGTGAACCGCTCCCCGCAGATGGCGCGGACCATGGCGGGCGTACGCGCCCGGCGAACGTGCGCAGACCCCGGATTTCACCCGGCGTGTCGGCCGGGGACATGCCCGCTCGCGCTGAATAGCTGAATAGATGCCGCACCGCACTGGACAACGCTGTCACTTAGTGACACCCTGAGGCATGTCACTAAGTGACAGAAGGGAGGCGACCGTGGCCGACAATCGCTCCGAGGCCCGACTCGCGGTGTCCCGACTGGCCTGCGACCTGTTCTGGGAACGCGGGGTGGCGGGAACCAGCGGTGACGACATCGCCGCGGCCGCCGGCCTGTCGACCCGCACCATCTGGCGGTACTTCCGGACCAAGGAAAGCTGCGTCGAGCCGATGTTGGCGCGCACCGTCGACCGCTTCATCGGGATGTTGCAGCGCTGGCCGCCGGAGTTGTCGCTCGCCGAGCACCTGGCCGCGGACAGCGCCGCGTATCCGCTGACTCCGCAGGAGGTCGCCGACGAGATCAGCGCCATGCGTATCGCCACCATGTCCACGTCGGAACCGGCGCTGCGCACGGCCTACCTGATGGTGCACGACCAGATGGAGCGCGGCTTCATCCCGGTCATCGCCGACCGACTGCGCCTCGAGGAGTCCGACCTGACGGTTCGGCTCTGCGCGGCCGCTGTCACCGCAGCGTTCCGCGTGGTCGACGAGGACGTCAGTCACGCGGTGATCGTCGAAGGGAAGGCCGTCACCGCGCAGGAGGCACTGGCGCTCATCGACCGCGCGATCCAGGAAGCCACCAACGGCCGCCTCGGCGGTCCCGTCACCCCATGACCTACCAAAAAGGAGCCACAATGGCACTGCCCGAACTGATCTCGGTGGAGGACTTCTTCAGTTCACCCGACCGCATCCTGGCGCAGATCTCCCCCGACGGCCGCCGGATCGCCTACCTGGCGCCGTGGCGGGACCGCCTCAACGTGTGGGTGCACGGCATCGACGACCACGGTTCGCCCACCGGCGAACCCCGCTGCGTCACGGCCGACGAAACCCGCAGCGTGGTCATCTACCACTGGACCGACGACCCGCGCTGGATGCTCTATCTCCAGGACGGCGGCGGCGACGAGAACTGGCACGTCTACCGGGTGGACCTCGATGAGCCCGCGGCCGCCGCCGTCGACCTCACTCCGTTCCCCGGCGTCCGGGCCATACTCACCATCCCCAAGGGCCGCCGGGGCAAGGCGATCGTCCAACTCAACAAGCGCAACCCCGAACTGTTCGACCCCTACGAACTCGATATCGCGACCGGCGAACTCACCCTGCTCGCCGAGAACCCCGGCCACATCATGGAGTGGTTGTCCAGCCGCACCGGCGAGCTGTTCAACTCGTCGATGACCCCCGAGGGTGACATCGAACTGTCGCACTGGGACAAGGCATCCGGGACGCTGCGCGTCATCACCCGGTATTCGGGCCTCGACTATCCGGTGGGCGTGTTTCCCACCGAGGTCACTCCCGACGGCACCGGGATCTGGGTCGGTTCCAACAAGGGCAGCGACCGTACGCGGCTGGTCCGCGTCGACGTCGAGTCCGGCGAGGAGACCGAGGTGGACAGTCATCCCGCCCACGAGCTGTCCGTCCAGCTGGGCCTGCCGACCCCGCTGATTCTCGACGCGCGTACCGGGGAACTACTCGGCGCCCGCTACTACGGCGAACGTCAGGTCATCCACCCGCTGGACGCGAATTTCGCTGCGGTACTGGAGAATCTGTCCACCCTGTCGGACGGCGACCTGGCGACCATCTCGTCCGACGACAGCGGCCGGCGCTGGGTGGTGAGTTTCACCCACGATCGCGACCCCGCCGTCACCTACTTCTACAACCATGCGACCGGCGAGAGCCGACTGCTGTTCCGTCCGTATCCGAGGCTGGACCCCGACGCGCTGGCCCCGATGACACCGGTCGCCCTCACCGCACGCGACGGGCTCGACCTACACGGATACCTGACGTTGCCCGTCGGCGTCGAGCCCACCAACCTGCCGATGGTGCTGCTGGTCCACGGCGGACCGTGGGCACGCGACTCATGGACCTTCCAGCCGGAGGTCCAGATGCTGGCCAACCGCGGATATGCGGTGCTGCAGGTCAACTTTCGCGGCTCCACCGGTTATGGCAAGGCCTTCACGCAAGCCGCGGTCGGCGAGCTCGCCGGCCGGATGCACGACGACCTGATCGACGCCGTGGACTGGGCCGTCGAGCAGGGGTATGCCGACCGCGAGCGGGTGGCGATCTTCGGTGCCTCCTATGGCGGCTACGCGGCCCTGGTGGGAGTGACGTTCACCCCGGATGTCTTCGCCGCGGCCATCGACTACGTCGGTATCTCCAACCTCGCCAATTTCATGCGAACGCTACCGAATGTCGCCCGGCCGTTCCTGACCAACAACTGGTACCGGTATGTGGGCGACCCGTCGGATCCGCGGCAGGAGGCCGACATGCTGGCCCGCTCGCCGATCACCTATGTCGAGAAGATCCGCACGCCGCTTCTGGTTGTGCAGGGCGCCAACGACTCTCGGGTGGTCCAGGCCGAATCGGACAACATGGTCGCGGCATTGCGGGCCCGCGGGGTCGACGTCGAGTACCTGGTCAAGGCCGACGAGGGGCACGGCTTCCTCAACCCGGACAACCAGATCGACCTGTACCACGCCGTCGAACGGTTCCTGGCCCAACACCTGGGCGGTCGGGTCTGACCCGGCACTACGCGAACGCCCAGGAAAGACGAAGGCCCCCGAAATCCTCGGATTTCGGGGGCCTTCGCGCGTTGAACTACAGGCTTTCCAGGATCTCCCGGGCCAGCTTGGCGGTGGCCGACGGGGTCTTGCCGACCTTCACGCCGGCGGCCTCGAGGGCCTCCTGCTTGGCCGCGGCGGTGCCCGACGAGCCCGACACGATGGCGCCGGCGTGGCCCATGGTCTTGCCCTCCGGGGCGGTGAAGCCCGCGACATAGCCGACGACCGGCTTGGTGACGTTGGCCTTGATGTAGTCGGCGGCCCGCTCCTCGGCGTCGCCGCCGATTTCGCCGATCATCACGATGATCTTGGTCTCCGGGTCCTTCTCGAACGCGGCGATGGCGTCGATGTGGGTGGTCCCGATGACCGGGTCACCGCCGATGCCGATGGCGGTGGAGAAGCCGAGATCGCGCAGCTCGTACATCATCTGGTAGGTCAGCGTGCCGGACTTCGACACCAGGCCGATCGGTCCCTTGCCGGTGATGTTGTTCGGCGTGATGCCGACCAGCGACTCACCCGGGGTGATGATGCCGGGGCAGTTGGGGCCGATGATCCGGGTCTTCTCACCCTTCTCGACGTTGTAGGCCCACGCATAGGCGGTGTCCTGCACCGGGATTCCCTCGGTGATGACCACCAGCAGCGGGATCTCGGCGTCGATGGCCTCGATGATCGCGTCCTTGGAGAACGCCGGCGGGACGAAGGCGATCGACACGTCGGCGCCGGTCTCCTTCATGGCCTCGGCGACCGAGCCGAACACGGGCAACTCGACGTCGTTGCCGTCTTTGTCCTTGTGCGCCACGGTGGTGCCGGCCTTGCGGGCGTTCACACCGCCGACCACCTGGGTGCCGGCCTTGAGCATCAGTGCGGTGTGCTTGGTGCCCTCGCCGCCGGTGATGCCCTGGACGATGACCTTGGAGTCCTTGTTCAAAAAGATCGACATTGCAAACTCCCTTACTTGCTCGCCAGCTCGGCGGCCTTGTCAGCACCCGAGTCCATCGTGTCGGCCTGGATCACCAGCGGGTGGTTGGCCTCGGACAGGATGCGACGGCCCTCGTCGACGTTGTTGCCGTCCAGCCGCACGACCAGCGGCTTGTTGGCCTCGTCGCCGAGGATCTGCAGCGCCTTGACGATGCCGTTGGCCACCGCGTCACAGGCGGTGATGCCGCCGAACACGTTGACGAACACGCTCTTGACCTGGGCGTCGTTCAGGATGACGTCCAGGCCGGCGGCCATCACCTCGGCCGAGGCGCCGCCACCGATGTCCAGGAAGTTGGCCGGCTTGACCCCGCCGTGGTTCTCGCCCGCGTAGGCGACCACGTCCAGCGTCGACATGACCAGGCCCGCGCCGTTGCCGATGATCCCGACCTGACCGTCGAGCTTGACGTAGTTGAGGTCGTTCTCCTTGGCCTTCTGCTCCAGCGGGTCCGCGGCGTCCTTGTCCTCGAACTCGGCGTGCCCGGGCTGGCGGAAGTCGGCGTTGGCGTCGAGGGTGACCTTGCCGTCGAGCGCCAGGATCTGATCGTCGGGGGTGCGCACCAGCGGGTTGACCTCGACCAGGGTGGCGTCCTCGGCGACGAAGACCTCCCACAGCTTCTGGATGGTCACCGCGGCGGCGTCAAGCACCTCGGCGGGCAGGTGGCCCTGCTCGGCGATCGAGCGGGCGGTGGCCAGGTCGACCCCCTTGACGGCGTCGACGGGGACCTTGGCGAGCCGCTCAGGCTTGGTGGCGGCGACCTCTTCGATCTCCATGCCGCCCTCGACGGAGCACATCGCCAGGTAGGTGCGGTTCGCGCGGTCGAGCAGGAAGGAGATGTAGTACTCCTCCGCGATGTCACTGGCCTCGGCGACCAGGAGCTTCTTGACGACGTGACCCTTGATGTCCAGGCCGAGGATGTTGCCGGCGTGGGTGAGGGCGTCCTCGGGGGTGGCGGCATACTTCACGCCGCCGGCCTTGCCGCGGCCACCGACCTTGACCTGCGCCTTGACCATCACCGGCTTGCCGATCTCCTCGGCGATCGCCTTCGCGTCCTCGGCGGAATCGGTGACCCGACCAGGCGTGGTCGGAACGTTGTGCTTGGCGAATAGTTCCTTCGCCTGGTACTCGAAAAGGTCCATATCTTCCTAACTGGGGCACAGTCTCTGCCGGCTTGACGGCGATGACGGTTTGAGGCGTGGAGCCTCGGGGAACTTTATCGACACGGCTGCGATCGACTCGCACCACCCACCGGTGTTGTGGTAGATGTCACCGCGCGGACACTCGTGATACAAGTCACATTCCGCCGCGGAATACTTCTTTAGGTTGCCACCTCCATTGGAATTTGGTTAACGTCTCTCCTGGCTTCGATAACGCTTTGGTCACGACGCAAGGGACGTTTCAGGTTGGCAACGCACCGCTCGACACCGCGCTCACATGCGGATACGTCGACGAAGGCCCGCCATAACGATCTTGATTTCCACCCCAATGAAGTGACCGACATCGTGCCGTTCAACGAGTTCGGCAGCCTCGATGACCTCGACTTCCACGACGGCGCCTTCGACTCGGAGGCCGAGATCCTGCGCGCGCCCGAACTCGACGACGTCGCCGACACCGACGAGATGCCGCTGACGCTGATGCGCCGGATGGATCTGAACGTCATCCACGATCCCGACGCCACCGACGTCATCCCGCGCGTGACCGGCGGCCTGCACCGCAAGCCGGCGGCCAGCGCGCTGCGCGGCCGCGTGATGATCGCCGCGATGGCCGCCGGAGCCGCGGCCGCCGCCGCCCACACCGCCATCAACCCGTCGGACGAGGCCTCGGCCAAGGCCGTCGTGACCGCCGACACCACGGTGCCCAACACCCTCGACGCGGACGCCCCGCGCGGCGTGCAGGTCGTCAGCGTGACCCCCGCCGCCAGCAGCAGCATCCACTCCGAAGAACTCGCCAAGGGCGTCGCCTACGCGCAGGAACGCGCCGCGCGCGAGGCCCGGTTGGCCGCCCCGCTGTTCGTCAAGCCCGTCAGCGGCATCTTCACCTCCGGCTACGGCTACCGGTGGGGCGCGTTGCATGCCGGTATCGACATCGCCAGCCCCATCGGCACCCCCATCTACGCGGTGGCCGACGGCGTGGTCATCGACGCCGGCCCCACCGCGGGCTACGGCGCGCTGGTCAAGGTGCGCCACCGCGACGGCACCGTGACCCTCTACGGCCACATCAACACCTGGACGGTCAGCGTCGGCCAGGCCGTGATGGCCGGCGACCAGATCGCCACCGTCGGCAACCGCGGTTTCTCGACCGGCCCGCACCTGCACCTGGAGGTCATGCCGAACGGCACCGACCGGATCGATCCGGTGCCGTGGCTGGCCCAGCGGGGCATCAGCGTCGGCGGCTACGCCGGCTGATCGGGTGACGACACCCCCGCCACCGCCCTCCCCTGAGCCTTCCCCGGACGAACCGCCGTCGGGCGCGGAGACCCGCATCATCCGACGCGCGCCCACCGGCAACACCGGCGCCTTCCCGCCCGCCGCCGCCCACGACGACGAGCCCAGGACCGGCATCATCCGCCGCACGCCCACCGGCGCCCTCCCGGTGCCGCCGGCGCCTCCGACGACGGTGGTCCCGCAGGCCGACGAATCCGCGACCGGACTGCTGCCGCCCGTCCCCAAACCCGATCCGGCTCGCCCGGTCACCGCGGTGGCGGCGTGCGTGGTCGCCATGGTCAGCGGGTGGGCCACCCTGGTGCTGGCGACCAGCCTCATCACCGGTTGGTGGAGCACCGACCGATTGTTCTGTGCCGCAGTCGCTTTCCTGGCGTTCGTGTTCGCCGCCGCGACCGCGACGGGCATCATCCTGCTGCTGATGCGCCGCGGGTTGGGCCGCTACCTGATCGCGATCGGCGCGGTGGTGGCCCTGCTCGGCTTCGGCGGCGTGTTCATCGCGGGCGCGCAGATTCCCTGGGTGGTCTACGCCATTCCGGTGCTCCCGATCGCCAGCGCGGTGCTGGCGTTGCTGCCCGCGACCAAACGTTGGGCGAACGACCCCAGCTGAGCTACAGCTTGCTCACCGGCGCGTGGTTGTGCATGAGCTTGACCCGGCCGGCGCTGCCGAAGTCGATCAGCGACATCGCCGACTCCCCGGCCCCAGTGACCTCCTCGACGCGGCCCAGCCCGTACTTGTCGTGGGTCACCCGGTCCCCCGGCGCCAGCACGATCAGCGGCCGGTTACGCGCCCCACCCGGCCGGCTCGGCGCCGGACGGGCGGGCCCGCCGAACGACGTGCCCGCGCCCGACAGCCGACTCGGCGCGCTCAGCGACGCCGCCTGCTCGGTGCGGCGCCAATCGATCAGTTCCTGCGGAATCTCGCGCAGGAAGCGCGATTCCGGGTTCAGCATCGGCTGCCCCCACGACGAGCGCACCTTGGCCCGGCTGAGGTAGAGCCGTTGCCGCGCCCGGGTGATCCCCACGTAGGCCAGGCGGCGTTCCTCCGACAGTTCGGTCGGGTCGCCGAGGGCGCGCATGTGCGGGAACATGCCGTCTTCCCAACCGGTCACGAAGACCACCGGGAACTCCAGGCCCTTGGCGGTGTGCAGCGTCATCATGGTGACCACGCCCGAGCCCTCTTCCGGGATCTCGTCGGTGTCGGCCACCAACGACACCCGCTCCAGGAACTCGGCGAGCACGCCGGTCTCGGGAATGTCCTCGTCGACCGGTCCGTCGTCGCCCTCGGCCTCGGCCAGGGCCGCGGCGTTGGCCCGGTCGATGCTGAATTCGTGTGCCACACTGACGAGTTCGTTGAGGTTGTCCAGCCGTGCCAGGTCCTGCGGGTCCGACGAGGACTCCAACGACTGCCGATAGCCGGTGCGGTCCAGCACCGCCTCCACCAGGTCCCCTAGTTCGTCGTCGAGCTTCCCGCGCAAGCCGTCGAGGAGTTCGACGAACGCGGCGATCGCCTTCTCCGAGCGGGTGTTCAGCATCGGCACCTTGCCCTCGGCGGCCGCCTGCAGGGCGTCGTTGAAGTTCGCGCCGGTGTTCTCGGCGTAGACCGCGACGCACGCCTCGGCGCGATCCCCGATCCCGCGCCGCGGGGTGTTGAGGATGCGTCGCATGCTCACCGAATCGCCCGGGTTGTCCAGCACCCGCAGGTAGGCCACGATGTCGCGGATCTCCCTGCGCTCGTAGAAGCGCACACCCCCGACGACCTTGTACGGGATGCCAGCCCGGATGAACACCTCTTCCAGGGCGCGCGATGAGTTGTTGGTGCGGTAGAAGACCGCGACGTCGTTGTAGCTGATCTCGCCGCGATCGCGGAGCGCATCGATCTCCTCGGCGACGAACCGGGCCTCGTCGTGTTCGTTGTCGGCGACGTAGCCGACGATAAGCTCGCCCTCGCCGGCGTCGGTCCACAGCCGCTTGTCGCGACGCCCCGCGTTGCGCGCGATCACCGAGTTGGCCGCGTTGAGGATGTTCTGGGTGGACCGGTAGTTCTGCTCGAGCAGGATCGTGGTGGCGTCGGGGAAGTCGCGCTCGAAGTCCTCGATGTTGCGGATGGTCGCGCCGCGGAACGCGTAGATGGACTGGTCGGCGTCGCCGACCACGCACAACTCGCCGGGCTCGATGCCGTCCTGGGTGGACTCGGTCCCGACGAGTTCGCGTACCAGCACGTACTGGGCGTGGTTGGTGTCCTGGTACTCGTCGACCAGGATGTGCCGGAAGCGGCGGCGGTAGTACTGCGCGATCTGCGGGAACGCCTGCAGGATGCCGACCGTCTCGCCGATCAGATCGTCGAAGTCCAGGGCGTTGGCCGCCCGCAGCCGGCGCTGGTATTCGCCGTAGACCGAGGCGACCGTGCGGTGCAGGTCGTCGGAGACGTCGCTGAGTTCGGCGACCGCCTGCTCGGGGTCGATCAGCTCGTTCTTCAGGTTCGAGATGGAGTTGGCCAGCAGGCGCGGCGAGTAGCGCTTGACGTCCAGACCCATGTCCTTGGCGATCATCATCAGCAGCCGGCGCGAATCGTCGGCATCGTAGATCGAGAAGTTGGAGTTGAGCCCGGGCAGCAGCGACGCCTGGTTGCGCAGAATCCGCACGCACGTCGAGTGGAACGTCGACACCCACATCGCGCGGGCGCGCGGGCCGATCAGGTCGACGACCCGCTCCCGCATCTCCGCGGCGGCCTTGTTGGTGAAGGTGATGGCCAGGACCTGCCCGACACCGACGTCACGCGCGGCCAGCAGGTAGGCGATCCGCCGGGTCAACACCGCGGTCTTTCCCGACCCGGCACCGGCCACGATCAACAGCGGGGTGCCCTCGTGCAGCACGGCCTGGCGTTGCTGCGGGTTGAGGCCCTCCAGAAGTTGCTCGGTCGCCTGCGGTTGATGGGACCCCGTGGCGACGGACGGTGAGAACGAAGTCATATCGTCCATCAACCTACCGCTCCGTTCCGACACCTTTGCGCTGCCTCGACCCTTAGTGGCACACTCGTTTGGTGCTCAATGCGCAGTGGCGATTTTTCTACGGGTACCGGTCCGCGGTGCCCGTGGTGTAGCTGCTCCCAGAGCCCCGCGGTCCGCTTCGGATCCGGGGCTCGTCTGTTGTGTGCGGCCGGATACCGGAATGAGACCAGAACCCACCAACGGCGAGTATGTAGAGGATGACGCGATGAGCCTGGACAGCACCGAGACCGACGTCGACGCCCTGCGCGGCGAGATCGACCGACTGGATGCCGAGATCCTGGCCGCGGTGCAGCGGCGCACCGAGGTGTCCAAGACAATCGGCAAGGCCCGGATGGCCTCCGGCGGCACCCGGCTGGTGCACAGCCGCGAGATGAAGGTCATCGAGCGCTACAGCGTGCTCGGCCCCGACGGCAAGGACCTGGCGATGCTGCTGCTGCGGATGGGCCGCGGCCGCCTCGGCCACTGACCCCCCGTCTTTGCTCTGCGCCCAAACTCACCTTTGGGTCACAAAGTGCGAGTGCGGTTCGGCAATACGTCGATCTGGACGCAGCCGCGATGGGCGACGCTACGAGGTGAGCGCGATGTACTTGGTTTCGAGGTACTCCTCGATGCCCTCGATGCCGCCCTCACGCCCGAAGCCGGATTCCTTGGTACCCCCGAACGGCGCCGCCGCATCGGAGATCACGCCGCGGTTGACGCCGACCATCCCCGATTCGATGGCCTCGGCCACCCGCAGCGCCCGGTCCAGCGACTGCGTGTAGATGTAGGCCGCCAGGCCGTACGAGGTGTCGTTGGCCACCTTGATGGCCTCCTCTTCGGTGTCGAAGCCGAGGATCGGCGCGACGGGACCGAACACCTCCTCCTTGAGGATGCGTGACTCGGGTGCCACGTCGGTGAGCACCGTGGCCGGGTAGAAGTAGCCGGGCCCGCCCGGGGCGACGCCGCCGACGGCGACGGTCGCGCCCTTGGCCACCGCGTCGGACACCAGGTCCTCGACGGTCTTGAGCTGCTTGGTGTTGATCAGCGGCCCCAGGGTGGAGCCCTCTTGCAGCCCGTCGCCCAGGGTGAACTCGCTCATCCGCTTGACCAGCTTCTCGGTGAACTCCGCGCGCACGGAGTTCGCGACGTGGAAGCGGTTGGCGGCCGTGCAGGCCTCGCCGCCGTTGCGCATCTTGGCCAGGATCGCGCCGTCGACCGCGGCGTCCAGGTCGGCGTCGTCGAACACGATGAACGGGGCGTTGCCGCCGAGTTCCATCGAGGTCCGCAGCAGCTTGTCCGCGGACTGCTTGACCAGGGCCTTCCCGACGCCGGTGGACCCGGTGAAGGTCAGCTTGCGCAGCCGCCCGTCGTCGATCAGGGCGCTGGTCAGCTCGCCGGGCTTGGAGGTCGGCAGGATCGACAGCACCCCCTTGGGCAGGCCGGCCTCGTCCATCAGCTTGGCCAGCAACAGCATGGTCAGCGGGGTCTCCTGGGCCGGCTTGACGATCATCGTGCAGCCGGCCGCCACCGCGGGACCGATCTTGCGCGTGCCCATCGCCAGCGGGAAGTTCCAGGGGGTGATCGCGTAGCAGAGCCCGACGGGCGCCTTGCTGACCAGGATGCGACCGGTGCCCGCAGGGCTGCTGGTGTAGCGGCCGGCGATACGCACGGATTCCTCGGCGAACCAGCGGAAGAACTCGGCGCCGTACTTGACCTCGCCCTTGCTCTCGGCGAGCACCTTCCCCATCTCGAGGGTCATCAGCGCGGCGATGTCGTCGGTGTGCGCGGTGATGGTCTCGAACACCGAGCGCAGGATCTCCCCGCGTTCCCGCGGCGCGGTGGCGGCCCAGTCGTCCTGGACGGCCATCGCGGCCTCGACCGCGGCGATGCCGTCGGCCGGCGTGGCGTCGGCGACCTGGGTGAGCACCTCACCGGTCGCCGGGTTCAGCACCTCGAACTGCGCCGCAGCCGGTCGCTCGACACCCCCGATCCACAGGCCCGTCGGAACCGATGACAGCAGCTTCGTGATGTCCATTCCCCCATCATTCACTAGGGTCGAGCACATGGTCACCGAGGTCACAAAAACTGCCGCCTGGACAGCTCTGCAGCGCCACCACGAGCAGATCCGCGACACTCATCTGCGGGAGTTCTTCGACGCCGACCCGGAGCGCGGCCGGGAGCTCGCCGTGACCGTCGGTGACCTCTACATCGACTACAGCAAGCATCGGCTCAACCGCGAAACCCTGCGCTTGCTCACGGATCTGGCCACCGCCGCCGGCCTGGAGGCGCGCCGCGACGCGATGTTCGCCGGTGAACACATCAACACCTCCGAGGACCGCGCGGTGTTGCACACCGCCCTGCGTTTGCCGCGTGATGCGCAGCTGACGGTCGACGGACAGGACGTGGTGGCCGACGTGCACGCCGTGCTGGACCGGATGGGCGAATTCACCGACCGGCTGCGCAGCGGGCAGTGGACCGGCGCCACCGGTGAGCGGATCACCACGGTGGTCAACATCGGTATCGGCGGCTCGGATCTGGGTCCGGTGATGGTGTACGACGCGCTGCGCCACTACGCCGATGCCGGCATCTCCGCCCGGTTCGTCTCCAACGTCGATCCCGCGGATCTGGTCGCCACGCTGGCCGGACTCGACCCCGCCACAACGCTTTTCATCGTCGCCTCCAAGACGTTCTCCACGCTGGAGACCCTGACCAACGCGACGGCGGCGCGCCGCTGGCTGACCGAGGCGCTCGGCGACGACGCGGTGAGCAAGCACTTCGTGGCCGTGTCCACCAACAAGAAGCTGGTCGACGAGTTCGGCATCGACACCGCGAACATGTTCGGGTTCTGGGACTGGGTCGGCGGCCGGTACTCGGTGGACTCGGCGATCGGGCTGTCGGTGATGGCGGTCATCGGCCGGGAGCGGTTCGCCGAGTTCCTGTCCGGGTTCCATCTGGTGGACGAGCACTTCCGCACCGCGCCGCTGGAGTCGAACGCGCCGGTGCTGCTGGGCCTCATCGGCGTGTGGTACTCGAATTTCTTTGGGGCGCAATCGCGGGCGGTGCTGCCGTACTCCAACGACCTGTCCCGGTTCGCGGCTTACCTGCAGCAGCTCACCATGGAGTCCAACGGCAAGTCGGTGCGCGCCGACGGCAGCCCGGTGGACACCGACACCGGCGAGATCTTCTGGGGCGAGCCGGGAACCAACGGCCAGCACGCCTTCTATCAGCTCTTGCATCAGGGCACCCGGTTGGTGCCCGCCGATTTCATCGGCTTCTCCGAGCCCACCGACGACCTGTCGACCGCCGACGGCCACGGCTCCATGCATGACCTGCTGATGAGCAACTTCTTCGCCCAGACCAAGGTGTTGGCGTTCGGCAAGACCGCCGAAGAGATTGCGGCCGAAGGCACTCCGGCCGAGGTGGTGCCGCACAAGGTGATGCCGGGCAACCGGCCGTCGACGTCGATCCTGGCGACGCGGTTGACGCCCTCGACGGTGGGCCAGCTCATCGCCCTCTACGAGCACCAGGTGTTCACCGAAGGGGTGATCTGGGGCATCGATTCCTTCGATCAGTGGGGCGTCGAGTTGGGCAAGACCCAGGCCATGGAGTTGTTGCCCGTGCTCACCGACGACGAGTCACCGGCGACCCAGTCCGACAGTTCGACCGATGCGCTGGTGCGTCGGTACCGCGCGGAACGCGGCCGGGTGGGCTGAGGCGAAGACCAGCCCGGCCAAGCAGACACGGCCGGGTGGGCTGAGCCGCCAGGCGAAGACCAGCCCGGCCAGGCAGACACGGCCGGGTGGGCTGAGCCGGGGCGGGCTGAGCCGCCGGCTGATTTCGGCGTGATCCCACACGGTCACCGCGCGAAATCGCGCCGAAGCCGGGGACGAGACAGCCACGACCGCGCAGCAGCGCGGCCGTGGCTGTCTCGAAACCAAACCGGCTCTACCGGTTACCTATCAGGGTGCCGGGATGCTGGCGCAGCCGACACCGGGGATGCAGCCCGAGGCGCCGTCAGGGCCGGCGGTACCGGCGGGACCACCGGGGATCGCGCCGCTGGCACCGTCAGGACCGGCCTCACCGGCAGGACCACCGGGAATGCTGCCCGCGGCACCACCGGGACCGGCAGTGCCCTCGGGGCCACCGGGAACGCTGCCGGTGGCGCCGTCGGGACCGGCCGCGCCGGCGGGACCGCCGGGGACCGCGCCGCTGGCGCCGTCAGGTCCGGCCACACCACCGGGACCACCGGGGATCTGGCCCGCTGCACCGTCAGGACCGACGACTCCGATGTCGGCACACGCGGTGCCGTCGGGGTTCACGCAGGGCGGCGGGGCCGGCGTGGCCATGGCCACCGGGCCGAAGGCGAAGGCCGCAGCAGCGGCGCCGGCAAACAATGCTGGGGTCAATGCTGAGAGTTTCATGTCGCTTGGTCTACCCCGGGCCCCAGCACAAGAAACCCCTGAATTCAGATTCCCCCAACACGTTCGCCCGCCGCACCCAGGCAGCCCGAGGGCGAAATCGCTACTTGAGCAGCTTGGACATCCGCCGGTCGGCCAGCACTTTGCCGCCGGTCTGGCACGTGGCGCAGTACTGGAATGACTTGTCGGCGAACGACACCTCCCGCACGGTGTCCCCGCACACCGGGCACGGCAGCCCGGTGCGGGCGTGGACCCGGAGCCCGGAGCGCTTCTCGCCCTTGAGCGTCGCGGCCCGCTGGCCCACCGAACGCTGCACGGCGTCGGTGAGCACCGCGATCATCGCGTCGTGCAGCGCGCCCAGCTGGGCCTCGGTGAGCTTGCCGGCGGTCGCGAACGGGGACAGCTTGGCGATATGCAGGATCTCGTCGCTGTAGGCGTTGCCGATGCCGGCGATCACCTTCTGGTCGGTGATCACCGTCTTGAGCCGACCGGTGTTGCCCTTCAGCACCGAGGCCAACTCGTCGGGCCCGAGCGCCAACGCGTCCGGACCCAGGTTGGCGATGCCGGGCACCTTGACCGGGTCGTCGACCAGCCAGACCGCCAGCCGCTTCTGGGTGCCGGCCTCCGTCAGGTCGAATCCCGGTGCCTCGCCGGGGGTTCCGAGGTGCACGCGCAGGGCGATGGGCCCCTTGCCGGGCCGCAGCGGCGTGCCGGTGAGGCTGTCCGACCACCGCAGCCAGCCCGCCCGGGACAGGTGCGTGATGAGGCGCAACCCACCGACGTCGAGCCCGAGGTACTTGCCCCAGCGGCCGGCGCCCGTAACGGTCTGGCCGTGCAGCGCGGTCAGCGGCGGGTCGAAGGTCTTGAGCACGGACAGCGCCGATACGTCGATCCGGCCTACCGGACGCCCCACGGCGTTGCCGCGCAGGTAGTCGGCAAGGGCTTCCACCTCGGGTAATTCGGGCACCGGTCCAGTCTGCCGACAGCGTCGCCGCATGTCACGGCCCTGCCGATAACGATTCAAAGTACCCGGTACCGCCGGTATTGACTTTGTTCGGATGCGGTCTATGTTCTAAGGCATCGGACGTCACACGAAGGGACTCCCTCGCCCATGACTGCGTCAGTGTCAGCCTCCACCGGACCCACCCGCGAGCAGGTCGCCGAGCGACTGCTCAAGGGCTCGGTGAAGAAGTCGTATGAACCCGTCGTCGACATCGACTGGGACGCGCCGCTGGACCCGGACAAGTTCTTCCTGCCGCCGCAGACGGTCACGCTCTACGGCACCCCGCAGTGGGACGCGCTGAGCCGCGAGCAGCAGATCGAACTGTCCCGGCAGGAACTGGTCAACATCCTGTCGGCCGGCATCTGGTTCGAGAACATCCTCAACCAGGCGTTGCTGCGGGACCTGATGCACCGCAATCCCACCGCCAGCACCACGCACTATGCGCTGACCGAACTCGGCGACGAGACCCGCCATATGATCATGTTCGGCAAGACCATCCAGCGGATCGGCGGCACCCCGGTGCGGCCCAAGCTGTTTCAGCGCATCATCATCAACGCCCTGCCGCTGGTCTTCCGGGGCCCGCTGCTGTGGGGCGCGGCGCTGGTCGGCGAGGAACTTTTCGACGCCCTGCAGCGGCAGACCCTGGAGGATCCCGAGCTGCAGCCGATTGTGCAGCGCCTCATGCGAATTCATGTCGCGGAGGAAGCCCGCCACATCCAGTTCGCCCGCGACGGCCTGCGCAAGACGGTGCCCGTCATGCCGTGGTACCGCAAGATGCTGCTCGCCAACCTGCACGGCGTCGGGGGCCCGTTCTATCGAATGCTGTTCACCCTGCCGATCCAGTACTCCCGGGTCGGCTTGGACGGCAAGCAGATGCGCCGGGTGGCGCGGTCCAACCCGCACTTCCGGGACAAGTGCGTGTCCGCCTTTGCGCCGCTGGCCGAGTTCTTCGAGGACGTCGGGCTGATGGGTCGGCTGGGCCGGTTCATGTGGCGGCGGGCCGGGTTCCTGTGACGGCGATTGTGCTGGGCCAGGTTTCGGACCTCGGCCCCGCGCTGAGCACGCTGAGCACCATCGAGGTGCCGGCTGATCGGGCGCGGCTGCGCGACGCCCGGTTCGACACCGACACCGACAGTTGGAGCCTCACCGCCGCCGACGGTCGGCACGTCAGCGCGCGCACCCTGCTGGACACCCGCGACTCCACCGACCACACCATCGCCATCCACGGCATGCCGAACTATTTCCGGATTCCCGGCCCGGACCGCGCGGCGCAGTCGAGGCTCGTGGCCCAGTGCCTCGAGCTGCTCGAGCGTTCCGGGTCCACCCGGATCGAGGCCAGAGCGCGGCTGCGGTTGCGGCGCCGGCCGCTGCGTCCGCTCGCGACCAAGTTCTACCTGACCGGGTCGGTCCCCTCCGACGAGCATGTCTACGACGGCTCGGCCACCCTGACCCTGGCCGACGGCGACATCGCCGTGCACGCGCGGCTGTCCGGGCACCTCGACGCGATCGACGGCCAGTATCACTGGCGGGGCTCCGTGGCCGGGGAACTTCCCGACGGGGCGCTCAAGCAACGCTCGGTGACGGTGTCGACCGGCACCAGCAGCGCGTCGGCCCGGTTGTTGGAGCGCACCCCCTGGGGCGCCTACACCGTCACCGGAATCGGTCGGCCCCCGTTCGCCATCGACTGATCAGCGCGGATCGAGGTTCAGCTCCACCATCGGCACCGCGAGGTCGTCGGCGCCCAGCGCCTCCTGCATCGCCGGCGCCAGGAGCCGCCAGGTCAGCGGGTGCCGGCGCTGGTAGCCGGCCAGCGTCGCCTCGGACTCCTCGCGGGTCATGGCGCGCGCCGTGGCGGGCACCGCGCGCCGGGTCCCGACGCTGACCTTGACTCGCGGATCTGCCAGCACATTGCGGTACCACTGCGAGGTTTCGCCGAATCCGGAGGGGACCACGTAGCACTGCGGGCCGGGGCGGTCGGCGACCTCCAGGACCACGTACCGGGGCAGGCCCGTCTTGCGTCCGCGATGCTCCAGCAGCAACATGCGGTGGCCGAACAGGAAGCCGAGCCCGGCGCGGTAGAGCGCGATGGGGGCGCGCACCAGCCACCGCGTCCGCAGCAGGCGTCCGGCCATGGAGGGCATATTTTCACGTTAGCGCGGCCCAAATTAGAACGTGTTCTAGTATCGCAGTCATGCGGTTCACCTATGCGGAAGCCATGACCGATTCCAGCTACTACATCCCGCTGGCCAAGGCCGCGGAGGCGGCCGGGTATCACGCGATGACGCTGGCCGACAGCGTGGCCTATCCCTTCGAATCCGACTCGAAGTACCCCTACACGCCCGACGGCAACCGCGAGTTCCTCGACGGCAAGGAGATGATCGAGACGTTCGTCCTGGCCTCGGCGCTGTCCGCGGTCACCACGACGTTGAAGTTCAACTTCTTCGTGCTCAAGCTGCCGATCCGCCCGCCCGCCCTGGTGGCCAAGCAGGCCGGTTCCCTGGCGGCGCTGTTCGACAACCGGTTGGGACTCGGCGTCGGTACCAGCCCGTGGCCCGAGGACTACGACCTGATGGGGGTGCCGTACGCCAAGCGCGGTAAGCGGATGGACGAGTGCATCGACATCATCCGCGGTCTCACCACCGGTGACTACTTCGAGTACCACGGCGAGTTCTACGACATCGCGAAGACCAAGATGACCCCGGCGCCCACCAAGCCGATCCCCATCCTGATCGGCGGGCACGCCGACGCCGCCCTGCGCCGCGCCGCCCGCAACGACGGCTGGATGCACGGCGGTGGCGCCCCCGAGGAGCTCGACGAGCTGCTCGCCAAGCTGGCCCGCTACCGCGAGGAGGCCGGCAGCACCGGCGATTTCGAGATCCACGTGATCTCCATGGATGCCTACACCGTCGACGGCATCAAGCGGCTCGAGGACAAGGGCGTCACCGACGTCATTGTCGGGTTCCGCCTGCCCTACATCATGGGCCAGGACACCGAGCCGCTCGACGACAAGATCCGCAACCTGGAGCGGTTCGCCGAGAACGTCATCAGCAAGGTCTGACCGATCACAGCTCGTTCCAGACCGCCGGGCGCTTCTCCTGGTGCGCCAACGCCGCCTCGGCCGAGTTGCCGGTGAACAGGCTCAACACCTGGGTGCGGTTCTCGATCTCCTTGGCGTGCCGCAGGCTCGGCGCGTCCAGGGCGGCATTCAGGCCGGTCTTGGTCTGCCACACCCCGTAGGGGTTGTTGTCGGCGATCTCGCGGGCCTTGGCCATGGCCGCGTCCATCAGGTCCTCCGGCGCCGTCACCTCGTTGGCCAGTTGGATGCGGTAGGCCTCCTCGGCGTCGATGATGCGCCCGGTCAGCATGAGTTCCCGCGCGATTCCGGCGCCGACGATGCGCGGCAGCAGGTAGCTGGTGCCCATGTCCATCGACGAGAAGCCGGCCTTGATGAACACCGACCCGAAGCGCGCGGTCTGCGCGGCGATGCGGATGTCGCAGTGCAGTGCGTAGGCGAGCCCACCGCCCACCGCGACCCCGTTGACCGCGGCGATCACCGGGATCGGCAGTTCGTAGAGGCGGGTCATCTGATCGGCCAACCGCACCTGCCCGTCGTAGGCCGTCTTCAGCGGGGTCTTGGCGGGCTCCGTCCAGGGTTGGCGGGTCGCGCTCAGGTCGGCGCCCGCGCAGAAGCCACGGCCGGCCCCCGTCAGGATGGCCGCCTTGTGGCTCCCCGACTCGAGTTCGGCCAGCGCCGCGTCCAGCCCGTCGAGCAGTGGGCCGTCGATGGCGTTGAGCTTGTCGGGCCGGTTCAGAGTGACCACGGCGATGCGGTCGGAGGACTCGAACAGAACTTCGTCAGACATGCCGCCGACGATATGGCAGTCGGAGTTGTACCGTGCCGTCATGAGCGCATACAGCGAGGCGTTTCGCGCCAGCATCGCCGATCCCGCCGGGTTCTGGGGCGAGTCCGCCCGCGCGGTCACCTGGACCCGGGAACCGGAACGCATCCTCGACGACTCCAACCCGCCGTTCTACCGGTGGTTTCCCGACGCCGAGCTCAACACCTGCGCCAACGCGCTGGACCGGCACGTCGAAGACGGTCGCGGCGAGCAGGCCGCGCTGATCTACGACTCCCCGGTGACCGACACCAAACGCACCTACACCTATTCCGAATTGCTGGACGAGACCGCCCGCTTCGCCGGTGCGCTGCGGGGGCTCGGTGTCGGCAAGGGGGACCGGGTGGTGATCTACATGCCGATGATCCCGGAGGCCGTCATCGCGATGCTGGCCTGCGCGCGGCTCGGGGCGGTGCACTCGGTGGTGTTCGGCGGGTTCGCCCCGCACGAGCTGGCGGTCCGCATCGACGATGTCCGCCCCAGCGTGGTGGTGACGGCCTCGTGTGGCATCGAGCCGTCGCGCATCGTCGAGTACAAGCCGATGATCGACGAGGCGTTGACCATGGCCGAGCATCCGCCGGCGCACTGCGTGGTGGTGCAGCGCGAGCGGCAACAATGTTCGATGATCGAGGGCCGCGATCTGGACTGGCACGCGCTGGTGGCCGACGCCGAGCCCGCCGCCCCGGTGCCGGTGGCCGCCACCGATCCGCTCTACGTGCTGTACACCTCGGGGACCACCGGCAAGCCCAAGGGGATTGTGCGGGACAACGGCGGGCATGCGGTGGCGCTGTTGTGGAGCATGCGCAACATCTACGACATTGCTCCCGGGGATGTCTTCTGGGCGGCCTCCGATGTGGGTTGGGTGGTGGGGCATTCCTACATCGTCTATGCCCCTTTGCTTTTGGGTGCGACGACGGTGCTCTACGAGGGCAAGCCCGTCGGCACGCCCGATCCGGGCGCGTTCTGGCGGGTGATCAGCGAGCACAACGTCAAGGCGTTGTTCACCGCACCCACCGCGATCCGGGTGATCCGCAAGGAGGACCCCAACGCCGAGCACCTGGGCCACTACGACCTGTCCGGCCTGAAGTATCTGTTTGTCGCCGGGGAGCGGTTGGATCCCGACACCTACCATTGGGCCGCCGAGAATCTCGGGATACCGGTGATCGACCACTGGTGGCAGACCGAAACCGGCTGGGCGATCGCCGCCAATCCCATGGGCCTGGAACAGTTTCCGGTCAAGGCCGGCTCCCCCACGGTGCCGATGCCCGGGTACGACGTACACATCTTGTCCGACGACGGCAACCGCTGCGAGCCCGGAACCGAAGGTGCGATCTGCATCCGGTTGCCGCTGCCGCCGGGCACGCTGCCGACGCTGTGGAATGCCGATGAACGCTACGAGGCGTCGTACCTGTCCGAGCATCCGGGGTATTACCTGACCGGTGACGGCGGCCGGTTCGACGAGGACGGCTACCTGTTTGTCATGGGCCGCATCGACGACGTCATCAACGTGGCCGGGCACCGGTTGTCGACGGGCGCTATCGAGGAAGTGCTGGCGACCCATCCCGCGGTGGCCGAATGCGCGGTGATCGGAGTGGCCGACGACATCAAGGGGCAGGCGCCGCGCGGGCTGGTGGTGCCGAAGTCCGGGGCAGTCGTAGAGGGGCTGCCGGAGGAGCTTGTTGCCTTGGTACGCAAGGAAATCGGCGCGGTGGCGGCGTTCCGGATGGTTGACGTGGTGCCGGGGCTGCCGAAGACCCGGTCGGGAAAGATCCTGCGTAAGACGCTGCGGGGTATCGCCGCCGGACGAGACGAACCCGTGCCGTCGACCATCGAGGACGCCTCGGTGCTGGACGCGTTGAAGCAGACGCTCGCGGAATAGGGGCACTGGGGCTTACTGCCCCGGGACCAATGTCCGAACGTCCCACCTCACAGCGACAGAGAGGACGACGCGCACGTGACGGCAGCCCACGAACCAGCCCAGCCATTGCCAATCCGGGGCCCCACTCCAAAAAGCCCGCCTCACAGCGACAACGAGCGACAACGCGTGGAACATCGTGCTGCCCGGGTTGGCCATCATCACGGTGAGTACCTCACTCAACTCGATTTCGCGTAACCGCCCTGTTGTGTCCACACCGCACCCTGCCGAAAGACTCCGACACCAGGACCCGACGGCGAACCGGCCGGTCACCCTATCCGCAGGTTGTCGCTGAGAGGCGGAAAAACCGGACACCGAGTAGAGTCGGCCGGAGCTGCAGCCGCTCCACGCGCGTCGGTGAGACCACCACGCCGACGGGTTGCCTATCCTCGGCTCGTGAGCGAGTCGACCGACGACCCAGTGATCATCCACACCGATGGCGGCTGCCGCCCCAACCCCGGCCCCGGCGGCTGGGGCGCGGTGCTGCGCCAGCGCCACCACGTCCGGGAGATGTTCGGCGGCGAAGCCGAGCAGACGAGCAACAACCGGATGGAACTGACCGCGCCCATCATGGCGCTCGAGGCCCTGACGCGGCCCGTGGTGGTGCACCTTTACACCGACAGCACCTACGTCCGTAACGGCATCACCAAATGGGTACACGGCTGGGCACGCAACGGCTGGCTGACTGCCGCGAAACAACCCGTGAAGAACGTCGACCTGTGGCAACGCCTCCAGGCCGCCTGCGCCCGGCACCAGGTCGAATGGTTCTGGGTGAAGGGTCACTCGGGAGTCACCGACAACGAGCTGGCCGACGTGCTGGCCACGCGCGGCTTGCAGGAAGCCGTAGCAGCCGCCGCTCAGGACCTCGCCGGATAGCAACGAACCACCACCACCTGCTCAGCGCTACTCCCGCCGGACCTCGTCCGGGGACTTGTCCGGGCGCAACCCGCGCCAACTCGGGTGCCGCAACCGGCCGTCGGAGGTCCACTGGCCGTAGCGGACCTCCCCGACATGCACGGGCTCCACGAACGTCACTCCGCGCGCATCCGGGCCGGTAAGCCGTGCGTTGAAAGGGGATTCGTCGGTACGCAACGGCGTCAACAGCTTCTTGAGCTTGGCCAGTTCCTTGTCGCTGAACCCGGTGCCCACCCGACCCACAAAATCCAAGCCTCCTCGTTCTGGGCCGCCCGGGATTCCCATCAGCAGCGCCCCGATGCCGGCGGACCGGCCGCCCTCGCCCTGTCGCCAGCCGCCGATCACCACCTCCTGCGTGAACCAGTTCTTGTCCTTGATCCACGACGACGAACGGCGGCCGGGCTGATACGTCGCCTCCCACTTCTTGGCGACGACACCCTCCCAGCCACGGTCGGCCGAGTGCTTCAGCGCCTCGGCCCCGTCGCCGGGGATCTGCTCGGGCACAATCAGATTCGTCCCGTCGGCCAGCGTCTCGAGCAGCTTGCGCCGGTCCCGGTACTTGGCGTTCAGCAGCGAACGCCCGTCGAGATAGAGCAGGTCAAAGGCCCAGAACTCGATGCGGGTGGCCCGCGCCCGATTCTGCATCTCACCGAAGCTGGGCACCCCGTGCTCGTCGAGCGCGACCACCTCCCCGTCGAGCAGGACGTGATAGTCGGCCAGGTCGGCGGCCAGGGAGCGAAGCTGCGGGTACTCCTTGGTGACGTCGCGGCCGCTGCGCGAGCGCAATCTGACGGCGCCGTGGTCGGCGTCGAACAACAACCGGTAGCCGTCCCACTTACCCTCGAACGCCCACTGCGCGGCCTTGAGTTTGGCGACCGAGCCGTGTGTGGCCAGCATGGGCGCCAGATCCGACGGCTGCGGCTGCGGCTGATCCTTGGTGCGGTGGGCCAGCCAGTTCTTGCCGTCGGTCTGGATCAACGCGTAGCGCCCGGACACCTTGTCCCCACGCAGCGTGACGATCACCTCGCCCTTCTGGCCGGGCTCGGGGGGATCGCGGAACTTCTCCGCCTCGTAGGTGCCCGAATCCCAGATGATCACCTTGCCGCCGCCGTACTCCCCCTTCGGGATGGTGCCCTCGAAGGTCGCGTACTCCAGCGGGTGGTCCTCGGTGTGCACGGCCAGGTGATTGACCGACGGGCTCTCGGGCAGATTCTTCGGAATCGCCCACGACACCAGCACGCCGTCGCGCTCCAGCCGGAAGTCGTAGTGCAACCGCCGGGCGTGGTGCTCCTGGATGACGAACGTATTATTCTCCCCCACTGCGGGTTTCGCCGACGGGACCGGTTCCGGGGTGCGGCCGACATCGCGCATGGACCGGTAGGTGGTCAACCGGTCGGGCACCGGCACCGCCTCGTCGAGCCCGTCGAGCAGATCCCCGTCGCGCGCGACCCGGTCGAGCACCTCGTCGTACCGCAGCTGCCGCAGATCCGGGTCGTCCAACTCCTCCCAGCTGCGCGGTGCGGCGACCGTAGGCTGCGCCCGGCCCCGCATCGAATACGGCGCGATGGTGGTCTTGGCCGCCGAGTTCTGGCTCCAGTCGACGAACACCTTGCCCGCCCGCAGTTTCTTGGTCATGGTCGCCGTGACCTGCTTGGGCATGGCCTGCTCCAGTTGCTGCGCAACGCGTTTCGCCAACACCGAGGCGCCGCGCGAGCTGACCGGCTCATCCAGCGGCACATACAGGTGCACGCCCTTGCTGCCGCTGGTCAGCGGAAAGGTGCGCAGCCCGAGGTCGTCCATCAGCGCCCGCACCTCCCGCGCCACGCCGCAGATCAGGTCCATCCCGACGTCCTCACCGGGGTCGAGGTCGAACACGATGCGGGTCGCCGGGCCCGGCTTGTCGTCGACGAAACGCCATTGCGGCACGTGGACTTCCAGGGACGCCTGCTGCGCGATCCAGGCCAGGCCGTCGACGCTGTCGATGATCGGATAGGTGGTGGTGCCCGACCGGTGCGTCACGCTGCCGCGCCTGAGCCACTCCGGCGCCGACGACGCGAGTTGCTTCTCGAAGAAATCGCCCTGCTCGACCCCGTTGGGCCAGCGTTTGCGGGTGACGGGCCGCCCGGCGATATGCGGCAGCATGACCTCGGCGACGCCGACGTAATAGTCGAAGACCTCGCCCTTGGTGGTGCCGGTTTCCGGATACAGCACCTTGTCTGCGTTGGTCAGCTTGACCTGCGACTCCAGCGAACCCATCGAAGACCAACGTATACCTTGCTAGCGTGGCGGGTATGGCACGCGCCCGATGGGTCCTGGCCGCGCTCGGGATGGCAGCGGCAATTCTCGGCGCCCCGGCTGCGACCGCGGATCCGGACAATCTGCTGCCCTGGTGCTCGGGCGACCAATCGCCGATGGACAACTACTGCAAGGTGGCGCCGTCGCAGGTGTTCACCCACGACCACAGCCCCGGCGCCAACCCCGAAACCCCGCTGGGACTCGATCCCGGCGAACCCGCGGCGATCGGTTAAGACCCCGACAATGTAGATCCGTTGGTCCATACTGGAAAAATGCGGTCCATCTGGAAGGGTTCGATTGCCTTTGGCCTGGTGAACGTTCCGGTCAAGGTATACAGCGCCACCCAAGACCACGACCTCAAGTTCCATCAGGTCCACGCCAAGGACAACGGCCGCATCCGGTACAAACGGGTCTGCGAGGAATGCGGCGAGGTGGTCGAATACCGCGACATCGCACGCGCCTTCGAGTCCGACGACGGCCGCAGTGTGGTGATCACCGACGAGGACATCGCAACGCTGCCCGAGGAACGCAGTCGCGAGATCGACGTGCTGCAGTTCGTCCCCGCCGGTGACATCGATCCGATCATGTACGACCGCAGCTACTTCCTGGAGCCCGACACCAAGTCGACGAAGTCCTATGTGCTGTTGGCCAAGACGCTCGCCGAGACCGACCGCATCGCTATCGTGCATTTCGCGTTGCGCAACAAGACCCGGCTGGCCGCGCTGCGGGTGATGGACATCAACAAGCGTGAGGTCATGACCGTCCACACCCTGTTGTGGCCCGACGAGATCCGCGACCCGGATTTCCCGGTGCTCGATTCCAAGGTGGAGATCAAGCCGGCCGAACTGAAGATGGCCGGGCAGGTCGTCGAATCGATGGCCGACGACTTCAACCCCGACCAGTACCGCGACGACTACCAGGAACAACTGCGCGAACTCGTCGAGGCGAAACTCGAGGGCGGCGAGGCGTTCACCGTCGAGGAACAACCCACCGCGCTCGACGAGGAGACCGACGACGTCTCCGATCTGTTGGCCAAGTTGGAGGCCAGCGTCAAGAAGCGGCGCGGCGGCGCCACGGACACCGATTCCGACGACGACTCCGATTCCGACGACGGCTCCGAGGGCGGGTCGGCCAAGAAGAGTTCGGCCAAGAAGGCGCCGGCGAAAAAGGCCGCCAAGAAAGCCCCGGCCAAGAAGTCCGCCGCGAAGAAGGCCCCCGCCAAGAAGTCCCTGGCGAAGAAGACCGCCAAGAAATGAGCGCGCTCAGACCCGGGCCGCGGGAGCGGCTGATCAGCACGGCCATCGCGATGGTGCAGGAACGCGGCGTGCACGCCACCGGCCTGTCGGATCTGCTCCGGCGCAGCTCCGCCGCGCGCAACTCGATCTATCAGCATTTCCCGGGCGGTAAGCAGGAGCTCATGGTGGCCGCCACCGAGACCGCGGGGGAGGTCGTCGTCGCCCGTATCGACCGACTGGCCGAGACCGGCGATCCGGCCGAGGTGCTGCGGGCCCTGATTGCCGGCTGGATCACCGAGTTGGAGGAGTCGGACTTTCGGGCCGGCTGCCCGATCGCCGCGGCCGCGCTGGTCGGCCCGGACGAGCCGGCGATCACCGCGGCGGCCGCGGGAGCCTTCGCCAGATTGCGCGGGCGGCTCGCCGCCGCCCTGACCGACGCGGGCCAACCGGCTGCCGAGCGCACCGCGTCGGTGGTGATCAGCGCCATCGAGGGCGCGTTGCTGCAGGCCCGCGCGGCGAAGTCGGTGCAACCGTTGCGCGACGTCGAGGCCGCGTTGCCCCGGCTGCTGTCCTCGGCCTAGCCGGCCTGCTGCTGCAGGCTGACCGATGCGGTGTTGGCGTCCGCGTCGGCGGCGATGCCCCACCCCTTGGCGGTGACCGCCAGGGCCGTGCGGTCGCCGCGAAACAGGTCCCGGGAGTACTCACACGGCGTGCCGCCCTGGTCGTAGGTGACGCGGGTGATCAGCAGCAGCGCCGCATCCGGCTTGATGCCCAGCAGCGCGGCCTCGCTACCGGTGGCATTGACGGCCTCGATGCGTTCCTCGGCGCGGCCGGTGACGAAGCCGTAATGGGTTTCCAGGATTTCGTAGAGGGAACCGCCCAGCTGCTGCTCCAGCAGACCGGGGAAGCTGTCGGCGGGGAACTGGGCGTTCTCCAGCGAGATCGGCGAGCCGTCGGCCAGGCGCAGCCGCTGGATCTCGACGACGTAGTCGTTCTCGGAGAGTCCCAATGCGGTTTGGGCGGGCGGTTCGGCCGGCGTAATGCGGGTCGAGAGCACCCGGGTGCCCGCGACGTAGCCCTGGCTGGTCAGGAACGCCGGCACCCCGACGACGTCGGACAGGCTGCGCTCGACCTGACCGTGGCTGATGAAAATGCCTCCGGCGCGGCCGATCACGCGGTGCACCAGACCGGCCTCCTCCAGCGCCGCCAGTACCTGGCGCAGGCTCGAGCGGCTGGTGCCGTACTTCTCCGCCAGATCCCGTTCGCTGCCCAGCTTCTCCCCGGACGTCCCCGCGTTGATGTCGGCGACGATCCGTCGACGCAACTCCTCGCTGTGGCCGGACACGGCTCCCCCTCCCTGACGGCCTATTGGTACCGCCAAATCCTAGCCAGCCGACCTCAGAGTTCGGCGAGCGCCTGATGCGACTCGGGCAGGATCTGTCCGCCGTCGACAACCAGGCTCTGACCAGTGATGTAGCCGGCCTCGTCGGTGGCGAAGAACAGCGCCGCGTTGCCGATGTCGGCCACCGTGCCGAGCCGGCCGGTGGGTACGGCGGACGCCATTTGGTCCAGGTAATCCTGACCCATTCCGTCCAGGCCCTCGGTCATGACGTTGCCCGGCAGCACGGCGTTGACGGTGATGTTCTTGTTGGCCAGCTCCATCGCGGCGGTCCGCAGGAAGCCCAGCTGGGCGGCCTTGCTGGCACCGTAATGCGACCAGCCCGGGTAGCCGGTGATGGGCCCGGTGATCGACGAGGTGATGACGACGCGGCCGTGTCCGCTGTCGGTCAGGGCCGCCAGCGCGGCCTGCACGATGTACACGGTGCCCTTGAAGTTGACGCCCAGGACTTCATCGAGCTGCTCGGGCGAGAGGTCCTCCAGCCGCGCCGACGGGAAGATACCGGCGTTGGCGCACACGATGTCGAGACCGCCGTGGCGCTGCACGGCCTCGGCCACCACGCGCCGCGAATCCTCCGGGTTGGCCACATCGGCCTGGCACGCGCTGACCGTCCCCGGCGCGTCGGCCAGATCGGCGACGGTGCGGTCCAGGTCGGCCTGATTGCGCCCGGTGATCACCACGTTCACCCCCGCGTTGGCGAACGTCTGCGCGATTCCGCGACCGATGCCCTTGCTGCCACCGGTGACGATGGCGGTGCGGCCTGCGAGCGAAGTGAACATTACGAACCCCTTCCCGAAATGGTCGGCCCGGCTCAGTACAGACGCCGGCCGTTGGAACTCAGATAGTGTTCGGCCAGCGCACAGCTGCCGGCTGCGTAACTGATTGCCTTGGTGGCAGATTCGCGCGAGTGCGAATGACTGCCCATCCACGCCAGCAACAACAGCCGGCGCAGCAACACGAAGGACGCCAGCATGTCCTCGTCCGCCGCGGACATCTCCCCGCGGCTGCGGTAACCGGCGACCCAGGATTCCTGCCACTCGGGCAGCGCGGGATCATCCTCGATGAACGACACCGCGGTCCCGAAATCGTAGAAATACCAGCCGAATCCGCAGTCATCGAAGTCGATCACCGTGATCTCGGGCGGATCGACCAGCAGGTTGGCCAGCCGCAGGTCCGCGTGGATCAGGCCGTAGCGGTCCGGCCCGTTGCCGTACTCGTCGAGCCGCTGCCGCAGCAGCGCCTGCGCCCGTCCGAGCAGTTCGGTCTCGGCCGCACCGACGCCCTGCGCGTCGTGCCAGCGGCCCCACCGCGGCTGATCGCCCAGGCTGTGCTCCCAGTCCCAGGAGAACCGGCCGAAGCCTTCCGGGCGCTGCCAGCCCCGCGAATGTTCGTGCAGCCCGGCGGTGATGGTCCCCAGGGTGTGGAAGTCTCCGACCGTCAGCGAGTCCTCGTCGGGTTCGGCCCCGCCGATCATGTCGAAGTGCACCACGTACCGGTCGACCCCGTCGTCGGTCACGGTGACCAGCCGACGTCCGTCGCGGGCCGGCAGCACCGTGGGCACCGAGATGTCGCTCTCGACCTGCAGTGCCTGCAGCCAGTCCAGCTCGGATTCGATCTCGTGCGCCCGGTGGTAGTTGCGCCGGTGCACCCGCAGGATCGACTTGGTGCCACCGTCGTCCACCAGGTAGGTGGCGTTCTCCGACAGGTTCAGCAGCTGCAGCGACGCCTCCGCCGACATGTCGTATTCGACGAGGGCCCGCCGAGCGACGTCGATGTCGTCGGCGATCACGCCGTTCTCACTGCTCATCAGTGGTCCCGCCCTTCGATGCTGGCCAGCACCTCCGTGATGCGGTCCCGGGCCACGGTGACATCGGCGGTGCTGCCGCTGATGTAGAGCCGCCCCGCGGCACCGATCATCTGCACGTCGACGAGGGTGAGCCCGGGCGCGGCACGCTCGGCCTCGTTGGCGGCCACCGCCGCGAACAGCGCCGGGGTCATCTCGTAGACCAGCAGTGACTGGCCCGGCAGGATCATCGACGCCTGCCGGTTCCGGTTGAGGATCACCGCGTGCTGATCGGTGATGTCGGTGATGATGTCGTGGTAGAGCACCCGCGGTCGCAGCTGATCGGCGGCCTTGTTGCCGGTGCCGGCCAGGATCGCCTCGCCGGCCCGCTGCACGTCGGCCAGGCTGGCCGAGTGGATCTCCAAGACGCCGAACTGCCGCTCCACGTAGAGGATTCCAGGCTGGATCTCCGGAACCTCGCGCAGCGCCAGATCGATGACCCGCTCGATGGCAAGAGCGGGCGACACCTCGACGATCAGCGCGTGCTCACCCTCGTAGGGCGGATAGCCGCGGGCCCGCGTCGGTGTACCCAGATAGCCGGCGAACTGTCGTTGCAGGTCCTCCACCAGCAGGTACACCCGGATGTCGGTGCGCTGTGCTGTTTCGGCCTTGCTCTCGGGCGCAACCATTGTGCGCCTGCTACTTTGCGGCGACCGAGAAATGCGCCCCGAGCTCGTTGTGCGGCCGCGGGATCACATGCACGCTCACGAGTTCGCCGACCTGCGCGGCGGTCTCGGCACCGGCCTCGGTGGCGGCCTTGACCGCACCGACCTCACCGGTGACGATGACGGCGACCAGGCCGTCGCCGACCTGTTGACGGTCGGTGATGGTGACGTTGGCGGCCTTCACCATGGCGTCCGCGGCGGCGAGCGCAGCCACGTAGCCCTTGGTCTCGATCAGCCCGATTGCGTTGCTGGCCATGATTTCTCCTTATTTGTTGTGCGGCTACGAACCGCTGGGGTTGCTGTCGATAGATCCGATGATGAGCGCGTCGACCGGCGGCGGGGTGCCGGTGAACCAGTTGGCGGCGACCGAACCCTGGGCGATGAGGACATGTTCGCCCACTCCGCTGCCCAACACGTCGAACGCGATCATCCGGGTGTCGGTGCCGTCGACCTGGACCTCGAGGAAGGCCCCGGCCGGGATGCCCTCGATGCGCCGCGACGCCCACACATTGCCGGTCACGGTGGCTGCGATCATTTAGCGCTCCTTCTCGATCGTGATGCCCATGGCGCGGGCCTTCTCCCGGGCCAGCGGAGTCAGCACCGCGCGGCGCCCCAGCACCAGGGTGCCGCCGGCCAGGTCGGCGATGTGGCGTTCGGTCACCGCGCCCCGATCGATGCGGTGGGTGGCCCCACCCCCGACGGGGCCCGGGGTTCCGGCCAGGCCGAACCGTAGCCGTCCGGCCTTGAGGTCGGCGCGGGTCTTCGGGTTTTCGAACAGCCGCAACAACTTCCGGACGAAGCCGTCCAGGTCGGCGTCGTTGGTCAACCGCACCGTCTCGGTCCGGTTCTTGCCATCGACGGCCCGAGGCCCGGTGGGCTCGACACCGAATTGCTCAGCAACAGTGGAGGGCGGCGGGGCCGGAGTCGGCGTGGGAGCCGGACGCTGCGCCACGTTCAGGCCGGCCACCGCGTCGCGCACCACCTCCCGGACCAGCGCGCGCAGTTCGTTGCGGTCGATGCTCACGGGGCGCTCCGCAGCAGCGCCTCGCGGGCGGCGTCGGCGGCCTGGCGGACATCGGCCTCGGCGCCCGACAGGTACACCCGGCCGGTGGCGCCGATCATCCGGAAGTCGACGACCTTGACGTCGGCGGCCTTCTCGGCCTCGTTGGTGGCCAGGATGGCATACGACGCGGGTTGCACCTCGAGGACGAACAGCGATTCGCCGGGCAGCACCATGGAGCCGATCTTGTTGCGGTTGATCAGGAATGCGTGCTGGTGATCAATGCTGGAGATGATCCGCGACGCCAGGATGGTGGGGCGCACCGCGGCGTCGATGTCCCCGCCCAGCGAGTCGAGCGCCGCGTCGGCCGCGGCCTTGACCGCGCCGGTCTCGCCGTGGAACTCCAGATACCCGAACTGGCGCTCCACCACCAGGATTCCTGCCTTGACCTCGGCGTGCTTGAGCGCGACATCGGTGACGCCCTCGATGTCCAGGCCGGGAGCCACCTCGATGATCTGGGCGGCCATGTTGGCCCGCGGCAGCGCACCCTTGATCCAGGTGCCCAGGTAGGACATGGTCTGCGGCTGCAGACGATCGATGAAGATGAAGGAACGCAATTCGGCCACAGCTGTCACCTCTTGATCAGTTGAGCGAGTTCTTCGACGACCAGTGCCCGAAGTTCGGCGCGCAGCGCGTCCAGGTTGGGGTCGGACCGCTGGGCGGTCGACGCCGCAGCCGGGTAGCTGCGGCCGGTCACGATCGGTTGCCCGCCCCGGTCATTGGACGCGCGCGGATACTGCGGCACCGGTCCGGCCGGCGGCTGCCACGGGTTGATACCGGTGAAGTCGCCCATCGGCACGTCGGCGGCGCTGTTGTAGGCGATGCGCGCCCAGTTGATCAGGTTGTGCGGCTGCAGGTTCTCGCCGATGGAGCTGCGCCCGACGAATCCGGTGCCGATGGTCATCGACGGCGCCAGGTTGGTGTCCAGTCCGGAGCTACCCGTGCTGTTGCCGACGTTGACCGACACCCGCAGCACCGGCACCTGGACGGTGAAATCGGTGATGACGGCGGGGTTTTCGCTGTGGATGGCCGCCGAATGTCCGGCGCCGCCGATCCGCACCACGGCCCGCGCGGCCCGGATACCGCGGCTCGCGTCCACCGCGGTGGTCATGCCCAGCACCGGCGAGAGCTTCTCGTGGGCCAGCATCTCCTCGGAGATGACGTCCGCGAACGGGGCGATCAGCACCCGTGTCTTCGGGGTGACCCGGAGGCCGGCCTGGCCGGCGATCCAGCTGGCGTCGCGGCCGACCACCTCGGTGTTGAGGTGCCCGTCGGCGAACATGTAGGCCCGCAGCCGCCGCGCGCCGTCCTCGTCGAGGATGTGGGCCCCGGCGCGGGTCAGCTCCGAGCGCAGCTTGTCGGCGATGGCGTCCTCGGCGATCAGCACGGACTCGTTGGTGCACAACACCGAGTTGTCGAAGGCCTTGCTGTCGACGATCCGGCGGGCCGCGGCGGCCACGTCGGCGCTCGCGTCGACGAACACCGGTACGTTCCCGGGCCCGACGCCCAGCGCGGGATTGCCCGACGAGTAGGCCGCGCGGACCACGCCCGTGCCGCCCGTCGCGACGATGACGTCGGTGCGGTCGTCGGCCATCATGGCCTGCGTCAGCTCGATGGACGGTTCGTCGAGGACCTGCACGATGCCGTCGGGCGCGCCGGCGGCCACCGCGGCGTCGGCCAGCAACCGGGCGGCATCCGCCGAGCAGCGCTTGGCCCGCGGGTGCGGCGCGACGACGACCGCGTTGCGCGTCAGCAGCGCCAGCAGCACCTTGAAGTACACCGTGGACACGGGATTGGTGGTCGGCGTCAGCGCCAGCACCACCCCGGCCGGCCGCGGGATCTCCACGATCTTGCGGGCGGCGTCGACGCGCGGCGACACGAAGTCCTCGCCGCGGTAGTGCTCCAGGATCCCGCGCGAGCAGGCCTGGTTCTTGATCACCTTGTCGGCGACGACACCCATGCCGGTCTCGGCGACGGCCTCGGCCGCGAACCGCTCGGCCTCCGCGTATCCGGCGTCGGCGACGGCGGCGGCGATCGCCGTCACCGCGGCCTGGTCGTAGTCGGCGTAGGCGGCGGCGGCCCAGCGGGCCCGCTCCAGCACCTGGCCGGCCTGCGCAAAGCTGGTCATCGAGATCTCCGTCCGGTGGCGGCCACCCGCGCCCGGCCCACCGCGACTTCGAGGCGGTCCAGGACGTCCTCGCACAGCTCGCGTGCGAGCAGAAGGCCCGGTTTGAACTGCAGCACACGGGGATCCAGGGTCGAGAAGATCGCCCACACCCCGTTCTCGTAAAGCTCACGCATGACGAACTTGGCGCCCTCGGGATGGTCGAACTCCAACCCGATCACCACGCCGTTCTGCCGGATGCCGACAAACCAGTCCGGGTAGTCGGCCTGGATGCGCCGCAACCCCTGGTCGAAGATGTCGGAAATGTAGTGGACCATCGACCGCACCTCGGGGCGACCGCTGATCTCCAGGGTCTTGATGGCGGCCACACAGCCCAGTTCGGCGCCGCCGAAGGTGGAGATGTGACCGAAGCCGTCCTCGTCGAGCCACTGCGCGGCCCGATCGCTGAGCAGCGCCGCGGTGATCGGATACATGCCGCCGGACAGGCCCTTGCCGGTCACCATGATGTCGGGTTCGATGCCGTGCTTGGTGATGGCCCACATCTCGCCGGTACGCATCAGCCCGGTCTGCACCTCGTCGGCGATGTAGAGGGCGCCGTATTTCTCGGTGATGCCCTTGACCGCCTCGAGGTAGCCGGGCGGGGGCAGCGGGAAACCGTAGGTGGCCGGGATGGTCTCCATGATCACCGCAGCGACGTCGTTGCCGGCCAGGGCCTGCTCCATGGCGGCGACGTCACCGAACGGGACCTGGATGAACTCGTCGGGCTGGTCGGCCAGGAACATCTTGGCGAAGCGGTCGTCGCCGGTGGCCACCGCCAGGCCGGTGTGGCCGTGGTAGGCCTTGACGATCGAGACGATCTTGCGGCGCTTGGTGGCGTGGCGTGCGCTCTTGAGCGCGATGTCGATCGCCTCGCCACCGCCGGAACCGAACGCCACCTTCTTCAGGGAGGCCGGCGCCGACTCGATCAGGCGCTGCGCCAGCGCGGTGCGGGCCACCGACGGGAAGTGGTGGTTGCCCACGTCGAAGTGCGTCATGCCCTCCGAGATCGCCTGCATCACTTCGGGATTGCGGTGCCCGAGGTTGTAGGTGCCGCCGTTGAGATGCATGTCGATGAGGCGGCGACCGCCCATATCCCACAGGAAATAGGCCTCGCGGCGGTCGATCACCAGGTCGACGCCCGAATCCGTCCAGAACTGGGTCTTGTCCGGGTTCCAGAACGTCTTGGCCCGGTCCAGCACCTGCGCCTTGGTCTCGAACGCGAACGTGCCGTAGTCGTACATGCGGCTCCTCTTGCTGTGGTCCCCCACACCATAAATGGCTAGTCCATTTACCGCAATGGTTTCGGCGGATGTTTCCCATTCTTCGACCATTCGGCGCCGCCGATGTCCGTGCCGTTTACATCGACGTTACCTCGCGGAAGCGACCGACTGTCAACATTAATCGTCGCTACCGGCGTTGAGTCCCCAGCGTTCCGTCAGAAAATCGACGCGCGCTAGGGGTTGCGACAACCTATTTGGTCATGCCAATATCCAACTGTTCTGGATGTGACGCGCACCATAGCGTGGCGCGCACATGCACAAGCCCCGAGGAGTCCCTAGATGACCAGTCCCCACCAGCACACCGGCTTCGGTGTGGAAAGCCACGTCGAATCGCAGGACTACCTGAAAAAGCGCGAGCTCAGACGGGGCACCGCGGGGTGGCTGCTGCTGGCCGGCCTGGGCGTCAGCTACGTCGTCTCGGGCGACTACTCCGGCTGGAACTTCGGACTGGGCCAGGGCGGCTTCGGTGGCCTGGCCATCGCCGTGGTCATCATCGCCGGCATGTACCTGGCGATGGTGCTCGGCATGGCGGAGCTCTCCGCCGCGCTCCCGACCGCGGGTGGCGGCTACACCTTCGCCCGTCGCGCGCTGGGCCCGTGGGGCGGATTCGCCACCGGAACCGCGATCCTCATCGAGTACGTCATCGCGCCGGCCGCCATCGCGACGTTCATCGGCGCGTACGTCGAATCGCTGAATCTCTTTGGCATCACGGATGGTTGGTGGGTCTACCTGGCCGCCTACATCATCTTCATCGGCATCCACCTGTCCGGCATCGGCGAAGCCCTGAAGCTGATGTTCGTCATCACCTCGATCGCCCTGATCGGCCTGATCATCTTCTTCGTCGCGGCCGCCGGGCAGTTCGACAGCGCCAACCTCACCGACATCGTCCCCACCGACGCCGCGGGCGCCTCGTCGATGCTGCCCTTCGGTTACCTGGGCATCTGGGCGGCGTTCCCGTTCGCCATCTGGTTCTTCCTGGCCATCGAGGGTGTGCCGCTGGCCGCCGAGGAGACCGCGAACCCGGAGCGCAACGTGCCGCGCGGCATCATCGCCGGCATCAGCGTGCTGATGGTCACCGCGACGCTGTCGCTGATCCTGACCACCGGCGCCGGCGGCGCCGAGGCCATGTCGGAGTCCGGTAACCCGCTGGTGGAGGCGCTCGGCGACAGCGGCTGGGCCAAGGTGGTCAACTACATCGGCCTCGCGGGCCTGATCGCCAGCTTCTTCGGCGTCATCTACGCCTACTCGCGCCAGCTGTTCGCGCTGTCGCGCGCCGGCTACCTGCCCAAGGCGCTGTCGATCACCAACCGCCGCAAGGCCCCGGTCCTGGCGCTGGTCATCCCCGGCGCCATCGGCTTCGTCCTGTCGCTGACCGGTCAGGGCGACCTGCTGCTGAACATGGCCGTGTTCGGTGCCGCGGTCAGCTACGTGCTGATGATGATCAGTCACATCGTGCTGCGCATCCGCGAGCCGGAGATGCCGCGGCCCTACCGAACCCCCGGCGGAGTGGTGACCACCGCTTTCGCGTTGGTCGTCGCGGTCCTCGCGGTGGTGGCCACTTTTCTGGTCAACAGCACCGCCGCACTGTTCACCCTGGCGGTGTTCGCGGGGTTCATGCTGTACTTCGCGCTGTACAGCCGGCACCGGCTGGTCGCCAACTCGCCCGACGAGGAGTTCAACGTCCTGGCCGAGGCCGAAGACGAGTTGCGTTAACCCGCAAGGGTGTCGACCGCACCGCGGAAGACGAACGGCAGGGCCGCCGATGCCGGCACCACGGCACGGCGGCCCGCTGTCGTCGCGGTGCCGAGCACCAACGCGCGGGTCAACCAGCGGTACCGGCGCGTGATGCGGTGCCAGTCGCGTTCGTACTGCGCGGGCCGGTCGGCGACGATCGCGGCCACCGCGGCCCCGGCCTGCTTGACCGCCAGGCTCATCCCCTCGCCCGTCAGCGCGTCCTCGTAGCCGGCGGCGTCGCCGACCAGCAGGACCCGGCCCGCCACCCGGCGCGACACCACCTGCCGCAGCGGACCGCAACCGCGTTCGGCACCCCGCGGGGCCCCGGCCAGTCGGCGTTCCAGCGCGGGAAACCAACTCAGATCGTGCCGATGCCGGCTCAGGATCGCCACCCCCACCAGGTCGGGCTCCACCGGGGTCACGTAGGCCTCGCCCAGCGCCGACCAGTACACCTCCACGAATTCCGACCAGGCGGGCACGGAGTAGTGCCGGCGCAAGCCCACCCGTCGGGGTGAGCCCACCTTCGTCGGGATCCCGACCAACCGGCGCACCGTCGAGTGCAACCCGTCGGCGGCCACCAGGTAGCGCGCCCGCACCCCCGCCGCGGCCACCCCCAAGGCGTCCTGGTGCAGCTCGGTCACCCGGTCCGGAATCCATTCGGTGTCAACTTCTTTGGCGCGACTTGCCAACGCGGCGTGCAGCGTGGTGCGCCGCACGCCGCGACCGGGTCCGTCGCGGAAACAGGCCTGGACCCGACGCCGCTCGTCGAGATAGGTGATGCCCCGAAACGGCATCCCGACGGGATCCACCCCCAGTTCGGCGAGCACCGCGAGGCCACCGGGCATCAATCCCTCCCCGCAGGCCTTGTCGATGGGCGCTGTTCGGGGTTCGGCGACGACGACCGAAAGGCCCTGCGCCCGTGCGTGCAGCGCGGCCGCCAGCCCGCCGGGGCCGCCACCGACGATCAGCAGGTCGGCGTCATAGTCGGGCATCGGTGTAGCCCAGCGCGGCGTTCTCGACCCGGATCCGGACCGTCAACAGCAGCGCATTGGCCACGGTGAACACCACCGCGGTGATCCAGGCCGAGTGCACCAACGGCAGCGCAATCCCCTCGGCCACCACGGCGACGTAGTTGGGGTGGTGCAGCCACCGGTAGGGCCCGCTGCGCACCAACGGCGCCTCGGGCAGCACGATCACCAGCGTGTTCCACCGCCGGCCCAGCGTCGCGATGCACCACCACCGCAGCCCCTGGGCGGCCAGCACCACCGCCAGCATGGTCCAGCCCAACCACGGCAGGAACGGCCGGTCCAGCAGCCACACCTCGACCACGCAGCCGATCAGCAGGGCGGCATGGATGACGACCATGACCGGATAGTGGCCGCGGCCGAATTCCTTGCCGCCGTGGGCGAACGCCCATCGCGCGTTGCGCTTGGAGACGACGAGCTCCGCGAGGCGTTCCAGCCCGACCGCGGCAATCAGCAGGTAGTACATGCTCACCACTTCAACAAGACGAGTTCGGCGCAGAAGCCGGGACCCATTGCGACCATCATTCCCAGCGAGCCGGGCTCCGGCGGGTCGGCCAGCGTGGCCCGCAGCACGTCGAGCACCGATACCGACGACAGGTTCCCGTTCTCCCGCAGAGATTCCCGCGTCCGGTCCAGCGCCGTCGGCGCCAGGTCCAGCACCTGCTCGACGGCCTCGATGACCTTGGGGCCGCCCGGGTGACAGACCCACGTCCCGATGTCGCCCGGCGTCAGCCCGAACTCGGCCAGGAACAGGCTGACGTCCTCGCCGAGATACTTGTGGGCAACGGTCGGTACGTCCGCGGACAGCACGATCTTGAAGCCGAACGCCCCGATCTGCCATCCCATCACGTCCTCGGTGTCGGGATAGAGCCGGCTGCGGCTGGCGAGCACCTGCGGACCCGCTGCCGCGCGCCGCGCCCCGGTGGCCACCACGGCCGCCGCGCCATCGCCGAACAGGCTGGAGGCCAACATGTTTGCCGTGGAGTGGTCGTCCCACTGGATGGTCAGCGAACACAGCTCGACGGCCACCAGCACCGCGACCTGATCCGGGTAAGCACGCAGATAGTCATGCATCCGCGCCACTCCGGCCGCCCCGGCCACGCAGCCGAGCCCGAACAGCGGCACCCGCTTGACGTCGGGACGCAGCCCCACCCGGGTGGCCAGCCGGGCGTCGAGGGTCGGCACCGCCAGCCCCGTCACCGTCGTGGAGAAGATGGCGTCGACCTCGTCCGCGCGCACCCGCGCCCGGTCCAGGGCCTCGCGCAGCGCACGTTCCGACAACGCAAGTGCCACATCCAGATAGACCGCGTTGGCCTCGGTGAAGTCGGTCAGGTCCCGATAACGCTCCAAGGGCAACGCGAGGTTGCGCATCCGCACGCCGCTGCTGCTCGCGAACCGGGTGAAGGCGTCGCCGGCGGCGGAGGAGACCAGCGCGGTCACCTCGTCCTGGCTGTGCCGATGCGGGGGAAATTCCACCGCGGAGGCGGCGAGCGTGGGCGCCGCACTGGTTTCGTTCATGAATCAAAGGTATGCCTCAAACGGGCCGCGCACACGGGTACCTGCCGCCGCCATTTCTCCACGGACGTCCCCGAATTCCCGCCGCTACCAGCGGACTACACGTCCACCCGAGGTCAGGTAGCACTCGGCGAGCTCACAGCTACCTTCGGCGTAGCGGGCCAGTTTGGTTCGGGATTCCAGCGCATGGTCGTGCGTGCCCATCCACGCCAACAGCTTGAGCCGACGCAGCATGACGAAAGACGCCAGCATCTCCTCGTCGGCGGCGCTCACCGTCCCGGCGGTACGGTAGCCCGCCAGCCACGCGTCCTGCCATCGCGGCAACGCCGGGTCGTCCTCGATGAAGGACACCGCGGCGCCGAAGTCGTAGAAGAACCAGCTGAATCCGCAGTCGTCGAAGTCGATCGCGGTGATGTCGCCGTCGTGCACCAGCAGGTTGGCCAGCCGCAGGTCGGCGTGCATCAGTCCGAACCGGTCCGCGCCGCATCCGTAGGCCCGTAGCCGCTGTTCCAACAAATCCTGCGCGCGCCCCAGCAGCCGACGCTGCGGGGGCCCCACCCCGACCGAGTCCTGCCACCGGCCCCAGCGGGGCCGCTGCCCGAGGCAGGACTCCCAGTCCCACGCGAACCGGTCGAACCCCGGCGGCCTCCGCCAGCGCCGGGCGTGGTCGTGCAACGCGGCGGTGATCCGCCCCAGGTGGTGAAAGTCGTTGTCGGTCAGCAGGTTCTCGTCGGGGTGGACCCCCGGGATCTGCTCGAAGCACACCACCTGGCGGGGCCGGTCGTCGACGCCGTCGACGGTGACCACCCGGGTGCCGTCGCGCGCGGCGCGCACCTGCGGGACCGACACCGCACCGTCGGCGCGGATCGCGGCGAGCCAGTCGAGCTCGGACTCGATCTGGTGGCGCTCGTGGTACCCGTGCCGATGCACCCGCATGATCAGCGGCTCGCCGGTGGCGGCGTCGGTCAGGGCGAAGACGGTGTTCTCGGAACGGTTGACCAACTTCAGCTCGGAATCGGGCGCCACGTCGTAGGCGCCCGAGGCCGTGGCCGCGATCCGCGCAGCCAGATCGTCGTCGTCCGAACTCACGGTGCGAACCTACCGCCCGTCGCCGGCCCCTTGCTAGCGTGGCCGCGATGATCCTCGACAAATTCCGACTCGACGACCAGGTTGCCGTGATCACCGGCGCCGGCCGCGGCCTGGGCGCGGCGATCGCGGTGGCCTTCGCCGAGGTGGGCGCCGACGTCGTCATCGCCGCCCGCACCCGCCCCGAACTCGAGGCCGTCGCCGAGCAGGTCCGCGCCGTCGGTCGCCGCGCGCACCTCGTGGTGGCCGACCTGGCACATCCCGACACCACCGCCGAGCTCGCGGCGGCCGCCGTCGAGGCGTTCAGTCGCCTCGATATCGTGGTCAACAACGTCGGGGGCACCATGCCCGCGCCGCTGCTCAACACGTCGACAAAGGAACTGCGCGACGCCTTCACGTTCAACGTCGGCACCGCGCACGCGCTGACCGCGGCGGCCGTCCCGCTGATGCTCGAGCATTCCGGCGGCGGCAGCATCATCAACATCACCTCGACCATGGGCCGATTGGCCGGCCGCGGATTCACCGCCTACGGCACCGCGAAAGGGGCGCTGGCGCAGTACACCCGGCTGGCCGCGCTGGACCTGTGCCCCCGGATCCGGGTCAACGCGATCGCCCCCGGTTCGATCCTGACCTCGGCGCTGGACGTCGTCGCGAGCAACGACGAACTACGCGAGCCCATGGAGCGGGCGACGCCGATGCGGCGCCTCGGCGACCCGTCCGACATCGCCGCCGCGGCGGTCTACCTGGCCTCGCCGGCTGGCAGTTACCTGACCGGGAAAACCCTGGAAGTCGATGGCGGGCTCACCTTTCCGAACCTCGACCTGCCTATACCTGACCTTTGATGGGTCGGGGCTATACACTCTCAGCTGACATCCAGGTTTCTCAGTAGAGGGGTTTTCGCCAATGCGCGTGCTGCGTCTGATCGTTCCCGCCTTGATGGCGGGAGGTGCCGCCGCGGCAATCATCGCCGCGCCCGCCGCCGCTGCAAACCCCCTGAACCCCAATTGCGAAGTGACCAGCCAGGGCGGCGGCTTCGCCGGCGGCTCCACCACGCAGTGCAGCAGCCCGGGCAACACCCAGATCGTTTCTCGGCCCCCGGTGTACGCGATGCCGTGGTACGGCGACCCGTTCTACGGCGCCGGGATGGTCTTCTAACCGGTTTCACCGGCCGGCGCTCGGTCGCCGGCCGCGGACGACGGGTTCAGGTCGCGGGTTTCACTGGCCGCGGGTGACCGCGGCCGGCATATTTCGGCATGCCGCCGGCTTGACGGCCGGCCACCCAGTTATCCCCAGTTGCGGTTTCGTCCACAGACCACCGCACTCAACGTGGTCCCGGGCGGGGATTCACGCGAATATAGAACATGTGTTCGATACCCCGCCGCCCTCCGCGACCGCGCTGGTTGACGCCGACGATGCCGCGGTAGCCGCGGCCATCGAAGGCTGGGCCCGGCTGACCGCCGCTGCGGATGCCCAACGGCTGGGCGCGATTGCCGAATTGGCGGATCGCCGACTGCGAGAAGCCGAGCACCAGGATTGGGCCTGCGACGACTGGGATGCGGCTGCAGCCGAAGTCGCGGCCGCCCTCAATGTCAGCCACGGCCGTGCGCTGCGGCAGATCGACCTCGCCCTCGCCCTGCGCGACCGACTGCCCGCCGTCGGCGCGATGTTGCGTGCCGGTGCCATCACCACCCATACGGCCGCCGTCATCGTCGATCGCACTGCCCTGGTAGAGGATTCCGAGGCGCTGCAGCGCCTCGACGCTGCCATCTCCGAACGCGCCGCCAATTGGGGTCCGCTGTCGGACTACAAGCTCAAGCAGGCCCTCGATGTGTGGATCGACCGCATCGACCCGGGTGCGTTGCGTCGCACCCGCGACAACGTCCGGTCCCGCGATTTCGTCGTCGGCGGCCGCAACGACGACGCGGCCACCACCGAGGTCTGGGGCCGCCTACAGCCCACCGACGCCCTGCGCCTACAACAACGTCTGACGGCCATGGCGCGCGGTGTGTGCCCGGACGACCCGCGGACCCTGGCCCAGCGCCGGGCCGATGCGGTCGGCGCGCTCGCGGCGAACTCCGAGCACCTCAAGTGCCTGTGCGGCAACCCCGCCTGTTCGGCCGCGACCGACGACGGGCGGGCCACGGGTGTCGTCATCCATGTCCTCGCGGAGACCGCCGCCACCCGAAGCGCGCCCGATCCACTGATCCACGGCGACGGGCGGATCCCCGAGCCGCCCGCACCTGCCCGACCCGCGGCCTCGCCCGACACCGCGGCAGCATCGTGCCCCAACCCCGCCGCGCCACCGAGCCCCACGCCCGTCGCGGCACCCGACACCGCCGCGCCGCACGACACCGCCGCACCGCCGAGCCCCGCCCCGGGTCCCACCCCGCCGGCGCTGCTCATCGGCGGCGGCCACCTGCCCGCCCCGCTGCTTGCCGAGTTGATCCAGCAGGGCGCGCAGGTCAAGCCGGTGACCGCGCCGAACCCGAACCCCGAAAACCGATACCGCCCCTCGGCCGCCCTGGACACCTGGATTCGGCTGCGGGATCTGACCTGCCGCTACCCGGGCTGTGACCAGCCCGCCGTCACTGCGGACATCGACCACACCACGCCGTATCCCGCCGGACTCACCCACCCGGCCAACCTGAGTTGTCGATGCCGAAAACATCACCTGCTCAAAACCTTCTGGGACGGCTGGACGGACATCCAAGCCCCCGACGGCAGCATCACCTTCACCACGCCCTCGGGGCGGCGCTATGTCACCAAACCCGGCGCGGCGCTGCTCTTGCCGGCCTGGGACATCACCACCACTCCGGTCGCGAACGGGCGACCACCCGATCACGGCCCCGGGCGGGCCCTGATGATGCCGAAGCGCCGCCGTACTCGCGCGCAATCCCGCGCCGCCTACATCAAGGCCGAACGCGCCCACAACGACGCCTACGTCGCCGAACGCAACGAGCCGCCACCCTTCTGAACTGGCCGGTCGCGTCGCACCCATCCGAGCGGGGCACGGCTCCGAATACCAGATGTGCACATCGACGACACCCGACGGTCCATCGCCGTCATCGGCAGCGGAGTAGCCGGTCTCACGGCCGCCTACACGCTGTCCCGGCGCGACCGCGTCACCCTGTTCGAGGCCGACACCCGGCTGGGCGGGCACGCCCACACCCACGTCGTGGACCGCGGTGACGGGGTCAGCGAGCGGGTCGACTCGGCGTTCCTGGTGCACAACACGCGCACCTACCCCACCCTGTGCCGCCTGTTCTACGAGCTGAACATCGCCACCCGCGACACCGACATGTCGATGTCGGTACGGGCCGACGCGACCGGCCTCGAGTACGCGGGCGCCCGCGGCTTCGGCGGGCTGTTCCCCACCCTGAGCAATCTGACCCGCCCGCGCTACCTCGCGATGCTGTTGGAGGTCAAGAAGTTTCACCGGCACGCCACCGCGCTGCTCGACAGCGACGCGTCGGGGCCCGATGAATCGCTGGGCACCTTCCTGACCCGGCACAACTTCTCGCCGTTCTTCGTCGAATACTTCATGACCCCGCTGGTGGCCGCCGTGTGGTCGTGTCCACCGGTCGCCGCGCTCGACTACCCGGCCCGCTACCTGTTCGTCTTCCTCCAGCACCACGGCATGCTGACGGTGTTCGGGTCGCCGACCTGGCGCACAATCGTCGGCGGTTCAGCCACCTACGTCGAGGCGATCGCGCAGCACCTCGACGAGATCCGCCTCGGCGCCGCGGTGCGCTCGCTGCGGCGCACGCCGACCGGGGTGCTGCTGCACACCGACCAACGCGGCCCCGAAGAGTTCGACGCGGTGGTCGTCGCGACCCACTCCGACCAGGCCCTGGCGCTGCTCGCCGAACCGACCGCCTACGAGCGCGCCGTCCTGGGCGCCATCGGCTACACCCCCAACCTGGCCCGCCTGCACACCGACGAATCGGTGCTGCCGCGGCGCCCGCGCGCACGCGCGTCGTGGAACTACCTGCTGACCGGCCGCACCGACGCGGTGGTGGTCACCTACGACGTCACCCACCTGATGCGCCTCGGCGGGCCCAAGCGCTTCCTGGTCACCCTCGGCGACCACGACCTGGTCGACCCCGCGCAGACGTTGGCCACCATGACCTACCACCATCCGCAGTACACGCTGGATTCGGTGGCCGCCCAAGCACGCCTGCCCGAACTCGACGACGACCGCGTGGTTTTCGCGGGCGCCTATCACGGCTGGGGCTTCCACGAGGACGGCGCGGCGGCGGGGGTGCGCGCCGCGCAACGGCTGCAGCAGGCGGCGGTGCGCCGATGAGCACCACCGCCATCTACCGCACCCGCATCACACATCTGCGGCGCGAGCCGGTCCGGCACCACTTCGAGCACCGCGGCTACAGCTGGTACATCGACGTCGATCAGCCGCCGCGGCTGCCGCTGCCGTTGCGCCCCTTCGCCCGGTTTCGTGCCGCCGACCATCTGCGGCCGCCCGCAGCCGGCCCGGACACCCTGCGCCGCCGAGTCGACTGCTTTCTGGCCGGGCACGGCATCGACCTGCGGGGCGGTCAGGTCACCGCGTTGCTGCAGGCCCGCGTCCTGGGCTTCGTCTTCAACCCGCTGAGCGTCTTCTGGTGCCACGACCGCAGCGGGCAACTGCGCGCGGTGATCGCCGAGGTGCACAACACCTACGGGCAGCGGCACGCCTACCTGCTGCCCGCCGACGGGCACACCCCGGTGCCCAAGCAGATGTACGTCTCGCCGTTCAACGGCACCGACGGCTACTACCTGGTGAGCGCGCCGCAGCCGGAAGAGTCCCTCAACATCCGGATCACCCTGCACCGGGCCGACCACCCCGCCTTCATCGCGACCATGCAGGGCCACCGTCACCCCGCTACCCCCGCGCGCGTCGCCTGGCTCCAGCTGGTGGCGCCGATGGCGCCGCTGTGGGTGGCGTGGGGAATTCGTGTCCAAGGCGTGCTGCTCTGGCTGCGCCGCGTCCCGATCCAGGAGCGTCCATGACCATCACCGCCCCCAGTCCCGGCCGAAGCCGTTGGCCCGACGTCGATTCCGTTCCCGGCGGGCCCGTCGCCGCGCTGTCCGCGCGGGCGGCCTCGGCCCTGCTGCGGCGGGCCGCGCGGAGCCTTCCGATGCGGCTGCACTATCCCGACGGGACGGTGGTCGGGGCGGCCGACCCGACGTTGCCCACCCTGGTCCTGCACCACCCCGACCGGCTGGCCCGCCGAGTCGGGCGGCACGGGCTGATCGGGTTCGGTGAGTCCTACATGGCCGGCGAATGGACCGCCGAGGACCTCGTCGGCGTGCTCACCACCCTCGCCGGTGCGTTGCCCGAGTTGGTCCCGGCGCCGCTGCAGTGGCTGCGGCCCATCGTGCTCGCCGGGCAACCTGATTCACACCGCAACACCCGCGCGCAGGCCCGTCGCAACATCTCCGCGCACTACGACTTGTCCAACGCGCTGTTCGCCGAGTTTCTCGACGAGACCATGACGTACTCGAGTGCCCTGTTCGACTCGCTGCCGGCCACGGCGGACGGATTGGCCGCCGCGCAACGACGGAAGATCGACCGACTCCTGGACAGCGCGGGCGTCACGGCGGGGTGCCGGGTGCTCGAGATCGGCACCGGGTGGGGCGAATTGGCGCTGCGGGCGGCGGCGCGGGGAGCCCACGTGACCACCGTGACGCTGTCCGCCGAACAGCAACAACTGGCGCGACAGCGCGTGGCCGCCGCCGGCTTGACCGACCGCGTCGAGGTTCAGCTGCTCGATTACCGTGATGTCACAGGACGATTCGACGCGGTGGTGTCGGTGGAGATGGTGGAGGCCATCGGCTATCGCAACTGGCCGGACTACTTCCAGGCCCTGGATCGGCTGGTGGCCCCTGGCGGCCGAGTGGCCATCCAGACCATCACCATGCCGCACGACCGGATGTTGGCCAGCCGCAACACCTACACCTGGATCCAGAAGTACATCTTCCCTGGCGGCCTGCTGCCGTCCCCCGAGGCCATCTTCGACATCACCGAACGGCGCACCGGGTTGCGCACCGTCGACATGTTCTCGCTGCGACCGCACTACGCCGAGACGCTGCGGTTGTGGCGGGAGAACTTCATGCGGCGACGAAATGCGGTGTCGGCTCTGGGTTTCGATGGAACATTCCAACGCATGTGGGAGCTCTACCTGGCCTACTCGGAGGCCGGGTTCCGCTCCGGGTATCTCGATGTCTATCAGTGGACGTTTGCGCGCAGTGGAGGTAACCGGTGAATTTCCTTGTCGTATCCGCGGTGTCGTTGGCCGTCATCGTTGTGCTGTTCGGGACCGCGTTCCTGATCGGTCGTCGCATCGGGCGATACAACGTCGTCGACGTGGCCTGGGGCCTCGGGTTCGTCGCCGTCGCCACCGTCGCGGCGATCCTGGGTGACGGCGATATCACCCGTCGGGTCCTGCTGCTGGTTCTGGTCGCGGTGTGGGGGCTGCGGCTGGCGCTGCACATCCAGAGCAAGACCGTCGGCAAGGGTGAGGACCCCCGCTACCGCGACCTGTTGGGCGGCGACCATTCCGTCACGCACGTCCTGCGCAAGGTCTTCGTCATCCAGGGCGCCTCGGTGTGGTTCGTGTCGCTGCCGTTGCAACTGTCCGCCACCACCGGCGCGACTCCGCCGGCGCTGTGGCCGGTGCTGGCCGTCGGGATCGTGCTGTGGGCGCTCGGCCTGTTCTTCGAGGCCGTCGGGGACCACCAGCTGAAGCGGTTCAAGGCCGATCCGGCCAACAGGGGGCGAATCATGGACCGCGGACTGTGGTCCTGGACCCGGCACCCGAACTATTTCGGCGATGCCTGCCTGTGGTGGGGGCTGTGGCTGGTGACCATCAACGGCCCGCTGGCGCTTGCCACGGTGGCCTCACCGGCGGCGATGACCTACTTCCTGGTGTACGCCACCGGAGCCAGACTGGCTGAGAAGTACATGGCCGAACGCCCCGGATACCGTGAATACTCCTCTCGGACAGCGTTTTTCATTCCTCGACCCCCGAAGCGCGGATAATTTGCCATGATTGCCGCCCCGCCAGCTAGGCTCGCATCCGTGGCCGACGACCTCGACGTTGTGTTGCGCCGGGTCGCGCGGCGCGACCCGGATGCATTTGCGGAGTTCTATGACCTGACCCGCGCCCGGGTGTTCGGGCTCGTCTCGCGGGTCCTACGCGACCCCGGCTACAGCGAGGAGACCACCCAGGAGGTCTACCTGCAGGTGTGGCGGTCCGCCGACAGCTACGACCCGGCCTCCGGCTCCGCGTTGGCGTGGCTGATGACCCTGGCCCACCGCCGGGCCGTCGACCGGGTCCGCAGCGAGGAGGCCGCCAGCCGACGGAATTCCCAGTACGGTGCGGCGTCCGTCGAGCCGGCGATCGACCAGGTCAGCGAGTCGGTACTGGTGCGCGACGAGCGCCGACAGGTCACCCAGTGTCTGGACGGCCTGACCGATCTGCAGCGCCAATGCGTGCAGATGGCCTATTACGACGGCCTGACCTACGTGCAGGTGTCCGAGCAGCTGTCGGCCAACCTGGCCACCGTCAAGTCACGGATGCGCGACGCCCTGCGCAACCTGCGCAATTGCCTGGGGATGCGGTGAGATGAGCGCTCCGAATCCCCCCGGTGATCTGCTGGACCTCGCCGCGCCGTACGCACTGAACGCGCTGGATCGGGCCGAACGCGACGAACTGGAGACGCGGCTGGCCGGCGCCGCGGAGGCCGATGCGTTCTTCGACGAGGTCCGCGCCGTCCGCGAGACCATGGCCACCGTCGCGGCCGCCACCGCGCTGGAACCGCCGCCCGAGTTGCGCGGGCGGATCCTGGCCGCGGTCGCCGCGGACAAGGTGCGCCCGCTGCGATCACCGCGCCGGTGGCGGTCCGCGGCTCTGGCGGCCGCGGCGGCGGTGGTGATCGGGCTGGGCGCGGTGGGCATCGGCCTGTCGATGCGCCCGGCGGCCGAGCCGTCGACCGCGGAGCTGATCTTCGCGGCGCCGGACGTGCGGACGGTGTCGGGGCCGATCCCCACCGGCGGCACGGCGACCTTCGTGTACTCCCACGAGCGCGACGCCGGGGTGTTGGTGATGAACAACGTCGCCCCGCCCGCCGAGGGCACCGTCTATCAGATGTGGCTCGTGGACGCCGAGCGCGCGACGTCGGCGGGCACCATGGACGCCGCCACCGTCTCACCGTCGACGACGGCGGTGGTGCCCGCGTTGGGTGACTCCACCACCCTGGCCTTCACCGTCGAGCCCGGCGCGGGCTCCGAGCAACCGACCGGCGCGGTCTTCGCCGAATTACCCCTGGGTTAGCCGCCCCGGCGCGTGGCATCATGCGGTGATGACCGCCGACTTCCGCTTCGCCGTGGGGATCAACACCGTGCGTTCCCGTGCTTCTCTGCAGGAAACCGCTTGGCGGTGCGAGGATTCCGGGTTCGACGTGCTCAACATTCCGGATCATCTCGGCGCACCCGCCCCGTTCCCGGTGCTGGCGGCGGTGGCGCAGTCGACGTCGAAGATCCGGGTCGGCACGTACGTGATGAACGCGGCCTTCTACAGTCCGGCCCTGCTGGCGCGCGACGCCGCCGAGGTGCACACCCTGAGCGACGGCCGCCTCGACCTGGGCCTGGGCGCGGGGTATGTGCGGGAGGAGTTCGAGGCCGCCGAGATTCCCTTCCCCTCTGCCGGGGAGCGGGTGGCCCACCTCGAGCACGTCGCAAAGCACCTGCGCCGCCACCATCCGGAGATTCCGCTGCTGATCGCCGGCAACGGCGACCGGGTCCTGACCGTCGCCGCCCGGTACGCCGACATCGTGGGGCTGACCGGCACCGACCGCGTCGAGTTCGTCCGCGCCCGTGCCGAGGGCCGCCCGGTGGTGTTGGACCTGGCGATCACCGCGGCGCCGGCCGGGGACTCGGGACTGCCCGACCTGACCCTGCCGCGCCGCTACGCGCCGGGGCTGTCCGACGAGGAGATCCTGGCCCTGCCCGGGGTGTTGTCCGGGACGCCCCGTGACTCCGCCGACCGGTTGCGCGCGTTGCGCGACGACTTCGGGGTGACGTCATTCTCGGTGCAGTACAAGGATTCGGCCTACTTCGCGAAGGTGATCGCCGAAATTCGGTGACCGGAGGGGCCGCGTTCGGCAGTTAGATTATCGAAATGACGAACCAACCGGCCGAGTTCGTGCGCCTCACCGTGGACCGGTCCTCCGTCGCGATGGGCGACGACACCGAATCGCACGTCCAGTTCTGGGCGATGCCCGCCGCCGCGACAGTCGATGACCTGCTGGTCTCGCTGGCCGAAGGATTCCTGCCACCGATGGGTACCTGGCAGGTCCACCTGGAACCCGACGATCCGTCTCGTCGGCGCGCCGTGGGCCTGATCTGGCCGCGCTCACCCGAGCGCGGCGGAACGCAACTGTGCCGCACCGCTTATCGGCCGGCCGCGCTGGGGCAGTTGGCCCGCGACTCGGAGTTGTCGGTCCGCGCGGAGTATCTGTCCGACGGGGCCGCGCAGCCGGCCCCGATCAGCGCCGTCGTCGCACGAGCCGGCTACACCGGGGCCCGGCCCACGGTGTTGGGCACCCAGGCCCGCGCGGACGCCCTGATCGACCGTCGGGAGTACGCGGCCATCCGGGCCCAGGCCAAGGATGTCGCCGGTGTGCGTCGAGCCTGGATCCGCGACCATCTGCTGTCCCGGGCCTCCCCGCCGCCGGGTGCCGAAGCATTCGTCGCGCAGCACTTCCACGCCCTGGGCACACTGCTGTGCAACGCGAGCATGGCCATCGCCGGTGAACTACTGGGGCTCGAGGGCGAGATCGACGGCGCCGCGGCCGTGCGGCGGACGGGCCGCCCGGCCATCGCCACGCTGGCCATGGTGATCGCGGCCTTTGAATGGGGCCTCGACCGAGACGGTCACTGGCCGAGTTCGGACCGCGCGCACCTGAGCGCCTACCTGGACTTTCTGCAGGCCTGCGGGTACCGGCTCTCCGAGGTCGAGCAGCTCATCGCGGACCGGGCCCGGTCTCCCGAACAGCTCACCGCGGAGCAGGCGCGGGTGCGCGAACTGCGCAATGCCGAGTACAACCTGACGCGCAACCACACCTTCGGGTTGATGGACCACCAGGTCTACACGCAGCTGTTGGCGCCCGTCGTCAACGAACTGACCGGGCTGGGTGAGCGGCCCGAGCCCCGGACCTGCGAGCCGGACTGCGCGCTGGGCCGCAGGTGAGTCAGCGCTCGTGCAGGGGCGTGCTCAGTTGGGCGCGGACCTGCCGGGTCAAGTCGTCGGCAAGCACCTCGTCGGCGCCGGCCTCGAGCCCGTCGAGCACCTGGCGCACCACGTCGGCCGGCGGGGTCTTCGGGGCGTCCGAGAACGCGCCCATGTCGGTGTCGACGAGTCCGACATAGACCCCGACCACCTGCACCCCGCGCGGTGCCAGCTCGATGCGCATGGAGTCCGTCGCGCTCCACAGCGCGGCCTTGGAGACGCTGTAGGTGCCGCCGATGGGCAGCCAGGCCAGCACCGAGGCCACGTTGACGATGGCGCCCGACCGTTGCGCGATCCGGTCGGCGAACGCCGAGGCCAGGGCCAACGGGCCGAACAGGTTGGTCTCCAACTCGTCGCGCAGGTCGGTGGTGTCCGGGACCAGCACGGACACCCCGCGGGAGATGCCGGCGTTGTTGATCAGCACGCTGACGTCGGTGGCCGTCTCGGCGGCCGCGGCCACCGAGTCCGCATCGCTGACGTCGAGCCGCAACGGGACGACCCGAGGGTCTGTGACTTCGACCGAGTCCGGGTTGCGGGCGGCGGCGTACACCTTCGCGACCCCGCGGCCCAGCAGCTGGTCGACGTATTCGCGGCCCATCCCGCGGTTGGCCCCGGTCACGAGCACGGCTTGATCGGCGAGAGCGGTCATAACGCTCGACCATAATCCCGGTGGCCGGCCGACGGATCCGGTTACGGCCGGTAGCGGTGGGAGGAGCAGCTGGGCGGTACGCTGTGCCCTGGCCAAGGGTGGGCATGCACGCTCCGCCGGTCGTTGCCCTCGTAGCTCAGGGGATAGAGCACGGCTCTCCTAAAGCCGGTGTCGCATGTTCGAATCATGCCGGGGGCACTTTGTGTTTTTGCGACCTCTCCACAACCTTTCTCCCCTCCCCAGCAAATTCCTCGACATCGCTTCCACGGGCGTGTAGAATCGAACACATGCTCGAATCGAGCTCAGCCGACGAGCTGATGGCGGTGGTCGAAGACACCCGCCACGCCGAATCGGCAACCCACGCCCGACGCGCCGCCGCCATCGCCGCACTGCTGTCGCAACGCACCGCCGAAGCCGAAGGCCACGACCAGACCGACCCCAGTTACGCCCTGATCACCGGATTCACCCGCACCTGCGCCGAAGTCGGCGCCGCAATGAACACCACCCCGTACCTGACCCGCCAACTCGTCGCCGTCGCCGAAGCCCTCGACACCCGCCTGCCCCGGATCGGCGCACTGCTGGCCGACGGAAAAATCAGCTGGTCCGATACGACCGCGATCATCACCCGCACCGACTACGTCCACGCCGAGCTGATGCCCGAAGTCGACGCCGCCCTGGCCGACAAGATCACCGGCTGGGACTGCTGGTCACGGCGCCGACTGATCAACACCATCGACACCGTGATCCGCAAAACCGACCCCGAAGCCGCCAAAGAACGCCGCACCACCGCCGACACCGACCGCCGCGTCACCCTGAGCACCCAACCCAACGGCATGGCCCGCATCGACGGAAAACTCACGGCCCCAGCCGCGGTGCTGTTCGACCAACGCCTCACCCAGATGGCCCGCGCAGTCTGCCCCGAAGATCCCCGCACCCTTGACCAACGCCGCGCCGACGCCATGGCCGCCCTCGGCGAAGGCCACACCACCCTGAGCTGCGCCTGCACCAACACCGACTGCCCCAACCGAACCCCCGAACCCGCCACCGGGCGAGTGGTCATCAACCTCATCGCCACCGCCGACACCCTCACCGGTACTTCCGAAGACCCCGGCTACCTCGACGGCTACGGCGTCATCGACGCCGACCAAGTCCGCGAACTCGCCGACGCCGGCGCCCTGCTACGTCCCACCGCCAAACCCGTCCCCCAAGCCGAGGAACTACTGCGCCACCAACCCAGCGCCGCCGCCACCCGCTGGGTACGGTGCCGCAGCCTCACCTGTAGCTTCCCGGGCTGCAACCGCTCGGCCTGGCGCCGACCTCGACCACGCCGTGCCGTTCGACCACCGCCATCCCTTCCGGGGCGGCTGGACGATGACCGGAAACCTCGACCCTAAATGCCGAGAACACCACCGGCTGAAGACTTTTCACTCCGGCCCAGGCGGCTGGCGGGACAAACAACTGCACGACGGCACCGTCGAGTGGACCTCACCAACCGGGCGGATCTACCGCAGCACCCCCGACGGCGCCGAACTGTTCGACGACATCGCCGCATGCGGCACCCCGGCCCCGCTGCCGCGCAACCACCACGCCGAAAAAACCCGCCGCACCATCCACGCCCGCAACGGCCTGGCCGCCAAACGCGCCGCCAACACCGAAACTCAACACCTCAACCGCGCCCGCGCCCAAGAAATCGACCTCCGCCAATGGCGCAACGAAGTCCGCCGCAAACTGCACCTCTTCAAAGGCACCCCCAGCACCAGCCCCTTCTGCAGCTGGGTCAACGACCCACCCGAAAGCGAAACCATCACCGCCGACTGGCGACCACCACCCGAAGAACCCACCCCCGACCACGACGAACCACCCTTCTGAACCACCCGTCGTTAGCGCAGCCCGTACTCAGAGCGGGCGCCAGGCCCGCCGAGCGCGCTCGATGATGTCGTGGCCCGACTGGGGGCCGGAGGTGCCGGATTCGTATGGATCGGGTCGGCCGACGGCGGCCCAATGTGAAATCAACGGATCGACTATCGCCCATGAAGCTTCGATCTCAGCCTGTGTCGGAAACAGGGATGCGTCTCCGCGCAATACATCCAGGATCAGCCGCTCGTACGCCTCGATGGGCTGTTCGCGAAACGTCGTCGCGTACGACAAGTCCAGATCGGCATACTTCACATTCATCCCGTGCCCCGGCACCTTGGTGCCGATCCGCAAGGAGATGCCGACCTCGGGTTGCACGCGAATCAGTAAGGTGTTCTGCGTCGACGGAACAACCCGTGTGCCGAAATGATCGCGAGGCCGAAAGGCTATGGCGATCTCGGTGTTGCTCTGAGCGAGGCGCTTTCCCGAGCGGATGAAGAACGGAACCCCCGCCCAGCGGCGGTTCGCCACTTCCAACGTCATGGCGGCGTAGGTTTCTGTGGTCGACGCGGCATCGAACCCCTCCTCTTCAAGGAATCCCGGAACACGCTCAGCGCCCCGGCTCGATGCAACGTATTGACCGCGCGCAGCAGTCTGCTCGTATGGCTCCAATAGTCTTGCAGCGGTGAGAACCTTGATCTTCTCCGCAGCTAGATCGCTCGCGGACAAGGTGGCGGGTTCGTCCATCGCAATGAGCGCCAGCAGTTGAAGCAGGTGGTTTTGGACCACGTCGCGAACGGCGCCGACGCCGTCGTAGTATCCAGCGCGCCCTGTCAACCCGATGTCTTCGGCCATGGTGATCTGCACATGGTCGATGTGGCCGCTGTTCCACAGCGGCTCAAACAGGCCATTCGCAAAACGCAATGTCAGAATGTTTTGGACCATCTCCTTGCCGAGGTAGTGATCGACTCGGAACACTGAATCTCCGAAGATCGTCTCGACGGCTGCCCCCAGGACCCGCGACGTGTAAAGGTCTCGGCCGAACGGCTTTTCGAGAACAACCCGTCGCCAGCCACTCGAGTGCGTATGCAGATTGGCCGTTCGGAGTTGATTGCACACCTGGATGAAGTGGTCAGGTGAGACGGACATGTAGAACACGGCATTCCCGGTCCCGTCGATGGTGTCTTCGCTTCGTGCCAATTCTCTGCCGAGAGCTTCGAATGCGACGACATCGTCGAATGTCCCTGTGACGTATCGAAACTTCTCGGCGATTCGGTCCCAGACGCGTTCATCGAAAGTCGTCCGAGCTCCGGTCTGCATTGCCTCGCGGATCATCGGCAGCACTCCTGCTCGCTGCCGGCGGCCGAAGCCGAGCAGTGCAAACTCCGGCGGAAGTAGACCGGAAGCAGTGAGGTCGTATATCGCCGGCAGGAGCTTCCTGCGTGACAGGTCGCCGGTAATACCGAAGATCACCATCGATGATGGAGGCACTGGTGCCGTAGCGAGTGTGCCTGCGCGCGTTCCTGGTCCGGCTAGGGTACTTACAGTCACGACAACCTCCGATGCACAATGAGCCACTACCTCGAGTCTGGTCCGCAACGCTGTTCGGCACACTAGGTCGGATGGCCGGGAAAGACTCGCCGAGCGGATAGGACTCAGCTAAATCGCGTGAAAAGACCTCCGGGATCGGTGTTCTACACACCGATCCCGGAGGTCTTCAGCTGCGCCAGGTCACAACTCGGAGCAGTTCGACGTGGCGGGGACCCCGTTGAAACGGTCTGCGAGCCACTGCATTCCCCGTTCACCGTCCACGAAGTAGGGCAGCAGGTGGTTGATCGACAGTTTATTCAGGAATGGTGGTTGCTCGTTAGTCCACAACTCCACATCCGCCCCCTTATTGCACCAGTCCACCGCAAGTTGATGCGACCCGGCCCAAGGACTGAACGAATCCCACCTGTTGGTTGAGATCATCACCGGTCCTCTGGGTTTCAGAGTCCCCAGGCGTTGGGCGTCGAGCAGGCCCTTCAGCGGGTCGGAGCCGACCAGCTCGTAGAGGTCGGTGTTGAACCAGAACTCCAGATGACGGAACGCATAGTTGGCGACAGACTGCAATGTGCAGATGCTGCGCGACCAAGTGACCATCTGCGTGCCCCGCGGTGTCAGCGTGCCGGCCAGCGCCTCGCCGGTTTCCGGGTAGGAAGCGACGATTCCGTTGAGCACGTAGCCGGTGGCGCCAGCGAGCAGGTTGCCGTCGATGTACGGCAGCAGCGCGGCGACGTCCGCGGGCGGTGCGCCGCTCCACGTGCCGACGACGCTGAGTTCCGGTGCGTATGTGGATGCCAGTTCCGCCGCAGATGCTGACGCCTGCCCACCGGACGACCATCCCCAAAACGCCACTGGCCCATCGGACTCCAGTGATGTATCCGGAAGTTTTTGCGCAGCGCGAGCCGCGTCGATAAGCGCGGTCCCGGCGGCGAGCCGGTTCAGGAACTGCGGGATGGCCCCCGGGATACCCAGTCCGACACCGTCGGTGACGACCACGGCGAAGCCTCGGGCGACCATGGTCGCGATGAACCCTTCCTCGTAGCCGAACATGAGGTCGAAGCCCTGCGAGAAGTGAATCCCCTGATTGAACATCCGGGAGGGCGCACATTGCTCGCCCAGCCCATAGGGGCCTGTTGCGAAGGCGATCAGCGGCCGAGGCCCGTCACTGGGCCACGGATTGTCGGGTTCGAAATAGGTACCCGTCACCGCCACGGGATTTCCCCGCGCATCCGTACTGCTGTACATGATTCGGGTACCGGTGGCGACGTACGCACCCAACTGGCCGGACGGCTCGAGCACCAGCCGCGAGGGCTCAGACCGGATGAGAGCTCCGGGCTGTGCGGTCGGTAACTGAGCGGGCGGGGTGTAAAACTCTTGGTAATGGCTTTCATAGGCGTGCGCTGTGGGGACGATGGTCGGCAGCGTCGGAAGCACAACGGCGGCGATCGCTCCGACAGCCAAGGCCCTCAGGATAATCCGTCCGCGTCGAAACTTCGGGATCGGGACGCGGTGTGCAGGTATCTGGCTCTTGGGCGGTGTCATGTTGATCGTTGGGGGCTGATGCATCCTCGGTACCTGTCGAGTTGATGTTGGTGCACTGTTATGTGATCGGGATCAGAGCGGGCAGGTTTGGTGCTTGCCACAAGGTATTGCTCGGTATATCGGGGAGCTACTCGCTTTACGCGGCGACTGTCCCGAATGCGCGATGTGATGTGGCGCGCAACCCTGTTGGGGTTGACCTAGAGGGTGGTGGCGATCCAGTCAGCGAGTTGATTGAGGGTGCGCACCTCGACCATGTCGGTGCAGACCGCCCCGTAGCCCGCCGCGCTGCTGTCGCCGACGCCCCACTGCTCGCGCGGTTCGGGATTGAGCCAGTAGATCTTGTTGGCGCGCCGGCCCAATTCACGCAACGCCTCCAGACCCGTGCCCTGCCCCCGAGTCCGGGCGTCGCCGAAAATGACGAGGGTGGCCTTCATGTCGACGTGCAGCGACGGGGAGTCGAGGAAGGACTGCAGGGCCGTACCGTAGTTGGTGTGCCCATCGCCGGTGACGACTCCCGGCTGGAGCAACAAGGTCTGCGGGCTCACCAGTGAGTTGGACGCGGTCATCAGGTGCGTGACGTCTGCGCTGCCGTCAACGAAGGCATACGCCCTGATGTGCGCCATCTGGCTGGCAAGTTCACCGAGGAGCGCCAGCGAGAACCGGGTGTAGTCAGCCATCGATCCACTGACGTCGCACAGCACGACCAGCTGTGGTCGATGTCGGCGCCGCCGGCGCAATATCGGGTCGAGCGGGATCCCTCCGGTCGCCAAGGCACGGCGTTGGGTACGGCGCACATCGAGGCGCCCGCTGACCGCATTGGTGCGTTGCGCGCTCAGTCGGGTGGCCAATCGCCGGGCGAGTGCGTGAACGCAGTCGCGTAGCGCTACCTGTTCAGCCGCACTGAGGTGCATCAGGTCGGCATCGAGCACGCCATCGTCGACGGCGTCGTTGCACCCCTGTGCGCGAAGGCCGTTCGACACTCCGTCCTCGAACGCCCCGAGCGCCTGTCGCCACAGTTCGGCGGAGTCGCTGTCGAAGCCGTCTGCCTGCTTCATCGCGCGACGCAGGACCTGCGACAGTTCCATGGCCCGCAATGCCTGTTGGGTGGCACGGGTGAGGGAGGCCGGTTGGTCGCCGTGGTCGGCGGCGACCAGGCCCGAGGCCTGGCCCCCGAGTTCCGCCGCTGCGGCGCGGTCCCCCGACACGACCGCGTCGACGAGCCGATCGCGCAGTTGTTCCGGCGTGGCCTGCGGAGCTCCAGTGGCAACCATGGCGGGAAACAGCCTGTCCACCAGCGCATCCAAGACCGGCCCATCGGCTGCGGAGCCACTCAGCGTGAGCCGTACGACGCGTTGCAGAGCCGACCGCTCGAGGACGTCGACCACACCGATCGCCGCGATCAGATCGACGGTCTTGGCGGGTGAGACGGCCACACCGCGCGCGCGTGCGAGCGCGGCCAGTTCGATCAGCCGGGAAAGGAGTACGTCAGCCGGCTCGGCTAACGGCGCCATATACAATCCTTCGCTAGACGGAATAGTATTCGCAAAGTGAAAGACCCGATGATGGTAATGGACAACCTGCTTGCCGTGTCCGTGTGGGCGGATCTGCGCCGCGGAGTGGATCAACTGTCGTTACTGACCTCGATCGGCGCGCGTGTCGGTCTGGAGTCGATCCTGTTCGCCGAGGACGGCCCGCTGGCACCCACGTCAGCCGATGCCGCCCGACTCGGCGAGGAGTTCGGATCACCGCTGCCCGTCGTACGTCGCAGTTGGCGCTCGGGCGAATCCCCGACATCGGCCGACCACTTACCTGCCTGGGCCGGCCGCGACTTGTTCGCAGCCGTCGCAGGGCGACAGTACCGATCCGTCGACGTCGCAGTAAGTGTCGGACGCACCGATGCCGAGGCCAAGGCCAGGGCCGCGGGCGATCCGCTCTTTCAAGACCTGGCCGGGGACCTCGACGACGCGCTGGTCGGCCGGCTGGAAGACGTCCAGGAGAAGGTAGCCCGGCTGGCCGCCGGCGGCATCCGCCAGCTGTGCTGCATCCTCCCGCAAGGAGATCTCGTCGATCACTTGGCGCAACTCTCTTCAATCGCGGTGGGAACACTGGAAACTCACTATCCAGGCAGTCCGCGGTCGGCAGATCCACTGCCGCCGGCAGGTTGGGGCGGCCCGGCACAATCCTGAGTCAGCGGTACCCTGCAGACACCGAAGAGATCGGGGATGGATTGTGACGATTGTGGATCCCACACTGGATTCGGAGCTGCCCGGAGGCCCCGAGACCGGTGCGTCCGCCGAATACGTGCGGGCGTTGGACCGTGGCCTGTCGGTGCTGCACGCATTCGGACCGGACACCTCGGCGCTGACCCTGGCGGAGGTGGCGAAGACCGTCGAGCTGTCACCGGCGACCACCCGCCGACTGCTCATGACGTTGCACGCGCTCGGATACGTCCGCACCGACGGGCGGACCTGGTCGTTGGCGCCCAGGGTCCTGGAGTTCGGCCACGCGTACCTCGCGACGAATCGCACCTGGGACATCGTCCGGACACGGCTGGAGGACTTGGCCCGCGAGGTTGGAGAATCGACATCCGCGGGTGTGCTCGACAACGACGACGTGCTGTACACCGTTCGGGTGCCGTACCGGCGCATTATGTCGATGGACATCGAGGTAGGCACGCGGATCCCCGCGTTCGCGTCGTCGATGGGGCGGGTGCTGCTCGCCGCGCAGAGCGGGGTCGACTTCGCCGGCCTGCTATCACGCGCACCCGCCGATCGCACCCTGTACACCGTAAAATCCGTCACGGCGCTCAAGCGAGCCGTGCAGCGAGCAGGCCGGGACGGATTCTGCCTCGTCGAACAGGAACTCGAAGCCGGCGTCCAATGCGTCGCGGCTCCTGTTCACGATCAGGGCCAGACCATCGCCGCCGTCGCGATCTCCGCCCACACCGGCCGAGTCTCCCCTGACGAGATGCGCGAGCGGATACTGCCGGCGCTGCTGGTGGCCGCCGCCGATATCAACCGTTCTCTGGCACTGCGCTTTTGAGCACCACCGGGCGGGCATCGGTCAACCTATCGACGCGGCCAGGGCGGCGTCGATATCGCTTCGACTCTTGAGCAGCACGGGTAAACCCCGGGCCAGGTTTCCCGCTACATCGTCGATTTCCAGCAACTGGAGACTGCGTGCCCAGTCGATCCCTTCGGCCACCGACGGCGGCTTCCCGAGGTCCAATTTGCGCAGCGCGGCCAGCACTCGAGCGACGTGCGAGGACAACGCTGCGCTCATGTCGGGGAGGTGCTGTCGGATGATCGCGGCCTCGGCCTCGGCATCGGGGTAGCCGATGTGCAGGAACAGACAGCGGCGTTTGAGCGCCTCCGAAAGTTCGCGAGTACCGTTGCTGGTCAAGAAGATCTGCGGTCGATGGCGGCCCACGATGGTTCCCAGTTCCGGAATCGTGGCTTGGTTCTCCGCAAGCACCTCGAAGAAGAGCGCCTCGGTTTCCGCCTCCACCCGGTCAACCTCGTCGATGAGGAGCACCGAGGGGACCGGCGACTGCAATGCCTGCAACAAGGGCCTCGCCAGTAGGAACTGTTCATCGAACAACTCGTCGTGGGCTTGGCTCCACGTCGACTGGCGTTGGTTATTGCCGGCCTGCAGCCGGAGCAACTGCTTACGATAGTCCCACTCGTACAGCGCTTTTGCCTCATCGAGACCCTCGTAGCACTGCAGTCGGAACAGCGGACGCCCACCGAGCTGAGCGACCGACTTGGCCAGCTGCGTTTTGCCGACCCCGGCCGGTCCTTCGACCAGGATGGCGCGACCCAGCCGGTCGGCCAGGAACACCGCTTCGCCGACCGCGGCGTCGGCGAGGTAGCCGTGCTGTCGCAGACCGTCCTGGACGTGGGCCGGACTGGCGAGTTGAGCGGTCACAGCAGGCGTTCCAGCACGAAGTCATGCTCGACGGAATACCCCTCGTCGGTTTCATGGCGAATGAAACGTTTGATCAGCGAATCCTTGACGCCGAAGACGACATCGGAGTCCAGGTGGTCGCTGGCGTCGTCGAACAAATGGGTTGTCACGGGCCGGTACCCGTCGGCGCGCACGATCGCATGGATGTGGGCTGCACGCCACTCGGAGCGCGACGTCGCTTTCAGCAGCGTGCCCACCGGCCCATCCGTCGGTACCGGATAGTCGACCGGACGCACCCCCACGAAGCAGTACCGTCCGGCGTCGTCGGTGGTGAACACACCGCGCAGATTGGCCGGCGGCGCGCTCGGATCCTGGGCCGCATAGAGCCGATCCGCGCCGTTCTGCCAGACATCGACTGTCGCACCGGCTATGGGGTCTCCGTCGAGGTCGAGGACCCGCCCGCTGTAACGGGTCGGTGTCCCGCTGGGTCGCTCGAAGATCGTGGCACCGGCCTGCCGGCGCGGACTGTGCTCCCGATAGAACGGACCCAGCACGGTCGACTCCGTCGACCGCCGGTCCCGATCGTCGATCTGCTCGACCAGCGAGGACAATCCCAGGACATCGGACAGCAGGATGAACTCTTGCCGGTCGGCGTTGCTCAGCTGCCCGGTGGCCGTGAGGAATTCGATCCCGACTTCCCATTCCTGCGGGGTGAGTTCGATTTCGATGGCGAATTGGTGGAGGTGCCGTGCGAGTGCGATCATCACCTCGCGCAGTCGCGGGTTGGGCGTCTGCTGCAACTGTGCGACCAGCCGATCGGTGATGTCGTGACTAGGTGGCACGACCCCTCCTGTCGGCGCCGGCGGCCGCGACAGGCCGGGATGCAGTCGGGCGATCGCCATGGAACAGCCTGTCGACCAACTCGGTGGCGTCCTCGAGTGTCAACGGCACCGGCGCGGCCGGGTTGGCATCCAGCAATGCCGTCACGATACCCGGAAGGTCGCCTTCGGTGATGCCGATCTCGGACAGCCCGGCCGGTGTGCCAACGCTGGCGCCGAGATCCCAGATCATGCCCGGCAATTCATTGACCACAGCCCCGAGTCGTGCTGCCAGCGGCCGCAATCGGAGCGACACGGCATCGAGTAGATAGGCCAGCGCCTGCGGCAGCACGGCCGCGTGAGTCTCGGCGTGCGGAAGTTCGTGCAGGCCGCCGAGGATGTGACAGATGGAATGGTGCAGCGACCCCCCGACGGTCCCCAGCACCGATCCAGCCAGACACGACGCCCACAAGATCTCCCCCCGCGCCGATCCCTGGGCCGCCTGCGCAGCCGCCCGCAGATGGTCGAACAACAACCCCGCGGCGTCCACCGCCATCAGCGTGCTCAGTGGGTCGGCTTTGGGCGCGTACAACGCCTCCACGCAATGCGCCAGCGCGTTCATGCCACTTGCCGCTACCACCGGCCCCGGCAACGGCACGAGCAGTAGGGGGTCGTAGATCACCGTCGCGGGTAGCACCTTGTTGTCGCGGGCCGTCGTCTTCTTCAACGCATCGGTCTGGCCCCAGATCGGCGTCATCTCCGATCCCGCGTAGGTGGTTGGTACGCACAGGATCCGGAGACCACTGCGGTACGCGACGGCCTTCGCCAGCCCCGTCGCACTGCCGCCGCCCACCGCGACCAAGAGATCTGCCTTCAGATCTGCCGCCCGCTGATGGCAACGGTCGGCCAACTCGGTGGGCACGTGCTGACGCACGTCGGTCCACTGGCCGGCCCAGCCCGGGTGCAGCGAGGTGACCAATTGGTTCAAATCGGTGGATGCGTTGGAGATGAGCAACGGAGCCACCGACCCGAGCAATCGGATCTCGCCGTAGAGCTCGCTCTCGAGTCTGTTACCACCGAAAACTATTCGGCTGGGCAGACTTTCGCGGATGAATCGGTTCATTGTCGTACTTCCTCACAGAGCTAACGGTCAGGCCTGGTCGCGCGGGTACCAGGGTGGGAGTCGCTCGGTATTGATCCAGATCGACTGTGCCTCGGTATATTCGTGCATAGCCTCGAATCCCATCTCTCGGCCGTAGCCCGATCCCCCGACGCCACCGAAGGGTGACCCGGGATTTACCCGTTTGTAGCTGTTGACCCACACCATTCCGGCTCGCAGCTGGTCGGAGAACCGATGCGCGCGGGCCAGGTCCGTGGTCCACAACCCGGCCCCGAGGCCGTATTGGGTGGCGTTGGCCTGGGTCAGCGCATCGTCATCGGTGGTGAATGTGCCGACCGTGACGAAGGGACCGAACACCTCCTCGAGGGTGACTCGCGTGCCGGTGGCCGCCGCCACGACGGTCGGTGCGACATAACAGCCCGCTGCGGGGGCCTCGTCCGGCACGGTGCCGCCGAGCAGGATCTGGCATCCTTCCGTTCGCGCCGTATCGACCCACTCCAGCACCCGCTGCTGGTGCAGGGAGCTGGTCAGTGGCCCCATCTCGGTTCCGGGGTCCTTGGGATCCCCGACCCGGATCGACGCCGCCAGCGCCAGAAACTTCTCCCGAAACTCGTCGGCAATCGATTCGTGCAGGAGCAGTCGGCTGCCGGCGATACAGGCTTGCCCCTGGTTGTGGAAGATGGCGAACGCCGAACCCTGGACGGCCTGGTCGATGTCGGCGTCGGCAAAGACGATGTTGGCTCCCTTGCCGCCGAGTTCGAGTTGGACCCGCTTCAGATTCCCGGCACTGGCATGCACCACGCCGCGGCCCACCTGCGTCGACCCGGTGAACGAGATCTTGTCGACGTCGGGGTGCTCGGCCAGGTGCTGACCCGCCGTGTCCCCGTAACCGGGAACGATGTTGACCACCCCCGGCGGAATCCCGACCTCGGCGATCAACTCGGCCAGCCGCAACGTCGACAGCGGAGTCAGTTCACTGGGCTTCATCACGGCGGTGTTGCCGGCCGCGAGCGCCGGGCCCAGCTTCCAACTGGTGAACATCAGCGGGAAGTTCCAGGGCACGATCGATCCGGCCACCCCCACCGGCTTGCGTTGGACGTAGTTGAGGAAGCCCCGCTCCACCGGCACCACGCTGCCCTGATACTTGTCGGCGATGCCGCCGAAATACCGGAAGGTCGCCGCGGTTCTCGGCACGTCCAGGCGGGTCGTGTCCCTGATCGGGTGCCCGGTGTCGCGGGTTTCGAGCAGGGCCAGTTCGTCCCCGCTCGCCTCGATCGCGTCCGCCAGCCGCAACAGCAGCCGACCGCGGTCCGCGGCGGGCGTCGCCGCCCAATCTGTGGCCGCCTTGCGCGCCGCCGCCACGGCCCGGTCGATGTCCTCGCCGCGCCCTTCGGCGATGTCGGTCAGTTTCGACCCGTCGTGCGGGTCGTGGACCGCCACCGTCCCGCCGGCGAGCGCGTCGACGAACTCGCCGTCGATGAAGAGCTGGTTGGGGGTGTTCATCCGGCGAACTCCACCGGTTGCGGCGAGATCTTGCCCTCGGCAATGAGTTCGGGGATCAGACTGCTGTTGTTCTCCCAGACCAGCAGCATCGAGCGCTTGGGCGAATAGCCCTGGTGCCGGATGTCGGCCGGCATGGCCGCCACGTCGCCGGGCTTCATCACCACCGTTGCGCGCTTGCGCCCGGTATCGCGGTCCTCCACCTCCCACGTGATCTCGTCCGAGAGCTGGATGAACCACTCGGAGCGATCGTTGCCGTGGATGATCGGCAGGATGTACTCCTCGGTCGTCGGGCACATCAGCGACTCCCGGCACACCGACACCACGCTGGGATTCCAGGTGACGTCCGAGCGCGACAGGTAGGCCTTCAAACTGAATGCCGCGATGCGGTCCTCGTATCCCGGTTCCGGCTTGACCTGCGGCTCATCTTGCGGAACATCGAGGAACTGCCGGTTGATCGGGTACCCGGAGTCGTCGCTGCGCGGCTGCTCGTCGCCGGCCACGCCGACCATCCGCTGCGCGGTCACCCGCTCACGGCTCACCGCCTCGTGGTTGTCGCCCCGCTTGACGCCGAACGCGCTTCCGGTCTCCGCCGGCGACGCGAACGGGTCGAATCCGGCATTGGTCCAGTCCTTGATGATGTCGACGAAGACCTCCCGGATCACCGGTGTGTCCAGCGTTTCAACGTGATCGAGCTCGGCCTTCCGGTACGCATCGTTGTACCGGCCGGCGAAGACGTCGACGGTGCCGTAGTGGTTGGTGGTGCCGAACACACCGTCGAAGTTCACGATCCCGTAGAAGAAATCCCACGCGACGTCGCGTTGCAGCGCGCGCAGGAAGGAGTCGACACTCATCACGTGCTGGCCGGTCGGCCAGGTGATGTAGGCGAAGTACTCGTCGCGGCTGAGATGGAACGCCCCGAGCTCGAATTCGCGGTACCCGTGGGTGTTGGTCGGTCGGCTTCCCTCCGCCGGGCTCACGTCGGGTCTGATGGTGTCGGTGCTCATCGTCACGGCTCCTTAGTTGATGGTGGTCTGGCAGATCTCGGACCAGCGGTACACGGTGTCCGGCCCCTCGACCGTCTGCAGCAGCAGCACCGCCGGGCGGGGAGCCGAGTAGCGATACGCCGAGCCGGCGGGCAGGAGTGCCATGTGTCCCTGGTGGGCGATGACGGTGCCCATTTCGGGGCCGGACGGTTCGCCGGTCAGGGCAACGGACCCACCGTCGGGCAGGTTGTCGGGCGGTGTGTCCAGGTCGACGAATTCGAACGTGACCTCTCCGTCCATCACCAGCGCGAACTCGTCGTGCGCGCAGGTGCGCCAGGGCGAGGTGTTCTCGACACGGACGACCTCGAGCACGTATTCGAGGTTCTTGGCCACTGCGATCTTCTCGAACGGCTGGGCCCGCGACGCCACGTCGAACACGTTGGAGAAGGCGTAGTTGCGGGGATCATCGTCGACGATGACAACTTTGCCCGGATCGTAGGAATCCAGTGACCCGAACCGGGTGGTGTAGGTGGTCATATCCCGTTCTCCTAGTCTGTGTCAGCTCAGCGGACGGTCTTCGGGCACCGGGTTCTGAGTCGGATCCCATTGCACGAGTACGTGTTCCGGTCCTCGGAACGAGGTGTTCGGGGAATACGTGAACGTCTGACCGGGCTTGATCTGCAGATGCGGCAGCCGTCGGGTCAACTCCTCGATGATGACCCTCATCTCCAGTCGGGCCACCGGGGCGCCCAGGCAGGTGTGCGTGCCGATACCGAAGGACAGGTGTCGTGCCGCCCCCTCGCGACGGATGTCGAACTGCTTGCCGTCAGCGAACATCTCCTCGTCATGGTTTGCCGAGCCGAGGACCACCAGAACCTTGGAGCCCTCGGGGATTTCGACCCCACCCACGGTCACGGTCTTCAGCGCGAGCCGGCGCCAGGCGATGACGGACGAGCTGTAGCGAAGGATCTCCTCGACGGCATTGGGAATGAGGCTGGGGTCCTCGCAGATCGCCCGCCACTGGTCGGGATGCTCGAGCAGGGTCTTGATGCCGTTGGCCGAGGCGTTGGTTGTGGTTTCATGCGCCGCGAACAGGAAGTTCAGCATGAGGTTGTACATCGAGATCTCGTCGAACAGTTCCGGGTCTTCCTCGTTGGCACGGATGACCTCACTGACGAAGTCGGTGCCCATGTTCTGCCGCGTCCGCTCGACGTGCTGTTTGCAGAAATTCCAGTAGTCGCCGATCTCGTCGATCAGGGTGTTCTGCTCGGCCTCGTTGGGCCGCCCCCAGGTCAGCAACGTACGTCGGGTGGCGAACTGCTTGACCCGCTGGACGTCCTCGTCGGGAACGCCCATGAACAGGAACGCGACCAGCGCCGGCACCTCCCAGACCATGTCCTCGACGATGTCCGCGTTGCCGCGCCGGACGAATTCATCGATGTACCCGCTGACCAGAGCACGGATACGGGGTTCGAGCGCGGCCACCGACTCGGGCGTGAACATGCCGGAAAGCCGCCTCCGGCGCTTCATGTGTCCGGGCTCGTCCTCGTTCACCAGCGCAGGTCCGGGGACGTATCCGACCTCGATGATCTTCTGGATCGACGACTCGAACATCGGCGTGATGGGCTCGAGCGCGATTTCGGCCGAGAACGACTTGATGTCACGGAAGATCGCGCGTACATCTGCATAGCGAGTGACGACGAAGTAGTCCAACTCGGGACTGTAGAAGACCGGCTCCTCCCGCCGAGCCTGCGCCAGCGGCGTGTAGGGATCGGCCAGGTACGGATTGGTGAACGGGTTGAAGTCCGCGGCAAACTTCGACACGGGGCACTTCGATACGGTGCTTGTCATTCGTTTTCCTCTTTCTCTGGTTGGCGCTGGACAGGGGTCTGGGGACGTCAGAGGTCGATAGTGAGGTGGTCGCCCACAGCGCGGGAACAGCAGGGGGTGAACTCCGCGTTGGAGGCACGTTCTTCGTCGGTGAGAAAGACGTCGCGGTGCTCGGGCACCCCGTCGATGACACCGACGACACAGGATCCACACACGCCCGATTCGCAGGAGACCAGCACGTCGACGCCCTCTTCTTGCAGCACATCGACGACGGAGCGGCCCACCGGAATGGTGTAGGTGCCACCGGATTGGGCGAGGGTGACCTTGAACTCCCGTTCGCCGGTGGCGGTGTTCAGGTTGGCATTGGTGAACAGTTCCTTGCGCACGGCCGAGGGCGACAACAACGCCCGGCCGGCAGCGGCTTCCACGGCCGCGATGAACCCCTCCGGGCCGCACGTATACACCTGTGTGCCCGACGCCGCCGAGGCCAGCACCGTATCGAGCTCGAACGGCTGTACGAGCTCGCTACTCAGGTAGATCTGCGCCTGACCGGACCAGGGTGCGGTGTTGATCCGTTCGACGAACCCGGCGCGTTCCCGGCACCTCGACCGGTACACGAGCTCGAACGATCTGTCGGCCGAGTGCAGTTGCTCGGCCATGGAAAGCAGGGGTGTGATGCCGATCCCAGCGCCGATGAGCAGAACATGCTCCGCTTCAGGATCGACCCGGAAGTGGTTGCGCGGCACGCTGATCTGAACCTTGTGCCCTACCTCGAAGAGCTCGAACAGCGCGGTGGATCCGCCGCGGCCGGTGCGGTCGTTGAGCACACCGATCTCGTAGCGGTCGCGTTCGGCGGGGTTGTTGCACAGCGAGTACTGCCGGATGTACTGGGTACCGATGTGCACGTCGACGTGTGCGCCGGCCTCGAACGGCGGCAACGGGCCACCGTCGAGGGGACGTAGCTCGAACGAGCGGATGTCGTCGGCTTCGTGGGTGACCTGGGAAACGGTGACCCACAGTGTTTCTGAGGAGTTCATGTGCCATGCCTTTAACGATGCGCGAGGTGTGTGGATGACGTTATGGCTGGTCGACGTGGTGAACTACCCCGTTTGCGCGGCAACTGGTCAGATTGCGCGACGAATGTGAGGGCGCCCACCTGGGTGGGACATTCGCAGCCCGATCACACCCTCGTTGCGCACACGCGCCGAGACGACAGGGCGACGGTCGGAGGCGCTCGGATTCCTCGCGGTGTGGCCACCTGCGTGGGCATCCCCTTGACTTGTGTTGAAAGATACCGGATAGTTTCCGTCTACCGAAGTACTTTTCATTCAACGAATAGTGCTGTCCCACAGGACGTGCGGTGACCGCCGTGACAGACCCACAGCGCTGAGTGCCGGTCCACGACCAGGCACCAATTCCCAACTGCGAACGCCAGGAGGCAACATGGTTGACGAAAAATTGGGAGCCGGAGTCCCGCATTCATCGATCGACCTCTACGCTCCGGCACAATTACTCGACCCGTGGGAAGGTTATCGCCAGCTGCGTGAGCTGGGCAGCATCGCCTGGCTGACCGACCTCCAGATGTATGCCTTCACCGGTTACGCCGAGGCGAAGCGGGCCCTGACCAACTGGCAGACGTTCTCCTCGGCCAGCGGCGTGATGATGAACGAGACGATGAACCAGGTGTTGCGGGGCAACACGCTGTGCAGTGACGGCGAACGGCACGCGGCTCAGCGCAGAGTGATCATCGATCCGCTCACGCCCCGGGCCCTGCAACCTCTCAAACCGCAGATCGACTCGATGGCAAAGGAACTCGTCGATGACCTAGTAATGCGCAAGACATTCGACGCGGTGACCGATCTAGCCCAGCATCTGCCGGTCAACATCGTTGCGAACCTGGTGGGACTGCCCGAGGAGGGCCGCAGCCAGATGTTGGTGTGGGCCACGCAGATGTTCAACTGCTTCGGCCCGGACAACGAGCGCACCCGTGCTTCGATGCCCGTGCTGGAGGAGATGGTGGAATACGCGACGACGCAGGCGGTGCCCGGCAAGCTGAAACCAGGCAGCTGGGCTGAGGCGGTGCACCACGCCGCAGCACGCGGAGTCATCGACCCATCGGCATGCCCGGCGTTGATGATCGACTACATGGGCCCGAGCCTCGACACCACGATCTCTGCCATCGCCAGCGCGGTTTATCTGTTCGCGGAGCACCCCGATCAGTGGGACGCCGTGCGCGGCAACGCGGAGCTCATCCCGAGTGCCATCAATGAAGTGCTCAGGATGGAGTCGCCGATCCAGGGGTGGTCCCGTTATCTGCTGCAAGATGCGGTGTTCGGCGACGCCACGCTGCCCGCAGGTTCGCGCGCGCTGATCCTCTGGGGTGCAGCCAATCGTGATCCCGTCAAGTATCCCGATCCCGACCGGTTCGACGTCCGTCGGAACCCCATCGACCATCTCGGGTTCGGGGCCGGGCCACACGCGTGCCTAGGAATGAACCTGGCGAAGATGGAGATCGGTGCGGTACTTGAGGCGCTCATCGCCCGCGTCGAACGGTTCGAGATATCGGGTTCGCCGGAGCGGGCGCTCAATCACGTCTTGCGGGGCTTCAACCGCCTCGAGGTCACCGTTCACTGACCGCGGTCAGCCCATCGGACCGAATCCCCGGATCGATCACGACAATTCGGTTCTATGGGTAGCCTCACCAGTGAGTTGACCAGCGCCGGAACCGGGGCAGGGAAGCGCTACGACAGATAGGAGCGGGGTTGAAAACTCTTGGCGGCGCGGGTCGGATCCCCGTCCGCACCCAGGTGGCCGCGGACCCGGAGCAGGCGCAGGAGCTCGGCAGCAGCTCTTACTATCCGCAGCGGATGAAGGTTCTCGACCGATCGGTCCCCTTCGAGATGGTCCTGCGAACCAGCACGCTGAACTCTCTGACGCTTGGTGAACTGACCTACGCCTCCGACGTGGAGATCGACTGCGCGGAGCTTCGCACCGCCTACCATGTCAACGTCCCACTCAGCGGAGCGATCGACTCCAAGGTCGCGCACACCCTCACCCAGGCAACTCCGCGGGTAGCCACGATCTACCGCCCGACAGGGCACACCCTCCTGCGCAAGTGGTACGCGGCGAGTCGGGTGCTCACCATCAAGATCGACCGGGCAGCGGTCGAGGATCGCCTGCAGTCGATCCTCGGCCGATCCGAGGTGGACACGGTGGATTTCGACGCATCGCTGCAAATCGATTCGGGACTGGGCGCCACCTGGTGGCGGATGGTCCAGCAACTGGATCGCGAGCTTCGATCCGCCGACCGAACCGCTGCCCTGGCTCGCTATCCCTTGCTGGCAAGCCACCTCGAAGACGGCATTGTGATGGGCCTGATCTTCGCTGCCGGCCACCGCTTCCAGAACGAACTGCAGGGGCCGAGCGAGGTGTTGCGCCCGCGCACCGTGAAGCTGGTCATCGACGCGATCGAGGAGTACCCGCATCGTGCATTCACCGCCGCCGACCTGGCCAACATCGGCGGATGCAGCGTGCGCCGACTGCAGGAGTCCTTCCAGGAGTATGTGGGGATGACACCGATGGCCTATCTGCGCGACGTCCGGCTCGACCGCGTTCATGCGGCGTTGATCACGGCGGATCCGTCGACGACCGGCGTGGCCGAGATCGCGCACACATGGGGTTTCGCGAATCTGGGCCGCTTCGCGATGGCGTACAAGAAAAAGTTCGGCGTAGCGCCGTCAGCGACGCTGCGGGGCTGACCCCACGATTCCCGCACGGACCGCCATCGCCCCTGCCACACCACGATTCTCGGCACCGAGCTTGCGCAACACACTGGCGACATGGAATTTGACGGTACTTTCGGCAATGCCGAGTTCTGCGGCGATCGCCTTGTTCCTCGCACCGTCGGCCAGTTGAGACAGCACCGCGAGCTCGCGAGGGTTCAAACTGGAGAAGATGTGGTCATCGGACCGAGATACCGGTGGATCCAACGGCACCCGCAGAACGATTCGGCTGCCCCAGCCGGCAATGGATTCGATGTCCATCTGTCCGTTGAGAGTCTGCACCCGACCGGACAACTGGCGCGATAGTGCGTTGCAGTCGATCGTGCCCGGCCCCTGGTCGCGGACTTCGATGGCCAGGTTGGATCCGTCGCAGTCCCAAGCGATCCGGATGCGCGTGACCACCGTCTGTGCGCTGAGGGTGAGCACGACCGCACGAACCATGGCCCGAGCAGCGTGGGCGATCTCACCGGGTAGCGGGCGGCCGTCCGCCGGTGGCTCGACGTAGTCGACGTCGATGTCGCGGTGCCGCAGAATCGACCGCAGCTCACCCTGCAACCGGGCGAACGCTGTAGTGACGGCCTCCTCGGACAGCGCACGATCCATCGCCCCTTTGGTTCGCAGCTCGATCAATGCGGCCGAAGCCGTCTCACTGGCGGTGATGCGTGAACGCCGATCATCGAGGTCGTTGGAACGCAGAGTGGCCAGGATCGACGACAACGTCGCATCGTGAATCTCGGTGAGTTCGGTGATGATTCGAGCGCGTTCGGCCGAAGCCGCACGTGACTCGGCCAGGTAGTCCGGGCTCGCCTGGGTCACCTGCTGCTGGATCGACGTCGCGACGATACCGAACACCGCGGCAATCGGGCCGAGGTCGACGGTCTGCGCACCGCGCCGTTTCGGGACGATCACCAAAAGCACGCCGTTGACGTCGCGCACCACCCAGATGTATTGTTGCACACCGGCAAAAAGCCGAAGCCCTGCGGCCACGCCGCCCGGTTCCACCGACCGTTTGAGGTCGGCCAATTCATCGATGGTGACCCGGTCGACGATGTCGTCCTTGCCGGCGACCTTTCTCGGACGGCCGGTACATTCCCGGGTGAAGATCACCAGGGCTTCGTGCGGCCATGATTCGGCGAGCAATCGGGACAGGCGCGCCGCGATATCGGGCAACGGACCGTCGACCACCTCGCGAAGACAGGCCAGAGCCTGCGGAGAAAGCCGACCTACTGGGACCTCGGTGTAGCTGCCCACCGCTACACGGTAGGCATTTCGGCTGCCGAACGGAAATGGCCGAGAGGCTAGCGAAGACTCACCCGATGGCGGGGTGTCTTCCAGCCTCCGCAACTGCAAGCTGGTCAGCAGAACTCAGCTACCCCAGGAGCATCGATGACCACCGCGACAGCACCACCAACACCGTTCAAAGTTGGCCGGCAGATCGTGATCGAGGAGAACTCGCGATTGCTCGACGCCATCTCCGATGAGGCCTGGGACCGTGCAGGCACCCTCATCACCTCCGCGCGGTCAGTGTTCGCCATCGGCAGTGGCCGCAGCGGACTGGCCATCCAGATGGCCGCGATGCGCCTGATGCACCTCGGCCTCCGCGTACACGTCGCGGGCGAGGTCACCGCCCCGGCCGTCGGGGAGGGTGACCTGTTGATCGCGGTGTCCGGTTCCGGGACAACGGCATCGGCGGTGGCCGCCGCTGACACCGCGAAGAACGTCGGCGCAACGGTGCTGGTTGTCACGACGGCCCGGAGTTCGCCCCTTGCGCAACGGGCGGATGAGGTGCTCGTCTTGCCGGCCGCCGACAAACAAGACCACACCGGATCGGTGACAAGCCAGTACGCGGGCAGCCTATTCGAGCAGTCGGTGTTGCTGGGCTTCGACGCGCTGTTCCAATCCCTTTGGAACCAAACGAATCAGACGGCTGAGAGGTTGTGGCGTCGACACGCGAACATCGGCTGACCATCGAAATAAACCACCGCACAACACAACAGGAGAAATCTCATGACAAAACTGCAAGTTGCCGTCGATCTGCTCTCCACCGCAGACGCGCTGGCACTGACCAACAAAGTTGCGCCCTATGTCGACATCATCGAACTCGGCACCCCGCTGATCAAGAGCGCGGGCCTCGGCGTGATCAGCGCGGTCAAGGCCGCTCATCCCGACAAGGAGGTCTTCGCCGACCTCAAGACCGCTGACGCCGGATTCCTGGAAGCGGACCTGGCTTTCGCCGCCGGGGCCGATCTGGTCACCGTCATGGGCGCTGCGAGCGACGCCACCATCAAGGGGGCCGTCGAAGCCGGCGAAAAGCACGGAAAGCGGGTCGTGGCGGACTTGATCGGCGTCGACAATCGCGTCGAACGCGCCCGGGAGATCACCAAACTCGGTGTGGCATTCGTCGAGATCCATGCCGGCCTGGACGAGCAGGCGCAACCCGGCTACTCGATCAACACCCTGCTCGAGGACGGCAGGGAGGCGGGCGTCCCGTTCTCGATCGCGGGCGGCGTGAAGGTGGACACCATCGCCGCGGTACGCGACGCCGGCGCGGAAGTCGCCGTGGCCGGCGGCGCGATCTACGGCGCCGAGGATCCCGCCGCGGCTGCCAAGGCGCTCAAATCCGCCCTCGGCTGACGGCCGTCGGCACTCCCCTACACAGTTGACCGCACGGATTGGTGAGGCTATGCAACTCGGACTCGTCGGACTGGGCCGGATGGGCGCCAACATGCGCGAGCGACTCCGTGAACACGGTCACGACGCCATCGGCTACGACCCCGGATCCGAGGCTTCCGACGTCGCCACACTCGGTGAACTGGTCGCGGCATTGTCACCTCCACGCATCGTGTGGCTGATGGTGCCTGCCGGGGAGGTCACTCGCAGCGTGATCGCCGGGCTCGCCGAACGGCTCCAGCCCGGCGATCTGGTTGTCGACGGCGGCAATTCGCGCTACACCGACGACCCGGTCAACGCCGCACTGCTCGGCGCCCGGGGAGTCCGGTTCGTGGACTGCGGTGTCTCCGGCGGGGTCTGGGGACGCGACAACGGTTACGCCCTCATGGTCGGCGGGAACCCCACCGATATCGAGTTCCTCGCTCCGGTCTTCGACGCGCTGCGCCCACCGGGGCCACGCGCCAATTCCTTTGTCCATGCCGGCCCGGTGGGCGCAGGCCACTACGCCAAGATGGTGCACAACGGTATCGAGTACGGACTCATGCATGCCTACGCCGAAGGCTACGAGCTTCTCCTCGCTGAGGATTCCATCGCAGATCCCGGCGCCGTACTGCAGGCCTGGACGGCTGGCACCGTGGTGCGGTCGTGGCTGCTCGACCTGCTGGTCGACGCCCTCTCGGGGGACCCCGAGCTTGCCTCGCTCACCGGGTACACCGAGGACTCCGGGGAAGGCCGGTGGTCGGTTGAGGAAGCGATCGCGCATGCGGTACCGGTTCCCGTGATCTCGGCGGCGCTGTTCGCCCGGTTCGCGTCGCGTCAGTCCGACTCCCCGACGATGAAGGCCGTGTCGGCACTACGGAGGCAGTTTGGCGGCCACGCGGTGGAACCCGCCGTGCCCGCGGCCGACCAGCGCTAACAGGAAATCTTCAGTGCCTCCACAGGCGCCTCGTTGGATGGTGGAGTGCACTGGTTACCAGCCTGCGAATTGAGCTGGGAGTCACGAATTGTGCTGAGTTGGCCGTTGCTGTCCGGTTGGTTGCCCGTTGTGCTGCATGGCGCCGCGATCGCGGCTACGGCTGTGCTGGTGTGGAGGTTGTGGTGGTCCGGCACATCGCAGCACTCCCGAATCCGGGTCGTGGCGGGATGCCTCGCGGTATCGGCGACCGCGACGGTGGTTGTCACGTATTTGGCGCGCAATGTGTGGCTGCTGATCCCGGACGATTCGCAGGCAGCGGTCTATGTGTGGATCGGCATGGCCATGCTGGCGATCAGCGCCGCGATCGTCCCGGTGGTGTCCGACCGGCGTTTACCGCGCACCCTTGCCGGCCTGGTCGCGGCCGCAGTGGTCGTGGCGGCCTGCGCCAATCAAGTCAACGCGGTGTTCGGCGTCTATCCGACCGCGGCCGATGCGTTGGGGACCGGCCAGTTCGATCAAGTCCCACTCCCCCGCGACGACGCGTCGGTGCGGGTGATGGCCGATGCCGATCCGGTGGCATCGCGCTGGGCTGTTCCACCGCAGCTTCCCGCGCGGGGCAAGGCTGCGTCAGCGCCGATTCCGTCGCCGGTATCGGGCTTCTCGGCACGCAACGCCGAGATCTATTTGCCACCGGCCTATTTCGCCGATCCACGGCCCCAGCTTCCGGTGTTGGTGCTGATCGCGGGCCAGCCCGGGACGCCGTCGGATTGGCTGACCGCCGGAAACCTTGTGGGAACCATGGATTCCTTCGCCGCAGCCCATGCCGGCCTGGCCCCGGTGGTGGTGGTACCCGACGGGACGGGCAGCGAGTTCGGCGATCCGCTCTGCCTGGATTCACGCCGCGGCAACGCCGACAGCTACCTGTCGCGAGACGTGCCCGCGTGGATCAGGACTTATCTCACCGTCGATACCGATCCGCACAGTTGGGCCGTAGGGGGCCTGTCCTATGGCGGCACCTGTGCGCTGCAGCTGGCGACCAATCATCCCGACGTGTACCCCACCTTTCTGGACATCTCCGGTGCGGCCGAACCGGGCCTGGGCGATCGCCAGAAAACCCTGGCCGAGACTTTCAGCGGCGATCCCGCGCCCTTCATTCGGGTGAATCCGCTGGACCTGCTACGCAGTCACCGCTACCCGGGCAGCGCTGGGGCGATCGTCGTGGGCGCCGGTGACAGCGACACCGTCGGCGATTCTCGCGCGGTGTATGCCGCGACCCAGGCAGCCGGAATGAACACCCACTATCTCGAGCTTCCCGGCGCGCATGATTGGCGGGTGTTCTCCGCAGGGCTCGGCCGTGAACTCCCGTGGCTGGCCCACCAATTGAATCTTGTCTAGGGCAGACGTTTTCGCGGCCCTCGGTAGCTGAGGACTCGTCGCAGGGTCGACCGGCTCGGCAGCGCGGCGATCCACACCACAGCGCCGAGATACACCACCGCCGCCCCGAGCAATGCCCCGGCGATGTCGTCGCTGAGCCAGCGCTGCCCCAGATACACCGGCGCGACGACCATGCCTACGACCGCCGCGCACACCGCGACCGTCACCCCCAGCCGAGCGCTGCGGCGCCCCCTGGTCAGGCCGCAGACAGCCACAATGCCCACCAGGGCCACACCGACGGCGACGTGGCCGGGCGGAAGCCAGCCGCCGGGTTCCGCCGTCATCTGCAGTGCCGGCGGCGGGTGCGGGCGGGTCAGCACTGTTCGGAGCGCGACGGTTACCAGCCCGGCGAGTGCCACCGTGGCCAGCACGACCAAACCCGGAAGCACCGACCGGGCCCGCCAGGAGAGCAGCATCGCAGCGGTCAGCGCACCGAGGGCGACAACACCCGGGCTGCTCACATCACCGACCGTCGACGCAACCAGGTTCAAGTTCTCGGATCGGTGCCCCGCCATCCACGACGCGGTCACCCTGTCGACCGCCTGCAGCCAACCGGGTCTGTGCATGTTGACAACCACCGTGCCGAGCAGCGTGAGCAGCCCCGCCATCCGCAGCGCCACGGCCACGTTACGGCGCTCGTTCCACTGTTGGATCTGGGCGCTGAGCAGGAAACTGGTGGCCGTCAGTACCGCCATCAACGTCGGCGCCCCGGCCGGGCCGAACAATGCATCCTCGACCACCTTGAATACTGCGGGTGGAACACCATGCATGACTCACTATTGCCTCTGCAGGCTGAGCATGCGCTGAGAATTCCGGCGGCCCGACCGGACGCGTGCTTCGTCCTTAAATTCGGCGTGCATTTATCTATTCCGACGCCCCAATACCCGCTGTTAGCTTCTCTTCCGGCCCACGGCCCATTTCTCCCACGACGCTTAGAACGAAGGCTCACCCGATGAAGGCAGGACTGTGGTGACCGCGGACTGTCGCCCTTGCGACAACGCCGCGACAGCGCTGATCTGCTGACGCCTTCCCCGAGCGCGTTTTCTCCCGGCCCCCGCGCCGGCCGCTGCGCATCCGTGACAACGGTGCGATTTCTGCCCCCTTCGAAGACATGGAATGACACTGGTGACTGGCCCAAAACGCATCTACGACAACGTGACCCAGACGGTGGGGAACACGCCCCTGGTCCGTCTGACCAATCAGCTCGCGGTCGACAACGCGGAGCTGCTGCTCAAGCTCGAGTACTACAACCCCACCGCGAGCGTGAAGGACCGACTCTCCGTCGGCGCAATCAACTACGCAGAGCGCACCGGTCAGCTGGCCCCGGGTGGCACCATCGTCGCGGCGAGCAGCGGAAACCTCGGCATCGGCCTGGCGGCCGCCGGCGCCAGCCGCGGCTATCGCGTGGTGATCGTCATCTATGAGGACACCAGCTACGAGCGAAAGGTCGTCATCCAGAACCTCGGTGCCGAGCTGGTGCTCACACCGGCAGCCGACGGCGTCCGGGGGTCCCTGGAGGAGGCCGAACGCATCGCCACCCGCACTCCGGGCGCATTCTTCTTGAACCAGTTCACTATTCCCGTCAATCGGGAAGTGCACCGGGAGACGACGGGGCGAGAGATCTGGGACGACACCGCCGGGGACGTCGACGCCGTGGTGCTCGGTGTCGGCTCGGGCGGAACGGTCAGCGGCGTCGGTTCGATCCTGAAGGAGAAGAACCCGAACATCAAGATCTTCGCGGTCGAACCCGACAATTCCGCGGTGCTCAGCGGCGAGAACTTCAATCCCCACAAGCTGTACGGGTTGGGCCCCAACTTCAAGAGCCCGAACTTCGAGGACGACGTAGTCGACGAAATTCTCCGGATCACCGAAGACGACGCGGCAGCCACGGCCCGGGATCTGGCCAGATACGCGGGAATCCCCGCCGGCGTCAGCGGGGGCGCCGCGGTAGCCGCCGCCCGCAAGGTCGCCGCGCGCCAGGATCCGTCCCTGCGCACCATCGTTGCGCTGGTTCCGGATTCCGCCGATCGCTACATCTCCAGCTACCTGTTCCAGGAAACCTTCGACGAGGACGGAGCCCTTCGCACCCATGCCTGAATCAGTGCAGACGACCAACAAGCAGACGCAGCTCTCCGACGAGCAGCTTCACCAGCGCGCAGACCAGCTGCGCCAGCCCGGCAAGCAGTTCAAACTGGGCTTCTTCACCCAGGTTCCCAGCCCCGCCGACCGGCCGGCGAAGATCACCTACGCCGAACTCGTCGATGCGATCGTGGCCGCCGAGGAGATCGGTTACGACAGTGTCTGGATCGGGCAACACCACTTCAGCCCCGAGGATGGCAGCGTTCCCTCACCGCTGGTGCTACTGGCGACCGCCGCGGCGCGGACCACCAGGATCGATCTGGGCACAGCGGTGATCGCGCTGCCGTTCGAGCACCCGATCCGCCTCGCCGAGGATCTTGCGGTGCTCGACGAGATCTCCGGCGGCCGCCTCCAGGTTGGCCTGGGCGGTGCCCGCGGAGACCTGCAGGCATTCAACACCTTTGGCATCGATTTCTCGGCAAGACATGAGTTCTTCGACCGGAATCTCGAGATTCTGCAGAGCCTCTTGGAGCGCCGGAGCTTCTCGGACTACACCCTGGTGGTGAATATCCACGCCAACGGCGCCGATGCCGCGCCGGGACGTTCGTCGGCGCAACAGCTTTCCTCGTCGGACTCGGTCGCCGGCCAGCAGGCGGCGGCCGATCTCGAGCCCAAGCACATCTTCCCCAGCACGCCAGAGCTCAGGGGCAGGCTCTGGCAGACGGCCAGCAGCGAGGACCGGGCCCGCAAGATCGCGCGAAATGGCAACGGGCTCATGATCGGCGCCTATCACGATCATGTGATCCACCATCAGCTCCGGTTCATCGTCGCCTTCCTCGACGAATGGCTGGCGCTGTACGGCAGTCTCGACGACGCACGAATTGGAGCGCAGCGCTTCACGTTTCACGGTGAGAGCATCGACGCCATCGCCGAGACGCTCGGCGCGCAGGTCGCGGCCACGCAGGAGGGCCTCGCGCCTCGGTTCCCGCAGCTGGGGGCGCTGTCTCCGAAGGAGTATCTCCAGACCGTGGCGCGGACCGGTTCCGCCAAGGACATCGTGCAGCAGCTCCGGGACGACCCGGCGTTGCTGGGCTTTGTCACCGACTTCTTCCCGACCATCGGGCTGTTCCCGTCGGTCCGAGAGGGCACCTACGGCGCGGACCTGGACGCCGAACGGCTGCGACTGTTCGCCGAGGAGATCGCGCCCGAACTCGGTTGGAAGCCGGCGGCCCAGGCATGACGCCCGTACCCCACCGGGACCGCGGCACGCACACCTGCGCCGCGCCCTTCCGTCCCACCACCACAGCCTGACCCCCTCTCCCTGCTAAGGAGCCCACAGTGCCCAACCTCGAATTCATCCAGCAATCAGGCACATTGGGATATGTGCTGCTCTTCGCCCCCGGCGTGGTGCTACTGGCCATCGCCCTGGTGATCAAGGGCGCCGTCAAGACGACCCACAACTTCGTGATCTCCGGCCGGCTCCTCGGATTCGGTTTCGGCGTCGCGTCGCTGATCTCGGTGTGGACGTGGTCCATGGCGGTGATGCTGTCGTCGGCCCAGGCCTACACCTGGGGCACCTCCGGCCTGATCTGGTTCATCGTGCCCAACGGTCTCGCGGTGATCATCATGGTGCCGTTCGCCTTGAAATTGCGCCAGAAGATGCCGTCGGGATACACGCTTGCCGAGTTCATCCGCGCGCGGTTCCAGAACTCGGTAAGCAGTGTCGCGACACTGGTTTTCCTGATCGGCGCCTTGCTCGGCGTCATCATGATCAACCTGGCCGGACTTGTGCTGGTCATGAACAAGATCTTCGGCCTGACCCCGATCAGCATCGTCATCACCGGCATCATCGTCGTCACCGTGTACTCCTACTTCGGTGGGCTGACGACCTCCGCCGTCACGGGCACCCTGAACACCCTGCTGTTGGGCGTCGGCTCCTCGGTGGTGGTCCTGTTCGCCTTGGCGAAGGCCGGCGGCGCGGAATTGGTCTTCAACGAGGTCAAGGCGCTGGAGACCGAGCACCTGAACCCGTTCAACCCCGTCACCGCCGCCAGCTTCGGCCTGGCCCTGGCGCTGGGCCTGTTGACCAACGTCATCGCCGACCAGTCGTTCTGGCAACGCGTGTGGGCGATCCGCCCCAAGGACCTGGGGCGCAGCTTCCTGTGGGCGGGCGTGTGGTTCTACCCGATCCCGTTGGCGCTGGGCCTGCTCGGCTTCATCGGCGTCGCCTACGGCGTGACACCCGAACAGCTGGGCTCCCTGGGTGCTGGCGCGGTCGGGCCCCACGTCATCGCCAGCCTCGGCCTGCCGATCTTCATCATCGCCCTCTACACCCTGGTGGTGGTCAACGCGTGCTTCGCGGCCATCGACGGCGCCCTTTCCGGCGTCACCTCCCTGGTCGCCGTGGACGTCGTGCACCGGTACTGGCCCAACGTGTCCGAGCGCACGCTGTTCACCATCACCAAGACCAGCATGATCGTCGCGGCCGCCATCGCCGGTGGCGTGGTGCTGACCGGCATCGACTACGTGAACCTGGTGACCACGGTGTACTTCTACGGCACCAGCCTGCTGATCCCGGTGACCCTGAGCATCTTCTGGTCGCGGATGACCGGCACCGGGTACGTCGCGGGCGTGCTCGCCGGCATCCTCGTCGGCGGCCCGTTGCGCGAGACGCTCGGACCCACCTACGGGCCGCTGTTCGGCATCATCGGTTTGATCGCGGCCTCGGCGATCGTCTCGGTGGTGGTCAGCCTGCGCGCCGGCACCAAGTTCGACTTCGACAGCCTCACCGGAGGCACGGCGGCACTGCTGGAGCGTGATGCGGCCAGCGCGGCCGGCAAGGCGGCGGCCGTCCCGGTTCCCGCCGAGGCAGCGGCCGCTCCGGCAGAACCCGCCGTCAAGCAGTAGCCGAAACACCCGAAAGGCATTCCTGTGACCCTCTTTTACATCGGCGCGACCATCGGTTTGGTACTCGCCGTGATCTACCTGGCCGTCGGCACCCAAAGCTTCCTGCGCATCCGCCGCGAGCTGGCGGCCAGTGCCGGGACCGAGGCGCTGGACAACGAGCTCGACGCCGCGGAGGTCGCCCTGGTGCCCGGCTTCACCTGGAAGGCCACCCTGGCGGTCCTGACGTCGTTCATCCTGCTGATCATCGCCTCATACAGCGGTGTCTTCTGGTACGTGCTGGCGTTGAGCGGGCTCGGGACGGCGGCGGCGGTCATCGTGGCGTTCGTCCTCGAGTTGCGCGGGGATCGTCCCGGTCAGGTCTCCTGAGCCTGGTCTACCCCACGCCCCCGATGACCACGTCGCGGAAGTTCTTGGCGATCTCCTCCGGGGTATCGCCGCGTTCCGGCCGATACCAGTACCACAGTGAATTCACCATGCCCAGCAGTCCGCTGGCGACGATGCGGACCTCCGATTCACGCTTGTCCGGCCAGCACTCACGGATGACCTGTTCCCAGCAGTCCTGCACGCCCTGGCGCAGGGCCTGCAGCTGCACTCCGTGCTCGGCGTTGAGGGCCGACGCATCACGGGTCTGGATGGCGACCTCGCGCCAGTGGTCGGTGATGACCTCCACGTGCACGTCGATGAGCGCCCCGAGCTTGTCGACGGGTCCGCCGGCGCCGGAGGTGACGGCGGTCGCGGCCGCCAGCGCCTTACCGGTGTAGCCGCGCAGGATCTCCCACAGCAGCTCCTCTTTGGACTTGATGTGGTGGTACAGGGCGCCGGTCTTGATATCGGCCCGCGCACTGATCTCGGCGACGCTGGTGCCGTGAAATCCTTGGGCGGCAAACAGTTCGGTTGCCGCATCGAGGATCCGGTCGCGGGTCACCTCACGATTGGCCGCCACGCTGCCGCGCGGCCGGCCGGGGCGGCGCGACGTCGGCGGTGCCGAGTCCGTGGGCGTCTGCATGGATCTGATTCTGGTCTACGGGGCGCGCGGCGGCCCTAGGCCATGCCACCGTCGAGTCGAAGGATCGCCCCGGTGCAGTACGAGGACTCCGTGCCGGCGAAGTACAGGACCGCACCGAGCACCTCCTCGGGCTCCCCACAACGCCCGAGCGCGGTGGCGGCCTCGAAGCGCGCGCGCACCTCCGGGGTCCAGGCGTCCGAGATATCGGTGAGGAACGGCCCGCACTGGATGGCATTGACGCGGACCTTCGGCCCGAACGCCTGGGCCATACCGCCGGTCATCGCGTTGAGCCCGGCCTTCGCTGCCGAATACGGCACCGTGCTGGGGTCGGCGTGGATCGCCGCGATCGAGCTGATGTTGATGATGGCGCCCCCGTCGCCGGCGGCCATCCGGGTACCGATTGCCGCCGAAAGCCGGAACGGGCCCTTCAGATTCACCCCCATGACCTTGTCGTACAGGGCCTCGTCGACCTGGTCGAGACTGGGATACAGCGGGGACATCCCGGCGTTGTTGATCAGCACGTCAACCCGGCCGAACTCGCCGTAGGCGGCGTCCACCAGCCGGTCGCAATCCGCCCAGTCGCTGACGTTGCAGCCCACCGCCAACGCGCGCACACCGGTCTGAGCGCGAACCTCGTCGGCCAACGCCTCGCAGTTGGCCACCTTGCGGCTGGCGATCACCACATGCGCCCCGCGTTCGGCGAAAGTCCTGATCATCTGCTGGCCCAACCCGCGGCTGCCACCGGTTACCACGACCACGCGGTCTTCGAAGCTCGTCATGATGATTAATGTAGCAGTCAGCCTATTGATGTGGCCGAAAGTCGCCCGTAAAGCACCGGATCAGGCTATTTTGGTCTGCAATCTTCAGATCTGTCGCCCCTAAAAATGTAGTAGACAGCCGATATTTTGCGGGTTAGGGTCGGCCGTAAGCGGTAGTCGACCCGCCGCCGTCGAAAGGACCCGCAGTGATCACCGAACTGTTCGCCGATCAGGAATTTCAGGCCAAGCTGGACTGGATGGACGAGTTCGTCCGGACCGAGATCTTCCCGCTGGAGATCCTCGACCTCACGTGGCCGCAGATGCTCAAGGCGATCGCACCGCTCAAGGAGCAGGTGCGGGCCCAGGGCCTGTGGGCGGCACACCTCGGTCCCGAGCTGGGTGGCCAGGGCTACGGTCAGGTCAAGCTGGGCCTGATGCACGAGATCCTCGGCAAATCTCCGTATGCGCCACTGGTGTTCGGCAACCAGGCGCCCGACTCGGGCAACAGCGAAATTCTCGCTGAGGCCGGCACGGCCGAGCAGAAGGAGCGCTGGCTCAAACCTCTGCTCGCCGGCGAGATGTATTCGGCATTCGCGATGACCGAACTCGACCACGCAGGGTCCGACCCCACCCGGATGTCGACGGTCGCCGTCAAGGACGGTGACGACTGGATCATCAACGGCCGCAAGTGGTTCATCACCAATGCCTCGATCGCCGACTTCATGATCGTGGTGGCCGTCACCGACGCCGAGGCGCCCGCCCACAGCCGCACCTCGCAGTTCATCATCCCCGCCGACACCCCGGGGCTGAACATCCTGCGCGACATCGCCTCCCTGGATCATGCGGAGAATGCCCGCAGCCCGTACGGCAGCCACTCCGAGGTGGTGTTCGACAACGTCCGCGTGCCCGGCGATGCCCTGCTCGGCGGCGTCGGCGACGGCTTCGCCATCGCGCAGAAGCGTCTCGGGCCCGGCCGCATCCACCACTGCATGCGGTGGATGGGCCAGGCCACCCGCGCGTTCGACATGATGTGCGAGCGCGCCACCTACCGGTGGGCACATGGCAGTGTGCTGGGCGAGAAGCAGACCGTCCGCGCCTGGATCGCCGACTCGGCCGCCGAGATCCAGGCCGCCCGGCTGATGACCCTGCACGCGGCGTGGGTCATCGACCAGCAGGGCGTCAAGGCCGCCCGCAAGGACATCGCGCTGATCAAGTTCTTCGGCGCCAAGGTGCTCCACGACGTCATCGACCGGGCCATCCAGATCCACGGCTCTCTGGGCTATTCCGACGACATGCCGTTGGCCTGGATGTACAAGCTGGCGCGCGCCTCCCGGCTCTACGACGGTCCCGACGAGGTCCACCGCGAGACCGTCGCGCGGCTGATCCTGCGGGACTACACCGCCCCGGCCGACAACACGCCCACCGAACACGTCCCCACCCGCCGCGAGGAGGCCATCCGGCGCTTCGCCGAACTCCTCGAATCCTGAACGCCGCACCACGGTCCCGACGAAACGCAAGGAAGTGAACTGACATGTCCGAGCTGAACATCATCGCCGACGGCCTGGGATTCCCCGAAGGCCCCGTTGCACTGAGCGACGGGAGCGTGGTCGTCGTGGAGTTGCCCCACGCCCGCATCACCCGCATCGCCCCCGACGGCACCAAGACCGTGGTCGCCGAGCCCGGCGGCGGGCCGAACGGCCTGGCGGTCGGTCCCGATGGGAAGCTCTACTGCGCCAACAACGGTGGCTCGATGACCTGGGCCGATCACGGCGGGCTGATGGCGCCGGGCCCGCACGACCCGAGCCGCTACAGCGGTGGCCGCATCGAGCGGATCGACCTCGACACCGGTGAGGTGGAGGTAGTCTACGACAGCTGCGACGGCCGACCCCTGCGCTCCCCCAACGACATCGTGTTCGACGACCACGGCGGCTTCTGGTTCACCGATCTCGGCATCACCTTCGAGCGCACCCAGGACCGCACCGGCCTGTTCTACGGCAAAGCCGACGGCAGCTCCATCACCGAGGCGGTCTTCCCCTTGGACTGTCCGAACGGCATCGGCCTCTCCCCGGACGGCAAGCGTCTCTACGCCGCCGAAACCTTCACCGGCCGGCTCATCTCGTGGGAGCTCAGCGGCCCCGGCACTCCGGTACTGATTCCGGGGCTGGCGGGTCACGGCGGCACCGTGCTGCGCGGTCTCGGCGGGCAGCGCGAGATGCACGGCCTGGACTCGTTGGCCGTCGACGGCGAGGGCTGGGTGTGCGTCGGCACGCTGATGGCCGGCGGCATCACCGCGGTGGACCCGACCGGCGAGACCGTCGAGTTCTATCCGACCGGCGACCCGCTGACCACCAACATCTGCTTCGGCGGCCCCGATCTGCGGACCGCGTTCGTCACGTTGTCGGGCACCGGACGCCTGGCGAGCATGCCCTGGCCGCGGCCGGGACTCGCACTGGCACACAGCCGCTGACCCACCGGAAGGGAGTCCCCGAGATGTCGTACCTCATCAGTGGTGATCGCTGGTTCACCACCGGCGAGATCCAGACCCGCAGCGCCCAGGTGGCCGCGGGGCTCCAGGACATGGGGCTGCAACCCGGCGACGCGGTCGCGATCTGTCTGCGCAACGACATCGCCTTCTTCGAGGCGTCGATGGCCACCGCCATCCTGGGTTGTTTTCCCGTGCAGATCAATTGGCACTCGACGGCCGCCGAGGTGCGCTACATCCTGGACGACTGCGGAGCCAAGGCGTTGGTCATCCACGCCGACCTGCTGATCGAGCGGCGCACCGCCATCCCCGAGGGCGTGGCGGTGCTGGTCGTGGAAACACCGCCGGAGATCCGCGACGCGTACGGCATCAGCGAACAGAACGGCAAGGCTGCTCCCGGCGACCTCGAGTGGGAGTCCTGGCGAGACCAGTTCACCCCTCGGGAATTCGACCCGGCGAGCTATCCCGCGACCATCATCTACACCTCAGGCACCACGGGCACACCGAAGGGCGTGCGGCGGCCGCCCTTCAGCCCGGAAGCCATGCAACGCATCGCCGAGATGTTCACACAGAGCTACGGATTCCACCTCGTGGACGACCCGACTACCGTGGTCACCGCTGTCGTCGGTCCCGCCTATCACGCCGCGCCCAACAATCACGCCCTGTTCTCGCTGCGGATGGGCGCCGGCATCGTCGTGATGCCGCGATTCAACCCCGAGGAACTGCTCCGGCTCATCGAAGCCGAACGCATCACCCACCTGAACATGGTGCCGATCATGTTCAGCCGACTGCTCAAGCTGCCGCCGGAAGTTCGTGCCCGTTACGATCTTTCGTCGCTGAAGTACGTCGCCCACGCCGCGGCGCCCTGCCCACCGGACGTCAAGCGGGCCATGATCGACTGGTGGGGTCCGGTCATCTACGAGTACTACGGCGCCACCGAGATCGGGAACGTCACCTTCTGCTCGTCGCAGGAATGGCTGGACCATCCCGGGACGGTCGGCAAGGCGATGGTCGGGGCCGTGATCCGCATCCTCGACGACAACGGCAACGAACTTCCCGCCAACAGCGTGGGCGAGATCGCCGCGGTGATACCGGGTTCCGGCGACTTCGTCTATCACAACGACGAGAACAAGCGCGCCGGCGTCGACCGCGACGGGCTGGTGGCCCCGGGCGACATCGGCTATCTGGACGACGACGGCCACCTGTTCATCTGCGACCGCAAGGTCGACATGATCATCTCCGGCGGCGTCAACATCTACCCCGCCGAGATCGAGGCCGCCCTGCACCTGATGCCGGGCATCGCCGACTGCGCCGTGTTCGGGATCCCTGACGACGAGTACGGCGAGTCGGTGTGCGCGGTGGTGCAACGCCGCCGTGGCCACGAGGACCTGTCCGCCTCCGACATCCAGGATTTCCTGCGCGAGCGCATCGCCGGCTTCAAGATCCCCCGGCGCATCGACTTCGCCGAGGACCTGCCCCGGGAGGACTCCGGCAAGATCTTCAAACGCAAGTTGCGCGAGAGCTATTGGCAGGCCGCCGGCCGGGCGCTCTGAGCCCGAACCGTCAGCCGACCCGGTCGCGCTTGCGCACCACCCGCAGCACCCGCGTCATCACCACGCCCTGCGTCGGGCTGAACAGGTAGGCCAGCGTGAACGCCACCCCGTTGGCCAGCACCACCATGGGGCCGGACGCGGCATCGAGGTAGTAGCTGACGTAGATGCCGATCAGACCGCACAGCGCGGCGAGGGCGGGCGCGATCACCAGCATCCGCCCGAACCGGTCGGTCAGCAGGTAGGCCGTGGCCCCGGGGATGATCAACAGCGCGACCACCAGCACCACGCCGACGGCCTGCAGTGCCACCACCGCGGTCAGCGCGAGCAGCCCCAGCAGCGTGGCACCGAGCAGGCGCGGGCTGAGCCCGATGGCGTGCGCATGGGTGGCATCGAACGCATACAACGTGAAGTCGCGTCGCTTCAGGATCAGCACCGCCAGCACGATTCCGCCGAGAATCAGGACCTGGGTCAGATCGGCGCGCGAGACACCGAGCAGGTTGCCGAAGATGATGTGGTTGAGGTCGACCTGACTCGGTGTCACCGAGACCAGTACCAACCCCAACGCGAACAGGGTGGTGAAGACCACGCCGATCGCGGCGTCCTCCTTGACCCGACTGGTGTCGCGCACCACCCCGATCAGCGCGACGGCCAGCACCCCGAACAGCACGGCCCCGAGGGCGAACGGCGCCCCCACGATGTAGGCCAGCACCACGCCCGGCAGCACCGCGTGGGACACCGCGTCACCCATCAACGACCAGCCGATGAGCACCAGCCAGCACGACAGCGTGGCGCACACCACCGAGGCCACGATGGTGATCAGGGTCGCGCGGACCATGAACTCCAGTTGCATTGGCTCGAGGAGGATTTCGACGACGTTCATGACCGACCGAACGCTCGCGCCAGGTTCTGCGGCTGCAGCACGGCTTCCGGTGCGTCGTGCATCAGCACGGTCCGCATCAGCAGGACCGCCTCATCGGCCAGGTCGGGCAGGGCGACCAGATCATGGGTAGCCACCACGATGGTGGTCCCGCCGGCGGCGAGGTCGCGCAGCAGCCCGCTGATGGTGCCCTCGCTGTGCTTGTCGATGCCCGCGAACGGCTCATCGAGCAACAGCACCCGGGCGTTCTGCGTGATGCAGCGCGCCAGGAACGCCCGCTTGCGTTGTCCGCCGGACAGTTGGCCGATCTGTCGATGCTGGAGTTCGGCGAGACCGACCCGGCTCAGCGCCGCGTCGACGGCGTCGTGGTCGGCGCGGCGCGGCCGACGGGTGAAGCCCAGGTGGCCGTAGCGGCCGGTGAGCAAGACGTCGCGCACCGACACCGGGAACTTCCAGTCGACGGCCTCGTTCTGCGGCATGTAGCCGATGGCGCCGCTGCGGCGCGCCCGCGCGGGCGTGGCGCCCTCGACGAGGATGCGGCCGGTGTCGGCGCGCACCAACCCCATGATCGCCTTGAACAGCGTCGACTTACCGGACCCGTTCATGCCGATCAGGCCACAGATCCGGCCGGCACCGATCGACAACGTCGCGTTCTCGAGCGCCACCACCGGTCCGTAGTGGACGGTGACCGAGTCGACCTGCAGGACCTCGGTCACCGACGCTGACCACCGGACAGGCCCGCGACAATGGTGGCCGCATCGTGACGGATCAGGTCGAGGTAAGTGGGCACCGGACCGTCCGGCGCCGACAGCGAGTCGACGAACAACACCCCGCCGAATTCGGCGCCGGTGGCCTCGACGACCCGTTGCATCGCCGCATCGGAGACCGTCGACTCGCAGAACACCGCGGGCACCTCGTTGGCGTCGACGAACTCGATGACCGCGGCGATGCGCTGCGGGGTGGCCTGCTGTTCGGCGTTGACCGGCCAGATGTACTTCTCGGTCAACCCCGCGTCCCGCGCCAGGTAGGAGAACGCGCCCTCGCAGGTGACCAGGGCCCGCTGCGTCGGCGGCACCGCGTCGAGTCGGTCGACGAGTTCCTGCTGGACCTGCTGCAGTTGTTCGCGGTAGGCCGCGGCGTTGGCCCGGTACTCCGGCGCGTTGTCAGGGTCCAGCCTCGCAAACGCCTCCGCCATGTTTTCCGCGTAGACCCCGACGTTCAGCGGGGACATCCATGCGTGCGGGTTGGGCATCCCGGCGTAGGCGTCACCGACGATGTCGATGGGGTCGATGCCCTCGCTGACCACGACGTGCGGAACATCGAGACCGTCGACGAACCGGGCGAACCAGGCTTCGAGGTTCAGCCCATTGTCCAAGATGAGGTCCGCCCGGGCGGCCTTCTTGATATCCCCGGGCGTGGGCTCGTAGCCGTGGATCTCGGCGCCCGGTTTGGTGATCGACTCGACGATCAGGTGGTCCCCGGCGACGTTCGAGGCGATGTCGGCCAGGACCGTGAAGGTGGTCAGCACCACCGGCCGGTCGGACTCACCACGGTCGGCCGGCGCGCAGGCCGAAAGGCCGGCGGCCACCAGGACCGCGCCCAGCGCCGCGGCCGCCGAGCGCCGCCATCGAGTCCGGACCCGCCGCATCGCGCCACCTCCAGTTCGCATACCCGTAGTCTAAAGTTCGACAACCCTGAAATCACAGTTGGGGACCGTTCCGCGGGGCCCCGGCGGCGCGCCGCGATGGCCCCACCCCCGCCTGCCGGACCAATAACGTAGGCTGTCTTCCTACATGCAATCCGATTCAGTCGGGGATTGAGCCGGAGGTTAAAGTGAGCTGGCAGAAGATGATTCGTCGCGGCGCCGTCGGCGTCGTGGCCGCGGCGCTGCCGTTGGGATTTGCCACAGTGATCGCCGCCCCAGCGTCTGCGGGTCCGAACCTTTGCGTGAGCGGCCCCTACGGCTACGCCAGCGCGTGCGTCGACGTCCCGGGCGTCAACGTCTGGTACGACGGGCCCCGCGGCAAGGGCAAGGGGCACCACAAGCACTGGCGTCACCACCACGACGACTGATCGTCACCCACGCTTGTCGATCACCTGCTGGGCGACCTCGACCAGCTTGACGTTGGACGACTGAGACAGTTCGCGCAGCATCTCGAAAGCGCGGACGGCATCGACGTTGAACCGCTCCATGATGATGCCCTTGGCCTGACCGATCAGGTCGCGGCTGGTCAACGCCGATTTCAGCTGTTCACCCTGGCGGCTGGCCAGGATGGCCGCTGCGGCATGTGCGGCCAGTACCTGCCCCAGCGCCTCGTCCTCAGGGCCGAACGCATTGGGCTGTGAGCTGAAGATGTTCAGCGCCCCGGCGTTGCGCTGGCTGGTGTAGAGCTTGAACGACAGCGCGCTGCGCAACCCGAGTTTGAGCACACCGGCGGTGAACTGCGGCCACCGCTGTTCCCGCTCGAAGTCGTCGGTGCGGACGATCAACTCCTCGACCGCCGCCTCCATGCAGGGACCCTCCCCATGGCGGATCTGCAGGTCGTCGATGGTGTACATCAGGTCCGCGGTGGCGGCTTGAGTCTCGAACTTCTCGGCCCGGGTGAACAGCAGAAACCCGGCCAACTCGGCGCCCGGGAGCACTTCGAGCACCGTCTGGCTGACCCCGGCCAGCACCTCGTCGAGCTGCAGCGGGACGGCCAAACTTCGGGCCAGCTCCGCCATGCGGTTGGCCAGTGAGGTGTCGGGTTCTGCACGCACCACCAAACTTTCGCATATCCGCCCCGCGGGGACCGCAGATTGGGCGCGCGGGTTCAGTCCGCGGGCCCGTGCGACCGCCGGCCGGACCGGGCCTCGATGAGCGCCCACACCGAAAAGGCCACGGCGCCAACGGTACTGACCGCAGCAATGTAGAACCCGTAGCCGATCCCGACCGCGTCCCCGGCGTGCATGCGGTAGAACAGGCCGGTCAGCGCCCCGATGAGCAGCGAATTCACCAGCGCGGCCACGGCCGCCCATGTCGCCGAGAGTCCGCGCGCGGTCATCGCGCCGGCCACCAGCAGGGTCGAGGTGAGCAGGACGATCAGTTGCCCGGCACCGAATCCCGGCGGCAGTGACATGGCCCCCGCCGCCCCGCCGCCGGCGCTGATCCGCCCGCCGCCGTCCAGACTCGTGGTCAGCCACGGCAGCCAGGCGCTGACCGCGAGCACGCCCGCACACAGTGCCACCAGCCAGCCGGGACGCACGCGAGTCATGCTCTGAGCCTATCCGTTTCGCGGACCCGCCCCGGCGCCGACATCGTCCAGATCCGGTCCAGTTCCAGACGTTCCAGGAAGGCGTCATCGTGGCTGACCACCAGCAGGGCGCCGCGGTAGCTGCCCAACGCGTCGACGAGTTGTTCGACGCTGGTCAGGTCGAGGTTGTTGGTCGGCTCGTCGAGGACCAGCAGCTCCGCGGGCGGCTCGGCGAGCAACAACCGGGCCAGCACCACCCGAAACCGCTCCCCGCCGGAGAGGCTGCCCACAGGGCGGTGCACGCTGTCGCCGCGCAGCAGGAACCGCGCCAATTGGGCGCGCAGTGTCTCCGCCGACGCACCCGGGGCGGCCGCGCGCATCGTGTCGAGCACGGTGGCGTCGTCGTCGAGGCCGTCGAGACGCTGCGGCAAATACCCGACCCGCGCGGTCCGCAGCCCGGCGCCGCCCAGCAGGCCGCGCAGCAACGTCGTCTTGCCGACCCCGTTGGGTCCGACGAGCGCGACCCGCTGCGGCCCCACCACAGCCAGGACGCCGTCGGCCCCGTCGACCTCGGCGATGGTCCGGCCGGCGGGCAACCGCGGGTCGGGCAATTCGACGCGGATGTGCTCGTCGTCGCGGACCCGGGCGGCGGCCTCGGCAACCGCGTCTCGGGCCGCCCGCAGCCGATCCTCGTGGCCGGTGCGCAGCTTGCCCGCCGACACTTGGGCCGCCGACGCCCGCATGTTGGCCACGATCGGCGGCAGGCTGTCGCGGTTCTTCTTCGCGGTCCGGTTGCGCCGCGCCAGCTTGGTCTCGGCCTCCACCCGCTGCCGCTTCTCGAGCTTGACCGCCTGTTCGGCGGCGCGCGCGGCCTGCGCGGCCGCGGCCTGTTCGGCCTCCAGCTGCGCCCGCCACTGGTGGTACGGGCCGCCGAAGACCGTCAGCGCGCCGTCGTGCAACTCGGCGGTGTGGTCCATCCGGTCCAGCAGCGCCACATCGTGGCTGACGACGATCAGGGTGCCGGGCCACTCGGCGAGCAGGTCGGTCAGGGCGGCTCGGGCGTCGCGGTCCAGATTGTTGGTGGGCTCGTCGAGCAGCGTGACGGCGGCCCGAGCCACCCGGATACCGGCGATGGCCACCAGCATCGCCTCGCCACCGGAGATCGAGCCCACGTCGCGGTCGAGGTGGAGGTGCCCCAGCCCGAGATCGGTCAGCAGCGCCCGCGCGCGGGCCTCGACGTCCCAGTCGTCGCCGATGACCGCGAAGTGCACCTCGTCCGCGTCGCCGGACTCGATCGCCGCCAGCGCGGCGCGTTGCTCGGCAATACCCAGGAGGTCGGCAACGCGTGCTCCCACCTCGAGGGTCAACGTCTGGGGCAGGTAGGCCACCTCGCCGTCGACGGAGACCGAGCCGCTGCCGGGCGGCAGCAGACCGGCCATCAGCCGCAGCAGGGTCGACTTGCCGGATCCGTTGGCGCCGACCAGACCGGTGCGGCCCGCACCGAATGCGCCGGTGAGGTCGGACAGCACGACGGTGCCGTCCGGCCAGGTGAAGCCGAGATTGTGAAGAATGACAGACATGGCGCTCCTGGAGACGGAAGGCGGCCGGGGGGTCAGCGTGCGAAGGCAACCCTGCTGTCGATCATGGGGCCACGGTATGCACCGTTGCCGTCCGCCCGCAACCGAATTTCCCTAGGCTGTGGCGATGACTGAGCTCCCGGACTGGGCCCGGCACCTCGATCTGGGGCCGCACCCCGAGGGCGGCTTCTTCAGGGAGACCTGGCGCAGCGAACTGACCCTCGGCGCCTCGGCGCTGCCCGCGGGCTACGCCGGGCCCCGTAACGCCGGAACCGCCATCCTGTTCCTGCTGCTCGGCGGCCAGCAGTCGGCCTGGCACACGGTGCGCAGCGCCGAGCTGTGGCTCTATCACCGCGGCGGGCCGTTGCTGCTGGAGGTCGGTGCCGAACGGGACAGTGCCACAACGCATGTGCTGGGCAGCGACATCGCCGCCGGGGAGAGCCCACAGCTGGTCGTGCCGCCGGGGCACTGGCAGCGGGCTCGGCCCCGCGGCGACGAGGCGTGCCTGGTGAGTTGCGTGGTGGTGCCCGGGTTCGACTTCGCCGACTTCACCATGCACGGGTGAGCCGGGCTGGTCAGCCCGTCGGCAACGACGACAGATTGAACGCCGCGCCCGTCGGATCGGCCACCGCCGCCAGCCGACCGTAGGGGGTGTCCTCGGCGGCACGCAGCACCGAACCGCCGCGGGCCAGGACCGCCTCGACGGTCGTGTCCACGTCCTCGGCGCCGAGGAAGAAGCTCCATTGCGCGGGGGTCCCGGCGGGCAGGACGCTGCCGTCCATCACCCCCAGCAGCGCCTCACCGTCGAACACCGCGGTGGCGTAGCGGAATTCGTCGGTATCCGACTCGGTCTGAGTCTGCCAGCCCAGCAGCTGCCGGTAGAACTCCAGCGCAACGCCGTAGTTTCGCGTCGTCAACTGGTGCCAGACCGGCGCGCCCGGCTCGCCGACGACCTCGAAACCCCGATGGCCGGTGGGCTGCCACAGCCCGAACATGGCCTCGTCGGGATCGGTCAGCATCGCCATCCGCCCCTGCTCGGGGATGTCCATCGCGCCCCCACAGGAGAAACCCCCCGCGGCGACGGCCTTGGCCAGGGTGGCGTCGATGTCGGCGGTGTGCAGGTAGGTGCTCCATGCGTCGGGCATCTGCCACTGCGGGTCGTTGGCCATCAGGCCCGCCACCTTGCGCCCGTCCTTGCGGGCGGTGGTGTAGCCGCCGTATTCGGCACCCGCGCTTTCGAAGGTCCAGCCGAAGATTCCGCCGTAGAAATCCTTGGCCCGGTCCAGGTCGGAGCTGGCCAGGTCGATCCAGCAGGGGGCGCCCAGCGCGGTCGCAGTGATGGTTGGCATGTCGGGTCTCCTCAGGGTGATGGTCGTCGCGATGTAGACCGCGGCGGCGCGCGAAACTCATCGCGCCGGCTACGTCACTCCCAGCACCCGCAGCGCGTTGTCCCGATACACCAGCGCCGCGACCTCGGCGGGCAGGTCCAACGCGGCGAAATCGCGGCGCCAGCGCTCGATGCCGATGTAGGGGTGGTCGGTGCCGAAGAGCACCTTGGTGCGCAGTTGGCGGGCCATCGCCGAGACCAACTGCGGTGGAAAGTACTTGGGGCTGTACCCGGACAGGTCGATGTAGACATTGGCCTTGTGGGCGGCGATCGCGATCTGCGCGTCCACCCACGGCACGGCGGGATGGGCCATCACCACGGTCAAAGCCGGAAAGTCCGCCGCAACGTCGTCGAGCAGCGTCGGGTCGGAATAGCGCATCTTGATGCCGTGCCCACCGGGCAGGCCCGACCCCATGCCGGTCTGGCCGGTGTGGAACAGCGCCGGCACCCCGGCCGCCGAAATCTCCTCGTAGATCGGGTAGAACCGGCGGTCGTTCGGTTCGAATGCCTGCATGCTGGGATGGAACTTGAAACCCCGAACCCCGTAGCGGTCCACCAGTTCCCGCACCCGTGTCACGGCGTCGTCCTTCCACGGGTCGACGGTGCCGAACGGGATCAGCACGTCGTTGTGGCGAACCGTGCCGGCGATCAGGTCCTCCACCGAGTTGCTCCGGTGCCCCATCGCGGTCTCCGCGTCGATGGTGAACACCACCGCCGCGGCGTTGTTGCGGCGGCAGATCTCGGCGAGGTCGTCGACGGTGGCGCTCGCGGCATCGCCCATCTTGAAGTAGGCCCGGGTGGCCGCCACGAGTTCGTCGTCGTAGGCCCGATGTCCGTGGCAGTCGATCTCGACATGGGTGTGCATGTCGAGCGCATCGATCTTCGCGAAATCGACGCCACAGATGTACTTTTCGTCCGTTCGACCCGACATCAGGCTCAGGCTCCCGCGATCTTCGTCTCCAGCACCGGCATCACGGGCCCAGCCTAGGCGTTAACCTTGCCGGGTGATCTCGGTTTTCCTGGTCGACGACCACGAAGTTGTCCGGCGCGGGCTGGCCGACCTGCTCAGCGGCGACGCCGACCTGACCGTCGTCGGCGAGGCCGGGTCGGTGGCGGAGGCCAAGGCGCGGATCCCGGCGGCCAACCCCGACGTGGCGGTGCTGGACGTGCGCCTGCCCGACGGCAACGGCATCGACCTGTGCCGCGACCTGCTGGCCGCCCACGATCAGCTGCGCTGCCTCATCCTGACCTCCTACACCGACGAGCAGTCGATGCTCGACGCCATCCTGGCCGGCGCCAGCGGCTACGTGGTCAAGGACATCCGCGGGATGGAACTGGCCAAGGCCATCAAGGAGGTGGGCGCCGGAAAGTCGTTGCTGGACAACCGTGCGGCCGCCGCGCTGATGTCCAAGCTGCGCGAGGACACCCGCGGTGCCGAACCCGAGGACCCGCGGCTGCGCGATCTGACGCAGACCGAGCGGACCCTGCTGGACCTGCTCGGTGAGGGCCTGACCAATCGGGAGATCGGCGAACGGATGTTCCTGGCCGAGAAGACCGTCAAGAACTACGTCTCGCGCCTGCTGGCCAAGCTGGGTATGCACCGGCGCACCCAGGCCGCGCTGCTGGCCGCCGAGTTGCGGCAGAGCCGTGAGTAGCGCCGAGATCCGGGCCCGCGACGGCCTGGTCGACGCGCTGCTGGCGGTCACCTCCGACCTGGACCTCGAACAGACCCTGCAGACCATCGTGGACACCGCGATGCGCCTGGTCGACGCCCGCTACGGCGCCCTCGGGGTGGCCAGCACCGAGTCCCATCACCGCCTCGAGCGGTTCCTGCACGAGGGCATCGACGACGCCACCCGGGCACTGATCGGCCCATTGCCGTCCGGCCAGGGCGTGCTGGGCCTGCTGTTCCACACCACCAAACCCGTTCGCATCGAGGACCTTTCCCAGCATCCGGCCTCGGTCGGCTTCCCGCCGCACCACCCGCCGATGCGCAGCTTCCTCGGCGTGCCGATCCGCACCCGCGACCAGGTGTTCGGCAACCTGTACCTGACCGAGAAGCGGGGCGGTCACCAGTTCAGCCAGGACGACGAGGTGCTGGTGCAGGCGCTCGCCGCCGCGGCGGGCATCGCGATCGAGAACGCGCGCCTGTACCAGGCGGCCCAGACCCGGCAGCAATGGATCGAGGCGACCCGCGACATCAGCACCGATCTGCTGGCCGGCCAGGACCCCGCCGTCGTGCACGGCCAGATTGTCGACGCGGCGACGCGGCTCACCGGCGCCGCGTACAGCGCGTTGCTGATCCCCGGCGACGACGACGTCCTCACCGTCGCGGCCTGCACCCGCGGCGACCTGCTGGGGCGTGCCGTACCGGTCACCGGCAGCGCTGTCGGGCGCGCGTTACGGGAGCGAACTCCGTTGCGCTGCAACGATTTCGACGAGTTCGAAGAGCACCCGGGCGGCACCAATGCGCTGGTCCTGCCGATGCGCGAGCCGGCCACCGTCTCGGGGGTGCTGCTGTGCGTGGCCGAGGACCCCGCGGCCTGCACCGACGAGCAACTCGACATGATGGCAGCGTTCGCCGACCAGTGCGGTCAGGCGCTGCAGTCGGCCACCGCGCAGCGTCGGATGCGCGAACTCGATGTGCTTTCCGACCGCGATCGGATTGCCCGCGATCTGCACGACCACGTCATCCAACGGCTGTTCGCGGTCGGGCTGTCGTTGCAGGGGGCCCAGACCGCCGACGCCGACGGCGCCTCGGCGCGGATCTCCGGTGCGCTCGACGATCTGCAAGAGGTGGTGCAGGAGATCCGGACCGCGATCTTCGACCTGCACGGCGGCAGCGTGACCCGGCTGCGGCAGCGCCTGGAGCAAGCGGTGACCCAGATGACCGCCGACTCCCCGGTCCGCGCGACCCTGCACGTCAGCGGCCCGCTGTCGGTGGTCGACGCCGGCCTGGCCGACCACGCCGAGGCGGTGGTCCGGGAGGCCGTCAGCAACACGGTGCGCCACGCCGGGGCCTCGGCGGTCACCGTGACCGTCGAGGTCGCCGACAACCTCACGATCACGGTCGCCGACAACGGCCGCGGGTTTGCCGAACTATCCACCCGCAGCGGCCTGGCCAACCTGGCGACGCGGGCCCGCGACTGCGGCGGCGCGCTGGACCTCGGCGGGGACCCCGACGGCGGGGCTCGCCTGGTGTGGTCGGTGCCGCTGCCCTGAGCCGGGCGGCTCAGCCGGCGAAGACCGTGACGAACTTGTTCAGCGACTCGCGGATGTCGCCCTTGAGCGCGCCCGCGACCACCATCCCGATCGGCCCGAACAGGGCCGGCCCGCCGAGGTGGGTGTCGAAGGTGACCACCGAGCCGTCGCCCTTGGGCGTGATCTTGGCCATCAGCTTGATCTTGACCCCGCCGCGACCGTCGCCGTTGAGCGTCATCGCCTGCGGGGGCTTGTAGTGCACGATGGTCCACTTCACCCGGTTGGCCATGCCCTTGACCTCGACAATCGAGTCCAGGGTGGTGCCCTTCTCCAGGGTGTCGGGCAGCGGGCTGCGCCACACCCGATGGATGGTCAGCCACTCCTTGTAACGGGACAGGTCGGCCGCGCACTCCCAGGCCTGCTCCGGTGGGAGCGGCACGTCCACAGAGACAGATAGCTTCGCCACGGGGGCAATTCTGTCAGGCGGGCGGAGTGTCCTTGTTCGCGGGATCGGTGCCCTGCTCACCGAGCTTGCCCACGGCATCCTTGGCCGCGTCCTGCGCCTTGTCGACATGCTGGGCGTATTTGCCGCCGGTCTTGTTGTCGACGAAGTCGCCGGCCTTGTCGATCGCATCACCGACCTTGTCGGCGTTCTTTCCCAGCAAATCCTTGGCCTTGTCGAGGAACGACATGGTGCTGCGCCTCACTTCCGGTTACGACGGGCAGTCCGATTTCCCAGTGAACGCTAGTCCTCGACCTTCCACAACCGCCTCGGCTCACCCAGGATCCGGCCTTGCAGCCACCACAGCGCCTCGATCACGCCCGCGGCCAGCAGGCCGATGACCACCGCGGTGCTGGTCATCGCCAGATTGGACGGGTCCAGCATGAACAGTTCCCGGGCCAGCGGGATGGAAAAAATCACGACGTAGGCCAACCCGGAGACCGCCACCAGCAACACCCGCCACCATTCGTACGGGCGGGCCACGGTCGCCAGCACCCACCAGCCCGCGATCAGCAACGTGATCAGCGCCGCCGTCGACGCCTGGTCCTGGACCTCCCGCGACACGTCGTTGCCCTGGTAGGCGATCAGGTACGAGACGAAGGTCGCGATGCCCACCGTCATGCCCGACGGCAGCGCCGCCAGCATCACCCGGCGCACGAACCCGGTGTGCGCGCGTTCGTTGTTCGGAGCCAGCGACAGGATGAACGCCGGGATGCCGATGGTGAACCAGGCCGCGATGGTGACGTGGATCGGCTGGAACGGATACAACAGCGGGTCGTAGTCGAAGAACTGCGACCCCAGCCCGACCAGGCCGACCAGCAGCGCCAGGAACACCGAGTACACCGTCTTGGTGAGGAACAGGTTCGAGACCCGCTCGATGTTCCCGATGACCCGGCGGCCCTCCCCCACCACGTAGGGCAGGGTGGCGAACTTGTTGTCCAGCAACACGATCTGCGCGACGGCCCGGGTCGCCGAGCTGCCCGACCCCATCGCCACCCCGATGTCGGCGTCCTTGAGGGCGAGCACGTCGTTGACGCCGTCGCCGGTCATGGCCACGGTGTGCCCGCGCGACTGCAGGGCGTGCACCATGGTGCGCTTCTGGTCCGGGCGCACCCGCCCGAAGGTGGTGTGGCTCTGCAGCGCGTCGGCCAGCGCGCCTTGTTCCTCCGGCAGTTGGCGCGCATCCAGGGTGGCCCCGTGCAGGCCCAACGAACCGGCCACCGCGCCCACCGACACGGCGTTGTCGCCGGAGATCACCTTGACCGAAACCTTCTGGTCGGCAAAGTAATCCAGGGTGTCCCGGGCGTCCGGGCGGACCTTCTGCTCCAGCACCACCAACGCAGCGGGTGTCACCTGGCCCGGGGCGTCGGGGGCGTCGACCGGGCGGTCCGACGATCCCAGCAACAGCACCCGAAGGCCCTGGGCGCCAATGCGTTCGGCCTCGGCGGCCGCCGCGGAGCCGGGATCGAGCAGGACGTCCGGCGCGCCGATCACCCAGTTGCCGTGCTCCCCGTAGGAGGTGCCGCTCCACTTGGTCGCCGACTTGAACGGCGCCGACGCGGTGGCCCGCCAGCCCGGCGGGGTCCCGAACGCCTCGGCGATGGCCTGCATGCTGGCGTTGGGTCGGGCGTCGTCGGCGGCCAGCGCCGCCAGTGCGTCGTCGATGCGGCCGCGGTCGATCCCGCCGAGGCCCTTGAGGTCGGACAATCGCATCCCGTTCTCGGTGAGCGTGCCGGTCTTGTCGGCGCACACCACGTCGACGCGGGCCAGACCCTCGATCGCCGGTAACTCGTTGACCAGGCACTGCCGTCGGCCCAGCCGGATCACCCCGACCGCGAAGGCGATCGAGGTCATCAGGACCAGGCCCTCGGGCACCATCGGCACCAGCGCGCCCACCATCCGCAGCACCGGTTCATGCCAGGCCGCGTCGGCGGTGAACAGGTCGGTCCGGATGATCTGCAGCGCGCCCTGCCAGCCGGCGTCGTTGTCCACGATGTTGCGGAACGTGGTGGCCAGCGACTCCCGCAGGCCCGAGTCGGTGGTGAACAACTGGGTGTAGATGGTCAGCAGCCCGGCCGGCCACAGCAGGTAGGTGACGAACCGCAGGATCTTGTTGATGCCGGTCCGCAGTTCGGATTTCACCAGGGTGAACTTGCTGGCTTCCTCGGCGAGCCGGGCCGCATACGCCTCCCTGCCGACCTTCGTCGCGCGGTAGGCGCCGGTGCCGGCGACCACGAAGCTGCCGGACATCACCGTGTCGCCGGCGTCCTTGGCGATCGGGTCGGCCTCGCCGGTCAGCAGCGATTCGTCGACCTCGAGGTTGGCCTCTTCGAGCACCTCGCCGTCGACCACGATCTGATCGCCGGGTCCCACCTCGATGACGTCGTCGAGCACCACCTCGTTGGGCGGCAGTTCGGCCGTGCCGGACTGGCGGCGCACCGTCGGCCGGGCCTGCCCGACGATGGCCAGCTGGTCCAGCGTCCGCTTGGCCCGGATCTCCTGGATGATCCCGATGCCGCTGTTGGCGATGATCAGCAGCCCGAACAGCCCGTTGATCAGCGAGCCGGTGGTCAGCACGATCAGGAACAGCACCCCGAGGATGGCGTTGATCCGGGTGAACACGTTGGACCGGACGATTTCGGAGACGCTGCGCGCCGCCCGGGTCGGCACGTCGTTGGTCTTGCCGTCGGCGACCCGCTGCGCCACTTCGGCGTCGGAGAGTCCGGTGAGCGGCTCGACGACGGTGGTCTCTGTCATCGCGTGAAAGTCCCCTTACCCTCGGCATCGAAGTATTCGAGCGTCAACGTGTCACCGTCGAAGACCGCCTTGGAAATGGTGCCAGGCGGCGCGTTCTCGCTGACGAAGCCGAAGGTGAAGACGTTGCCGTCCCAGTGCTTCAGCGGCCACGGCGCGGCGTTGGGCCCCAACGACAGGATCAGCGCGCCGTCGCGTTCGGTCACCGTGGCCGGGCCCCAGTAGTCGTTGGCGTACGTGCCGGTCAGCTCGGGCAGCGGCGGGGCCGGTGTCGGCGCCGACGGCGGCGGCTTGCCCACCAGGGATCCCGCCGGGGCATCGAACTCCTCGAACTTCTCCCGGTAGAGGCGGCGCCAGTCCTCGCGCACCGCACCGAACTGCACCAGATCGGCGAACTCGGCGGTGAGCGTCTCGGGAACCCCGGACGGGGTGGCGTTGGTCAGTGCGACGATGCCGACGTCCGCCGACGGGATCACCACGAAATTGGCGGCCGCCCCGAGCTCGAACCCACCCGAATGACTGAGCTGTGTGCGCGCCCCCGAGGTGGTTCCGACGTTGAACCCATACCCGTAAAAGCCTGCGTGCATGGCGGGTTCGGTCGGCGGGTTCGCCACGATCTGGGGGCTGAGCGCGGGCAGCAGCGCTTTCGCGTCGACGACCTGCTGGTCGCCGCGCTTGCCGTCGGCCAGGACCATCGCCAGCCAGTGCGCCATGTCCGCGACCGACGAACTGACACCGCCGGCCGGTGCCTGCGGATCGGCGTCGCGTTGGTAGCGCGGCTCGTAGCGGTCCTCGATGCGGATGTGTCCGACGGCTCGGTTGGACCGGTCCTCGAAGTCGGCGAACCGCGAGCTGGTCGACGCCATCCCCAGCGGCTCGTAGAGCACGTCGGCGGCCAGCTGATCCCAGGGCTTCCCGGACGCGACGGCCACCGCCTCGGCGGCGGCGGTCAGCCCGAAGTTGGTGTAGGCGTAGGAGGTTCGGAACGCCTCGAGCGGAAGCTCGCGCAGCTTGGTCAGGATGTAGCGGCGGTCATGGCCGAGGTCCTCGAGCAGGTCCCCGGCGTGGTCGGGCAGCCCGGACCGGTGGGCGAACATGTCGCCGACGGTGACCTTGGCGGTGACGGCGGGGTCCGACAGCGCGAAGCCGGGCAGCTTGGACACCAGCGGGGTGTCCCAGTCGATGACACCCGCCCCCACCTGCCGGGCGACCACCGAGGCCGACAACGATTTCGACACCGAGGCCACCTGGAACACGGTGTCCCGGTCGACGCGGTTGTCCAGGGTGTCGTCCCGGCGCATGTCCTTGACGCCGAAACCCTTGGCGTAGATCGTTTTCCCGCCGTGCACCACCGCGACGGCCATGCCCGGGATGCCCGAGGAGTCCATCAACTCCTCGGCGATCCCGGTCAGTTTGGCCACCGCGTTGTCGACGGCGGCCGCGGGCAGTTCCATGGCGGGCACCAACGGCGGCGGCAGGTCGCTGGCAGGCGCCGAGGGCCGCTCGGGCGCCTGACATCCCGCCACGACCAGCGTCATCAGCACACCCAGCACCGCCGCGCGTTTCACGCCTAAACCGTAGCGGGTCGGGGGCGCTCAAGCGGGCTACAAACGCCACCAGGGGTCGTTCTGCGGGTCGGTCGGCGCCGACTCCACCCGCTGACCGGGCCGGGGCACGGCGGCCGGAACCGCCGACGCGGTGGCCGCGGCGAGCATCCGTTCGATCGGTTCCGCCCACGGGTGGGGCGCCAACCGGAAGGTGGCCCAGTGAATGGGGACGAACAGCCCCTTGCCCGCGTCGGTGACGTCGCGGTGCGCCCGCACCGCCTCCTCGGGGTTCATGTGGATGTCCGGCCAGCCCGGGTGATAGGCGCCCACCGGCATCAGCGTGAGGTCGAACGGGCCGTGGTCGTCGCCGATGTCGGCGAAGGAGGTGGTGTAGCCGGTGTCGCCGCCGAAGAACGCGCGGTGGCGGGGGCCGATGATCGCCCAGGACGACCACAGCGTGGTGTTGCGGGTGAGGAACCGTCCGGAGAAGTGCCGCGCCGGTGTGCACACGATCCGCAATTCGCCGAGTTGGCCGGCTTGGTTCCAGTCCAACTCGACGATGCGGTCCTCCGGGACCCGCCACTCACGCAGATGCGCGCCGATCCCCAGCGGCACGTAGAACTTCGAATTCTGGCTGTGCACAAGGCTTTTGATGGTGTCGATGTCGAGGTGGTCGTAGTGGTCGTGGCTGATGATGACCGCGTCGATGGCGGGCAGCGCCGCCAACGGCGCCGGCACCGGGTGCAGGCGCTGCGGCCCCACGCTGCGCGACGGGGAGCACCGCTGGCTCCACACCGGATCGGCCAGGATGCGGTAGCCGTCGACCTCGATGACCGCCGACGAGTGCCCGTACCAGGTCACCGCCAACTCCGCGGCCGCGATCCCGGCGTCGGGAACCATCACCGGGATGGGCCCGTCGGGGCCCTTGTTGGCGCCGTCGAACATGTCGTGCAGCAGGCGCCATTGATCCTGGCGGGTGAGGCTGATCATCGACGCGGGTTCCAGGTTGTGGAAGACGCCGTCGTGATAGTTCGGGGAGCCGTCGGCGACCTTGGCGATGGCGTCGGCACCGGCGCCCAGCGCCGACGGCGCCCCTTGCAGCGCGCGCAGCACCCAGCCGCCCGTCGCCAGCGCGGCGGTGCCCCCGACCAGCCTGATCGCCGAGCGGAGCATTACGCCCCGATGAAGTTCGGTGGACGCTTCTCGATGCGGGCCACCTGGGCCTCGATGACGTCCTTGCTGGCCCACGCCCGGTCGAACAGTTCCTTGTGCTCGGGCCACGGCTGCTCGTAGGCGCCGTCGTCGTTGAGTACCCGCTTGGAGTGCTGCAGCGACAGCGGCGCGTAGCCGGCGATCTCGGCGGCCCATGCCTGCGCGTCGGCCAGGGTGCCGATCCGGTTCGCCAGCCCGGTTTGCAGCGCGGTCTCGGCGGTGAGCTTCTCGGCGGCCAGCAGCATCCCGCGAGCACGGCCGGCGCCCACCAGCGAGGTCAGCCGGCGGATGCTCCAGTTGTCGATGGCCAGCCCGTACTTGGCGATCGGGAATTGGAAGTAGGCCTCCGGCGCCACCACGCGCAGGTCGCAGATCAGCGACAGGATCACCCCGGCGCCGATGGTGGGGCCGTTGATGGCGCCGATGACCGGGACCGGGGCCTTGTCGATGGCCAGGTTCAGCGCCAGCGCCTTGTCCGGAAGCTTCTCCGCCATCCCGGCGGCATCGGTGAGGTCGGCGCCGGAGCTGAACACCGAGCCCGCGCCGGTCAACACGATGGCGCGGATGTCCTGCTCCGCGGCGTGCTCGACGGCCTCCCGAAGTGCGTCGACGAGTTCACAGTTGAGTGCATTGCGCCGTTCCGCGCGCTGCATCTCGAGGGTCATGACATTGCCGTCTCGGGTGATTCCGATCATGCGCCCACCCTAACCGCGGTCCCGGCAGGCTACTTGCGGCCCCGGAAGCGGCGGTGCAGCGGTTGCCGGGCAACGCCCAGCACCGTCGCGATCTCGCCCCAGGACAGCCCGGCGCGGCGGGCATGGATCACGGCGTCGTCGTAGTCGGCCCGGGCTTTCGCGAGCCCTTCGCGCGCGGCGACCAAAGCCCGCACCCGGTTGCCGGTGAAGACCTCGTCGAGCACGTGATCGGGCTCATCGGGGTCGCGGCGTCTGCTCTCGTCGATGGGTTCCCGGAGCTCCGCCAACACCTGCTCTTTCAAAGCCTCGATTTCGGGGTGGTTCTTCCACCACGGCTCGCTGCTCTCCACCGGGTCCCTCCGCTGTAGCTCGTCACCATCGGTGACACCACTGCACAGCGTGAACCGCCCGCGGCCCCCGTCGCCAGTCGCCGTGTGGATAACCGCTGGCCCGGCCCCCACACCGATCACCCTCTGGATGACCGTCACCCGACGATGACGTAATCCAATCGACAGGGGACGGAGACAGGCCGCTGTCCACATCCCCACTCGATTGCAACTCGTCACCCACAGATGACAACCATCCACAGCCCGAACCGCCCGCCGGCCCCCACTCCAGTCGGCCTGTGCATAACCGTCACCCAACGATGACGTCCCGCAATCGAGAGGGGACCAAGACAGCCCGCCGGTCCCAGACCCCCCTCAATCGCAACCCGTCACCCAACGATGACAAGCAGCCCCTCGCCCCCGGCGAGCACACGCTCAGTCGGCGGTCGCGGTTGATCGGCAGACCGTTGCACCGCACACCGCCCCGGCTAACCTGACCGCGTGAGCCGCATCAGTGCCTTGCAACTGCGCGACGCAGTGTTGGATCCGGGATCGTTCATCAGCTGGGACGCGCCGCCGATCGAGATCGCGATGTCCGATCAGTACCGCGACGAGCTGGCGGCCGCGCGGGAGGCCACCGGCCTGGACGAGTCGGTGCTCACCGGCGAGGGCACGGTGGCCGGGCGCCGAGTGGCCGTGGTGGCCTGCGAATTCGACTTCCTGGCCGGTTCGATCGGTGTGGCCGCGGCCGAACGCATCACGGCCGCCATCGAGCGGGCCACCGACCTCCGGCTGCCGCTGCTGGCGTCACCGAGCTCGGGCGGCACCCGTATGCAGGAGGGCACCGTCGCCTTCCTGCAGATGGTCAAGATCGCCGCGGCGGTCACCCTGCACAAGCAGGCCCACCTGCCCTACCTGGTGTACCTGCGCCACCCCACCACCGGCGGGGTCTTCGCGTCCTGGGGTTCGTTGGGGCATATCACGGTCGCCGAACCCGACGCGCTGGTCGGCTTCCTGGGCCCGCGGGTCTACGAACAGCTCTACGGCGCGCCGTTTCCGCCGGGCGTGCAGACCGCCGAGAACCTGCGCCACCACGGCGTCATCGACGGCGTCGTCCCGCTCGAAGCGCTCCGTCAGACCCTGGACTGGGCGCTGAAGGTCGTCGCCGACCCGCCCGGACCCGCTCCGGAGCCGCTGCCGGAAACGGCCATCCCCGACGTCGAAGCCTGGAAATCCGTGGAGGCCTCCCGCCGCCCGGACCGCCCCGGCGTCGGGCACCTGCTCAAGCACGGCGCGGACGCGCGGGTCCTGCTGTCGGGCACCGGCGCCGGGGAGGCCGCCACCACGCTGCTCGCGCTGGCCCGCTTCGGCGGCCAACCCGTCGTGGTGCTCGGCCAGCAGCGGCTGGTCGGAGGTCTGGTCGGGCCGGCGGCGCTGCGGGAGGCCCGGCGCGGCATGGCGCTGGCCGCCGGCCTGCAACTGCCGCTGGTGCTCGTGATCGATACCGCCGGACCGGCCTTGTCACAGGAGGCCGAGCAGGGCGGGCTGGCCGCCGAGATCGCCCGCTGCCTCTCGGATTTGGTCACCCTGCCGGTGCCGACGGTGTCGGTGCTGATGGGCCAGGGCAGCGGCGGTCCCGCACTGGCCATGGTGCCCGCCGACCGGGTGCTGGCCGCGCTGCACGGGTGGCTGGCGCCGCTGCCCCCGGAAGGAGCCAGCGCGATCGTCTTCCGCGACACCGACCACGCACCCGAGCTCGCCGCGGCCCAGGGCGTGCGATCGGCCGATCTGAAGCGCAACGGGATCGTCGACGTCATCGTGCCCGAAGAACCCGACGCCGCCGACGAACCGATCGAGTTCTCCAAACGGCTCGGCCGGGCGATCGCCGTCGAGGTGGCCGGCCTGACCGGACAGGTGGACGCCGCGCGACTGACGGCCCGCCTCGACCGCTACCGCCGGATGGGCCTGCCCTGAGGACTCACACCAACGACCGCAACCAGGCGTCGTGCAACGCCGCGTAGTGGCCGTCCCCGGCGATGAGTTCCACGGGCGCGCCGTCCTCGACGACCCGCCCGTGCTCGAGAACCAGCACCCTGTCGGCCACCTCCACCGTGGACAGCCGGTGTGCGATCACCAACGCGGTGCGGTCGGCCAGCACGGTGCGCAGCGCGCGCTGCACCATGCGCTCGCTCGGGATGTCCAATGAGGACGTCGCCTCGTCGAGGATGAGCACCGCGGGGTCGGCGAGAAACGCTCGGGCGAAGGCGATCAGCTGCCGCTGCCCGGCCGACAGGCGGCCGCCCCGCTTGGCCACGTCGGTCTCGTAGCCGTCGGGCAACGTCGCGATGAACCGGTCGGCGCCGACGGCCTCCGCGGCCGCGACCACCTCGGGGTCGGAGGCGCCGGGCCGGCCGAACCGGATGTTGTCGGCCACGGTGCCGGAGAACATGAAGTTCTCCTGCGTGACCATCACGACGTGGCGGCGCAGTTCGTCCTGCGCGAGGTCCCGCAGGTCGACCCCATCGAGCCGGACCGCCCCGGCGGTGGGGTCGTAGAACCGCGCGATCAGCTTGGCGATGGTGGTCTTGCCCGCGCCGGTGGTCCCCACCAACGCGACCGTCTGCCCCGAGGGAACGCTCAACTCGAGTCCGGGCAACACCGGCCGGCCGGGGACGTACTCGAACTCGACGCCGTCGAAGGTGACCTCACCGCGCGCCCGCGGCAGCGCCACCGGCCGCGGCGGGTCGGCGATGGCCGGCGGGCGGGCCAGCACCCCGGCCAGCTTCTCCAGGGCCGACGACGCGGACTGGAAGGTGTTGAAGAACTGGGTGATCTCCTGCATGGGCTCGAAGAACATCCGCAGATAGAGCAGGAACGCGGTCAGGGTGCCAATCGTCATGTCGCCCTGCAGCACCCGGTAGCCGCCGTAGAGCAGCACCACGCCGGTGGTGATGTTGCCGACCAGCTTCACCCCGGGCATGAAGACCGCGACCAGCTTGAAGGTCTTCTCGTTGATGTCCCGGTAACGGTCGGCGACACCGTCGAAGATCTCCTGGTTGCGCTCCTCGCGCCGGTAGGCCTGCACCGCCTTGATGCCGGTCATGGTCTCGACGAACTGCACGATCACCAGCGCGGCGCTGTCCCGCACCTCGCGGTAGGTCTTGGCGGACTCGGTGCGGAACCACGCCGCCAGCAACACCAGGATGGGAAAGGCCACCAGGCACATCAGGCCCAGCCGCCAGTCGAGCACGATCAGCAGCACGGCGGTGCCGAACAGCGTCAGCACCGCGGTGACCAGGCTGTCGAACCCGTTCTGCAACAACTCCTGGATGGCGTCGATGTCGTTGGTGGACCGGCTGACCACCCGCCCGGAGGTGTAGCGGTCGTGGAAGGCCACATCAAGGCGACCGAAATGGCGGAACACCCGGCGGCGCAGTTCCAGCAGCACCTTCTGCCCTACCTGCCCGGAGCGCAGCAGGAACACCATCCGGCCCACGGCCTGCACGGTGACCACCGCGCACAGCGCCGCGACCACCAGCGCCAGTTCGCGGGCCGAGCCGCCCTCGGCGATGGGTGGGATGCCGTGGTCGATGCCGCGCTGAACGAGCAGCGGCACCGACAGCCGCGCCGCATTCTCCACCACCACGATGACCGCGAGCACCGCGACCGTGACCCGGAACGGACGCAGCAGCGAGAACAGCAGTTCCCGCGCCTCGCGCCGCCGCGGCAGCTTCTCGTCGATCGGCGAGTCGTCGTCAGACTTCTCGTCGAGCCGGCCGCGCCAAACCGTCTCCCGCATCGTTCACCTCCTGCCGCCCGTCGGCCTGCTCGAGCAGGCGGTGGCTCAGCCGGTCCCACTGGGCGTCGGCTTCCCAGGTGGTGGCGTATTCGAGATCGTCGTTCAGCTCGTCTTCGGCGGCGAGCAGGTCGCGGTACTGCGGCACCGTGGCCAGCAGTTCCGAATGCGTGCCGGTATGGGTGATGGTGCCGACGCCGTCCACCACCTCGAGCAGGGCCACCTTGTCGGCCAACAACACCGTCGAGGCCCGATGCGCGACAACGATTCCGGTGACCGAACCCAGCACCCGCCGCAGCGCCTCGGTGACCCCGGCCTCGGTGTGCACGTCCAGCGCCGACAGGGTGTCGTCGAGCACCAGCACGCTCGGGTCCGCCAAGATGGCGCGGGCCAGCGAAAGCCGTTGGCGCTGGCCGCCGGACAGGCTCATGCCCTGCTCACCGATCCGGGTGTCCAGCCCGAACGGCAACTCGTAGACGAAGTCGGCGGCCGCGATGTCGATGGCGCGGGCAAGTTCCTCGTCGGTCGCGGGGTTGTCGGGGCCGCGGCCCAGTCGCAGGTTCTCGGCCACCGACATGGAAAACAGCGTGGGATCCTCGAACGCCGTCGCGACCGCACTGCGCAGCGCGGGCAGGCTCAGCTCGCGAATGTCGATGCCGTCGAGCAGGATCCGGCCCTCGCTGACGTCGTAGAGCCGGGACAGCAGCGCCACCAACACCGACTTGCCCGAGCCCGTGGCCCCGACCAACGCGACGGTCTGCCCGGGCTCGACGGTCAGGTTGACGTGCCGCAGCGCCCAGGGGGATTCCCGGTCGTCGTCCTCGGGGAACCGGAAACCGACGTCGATCAGTTCCAGCCGGCCGCCGCGGACACCCCGGGTCACCGGACCGTCGTCGATCTCGCGCGGGGCGTCGAAGATCTCCGCGATCCGGTTCGCGGCCGTCATCGACTCCTGCGTCATCGACAGCAGGAAGCCCAACGAGGCGATCGGCCACACCAGCGACAACATCATGGTGATGAACGCGACCAGCGTTCCCATGGTCACCAGGCCGTGGCCGGCCGCGTAGGCGCCAAACGCGAGCACCACGATCAGCGTCAGGTTCGGGATGACCTCCAGTAGCGTCCAGAACCGCGCCGAGACGCCGACCTTGCGCACCTGGATGTCGTAGAGGTGGGCGGCCTCCCGGTCGAACCGGTCGTAGACGTAGTCCTCGCGCCCGAAGGCCTTGACCAGCCGCGCCCCCAGCGCCGCTTCCTCGACGTGGGTGGCGACCACCCCGGACTGGTCCTGGGCTTGTCGGGACAGCCGGGTGAACTGCCGCTCGAAGTGCAGCACCGTGGCCGCGATGGGCACCACCGACACCAGGACGACGACCCCGAGCGGCCAGTACATGCTCAGCAGGATCGCCGTCACGACGGTGATCTGCAGGCCGTTGAGCAGCATGAAGACCAGGCCGAAGGACAAGAATCGGCGGATGGTGGCCAGGTCGTTCATCACCCGCGACAGCAACTGACCGGACTGCCAGCGGCCGTGGAACGACATCGGCAGGATCTGCAGCCGCGCGTAGAGGTCCTTGCGGATGTCGGCCTCGACCCCCATCGTCGCGCGGGCGGTCAGCCAACGGCGGATGAACCACAGCACCGCCTCGGTGACGCCGATCGCCAGAGCCGCGGTGCCGAGGATCCACAGGCCACGCTGGTCCTGGTTGCGGACGGGACCGTCGATGACGGCCTTGGTCATCAGCGGGATCGCGATGGTCGCGGCGAGGCTGGCCAACGCGACGAGCACCATGGTGATCCAGCGCGCGCGGTACGGCAGCAGATACGGCAGCAGCCGGATCAGATCCGAACTACCCCGGATGCGCTGCGGCGGCGGTGCAATCAACTCCCTCGTCGCTCCTTTGTGCGGGTGTGTCCCTACCGATACCCGACCACGCGACATCAACGTCGCCACCTGACCTCCAATTCCGATGCTCCCACGACACGGCGACAGCACCGGTCCCGCGCCTGGTGACCAGCGGCGTCCGCACCGTTTTGCGAGGTCGGGGCCGCCCGCAGGATGCGCATGGGGCCCAACGTAGAACCCGAACAAGCGTTGAGGTCAAGCGCCTGCGCCGTTCGCGGGCAGCGATCAGGCAAAATTGAGCCCATGGACAGTGCTGCGGGTTCCCCTCGGGTCTTGGTGGTCGACGACGATGCCGACGTGCTGGCCTCGCTCGAGCGCGGGCTGCGGCTGTCCGGATTCGAGGTATCCACCGCCGTCGACGGGGCCGAAGCCTTGCGCAGCGCCACCGAGACCCGGCCGGATGCGATCGTGCTCGACATCAACATGCCGGTGCTCGACGGGGTCAGCGTGGTGACGGCCCTGCGCGCGATGGACAACGACGTGCCGGTGTGTGTGCTCTCGGCGCGCAGTTCGGTCGACGACCGGGTGGCGGGCCTGGAGGCCGGCGCCGACGACTATCTGGTCAAGCCCTTCGTGCTGGCCGAGCTGGTCGCCCGGGTGAAGGCCCTGCTGCGCCGCCGCGGCGCCACCGCGACGTTCTCCTCGGAGACCATCCAGGTGGGCCCGCTCGAGGTGGACATCCCCGGCCGGCGGGCGCGGGTCAACGGTGTCGACGTCGACCTGACCAAACGCGAGTTCGACCTGTTGGCGGTGCTCGCCGAGCACAAGACCGCGGTGCTGTCCCGGGCCCAACTGCTCGAGCTGGTGTGGGGTTACGACTTCGCCGCCGACACCAACGTGGTCGACGTGTTCATCGGCTATCTGCGGCGCAAGCTCGAGGCCGGGGGCGCCCCGCGCCTGCTGCACACCGTGCGCGGCGTGGGCTTCGTGCTGCGCACGCAGTAGCCGCAACGCCTGCTGCTCTACTGGTTCGTGTCGTCCGGCCTTTTGGCGTCCCAGCGCGCGAACCCGGCCCGCTCGGCGTCGGCGGGAGTCGTGAACCACACCTCGGCGACGGTCGCCTCGTAGGACGGGCTGTCGGTGGTGTGATAGAGCATCGAGTCCTCGTTGCCCTTGATGGTGAACCCCGGCGGGCCGATACCGCTGGGCGCGGCCAGCCGGACCGACCCGGTCCCGAAGGGTTCCGGGTCGGCGATCTCGAAATCCCCGGTGCCCGCGCGGGATCGGGTCTGCACCGCAGCCGCGTCCACGTTCGGCCCCCGCCCCAGCGGGCCGTACACCGGGACCTCTCGGGTGACCCGCCGCAGCATGAATGCGAAGGTGAGCAGCAACCCGAGCGCGAAGGCCAGCGCCAGCAGCCACCCGTTGACGTCGTTCATCGCGACGCCCCGATCTCCCGCGAACCGGGCAGGTCGGCGAAGGCCTCCGCCTCGCTGGTGCGCTGGACCACCACCACGGCGATCACCCAGGCCACCCCCGAGCCGGCCAGGAAGGCCACCAGGCACCACAACCACTGGATGACGAAATCCATTGCGAATCCTCCTCAGCTGACGGTGATCTCGACGCGGCGATTCTGGGCCTTGCCCTCCGGCGTGTCATTGCCGGCGATCGGATTGTCCGACCCGTGCCCGTTCCAGGTGACGAGGTCAGACGAAACTCCTTGGGAGATGAGAAATTCCGCGACGGCCCTGGCCCGGTTGGCGCTCAGCGGGACGTTGATCGCGTCGCTGCCGCTGCTGTCGGTGTAGCCGTCCACCGAGATCCGCGCCTCGGGACAGGCGGTGATCTCCTCCGCCACCCGGCTCAGCATCTGCCTGCTGTCCGATGTCAGTGTCGCCCCGTCGGTTTCGAAGGTGACGGGCTGGTTCAGCAGCGCAGTGATATCGGCCTGCAGCCCGGCGCACGCGCCGCCCGGTGTCGGCGCGGCCGACCCCGGGACCCGGATCCGATTGGTGAGGTTGGCATTCGGCCACGCGCTTCGAGCGGCCGCTTCGACCTGGTCCCGGACCTGTTCGTCGGGGGCGGTTCCGGTCAGTGTGACGGCGTCACCGTTGCGCGTCCAGCCGAAATCCGGAATGTCGACCGCCGCGGCGAACACCCCCTGCAGGCCGGTCAGGTCCGGCCCGGACGCCCCCGCGGCGATGTGCAGGTTGTCGACCAGATTCACGTCCGGGCCGTGGATCGACTCCAGCAGGTCCAGCAGCCCGGTGCGCGCGGCCGCGTTCGGAAGGTCGCCGGACAGCGTTATGTCGTTGCTGTTGCGCGTGATTGACAGGGCGGCGGGAAGGCCGGGCAGCCCGGCGCCGGGCGCATCCGCCGGCCCGTCCACCGCGGGGGCCGACAGCGACGGCTCGACACCGGAGAACGACGCATCGGGGTCGGACTTGTCGCGGGTCCCCCAGCCGAGCAACCCCAGCAACAACGGGACCACCAGCAACGCGAACAGCCAGCCCAGACCCGGTGGCCGCCGGTATAAGCGCGACGCGGATTCCCACCCGGTGATCGTTCGGGTCTCGTCGGGATCCGACATGGGACCTCCATCCTCGCACTGTCAGGCCCGCTCATCCGAGCGAGTCTGCAGCCTAGGACAGGGCCTACCTACGACGAGGCGAATTCAGGGCAAGTCAGGTGGCCGGCAACCGCGCCGCGCTCTTGACCGAGACCGCGCGTCAGCGCACGCCCAGCAAATCGATCACGAAGATCAGGGTCTTGCCCGACAACCGGTGCCCGCCGCCGGCCGGTCCGTACGCCTGGGCGGGCGGGATGGTCAACTTGCGCCGCCCACCCACCTTCATGCCGGGAATGCCGTCCTGCCAACCCTGGATGAGGCCCCGCAACGGAAATTCGATGCTCTGCCCGCGGTCCCAGGAGCTGTCGAATTCCTCGCCGGTGTCGAATTCGACGCCGACATAGTGCACCTCGACGGTGCCGCCGGGAACCGCCTCTGGGCCGTCGCCGACCACCAGGTCCTCGCTGACCAACTCGGTCGGCGCGGGTCCCTCCGGAAAATCGATCTCGGGTTTTGTCGTCATTGCAGTGACCCTACTCCGCGAGCGTGCCTCCGCGGCGAGCCGACGCCGACGTCGGACCGTTGGCTGAAAGGCGTTAGCGCGTGCCCAATCTCAGCGGGTGCTGAGGTCGGCGTAATCGCGCTCGGTGTAGCCGGTGTAGATCTGGCGAGGCCGGCCGATCTTGTTGGGCTCGCCGTGCATTTCGCGCCAGTGCGCAATCCAGCCCGGCAGCCGACCCAGCGCGAACAACACGGTGAACATCCGGGTGGGGAAGCCCATCGCCCGGTAGATGACGCCCGTGTAGTAGTCCACGTTCGGGTAGAGCTTGCGTTCGATGAAGAAGTCGTCGGTGAGCGCGATCTCCTCGAGCTCCTTGGCGATCTGCAGCAGCTCGTCGTCGCCACCGAGCTTGGCCAGGATCTTGTCGGCCTGCTCCTTGACGATGCGCGCCCGCGGGTCGTAGTTCTTGTAGACCCGATGGCCGAAGCCCATCAGCTTGACGCCGTCCTCGCGGTTCTTGACCTTCTTGACGAAGGTCTTCACATCGTCGTCGCCGACCCGGATCTTCTCGAGCATCTCCAGGACCGCCTGGTTGGCGCCGCCGTGCAGCGGCCCCCACAGCGCGTTGATGCCGCCGGAGATCGAGGTGAACAGGTTGGCCTGCGAGGAGCCGACCAGCCGGACCGTCGAGGTCGAACAGTTCTGTTCGTGATCGGCGTGCAGAATCAGCAGCATGTCCAGCGCGCGGACGATCTCGGGGTCGACCTCGTAGGGCTCGGCCGGGAAGCCGAACGTCATCCGCAGGAAGTTCTCCACCAGCGTCAACGAGTTGTCCGGGTACAGGAAGGGCTGGCCCTCGGACTTCTTGTAGGCGTAGGCGGCGATGGTCGGCAGCTTGGCCAGCAGCCGGATGGTCGACAGCTCGACCTGCTTGTTGTCCAACGGGTCCAGCGAATCCTGGTAGTAGGCGGACAGCGCGTTGACCGCCGAGGACAGCACCGGCATGGGGTGTGCGTTGCGGGGGAAGCCGTCGAAGAAGCGCTTGAGGTCCTCGTGCAGCAGGGTGTGCCGCTGAATGCGGGTGGTGAATTCCTCGAGCTGCTCGGTGTTGGGCAACTCGCCGTAGATCAGCAGATAGCTGACCTCGATGAACGTCGACTTCTCCGCGAGCTGGTCGATCGGGTAGCCCCGGTACCGCAGGATGCCCGCGTCACCGTCGATGTAGGTGATCGAGGACTTCGTCGAAGCGGTGTTGACGAAACCGCCGTCGAAGGTGGTGTAGCCCGTCTTCGCCAGCAGGGGCCCCAGCGCGATCCCGTCTGAGCCCTCCGTCGCCGGGACGATCTCCAGGTCGATCTCTCCACCCGGGTACTTCAGGGTGGCGGTTTCGAGGGTTGAATCTCGATCCGAGTTGCTGGCCACGGAAACCCCTTCTGCGCTCGTTGGCAGCGACAGTGCTGTCTGTACTAAGGAAAGGTAGTCGCTATCGTCGCGGTGCGCCTGCGGGGGGTTGCTCTACGGCCGGTTCGGCGCTGCCGGGGCCGCATCCTCAGGTCAGGTCGGCGGTGAGTTCGACGAAGTGTCGGAAGGACTCGGAGATCCGCTCGACCATCAGCTCCGGCCCCAGTTCGAGGCCGTCGCGGTCTTCCACGAGGTCTCCGCACGCGGTGACGATGATCGAGGCCCAGACGGCGGTGACCAGCGCCACCCGACGATCTTCGACATCGGTGCCCAGCCGCTCCGCCAACGCGTCGAGCGTGGCACGCGGCTTGAAGTCGGTGGCCGCTGTCTTGAGCGCGGGGGTCGAATTCACGATCCGCAGCATCAGCACGATCCGCTCGGTGGACAGTCCCGGCACCCCGCCGGCGGCGACCCCTCCCAGCACGTTGACATGGGCGCGGCGGAATGCCTCGAACACGGGCACGTCGAACGGGATCCTCGCCAGCTCCTCGACGACGCGTTCCACCAGCTCGTCGAGCAGGGTCAGGACCACGGCGTCCTTGGTGGGGAAATAGCGGCTGAAGGTGCGCGGGGACACCTCGGCCGCGGCCGCGATCTGCTCCACCGTGGTGTTGTCGTACCCCTGCTCCAGGCACAGTTGCACGGCGGCGTCGATCAGCGTGGCGCGGGTACGCCGCTTCTTGCGCTCCCGCAATCCCGGGCGGCCGATTTCCCCCACGGCGAAGAATGTTAACCGCTCAGGGCTGCAGGCGCTCCACGCGGCGAGCCCCGGCCGGCCCGTCCGCGCGGAGCACCCGGATGCGGTTGTGGATGCGGTTCTCCCGGCCCTGCCAGAACTCCACCACGTCGGCGGCGATGCGGTAGCCGCCCCAGTGCGGCGGCACCGGCACCTGCTCGAGTGCGGCAAACCGATCCGCGCACGCGGCGAACTGCGTCAACAGGTCGGCGCGGGAGGCGATGGGCTGCGATTGACGAGATGCCCAGGCTCCCAATTGCGCCCCCCGCGGACGCTTGGACCAATACTCCGCGGTCTCCTCGGCGTCCACCTTGGTGACCGCGCCTCGGACGTGCACCTGACGCCCGAGGGCGTACCACGGGAAAGTGACCGCTGCATAGGGAGTTCCGGCAATTTCGGCGGCTTTGGCCGACTCGTAGTTGGTGTAGAACGTGATGCCGTCGGCACCGACGCCCTTGCACAGCACCGAACGGCACACCGGCAGGCCGTCGCGCACCGTGGCCAGCACCATGGCGTTGGGCTCGGGGATACCGGCCTGTTCGGCCTGGGCGATCCAGCTCCTCAGCAAAGTCAGCCAACCAGTCGACGGGTCGGCACCCAACCAGTCGACGTCGAGGTCCACGCTGGCGTCCTTCTCGACGGAGCCGTACTCGACCCGCATCCCTCTCAGTCGTGCACCCTCCGGCTCAACCATCCCCATAACGCTAGTGCGAGAATCGGCACCATGACTGCAGGACCTACGGATTTTGTTCCCGGCCTGGAGGGCGTGGTCGCCTTTGAGACGGAGATCGCCGAACCCGACAAAGACGGCGGCGCGCTGCGCTACCGCGGCGTCGACATCGAGGACCTGGTGGCCGACAAGGTGACCTTCTCAGACGCCTGGGGCCTGCTGGTCGACGGCCGGTTCGGCCGCGGCCTGGCCCCGGCCGAACCGTTCCCGCTGCCGATCCACACCGGCGACGTCCGGGTGGACGTGCAAGCAGGCCTGGCGATGCTGGCGCCGATCTGGGGCTACGCGCCGCTGCTCGACATCGACGACGACACCGCCCGCGATCAGCTGGCCCGGGCCTCGGTGATGGCGCTGTCCTACGTGGCGCAGTCCGCGCGTGGGATCTATCAACCCGCCGTCCCGCAGCGCGTGATAGACGAGTGCCCCACGGTCACCTCCAGGTTCATGACGCGCTGGCAGGGCGAGCCGGATCCGCGGCACGTGGAGGCCATCGACGCCTACTGGGTGACCGCGGCCGAGCACGGCATGAACGCCTCGACGTTCACCGCCCGCGTGATCGCCTCCACCGGTGCCGACGTGGCGGCGGCGCTCTCGGGTGCGATCGGCGCGATGAGCGGCCCCTTGCACGGCGGCGCCCCCGCCCGCGTGCTGCCCATGATCGAAGAGGTGGAGCGCAGCGACGACGCCCGCGCGGTGGTGAAGGGCATCCTCGACCGCAACGAGAAGCTGATGGGATTCGGCCACCGCGTGTACCGCGCCGAGGACCCGCGGGCGCGCGTGCTGCGGGCCACCGCCGAGCGGCTCGGCGCGCCGCGCTACGAGGTGGCCGCCAAACTCGAGCAGGCGGCGCTCGCCGAATTGCGGGAGCGCCGCCCGGACCGCCCCATCGAGACCAATGTGGAGTTCTGGGCCGCGGTCATCCTGGACTTCGCCGGCGTGCCGCCGAAGATGATGCCGGCGATGTTCACCTGCGGCCGCACGGCGGGTTGGTGCGCACACATCCTCGAACAGAAGCGCCTGGGCAAGCTGGTACGGCCGGCGGCCATCTACGTGGGACCGGCGCCGCGGCGCCCGCAGCAGGTCGAAGGCTGGGAGCTCGTCGCCAAGAGCTGACCCGCCGGTCGCACGATGAGTTTGGGTGTCGGTGGCTGTCTGTATACGTGCATTGCCCACCAACGCACGCTAGGAGCCCCCGAATGACTTGTCCCGACGCCTCCGCCGTCCACACCGCCGTCGTCCCGCACCTGGTGGTCGACGACGCGGCCGCCGCGATCGACTTCTACGTCAAGGCCTTCGACGCCATCGAGATGGCGCGGATCCCCGGCCAGGACGGCAAGCTGATCCACGCCGCCGTGGTGATCAACGGCAGCATGATCTTCCTCAACGACGACTTCCCGGAGATGGCCGGCGGGAAAGCGAGCACCCCGAAGGCCCTCGGCGGCTCGCCGGTGACCATCCACCTTCAGGTCACCGAAGTCGACCGGCGCTTCCAGCAGGCCGTCGACGCCGGCGCCACCGTGGTGATGCCACCCGAGGACCAGTTCTGGGGCGACCGGTACGGCCAGGTGCAGGACCCGTTCGGCCACCTGTGGTCGTTGGCCGAGACGGTCCGCGAGGTCAGCGCCGAGGAGCTCAGCCAGTACGCGGGGCAGGGCAGCTAGCGCCGGTCTCAGCCGCGCAGACCTGCCAGAATGCGTTGCCGTACCGAGGGTTTCGGCGCGGCTGCGGCGGCGGCGAGCATCGACGGCACGTCGGTGAACTTGTTGCGCGGCCGCAGCTCGCCGCCTCGGGCGATCTCGGCGGCGTCGATGGCCCGCCAGCCGGCCAGGTCCACCACCTCCGGCCGGCGCGCCTGCACCAGCTTGGCGAGCGCGCCGGGCCGGTCGGCCGGGTCGGCGAGCAGCCCGTCGTTGTAGTCGGCGACCAGTTGCTGCACGGTCTGCAGCGCGCAGGACTTGTTGGTGCCGATGAATCCGGTCGGTCCGCGTTTGATCCAGCCGGCGACGTAGGCCCCGCGGGCCCCCACCACCCGGCCCCCGTCGTTGGGCACGACGGCGGCGTCGTCGTCGAACGGCAGGTCGCGTACGGCCTTGCCGCGGTAGCCGATGGACGTCAGCACCATGCCGGCGTCGATGCGATGGGGCCGGTCGGTGCCGGTGACGGTGAACTCGATGCCGTCCGCGCGGTCGGTGCCGGTGATCCGCGCCGGGGTCAGCCGGTAGGCCAGCCGGATGCGCGGGCGGCCCAGCGGGGCATCGCTGCTGGACAGCTTGCTGAGCACCTCCAACTTGGCCCGGGTGAGCCGGTGCTCCGGGCCCGGGCCCAGTGCCGCGAGGTCGCGTTGCACCAGTTCCTGGTCGGCCGGGTCGAGCACCACTTCGGCCTTCGCGGTGAGCCCGATCAGCTCCGGCAGCGTGAAGGCCGAGTCCGCCGGGCCACGCCGGGCCGCGATGACGACCTCGCGCAGGCGGGAATCCCGCAGCCGCGCCAGCGCGTGGTCGGCGATGTCGGTGCGCGCCAGGGCGTCGGGGTCGGCGGTGAGGATGCGCGCCACGTCCAGGGCGACGTTGCCGTTCCCGATGACCACTGCGCGTTCGTGGTCGAGGTGTACCGGCAGGTCCGTGAAGTCCGGGTGGCCGTTGATCCAGGCCACCAGCTCGGTGGCGGTCCCGGTTCCCGGCAGCCCCATCCCGTCGATGTCGAGGCGGCGGTCATTCGGCGCGCCCACGGCGTAGAGCACCGCATGATGATGCTCCAGCAGCTCGCTGTGCCGCAGGTGCTCCCCCACCTCGACGTTGAGGAAGAACGTGAAGCCCTTGTGCCGGGTGATCCGGTCGAACAGCGCGGTCACCCGCTTGGTGCTCGGGTGGTCCGGAGCCACCCCGGCGCGGACCAGACCGTAAGGGGTGGGCAGCTTCTCGAACACGTTGACCCGCACGTCGGGCTGCGTGAGGAGCTCGTCGGCGGCGTACATCGCCGCGGGTCCGGAGCCGACGATCGCAACCGTCAACGGAGTGCGGCCCGTGCGCACCTGCGGCGCAGGGATCACCGGGGCCAGCTTGGACGTCGGCGGCACCTTCTCCCCCGGCGGACGTGGCGGATAGAAGCCGGCGTTCAACTCGATGAACGGCAGCTCGTCCGCGGTCAGCCGGGACGCCGGCGCGATGGCACCGACCGGGCAGGCACTGACGCAGGCGCCGCAGTCGACGCAGGCGTCCGGGTCGATGTAGAGCATCTCGGTGGTGGCGAACCCTGGCTCATCCGGTGACGGATGAATGCAGTTCACCGGGCACGCGTAGACGCACGACCCGTCGCTGCAGCACGACTGGGTGATGACGTGGGGCATCCGGCCTCCGCGCTCTAGGCCGGGATCTGCTCGGCCACCCGCAGGTGGGCCCGCTGCGGCTCACTGCGGTAGCGCGACGGCGCGCCGTCGATCTTGCACAGGCGCCAGATCAGCTTGGCGACCGGGTTCATCAGCCCCGTGTCGTGACACAGCATCCGCACATCGGCGAACACCTCCGACAGCATCTGCCGGGCCTCCGGGGAGCGGAAGAACACCTCCCGCTTGACCGACTTGGGGATGTCGAACTCGCGCCAGAAGCTGCGCGGTGGCTTCAGGATCGCCGAACACAGCACCCGCATGATGATCGGCACGTGCAGCGAGAGCATGAAGCGCTTACGCGACCGCAGGTGCGGCACCCGCTTGCGCAGGTATTCGTGCGCGAACGAGATGTGCCGCGCCTCCTCGGCGACGTGGATCGCCATCACCCGTTCCATGATGGGGTGCAGGGTGCGGCCTTCCCGCAACACGTTCTTCTGGGTGTGGTCGATGGGCTCCTCGCCGGCCAGCACGCCGAAGAAGAACACGATGGGCAGCGGACCGGCCGCCAGCGGGATGAGCGGCGAAAGCCACTTGAGCATCCGGGGCATGCCGGGGACGTCGGCCCCGATCCGGTTCACCATCTCCTGGAACATCATGGTGTGGTTGCACTCTTCGACCGATTCGTGCAGGCAGTAGCGGTACTCGGGGGACCCGTTGGGCACCCAGAACGCGTAGTTCATCAGCCCGCGGATCAAGATCGACTCGAAGTGCAGGCCCACCTTCGCCACGTTGGCCTGCCGCCACATCCCGATCTCGATCTGACGCTCCAGCGGCTGGGCCTGATACCAGGGGTGCCGGCCCAGCGGGTCGGTGTCGGTCAGGACCCAGCGGGGGTCGTTGGGCGTCACCGCGAACTCCGGGGAGTCCCAGTCGATGTCGGTATACGGGTTGAAGTTCCGCCGCACCGACCCCTCGGACAGTGTGGTGAGCATGTCGACGTACGGCTGGTCGTCCAGCACGTCCATATTGCGACGCCAGCGTCGGATCATCTTCGTACGTGCCATGTGAAGCCTCCCTGAGGTTTACATCGGGCCGCTTGATGTCCAGCAACGGTACCGCAGGTATCGCCAAAACTCCATAGCCGGATCGCCAGGAATTCGCTGTGTGCTACGTCATAGCCAGACCCGCGTGCCGGTGCTCCTCACGGAGTACCCAAATTCGGCGCCGAACCCGCATCCGCCGGCCATCGGACGCTGTCTACGCTGATGGTCATGGCTGACCAGTTGACGATTCCAGACCACCTCAAGCCCGCCGACGGCCGGTTCGGGTGTGGACCGTCGAAGGTGCGCGATGCGCAGCTGCAGGCCCTGGTCAGCAAGGGCGCCGAGCTGTTCGGCACCTCGCACCGCCAGGCCCCGGTGAAGGACCTCGTCGGCCGGGTGCGCAACGGCGTCCGCGAGTTGTTCTCGGTCCCCGAGGGCTACGAGGTGATCCTGGGCAACGGCGGGTCGACGGCGTTCTGGGACGCCGCCGCGTTCGGCCTCATCGATCAGCGCTCCCTGCACCTGACGTTCGGCGAGTTCAGCGCGAAGTTCGCGTCGGCGGTCGCCAAGAACCCGTTCGTCGGGGATCCCGTGGTGATCAAGTCCGACCCGGGGACCGCGCCGGCGCCCCAATCCGATCCCTCGGTGGACGTCATCGCCTGGGCGCACAACGAAACCTCCACCGGCGTGGCCGTACCGGTGCGTCGGCCCGAGGGGTCGGCCGACAAGCTGATCGTCATCGACGCCACCTCCGGCGCCGGCGGGCTGCCCGTCGACATCAACCAGGTCGACGCCTACTACTTCGCCCCGCAGAAGAACTTCGCCAGCGACGGCGGGCTGTGGCTGGCCGTCATGTCCCCGGCCGCGCTGGCCCGGGTCGAGGCCATCAGCGCCGCCGGGCGGTGGGTGCCCGAGTTCCTGTCCCTGCCGATCGCCATCGACAACAGCCTCAAGAACCAGACCTACAACACCCCGGCCATCGGGACGCTGCTGCTCATGGCCGAGCAGCTCGACTGGCTCAACGGCAACGGCGGTCTCGACTGGGCGGTCAAGCGCACCGCCGACTCCGCGCAACGGCTGTACTCCTGGGCGGAGGCCTCCTCATTCGCGACGCCGTTCGTCGCCGACGCCGCGCTGCGCTCGCAGGTGGTGGGCACCATCGACTTCAACGACGAAGTGGACGCCGCCGCCGTGGCCAAGGCGCTGCGCGCCAACGGCATCGTCGACACCGAGCCGTACCGCAAACTGGGCCGCAACCAGCTGCGCGTCGCGATGTTCCCGGCCGTCGACCCCGACGACGTCAGCGCGCTGACGGCCTGCATCGACTGGGTGGTCGAGCGGCTTTAGCGCGCAATCGGCCGCCGGCCAGCGTGTCACACCCAGATAACGATCGGGCTGCAGTAAGGTCCGCACCAAGCGGGTCCGGCACGGTGATCCCAAGGAGGTCGACATGCGAGATCTGAAAGTTGTTGGACTCGACGTCGACGGCCGACACATCATCTGCGAAGACGACGGCCCGGGAAGCTCCGACGGCCCCACCAAGTTCCGCCTGCGCCTCGACGACCGCCTGCGCGCCGCCGTCCGTGGTGACGCCTCCCGCGTCGGCCAGACACAAATCGACATCGAGGTCAGAAGCGTGCTGCGTCCCAAGGAAATTCAAGCCCGGATCCGCGCCGGAGCATCCGTCGAGCAACTGGCCGAGGCCAGCGGAGCGGACCCGGCCAAGATCGAACGCTTCGCCCACCCCGTCCTGCTGGAACGTGCCCGGGCCGCCGAGCTCGCCACCGCCGCGCACCCGGTGCTCGCCGACGGCCCCGCGGTCCTGACGCTGCTCGAGGCCGTCACCACCGCGTTGGTGAACCGCGGACTCAACCCCGACAACACCAACTGGGACGCCTGGCGCAACGAGGACGGCCGCTGGACCGTCCAGCTGGCCTGGAAGGCCGGCCGCTCCGACAACGTCGCGCACTTCCGCTACGTCCCCGGCGCGCACGGCGGCACCGTCACCGCGCTCGACGACACCGCGACCGAATTGATCGACCCCGACTTCGACCGCCCGCTGCGTCCCGTCGCTCCGCTGGCCCAGCTGGCATTCGAGGGTTCGGCTCCCAGCCCGGCCGAGGCGGCCCCCACACCGAAACCGCAACCGGCCCCCGACCAGGCCCCGCCCGCCCGGGCCAAGCGCGGCCGGCCTGCGGTGCCGGCATGGGAGGACGTGCTGCTCGGGGTGCGCTCCAGCGGCGACCGCTGACGCGACTCAGCCGCCGGCGGCCAGCGCCAGCAGCGCCAGCCACCCCCCGGCCACGCCGATCGCACCGCCCAGGACGAACCACCGCACCACCGGGATCCGACGCCATCCCCAGACGGTGGGCGCCAAACCACCGACGGCGATCAAGTTGAGCCCCACCGCCAGCAGCGGATGCACCCGGATCAAGCCGAGACTCAGCACCACTATCGCGGCCGCGACGACCGCGGCGGCGAACGCCGCCGCGGTCAGCCCGGTGCCCCAGGGCGTGGGTTCCTCAGTCACGGTGGCACCCTAACCGTGGCAGCGGGCCCGTTCATAGAACGCCAGCGCCGCGGCGGTGGCCACGTTGAGCGAATCGGTGCCCCGGGCCATCGGGATGCGGACCCGCACATCGCTGGCGCGCATGGTGGTCTCGGTCAGCCCCGGCCCCTCCGCGCCGACCAGAATGGCCACCCGGTCGCCGGCCAGTTCGGTCATGGCGCTCGCCAGCGAGGCGGCCGCGGCGTCCGGTGTCATGGCGAGCAGCCGAAACCCCTTCTCGCGCAACATGGTCAGATCCGCCGGCCAGCACTGCGCCTTCGCGAACGGCACCAGCAGCGCGTGGCCCATCGACACCCGTACCGCGCGCCGATACAGCGGGTCGGCGCAACCGGCCCCGAAGACCACGCCGTCGACACCGAGACCCGCGGCGTTGCGGAAGATGGACCCGAGGTTCTCGTGATCGTTGACGCCCTCGAGCACCGCCAGCGTGCGCGCGTTCTCGACCACCGCGGCCGGCGTCAGCTCGCCCGGCCGTCGCGCGGCGGCCAGCACCCCGCGATTCAGGTGGAACCCGACGACCTCGGCCATCAGGGTCGCGTCGACCCGGTAGTACGGGATGGCGGTGCCCTGCAGATCGGCGCGCAATTCCTCCAGCCGGCGCGCCGTCCCCAACAGGGCGTGCGGCGAGAACCGCGAGGCCAGCATCCGCTGGACCACCAGCACCCCCTCCGCGATCACCAACCCTCGACCGGTGGGCAGGTCCGGCCGGCGGTCCACCGAATTCAGATCACGGAAATCGTCGAGCCGGGGGTCCCCCGCGTCCTCGACGTCAACGACGTTGACGGTCACGCGGTTTCGTCGACGATGCTCGACATCAGCTTTGCTGCGCGCAGCAGCACCGCCCGCTCGTCCGAGTCCAGCGCGCCCAACCGGCGCTGCAACCACGCCTGGCTCTCGCGACGCTCCGTCTCCACCAACTCCACGCCGGTGTCGGACACCGACACCAGCACCTGACGGCGGTCGATGGGATGCGGGGTCCGGACCACCAGGCCCATTTCCGCCAGCGCCGCGATGACCCGGGTCATCGACGGTGGCCGCACCCGCTCGCGGATGGCGAGGGCTCCCGGCGTCATCGCACCCTCCTTGTACAGCGTGGACAGTGCGGACAGCTGGGACAGCGACACCGGCGAATCCGGACGCCGAAACCGCAACTGCCGCGCCAGCCGGATCACCGCCAGCGAAAGATCGCCCGCCAGGCGGTTATCGACATCCATCACGAGGAGAAACAATACTTCAGCAGCACCTTTACCCACCGCCCAATGAAAAGACCGTCTACCTAAATCGAGGTATCCGATACGTTGGACCCGATGACCGCCGAAACTCCCGAACCGCCGCCGCTGCCCGCCGCGCTGACCGAACCCTGGCGGGTCATCGGCGTCGGGGCGTTGCTGTGGTTGCTGGCGACCGTGGCCGCCTTCACCGTTCCCGCGCTCGAGAGTTGGCGGCCCATCTGCCTGGCCGGCCTCGCCACCGGGGTCCTCGGGACGTCGGTGTTCCTGTGGCAGCGCAGCGCCGCCCGCCGCGGCGCCCGCGGGGCCCAGACCGGGCTCGTCGACGGACCACACACCACCGAAAACCGCTGAATCCGAAACAAGGAGAAACCATGGCCGCACCACTGCTGCAAACCGAGATCACCATCGACGCGCCGGTATCCAAGGTGTGGGAGGCGATCTCCGACCTGAGCCGGATGCCCGAGTGGAGCCCCCAGTGCCGCGTGATGAAGCCCCTCGGGGCGGTGCGACCCGGCACCCGGACGCTGAACCTCAACCGGCGGGGCAAGTTCATGGTCTGGCCCACCACGTGCACCGTCACCGAAGTCGTCCCGGAGCAGAAGCTGGCGTTCAAGGTCGACGCCAACCGCAGCGTGTGGAGCTACGAGCTGGAACCCACCGCCGGCGGCGGCACCCGGGTGATCGAGTCGCGCCACGCCGAGAACGGCACCTCGGCGGTGTCGAACCTGTTGGTCGACAAGCTGATGGGCGGAGTGACGAGCTTCGAGCAGGAACTCGTCGACGGGATGAACGAGTCGCTGCAGCGAATCAAAGCGGCGGTGGAACGGGGTTGATGACGGTCGGCTCGTCGGACTGCTCCGGGTTCGGCGTGGCCGCGACCTCGAGGACGCCGTCGTCGTAGGGGTCGAACTGCGGTGACCCCGCGCCGCCGGCGGGTGCTGGCGTGTCGGAATGGGCGCCGCAGCCGTACTCGAAGTCGACCACGTGTCCGTCGGCGGCCATCTCGTTGCCGCACACCCCGAACATGGTGCCCAGCGATCCGGCCAGCGGCAGCAGGTAGCCGCAGTCCCGGCAGACCCGCTTGGTGGCGCGCGCCATCGGTGACGACGGGCCGAAATCGCCGTCGTGCCAACGCTGCGCCGCGTCGGCGCGGCCCCAGGCGCTCATCACCTGTCGCCGACCCAGCCCGATCTCCGCGGCGGTCTCGTCGATGTCCGGGTCCCCGGTGAGCCGGTAACCGGGCACCAGCCGCGGGTCGTCGGCCGGCGGCGCCAACAGGTCGCCGGGGCCCAGGTCCCCCGGGCGGACCCGGTCCTCCCACGGCACCCACTCCGGGGCCAGCAACGCGGTGGGCCCGGGCACCAGGGCCACCTCGCTGATGGTGGCGCGGGTGGCGCCGGGGTAGGCGGCCACCACCACCGCCCACTGCCAGCCGCGGTAACCGGGCAGGGTCGCCAGGAAACGATGGGTGGCCGCCGTCGGGTCCTCGTAGCTGACCCCCAGGTATTCACCGACCGTGCCGCCGCTGAAGTCCTCGACCGCCTCGCGCGCGGCCTCGACCGCGCCGTTGAGCACGGCCGCCAGGGCTTCGGTCACCTCGGCGCTGGGCTCCGCAACGGGTCGATCGGTGGTTTCGGTCACGCTGTCCATCACCGTCAATACTGCCTCAGCAGCGACGTGGGAGCCACACCGGTTACCTGGACGCGCCACTGGAACGAAATAGGGAACAATCGAGGTCGTGTCAGGGCGTCGAGATGATCCGCGTTACGGGGACCGCCCGCGGCCCCGTTCCGGCACTCGGCGCGGCACCCCGCAGGGGCCCCGTCGCCGCCCGGCCGACGAGCATCCCGGCATGGCGAATTACCCCAGCGACCCGCCGCGCTCCCCCCGCTCGAGTCCGAGCAGCAACCGGTACCTGCCGCCGCTCGACGACGACCGCCGCACCAGCCCGCCCCGCGCGGAGTCGGACCCGGCCGACGACGACGCCGCGCGCATCACCGTCACCCGCGCGGCCGCGATGCGCAGCCGGGAGATGGGCACCCGGATGTACGGCCTGGTCCATCGTGCCGCCACGGCCGACGGCGCCGACAAGTCCGGTCTGACCGCGCTCACCTGGCCGGTGGTGGCCAACTTCGCCGTCGACGCCGCCATGGCCGTCGCGCTGGCCAACACGCTGTTCTTCGCGGCGGCGACCGCCGAATCCAAGAGCCGGGTCGCGCTGTACCTGCTCATCACCATCGCCCCGTTCGCCGTCATCGCCCCGCTGATCGGGCCGGCGCTGGACCGGCTGCAGCACGGCCGCCGGGTGGCGTTGGCCGGCTCCTTCGGGCTGCGCACCGCCCTGGCGGTGGTGCTGATCGCCAACTACGACGGCGCCACCGGCAGCTTCCCGTCGTGGGTGCTGTATCCCTGCGCGCTCGGGATGATGGTGCTGTCCAAATCGTTCACGGTGTTGCGCAGCGCCGTCACCCCCAGGGTGATGCCCCCGAGCATCGACCTGGTGCGGGTCAACTCCCGGCTGACGATGTTCGGGCTGCTCGGCGGCACCATCGTCGGCGGCGGCATCGCCGCCGGCGTGGAGTACGGCTTGACCAGCCTCTTCGGCCTGCCCGGTGCGCTCTACGTGCTGGTGGCGGTCTCGGTCGCGGGGATCTGGCTGTCGATGCAGATTCCGCGCTGGGTGGAGGTCACCGCCGGTGAGGTCCCGGCGACGCTGAGCTACCACGACTCCGACCGCTATGGCGAGACGCTGCGGCGCCGGCCCGAACCCGCCGCCCAGGCGCCCGCCCGCGCCCCGCGACAGCCCCTGGGCCGCAACGTCATCACCGCGCTGTGGGGTAACTGCACCGTCAAGGCGATGGTGGGCTTTTTGTTCCTCTACCCCGCCTTCGTCGCGAAATCCCACGACGCGACCGGCTGGCAGCAGCTGGCCATCCTGGGTCTCATCGGCGCCGCGGCCGGGGTGGGCAACTTCGCCGGCAACTTCACCGCCGCGCGGCTCAAGCTGGGCCGGCCGGCGGTGCTGGTGGTGCGCTGCGCCATCGCGGTCACCGGCGTGGCGCTGCTGGCCGCGGTCACCGGCAACCTGTTGGTCGTGGCGGTCGCGACGCTGGTCACCTCAGGTGCGAGCGCCATCGCCAAGGCCTCCCTGGACGCCTCGCTGCAGCAGGACCTGCCCGAGGAATCCCGGGCCTCGGCGTTCGGCCGGTCCGAATCGGTGCTGCAGCTGGCCTGGGTCCTCGGCGGCGCCATCGGGGTTCTGGTCTATACCGATCTGTGGGTGGGCTTCACGGCGATCAGCGCGGTGCTGATCCCGGGCCTGGCCCAGACCGTGCTGAGTTTCCATGGCGCATCGTTGATTCCGGGGCTCGGCGGTAACCGCCCGGTCAAGGTGGTGCAGGACGGTGCCGGACGCGACGAGACAAGGGTGTGGTCACAGGTGGGAGACCGCGAATGAAACGGGTCATGATCGTGCTGATCAGCGCCGCGGTGGTGCTGGCATCAGGGGGCGCCGGGGTTGCGGCGTGGCTGCTGACCCGCGACGACGGCGGCCCGTCGTTGCCGGAGATCAGCGCCTTCAGCCATGGCGACCTGGTGCGGGTGGGCCCCTACCTGTACTGCAACGTGGTGAACCTCAACGAGTGCTTCGAGGGCGGGGCGCAGGGCGAGCTGGTGGTCAATCACAGTGACCCGGTGCAACTTTCGGTGCCGTCGGCCATCGGCTCGGCGCCGTGGCGGCTCATCCTGGCCTACGAGGAGATCGACAAGGACCAGATCTTCACGTTCCCGCCCGGCGAGCGACTGGCGGTGACCATCCCGACGGTGGACCCGCAGCGCGGGCGGCTGACCGGGCTGGCCGTGCAACTGCCGACGCTGGTGGAGGTCGACGGGGAGATCCGCGAGATACCGCACGCGGAATGGTCGGTGCGCACCGTCTGGGAGCAGCGCGCGGCGCCGGCGCCGAATACCGACTAGGCCAAGCTTTTCCGGAGGAACTCCAGATCGGCGGCGTGCCCGTCGGAGGGGGTTTCGATGACCACGTCGCACCCGGCGTCCCGGCACACCGAGGCGATCAGCTCCGAGTCGAAGGTCCCGGCGTCGAAGTTGGCGTGCCGGTCCGCGCCCGAACCGAAGGCATCGCGCGAATTGTTGGCGTGCACCAGGTCGATGCGCCCGGTGATGGCCTTGACCCGGTCGGCGATGTCGGCGAGTTCCTCACCGCCCGCCCAGGCATGGCAGGTGTCGAGCACGAACCCCGGCTCGTACTGCCCGACGGCGTCCCACAGCATGGCCAACCGGTCGAACCGGCGGGCCATCGCATTGTCGCCGCCGGCGGTGTTCTCGATCAGGATCGGCAGCGGGAAGCCACCGGACTCCTCCGCGCGTTCGAACAGCTTGCGCCAGTTCTCGATACCGGCCTGCGGATCGTCCTTGGCGGTGACGTGCCCGCCGTGTACCACCAGCCCCTTGGCGCCGATCGCGGCCGCGGCCTCGGCATGCTGGTGCAGGATCTTGCGACTGGGGATCCGGATGCGGTTGTTGGTCGACGCGACGTTGATGACGTACGGCGAATGGATGTAGATCGCCACTTCACTGTCGCGCAGCGCATCGGCGTGCGGATGCTCGGCCGGCTTCTTCCAGCCCTGCGGGTCCCCCAGGAAGAACTGCACCACCTCGGCGTCGCGCGCGGCCGCGGCGGCCAGTGGATCAGCGGAGTCGACGTGCGCACCAAGCAGAGCCATACCCAGAGCCTAGCCAGGACCGGCGCCGTGCCCGGCGGGCACCCGTTCGCCCTGTGCCGTCGGCCCGGGCGGGGTGCCGTCACCGAATGGCCTGCCGCCCAGTTCTTCTCGACCATGCGGGGTCAACCAACTGGACAGCTCGGGGCCCTTCGGCACGATGCCGGTGGGGTTGACGTCGGTGTGCACCAGGTAGTAGTGCTGCTTGATCTGGACGAAGTCGACGGTGTCGCCGAACCCCGGTGTCTGAAACAGGTCGCGGGCGTAGGCCCACAGCACCGGCAGTTCCGCCAGCTTGTGCCGGTTGCATTTGAAGTGGCCGTGATAGACCGGGTCGAACCGGGCCAGCGTGGTGAATAACCGCACGTCGGCTTCGGTGATGGTGTCACCGACCAGGTAGCGCTGCCCGCTCAACCGTTCGGTGAGCCAGTCCAACGCGGTGAACAACCGGTCATAGGCGGCGTCGTAGGCGTCCTGGCTGCCGGCGAACCCACAGCGGTAGACACCGTTGTTGACCTCGGTGTAGATCCGCTGGGCCACCTCGTCGATCTCGTCGCGCAGCGGCTCGGGATACAGCTGCGGCGCCCCGGGCCGGTGATGCGCGGTCCACTCGGTGGACAGATCCAGCGTCATCTGCGCGAAGTCGTTGGTGACGACCTCGCCCGTGGAAACCTCGACGATCGCCGGGACCGTGATGCCCTTCGGATAATCGGGGAACCGCTTCAGGTAGGCGTCACGCAGCCGCGGGATCTTCAACACCGGGTCGACCTCGCCCGGGTCCAGGTCGAAGGTCCAGCTGCGCTCGTCGTGCGTGGGTCCACAGAACCCAATGGAGAGAACGTCTTCGAGTCCCAGCAGGCGGCGGACGATGATCGCCCGGTTCGCCCACGGGCAGGCCCGCGCGACGATCAGCCGGTACCGTCCGGGTTCCACCGGGTAGCCGTCTCGACCGTCGGCGGTGATCCGGCTGGTGATGTAGTTGGTGTCGCGGTTGAATTCGCCGCCGCGGGCTACGTACGAATCAGGCATACCACCAGCATGCCCACCTCACGCCGATTTACGCGTCGAGTTCGCGCGCAACCGCCTTGACCACTTCGGACACCCGCCGCGCGACCTTGCGGTCCGGGTAGCGCCCCTTGCGCAGTTCCGGCTGCACGGTGCCCTCGAGCAGCGTGATCATGTCCTCGACCATGCCGTGCAGTTCGTCGGGTGAGTGTTTGCGTTCCGGCGGGCCGGCGGCCTCCCGCCGGGTCCGCGACAGGCTCGGCGGCGGATCGATCAGCTTCACGCTGAGCGCCTGCGGACCGCGCCGGCCGGCGGCGACCCCGAATTCGACCCGTTGCCCGGCCTTGAGCGTTTCCACGCCTGCGGGCAGCGCGGATGAGCGGACGTAGACGTCCTCGCCCTCCTCCTGAGACAGGAAGCCGAAGCCCTTCTCGGCGTCATACCACTTCACCCGGCCGGTCGGCACTGGTCTCACCCGCTTGTCTTAGGGCCGCCCCAGGGGCGGCCTCCACCGTCACAGAACAGTGCGCCCCGCCTGCGCAGGGCGCACTGACGGATGATCCTACTCGGCTGACCCCGCCACCAACATCCGTGTTAACTCGGTAGTCTGGCCATACCGCTGGAGGAGAGATGCGCCTGATACTGAACGTGATCTGGTTGATCTTCGGCGGCCTGTGGCTGGCCCTGGGATACCTGCTCGCCGCCCTGATCTCCTTCGTGTTGATCATCACCATCCCGTTCGGCTTCGCGGCCCTGCGCATCGCGGCGTTCGCGCTGTGGCCCTTCGGCCGGACCGTCGTCGACAAGCCCGGAACCCGCCCCGGGGCGCTGGTGGGCAACATCGTCTGGATCATCCTGTTCGGCTGGTGGCTGGCGCTGGGGCATCTGCTGAGCGCCATCGCGATGGCCGTCACGATCATCGGCATCCCGCTGGCGCTGGCCGATCTCAAGATGATCCCGATCTCGCTGCTGCCGCTGGGCAAGGACATCGTGCCGGTGGACCAGGCCCGCCACGACCGCATCGGACTGCCGGCATGACGGTGACTCCCCTGGGACTGCCGTCGGTGTTCCGACCCGTGGGCGAGGCCCCGGCCGACGGGCCGCTGATCGACACCTTCGGCCGGGTGGCCACGGATCTGCGGGTGTCGCTGACCGATCGGTGCAACCTGCGCTGCACCTACTGCATGCCCGCCGAGGGGCTGGACTGGTTGGGCTCCGAGGAGGTGCTCAGCACCGACGAGCTGGTGCGGCTGCTGCGCATCGCGGTCACCCGGCTGGGCATCACCAACATCCGGTTCACCGGGGGCGAACCGCTGCTGGCCAAGGACCTGCGACGGGTGATCACCGCCACCGCGGCGCTGTCGCCGCGGCCGCAGATCGCCCTGACCACCAACGGCGTCGCGCTGCACCGGCAGGCCCAGGCCCTGGCCGACGCCGGCCTGGACCGCGTCAACGTCTCGCTCGACACCGTTGATGCCGCCCACTTCGAGGCCATCACCCGTCGCGACCGGCTGGACGACGTGATCGCCGGGCTGGCGGCCGCGCAGCGCGCCGGGTTACGGCCGGTGAAGGTCAACGCCGTCCTGGACCCCGAGACCGGCCGCGACGACGTGGTGGCGCTGCTGCGGTTCTGCCTGGAGCACGACTACCAGTTGCGGGTCATCGAGCAGATGCCGCTGGACGCGGGGCACAGCTGGCAACGGGGCAGCGTGTTGACCGCCGCCGAGATCCTCGAGACGCTGCGCCGGCACTTCACGCTCACCCGGGACCCCGCACCGCGCGGCTCGGCGCCGGCGCAGCTGTGGCGCGTCGACGGCGGGACGGCCACGGTCGGGGTGATCGCCTCGGTGTCCGAGGCGTTCTGCGCGGCCTGTGACCGCACTCGGCTGACCGCGGACGGGCAGGTACGCAATTGTCTTTTCGCGACCCGCGAGACCGACCTGCGCAGCCTGCTGCGCGACGGCTCCGGCGACGACGCCATCGAAGCGGCCTGGCGATCGGCGATGTGGCAGAAGGCCGCGGGGCACGGCATCAACGACCCCAGCTTCGTGCAGCCGGCACGCCCCATGAGTGCGATAGGTGGATGAGATGACCGACGTACGAACGGCAATTTCGGTGACGGTCCGCTACTTCGCGGCCGCGAGCGCGGCCGCCGGCACAGAACAAGAAGTCCTCGAGATTCATTCCGGCGCGAGCGTGCGCGACGTCGTCGACACCCTGTCCGAGCGTGATGCGGAGTTGGCTCGGGTGCTGGCCCGGTGCTCCTACCTGCTCGACGGCGTTGCCGTGCGTGACCTCGACGGAACGTTGATCGCCGGCCAGACCCTCGACGTCCTACCGCCCTTTGCCGGCGGATAATCGTGATTTGTGTCACATAACGGATTGATCACGGCCCGCGATTCGGCCGCCGGCGGCCCGAACTGACCTGCGTTAACCACCGTCCGACTTGGGCATTTAGAGTCCCTTTAAGGTTTGCCACCTGCGGAAACGCCGCGTTGGGGAAAAGATGACGCGGGGCCTGACACCCGTTACCGTCGTCTCTGGCCAGCCGAGTGCTACCGAGCGGCGAACCCTCCCTTTCCTGATTGCGCCGAGCTCCATCCGTCGGGCAAGGGGGACCAACGAACACCACTGGATGGAGACGGGGGACCCAACCGGTCCACCGAAATCGGACCCGGGGCCGCTCGCGGCCCCTAGGGGTGAAGCCGACGTCAGACCCTGCACGGGGATGACCGCGGCCGGGCAACCTCTCCAGCCCGAACCCGACAGCTGACCTCGTGGGCGCAGACAGAGAGGACTGACCGACCTATGAGTGGACGGCACCGCAAGCCCAGCGAGGCGAACAAGAACGTCGCGAAGATCGCCTTCACGGGCGCCGTGATCGGTGGAACCGGTCTCGGGCTGGCCGCGCAGGCCGGTGCCGCGACCGACAGCGAATGGGACGCCGTCGCGCGCTGCGAGTCCGGCGGCAACTGGGCCATCAACACCGGCAACGGTTACCACGGCGGCCTGCAGTTCGCCCCCGGCACCTGGTCGGGCCACGGCGGCGGCGAGTTCGCCGCCCGGGCACATCAAGCCACCAAGGAACAGCAGATCGCCGTCGCCGAGCGCGTGCTCGCCACGCAGGGCAAGGGCGCCTGGCCGGTATGCGGCAAGGTGTTGTCCGGCCCGACGCCCCGCAACGTCGTCAACACCGTCGAGGCTCCCGTCGAGCAGGCCGGTGCCCCCGAGGCGCTGGGCGCGCCACTGCCCCCGGCCCCTGAGGGCCTGCCGCCCGCCCCCGAGGCCCCGCCGGCCCCGCCCGTCGACATCGCACCCCCGCCGCCGCCCCCGCCGGCACCCGAGGCCGTCCCGGTCGACTTCGTCGCACCCCCGGCCCCGGAGGGCTTGCCGCCGGCTCCCGAGGGTCTGCCGCCGGCTCCCGAGGGTGTGGCCCCCGCGCCTGAGGCTCCCCCGGCTCCGCCGGCTCCCGAACTTCTGCCGCCCGCGCCCGAGGCACCCCCGGCCCCGCCCGTCGACGTCGCACCCCCGCCGGCCCCCGAGGTCGTCCCGGTCGACTTCGTCGCACCCCCGGCCCCCGACGCCTTGCCGCCCGCCCCCGAGGCGCCCCCGGCTCCGCCCGTCGACATCGCACCCCCGCCCCCGCCGCCGGCCCCCGAGGCCGTCCCGGTCGACTTCGTCGCGCCGCCGGTCGACGAGGCCGTCATCGAGCAGGCTTCCCTCGAGGTTCCGGTGGACCCCGCCGACTGGACCCACGCCGACCCGAACGCGGCGCCCGGACCCGAGAAGTGGTCGCTGGACGTGGTCCCGCAGGCGCCGGTGGATCCGGCCGTGCCGGCCCCGCCCGCCGATCCGCTGGCCCCGCTGGCCAACATCGACATCCCCGCGCCGGCCTTCGATGCGGCCAACCAGCTCGCTTCCGGCGAGGTGCCGAGCATCGCGGCCGAGGCCATCCCGCACCTGCCGAGCCCGGACAACCTGCCGCCCGGGGCCTCCAACGTGCCGCTGACGCCCAACAACCAGCCGAACCTGACCTATCTGCGCGAGCTGTGGCATGCCGTGCAGACGCAGGAGATCAGCGGCAACGACATGCTGCTGGCGCTGGCCCAGCGTCCGCTGAACTCGCAGCCGCCCGCGCAGGCTCCGTTGACCCCCAACACTCCGGTCGGCCCGGCAGCTCCGGCCCCCGCGCCTGCTCCCGCACCGGTCCCCGCGCCGCCGGCCTGAGCGGTTCCCCAGCCGAGATTGCAGCCAGGGTCGTTGGTCCTCGAGATCAACGACCCTGGCTGCATTTTCGGCCAGGGCCGAACCAGCCGGGTTCCGCGCCAACCCAATCTCAGGCGCAGTTGACCCACTCGTCGGTGCCGTCGGCGAAGAACTGGTGCTTCCAGACCGGCAGCCGCTCCTTGATGGTGTCGACCAACCGGGCGCACACCTCGAAGGCGGCCTGCCGGTGATCGGCGGCCACGGCAGCCACCAGGGCGGCGTCACCGAGTTGCAGCGGCCCCACCCGATGGCTGGCGGCCAGCGCCCGCACCCCGCGGGCCTCCGCAGCCGCCTCGGCCAACACCTCGGCCATGGTCTGTTCGGCCAGCGGGTGCGCGGAGTACTCGAGCCGCAGCACCTCTCGGCCGCCGTCGTGATTGCGGACCACCCCGGCGAAACCGACCACCGCGCCGGCGGCCTCGTGGGCCACCAACGCTTCGTGCTCGGACAGCAGAATCGGCGCCTCGGTCAGTGCGGCGCGCAACACGACGGTCATCGCGGATGATCCTTCCCGGCCAGCTGGTCCAGGGCATGCGGCACGACATCGGTGAGCACCCCGAGCCCGTCGCGCACGCCGCCGGGCGAGCCGGGCAGGTTCACGATCAGGGTCCGGCCGGCGACGCCGCACACCCCCCGGGACAGCACCGAGGTGGGCACCTTCGGCAGGCCCGAGCGGCGGATCGCATCGGCCAGGCCGGGGATCTCGAAGTCGAGCACCGCCGCGGTCTGCGCCGGCGTCTCGTCAGTGGGGGAAATGCCGGTGCCACCGGAGGTGATCACCAGGTCCACGCCGTCGTCGACCGCGATCCGCAGCGCGCGGCCCACCGGTTCACCGTCGGGCACCACGACGATCTCGGGGTCCGAAAAGCCTTGCTGGACAAACCATTCGGCGATCAACGGGCCGCTGCGGTCGTCGTAGACGCCGGTGGCGGCCCGCGTCGAGGCGATGACGATGCGGCCGGTGCGGGTCACCTGCGCCATTCTCCCGTACGGCCACCGGCCTTGGTGAGCAGCTTGATGTCGTCGATGCGGGCGGCCGGGTCGACGGCCTTGATCATGTCGTAGACGGTCAGCGCCGCGACGCTCACCGCGGTCAGCGCCTCCATCTCGACACCGGTGCGGTCGGTGGTGCGCACGCTGGCGGTCACCACCACCGCGGCGTCGGCGACCTCGAAGTCGATGTCGACGCCGGTCAGGGCCAAGTGATGGCACAGCGGAATCAGATCGCTGGTGCGCTTGGCCGCCAGGATGCCCGCCACCCGGGCGGTGGCCAACGCGTCGCCCTTGGGCAGCCCGCCGGCCGAGATCAGGTTAACGACCTCGGCGGTGGTGTGCAGGACACCCGAGGCGACGGCGGTGCGCTTGGTGACGTCCTTGTCGCTGACGTCGACCATGTGGGCGGCACCCCGCTCATCGAGGTGCGAGAGCGGCTGGGAACCGGAGCCCCTGACCACCGTTATCTGTTGACGACGGTGACCGGGTGCACGTAAGGCAGTTCCTCGGCGGGGACCGGGAACGTGATCTCACCGAACGGCGAGAGTGCTCCGGTGCGGTCCGTCGCCAGTTCGCTCACGGCGTGGTCGTCGGGGTCGGTGGTCGGCCAGCCTGGATCGACGTAGCGGCCCTTGTTGGTCTCAGCGATGTCAGCCACGAGTGCCATTGTGACAGGTCATGGAATCTTCGTGCGTCACGGTGGCTGCTTTACCCTGGTCACGATGACCGAACACACCCCGGGCGTGCCCTTGGGCGTCTGGCTGGCCGACTCGGACGACGAGCGGCTGATCCGGCTGCTGGAGTTGCGGCCGGACCTCGCGCAGCCGCCGCCGGGCAGCATTTCGGCGCTCGCGGCGCGCGCGCAGGCCCGGCAATCGGTCAAGGCCGCCACCGATGACCTGGACTTCCTGCGGCTGGCGGTGCTCGATGCCCTCCTGGTGCTGCAGGCCGACGCGGCACCCGTACCCGTGAGCAAGCTGGTCGCGCTGATCGGCGAGCGGGCTCCGCAGGACGCGATCCAGACGGCTCTGGACGACCTGCGCGACCGGGCGCTGGTGTGGGGTGACGCCGCGGCGGTACGGGTCGCCGCCGAGGCGACGGCGGGACTGCCCTGGTATCCCGGCCAGGTGGTGCTGGAGGATGCCGCGGCCGACCCCGCGGAGCTGACGGCGCGCCTGGAGTCGCTCGACGCCCCCCAACGCGAACTGCTGGACCGGTTGCTCGACGGATCGCCGGTGGGCCGCACCCGCGACGCGGCCCCCGGCACTGCGCCGGACCGCCCGGTGCAACGGCTGCTGGCCGCCGGGCTGTTGCGGCAGCTCGACAGCGACACGGTGATCCTGCCCCGGCAGGTCGGCCAGCTGCTGCGCGGCGAACATCCCGGACCGGCGGAGTTCACCGCACCGCAGCCCGTCGCCCCCGCCAAGCCGCCGACCGCGAAGGCGATCGACGCCGCGGGCGCGGGCGCCATCATCGACCTGCTGCGCGAGTTCGAGGTGGTGATCGACACCCTGGGCACCACGCCGGTGCCCGAGCTTCGCAGCGGCGGCCTCGGGATCCGGGACATGAAGCGGCTGGCCAAGCAGACCGGGATCGGCGAAGGTCGCCTGGCGCTGATCTTGGAGATCGCGTCGGCGGCCGGACTCATCGCCAACGGCATGCCCGACCCCGAGCCGGAGGACGGGCCGGAGGGACCGTACTGGGCGCCCACCGTGGCCGCCGACCGGTTCATCGAGGCCCCGACCGCCGAACGCTGGCATCTGCTCGCCAGCACCTGGCAGGATCTGCCCGCCCGGCCCAGCCTGATCGGGCACCGCGGCCCGGACGGCAAACCGTTTGCCGCGCTGTCGGATTCGCTCTACTCGACCGCCGCGCCGCTGGATCGACGGCTGCTGTTGACCACGCTGGCCGAGTTCAAACCCGGCACCTCGGTGGATGCCGCGGAGGCCTCGCGCGCCATGATCTGGCGCCGGCCGCGGTGGTCGGCCCGGCTGCAGCCCGCTCCCGTCGCGCAGCTGCTCGAAGAGGCCCACGCCGTCGGCCTGCTCGGTCGCGGCGCCATCACCTCCCCGGCGCGCGCCCTGCTGTCCGACGGGCCGGAGGCCGCGATCGCGGCGATGGCCAAGGCGCTGCCCGCCCCCGTCGACCACTTTCTGGTGCAGGCCGACCTGACCGTGGTGGTCCCGGGGCCGCTGGACCGCGACCTCGCCGAGGAACTGGCCGCCGTCGCCGAGGTGGAATCCGCCGGCGCCGCCATGGTGTACCGGGTGGGCGAGGCCTCCATCCGCAACGCGCTCGACACCGGCCGCACTCCCGGGCAGTTGCATGCGTTCTTCGCCAAGCACTCCAAGACTCCGGTGCCGCAGGGGTTGACGTATCTGATCGACGACGTCGCCCGGCGGCACGGACAGCTGCGGGTGGGCATCGCGTCGTCGTTCGTGCGGTGCGAGGACCCCACGCTGTTGGCCCAGGCCGTCGCCGCCCCGGCCGTCGCCCAGCTGGATCTGCGGCTGCTGGCGCCCACGGTCGCGGTCTCGCAGGCCCCCATCGCCGACCTGCTGGCCGCGCTGCGCTCGGCGGGCCTGGCACCGGCCGCCGAGGACTCCACCGGCACCATCGTGGATCTGCGCTCGCGCAGCGGCCGGGTGCCGGTGCCCACCCACCGCCGGTTCTTCCGCCCGGCGCCCCACGCCCCGAACCGGGACACGCTCTCGTCCATCGTCTCGGTGCTGCGCAAGGTGCACGACGGCACCGCCGGGACGGCGCGGCTGGACCCGGCCCGCACGATCGCCCTGCTGCAGCAGGCCGCCCTGCACCAGACCTCGGTGGTGCTCGGTTACACCGACGCCGCGGGGGTCTCCACGCAGCGGGTGGTGTCCCCGATCCACGTGCGCGGCGGGCAACTGACCGCCTTCGACACCGCCGCCGGCCGGGTCCGCGATTTCGCCGTCCACCGAGTGACCTCGGTCATGTCGGCGGAGTCGGGATAATGGAGAAATGCACGCCGAAGACGAGGCCGCGCTGGGGTCCTCCCGCCGGCGGTACCAACGCACTGCGATGACAAGGGGGTGGCGCACGTGACCGATGGACCCCTGATCGTGCAGTCCGACAAGACGGTGTTGCTCGAGGTGGACCACGAGCAGGCCGACGACGCACGCGCGGCGATCGCGCCCTTCGCCGAACTCGAACGCGCCCCGGAGCACATCCACACCTACCGGATCACCCCGCTGGCGCTGTGGAACGCCCGCGCGGCCGGCCACGACGCCGAGCAGGTGGTCGACGCGCTGGTCACCTTCTCCCGCTATGCGGTGCCGCAACCGCTGCTGGTCGACATCGTCGACACGATGGCCCGCTACGGGCGCCTGCAGCTGGTCAAGAGTCCCGTGCACGGGCTCACCCTGGTCAGCCTGGACCGCGCGGTGCTCGAAGAGGTGTTGCGCAACAAGAAGATCGCCCCGATGCTGGGCGCCCGCATCGACGACGACACCGTGGTCGTGCACCCCAGCGAGCGTGGCCGCGTCAAGCAGATGCTGCTCAAGATCGGTTGGCCCGCCGAGGATCTGGCGGGTTACGTCAACGGTGAGGCGCATCCCATCGCCCTGGATCAGGACGGCTGGGAGCTGCGCGACTACCAGGAGATGGCCGCCGAATCGTTCTGGGCGGGCGGCTCGGGCGTGGTGGTGCTGCCCTGCGGCGCCGGCAAGACGCTGGTCGGTGCGGCGGCCATGGCCAAGGCAGGCGCCACCACGCTGATCCTGGTGACCAACACCGTCGCGGGCCGGCAGTGGAAGCGCGAGTTGATCGCGCGGACGTCGCTGACCGAGGAGGAGATCGGCGAATACTCCGGGGAACGCAAGGAGATTCGGCCGGTCACCATCGCCACCTATCAGGTGATCACCCGTCGCACCAAGGGCGAGTACAAGCACCTGGAACTGTTCGACAGCCGCGACTGGGGGCTGATCATCTACGACGAGGTACACCTGTTGCCGGCGCCGGTGTTCCGGATGACCGCCGATCTGCAGTCGCGGCGGCGGCTGGGGCTGACGGCCACCCTGATCCGCGAGGACGGCCGCGAGGGCGACGTGTTCAGCCTGATCGGCCCGAAGCGTTACGACGCGCCGTGGAAGGACATCGAGGCGCAGGGCTGGATCGCCCCGGCCGAATGCATCGAGGTCCGCGTGACCCTCACCGACAACGAGCGGATGCTCTACGCGACCGCCGAGCCCGAGGAGCGGTACAAGCTGTGCTCGACCGCGCACTCGAAGATCGCGGTGGTGAAGTCCATCCTGGAGCGCCATCCCAAGGAGCCGACGCTGGTGATCGGCGCCTACCTCGATCAGCTCGAGGAACTCGGTGCGGAACTGGACGCGCCGGTGATCCAGGGCTCCACCAAGACCGCCGAACGCGAGGCCCTGTTCGACGCGTTCCGCACCGGTGAGATCCGCACGTTGGTGGTCTCCAAGGTGGCCAACTTCTCCATCGACCTGCCGGAAGCCGCGGTGGCCGTTCAGGTTTCGGGCACCTTCGGGTCTCGCCAGGAGGAGGCGCAGCGCCTGGGCCGGCTGCTGCGCCCGAAGGCCGACGGCGGCGGCGCGGTCTTCTACTCGGTGGTGGCCCGCGACAGCCTCGACGCCGAGTACGCCGCGCACCGGCAGCGCTTCCTGGCCGAGCAGGGCTACGGCTACCTCATCCAGGACGCCGACGACCTGCTGGGCCCCGCGATCTGAGGCCGTTCACACCTTCGCGACCGCGGCCTCCAGATCGTCCACCACGATCTTGCGCATGCCGTACATCGCGGTGGTCGCGGCCGCGGCGATCGCGCGGTCGGGGTGCTCAATGAGCTCGTAGAGCCGTTCCGGCACAATCTGCCAACTGAGTCCGTAGCGGTCCTTGAGCCAGCCGCACTGCGACTCCTCGCCGCCATCGACCAATCGCGACCAGTAATGGTCGACCTCGGCTTGGTCGGCACAGCGCACCTCGAAGGACACCGCCTCGCTGAACTGGAACTCCGGGCCGCCGTTGATCGCGAGGAAACGGTTTCCGTCCAGCACGAAGGTGCCGTAGAGCAGATCACCGGGTTGGCCGGGGCCCGCTTCGGTGGCGCGACCGTAGGCCTCGATGGACGAGTTGGGAAAAATCGAGGTGTAGAACTCGGCGGCCTCTTCGAGGGTGCCGTCGAACCAGAGACAGGGCGTGATTTTCAGCATGCCGGTACTGACCGGCGCGAGCGGAGAAACTCATCGCGCCACTACTCGCGAGCGTGCTGGGGTCCCCCGCTTGCAGGGGCGTCCCCGGCCGACACACCGCGGTGTCGGCCGGGTCTGCGCACGTTCGCGCGAGCGGGCTCGCCTCCTACAGCGACAGGATGGTCGCCGAGGCGGTACCGGGCGCGCCGTAAACCTGAGCCAGGCCGACGCGGGGCTGCCCCGGCACCTGGCGTTCGCCGGCCTCGCCGCGCAGCTGACGGACGAGTTCGTGCATCTGACGCAGGCCGGACGCACCGATGGGCTCGCCATTGGCGATCAGACCGCCGTCGGTGTTCACCGGGATGGAGCCGCCGATCTCGGTGGCGCCCTCGGCCAGCATCTTCTCCTGCTCGCCGTCCTTGCACAGCCCCGTCTCGGCCATGTGGATGACCTCGGCGCCGGCGTCGGTGTCCTGCAACTGGGCGATGTCGACGTCCTCGGGACCGATGCCGGCGATCTCGTAGGCGGCCTTGGCGGCGTACACCGTCGGCGCGGGATCGGAGTCCAGCGGAGCCGACGTGGCGTGCACCTCGTAGGCGCCGAAGGTGCGGGTCCGAATCTCGCTGGCCCGCACGTAGACCGGCTTGTCGGTGAACTTGTGCGCGATATCGCCGCGGCACATGATCACCGCGGCGGCACCCTCGTCGGGCGCGCAGAACATGTATTGCGTCAGCGGGTAGTTCAGCGCCGGCGAGTTGAGGATCTCCTCGACCGAAATGGGCTTGCGCCGGAAGGCATTCGGGTTCAGTTCGCCGTTGCGGAAGTTCTTGTTGGCCACCCGCGCCAGGGTCTCCTGGCTGATGTTGTGGTCGTGGATGTACTTGTTGGCCTTCATGCCGAAGAACTTGGTGGTGACAAACTGGCCGTTCTCGGCGTACCACTGCGGCAGGGCCAGCTTGGCCGGGTCATCGGTGAACGCGCCGCGCGGATGCTTGTCCAGGCCGACGGCGACGCCGATGTCGTACTTGCCCAGCCGGATGGTGTCGGCCGTCTGCTGGATGGCACTGGCCGAGGTGGCACAGGCATTGAAGACGTTGGTGAAGGTGATGCCGGTCAGACCCACCAGGCGGGTCACCGAGTCCGGGTTGGACACCTCGTAGCTGCCGCCGAAGCCGAACTGGATGTCCTTCCACTCCACGCCGGCATCGGCGAGCGCCAGCCGGATGGCCTCGGCACCCATCTGCACGGCCGGCTTGTCGAAGCGGCCGAACGGGTGCAGGCCGACGCCGATGATGGCAACGTCATTAGTCATCGCAGTGCTCCTCAGACCGGCTGGAACGCGAACGTGACGACCTCGTTGCCGTCTTCGTCGGTGGTGAACGGGATCATCGTGAGCTCGACCTCCTGGCCGAACTTCAGCTTGGCGGGGTCGTTTTCAGTCAGCCGCCCCTCGACGCGGATCACGTCGCCGAGCTGGACCAGGCCCACCCCGAACGGCACGAAGTCCTTGCCCGTCGGGCCGGCGTAGGGGGCACCGGGCGGGAAGCCCTGCGTGGTCCACGCGACCACGGTGCCGCGCCGGGGCAACAGCGTCTCGGACATCTCCGCGCTGCTGCACTTGGGGCAGTGATCCTGAACCGGGAACACGGTGGCCGAGCAGTTGCCGCACTGACTACCGATCAGCTGCGGGTTCTCCTCAGGCCAGGTCGAGATCTCGGGCGCGAGCGCTTTCTGCATGTACAGATCCTCCGCAGTCGTGACCAATAATGCGCTTTCGGAATCGTACAATACTGTTAGCGAAAAGCGGAAAGCCCATTCTCATCAGCGCGAGCGTGCGCAAAGCACGGAAATGTACCGGCGTGTCGGCCGGGGACTTGCACGCTCGCGGGAGTGTTAGCTCGCGGGAGTGTCAGGTTTCGCGGGTTACTCAGGTGAGTGCGGGGATGACTTCGCGTTCGAAGAGTTCGACGCCGGAGCGGTCGTAGGCCGCCTCGGGGAAGTAGCAGATCACGTACTCGCAGCCGAGGTCGCGCAGCCGGCCCAGGGCCTCCACGAGTTGCTCCGGCGTCCCACTGCCGGACTCCGGGCCCTTCATCGAGTTGATCATCGCGTCGGCCGCCGCCTCCCCGGACAGCCCGCTGATCCGGGCGTGCACCCGGCCCATCCGCTCCTTGACGTCCGCCTCGGAGGCACCGACGAAGGCGTTGATGTTCGCCGACCGCACGATGGCGTCGAAGTCCGTGCCGACGTCGGCGCAGTGCGCTGCGAGCACCTTCGACTTGTGCTCGAAGCCCGCAAGCTCGGAGGTGAAGTTCGTGTACTGGGCATACTTCGCGGCGATGCGCAGCGTTACCTTCTCCCCGCCGCCGGCGATCCACAGCGGAATCCCGTTGTCCTGCAGCGGTTTCGGTTGAACGATAGCCCCGTCGACCTGGTAGTGCTTGCCGTCGAAGCTGACGATGCCGTCGCGCCAGGCGTCGCGCATGATCTGCACGCCCTCGTCGAGACGCGCCAATCGCTCACCCGCGGAAGGAAACCCGTAACCGTAGGCACGCCATTCGTGCTCGTACCAGCCGCCGCCGATCCCCATCTGGACCCGGCCGCCGGAGATGATGTCCGTGGTCGCCGCGACCTTCGCCAGGTACGCCGGGTTGCGGTAGCTCATGGCTGTACACATCTGCCCCAGCTTGATCCGCGAGGTGCTGGCCGCGTACGCCGCCATCAGCGACCACGCCTCGTGCGTCGCCTCGGCCGTCGGGGTCGGCACTGTGTGGAAGTGGTCGTACACCCACAGCGAGTCCCACGCCGGACTGTCGTCGGCGTATTGCGCAAGCTCGCGCATCACCGCCCAGTGCTCCGCGGGATCAATACCCACCAGATCGAGTCGCCAGCCCTGCGGGATGAACAATCCGAAGCGCATGGAGCCGACCGTACCCCCCTGAGCCATTCGCCGGAACCGCGACACCGGCCGACCTACGCTGAGGTGATGGCTCTCACCCGAGAAGAACGCGAACAGTTTCTGTCGGAGCCGCACGTCGCCGCCTTTTCGGTGGCTGCCGGCGACCAGCGGGGACCCCTGACGGTCCCGATCTGGTATCAGTACCAGCCCGGCGGCGAGCCGTGGCTGCTGACGGGGGCCGGATCTCGAAAACACCGGTTGATCGAGGCGGTCGGCCATTTCTCCCTGATGGTCGACCGGGTCGAACCGACCGTCCGCTACGTCTCCGTCGACGGGCCGGTGAGCCGGATCGAACCGGGCACCGACGAGCAACTCATCGAGGTCACCAAGCGCTATCTCCCACCGGAGGCCGTGGAGCCTTACCTGGAGATGGCACGCCGCGAGCACGGCGAGACCGTGGCCATCTGGATGCGCCCGCAGCACTGGCTGTCCGCCGACCTCGGCGGCTTCTGAAACGACCGGACGGCGCCCGTAACGACGAAGGCGCCCCCGACCGCCGGGTCGGGGGCGCCTTGCGCTCGTGCTACTTGGTCAGCGACGCCGGCGGGTTGAAGCGTTCGCCGTAACGCTCGGCCAACTGCTTGGCGCGGGCGACGAAGGCTTCCTTGCCGACACCGAGCTCACCCTGGTAACCCACGATGAACTGGGCGCTGCCGCCGGTGTAGGGCGGGAAGCCGATCCCCATGATGGAGCCGATGTTGGCATCCGCGGTGGAGGTCAGCACGCCCTCGTCGAGGCACTTCTGGGTCTCGAGCGCCTCGGCGAACAGCATCCGGTCGATCATGTCTTGCAGCGGGATGTCCGAGCTGCCCGAGTTGAACGTCTCAGCCAAGCCCGGCCACAGGCCGACCCGCTTGCCGTCGACGTACTCGTAGAAGCCCGCGCCCTTGAGCCGCGACGGACGACCGATCTCGATCATCTTGTTGACGACGGCCTCGGCCGGATGCGCCTCGTGGGTGCCGCCGGCGGCCTCGGTCGCCTTGCGGGTCTCGGTGGCGATCTTCTGCATCAGCTCGAGGTTGAGCTCGTCGGACAGCTGCAACGGCGAGGCCGGGTACCCGGCCTGGGCGCCGGCCTGCTCGATGCTGGCCGGGTTCACCCCCTCGCCGAGCATCGCCAGCGCCTCGTTGACGAACGTGCCGATGACCCGGCTGGTGAAGAAGCCGCGGCTGTCGTTGACGACGATCGGGGTCTTCTTGATGGCCAGCGTGTAGTCGAACACCCGGGCCAGTGCCTCGTCGGAGGTCTTCTCGCCCTTGATGATCTCCACCAGCGGCATCTTGTCGACGGGGCTGAAGAAGTGGATCCCGATGAAGTCCTCCTGGCGCTTCACCCCGGTCGCCAGACCGGTGATCGGCAGGGTGGAGGTGTTCGACCCGAGCAGCGCGTTCGGCTCGACGATGTCCTCGACCTCCTGGAACACCTTGTGCTTGAGTTCCTGGTTTTCGAACACGGCCTCGATCACGAAGTCGACACCCTTGAGGTCCGCGGCGTCCGCGGTGGGGTGGATCTTCGCCAGCAGCGCCGCGGACTTCTCTTCGGTGGTCTTGCCGCGCTTGAGCGCCTTGGCCTCCAGGCCCTCCGAGTACGCCTTGCCCTTCTGCGCCGCTTCCAGCGAGACATCCTTGAGGACAACGTCATAGCCGGCCTTGGCCGACACGTAGGCGATACCGGCGCCCATCATGCCCGCACCCAGGACACCGATCTTCTTGATCTCCTGCTTGGCGATGCCCTCGGGCCGCGATGCGCCGCCGTTGATGGCCTGCAGGTCGAGGAAGAACGCCTGGATCATGTTCTTGGCGGTCTGCCCGGTCACCAGCGAGGTGAAGTAGCGGCTCTCGATGCGGCTGGCGGTGTCGAAATCGACCTGCGCGCCCTCGACGGCGGCGTTGAGGATCGCCCGCGGCGCCGGCATCGGCGCACCCTTGAGCTGCTTTTTGAGCAGTGCCGGGAACGACGGCAGGATCGCGGCCAGGCCCGGCGAGGACGGAGTGCCGCCGGGCATCTTGTAGCCCTTGGTATCCCACGGCTGGGTGTGAGCCTCGGGGTTGGCCTTGATCCAGGCCTTGGCCGCGGGGACCAATTCCTCGACAGAGCCCACGAGTTCGTCGACCAGGCCGACCTCCTTGGCCTTGGTCGGGTTGAATCGGGTGCCCTGGCTCAGGATCTCCATGAAGGCCTTCTGGATGCCGAACATCCGGACGGTGCGGGCCACGCCGCCCCCGCCGGGCAGCAGGCCCAGGGTGACCTCGGGCAGGCCGATCACCGAGCCGCGGACGTCGGCCGCGATGCGGTGGTGGCACGCCAGCGCGATCTCCAGGCCTCCGCCGAGCGCCGCACCGTTGATCGCCGCCACCACGGGCTTGCCGAGGGTCTCCAGCTTGCGCAGGTCGGCCTTGATGAACTCGACCTCGGCGAAGGACGCCGCGGCGTCCTCTGGGCCGACGTTCATCATGCCCTTGAGGTCACCGCCGGCGAAGAAGGTCTTCTTCGCGCTGGTGATGACGACACCGGTGATCGAATCCTTTTCGGCCACAAGGCGATCCACGGTGTTGTGCATCGATTCCTTGTAGTGCTCGTTCATCACGTTGGCCGAGCCGGTCGGGTCGTCCAACGTCAGCGTGACGATGCCGTCGGCATCCTTGTCCCACTGGATGGTGTTCTCTGCCATGTCTTTTCAGTCCTTTATCCGCAGCTCAGACGCGCTCGATGATGGTGGCCACGCCCATGCCGCCGCCGACACACAGCGTGATCAGCGCACGCCGGGCACCGCGACGCTCGAGCTCGTCGACCATGGTTCCGGTGATCATGGCGCCGGTGGCGCCCAGCGGGTGGCCCATCGCGATGGCGCCACCGTTGACGTTGAGCTTCTCGTCGGGAATGTTCAGATCCTTCTGGAACTTCAACACCACCGACGCGAAGGCCTCGTTGAGCTCGAACAGGTCGATGTCATCGACGGTCAGCCCGGCGCGGTCCAGGACCTTCTGGGTGGCCGGGGTCGGACCGGTCAACATGATCACCGAATCGGCACCGCTGGTGGCGGTGGCCACCACACGCGCCCGCGGGGTCAGGCCCTGCGAGGTGCCGGCCTTCTCCGAGCCGATCAGCACCAGCGCGGCGCCGTCGACGATGCCCGAGGAGTTACCGCCGGTGTGGACGTGGTTGATCTTCTCCACGTAGTGGTACTTCTGCAGCGCCACATCGTTGAAGCCGCCCATCGCCCCGACGCCGTCGAAGGCGGTCTTGAGCTTGCCGAGGCTTTCCACCGTCGAACCGGGACGCATGTGCTCGTCGTGGTCCAACACGACCAGACCGTTCTGGTCACGCACCGGGACCACCGACTTGGCGAAGTAACCGCCCGACCACGCCGCGGCAGCCCGCTCCTGCGACCGGGCAGCGTAGGCGTCGACGTCCTCGCGCGAGAACCCCTCGATGGTGGCGATCAGGTCCGCACCGATGCCCTGCGGCACGAAGCCCACCCGGTAGTTGGTGTCCGGGTCTGTGGCCCAGGCCCCGCCGTCGGAGCCCATCGGCACCCGGCTCATCGACTCCACGCCACCGGCGTAGACCAGGTCGTCCCAGCCCGAGCGCACCTTCTGGGCGGCCATGTTGACCGCTTCGAGCCCGGAGGCGCAGAACCGGTTGATCTGCACCCCACCGACGGTGTCGGGCATCCCGGCGGCCAGCACCGCGGTGCGCGCGAGGACGGCGCCCTGATCTCCCACCGGGGAGACCACACCGAGGATGACGTCGCTGATCAGGTTCTCGTCCAGATCCGGATACCGCGACCGCATTTCGTCGATCAGTCCGGTGACCAGGCTGATCGGCTTGATTTCGTTGAGCGCCCCGCCCCGCTGCTTACCGCGCGGTGTGCGAATGGCCTCGTAGATGAAGGCTTCTTCGGACATGTAGTTGCTCCAGGTCCTGTTCAGGTTGGGTTCTGCGGCTCGCCGAGACCCGGCGTTCCGCAGCGGAGGGTAGTCCCCTGATCCGCCAGCCTAGCAGTCCTCCCAACCACTTGGTTGGGAGGACTGCCAGTGCGATATGGGGGCTGGAGCGCGAGAGGACGTCAGCCCTCCAGGATGGCGGTCGCCCGGATCTCGACCCGCATTTCCGGCAAGCCGAGCGCGGTGACGCCGGTCTGGGTCCAGACGGGCGCGCGGTCGCCGCCCATCCGCTTGCGGTACTGATCCGCCATCACGACGTTGTGCGCTTGGAACGTGCCGTCCGGCGGGATGATGACGTGGTAGGAGTTCACGTGCACAACGTCCCGCCAGGTCGCACCGACCGCAGCCAGCGTCCGCTCGACGTTATCGAATGCCGTCACGATTTCCTCCTCCAGCGACCCCGGGATGTTCAAGTCGTCGTCCCAGCCCCCCTGGCCCGATATCTCCACCCGGTTCCCGAACCGAGCGGCCTGGCTGTAGTGCAACCGACCGAACAGTTTCTCACCCGCCCCCGGCGTCACGACCAGCTGCACATCTCGACCCTTTTTGACTTCACGCATGAAGTGAACGTACACCGGATTACTTCATGCGTAAAGTCATTGCCATGGAGGAGACCCGCTGGCTGACACCGCCGGAGAAGGACGCGTGGACCGGACTGGTCGCGCTCATGCTGCTGCTTCCAAACAAACTCGAAGCACCCCTGCGTCCGGTCGGCCTCACCCTTTTCGAGTACCTGGTCCTCAGCCACATCTCCGAGGCTCCGAACCGGCGGATCCGGATGAGCGACTTGGCATTCCTTGCCAGCGGGTCGCTGTCCCGACTGTCCAATGTGGTCAGCAGATTCGAGACCCGGGGCTGGGCGACCCGGTCGCGAGATCCCGACGACGGCCGGTACACGATCGCCTCCCTCACCGACACCGGCTATGGCCTGGTGACCGAGGCTGCCCCAATCCATCTACACGCGGTGCGCGAACTGGTCCTGGACCCGTTGACTGCGGCAGATTTGGCGGCGCTGACCCGGATCGCGGCGAAACTGCGAGTCGTGCCGCCCGGCATGGAGACGCGACAAGAATAGGGCGCCCACCGGAGCCGTGGCACCAAATTGGATCCACCCATGCTCGACCCGAGGCAATTTGCAGCGCTTCTGGCGCCTTGACGCAGCCAATTGGATCCGATAACTTATTCGTGCGATACGTCACATCTCAGTGACTCACAGGTTAGACCCTCTGCTGCTGCCGACCTCGCGTCGCAATGCCCCCCGCATACGGCTGCTGCCGAGCCAACTCCCGATGACGCGCGGAAGGACATCTCGATATGCCCAACGAATTCACCCGTCCCGATTTCTGGACGGCATTCCTCAACGAGCTCAACAACGACACCGAGTGGGCTGCGGCCGCGAAGTACTTCTCGGTGCGTATCGAGTTGTGTTGCGAAGGCGCCAGTTTCGCTGTCGATACACGTGACGGTAAGGCGGTCGGCGCGGCGCAGGGACCGCTGCCGACCGGAGCGGATATCTCCCTGGAAGCACCCGAGCACGAATGGGAACGAATCCTTGACGGCCGGGCCGACTACTTCGAAGCAACGTCGCCGGCTTTGGGACACTTGACCGTCGCCGGCAATGCCGTCGCAGCCGGCCGGAACGTCAAGGCGTTGTGGCTGTTCCTGCACGCGCTGTCACGTGCGGCCCGGCCAGACGCTCAGCCGCAGTCCGCCTTTTCTCCGGCTCCTCCCGCCTACAGTCGTGCGGTCACTGGTCACTACGTCGATGTGAACGGTATCGAGACGTACTACGAGGAAGCCGGCAGCGGCGCTCCGATCGTGTGTATCCACGCCGCAGGTCAGGACACCCTGATGTATCGGCACGTCGTCCGGGGGTTGTCCGACCATTTCCGAGTCATCTCCGTGGATGCGCCCGGACACGGCAAGACCGGCGAACCGAGCGGGGGGCCGTTCCGGAGTCTGACCCAGCATGCCGATTTCAACGAGTCGTTCATGGCCGCGCTGGGCCTGGAGCGGCCGATAATCGTCGGGTGCTCGATGGGCGGGAACATGGTTCTCGAGTTGGCATCGCGACGCCCCGACTACTACCGCGGTGTGGTGTCCTGCGAGGGCGCTGACTACACCCCTACCGTCAGCCCCTTCCTGCTCGAGATGCTTCTCCTCAACGGTCCGCAGATCCTGGAGGCGTGGTCGCGGTCCATGACCGGCAAACGCACGCCGCCCGATCGCGCACGGGAAGTAGTCTGGCAGCTAAGAAGGGTGGCGCCCGAGTACATTGCGGCGGACTTGACGGGTTACGCCGGATTCGACAGGCGTGCGGAGATGGCGAACATCACCAGCCCGGTCTTGTTGATTCGGGGGGACGGCGATTGGCTGGTGAACCAAGAGATGGTCGACGCTACTGCCTCCCGGATCAAGGACAGCTCCGTGACGGTACTCGAAGGGACAGGGCACTACCCCATGATCGAGAATCCAGTGGAATTCAACGACGCGGTCCGTTCCTTCGTTGACAAGCTGTAATCGCACACGGACAACACTTGGGAGGAGAGCGATGACTGCGACCGACGGCAAACCGGGATCACCTGAGAACAGGGGGTCGTCGGTTGCCAGTCAACGTATCTCGGACAGTCTGCGAGAGGACATTCTCGCCGGTCGAGTCCTTCCTGGGCAGCGGATCCGACAGGAGGAGCTTGCCCAGCGGATGAATGCGAGCCGGCTGCCGGTCCGCGAAGCACTGCGCATTCTGGAATCCGAGGGGCTCCTCGAACTCAAGGCCAACAGCGGTGCGTGGGTTTCGAAGTTGGACCTCGACGAATGCGACTTCATCTACCGTGTCCGAGAACGGATCGAACCGCTCGCGCTCGAGGAGAGCGTTCCGCGACTCACCTCTGAGGACCACCAACGACTGACCGAAATCCAAGCGGAGATAGAGCGCAACGACGATGTCGACCGATTCCTGGTCCTCGATCGGGAACTGCACCTGCTGACCTACAGCGGGTGCCGCACCGCCGAACTGATTGGGATGGTCACCCGATACTGGAACACCACACAGCACTACCGGCGCGCGTTCGCCCGGCTGGCCGGAAGGGATCGCAAGTGGATCATCGACGCTGAGCACCGCTTACTGATCGACGCCATCATCAACCGGGACATTGTCGAGGCCGAACGGTGTCTGGTGGGGCACATCAGGCGCACTCGCGTCGAATTGGCCAAGCACCCAGAACTTTTCGATCAACCTCCGCAGTAGTGAACGAGATGAACACGACTGCGGAGGTCGCCGACATCAGCTTGCCGATTGCCTCCGCGTCACCCAGCGATCGCCACGGAAGCAATCTGTCCCGCGTGAGGAAGTACCTGAGCAGCAAACATCTCGGTCTGCTCGACATGCTCGCTGGCGGTGCCACTGGGACAGTCGAATTGGACCGTGACGTGTTCGTACCCGTAGGACCCCATCACATTCAGATCATCGAGAATTTGTTCTGCAGTCCCGGTCAGGAATGGACGCGCCGACGACGGCCCCGTCCCCGACCCGGAGCGCAGCCCTACCTGACAGTAAGCAGCCATGGTGAAGTCGCTGAGATCACGCCCAATTGCCACCGCTTCTCGCACGATTGCCGTCCGGAGGAAATCCAGATCCGCGGGATGCGTACGCGAATCGAGGAACATCGGATAGAAGCCCTGACACAACCGGGCTGCCCGTTTTGCTGCGATCTCGGACATCCCCCCATACCAGATCGGAATCCGCGACTGGACGGGTTTCAAATCCATTGATACCCCGTGGATCTGGAAATGCTTTCCGTCGAACGCGATATCCGAGTTCTCCCAAGCCTGACGATATATCTGCAGGCATTCGTAGAGCACGGATCCGCGCCGCTCGAAATCAGCACCCAGTGCCTCGAACTCGCCGATCTCCCAACCAACACCCACGGCCATCATCGCCCGCCCGCCGGACAGGACGTCGAGCGTGGCCCATTCGTGCGCGGTGATGAGCGGGTGGCGGTAGGGAGCAATGTAGACGGTAGGACAGAACCTGATCGTCGATGTCCGGCTGGCGATGGCACCGAAAGTGGTGGCGACATCCAACATGACGGGCCGTTCGGGATAGGCCCGTTTACCCGAGGAGTTCGCGGGATGAACTCCCTCGGTGAAGGCTTCGGTGACGATGTGATCGCTCAGCCAGACCGAGTGGAAGCCCAGTTCCTCCGCGCGGATGCTCCGCTCAACCGGACGCATCTCGCTCGGGTCGATATTGGTCAGTCGACAATTACCGTCCCCGTCTCGACTCATCACACCGTGAGTGGGAAGGTTCAGACCGAATTGCATGTGTCAGCGCTCCCAATCCGGCTCGGCCATCGCGAGTTCGGGCGCCAAGTCCCAGCCCACAGTGGTTTCGTAGAGGCGCGCGACGTCGAGCAGCTCGGCATCGGCCCCCTTCGGCCCAACCAACATCGCACCGACCGGGAGCCCGTTCGATCGGCCGACGGGCATGCTCAGCGCCGGCATACCGGTTGCGTTGAACGGCGCCGTATTCCCCAACATGCTCCAGCCAACGGCGAGCGACTTGTCGGCACCCGAGGCATCGGCTGTCCGCAAGGGCCCGAACGGTGTGGTCGGCATGATGAGCATATCGACGTCTGCGAAGACCTTCGCGTACCCCGCGATCTGGTCCGCCAGAGCATTCCGTGCAGCCGCGTACAAAGCGCCGCCGTAGGTGTCGGCCATCGTTGTGCCCGCCAACCACGCGACTTTGACCTGGGGCGACAACTCGTCCGCTCGGTCCTGTAGTGCCGCACTCAACCGCGTCGCGAACTCCACATCGTATCGGCCGAGGTGGCCGTAGCCATGACCGCCGGAGCGCAACAACGATGCCATCCCCTCTAGATTGCAGACAAACGATGCAACGCCGATCGTGAGATGCTCCGGCACCGAGACCCGCTGGATCTGCGCCCCCATCGCCTTCAGCTCCCGGCAGGTGGCCTCCACCGCGGCGATCACGTCAGTTGCACCGTGTTCTCGGGTCAGGTCCATGCCTTCGTCGAGGACCCCGATCCGGATCCCTTCCAGGTTATTGCGCGGATTCCGCACGCGGTATCCGAACCTCGCCTCCGGGACAACCTCGGGCTGGCGAGGGTCGATACCGTCGCGACCCACCAGCACGTCCATCATGTCGGCGATGTCGCTCACCGAGCGTGCCATGGGGCCGGTGTGGTCGATGATCTGGTCGATTCCCGCGATGCCCGTGTACGGGATCCATCCGTGGGTCGGTTTGAGCCCCAGCACGCCACACCACGCAGCGGGGATGCGGATCGATCCGCCCTGGTCGCACCCCACGCTGATATCGATGCCCGGATACGACAACGCCGCCGCCGCCCCATTGGATGAACCCCCGGCCAGATGGTCGATCGAGTTCGGGTTCTGCGTCGGGCCATACGAACTCGTCGCACCGGAGGCCGCGAAGCCGAAGCAGTCCATGTTCGTCGTGGCGACGATCCGGCCGCCCGCACGCAGGATCCGATCGACGATCGTGGCGTGGGCAGTAGGTACGAAGTCCTCGAGACCGCTGTAGCCGCAGGTGGCCGGGACCCCGGCTACGAAGATCGAGTCCTTCACAGAGATAGTTCTGCCGGACAGCGGCCCCTCCCCGGTCGGCGCTATGTCGCACCACCGCACGATGGCGTTGAGGGGATCGTTCTGCGTCTCAGGCCGTTGCCACGGCGCGTGATTCGCGGCCCCGCGCAGTTCTGCCGCGATCGGCGCGGCGGCTTCGAGGCGCTCGTGGACGACCTCACGAACCTCGTCGTAATAAGCGCCGTCGGCAATCCCGAGGGCAGCGGCGACGCGTTCGACCGCATTGGTCCACGGACTGGTCATCATGCTCTCCTTGGTTCTGCGATCAGAGGTGGAAGCGGCCGTTGTGCCAACCGCGGTCGAGCCGCGCCTGCATCGCCCAATCGAGCCGGACGACGGAGAATTTCCATCCCTCGTCGGTGAGCACGTAGTCATCGTGATAAATGCCCGCCATCACCGCCGAGAACTTCTGATCGCCATCGACGACGGCGACCGGCTCATACAGCTGCCAAAAGCCCTTGGCGGACGTCGCGTTGTCGTCGACCTCGATGTCTCCGCCGATCATCAGGTGCAGCGCGAAGGTGATGGTGTCGCTGGCACCGGCGAAGAAGGCTCGGATTGCCTCGCGCCCGTTATGACGTCCCCACCGCTCGCCGCCATCCCAGATTGCGTCCTCGGTGAACATCGGTGCGATGACGTCCGGCGGGTAGTTGTCGTCACACGCCGCTGCGTAACGAAGCTTCAACCGCCGGATTTCGTCGGCGGCCTCGATGCGGGCGACCCGGCGGCTGAGCGTCTCGAGTGTCGTGTCCATGAATACTCCTTGTTGTGAATGGGTCGGGGATAGAAGACCGACCGCGCCCGGCTGGGCGCCGCGGTCAGGTAGCTGGTTCACAGCGTTTCGCTGGGCCGGCGATTCGCAGGTACCTCGATGAATTCGACAACTGTTCCGAGCTGGTCCTCCATTTCGTAATAGGCGAACCCGCCGTCACCGTCGACGCCGTAACCGCTGCCGGTCTGGGCCGGCTCGAGCCCGGATGCGCGATACTCATCGACAGTGTCGGTGATCGAGGGTACGAAGAATCCGACATGATGAAAGCCGTAGCCACGCTGGGCAATCCAGTCGTGATACAGGCTGGGTCCGGCAATCGGTTGAATGAGTTCGATCTGCGGAACCGTATTGGCAAGGGCGAGCCGCATGGTGAATTCTCCCGCCTGCCCTCGGTAGGAGAACCGTGTTCCCGCCATGTCCGGGGAGTAGGTGTAGACGCGCCAGTCGGTAACGTTGAGTGCGGCTGTCCAATGTTGCACACCGATCTTCAGGTCGGGCACCAGAAAACCCAACTGATCGACTTTGGACGACGGCAATGACGGTTGCATTTCAATTCCTGTCTCTATCGGAACGACTCGTGCTCGGGATTGGGCATCGGCGACTACACGGCGCCGGCCGTTCGACGGTCAGCGGTCAACCGCGACAGGGCGATGGCGACGACTAGCGCAGCGCCGTTGAACACCGGATCAACCCAGGAAGGCACTCCCAGTTGCGATAGCCCTGCGACGCCAACCGCAAGCAAGTACACCGCCGCGACCACCCCCAACGGGTTGAATTTGCCGATCTGGAACGCTGCCAAGCTCAGGAAGGCGGCGGCGAAAGCGGGCAGGAAGAACGCGCTGTAAGACGTTGGATTCGCCGATCCGACGCGAGCCGTCAGAACCAGCCCCGCAACGGCGGCCAGCATCGGCGCACCGACCAGCGCCAACACTCGGATTCGGGCCGTCGGTACGCCGGCCAACCTCGCGGCGGTCTCGTTGGCGCCAACGGCGTAGAAAAACCGGCCGACAGGACGTTGTGTCAACATGAACCACAGCAACGCGGCGATCGCCGCCATCAGCAAGATCGGCATCCCGATCCCAGCAACGGAAGCAGTACCGATGATCCTGATGCCGTCGGGAATGGCCTCATAGACCACCGCACCGCCGGAGTACAACAGAATCAGCCCCGCCAGAACCGAATTGGTACCTAGAGTTACCACGAACGATGGCAGATTGAGTCGGACGATGAGCCACGCGTGCACCGCTCCCACCGCGAGCGCCACGGCAAAGATCGTCACCAAGGTCAATCCAACGCTGAACCCCTGTCTGGCGGGCAGTCCGGCGGCCAACATCGCAGCCAACCCGAGCACCGCCGCCAAAGACAAATCGAACTCGTTGACGATCAGCGGGACCATGACCGCGAGGCTCAGGATGGTCAGGACGGCGCTTTCCACCAGAATGGTCTGGGCGTTAGCGGCCGTCGCGAACGTGTCCGGCCGTAAAGCGCTGAACACGAACACCAGTAGGGCAATCAGCCCTACCACCGCGAAACTCGCCACCCGACGTCCCCATTCCCTGGGCGGCGGGATGTGCTGTCGCGTCGTTACGTCAGCTGTGACCATGACCATCTCCCTTGTGCATCTCCGCTAGTACCGACGAAACGTCCACGGGCGACGGGAACTCGGCTTGGATCCGTCCGTGGTTGATGACCAACATCCGGTCACAGGCAGCGGCTATCTCTTCCGGTTCCCCGCTGATCAGCACGACGGCAAGACCTGCAGCGGCATGCTGACGCAACTTGGCCAGGATCTCGCCCTTGGCGTACACATCGACGCCCTGCGTTGGCTCGTCTGCCACCAAGACATCGGGATCGACGGCCAGCCACCGGCTGATGAGCACCTTCTGCTGATTGCCACCGGACAGAGCGAGCATGTCGATCTCGGTATCGAGGGGGTGCACCCCCATCGCGGCGAACAGATCGTGTGTCCGTACCCGTTCACTGCGGACGTCGATTCTCCCTCGGGAGAGGTGCCGCCTGGCATCGGATACGGTGGCATTCTCGCGGGTGGTGAGACCGGTGAGAACGGCGTGACTTGCGCGGTTGGCCGGCACGAAACCCACCCGGCGGGAGTGTCGGGCGATCTCGGCATCGCCGAGCCTGACGGTCCCTGCGGAGGGCTCTTGCCTGCGACTGAGTAACCGTCCCAGTTCCTCGACACCGCTACCCAGAACCCCGGCCACACCGACAATTTCGCCCGGATGTACATCCAGATCTATGTCGCGGAGAGTCTGCCCGCTCAGCCTCCGGGCACTCATAACTGAACCACCGCGGAAAGTCTGCGTCTCGGCGTGGCCAGTTCGGCCGACGTCCACCAACTGTCCGCCGGTGCCACCCATTTCCTTGACGATCCGATCGATCGAGAGCTCAGAGGTCGGCGAACTGCACACCACACTCCCGTTCCGTAGCACGGTCACTGAATCGCTCACTTTCATCACTTCGCCGAACCTGTGCGAGATGAACAGGACGCCCAATCCCGACTGGGCGCATTGAACGATGACGTCGAGCAAACGTTGTGTCTCCCGCGCCGGCAGCGTGGACGTCGGCTCGTCCAGCACCAGCAGCGAACAGCCGGCATCGGCACGGAGTGCACGAGCAATCGCGATGATCGTCTTCTCTGCCTTCGTCAGCCGGTCAACGGCAACGTCGATCGTCTGCTCGAGCTGAAATGGTCTCAGTGCCTCGATGACCGCGTCTCGCTCGCGATCTCGGTCGATACGCCCCCAGCGCATCGGGATGCGGTGCCCAAGGCTGAGGTTCTCCAACACCGTCAGGGACTCCACCAGGGCGAGGTCCTGGTGGACGAACGCGATCTTGTCGCAGAAGTCTTCCGCGACCCCGCGGACGGCGATGTGCCCTGCGTCGCGCTGATAGAAGCCCGCCAGGATCTTCACCAATGTCGACTTGCCCGAACCGTTCATGCCGACCAGCGCATGGACCGTTCCTGCTGGGATCTCCAGGGATACGTCGTCAAGTGCCACGTTCTCGCCGAATCGCTTGCTCACCGATTCGGCCGACAGCGCGGAGCCGACGATGACTTCGGTCGCGGTCACGAGGCGCTCCAGATCCGCCGGTACTCCGCCGCATAGTCGAGGTCGCCTTCCCACTGCCCTTGCTGCGGAATCTCGGCAATGTTCTCGGTGGCGATCAGACGGGTGGGCAGGTTCTGGAGTGGAATCTCCTCGCCGGCCAAGAGTCGGTTCACGTTGTCGAAGGCTGCCCAGGCACCCCACTTCATCGGCACAGCAGACGTGACGTTGGCCTGGCCGTCACGGATCAGTTGGAGCCACGGGGCGATGCCGTTGAACCCACCCACCCGCACGCGATGGAATCCTGCTCCCCGAATGGACGGTAAGGCACTGAGCAGGGCTGCGTCGTAAGCGCCGATCACCGTATTGATCTGCGGGTTCTCCCGCAGGGCGGATACCATCAGTGTCGGGACACGGGTCGCGGCCTCCGTCGCGGTGAACTTGTCCTCGCGAACGATTTCGCAAGTGTCACAAGTCTCTAGCGCCTCACGGGCGCCCTGGATCCATCCCCGGACCACATTGAATTCGGGCGCTTCGGTCACGTATGCCTTGGTGTTCCCACCGGACTTCCAGACCATGTAGTTGACCATGTTGTGGCCCTGTTGGGCGATTGGTTGATCTACCTCGAAGCTGACTCCACTCGGACTCGGATTGTTACCGCTGTCCCAACTACCCACCACGACCCCCGCGGCCCTGGCACGTTGCACGGCACCAGCCACCGCATCCACCGATATCGCATTGAGGACCACCGCGTCGTAGCCCTGGTCGACGGCCTCGCTGACCGCCCGGTTGTAGATACGAGGATCGAGTTGACCGTCGACGACACGCAACTCCCACCCGAGTGCGTCAGCAGCATCCGCGGCGGCCTCCGCGGGCCCTTTACAACCCTCGGCGGCGAACCCGCACGCGATCCACATGATCTTGACTCCCGGTTGAGCCGGCGGACCACCGACAGGGCCGGGCCAGGCCGCAACCGGTCTCATGGCCTCCCTGGCTGCCTCCTCGTAGGCGGAGATGTCGGTGATGGCTTGGTCGACACCCGCCGTAGCGACGTCGTGCAAGCCCGAAGAGCATCCGATCGACGCCGTCATCAGGACCGCTGCTCCGATCAAGCGCGCGAGGGGGTTTCGAGTCATCACCGCTCCCAGGTCATGTTCATGAAAGAAACTGACAAAGTTGTTGCGCCGGCATCCTGGCTCCAGCGCGGGTCATCGAGGTCGGAATCGCACAGGCACCACATCGCTGCCCAACGGGACCGTCCGCGGGTAGCTCCACGCCGGCCGAGACGGAACCTTGATCGGGCCGCGACCCGCGCGGCCAACTCGCGGGCGTTCATATCAGAATCGTCATCGGGTTCTCGATTCTTCGGACAAAGGCCGCCATCCATTGCGCGGCTACCGCCCCGTCGATGACGCGATGGTCGGCCGACAGCGTCACGGTCATCATCGACCCGACCGTCAACTCGCCGTCGACCACAACCGGTCGCTGAGTTGCAGCGCCGACCGCGAGGATCCCCGAATGCGGTGGATTGAGGATCGCCGAGAACTCCGTCACCCCGTACATGCCGAGGTTGGAAACCGAGAAGCTCCCGCCTTCGAGTTCACCCTGCTGGATGCGACCGCCCCGGGCGCGTTCCGCGAAATCCGCGACCTGGGCCGAAATCATTGAGACCGGAAGCCGCTCCACCCCGCGCAGTACCGGTGTCACCAGGCCGCCGTCCACCGCGACAGCCACCGCGACGTCGGCACTTTGGAACCGCCGGATCGAATCGCCGTTCCAAATCGCATTGGCCTCCGGGACCTCGAGCAGAGCGCCGGCAACCGCCTTGAGGACAAAGTCGTTCACCGAAATTTTCACTGTGGAGGATCCGTTGACAGTCGCCCTGAGCTCGAGGAGCGCATCGATTCGGCACTCGGCGGTGACGTAGAAATGGGGCACCGTGGTCTTGCTCTCGGTGAGGCGCCGCGCGATGGCCTTACGCATCCCCGACAACGGCACGTCAACGACGCCCTCGGGCGCAGAAACCGCTGGCTCGTCCGGACGCAGTGCTGGTGGCGGGACGACCGCTGGCCGCCTTTCGGGCAACCGGTCGACGTCGCGACGTACGATTCGCCCGCCGGGCCCGGTACCCGTGACCTCGGTTAGGTCAATTCCCTTTTCCCGGGCGATCTTTCGCACCAACGGTGTTGCAAACATCCGTCGACCGGGAGCCTCGACAGGTTCTGGCTTCGCCTCTTCACCCGTCGCCTCTTCTTCACCCTTCGCAGTGGCGGTCGACGAAGCAGGCTCCAGCGGAGTCGCGGCGGCCCCCAACCCCGGATCGATATCGGCATCGTCCTCACCCGGACTCGTCACTACCGCGATCGGATTGCCCACGGCGGTCGACGTCCCAGGCTCAACCAACAGTTGGGACAGAATCCCCGCGACCTCGGCGGCGTACTCCACAACCGCCTTGTCCGTTTCGATCTCTGCGATCGGATCACCGATGGCGATTTCGTCGCCGACCGCCACCAGCCAAGATTGGATGGTGGCTTCACTGGTGTCGGCCAACACTTCTGGCATTCGCACCACGGTGGCCATCAGCGCTTGCCCATCCCACGCGAGATCTTCTCAAGACCATCGACGATCTCACTCGTGCCGGCGAAGGCCGCACGTTCCAACACCCGGGAAATGCTCGGTGATGCTTCCCCACCCGACACCCGCTCCACAGGTTGATCCAGCCAGTCGAAAAGCCTGCGCTGGACCTCGTCGGCCAACCATCCGCCGTAAGAAGTTCCGCGGGCGCCCTGCTCGACGATCAACACCGCGTTCGTCTTGCGGACACTTGCCTCGATGGTTTCCCAGTCGATCGACGCGCGGTCGAGCCAACGCAAGTCGATCACCTCTCCGTCAACGTGTGTCTGTTCGATTGCCTCGAGGCACCGGGCGACCATCGAGAGGTAGCTGATGACGGTGACCTCCGTGCCGACGCGGCGGACGGCTGCCCGACGCGGCGGAATGATGTAGTCGAGATCCCCTTCGGGGACGCGGTCGGCGATGCCGTAGAGGTCGACATGCTCGATCACCAGGACCGGATCGTCCAGCGCCAGGGCCGCATTCATCAAGCCGACGTAATCCGCAGCGGTAGAGGGTGCCACCACCCGCCACCCTGGGCTTGTGACGAAGATTCCAGCCGGATCCATCAGGTGCTGGGAGCCGTACCCGGTCCCCATTGCGACTTTGGTTCGCAGCACCAGGGGGACCGAGTTATCTCCACCGAACATGTGCCTCGCCTTGCCGACCTGGTTGAACACCTGGTCTGCCGCCACCCACATGAAGTCGGGATACATGAACTCGACGACCGGTCGGAACCGACCGTCCAGTGCCAGGCCGCCACCGAGTCCGATGAACGCATTCTCACTGATCGGTGTACCGACCAGACGGGTGTCGCCGTACTTCGCCAGCCCCTTGGTGGCACCGTTGGTGCCGCCGTTCAGTCGGTGGACGTCCTCACCAAAGACCACGATGCGTTCGTCGGTCGCCATCCGACGATCCATCACCCCGGCGACGGCGTCGACGAACTTCAGTTTGCGCCAGTCCCCTTCGTGCTCGGTCGGATCCAGTACGGGCAAGGATTGAAGCTCGCTGGCATCACCACGGACACCCACGTCGACGAAGCTCGGATCGGGCCACAGTTCGGGCCGGATACGGCGCTTGCCGGCCGATTCCGGGTCGACCTCCAGCAGGGCGGAAGCCGCGGCGGTCATCGCTTCCTGCGCCCGACGACGCAGATCTGTGACACCAGCCTCGTCGATCAGACCTAGGTTGATCATCTGCGCAGCAGTCATATCCAGCGGATCCCGAGCGCGCCACTGCGCCTCCTCGGCCTTGTCGCGGTAACCGAAGGCACTACCCGGGTACGGCCCATTCTGGTGGAAAAACCGATACACCTCGGCCTCGACGATCGCCGGACCATCGCCGTTGCGCATCCGTTCGGCAGCCCGTTCGGTGGCCAAGTACACAGCCAGCGGGTCCATCCCGTCGACCCGCCAGCCGGGAATACTGAATCCCTGCCCCCGCACCGACAGGCGCGAATCTGCGGTGATCTCTTCGACGTGCGTGGCCACCGCGTAGAGGTTGTTCTCGATGAAGAAGCACACCGGCAGTTTCCAAGCGGCTGCCAAGTTCATGGATTCGAGCACCGAGCCGATCTGACTGGCGCCATCTCCGAAGTAGCTGATCGTGACATCGGTTGTGGAACTGTGCTTTTGGGCCCAGGCATTGCCGGCCGCCATGGGTACGCCGCCACCGACGATGGCGTTGGTCCCCAACGCCCCCGCCTCGAACCACTGCAGGTGCATCGAACCGCCGCGGCCGCGGCAATAGCCTTGAGCCAATCCGAGGATCTCGGCGAGTGTCCGTTGCAGCACGTCCGACACCTCTGGCGTGACGGGCGCGGCGGGGTCGATCACCCCTCCGGACACATAGGTCAGCACCTTCGCAAGAAATTGGTGGTGCCCGCGGTGCGAGCCGTTCACCCCATCGGTCGGCCGCAGGCCGACGATGGATCCCACCGCGCCACCCTCCTGGCCGATGCTGGAGTGAGCGGGTCCGTGGACCAAACCTTCGGCCGCGAGTTCAAGCACGGTTTCCTCGAAGGCCCGGATCAGGTGCAACTCGGCGAGCATGGTCCCCAGAAGCGCCGGGTCCGCGGCCTTCCAGTCATCTTGGGTGGTGGAAAGTTCGATCCATTCAGATCCCGTTTCCAAACGGCATTCGGCGGACATAAACCTCTTCTCCAGCGGTCGGCCGACCCCACAGTCGGCGCGTGGCTCGGGTCACACACTACCTTTATTGGATCCAATTTGGCTACTAGGACTGAGATTGTTCCTCGCAATCCCGTATGGTGCTCAGTGTTTGGATCCAATTCCGGTGATCCACGCGTCAGTTGGACCCGGACGGGTCGGCCGAACCGCACCGCATTCGGGAGCCATGAGGGTTGACCCCGGCGCACCCGGCGCGGCCGGGACCGAGAACCCGCCGGCCCGATGTTCAGCCACACCGCACCAAGAAGAGAGAATTCATGACAATCGCTACCACCAATCCGGCGACAGGCGAGGTCGTCGAGAAGTTTGCACCACATGACGACGCCGAGGTGCAGCGCCGAATCGCAGAGGCATGCGAAGCTGCCCGGACCTTGGGTGAAACCTCCTTCAGCCAACGCGCCGCTTGGATGCACGCGACGGCCGACCTGCTTGACTCAGAAATCGATTCGACGGCCGCGATGATCACCCTCGAAATGGGTAAGCCGATCCGGCAGGCGCGCGCCGAAGTCGTCAAATGCGTCAAGAGCATCCGCTTCTATGCCGACAACGCCGAAGCCTTTTTGTCCCCGCAGCACCTCGCGGACCCGTCGACCGTATCCGCATCTGCGGCCGGCACGGTGTGGCAACCGTTGGGCGTAGTGCTTGCAGTGATGCCCTGGAATTACCCACTGTGGCAGGTGATCCGGTTCGCCGCACCGGCGTTGATGGCTGGCAACGCCGGGTTGCTGAAGCACGCGCCGAATGTTCCGCAGTCCGCGCTCTATCTCGATGAACTCTTCACCAGGGGCGGCTATCCGGACGGCTCACTGCGTTCGCTGCTCGTCGAGTCGAGCGAAGTCGCCGCAGTGATCGAGGATCGCCGCGTCAAGGCCGTCACCCTGACCGGATCCGAGTCGGCGGGGCGGGCCGTGGGGGCGACCGCCGGGCGTCAGCTCAAGAAGGCGGTGCTGGAACTCGGAGGCTCGGACCCATTCATCGTGATGCCCAGCGCCGATCTGGATGCCGCGTCGACGGTCGCGGTCGCGGCCCGAGTGTCCAACAATGGCCAATCCTGCATAGCCGGCAAGCGATTCATCATCCACACGGAGGTGTATGAGGAATTCGTGGACCTGTTCACCGACAAGATGAACGACCTCGTGGTCGGTGATCCGATGAACGAGTCCACCGACGTCGGCCCACTGAGCACCGAGTCCGGCCGCGCTGCGGTCAGCGGCTTGGTGGACGACGCGGTGGCCAAGGGCGCCCAGTTACTCGCCGGGGGTTCCGCGCCTGACCGCCCGGGGTGGTATTACCCGCCCACGGTACTGGCCGGACTGACCGACGACATGCGCATTGTGCGGGAGGAGGCTTTCGGCCCCGTCGCGTCGGTGTATCGCGTCGGCAACCGGGACGAGGCCGTGCGCATCGCGAATCAAACGGCGTTCGGGTTGAGCTCGTCGGTGTGGAGCAACGATGATGCCGAGCATGACTGGTTCGTTCGAAATCTGGAGGCGGGCGCAGTTTTCCTCAACGGCATGACGGTCTCATACCCGGAGCTGCCGTTCGGAGGGATCAAGGATTCCGGCTACGGGCGCGAACTGGCCGCCGAGGGCATCCGAGAATTCTGCAATCTCAAGACAGTGTGGAAAGCCTGAATTCGGAAGCATTTCCGCTGCTCGCCGGTCAGTCCCACCGCTCGGCGATCTCGTCGAGCAGCCGACGGGCGGCCACCGTCAGCTCGTGATCGTCGCCCAGCGCGGTACTGCTGTCGGCGATCAACGCCTCGGCGTGCCGCTGAGCGGCTTCGAAGCGCAGCCCGCGCAGGAACCGCTGGGCCAGGTCGTAGCGGCAGCGCAGATGGGCCACCGACCCCGGACCGTCGGCGCGCAACGTCCGTCCCGCCTCCCGCTTGGCATCGACCACGCCGGCCAGCAGGCCGGCCGCCTCGTGGCCCTGCTGCTCCCATTGGTCCCGGTGCTCATCGCGGGCCGCCACCGCGGCCACTGTCAGCGGGTGGCGCTCCCCCAGCGCGCCGGTCAGATCCTCGACCAGCACCTCCCACTCGGAGAACCGCTCGAGCAGATCGCCGCCGTCCTCGGCGCTCCACAGCGCGCTGGTCTGGCGCGCCGCGAGGGTGTTCTGGTGGTCGTAGCCGAACGCCGCTCCCAACAGCGGGATCAGCGCGTTGATCGCGGCCAGCGCCGCGGCGCCGTCGCTGGCCTCCCCCAGACACATCGCCGCACTGAGCCGGCCCGTGAGGGTGTCCGGGTGGGTCTCCCCCAGGACGCGGCGTTGCGCCTCGACCACGGCCGCGGATTCGTCGCGGGCGCCGATGCGGTCGCCGAGTTCGCGCCGCAACAGGGCGATCTGGTTGCGGGCGGCCAACGTCGTCGGATGGTCGGCGCCGAGGACCCGCTGCTCGTCGGCGTAGAGCTCGAGCCAGCCGACCAGGCGCCGGGCGGGCGACGGGTCGGCGCCGTCGGGATAGGACGCCACGATGTGGCGGGCGGCCAACGTGCCCAGATCGTCGGCGCCGAGCACCGCGACCACGGTGGGCAGCAGCGCGCGCAACTGCTCGACCCCGCCCGCGACGTCGCCGGAGTGAAACCTCCACGTCGCCGCCGCCACCGCGGTGGTCACGGTGTCGGGATGCGTGGCCCCGAGTTCGCTCCTTCGCGCCTCCAGCAGGGCTTCGGCGGTCTGTAGCGCCTCGGCCGGGTCCCGTGCCGCCAGATACCGGGCCTCGAGGTTGTCGATGCTGGTGTCCGTCACTGAAGCCCCCTGAAACGCCGACCTTGCATACCGGTAAGGACATTAACGGTTGCCCGCGGCGCCGTTGTGCGGCAATCCACGCCCGGACCTGCGCCGCTACGCTCGGTACTCATGACGGTCTCGAGGCTGACGCCCTACGCGGTGACGATCTTCGCCGAGATGTCCGCGCTGGCCGCGCGCGTCGGGGCGGTGAACCTGGGCCAGGGCTTCCCCGACGAGGACGGCCCGCCGGCGCTGCTCGAGGCCGCCGTGCAGGCGATCCGCGACGGCGTGAACCAGTATCCGCCGGGCCCGGGCATGCCCGAGTTGCGGCAAGCCATCGCTGCGCAACGCAGCCGGCATTTCGGCGTCGACTACGACCTCGATTCCGAGGTGCTGGTCACCGTGGGTGCCACCGAGGCCATCGCCGCGGCGATCCTCGGGCTGGTCGAGCCCGGCTCCGAGGTCGCCATGATCGAGCCGTTCTACGACTCGTACGCGCCGGTGGTGGCGATGGCGGGCTGCCACCGGGTGACCGCACCGCTGGTTCCCGACGGCCGCGGGTTCGCCCTCGACGTGGACGCGCTGCGCCGCGCGATCGGTCCGCGCACGCGGGCGCTGATCCTCAACACACCGCACAACCCCACCGGCACCGTGTTCAGCGAGGCCGAGCTGGCTCAGGTGGCGGCCGTGGCCATCGACAACGACCTGCTGGTGATCACCGACGAGGTCTACGAGCACCTGGTGTTCGACGGCGGCCGGCACCGGCCCCTGGCGGCCTACCCCGGGATGGCCGAGCGCACCGTCACGATCTCCAGCGCGGCGAAGATGTTCAACTGCACCGGCTGGAAGATCGGATGGGCTTGTGGCCCAGCGTCTTTGATCGGCGGGCTGCGCGCCGCCAAGCAGTATCTGAGCTACGTCGGCGGGGCCCCCTTCCAGCCCGCGGTGGCGCTGGCGCTGAATACGGAGGACCGCTGGGTGGCGGCGCTGCGCGATTCGCTGCAGGCCCGCCGCGACAAGCTCGGGGCGGCGCTGAGCGACCTCGGTTTCGACGTGCATCCGAGTTCGGGCACCTACTTCCTGTGCGCGGATCCGCGGCCGCTGGGCTACCACGACAGCGCCGAGTTCTGTTCACAGCTGCCCCACCAGGTCGGGGTCGCGGCCATTCCCCTCTCGGCATTCTGCGATCCGGCGGGGCCGCACTTCGCGGAGTGGAACCACTTGGTGCGCTTCGCCTTCTGCAAACGCGAGGACACCCTCGACGAGGCCATCCGACGCCTGGGCGCCCTGCGGCGCTGACGGCTCCGCGCCGCGGTCCTGCCCCGTCAGCCCCAGTGCCGGGTGACCCGGCTGCGAAGGCGGTCGATCGCGGCCTCGAGCACAATTCGCTTGGCGCGCTTGACCAGAAAGGCCGGCACGGGCGCCGACGGATCGACAATGATGTCGAACCGCACCCGGGTCAGGTCGCCCTCCCGGGTCAGGTTGTACTCCGCGTGCTGGCCCTGCTGCTGCAGGGTGCGCCGGGCGTCCCACACCATCCAGTTGTCACCCCAGCGGTACTCGAGCAACTCCTTGTCTGTGACGCCGAGCAGTCGGACCGTCGTCTTGACGTGGTGCGGTCTGCCATCGGGATAGCGGTCGAGCACTTCCGCGCTGCGATGCACCGTCGACCACGACGGCAAGGCTTCGATGTCTGCGAGCGTGTCCAGAATCGCCTTCGGGGAGGCGTCGAACATCACCTCGCGGGACGCCCGTACGGCCATGGGTTCGACGGTAGTAACCGGCGGCAGGTTCCGCAGCAAAATCTTCGCTGCACCGCCGTCGGGTCGGGGCTCAGCGGCCCTTCTTGACCTTCAGCACCTGCTTGCGCAGGCCGTCGGTCGCGGTCTCCATGCCGCCCTTCAGCGTGCGCTTGAGCAGGAAGCCCGGGATGGGCACCGAGGGGTCCACCAACATGTCGAACCGGACCCGGGTCTTGTCGCCCTCGGGCGTCAGCGTGTACGAGGCGTCCTGGGCCTTCAGCTGACCGGCCGAGACGAGGGTCCAGCTGACGCTGGTGTCGGTCCACGTGTACTCGATGACCTGGTCGTCGGTCAGTCCGGCGGCCTTGATGGTCATCTTGGCCCGACGCGGCCTGCCGTCGTCGTGGGTCTCGAGGATCTCGGCCTTCTGGTACTGCGGGGACCACGTCGGCGTCGACTCGACGTCGGCGATGACGTCGAGGATCTCCGCCGGCGTCGCCTCGATGACCACCTCACGCGAATCGTTGACTGCCATAACCGGAAACCTTAACCAGCGATCGGCGGGAGCGGACCGATTTGCTGGTCCGCGGCGCCCGAGGAGTCCCGGTGGCCACCGGCGGGGTGGCTTGCCCGTCGTTGCGCAGGACGTCGTCGCCGACGTGGTGATACAACCGGATCGAGGCGTGCACCGCGTCGGGTCCGGGGCTGCGCGAGGCGGTGCGGCGCGCTACTCGTCGCGCCGACCCGCGCATTCGCAGACCGGGGCGACACACGGCCGGCATGGCGCTCACGCGGAGGTGAGCACCATGCCGGCCGGCGAAACTCAGAGGTGCGGGGCCTCCTTGATGGGGCTGTCCGGGGTGCCCGCGGTCTGGCACCAGGTCTGCACCGCGGCCCGGGTACCGGTCAGCTCGAGGTTGGACGGCTCGTTCTTGCCTTCGTCCGTGAGCATCTTGGTGATGTTCTCGTTCTGCGTCTTCTCGTCCGCGGCGGTGAAATCGCTGCACTTGGTGTCGCCGCCCTGGTTCATCACGGCCGACGAGCAGCCGGTCGCCACCACAGCAGCAGCAAAGCCGGCAATCAACAGGGTCATCACGCGGTTCATCACGCCTCCAAGGGTGTAGTTATCGGCAAGTTTGTTGCCCGATTACGGCCCCGTCAAACCTTTATCCGCAATGCGTGATGATCTCGCTGGCAAATTGCTCGATGCCTTCCCGGTACCGGCCGTCGCGCCACGGGGCACACATCACACCCGTGATGCCGATGTCCTCGGCGCGCCGATACAGGTCGGCCGACGGCGGATCGCTCAACGAGACGATCACCTCGAACGGCTCGTCGGCGCGTCCGTACCGCTGCCGGAACTCCTTGAGCCGGCCGACGATGGCCACCGCGTCGTCCCAGCTGTAGTACGTGCCCACCCAGCCGTCGCAATCCCGGGCCGCCCGCTTGAGCGCGACGTCGGACTCGCCGCCGCACAGAATGGGCACCGGGGTCGGCGGGTGGGGCTCGAGCATGATCTCCGGCACCGAGTAGTGCTCGCCCTGCCAGGACACCCAGCCGCCTTGCCACAGCGCGCGCAGGGCGTGGATCATCTCGGTGGTGCGCGGCCCGCGGTTGTCGAAATCCTGACCGAGCAGTTCGAATTCCTCACGCATCCAACCGGTTCCGATGGCCAGCGCCACCCGGCCGCCGGACAGCGCCGCGGCGGTGGCGACCTGCTTGGCCACCTCCAGCAGCGGGCGGGCACCGACGATGTACACCGCGTTGGAGAACCGCAGCCGGGTGGTGACGGCCGCCAATGCGCCGATGGTCACCCACGAGTCCGGCCACTCCGTCTCCGGCGGCCACGGCGGCTTGTCCCCGGTCAACGGGTACGGGGTGCGCAGCTCCCGCGGGTAGATCAGGTGGTCGGAGGTGAACATCCCGGTGAACCCGTTCTGGTCCAGCAAGGTGGCGATGGTGGTCAGATCGCGGGTGGGGAGGAAGGCCGTGCCGGACCAGAATTGCATCGCCACACTGTGACAGACGGCACGGTGATTGTTGTGGATTGGGTCGACGTTTTGGCGACGGCCGCGCCCCACCGCTCGCCGAGGGTTGGGTTGTTGACGCGGCTACTCGAGCGATGCGTACAACAAGGCAACTTTCGGCGAGGCGGTGCGCAGTGGGGTGCCGTCGGCGTGCCCTACGTGATCGCCACCCACATGACGGGAACCCACCGATTAAGGTGATCGACATGGGAATTCCGACCCACGCGATGGTGTACACCAGCGGCGGCGCCGCGACCATGGACAGTGGAGCGGGCCCGCTGCAGTTCCTAGGTCCGCTCCGGCAGCTGGGCAGGAACGGAAACTGGTTTTTGCTCTTTTACCCGCTCCCGGAGGGCAAGAGTTTCGAAGAGGTCCGCAACCAGGCCACCGAGCAGTACATCCAAGCCGCGGGCAGTGCGGAAGCGATGACGGTCGAGATCCGCAAACCTGGCGGCGCACAATGGGGTGCCGAGTGGGTCCGCTACACCATCGGCCATCCGCATGACGACGATCTGCCGTTGGATGTGGCGATACCGTTACCCAGAGGCGACGAGATGATCAGCCGGGCCGAGGTTTTCGACGCCGAGGAGGCCGGGAAGCTCTTCATGAGTTACCACAAGACCGGTGACATCCCACCGGGCTACGTGCTTCGCCCGGTCGAGGGATACACCGCCGACGGCCGACACTTCGATCTACCGGATGCCGCGCCCCATTAGGCCAACCCGCTGGGATCGATCATCCCTTTCTCGGCCATCCGCCGGCGGATCTCCTGCCCCGCCACCCGCAGCGCCGGGTCGTCGCTGTCGATCATCTGCTGCGGTGTGAGCTGCGTACCCCAGCTCCCGCCGGCCCCCGTCGTCGGTGCGGGGGGTGAGGCACCGCCGGGTGCGGGAACAGGACGTCCCGACTCAGTCGGCACGTTAACGGTTCCTTGATTCACATTGGGACCGGGTGGCTGGCCTGCCGATGGCGGCACCCAGCCATCCGGAGGATGGACCTTTTGGGCACCGACAATGGTGATTTCGCGGCCGTTCAGCGTTGCGGTCGCCGGTCGTTCCGGTGAGACCGCCGCGTCGAACGACTGCTGCTCGCGCGTGAGTTTGACGCCGTCATGGGTTTTCGCTTCGAGCCCGATGTACTCGTCAGGGTTACCGGTGGGCTGCAGCCCGTCGTAGAAGCGGCCCTGGGGATTCTTCGTCTTTGGGTTGACCACATCGGGGTGGGTCGCTTGCACCTGCTGCCGAATGATGGGAACGCCGGTTTCCCGCTCTCGCTGATCCAGTGCCGCCTTCTCCGCGGCCTTTCCGTCGCCGCTGTTGCCCGGACCGTACGTGCCGTCTGCGCTGCGGTTCGGATATTTTTCGTGCGGATCTTTGGGGTTCGGGTTCGGCGCCGGTGTGGGTCCCTGCTTGAAGTCGACGAGTTGGACTGTTTCGGGAAACGCCACCTCTCCCAGCGGCGCGACCGCCGTGGTGATCTTCGCGGCGACCGAGGCATCCGCCGCCGCGAGCTGCGCTGCGCTGGTGTTGATCTCTGCCGACAGTGCCTGCGCCTCGGCCAACTTCGCCGGGTACTCGGCTGCGGTGAAGCCTTCGCGGCTGCTCAGCGACAAATCCTCACCGACGTCGAAACCCGCCGCGTCGGCACGGCGCAGCGCATCCACCGCCGCGCTCTTGGCGGCCGCAATCTCATCAGCACCTCGACGGGCCACAGCGGCAGCGGCGTCCAGGGAGTCGGCCAGCCCCCGCACCCGATACAGATCGGATAGGGCCCGCTGCTGCGTCGCTTCGGCGGCCGCACCCTCCCAGCCCGTGCCGCCTGGGTTGCGCGCCCCCCGGTGCGCGATGGAAAAGTTGTCCTCCCACCCCTCGGCGATCGAGGCCCAGTGCTGAGCAGCCGACGTCAGGTGCCCGGTTTCCCAGTGAAGGATCTGCGACAGGGAGGGCAGCACCGCACCGGTACCCGCACCCCCGACCGCCGCCATCTACATCCAGGCTGCAGGGTGGACAGCGGCGACCTGCTGGGCTGAGGCGTGGTCGTGCTCAGTCATGACGGCTCCGACGATGGCAACGTTGGCTCCGGTCGTGGACAGTCGCGTGGCCAGCGCGGTTGCTGCGGCGGCGACGGCGGCGTGGGCAGCCGCTACGGCGACTGAGCTGGCCTGCCCCGGTGTGGTGGCCCCACCGGCGGGGATGCCGTCGGCAGTCTCCTCGGCGAGCGCGGTGTGTTGCGCCGCGGCGTGCTGCAGACCAGGGTTGCTCAGCGCGATCTCATCCATTATCGAGATTTTATTGCCCGCGGACGGGGGTGCCGGTCACTTGTTTGCGACGCCGCTGCGCCGGACACGTCCGGTCACCCGCGACCTCAAATCCGGGACGGGTCGCCCTGGGCCATCGGCGCCTGTCCCCGCCTCGAGAAAAGAAAAAACCACCCGATACCAGGTGGTTCTCTGAAGTGGCCAGGGCCGGGATCGAACCGGCGACCTTCCGCTTTTCAGAACGGCGGCCCGGCATTCTCCCAGCTCAGCTCGCGAGCCTCATCGCCGTGACCTGGGCGTTCTCTGCGTCGATCACGGGTCGGTTCGCGGTGAATGGGTCATCGGTGGGTCATCGGGGCGGCTGATCGCAAGGATGTTCCCACGGTGACGGTCCCCGGGTTACGCCCACCGCAGCGCGTCGCGGAGCTCGCGCATCCACATCTGCGTGAACGCCACCCGGTCCTCGGCCGGCACGTCCGCCGCGATCAGCTCTGACCAGACCGTCGCGGTGTGCAGGTCTAACTCGACGTCATCGGACAGGAGAAACTCGACCGCCGCACGCTCCACCACAGTCATGTCCGGACCCGGTTCGCCGGCTGCAGCCTCGCGCATCAGCCGCGTCTCCCGGGTGCGCGGCTCCCTACTCATCGGCGTCTCGCACCTCACGCCGGAGCACCAGTGCCACCACGGGCTCGCCCACCCGCTGCGGCAACGGTCCGGGATCACTGATCGCCCACGCCGCGGCGTCGACACCGGCGACCGCACGCGCCGCATCGCTCGGATGCTCGAACCGGCCGAGGTAGGACGGTCGGCCGGACAGCTCCTGCACCTCGGTGAGCATGGCTGTTGCGATCGCCGAGTACGCAGCCTCGTACCCGTCGACAAGGATTAACGCGTCCCCCGGTAGCTGGTCGAGCAGGCGGCGCAGCTCCGCGACCGTCCTCGGCGGCGGGAACTCGACGTTCTCGGTCACGGTTCCTCGCTCGCGGGCCGGATCACCACGGTGTCGCCGGGCTCCCACCCGCAGCTGCCGACGCACTCGTTCACCTCTGCGTGCTCCTCGATCACGTGGTTCGCCAGGTCCACCAGACCCTCCGGCCGGTGCCACGCCACGGTGCCGTCGACGAGTTCAGCGGCCTGGATCGTCTCCGCGGTGAAGTCGGCGAACACGCTGTCCGGTGGGTTGTCTCGAAGCAAGTAGGAGAAGTCGGTGTCGTGGATCAGACCCGACGCGTGCTCGATGCGCAGCACGGTGCCGCCGCGGGGTTCGATGCGGACGACGTCGCTGCCGCTCATCGGACCCTCTCGATCGCCGCGATCAACCCCGACTCGATCTCGGTGCCGTCGCTGAGCCGGATCCGCCACGTGCGCAGCACCGACGGGTAGGCCAGTACCTCGAAGCCGCTGTACCTCTCCCCGTCGATCACGCTGACCTCCCCGTGCGTCATGTCCCAGTGCGAGTCCGGGTCGTCGCCGTGGCAGGTCACGCGCCACAGGCCGTGGCGGTCGGCGGTGAGGTCGTTCACCAGCTCCCCGAGTCGCTCGTATCCCGCAGACGCGGCGCACGACGGGCAGAGCGTCTTGAGCCAGCCGCTACTGCGGGCGTGCCTCACGCCGGGCTCACCACAGAGCTCGCACGCTTCTGCACACCGGGCTTCGGCCTCGCGCACCAGCTCGCGCATGCGGTCGTGGTCGGCCTCGGACACGGCTTCGGACACACCGAAGTAGAACCTGAGTCCTCCCAACTTCTCCTTGCACTGATGCACCTCGTATGCAGGGTCGATCTCGGCGAGCGCCTGGTCGAGAGCGATGATGATCGGGTACCAGCCGCGTGAGCAGGAAATCCACCTGCCCCACCCGTCCGGGATCCGTCGCATGATCCGACGCAGTCCGTCCTCGAACCCGTGAGCGTCCTTCGGCATGTGGATCTTGTCGCGCAACGAGTCGAGGTCCAGCTTCGTGCTCGCCTGTCTGGCCGCGGCGAGGGCGGCGTCGGCGCCCTCACGGTCTCGCGAAAGCAGCGCGCCGGCGAGGTCGCTGATCGCGGCGTTGCTCGCGGCGAGGCTGGCCTTCTCGGCGTCGGTCATCTCCATGGCGTCGTCCTGAGCCACCGCGGCGAACCACTTCCTCGTCGACCGGTAGCCGGTGCGGGCGTCGGCCTCAGCTGGGCCAGCGCCCCACAGCGTCGGTGCCCACAGTTCCACCGCAGCGTCGAGCGCCCCCGGCTCACCGAGTACCGCACGGACTCCGGCAACCTCACCGCTCGACCAGACGCTTCCGTACGGCTCCCAGCCATCACGGCGGACGAGAGCGGCACGCTCGCGGAGGTCTGCGGCGCGACGGTCACGATCTTCTGAGCTCGGCATGCGGCCAGTGTGGACGCCTGCACTGACACCGCGCGAGCCATTTCCTCGATGCACGTTCCGTTGCAGATGCACCGGAACCAGCAACATCGCTGGGACCAGCGTCGACTCCTCGACTCGTTGCAGGATCACCGAAGACCGGTGCGCTCCTTGATGTTCCAGATCACGTCTGTCACATCGACGTGGCAGTCTTCGTTGGATGAGCAACACCGCGACAACCCGTCCCGTGATCCGCGCCAGCACCGCAGACATCGCGGCGGCGGCCGAGTTCCTGTCGCTGCTGTTCGACGCGCCGGTGTTGATCACCGCGTCGGATGAAGTGGTGGCAGCGCCGACCGAGCGGCACCTGGTGATGATCGTGGCCGAGCCACCGGCGGGAGGCGCAGCGTGATCGCCGAGATCCGGCTCCAGTCGAACAACGGGGAGTCCACCGCTCGCTTCTGGAGCGCGATCCTCAACGTGCCAGCCGAGGAACTTGGCGACGGTCGCTGGCGCATCACCCCGCCGGCCACCGGCCCCGCCGTGGTGGTGTCGACGGCGCGGGTGGTGGAGACGATCAGCCGTTACGTCGACCTCACCGTCGCCGTGGACGCGGCCGCGGCGGATCGGCTGCGGGAGAACGGGTTCGAGGTGTCCGTGGACGGGAGTCAGGCTGTGGGCACGAACGGCACGGATGCCACCGTGTTCCTGGGGCAGGCGCCGTGACGCTCACAGTCCCAGCACGGTGACGGCGTTCCCGATCAGCGGCGCCGACTCACGCACGTAGCGGGTCACCATCGCCGGCGTTCGGTGGCCGGTCTGGCGCATGATCGAGTGGTGGTCGGCTCCGGCCCGCGCGGCCTGGGTCACGAACCCCGCCCGCAACGAGTGCCCGCCCAGGCGCTCGACCGCTTCCGGCTCGAATCCGGCCCTCGACGCTCTCCGCCTGATGACCGCGTGGATACCGGCACCCGACAACGGACCCTCCGACAGGACCCCGTTGCGACACGACCGGAACAGCGGCGCGCGGCGGGCGATCTTCGGTGCGCGTGTACGGCACACGTGCCGGCTCCCGAACTCGGGCGAGTCTGAGACCAACCGGATCACCGCGTCCTTGCCGCCGTCCTCGAACGTGGAAACCACTGCGGCCCAACGGACGAAGGCGCACGCCGGGCAGCGCAGCGATTCCTTCGTGCGCGGCAGCGGGAATGTGCCACCCTCGCCGAGCTGATCAGTTTTGCTCTTGCGCAGATGGACGTGGACACCGTCCGCGGGGTGGAGCTCAACATCAGCTCCCGTGAGTCCACTGAGTTCGCTACGGCGGAACGCGCCGGCGAACCCCATCAACAGCAGCGCCGAGTCACGCCGCTCGCAGACCTCGCTGACCCAACCGGTTACCTGTTCACGGGCCGTCGTGACGAGCAGCACCACGTCGTCCGTGAGTAGAGGGGTGCGCGGCTTGCGCGGCCTGTCTCCGCGGCTGGCGTACTGCCTCCTGATCCCGGACATGGTCTGCCGGACCAGTTCGTGCGCCGCGGGGTTCGGGTCCATGCCCGCGCGGCGGTGCCGATCGAAGATCGCGGCGGTCCACTTGCTGAGCGTCACCGTGGAGTACGCGCGCTCACCGTTCTCGTTGACCGTCTCGGCGGCGTCGACGAGGTACGCGGCGATCACCGTCGGATGCGCGGGCAGTGCCTCGTACCCGTTGCGCCGGCACCAGCCCTCGAACCGTCGCCAGCCCGAGCTGTACGCGCGGCGGGTTCCCTCGGACTGTGAGTCGATGGTGGCGATGCGGATCCGTTCCACCACATCGGTGGGGAGGTCCGGCGGCTGCGCACCGGCTGTGACTGCGGGAAGGATCATGGCGCGGAAGGTAGGCCCGACACCCCCGCAGCGCAGGTACGCGGCGCGAGTACGGACACCCCGGATCAGCCGCCCCAACCACCGAGAATCCACACGCTTCCCCGCCCGTTTCCCCAGCTCACCGGCCTGCCATGTGCGGGAATCCAATTTCTCGTAGCCCCGCGCGCATCCATCGCGAGTGACTGTGCGGGGGCTGGTGGAGAGGGGGATTCGGCCTGGGGAAACGGAGGACGAGGAGGGTGCGGGAAGAGGTGGGCCGCAATTCTCGTCGGTAACGCGGGTTGGGTTTGAGCTGCGGATTCGGGGTGGAGGCGGCGCCCCGCACCTGTCTCCGCCGGGATCGCAGGCATGGTGCCGGCCATGACGACACCGAGGACGACCGTGACTGAGGACTACCGGAACTGGGACGAGGACCTCGTCGACGACGTCCCCACGGTTCAGATGGGGCCCGGCACCCATGACGATCGCCTGGCCGAGGCTGCGGATCAGCTGGCCGGCCTGTTGGAGTTCACGTTCGGGCACGGCGTGTGGGAGGACGCCCGTGAGGTCGCGTACACCGCGCTGGAATCCTGCCGCACCGCGCTGCGGGGCGCGATCGTGGGCGCACGGGCAGCCGCCGTGGAGGTGCAAGCGCGGGGGCTGGATGGCGTGGCGGAGCTGTGGGCGAGCGTGGAAGCCGACCTGTCGGACCGAGCTGACCACGCCGCCGAAGTGCGGGAGCGCGTGACCTCCGCGGTGATGCACCTGTCCGGGCTGCTTCGGCCGGACACCACGGACGAGGCGCTGGCGGTGATGGTTCAGGCCGCGGAGGCGATGAGCACGGGCCAGTTGCCCGGTGTGGTCGAGGCCCTGACGGCGGAGCGGGACCGGCTGGCCGCGGCGGTGCAGAAGCTGCGGCCGCTGGTGACGGTGGAGTCGACGTACCAGGAGCTGTGCGGCGTGGTCAGCGCCGCGGAGATGTTCGGCGGGCAAGCGCTGCCAGGAGTCGCTGATGCGTTGCTGGATGTACGCGCGGACCTGCCGGGGAAACGCGCGGCGGCATCGTCCTGGCGCTAGTCGAAAACCGCTCGCTCCGTGTCACTGCTCCGGCCTACTCTCCAGGTCATGACCGAGTCCGCGCCCGTCGAGCGCTGCGACTGTCCACGCCGCGACCACATCGGCTCCGAGGACGGCCGGTGCGTCAACCCGTCACTGCGCAGCGAGTCGCCTGACCTCTCCGGCTACGACGAGTGCGGCTGCTGTGTGGCGGACTGCCCTGACGTGCACCCGACACCCAGCCCAGGGTTCGGCCCGGTCCCGGGCTCGGCGGTCATCGCCAAGGAGCACTTCGACACGTTGCCTGAGGAGAAGCAGCGGGAGCTGCGGGAGCAGGAGGCCCGCGGCGAACTGCGGATCGCTCCACAAGCTGAGATGGTGCCGGGGTCGACCCGATGAAACTGTCGCTGATCGTCCTGTACGTCCCGCCGCCGACCCTCGACCGTGCCGCGGCGTTCTACGGGGCGATCCTCGACGCGGAGCCCGTCGCCGAGAAGCATGGCGATGGTCCCCGGCATTGGTCAGTCACTGGTGCCGACGGGTTGGTGATGGAGCTCTACCCGAGGGGGTCACGGCCGCACACGGCGACGCGTCTGGAGTTCCACGGCCCGGACATGGACGACGCGGTGCAGCGACTGATGGACCGGGCCTACGCGCTGCCGGAGCGGACACGGGACGGCGCCGGTTGGTGGGTGAGCGATCCCATCGGCAACACGGTTGTGCTGCTGCACGAGGTGTAGGCCCGAACCCGCGCCGCGCGCACCATCTTGTCGGCACCGCCGACATGCTCGCCCCATGAACGAGTCGACCTGGACTGAACCGCCCGACGTCGAAGACACACCGCCCGAACTGCTGCATGAAGTGCGCGCACTCCTGAATGAGTTCCAGGAGCTCGACAGCTCCGCCGACGGGTACAGCCAAGCTGTGACCGCGCTGCGGGTGGCACGGGACTTCATGGCCGCTGCGGTGACCGCCTCCGATCCCGCCTACATCACGGCGCAGCGGGAGGGGACGAACGCATGACCGGACCCGTGTACGACAACGAAGACGTCCACGACGACGGCGAACGGTGGGACGACGAGGAGCGCGACCGTGACTAGGATCGGACGCTGACCCCACCGACACAGAGACACCCCGCAACCGATTGGGCTACGGGGTGTTCTGCTGCTCGTGTCAGCGCACGGCCGTGGGGTCGAGCGCGCTGGTCGAAGGTGACGGCTGCGACTGCCCGGTGCCGGTCTGCGTGGACTCCGCCGAGCTCGGTCCGGCCTGGCCAGCGGGCTTCGGAGCGCCCGGCGTACCGGTTGACGGGACTGCACCCGTGACCGGTGCCGGAGCACCAGGAGCGGGATCAGCCTTCGGCGAGCTCGCATCAGCCGGCGCAGCGGGTGCAGGGGTGCCACCCGGCACCGCCTGGTCCACGCCTGCTGTCTGACCCGAGATCTGCTGCTGGTGCATGTCGTCGTTGGTCATGGTTCCTTCTCTCTTCTGTCCTGGGGTTCACCGGCGACGCGGCGGTATCACGCGGCGGGGGGTCGCGGCTTTGCGTACGTCGGCCTCGCGCAGGTACAGGCGGCCGCCGAACTCCTCGGCCGGCAGATCACCGCGCGCCACCATCAGGCCCACCGCGCGGTGTGTGCAGCCGAGGATCTTCGCGGCGGCGTGGCGGGAGATCCATCCCTCGGGCGGCGCGGTCGGCAGCTCGAGAGCGAGCACGTCGGCTTCGAGCACCATCACCCGGCCTGCGACCTCGTAGGCCGGCAGCTTCCCCTGCTGGATCAGGGTGTCGATGCGCCGCCGTGTCACACCCCGCAGCTCCGCTGCGGCTGGTCGGGTGATGAACGTGCCGCCCTCGGGTGCGGGACGCCTGATGGTTCCGCTCACGCCGCGGTCCCCTGGCGCAGCTCGCGCAGACGCGACCGGATGTCCGGGCCGAAGACGATGCCGTGGTCTTCGAGGATCGTGACGGGCGTCTGCGGGTGCATGCCCGGGCGGAGGCGCTGGTAGATGCCGACGAGCAGGTCTTCGGCAGAGGGATCGTCGCGAACGTCCCGCAGCTCGTAGGGCATGCCCTCGGCATCGAGCGATTTGGTCACCCACTTGCACGCGGCGCAGTTCGGCTGGGTCAGGACAGTGATGGTCATGGTTGGTCTCCTTCGAGGGGTTGGGTCAGGCCACCGCACCGCGGGGGCAGATGCGGGGAGGGGTGCTCGGCGCGGCCAGCTTGGCGAGGGCCTGCCGCCGCTTACCGGTCACCTTGAACGGGAGCAGCGGGGAGCGCAGGTACGCGGCTCCGAGCGCGGCGGCGAACGCGGCGTCGGCCCGGTCCTGGGTGTTCTTGTCGCGGGTGGCGTCCGGCCACGCGAGCGCGTACTCGGCGACCATCATGTCCTTGGAGGCTCCGCCGTTCCCGGTGGCGAGCATCTTGATCTGGCTCGGGGTGACCTCCAGCACGGGCGCGCCGGCGTGCACCAGTCCCTCGACCACGGCCCACCACAGGAACCCACGGCGGGACAGGCTGCTGTCCTGCGCCGAGACGGAGAACCGCAGCCCCTCCACCACCACGAGGGCAGGGTCGCAGGCGATGGCCTGCTGGACGATCCCGTCCACCAGTGCGCGGTGTCGCGAGACGTGCGCACCGAGAGTGTCGACCTTCGGCGCCGGGGAACGATGCACAGCCGTGTCGAGGTCGCCGGTCACCAAGTCGAGGGAGGCGATACCTGCGCCGGTGAGCGACAGGTCCAAGCCCACGACGGTGCGGCCGGCGATGGCGGGGTTGAGCAGGGTGACGGGAACGGTCATCGACGCGCCTCTCGCCGCGCTCGCAGCGTCAGCAGGAGGCGTCGCCACCAGCGGATGTCGGGGTGCTGTGCGGGACCGGTGTAGGTCACGGTCGAGTTCTCCTTCTGTGGTGGTGCCGGCCGCCGCGCCGTGAGGGCAGGCGCAGCGGCCGGGGCATGGGGTGGGTCAGAGGGTGGCGCTCTCGCGCAGCACGTCGGCCGTCGCGCAGATCAGCGCCCAGTAGTGATCCACGGTGGCCTGCACACTCGCCGCGGCCTCGCCGAGCTCCGCGTGAGCGAGCTCCGCGACGGGGTCGTACGCGGTCAGCGCGGCGTCGTGCCTGTCGAGGCCTCGGACCTCACGGGCCTGCCGGAACCGCGCGTACCAGGACGCGGCGGCGGCCTCTGCGGTGGTGAGCTTCTGGAAGAACCGCTGGCCGGGCTCGTCGAGCAGAACAGCGACGGCGGCGCGGCCGGCGGATTCGGTCCAGGCGTGCTGTTCGATCCACTCCGCATCGGTGAGCGTGGACGGGGGCAGGGTGATGGTCTCGGTGGTGGTCACGGGTTCTCCTTGTTTGCTGGAACTGCTCAGCCTGTTGCTACCGATACTACTGGCCGTACCGATACCTGGCAAGGAGGAAAGGCGCCTCTACCTGCGGTAATGTTCTCTGAAACAGAGAATCGAGAGATGGCTTACGCCGGGACCAGGTGGCGTGCGCGTGGCCGGTGATCGTTTGCTGTTGGTCGCGGCGCGGGTACTGATGCCCGTGCTGACGCCGCGGGGAGCGAGCTGGAGAACGCGGGCGGCGGCGGCGGACAGGTGGTGAAGGCGCCGCCGCCACCCCACCGCTGCGGGGAGTCAGGCCTCCGGCACTCGGCGTCGACAGGTACTCGACGGGTAGCGCTCGGCGCGGGTATCTCGTCGGCGGTGCCGGCGCAGCGAGGTGAGCTCGCCGAGTCTCTCGCGCCGGGTCTGCATTCCTACGGACTTCTAACTACATCCACCGCGAAGCGGGGGGGAGAGGGAACCCCTCCCGACTTGGAGACGCAAACGTGCGTGCCGGTGTCCACGACGCCCTCCGTCGCGCGGCATCCTGCGGCTGATCGATGAGCGCTACCACCCGCCGCCGCCGAGGTCCGGCGACGGGTAGAGCTTCGGGGTGTTCCCCTACGGCGACAGACAGAGCGCATCTACTTCGGACTTCAAATCAACTCTCGCAAGACTGCCCCGGCGGGCCGCAGGGGGTGGAACATCTTATGGGGGTGGAACAGGGGGTGGAACAAGAAACCGCAGGTGAGGTGGGGTGGAGCAGGGTGGAGCGTTCCACCCCCTCCCCCTGACTCTCGCGGCGTTGCAAACGCTAAAGCAGCTGGTTAGAGGCCTGTAGAGAGATATAGATAGAAGTTCGAAGTATTAGCTTCTATCTAGGTACTTACAGCTGAGATTCTGCGAGGGAGGGGGTGGAACAGCTCCACCCCGTTCCACCCCCTCTGAACAGGCATTTCTTGTTCCACCCCCTGTTCCACCCCTGTTCCACCCTCCAAGTTGAACCACGCTGTGAAGTAGCAAACAACCCCGCCACCTTGACGGTGACGGGGCTGTTGCGGACGGGGCGATCAGGCCGTGGCTGCTCCTCCAAGCGAACCGATCGCCGGGGCGGCAGTCAGCGGCGCCGACGGGCTCGATGCGAAACGCATTCGGATGCCGTCGAAGGTCACGCCCTCGCTGGCCTTGACGACGCGCAGAGCGTCCGCTCCGTACAGCGCTCGCTCTGACGGGCGCCCGTTACGGCGGACGCCGGAAAGCCACTTGCGCGCTTCCCCCTCGGTGAGGCCGGCGTCCCCCGCCTCCGCGAGCTTGCCGAGGATCCGGTTGGCGGCGCTCCGTACCCGGCTCTCGTCGTCGGCCGCCGCGACGCGCTTGCCGTGCGCGCGCAGCTTCTCCACATCGCCCGCGTCATCGGCTGCCGCACCGTCCTTCTCCGCCTCCGCGTGGGCGCGCGAGCGGCGGCTGTACTCCATGATCCAGCCGCTGTGCTCCCAGCACAGCTCATCGACGGTGAGCGTTCCGTGGTACGCGGCCACCAGACATGCCAGCCGGATCCGGACCATGAGCAGGTGCGAGTCCAGGTCGGAGAAGCCGGCGAGCGCATCGACGCCGGAGTCCTTCTCGGCCTCCGCCTGCGCGGCCTTGATGCTCTCGCACAGGGTGAACGCGGTCGCCGTGCCGACGGCGAGCGACGGCGGCGGGACGGTGCCCGGATCCGCGAGCACCGGCAACCCGACCGCCCGGTACGGGTCGGTGACGGCCGCGTGGATGAAGCGCTGAATGAACCCCAGCGACGCCGTCAGGAAGAAGGTCCAGGCCCGTGCAGGCTGCAGGCCGCCGGTGAGGAACAGGTTGTACGGGTCCATGTCGCCGGACAGGGTGGCTTTGGTGCCGGCGTTGCGGCTCGCATCACCGATGTCGGCGCGCGCCCACGCCGCGCACAGCGTCTGCATCGTCGTGCTCTGCGGGCCACCGCTGCGGGCGATCAGCGCGCTCATCTCGTCCTCGTGCACGTGAAGCGCCAAGTGCTCGTTCGGCCGGAACTGCGACTTGCCCTTGATCACCTTGCCGGTGTCCTCGTCGTACAGCGGCTCGATCTCGCCGTACAGGTCGACGAGCACCTGGCCGGAGCCGAGCCGGTGGGTGCGGTTCAGGGACTCCGCTCCGACGCCGATGAACACCTCCGGCAGCCCCGGCGGCGGGGTGTCGCCGGTCTCGGCGGGAGTGGCGCCGGGGCGAGTCACGCGGCCGATCTGAGTCCAGTCGTGCGGCGAAGCGCTCATACGCGAGGACTGCGTCTTGCCGGTCCCGGAGCGGCCGACCGCGGCGACGAAAGTTGAGAGCGGCTGCCCCGGGAACGGTCCGAGGTCGGTGGGCAGACGCATGCCGAACCGGACCAGGTCATTGAGGTACAGCGCGATCGGGTGCACCGCGTGCGCCCGGCGCGCGGCGTGGAACGTCGCCCGCGTCAGGTCGCTGTAGTCCATGACGTGCTCGAGGATCTCCGGCGTCGAGTGGAAGCCGAGCGGGTAGACGGCTCGGTCGTTCGGATTGAACCCTCGGCGCTTGATCTCGGCCCACGCCTCGAGCTTCTCCGGCGGGATGCCCGCGTCGATGTCGTCGGCTTCGACCGCGGTGTCCTCGTCCGCCCCGTCGGCCGCACCAGCGGTCGGCTGCGCGTCGCCGCCACCCTGCACCACGGTGAGCGTGGGAGCCGCCGAGACGGTCGGAGCACCCACCACGCTGTCAGCGCCGACGAAGACCGCGCCCTCCTTCGGAGCCACCGCGTGCTGACGGGAGCGCATCACCGCGGCTGCCTTCCGGAGCTCCGCGGCTGCCGTGAGGTCACCCCGCTGCTCGGCCTCGTCGGCCGACTCGTCGAGATCATCGGCGTCGATCGGGGTGAGCTCCTGCTCGCCCCCGAGACGGATCCCGACGCTCGCAGCGACGCGGCTGCGGGACTCTCCGCGGAGCGCCGACGCCAAGTCCAGTCGCGAGCAATGAACGCCGAGGTTCAGCGCCGCCATCATCGTGCCCGACCACAGGTGAGCGCCCGACCCGATCTCGCAGTCACCGTGAAGGGTGACCGACTTGTCATGCTCGGCGTCCGTCCAGTGCCAGACCTCGCAGCCGCAGCCGTCCACCTGCCCGGTGGGGCTGAGCCTGCGGTCACCAGCGATCCAGTCGCCCCACGGCACCTGATCGATCTCGGCGGTCAGCTCGATCGACCGCGCGTCCAGCTCGGACAGGGCGCGGCGGGACCGCGGAGCGAGGCATCCTCGGAGGGCGGTCAGCGGTTCCGGGCATGGCAGCGTCGCGTCGAACAGCCACTTGGGAGCGGTCGCGAGCTGCGCCTCCTCAAGGGGCACGGCGAGGTCCAGGGAGCTGCCGGCATAGGCCGTGTACGCGACGCCGGGCGCGTCGATCAGCGTGCTCAGCGGTGCCACCACGTACTTCGAGCCCGCCAGCACGTCGATGAGCCCTCCGCCCGGCAGCCGGACCTGCATGCAGCGCTCACCGCTGCTCAGCGCCATCGGATCGATGCCCTCGGGCACGCGGAGCCAGGTGTGCGACCCGTGGTGCTTCACGTTCCCCTCGATGAGGGACTTCGCCGGTGCCACGGTGAGCTGGAGTCCCGCGGCCATGGCGAGCTGCGTCGCCGGGAGATTCTCCGCGTCCAGGGCGATCAGGCCGGAGAAGCCGAGGTGCACCCCGAGGTTGCCACCCGCCGAGAGGTGCTCGAGCGCCTCGTCGACGGTGATGGCGGGGGCCACCTGCCAGCGCTCGCGGCTGGCCTTCTTGATCCCGGGCTTGAGCGGCATCAAGTGCCCACCGAGGGCCACGATCCGCTCGAGGACAGCGCGGTTCGGGTTCTGCTCGGTCACGCGAACACCGCCTTCCGCGCGGCCGCACGGACGCGGGCGTACACCGTGTCGACATGGGTCCACCACAAGGTGCTCGCCAACATCAGCCGCGGCACGGCGACGATCTCGGAGGTACCGACGGCGAGATCGGCGTCAGAGCGGCCGAGGGCGCAGGTGTAGGTCTCGTGCGCGGCGTAGTGCACGGCGAGGTCGACGCCGCGGCGGCGGTACACCGCGCAGCCGCAGGTCGTGGGGAACGGCAGTCGGGTGGCGAAGGGGCCGAGGATCTCGGACCAGAGCGGCGGAGGCAGAGGCGCCGCGCCGCGGTTGACGGCGAAGCGGGGGTGGGTCATCATGTGGTTGATTCCTATCCATGTGGAGTGGTGAGGATTTCTGAACGGCGTTGGGAATAGGCCCCCGACGCCGTTCGTCGTTCTCGGGGTTGGGTGGGTCAGGCGTTGAGGTTGGCGACATGGAACCTCGGCGGGAGACCGTCGTTCTCAGCGACGTCGGCGATGGACGGCTCCACGTCGATGGTGGACAGCCGGAGCACCTCGCTTCCGTCGTCGCTGTACCGATGCGCAGTCACGGCGTCACCCCACAGTCCCCGCAGCTCGCGCACGAGCGAGCTCTTCCCGGAGCCGGACGGTCCGCTGATCCGCACTTCGGCGCCGGCCTCGGACTCGTAGGCGGTGACCTCCACGCCCACCTTGCGCTTTCGCGCGCTGTACGCCTCAGCCTCCGCGGCGGCGATGTACTCGTCGACGTCGCTCTGGAGCACCCGGTAGGTGCGGCCGACGCGGATCGCGGGCAGGCGGCCGCGCTGGATTTCCTGACGAACGGTCTCGTCTGACACGCCGAGCTGCTCGGCGACAGCTGGCGTTCCGATGCGGATACGTGTGGTGGTGGTCATCGTCTCTCCTCCGGTTGGCTGGGCAGCTTGGGGAAGCTGGCTCCAGTTGTAGCAGTCACATTGGACACACATCGGAAACGAAGCCGCCGGATCGTGCCTGATCAGACTCGGAATCTGTCTCGATAATCGAGAGCCTGCTGGTCAGCGGGGACGGTGGGACAGAATCAGAAACGTTGTTCCAACTTTCGCGGGATCCTCTGCAGCGCAACGGTTCCTACTGCACCTCGGTACCGGGCCCATGAACGCGGCACGACTTCGGTGCGCGCCGGCCGGGCATCACAGCGGATGCCGGTCGACTCCTTCGGAACACCCCCGCTACGCGGGGAAGACGCCAGCATCGCCGCCGCGGTGGCGCTATCGGCGGGAACACCCCCACTACGCGGGGACACGAGGATCTCGGGGTGGACGGCGGCGCCCATCAGGGATCACCCCCGCTACGCGGGGAACACTTCGGTCGGCCGACCGCGGTGTAGACACACCAGGGATCACCCCCGCTACATGGGGAACGCACGGTGACCGTCGGGAACGAGTCCACGGCTCCGGCAACACCCCCGCTACGCGGGGAGCAATTCGCCCCGAGCTCGTCGAGGAGCGGGTCGAGGGGAACACCCCCGCTACGCGGGGAACGCTCGGCGGCCTTCCGGCGGTCCCGCAGCACCTTGGGAACACCCCCGCTACACGGGGAACACCGGGCTGTGTGACGGTGCCGACGCTGAGACCAGGGAACACCCCCGCTGCGCGGGGAATACGCGACGGCCTTGCACCCGAGGTTGGTGGGCTTGGGATCACCCCCGCTACGCGGGGAACAAGAGCCGACAGTATCTGAAGCCTGCCCGAGATGCATAGCCTCCACGCCCTGCACCAGCGTCACCCGCGCCGCGCACGCCTCCGTCGGCGGGCGCTTGCGACGCTGCCGGACATGAGCACCAGCTACCGCGACCTGATCACCAACCTGCACCGCGGAGTGCACTGCGACGTGAGCAGCGCCCGCACCCGGCTACAGGGAGTCATCGAGCTCATGGACCGGGCGCATCTCCCTGCCGTGGCGGCCGACCTCCGCGCCGTGGAACAGCGCCTCGTGGACCAGGCCGACCGATGAATCCCACGCGCGCTCAAGGCATTCAGCCGGGGGACGTGACACCGGATTCGGCGGGTTGTTTGGTCGAGTCTGGGAGACTCGAACGTATGAGCAGGAGGAAGCGCCTTGGAGCAGCCGCCGTGGCAGCCGCCGCGGTGGTGCTGTCGGCGTGCTCGACGGGCGTGGCCGGACAGCCGGTCGCAGACCCCGCGTCGTCGACCGCGACAGTCGCGGTACCGAGCGCCGACCCCTCTGCCAACGTCGAGAGCACCTGGTTGACGATTCCTGCTGAGCAGGCCGCCGCTGCACCGCGGCGGATCACCCTCACGCAGTCGGCTACCGGCGCGCCCTGCACAGCAGGTCCGGCCGTGGCAGCTGCCGCGGCGGTCGGGCACCGCGGCTACCTCACCGCGGGGCACTGCGACCAGGTACCGGGGTCTAGCGTCACCGCGGGCGGGCAGGCCGTTGCCCCGTACACCGGAACTATCGCCGGCGAATACGGGGCGACCGTGACCTGGGGCGCATCGAGTGCCTCACCCACCGTGGCGGGCCGCAACGTGGTCGGCGTGTTGACGCGCGAGGCGACGCAGAAGCTGGACTATCACACGCCGGTGTGCGTGGACGCCGCGGTGAGCGGCGTACGGTGCGGCGTCCTCGTCGACGCCGACGAGGACGGGATCGGGGCCAAGGTCTCCACGGTCCCTGGCGACTCCGGCAGCCCGATGTTCCTGGTCGGCCCCCGTGGCGTCGTGCTAATCGGACTGGTCGAGGAAAGTGCAACGCCCTACTCATACGCGGCGTACCTGGATCCACTCCTCGCGCAGATGGGCGCGAAAGCACTCACCGATCGCACGGCTGCGGTGGACCCACGCACGGACCCGCGCTACTCGACCGCGACCACCTCCCAGTAGCGCGTCTGGGGCGGGTTTCCGCTGGTAGACCTGGCAAAATGGTTGCATGACCGATGACAACGCAGTCGCCATCCATGACCGCCAGGGGTTCCTCGACGCCATCAAGGCGATCGAGTCGGTGAAGGGCAGCATCAACCTCACTGGCTTGGAAACCATCCCCGGCGCCACCGACGGGTCTCCCACCGCAGCAACCGTCGCGCGGATCATCGCCGAGGCGCAGAAGTCCGTCGCGGCGAGTGACGTCGCGATCGCCGGCATCGTCACCGACCTGCGCGCGATCTACCGGGACGCAACCGGGGCCGACAGCGCCGGCGAGACCGGCGTCCTGGAGGCCTGACATGGCACCCAGCGGTGAGCACCGCGTCGAGGACCTCGGCAGCGTAACGGTCCAGGCTGCAGCCGTCGCGGCGAGCAATGCAGCTGCTGCGCTGCGCGCCGAGGTGGGCCGTCTGCACACGGAGGGCGAGGGTCTCACGGTCGCCAAGAGTTGCGAGGAGGCCACGGCACGTGCCGGGGCAGCTGAGCGACTCTTCGCTGCCCTTGCGGCCACCGCGAAGGCCCTGAAGATCCGCGAGGACGCCTCGAAGGCCTGGAACCGGAACGCGCCCAAGGACTCGGAGATCAAGGCCGCAGAGGAGGCCGTCACCGCGGCGAAGACGAAGTTGAAGGACGCCTCGGCCGCGAGCGGGGACACCAGCGCGGCCTCCAAGGAGCTCGAGGACGCACAGAAGAAGCTCGGTGATCTGCGGCGACGCCGCCGCGAGGCCGACGCAGCGTACGACAAGGCCCAGGAGAAGGCGGACCTGGCGCTTTCGAAAGTCCGGGCGGTGGAGGTGATCGGTGACGCACCCGGAACTGGTGCTCCCAGTGGCGGCACCCCGGCGCCGGCCCCCGGCACAGGCTCTCCCTCCCCGGTACCGGCAAGCCCTCCACCGGCACCGGCACCCCCCTCCCCCTCCACCGGCGCCCCGGGCAAGACCACCGCCTCCGGTACCGCGAAGCCGTCCGCCACTCCCGCCGCTACCCCGTCCGCGAAGCCGTCCACCACCGAGACCAGCACCGCCACGCCGGATTCTGCCGCCGCTCTCGCAGCGCTCCTCAGTCAGCAGCAGCAGCAGCCGCAAGCCCAGCAGGCGCAGCCCACCGCGCAGGCGACGCCCACGGCCGCCACCCCGCAGCAGCAGCCGGACAAGGACAAGGATCTGGCACAGTCCAAGGCCAGCCCGTGGGACAGGATCGTCGGCGCGGACGGGGTCCTCGACACCGGCGACCTCGCGACCCTCGGCGTCGGCGCACCGCTCACCCTCGGCGGTGGCAGCTCGCACGCCACCCCCGCCGCGACCGTCACCCCGAGCGCGCCGGCAGCTGCGGCACCTTCTACGACTGGTCTCAGCGCCAGTGCCACCGCCAACGCACAGCCTGTGACTTCCGGCACCTCGGCGCAGGGACTGAACACCACCACCGACGTCAGCGGTAGGTCGGGTGAGCCTCGCGGCGCCTTCTCCGTCGGCCCGGAGACGAAGACGAGTGGCGCCACGGGCACCGGCACGAGCGGTACCGCTCCGGCTCATGCCGCTGGTACACGCCCCATGGGCGGCGGCATGCCCATGATGCCGATGGGCGCGATGGGCGGCCCCGGCGGCGCAGGCAAGGACCGCGAGCAGGCGCAGACCGCCGCGGCGTCGGGAAGTGCGGAGAGCGATCTGCTCCACGGGCGGCACACCGCTGCGGAGGCGGTGCCCGGCGGCACCATCGCTCAGAAGGATCACCCCCGCCGGCGAGGCGAGGACGCGGCGTAAGTCAGGGCCCGCCGAGGCCGTACACCCCACCGCTTCCGACACGACGCAGCGGGTAACGACTCCGCCCGCGAGCTGCTCGTTTACGGTTACCTGGAATAGGTTCTCTACCAGGAGTTGACGCGTGTCCAGGTTGTCCGATCTGATCCGCCAAGCCAAGGCTGCGGACTCCCAACTGGGTGCTGACTTGGAACGGGAGTTCCGAGCCCTTGGCAAGCGCCGTACGTTCGGACTCGTCTTCGAGCGGCACCAGCCCGAGGCTGTCGAGCTGGCAGGACAACCGGTCAGGAAAGGCGACAAGGTGCGAGTGTTGCCGTCGCGTGGCGTCACTTCACGCGGCGATCAACGCCTGTGGTCGGTGACAGGCTTCGCAGGCAAGGGCAGCGACCGGGTGGCGCACCTGGTCGAAGTCGGCCAGGACGAGCCGCGGAATACCACCACCGCGCTCGTAGCCGACCTCGTGATCGTGGCGGAGTTCCGCGACGACATCTACCCCGGCCTGATCGAAACAGGTCGAGTCGAGCACGGCGGCGATAAGCCGTTCCACACCGTGATCAACGCGGAGAACTTCCACGCGCTGGAGATGCTGACCTACACGCACCGCCACGCGATCGACGCGATCTACATCGATCCGCCCTACAACAAGGGATCGTTCCGCGACTGGAAGTACAACAACCTGTACGTGGAGGCGGACGACGACTACCGGCACTCGAAGTGGCTCGCCATGATGGAGCGCCGCCTTCTCGTCGCTGCTGAGCTGCTCAACCCAGCGGACTCCGTGCTCATCGTGACCATCGACGAACTGGAAGTTCATCGGCTTGGCTTGCTGCTCGAGCAACTGTTCCCCGAAGCGCGAGTCCAGATGGTGAGCAGCATCATCAACCCGAAAGGTGTGTCCACCAACGGTGGCTTCAGGCGAGCGGACGAGTACATCTTCTTCGTCATGTTTGGGTCGAGTCACCCGGCTCGCCTGACCCTCGCACCGGAGTGGTCACCATCGCCGCGCGGGGCGATGGCCGAGGCCCCGGACCCAGAAGATGCGCGAGAGGTCGAGCCGGAGTGGACATCGATGATGCGCCGCGGCAGCAACTCGCGGCGGGTCGACCGTCCAACGATGTTCTATCCCATCTACGCGGACCCGGACACGAAGCGGATTGTCGAGGTTGGAGAAGCGATTCCGGCCGGCACGAGCGAGGCGCCCCCGAAGGAGGGACTCGTCGCGATCCTCCCGCTCCGGCGCAACGGAAGCGAAGGTCGATGGCAGGTCGGCGCAGATGAGCTGCGCTCCCGCATGGCACAAGGCCGGGTGCGGCTCGGGCGCGCAACCGCCTATGGCTTCGTGGTCAACTATCTCCCCGACGGTGCGTACGCGGACGTGCAATCCGGGAAGTACGAGGTGCGCGGGCGTGCCGACGACGGCTCGCTGCTCGCTTACCGGGCGGATCTCGGTGACGACCGCGTGGCTCCGACGCAGTGGAAGATTCAGTCTCACAACGCCTCCGAGTACGGATCAACTCTGATCAGCGACATCTTGCCCGGGCGGAGGTTCGACTTCCCCAAGTCCCTCTACGCGGTCGAGGACACGATCAGGTTCTTCGTCCAGGACAAGCCCACCGCGGTGGTGCTCGACTTCTTCTCCGGCTCTGGTACCACCGCGCACGCCGTGATGCGCCTGAACAAGCAGGACGGTGGGCAGCGACAGTGCATCTCGGTCACCAACAACGAGGTCTCCGCCGACGAGCAGGGTGCCCTGAGCGCTGAGGGTCTGCGACCCGGCGACCCCGACTGGGAGAAATGGGGGGTGTGCGACCACATCACCAAGCCCAGGATCAAGGCAGCGATCACCGGCAAGACACCCGATGGCGACCCGCTCCGCGGTGCCTACAAGTTCACCGACGAGTTCCCCATGGCCGAGGGCTTCGAGGAGAACGCGGCGTTCTTCACCCTGACCTACGAGGGTCCGCTGTCGGTAGCCCACCACCGTGCCTTCGCGAGGGTCGCGCCGATGCTGTGGCTGCGCGCTGGGGCGCGCGGGCCGATCATCACCGAGATCGGCGACAAGGGCTGGGACCTCACCGACGTGTACGGCGTACTCGACGACCTCGACACCGCGGCCCGCTTCGTCACCGAGGTGAAGAAGACGCCGGGCGTGGCGATGGTGTACATCGTCACCGACGACGACCTCGCCTTCCAGATGGTGTGCCGAGAACTACCCAAGGGGGTCCGGCCCGTCCAGCTCTACGAGTCGTACTTGCGGAACTTCGAGATCAACTCTGGGAGGTTCGCCTGATGGAGTACACGCTCAAGGACTACCAAGTCGGTGCCGTCGCGGGTGTGCTCGACAACCTCACGCAGGCGCGCACCCTCTACAAGCAGTTCGGCTCCAAGTCGAGGTTCGCGCTGTCCGCCGTCACCGGCGCGGGCAAGACCGTCATGGCGGCCGCCGTCATCGAGGCGCTGTTCTTCGGCAGCGACGAGTTCGACTTCGCCGCCGACCCCGGGGCGGTGGTGCTCTGGTTCAGCGACGACCCCAGCTTGAACGAGCAGTCGCGAAGGCGGATCCAGGCCGCCGGTGGTGAGCAGCTCGACTCGCGGCTGCGGATCATCGAGTCCACGTTCAACGAGCCGAAGCTGCGACCCGGCAACGTCTACTTCCTCAACGCGCAGAAGCTGAGCAAGGGCGCGCGGCTCGTGCGCGGTGACCGCAACGGCGACACCGACGAGATGGCACTGGTGCCTCGCCCCGACGAGGTGCAGAGCAACATCTACGACGTCATCGCCGAGACGATCGCCGACGAGCGGCTCACGCTGTACTTCGTGCAGGACGAGGCGCACCGCGGTTGGAACAACTCCGCCGGCGACCGCACCACCATCGTGCAGCGACTGGTCAACGGACACGGCACCACTCCACCGATGCCGATCGTCTGGGGCATCTCGGCGACGACGCAGAACTTCGAGGACGCGTTCAAGGACGCACCGCAGGGGCGGGTGGCACTGCCGGCGGTCGAGGTGGACTCCGCGCTGGTCCAGGCATCGGGACTGCTCAAGGACGACATCGTCCTGTCGATCCCCAGCGAGTCGGGCACCTTCGACACGGTGCTGCTCAAGCGGGCCGTCAGGAAGGTGATCGCAAGCACCAAGGCGTGGGCCCAGTATGCGAAGGAGCAAGGCGAGACCGACCCCGTCGTGCCGCTCCTGGTGGTGCAGGTGCGCGACGGTGATACCGCAGCTACCCAGACCGCGGTCGCCCGAGCGGTGGAAGCGGTCTTCGAGGAGTGGACGGACCTACCGACCCAGTCGTTCGCCAACGTCTTCGGCGAGCACCAAGACCTGTCCGTGAACCAGGTGCCCGTCCCTTACGTGGCGCCGGAGACGGTGCAGGAAGAAACGTGGATCCGGGTGCTGTTCGCGAAGACCGCGATCAGTACCGGGTGGGACTGCCCCCGGGCCGAGGTACTCGTCTCCTTCCGGCCTGCGGTCGACCCCACCCACATCACGCAGCTACTCGGCCGCATGGTGCGCACGCCGCTGGCGCGCCGGATCCCCGGCAACCAGGTGCTGAACTCCGTCGAGTGCCTACTGCCGTTCTTCGACCGGAAGACGGCGACCGCGGTCGCGGAGGAGCTGATGCGCGGCGCCACCGGCGGCGGAGACGGCGACTCCGGAGGCGGCCCCGGCCGGCGCGTGCTGTTCGACCCGGTGACCTTGCTACCCAACCCGGAGGTTCCCGAGGAGGTCTGGGAGCGCTTCGACATGCTGCCGGCGCAGACGATCCCGAAGCGCGCCGCGAAGCCCATCAAGCGGCTCACCGCGATCGCGAAGGCACTCTCCGACGACGACCTGATCACCGACGCCGGGAAGCAGGCGCACGCGCACCTGCACGCGGTCCTCGACGGGCGGCGTGTGCAGTACAAGGACAAGATCGACGCGGCGGTCAAGGACGTCATGACGATGGAGGGCGAGGAGCTGCGCGGGAAGCTGCACAGCAACACCGCCATCTCCCGCAAGGCCTTCACCGACACCGCCGACCACCGCGCCATCCAGGACGCGTACCGGGCCGCCGGCCGTGTCTTCAGCGCCGACCTCGCGCGGACCTACGTCGGGCACCTCGCCGGTGACGACGCCGACGACGATGAGCTCCGCGATGCAACAGTCCAACTCGCAGCGGCGGCGCTCGTGCCCGAGGTCGCGGAGGCCATCGACGACGAAGCGAACAAACTCGCCGCCGACTGGCTGCAGCAGACGCGGGTGCAGCGCAAGGGACTGACAGACGAGCGGCAAGCCGTCTACGACGAGCTGGAGTCGATGACGACGCAGCCGCAACCGATCCTGCTCACCCGTCCCCGGACCGGGCAAGCCGACACCAAGGTGCGCGACGCCGCCGGCAACGAATCCGACCTCCCGACACACAAGCACCACCTGCTCTGCGACGAGAACGGTGACGTCCCGGCCAACCTCAACGACTGGGAGACGCTGGTCCTGAAGCAGGAGATGAACGCCGCCGGCTTCGTCGCCTGGTGGCGAAACCCGTCGCGGACGGCGAAGGACTCCCTGTCGATCGCCTACCGCGACATGTCGAGCGGCGCGTTCAAGGCGCTGCGGCCGGACTTCCTGTTCTTCTCACGCCGCGCTGACGGGACGATCGCCGCGAACATCGTCGACCCGCACGGGCACCACATGTCCGATGCCATGCCGAAGCTGCGCGGCCTCGCCGACTTCGCCGAGACCTTCGGCGCCGAGTACGGGCGCATCGAGGCGGTCGCGAAGGTCGGAGACACCCTACGGGTCCTGGACCTGACGAAGGAGTCGGTACGCAAGGCCGTGCGTGACGGAGCCGACGCCAAGGCGTTGTACGAGTCGGACGCAGCGGTGGACTACTGATCGGAATCGCTTCATGGCCCGCCGCGCTGACTCCGACGAGCACTACGTCCTTGACCTCTGCGACGAGTTGCTCGGCGTGCCCGGCATCCGGCAGGCGCGGTTCGACTGGCTGCGCGGAGACCCGTCTCCCACTCGGCCCCGCGGGGTGACACTCCCTGTCGACGGGTACTGGCCGGACCTTCGGCTGGTAGTCGAGTTCCAGGAGGAGCAGCACTCGCAGCCGTCTCCGTTCTTCGACCGCCGGCAGACCGTCTCCGGAATGGGTCGCGGTGAGCAGCGCCGCCGCTACGACGAACGCAAACGCACGCTGATCCCTGAGCATGGGCTGCGGCTGGTGGTGATCGAGAAGTCGGAGTTCACGTTGAAGTCGCGGAAGATCGACCGTGACCGCGCGCGGGACCTCCAGGTTGTGCGTCGGCACCTGGCGTAGTCGGATGCATCCACCGGTGCCGCGACGGATGCAGTGGCACCGGAAGACACCTCGCAATGCATGTGCGTTTCGTCCTACGGTCGCGCCATGGAACCAGGCCACGACCAGTTGCTCACGATCCCCGAAGCGATCGAACGGTTGCGCATCAGCCGAACCCACTTCTTCCGACTGAAGAGGCAGGGCGTCATTGTCGGGATGCGCCTCGGCTGCCGGACGCTGATCCCCAGCCGGGAGATTCAGAGATTGATCGACGAGCGGTATCGGCCGCCGAAGGGCGGCGGGTAGAGCTACTGCATCGCCGCGGCCTGTACCGCGGGGTCGGCCGCGATCGCGGCGGCGAGCTCGGCGGCCGTCATGTCGTACGCCGCGGCGAGGGGAAGGAGTTCGGTGACCCGTGCCGGCCGCTCACCCCGCTCCGTCCGACTCAGGACCGCCTTGCTGATCCTGCTCGCCTCGGCGGCCTGATCGAGTGTCAGCCCGGCGCGTTCACGTACCCGTCGTAACACTGCGCCGGCGGCAGCGTCTGCCGTCGTGACTCGCTTCGGAACCCACTGCTGTTCGTCGTCACCCACACAGCCATGCTCCAGGAGTGGGTGGCCGCGTGGTTGGGGGCGCGCCGGGGTGGGCAGGAATCGCCGCGGGGGTGCGCCTACATCGACATCACTGTGGCGCCGGCCCGCCGGGACGCATCCGCTTGACCCCGAGGTTGGCGCGTGCGGCACGTACCAAACCGACGAATTTCGCGGGGTGGAGGACCTTCGTGTGACCGCTGAGCTTCCCCAGTTTGGCCGCGTCGAGGAAGGGGCGGTCTCGGGTGACGCAGTACACCGTCGCCAAAGGATCCTCGCCGGCCAGATACTTGCACGCCCCGTAGACCATCCCGTCCTCGTGGTCGAGCGGAGGGTTGCCGTCAGGTACCTCAGCCGGCACGCAACCGCCCGACGACCGGTTGCCGACCTCCCACACGAATCCCTCCAAGAGCGCGTCCGCATCGCTACGGTTCCACCCCAGCCCCCTGAGGTCACTCCCGGGAGCGGGCACGACAGGGTGCTGCGCCTTGGCGTGGACCATGTCCTCGATGTGGTCGTTCGTGAAGACCTCGACAGTCTCCGATCCGGCGAACGTCCCGGACTGGCAGGTTGCTATCGCCCGAAGTGAGTCGTAAGCGCCATCCACGTGCGGGACGGGCACCTGCGCGATCGATGCCGCGATCGCATCGAAGGTGTCCCAGGAGAACGGTGCACCGGTGAGGAATGCAGAGTCGAGGTAAACGTTGGCGTCGAAGACGACGAGATGCCGGTGGCCGTCCGTCACTGGTTCAGCAGCGGACCCGATGGGACCGGCGGGGGCGATCACTGCTACGAGGAGCAACGAGGTTCGCGCCACCCCACGGAGAGTCATCGTCTGCGGTGTCAACGTCGTCCAGCGCACCGAGCAGCGAGTCGATGTCGATCGCATCGCTGACGCTCGTGTCGCGAACGTACACACCGCCCGCGGCGAGATCGGCGGCAGTTCGACCGGCCAGAGATCGGTGAGCACGGTAGAACCGCGCCATTGACTCCGGTGACAGTGGTGTGTTGCCAGAGGCGTCGGCGGGGAGGTCACCGCGCGCCTCCAGCCACGGCCGCTCGGCGTGGGTGAGTGCGCTGAGTTCCTCAGCGGACATCGACCCGTAGCTCGCGATCACCAAGTCCAGCAGGTTCGAGCTGAGCTCGTCGAGCTCGATGCCGGTGAGATCCTGCTCGCTGCGCTTGCGGCTGGACTGCTCCATCCGAGTGTGACGCACCTGCGGGACCACCGGCCCGTCCTTGTACGCCTTGAACTGCTCGTCGAACAGCGGCTCACCAGTAACGGCCAGATGCCATGCCTGCGCGTAGTAGAGCAGCTTCTGCAACGACATGGCGTCGGTCCACGGCTTCACGTTGCGAGCGATGATCACGCTCGCGACTTGGTCTGCGGTCAGCATGAATCCTCCCTCCGCGAGAGCTGTGGTGTGAATACCCCAAGTGTGTCACATCAACGCCGGTGACCTGGGCCGCATTCCTCCGCATGTTCACGCAGCTCGGCGGTGGCGTCTACGCGGAGAGTATCGACGGGTACCGACAGACTGCGCCGACGTGATCAGGTCACGCCTGTGCGAACACCTTCGGCCACACGCTCCGCCAGTTCCTCGCATCGCGCTCGAAACGGCTGTTCGCACGCACCGCGCCCGCCAAACGCTCCGGTGGAACTCCCGCCTCCAGCAGCAGGCACACAGTCAGGACCCACCGCAGCGAACGCGTGATGTAGTGCATCTCGGTGAGGTCGGGATTCTCCCCCTCCTGACGCAGCCCATGCGCAAGCGTGTTCCGCTGGTCCGTGACCGCGCGCTTCCAACGATTGATCCGGCCGACACACTCCGGGACGGCCTCGGCCGCCCGGCGCGCCAATGCCTCGATGCGGTTGGGGAACGACGGCTCGTAGAGGTACTGCCCGACTGCCTGCGTCAGCGCCTGTCGCACCTCGTCGGGAATGTCGGCGTCCTTCAACCCGTCCGTCGCCGCGTCGACAGTCTCCGCCGTCCACCGACGTTCGCCCGGATACAGACGCCGATGGAGATTCTCCGCCGCGGTGCACAGGCTCAGCGCTTCGGTCTCCACCGTCTGGAACTCCCCGGCGTAGGACGCCGCAAGTATCTGCGGCACCGGAGATACCCGCTGCGAGAGTTCCAGCCACCGGCCGACGAAGTCGGCGCCACCGGCACCTTCGAGCGTGAGGAGAGATTCCTCGGCGGAATCGCGAGGCGCGGACGCGTCGACCACGTGGCCGTACACGTCTGCGGACTCTCCGCTCGGGACCGACAGGTTCAGCTGGCGGACGCGGCACTCGGCTCCGTTGAGGATCGTGAGCGCCGTTGCGATTGGTATCGCGACGGTGGAGACCATCGTGGACAACGGAAGCGGGTGGTCGAACGCCAACTTCAGCCGTGTACCTGTCGTGAGCACGATGTCCGGTCCGCCGAGCGTCGGGATTGAGGCCAGGGGCTCGAACCGCACCTTCCCGACCGCGGGAATCGACACAACCCCCTCGGCGGCGTCCGGCGGGTCGTAGACCCACTTCATCGGTGTCATACCGGTGTCGGGCAACTCGGTGTGGACCGAAGGCAGGTTGGCGAACGCATGGAGTCCGGTGACATCCAGGGTCACCGCGTCGAACTCGGTCTCATCGTCCGGGAACAGGGCGCCGACGAAGCACCAGTCCGCCCGCAGCACCTCGCGGCTGCGTGGTTCGTCTTCCCCGGGGCTCGGGAACCCAAGCAGGTGGCGACGTAAGGAACGCAGACCCCACAGCGATACTTCACCGGGCCTGATCGCGGTCGCACCCAGCACCACCGCGTCGTCGGTGACGCGCCGCTGTGGCGGGCCGCCTGCGATGGATCCGGGTCCGCGTCGTGTCCACTCGACCATCGGGTTGAAGCTGGGACTGACCTCGAGTTCGACCCGGTTGTCGCGGAATCGGAGCACCCCGGTACGAGGTGGTGTCGCAGTCGTCTCAGCAGCCGATGCCTTGGACACCACCTGGAACTGTCCGATGGTCTCAGCGGTCTGCTCGGGGAACCGATCTGCCATACCTGAATGTATGCCGCAGGTCGTCCGAGCCGTCCACCCTCGGCCGCAGGTGTCCACCCTCAGCGGGGTGTCCACCCGTCCACCCAAGGTGGACGGTGCGGGGAATCCGGGAGACCGATCTGCAAAAGCCCAGGTCGGAGTAGTAGTTAAGTGAAGCTGCGGCCGTCTCTTATAGAAGCCATCCGCGGCGCGTCCACCCTGGGTGGACGGGTGGACGGGTGGACACCTGCGGTTCGACGATCCGTTTCGCTCAAGTGTCCACCCAGGGTGGACACCTGGGTGGACACCTTGTGCCGACCACCCGCCGAGTGGTCACTCAAGGTCCGGCTCGACGGAGCGCATCCGCTCGCCTTCACAGACCCACAGCTGCCGCATGCACAGCTCGGTCGCGAGTTCTGCGGCTCTGGTGTAGCGCTCCGACTTCGCGTTCTTCGCAGACGCCTGGATGTCCCGCAGTGTGAACGTCGGGCCGCTCTTGCCGAACTTGTTGCGGCCTTCGCGAACGTCGCGACCCCACTTAGCCAGGGACGTGAGCAAGGCCTCGGTGTGCGCCACCTTCGCCAGCTCCGCGGCGTTCTTGCGGTCGAAGTCCAGGCCACCGTTCTCGACGGCCTGCGCCTTCTTGAGGCCCTTCACCGAGGCTTCGAGTCGGTCACGCACCCGCCGTGAGTGCTCCATGACGTGACCGGCCCACTCCCACTCGAAGGCGCCGATGTGGGCCCTGTGCTGGATCAGGGCGGCCCACGCGGCGGTGCGCAGGCGGTTCAGGTTCTGGTGGCCGGCGAGTTCGTCCACGTCGCGGTCGAAGCGGATCTTGTTGGCCTGGGCCTCCCACACCTCGTCGTGAATGGCGTCGTCTACGGTGAGCAACTCGCGGTCACCGTCGGGGTGCTTCACCACGTGCGAGGTCGGAAGGCCGCGCATGATGTCGATCTCCGCACGCGGCTTGGGACCGCGCGGGCGCTTGTTCAGACTGCGCGGGTCCGTCGTGGAGAACCAGTTCGTGCGCTGCAGGGTTCCGCCGTCACGCTCGGCCATCAGCGCCATCGCAGGCTTGCCGTACTGCGTCGAGAACGACACCAGGATCCGGTACGACAGGGGCTCCACCTTCAGCGGGTCTGCGCCGTCCTTCTTCGGGTCGGTGCCCAGCTCGGCGCCCGTGATCGCGGCGCGCAGCTCAGAAGCGAGGTCATTGCCGCCGCGTCCGGACTGTGCCGTGAGTGTGTCCACTTCCGACCAGTCGCACCAGGCGGCCTCACGGATGGGCACGACCTCGACGTTGCCGTCGTCATCCTTCTGGCGGGCCACGAACAGGCCGGCGAGCGCGGCGCCCGACGGCGGCATGAACTTCTTGTCGATCGAGTCCTCGGTGTGGATCAGCACCCCGGCGTCGTAGATGACCAGTCCGTGCGCCGCGCCCTTGCCACGCCCCGAAGCGCCCACGGTGCCGATCTGGTAGTTCAGGGGCGCCGGCATGCCGCCGACCAGGTCCGGCACCAGGACGCTCGCCCGGACCCGCAGCAGTCCGCGGCCGATGCTCAGGCCGAGAGTCGACCAGGGCGACATCGCCGCCGCCCGGGCCGCCGTCCGGATCTGTCCCACCTGGGGCAGACGCGGATCCCCAAACACCAACTCCTCGAGCTCCTCGGTGCACGGGTCCGGCAGGTGCCGGTACGGGTCGCGCTTGTCCGCGAGAGCCTCAGCCTCGGCGGCAGCCTGTTCCTCGGCCGTCAGCTCCGGCTCCGGCATGGGCTGGAGAGCGTTTGCCCCCGCCGCAGGCGCGCCCACCACGCTGTCAGCGCCGATGAGCACAGCGCCATCCTTCGCCCCCGCGGCGTGCTGCTTGGCCCGCATGCCCGCGGCCGCAAGGCGGTACCGCTGCGCGCGTTGCAACAGGCCGTCGGGTCCCACCTGGACCTCGATCACGCGGCCCACAGGCTCGCCCTTCGGTCCCTTGTCCGGAGAGGGGATCGGCTTGGTCTCCGTGGCGTCACCAGCCTCGGCGGCGGCCTCGAACTCCGCGGCGGCGGCATCCAGGTCGTCAGCCGCGACAGCGGTGAGCCTCTTCTCCTGAACCAGGCCCAGCTCCTTCATCACCGCTCCGCGTTCGCGGCCGGTGAGTCCGCAGTACGCGTCGAGTCGCGAGTACCCGCCCTGCGGCAGGTCCGCGAAGGCGGTGGTCCAGACCTGGACCCTACCGCCGTGGACGTCGCAGTCGTGCACGGTGATGCTCTTCTCCGCGTCCGACCCGGCCCGCAGCCAGGTCTCGCACGGACCACAGGAGTCGAACCCGGCGCGGTCACCGGCGATCCCAGCGGCCTCGAGCATGCTCAGCAGGTCGAGCTGGTCCACCGCGGTGGTCAGCTCGTCGTCGCCCTCGCCCGGCTCACGGACCCCGGCCTCGGCCTCCCGCCAGACGGTGACGGTGCCGGCCATCGGCTCCCACCCCGCGGGGGGTGCACCGATGTCGGTTCCCTCCGGGGCGTACGCAAGCAGCTCCTCGGAGAGCGCCCACAGGGGCAACTCCGGGAGCCACCCGTCCGCGTCAGCCGCGACCTTGAGCCAACCGTCGCGGTCGGGACCGCAGTACCCGGCCTCCGACGCGGTGACGTACCCACCGACGTAGTGCGTGGGCTCGGCGATCACCACCACCGACGGCGGGAGCACCACCTGATGGTGGCCGGCGAGCACGTCGATGCTCGCGCCGTTGTCGAGCATCACCGCCTTGGTCGGGCCGGTGAGGCGCACCTGCGGAACCCAGGAGGGCAGGCGCCAGAGAACGTGCGCACCCTCCGCGTGGTGGTATGCGGGGTTGCGAGACCCCGCCGAGATAGTGAACAAGTCGTAGCCGGCCGCGAGCATCGCGGCGGTCGCGGCGCCGTTGTCGCCGTCCCATCCGACCCATCGGCTCGCGCCGAGGTGCGCGCCGATGTTACCGCCGCGCCGCAGGTGGGCGTCGATCTCGTCCCAATCGATCGTCGAAGTCTCCTGCCACCGCCTCTCGACGGGGCGCTTGCCGGCGACGATGAGCGGCATGAGCACGGCGCCAGCGTCGGACAGACGCTCGAGCCACGTGTCGATGCTGGCCTCACGAGCGGCGTGCGCGTCGGCGAGCGCTGCGCGGTTCGCCGCGACGCGCGCCAGTTCCTCCGGACTGAACGCGGTGCTCATGCCGCCACCGCCTCGGTGACAGCGGTGGTGACCGTGACGGCCACCCCCACTCCGAAGACCTGCTCCGCGGCCGGGCCTTCCAGCCGCACGTGCAGCGGTTCGCCCGCGGCGCGGGGCCGGGTGAGCAGTGCCTGGAGCTCCGGGAGGGAGCGGGCGACGACCTCGGCGGTGGTCGGCGTGTCGTACGCGTCGGGCTCGACGCGGTCATTGAGCTGTGCCATGCTGTGCATGTCCTTCCGTTCTTAGCGGGGTGGGGACTACTCGAAGCGAAGCGGGCCGGCCGACACCGGCCCTTTCGCGTATCTAGGGCGCGATCCGCGCCCAGTGCAGGTCCAACCAGGAATCGATCTCCCTGGCGCGCGTCGTCTCCTCGTCGGCAAGCTCACCGATGGTGAAGCCGACGGCGTGATCCGGATCCGCGACGCGTGCGGCGGCGCGGCACCCGGCGATGAGGGCGCCGTGGCGATCCTCGGGGTGGGCAGCGCGGAACGCAGCGCCGGCGGCGGCGCGGACTCCTTCGGTGCTCACGCGGCTGCGACCTCCTGACGGACCTCCGTCGCGCACGCTGCGCGAACCTGCGCAGCGTCCTGAGTGCGAGTTCGGCCCGGGACGCCCTCGGTCTCGTCGTCCGTTGCGGTCTCGGCCTCGGCCCCGGTGTCCACCACGAGCGGCAGACTGTCGAGCCACGCCTCCAGATCGCGCTCTGCGATGAGCACGCGGCTACCGCAGCGCCGAGCGAGGATCTCACCCGACTCCACGAGGTACCGCATCTTGCGGATGGAGACGCCCGCGATCTCGGCTGCCTCCTTGTAACCCATGCGTCGCATGACGCCTCCGTTCGTCCTGGCGTCGGATCGATCCCGACGCGGTGCGACACATGGTGGCACCGAGGCCTCCCACATCACGAGCGATCCTCCAGCCCCAGGTCAGGGCCGTGTCGCGCACGAAGAACTTTTTCAGGCCGGGCAGGGATGTGCAGCAGGTTGCATTGAGCGGCAATGACCGTCAGAAATGGCTCTGACCAGCACGTTCGCCGATTGCGCGACGGTCTTAGAACGCTGCAAGCTCGTGAGCATGATCAAGCGACCCAGCCGCAGCCCCCGAACGCTGAGTGTCACGTCCCCCGCACGAGTCAGCCTCTTGACCTGCGGTTTCACCCTCGCGACCCTCACGGTCGCGACGCTCAACACGCCGGTTGCGGCCGCATCGACCGATCCTGACTGCCCCCGTGAGCATTCAGAGGCCTTCCGCGCGCTCTGCGACCTGGGCGAGACCACGCCGACGTCGGCACCCTCGTCCGGCGGTTCCGGCGGTTCCGGTGGGGGCATCGGCGATGCCTTCAGCTCGTTCTTCGACAGCTACGGCGCGCTCTTGTTCTTCGGCGGACTGATCGCGTTCATCGTGTGGGTCATCATCGCGGCCCGACGCGAGTCCGCCGAGGAGAAGGCGCAGAAGGCCGCCGGCGAGCTCGCCCGCGGACGCGCCCTGGCCGAGCAGCACCATCTCGAGCAGGTGCAGCGCGCGCACGCTGAGGCCGCCGCGCAGGTGCCTGATCGATCGGTCTACGACCCCCACGGCGTTGGCCTCGCCGCGCCCCCGATGCCTGCGCCGAAGGTTCCGCCGGCCCCGCCGACTTCGCCTACGGACCTCGCTCGCTACGCGGCGTTCTCGTCGGTGGTCCCTTGGGTTGAGGGCAGCGCCCTCGCCGCGGTGACAGCACCGGACGGCGACCGTTCCAAGGCGCACGCGGCCTTCGCGGAGGCCGTGCGCACTGTGGGCCTCGGAACCACCGATGAGGCCGGCAACTTCATCCCCGACGCCACCCTTGCGAGCGTGAACGCGTTCCTCGACGGCTCCGGCGACGTTGAGTTCGTGGTGCGCACGCGCGACATCACTATCGGCGAGAAGGAGCTCGCGAAGGTCACGCACTACCTTCTGCTCACCGCGCGCGTCGCCAGCGCGGGCAACTGGGAGCGCGAGGTCGAGACCGGCCGCTACATGCTCCGGCTGAGCATGAACGCCAAGGCGGCGCAGCAGCAGGAGCAGGTCCAGGAACCCAAGGAGACCGGCCCGCGCATCGACCCGAGGTGGGCGTGATGTCCGGCGGGTTCGACGAGCTGTTCGGCGACTCGTCCACCGCGACCGCGGCGCCGACGGAGAAGAAGGCGAAGACCGCCGCGAAGAAGCCTGCCACCGCTGACCGACCCCAGCGGAGCCAGGCCGACCACGACGGCGAGGTACGGGCCGCGGCCGACCGGTACATGGCGCTGCTCCCCGAGATCCGTGCGGCACGTCCGCAGGGCCCTCGCGCCGAGGAAGCCGCTCCGCAGCTCACCGGTTCGGCTTGGGTGATCGACGCCTGGGAGACCGCGCTGTTCGGTGGCGACCACGCCGCGTTCGGCCTCGACGCACGTTTCGGCGCTGAGGTCTTCACCCGAGGGGACACGCTCTACGTTCAGGTCACAGTGCCCGCCGAGCTCGCTGGCGAGGGACGCAAGGCTGTCGCGGAGACGATGCTCGCCGAGACCGTCCGCCGGCAGAACCTCGGCGACTACGAGGTGGAACCCGGCGAGGACAAGCGCAAGTTCTTCCTCGTCCGCACCAACGCGTTCGACACCACGAACGGCTGGCGCGAGCACCCGAAGACGCGCGCCTTCTACCGCAGCGCAACTACCGGTGGCACGTACCACCAGGAGCTGTTCGACCTCGTCGGCCTCCGCGTTGTCGACCCGAAGACCGGCGAGATCAAGTACCCGCAGCGCGAGTTCGGATCCGACGACCGCGGCGGAACGGTGACGCTGGCACTGCCGCCGGGGATGCTTCCGCGCGACGTGATCGCAGCTGAGCCCGCACTGCGCGCGGCGCTGGCGATGCCGGAGCTGACGGTGACGGCGGGCGACGGACTGCGGCCGACGATCCACCTGAACTCGAAGCCGTTGGTGCGTGCGTTCCCCAAGTCGAACCCGTTGTCGGCGGGCCGTCTCTGGCTGCCGCGCACCGAGGCCGAGCGCTACGCCGTCAGCAACGAGATCCGCTTGTTCCTCGGCGTGACTGAGACCGGAGAGGTGGTCGCGCCGCGGCTCAAGGACCGCAGTCACGCCGCGATCTTCGGCATGACGAACAGCGGCAAGAGCACCACCATGGTCATCCTCGCGCGCAGCCTCGCGGCGCAGGGCGCCGAGGTGTGGCTTGCAGATGCAAAGGGCACGCCGGAGTTCCGCAGCCTCTACAAGGAGAGCGTCGCGGGGATCACGCACCTGAGCGTTGCGACTCCCGCACTCATGCACGCCACCGTGCACAAGCTGCGGGAGTTGTACAAGTTCCGCGCGGCCGTGGCCAACGAGCTCGCGGACCGAGGCCTCGGCGTCGACGACATCCTCTGGCCGCGCGTCGTCCTGATCTTCGATGAGATGGGCGAGTTCCTGAACACCGCGTTGAGCGATGGCGGCGACAAGGTCGCCAAGGCTCAGGCGCAAGCCACCGTGAACATGTTGGGCGAGATCGGGGCGAAGGCCCGCGCCTACGGCGTGCACCTGATCGTGGCCGGACAGCACGTCTACGTCGCGGCGCTCCCGAACAAGGTGAAGGAGCACCTCAGCATCCGCGCCGTGCTCGGCAAGGCGTCCGACACGCACATCCAGCGGCTCTTCGACGAGCAGGATCGCGACGCCGCGAAGGCCGCGCGTGAGGGGATCCTCCCGGGCCAGAAGGGCCGCGGGATCGTGATGGCCGACGACGCCGAAGTGGTGCAGTTCCAGTCGTTCTACAACGACGCGGACCAGGCCGCGAAGTTCGTTCGCGACACGGCAGGTACCCCGCGCCTCAAGCGGTGGGGGCACCAGTTCCCGACCGGTGACGACGTCCCCGGGGCGCACGGTGCGTGGCAGTCGTGGGGGGCGTGGGAGGGCGACAAGTCCTTCGAGCCGGACGGCACTGTCGAGGACCTCGGCACTGTCGTCCTGGACCGGCTGAACCGGGTCACTGGAGAGCTGGAACCCGACCCCGGCGCCGCGCCCTGGGACATGACCAGCCCCGCCTACAACCCCGGATCGCCGCCGCTGTCCGCCGCCTTCCAGAACGTCAACTGACCCACGAACGGAGACCACCATGACCACGCAGACCGACGCCCTCGTCGCCGCCGCCGACGCCGTCCGCGCGGCGCACCTCGCCGCCCTCCGCCCGCTCGCCGAGGTCGCCGGCCGCACCGTCGCCGCCCCGCCCACCGTCGAGGACGCCCTCACCGCGGCGCTGCACCTGATCGCCGCGAAGCCCGCACTCGATCACACGATCACCGGACTCCTCCGCGAGCTCATCAACGCCGGCATCGCCCCCACCAAGCTCGCTCGCCTCCTCTCGATCCGCAGCAGCACCCTCACCGACCGCCTCGCCGCCTCGGCTCCCACTGCGGTTCCCGTGCCGGAGCTGCACTTCGGCATGTTCCGACGCAAGGACAGGCTGAGCGTCCGCGCCAGCCGCGAGTCGCTGATCGGCGCCGCTCGCGGCCTCGGCCGGACGTACGCCAGTGCGCTTCGCCCGATCAGCACCGTGAGTCAGGGTGGCGTTCCCGAGGCCGCCGTGGTCGATGAGGCCCTCGAAGCCGTCCTGCACCTGCACGGAAGCCGCGCCGCTCTCGACGCCGCGATGGATCCGGTCCTGGCCGCGCTCGTGCTCGGCGGTGTCCGCCGGATGAGTCTGGCCGAAGGGCTCGGGGTGCATGCGACCACGCTGCAGCGCCGACTGGCCGGACAGCCGCTCGCCCATGCACGGCATGTCGATCTGGTCGATGACGGTGCAGGGAAGTGGAGCGTCGCCCGCGCCGAGGTGGGTCGATACGCGCCCGCCGAGGAGCTCGATCCGGCCCTAGTCGAGGCCGCCGTAGCCGAGGCGATCACCGCGGTGACGGAAAACGGGCCCAGCGTGCGCGTGCGTGAAGACAGCGCGACCGTCCCGCAATCCGGGGCCGGGTTCTAAGACCGTCGCACACAGAAACTCTCAGACCGTCTAGCAGGAAGGAAGACCGATGACCAGGTTCGTCACCCGTGACCCGGCCGCCGCAGCCGCCGCGACCGACGCGTTGCGCGACGCGTCCAAGGCGCTGGCCGCCGTCGTCACCGTGACCGCCCAGGCCCTCACCCCGCACCCGGAAGATCCGTTCACCGCGGAGGACGCCCTCGCCGCGCTCGAGAAGTGGGTCCGGGGTGAGGCACGTCGCCGTCGCCGGCTCGCGCACACGCTCCTCCTGCTGCACGAGGCCGGAGTCAGTGAACGTGCGCTGGCCGACCGGATCGGTCTGGGGCGCCATGCCGTCGCGCAGATGGTCGCCGACGCGAGGGTCGAGCGAGAGGCCGGCGCGTGATCACCCCCGCGCTACAAGCGCCTTCCGCCGCCACGGGTCCGGATGCCTCCGCAGAGGGTGGGGGTATGTGTTTCCAGACCCGCGACCTGCACGTTTACCCCGGCCTCGAGGGGCTGGAGAAGTCGAAACACAACCCGGGTTCCGCTACAACCCGCGCTACAAGGACCGCCACAACACCCGCTACGAGCGCCGTGGCCGTCGATCAGCCGGTCCGGTCGGCAGGAGCCGCCACCGTGGCCGTCGATCAGCCAGTCCGGCCGGTGGCGCCGTTTCCGCAGGTCAAGGCATATGACGAGGAGAAGTACATGAACTCCGACCGCAAGGCGTTCACGCGCCTGTTGCTGGGCTGCACCACCGTGAGCCTGGCCGGCAACGTCGCCTACGCAGTCGAGCGGGGCGCCGTGACTCCCGTGTCGATCGCCCTCGCCGCGGTCGCGCCGATCCTGCTGCCGGTCGGGGTCCACTTCATCCCGAAGGCCGCCCGGGTCCGCAGGGGCGCTCGGTTCGCGGTGACCGTCGCGGTGATCGTCGCGGCGGTGGCGGCGTTCGTGCTCAGCTTCGAGGCGCTGTCCGGCCTGATGCGGATGCGCGGTCACGACGGTTGGACCGCTTACCTGCTCCCCGTCGCGATCGATGTCCTCGCCGCCGCGGCTGCCTACGCGCTCGTCGTCGAGCCCGACGCGGTTCGCGAAGAGGCACCCGTGGCGCAGCGGGTCGAAGCCCCGGCAACGCGCGACGCAGAGCCCGCTCGCGCCGCGACGCAGACCGAGTCAGTTCGCGACGCGGAGCTCGATGAACCCGCGACTCACGCCGCGACGCAGCGCGACGCGCTTCGCGACGCAGACACGGACGAACTGCCTGTGACCAGGGGTGAGTCGCGCGAAGCAGACGCGAAGCACGGGGACGAAGCGGCCACGTCGCGGCGACTCACCGCGGTGCCGACTCCTCGACCCGCCGCGACGCACGCCCCTGCTTCGCTCGCGACGCAGACCGTCGCCGATCGCGACGCAGACGGCGACTCGGAGCACCTGCGTCGCGCCGAACTGCTCGTCGACGCAGGCCGCACCACAGCCTCGGTCGACGTGGTGCGCCGCGTGCTTCGCGGGAAGGCAAACGGCGACTCGAACCGCGAACTCGCCGCGGCCACCGGGATCACGGAGAGCGCGGTGCAGCGCATCGTCAAGGCCGCCCGCGAGCTGGAGGCCGCCGAGCCCGCCCTCGCCTGACCCCAGACCGCTCCGCTACCTACCCCACCGACACCCCGGGTGCAACCCCTCACCTCGTCCACGAAAGGGACAACATGAACACGAAGAAGTACTCGATCGCGGCGCTCGCCGCCGCCGCGGTCATGACCCTCGCCGCGTGCGACACCACCACCAGCGGCGAGCCCGCCTCCGCACCGTCGTCCGTCTCGGCCTCGCCTAGCGGTAGCGAGTCCTTCCGGGAGCAGTCGCGCGAGGGAATGCGCCGGCTGGAGCGCAACGCCGAGCTCGGCGTCCCGGGCCCGGTCATCGGCCAGCTGGTGGAGGCCGCCGCGCAGGACGGGTCGCCGCTGGCCTTCTCCTGGGGCGAGGGCTGCTCCTGGATCCGCATGCCTGACGGCGCGCTGTGGGCGCTCCACTCCGGCGGCGGCGCCCTCGTCCGTGACGAGAAGCAGCTCGCGTGGTTCCGCGCGAATCCCGGCGCCCTGGTCGCCAAGGAGTGCGAGCAGCCGGCCGAGTCTCTGCCGACGCAGCCCGACCCCACGGTGTCCACGCCGTTCCGGTGGAGGGACGGCGCCACCACGAAGGTCTCGATCGGCGGTCGCGCGTACGCACTGCCGACGCAGATCAGCGAGCGCGGCGCCGTGCTGGTCGCGGAGGACAGCGCCGGACCCGCGACCCCCACGAACTGAACCCGAAGGAGAACACCATGAACAAGTACCTCAACGGCATCGTCGCCCTGGCGGCCGTCACCGTCGCCCTGACCGCCTGCACCCCGCACACCGAGCCCATCTCGGCGCCGAGCAGCTCGGCCGCCCCGAGCGTCGTCTCCGACCGTGAGGTGAAGCGCGCCGAGGCTGAGGCCGGGAAGCGCGAGCTCGCCATCTACGGCGCCCTCGGTCTCCCGAGCACCACCGACCGAGTGGCCGCCGAGGCCGCCGCCGCGCGCAGCTTCCCGTACCTGTTCAGCCACGGCGAAGGGTGCAGCTGGGTGCGCACGTGGGACGGCGCGCTCTGGCGGATGTACGGCACCGACGGCGGCCAGCTCGTGCGCGACACCGAGGCCGAGAAGGCGTTCCACAGCAACCCGGGCGCCGCGGATCTCTGGACCTGCAGCCCCGCAGCCAACGTCCCGACGGCCGACGATCCGGCCGCGAGCACCCCGTATCAGTTCGTCGACGAGCGCGGCACGTGGGTGCGCGTCGGCAGCGCCGTCTACCTGGTGCCCGAGCCCGTCCCGACGCGAGGCGCGGTGCCGCATCTGCGCTCCGAGTCGGGCGAAGTCGTCCCGCTGCCGTCCGACCCGACCAACTAGAAGGAGACGAAGATGAGCACGTTCAAGCGCATCCTCACGAGCCGTACGACCCTCGCCGCCGCGCTCGTCGCCGGCGTAGCGGTCGTCACCGCTCTCGTGACGCTGGCCTTCACTCCGCAGCGGTCGGAGGGGGTCGCCCCGCCGCACGTTGCCGAGCAGCGATCCGTCGCCGGCGTCTGCAGCCTCGTCATCACCGGGTACGGCGGCGAACTCTGGGCCGCGCCGCTCGGCGGTGGACAGCTCAAGCGCGTGGATCGCGACCAGGTGGGCGTGACTGGGTGCCGAGTCGATCCGGACCCGAACCGCCGCTGACCCGACGAGCGGGCTGTTCCACGGACCGAGTTCCGTGGGGCGGCCGGTCCGCCGGACCACGAAGAAGAACGAGCAAGGAGAGACCATGACCGACCCCGACAACGACGAGCAGCTGACGCGCATCTGGACACCGGATCCAAACGCACCGCGTGTGCCGCCCGGCGATCCGTTCGGCATCTACCTGGATGCGTGAGAGTGCTCCCACCTTCAGGTGGGAGGTGAATCACGCCGGGTTCGGCCTGTTCTGCTGCTCGATGTAACGCCGAACGGTTTCGATTCCAGCTCCGCCGGTTGTTCCCGCGTAGTAGGAACGTGACCAGAGATGCCCACCCCACAAGAACTGCTGTAGGTGGTCTTTGTACTGCTGCCGAAGTTTGCGCGAGGAAACACCTTTGAGGCTGTTGACCAGCTTCGACAACTCGACCGTGGCCGGAAACCCGACCAGCAGATGCACATGGTTGTCCTCCCCGTTGAACTCTTCGAGCTCGCATCCGAAATCAGCACACACCGAGGACATCACCTCTTGGAGCGCTTCGAGATGCTCGGCGGCGAACACTCGACGTCGGTACTTTGTCACGAACACCAAATGCACATGCAAGTCCCAAACAGCATGTCTCCCTTTACGAACATCCGCATCCTCCACCATGACGCCAACTGTACAGCGTGCTACTCTGGCAAACATGAAGCGGCGACATTCTGCGCGGGCCTACCTCACCGGTGGGCAACGCCAACACGCCGCCAGACTGTTTGGTTGCTGCCGGGTCGTCTTCAACGACTTCCTCGCCGAAGCTGGGCGTCAGTACAGCGAAACAGGGAAAACCGACTTCGATCAGGTCGCCAAACAGGTCACCACGCTGGCGAAGAAAACACCGGAACGGCAATGGCTTGCCGAGGTCTCCTCGGTTGCTTTGCAGCAATCGATCGCCAACGCCAAACGGGCGTATCGGAACTTCTTCGACTCCTGCTCGGGGAAACGGAAAGGCCGCAAGGTGGGCTTCCCCAAGTTCAAGCGTCGCAGCGGCAGGCAGAGCGCAACGTTCACCCGAAACGCTGGTTTCAGCGTGCGAGTGGATGGATGCTCAAAGTGGGGTTTCGTTCGACTTCCCGGTCTCGGGGAGGTCAAGTTCGTTGTCTCCGCGGACCTGGATTGGGACACGCTCTCCTCGGTCACCCTGATCGGCAACCCTGACGGCACCTTCGAAGTTTCGTTCACCTACCAACCCGTGGAGGTCACCAAGGAGCCGGCACCGGACGGAACCGTTGCCGGAATCGATCTCGGTCTTACCGTTCTCGCTTCCGGAGTGCACCTTGACGGTGAAGGTGGTGGAGAACGCTTCGACGAACCAAACGAGCGACACCTCCGCCGCAAACAGCGTGCACTTGCACGTGCCCAGAAGTCGCTCTCCCGCAAAGAGAAAGGTTCCCGTAAAGACAAACGGCCACCCTCGAACAACTACCTCAAACAGAAACAGAAGGTGGCCAAGCTGCACTCGCAGGTGGCCCGAACCCGCAAAGACCAGCTCGACAAGTTCAGCCTTCGGGTAGCCCGTGAAAACCAAACGGTCGGGTCTGCTGCACGAGTAGGTGACATCTGAGTCGGCTTGCCCTGGGTGGGCAGGCTGGGAGGATGTCCCCATGGCAAGGCCCTATCCCCGTGAGTTCCGCGACGACGTCGTGCGCGTGGCCCGCAATCGCGATGACGGGGTGACGATCGAGCAGATCGCCACCGATTTCGGGGTGCACCCGATGACGCTGCAGAAATGGCTCCGTCAGGCCGACATTGACGAGGGCGCCAAGCCCGGCAAGACCACCGGCGAGTCCGGTGAGCTGCGTGAGGCCCGGCGGCGGATCAAGCTGCTCGAGCAGGAAAACGAGGTCCTGCGCCGTGCCGCGGCGTATCTGTCGCAGGCCAACCTGCCGGGAAAAGGATCTACCCGCTCGTGAAAGAGCTCGCCGCCGACGGGATCCCCGTCGCGGTGACGTGCCGGGTCCTCAAGCTCGCTCGCCAACCGTATTACCGCTGGCTGGCCTCCCCTGTCACCGACGCCGAACGCGTCGAGGCCTACCGCGTCAACGCCCTTTTCGACGCGCACCGCGATGATCCGGAGTTCGGATATCGCTACCTGGTCGAGGAGGCCCGCGACGCTGGCGAGCCGATGGCCGAGCGCACCGCCTGGCGCATCTGCTCCCAGAACCAACTGTGGAGCGTGTTCGGCAAAAACCGCGGCAAGAACGGCAAGCCCGGCCCACCGGTCCACGACGATCTCGTCGAACGCGACTTCACCGCCGACGCGCCGAATCAGTTGTGGCTCAGCGATATCACCGAGCACCGTACCGGTGAGGGCAAGCTTTACCTGTGCGCCATCAAAGATGTGTACTCCAACAGGATCGTCGGCTACTCCATTGACTCCCGAATGAAGTCCCGACTGGCCACCCGTGCACTGCACAGCGCGGTGGCCCGACGCGGAGATGTCGCGGGATGCATCCTACATTCGGATCGAGGATCTCAGTTTCGCTCAAGGCGATTCGTGCACGCACTGCACCATCACGAGATGGTCGGCTCGATGGGCCGTGTCGGCGCGGCCGGCGACAACGCTGCCATGGAGAGCTTCTTTTCCCTGCTGCAGAAGAACGTGCTCGACCGCCGCCGCTGGGACACCCGCGAGCAACTCCGAATCGCGATCGTCACCTGGATCGAACGCACCTACCACCGACGCCGCCGACAAGCCGGCCTCGGCCGGTTGACCCCGGTGGAATTCGAAGCCATCATGACCACACCGGCCAGTCAGGCCGCGTGACCGAAACTGTCACCTACTCGTGCAGCAGACCCGTCTGCCTGGAAACGCTGTCCATCGTCGGACTGGCTCGCACAAGGATGGCCAAATCCATCCACGATGCGGGTTGGGGGATGCTCGTGGCGATGATCACCTACAAGAGCGCCGAACGCGGCGGGAAGGTAGCGCGAGCAGGACGCTTCGATCCCACCTCTCAGCGTTGTTCAGTGTGCGGTCACCCGGGGATCGGGAAACTTCCCCTCTCCGTACGGCAATGGACATGCCCGGGCTGCGGAACACTTCTGGACCGTGAGTTCAACGCTGCTGTTAACGTCGTCGACGCCGCTGGGCTAGCGGAGTCGTTAAACGCTTGTGGAGGAGATGTCAGACTTCGGCTTGCCGAAGCAATCACCGGTGAAGCAGGAACCCATCGAACAGACCCCGACAGCAATGTCGCGGCTGCGTAGGAATCTCCCGCCTTTAGGCGGGAGAGGAAGTCAAACGAGCAAGTCCGCCGACGACGACAGCTCCGACATCTGAGCCGACTGTCCGGGTGCGGCATCCGCCTCAGCGGGTGCTGCGCCCCGACCGCCGGATCACCTGAACCAGGAGAAGCACATGACCGACGACATCTACGTCGCCGCCTTCCGTCACGCCGCCTACGCCATCGCCCGAGACAGCTGCGCGCCCGCCGCCGTCACCGCGTACGCCGGTGCCGTGGCCGCCGCTCGACATCGTGCGCAGTTGGAGGGGACCACACTCGCGTGCCAGCTGATCGCTGCGATGAGCACGGACCCGGTGACGCATGCCGCCGCTGCGGAGGTCGGGCCCTTCACAATGCTCACGCTGTCGGACTGGCTCACGGAGGTGTGGGACGCCGTGACCGAACTCGCCGCCGAGGTCGTGGTGCCGGAGCTGACCGAGTCCGAGCAGATGTACCGCCGCGCGACGACCGAGTTGTTCGCGGAGACCGACCCCAACAGCGGAACCGCCACGCTGGCCTTCGCCGGCGCGCTCGCCGTGGCGAATGTGCGGTGGCTCGCCGCGGGTATCGACGGGCTCACCGATCCGGCGGCCACCGCCGTGATCGGGGCCGTCCTCGACGAGGATCCCGTCGCTGCCGCTGCTCACGAGGGACTGGCCGAGGCGACTCGTGCCTCGCTCGCAATGGCCGTCGGGAACAAGTGGAGCGCCATCATGGAGCGCGTCGCAGTCATGGAGGCCGTGTACGCGATCGAGTCCGCCGCGGCCTGACTCATGGCGCAGAGCACCCCGTCACCAAGTTGGTGACGGGGTGCTTGCTGTTCGGGGCAGGGACTACGCGGCGACGTCGCCGGAGATGAGGCGGTCGATCTCGCGCATGGGGATCAACCTTCTCCGCCCCACCTTCACTCCCTTGATCCTGCCGTCTTTGAGCTGCGCGTAGATGAGGCTCTCGCTGCAGCGGAGCATCTCCGCCGTCTCGGCGACGGTGAGCATCGTCACCGGTGCCGGCGTCTGGGCAGGCTGAGTCTGGCCGACCGCGGCCAGCAGAGTGGCGAGCGCGGCGGCGAGATCACTGTTCTGGTTCTCGCTCATGTCTCCATCGCACCACGGAGTTGGGACTCCTCCAAGCGAGCCGGAATCGCGTACTTTTTCGGCGTGTCGCGCTGAGCTCACCCCGCTTCTTCGTCTACATGTCGGCGTGTCGTACGACTCGTTCGTCTCCACCCAGCGCAGGTGCCACTCTGTAGCAATGGCACGCAGACCGGAATGGGTGAAGGCTGTCGAGACCTCGGCGGGGCGTAGGTACGAGGTGCGGGTGCATGGGCAACGGCCCGACGGCTCGCGGTTCCAGCACAAGAAGCGGTTCGAGACGGTCGAGGCCGCGGTGAAGTGGCGCAGCACTGTCGTGTCGGAGTTGTCTCACGGCACGCACGTCGCACCTTCGGAGATCACGGTGCGTCAGGCCGTGGACAGCTGGCTAATCGGTCAACGTATCCGGCCGAAGACGATGAGCGCCTACGTCACCAGTTTGAGACCGCTCGTCGACGCCCTCGGTGACAAACCGGTGCAGCAAGTGACGAAGGACGACATAGAGAAGATTGTCACCTCCCTCCGCAATGGGACCAGTCGCATGGGCACCTGGCACGCGCCGGAGAAGCTGACCAAGAACAAGAAGACAGTCCGCGCCCCGTGGGCACCGGCGTCGATCAACCCGATGCTGGCACGGGCGCGATCGATCTTCGACGACCTGATGGCGCAGGGCATCGTCGTCCGCAACCCCGCCGCGTTGGTGAAGAGTCTTCCCACGGAGAACGCCGACATGCACACGCTGTCCGCCGAGCAGGTGACTAAGCTACTCGCCTCGTCGAAGGCAGATCCGTTCTCGATCGCGTGGCAGCTCGCGGTGTACGGGCTGCGCCGCGGTGAGATCCTCGCGCTCGACTGGGACTCGATCGACTTCGACAAGGGCACCGTCTCGATCTCCGCTGCGCGCCTCGCGGTCTCGGGCGGCAGCGTCACCGGCGCCACCAAGACGAAGACCAGCACCAGGACTCTGCCGATGCCTGAGGACCTCGCCCGTGCACTGCGCGCTGAGAGGAAGCGGCAACGGGAAGCGAAGCTTGCACTCGGATCCAAGTGGCATGACACCGGTCTCGTGGTCGTCGACGAGTTCGGCGCGGCGCCGCACCCGGACACCCTGACGAAGGCGTGGGCCAAGGCGCTCGGCTCTGCAGGTCTCCCCCACGTTCGTCTTCATGATGCGAGGCACAGCTGCGCGACTCTCATGCACATGCGAGGCGTGCCGGTTGTGGTGATCGCCGCGTGGCTCGGGCATCAAGATGCCGGCTTCACTCTCCGTACCTACGCGCATTCGACGAACGACGCGCTCGCGGATGCCGCCGCGGTGCTGAACTCGATCACGACCTCGAAGCCGGACACCGCCGCTTCGGAATGACCGGGTGACCCTGCCGTGGGTCATCGGGGTCACCGCGTCGGCGATTAAATCTGGAATGGGTCACTCTGGGTCACCGGAGCGCTGCCAGCACCCGCCCCAGATACAAGAAAACCCCAGTTACCTGGGGGTTTCATTGTGGCCAGGGCCGGGATCGAACCGGCGACCTTCCGCTTTTCAGGCGGACGCTCGTACCAACTGAGCTACCTGGCCGGAAGGCACCGGGATGCCTCAATGCCTTACTTGCGACCCTGACGGGACTCGAACCCGCGACCTCCGCCGTGACAGGGCGGCGCGCTAACCAACTGCGCCACAGGGCCTTGCTGTACTGCTCACTCCTGGCTTCCACGTATGGAAGTACCCCCTACGGGATTCGAACCCGCGCTACCGCCTTGAAAGGGCGGCGTCCTAGGCCGCTAGACGAAGGGGGCCAGAGCCGAATCTCTCCGGGGTACTCACAACGCTTCCGCTGGGAGCTTCGATAGCTTAGGGCACGTCCCCCGCAATCCCAAAACCGAGGGGTTGAACGCCCCATTCGGGCCCCAGAGAACCTGGGCCGGATGCGGTGCCGTGGGCTCAGTTATCCTGATGGCTCGCACGGCCCCTATAGCTCAGTTGGTAGAGCTACGGACTTTTAATCCGCAGGTCGCAGGTTCGAGCCCTGCTGGGGGCACCACGCACACTTCTCAGGCGGCCTTCGCGTCGTTCTTGGCCTTCTTGACGGCGGCCTTCGTATCGGCGGAGTCGTTGTCACCCTTCTCTGGGGTCTTCCCTTCAGCGGCGTCCGCAGCGGTCGCCCGCTCCCGCTCCGTCGCCTCGGCGGGGCCGCTCTTCAGGCGGCTCCCCGGGCCCTTCTTGCCATCCTCGCGAGCGCCCTTCTGGAAGACGTTCTGGACCGCGTTCCGCAGCCCCTTGGCGGCCTTCCGGACGTCGAGCGCGGCGCCGGGCCGCAGGCTGCGGGTGGGCTTGGCTTCGAGGTCCGCCTTGGCGCCGGCCCGCGCCTCGGGTTCAGTCACGAGATCCGCTTCGCCCACCGGTTCGGCGTCCTGCAGGGTGGTCGCGGCCGCCCCGGGCGCCGAGGAGCCGGCAACCGTCGGCGCGGGCGGCTCCGCGGCCGACGGAATCCCCGCACCCGGGACCACCTCCAGTGCGGTCCCGGCAGGCTCCGTCGCCTTGGCGCGCTCAGCCGCAGGTGACAGCAGCTGGGGCTCCGACGCCGCGTCCACACCCGCCTCGGCGGGTTCCTCACCCAGCGGGGCAACGGTCGGCCCCCCGAACACGTTGTGGACACCCTCGCCCAGCGCGACGACCAGATCCTCGCCCACCTCCAACCAGTTGTTGAACGGGTTGAATGGCAAGAGGGACAACGGCACCGGCTTGTCCGGGTCGCCGCTCCAGTCGTAACCGAGATCGATGATCACCTTGGCCGCCGGCGCCAGCAGGTCGACGAACGGCTTGACGATCGCGGTGGTGCCGGTCGACTCGGCCAGGCTCAGGATCAGGTTGGCCAGTGGCAGTGAGGTCGCCGGGATCATGATGTATTTGTTCGCGCTGTTCGGGTTGTTGCCGCCGTAGCGGATGTTGTCCGGGTCGGCCAGCGCGGCCGCCAACTGCGCCTCGGTGTATCCGTAGGGCATGGTCCCGTCGGGGTCGCCGCCGTTGGGCGCCAGGTAGTAGCCGTGCACGTTGTCGAAGGCCGCGATGGCGTTGAGCATGGTCAGCGGGTTGCCCCAGTACCGCGGAGCGTAGACAACGGGGTCGTACTCGAAGCCGATGTTGGTGATCGGGATGCCGCTGTCGGTCATCATCGGCGGCCCGAACGTGGCGTCCAGCAGCAGTTCACCCAGAAACGAGACGGGGGCCAGGCGCTGCCACAGCCCGCCGTCGGGGTTGGCGATGTTGCCGATCATGACCACCTGAAGCCGGTCCTTGATTTCGTCAGGCAGCTGGTCGAGGTTGCGCAGTTCGTTGGAGACCACGGCGCCGCCCTGTGAGTAGCCGAAGACGACCAGGTCCTCGTTCGGGTTCTCGGACCACTGCCTGATGATCTCCGCGTTCAGTCCGCTGACGCCCTCGCCCACCGAGACGTTCCACTTTTCGCACCGGCCCGGCTCGCACCAACCGGGAAAGGGCATGGGCCAGAACGACGCCGGGTAGTTGATCCCGATCAGGTTGGCGGCGGGGTCGACGCTGGGGTCCAGGACCGCGACGTCACAACCGTTGGGCGCCCCGCCCTCGAAACACCGGGTCTGCCGCAGATACCGGCTGACCGCGTTCTCCATGTAGCCCGGCACCACATTCGCATTCGGGTCGCCGGTGCCCGGCACGATCAGCGCGGTGGCCGCCAGCGCCACGAACGACGTGACGACGCCGGCGACCGCGACGGCCACCACGCCGGTCAGCGCCAGCATCACAACAAGGATCGAGCGAACCGTCCGCCGCATTGCGTACCCCCCCACGCTGCGTCAATGGCTGTATGCGCCGAGCCGGCAACCCGCCCGCTGCTGTGTCAGGGATGATCGCACAGGCGAGGGTGTCCTGTACGGGAAACGTGTCAGTGTCCACCGTCCAGCACCCGCGGCGCGGGCACCCAGGGCGAGGTCGTCGGAAAACACCACGGCACCTGCCGCCCACTGCACTGACCACTGCTCAAAGGTGAGGAATCCCGGCGAGCACACCTGGGGCCTTTCGACATGCGCCGTCGGCTCAGGATCCGAACCGGGGCTGCCAGGCAGCGGAAAATGCCACTCCCTTTTGATTCCAGTGTGATTCGGGAACGCAGGCCCACAGCGACGAGAGAGCGCAAGACCCCGTCAGGTTCGATACCCGTTCGGTGTGTTCGATTCCTCGGGTGCCATCAGGGCGACTGCGGGGTGGCACCGGCGTCGATCCCGATGTCGGCTACGCGAATGCGCTCCGTTTCGGTGCTGAGATCGAATCCTCGATACGCCCACACATAGATGGCCGAAGAGACCGCAAGACCTACCAGCATGGAGATGTCTACACCGCCCAGAAGTCGAGCGAAGAAGCCGTGGAAGTCGCCAACGACCGCAAAGGGGAGCATCGACGCGAAACCGATGAGATAGGCTGCGATGCCGCGCCAAGACCAACGCCCGTACATGCCCCTTGGGCTGAATATTTCTCGGATGGAATAGTGGCCGCGACGCACGACATAGAAGTCGATCAAATTGATTGCCGTCCATGGCGTAAGCAAATATCCGAGAACGAACAGAAAATTCTCCAGCCAAGCTATAAACGAGCCACTCGCGCTATATGCGATGACGGTAGTCACTATTCCCAGGCAGACCAGGGCGACTACGCGTTTCAACATGGTCGGTTGGAATTGTTTAATCGAGTCCGCACAGGACAGCAGTGTGAGGCTACCGCCATAGAAGCAAAGGGCGCCAGCGGCGAACGCGGGCACAACTGCCGCGATCAGCAGTATTTTCCCGGAACCGGAAACAATCGCATCGCCCGTGGCTATGATCGCGCCGACGGTGTCATTCAATGGAAACAACCATGCTGCAGCAGCGCCCATCAGCATCATCCACGCACCACTGACCGCCGCACCAGCGTATGTCCACCAAAACGTCTCTGGCACACTGACATCCGGCCGAAGATAGCGCGAATAATCCGAGACGAATATTGAATAGGATAGCTGATAGGCCGCGGCAGTGAAGAACTGAACCATAAAGGGCACCAAAGAAAATGAGCGGATATCGAACGCCTCCGCGCTAAACGGTTGGACCACGATTATCCCGATCGAGAACATGGCGAGCACGACCACCATTAGCACGGCCAGGTACCTCGCCGCCTTATGGATGATGTCGTGGCCCATCACTGCCAGCAGTATCGCGATCAACGCGATACTGAAGTATCCGATCGTTGTCGGCAGTCCAATGACTTCCTCAAGGGTGTCGCCAACCAAGATCTGGATTGATGCAGCGTACCCACCGTAAATAATCAGCGCGACTATCCACACCAAGAAGGCGCCCATGAAACCAAACTGCGGCCGCGACTGCACCATTTGCGGAAGCCCGAGCTGCGGCCCCTGGGCAGAATGAAAGGCCATGAAGAACGTGCCGAACGCACAGCCTGTAAGTATCGCTATCGCGGTCCAAATGAGGTTTGCGCCCAGCGCTATTCCGATGAATCCCAACGCTACCGTAAGTATGTGTACGTTTCCGGTGAACCAGATAGTGGAAAGGTGCCACACCTTGCCGCGGCGTTCCGTCAACGGAACGTAGTCTATGGAACGCGTCTCGATGATCACTTGAGACGCCCTTGACGGGCCGGCGAGTGCCGTTTCAGTGGGATTTGTATCTTCGATCATCGTCACTCTCTCTATGAGTTTCGAATTTTGAACTTCGCTACACCTTCTGATGAAGGCGGTGGTGCCGGAGTTCCAACCGCGCAAGCGGCATGACAAGACCAAGGGCCACCTGCGATGGGACTCGGACATGGTTGGCGGATCCATTAACCGCACTCGGCGGTATCACCTCGCTTATCAGCGCCCAGCAGCCCTGGTCGCCATGCAAGAAACGGCCAGGCACGGAAGGTGTTGACTGGTCGCGAAATTGAGCAGCGGACATGACGCCGTTCGTGGATGCGACGAGCCCGTCCAGTGCCTACTTCCGATCGCTCTGCACGGACGAACTCCAGGCCAGCTACACCAGTGACGATCGGCGTCGCTGCCGGGGGGCCTTTTCCACCTGATGCCCCCAGGGGCATCTCTGGCGCAACCACCTGGTCGATTTGGCCGGCCAGGTGACGACCGCCGGCGTGATCGGAACTGAAGATGTTGCGCACCAGCGCTATTCGTTTCGAACCCGTTGTCGAAGCTGGGGTTCCGGCGCAGGCGCCCAGGCTTTCCTACTAAGGATGGTCATGGCTCAAGGCTTCTCCCTACGAGGTCTATTCGGCTGCAATGGTTTCTTCCGCGCTGTCGGCCTGCTTGCCCGGCGATCGTCGCTGCGTTTGCGGAACCTGGGGATGCAAACTCAGCCGTCGGAGCATCCAGAGACTTTTGGGCGACCCACTCCAACCGCGTGAGCTACGCCACAAGGAAGACGCTAGTCCGTGAGCATCACATCCGTCAACCACAATGCGGTCGTCATGTCCGTATAGCGAGACATGGCGTGGTTGACGCGCCGATCGGGTCGGCCCGGCCTGTTAATGTCCGCAATATGGGTAAGGAGCACACCGCAGTGCAGGGGTCTGTGAATGTGCTGCTGAAGGCCGGTGCAATTCTTGAGCTGCTCGAACAGCGTTCGGACTTGTCTGCGGTGGAGATTGCCGAGCTCGCGAAGGAACCTCGTAGTACGGTCTACCGCCTCCTCGGCACGCTCCAGCAGCTCGGCTGGGTGGAGAGTGCACCGAGTCAAGGCCGCTATCGCCTAGGGGTCCGGCTCTTCCAGTTGGGCTCGGCCGTGGCGCGGACGTTCGATGTTCGGACGGCCGCTGAAGAAGCGATGAGGCAGCTTCACGCAGACACCGGTGAGACCGTATTCCTATTGGTCCCTAGGGGAAGCAACGCGCTTTGCATCTCCGAAATCGGAGGCCGATGGGTCAGATCGATGGCCATCACGGTGGGCACGACATTGCCTCTTCATATCGGGGCAGGACCACGCGCGCTGCTTGCGTTTCAGCCGGAACCGTTTTATCAGGCCTACGTGGCCGAATCCCTCGTCGAGTTCACCGAGGACAGCCTGTCCAACGCGGCAGATCTTGAGCAAAATCTCGAACAGATCCGCCGCGAGGGGGTCGCAACCAGCGACGGCGACGTCGTGCCTGGCATGGCGGCAATCGGGGCACCGTTTTTCGATCATGTACCGAGGCTGCGGGGCGCGATCTCCCTCAGTGGCCCACGACCAGTTGTATTCCAAGACGGGGCGGAGAAGGTGCACGAACGCATCATCGAGGCAGCCAAGAGCATTTCCAGGCGGCTTGGCTTTGAGTCCGAGAATTCGTGGCCGCCCTGCATAACCCGCTGAGGCGGGCGTGCATCGTCATCGTTACTCGCTGATCGTCATGCCCACGTCGCCCACCCGGCCCCAGGTTTTTGACTGCGAGTCGACAAGCGGACGGCGCCGAGGACCGCAGCCAATCGAGGTGTCACGGTTCGAGCCGGCGGCTGAGCGTCAAACCAATGCATCCCGTTCCTGAGATGTCGGTGCACCGGCTCATTTTCGACGCGGTGGGCTTGCCGTGGCGAGTGTGCACCCCATGCTCCCCGGCGAGCTCCACCAAGCGGCTGGACTCTTGGGCATCGGGCGTACCAGCCGCGAGAAAAAGGACGTTCATACGGCAGGCATGCGGCGGATGTCCCACCGCGCCCACGGCGACGGCTATGCCAGGACGGCCGTACATCCCGTTGAAACCGTCGTGGAACCGCTGCGCTCAGATGAGCGTGCTGGCGTAGCGCAGATCGCGATCCAGCCGGCCGGTGTCACCGGTCTCGGCAAAGAGGCTGCCGCAGCGCCTACGCTGCGGTTGGATCCATTCAGTGGCAAACACGCTCGTTTATCCATCACACAGTCCGGTTGACGAACCGATATGGATCCAGTACGTTGCTGTTGGATTCATCACAGCTATCCAAAACTGTGACTCCATCGTGTCCGATCGGTCCGCGCAGGGGCGGAGCAACGTCTGGAGTCGGAATCGAACCCCGCATCCCGGCTGAACGGCCGAACTTGCAGAAGGGCTACATGCAATGCCAATCGAGTTCAATGCCCCCGGAGACCTGAGAGCCGCCATCCGGTCATCGACAGAACCCAGGCTTCAATTCACTTACCCCTAACCATCGCACGAAGAATCTCAACAAGGAGGAACGAAGAACAATGAAAAAGGTCTTGATCGTGAGCTCAAGCCCCCGCCGAACGGGCAACTCGGCCACGTTGGCCGAGGCCGCGGCGAAAGGCGTGACTGACGCCGGCCATGAGGCGGACTTCGTCTATCTGGACGACTTCATGACAGGGATGTTCCGAGATTGCCGGGTTTGCCGTCACGACTCCGGAGAATGCGGAATTCAGGATAGTTACAGAAGCTTGCTGTTCGACCATGTCCTGCCTGCCGACGGTTGGATTCTGGCTACCCCTTTGTACTGGTACGGGCCTTCGAGTGCGCTGAAGCTGTTCTACGATCGAATGTTTTGCTATGTGGCACGTAGCCATCCAGAGCACGCCGATGTCGTGGCGCGCCTGCTTCACAAGCGCACTGGCCTCCTCATCTCGTGCGAAGAGAGCTACCCGAATGCCACGGCTGGGCTGATTGCGCAGATCCAGGAAGCGTGCATTCATCTGCGACAAGAATTTGTGGGCACTGTCATCGGAGTGGGCAACAGTAGAGGTGAAGTGAGACTCGACCCAACCGACCCGGTCAGCCGAGCCGAACGATTGGGACGGGATCTCTTTACGACCCGAGTTACTGATTTCCGGTTGGACACCGACCGCTCAGGCAAGGTGTGGGCATAGCCGCCTGTCGGCAAGCCCCCCGGCGCGTCTTTGTATCGCAATCCAGAAAACAAACTGCAGAAGTGGACGAAAAATGGTGAATATTCAGATTGCCCCGGCTGACGCGGTCGCCTTCACGGTGACACAGGGTCAGTTGCTGCGCGTCGTTGATGTCGAAGGCCAGCAAGTCGCGGACTTCATTGCGGTGCGGAAAGGAGATCCGTCCGAGTACAGTTCGCCGGGCGAGACGATTCTTTTCAATTATCCGAGAATCCGATTGAACCCCGGAGACAAGTTCTACTCGTCGAAGCAGCAGCCAATGTTCGAGATCGTTTCGGACGATGCGAAGGGCGTGCATGACTTTTTGTACGCTGCCTGCAATCGAAATTGGTTCGAGAGCATGGATTTGCCCGGGCATCGGAACTGCAATGACAACCTGTTGGCTGCGCTCGCCAAGATGGAGCTGGAGTACGAAACGCTGCCCTCCCCAATCAACCTCTTCCAAGACACGTACCCGCAGCCAGATGGCCTGGTCATCTCGAGGCCGGCGCCGACTCGGGCCGGCGAAGGAGTCACGTTGCGTGCACTCGTCGACTGCACTGTGGCGGTGAGTTCATGTTCCTACGACGCGGAGGCCGCGGAAACATGCTGCAACGGAGCAGGCCCGTCGCCTGTCCGCGTAGAGCTCACCTAGAGGTACGAACTCAGCGGTCTATGGGGGCCTTGGATTTCTCTCGATGCGCCTAGCAGTGGTGGTTTCTGGCAAACCCTGCCAAGTCGTGTCAGACGCGGTGAACACGGTTTGGCAGGCCGGCCCGGAGCTCCTGAAAGTCGTTGTCAGAAGGCCGAACACTCCGAGCGCGCCTTGGGCACAACACTTCGAGTTCTTCAGGGATCGAATGCGGCGGATTGCAGTCAGCTGAAGGCCACGTGATCGGGCGTGGTCCGGACCCCGGGGTCTCGCACCACTCCGGGGTGAGCCCCGGGGTCCGGTGGCCATCCGCAATCACCGCCCATCACCCGGCGGCGTCGTCCACGCCGATCACGGACCCAGTTCAGTTCACCTCCTGGGCTTTCGGCGAGGAGATCCGGTCTGCTGGCAACGGTTCCATCGTTCGGATCGATCGGTGACGGACCGGACAACGCCATGAGAGATAGCTTCTGGCCCTCGATGCAGATCGACCTACTCGGCCGCCAGAAATGGAACCCGCGTCGAGCTGGTAGCTGACTTTCCCAGAGTGCGCGGACTGGGTACTCATTGTGCCCCGGCCGTATCTCCCGGAGTTTCACGAGGACGTCGTGTGGGTTGCCCGCAATCGTGACGACGGTGGGACGATCGAAACACATTTGCCACCGCCCTCGGACCCCATCAGGCGCCGAACCCGTCGAGCCCCAGTGCGCCACACCGTGTTCGACGCCACCGTGATGATCCGGAGTCCGGATACCGTCTCCTGGGTAAGTCCCTTGGTGTGGTGGGGTTTCGGAGCTGAGGACGACCCGGACGACCCGAACGACAGTGTGTCGTTGAGGGCTTTTGGGCGGGCCATCGCGTAGTGGTCGATGAGTTACCTACCAAGTGACTCAAGCAAAGGACGCACCACGCGATGACCCAGGACCATTCTGCCTTGCTCTCCCAACTCGATGCACTCAAGTCCGCCGATGCCGGGGCGGTGTTCGCCGAACTGATCCGCGCCGGGCTGCAGGCGCTGATCGAGGCCGAGGCCACCGAGGTGATCGGCGCCGGCCGCTACCAACGCAGCGACGGGCGGGCCACTCACCGCAATGGGCATCGGGCCAAGACGGTGTCGACCACCTCTGGGGATATCGAGGTCCAGATCCCCAAACTGCGGGCTGGGTCGTTCTTCCCGTCGCTGTTGGAACGCCGTCGCCGCATCGACAAGGCCCTGCACGCGGTGATCATGGAGGCCTACGTCCACGGCGTGTCGACCCGCAGCGTCGATGACCTCGTCGCCGCCCTCGGCGTCGGCTCCGGGGTCTCCAAATCGGAGGTCTCACGCATCTGCGCCGGCCTCGATAAGGACATCGATGCGTTTCGCACCCGCAGCCTGACCCACACCACGTTTCCGTATGTGTTCTGCGATGCCACGTTCTGCAAAGTCCGCATCGGCGCTCACGTGGTCTCCCAGGCTTTGGTCGTGGCCACCGGTGTTTCCATCGACGGCACCCGTGAAGTCCTCGGGACCGCCGTGGGTGACAGCGAATCGTTTGAGTTCTGGCGCGAGTTTCTGGCCTCGCTCAAGGCCCGCGGACTGGCCGGGGTGCACCTGGTGATCTCCGATGCCCACGCCGGTTTGAAGGCCGCAGTCTCCCAGCAGTTCGCCGGATCTTCCTGGCAGCGATGCAGGGTGCATTTCATGCGCAACCTGCACGGTGCCGTCGCCGCCAAGCACGCCCCAGCGGTGACCGCGGCGGTCAAGACGATCTTCGCCCACACCGACCCCGCCGATGTGGCTGCCCAGTGGGATCAGGTCGCCGACACCCTGGCCGCCAGTTTTCCGAAGGTGGCCGCCATGATGCACGAGGCCAAAACCGACGTGCTGGCATTCACCGCCTTCCCCCGTACCCACTGGCAGAAGATCTGGTCGAACAACCCCATCGAGCGCCTGAACAAGGAGATCAAACGCCGCGCCGATGTCGTCGAGATCTTCCCCAACCCGGCCGCGTTCCTGCGGCTGGCCACCGCGGTGGTCATCGAAGCCCACGACGAATGGCAGGTCACCCGCCGCTACCTGTCCGAGGTGTCCATGGCCGAGCTACGCAAAGTCATCGCCGCCAAACACCTCGCCGCCCAGTCAGCGAGCGAACCAGTTCCCGAACGACGCCAAATCGCCTAGCATTCACCACGACTCGTTGATCACCACGCGTGAACCCACGCCGATCCAAAGTCCACCACCCCAAGGGGCACTATCCGTCTCCTTGTCGCTCACGGCCTGCCCGGGCGCGTGATCGCCTCACCCAATCTTGCGGCAGACTCTCTTGCGGGAGCGCCGGTCCGCTCGGAGCCAATCCCCTTCAGCGCGAGGACGCTTCCCTACTTGCCATCGCCATCTGTTCGATCACACACGCGGCTTCTGCTTCGCATGTTGTCTTGACGATCTTCGCGCCAGTGCCAGAGCCCTCTGCTCAGCCTCCAATGTCCCTGCGTCGGTGACAACCCGATACCTGTCGCGGATCGCGCGGCCGATTGCGAGTCGATGGAGCAACTCCTTGGGCTGTCCGAGGGCAACAACCGTTGTGCGCGCTGGAGTAGCTCGTGTTGCTGTTCACTGAGATGCTTACGCATTCTTGCTAGCGCTTGGACCACATCGTTGAAGCGCGTGGCGAGGTCTTTGGAGTTCATGCCGAACCTTGGTAGCGCGTCTTCATCACTTGGCCCGCCGTAAGGGGCCCAGCTAACCATGAACACGATCAGTTCCCAGTGGAAGGGATCATCGGCTCGCGGAATGAGTCTCTGCGGCCCGCAGTGATCCGGACAAGATGACACGGCACCCTTTCTTGGTTGATTGGCTTGACGCGCCGGGCGGCGGCCGAGTGGCCCCGGAAAGACCGGACCACCCTGACGCATCCCCGGCAGATAGGATCCATTAGTCTCACAATATCTCCTATATCCGCAGATTGCCGCGGTTTAATCCCTTAATTGGATCCAAATACGAATAGTTGAAGCCGGGCCTAACTCGCCTCCGACGACTCAACGGTTGAGGAACGTTGCGGGCGGCACCTCAGTGGGACGGCTTGTGGGATCCGCGTCGTCGGCGTGGACGTGGAGTGGTGCGGGTGTCGGGCGGGCACGTTGACCGCCACCTACGGAACGTTGCTTGGCGCGTCCCGGCTACGGCGCAGGCGAACGGGCCGGGTGTGCGACGGAACCCGGGGAGGAGCTCGGCGGCGCCTTCCTCCGAGACCCGAAACGACACCCGATCGTGGAACAGAACCCAACCTGGTAGTTATTCACACCGGTTGGACCATGGCGGCTAAGCGATCCCGCGTTCTCAGCCGGTGGCAGTGGGCACACCGCCGGGGGCGCCGGACACCCCCGCGCTGCGCTGCGTGGACGCACCGAGCACAAAGGCGACCACGCCGACCACCAGCGCGATCAGCACCACCGCGATCAACGCGATCAGCCGGCCGCTGCGCCGCGGCACGGCGATGGCGACCGGGATGGTGGCCGGGTTCCACATCTGCGGCACCGGCTGGTCGGGCAGCGGGACGATCGGGATGGGGCCGGTGGCCGGATCCCCGTACACGTTGGCAAGTTCGGCGCGCATCACCTCGGCGTTGGGGAAGCGCTGCGAGGCGTCCCGTGCCATCGCGCGGTCCACGACGGCCGCCAATTGCGGTGCGACGTCGGGCCGCAACGCCGCGACCGGCGGCGGCGGGTTCTCGGTGATGGCGTGCGCGAGGGCGACCAGGTTTTCCTCGGGGAAGGCCCGGCGCCCGGTCAGCGCTTCCCAGCCGACCACCCCCACGGCGTACAGGTCATCGGCGACCGTGGCCGGGTTGCCGGCGAGCCGCTCCGGGCTCATGTAGGCCATGGTGCCCATGATCTGGCCGGTGTCGGTGCGGTGCGTGTCCGGACCTTTGGCGAGGCCGAAGTCGGCGACCTGCGCGGTCCCGTCGGCGGTGAACAAGATGTTGGCGGGCTTGATGTCTCGATGCAGGACCCCGGCGGCGTGGGCGGTCGACAGCGCCGCCAGCACGTCGTCGAGCACCTTGCGGACGTAGTCCGGCGGCAGGGGGCCTTGCGAGATCAGGTCGCCGAGGTTGTTGCCGGGCAACCGTTCCATGACGATGAACGGGGTGCCGTGGTGTTCGCCGCTGCCGTAGACGGCGACGATGTTGGGGTGGCGCAGCGCCGCCGCGGAGTGCGCCTCGGCCCAGAACCGGCGCAGGTAGTCCGGGTGCGTGTCGAAGCCCGGGTACAGGAGTTTGATCGCCACCGATTGGCCGGTCAGGGTGTCGAAGCCCTCCCGAACCTCGGCCATGCCGCCCCGCCCGAGGGTCCCCCGCAACTCGTAGCGGCCGCCGAGCAGTTCGGGGGCGATGAACATGGGTTCCACCGTAATCGGCAAAGGTCGCTGCACGGCCCGGATGCCCTTGTCGGGACTCAACGCCCGTCGTGGTAGCGGCGTCGTCGTTCCCAGCTTCGGCACGCGGCCTCGACACCCTTGAGCACCAGGATGGCGTATGCGATTGCCAGTGGAGTTCCGATCAGCCATGCGGTGGTCATGTAATCACCCTGTCGATCCGACGTGGTTCCATCAGACCACGCATCGGCCGTTCCGCTCCGCCAACGCGCCGGGGCGGATCACACCTTGAGGTAGCGCATTCCAGGTCAGCGAGTCGGATCCGAACCGCTTCGCGGCGGCTCTATCTGGTCGCGGGAAACCGGGCAGCCGGATGCAGGGATTCGGTGGCTACCGGGTATACGTCGGTCGTATCTTGAGTCACGGCAAGATCGCGTCCGTCGAGATAGGTTTGACCACGGATGTTGTCAGCAGATGTCGAATGTAGGAGTGATGTGACTACGGGTCAACGCCAACGCCGCTGGACGGGGTTGCCCCTGGAAGACCGACAGGTCAAGCGCCGCGACGCGCTGCTCGCCGCGGGCATTGCCCTGTTGGGCGGAGAGGGCCGTCCCACCGTGACGGTCCGGGCGGTCTGCCGCGGGGCGGGCCTGACCGAGCGCTACTTCTACGAGAGCTTCGCCGACCGCGACGAGTTCGTCCGCGCGGTCTACGCCGAAGTTTGCCAGCAGGCGATGGCCGCGCTGATGTCGGCGACCACGCCCCGCGAGGCGGTGGAGCGTTTCGTTGCTCTGATGGTCGACGATCCGGTGCGCGGCCGCGCCCTGCTGCTGGCCCCGGAGGCCGAACCCGCGCTGGCGATTTGCGGCTCGGAGTGGATGCCGAACTTCATCGAACTACTGCAGCGCAAGCTGACCACCATCACCGACCCGGCGATCCAGGCCATGACCGCCACCAGCCTCATCGGTGCCTTGACGGCGCTTTTCGTGGCCTATCTCAACGGCCGGTTGCCGACCACCCGGGAGCAGTTCATCGACTACTGCGTGGCCATGCTGTTGGACCGCAGCGCCGGCGCCTCGCGTGCGGCACATCACGGCTGACAGGCCCGGGACAAACTTGATGTCACTCGGGTACACAGATATATTGATGCAACCACGAGATACAGATAACTGGGAGGTGTCGTGTCGCAAGACCTGACCGACCTACAGCTTCTGCATGAGCTTGAGCCCGTAGTCGAGCAGCAGATCAATCGTCATATGAAGATGACGAAGGACTGGAACCCGCACGACTACGTCCCCTGGTCCGACGGCAAGAACTTCTACGCCCTCGGCGGTCAGGAGTGGGACCCGGAAGAGTCGAAGCTCTCCGAGGTGGCGCGCACCGCGATGGTGCAGAACCTGCTCACCGAGGACAACCTGCCCTCGTATCACCGCGAGATCGCGATGAACTTCTCGATGGACGGACCGTGGGGTTTCTGGGTCAACCGGTGGACCGCCGAGGAGAACCGCCACGGCATCGCCCTGCGCGACTACCTGCTGGCCACCCGCGCCGTGGACCCCGTCGAACTCGAGATCACCCGCATGGAGCAGGTCACCCGCGGCTTCTCCCCGGGCCAGAACCAGCAGGGCGACCTGTTCGCCGAGAGCCTGTTCGACTCGGTGATGTACGTGTCGTTCCAGGAGCTGGCCACCCGAGTCTCGCACCGCAACACCGGCAAGGCCTGCGCCGACCCGGTGGCCGACCAGCTGCTGCAGCGGGTCTCCGCCGACGAGAACCTGCACATGATCTTCTACCGCGACGTCAGCGCCGCCGGCCTGGACATCGCCCCCAACCAGGCGATGACCTCCCTGCACCGCGTGCTGACCAACTTCAGGATGCCCGGCTACACGGTGCCGGACTTCCGCCGCAAGGCCGTCATCATCGCCGTCGGCGGAGTCTACGACCCGCGCATCCACCTCGACGACGTGGTGATGCCGGTGCTCAAGAAGTGGCGCATCTTCGAACGCGAGGACTTCACCGGCGAGGCCGCCCGGCTGCGCGACGAGCTGGGCCTGCTGGTCCAGGAACTCGAGGACACCTGCGAGAAGTTCGAGGTCGCCAAGCAGCGCCGACTCGAACGCGAGCGCAAGGTGGCCGAGAAGAAGGCCGCGAAGCAGAAGACGCTGGCATCATCAGCGGCCTCCTGACCGACCGCCTCCAAGCGGACCACGCACCGGACCGATCCGCCTTGCGGATCGGTCCGTTCGCGCTGCCCAGCCCCGTCGTACTGGCGCCGATGGCCGGTGTGACAAATGTCGCATTCCGCACGCTGTGCCGCGAGCTCGAACTCGCTCGCGTAGGCACCGTCAGCGGGCTGTACGTCTGTGAAATGGTGACCGCCCGCGCGCTCGTCGAGCGCCACCCGGTGACCATGCACATGACGACGTTCGCCCCGGAGGAGTCGCCGCGCTCGCTGCAGCTCTACACCGTGGACCCGGACACCACCTACGCGGCCGCGAAGATGATTGCTGACGAGGGCATGGCCGACCACATCGACATGAACTTCGGCTGTCCGGTTCCGAAGGTCACCAAGCGCGGCGGTGGCGCCGCGCTGCCCTACAAGCGTCGACTGTTCGGCCAGATCGTGGCGGCCGCCGTCCGCGCCACCGAGGGCACCGACATCCCGGTGACGGTGAAGTTCCGGGTGGGCATCGACGACCAGCACCTGACGTATCTGGACGCCGGGGCGATCGCCGAGCAGGAGGGCGCCGCGGCGGTGGCACTCCATGCCCGCACCGCAGCGCAGCGCTATTCGGGCGCCGCCGACTGGGACCGCATCGCCCAGCTCAAACAGCACGTCCGAAGCATCCCGGTGCTCGGCAATGGCGACATCTTCGAGGCCAGCGACGCCCTGACCATGATGGCCACCACGGGCTGCGACGGGGTCGTCATCGGCCGCGGCTGCCTGGGCCGCCCGTGGCTGTTCGCCGAGCTGTCGGCGGCCTTCACCGGCCGTCCCATCCCCACCCCACCGACCCTCGGCGAGGTGGCCGACATCGTCCGCCGCCACGGCGAACTGCTGACCGCCCATGTCGGCGAGGACAAGGGCATGCGGGACATCCGCAAGCACGTCGCGTGGTATTTGCACGGCTTCCCGGTCGGCTCCGATCTGCGGCGGGCGCTGGCCTTGGTCAAGACCCGTGCCGAACTCGACGATTTGCTGGGCCGGCTCGACGCCGACGCGCCGTTCCCGCCGGTCGGCAGCGGGCCGCGGGGGCGGCAGGGCTCACCGGCGTCGGTGTCGCTACCCGAGGGCTGGCTGAACGATCCGGACGACTGCACGGTCCCCGAGGGCGCCGACGCTATGCACTCCGGTGGCTGAATCGAGATCCTCTCGTCACCAGCGCTCATAGGTTGTCTCAGTACGATGTGTGCACCTGTTCCAGATCGCTGCCAGTAGCGCAGCACCCACTTGGACTGCTAGAGACATACATGCAGCCGTGTTTGTCAGCGTCGACAAAGACGGGCGAGGCGGCACGCGCGCGTGCGCTGAGCAAGAGCTCACGAGAGTCGGAGACCGGATACGAACATGAGTGACGGCGAGAACGCCACTCCTGGTCGCCGTGCGCCCGAGCCTCACGGTGACAACCAGTGGATTACCCGAACTCCGCGGCCAAAGCCAGACGCCGCGCCGTGGGAGCGCACACCAGATCCGGAATCGGCGCCACGCAGCGGCCGGGCCGGTAATCCCCGCGACGGGATCACCGTCGCGGACCTGATCGCCCGGGTCACCGGCGACGTGCCCCCCGCATTGCAGCAGGCCGCCGACGATCCCGAGCCGGCAGCCGACGACGCCGCCCTGGCCGACGCGATCGAGGCCGCCGACGAGTCCGACCTGGCCGAGGTCGCCGACGCGACCGAGCTGACCGACGTCGTCGACATGGTCGAGGTTCCCGACGAGCCGGTCGAGGACGATCCGCCGACCGTCGTGCTGTCCGCCTACGCCGCGGAGATCCCCGACCTCGACGACGAACCGGCCACCACGGTGCTGGAGGCGGTATCCGCCCCGCCCCCCGGACGAGTGCGACCCGCCCACATCGGACGGCGCACCACCGGTCCCACGACACCCCATGACCCGCACTCCCGCCGCCGCAAGACGGTCCGCTACGCCGGCCGTGCTGTGGCGGCGTTGCTCGCTGTGATGGCGTTGGTCGTGACCGGCGGCGCATGGCAGTGGACCACCAGCAAGAACAACCGGATGAACAACATCGCGGCGCTGGACCCCAACTCGCGCGACATCCTTGACCCGAACGCACAGTTCGGCGACGAGAACTTCCTGATCGTCGGCGTCGACAGCCGCTACGGCCAGAACAGCGACATGGGTGCCGGCGACACCGCCGACGCCGACGGCGCCCGCTCGGACAGCATCATCCTGGTCAACATCCCGGCCAACCGTGAACGCGTTGTGGCCGTGTCGTTTCCGCGCGACCTGGCGATCACCCCCATCCAGTGCGATGTGTGGAACGCGTCCACCGGCGAGTACGGCCCGATCTACGACGAGGCATCGGGCACCTACGGCCCCGAAGAGGTCTACACCGAGACCAAGCTGAACTCGACGTACGCCTTCGGCGGCCCCAAATGCCTGGTCAAGGCCATCCAGAAGATGTCCGGCCTGTCCATCAACCGGTTCATGGCGGTCGACTTCGCCGGTTTCGCGAAGATGGTCGACGCGCTGGGCGGTGTGGAGGTCTGCACCACCACCCCACTCGAGGACTACGAGCTGGGCACCATCCTGCCGACGGCCGGCCGCCAGATGGTCGACGGGACCACCGCGCTGAACTATGTGCGGGCCCGCCAGGTGACCACCGAGGTCAACGGCGATTACGGCCGCATCAAACGCCAGCAGCTGTTCCTGTCGTCGTTGCTGCGGTCGCTGATCTCGAAGGAAACCTTCTTCTCGCTGAGCAAGCTCAACAACGTGGTGAACATGTTCATCAACGACAGCTCGGTGGACAACGTGAGCACCAAGGACCTCGTCGATCTCGGACAGTCGCTGCAGGGCGTCTCCGCCGGGCGGATCACCTTCGTCACCGTCCCCACCACCGGGTACGCCGACGAGTGGGGCAACGAGCAGCCCCGCACCGCCGACATCCGGGCGCTGTTCGACGCCATCATCGACGACGACCCGCTGCCCGGCGAGAACGACCAGAACGCGACCATCGCCCCGATGACCAACAGCTCGGCGCTCGCCGAGACGCCGGAACCGTCGGCCACCGGCACCAGCGCCGCACCCGACCCAGCGACCGACGGCACCGAAGAGCCCGCCACCACAACCGAAGTCGTCCACGCGGTGACCACCGAACCGGACGAGATCAGCGTGCACGTCGCCAACTCGACGAGCATCGCCGGACTTGGCTCGGCGGCCAGCGCCGAGCTGCAGGCGCACGGCTTCGTCGTGGACACCCCGGACGATTACTCCGAGGCGCTGCCGGCGACCACGGTGATGTACTCGCCCGGCAACGAGCACGCCGCCGCCACTGTCGCCGCGGCGTTCGGCGAGCCCCGCATCGAGCGGGTCACCGGCCTCGGTCAGGAAGTCCAGGTGGTGCTCGGGCCCGATTACGGGATGGTGCTGCCGCCCCCGCCGTCGGGCTCCCCGATGACGGTCACCGTGGCCCACGTCGACAGGAAGAGCACCCCGACGTATCTGCCCGAGGACCTCACCATCACCAACGGCGCCGACGTCAGCTGCGAATAGGCCGAAAAGCCGGTGCGCAGCGCATTCACCGGCCGTTAACCATCACAGTTGTGCCCTTTGGGGTGCCCAACCCTTAGGCTTGGTACATGCGTACCGCGTACCAGGACCAACTCGAGGACCTCACCAACCAGCTCGGCGCCATGTGCGAGCTGGCCGGTGCCGCGATGGAACGCGCAACCCAGGCATTGCTGCAGGCCGACTTGGTGCTGGCCGAGCAGGTGATCAGCGATCAGGACGTGCTCGGTGAGCACAGCGCGCGCACGGAAGAGGCCGCCTTCGTGCTGCTGGCCCTGCAGGCGCCGGTGGCCCGGGACCTGCGCTCGGTGGTCTCGGCCATCCAGATGGTCGCCGACATCGACCGGATGGGCGCGCTCGCCGTGCACGTGGCCAAGATCGCGCGGCGCCGCCACCCCGTGCATGCGCTACCCGAGGAGGTCAACGGGTACTTCTCCGAAATGGGTAGGGTCGCAGTCGAATTGGGCCGCACCGCGCAGGAGGTCCTGCTGACCGGCGACATCGACAAGGCCGCCCGGATCCGCGCCGAGGACGACGCGATGGACGACCTGCACCGGCACCTGTTCAACGTCCTGATGGACCGCGAATGGAAGCACGGCGTGGCCTCGGCGGTGGATGTGGCACTGCTGAGCCGCTTCTACGAGCGCTTTGCCGACCACGCGGTGGAGATCGGCCGCCGGGTCATCTTCATGGCCACCGGCGAGCTTCCCGACTACGAGGAGCTTCCGCCGGAGACCTGGCGCGATTAGCCTTCGCCGGAAGCAAACCTAAGGTGTGATGGTGCGGACCTCCTACCGTGAACAACTCGTCGCGCTGGCCGCCTCGATCGCGGAGATCTGCGGGCTCGCGACGATCGCCATGGAGACCGCGACGCGGGCGCTGCTGCGCGCCGACCTGGTGCTCGCCGAGCGCGTGATCAGCGAGCACGAGCAGATCATTGCCGCCTGCGTCGCCGTGGAGGAATCGGCGTTCGTGCTGCTGGTCCGCCACCAGCCCGTCGCCGGCGACCTGCGCACCGTGGTGACCTCGATCCAGAACGTCTTCGACATCGAACGCATGGGCGTGCTGGCCAAGCACGTTGCGCGCGTCACCGTGCGCCGGCATCCGGAGGTGGCCGTCCCGGGCGAAGTTGCGGGCGACTTCGCCGAAATGGGCCGCGTGGCAGTGAAATTGGGCAGGGCCACCCAGCAGGCCCTGTTGATGCGGGATGTCGAGACGGCGACGTCGATCGACGACGAGGACGACGCGATGGACGCCCTGCACGCCCACCTGTTCGTGATGGTGATGGACCGCGAGTGGCGCCACGGCGTGCCGTCGGCCATCGACGTCACCATGCTGGGCCGCTTCTACGAGCGCTTCGCCGACCACGCGGTGGAGATCTGTCGACGCGTCAACTTCCAGGTCCTGGGCGAGCCTTATCCGGGCGACGTGACGCCGGCCTGACGACCGGCCCCGGTACGGCGTCGGTTGCGGGCACGCGGACGACATTCCGACGGCACATGGCCGGTCAGTTACCAGCGTCACCCGAATACTTCTTCCGCGCGGGCCATGCCGCGGATCCATCGGGAAATGTGGTTGCTGTTCACCTGACGTTCATCCACTATCCCCCGACTGGTCGCGTGTCTTTCCTACGTTTTGCCCGTACTCAAGAAATCCAAAGACTCGGGACCTCCCGGAAGTGATCGGAGAGACATGCGCAACTGGCGTTCAGCGGCCGCACTCACTGCCTCGGCCTCGCTGCTCCTCGTGGGCTGCGGCGGCGGTGACAACGGCGGCGACAGCACGGAGGACGGCGCCCTGTCCGGCACCATCCTCATCGACGGGTCGAGCACCGTTGCGCCGCTCTCGGAGACCATCGCCGAGCTGTTCCAGGAGGACAACCGCAACGTGCGGGTCACCGTGGGCACCTCCGGCACCGGCGGCGGATTCCAGAAGTTCTGCAACGGCGAGACCGACATGAACGACGCCTCGCGCTCGATCAAGGAGTCCGAGATCGCGGCCTGTGAGGCCAGCGGCATCGCCTACGACAGCATCACCGTCGCCAACGACGCCATCTCGCTGATCGTCAACCCGGCGAACCCCCTGCAGTGCGTGACGCTCGAGCAGGCCACCCAGATCTGGAACGCCGGATCCACCGTCAACACCTGGGGCGACATCACCGGCGTCGATCTTCCCGACGACTGGAAGTCCAAGCCGATCAACCTGTTCGGACCCGGCACCGACTCCGGCACGTTCGACTTCTTCACCGAGGCCGTCAACGGCGAAGAGGGCGTCATCCGCGAGAACTACACCGACATCGGCGAGGACGACAACGCCGCGGTCACCGGCATCTCCGGCGATCCGAACGCCATGGGCTTCATCCCCTACTCCTTCACCCAGGAGGTCGGCGACCAGGTCAAGCCGCTCGAGGTTGACAGCGGCAACGGCTGCACCGCGGGCACGCTCGAGACGGTCCAGAGCGGCACCTACACCCCGCTGGGTCGCGAGCTGTTCGTCTACGCCAGCGACAAGGCGCTGCAGCGTCCCGAGGTACTGGAGTTCATGAAGTTCTACATCGACAACTCCGACGTCGCCGCCGAGGCCGCCACCTACATTCCGCTCACCGATGAGCAGAAGGAAGAGGCGCACGCCAAGATCGACGAACTCGCCGCGGCGAAGTAGCGAGATCGCACCCACATGCCCGTAACGGAAGAGGCCGCCGGCGCACCGGGATCACCCCCGGTGTCGCTGGCGGCCTCGAGCCCCAGGTACGCGGAGAAGGTCATCAAGGTGGCCTTCGCGCTCTGCGCGCTGCTGTCGGTCGCCATCACCACCGCGATCGTCCTCGCCCTGCTGTTCCCGACGATCGGTTTCTTCCGGCACGTCTCGATCGTCGACTTCTTCACCGGCACGTCCTGGCGGCCCGCGTTCGCGGACCCGTCCTTCGGGGTGCTGCCCATCGTCATCGGCACGCTGACCGTTGTCTTCTGGGCGCTGCTGGTGGGCATTCCGCTCGGCCTGCTCGCCGCGATCTACCTGTCCGAGTACGCGCCGCCGCGGGTCCGCAAGATCGTCAAGCCCATCCTCGAGGTCCTCGAGGGCATTCCCACGGTCGCCATCGGCATGTTCGGCCTGCTGTTCATGCGGCCGTTCCTGGGCGACCTGCTGCCCTTCCTGAACTGGGAGGCATTCTCGGTCGGTGTCGCCGGAATCATGGTCGGCATCATGATCATCCCGCTGATCACGTCGGTGTCCGACGACGCGATGCGGTCGGTGCCCAACGGGCTGCGCGAGGGCGCATACGGCCTGGGCGCCAACAAGATGCAAGTGTCACTGCGAGTGGTCTTCCCGGGCGCGATCTCGGGCATCATCGCGGCAATCGTGCTGGCCACCTCGCGCGCCATCGGCGAGACCATGGTGGTGCTGATCGTCGCCGGCCAGACACCGCGCTTCGGCTTCACCTTCACCGGTTCGGTGCAGACCATGACGGCGTTCATCGGGTCCACCGCCACCGGCGACATCGCCACCGGCACCATCGTCTACGAATCGATCTTCGCCGTCGGCGCCCTGCTGTTCGTCATGACGCTGTGCATGAACATGTTCGCCATCCGCATGGTGCAGCGCTTCCGGGAGGTTTACGACTAGTGAGTACGCCCAACCTCCGGACGGAACGGGCCCGGCTCGCCACCGCCGGTGCGCGCGCCGTCGTGGAAAGTTCACTCAAGAGCAAGTCGCCGGTCGGCAAGATCACCAACCAGCTGTTCCTGGCCGTGATGCTGCTGGCCATCGCGATCGCCGTCACGGTGCTCGTGGGCATGATCCTGTGGGCCCTGATCAAGGGCTGGCCGCGGCTGGACCTGAACCTGTTCACCAACGCGCCCTCGACGATCCGGCGCGAGACCGCCGGCTTCCGGCCGGCCATCCTGGGCACCATCTACCTGATCGCCGGCGTCATCGTGCTCATCGTGCCCATCGGCGTCGCCTCGGCGGTCTATCTCGAGGAGTACGCGGACAAGACCAAGTGGTACAACCGCCTCATCGAGCTGAACATCCAGAACCTGGCCGGCGTGCCGTCGATCGTGTTCGGCATCCTCGGCATGGCGTTCATCGTGCGGGGTCCGCTGGACCTGGGCTTCGTCGCCGTGGCCGGTTCGATCACCCTGGCCATGCTGGTGCTGCCCACCGTCATCATCACCGCGCGCGAAGCCATCCGGGCGGTGCCGTCGTCGATCCGGGACGCCTCGCTGGGCCTGGGCGCCACCGAATGGCAGACCATCAGCAAACAGGTCCTGCCGATCGCCGTTCCGGGCATCCTGACCGGGGTCATCCTGGCGGTGGCGCGGGCCATCGGCGAGGCCGCCCCGCTGCTGCTCGTCGGCGCGACCACCTTCATCACCTTCAACCCGAGCTTCTTCGAAGGTGGCTACACCGCCATGCCGGTGCTGATTTACAACTACATCCAGCGCCCCCAGGAAGAGTTTCATATTCTTGCCGCAGCAGGCGTGATCGTGATGCTGGCAGTATTGCTGGCGATGAACTCGTTCGCGATCTGGTTGCGCAATCACTACGAGCGGAAGTTCTGACATGACCCAGGGACCCATCGCGCCCGCGAGCGGAAGCAAGCAGATGACCGATAGAACCCAAGCGGACGCTCGTGAAGGTGCCATCCCCTTGGACAAGCCGACAAGTCGCGAGAGCCGCGGTGCCGGGGGCAGATTGGTGTTCACCGTCAAGAACATGGACGTCTGGTACGGCTCGCACAACGCGGTCCGCAACGTCGACCTCGAGGTCGTCGAGAACGACATCACCGCGCTGATCGGGCCGTCCGGGTGCGGCAAGAGCACCGTGCTGCGCTGCTTCAACCGGATGAACGACCTGGTGCCCTCGGCCCGGGTGCACGGCGATGTGCGCTACCACGGCATCGATCTGTACGGCAAGGACGTCGATCCCATCGAGGTGCGCCGCCGGATCGGCATGGTGTTCCAGAAGCCGAACCCGTTCCCCAAGTCGATCTACGACAACATCGCCTACGGCCCGCGGGTCAACGGCATGAAGGGCAACATGGACGACATCGTCGAGGAGGCGCTGACCTCCGCGGCGCTGTGGGACGAGGTCAAGGACAAGCTGAAGCACAGCGCGCTGGCGATGTCGGGCGGTCAGCAGCAGCGGCTGTGCATCGCGCGCACCATCGCGACCCGTCCCGAGGTGATCCTGATGGACGAGCCCTGCTCGGCGCTCGACCCCATTGCGACCTCCAAGATCGAGGAGCTGATGCGTCAGCTCGCCTCGGAGTACACGATCTTGATCGTCACGCACAACATGCAGCAGGCGGCCCGGGTTTCGGATAAGACCGCCTTCTTCACCGCCGAGGTGGACGACGAGGGTGTCCGGCACGGCCTGCTCGTCGAGTACGACGACACCGAGAAGATCTTCTCGAACCCGGCCGACCGACGCACCGAGGATTACATCTCCGGCCGCTTCGGCTGACCCGACCTACCGACGCCGCGGCCCGCCCCCGACGTTCCGGGGCGAGCCGCGCCGCGTCCGGGGGCGGCGGGCTCAGCCGTAGGCGGTGTCCACGCTGAACACCTCGAAGCCCAGCCGCTCGTAGGTCTTCACCGCAGCGGTGTTGTCGGCCTCGACGTAGAGCAGCACGGTGGGCTCCGCGGCGGCCCCGAGCCGGTCCGCCAGGTGGTGCAGTCCGACCAGCGTCAGCGTCGCCCCCAAGCCGCGGCCCTGCGCGGCCGGGTCCACGCCCACCACGTACACCTCGCCCAGATCCGGGGCGTGCACCTTGGTCCAGTGGAAGCCCAGCAACCGGCCGTCGGCCTCGTCGAAGCCGAGGAACAGGCCCTCGGGGTCGAACCAGGCCTCGGCGCGACGCTCGGCGATGTCGGCCTCGGTCCAGCCGCCCTGTTCGGGGTGCCAGTGAAACGCCGCGTTGTTGACCCGCAACAATTCGGCGTCGTCGCCAGGACCCGAGTAGGTGGTCAGGCGGACACCGTCGGCTTCGCGCAGCGGCGGCAGGTCGCGCAGCGATCGCCGCATCTGCAGCAACTCGCGCACCACCGACAGCCCCAGCGCGGCCGCCGTCGCGCGGGCCGGCGCCAGGTTGCCGTGCGCCCAGATCCGGGTCCCGTCGCCGCCCGCGGCGAGGCCCAGCCTTGCCATCGCCGCGCCGAGGCCGCGGCGGCGGGCCTGCGGATGCACGACGAGTTCGGCCATCGCCGGGACATCCTCGGCGGCGGGAGCCAGGTTCAGATAACCCACCACCCGGTCACCGTCGAGGGCCAGCAGATGCCGGGTGCGGTCCGCCCCCAACTCGCGCAGCACCTGGTCACCCACCGGTGCGACCCCGTCGGCGTCGGTCGCGGCGTCGATCAGATCGCGGATCTGCTTGCCGAGGTCGTCGGAAAGACCGGTCTGCCAATCGATGTGCGTCACGGGGCCTCCGCCAGGGAGTCGGGCACCGCCAGGTTCGGGGGCAGGCCGGTCTTGTCGAGGTCCTCCTCGTCGCCGACCTCGTCGGGCTCCGGCGCCGCGTTGCGGCCGCGGGCGGGCCGGACCGCCTTGTAGCCGACGTTGCGGACGGTGCCGATCAACGACTCGTGTTCGGAACCGAGCTTGGCGCGCAGCCGCCGGACGTGCACGTCGACCGTGCGGGTACCGCCGAAGAAGTCATAGCCCCACACCTCCTGCAGCAACTGGGCCCGGGTGAACACCCGTCCGGCGTGCTGAGCCAGATACTTGAGCAACTCGAATTCCTTGTAGGTGAGGTCCAGCGGGCGGCCGCGCAGCCGGGCGGTGTAGGTGCCCTCGTCGATCACCAACTCGCCGAGGCTGACCTTGCCGGCGCTTTCCTGCATGGCCGCGCCCCCGCGGCGGCTGACCAGGAGCCGCAGTCGGGCGTCGATCTCGGCGGGGCCGGTGCCCGGCAACAGGATCTCGTCGATCCCCCATTCGAGGTTGACCGCGACCAAGCCACCCTCGTTGACCACGGCGACCACCGGCACCCCGGTGCCCGTGCTGCCCAGCAGGCGACACAAGCCGCGGGCGGCCGCCAGGTCCGTGCGCGCATCGACGATGGCGACGTCGGCCGAACCGGCCTCCAGCAGGGAAGACACCTCCGTCGGCGCCGCGCGTACCTGATGGGCCAGCAGCGCCAGGGCGGGCAGGACGTTTTCCGGACGTGGGTCGACGGTGAGAAGTAGCAAATCCACCAGGTCCTCCAGTCACCAGGGGATCACTCCCCGGATTCATGGCCGACACATCGTCGTTACCGACCGAATTGGGATAACGATAGCCTGCCACCTGCCGATCTTCCGTGTTGCGCAACAATGACCGCGTGCGGAAACTGCTGACCGGAATCGCTGCGACGGTGCTCTCCGTGGCGTTGGCGGCCGCCGGGGTCGACTTCGGAGCCGCCATCGCCGCCGAATACCGCTTGTCCCGCGCGGTCCGTGGCGCAGCCGACCTGAGTTGGGATCCGTCGGTGGCGATCCTCGGTTTCCCGTTCATCCCCCAGGCGGTGCGGCACCATTACGACGAGATCGAGATCAAGGCCACCGACGTGGCCCATCCGCACGTCGAGCGGGCGGCGCTGGAGGCCACCATGCACTCGATCGGGATCTCCGAGGCGTCCTGGCTGATCCGGCCCGACGCGCCGTTGCCCATCGGGAAGCTGGAGAGCCGGATCATCATCAACTCCGCGCACCTGGGCCGATTCATGGACCTGAAGGATCTGATGGTCGAGGCGCCCACGGTGGAAACCAACGACGCCACCGGCGGCACCACCGAGTCGGGGATCTCGGCCAGCGAGGGCCTGGTCTTCACCGCCACCCCGCGGAGCGCCGGTTTCGACGAGCAGGTCAGCGTCTCCGTCGACCTCTCGATCGTCGGCCCCGAGCGCACCACCCTGGTCTTCACCCCCACCGGCGTGCTCACCGGGCCCGGCACCGCCGATCAGGAGGTGCCGGCGGACCAGCTGGCCGCGGTGTTGGACGAATTCCGGGCCACCCTGCCCGACCAGCGGCTGCCGTTCGGCGTCGCTCCCACCAGCCAAGGGGCCCGCGGTTCCGACGTGATCATCGAGGGGATCACCGAGGACATCACCGTCACGCTCGGGGAGTTCACCCAGCCGTGAGTACCGGCACCGGGCTGATCATCGTCGTCGTCATCGCCGTGCTGGGCCTCGGCTATCTGGTCGGCCGGCTGATGACGCTGCGGTCGGGGATGCTGCGCGCCGCGGACGAGGCCGCCGACGTCGACACCAGCGGACTGGGTCTGTCGACCTCCGGCCCGACCGTGCTGCACTTCACCGCGACCTGGTGCGGACCGTGCGCGGCGGTGCGCCGGGTCGTCGATGCGGTGTGCGCCGACCTGCCCGGCGTAGCACACGTCGAGATCGACCTGGACGCCAATCCGGAAGCGGCGCGGCGTCTCTCGGTGCTGTCGCTACCGACCACGATCATCTTCGACGCCGACGGGCGCCCGCGGCATCGCACCACCGGCGTTCCCACCGCCGGTGACCTGCGGTCGGCTCTGGAACCACTATTGGCTTGAGCCCGGCCCCATTGGGTAAGCTGTCCGGCGTGCCAGCCCGTCTTGAGCCGCTGCTCACCAAGCGCCGCGCAGTCGATCTGTGCCGCCTTGCGGGTTGTTGCTGTTGTTGTAGCTGCTGATCAGCCGCGCGTTCGTACGCGTCGCGCCGGCGAGCAGCGTGGCGCTCGCTGACCCAGCCCATCCGTACATCAACAGGAGCATGTCCATGTCGAACTCGGTGCCGAAGCCGACCACCCGCAGCGACTTCGTCGACGCGCGTGGTCCGCGGTTCGCCGCCGGCTCGCCCGTCCGTCTGTCCAACCCCCTGCACCACCTGTAAACCTTCGAAAGGACCAAATATGGCCCGTTCCGACGTCCTGGTCACCACCGACTGGGCTGAGCAGAACCTCGACGCACCGAACACGGTCTTCGTCGAGGTCGACGAGGACACCAGCGCCTACGAAACCGGGCACATCGCCGGTGCCGTGCGGCTCGACTGGCGCGACGACCTGCAGGATCCGGTGCGTCGCGACTTCGTCGATGCGGCCGGGTTCTCCAAGCTGCTCTCCGAGCGCGGCATCAGCAACGACGACACCGTGATCCTCTACGGCGGCAACAACAACTGGTTTGCCGCCTACGCCTACTGGTACTTCAAGCTCTACGGCCACGAGAACGTCAAGCTGCTCGACGGCGGCCGCAAGAAGTGGGAGCTCGATGGCCGGCCGCTGGTGACCGACAAGGTCGAGCGCCCCCAGACCAGCTACACCGCCAAGGACCCGGATCTGTCCATCCGCGCGTTCCGCGACGAGGTGATCGCCGCGATCGGGACGAAGAACCTGGTCGACGTCCGCTCCCCCGACGAGTTCTCCGGCAAGATCCTCGCTCCCGCGCACCTGCCGCAGGAGCAGAGCCAGCGTCCCGGGCATGTTCCGGGCGCCATCAACGTTCCTTGGAGCAAGGCCGCCAACGAAGACGGCACCTTCAAGTCCGACGAGGAACTGGCCAAGCTGTACGCCGACGCCGGCCTCGACGGCGACAAGGAAATCATCGCCTACTGCCGGATTGGCGAGCGTTCCTCGCACACCTGGTTCGTGCTGCAGGAACTCCTCGGACACAAGAACGTCAAGAACTATGACGGCAGTTGGTGCGAATACGGCTCCCTGGTGGGGGCCCCGATTGAGTTGGGAAGTTGATTATGTGCTCAGCGCCTACCCAGGGCCAGGCCATGCCTGCAAATGTTGACGTCGAGAAGGAGACCGTGATCACCGGCCGCGTGGTCGACGGTTCCGGTCAGCCGGTCGGCGGCGCCTTCGTGCGTCTGCTGGACTCCTCCGACGAGTTCACCGCCGAGGTGGTGGCGTCGGCGACCGGTGACTTCCGGTTCTTCGCCGCGCCGGGCTCGTGGCGGCTGCGTGCGCTGTCGAAGGTCGGCAACGGTGACGCCGTGGTGACCCCGACCGGCGCCGGCATCCACGAAGTGGCCGTCAAGGTCGCCTGAGGCTGTTTTCCTCCGCGAGCGTGCTCCAGATCCGCAAAAGTGAGATTTCACGCACGCTCGCGGGGGGCACCCGGGGCAAATCGTTGATAGCGACGAACTAGAATCATGCCCGTGGTGTTGTTCTTCGAACTCATGCTTGTCGCGGCCGTCGTGGTCATCACGTGGTTCGCGATCTACACGCTTTACCGTCTGATCACCGACGAGTCCTGATCTGCCGATGACCGGCAGCGACGAGGGCCCTGAGGTGGACCCCGGCTCGGGTGACCGCGCGGTGGCTGCCGCCGCCGAGCGTGCGCAGGCCACGGCGGCGCGCAACCTCCCGACCTTCGGCGACCTCCCGTTACCCGCCGACACCGCAAACCTGCGGGAAGGTGTGGACCTCGACGACGCCCTGCTGGCCCTGCTCCCGCTGGTCGGCGTGTGGCGCGGCGGCGGTGAGGGCCGCGACGCCGACGGCGACTACCGATTCGGTCAGCAGATCATCGTGTCGCACGACGGCGGCGACTACCTCAACTGGGAAGCCCGCTCCTGGCGCCTGGACGACGACGGCGAGTACGCGGCGCCCTCCATGCGTGAGACCGGCTTCTGGCGGTTCATCACCGACGCCAACGACCCCACCGAGTCGCAGGCCATCGAGCTCCTGCTGGCCCATTCCACCGGTTACATCGAACTGTTCTACGGCCGGCCGCTGAACCAGGCGTCCTGGGAGCTGGCCACCGACGCGCTGGCCCGCAGCCAGTCCGGGGTGCTCGTCGGCGGCGCCAAGCGGCTCTACGGCATCGTCGAGGGCGGCGATCTCGCCTATGTCGAGGAACGGGTCGACGCCGACGGCGGGCTGGTCCCGCATCTGTCGGCCCGGTTGACCCGATTCATCGGATAGTCCCTGTCCACCGTCTAGCGCCCGGGAGATCGTCATGTCTGTTCGCCACATCCGAGTGTTGCCCGTCCTCGCGGCGGCCGGCCTGGTGGGCCTGGCCGCCCTGGTGGGCTGCGGCTCGGACTCCTCGGCGCCGGAGGACGAGACCACCGCGCCGGCGACCGTCGAACACGGGTCGTTCGCCAGCTGCCTCAACGAGCACGGCGTCGACGAGTCGGCGGCCTCCCCAGTCGGTCCGCCCGCCGACGTCGACCAGGAAACCTGGGACCGGGCGATGGAGGCGTGCAGCACGCTGGCGCCCGGCCCGGCCGGCCCCTAGTCAGCTCAGCTTCCGCGGACGCTGCCCGTCGGACAGCCAGCGTCGCTCGAGATCATCCAGTACCCCGTCGTCGCGCAATTCCTCGACGGCTTGGGAGACGCAGGCGGTGAGCGCGCTGTCCTTGTCCAGCACCATGCCCAGCTGTTCGGCCGGCTCCCCCGTCGTCGGCAACTGCCCCACGATGACGCTGTCGGCCAACTCGGCCTGGATGGTGACCGCGGTGGGCAGATCGAGCACCAGCGCATCGATCTGACCGTCGGCCAGCGCGCGCTTCGCGTCGGCGTTGGTGTCGTAGACGATCACCGGTTCCACCGCGCCGACGGCGCGCGCCGCCCCCGAACTCGTGGTGCCCACCTGCGCGCCGATTCGCAGCGGGCGTAGGTCGTCCTGGCCGGTGGCGGCGGCGGCCGGCGAATGACGCAGCGCCACCACGGCCTGCGCGACGTCGTAGTACGGCGCGGAGAAGTCGACGACCTCCCGACGCTGGTCGGTGATGGAGAACTGGGACAGGTCGGCGTCAAAGGGCTTGGGGCCCGGCGCCATTGCCGTGTTGAACGGGATCCGCACCCACCGCACCTGTTCGGGCGGGTAGCCGAGCCGGTCGGCGACGGCGTAGGCCACCGCAGCCTCGAAACCTTCGCCGTTGGTGGGATTGTCGCCGATGTACCACGGCGGGTACGCCGGTTGGTCGGTGCCGAACGTGAAGATCTGCGGGTACAGCGTGGGCAGGTCGGCGTGCGCGCACACGGGCGGGGCCTGCGGCGCACCGCTGGGGATCGCGCAGCCGGCGACCGCCGCCAGGACAGCCACCCCGATGACGGATTGCGCGGCTGTCCACCGATGACCCATGGGCCGCATCATCGCGCATCCCGCGGGGCGATGTCATCTCACCCGGAAAGTGTCGGGGGCGGACAACCCGCCCCGGACATGGAGCGGCCCCCGAGCCGTAGTTCCACAGTTGGACGAACCGGGGGCTCGGGGGCCGGGTGGCTGCTGGAATTCGCCGGCGCATCGCAGGTGATTCCTCGCCTGGTGCTGCTAGCGGACAGCCACCTCACATGTCCATAAGTCACTCAATTTGTCGGACCACCTCCTTCCCTGTGTACGGCCGACCGTACTTGAGGAGCCGGCGGGGTGACAAGAGGTTTTCGACCCCTCAGTCCGCATCGCCGATCGCGGCGTCGACCAGCCGCGCGAAGTCGGCGGCCAGCGGCCCAGGGTCCGGGGTCCGGCGGCCGTCCAGGGTGTGCACCCGCGCCCCCAACGTGATCGCCGAGATCAACCAGATCCCTTGTGCTGCCTCGAGATCGGCGAGCCGCAGCGGCTGCAGGTCGCAGTCGTAGCCGGCGGCCCGCGCCGTTTCGAACAGGGCCTGCTGGGTGGTGCCGCGCAGGATGGGATACCACGGCGGCGGCGTCAACAGCGCGAGCCGGCCATCGACCTCGGTGGCGATGACGACGGTCGAACGCGGCCCCTCGAGGACAAAGCCGTCGCTGCTGAGGAAAATGACGTCGTCCGCGCCCAGTCGGGCGGCGTGCCGCAGCGCGGCCATGTTCACCGCGTAGGACAGCGTCTTGGCGCCGGCCAACAACCAGGGCATCGCGTCTGTGCCGTGGGCGGGCAACCCACGCTCGAGCGTCACCACGCTGACACCGTCGCGCCGAGCGGCGCCCACCCGGGCCGGCAACGCGCCGACGGTGACGTAGGCGGTCGGCGCCGATCCGCCTTCGCGGCCCCGGCTGTACACCAGCCGCAGCGCCCCCTCGGCTGCGGACTGCGCGCTCCATTCGGCGACGGCCTTCTCGATGGCGGCGCGCCAGGCCCGCAGATCCGGTTCCGGGAGGTCCTGCAGCTTGGCCGAATTCGCGAGCCGGGCCAGGTGCGCCTCGGTCAGGCGGGCGCGGCCGTCGCGGACCAGCAGCGTCTCGAACACGCCGTCGCCGCGGACCGCGGCCAGGTCGTCGGCATGCAACAGCGGCGCGTCCGGGTCGCGCGTCTCGCCGTCGAGGGTGACTACCACCGCCATGGCGGCCAAGCCTAGCGCCACCGCATCCGTAGAGTTGACGTGTGACAGCCGTTCCCGTTCCCGTCCCCGACACCCACCCCGACGCCGGCGCGATCTGGCATTACGGCGACCCGCTCGGCGAGCAGCGCGCCGCGGCCACCGAAGCCGTCGTGGTGGACCGATCCCACCGCGGCGTCCTGCAGTTGTCGGGGCCGGAGCGGCAGAGCTGGCTGCACACCATCTGCACGCAGCACGTCGCCGAGCTGCCCGACGGCCACAGCACCGAGAACTCCAGCCTGGACGGCCAAGGCCGGGTGGAGGACCACTGGCTGCAGACCGAGCTGGGTGGCCTGACCTATCTGGACACCGAGCCGTGGCGCGCCGAGCCGCTGCTGTCGTACCTCACCAAGATGGTGTTCTGGTCGAAGGTGGAACCCGCGACCGCCGACCTGGCGGTGCTGTCGCTGATCGGCCCGCGGCTCGATGATGCGGCGGTGCGCGAGGCCCTCTCCGTGAGCGAGCTGCCGGCGACGATGACCGCGGTCGCGCTGCCCGACGGCGGATTCCTGCGCCGCATGCCCAGCACCGACGGCGGCCCCGTGGAACTGGACCTGGTGGCGCCGCGCGCCGACAAGGAGAGCTGGCTGACGCGCCTCGAGCGGGCCGGCGTCCGACGGGCCGGGGTGTGGACCTACGAGGCGCACCGCGTCGCGGCGGTGCGGGCCCGACTGGGCGTCGACACCGACGACCGCACCATCCCGCACGAGATCGGCTGGATCGGTGACGCCGGTGTCGGGGCCGTCCACCTCGACAAGGGGTGCTACCGGGGCCAGGAGACCGTGGCGCGCGTCCACAACCTGGGCCGGCCGCCCCGGATGCTCGCGCTGCTGCACCTCGACGGCTCGGCCGATCGCCCTGAGACGGGGACGCCGCTGACCGCCGGGGGCCGCGCGGTCGGCCGGCTCGGCACCGTCGTCGACCACGTGGATGAAGGTGTGATCGCGCTGGCGCTGCTCAAGCGCGGCCTGCCCGCCGACACCGAACTCGTCACCGGCGGTGACGTGGCCGTGCAGGCCCGCATCGACGCCGATTCGCTCCCGCCGGCCGACACCGCCGGCGCCGGGAAGGTCGCGGTGGATCGGCTTCGCGGCCGTTCCGGATGACCCTCGACGCCCGACGTCACGGCCCTACCGGCACTCCGCGACCGAGCACGGTAAGCTGGTCGCAGGAAAATACACACACTCAGATCGGAGCCGCCTGCAATTGGGCCGCTCCGTTATTGCGCGAGGGGGTTCCCCCATGGGCCGCGGCCGGGCTAAGGCAAAGCAGACCAAGGTTGCTCGAGAGTTGAAATACAACACTCCTCAAACGGACTTCGAGCGTCTTCAGAAGGAGCTGGCAGGGTCGTCCGACAGTGATGACGACCTCGCCGACGACCGCTGGAGCGATGAGGACAGCTGGCGGCGCTGAGGCGCCGTCCACCTCTCCCCCTGAACCGCCGCCCCACCCGCGCTAGAACCTCGGGTGCAGGCCCACCAACTTCGCACGTTGGGCGTCCTTCTTGCCCTTCTGCACGGTGCCCAGGACCCAGCAGTTCAGGTGGCGGGCGGTCAGGATCGCCAGCGCACGATCGGTGTCCTCCGGGGCGACCACGGCGACCATGCCGACGCCCATGTTGAACGTCTTCTCCATCTCGGCCCGCTCGATGCGGCCGCGCTGCGCGATCATCCCGAACACCGGTGCGGGCGTCCAGGTTCCACGGTCGAGTTCGGCGACCAACCCGGGTGGCATGACGCGTTCCAGGTTGCCAGCCAAGCCGCCGCCGGTGACGTGACAGAACGTGCGCACCTGCGTCTCGGCGGCCAGCGCCAGGCAGTCCTTGGCGTAGATCCGGGTGGGCTCCAGCAGTTCCTCGCCCAGCGTGCGGCCGAACTCCTCGACGTGCCCGGCCAGGTTCATCCGGTCGATCTCCAGCAGCACCTTCCGGGCCAGCGAGTAGCCGTTGGAGTGCAGCCCGGAGGAGCCCATGGCGATGATCACATCGCCGGGCTTCACCCGCTCCGGGCCCAGCACGTCGTCGGCCTCCACCACACCCACGCCGGTGGCGGAGATGTCGTAGTGGTCGGGCGCCATCAGCCCGGGGTGTTCGGCGGTCTCGCCGCCCAGCAGCGCGCAGCCGGCCTGCACGCAGCCCTCGGCGATGCCGGCGACGATGGCCTGCACCCGCTCGGGCACGGTCCGGCCGACGGCGATGTAGTCCTGCAGAAACAGCGGTTCGGCGCCGCAGACCACGAGGTCGTCGACGACCATCGCGACCAGGTCCAGGCCCACCGTGTCGTGCTTGTCCATCGCCTGCGCGACGGCCAGCTTGGTGCCCACCCCGTCGGTGGAGGAGGCCAGCAGGGGCTCCCGGTAGTCGCCTCGCAGGGCGAACAGCCCGGCGAAACCGCCGATGCCCCCGCGCACCTCCGGACGGGTTGCCCGGGCCGCGAGCGGCTTGAACAGTTCTACGGCGCGGTCGCCGGCCTCGATGTCGACCCCTGCCGACGCATAGGAAATGACATCAGCAGCCACGGGGTCTTGAGCACGATCGATCATCGACGCTCAATCTACCGGGCGGGTCCCCCGGCCGTCCTCCGGCTGTACTCCGATGGCCGGATTCCTCCGCCCTTCACTCCGCAAGCTCCGCGAACCGCTGCGTCGTCCGGCGGACTCCGATGGCCGGATTTCCGCCCGGTCAGGGCCGACGTAGCGCCGACGCGTTGTCGTTGTCGGCCTGCACGGCACTCACGGCGGGACTGCCGGTGCGTGCGGTGTTGGCCAGCATGTGTTCGATGACGTTCTTGCCCAGCGCCGTCTCGCTGGGCAGCTCGATGGGGTAGACCCCGTCGAAGCAGGCGCAGCACAGCCGGGAGGCCGGCTGCTCGGTGGCGCTGACCATCCCGTCGAGCGAGATGTACCCGAGGGTGTCGGCCCCGACCGCGTGCCGGACCGCCTCGAGCATGTCGACCTGCGTGCCCTCGGCGGCGGCGTTGGCGATCAGCTCGGCCGGGGAGGCGAAGTCGATGCCGTAGAAACAGGGCCACTTCACCGGCGGCGACGCGATGCGCACGTGCACCTCGACCGCGCCGGCCTCCCGCAGCATCCGGATCAGCGCGCGCTGGGTGTTGCCCCGCACGATCGAGTCGTCGACGACGATCAGGCGCTTGCCGCGGATCATCTCGCGCAGCGGATTGAGTTTCAGCCGGATACCGAGCTGCCGGATGGTCTGCGACGGCTGGATGAAGGTGCGGCCCACGTAGGCGTTCTTCATCAGGCCCTGGCCGAACGGGATGCCGGATTCCTGCGCGTACCCCACGGCCGCCGGGGTGCCGGATTCCGGCACGCCGATGACCAGATCCGCATCGATGGGCATCTCCCGCGCCAGCTGGCGTCCGATGTCCACCCGGGCGGAGTGCACCGAGCGGCCCACCAGGGTGCTGTCCGGCCGGGCCAGGTAGACGTATTCGAAGACGCAGCCCTTGGGGGTCGGGTTGGCGAACCGCGACGAGCGCACGCCGTCGGCGTCGATGGCCAGCAGCTCACCGGGCTCGATGTCACGGACGAAGGAGGCGCCCACGATGTCGAGTGCGGCCGTCTCGGAGGCCACCACCCAGCCGCGGTCCAGGCGGCCCAGCGCCAGCGGCCGGACGCCGTAGGGGTCGCGCGCCGCGTACAGCGTGTTCTCGTCCATGAAGGTCAGGCAGAACGCGCCGCGCACGGTGGGCAGCAGTTCCAGGGCGGCCTGCTCCAGGCTGGAGTCGGCGGCACCGTGCGCCAGCAGCGCGCCCAAGATGTCGGAGTCGGTGGTGGCCGCGGGTGCGCCGCGCATGTCGATCAGGCCGGCGTCGCGGGCCCGCGCGGCCAACTCGGTGGTGTTGACCAGGTTGCCGTTGTGTCCCAGCGCCACGCCGGTACCGGCGGTGGTGTTGCGGAACACCGGCTGGGCGTTCTCCCAGGTGGTCGAGCCGGTGGTGGAGTACCGGCAGTGGCCGACGGCGACGTGGCCCTCCATGGCCGCCAGGGTCTGCTCGTCGAAGACCTGGCTGACCAGACCGAGGTCCTTGAAGACCAGGACCTGCGTGCCGTCCGCGACGGCGATGCCGGCGGCTTCCTGGCCGCGGTGCTGCAACGCGTAGAGGCCGTAGTAGGTGAGCTTGGCGACTTCCTCGCCGGGGGCCCACACACCGAATACGCCGCATTCTTCGCGGGGGGCGTTCTCGAGTTCGATCGGTTTGTCGGTCACGTTGCGGGCTGCTCCCTGCGGCGGGGTGGGTGACGGGGTTCAGTCTACGGCTCCCCGCCGGCCAGTAAAGCCATCCAGGCCCGATTAATTGCAGGCCAGGCAGATTACGGTGGGCAATCTCACATCCTCGGGCCGCGCAGGCGCGGGCCACAGCCGCCCGTCCGCCTCCGGGCCGCGGCCGCTCCCCAAAGTTTCGTCGCCGCGAAACACGTTGCCCACCAGAGCATTTCTCGGTGCCGGCGAGAATATTCGATTGCGCCGCGCCGCGGCACCCGGCATCGTGGCGCCCATGCGGGGGCGCCGCGGGACATCGGTCGACAGCAGGGAGGTTTCGATGCGCACGGCCCACACCGATCCCGTCGACCCGTCAGCAAACACCGATGGCGACGGCGCGCCGGCCGTGCCCTGGCGATCCGTCACCCGCGTCGCCTTCCGGTTCTGCTTCGTCTACTTCGGGCTGTTCTGCTTGCTGTTCGCGCAGATCACCTTCGCGTTCACCGGCGCGTTCGCCACGCTGCTGCCCGACCCCGCGGTGCTGTGGCAGCTGATGCTGCTCGACCCGATCCTGAGCTGGGTCGCCCGCACGGTCTTCGGGGTGGATGCGCAGCTGCGGCTCGACTCCGGCAGCGGCGACCAGGCCGTCATCTGGGTGCTGGTGTTCTGCTTGTTGGTCGTCGCGGTGCTCGCGACGACGTTGTGGTCGCTGGCGGACCGGCGGGTCGAGTACATCCGGCTGCACGCCTGGTTCCTGGTGTTCCTTCGACTCTGCCTGGGTGGGCAGATGTTGTTCTACGGCATGGCCAAGCTGATCCCCACCCAGATGCCCGCGCCGGCGCCGAGCGCGCTGCTGCAGTCGTACGGGGAGCTCAGCCCGGCCTCGGTGCTGTGGCTGCAGGTCGGTAGCTCGTATCCCTACGAGATGGTGCTCGGCGGCGTGGAGGTGCTCGGCGGGCTGCTGCTGTTCTTGCCGCGCACCGCGACGCTGGGCGCCCTGATCAGCGCAGCGAGCATGGCCCAGGTGTTCATCCTGAACATGACGTTCGACGTACCGGTCAAGATCCTGTCGCTGCACCTGCTGCTGGTGAGCCTCGTGCTGCTGGCGCCGCAGCTGCCGCGGCTGGCCGACCTGTTGGTGCGGCAACGCCCGGCAGCGCCGGCCACCCAACCCCCGCTGTTCGACTCGGCCCGCGCCAACCGGATCGCCGCGCGGGTCCAGGTCTCGCTGGGCATCTGGGTGCTGGTCGGCACAGCACTGATCAGCTGGGGCCAGTGGCGCGACCACGGCGGCGGCAGCCCGAAACCGGAGTTGTACGGGATCTGGACGGTCTCCGAATTCGTCCGGGACGGCGCCGTCGCGCCGCCCTTGACCACCGACAAGCACCGCTGGCAACGGTTGGTGTTCGACACGGCCGAGGTCGCGGCGATCCAGCTGATGGACGGGCGGCTGCAGCCCGCGCAGGCGGCCCTCGACCTCGAAGCCCAGCGGTTGCAGCTGGACGGGGGCCAGTCCGGCACGTTCACATTCACCCGGGCCGGCGAGGATCACCTACATCTACGCGGCACCCTGGCCGGTCAACAGGTCGCGATGACGTTGCAGCGCACCGACCCCGCCGACTTCACCCTGCTCAACCGGGGCTTTCACTGGGTTCAGGAGTATCCGTACTTCCGCTGACCACCGGTAGCCATTGGGCGATCTCTCCGGCGCGCGGGCCCGACAACGTCAACCTGCCCGCGTCCGCGGCCGCGGCCACGCCCACCAGTCCGGTCGCCAGCTGCAACCACGTCCGCGGATCGGTCTCCACCACGTTGGGCGGGGTGCCGCGGGTATGGCGCGGGCCCGCGATGCACTGCACCGCGACGAACGGCGGCACCCGCACCTCCACCGACGCGCCCGGCGCCACCGCCGCCAGGGTCCGCGCGGTCAGCCGGACCGCGTCGGCCAGTTCGGCGCGCGCCGGCGCGGGCGCGGCGCTCTCGTCGCGCAGCCAGGCGGCGACCGCGGCGACAGCGGCGCGGGTCTTTGTCGGATCAGCACTGCGACGGGCGGCCATACCCTAGGTTCTCAAACCATGGCCGGGGCAGGGGAACTGCGCGCCTCGACGCGGCGGACGCTCGGCGCGGCGTTGGCAGTGCTGGTACTGCTGGTGGCCGCGGCGGGCTACGGCCAGTTCCGCGGCGCGTTCACCTCGACGAGCCGGCTGACGCTGCAGGCCGACCGCTCCGGGCTGGGTCTCGATCCGGGCGCCAAGGTGACGTTCAACGGGGTGCGGATCGGCCGGGTCGGCGCCGTACAAGCGGTGCCCGCGGACGGGGCCACCGAGGCCGAGCTGGTGCTGGACCTCGAGCCGCGTTACGCCGCGATGCTGCCGGGCAACGTCGTCGCCGACATCACCGCCACCACCGTGTTCGGCAACAAGTACGTGGCGCTGACGTCCCCGGAAACACCTACCGCTCAACGCCTTCCGCTGGACCAACCGATCCGCGTCGAGTCCGTCAGCACGGAATTCAACACTTTGTTCGAGACCATCATGGCGATCTCGGAGCAGGTGGACCCGGTGCGCCTGAACGCGACACTGTCCGCCCTCGCCGAGGGCGTGACCGGGCTGGGCAGCCGGTTCGGCGCCGCGCTTGTCGACGGCACCACCATCCTCGACAACGTCAATCCCCGGCTGCCCCGATTACGTCACGACACCGCCCGGCTTGCCGATCTCGCCGACGTCTACACCGCGGCCGCACCGGACCTATGGGCCGCCCTGGACGCCACGGCGACCACGGCCGCGACGGTGAACAGGCAGCGGGACGCGCTGACCGCGGCGCTGCTGGGTGCGGTGGGATTCGGCCAGACCGCCACCGAGGTGTTCGAGCCCGCCGGCCCCTACCTGGTGGCCGGCGCCCGCGATCTGGTGCCGACCGCCCGGGTCCTCGACGAGCACAGCCCGTCGCTGTTGTGCACGCTGCGCAACTACGCGCAGGTCGCGCCGCGGGTCGCGGGCGCGCTCGGCGGCAACGGCTATTCGCTGAACAGTTCCAGCGGCGGCGGCGTGACCGGAGCCGAACCGCCCTACATCTATCCCGACAACCTGCCGCGGATCAACGCCAAGGGCGGGCCCGGTGGCCGGCCCGGCTGCTGGCAGTCGATCACCCGCGAGCTGTGGCCGGCGCCCACCCTGGTGATGGACACCGGCGCCAGCATCGCGCCCTACAACCACCTCGAGCTGGGCAGCCCACTACTCGTCGACCACGTGTGGGGCCGGCAGGTGGGCGAATACACCATCAACCCGTGACCGTCGGCACCGCTAGCCCGTCCAGGAGGACTCCGAGTCGTCCACGCCGACCGTCTGCTCCATCGCGCCGCGAATCCGCTCGGTGTCCGCCGCGGTCCAGTCCGGCGGCGCCGCGACGGCCACCCAGCCGTCCAGAATGACGTTGTCGTAGTTGTGGCCGTGCCCGGCCGGCATCTCCGAGGCGTTCAGCATATCGGCGCCCACCTGGGAGAACGTCACAAACGGGTACCACCGCATGGCCGCGGTGCGGTCCTGCCCGCGCGGTTCGACCAGCCAGTCCGGGCGGGAGAGCAGCAGATCCGGCGACCACCACACGATCGGGTCCGAGGCATGCTGCAGGAACAGCACCTTGGTGTCATCCCACGGGCCGGCGGTGTCGCGGGCCACCTGGGCGGGGTCGCCGCCCTGGGAGAACCGGACCGTGCGCCCGTTGTCGTAGCGCGGCGCGACCTCCGTGGTGTGGGGGTCGCGACGCTCGATCAGCGCCCGCCACAGCGGGCTGGCCTGCGGCGGCCCGACCCACAGCACCGAATCGAAGCCCATCAGCGCGATGTCGGGTAGATACCCGAAGGCGCTCTGCCCCGCCATCGAGCCCAGGCTCTCGCCGTACAGCATCAACTTGGGCCGCTGCGATTCGGGCACCTTGGCCCAGCGGTCGTGCACGGCACCGATGAGCATCTGGCCCGACCGCATCGACGTGTGCTGATCACCGAGGAAGGAGATCCAGCTGGGGAGATACGAGTACTGCAGCGCCACGATGGCGGTGTCGCCGTTGTACATCAGCTCCACGGCCCGCGCCGCAACGGGATTGACCCAGCCGGTCCCGGTGGTGGGGACGATCACCAGGGCCTCGCGTTCGAATGCGTCGGTGCGGTGCAACTCGCTGAGCAACACCGCCAGCCGGGCCTCGTCGGTGTCGGCGGTCTGCAGACCGACGTAGACCCGGATGGGCTCCTTGGCCGCGGCACCGTTGATCCGGGTCAGCTCGGCCGCGTCCGGCCCGCCGGCCACGAAGTTGCGTCCCTGATAGCCCAGGGAATCCCAGGACGCGAAAGACGCTGGGCTGCCGGACTTCTGCGGTTCCGACGGCTGCTCGACGCCGTCGCGGGTGGCGGTGTTCTGCGGCTGGAACACCCGGCTGGCCCCGGCGAGGAAGCCGCGCAGCAGGACACCGTTGATCAGCGTGACGAGCAGGATCACCACCACCGCGGTCCCGATGAACTGCGCCACTTCACCATTGAGCCGCCATCGCCGGATCAGCATCCGCGCAACCAGTTTGGTGAGGTCCAGCAGCACCCGGGCGACGGCGACCAGCACGATCGCAACCGCCGCTGCGACCACCAGGGTGCGCGTGTAACCGAGCACGCCCGGGCCTTCGATACCCATCAACTCGGACACCTGGCGCTGCCACCCGGCTGCCGGCACCACCATGAGCACCGACGCGGCGATCGCGACGCCCACCGTCACGACCTTCAACGCGGTCTGCGCGCGCGACGACGGCGGCCACCAGGTACGACCGCGTAACACGAAGCGGCACAACCCTTTACCCAGAAGCACGCCGAGGCCGTAGCCGAGCGCGGCGTTCATGCCGCCGATCAGCCCGGCGAACTGCCAGCTGCGCGGCAGTAGCGACGGCGTCAGCGACAAACAGAAGAACAGGGTGCCGATCGCAATGCCGGTGAAGTCGAGCCGCAGCAGCCCCCAGGCCCACAGCACCAACGAGCGGGGGCCGTTGTGCTCGACAGGGCGGGTCATTACGCCACGGTCATCCGAACAACTTCGGGAGTACGCCCTCCCACGTCGACCTCAATTCGGTCAGCGGGACGGTGAACTGGCCCTGGACTTCGACCGCGGCCTCCTCGCCGGGGACGCCGGTGTCCACCACACCGATCCGGACCGCGGGCAGTCCGCGCGCCTCGCACATTGCGCGGAACCGGCTCTCCTCGGTACGGGGCACCGCCACCAGCACCCGTCCGGACGACTCGGAGAACAGCAGCACAAAGGGGTCGGCGTCCTCGGGAAGCAGGATGCGGCAACCGGTTTCGCCGGCCAGCGCGGATTCCACCACCGCCTGGATCAGACCGCCCTCGGACAGGTCGTGAGCCGCCGAGACCAGTCCGTCCCGGGAGGCCGCCGTCAGCACCTCGGCCAGCAGTTGCTCGCGTGCCAGGTCGACCCGCGGCGGAACGCCGCCGAGGTGATCGGCGGTCACCTGCGCCCAGATCGAGCCGTCGAACTCGTCGTGGGTGTCGCCCAGCAGGAACAGCGTCTCGCCCGGCTCGGTGCCGAAACCGGTGGGGATGCGCCGCGTGACGTCGTCGATGACTCCGAGCACGCCGACCACGGGGGTGGGCAGGATGGGCGTCGCGCCGGTCTGGTTGTAGAAGCTGACGTTGCCGCCGGTCACCGGGATACCCAGGGCCGCACAGCCATCGGCGAGGCCGCGCACCGCCTGGGAGAACTGCCACATGACGCCGGGGTCCTCCGGCGACCCGAAGTTGAGGCAGTTGGTGACGGCGACCGGGGTGGCACCGGTGACCGCGACGTTGCGGTAGGCCTCGGCCAACGCGAGCTGCGCTCCGGTGTAAGGGTCCAGTTGGGTGTAGCGGCCCGAGGCGTCGGTGGAGATGGCGACGCCGCGCCCGGTCTCCTCGTCGATCCGCAACACGCCGCCGTCGGCGTGCTCGGCGAGCACCGTGTTGCCGCGGACGTAGCGGTCGTACTGCTCGGTGATGAACGCCCGGCTGCACAGGTGCGGGCTGCCCAGCAGCTGCAGCAGCGTCGCGCGGAGTTCGGCGCCGGTCTGCGGCCGGGGCAGGTTCTTGGAGCTGTCGGCGACCAGCGCATCCTGGCTCTCCGGGCGCTGGACCGGACGCTCGTACACCGGGCCCTCGTGGGCGACGGTCCGCGGCGGCACGTCCACCACGGTCTGCCCGTGCCAGGTGATGTGCAGACGGTCGCCGTCGGTCACCTCACCGATGACGGTCGCCAGCACCTCCCATTTGCGGCAGACTGCCATGAACGCCTCGACGTTCTCCGGGGCCACCACGGCGCACATGCGTTCCTGCGACTCGCTGGACAGCACCTCGGCCGGGGTCATGTTGGCCGCGCGCAGCGGCACCTTCTCCAGTTCGATGGCCATGCCACCGTCCCCGGCGGAGGCCAATTCGGAGGTGGCGCAAGACAATCCGGCACCACCCAGGTCCTGGATGCCCACCACCAGACCGGCGGCGTACAGCTCCAGGCAGCACTCGATGAGCACCTTCTCCATGAAGGGGTCGCCCACCTGCACCGCGGGCAGTTTCTTCCGTCCCGACCCGGATTCATCGCCCGAGAAGGTCTCCGAGGCCAGCACCGAAACTCCGCCGATGCCGTCGAGCCCCGTGCGCGCGCCGAACAAGATGATCTTGTTGCCGGTGCCCGAGGCGAAGGCCAGGTGCAGGTCCTCCTTGCGCAGCACGCCGACACACAGCGCGTTGACCAGTGGGTTGCCGGCGTAGGACGCGTCGAAGACGGTTTCGCCGCCGATGTTCGGCAGACCCAGCGAGTTGCCGTAGCCGCCGATGCCGCGGACCACGCCGTCGACCACGCGGCGGGTGTCAGGGGCGTCGGCCGCGCCGAAGCGCAGCTGATCCATCACCGCGACCGGTCGCGCGCCCATCGCCATGATGTCGCGGACGATGCCGCCCACGCCGGTGGCCGCGCCCTGGTAGGGCTCCACATAGGACGGGTGGTTGTGGGACTCGACCTTGAAGGTGACGGCCCACCCGTCGCCGATGTCGACGACGCCGGCGTTCTCGCCGATGCCCGCGAGCATCCCGGCCCGCATCTCGTCGGTGGTGGTCTCACCGAAGTAGCGCAGATGCACCTTGGAGGACTTGTAGGAGCAGTGTTCGCTCCACATCACCGAGTACATGGCCAACTCGGCGTCGGTGGGGCGCCGGCCCAGGATCTCTCGGATGCGCTCGTACTCGTCGTCCTTGAGCCCTAGCTCGCGGAACGGCTGCGGTTGATCTGGGGTGGCCGCGGCCAGCTCGACGGTATCGACGGCGGGGACTTCAGAGCTGAGACCGGTCTTCACGGCCACAGTCTAGTAAGCCGTGGCGAGGCGGGCCTGCCGCCCGGGTTCAGCCCGCGGCCAGGCAGAACGCATTCCCGTCGGGATCGGCGAACACCACCCAGTTGAATTCGTCGCCGAAGTTGTGCCGGCCCGTCTCGACCGCGCCCAGGGCCACCAGCCGGGAGACCTGACTTTCCAGGTCGTCGCCGGTAGCGAGGTCGACGTGCACGCGGTTCTTTCCGGGCGTCGGATCATCGACCCGCTGAAAGCCCAGCCGCGGCCCGGACGCCGGCACCACCATGACGAACTCGCCGGGCATCACCGGTTCGACCGTGCTGTCGAGAGCCTCGGCCCACCAGCGGGCCAGCCGATCGGGGTCGAGGGTGTCGAAAGTGATCATCTCGATGCCGATCGCCATGGCCCGACTCTAGCGGCGGCCGCCGTCGGAGGCAGATATTCGGGACCGGTTCGGCCGCCCCGGATCCGCACTTTTGTCGTCGCGTTGTCGGCAAACCGGCCCGCGCCAGTTGTTTAGCTGACACGATTCAGGGGACCCCCAATGTGAACAGCTCGTAACATTTTGAAGGGATTCGCATGCGAAACACGACCAAGAAGGTAGCGGCAGTCTCGGCCCTTTCCCTGGGATTTGCCCTGGTAGGCGCCGCTTGTGCCAGCGAGGACGCCGACGACACCGCGGCCACCACCACGACCACCGCCGCCGAGGTCACCGAAGAGACCACCACCACCACGGAGGCGGAAGCCACCGAAACCGGTACCACCATCCCCGGCGCCGACGGCACCGAATACGTCGTCTCCGGCGCGATCCTGGAGAAGTGGCAGACCCTCGACGCCACCGCGCAGGAGTCGCTCGGCGCGCCGACCGGCGAGCAGCAGACCAACACCGACGGCGGGGTCTACCAGCAGTTCGATGACGGCGTGATCATCAGCTCGGAGGCCGGCTCCTTCGTGGTCTGGGGCAAGATCCGGGACAAGTGGAACGAACTGGGCGGTTCGCAGGGCGACCTCGGCTACCCGACCAGCGACGAGACCACCAACGCCGAGGGCCAGAAGCAGACGACGTTCCAGAACGGCACCGTCACCTGGACCGAGGGCCAGGAAGAGGCCGTCGTGGTGGAGGGCGCCCCCGCGGAAAGCCCCGCGCAGGAGCCGGCGCCCGCCCCCGGACAGTAACCCCGGGCGGGTAGGTCAGCCCGGTACCAGGAAGGCCCGCAGCGCGGCGGCGTACGCGGCGACGTCCGCGGCGCCCATCAACTCCCGGGCCGAGTGCATGGCCAGCTGCGCCGCACCGACATCGACGGTAGGGATGCCGGTGCGGGCAGCGGTCATGGGGCCGACCGTCGACCCGCAGGGCAGGTCGGCGCGATGCTCATAGCGCTGCAACCGAACCCCGGCCTGCCGACACGCCAGTTCGAAGGCGGCCGCCGTGCGGCCATCGGTGGCGTAACGCAGGTTCGGCTGTACCTTCAGCACCGGGCCGGCGTTGACGGCAATGGAATGCCCCGGCTCGTGGCGGTCGGGATAGTTGGGGTGCGTCGCGTGCGCCATGTCGCCGGAGGCGACCATCGAACCCGCCGTGCGCCGCAGGAAGTCCTCCCGCCCGCCACCGGCCGCGAGCACGATCCGCTCCAAGACGGTGACCAGCAGCTCGGATTGGGCGCCGTGATCGGACGTCGAACCCACCTCCTCGTGGTCGAACAGCGCCAGCACCGGGATGTGCGAGCCGGGGGTGGCCCCATCGGCGCCAACGTCCAGCAATGCCTCCAGCCCGGCGTAGCAGGTGGCCTGGTTGTCCAGCCGCGCGGCGCTGACGAACTCCGCGTCGGCGCCCCACACCACCGCCGGGGTCAGGTCATGGGTCATCAGGTCGAATCCCAGGACGTCCCCCGGCGCGACGCCGGCCCGCTCGGCGACGAAGTCGACGAATGAGGCCGGGGCATCGCCGAGCGCCCAGACACCGTTGACGTGGCGCTGCGGGTCCAGCTTCAGCGCGGCGCGGTCCTCGGCGAGGTGGATGGCCAGCTGCGGCACCCGCAGCACCGGTTCGTCGAGGCGCACCAGCGGATGCTCGATGCCGGCGGCGGTGCGCACCGATAGCCGACCGCTGATCCCCAGGTCGCGATCCAGCCACGAGTTCAGCCATACGCCGCCGTACGGCTGCAGCGCGACTACCCGCCAGCCCGCCACCACGCGGTCCGGGTTCTGCTTGACCCGCAGGTTCGGGCTGTCGGTGTGGCCGCCGATCACCCGGAACGGACGGTCGGGGGCGCCGGTGCTGTCCCACGCCACCAGCGAACCGGCGCGCACGGTGAAGAACCGGCCTGCCGCGGGCCAGGCGTCGGCCTCGGCCAGTTCGGTGTACCCGGCGGCGGTCAGTCGCTGCGCAACAGTGACGCAGACATGGAACGGCGACGGCGACGCGTCGATGAAATCACAGAGACCTTCGGCACTCGCGGACATGAGTCCATCTTCGCCGCTGCCCGCCGGCGCGACGACCACCGGTCCTGATTCGGCCACTTCTGGCGCCACTCGTACCTCGTGGCGTCCGTCGTGACGCTAGGGTCAACCCGTGGCCAACCCTCGACCGCAACCCATCCTCACTCCCCTCACCCCCGCCGCGATCTTTCTGGTCGCCACCATCAACGACGGCGCCGAGGCCGCGGCTCAGGTCTACGGGGCGCTCGGGGAGATCCTGGGTTTGGCTCCGGCCATCGGATTTCGAGTGCCGTCGTCGAATCTGAACCTGGTCATCGGGATCGGCTCGGCCGCCTGGGACCGGCTGTTCGACGGACCGCGCCCGAACAAGCTGCATCCGTTCATCGCGCTCGACGGCGGCACTCATCAGGCCCCATCGACCCCCGGCGACCTGTTGTTCCACATCCGCGGCGAGTCGATGGACGTGTGCTACGAAGTCGGCGGCCGGGTTCTGGCGGCGATGTCCGGCGCAGTGACCGTGGTCGACGAGGTCCACGGCTTCCGGTTCTTCGAGATGCGCGACCTGCTCGGATTCGTCGACGGCACCGAGAATCCCGACGGCGCGGACGCGGTGGCCGCGGCCCTGATCAGCCCGGACAGCGGGGAAGACCCCGTCTTTCACGGGTCCAGCTATGTGCACGTGCAGCGCTACATCCACGACATGGTGGGCTGGAATGCGTTGAGCGCCACCGAACAAGAGCTGATCATCGGCCGCACCAAGCTCGACGACATCGAACTCGACGACGCGGTCAAGCCGGCCAATTCCCATGTCGCGGTGAACACCGTGCACGACGAGGACGGCAACGAACTGCAGATCGTGCGGGCCAACATGCCGTTCGGCACGCTGGGTGACGGCAGGTCGGGCACCTACTACATCGCCTACGCCGCCGACCCGGACGTCACCGAGCGGATGCTCCGCAACATGTTCATCGGTGACCCGCCGGGGAACACCGACCGGATCCTGGAGTTCTCCATCGCCGAGACCGGTGGCCTGTTCTTCGTTCCCAGCGCGGACTTCCTCGAAGATCCGCCGCCCCTGCCGGGCTCCGGCGCCGCAGCGGAAGTGCCTGCGGCGCAGGACGTCACCGATCCGGCACCCCATTACCACGGCACACTCGCGATCGGCAGCCTGAAAGGACAACCTCGATGAACAACCTCTACCGCGAACTGGCACCGGTCACCGACGCCGCCTGGGCCGAAATCGAATTGGAGGCCACCCGCACCTTCAAGCGCAACGTCGCAGGGCGCCGCGTCGTCGACGTCAGCGGGCCAGGCGGACCGACGGCCGCCGCGATCAGCACCGGACACCTGCTGGACGTCACCGCGCCGGCCGACGGGGTGCAGGCGCACCTGCGGGAGGCACGGCCGCTGGTGCGGTTGCGGGTGCCGTTCACGCTGCGGCGCATCGACATCGACGACGTCGAGCGGGGTTCGCAGGACTCCGATTGGGATCCGGTGAAGGACGCCGCCAAGAAGTTGGCGTTCGTCGAGGACCGGGCGATCTTCGAAGGCTACGAAGCGGCGTCGATCACCGGGATCCGAAACGGCAGTTCCAACCCGGCCTTGGCGCTGCCCGCCGATCCGCGGGACATGCCCGACGTGATCGCGCAGGCGCTCACCGAACTGCGGCTGGCCGGCGTCGACGGCCCGTATTCGGTGCTGCTGTCGGCGGACAACTACACGCTGGTCAGCGAGACCACCGTCGGGGGCTATCCGGTGCGGGAGCACCTCAGCCGGCTGGTCGACGGCGACATCATCTGGGCGCCCGCCATCGACGGCGCATTCGTTTTGTCAACGCGCGGCGGCGATTTCGATCTACAGCTGGGCACCGACGTGTCCATCGGCTACCTGTCCCACGACACCGAGACGGTGCAGCTCTACCTGCAGGAGACCATGACGTTCTTCTGCTACACCGCCGAGGCCTCGGTCGCGCTCAGCCCGTAGCGGCCAGCACCGAGTCCAGCGCCGAGTAGAAGATGCCGAGCCCGTCGTCCGACGGGCCGGTCAGCGCCTCGGTGGCGTGCTCGGGGTGCGGCATCAGCCCGACCACCCGGCCGTTGGCCGAGGAGATCCCGGCGATGTCGCGCTGCGAGCCGTTGAGATTCTCCACGTAGCGGAACACCACGCGGCCCTCGCCCTCGAGCTCGTCGAGCACGGCGTCGCTGGCCACGTAGCGGCCCTCACCGGACTTCAACGGCACCAGGATCTCCGCGCCCGGCTCGTACCGGGTGCTCCAGGCGGTGGTCGTCGAGTCCACCCGCAGCCACACGTCGCGGCAGATGAAGTGCAGCCCGACGTTGCGGGTCAGCGCGCCGGGCAGCAGGCCGGCCTCGCACAACACCTGAAAGCCGTTGCAGATGCCCAGGACCGGCAGACCGTTCTCGGCGGCCTTGACCACCTCGCCGAGCACGGGCGCGAATCGCGCGATGGCGCCGGCGCGCAGGTAGTCGCCGTAGGAGAAGCCGCCGGGAACGATCACCGCGTCGACCCCCTTGAGGTCGGCGTCGGCGTGCCACAGGCTCACCGACTCGGCGCCGACCGCCCGCACGGCCCGCGCGGCGTCGACGTCGTCGAGCGTGCCGGGGAAGGTGATGACCCCGATCCGCGCGGTCATGAGGGCTCCCGGCTGATCGTCCAGTCCTCGATCACGGTGTTGGCCAGCAGCGACTCGGCGATCTGGGCCAGCGTGTCGTCGTCGACGCTGTCGTCGACCTCGAGCTCGAAGCGCTTGCCCTGCCGTACGTCCGTCACCCCGGCATGGCCGAGCCGACCGAGCGCACCGACAATCGCCTGGCCCTGCGGGTCGAGGATCTCGGCCTTGGGCATCACGTGCACAACCACCCGGGCCACGCGCGACTCCTTGATCATTGAGGTTGGTTCAGCTGCTCGCTGGCTCCAGCTTCCGAGCTGAGAACGGTTCAACTCTACCCACACGAGCCCAGGTAGGCCGCGCACAGCGGGGCGTCGATGGCCTCGAGCACCCGGGCGTCGGGAACCAGCGGCCAGCGCACCGGCGGCGCGCCGTCCGCTCCCGGCGTGTTCCACAGCACCAGCTCGGCGATCGAACTGTTGGCGGGGTTGACCACCAGGTACTGGCGCACCACCTGCGGACCGCTGATCACCGCGGCCACCCGGTCGATCGCCGCGGTGGTGATCGACGGGGAGAACTCCGGGGCACCGGCCTGGCAGCCCTGCAGCGCCGCCACCGCCGCGCTGAACACCTGGTTTGCCAGTTCGCCGCCGTGCCAGGTCTCACCCCGCCAGTGCAACACCTGCGCCTGCAGTTGCCACTGCCCCGCCGGGTGCGCGACGACGGCCTTGGCGGCCACCGCGTAGTCCCGCGGGTCGTCGGGTGAGCGCGGGCTCCGGCACAGCTCCTCAAACTTGAACGTGCTGTCCGTCACGGGCCGGGCCAGCGGGGCCAGTCGCGGCCAGTGGTAGCGGCCGTTCATCGGGATCGACCAGGGCTCGGGCCAGGCCGTGTCGGGAATCTCGTCACACACCGGGGGGCAGGTCTGTGGAGCGGCGGCGGCGGGCGGAACAGCCACCGCGGCGACCCCGACCAGCACACCCGCCAGGATCACTCGAAGCACTCACCCTCCCCGGTTCGGCACCGCGCTGCACAATCGTAAGCATGGAACTGACGCACTTCGGGCATTCCTGCCTTCTCGCGAACTTTCCCGGCGCCGATCGCACCGGCGCCGGATCGACGACGACAAGCATCCTGTTCGACCCGGGCGTGTTCTCCCACGGCTTCGAGGGCATCACCGGGCTGTCGGCCATCCTGATCACCCATCAGCACCCCGACCACGCCGATCCGCAGCGCCTGCCGGCGCTGGTGGCGGCCAACCCGCAGGCCGCGTTGTATGCGGATCCGCAGACCGCCGCCCAGCTCGGCGGCGACTGGAAGGCGGTGCACGTCGGCGACGAATTGAACGTCGGCGGGCTGCGCATCCGCGGCGCGGGCGGGCGGCACGCGGTGATCCATCCGGAGCTGCCCGACATCGACAACATCTCCTACCTGGTCGGCGACGACGAGCATGCGGCCCGGCTGATGCACCCCGGTGACGCCCTGTTCGTGCCCGACGAACCCGTCCACGTGCTCGCGACCCCGGCCGCGGCGCCCTGGATGAAGATCTCCGAGGCGGTCGACTTCCTGCGGGCCGTCGCGCCGACCCACGCGGTGCCGATCCACCAGGGCATCGTCGCCCCGCAGGCCCGCGGCATCTACTACGGGCGCCTGACCGAGATGACCGACACCGACTTTCGGGTGCTGCCGGAAGAAGGCGCCGTTTCCCTCTGATCGCGTCGCGCTCCGCACTATTGTTTGAGCGATCGCTCAGCACGGCGGTGGGGAACGGAGAATGCAGATGAGCACGGAGACGGCCACCGACGCCGCGGTGTACTACGACCCCTACGACGTCGGCATTGTCGCCGACCCGTACCCGGTGTACGCGCGGCTGCGCGACGAGGCGCCGATCTACTACAACGACCGCTACGACTTCTGGGCGCTGTCAAGGCATTCCGACGTGGACCAGGCGCTGGCGAACTGGGAGACGTTTTCCAATTCCCGCAGCGACATCCTCGAGCTCATCCAGTCGGACTTCGACATGCCCAAGGGCGTGATGATGTTCGAGGATCCGCCCATCCACACCATGCTGCGCGGGTTGATGTCGCGGGTGTTCACCCCGCGTCGGATGGCGGCCATCGAGGATCAGATCCGGCAGTACTGCGTCCGCTGCCTGGATCCGCACGTCGGGTCCGACGGGTTCGACATCATCGCGGAGTTGGCGGCGATGATGCCGATGCGGGTGATCGGCATGCTGTTGGGAATTCCGGAATCCGAACAGGTTTCGGTGCGCGACGCCAACGACGCCAACCTGCGGACCAAGCCCGGCGCGCCGATGAAGGTGGCCCGCGCCGACCGGATCGCCGACGGCCGGATCTACGCCGACTACGTCGAGTGGCGGTCCAAGAATCCCTCCGACGACCTGATGACAGCGCTGCTCAATGTCGAGTTCACCGACGAGCACGGCGAGCACCGCAAGCTGCACCGCAAGGAGGTGCTGCACTACACCCAGGTGGTGGCCGGCGCCGGCAACGAGACCACCGGCCGGCTGATCGGCTGGCTGGCCAAGGTGCTCGCCGAGCATCCCGAGCAACGCCGCCGGGTCGCCGAAGATCGCAGCCTGCTGGGCGCCACCATCGACGAGACGCTGCGGTTCGAACCCACCGGACCGCACGTGGCCCGGTACATGGCCCGCGATTTCGACTGCTACGGCACCACGGTGCCCGCCGGCAGCGCCATGCTGCTGCTGTTCGGGGCCGCCAACCGCGACCCGCGGCGCTTCCCCGACCCGGACACCTACAACATCAACCGCGGCAACATCAGCCATCTGACCTTCGGCAAGGGGCTGCATTACTGCCTGGGCGCCAACCTCGCCCGACTCGAGGGTCGCGTCGCCCTGGACGAACTGCTCAACCGCTGGCCGGAATGGGGCATCGACTACGACACCGCGCGCTTGGCACCCACCTCGACCGTGCGCGGCTGGGAGCACCTCCGCATCACCTTCTGACCCCCTCTCGCCCAAACTCCCCTTTGGGCCACTTTGTGCGAGTGGCTTCCGGTATTTCGTCGATCTCGGCGACCGACTTGAGCGCTCAACCCGCGGCGCGCCCGGCGGCCCGTCCCGAGAAGATGCAGCCCCCCAGGAAGGTGCCCTCCAGGGCGCGGTAGCCGTGCACCCCGCCGCCGCCGAAGCCGGCCACCTCGCCGGCGGCGTACAGCCCCGGCAACGGGGTGCCGTCGGCGGTCAGCACCCGCGATTGCAGATCGGTCTCCAGCCCGCCCAGGGTCTTTCGCGTCAGGATGTGCAGTTTCACGGCGATCATCGGGCCGGCCTTGGGGTCGGTCAGCCGGTGCGGAGCCACCACTCGCGCCAGCCGGTCCGGTAGATAGGCCCGCGCGCCGCGGATCGCCGTGATCTGGCCGTCCTTGCTGTAGGCGTTCACCACCTCGCGGTCGCGGGCGGTCACCTCGGCCTCCACCGTCGCGTAGTCGAGCGCCGTCACGTCGGGCAGGGCGTTCATCGCGGCCACCAACTCGGGCAGGGTGCCCGCCTGCACGAAGTCCACCCCGCGGTCCACGAATGCCTGCACCGGCCCCGGCGCGCCGGGACGCACCCGCGAAAGCACCTGCCGCACGCTGCGACCGGTGAGGTCGGGGTTCTGTTCCTGGCCGGACAGGCCGAACTCCTTCTCGATGATGCGGGCATTGAGGATGAACCAGGTGTAGTCATGCCCCGAGCGCGCGATGTACTCCAACGTGCCCAGGGTGTCGAACCCGGGATACAGCGGGCCGGGCAGCCGACGACCGTTGGCGTCCAGCCACAGCGACGACGGCCCGGGCAGGATACGGATCCCGTGGTCGGGCCAGATCGGGTCGTAGTTGGTGATGCCCTCGGTGTAATGCCACATCCGGTCGCGGTTGATGACGCGCCCGCCGGCGGCCTCGGTGATGCCGATCATCCGGCCGTCGACGTGGGCAGGTACCCCGGCGAGCAACTGTTCGGGCACCCGCCCCATCCGCGCCGGCCAGTTCTTTCGGACCAGGTCGGGGTTGCCGCCGATACCGCCGCTGGTGACGATCACCGACGACGCGCCGAATTCGAACTCGCCGACCGCCTTTCGCGACGACGCCACCCCGCGCGCCGCCGCGGACGGCTCCAGCACGGTGCCGCGGACGCCGGTCACGGCACCGTCGTGCAGGATCAGCTCGTCGACCTGATGGCGATGTGCGAACCGCACCCGCGGGTGCTCGCGGACACGACGGGCGAAGATCTCCACCAGCGCGGGCCCGGTCCCCCACGCGATGTGGAAGCGGGGCACCGAATTGCCGTGCCCGCGAGCGTCATACCCGCCCCGCTCGGCCCAGTTGACCATCGGGAAGATGCGCAGACCCCGGTCCCGCAGCCAGGAACGTTTCTCCCCGGCCGCGAAGTCGACGTAGGCGTGCGCCCACTGCCGCGGCCAGTGGTCCTCCGGACGGTCGAAACCCGCGGTGCCCAGCCAATCCTGCACGGCGAGTTCGTGACTGTCGCGGATCCCGAGCCGGCGTTGTTCAGGGCTGTCGACCAGGAACAACCCGCCGAAGGACCAGAACGCCTGCCCGCCGAGATTGGCGCTGTTCTCCTGGTCGACCACCAGGACCCGCTTGCTGCGCTCGGCGAGCTCGCAGGTGGCGACCAAGCCGGCCAGCCCGGCCCCGACCACGATGACGTCCGCGTCCATCCCGACACGCTAACCCACGCCCGCCCTCACCCTTGGGTCACTTTGCGCGAGCGGTTCTGTGGCAATCCGTCCATCTGGGCGCCGAGGCTACGCCGCGTCGGCCACCAGCGTGCGCGGCCGCCACCGATACACGGTGGGCACGCAACCATGCAGCAACGCCAAGTCGACGACGTCCAGCGCGGCCTGCAGCGGCCCGGACTTGCGCAGCTGCCGCGCCGACACCGCCAGCCGCACGATCCCGCCGCGGCGGGCGGTCCGCTGGGCCGAGAGCACCAGCGTGCGGCACCACCAGGCCTCGGCCACGAACCCGGCACCGATCCCGAGCACCCGCGCGCTCTGCGTGGAGCCCCGCACCAGATCGGTCATGCCGGCGGGTCCCGCCAGCAGCCGGAAACCGTTGCGCGGCAGAACCTTAACCACACCGTCGGACACCACCCACCCGGGCGCGGCGAACAATCGCGTCCGCAGCCCCAGATGGTCCATTATCCGGTCGGCGCCCATCAGGCGCAGGTTCGCCTCGTGCGCGGGCAGCACCGCGAACTCGGCGCGGCGACGCTTGGTGGCGGCCTCGTCGTAGCCGTGCAGCACGACGGCCGCCCCGTCCCGGCGGCGCTGCGCGATCCAGTCCACGGTGTCCGGGTCCTCGTCCAGCCGATAGCCGCCCTTGAGCCGCGGCGCCACCAGCAGCGACACGGGCACCCCGCGGCCGTCGAGCTCCGCACAGAACGAATCCACCGCGGGCAGCGTCTGCGCGCTGATACCCGACACCGACACGATCAACTGCCCACTCATGCGGCCAGTGTCGCAACCGCAGATGACCAGCGGATGTACCGAACCCAGACGCCAGATGGCGATCCGGTCAGCCGGGCAGATTCGCCTCGATCGCCGCGATGACCTCCGGTGCGTCGGGGGCTGTCTGCGGCCGGAACCGATTGACGACGGTGCCGCCCGGGGCAATCAGGAACTTCTCGAAGTTCCATTGCACGTCGCCGGCCTGGCCGTCGGCGTCGGCGGCCTTGGTCAGCTCGGCATACAGCGGGTGCCGGTCCGGGCCGTTGACGTCGGTCTTGGCCAACAACGGGAACGTCACGCCGTAGGTGGTCGAACAGAACGTCTGGATCTCCTCGGCCGTGCCGGGCTCCTGACCCATGAACTGGTTGCACGGCACGCCGAGCACGGTCAGGCCACGCTCGCCGTAGTCGCGGGCCAGCTGCTCGAGCCCGCTGTACTGCGGCGTCAGCCCGCACTTGGAGGCGACGTTGACCACCAGCACGGCCCGGTCGGAGTACTCGGCCAGCGACGTCGACCCACCGTCAAGGGTGGTCAGCGCAATATCGTTGAGGCTCATGGCCCGACGCTAACACGCCCGCGTCACTGCACCGACGGGTCCGCGACGGTCAGCAACCACGCGTACTGGAAGGCCACTTCCTTCCAGCGTTCGTAGCGGCCGCTGATCCCGCCGTGCCCGGCGCTCATCTGGGTCTTCAGCAGCACCGGATGGTCGTCGGTCTTGGTGTGGCGCAGCGCGGCCACCCACTTGGCCGGCTCGACGTAGAGCACCCGGGTGTCGTGCAGCGAGGTCATCGCCAGGATCGCCGGGTAGTCGACGGCGGCCACGTTCTCGTACGGTGCGTAGGACTTCATGTAGGCGTAGACCTCGCTGTCGTCCAACGGGTTTCCCCACTCGTCCCATTCGGTGATGGTGAGCGGCAGCGTCGGGTCCAGGATGCTGGTCAACGGGTCCACGAACGGTACCTGCGCGAGGATGCCCGCGAACAGCTGCGGCGCCATGTTGGCCACGGCGCCCATCAGCAGACCGCCGGCACTTCCGCCGAGCGCGACCAGGTTCTCCGGTCGGGTGATGCCGGTGTCCACCAGATGCTCGGCCACCGAGATGAAATCGGTGAAGGTGTTCTTCTTCTCCAGCAGCTTGCCGTGCTCGTACCAGAGCCGGCCGAGCTCGCCGCCGCCGCGCACGTGCGCCACGGCGAACACCATCCCGCGGTCCAGCAGTGACAACCGTGCGATCGAGAACCGCGGGTCCTCGCAGGATTCGTAGGCGCCGTAGCCGTACAGCAGTGCGGGAGCGGGAAACTCGATGCCCTTCCGGTGGATCAGCGACACCGGGACGCGCGCCCCGTCGGCGGCCACCGCCCAGTCCCGCCGCTCCACGTAGTCGTCCGGGTCGTATTCGCCGAGCACCGGCTGCTCGCGCAGCAGGATCCGCTCGCCGGTCCGCAGGTCCAGGTCGTAGACCCGCAGCGGCACCACGAACGACGTGGCCGCGATCCGCAGCCGCGGCGCGTCCCAGTTCGGGTTGCCACCCAACCCGGAGGCCATCAGTTCGGATTCGAACGCGACCTCCTCCGGCGGCGCGTACTGGCCGTTGGCGGTGATGGGCCACAGCTGAATTCGCGGCAGCGCGGCCCGCCGGTAGCTCAGCACCAGGTGTCCCGCGAACGCATCGACCGCCTCGAGCCGGACGCTGTCGTCGTGCGGGACCAGAGTGCGCTGATCGGTGGGATCGCTGACCGGCGCCTCCACCAAGGTGAAGTTGACCGCACCGTCGTTGTGCAGGATCAGGAATCGATCCTCACCGCCCACCACGGCGTGTTCCACGGAGTACTCCACGCCCTCGCGCCGCGGCAACACGCTGGTGAACCGCGCTTTCGGATCGTGGGCGTCGGCGACGAACACCTCGGAGGTGATCGCCGAGCCGGCGCCGATCATCACGTACGCGTCGCTGCGGGTACGGCCGACGCCGAGCCAAAAGCGTTCATCCGGCTCGTGATACACCTTCTCGGACGGCAATCCGCTGCCGAGGCGATGCCGCCACACGGTGTCGGTGCGCCAGGCGTCGTCGACGGTGGTGTAGTAGATCGTCGCGTTGTCGGCCGCCCACGTCGCGCCGGCGGCGATACCGAGGATCTCGTCGTCGTAGAGCTGACCGGTGCGCAAGTTCTTGAACCGCAACGTGTACCGCTCGTCGCCGACGACGTCCACCGAGTACGCGAGCACCTCGCCGTCGAGGCTGATGGTCGCCGCGCCCAGGGCGAAGAACTCGTGTCCCTCGGCTTCGACGTTCTCGTCGAGCAGCACCTGTTCCCCGGGCACCTCGGTGTGCTCGTCGAACTCCGGCGGGGTCCAATCCTCGGGGTCGCGCACGGGGCACCGGCAGTGCACCCCGTACTGCTTGCCCTCGAAACTGCGCCCGTAGTACCAGTAGTCGCCGCGCCGCGTTGGCACCGACAGGTCGGTCTCCTTGGTGCGCGCCTTGATCTCGTCGAAGATCCGCTGCTCGAGCGGTTCGAGGTGATCGGTCATCGCGTCGGTGTAGGCGTTCTCGGCCTCGAGGTGGGAGATGACCTCGGGGTTGGCCTTGTCGCGTAGCCATTCGTAGGGGTCCACGAAGACGTCGCCGTGGAACTCGCGGCGGGTCTCGACGCGCTTGGCGACGGGCGGTTCGATGGGTGCGCTCATGCTCCGGCTCCGATCCAGTCGGCGAAACGCAGACCCGAAATCCGTTCGTAGGCTTCGATGTAACGGTCTCGCGTGGCGGTCACGATCTGCGGGGGCAGCGGCGGTGGCGGCTGATCGCCGTGGCGGTCCCAGCCGGAGTCCGCCGAGGTCAGCCAGTTGCGGACGAACTGCTTGTCGAAGCTCTGCTGCACCACCCCGACCCGGTAGTCGTCGGCCGGCCAGTACCGCGACGAGTCGGGGGTGAACACCTCGTCGGCCAGCCGCAGCTTCCCGTCGGCGTCGACGCCGAACTCGAATTTGGTATCGGCGATGATGATGCCCTTGGCCAGCGCGTGCTCGGCGGCCTCACGGTAGATCCGTAGCGTCTCGGAGCGCAACTGTTCGGCGCGCGCGGCACCCACCGCCTCGACCACCGCGGCGTAGTCGACGTTCTCGTCGTGGTCGCCGATCTCGGCCTTGGTGGCCGGGGTGAAGATCGGCTCGTCGAACTTGCTGGCCTCGACCAGACCGGCGGGCAACGGGATCCCGCAGACCTCACCGGTGCGCTGATAGTCCAGCAGGCCCGAGCCGCTCAGGTAGCCGCGCGCGACGCATTCGACGGGCAGCATCTCCAGCTTCTGCACCACCAGCGCGCGGCCCAGCACCTCCTCGGGGATCCGCGGATCGTCCGGCGGTCCGGCCAGGTGGTTGGGCGCGGCGATCAGGTCGAAGAAGAACACGCTCATCGCGGTAAGGATGCGGCCCTTGTCCGGGATCTCGGAGTCCAGGATGTGGTCGTAGGCCGAGATCCGGTCGGAGGCCACGAACAGCAGCGTGTCGTCGTCGATCCGGTAGAGCTCGCGGACCTTACCGCTGGACAGATGCTGATAGTCGGACAGGGAGGGTCGCATCGGCTCAGCGTAGCGGGGCCGCCCGGCGTGGCCGTCGATCCCGTCCGGCTCGCCGCATCGCCCCCGCGGCGCCCCGCGACGTGCTGGGATCAACCTCATGAGTTCGCGGTACGTTCCATACGCGGCCCGGCCGCACCGGTTCCTGGCGCAGTTTTTCAGCGATGTGATGGTCAGCACGTGGATCGTGATCTGGGTGTTGGTGGGCCTGCTGGTCCACGACGCCGTCTCGTCGATCGCGGCGGTGGGCCGGCAGGTGGAAAGCGGGGCCAACGGGATCTCGCGCAACCTGGATTCGGCCGGCAACAGCGTCGACGGGTTCCCGCTGATCGGCGATCAGCTGAGCAAACCGCTCACCGCGGCCAGCGAGGCGGCCCTGGATCTGGCCGGTGCCGGCGCCAACCTCAACAGCACCGCGTCGTGGCTGGCGTGGGTGCTGGCGTTGGCCGTCGCGGCCACCCCGATCCTGGCCGTCGGCGGCCCGTGGCTCTACCTGCGGATCCGGTTCTTCCGACGCAAATGGACCGCGATCACCCTGGCCGCCACCCCCGCCGGGGAGCAACTGCTGGCGCTGCGGGCCCTGGCGAATCGACCGCTGCGCAAACTCACCGCCGTCAGCATGGACCCGGTCGGGGCGTGGCGCCGCGAGGACCCCATCGCGCTACGCGGGCTGGCCGCACTCGAGCTGCGGTCCGCCGGTCTGCGCTGACCCGGGCCCCCATCCAGCTATTTCGGCGTGACCGCGCACGGTCACCGTGGCAGAACACGCCGAAATCCCCAGAGGAAGGCGACCGTGCACCAGGCCGCCAGGGCCGTCCAGAAGAACGCCTCTGACATCGGGTGCAGCCAGCCCCAGCCGACCTCACGCCACAACGCAAAGGTGGCCGACGAGTACATGCCCAACGGGAACACCATCGCCCACCACGCCGAGGGGACCGGCACCCGCCGCCGCGCCCCACGCACCCCGAGGAGCATCAGCGCGGGGATCCACAGGGTGGCCACCAGCCAGGTCACCACGGTCGCGTACTGCACGGCGGCACTCGGCCACAGCGCGTGGATGTGTACCCCGGCCACCGTGGCGATGGCCAGGCCGCCCATCAGGATCCAGCTGTCCGGCTCGAAACCGCTGCGGTCCAGCCGTTCCCGCGCGGCGCGCAGGACGATGAGCGTGGTCATGACGAGGTAGACCGCCAGCGCCAGCACCCAGAACGCCACCGCGAGAAAGACGATGTCGAGCTCGGCGAACACGATCGCCAGCCCCGACGACGCCACGCTGGCCAGTTCCCAGGCGCCGCGCGCCCGGTCCCGCAGGGCGGGCCATCCCAGGCGCCACATCCGCCGCAGCAGCACCGGCATCAGCGACATCCACGCCGAAAGCCCCAGGCCGGCCAACACCGACACCGCCCAGGTGCCGCCGAACCGGGTGGCGATCACCGCGCAGGCGGCGACGTAGGTGAACAGCCGCAGCACCACGTCGATGTCTGTCAGGTCCAACGGCGCCCGAGCCCAGCCGGTGGCCGCGAGGACCATCAGGACCGGCAGCGCGAGTACCGCGAACAGCGCCAGCCCCGCACTGATCCAACGGTGGGAATGTTCGGCGGCCGCGATCGAGACAATCCCGGCCGCCATCACCGCCGCGAAGGCGTCCGGCGGCGGGCGCAGGTCACGCAGCACCGAGAAGCCTTATCCCCGTTGGCATCTACAAGATGGCGCCGGGGGTGTACTTGGCCGCCTCGGGGTAGCGACGCACCAGCTCCTCGACGGCGGCCACCACGGCGTCGACCTGGTCGCCGGCGGCCCCGGTGAAGGCCGCCTTGTCCGCCAGCGTCGCGTCGAGCGCCGCCCGGTCCAGGGGCAGCCGGGGGTCGGCCGCCAGGCGGTCCAGCAGGTCCGGCTCGCGGCCCTGCTCGCGCATCGCCAGCGCGACGGCCACGGCGTGCTCCTTGATGACCTCATGGGCGCTCTCGCGTCCCACGCCGGCGCGCACCGCGGCGATGAGGATCCGGGTGGTCGCCAAAAACGGTAGGTAGCGGTCCAATTCACGTTGGATGACGGCGGGGTAGGCGCCGAACTCGTCGAGCACGGTGAGGAACGTCTCGATCTGCCCGTCGATGGCGAAGAACGCGTCCGGCAACGCTACGCGACGCACCACCGAGCAGAACACGTCGCCTTCATTCCATTGGGCGCCGGCCAGTTCCGCGGCCATCGAGGCGTAGCCACGCAGCACCACCTGCAGGCCGTTGACCCGCTCGCAGGACCGGGTGTTCATCTTGTGCGGCATCGCCGAGGAGCCCACCTGCCCCGGCGCGAAGCCCTCGGTGACCAGTTCGTGACCGGCCATCAGGCGCACGGTGTGGGCGAACGACGACGGTCCGGCGCCCAGTTGCACCAGCGCGGACAGCACGTCGTGGTCCAGCGAGCGCGGGTAGACCTGCCCGACGCTGTCGAGCACCTGCGCGAAGCCCAGGAACGACGCCACCCGGGATTCGAGTTCGGCCAGCCGCGCCGCGTCGCCGTCGAACAGGTCGAGCATGTCCTGGGCGGTGCCCATCGGGCCCTTGATGCCGCGCAGCGGATAGCGGTCCAGCAGCTCGCGCACCCGGGTCAGCGCCAGCAGGGTCTCCTGGGCGGCCGAGGCGAACCGCTTGCCCAGCGTGGTGGCCTGCGCGGCGACGTTGTGCGACCGGCCCGCCATCACCAGGTCGCGGTGTGTCACGGCCCGGTCGGCCAGCCGCGCCACCACGGCGACGCCGCGGGCGAACACCAGTTCCAGGGCGCGGCGGGTCTGCAGTTGCTCGACGTTCTCGGTGAGGTCACGGCTGGTCATGCCCTTGTGCACGTGCTCGTGGCCGGCCAGGGCGTTGAACTCCTCGATGCGGGCCTTGACGTCGTGGCGGGTGACGCGTTCCCGCGCCGCGATGGAGGCCAGGTCGACGTTCTCGAGGACCCGCTCGTAGTCGTCGCTGACGCCGTCGGGGACCGGGATGCCGAGTTCGGCCTGGGCGCGCAGCACCGCGAGCCACAGCCGCCGCTCGGCGACGATCTTGGCCTCCGGCGACCAGATCGCCGTCATCTCAGCGCTGGCGTAACGGTTGGCCAAGACATTGGGAATGCTCACGAAGACACAGCTTACGGCCCGCCGTTTGGGCCCGGTCAGGGGCGGAGCGGGCCCTCGATGAGGCAAAGTGGACGGGTGTATTTCGTCGGTCTGGATCTGGCGTGGGGGCAACGCAAGCCCACCGGGGTGGCCGTGGTGGACGGCGGTAGCGGTCGCCTGACCCATCTCGGAGCGGCCTCGGACGACGCGAGCATCCTCGCCGCGGTGCAGCCGTACGTCGACGGGGACTGCCTGGTGGCCATCGACGCGCCGCTGATCGTGGCGAACCCGACGGGGCAGCGGGACTGCGAGCGGCAGCTCAATGCCGACTTCGGCCGTTTCCAGGCCGGCGCGCACCCGGCCAACACCGGCAAGCCCGAGTTCGCCGGGACCCCGCGCGCCGCGCTGTTGGCCCGAGAGCTGGGGCTCGACATCGATCCGCGGTCGACCGCGAGCCGCCGCGCCATCGAGGTGTATCCGCATCCCGCGACCATCGCGTTGTTCCGGTTGGGCCGCACCTTGAAGTACAAGGCCAAGCCCGGACGCACCGTGGCGCAGCTACGGGCCGAGCTGCTGTTGTTGATGGACCACATCGAGAATCTGGCGCGGCGGGAACCGCTGCTGCGGGTGGTCGATCACGACGAGTGGTTGGAGCTGCGCGACGGCGTCGAAACCGCCGAGCGCAAAAGCGAATTGCGCCGCGCCGAGGATCCGGTCGACGCGGTGCTGTGCGCCTACGTGGCGATGTACGCCCATCACCGGCCCGACGAAGTCACCGTCTACGGCGACGGGGACACCGGCTACATCGTCACGCCGACGCTGCCCGACGATCTGGAGCCGACGCCGCGCCGGTCGACCTCCCCGGCCGTGCACGACGCCATCGCGGCCTACGCCGAGCGTCGGCCGGCACTCAAGGAATCCACCGCGCGGTATCTCGAGCAGGTCCGCGCGCTGGTCGATGAGGCCGGCATCAACTATGTGAGCGTCACCGCCCGCACCAAGTCGGTCGCCTCCTTCGCCGCGAAGGCCGAGCGCACCATCGACGGCCGGGTGCTCTACACCGATCCGCTCTCGGAGATCACCGACCAGATCGGGTTGCGGGTCATCACGTATCTGCGCGACGACGTGACCGCGGTGGCCAAACTCCTCGGCGACGAGTCGCGGGTGCTCGACGACCGGGACATGGGGCTGGTCACGGCGAGCACCGGCCGCTGGGGGTATTCGAGTCGCCATCTGCTGATCGCCGCCGAGGGCGAACAGCAACCCGCCTCGGTGCAGGTGCGGACCATCCTGCAGCACGCGTGGGCCGAGTTCGAGCACGACATCCGCTACAAGGGGTCCATCCCCGAGGAGGACGCCCCCGACCTGGACCGCCGCTTCACGCTGGCCGCCGGGCTGCTCGAGCTCGCCGACCGGGAGTTCTCCGCGATCCGCGACCGGTTGCGCTCCGCGCCGGTCTCGGAGCGGGCTCCCGAGCTCGAATCCGACAGCGAGCCAAGGATTTCCACCGCGGTGCTGGCCACCTATCTGGGCAACAGGTTCCCGGACGCGGGCTGGTCGCGCACCGACCACTACGGCTGGATCTCCGGGCTGTTGCTCGAGTTGGGCATCGACTCGTTGGATGCGCTCGAGGGCGCGCTGGAAGGGGTGGACACCGAAGCGGTGAATGCCGCGCTGGCGTATCGCTACCCGGCCGGGGCGGTGCGCCGGCTCGACGACGCGCTGCTGGCGGGATTCGGCGACCGCTACGTGGTGCTCAGCGGCAACAGCCACCGCACCGCGCGGCTGGCGACGCGGCTGGAGCGGCTGCGCGAGGCCGGCCTGACCACCGTCCGCTAATCCGGGGCCTCGCCGAGTTTCGTCGGGTCGACGATGCCCGCTTCACGGATGCCGAGCTGTCGGTTGATCGCCATGGTGAGGAAGAACAGCCCCACCCCGATCGCGATCAGGATCCCGGCGAGCAGGTATTGCTGGGCGGGCCGCCCCGACAGCGGAGTGACCAGGTACAGCGAGGAGATGAATCCGATGACGGGCAGCGCGGTGGGCGTGGTGAAGTGCCCGCCGACGGCCCGGACGTCGCGGCGCAGCACCAGCACCGCCACGTTGACCATCGCGAAGACCGCGAGCAGCAGCAGCGAGGTGGTGCCACCCAGCATCGCGATCGCGTTGCTGTTGGCGAACGCGGTCACGTAGAAGATCAGCCCGAACGCGATCAGCGTCGTGAAGATGATCGCGGCCCACGGCGAGCGCCGGGTCGGGTGCACGACGCCCAGCGCCTGCGGCAACACCCGCTGCCGGGACATGCCGTAGATCAATCGACTGGCCATCAGCATGTTGATCAGGGCGGTGTTGGCGACGGCGAACATCGAGATGAACGGCAGGATGGTCTCGATCGGCAGGCCGGGGGCGCCCAGCTTGACCACCTCGACCAGCGGGGTGTCGCTGGCTTCCAGGGCGCCGACCGGCACCAGGGCGACGGCGACGACCGCGACGATCACGTAGACCACCCCGGCGATGCCCAGACCGGTGAGCAGCACTTTCGGGAACGTGCGCACGGGGTCCTTGGTCTCCTCGGCCATGTTCACCGAGTCCTCGAAGCCCACCATCGCGAAGAAGGCCAGCGACGTGGCCGTGGTGACCGCCAGGAAGACGTTCTTGTCTTCCGTCGTCTCGAAGGCGATCACGCGGGAAAAGTCAACCGTCTCACCGCCGCCGGTGAACGCCCACAGCCCGACGAAGATCACCAGCAGCAAGCCGCTGATCTCGACGATGGTCAGCACCACGTTGAGCCGGACGCTCTCCCCCACCCCGCGGAAGTTGACCACCGCCAGCAGCGCCATGAACACCAGCGCGACGATGACGACGCCGGCCTTGCCCCAGTCGAAGTCGAAGGCGACGAAGAAGTTGGCCGCGAAGAAGCGGGACGCGGTCGACGCCGAGGTGATGCCGGAGCACATCACGATGAACGCCACGATGAACGTGACGAACTGGACGCCAAACGCCTTGTGCGCGTAGAGCGCAGCGCCGGCGGCCTGCGGATACTTGGTGACCAGTTCGAGATAGCTGAAGGCCGTGACCGTGGCGATCAGGAAGGCGATCAGGAACGGCAGCCACGCCGCGCCGCCGACCTCGCCGGCAACGTCGCCGACGAGCGCGTAGATCCCGGTCCCCAGGATGTCGCCGACGACGAAGAGCAACAGCAGGCCCGGCCCCAGCACTCTCTTGAGCTGAGGTTCCTCGCCCACCGTCTTCGCCTCGGCCATGTTCATCTCCCTCGATCCGCGCGTGCGGTACCCATCTTCAACCCGGGCGCCCCGCAAAGGGTGAACATTCGGCGAGACTCGCCGATGTGTCACACGGCGGCGGCTTGGCGGTGGTACGGCGCCAGCGCGTCGATGACCTCGATGAGCGACGCGCGGGTGGTGGCCCTGGGCGTCCCAGACGGGTCGACGAGCGAGGAGACGACGGCCCCGTCGATGGCGAACAGCAGGGTGTCGATCAGGGCGGCCCCGGCCGTGCGGCCCGACCGTTCGACGGCCTCCGCGACAGCCTCCGCGCGCTGCTGCATCATCCGGCGCTGAATGTCGCGCAGCGCGGGCTGGCGCGCACAGGCGACGTAGCGCTCGTAGCGGGAGATCAGTTGCTCGTGCTGCGGGGTGTCGGGCCCGCTGTCGTCGATCAACAACTCGAGCAGCAGATCGGCGGTCGCTTCGGAACCCCGGCGGCGTCGCGGCAGGGCGGCGACCCGCGCCCGCAGCATCGCGGCCTCCCGCATGCCGATGTACTCGACGGCGGCCACGATGAGGTCATCGAGCGACGAGAAGTAGTAGGTGGTCGACGCCAGCGGCAGCCCGGCGCGGCGCGCGACAGCGCGATGCCGCACCGCCTCGAAGCCTCCCTCGCAGAGCAATTCGGCGGCGGCACTGACCAGTGCGCACCGTCGACGTTCTCCCTTGGGAGTGACTGCTGCCGTCACGAATAGCATGCTGCCAGCATCCGCCTCTTACGCTGGTCGTTTCGACCAAAACCACAGCGACTGGCAGGATATCGGGGATGACGGGCCTGAGCCGACGCACTGTTTTGCGCCTGGCGCTGGGCGCCGTCGCCGGTGCCGTGGGCGCTTCCGCGATGGGCAATGTGACGCCCGCACCGCGTTCTGCCGCCGCTGTCGGCGCATCACCCGTCCCGCTGTCCCCAACCGTCCCGCCGGCCCCGTCTTCGGGCGCCGCTGCGACCATGGTCACCGGATCGTTTGCGTCCGCGGCGCGCGGGGTCACCACCAATTGGGCCATCGCGCGCCCGCCCGGCCAGACCGCAGCGTTGCGGCCGGTGATCGCCCTGCACGGAAAGGACAGCGACGCCGCCACGGTGATGGCCGGCGGTGTCGAGCAGGGGTTGGCGCAGGCCGTCGAGGCCGGACTGCCACCTTTCGCCGTCGTGAGCGTGGACGGCGGCAATGGGTACTGGCACCGGCGGGCCTCCGGCGAGGATTCCGGCGCCATGGTGCTCGACGAGTTGCTCCCCCTCCTGGACTCCCACGGGCTGGACACCTCGCGGGTCGCCTTCCTGGGATGGTCGATGGGCGGCTACGGCGCGCTGTTGCTCGGCGCGCGGTTGGGGCCGGCGCGGACCGCGGGGATCGCTGCCGTCAGCCCCGCGCTGTGGCTGTCCCCGGGTGCCGCGGCGCCCGGTGCGTTCGACAGCGCGGCGGACTACGCGGCCAACAGCGTGTGGGGATTGCCGGCGCTGGGGTCGATTCCGCTTCGAATCGACTGCGGCACCTCGGATCCGTTCTACGGCGCCACTGCGGAGTTCATCGCGCAGTTGCCCGCCCCGCCGGCCGGGGGCTTCTCCCCCGGCGGCCACAACGGCGAGTTCTGGAGCGCGCAACTGCCCGCGCAACTTTCGTGGCTCGCCCCGCTGCTGACCGCCTGATTTGAGAATACAAATTCTCTGACAGCTGTAAAGTTCTGCCACACTGTTGCAAGCGCGCCATCCCGGCTATCGTGGGCTCCAACGGTATGGCCGACGGGAGAGGTGGGCGCGGTGCACAAGGACGACATGATTTTGATTTCGGTGGATGATCACATTATTGAGCCGCCGGATATGTTCAAGAATCATTTGCCGGCGAAGTATGCCGATGAGGCGCCGCGGTTGGTGCACAACGCTGATGGCTCGGATACGTGGCAGTTTCGGGATGTGGTGATTCCGAATGTGGCGCTCAATGCGGTGGCGGGCCGGCCCAAGGAGGAGTACGGGCTCGAACCGCAGGGCCTCGATGAGATTCGGCCCGGCTGTTATGACGCTGCCGAGCGGGTCAAGGACATGAGTGCCGGTGGGGTCCTGGCCACGATGAACTTCCCGTCGTTTCCGGGGTTCGCGGCGCGGTTGTTCGCCACCGATGACGACGAGTTTTCGATGGCGTTGGTGCGCGCCTATAACGACTGGCATATCGACGAGTGGTGCGGGTCGGCGCCGGGGCGGTTCATTCCGATGGCGATTCCGGCGATCTGGAATCCGCAGTTGTGTGCCGCCGAGATTCGCCGGGTCGCCGACAAGGGTGTGCATTCGTTGACGTTCACCGAGAATCCCTCGACGTTGGGGTATCCGTCGTTTCATGACCTGGAGTACTGGCGGCCGGTGTGGGAAGCCCTGGTCGATACCGAGACGGTGATGAATGTGCACATCGGGTCCTCGGGGAAGTTGGCGATCACCGCCCCGGATGCGCCGATGGACGTGATGATCACGTTGCAGCCGATGAACATCGTGCAGGCGGCCGCGGATTTGTTGTGGTCGGCACCGATCAAGGAGTTCCCGACGCTCAAGATCGCCCTCAGTGAGGGCGGCACGGGCTGGATTCCGTATTTCCTGGATCGGGTGGATCGCACCTTTGAGATGCATTCGACCTGGACGCATCAGGATTTCGGGGGCAAGTTGCCGTCGGAGGTGTTCCGGGAGCATTTCATGACGTGTTTCATCTCTGATCCGGTCGGGGTGAAAAACCGGCATCTGATCGGGGTGGACAACATCTGCTGGGAGATGGACTATCCGCATTCGGATTCGATGTGGCCCGGAGCCCCGGAGGAGTTGTGGGCGGTGTTCGACACCTATGACGTCAGCGACGAGGAGATCAACAAGATCACCCACGAAAACGCCATGCGGCTCTACCAGTTCGACCCGTTCGCCCACATCCCCAAGGACCAGGCCACCGTCGGTGCCCTGCGCACATCCGTCGAGGGCCACGACGTGTCGATCCGGGCACTGTCCCACGAGCGGGACCCCAACACCAGCAGCGGCATGGACGCCCTGACCGCCGCCGCCCAAGCCAACTCCTCAGCCCGCTAACCCCCACACTGCGTGGCCCAAACTCACCTTTGGGCCACAAAGTACGAGAAACTTCCGGCACAACGTCGACCTCGACGAACACCTACGCCTCGGCCGACGAGCCGAGGCGTGGGTGGCGAGGTCGAGTCAGGCGAGGTCGCGCTAGGCGAGATCGAAGCGAATCGGCAGGTGCTTGAGCCCACCGACGAAGGTGGTGGCCACGTGTTCGGCGGGCCCGGCCAGTTCGACCGACTTCAGGCGCGGCAGCAGCTCGGTGAAGAAGCTGTTGACCTCCATGCGCGCCAGCGCCGCGCCCAGACAGAAGTGCACGCCGTACCCAAAGGCGATGTGCTTGTTCGGGTCTCGGGCCACGTCGAAGACGAACGGGGCCTCGAAGATGTCCTCGTCGCGGTTGCCGGAGACATAGGACAGCAGCACCGAGTCGCCGGCGGGAATCCGCACGCCGCGCAGCTCGTAGTCCTGCTGCGCGGTCCGCATGAACTCCTTGACCGGGGTGGTCCAGCGGATCATCTCATCGACGGCCAGCGGCATCAGGCTCGGATCGGCCTGCAGCTTGGCCAGCTGGTCCGGGTTCTCGATCAGCGCGTGCATACCGCCGGAGATGCTCGCGCTGGTGGTGTCGTGGCCGGCCGCGGCGACGATGGCGTAGTAGGAGACGGTCTCGATGTCGGACAGCGGCTCGCCGTTGATGGTCGCGTTGGCGATCGCGGAGCCCAGGTCGTCGGTGGGGTTGGCGCGGCGTGAGGCCGTCAATTCGCTGAAGTACTGGAACATTTCGAGCAGTGCCATCATCTGCTCTTCCTTGCTGGTCCCGCGCTTGAACTCCTCGTCGTCGCTGCCGAACATCTCCTGCGTCCACTTCAGCATCGAGGAGAAGTCCTGCTCCGGCACGCCCAGCAGGGACATGATCATGTAGAGCGGGTAGTTGACGGCGACCTGTTGGACGAAGTCGCACTCCGGCCCCGCCTCGACCATCTGGTCGACAAACTGCTTGGCCAGCTCGTCGGCGCGAGCCTTCAACGCGCGCATGGCCTTTGGCCGGAACCAGTTGGCGCCGATCGCGCGGAAGTCGCGGTGCTCGGGATCGTCCATGTGGATCAGGGTCCGGATCCCCACCGCGGCCTGTTGCTCGTCGCCCTCTCGGGTGATCAGGACCGGACGCGGGGAGTTGGTGAAGATGTCGTTGGCGCGCTCGATCTCCATGATGTCGGCGTGCTTGGTGACCGCCCAGAACGGGGCGTAGTCGGGGACATCGACGTAGGACACCGGGGCGGTGGCCCGCAACCGGGCCAGTCCGGCGTGCAGGCGCGCTTCGTCGGTGTACGCCTGCGGATCGGCGAGCATCGCCGCGGCCGCCTCGATCGTGGACGCATCACTCATCACAGCTCCCGCCTGCCGCCCCACCCGGGGACCCTCACAAGTGCGTTAACAGTAGCAGTTGCGGTAAGTCATTCAGTAGTGGGTGCGGGGCCGTGACCGGCTGGTCAACCCTCGGAAACCACGCCGGTCGCCGTCTCGGCTCGGCGCGCGTAGGCACTGCGGGCGTCCTCGTCGAAATCCAGGAACAACCGGTCGGAACCCATCAGCTTGTGCAACCGCCGCCGGGTCCGCGGCCCCAGCATCGCCAGCATCGGGGAGACGAACCGCATCGGATAGGGCACCGCGACGTGGGTCTTCGGCTTGTTCAGCACCGCGACCACCGCCTTGGCGATCACCTCGGGCTCGACCGGCCGACTGGCGCCGGACGCCTTGGTCCCGGAGATCAGTTCGGTGCGGGTGAACGGCGGCATCACCACGCTGACGTCGACGCCGCGCCCGGCGAACTCGTCGGCCATCGCCGTCGAGAGCCCCACGACGGCGAACTTGGTGCCCGCGTACACCACCTGCCCGGGCACGGCGACCACGCCGGCCAGCGAGGCGATGTTGACGATGTGTCCGCTACCGCGCGCCGTCATCTCGGGCAACACCAGGCGGCAGCCGTTGAGCACCCCGTAGAAATTCACCTCAATCGACGTGCGGATGGCCTGCTCGGACTGCTCCAGGAACGGGCCCACCGGCATCACCCCGGCGTTGTTGACCAGAACGTCGATGTGACCGCCGCCGTCGGCGCGGGCCTTGTCCAGGAAACCGGCAAAGGATTCGGGATCGGTGACGTCCAGCGGGTGCCCCGACACCGTTCCGTACTCGGCCAATTCCACTACCGCCCGTTCCAGCACCGGGACGTCGCGGTCACCGATCACCACTCGGGCGCCGCGGCTCAGCAGCGCCTTGGCGGTGGCCCAGCCGATCCCGCGGGCCGCACCGGTGATGGCAATGGTCCTGCCGCCGATGGCATCCGTCATCTCGTTTCCTCACTCACCGCGCGAAGCGCGCACTTCGTCGAGCACCGCCGCGATCACGGGTTCGGGCGTCCCGCTCGGGAATCCCGGCAGGACCCGGTCGATCACCCCGGAGCAACGGCGCGCCAGCGCCGCACCGACCTCGTCGACTGGGGCGACGACGGCGAACGCCGCCAGGACCTCGTCGTCGATGACCTGGGCCATCGCGTCCCACTCGCCGGCCAGCGACAGCCGCCGCAGCTCGGGCTGGAGTTCGCCCCACCCGTGCAGTTCCAGCACCCGCCGATACGCGGGCGTCGAACCGTAGAACGCGATCTGCTTGCGGAACGACGCTGCCGCCGCCGCCATCTCGTCGTCGTCGCGCCCGGTGACCACGAAGACCGGGCTGGACACCTCGAAGTCCCGACGCCGCCTCCCGCTGCTTTGCAGTCCGCGGGCCAGCGCCGGTTCGGTCACTTCCTCGAGGTAGCGGCGGGTGGTGAAGGCATGCACCAGCAGGCCGTCGGCCACCGCGCCGGACATCTGCGTCATGCCGGTGCCCACCGCCGCGACGAAGACCTTCGGCACGCCGAACTCCGAGGGCTCCGGCGTGAACATCGGGGTCATCAGGGTGTGGCTGTAGAACTCGCCCTGGAAGTCGAGGCGTTCCCCGGTGCTCCAGCAGGACCAGATTTCCCGCAGCGCCGCAATGAATTCCGTCATCCGCCGCACCGGGTGGCTCCACGGCATCCCGAAGCGCTTCTCGATGTGCGGCTGGATCTGGGTGCCCAGCCCGAGAATGAATCGGCCGCGGGAGTACGTCTGCAGATCCCAGCCCAGATGGGCCACCGTCATCGGGGTGCGCGCGAAGGCCACCGCAATGCTGGTGCCCAGTTCGATCGAGTTGGTGTGCTCGGCGGCCAACGCCAACGGCAGGAAGGGATCATGGTTGATCTCGCCGGTCCAGCAGCCGTCGTAACCCGCCTGCTCGTGGGCGCGCGCGGCCTCGGGCACGCCGTCGAGTCGACTGGGGATCCCACGGTCGATCTTCAGGCGCCCCGACATGGTCGTGGACGCTACAGTAAGTGCTTCGGTAGGGTCAATGGCGCACCCGGCCACCGAGGAGGAGCATGACGGAATCGCGGCGCGACCCGGACGCGGCGGCGAACTCGGCGGCCTGGGCGGAGACGCTGGCCGACCTCCACCGGCGCCGCGAGCGCTCGCACTCGATGGGCGGTGCCGACCGGCTGGCCGCACACCGCGCGAGCGGCAAACTCGATGCGCGCGCACGCATTCAACGACTACTGGACCCCGACACCTTCCGCGAACTCGGGACGCTGGTCGGCGGCGAGGTGGCCGCCGACGGCATCGTGGTGGGGTCCGGCGAGGTGAACGGCGCGCCCATCATGGTGGGCGCAGAGGACTTCACCACCGTCGCGGGAACCATCGGCTCGGGCAGCAACTCCAAGCGCTACCGCATCGCGGAGTTGGCGCTGCGCAACAAGATTCCGCTGGTGATGCTGCTCGAGGGCGCCGGCTTCCGCCCCGGCAAGCACGGCGGCCGCTCCCCGACCGACCTGCTCGCCCAGGCCCGATGCTCCGGGCTGGTGCCGACAGTGTCGGCCGTCCTGGGCCCGTCGGCCGGTCACGGCGCGCTGGTCGCGCCGGTCTGCGACTTCCGCATCATGAGCCGCCACGGCGCCATCTTCACCGCCGGCCCGCCGGTGGTCAAAGAGTCGACCGGGGAGGACATTTCGAAGGAGGAGCTGGGCGGCCCGGACGTGGCGGTGCCCAGCGGGGTGATCCACAACGTGGTCGACGACGACGCGGCCGCCCTCGACGACATCCGCCGCTATCTCTCCTACTTCCCGTCCAGCGCCTGGTCTTATCCGTCGGCCCGGTCCACGAACGCCGCCGCCGCGCCCCGGTCGACTCCCGAGCTGCTCGACATCGTCCCCCGGGACAACCGCCGGGTGTACGACATGCGTGCCGTGCTCGACGTGGTCTTCGACGACCCGGACTGGTTCGAGGTGCAGCCCGGGTTCGGCCGCGGAATCGTCTGCGCGCTGGCCCACCTCGGCGGGCACCCGGTGGCGGTGGTCGCCAACCAACCGCAGGTGATGGCCGGATCCATCGATTCCGACGCCGCCGACAAGGCGGCGCATTTCATCATGGTCGCCGACGCGTTCCATCTGCCGATCATCTTCCTGGCCGACAATCCCGGCATGCTGCCCGGCAGCCGTTCCGAACGCGACGGGGTGTTGCTCAGCGGCGCACGGATGTTCACCGCGCAGACCACGGCAACCACGCTGAAGCTGCACCTGACGCTGCGCAAGGCCTACGGCTTCGGGTCGATGGTGATGTCGCTGTTGGGCTTCGATGATCAGGTCGCGACATTCGGCTATCCCGGGGCCACCATGGGGGCCATGAGTGCCGGTGCGCTCAGCCGCGCCGCCAAGGCCGATACCGAGCTGTCCGAGAAGTTGCACGACGCCGAACTGCAGGCCTCGTTCAACTCGGCGAAGAACCTCGGCTTCGACGAGCTCATCGACCCCCGGGAGACCCGCACCGCGTTGTTGAGCGCGCTGCAGCGCGGCCTGTATACCCGCCAGGCGCCGGCCCAGCCGGTGCTGCGCACCGCAATCCTGCCCTGACAGCCCGAGCGGAGGCCCAAGCCCCGATGTCCCCCGACAACAGCGCAATTCACGGCGGATGGCGCCTCAAGTCCTTCGTCGCCCGCGATGACGCCGGCAACACCCGGCACCCGCTGGGTCGGCATCCGCGCGGGCTCATCCTCTACACCGCCGACGGCTGGATGTCGGCGCAGTTGGCGCCGGATCCGGCCGAGGACGCCGAGATTGGAGCGTACATCGCCTACGGCGGCACGTTTCACCTCGACGCGGCGGCCGGCACGGTGCGCCACGATGTCGTCATGGCGACCATGCCCGACCTCCTGGCCCGGCCGCAGTTGCGGCACTACGTGATCGACGGCGACATCCTGACGCTGTCCGCCAGCATGGACGGCGAAACCGGCCGCACTCACAGCACCTTGGTCTGGCGCCGGGACGCGGCGGGTTCCGCTCGTCCCAGTTAGCGGGCGCTGTCCTGCGCCCGGTACTCCGCCACGATGGGCTCCAGTTCATCCGGCGTGGCGCCGTGCATGATCAACGCGTCGGCGCCGTAGTCGAACTCCTTGCGGATGCGCTCGACGCACTGCTGCGCGCTGCCGGTGGCGGCCGGTTCCAGCCACTCGTCGGGGATCAACGTGGCGATGTGCTCGATCTGTTCGGCGCTGGCCTTGTGGTCGATGCCGCCCGGGATCGAGGTCACCACCGAATCCGCGCGGAACCGTTCCAGCACAGCGGGATCCCAGCCGTTCGTGCTGACCAGCAGGTCGCCGTAGCCCTGCAGGTAGGTGGCCAGCCGGGCGACGGTCTTCTTGAGCCGGACCTCCTCGGGCAGGTGGTCCCCGACGGTCGCGAAGCAGGACCAGACCTTCACCGAATCCGGATCGCGCCCGGCCTGCTCGGCGGCGTCCTTGACGGTCTTGACCGCGCGCTGCAGCGTCTCCGGGGTGAAGTAGGTGTGCAGGATGACGTCGTCGAATTCGCGCCCACCCAACGCCAGGGTCTGGGGCCCGAACGCCACGATGGCCAGCCGGATGTCCTCGTCGAAGTCGGGGTCGAGGAACAGCACCGGGTACTTCCCGATCGGCCCGTCGTGGTTGAAGATCAGCTCACCGTGCCAGAGCCGGCGCATCACCTGCGCGAAGTCCTCCATCTGCGCGGTGGTCACGGCCGGCACGCCGAAGGCGTTGTACATCGCCGCGATGCCGCGCCCGATGCCCAGCGTGAACCGACCCCCCGACAATCGGTGCATGGTGGTGGCGTACGACCCGGTGATCAGCGGGTGTCGGGTGTTGTGGTTGGTCGCAGCGGTGGCGATCTGCATGCGCGATGTGACGGCACACGCCGCACCGGTCAGCGACGAGGCCTCCTTGACGTTCCACCGCTCGGAGATGAAGGCCGTACCGAACCCCAGTTCCTCCCCGCGGCGCGCCTCGTCCATCAGGGACGCCGGACCTGCACCCCCGGCCCCGGCCAGCAGGTAGTAGCCCAACTCGTCGAGAACTCGTTCGGTCATGCCCACGCTCCTTCGCTCACAATTCTTCGCGTCGCTCGGGTTCGAGCAGAAACGGGCGGGCTAGTGCCAGGCCCCTTGTCCGTAACCACAATTCCAGACGTCGGTGATCCGCCCGTCGACCACCTTGAACACCTCGATGCTGGCGATCTGGATCTCGTTGCCGTCGTGGCTGGTCAATGTCGAGTCGTAGACGATGGCGACATGCTGACCGTCGTCGCCGGCGATCACCGTGTTGAGGACGAACGTGAGGCTCTCGAAGGCCGCACACGTGTCCTCGACGCGCTTGCGCGCCTGCGCGCGGGTCAGGGTGTGGGATTCCCCGACCTCGTGACGGATCATGGTGTCGGCGATGATCTCGTCGGCCAGGTCATAGCGCCGGTTGTTCCACAGTTCGAGGTTGTACAGCTCGACCACTTCGCGCGCGGTTCGCATCAGAACTCCTCCTTGCTGTCGGGATCCGCACCCGCCACCGCCCGCAGGAAGCGCTCGGTCACCCGCTGCACCTTGCCGGAGAACAGATGCCCCACGTGACCGCCCTGGTGCCAGTAGATCTCGCCGCCCCAACGGTCGTGCATCGCCGACGCCGGCGTGCGCATCGCCATCTGGTCGTGCCAGGCCCCGACGATCAGCCGGCGCTGCGGCGGCGCGGTGGGTTCCATCGCCAAGGGGTCGATCACCGACGTCAAGGCCGCCACCTCCGGTGACCCCAGCACCGCCCCGACGTCGTCGGCGGCCCCGCCCCAGCGGTGCAGATGGTTGGCGATCATGGCGTTGAGCCCCAGGATGGGCGTGTACAGGGCCACGCCGTCGACCTCCTCGAACCCCGCGACCAGCGCAGCCACCCCGCTGCCCAGCGAGAGCCCGGCCAACGCCACCGTACTGGCCTGCGGCTGCAGCCACCGGATCACGGCGCGCACCTCCGAGACCGTGCGCATCATGCCTGCGACGTTGACCACCGGATCGGTGTCGGGGTACGCGGGCCACCAGTCCCGCCGCGGCCCGTGCCCGGGCTGGATCGGCATCGCGATGTTGTAGCCGAGAGTCCGGTGGATCCGCCCGATCCGGGCGACGGCGAAATCGGAGAGGCCGCCCTGTCCCGCGCCGTGTACCCACACCAGCCAGGGGCGCGGACCGCCCGGGTGCCGGACGAGGTTGCACACCGCGGTCGCCGGGCCACCGCCCGTCAGACACTCCGGCAGTCGCGGGTCATGGGTGTAGGTCAGTTCCTCGAACGCGAACCGGCCGGCCAGCCGCCGCCGAATCGACCTCACCCGCAACGGTTCCGGCTCCACATACGCACCGCGCAGGCCGGCTGCGGTGAGCGCCTCGGCCACCCCGGGGTAGCCGGCCACCTCGGCACTCACGCTCGGGGGCGGGGCGGCCAGCGTCATCCCGGTGACCACCAGTTCGTCCAACGCGACCTCCCCGAGTTGCCGCAACCCCCGCCGCGACCACGCGTTCCAGCCCGCCTCGCCGGAGAGCACCTCGACCGAGTGGGGCAGCACCGCGCCCAGCGCCCGGGCGACGGTCCTGATGCGTTCCTGGGGGCGCATGGTCAGGCCAGATCGAAGCCGGGGTAGCCGGTGGCGGCGACCTCGTCGCAGCGCCGCCGGTACTCGGGGATGCCCGCGTTGTACGCCATGTACCGCCGCTTCTTCCCCGGCACGTTTCCGCCGTTGTACCAGGAGTTGCAGCTCGGGTGCGCCAGCACCGTCGGTTCCACCAAGGAGGTGGTGTGCTCGATCCACTCCTGTTGCGCCTCGGGGCGGGCCTCGATGGTGCGCTGGCCGTTGGCGCGCAGATAGGTGATGCAGTCGCCGATCCATTCGACGTGTTGCTCCAGGGCCGCAACGAAATTCGTGGTCGCCGACGGGCTACCGGGGGCCTGGATGATGAACAGGTTCGGGAAGCCGGCGACCGCCAAACCCAGGTACGCGGCGGGTCCCTCGTCCTGCCAGATCTGACGCAGGTCGGCACCGTCGCGCCCGGTGATGTCGATGCGGGTCAGCGCGCCGGTCATCGCGTCGAAGCCGGTGGCGTAGATGATGACGTCGAGGCCGTAGTCGCCCTGCTCGGTGCTGATCCCGGTCGGCGTGATCGCGCGGATGGCGCCCGCACGCAGATCCACCAGCGTGACGTTGTCCCGGTTGAAGGTCTCGTAGTAGCCCTGGTCGATGATCGGGCGCTTGCAGCCGAACGGATGCGTCGGCACCAGCGCCGCCGCCGTCGCCGGATCCTTGACGATCCGCGCGATCGCCTCGCCGTAGAGCCTGGCCGCCATCCGGTTGGCCTCGATGTCGAAGAAGATGTCGCCCCAGGCCAGCGCGCCCATCACCCCGTGCTCGTCGATGGCGCGCAGTTGTTCGGCACGACTGGCCGACTTGATCGGTGGTTGCGAGAGCGTGTCCAGCAGCACCGAGAACGCGTTGAGGCGGGCCGCGCCCACCGGGTGTTCGCGCTGCGCCGCCCGGATCTCCGGATAGGACGCCTTGAGGGTCTTCAGTTCGTCGGCCTCCAGCGGCCGGACCTCCCAGGGCAGCGTGTAGGCCGCCGACCGCTGAAACACGGTGAGGTGCGCCGCTTCTCGGGCGACGACGGGAATCAGTTGGACGCCGGAGGAGCCGGTGCCGATGACCCCGACCCGCTTTCCGGTCAGGTCGTACCCGGCCTTCGGCCAGCTCCCCGTGAACAACGATGCCCCGTCGAACGCGTCCATTCCGGGCAGGTCGGGCTCCAGCGGGACCGACAGGATGCCCGAGGCGGCGACCACGTACGACGCCGTGAACCGCACACCGGTGTCGGTGTCGATGCGCCAGCCGGCGTCCGCGGCATCGAACGCCATGGCGGTGACCCGGGTGTTCAGCCGGATGTCGCGACGCAGGTCGAGTTTGTCGGCGACGAAGTGCAGATACGCCTCGATCTCCGGCTGGGCGGGCATGGTTTCCGTCCACACCCACTCCTGCTCGATCTCCTCGGAGAAACTGTAGGAGTATTCGATGCTTTCGATGTCGCAGCGCGCTCCGGGGTAACGGTTGAACAGCCAAGTGCCGCCGATGTTCTCCCCGGCCTCCACCGCGATCACCGACAGCCCGAGCTCGCGCAGCTTGTGCAGCATGTACAGCCCCGAGAAGCCGGCGCCGATGATCAGGGCGTCGTAGCGCGGCTCGCTCACGCCGACTCCGTGAACCGCAGCATCGTCCGGGTGAGGTGCAGAGTCTTGATGCGCCAGCGGCCGTCGCTCTTCTCGTAGGTCTCGTGATAGTGCCCGGCGCCGTGCAGTTGCCGGCCCTCCCACACCAGCAGGTCCTCCATGGCCCAGATCGCGGAGGCGGTGGTCGGGGAGGTCAGGTCGATCTCCGGCGTGTGGCAGTGGTGCATGGTGGCCGCGTCGGCGATCCCGCCGAGCACCACCGGCTCGAACGCCTCGAGGCCCTGCAGGGGCGGCATGGTTTGCGGGTCGGCGCCGCCGGTGGACACCGCCAGATCCAGGGTGACGACGACGTCGGGATCGAACAGCGCGCGCCACGCGGGGATGTCGCGGGTGTCGAGAAACCGGCAATACTGCGCCTTCAGTCGGCGGATCGCCTCGATCTCGTCCTGCGGTGTCGCGGCGGGCGGTTCGGTCATCCTGCGCTGCCTCCTCGATGGTCTTGCGGAAACCGCTACTGTAATCTATTCCGTACTTACCGTAGGCAAGATTAGGGATGCGACTATGAAAGTCCCCTTCACCTGGAAAGTCACCGGGTGGTTCATGATCGGATGGTCGGCCGAGTACGAGGTCGGTGACGTCAAGGCACTGAAATACTTCGGCGAGGACCTGGCCGCCTACCGCGACGAGAACGGCGAGTTGCACGTCCTGGAGGCGCACTGCAAACACCTGGGCGCCCACATCGGTCACGGCGGCAAGGTGGTCGGCGACTGCGTCGAATGCCCCTTCCACGGCTGGCGGTGGGGCCCGCAGGGCGACAACACCTACATCCCGTACCAGCCCGACCGGCCCAATCGGGGCCTGAAGCTGCGCTCCTATCCGGTCCGCGAACAGTACGGTTGCATCTTCCTGTGGTACCAGCCGCACGGCGAACCCCCGCGGTGGGAGTTGCCCGATATTTTCCACAAGTTCCCGCAGTTCGAAACCGACCCCAACGCCTACTACCGGCCGTATCCGGAGTTCTCCAGTCGGGCCGACGCGATTCCGGTCCACCCACAGATCGTCGCCGAAAACGGCCCGGACAGTTCACATTTCCGCTACGTGCACAAGGCCACCGTGACGCCGGTGTGCCTGCACTGGGAGCACGAGGACCAAGAGTGGCGGTTCCTCACCGGCTGGCCGGACGCCCGCAGCGACGACCCGGACGCGATGGCCCTGCGCATCCACAGCCACTTCTCCGGCCTCGGGTTCGCAATGAGCGCCTTCGAGGGCTCCTCCAACCACCGGCTGATCTTCGCCTGCACCCCCGTCGACGACGAGGTCTCCGACATGTTCTATTCCATCTGGTGGCCCAAGGAGCCCGGCGAGACGTCCGACGTGCCGCCCGCGCACGTCCGCGACAAAGTGGAGCGGCAGTTCCTCAAGACCGTGTGGGAGGACTGCGACATCTGGCGGTATCAGAAGTACGTGGAGAATCCCCCGCTGGCCAAGATCGACGCCAAACCGTATATGGCCATGCGGAAGTGGGCCAAGCAGTTCTACGACATTCCCGTCACCCCGCCCGGCGACGTCCCCGCTCCCGACCTGACCAACGCGTGACCCCCGAAACACTCGAGGAGCTGATCGCGCCCGGCCACACCGCGATCGTCACCCAGGAGTTGCAGGGCGCGGTGGTCGGCCCGTCCGCCGGATTGGCGGCGCTGGCGAACGAGGCCCGCCGCGAGGCGCTGCCCAACATCGCCCGGCTGCTGCCGGCGGCGCGCTCGGCCGGCGCCGCGGTGGTGCACTGCCTGGTGCAGCGCCGCGCCGACAGCCGCGGGTCCAACCACAACGCCAAGCTGTTCGCGATCGGCCGCCACGACGTGGACATCGCACCGGGCAGCCCCGGCGCGACCCTGCTCGACGAGTTCGGCCCGGAGCCAAGCGATCTGGTGCTGCACCGCTGGCACGGCCTGGGCCCGATGGGGGGCACGGACCTGGATGCCGTGCTGCGTAACCTGGGCGTCCGCACCATCGTCGCGGTGGGGGTTTCGCTGAACGTCGCGATCCCCAACCTGGTGATGGATGCCGTCAACGCCGGTTACCGGGTGGTGTTGCCCCGCGACGCGGTGGCCGGCATCCCGACCGAATACGGCGCCGCCATCATCGACAACACCCTGTCCCTGCTGTCCACCGTCACCACCACCGATGCCCTGATCGGCGCCTGGCAGCGGTGATGGTCCAACCCCTGGAGTGACAATGGCATTCACCGTTCCCGCCGTGGCCGACGCGATCGCGGCGGCCATCCCGGACCGTCCCCTCCTCGTCCAGGGGGACCGCGTCTACACCCACGCGCAGGTGCAGGAACGGTCCAATCGGCTGGCCGCGTACCTGCACGCGCAGGGCCTGGGCTGCCACACCCCGCGCGCTCAGCTCGCCGGGCACCAGACCGGGCAGGACCTGATGGGCATCTACGCCCACAACGGGCCCGAGTACGTCGAGGGCATGCTGGGCGCGTTCCGGGCCCGGGTCGCCCCGTTCAACGTCAACTACCGTTACGTCAAAGGCGAGCTGCAATACCTGCTGGCCGACGCCGGCGCCACCGCGCTGCTCTACCACGCGGAGTTCGCCCCGCGGGTCGCCGAGATCCGCGCGGATCTCCCGCAGCTTCGGGTGCTCATCCAGATCGCGGACGCCTCCGGCAACGAACTGCTGCCCGGCGCAGTCGATTACGACGACGCGCTGGCCTCGGTGGCCGGGAACCCGCCGCCCGTGCAGGCCGACCCGGACGATCTCTACGTGCTCTACACCGGCGGGACCACCGGGATGCCCAAGGGCGTGCTGTGGCGTCAGCACGACATCTTCGTCGCCTCCTTCGGCGGACGCGACCTCTACAGCGGGCACACCGCCGAATCCGTCGACGAGATCGTCGAGAAGGCGCGCGCCAACCCGGGGATGAAGTTGATGATCCTGCCGCCGCTGATGCACGGCGCCGCGCAGTGGGCGGTCATGACGGCGCTCACCACGGGGCAGACCGTGGTGTTCGCGGAGGTCGCCAACCGCTTCGACGCCGACGCGGTCGTCGCGGACATCGCCCGGCACCAGGCCGCGGTGATCACCGTGGTGGGCGATGCCATGGTGCGGCCGCTCGCCGACGCCATCGAACGTGGCACGGCCGACGTCTCCTCGCTCAACGTCGTCGCCAACGGCGGCGCGCTGCTGACCCCCACCGCCAAGCAACGCCTGATCGACCTCAAGCCAGGCCTGATCGTCGTCGACGGCGTCGGCTCGTCGGAGACCGGGGCGCAGATGACCCACATGTCGGCGCCGGGTGTGGTGTCCACCGGCACCTTCAAACCGGGACCGGACACCTGCGTGGTCGCCGAGGACTTCAGCCGCGTGCTGGCCGCCGGCCACGACGGCAACGGCTGGTTGGCCCAGCGGGGCCCGGTTCCGTTGGGCTACAACGGGGATCCGGAGAAGACCGCGCGCACCTTCCCGGTGGTCGAGGGCGTGCGCTACGCCATTCCGGGTGACCGGGCGCGCCATCTCGCCGACGGCAACATCCATCTGCTCGGCCGCGACTCGGTGACCATCAACTCCGGCGGCGAGAAGATCTTCGCCGAGGAGGTCGAGACCGCGGTGGCCTCCCACCCGGCGGTGGCCGATGTCGTGGTGACCGGGCGCCCCAGCGACCGGTGGGGGCAGGAGGTGGTGGCCGTGGTCGCGCTAATACCCGGCGCGCACGCCGACGCCGAGGAACTCATCGCCCACGCCGGAACCACCCTGGCCCGCTACAAGCTGCCCAAGGCGGTGGTGTTCCGCCCCGCCATCGAGCGCAGCCCGGCCGGCAAGGCCGACTACCGCTGGGCCAAGGAACAGGCCACCGCAACTCCGTAGTAACAGCGAAACCGCTGGAACTACGACCGCTTGGCGGCATAATGCCGTGCCGCCTTCGCGCGGTTGCCGCAGCTGGCCATCGAATGCCATCGACGTGCCGCGTTCTTGGAGGTATCGAGGAAGAACAGCACGCAATCGGGATGGGCGCACTGCCGGATCCGCTCCGGCGCGGTCGCCATCAGGTGTAGCAGGTTGTCCGCGGCCATCCACGCCGGTAGCCACGCGGGATCCGCAACTTCAGGGACATCGACGGGCCCCTCGGCAGTCAGCATCCGGCGGATCCGGCCGTGGTCGAGCACGTCGTTCACGCCATCCCTGGCGCCCTGCAGGACGGCCTCCAGAATTGCGGTGCGCGCAGTCAACAGTGCTTCGAGCGTGCGCCGGTCGACGCGCGCACGGTCGGCCATACCCGCTGATGTCAGCCAGATCCGCAATCCGTCGAGGTCTCCGAGCAGATCGCGTGGGGCACCGTCCATCCAGCGGGTGTTCAGCAGGTCCAACGCCAGCGGTTCGCCGAGGTGGGGCCGTGGATCGCGCATGCCCGAGCTTAACGAGCCGGTAGGGGCCACCATGTCCACCACCTTCCGACCTAACCATCAAATAACACTTTGCCGGTTGCGTACCGCGCGCCGCCAGGCTACGGTCTAACCCACAAACCCATTTATACCGGTTATAACAGGAGGCTACCTTGACCACCACCATCGCGCCCAAGCTGACGACGGGACACGTCGGACTGAACGTGTCGGACCTGCAGCGGTCAGCCGACTTCTATCGCCGCGCCCTCGGCTTCGAGGAACTGGCCGTGAGTTCCGACGATGCAAAGCGGTGGGCCTTTCTCGGCATCGGGGACGCATTGCTGCTCACCCTCTGGCAGCAGAGCAGCGGGGAGTTCTCCACCAGAACTCCCGGGCTACACCACCTGTCCTTCGAGGTCGACTCCGTCGAGCAGGTGCACGCCGTTGAATCAGCCCTGCGCGCACTCGGAGTCGACTTCGCCCACGAGGGCCTCGTCGCCCACGGCGAAGGTCTCGCCTCGGGCGGCATCTTCTTCACCGACCCGGACGGAATCCGTCTCGAGGTCTACGCCACCACCGGGGCCGAGTCGGCGCCCGCACCGCACGGCGAGGCACCGACGTGTGGCTTCTTCTGAGCCTGGCCCGGCGCACCGACTTTCGCCCCGCACAAGGGGGTGGCAACGGTGGTTGATTTCCACCCGGGTGAGCTTGCAGTGCAGCACCGCATGGGTCAGTCGCACATCGCCGAGAAGCTGAGTCGGGGCATCCGCGCCGACATTCCCGAGGTCGCCGCGGCCTTCCTCGCCGAACAGCCGATGATCGTGGTGGCCGCGGCCGACGCGGCAGGCCGATTGTGGGCGAGCGATCTGGTGGGTGCACCAGGATTCGTGCGCGCACTCGATGATCGGACAATCGCGCTGGCCACGCGGCCGGACGCCGGCGATCCACTGGCGGACGTCCTGGCCCGGCCGAGCCGGATCGGCATGATCGCCCTACAACCTGAGCGGCGAAAGCGGATGCGGGTCAACGGAGCCGTCGCTCCCGACGGGAACGGGTTGCGCGTCACCGTCGATCAGGTCTATTCCAATTGCCCGAAGTACATCGCGCGCAGGCACGTCACCGCCTTCGAGCCGCACATCGAACGGTCCGCTCCCCAACACGCCACCGAGCTGAACGAACACCAGCGGGAGATGCTCGCCAAGGCGGATGCATTCTTCGTCGCCACCGCCGACGCCGAGGGTAACCACGACGCGTCCCACCGCGGCGGCAATCCCGGTTTCCTGCAGGTAGCCTCGCCGCGCCGACTGCGCTGGCCCGACTACCGCGGCAACTCGCTGTTCATGACGCTCGGCAACATCGAGGTGAACCCGCGGTGCGGGATCCTGGTGCTGGACTGGGTCACCGGCGCGAGCCTGCAACTGACTGGTAGCGCCCAACTTGTCTGGGAGGCCGAGACTTTCGCTATCGGCGCGCAATGCTTCATCGATTTCACCATCGATGCGGTGATCGAGCGCGCAGGCCCCGGCCCACTACGCTGGGGCACCCCGGAACTCTCGTCGGCCAACCCCTAGGGTTACCGCAGCACCCGCACCGGCACGTTGCTCCAGCCGGCGACGTTCTGCATGTTCACCCGCTTGCACCCGCTCCAGTCCACCTCGTAGCGCGGCATGAAATCCAGCATCCGGTCCAGCGCGATGGTGCTCTCCAACCGGGCCAGCGCCGCCCCCAGGCAGCTGTGGATGCCGTAACCCAAGCCGAGGTTCTGCGACTGGGTGCGGTCGCGATCGATGTCGAAGGTGTCGGGGTCGGTCCACGCCTCCGGGTCCCGGTTGGCCGACCCGCCCACCAGGAACACCGGCTTGCCGGCGGGGATGGTCACCCCGTGCAGGGTGACCTCGCGCATCGACCGGCGCACGTTGTACTGCGCGGGCGCCTCGTAACGCAGCAGTTCCTCGACGGCGGCCGGGACCTTGCTGCGGTCGGCCAGCAGCCTCTCCCACTGCTCGGGGTTCTGCGCGAACACCACCGCCGCCGACCCCAGCAGCTTGGTCACCGTCTCCGCCCCGGCACCGCCGAGAAGCACCGCGAACTCGGTGATCTCGAGGTTGTTGAGCGGGCCCACCTGCCCGTCCTCGCGCTCGATCTCCGCCTCGATCAGCTTGCTGAGCAGGTCGGTTCCCAGATCGTCACGGCGCTTCTTGATCAGCTTGTAGTAGTAGACCGACATGTCGATGGCGGACTTCAGCCCCGCTTCGCTCATCTCGACCTCACCGGGGTCGCGGTGCAGGAAGTCGTCGATCCACAGCCGGATCTGTTGCCGGTCCGCGGCGGGGACGCCCTGCATGATGGTCATCACCTCGACCGGGAACAGCGCCGAGAAATCCTGCACGAAGTCGAAGCCGTCGGGGTCGATCGCCGACAGGTAGTGGTCGATGGTCTCGGTGACCAACTGGCGCCTGGCCTCGATCGCCCGCGGCGTGAACACCTTGTTCAGCAGGCTGCGCATCCGACGGTGCGCCGGCGGATCCATGGCGATGATCCCGCCGTGCTCGGTGACCTCTCCCTTGCGGACCTGCGCCAGGTCGACCCCGTAGGCCGAGGAGTACGTCTCGTGATCCTTGAACGCCGCGGCGACGTCCTCGTGCCGGGTCAGCGCGTAGAAGTCGTACTGCTCGCTGTAATAGACCGGCGCTTCCTCACGCATCCGACGGTAGATCTCGTAGGGACTGTTGAAGAAGTCCTCGGAGAACGGGTCGAATACCACCGTTGCCGTGCTCATCGTCTGTCTCCTGAACTTCGGGGCAAACCGGACTGGGCCAGCCGGCGGCGAGTCTTGTTGCGGGCCCGCCGAAGTGCGGCGTCGGCGTACAACTTCATGGGCTTGGTGAACGGTGGCGCGGCGCTGCCGGTGATGCTGAACGGCAGGTCCGAGCCCACCACCGTGCGGTAGTGGCTGAACGCGTCGAACCCGGCCTTGCCGTGGTAGGCCCCCATGCCGCTGCGGCCCACCCCGCCGAACGGTGCGGCCGACGGGATCATCTGCGCGGCAAAGTCGTTGCGGGCGACGCCGCCGCTGCGGGTACTGCGGACGAAGCGCCGGAAGTCGTCGCCGTCGGGCCCGTACCAGTAGGCCACCAGCGGAGCCGGACGAGCGTTGATGTAATCGATGGCATCGGCGAGCCCGTCGTAGGGCAGCACCGCCAGCACCGGCCCGAAGACCTCCTCATGGGCGATCCGCATCCCGTCGTCCACACCGCTGACCAGCGTCGGCGCGATCTTGCGGGTGGCCCGGTCCGGAAGCTGCTCGCCTGCCGGCGCCACCGCCTGGACCACGGCGCCCTTGGAGCGGGCGTCGTCGATCAGGCCCAGCACCCGGTCGAAGTTGGCCTCGTTGACGCTGGAGCAGTAGTCGGGGTTGGCCACGATGGTGTCGAACATGCCGCGCCAGGTGCGCCGCGCGCTGTCCGCGAACGCCTCGAGGTGGGCACGCGGCACCAGCACGTAGTCCGGGCAGACGCAGACCTGACCGCCGTTGACCAGTCGCGCCGCGGCGATCCGCGCGGCCGCCTTGGTGACGTCGGCCGCGCCACCCGGCGCGACCACCACGGGGTTCTTCCCGCCGAGTTCCAGGGTGACGGGCACCAGATGCTCGGCCGCCGCCCGCTGCACCCGAATCCCGATGTCCGGCGAACCCGTGAAGAACAGGTGGTCGAAGGGCAGCGCGCTGAACGCCGCCGCGACCTCCGGCCCACCGTTGACCACGGCCAGTTCGGTGGGGTCGAAGTATTTCGGGGCCAGCTCCTCGAGCAAAGCGCCTGTGCGCGGGGTGATCTCGGACATCTTGATCATCACCCGGTTGCCCGCGGCGAAGGCGGCGGTCGCCGGCAGCACCACCAGGTTCAGCGGGAAGTTCCATGGGCCGATGATGCCGACCACGCCCAGCGGGGTGGGTTCGACGTCGGCCCGCAGGCCCACCACGCGCGCGGCGCGCAGCAGTCGGGTGGTCTTGGACCAGCGGGCCACGTTCTTACGGGTGTGCTCGATGACCGGGATCATCCCGACGACCTCGGTGAACAACGACGCCGCCCGCGATCGGGTGCCGAAGTCGGCGCCCATCGCCTCGACCAGCGCGTCGGTGTTGTCCAGCACCAGGGCGAGCAGTCGGTCGATCCGGTTGAGCCGGACCGCCAGTTCCGGCGGCCCCTGTTCGACGAAGGCTTCCCGCTGCCGGTGCAGCAGAGCGAGCAGTTCGTCGCGACGCTCCCCCGCCGGGCCGTCCACCCGCAGCTCCGACCTGCTCATCTGACGCCTACGCCTTCCTGTCAAACCCCCGGCGTACCAGCAGAGCAACCGCTACTCCAGCTGAATTCGGGACGATCAACGGTAAAGGTTACAGTATCTTGCCCCGGCAACGGGCGGCACCGGCCCCGGACAGGGCGTCGCCGGGCCGTCGTATCGCGGCACTAGATAAGATACTGTAAGAGTTACGGTTGACGGCCCACCGGACGAGTCCGCGGAGCCGCTCCGACACTTCAGAAGGGGACACTGTGAACGAAGTGGCCATCATCGGCGTGGGTTTGCACCCATTCGGCCGATTCGAGGGCAAGTCGGCCATGCAGATGGGGGTGGACGCCATCACCGCGGCCGTCGCCGACGCGGGGGTGCAGTGGTCCGACGTCCAGGCCGCCACCGGCGGCAGCTGGACGGTGGCCAACCCGGACGCGATCGTCGGCATGGTCGGGCTGACCGGGATCCCGTTCACCAACGTGTTCAACGCCTGCGCGACCGCGGCCAGCGCGGCGAAGGCCTGCGCCGACGGGATCCGGTTGGGTGACTACGACATCGGCGTCGCCGTCGGCCTGGACAAGCACCCCAAGGGCGCGTTCACCGAGGATCCCGCGCTGGTCGGGATGCCCCGCTGGTACGCGGAGAACGGGCAGTACCTGACCACCCAGTTCTTCGGGATGAAGGCCAACCGCTACCTGCACACCCACGGTATCTCCCAGGCGACGTTGGCCAAGGTCGCGAACAAAAACTTCCGCAACGGTGCCCTGAACCCGAATGCGTTCCGCCGCAAGCCCATCTCCGAGGAGGACATCCTCAACTCGACGATGCTGAACTACCCGCTGACGCAGTACATGTTCTGCGCTCCCGACGAGGGCGCCGCGGCGGTGGTGATGTGTCGCGCGGACATCGCGCACCGCTACACCGACAAACCGGTGTATCTGCGGGCCGTCGAGGTGCGCACCCGCAAGTACGGCGCCTACGAGGTCAACACCACCTTCGCGCCCGTCGAGGAGGACGTCGCCCCCACCGTCTACGCGGCCCGGGCCGCGTTCGAGAAGGCCGGGATCGCCCCCGAGGACGTCGACGTCATCCAGTTGCAGGACACCGACGCCGGCGCCGAGATCATCCACATGGCCGAGTGCGGCTTCTGCGCGGACGGCGAACAGGAGAAGCTGCTCGCCGACGGGGCCACCGAGATCGGCGGGTCGATGCCCGTCAACACCGACGGCGGCCTGATCGCCAACGGCGAACCCATCGGCGCGTCCGGTCTGCGGCAGATCCACGAGATCGTCCGGCAGCTGCGCGGCGAGGCCGGCGACCGTCAGGTGCCCGGTTCGCCGAAGGTCGGCTTCACCCAACTCTACGGCGCGCCGGGCACGGCCGCCGCGAGCATCCTCACCACCTGAGAACCATGCCGAGCAGACGCAAACTCCGCCCAGATGAACGGTTTTGGGGGAAGTCTGCGTCTGCTCGCGGCAGGAAGGCCACCCCATGAGCGACACCAGCGAACAGTTTCGGGACGCACCGATCTTCGATGCCGACCAACACATGTACGAGACCGCCGAGGCGCTGACCAAGTTCCTGCCGGAGCGCTACCAGCGCGCCGTGCAGTACGCCCAGATCGGCAAGCAGACCCGGATCATCATCAACAACAAGGTCACCGACTTCATCCCGAACCCCACCTTCGAGCGGGTCGCCGCACCCGGGGCGCACGAGAAGTTCTTCGCCGGCCGCAACACCGAGGGACTGACGCTGCGGGAGATGCAGGGCAAGGCCATCGAGGCCCCGGCGGCCACCCGCAACCCCGAGGACCGCGTCAAGGAGCTCGACCGGCAGGGTGTGGTCGAGGCGCTCAACTATCCGACGCTGGCGAGCCTGGTCGAGCACTCCAGCGCCGACGATCCCCAGCTGACCCTGGCCATCATCCACGCGCTCAACCAGTGGATGGCCGAGCACTGGTCCTTCAACTACGCCGAGCGGGTCTTCTCCACGCCCATCATCAACCTCTCCGAGGTCGATGCCGCCCAACGCGAACTCGAGTACATCCTCGACCAGGGCGCCAAGGTGGCGCTGATCAAACCCGGTCCGGTCAACGGCCTGCACGGTTGGCGCTCGCCGGCGCTACCCGAGTTCGACCCGTTCTGGCGCGACGTCGAATCGGCCGGACTCCCGATCGTGTTGCACGCCAGTTATCCCCCGCTGGACGACTACGTCAACAGCTGGGAGCCGCCGCACACCCAGAACTTCATGGCCCAGAGCGCTTTCCGCTGGATGGTGCTGGGGCACCGCGAGATCGCCGACATGCTCACCAGCCTGATCTGCCACGGCACCCTGACCCGGTTCCCCAAACTGCGGATCGCCAGCGTGGAAAACGGCAGCAGCTGGATCTTCCCGCTGTTCAACGACTTCGAAGATCTTGTCAAGAAGATGCCGCAGAACTTTCCTGAGCATCCGCACGACGTGTTCCGGCGCAACATCTGGGTCAGTCCGTTCTGGGAAGGCTGCGTGGCCGACGTGGTCAACACCGTCGGCTGGGACCGGGTGCTGTTCGGCTCCGACTACCCGCACCCGGAGGGGCTGGCCGAGCCGAGGGGCTACTGGCAGTACGCCGAGGGCATGGACGTCCGTCGCACCTACGACTTCATGGGCGACAACGCCCGCCGGTTCATGGGGCTGCCGATCGCCAACCCCGACCCGGACGCCGTCCACCCGCCCGAGCTCGTCGCACCCGGAAGTTGAGATGACCCAGACCCAGAGTGACACCGGCATTCTCGCCGGCGAACAGCGCATGCTCATCGACGGCGAGCTCCGCCACACCGACGGGGGCGCGCTGTTCGACGTAGTGCACCCCGGCAACGAGCAGGTGGTCGGGCAGGTCTCCGATGGCACGCTCACCGACATGGACCGTGCCGTCGGCGCGGCGCGGCGCGCGTTCGACGACACCGAGTGGTCCCGCGACCTCGACTTCCGCTACCACTGCCTGATGCAGCTGCACGCGGCGCTGGAGCGCAACAAGGAGCGGCTGCGCCGGATCGTGGTGACCGAGGTCGGCTGTCCCGTCAGCGTGACGGGCAGTCAGATCGAGGACCCGATCGACGAGGTCCGGCACTGGGCCGAACACGGCCGGGATTTCGAGTACCTCGTCGACACCGGCATCCACAAGGCTCCGATGGGGACCGCCCGGCGGACCATCTCCTATGAGCCGGTGGGCGTGGTCGGCGCGATCACCCCGTGGAACGTGCCGTTCTACCTCAACATCGCCGAAACCATTCCCGCGTTGATGGCCGGCAACACCGTGGTGCTCAAGCCCGCGCAGCTGACCCCGTGGTCCGGCAGCGAGCTGGGCCGCATCGTCGCCGAGGAGACCGACATCCCCGCCGGGGTGTTCAACGTCGTGACCTCCAATGCCAACGGGGTCGGCGCCGCGCTGTCGGCCGACCCGCGGGTGGACATGATCACCTTCACCGGCTCGACGGCCACCGGCCGGGCCATCCTCGCCGCGGCCGCGCCGACCGTGAAGCGCACCATGATGGAACTTGGCGGCAAATCGGCCCACATCGTGCTCGACGACGCGAAGCTGGAGAAATGCCTGCCGATGGCGGCCATGGTCGCATGTGTGATGTCCGGGCAGGCCTGCATCATGGCCAGCCGAATCCTGCTGCCGCGCAGCCGTTACGCCGAAGGCATCGAGATCCTCAAGGCCAGCATGGAAGCCACTTCCGTCGGCGACCCGTGGGATCCGTCGGTGCTGCAGGGCCCACAGATCAGTGAGACCCAACGGCAGAAGGTGCTCGGGCTGATCAAGTCCGGCGTCGACTCCGGGGCGCGGCTGGTCACCGGCGGCGGCATCCCCGAGGCGCTGCCGGTCGGCTACTACACCCAACCCACGCTGCTGGCCGACGTCGACCCGGACTCGCAGATCGCCCAGGAGGAGATCTTCGGACCGGTGCTCACGGTGACCCCCTACGACACCGACGACGAGGCCGTCGCTATTGCCAACAACTCCATCTACGGCCTGTCCGGCGAAGTCACCGGGGTTGACACTGAACGCGCCTTTTGTATCGCCCGGCGACTGCGGACCGGTAACGTGACGGTCAACGGACGCAGCCACTTCGGCATCACCAGTCCGTTCGGCGGCACCAAGCAAAGCGGCCTCGGTCGGCGCAACGGGGCCGAGGGTTTCAAGGAGTACCTGGAGAGCAAGACCATCGGGCACCCCGCCTGAATCCGCGGGGCCCGGCGCAGACGGAAGAAGGGGTTGTAGTGCTCAAGCCGATGGAGGGCGTTCGGGTCCTCGAGGTCGCACAGTTCACGTTCGTCCCGGCGGCCGGGGCCATCCTCGCCGACTGGGGCGCCGACGTCATCAAGGTGGAACACCCGGTGCGCGGCGACACCCAGCGCGGTTTCATCAACATGGGCGGCTTCCAGCTCGACCCGAACCGGCATCCGCTGATCGAGCACCCCAACCGCGGCAAGCGCAGCGTCGGCATCGACGTCTCGACCCCGGGCGGCCAGGAGATCCTCTACGAGATCGCCAAGACCGCGGACGTGTTCCTCACCAACTACATGCCGGCGCAACGGCAGAAGAACAAGTTCGACGTGGAACACATCCGGGCGGTGAACCCCAACATCATCTACGCGCGCGGCAGCGCCTACGGCGACAAGGGCCCGGAGCGGGACACCGGCGGCTTCGACGGCACAGCGTTCTGGACCCGCAGCGGTGTCGGCCATGCATTGACGCCCGAGGCGATCGGCGGCGCACTGTCGCAGGGCATCCCGGCGTTCGGCGACTCGATCGGCGGCATGAACATCGCCGGCGGTATCTCGGCCGCGCTGTTCCACCGGGAGCGCACCGGCGAGACCGCCGAGATCGACGTGTCGTTGCTGAGCACCGCGTGGTGGGCCGCCGGCGCCAGCGTCACCCAGGGCATGGAGACCGGCGAGACAATGCGCTCGTTGATGCCCGGTGACGTCGGCTCGGTCAACCCGTTCATGGCCAACTACCAGACCTCCGACGGCGGCACCATCAACCTGTGCATCGTCAGCCCGACGGGTTACATCCGGGATACCTTCGAACACCTCGGTCTGCCCGAACTGGCCGACGATCCGCGGTTCAACGACGTCATGCCGCTCATCGAGAACGCCGAGGCCGCCGCCAAGCTGATCGCCGAGGCCATCGCGAGCAAGCCGTTCGAATACTGGCGCCAGCACCTGAAGTCGATGCGCGGGCAGTGGGCACCGTTCCAGAGCCTGGTCGACCTGGGCACCGACGAACAGGCCCTGGCCAACGACATGATCGTCGAAGTGGAGGCCGCCGACGGCGGCGAGCCGTTCAAGGTCGTCCGCGGGCCAGTGCAGTTCAACCACGAGCCGCTGGAGACCACCCGCGCGCCGCAGGCCTCCGAGCACACCGAGCTGGTGCTGATGGAACTCGGCGTCGACTGGGACCGCATCGCCGAGCTCAAAGAGGCCGGCGCCATCGCATAACGGCTCAGGGGGTCAGGACTGCCGCCCCGAACCAATGGCACAGCAGAAGCGCGACTTCCACGTCCAGCCGGTCATCGGTGATCGGTCGCCCACGCCGGGCCGTGGCGCGTTGCACTCGGTATTTCACCGAGTTGAAGTGCAGATGGAGCTCTCCGGCCGCGGCCTTGAAACTCGATCCCGCCCGGAGGAACACCCGCAGAGTCTCACGAAGTCGTTCCTCCCCTGCGCCCGCGGTGGCCAGCGGTCCGAGCACTTCGGCCACCCAGGCGCGGGCCTCGCCCAAGTCGCCGCCCGCGAGACCGGCCAACAACAGTCCCGGCTCCGCAGCGCTGACCGGGCGACCGGAAGGAGACCCCGCCGCGATCAGCACCGCGCGCGCCAGCTGAGCCTGTCGGTGCGAACGACGGAACCCCGCCACTCCCGGCAAGGGCCGGCCCGCGGCGACGCGTAGCGGGGAATCGTCGGGGACCGGCGGCAACGCGCTGTGCTCGGGGTCCACCGGGATCCAAGCCCACGCGGTCAGCCGGTCGGCCGATACGAACAGCGCGCCGTCGTGGGCGTCCAGCGCGGCGGCGCACTGGTGCACATACCGTTCCATGGTGGTCAATTCGTCCTGATCGCCAGACTCCGCACACCACAGCACGAGCGCGAGATGGACCCGACGCAGCGGGTAGCGCAGTGCGATCGAGGCCGCGTCGATGTCGATCTCGTCGTCGTTCTCCAGAACACCTCGAACCCCCGCCGCCTGCATACGGTTTCGGCTCTGTTGCCAGCGGTCGTATTCATTCTGGTAGACGCCCAGCACCTGTTGGGTGATCCAGTCGATGTAGCGGAAAGTCACCCCGAGGATCTCGTCGAAGACGTCAAGCTGACGTTGCGCATCCAGTTCGGAATCCCGAACCTCCTGGAGCAGGATATTGAGAACCACCTGGTGGCCGATCCGGTAGGCGCGCACCAACGCATTCGCCGACACGTCTCGCTGCGCAAGCCGCCGCGCATACTCCAGCGCGGCCGTCGGCGCCTCGACGTGCTCCACCGGGATGCCGTGGCGGATCGCCGAGAACACGGTGTCGATGTTGGCGGCGACGTTGTCCCGCATCAACTGCACCAGTTGGGCATCACCGCGCAGATCGGCGATTTCGTCCATCAGCACGCGCTGAGTTTGCGCGGTGACCTCGTCGACCTTGCTGTGCAACGTGCTGATCACCGCGGTGACCGATGCAGCGGCGGAACCGTCGTCCCTGCGCTCCGGCGTCATGAGGCGGACCCTACTGCAAAGTTTGTCTCCTGGAGACAAATGCGGCGCAGCGTCTGGTGCCCCGAAGACATGGCCACCGCCCCAGGGCATCCCTAACGTTTGTACTCAGCGGTTCCCAGCCGCCACCCTAGCCATCGAGAGTTCTGGAGCAGCCATGTCCATCACAGCACTCGACGACACAGCGCCGGCGTCGCCCGCGCGGCAGGCGCTTCCGGACCCAGGCGCGCCCGTGCCCAAGCTGGCCCTGCCGACGGTGGCGATCCTCGTGATCGGCTGGACGACGTTCGTGGCCTCGACCGTCGGCTACGTCCAGGGCTGGCTGCCGGCCTGGGCCACCATCGCGATGAACGCCGTCGTGACGTTCGTGATGTTTACTGTCAGCCACGACGCCATCCACTACGCGGTCAGCAGCACCCGCTGGATCAACCGACTCGTCGGCCGGGCAGCGTTCGTGCTGGTGGTGCCGATCATCTCGTTCCCGACGTACGCGTTCATCCACATCGAACACCATCGGCACGCCAACGACGATGAACTGGACCCCGACGCCTGGGCCTCCCATTCGCGGTGGTGGCAGATGCCGTTGCGTTGGCCCTTCCCCGAACTGTTGTACGGCGGATTCATCCTGCGGACCTTGCGAAGCCGACCGAGAGCCGAGATCGCCGAGACAGTCGGGATGCTGGTCGTCAGCCTGCTCGGGTTGACCGCCGCGATCGTGACCGGGCACTTCTGGACGCTGGCGGTGGTCTTCCTCATCCCGCAGCGCATCGGGCTGATCGTCCTGGTCTGGTGGTTCGACTGGCTGCCGCACCACGGACTGGCCGACACCCAACGCAGCAACCGCTACGGCGCGACGCGCGCCCGGGTAGGCATGGAGTGGCTGTACACCCCCCTGATGCTGTCGCAGAACTACCACCTGGTGCATCACCTGCACCCCTCGGTGCCGTTCTACCGCTACCGCAAGACCTGGCACCGCAATGAGGAGGCCTATCTGGACCGCGACGCCGCGATCACCACGGTGTTCGGTCAGCACCTCAACGCCGGCGAGTACCGGGAATGGAAGCGGCTCAACCGCAAGCTCGGGCGGGTGGTGCCGGTCCACATGCCGCCGCGCTCGAGCGCCCCGCACGCCGTGCTGCACCGCGTTCCGGTGGCCTCGGTGGACCCGATCACCGAGGACAGCACCCTGGTCACCTTCGCCGTGCCCGAAGCGCTGCGTGACGAATTCCGGTTCGAGCCGGGCCAGCACGTCACGGTTCGCACCAACCTCGGCGGTGAAGGGATCCGCCGCAACTACTCGATCTGCGCTCCGGCCACACGTGCCCAGCTGCGGATTGCGGTCAAACACATTCCCGGAGGCGCATTCTCGAGCTTCGTCGCCACCCAGCTCAAAGCCGGTGACGTGTTGGAGCTGATGACGCCCACCGGACGGTTCGGCACACCGCTGGATCCGCTGGCGCAACGGCACTACGTGGGTCTGGTGGCCGGCAGCGGAATCACCCCGGTGCTGTCGATCCTGGAAACTGTGCTGGAGATCGAGACCGAAAGCCGGTTCACGCTGATCTACGGCAACCGCACCAAGGATTCGACCATGTTCCGGCACGATCTGGCCCGGCTGGAGTCCCGCTACGTCGATCGCCTGGAGATCAAGCACGTGCTGTCCGAGGAGCCGCTGCACACCCCGGAACTGCGCGGTCGGATCGACGCGGACAAGCTTCAGCGTTGGTTGACCAGCAGTCTGCGCCCCGACACCGTCGACGAGTGGTTCGTGTGCGGTCCACTCGGTATGAGCACCGCGGTGCGTGACGCCTTGACCGGCCACGGTGTCGACCCAGATCGCATCCACCTCGAGCTGTTCACCGGCTATCCGGTCGGCGCCGCGCCCAACCGTGACTACGACGCCGCGACAGTGACTTTCACGCTCTCCGGACAGCAGGAGACGGTCGAACTCGCCGCCGGCGACTCCATCCTGGAAGCCGCCTTGCAGCGGCGCAGCGACGCGCCCTACTCATGCATGGGTGGCGCCTGCGGCACTTGCCGGGCGAAACTCACCCGCGGCACGGTGGAGATGGACCAGAACTTCGCGCTCGGTACGGCCGAACTGGCCGCCGGCTATGTCCTGACCTGTCAGGCGCACCCGACCAGCCCGACGGTGGCGGTGGACTACGACGCCTTCTTCGCCGGCGAGTAGTTCGGCTTGCCGAGGCCCAACACGTGCTGGGCGATCATGTTGCGGAACACCTCCAGGGTGCCGCCGTAGATCCCCGCCAGCGGCGCAAACCTGTACAGGTACTCCGACTTTCCGTCGTCGAGGGTGCCGTCGGTCTCGATCGGCAGCACCGATGCGGGGCCGGCGATATCCAGCAGGTCCGGGCCGATGTCGCGCATCGTCTGCGCCTGGGCCACCCGGCCGAAGATGCTCGGCGTCGACAACGCCGCCTCGAGCCGCGCCGCGCTGCGGCCCAACCGGTAGGCCACCGCGCCGTCGTCGATGCGCCGCCGACCGTGGGCATCCGGCCGGGTGGTCGAGGCCGCGACGGCATCCAGGGCGGCGGACATGAAGCCGGCCTGATGCGCCATGATCGCGACGTCGTCCAAACCGTCGGGGGTCGAGGGCACCGCGCCGTGCTCGGCGTCCAGCGGTCCGCGCAGCACGGCCCAGCCGCCGTTGGCCTCACCCAGCAGATACTTCTCGTCCACGCGGACATCGCTGTAGTAGACGATGTTGGTGCGGTCACCGTCGACGGTGCGGATGCCCTGGATTTCGATGCCGGGTAGATCCAGCGGCACCAGGAACATGCTCAGGCTCTTGTGCTTGGGCGCTTCCGGATCGGTGTTGGTGATCAGGAAGACGTACTGGCAGTTGTGCGCGCCGGTGGTGAACATCTTGGCGCCGTTGATCACCCACTGATCGCCGTCGCGGACCGCGCGGGTCTTGCAGGTCGCGATGTCCGAACCGCCCTCGGGCTCGGTGTAGCCCAGGCACATCCGGACGTGGCCGCTGAAGACCTTGGGCAGCACTTCGGCCACCAGTTCCGGCTTGGCCGAGGCCTGCACCGCCCGCGCCACCAGCGCCGTGGTCCCCCAGGTCACCCACGGGACGTGGGCGCGCCGCTTCTCCAACTGCCAGATGCGACGCCGGACCCGGCTGAACCCGCCCTCCTCCTCGGGCTTCCATTCCTTCTCCAGATAGCCCGCGGCGCCGAGCGCCAGGTGCACGCCCTCGTCGAAGTTGTCGCCGGTCTCGCGGTCACGGCGACGCACCTCCTCGGTGACGTGCTCGGCCAGGAACGCCCGCACCTCGTCGCGGAACGCCCGGTCCTCGTCGCTGAGTTCGACGGTACTGAAATCCATTGCCCAATATCCCCTTACGCCGACGCGGCTTCGCGGTCGGCCACAATCTGCGCCACCTGCTTGGCGGCCTCACCGGGATCGCCGCCGGCCAGGGCCCAGCCGCGCGCCCGCACCAGGTAGGCCGTCGCCGCGGCCTCCACCGACACCCCGAGGCCGCCCTGGATGTGGACGGCCATGGTGGCGGCCTTCGGGGCTTCCTCGGCCATGAACACGAAGGCGCAGCCGGGGAGTTCGGCCCGCTCGTCGGGCTCGTTGTCCAGGAACCAGGCCGCGCGGCGCGCCAGGTTGCGGCCGCCCTGCACCGTGATCGCCATGTTGGCCAGCGGATGCGAGATGGCCTGCAGCGTCGAGATCGGAACACCCAGGGTGTAGCGACTCTTCGCAAACTCGGCGGCGATGTTCATCGTCTGCTCCACCAGGCCGGCCAGCGCGGCGGCGGTCAGCACCCGCCACTCGTCCAGCGCCCGCTGATAGGCGGCCACCGCGTCGGCGCCCGCGCCCAGGACCGTGCGCCGATCCGCGTCCGCGGGGTCCACCCACGCCATGGGCAGCCGGCCGAGGTTCTCGACTCGGTCGGGGCGGGCGTCGTAGCCCAGCAGCACCACTTCGTCGCCGTCGCGGGCAACGATCTGGTCGGCCACCGCAGCGGACGCGATCAGGCGCCGACCCGGGGTTCCCGCGTCCTGGGCGTCGAAGGCCAGCAGTTGTGTGCCCGCCACCGCGTCGGCGAGTTCGTCGGTGCTGCCGCCGAGGCGCGCCCACAACCGGGCCGCGCAGACGTGGTCGATCCACGGCACCGGCGCCACGGCGCGCCCTACTTCCTCGGCCACCAGGGCCAGGTCGACCAGCGTCGCGCCGTCGCCGCCGACATTCTCGGCGAGCGCCATCGACGTGGCACCGGTGGCGCACAGCCGTTCCCACAAGCTCTTGTCGAACCCGGATTCCTCGGCGGCCCAGACCACTTCGATCGAACTGTGCGTTTCGAAGAACTGGCGGTAGGCCGTCTGCAGATCCTGGTGGTCCTCGCTGAGGCTGTAATCCAGCCTCCGCAACTCGTAACGGTCCATGCGATTACTGCTCCTGGGTTTCGAAGAAGAACTTCTCGGCGTTGTTGTAGAGGTAGTTGTCCAGCACCTCCGGCGGAAGGTCGAGGGCCTTGGCCTCGGGGACCACGCGGTGCTGCCGCAGCACCGGCCAGTCCGAGGCGAAGATCACCTTGCCGCTGCCGCGGGTGCGCATGAAATGCAGCAGCTCCTGAGGTAGGCGCTTGGGCGACCAGGCCGACGTCATCAGGCGCAGGTTCTCGTACTTGATCAGCATCCGAATGGCGATGTCCCACCAGGGATCCGCGCCGTGAATCATGCACAGCTTCAGCTCGGGGAAGCGCACGCAGACCCGGTCCAGGTGGATCGGATTCTGCACTTCACCCGGAATCGGCGGGCCGGGGATTCCGGTGTTGACGCACAGCGGCAGCTCCAGCTCGGCGCACTTCGCATACAGCGGGTAGTACACGGCGTCGCTGGGCGGGTACTGTCCGTCGCCCCAGAAGCTTGGGCCGACAACGGAATACGCCACGGGAAGGTCGGCGGCCACCGCGGTGAGTTCGCGCAGGGAGGCCACCGGGCGCAGCAAGTTCACCCCGCCCATCGCCAGCGCGAATCGTTCCGGCTTGGCCTCGACGAACTTGCGCGCCGTCACCGACGGTTTGGCCAGGTTGTCCATCAGGATGGCCTTGGTCACGCCGTGCTCGTCCATCTCGTCGATCAGCTCGGCGAGGTCCACGGGGTCGAACATGGACTTGGGGCCCTTGAAGTAGTCGTCGCGGACCTTGGTCATGAATTTTGGTTGCACCTCGGTCTCACCGAAGTGGACGTTGACCAGACAGTCGATGGTCCGGCCGCCGGGGGCCCTCTGTGTCATCTCATTCCTCGCCTTGTACCGATACTGTTTGCAGCGCCGCCTGTTTGGCCCACCGGTAGTCCGCCTTGCCGTTACCCAGCCTGCGGACCTGTTCGACGAACAGGAACTGCTTGGGCGTCTTGAACCGGGCCAGCGCCGCCGCGCAGCAGTCCCGCAGCGCATCCGGGCCGGTTTCGGCGCCGGGCCGCAATGCCACCAGGGCGACCACCTCCTGGCCCCACCGCTCGCTGGGCCGGCCGATCACCACCGCGTCGGTGACATCGTCGTGCGCGCGCAGGACCTCCTCGACCTCCTCGACGAACACCTTCTCCCCACCGGTGTTCACCACCAGCGAGTCGCGGCCGTAGAGCCGCAGGGTGCCGTCGGTTTCGATCGCGGCGCGATCACCGGAGATCACCACCCGGATACCGTCGACCTCGGGGAATGTCCTGGCGGTGGCGGCGGCATCGTCGTAGTAGCCCAGCGGGATCCTGCCTGTGCGGGCAACCCAGCCGATCTGCGGTTCTCCCGGCTCCAGAAAGCGGCTGTAGTCCTCGGCCAGGACCAGGCCGCCGTCGCGGAAGGTGAAGGTCTCGGTGTGATGGCCGCGCTGGTTGTGACCGAAACCCATGTTGCCGGTTTCCGACGAGCCATAGCCGTTGATCAACGTCACGTTGGGCAGGTGCTCGAGCAGGGCCTGCTGGTTCTTCAGATTCGTTCCGGCGCCGCCGGTTCCGATGGCGAACAACGATCCGAGGTCGTAACTGCCCCGATCCAGTTCGGCGACGATGGGTCCGGCGTAGGCGTCGCCGACCATCGTCATGAGCCCCACCTTCTCCCGCTCCGCGGTCTGCAGCACCTCGCGCGGGTCGAACTTCTTCGAGGTGTCGTGCAGGACCACCGTCTGGCCGCTGAGCACGGCGGAGAAGGCCGTCCACAAGCCCGCGGCGTGCATCAACGGCGAGACGGCGAACCACGGAGCGCCGAGATGCTGCACCTTGTCGTGGATCTCGGTGACCGTGTCGTGGTCGGCGCCGTTCATCGACGCGACGTACATGTCCGCCTGCCGCCACAGCACGCCCTTGGGCCGCCCGGTGGTGCCGCCGGTACACACCATGATCAGGTCGTCCGGGGACGGCGTGATCGCGACGTCGGCGGGGCCGGCCGCCAATGCGTCGTCGAGCGGAACCGCGCCGGGCAACTCGGGCAGGCTGCTGCCGTCGTCGACCGAGATCAGCAGCTCGATCCCGGGCAGCACATCGGCGAACTTGGCACCCAGCGCGCGGTGATAGATGACCCCCCGGGGCTTGATGTATTCGAAAAGCTCGGCGACCTCACGCGGGGTGTAGTTGTAGTTGACGTTCACCGGGACGACCCGGGCCTTCAGGCACGCGAGCACCATGTCCGGATAGAGATCGTTGTGCATCAGCAACGCCACGCGGTCCTGGCCGCACTCCCAGCCGTTCAGCTGGTCGCGTTCCCGGTGAGCACCAAACCCGTTGGCCGCCAGATAGTTCGCCAGCAGCCGGGTGCGTTGCGCGGTCTGGGCGAAGGTGCTGCGTCGGTCGCCGCGCACGGTCATCGTGCGGTCCGGCACCACCTCGGCGATCGCGTCGAGCACCGCACCGAGTGTCCACTCAGCCATGGGCGGGACTCAGGCGCCGGACTTGTGGGCGCTCAACAGGGTAAGTGCGTTGTCGCGCATGACCATCCGGGTGTCCTCGTAGCTGAACTCGGGGAACTGCGGGATGTCGGCGGTGAACGAGGTCGGGTCCGCCAAGCCCTCGCCGTGCGGCCAGTCCGACCCGAACAGCACCTTGTCCACGCCGATGGTGTTGGCCAGCTCCTTGACGTCGTCCTCGTAGTACGGCGCAATCCAGACGTTGTTGCGCAGCTGCTCCACCGGGTCTTCCTTGTAGTGGTACGGAGCGTTGTTCGCGGACTTTTTGAGCCGCTTGATCAGCCGGTACACGAAGTAGGAGCCGTTCTCGATGCTCACCACCTTCAGCTTGGGATGCCGGGTGAACACCTGGTGCACGATCATCGAGGCGATGGTGTCGTGGATGGGGCGGTCGTCCATGATGACCATGTCGAGCGGATCCCGCTTACCGAATCCCTTGAAAACCCCGCTGCCGCCCCACAATGCGGGGATCGCCATGTATCCGGAGTCGGACAGGTGGAAGACCACCGGTACGCCGGCCTCGGCCAGACGGGCCCACACCGGGTCGTGCAGCGGATCACCGAGCGAGCGGGGCCGCACTTCGCCCGGCACGGGCGCGGGCCGCACACACACCAGCTTGGCGCCCCGCCCCAGGACGAATTCGACCTCCTCGACGGCCTTTTCCGGGTCTGCCAACGAGATGATCGGCGCGCTCAGGATGCGGTGGTCCGGCCGGTCGAAGCCCCAGTCCTCGTCGAGCCACAGGTTGAAGGCGTGCACCGAGGCCATGGTGGCCGGGATGTCGTGCTTGAGGCCCTCCTCGACGCCGCAGGCGAAAGTTGGCAGCATGAACACCGTTTCGAGGTTCTGCTGATCCAGGATCTTCACGCGGGCCTCGCGGTTCTGATACTCGGGATGATCGGCGAGTCGATCGACCTTCATCAGCGACGCCGGATCGACGCCCTCGGGTATCTCACCGCGGAACAGCAGGTCCAGGCAGCCCGGTTCGATGATCGGGTCGAAGGTGGGATTGGGGATGAAGTGGTTGACCACGCCGCCGAACACCGCCAGGGTGCGCTTGCCGTCCTGCACCATCTGCACGCCGCGGCTACGGAACTCCTTGGGCAGGTGCCGGGTGAAGGCGTCCAGCGGCTCGTAGTAGTGGTTGTCGACGTCGATGGCCCGATAGTCGAGTTTGGCCGGTGCCGGCCGCTCCAGCGTTGTCATCGCGGATGTCCTCTCAGTCCGTTTCATCTTGGGACGCCTGCGCGCCCAACGGCGGAAAATTGGGGGAACGCTTCTCGAAGAAGGCGGTGATGCCCTCCAGAAAGTCGGTCCGCGTCATCGAGTCGTGCATGAGCTTTTCGGCCTTGTTGCTCGTCTCGATCATCGGCAGGCCGGCGTCGGCATACAACTGCTGCTTCATGATCGCCATGGAACTCGGGGCGCAGTTGGCCGCCATGTCCTCGGCGTAGGCCAGCGTGCGCTCCATCAACTGCTCGGGGGCCACGACCTCTTTGACCAACCCGAGCTGCGCCGCCTCCTCGGCCAGGAAGGTGCGGCCGGACAGCAGCAGATCCACCGCCGCACCCCAACCGATCAGCCGCGGCAGAATCCAGGAGATGCCGTACTCGGCGATCAGGCCGCGCCGGGCGAACGAGGTGGTGAACTTCGCGCCCGCCGCGGCGAAGCGGACGTCGGCCATCAACGCCTGTGAGAGCCCCATCCCGGCGACCGCGCCGTTGATGGCGGCGATGACGGGCTTGGAGACCTGGGTGAGGAAGTACGGGTGCTTGCCGGCGACCAGCGCGCTGACGTCGGTCTTGCCGGCCGATTCGACGGTGGTCGCCGAGATGGTGTCCAGGCCGCCCATGTCCGCGCCGGCGCAAAATGCCCGCCCGCGCCCGGTCATGACGATGACGCGGACCTGCGGGTCGGCCTCGGCCTGTTCGATATAGGAGTAGAACCCCGAGGCCAGCGCCCCACCCCAGGCGTTCATCCGTTCCGGACGATTGAAGGTCAGGACCGCGACGCCGGAGTCCCGGACCTCGTAGAGCACCGCCGGAGCCGGTTCGGTCAGCTCGTCGCTAGCGGAAACGCCATCGGCAACGCTCATCGAGAGCAGCCTCCTCGATCGGTCGGGGCAGGACACCGGCGGTTGTGTAACACATACTGTATACCTATCGGTACTGCGTTCTGCAACTGCCCGCCGCCGCCCCACGCCAAGGCTGAAATCAGCTGTTGAGCGGCAGCTTTGCGCCGAGTCCGGGCCCCCGCCCACACCGTCACGGCGCGGCATTCCCCGGCGCCCGGGTGAAGGTCTCGTCGCCGCGTTCTCGCGCGTGCCGGCCGGAAGAAAAAAGGGAGAGTCTAGAGCAGACAGGCGGCCCGTGGGGTGCTTCCCCTGTGACGAATTTAGGGTAGCCAAACCTCTTGTGTCTCAGGTCACCCTCAGTTAGCGTTCACGAGTCTCACAGACTCTGCTCATCACTCGCACAGGAGAACCAGTGGAAAATTCCACCCTCATCGACGTCGACGGCGACGCCTCGTCGTCACGTTCCCGCCGGGCCAAGGCCCTGGTGGCCGGCGTCGCGGTGGCGAGCGCCGGAGCGCTCGCCCTGACCCCAGTAGCGGTCACCCCTGACCTGCCCGAGGTCCAAGTGAATCGGGCGGACGCCTACGGGCTTTCGGCGTTCCAGAACCCGTTCGAGGTGTGGGGCGACACTGCTGAAAACACGTTCGGCACCCTGTTCACCACCATTCCGGGGCGGGTGTCGCTGCTCGAGGCCGTCTCGGTCGCGAACACCAAGCTGGCGACGGCGCTGAGTCGGCCGGACGTCCAGGCGCAGTTCGCCGCCGTGTTGGGCAACGTGACCGATCCGGACCGCATCACAACGACGCTGGCGGCCTTGCCGGGTTACGCCCAGCGCTTCAGCGCCGCCGGCGCGGGTGCCCTCGAGACGTTCCAAGTGGCGTTGGCGGGCCTGCCCGGCGTGCTCGAGCAGGCCGCCGCAGCGCTCGCGGACGGCGACATCGTCGAAGCATTCGGCGAGATCAACGAGTGGTTCCTGGCAGACATCTTGTCGGGCGGGCGCGCAGAGTATCTGGACGCCCTGCGGGTTCCCGGCGACTTCTTCGACTCCCTCGGGATCGAGCCGCTGGCCCGCATTCTTGGCACCAGCTGGATGGCGACGCCTCTTCCCAATGGCCAACTAGATGGTCCCGGCTTACTTTCGCGCGGAGTGATCGGCAACTTCGGCCGGGCCCTGCTGGCCCCGCAGGTCACCGCGATCTTCCAGACGCTTGAGATCGTGGACGACGCCATGACGGCGCTGAACGAAGGGGATTTCGAGACCGCCGCGAGCTCACTGATCAACGCTCCGGCGAAGATCACGAACGCGTTCCTCAACGGCTTCAAGCCGAAGTTCGTCGAGGACGGGTCGATTCCTTCCGGTCCCGGCCAGAACTTCCCTGGCCTTTTCAGCAAGGACAGCACGTTCGACTTCTTCCTCCGCCAAGTCCCGGAGAAGGTCGCCGAGGCCCTGACTGTCGGCCGCCCGTTGACGGAAACGGACGCTGAGGTCACCTCCGAATCGTTCACAAGGCTGGCCTCGGACGCGCCGAACGTCTCTCCGTCCAATCGCAAGCTCGTCGCGGTCGCGACCGATACCGAGGCACCGGCCAAGGATCCGTCGCTTCCACCTGCGGACCCCGGCGTTGAAGCGCCCGACACCGACGACCTGGTCGTCGACGAGGGTGACGCCACCGACCCGAAGCCGGTGAGCACCAAGGACCGCCTCAAGCAGATCCGCGAACAGTCCGCCGAGCAGCGCGCCGAGCGTGCCGAGAAGGCCCGCGCCGCCGTTGACCGGGTGCGTTCCAACATCCGCAAGGGCCTCGGCATCTCCGAGAAGTCCAAGGACAGCGACTCGGACGGCGATGGGGCCGGCCAGGCCTCGGGTGGTTCCGACAACAGCGACAAGAGCACGGATACTGGCGGCTCCGAGGAATAGCACTCGCTGACCGCAGCACCAGCGCCGTGTCACCTGATGGGTGGCGCGGCGCTGGTTTTTTGCGTTGGGCCCCTGGGCTTTTGAGGTTCGGATCAGTAGTTCTACGGGCGCTCCGACCGTCACAGAAGCGGGGCATTTTAAGGCATTAGCACGGAAAATGGCGGCCCCCCTAAGCGGACTTACTTAGGTTAGGCATGCCTCTTGTGCCACAGGTTAGGCACAGCTAACATTCAGCCGGATCACAGAATTTTTTCGACGTCACAACCAGGAGAAAACGTGCAACAACCCGCTCGTGTCGAATCACCGGATTGCGGCTACACCGCGCCGATCACGACCCGCTCCCGCCGCACCAAGGCCGCGGTGGCCGGGGTCGCGATGGTGAGCGCCGGCGCGTTGGCGCTGACCCCCGTAATGGTCACGCCCACGCTGCCCGACACGACGATCGAAGCTCGGTCCTCGGCCGTCGCGCTTTCGGCGTCGGCGTTCGACAGCGCGGTAACCCCATACAGTCAGCTGCTGCAGAACCTGTACGGCGAGATCGTGGCCGGGCGCTGGGTCGATGAGCGGGTAACGGATCCGGAGTCCGAAACCGGCTACGACTGGGTCGCGAAGTGGCAGACGTCGCTGATCAGTAACGTTTCCAACGCCTCGAACAACCTGGTCCAGGCCTTGGCCGATCCCACGGTCCACACCGGGTTCGCCAACGCCGTCCAGAATCTGGGTGACCCGGAACGCCTCCTCGGTGTGCTCGGCAAGTTGCCTGAGTACGCAGAGCGCCTCACGGCCTCGGGCGACCTCGGCGGCGACTTCCTCCAGAACGCCATCACCACACTGCTCTTCGGTGATGACGAGCAGGACGGGGCACTGCCGCGGACGCTGGCACTACTATCCGAAGGCAAGTTCTTCGCCGCCTTCAGCGAGATCAACTACTGGTTTTTGGTCGAAGGGCTTTCCGCCGGACGCCAGTCCCAGATCGACGGTGGTCTCCTCAGCCTGCCGGGTGACATCTTGTTGGATCTCGGACTCGAGCCGTTGGCGAACGTGATTGGCCACTCCTCGATGGAGGATTACGGCCTCAGCGCCAACGACGGTCTGTTGGGTCGTTCGGCGATCGGCAACCTGGGTCGGGCGTTGATGGCCCCGCCGATCACCGCGATCTTCCAGACCATGGAGATCCTCGACGACGTGCAGAAGTTCGTCCGCGAGGAGAGCTACGACCTGGCCATCGCCGAGCTGGTCGCCGCGCCGGCGAAGATCACCGGCGCCTTCCTCGTCGGCTACGTGCCGGGTCCGCTGAAGGACTTCTCGATGGAGGCCGGCCGCGGCCAGGCGTTCCCCGGGATCTTCTCGCCGACCGGCCCGCTCGACTTCGCGTTCAATCAGATCCCCAACGAAATCGTGAAGGGCCTGCGGGCTCAGAAGATTCAGCCCGTAGAGGATAACCCCGAAGACGAGGCCGGGGGCGCCGGCGTGTCGCCGTCGGTCGCAACGCTGGCATCGGTGACGGACACCGACGTCGGCCGCAAGAGCGTCACCGTGGACGTCGATGTCCCCACCGCGACCGACACCGTCGACAACACCGATGCGGGCACGGACGAACTCCCCGTCGAGGAGACCGCTGCGGAAGACAGTGCCGCCGGTGAGACCGCCGACGAGGCCAAGGCGCTCACCACCCGGGATCGCCTCAAGCAGGTGCGCGAGCAGTCCGCCGAGAAGCGCGCCGAGCGTGCCGAGAAGGCCCGCGCCACCGTCGACCGGGTGCGTTCCAACATCCGCAAGGGCCTCGGGATCTCCGACAAGTCCAAGAGCAGCGATGCGGATACCAAGGGCGCCGGCGCTTCGGATTCTGACTCCAAGTCCGACTCCGGCTCCGATTCCAAGTCTGACTCGAAGTCGAAGTCCAAGGACAGCGGCTCGGACAGCGGCTCGGACAGCGGTTCGGACGACTAGCAGTAGCTGATCACCGGTACCAGCGCCGCGTCACCCACCAGGTGGCGCGGCGCTGGTCCATTTTCGGGCCGGGCCACCTGACGAGCGCTCATCGTTGTACGCCCGGAACAGGTTTTCCGTACAAGGGTGAGCGCTCACGCGGGAAGCCCCGTAGACGAATGAGCGCTCGGCTAAGAACTCCCTCAGACCAGCCCCCACCGCCGGTAGGCCGCCTCGATCTGCACCTTGGCCTCCTCGGGCAGCAGAGCTTGCGGCGGCCGCGAATGCGGGTAGCTGCCGATCGGCAATCCGAGGACCGCCGCGGCGTGCTTGAACGCCGCACCCCAGTGCGTGAAGTAGTCCGGGCGGCCCGGGTAGCAGGTGTACCAGCGGCCCACGTCTCGTTCGAACTGGTCCATCCCGGAGGTCTGCGCATGGTCGATGGCATCCTCGATCTGGTTGGCATACACCAGATCCCAGTACTTGGTGAGGATCCGGCGCTGCGGTGTCTCGTTGAGGTAGCCCACCGTGCCCAACTGCGCCGGGCACACCACTCCCTCGCGTAACCAGCCGGCCCGATACACCATCAGATCGCATTCCCAGATGACGAGACCGGGCGCCAGGTCGTGCAACATCCTGCTGTTGCGCGGCCGGAACGCCCCCTCCTTGGTGGCGCAGACCGCGGGGATCTCCTCGTAGATGCGAGCGCTTTCGTCAGCGGTCAGCACATACCCCGACGACGGCGAGTTGAACATGCCCAGGGCGATGTCGGTTCGGTCGGCGACATAGCGGAAGAACCGCAGAACGCCCTCGCCGCCATGGGTTTCCATCATCGGCGTCTGGATGTAGACGATGTCCGCCCCGACCCGTTGGGCGTGTTCGGTGAGCTCCAGACAGTCCTTGGCGGACATGGTGGCGGTGCACGCCTGCACCACCAGGTCGGGGTTGAGGGCTCGGCCCTCCTCGATCGCGATCTCCAACAGGCGTTTTCGTTCGTCCATGGTCAACGCCCAGAACTCGCCGACGCCGCTGGTGCACCACAACATCGGGTGGCCGAGGTCGCCGACGCAGTAGCGGACCAAGGCCCGGTAGGCGTCCCAGTCGATGTCGTCGCCGTCGGCGCCGGCGAACGGCGTGTAGAGCGAGTCACCGATGCCGCGCAGGGACTCGCGCGCCCAGTCGCGGGCCTCACGTGCTCTTGCCAAGACCGCTCCCTTCGTGAAGTCCGGGTCGGACGGTAGGCCGAACGCTCATCGTCGTACGCCACGAGCCGGATCTGCGTACAAGACTGGGCGCTCGCGGGACATGGCTCAGGTGAAGTCGGTGCCGCCGTCGACGTTGACGTTGGCTCCGGTCATGTACGAGTTGCGCCGCGAGGCCAGAAACGCCACCACCGGACCGATCTCCTCGGGCAGGCCGGTGCGGGGCAGGTGGGCCGGATGCCCGAAATGCTCGGTGATGGCCTCCATCAGTCGATACGGGTCGTCCCCGTCCACCCCGACGGATTTGGCCCAGCCGACGAGCCCGTCGGAGGCCACGCTGCCGGGCGAGACCACGTTCACCAGGATCTCGTCGGGCGCCAGCGACAGTGACAAGTTCTTCGAGACGCTGGTCACCATCGACTTCGCGGCGGTGTAGGCGACCAGCGAGGAGCCCTGCCGTTTGGTCGAACTCGCCGAGAAGTTCACGATCCGCGCCCACTCGGCCTGCCGCAACATCGGTAGCGCCGCGCGCACGCACCGCACCATCGACATGGCCCCGACTTCGATGGCTTGCTGCCACTGATCGTCGGCCAGTTCCTCGAATCCGCCGCGCGCGTTGGGGCCGACCGCGTTGACGAGGATGTTCAATTCGCCGTCCCAGCGCCGGGCCACCTCCGCGAACGCCGCCTCGACCTGCTCGGCGTCGGTGACGTCGGCGACCACGCCCGCCGGGTCCGGGCTTCCGCGCCGCTCCAGGTCGGCCACCACGGCGTCCAGTTCGGCGTGCGACCGGGCGAAGACGGCCACCCGGGCACCGTCGTCGGCCAGGCATTGCGCCGCTGCGCGGCCCATCCCCCGGCTCCCGCCCACCACGACTGCCTTGGCGTTTCGGAGGCCCAGATCCATCTGGAAAACGTTACTATATTTGTTACCGTAGGCAGATCCAGAGATACAGATCGCGCATCCGCAAACTCTGTGGCGGGCGTCTCACCACCGAGTGGTGCGGGCCGCGTACCGAAGGTGACCCGGTAGCATCGACGGGACGGCCACCCCGCCGACACGCGAACGACGTCGCAAATCAGGCCGTGGCGGCCGCTAAGTTCACACAGACCAACCCTGGGCCGGGGATCCGCGGACAGCGGAATCGATCTCGATGGAGGTGCCCGTCGTGGCAAAGCAGGCGACCGCGGAAAAACGGCAACGGCGCGAGCGCGGCTCCATCAACCCCGACGACATCATCAAGGGCGCGTTCGAACTCGCCGAACAGGTCGGCATCGACAACCTGAGCATGCCGCTGCTCGGCAAGCACCTCGGGGTCGGCGTCACCAGCATCTACTGGTACTTCCGCAAGAAGGACGATCTGCTCAACGCGATGACCGACCGGGCGCTGCGCCAGTACGTCTTCGCGACCCCCTACGTCGAGGCCAGGGACTGGCGCGAGACGCTGCGCAATCACGCCTGGACCATGCGGAAGACGTTCCTGGGCAACCCGATCCTGTGTGACCTGATCCTGATCCGCTCGGCGCTGAGCCCGCGCGCCGCCCAGCTCGGTGTACTGGAGGTGGAGAAGGCGATCGCCGGCCTCGTCGAGGCGGGCCTGTCCCCCGAGGACGCGTTCGACACGTACTCGGCCATGTCGGTGCACGTGCGCGGATCAGTGGTGCTGCAGCGGCTCTACGAGAAGAACCTCGCCGCCGAGGGCAGCCCGTCGCTGGAGGACAGCATGGTGATCGACCCGGAGAGCGCGCCGCTGCTCGCCCAGGTCAGCGCCGCCGGCCATCACATCATCGCCGCCGACGACACCAACTTCGACTACACGCTGAACTGCATCCTGGACCGCGCGGCGCAGAAGATCGAGTCCGGCAAGAAGGGCAAGTCCGCGAAGTCCGAGTCCCAGAAGGACGCGCCCAAAACGGGTTCCGGGCGCAGCCGCGGGTAGTCCGGCACGCACCAGGCGCCCCGGCCGGTGCGCCTACTCCGGTTCGGGGACGTGAAAGTGCTCGTCGCGCAACCGAAATGCTTCTTTGGTTCCGTGCTGGGCCCGCGTCTTGACGAAGTTGAATTCCCCCGGGGCGAACTGCAGGTTGGTCCCGTAGGCGTGGAAGAGGTAGCTGGCCACCTCTTCGCCCTGATAGGCCTGGCTCTGCTCGACCAGTCGGAAGGCCTCCTTGGCGATCACCACACCGTCGGCGGGCATCTTGGCGGTCTTCTGCGCCCAGTAGTCGGCGCGGGCGGCCACGCGCCCCGGTGCGCAGGTCTCGGTGAAGACGCCCAGGTGTTCGATCTCGCCGGCCTCGATGATGTCGCCGGTCAGCAGCAGGCGTCGGGCCAGCACCGGACCCAGTCGGTGGAAGAACATGTGCAGGCTGCCCAGCGCGGGCCCCAGGAAGCGGGTGGCGGGCATCCCGATCCGGGTGTCGCGGCCGATCACCGAGATGTCCATCATCAACGCCATCTCGAAGCCACCACCCAGGGCGAAGCCGCTGATCTCGCCCACCGTCACCTTCGGGAAGCCCATCAGGTTGTGGTAGAAGCCAAATGACTTGCGGTCCACGGTGAGTCGACGACGTTGGCTGGGCCGCGACTTGGCGGGCGGCCCGTCCTGCTTGCTCTTGTCGCCGTACCAGCCGTAGGCGTTGTTCATGTCGGCGCCCGTGCTGAAGACACCCTCCGCGCCGCGCAACAACACCACGGTCAGGTCGTCGTCCTCGGCCACCACATCGAGGCGGCGTGCCAGGGCGTCCCGCATGGTGGCGTCGTAGGAGTTGCGCTGCGCGGGATTGTTCAGCGTGATGGTCGCAATACGCTTGTCGCGGTCGACCTCGAAGAGCACCCGGTCATCTGCGGTCGTCATCGTCGAAAGCGTCCTCTCAGTTCAGCCCGGCAAGGCGTGGGCGCACCACCCATGCCGGCCAACCCGGCATCGCCACCCGCATGTTCCGTCGGCGACTCATCCTTGCTAGCTTGTACGAATAGTAATCGTAGCGCCTACTGTAGGGGTATCCATATGGTCCGCACACAGCGGGTGTACCGATGAGCGATCGGGATGACACCGACGCTTCGGCCGGCGCGATCACCGCGACGCGCGACGGCGCCATCCTGCGGCTGACGATCGACCGACCGTCTCGGCGGAATTCCCTGAGCCGCAGCATGATCGACCAGATGCTGACCATCCTGACCGACGCCGCGACCGACGACTCCCTGCGCGCGATCGGCATCACCGGAGCCGGCTCGAACTTCTGCACCGGCGCCGACTGGGTGGCCACCAACACCTCCGGACAGCGCCCCCGCACCGGTGACCTGGTGCGGCGCATCCCGCACGGCGCGCACCGGTTGATCGAGTTGGTCACCGGACTGCACCTGCCGGTGGTCTGCACGGTCCGCGGCTGGGCGGTCGGACTGGGCTGCAACCTGGCACTGGCAGCCGACTTCACCGTCGCCGAGTCCGACGCGACCCTGTGGGAACCGTTCATCGCCCGGGGCTTCACCCCGGACTCCGGGGCCAGTTGGTTGCTGCCCCGGCTGGCCGGGGTCGCCCGCGCCAAGCGGATGTTGCTACTGGGCGAACAGGTCAGCGGTACCGATGCGGCGGCCTGGGGCCTGATCGACAGCGCCGTACCCGAGGCCGACCTGGACCGTGCCGCAGACGAACTCTTGAATCGGCTCGCGGCCGGCCCCACCATCGCAATCGGACTGGCCAAGCAGTCCATCAACTACGCGGCCACCTCCACGCTGCCGCAAGCCATGAACGCCGAGCTGGCAAGTCTTGAACTCGCCTGCCGCACCGCCGATTTCAAGGAAGGTCTGGCAGCATTCCGGGACCGGCGCACGCCGGACTTCCAGGGCCGCTGAGCCGGCCCCGACAGCACCGAAGGGATCCCACATGTCGGCAACCGCCGAGTTCGACACCATCAAGTACGAGGTCGACGGCCACAAGGCCACCATCACGCTGAATCGGCCCGCAGCGCTCAACGCTCTGTCGCCGCACATGATCACCGAGTTGCGTGCGGCCTACGACGAGGCCGAGAACGACGACGACATCTGGCTGATGATCGTCACCGGCACCGGGCGGGCGTTCTGCACCGGCGCCGACGTCAAGGAGATCCCCGAAGACGGGAAGGTCATCTACGAACGGCCGTACCTGTCCACCTACGACCAGTGGGAGGCCCCGCAGGAGGGCACCCCGCCGTTCCGGCAGATGGCCAAGCCCGTGCTGGCCGCCATCAACGGCATCTGCTGCGGCGCCGGGCTGGACTGGGTGACGACCGGCGACATCGTGATCGCCTCGGACAAAGCCACCTTCTTCGACCCCCACGTCAGCATCGGCCTGGTCGCGGCCCGCGAGATGGTCCGGCTGGCCCGGGTGCTGCCCCGCTCGGCGGCGCTGCGGATGGCGTTGATGGGCAAGCACGAACGGATGACGCCTGAGCGGGCCTATGAACTGGGCATGATCACCGAGATCGTCGAACACGACCGGTTGCTGGAACGCGCCCACGAGATCGCCGACATCGTGAACTCCAACGCCCCCTTGGCCGTCCGGGGCACCCGCCTGGCCATCCACAAGACCCTCGACCTACCGCTGCTCGAAGGTGAGATCCTGGCGGAGACGTTCCGGGAGCGGGTGGTCCGCACCGAGGACGCGCAGGAAGGCCCGCTGGCCTTCGTCGAGAAGCGTGCCCCAGAATGGAAATGCCGATGAGCGAGCAACGCTTTTCCGCGAGCGGACGAGGCAGTGAGGACAGCAGCCGATGAGCACCCAACCTTTCGAGACCATCCTGCTGGAGTTCGACCGGGACAGCCGCGTCGCGACCATCACCTTGAACCGGCCCGACCGACTGAACACGTTCAACCGCACCATGTGCGAGGAAATGCAGGCGGTCTGGCGAATCGTCAAGAACGACGAGGCCACCAACGCCGTGGTGCTGCGCGCCGCCGGGACCCGAGCCTTCAGCGCCGGCCTGGACATCAAGTCCGACTACGGCCAACCCGACAATGTCTGGAACCACGAGGATCCCGGCGAACTGCTCAGCCCGAAGTGGCAGAAGATGTGGAAGCCGGTGGTGTGCGCCGTGCAGGGCATGTGCACGGCCGGGGCGCTGTACTTCGTCAACGAGGCCGATGTCGTCATCTGCTCCCAGGATGCGACGTTCTTCGACTCCCATGTGACCGCCGGGCTGGTCTCCGCGCTGGAGCCGGTGGGCCTGATGCGCCGGGTCGGTCTCGGTGACACGCTGCGAATGGCGTTGATGGGCAACGACGAGCGCGTCGGCGCCGAGACCGCGTTGCGCATCGGCCTGGTCACCGAGGTGGTGGCGGCCGACGACCTCTGGACCCGCGCGCACGAGATCGCGGCCACCATCGCGGCCAAACCGCCGTCGGCCACCCAGGGCACGGTCAAGGCCATCTGGGAGTCGTTGGACAAGCCGTACCGCGCCGCGCTCGATCATGGCCTGATCTATACCCGGCTCGGAAACCCGCTGGGCAAGGCTGAACTGGCCGCCCAGCAGGGCTCCGATACGTCCAAGGCCGCGCCACGGATCCGGTGATGACACACCCACTGAGCCGACGCATCGACGACGTCCTGGCGCTGGATCCCACCGCCCGTGCCCTCGAATTCGACGGTCGTTGGTGGACCTGGGGGCAACTCGCCGCGGTGTCCCGCCCGATCGCGGAATTGGTCTCCGCCGGCTCCGGCGGTGGGGGAGCCCGGGTGGGGATCATGCTGCGCAACCAGCCCGCCCACGTGGCGGCCCTGCTCGGGGTGCTGAGCGCTGGCGGCACCGTGGTCGTCATCAACCCGGCCCGCGGCGGGGAGCGGATCCGCGACGACCTCGCCACGCTGCGGCTTCCGATCCTGATCGGCACCGCCGAGGACCTGGCCGCCCACCATGTCGACTCCCCCGCGACCACGGTGGTGACCATCTCCGATCTGGATGCCGCCCCGGCCGTGGTACCGGCACAGTCGCCGGTGGACGACGCGGGCCGCCCCGGCGTCGCGGTGTGGATGCTGACCAGCGGGACCACCGGTCCGCCCAAGCGTGTCGACCTGACCTATGACATGTTGGCGCACAGCGTCATCGGCAGGGACCCCGCGCATGCGCCGACCCCGACCGAGCTGCGACGCGGGGTCGCGATCGTCAACTCACCGCTGGTCCACGTCGGCGGCGTGTTCCGGATCCTGTTGTGCATCGCCGAGGCGCGTCCGTTTGTCCTGCTCGCCAAGTTCGACCTGGGCCGCTGGGCCGCCGCGGTGCGCGAACACCGTCCGCGGGCCGTGTCTCTGGTGCCGGCCGCGCTGCGGATGGTGCTGCATTCGGATCTGACCCGCGACGACCTGTCCAGCCTCCGCGTCGTCACCTCCGGAACGGCGCCGCTGTCCGCCGACGACGCGGACGCCTTCACCGAGAAGTTCGGCATTCCGGTGCTGACCTCTTATGCGGCAACGGAATTCGGCGGCGGCGTAGCCAGTTGGACGCTGTCCGATCACCAGCAGTACTGGAAGGCCAAGCGCGGCAGCGTCGGCCGGGTGAACCCCGGGGCGCAACTGCGGGTCATCGACGAGGCCGGCAATCCGCTGCCCGCCGGCGAGCAGGGGATCCTGGAGGTCAAGCCGGCACAGCTGGGACCCGACGCCGATTGGATGCGCACCACCGACCTGGCCCGGATCGACACCGACGGTTTCGTGTGGATTCTCGGCCGCGCCGATCAGGCCATCATCCGCGGCGGGTTCAAGATCATGCCCGACGACGTGCGGGCCGCCCTGGAGGCCCACCCGTCGGTGCGGGGCGCGGCGGTGGTCGGACGCCCCGACGACAGGCTCGGCGAGGTGCCGGTGGCGATGGTGGAACTGCGGGCCGACGCCCAGCCCGCGGAGCTGACCGAGTTCCTCGCGCAGCGCCTGGCCCGCTACGAGATCCCCGCCGACATCCGCGTGGTGCCCGAGATCCCCCGAACCCCTTCGGGCAAGCCCGATTTGGGGGCCGTCCGCGCACACCTCACCCAGGCGACGCATGGCACCTGACGGGCCAACCGTCGCGCGCGTGCTGCATGCGCAGCGGCCCCGGGCCGACCATCCCCTCCTGATCTGCGACGACGACCGGATCACCTACGCCGAGGCCGACGCCCGTTCGGCGGCGCTCGCCCGTGGCCTGCTGGCCCTCGGCGTCGGCAAGGGCACCCACGTCGGGGTGCTGTACCCCAACGGGTCACAGTTTGTGATCGCCGCCCTGGCCGCGGCCCGGATCGGGGCCGTGGCGGTGCCGTTCTCCACGTTCATGACCGCCGCCGAACTGCGCGATCAAGTGCAGCGCAGCGACGTGGCCGTGCTCCTGGCCGCTCCCCGCTACCGCAATCACGACTATCGGCAGCGGCTCAGCGAGGCGTTCGCCCTGTCCGCGGCCGACGCCGAGTCCGGGACACCCCTGTTCGTGCCGGACGCGCCTGTGTTGCGGCACATCGCGTTCGAGCCCGAAGCGTTGGCGCGCCGCGGCGACGCGGTCGACCCGACGCGCCTGTCCGCGATGGAGGACGATGTGTCGCCGGCCGACGTGCTCGCCATCGTCTACACCTCGGGGTCCACGGGCTTGCCCAAGGGTGCGGTGCACACCCATGGCGCGCTCCTGGAACATCAGGGGAACCTCAACGCGATCCGCGGCCTGGGCGGTGACGACGTCCTGTTCAGCAACTCACCGTTCTGCTGGATCGGCGGCTTCGCCTTCAGCCTGCTGGCCACGCTGGTAGCCGGGTCGACACTGGTGTGCTCCAACGCCACCGACGCCGCGGACACCCTCACGCTGCTGGAACGCGAAAAGCCCACCATCACCAACGGTTTCGTCGCCGGCATCGCGCACCTCACCCGCCATCCCAGTTTCGCAGGCCGCGACCTGTCCTCGATGCGGCGCGGCAACCTCTACCCGCTGATGCCGCCCGGGGCCCGGCCCGCGGACCCCGAACTGCGGCACCACATGCTCGGCATGACCGAGACCGGCAGCGTCGTGCTCATCGACGCCGACGACACCGATCAACCCGAGTCGCGCCGCGGCTCCTTCGGCCGACCGGCGCCGGGATTTGAGGCGGAGGTCGTCGACGCCGACACCGGACGCCCGGTACCCACCGACGAACCGGGTGTGCTGTGCGTGCGCGGGAAGTACCTGATGCAGCACTACCACGGCATGTCGCGAGAGGATTGCTTCGACGCCGACGGCTGGTTCCATACCGGTGACGTGGTGCGGGTCGACGCCGACGGCTACTTCTACTTCATCGGCCGCGCGACGTCGATGATCAAGACCGCCGGCGCCAACGTCGCGCCGCCGGAGGTGGAAGCCGTGTTGCGCACCGCACTTTCGGAGGTCGAGCTCGCCGCCGACGGCGTACACGTGCTGGGGCTGCCGGACCCGGAACGCGGCGAGGTGGTCGCCGCGGTGATCGTGGCCGACGCCGACGTCGGACCGACCGAGTTCGCGGCGCTGGCCACGGCGTTGGGTACCCGGCTGTCGGCTTACAAGATCCCCAAGCGGTTTGTGTCCTGCCGCCCCGCCGACATCCCGACCCTGTCGAGCGGCAAGGTCGACCTGCCCGCGCTGGCGAGGCTCTTCGATGACTGACACGAGCACCATCGATGCCCTACTGCGTCGACACGCGGCCGCCGCCCCCGCCACCACCGCCGTCATCGACCCCGAGAACCGGCTCAGCTACGCCGAACTCGACCAAACCAGCCGCGAGTTGGCCACCAGGCTCATAACGGCCGGGATACGCAAGGGCACCCGCGTCGGGGTGCTGCTGCCCAACGCGGTCACCTGGGTCCAGCTGGCGTGCGCAATCACCCGCATCGGGGCGGTTCTGGTTCCGCTGAGCACCCTGCTGCGCGGCGGCGAACTCAGCGCACAGCTGCGGACGGCCGCGGTGCAGCATGTCATCACCACCACCGAATTCCGGGGCCGGCGCTACCCCGAGGAGCTCGATGCCCTGGACCGCGCCGGGCTCCCCGCCCTGCAACGCATCTGGACCTATCGCGACGTTCTGGCGATCGACACCGGCGGTGTGCCCGACGGTTTCGTCGCCGCGCTCGCCGCCACGGTGCGCCCCGCCGACCCCATGGCGGTGATCTTCACCTCCGGCAGCAGCGGAGCGCCGAAGGGGGTGCAGCACAGCCACGGCAACGCCATCGCCGCCGTGCGTTCGGGACTGAAGGCGCGTTGCGTCACCGCGGAGACCCGCCTGTACCTGCCGATGCCGTTTTTCTGGGTGGGCGGCTTCAGCGGTGGGATCCTGACCGCCCTGACCGCGGGCGCCACGTTGATCACCGAGGCCACCCCGACACCCGAGGCCACCCTTCCGCTACTTGCCCGTGAACGCGTCACCCTGTTCCGCGGCTGGCCCGATCAGGCCGAGGCGTTGGCGCGCCACCCGCAGGCCGCCGCCACCGATCTGTCGGCGCTGCGGCCGGGCAGCCTGGAGGCGCTGCTGCCACCGGAGCAGCGCGGCGCACCCGGGGCGCGGGCGAAGTTGTTCGGCATGACCGAATCCTTCGGCCCCTACTGCGGGTATCCGGCGGACACCGACATGCCCGCCTCCGCATGGGGCAGCTGCGGAAAACCGTTCCCCGGCATGGAGGTACGCATCGTCGACCCCGACAGCGGTGTGCCCGTGCCACCCGAGACGGTGGGTGAGATCCAGATCCGCGGCCGCCACCTGATGCGCGGGCTGTGCCGACAGCCCCGCCACGAGGTCTTCACCGCCGACGGCTACTACCCCACCGGGGACCTGGGCCGGCTGGACGCCCAGGGGTTCCTGTTCTACCACGGCCGCGCCGACGACATGTTCAAGGTCAGCGGCGCCACCGTGTATCCCAGTGAGGTCGAGGCCGTGCTGCGCGCGGTACCGGGGGTCCGCGCCGCCTTCGTGACGAACATCGATGGTGCGCGCGGAAACACCTGCGCCGCACTCGTCGTCGGCGACACCGACGTCCTATCGCAGGACGCCCTGCACGCCGCGGCCCGAGCCGAGTTGAGCGCGTTCAAGGTGCCCGGACGGTGGCTGCTGACCGAGGACGAGGACCTCGTCCCCCGGGGCGCCACCGGAAAGCTCGACGTCCGTCGCCTGCGCGCGCTGCTCGCGCGCTCCTAGCAGTCAACGCCCGGCGATCAGACGATTTCCCTCGCGCGCAGGTCGTCGATTTCCGCGGGACTGAACCCGATCTCGCCGAGCACCTCGTCGGTATGTTCACCGAGCAATGGTGCACGCATGCGGATCTCGCCAGGGGTGGCCGACATCCGGAACGGGGTCTCGATGATCGGGACATCCTTGGCGGTGCCGGGAAAGGGCACCCGCTGCAGAAATCCCATGGCCTCGATGTGCGGATCCTGCAGGACTTCCTGGGTGGTCAGCATCGGCGCCGCCGGCAGCTTGGCGCCCTCGAGGGCGGCCATGATCTCGGCTTTGGTCTTGTCCGCGCACCACTGGCCCATGATCCCGTTGAGTTCCTCGCTGCGCTGCCAGCGCAGGTCGTCGTCGGCGTAGCGGGGGTCGTCGAACAGGTCTTCTCGGCCCACCAGCCGGCACCAACGCTTGAACATGGGCTGTCCCGCGATCTGCAGCAGCACCCACTGGCCGTCCTTGGTCTTGTACAGATCGCACGGCGCCACCGAGCCGCCCTGATTGCCCATGCGCGGTTTGTCGACTCCCAGCACATCACGCTCGATCAGGAACGCGTTGGACATCATCAACGCGGTGGGCAGCAGCGCGCCTTCGACGTGCTGCCCCTCGCCGGTGCGGTCGCGGTGGTAGAGCGCCATCATGATCCCGATGGTCAGGGTGAGCGCGGTGCCGAAGTCCGCGTAGGGCACCGCCGTTCGGATCGGCTGTTCCGGTAGTCCTTGCCGCGCAACCGCACCCGACATCACCTGGCCGGCTCCGTCGAAGCCGATGCGGTCGCTGTACGGGCCACCCTCTCCGTATGCGGTGGCGCTGGCGAGAATGATGTCCGGCTTCACCGCCCGCAAGGTGTCGTAGTCCAGCCCGCTGGCCCGCATCCCGGCCGCCGGCATGTTCGCGATCACGATGTCCGCGCTGGCCACCAGCCGGCGGGTGATCTCGGCGCCGTCGGCGGTGGTGGAGTCCAGCGTCAGCGACCGCTTGTTGCGGTTGCACTGCAAGAAGGTGCCGCCCTCACCGGTTTCGGTGATGGACTGCACCCAGCGGTCCTCCCCGCCGGTGCGCTTTTCGACGCGCAGGACGTCGGCCCCCATGTCGGCCAGCAGTGCGCTGCACCACGGAGCGGCAATGAAGCGGCCATAGTCGAGGACGCGAATGCCGTTCAGAACGCCCATATCTCCTCATCCCCGGCGGGCCGACAGCGACTCGCCTGATTCCGTCAGAACGCGGGCGAGTCCGGGTGTGCTCGCGGCCGGATGCTCATTCCGCGATGACTCCGCGGACAATCAAGTGGTCGATCAGCGGTTCGGCGCCCGCGCACAGGTGCTCGGACATCGCCTCGCGGGCCATCTCCGCGTCCCCCTCGGCCAGCGCCGCGAGCACCCGGCGATGGTCCCGGGTGGACTTCTCCGGCCAACCCGACACCGTCGGGAACACCGCCTCCGGGGCGTACCGGGTGATCTGCGACATCAGCTGCGCCAATTTGGGGGAATCAGCGGCCACGTTGATGGCCCGGTGGAAGTCGTGGTTGAGCCGGACCACCAGGTTCTCGTCATCGCCGTCGTAGGCGGCCTCCAGCCGAGTCTGAATGGCCGTGATCTCGGCGAGCTGTTCGGCGGTGATGCTCGCCGCCGCACGGGCAGCGAGTTCCCCGCCGATGTGGGACTGCACATCGGACACGTCGACGATGTCGCGCCGGGTCACCGGAAGTACCACGAAGCCGCGCCGCGGCTGCTGGGCGAGCAGCCCCTCGGCGCGCAGGTCGAACAAGGCCTCCCGGACCGGAGTGACACTGATGCCCAACTCGGCGGCCAGCTGCTCCAACCGGATGTAGCGCCCCGCCGCATAGGTGCCGTCGAAGATCCGCCGGCGCACCAGACGCGCGACATCCTCCGACAGCTGCGGCCGGGTGGCGAAATCCTCCATGGTCACGGCGGATTCAGATCTGGTACTCGGCCAGCAGACGCTTGGAGATGATCTGCTTCTGGATCTCGCTGGTGCCCTCACCGATGAGCAGGAACGGCGCGTCCCGCATCAGCCGCTCGATCTCGTACTCCTTCGAGTACCCGTAACCGCCGTGGATCCGGAAGCTCTGTTGGGTGACCTCGGAGCAGAACTCGCTGGCCAGATACTTCGCCATTCCCGCAGCGACGTCGTTGCGCTCACCGGAGTCCTTCAACCGGGCCGCGTTGACCATCATCAGATGGGCCGCTTCGACCTTGGTGGCCATCTCGGCGAGTTGGAAGGCGATGGCCTGGTGCTCGGCGATCGGCTTGCCGAAGGTGGACCGCTGCTGGGCGTAACGCACCGCGAGTTCGAAGGCCCGGATGCCGACGCCGCAGGCCCGTGCGGAGACATTGACCCGGCCGACCTCCACCCCGTCCATCATCTGGACGAAACCGTGACCCGGCTTGGCGCCCAGCACGTCGTCGGCGCTGGCGCGGTAGCCGTCGAAGACCAATTCGGTGGTGTCGATGCCCTTGTAACCGAGCTTGTCGATCTTGCCCGGAATGGTCAGCCCGGGAACAACTTCCCCGAAACCGGCCGGCTTCTCCACGAGGAAGGCCGTCAGGTTGCGGTGCGGCTTCTCGGCGCCCTCGTCGGTGCGCACCAGGGCGGCGACCAGCGTGGAACTGCCGCCGTTGGTCAGCCACATCTTCTGACCGTCGATGACGTAGTTGCCGTCGGCCTCGCGCCGGGCGCGGGTCCGGATGGCCGCCACGTCGGAGCCCAGCTCGGGCTCGGACATGCTGAACGCGCCGCGGGACTCGCCGGTCGCCATCTTGGTCAGGTGGTACTGCTTCTGGGCGTCGGTGCCGTGCTGGCGGATCATGTACGCGACGATGAAGTGGGTGTTGATCACCCCGGAGATGCTCATCCACCCGCGGGCGAGTTCCTCCACGCACAGCGCATAGGTGAGCAGCGACTCGCCGAGCCCGCCGTACTCCTCGGGGATCATCAGACCGAACAGGCCCATCTCCCGCATCTGGTCGACGATCGCCTGCGGATAGGTGTCCGCGTGCTCGAGCTCCTGAGCGACCGGGATGATCTCCTTGTCGACGAATTGCCTTACCGTCGAGACGATCTCGGTTTGAAATTCGGTCAGACCCAGCGTCTGCGCCAGCCTGGTCATCGGCGCCGCTCCTCCTGTTCGCCTGCGCTCTGCATCGCCCACGCGGTCATGCCGCCACCCTTTCGAACACCGCGGCCAGTCCCTGACCGCCGCCGATGCACATGGTCTCCAGGCCGTACCGCGCCCCGCGCCGGTTCAATTCGCGCGCGAGCGTCGCCAGCATCCGCCCACCGGTCGCGCCCACGGGGTGGCCCAGCGAGATACCCGAACCGTGCACGTTGGTGCGTTCCAGGTCCGCCGGGGTGAACTTCCACTCCCGCATCACGGCCAGCGCCTGGGCCGCGAAGGCCTCGTTGAGTTCGATCAGGTCGATGTCGGCGAGGCTGAGCCCGGCGTTGGCCAGCGCGGCCTCGGTGGCCGGTACCGGGCCGATGCCCATCACGTTGGGCGCCACCCCCGCCACTGCCCACGACACCAGCCGCACCAGGGGCGTCAGGCCCAGCTCCGCCGCCCGTTCCGGGGTCGTCACCACACACATCGACGCCGCGTCGTTCTGGCCGCTGGAGTTGCCCGCCGTCACAGTGGCCTCCGGATCCTGCTTCAGCAGCACCGGTTTGAGCCGGGACAGGCTCTCCATCGACGTGTCGGGGCGGGGATGCTCGTCGGTGTCGATCACCTGGTCACCGTCGCGGGTCGACACCGTGACCGGGATGATCTCCTCGGCCAGGATGCCGTTGGCCTGCGCGGCCACCGCCCGCTGATGCGAGGCGACGGCGAGTTCGTCCTGCTCGGCGCGCGGGATCGAGTACTGCCGACGCAGGTTCTCGGCGGTCTCGAGCATGCCGCCCGGGACCGGATAGTTCTTGCCGCCGGCGGTGGTGCGTCCGCGCGCCAGCGCGTCGTGCACCTTGATGCCGCCGCGGGCCCCGCCCCAGCGCATGTCGGTGGAGTGGAACACGACGTTGCTCATCGAGTCGGCGCCGCCGGCGATCACCAGATCGTTACTACCGCTGCCGACTTGAAGCGCGGCCTGGACGACGGCCTGCAGCCCGGAGCCGCACCGCCGGTCCAGTTGCATGCCCGGAACGGTCACCGGCAACCCGGCGTCGAGCGCGACCACGCGTCCGATGGCGGGGGCCTCCATGCTCGGGTAGCAGTGGCCCAGGATCACGTCCTGGACCGCCGCCGGGTCGATCCCGGTGCGCGCCAACAGGCCCCGCAGCGCGGCAACCCCGAGTTCGACGGCGGTCAGCGACTTGAACATGCCGTTGTACCGCCCGATCGGCGTGCGCACCGGCTCGCAGATCACGACCTCACGCATCACAACCCCTCCCCCACCAATTCCCGCCCAAACTCACCTTTGGGCCGCTTTGTGCGAGTAGTTTTCGGCATTTCGTCGATCTCGGCGACCCAGCGATCAGCGCACTCACAGGTGCCGACCGCCGGTGACCTCCAGGACCGTGCCGGTCATGTAGGACGACATGTCGGAGGCCAGGAACAGCGCGACGTTGGCGATCTCGTCGGGTTCACCGGCGCGGCCCAGCGGAACCTCGGCCACCTTGGAGTCCCAGATGCGTTGCGGCATCGCCTCGGTCATGGCCGAGCGGATGAGTCCGGGTTGGATCGCGTTGACCCGCACGCCCAGGTAGGCGAGTTCCTTCGAGGCGGCCTTGGTCATGCCGACGATGCCGGCCTTGGCGGCCGAGTAGTTGGTCTGGCCGATCATGCCCACCTTGCCGGAGATCGACGACATGTTGACGATCGAGCCGCGCTTGGCCTCGCGCATGACGGCGCCCGCGGCGCGCAGGCCATTCCAGGTGCCCTTCAGGTGCACGGCGATGACCTGATCGAACTGCTCCTCGGTCATCTTGCGCATGGTGGCGTCCCGGGTGATCCCGGCGTTGTTGACCATCACGTCCAAGCCACCGCCCCACTCCACGGCGGCCGCGACCAGCGCGTCGACGTCCGCGGCGCTGGTCACATCGCAGCGCACCGCCTTGGCGACGTCGGGACCGCCGAGGCCGCGGGCGACCTCCTCGGTGGCTTCGAGGTTGATGTCGGCGAGCACCACCTTGGCGCCCTCGGCGACGAAGCGCTTGGCGATGGCCAGGCCCAGCCCCTGTGCACCGCCCGTTACGACCGCAGTTTGATTCGCCAGCAGGCTCACCCGTACTCCTCTTCGCGTCCCGCCCCCACCGCGTGAGGGTCCCATTTTCAGACATTGTATTTCATATATGATTCTGCGAAAGTATGCGAGCCCCGGTCTGAATCTTCCCAAGGAGCCCCGTCGATGAGCGAAGTCAGCGATGACGACTTCCAGCAGATCCTCGCCCAGACACGCCAGTTCGTGCGCAGCGCGGTGGTGCCCCGCGAGCAGGAGATTCTGACCGAGGACAAGGTGCCCGACGACATCCGTGACCAGGCCAAGCAGATGGGCCTGTTCGGCTACGCGATCCCGCAGGAGTGGGGCGGTCTGGGCCTGGACCTGACCCAAGACGTCGAGCTGGCAATGGAATTGGGCTACACCTCGCTGGCCGTGCGATCGATGTTCGGCACCAACAACGGCATCGCCGGGCAGGTGCTGGTGGGATTCGGCACCGACGAGCAGAAGACCCGCTGGCTGGCGGGCATCGCCTCGGGCGAGGTGGTGGCCTCCTTCGCGCTCACCGAGCCCGGCGCGGGTTCCAACCCGTCCGGCTTGCGCACCAAGGCCGTCCGCGACGGTGACGACTGGGTGATCTCCGGCCAGAAGCAGTTCATCACGAATGCCCCGACCGCCAACCTGTTCGTGGTGTTCGCCCGCTCCCGTCCGGCCGACGACCAGGGCGCCGGCATCGCGGTGTTCCTGGTGCCCGCCGACACCGCGGGCGTCGAGGTTGGGGCCAAGGACGCCAAGATGGGCCAGGAGGGCGCCTGGACCTCCGACGTGACGTTCAACGACGTGCGGGTGCCGGCGTCGGCACTGGTCGGAGGCGCCGAGGACATCGGCTACCGCGCCGCGATGACGTCGTTGGCCCGCGGCCGCGTCCACATCGCGGCCCTGGCGGTCGGCGCCGCCCAACGCGCGCTCGACGAGTCGGTGTCCTACGCGGCCACCGCCACCCAAGGCGGCACCCCGATCGGCAACTTCCAGCTGGTTCAGGCCATGCTCGCCGATCAGCAGACACAGGTGATGGCGGGCCGGGCCCTGGTCCGCGACGCCGCCCGCAAATGGGTCGACAACGAGGACCGCCGCATCGCTCCGTCGGTGGCCAAGCTGTTCTGCACCGAGATGGCCGGGACCGTGGCGGATCTGGCGGTGCAGGTGCACGGCGGCTCTGGTTATATGCGCGGGGTGACGGTCGAGCGGATCTACCGCGACGTTCGGCTGCTGCGCCTGTACGAGGGAACCAGTGAGATCCAGCGCCTGATCATCGGCGGCGGGCTGGTCAAGGCCGCCCAGCGGCAACACTGACGACAAATTAGAGGAGCTACCCATGGGCCAACGGCTCACCGACAAGGTCGTTTTCATCACCGGGGCGGCGCGCGGGCAGGGCCGCGCCCACGCTGTCCGGATGGCGAAGGAAGGCGCCAACATCATCGCCGTCGACCTTGCCGCGCCGCTGCCGCCCAGCGTGCCGTACGACTCGGCCACCCCGGAGGACCTGGCGGAGACGGTGCGCCTGGTCGAGGAAACCGGCCGCGGCATCGTGTCGGCCGCGGCGGACACCCGCGACCTCGAGGCCATGCGCGACATCGTCGGCAAGGGCGTCGCGGAGTTCGGCCGCCTCGACGTGATCGTCGCCAATGCCGGCATCACGGTGCCGCAGCCGTGGAACGAGATCACCCCGCAGTCGTTCAAAGACGTGATGGACACCAACGTCACCGGCACCTGGAACGCCGTGATGGCGGGCGCGCAGACCATCATCGACGGTGGCCGGGGCGGATCGATCATCCTGGTCAGCTCGGCGGCCGGCATCAAGATGCAGCCGTTCATGGTGCACTACACCGCAAGCAAGCACGCCGTCACCGGGATGGCGCGCGCATTCGCCGCCGAGCTCGGCAAGCACTCCATCCGGGTGAACAGCCTGCACCCGGGTGCGGTCAACACCCCGATGGGCACCGGCGACATGATGGCCGCGCTCAACCGCGCCAACGAGACCAACCCGGGCCTGATGCAGATGGTGACGCCGTTCTTGCCGGATTGGATCGCCGAGCCGGAGGACATCTCCGACGCGGTGTGCTGGTTGGCCAGCGACGAATCCCGCCTGGTGACCGCCGCGCAGATCGCCGTGGACCTCGGCTCGACGGTGTTCTGAGCGCCGCCGCGCGTGCCTCGAGTCAGACCTCACGCAGACAAAGTGCGAGTAACCGCCTGCCTCAGGTCTGACTCGGCGCCCGGCTCAGAGCACGCGGCGCAGGAACGCGATCTGGTCGGCGACCGCGCGCTCGAACCATCCGTGGCCGGGCCAGACGTCGAAGTGGTCGCACGGGTAGTGGTGCACCTGCGCCCGGCCGTGCACCGCGGTCTTGAGCACCGCGTCGGCCGGGACGTAGCTGTCGAAGTCGGCGATCTGCACCAGCAGCGGGCTGCGTAACTGCTTGGCGTAACGCCGGACTCGGATCTTGGACAACTCCATCCCGACCGCGGAGTCCAACTCGTTGCGCCAGGACGGGCCCGCCATCCCCAGATAGTTCTCGTAGGCGCCCTCCAGGGTCAGCGCACCGGGTTCGCCGGGCCGCGCCACCAGCGGCATCATGACGGCCTCGCGCCCCAGCGCGCCGGCGGCGCGGCTGAGCATCCCGGACGCGGCCGACCGCGCCAGCGCCGCAAAGCGATACTGCTTGCCGACGGCCATCGCGGTCGCGAGTGCGTCGGTCATCGGCGTCATCGCGATCACCGCGGCGACCTCGTCGCGGCCGGCACCGACGCGGATCACGTGCCCGCCCGACAGCGAGGCGCCCCACAGCACCACCTGCTGCGGGTCGATCTCCGGCAGGGTGGTGGCCAGCGCGATCGCCGACCGGTAGTCCTCGAGTTGCCTGTCGATCGAGACCGTCTGTCGGGGCGAGCCCTGCGAATGGCCGAAGCCGCGATAGTCGAACGCCAGCACGTCCATCCCGGCTGCGGCGAACCGCTCGGCGAAGGGTTGCAGCCCGGAATCCATGGTGCCGCCGATGCCGTGCCCCATCACCACCACCGGCCGGCCGTCGCCGCCCGCGCCCACGAAATGCCAGGCGCTGCAGGTGGTTGCGCCGGAGCTGAAGGTCAGTTCCCGATACGACACTGGCACCCCTACTTCGCATCCGGTTGGGCGGCAATGCCGTACAGGGTGCCCAGCCAGACCGCGGCCGCACCGTCGAGCAACTGGTCGCGGTCCAGCGGTCCCCCGAACGTCAGCCGCTCCAGGAGCCGGTCGTTGACCTCCAGCAGCACGGTGGCCAGCACGGTGGCGTCCACCCCGTCCGGCGCGGCGCCGCGGGCCCGTTCGGCGCGGATCATGGCGGCAACCGAGTCGACGAACGACAGGCGCGCCTCGTCCCAGAATTCGCGCACCGCCAGGCTGTGCCCGCGGGCCTCGAGCATGGCCCGGAACATGTGTCGGTGCCGCTCCCAGGTGTCGAACAGGCCGTCGAGCATGATGTGTACCCGCGCCTGCGGGGTCTGCTCGGCGAGGGTGAAGACGTCGGTGACGAAGAAGGTGTCGTCGATCATCCGCTCCATCAACGCCGCCACCGCCGCCGCCTTGTTCTCGAAGTAGAAGTAGAAGGCGGACCGGCTGACCCCGGCCCGCTCGGCGACCTCGGCGATGTTGATGCCCTCGAAATCGGTGTGTTGCAGCGAGATCTCGAGTTCGTCGAGGATGGTGTCGCGGCGGGCGTCGCTGCGCTGCGGTGTCCGACGGTCGGTGCGTGACCTCATCGCGTTCCCGCGGTCACAACCCGGCGCTCCCGTGCGCGTCGTATCCCGGCGGGCAGTTCCCGGGCGCGGATGTCGTGGTCGTAGTAGAAGTAGTCCACCTGTTGGGTGTGCCGCGGACGGTCCGTGCAGTGCCCGGCGTGCAGCTGCTGATCGGCGTCGATGACGCGTTCCATCTCGCTGACCGACGGCAGCGCATACCGGCCCACCGCATACGCCGCGAGGAGCCGCGACTGGCATTCGACGAACGGGAACAGCGTGGGGATGGCCTGGGCGAACCCGATGAACACCAGGTTGTCGATGCCCGGCTTGAACATCCGCTTGTAGAGCCGGATCTGGTTGTCCGGCGCGCTGATGAACTCCGGGTCGAAGAACGGGAAGGTGATGTTGTAGCCGGTGGCGTAGACGATCGCGTCGAAGTCGTCGCTGGTGCCGTCCTCGAAGTGCACCGTCTGCCCGTCGAGCCGCGTGACGTTGGGCTTCGGTGTGACGTCGCCGGAGCCCAGCCGCAGCGGCAGTTCCACCGACTGGGTGGGGTGCGCCTCGAACAGCTTGTGGTTGGCCGGCGGCAACCCGTACTTCGTCGGGTCGGCGCCGACGACGGGGGCGAACCACTGCGCGGCCTTGCGTTGCCAGGACAGCGGCAGGTACGGGGTGGTGCGGAAGAACTTGTCTCCGGGTTGTCCGGCAAGGTATTTCGGCACGATCCAGGCACTGGACCGGGTGGACAGCGTCACGCAGTTCTGCAGCGCCTTCGACGACAACTCGACGGTGATGTCCGCGGCGCTGTTGCCGATCCCCACCACGAGGATGCGTTTGCCGGTCAACTGCAGTGGGGTGTCGGGGTCGATGTAGTGGTGGGAGTGGATCGACTCGCCGGTGAACTCGCCGGGGAAGTCCGGCAGGCGGGCGTCCCAGTGGTGACCGTTGCCGACGACGAGCAGGTCGAACTCCCGGACCGCCCCCGCCTGATCCTCAATCTCCCAGCGCCCGTCGACGTGACGGGCATGCACCACGCCGTTGCCGAACTCGATGTGCTCCAGCAGGCCGAACGCCTCGGCGTAGTCGTCGAGGTACCGCTTGATGTCCGAATGGTGCGGGAACGACGGGAAGTGCTCCGGGATGGGAAAGTCCTTGAACGACAGGCGGTGTTTCGAGGTGTCGATGTGCAGCGACCGGTAGGCGCTGCTGTGCCCGTTGGGGTTGCCGAACGCCCAGTTGCCGCCGATGCGGTCGGAGGTTTCGAAGGTGGTGTAGGGGACGCGATAGTCCTTCAGCATCTTGCCCGCGGTGAGGCCGCTGATGCCCGCGCCGATGATCGCGGTGCGGGGAGACGAGTTCTGCACGGCGACTCCTTTGTCCCGAGGTGCGCCGAACGTAGCACCGCACTCTGACAACAGTCAATGGTTTCTGACAGTTGTCAGTAGCGGGCCTAGAGACCGGCGGTCTCCCTGATCAGCGCCACGGTGTCCAGGTCACGGATGGCCGCGCAACCGCGCCGCAGCATGGTCGCCACCATGTCGTCGCCGCGGTCGGTGCCGATCGCGAAGGCGAAGCCCAGCGCCGAGATCAGCAGCACCTGCAGGACCCCGTAACGGTAGTCCTGCCAACAGGTCTCGAGGTCGTAGTCGCCGACCCCCTGCTCCACCAGCGCGGCATGGTAGGCGGCGACCAGGTCGCGTTCGATCTCGGCGCGCAGCGCCGGCTCCAGGCTGGTGCCGGTGAAGTACGCCAGGTCGCGCGACGGCAGACCGACCCCGAGCGTCTGCCAGTCCACCACCCACACCTGTCCGCCCGTCGGATGGAAGAGCAGGTTGTCCAGCCGGTAGTCACCGTGGATCAGGCTGAAGCGGCCGAAGTCGTTCTGCAGCCAGGGCGTCACCAGACCCATCGCCTCGAGGAAGGTGGCCCGGTCCTGCTCGCTGAGCTTGTCGCCGAGCTTGTCGACGGTGATGTCGGCGCTCATCACCGCGACGTCGCCGAGGCCCTTCTTGGCGGCATCGTCGGTCATGGTCATGGCGAGGCCGGGGAAACTCAGCCACTCCTGCTCCGCCCATGTCGGCGCGTGCAAGCCGGCGATGGCGATCGCGGCCAGCCGCGCCTCCTCGGCCGAACAGCCCGCGATCTGGTCACCTTGGGCCGCGGGCGCCTGATCGGTCAGCAACAGCGCGTAATCGGCGGCGTCCTCGGAGATCTCGCAATGGAAGCACTGCGGGATCGGGACGCTGACCCGGTCGGCCACCGACTGATAGAACGCGCACTCGCTGCGATAGCCGAGCACCACCCGATCCCGGACGGTGTCGTCGGTGGAGGGCAGCTTGATCACGAAGGTCTCCGGCAGCCCGGCGGGGTTGGCGGTGTAGTCCACCTTCACCCGGTAGGTGGCGCCGGTCTGCCCGGTCCCGATGGCGGTGACGTCGGCCCGGCCGACCTGAGTGCCGGAAGCGGGCGCGAGCACCCCCGTCAGCCATTGTGGCGTCACGTCGTCGGGGAAGCGGGGAATCGCCACTGGCACGGTCATTGTCGTCACCCTTCTGTGCTGATGGAACTGGCCTGAGCCGCCCGTTGGCGGGCAACAAAGCGAATGGACATGCGCTGCATGACCCCCGGGGCGAGGCGGGCCAGCAACCAGCCCGCGTACGCCTTGCGGGGCGCGACGAGCACCGCGCGGTTGCGTTCGATCGCCCGCAGCGTGTCGTGGGCCAGCCGGTCGGGATCGTAGAACTCCTTGCTGCGCTGGCCCATTCGGTAGAACTCGCGGCCGTCGATGCCGGTGATCAGGCCCTTGTCCAGGATCGGCGTCTCCACCGCGGCCGGGCAGATGGCCAACACCCCGACGTTGTGCGCCGCGGCCTCGGACCGCAGGGCCAGCGACAGTCCCACCACCGCGTGCTTGCTCATCACGTAGCTGGTGATCTGGCCGGCGGCGGCCAGACCCGCCATCGAGGCGGTGTTGACGATGAAGCCGCCGCCCTGCCGCACCATCTGCGGATAGGCGGCCGCAACCCCGTGCACCACGCCGCGGATGTTGACGTCGATGATCGAGTTCCAGTGCTCCAGGGTGAGCAGTTCGGTATCGGCCGCCCAGGTGATCCCGGCGTTGTTGAACATCAGGTCCAGCCGGCCGGCCCGCGCCACCACGTCGTCGACGGCGGCCTGCACGTCGGCGGCGTCCGTGACGTCGACGCGGGCCGCGCGGGCCTGCGGACCCAACTCGGCGGCGGTCCGTTCGGCGGCCTCGGCGTCGACGTCGGTACACAACACGTGCGCCCCGCGGGCGGCCAGCGCCCGACACAGCGCAGCGCCGATGCCCGAACCGGCGCCCGTGACGATGGCGTGCTTACCGGTGAACCGTGCGGCGGTGGATGCAGCCACGTTGACTCCTGAACCTACAGTGGCGCCGATCACATCAATGGATGGCTCAACTGTAAGTCATACCGCATCGGCCACCGAGGCGGGGCGAAACGGCCGTCACAGCGCCCGCCGACGACCTCAGACCGAGATTTCGCCCCGCTCGGCGCGCAGCGCGATGTCGGAGCGAAAGTGACTGCCCGCCAACCGAACCGCGCCGGCGGTGGCATACGCCGCCGCCCGCGCTTCGGCCAGGTCGGCGCCGGTGCCGACCACGGCCAGCACCCGACCGCCGGACGACACCACCGCGCCATCGTCGCGGCGCGCGGTGCCGGCATGCAGCACCCCGTCGGCGTCCGCGCCGGTGATGACGTCACCGACCCTGGGCCGGCCCGGGTAGTTCTCCGCCGCGACGACCACGGTCACCGCCGAGCCGGGCCGCCACCGCAGCGGTGGGACCTGGTCGAGCGTCCCGGTGGCCGCCGCGTGCAGCAGCTCGCCGAGCGGGGACTCCAGCAGCGCGAGCACCGACTGGGTTTCCGGGTCGCCGAAGCGGCAGTTGAACTCCACCACCGACGGCCCCGCGGAGGTGATGGCCAGGCCCGCGTACAACAGACCCGAGAACGGGCATCCGCGCCGGACCATCTCGGCGGCAACGGGTTTGACGACCTCGTCGACGATCTGCCGGGTGACCGTCTCGGGCAGCCAGGGCAGCGGCGCGTAGGCGCCCATGCCGCCCGTGTTGGGGCCGGTGTCACCGTCGCCGACCCGCTTGAAGTCCTGCGCGGGCAGCAGCGGCACCACGGTGTCGCCGTCCACCACGCAGAACAGCGAGACCTCCGGGCCGTCGAGGAACGACTCCAGCAGCACCGGATGTCCGTCGTCGAGCAGGCCCGCGGCGTGCGCCCGCGCAACGGCGCGGTCCTCGGTGACCACCACGCCCTTGCCCGCGGCCAGCCCGTCGTCCTTGACCACCCAGGCCCGCTGGCCGGCGGCCGGGCCGAACCGGCCCAGGGCGGCGTCCAGGTGGGCGGGGTTGTCGACGATCTCGCTGCTCGCCGTCCGCACGCCCGCCGCCGTCATGACGTCCTTGGCGAAGGCCTTGGAACCCTCGATCCGGGCGGCGTCCTTGCCCGGCCCGAAGCAGGCGATACCCGCGGCGCGAATCGCGTCGGCGACCCCGAGCACCAGGGGTACTTCCGGTCCGATGACCACCAGGTCGGCACCGACCTTGCGGGCCAGCGCGACGACGGCCTCCGCCGAGCCGACGTCGACGGCGTGCTGTTCGGCGATGCGCGCCGTGCCGGCATTGCCCGGCGCTACTGAAAGGCCGCTGACCTGCGGATCACGCTTGAGGGCGAGCAACAGCGCGTGTTCGCGGGCGCCGGAACCGATGACGAGGACGTGCACAGCGCATCACCCTATCTGCCCGGCGGACCCGCTCGGCAAACCGCGGGTGTCGGTCACTTCTCGTCGAGGGTGCGCCCGCTGCTCATCTTCACCGCGGCGTTGACGTTGGCCCGCTTGTCCTCGCCCTCCCCGCGCTCGGCAGCCTTGCGCCGGTTGTTGGCCACCTTGTCGACGGTGCCGTTGAGCCCGGAGCCCAGCGGGAAGCCCAGATACTGGGTCAAGAAGACCGCGATCTCTTTGAGCTCGGCGTGGTCGAGTTCACCGTTGAGCATTGCGGCGTTCACCTGGATCTCGGCGAGGTCCTGGCGGCCGACGGCCGTCACGGCGGTCAGCGTCATGATGCGCTTCTCCCGCATGGACAGCCCGGGCCGGTTCCAGATGTCGCCGAACAGGTGGTCGACGGTCAGGTCGAAGTACGGGTCGCCCTCGATGTTGGGCATCTCCCAGCCGTAGACCTCGTTCATCTTCGCCAGCCCCCGCCGGCGGATGTCGTCGGTGCTCATCTGTCCTTCACTCCTTTGCGCTCGCCGCGTCGTGGGGCACGCCGAGTCCGGCGGCCAGGTTCTTGCGCGCCACCTCGGCCAGCGGCAGGTCGACGTCGAGCGTCTCGCCCAGTCCGAGCGCCAGGCTCAGATCCTTCTCTCCCAGGCCGCGGGTGTGGGTGAACGCCTCGTACAGCCAGTGGTCCGGTCCGAGGTCGGACATGTCCTCCCGCACCATGATGGCCCCGGGACCGCCGGTCAGCGCGTCGGTGTGGCGCACCACCCGGCCCAGCGCCTGCACATCCAGGCCGGCGCGTTCGGCCAGCGTCATCGCCTCGCACGCGGCCGCGTAGGAGGTGAAGGTCAACATGTTGCGGGCCAGCTTCATCCGGGTGCCCGCCCCGGGCTCACCGGCGTGGATCACCATCGACGCCCACTGTTTGAACGCGGGCTTGATGCGCTCGTACACCGGGCGCTGCGCGCCCACCATCGTCGCCATCTCGCCCTTCTCCGCCGCCCCGGCGCCGCCGCTGACCGGCGCGTCCACGACGTGGATGTCGGCGGGTGCGTGTTCGCGGGCGAGTTCGACGGCGGTGGTGTCGCTGATCGTGGAGTGGATCGCGATCACGGTGCCCGGCTTGGCCCGCGCCGCCAGTTGGCCGACGACGTCGCGGACCTGCTCGTCGTTGAGGACCACCACGCTGATCAGGTCGGCGTCGGCGACGTCGGCGACCGTCGCGGCCGCGGTGGCACCGGCCTCGACGAACGGTTCCATGGCCTCGGCGCGCAGGTCGAACACGACCAGACCGCCGGGCCAGTCGAGCAGCCGCTTGGCGATCGGGGCCCCCATGTTGCCGAGGCCGATGAACCCCAGCTTCGGTTCGCTGCTCATGACCGGATGATCTGTCCGCCGTCGACGTTGAAGATCTGCCCGGTGATCCACGACGCCTCATCGGAGAGCAGGAACAGGCACATGCCGACCAGGTCCTCCGGAGTTCCCATGCGGGACAACGGAAGCCCCTTGACGATGTCGGCGACGATCTCCTGCGGCGTGGTGGTCCGGTTGGCCTCGGTGTCGATGGGGCCGGGCGCGATGGCGTTGATCCGGATGTTCTGGCCGCCGAGTTCCCGGGAGAGCTGCTGGGTCAGGCCATTGAGCCCGGTCTTGGCCAGGCCGTAGAAGTTGGAGTACAACCACGCCGCCGTGGAGGACTGGTTGACGATGGCGCCGCCGCCGCGCTTGGCCATCTTCTTGTACACCGCCCGGGTGCACCACAGCGCGCCGTCGAGATTGACGCTCATGAACTTGCGGTAGTACTCCGGATCGACCGTCACCAGGAAGTCCAGCTTCATGCCGCCGAAGATCGCCGCGTTGTTCACCAGGTAGTCGATGCCGCCGAACTCGGCCAGCGTGCGGTCGGCCATCTCCTTGGCCGAGGCGGGATCGGAGACGTCGACGGGCAGCGCCAGCGCGGTCCCGCCCTCCCCCTTGATCCCGTCGGCCACCTTCTGGGCGCCCTCGAGATTGATGTCGGCGACCACCACCGCGGCGCCCTCGCGGGCCAGCGCCTCGGCGTAGGCCTGGCCGATACCGCCGCCGGCGCCGGTGACAATCCCGACCTTGTTCTCAAATCTGCTCACACCTGCTCCTCGAATATGACTGTCGTGCCCAGCTTTTGGTGGCGCCTCAGGCCATGGTGGCGATCACCTTGATCTCGGTGTACTCCTCGAATCCGGCCACGCCCATCTCTCGGCCGATGCCGGACTGCTTGTAGCCACCGAACGGCGCGTCCGCGGCGTACCAGACCCCGCCGTTGACGTTGACGGTGCCCACCCGCAGCCGGGCGGCCACCGCGGCCGCGCGCTCCGGATCACCGGAGAACACGGTGCCGGACAGCCCGTAGGGCGAGTCGTTGGCGATGCGCACCGCGTCGTCATCGCCGTCGTGGGCGATGACGGTGAGCACCGGACCGAAGATCTCCTCGCGCGCCACCCGGGCGTTGTTGTCCAGACCGGCGATGACGGTCGGCTCGATGAAGAAACCCTTGGGCTGATCGGCGGGACGTCCACCACCGCAGGCGAACCGCCCGCCCTCCTCGATGGCCAGGTCGAGGTAGGACTGCACGCGGTCGCGCTGTCGCGCCGAGATCACCGGCCCGCAGATGGTGCGCTTGTTGGTCGGGTCGCCGGGCTTGAGCCCGGCCATCGTCGCCGCCGCGGCCGCGACGGCGTCGTCGTAACTCGCCCGCGGCACCACCAGGCGGGTGGTGATGGCGCAGCCCTGCCCGGCGTGCATCGAGGCGGTGAACGCGGCCATCGCGCATGCGCCGGCCAGATCGGCGTCGTCGAGCACCAGGAACGCCGACTTTCCGCCGAGTTCGAGGAAGACCTTCTTGATGGTTGCCGCGGCGTCGGTCATCACCGAGCGTCCGGTGGCCGTCGACCCGGTGAACGAAACCATGTCCACCCGAGGGTCTTTGGACAGCAACGCGCCGACGCCGTGATCGCTGGAGGTCACGATGTTGACGACGCCGGCGGGAAAATCGGTGTGCTCGGTGATGAGTTCGCCGAGCACCGCGGCACACCACGGGGTGTCCGGGGCGGGCTTGAGCACCAAAGTGTTGCCGGCGGCGAGCGCCGGGCCGATCTTGGCGAGGTTGATCTGATGCGGGAAGTTCCACGGCGTGATGGCCCCCACCACGCCGACGGCCTCGCGCGCAATGGTGCGATTGGTCGGGATGCCCTGCGGCGTTGCGTGTCCCAGGTCGGTGTGCCACGCGTAGGACTCGGCGGTGTCGGCGCAGAAGCTCAGGTCGTCGACCGGCCCCTCCAGCTGTCCGCCGGAGGTCAACATCTTCGGCGCACCCACCTCGGCGATCGTCAGATCACGCAGGTCCTCGATGTGCTCCTGCATCGCCTGGCGCAGTTGCCGCAGGCAACGCACCCGCAGCTCGGTGTTGCGCGACCAGTCGGTGTCGTCGAACGCCCGCCGGGCCGCCTCGATGGCCGCACCCATGTCGGCCGCGTCGGCATCCGCCGCCGAGCCGAGCACCTCCTCGGTGGCCGGGTTGACCGTCTCGAAGGTTCCGGCGCTGCCGGCGACCAACTTGCCGTCGATCAGCAGTTGGCTGTTGCGGTCGGCGAGTAACGCCATCACACCTCCATGGTGGTCGCCTGCGGACGCGGCCCGAATCTGGACAAGTGTCCGATGTTTGCCCGTCCGAAGATAGCCCCATCACCTCGCCGCGGGCAAGGGTCAGATCGGGTGAGGTCGCCGAGACATCACGAATTTCGGGCCTTACTTCGACAAACACCCAACAGCCTTGCCTGAAGCGGGACCGTGATCTAACTTGGACATGTGTCCAGCGAGTCCGTGATCGACGCCACCTCGGGGGCGGGCGAGAGCACCCGCAACCGCCGGCAGGAGGAAACCTTCCGCAGGGTCCTCACCGCGGGCCGGGAGATGCTGCAGGAGACGTCCTACGCCGACCTCACTGTGCGCGCCGTCGCCAAGCGGGCCAAGGTCGCCCCGGCCACCGCGTACACCTACTTCTCCTCCAAGAACCACCTGATCGCCGAGGTCTACCTCGACCTGGTGCGGCAGGTTCCGTACTTCACCGACGTCAACGACAGCATGTTCACCCGGGTGGACAGCGCCCTGCGCGCGCTGGCCCTGGTGGTGGCCGACGATCCGGCCGTGGCGGCCGCCTGCACGACGGCCCTGATGTCCGGGGGCGACCCCGCGGTGTTGACCGTGCGGGACCGCATCGGCGCCGAAATTCACCGCCGAATCACCTCCGCGATGGGGCCCGGGGCGGACCCCCAGACGGTGTCGGCGCTGCAGATGACGTTCTTCGGGGCGCTCGTCCAGGCCGGCAGCGGGGCCTTCACCTACCAGCAGACCGCCGATCGGCTGACCTACGTCGTCCGGCTGATCCTCCCAGCCCAAGGAGACCGATGACCGTCCAGATCGACAAGCCGATCCTCGACCCCTACGACTACGACTTCCACGAGGACCCCTACCCGTACTACCGGCGGCTGCGGGACGAGGCGCCGCTGTACCGCAACGAGGAACTCGGTTTCTGGGCGCTGTCCCGGCATCAGGACGTGCTCCAGGGCTTCCGCAACAGCACCGCGCTGTCCAACGCCTTCGGCGTCTCCCTGGACCCGGCCTCCCGGGGACCGCACGCGTCGAAGACCATGTCGTTCCTGGCGATGGACGACCCGGATCACCTGCGGTTGCGGACCCTGGTGTCGAAGGGGTTCACGCCCAGGCGGATTCGCGAGCTCGAACCCCGCGTGACCGAGCTGGCGGTCGGCCATCTGGACGCCATGCTGGAGCGGGCCCACGACGGCACCGTGGACTATGTCGCCGAGTTCGCCGGCAAGCTGCCGATGGACGTCATCTCCGAGCTGATGGGGGTGCCCCAGCCGGACCGCGACCAGGTCCGCGCCTGGGCCGACGCCGTGATGCACCGCGACGACGGCGTGACCGACGTGCCGCCGGCCGCCATCGAGGCCTCGCTCAACCTGATCGTCTACTACCAGGAGATGGTCGCGCAGCGGCGCAAGAAACCGACCGAGGATCTGACCTCGGCTCTGCTGGCCGCCGAGATCGACGGGGACAAGCTCACCGACGACGAGGTGCTGGGCTTCATGTTCCTCATGGTGATCGCCGGCAACGAGACCACGACCAAACTGCTGGCCAATGCCGCGTTTTGGGGCCACCGCAACCCCGACCAGCTGGCCGGTGTCTACGAGGACCTCGACCGGGTGCCGCTGTGGGTCGAGGAGACGCTGCGCTACGACACCTCCAGCCAGATCCTGGCCCGCACGGTGGCCGGCGAGTTCACCGTCTACGACACCACCATCGGCGACGGCGAGATCGTGCTGCTGCTGCCGGGGTCGGCGCACCGGGACGAGCGCGTCTTCGACCGACCCGACGACTTCGTCATCGGCCGCGAAATCGGTTCCAAACTCCTGAGTTTCGGCAGTGGCGCGCACTTCTGCCTGGGCGCGCACCTGGCGCGGATGGAGGCGCGGGTGGCCCTGACCGAATTGTTCAAACGAATCCGCGGTTACGAGGTCGACGAGGCCAACGCCGTCCGCGTCCACTCCAGCAACGTCCGCGGATTCGCCCACCTTCCGATCACAGTGGAGACACGCTAAATGGCCCGTTTCGAACCCCATCCCGACCGCCGGCCCGCGATCGTGGCGGGTGCCTCCTCCGGGATCGGCGCCGCCACCGCGACCCGGCTTGCCGCGCACGGCTTTCCGGTCGCGTTGGGCGCTCGCCGAGTGGAGAAGTGCCAGGAACTGGTCGACGAGATCAACGCCGGCGGCGGCGAGGCCGTCGCGTTGCCGCTCGATGTCACCGACGCCGACGCGGTGAAGTCCTTCGTGCACGGCGCGACCGAGGCGCTCGGCGAGATCGAACTGCTCGTGGCCGGCGCCGGGGACACCGACTTCGGCCGGATCCACGAGACCAGCACCACCGAATTCGAGGAGCAGATCCAGATCCATCTGATCGGCGCCAACCGACTGGCCACGGCGGTGCTGCCTGGGATGGTCGAGCGCCGCCGCGGCGACGTCATCTTCGTCGGCTCCGACGTGGCGCTGCGCCAGCGCCCGCACATGGGCGCCTACGGTGCGGCCAAAGCCGCCCTGGTCGCGATGGTGACCAACCTGCAGATGGAACTGGAAGGCACCGGGGTGCGGGCCTCGATCGTGCATCCCGGCCCGACGAAGACCTCGATGGGCTGGAGCCTGTCGGCTGAGAAAATCGGTCCGGCGCTGGAGGATTGGGCCAAGTGGGGCCAGGCCCGGCACGACTACTTCTTGCGCGCCCAGGACCTGGCCCGGGCCATCACGTTCGTCGCCGAGACGCCCCGGGGCGGCTTCATCGCCAACTTGGAGATCCAGCCCGAGGCGCCGCTGGCGGAAGTCAAGGACCGCCAGAAGCTCGCCCTCGGTGAAGACGGCATGCCGGGTGACCCGGCCGGCAGCAGCAAAGCGACAGGGGAAGCAGGAAGATGACCGCTCTGCAGGAAGTGCCGCGGGTTTCCGGCGGCGACGAGGAACACGGCCACCTCGAGGAATTCCGCACCGACCCGATCGCGTTGATGCAGCGCATCCGCGACGAGTGCGGCGACGCCGGCTGGTTCCAGCTCGCCGACAAGCAGGTGGTGTTGCTGTCGGGCGCGGAGGCCAACGAGTTCTTCTTCCGCTCCAGCGACAGCGAGCTCAACCAGGCCGAGGCCTACCCGTTCATGACGCCGATCTTCGGCGAGGGGGTGGTGTTCGACGCCGACCCCGAACGCCGCGCGGAGATGCTGCACAACACCGCGCTGCGCGGTGAGCAGATGAAGGGTCACGCCGCGACCATCGAGGCCGAGGTCAATCGGATGATCGCCGACTGGGGCGACGAGGGCGAGATCGAACTGCTGGATTTCTTCTCCGAGCTGACCATCTACACCTCGACGGCGTGTCTGATCGGGCTGAAGTTCCGCAATCAGCTGGACTCCCGGTTCGCCCACTACTACCACCTGCTCGAGCGCGGCACCGACCCGCTCTGTTACGTCGACCCCTACCTGCCGATCGAGAGCTTCCGCATCCGCGACGAGGCGCGGGCGAAACTGGTCGAGCTGGTGCAGGAGGTCATGAACGGCCGAATCGCCAACCCGCCCAAGGACAAGAGCGACCGCGATCTGCTCGACGTGCTGGTCTCGGTCAAGGACGAGGACGGCAATCCGCGCTTCTCGGCCAACGAGGTCACCGGCATGTTCATCTCGTTGATGTTCGCCGGGCACCACACCAGCTCGGGTACCTCGTCGTGGACACTGATCGAGCTGCTGCGCCACCCGGACTTCTACGCCAAGGTGCAGCAGGAACTCGATGAGCTCTACGCCGACGGCCAGGAGGTGAGTTTCCATGCGCTGCGCCAGATCCCGAATCTGGACAATGCGCTCAAGGAGACCCTGCGCCTGCACCCGCCGCTGATCATCCTGATGCGAGTGGCCCAGGACGAGTTCGAGGTGGCCGGCCATCCGATCCACAAGGGCCAGATGGTGGCCGCCTCCCCGGCGATCTCCAACCGGATCCCCGAGGATTTCCCCGACCCGGACGCCTTCGACCCGCACCGGTACGAGAAGCCGCGGCAGGAAGACCTGATCAACCGGTGGACCTGGATCCCGTTCGGTGCCGGCAAGCACCGTTGCGTGGGTGCGGCGTTCGCCCAGATGCAGATCAAGGCAATCTTCTCGGTCCTGTTGCGCGACTACGAGTTCGAGATGGCGCAGCCGCCGGAGAGCTACCGCAACGACCACTCCAAGATGGTCGTCCAGCTGGCCCAGCCGGCGAAGGTGCGCTACCGCAGGCGCGTGAAGGCCTGAAGCGATGGGTTGCTACCGCATCGAACTCGACGACGACCTGTGCCAGGGCCACGCCATGTGCGAGCTGGAGGCCCCGGAGGTGTTCCGGGTGCCCAAGCGCGGTGTCGTCGAGATCCTCGACCACGAACCCCCCGACGAGCTCCGCGAGGCCGTGGAGATGGCCGTCGAGATGTGTCCCACCCGAGCACTGTCCATAACAGATAAGGAATGACAATGGCGTCACGTGAACAGCTGGAAGATTGGGTCGAGCGCTGGCTGCAGGCCAACCGGGACGCGGAGGCGGCCGGCGACTGGAAGCCGTTGGCGGAGTTCTTCACCGAGGACGCCACCTACGGCTGGAACATCGGTCCCAAGGAGGACGTGATGTGCATCGGCCGCGACGAGATCCGCGAGGTCGCCCTGGGCCTGGAGATGGAAGGCCTGGAGAACTGGGTCTACGAGTACCAGAAGACGATCATCGACGAGAAGCAGAACGAGATCGTCGGGTTCTGGAAGCAGATCGCGAACAAGAGCGACGGCACCCGCGACGAGATCTACGGCATCGGCGGCAGCTGGTTCCGGCTCACCGAGAAAGACGGGGACCTGCTGATCGAGTGGCAGCGCGACTTCTTCGACTTCGGCCACGTGCAGAAGGCGTACATGAAGCTGATCGAATCCGGCGATCTCACCCCCACCATGCAGAAGCGCATCGAACGCGCTCTGTCGGGAGAGAAGCTGCCCGGCTACTACCCGTTGGGACAGGCTCCGGCCCGTCTGTTCTGAGCCGGAATCCGGACCGACCAAGCAGTTGCTTTGTGAGCCGGGCTCGCTATGCTTGCCCGACAAGAGTGGCCGTGTCACTTGTCACAAACGCTGTCGGCCGATCCGGGTCCGGGCAGTTCTGAGCATTAGAGATCGAAGCGAGGTCAGGTCAAGCGATGAAGACAAAAGGCGCCATCATCCGGGAGTTCAACCAGCCGTGGTCGATCGAGGAGATCGAGATCGGTGACCCGGTAAAGGACGAGGTCAAGATCCAAATGGAGGCCTCGGGCATGTGCCACTCGGATCACCATCTGGTGACCGGTGACATCCCGATGTTCGGCTTCCCCGTGCTCGGCGGCCATGAGGGCGCGGGCGTGGTCACCGAGGTCGGTCCGGGCGTGGAGAACATCAAGCCCGGCGATCACGTCGTACTTTCGTTCATCCCGTCGTGCGGCGAGTGCCCGTCCTGTCAGGCCGGCCTGCGCAACCTGTGTGACCTGGGCGCGGGCCTGCTCGCCGGCACCGCGGTCTCCGACGGCACGCACCGCATCCACACCGCCAGCGGCGACCCGATCTTCCCGATGACGCTGCTGGGCACCTTCAGCCCGTACATGGTGGTGCACAAGAGCTCGGTCGTGAAGATCGACCCGACCATCCCGTTCGAGGTCGCCTGCCTGGTCGGCTGCGGCGTCACCACCGGCTACGGCTCGGCCGTCCGCAGCGGTGACATCCGCCCGGGCGAGGACGTCGCGATCATCGGTGTCGGCGGTGTCGGCATGGGCGCACTGCAGGGTGCGGTCAACGCCGGGGCGCGCAACATCTTCGCGATCGATCCGGTCGAGTGGAAGCGCGAGCAGGCGCTCAAGTTCGGCGCCACCCACGTCTACCCCGACGTCGACAGTGCGATGGCCGGCATCGCCGAGGTCACCGCCGGTGGGATGGCCCGCAAGACCATCATCACCGTCGGCGAGCTCAAGGGTTCGGACATCGACAGCTACCTGAACCTGACCTCCAAGGGCGGGACTGCGGTGGTCACCGCGGTAGGCAGCATGCTCGACACCAACGTGACGCTGAACCTGTCGATGCTGACCCTGCTGCAGAAGAACCTGCAGGGCACCATCTTCGGTGGCGGCAACCCGCACCATGACATCCCCCAACTGCTGTCGATGTACAAGGCGGGCAAGCTGAACCTGGACGACATGGTCACCCGCCAGTACAAGCTCGAGCAGATCAACGACGGTTACAAGGACATGTTGGAGGGCCGCAACATCCGCGGCGTCATCCGCTACACCGACGCCGACCGGTAAGCACTCCGCAGTCGCCCCAAGCTGACACGAGGTCGCCCTTTTCCTTCGGGAATCGGGCGACTTCGTGCCTCCCGGCCCGTTTCGACCGAGGCCTATGCTGGGGAGCCATGGCCACTGTGTTCACCAAGATCATCAACCGCGAACTGCCGGGACGTTTCGTCTACGAGGACGACGAGTTCGTCGCCTTCCTGACCATCGAACCCATGACCCAGGGCCACACCCTGGTGGTGCCGCGGGCCGAGATCGATCAGTGGCAGGACATCGACCCCGACACCTACGCGCGGATCATGGCGGTGTCCCAACGCATCGGCAAGGCCGTCGTGCGGGCGTTCGATGCGCCGCGGGCGGGCCTGATCATCGCCGGCCTCGAGGTGCCGCACCTGCACGTCCACGTCTTCCCCGCGCGCGAACTCACCGATTTCGGGTTCGCACACGTGGACCGCAATCCGTCGCCGGAATCCCTCGACGAGGCGCAAGCCAAGATCAAGGCCGCGCTGGCCGAGTTGGACTGAGCTATTCGGCGCTCTCCATCTCGGCGCTGACCAGCCGCGGCAGCCGCACCTCGAACCGGCTGCCCTGACCGGGAGCCGACGTGACGGACACCGACCCGCCGTGGGCGAACACCAACGAGTCGACGATCGACAGCCCCAGCCCGGCGCCGCCACTGGCGCGGGTGCGCGACGCGTCGGCGCGGTAGAACCGTTCGAACACCCGCCGGGAGTCCTCGGCCGTCATGCCCGGTCCCTCGTCGACGACCTCGACGACGGCGTCCTCGGCGCGGGTCCCGACTCGGACGGTGACCCCGGCAGACTCCGGAGTGTGCTGCAGGGCATTGGCGACCAGGTTGCCCAGCACCTGCCGTAGCCGCGACTCGTCACCGATGACCTCCGGGGTGCCGGGGCCGTCGAAGACCTCCATGGTGATCGCGCGCCGCGGCGCGACCGACCGGGCGTCGTGCACGGCGTCGGCGGCCAACGCCAGCAGGTCGACGCGATGCTGCTCGAAGGGCCGCTCGGCGTCGAGGCGGGCCAGCAACAGCAGATCCTCCACCAGCACGCCCATCCGGGCGGATTCGCTTTCGATGCGGGCCATCAACATCTCGACATCGGTGGCAGCCCCCTGCCGGTAGAGCTCGGCGAAACCACGGATGGTGGTCAACGGCGTCCGCAGCTCATGGCTGGCGTCGGTGATGAACCGCCGCATCTTCTCCTCGGATCCGCGGGCCTGATCGGCGGACGCCTCGGATGCCGCCAGCGCGCCCTGGATCTGCGCCAACATGCCGTTGAGGGCCAGTGACAGCCGGCCCACCTCGGTGCGTGGATCCCGTTCCGGCACACGCCGATCCAACTTTCCGCCGGCGATGGCGGCCGCGGTTTCCTCCACCTCCGCCAACGGGCGAAGGCTGCGATTCACCACGGCATAGCCGAGCACACCCAGGATCACCAGCACCCCCACACCGATGCCCACCTGGGCGTAGGCCAAGGACCGCACGGTGGACCGCACGTCGGCGAGCTCGATCGCCACGGTGGTCAACTCGCCGCGCTCGCCGCGCACCGACACCGCCCGCCAGGTCTCGGGCGAGCCGTTCAGCGAGCCCACGGTGGTGGGCACCGGACCGACGTCGTTGTGGGGCCCCAGGTCCGGCTCCGAGTCGCGGTCGGCGGCGCCGATCCACACCTCGCCGTCGGTGCCGACGCCGCGGACGTAGAAATTCGTGGGCGGCCGGCCGGGGTTGGGGCGCTCGTTGTGGCGCGGCGCACCGCGAGGCGCCAGCGCCCACCCGTTGGACGCGTCGATCAGGGTGCGGTCGACGCGCTGCAGCAGGCTGTGCCGCAGAATCGTGGTCACCGCGATTCCCGAGGCGAGCAGGCCGCACGCCACCAGCAGCAGGGTCGCCGCCACCAGTGCCACCCGCAGCGGAATTCCGCGGCGCAACGAACGCAGTATCGAGGTCATGGTGCGGCGCGGACGCCTCAGCGCGGCTCGCGAAGGACATAACCGACGCCGCGCAGGGTGTGCAGCAGCCGCTTTTCCCCGGTGTCGATCTTGCGCCGCAGATAGGAGACGTACGACTCGACGACGTTGACGTCACCACCGAAGTCGTAGCGCCAGACGTGGTCGAGGATCTTGGGCTTGCTCAGCACGGTGCCCGCGTTGATCACGAAGTAGCGCAACAGGGTGAACTCGGTGGGTGACAGGGAGACGGGCTCGCCGGCCTTCCACACCTCGTGGGTCTCCTCGTCGAGTTCGATGTCGGCGAAGCAGAGTCGGGGCGGGGGCTGCTCCTCGACCGGCTTGCGGGTCCGGCGCAGGATCACCCGCAGCCGGGCCACCACCTCTTCGAGGCTGAACGGCTTGGTGACGTAGTCGTCGCCGCCGAGCGTCAACCCGGTGATCTTGTCCTGCAAGGTGTCCCGGGCCGTCAGGAACAACGCGGGCGCCTCGATGCCGTCGGCGCGCAACCGACGCAAGACCCCGAACCCGTCCATGCCGGGCATCATCACGTCGAGGATTACGGCGTCCGGTTTCACCTCGCGGGCCGTGTCGAGGGCCGACGGGCCGTTGGCGGCGGTGAACACCTCGAAGCCCTGATACCGCAGGCTCACCGCGAGCAGTTCGACGATGTTGGTTTCGTCGTCGACCACCAGGACCCGAGCCTCGGGCTGGGTGTCGAGCGTCGATGGAGCTGCCATGCGGTTCAATGTCCTCCCCTATCCTTATCTCGAAGCTGTCCGGTTGCTGTGCAATTGCTGTGAGTTTGTTGTCTGCGCGACTGCCGATGTCGACGCCCTTGCGGTCATACACTGGCGACCATGAACCTGGGCAAAGCGCTTGTCGACCTGGCCACGGTGCCGGTGCGGGTGGGCCTGGTGGCCACCGAGGCCGGCCTCGAGGTCGCCGGCGGCGCCCTGAACCTGGCCAAGCGCACCCTCGGCGAGGACGGCGACCCCGGTGCTCCGGTCACCAGGCCCTACCTGATGGGCCTCGACGACACCGTGGCCCGGGCAAACCGGATGGCCCGGCTCGCCGACGACCTGCTGGCCGAGGACGCCCCGCTGACCCGTGCGCTGGCGCCCGGCGGCGCCATCGACCGGCTGCTGCGGCCCGGCGGGCTGGTGGATCGGCTGACGGCACCGGACGGCCTGCTCGAGAAGGCCACCGCCGAGGGCGGCGGATTGGAACGCGCACTGGCCCCGGGCGGCCTGGTCGATCAGCTGCTCGACGAGGACGGTCTGGTCGAGCGACTGCTCGCCGAGGACGGTCTGATCGAGCGGCTCCTCGCCGACGACGGGGTGGCCGACCGGCTGCTGGCCGAGGGCGGGGTGATCGACAAGCTGACGGCGCGCAACGGGCCGCTCGAGCAGCTCGCGGACGTCGCCGACACCCTCAATCGCCTTGCGCCCGGGCTGGAAGCGCTGGCCCCGACCATCGAGACGCTGCGCGAGGCGGTCATCTCCCTGAGTCAGGTGGTCAACCCGCTGAGCAACATCGCCGACCGGATCCCACTGCCGGGCCGCCCCCGCCGCCGGCCCACCGCGCGCCCGGTGAGTTCGCAGCGGATCATCGAGCACGAGGACTAGCCGCGAGCCCGCGAAATTGTCACCACGGTCGTGCGATTCCCATTGCCACGACCCCCAGCGCAATCTCGGCACGAGGCCGGACGGGCCGCGCGATGAGCGGAAACTGAGCCCCCGGTCAGGATTGAACTGACGACCTACGCTTTACAAGAGCGTTGCTCTACCACTGAGCTACGGAGGCATTGCTGCGCATGCGAGGGTATCAGCGCCGCGGCCGCCGAGCCCGAGTCGGCCGGAGCGCCGCACGGCCTCACTCCGGCGGCGGCTGCGGGAGATCCATGGTGGCCAGCCGCACCGGATCCAACAACGCGACCACGTCGACGATTCTGCCGCCGCGCACCGTGCAGGACATCAGGCCCAACGGCTTTCCGCTGCGGCTCCACGTCAGGATGCCCGGGGCACCGTTGACGCGGACGCGTCGCGCCAGCACCGCCGCCCGCATGCCACGTTCGGCGGCCGCCACCACCTCGGTGGTGCCGAGCTTCACCACCACCCCGTGCGGCGTGTAGGTGCGCCAGCTGATCTGCGGGTCGAGCAGATTCAACAGCGCCTCGAAGTCGCCGCCGCGCGCGGCCGCCAGAAACGCGTCGACCACTTCACGCTGCTGACGGTGATCGGCGTCCGGCTGGGGTGTACCGCGCACCTTCCGCCGGGCCCGGCTGGCCAGCATCTTGGTGGCGTCGGCGGTCTTGCCGAGAATCGCGGCGATGTCGGCGAACGGAACGCCGAAGGTGTCGTGCAGCACGAACGCCAACCGCTCGTCGGGAGCCAACGAATCCAGCACCACCAGCAGCGCCAGCCCCACCGAGTCGGCCAGCGCGACACGTTCCTGCGGGTCGTCATCGTCCGGGGTCACCACCGGATCCGGCAGCTCGTCGTCGTACCGGGCCTCGGGCCGGGCCCGGCGGGCGCGCAGCGCGTCGATGCACACCCGGCCGACGACGGTCGTCAGCCAGCCGGGCAGGCTGTCGATCGTGTCGGCGTCCTGGCGGGCCAACCGCAACCAGGCCTCCTGCACCGCGTCCTCGGCGTCGGCGAGGGACCCGAGCATCCGGTGGGCCAGCGCGGTCAGGCGCGGCCGCTCGCGGTCGAACGCGGCCGCCACATCTACCTCGGTTGCCATCGGTGGTTACCTTCCTGAGCCGGTATCCGTCACCACTATGACGGGCCCGAGAGGGCGAACGTAACCGCGAAGGAGGTTTTCGTGAATACCGCACTGTGGATCGTCACCGTGGTTCTGGCCGTCGGGTTCCTGGCGGGCGGCGCGGCGCTGATCCTGCTCCCCAAGGACCGATATCGGGCGCTGGGCGCCAACCAGCACTGGGTCGACGACTTCGGCGCCACCCAGCTCAAGGTGATCGGCGCGATCAAGGCCACCGGCGCCCTCGGACTGGTGCTGCCGGCCGGCGTCGTCCCGATGCTGGTGCCGCTGGCCGCGACCGGCCTCGCCCTCTTCATGTCCGGCGCGGCGACCACCCGGTTCCGGCGCAACGAGTGGCGCTACTTCGTCGGCGATCTGGTCTTCATCGGGCTGTTCGGGTTCGTGGCGTGGGGGCGGTTCGCGCTCGAACCCCTCACATGAGCGGCCCTGACACAATGGCACTCATGGTCGAACAGAGCCTCTGGATGCAGAAGGTCGCCGCCGATCCCGGGCATTCGCAGTGGTACATCGAACGCTTTCGATCGATGGCGCGCGCCGGTGAGGATCTGGTCGGCGAGGCCCGCCTGGTGGACGCGATGGTGCCGCGCGGCTCCCGCATTCTCGACGCCGGCTGCGGTCCCGGCCGGCTGAGCGGTTACCTGGCGGGCGTCGGTCACGACGTCGTCGGCGTCGACGTCGACCCCGCGCTCATCGCGGCCGCCGAGGAGGACCATCCTGGGCCCCGCTATCTCGTCGCAGACCTCGCCGAACTCGACCTGCCGGCGCGGGGCGTCGCCGAACCCTTCGACGTCATCGTGATGGCCGGCAACGTGATGGCGTTTCTGGCCCCCAGCACGCGGCCCACGGTGCTGTCCCGGCTGCGGGCCCATCTCGGTCCCGACGGCCGCGCCGTCATCGGCTTCGGCGCCGGGCGCGACTACGACTTCACGCAGTTCCTGGCCGACGCCGCCGACAGCGGCCTGACCCCCGACCTGCTGCTGTCCACCTGGGACCTTAGGCCGTTCACCGAGGACTCCGAGTTCCTGGTGGCGCTGCTGCGCGCGGCTTAGACCCGCGCTCCCGTCAGCGCTCCAGGGCTTTCGCGCAGCCGGCCAGCACCGCGTCGAAGTTCCACGGCAACAGGCGGGACGTGAGCGCCTCCATCGCCGCGCCGCCACCGCGCGCCGGGTGGGTGTACGACGACGACCAGTCGACGTGGGTGCCGCCCCCGGTCGGCGTGAAGGTCAGGGTGCCGCCGTCGTGATCGAACGCCGGGAACGACCGCACGATCAGGTAGCTGTAACTGTGCGGCGGGTCGTAGGCGGTGATCTCCTCCTGGAACCACATCCCGGTGCCCAGCACCTTGCGCAGCGCCCCGACGCCCGGCTGCGTCCCCGTCGTGGCCCAGGCCGCGCGCAGCACCAGCGGCGCCGAGGTCAGGCTCGCGGGATCGGCCAGCCAGTCGAAGACCCGCTGCGGCTCGGCGCCGATCGTCCGCTCGATGTGCACGTCAACCATGAGGACCTCCTGGAAAATGCTAGACCCGGTTCCGCACCGAGTGTGAGACGCGTCAAGAAAGCACGGCTCGGCTGGGCACTGACCTGCTCGATAATTAATATGTCTAGGCCAGGACAGGCTAACCTCATAGACCAGTCGCCGGACGTCGAGCAGCAAAGAATTGGGGGAGCATGGTTCCCGACTTTCGGTCGTCCGGCCGCGGGGGCTCCCGCGTACCGGCGGTCGCGGGCTTCGGGGTTCTGCCATGACGATGGTCGCAAATCCCCCGCAGACCCCGGCGGGTGTCTGGGACCGCACCCGTGACACCGCCCGGCGCGGTGTTTCCCGCGCCAGCAAAATCCCGGGCCGCAGCGTGCGCACCATCGGCCGCGGCGTGCTGCTCGCGGTGGCCGTCGTGAAGTACTCGATCTTGGACACCGCCCGGCTGCGCCTGCCGGTCGGGGAGCTCCTGGTGCAGGCCTGGGCCCTGTTGCGGGTGACGGCCATCCCGGCGCTGCTGATGGCGATCCCGATCGGCGGACTGGTCTCCGTGCAGGTCGGCGGCCTCGTCAACCAACTCGGCGCGACGTCGATGGTGGGCGCGGCCAGCGGCTTCGGGGTGATCCGGCAGGGTGCGCCGATGGCGGCCGGATTTCTGATGGGTGGGGTGGCCGCCGCCGCCATCGCCTCGGACCTGGGCGCCCGGCAGATCCGCGAGGAACTCGATGCCTTGCGGGCCATGAGCGTCGACCCCGTCCGGCGACTGGTCGTCCCGCGGTTCGTCGCCCTGGTACTCATCGCGCCGCTGCTGTGTTTCGTGATCATCGCCTCGGCCGTGTCGGCGGCCTACCTCATCGCCGTCGGACTCAACGGCATCACCCCCGGCAGCTTCTGGATGTCGTTCGGTTCGTTCGCCCGCGTCCTCGACGTCTGGGCCGCGCTGGCCAAAACCGTCGTCTTCGCCGCGATCGTCGGGATCATCTCGTCGCTGCGCGGTATCGAGGCCCGCCGCGGTCCGCGCGGGGTCGCCGACGCGGTGAGCTCGGCCGTGGTCCTCAACGTCGTGTGCATCGTGCTCGCCAACGTCTCGATCACCCAGCTGCTGACCATGTTCTTCCCCGTGGAGGTCTCATAGTGTCCGGGACGCTGTCCGCGCCGGGCCGGTGGCTGGAGACCGTCGGGCGGTGGGGGGTCTTCGTCGGTCACACGCTGTGGTTCCTGCCGTTGACCGTCCTGCGCTACCGCCGTCAGACCTGGCAGGCCATGAACGGACTGGCCTGGGGGCGCGGTTCGGTGATCGTCGACGGCGGCATCCTGTCTGTGCTGCTGATCATGGGCGCGGCGATGGGCGCCTCGGTCGCCATCGAGGCGTTCTCCATCCTGAACCTGATGGGGTTCGGCGCGCTGTCGGGGATCGTCGGCGGGGTGGCCAACGTCCGCGAGATGGCGCCGCTGGTCACCGGCATTGCTTTCGCGATCCAGGCGGGTTGCCGGATGACCGCCGAGATCGGGTCCATGCGGATTTCCGGCGAGATCGACACCACCGAGGCCATGGGCCTGCGGCCGATTCCGTTCGTCGTGGGTACCCGACTGGCCGGCGGGATGCTGTGCATGATCCCCGGCTACTTCGTGGTGCTCGTCGCCAGCTTTCTCGTCGCCAACACGGTCATCGAGGTGTTCCGCGACCAACCGGGCGGCACCTACCACCACTACTTCATCCAGTTCCTCTCCCCCGTCGACATCGGTTACTCGCTGACCAAGGCCGTCATCTTCTGCGTGATCGTCACGCTGATCCATTGCTACTACGGCTATTTCGCGGACGGCGGCCCTGTCGGAGTGGGCCAGGCCTCCGGCCGCGCCATCCGCGCCAGCCTGGTGACCATCGTGGTCGTGAACTTCTGCCTGACGGTCGCCATGTGGGGACTGCAACCCGAGTTCGTGTTCAAGGGGTAGGGCGCATGCTGTTTCGAACCTCACCCGAACGCGAAGCCCGGACCCTGCGCCGGACGGGCCTGGTGATCGTCGCCGTCGTGACCCTGACCGTCGCGCTGATCGTGATCGATCCATCGGACCGCCGCAGCGATTCCCGCGCCTCGTTGACGGTCGACACCCCCTATGTGGGCGCCGGTGTCGACAGCGGCACCCCGGTCATCCTGCACGGCGCGCGGGTGGGCGAGGTGGCCTCGGTGGCCAGCCGGGCCGACGGCGGCACCCGCGTGCAGTTGCGGTTACAGCCAACTCCCACGCAGGGTTTGACCGCCACCCTGGCCATCGACTTCCGACCCGCCAACTACTTCGGGATCACCGGCGTCAATCTGATTCCGGGGCCGTCCGGCGGAAAACCGCTTCGCGACGGAGCCCATCTCGAGCTCGTCCCGCAGGGCAACTACACCATGCAGGCCCTGCTGTCCCGGGTCGGCGAGTTTACCAACGGCGTCGTCACCCCCGAGCTCGTGTCCGTGATCGACCGGGCCACCCGCTACGTCGACGGACTGAACCCGATGCTGGAAACCCTGCTCCTGGTCACCAGCACCGTCACCGAGGTGCAAACGGTCAGCGCCGAGCAGATGATCCGCAACATGGCCGGGATCGGCGTGGCCGCACCGCCGTTCGTCGATGCGATGACCAACCTGGCCGATCGGCTCGCCAACGCCGGCCTGGACGTGGACGAACAGTTCTTCCAGGACCGATTCCTGGCCACCCTCCAGCTCGCCGCCACCGGGCTCTTCGGCTCGGTGGGCAAACTGCTGTCGTCCAACGTACGCAACATGCTCCCCGCCACCGAGGTGGTCCAAACCCTGACCCGGCCGGTGCCCGGCATAGCTCAGGCCGACAACATCGGCGCGACGCTGGTGGAGCTGCGCGGCCGCTTCGAGCGGATGTACGAGGGCTCCGGCGATCAGCGCGCCCTGCAGGTCAACATCATCCTCGACAGTCTGCCCGGCGTGGCCGGACCGTTGCAAGCCATGGGAGCCACACCATGACCGACCGACCCCGGATCATCACGCCGGTCGCAGCGCTGTGGCGACTGGCGCTCAGCGCCGTGCTCGCCATCTCGCTGGGCGTCGTCATCATCAACGTCCTGCGGCAACCGGTTGCCGGTGAAACCCGCACGTATGCAGCAGAATTCACCGACGCCTCCGGGATCCAACCCGACACCGACGTCCGGGTGCGCGGAGTGCGGGTCGGCAGCGTCGACAACATCACCGTGATCCGGCGGGCCGGGCAGAGTCTGGCCCAGGTGAGCTTCAGCATCGAAAGCCGATTCGCGGTGGTCCCCGCCTCCCGGTTGGCCATCAAGTTCCAGGCCCTGACCGGACTGCGCTACCTGGACGTCATCGACCCCGTCGAGGTGGCATCCGAGGAACCCCAGCCGGAGATCGTGACCACCATTCCGACCTCCATGACCCGGCCGTCCCTCGACATCACCACCCTGTTCAACGGGCTGCAACCGGTCCTGGCGACGTTGAGCCCCGAGCAGATCAACACCTTCACCGGCAACGTCACCGCGTTCTTGGCCGGCGACGGCCAGGGGGTGGGTCCCATGCTCAGCAGCATCCGCCAGCTGACCGAGTTCGTCACGGACCGCCAGTCGGTGATCTCCACCCTGTTGCTCAACCTCAGTGCGCTCTCCGATGCGCTGGGCGGACGTTCCAAAGAGATGATCCAACTACTGGAGTGGGCCAATCGACCGGTCGACGCGGCGCTGGACGTCCTCGACGAGTTCCGCAAGTCAGATCTCTACGGGCCTCAGTTCACCAGCGCGGTGGCACGCCTGCTCGACAACGTGGGGTTCCGGCGCGGCGAGAACGTCAGCGACGCGCTGGACCGTGCGTTGACCAATTTCAACGACGCCATCGACGGATTCAAGATGGTCCCGGTGGTGTGGGAGAACATCGGGCCGCCGTCGCAGACCGGCGACATCGTGCCGTGCTCGCGCGGGCCCGCCCAGCTGCCGGCCACCATGGACGTGCTGCTGGGCGGTCAGCGGGTGGTGCTGTGCAACCCTTGAGGCGATGGGACGTTCCGCTGCTGCTCGGGATCGGCGCCCTGGTCATGGTCGCGGCGGTCGCGGTGAGCGCCGCCGTCCTGTACGTCAGCCCGCCGGGCCGGAACACCGTGGTGTTCTACACCGACGACGCCGCCGCGGTCCGTCCCGGTGACAGCGTCCGGGTGGCCGGGGTCAACGTGGGCAAGATCAAGGATCTGGCCATCGAGCCCGAGCGGGTCCGGGTGCGCGCCACGGTGGACGACGACATCTTCGTGGGAAACCACTCTCAGATCCAGGTCCGGATGCGCACCGTCGTCGGCGGGTACTACACCGCCATCATCTCGCTGGGCGACGAACCGTTGGGCGACAACCCGATCCCGTCGGAACGGGTCAGCATGCCCTACAACCTGGTCCGCACCGTCACCGATGCCACCCGCATCACCGACAACGTCGCCGCCGGCACGGTGCGCGACGCGCTCGACCACGTCCAGCGCGGCCTGGCCGGCGACGGCAACATCGAAACGCTGGCGGCCATCATGGAGGCCGGCAACGGCCTTACCGCGGCCATCGATCAGCAGCGCGGCCAACTTTCCACCATCCTGAACCTGTCCGACGAGTACATCCACTCGTTGAGCAACTACACCGACGAACTCAAGGACCTGATCCGCAAGGTCTCGATCATCGAGCAGACCCTCGTGCTGTATTCCGACGGGTTCGGCCAGGCGTTGAAGGGGATGGGCGATGTGCTCGACGCGCTGAACCCCATCGGCCAGTTCTACGCCGAGCATCGGGACAAGTTCATCGAGAAGGTCCGCAATTGGCAGGAGATCGTGCAGACCTGGGCCGATCGCAGCGGACTGGTGGTGCGCGGCCTGCGCCGGGTCCGCGACAAGCTGGACCGGGTCCTGGACGCGCAGAACGCGCGCCCCGACCTGCTGGCCACCGACCTGTGCATCCCGGTGCCGGGGAAGGCGTGCTGATGACATCCGCCCTCGGTCGAATCCTGGCCGCCGCCATGGTGATCGTCGCCGCCGCAGCGCTGACATCGTGCGGTACGCGCTCGGACACCGCCGGCGGATACTGCGCGGTGCTGGCCGACGGCATCGGCCTGTACCCGGGCAACCCGGTGACGCAGATGGGCTACCCCATCGGCACGGTGACCGCCGTGGAACCCGACTTCGACACCGTCCGGGTCCGATTCACGATCAGCACACCGCGCCGAATCCCGGCCGACGTCAAGGCCGTCATCCGGTCGATGTCGATCCTGGCCGACCGGTCCCTGGAGTTGGTGGGTAACTACCGCGACGGCCCGGAACTGGTTGCCGAGCAGTGTATTCCGCCGAACCGGACCGCAACTCCCAAGAGCCTCTCGGAACTGGTCGGTTCCATCGCCACGTTCGCCGAGGCGATCAGCCCCGACGGGTCGACCAACGTCGCCGACACCGTCCGCGGACTCGAGCAGGCGCTCTTCGGCCAAGGGGTCCGCGCCGGCGAGTTCCTCAGCCGGCTGTCGGCCCTGCTCGACAGCCCCGACGGCGCGATCAGCGACACCGGGTCCATCGTCCGCAACCTGGCGCATCTGACCGGCGAGCTGAGTTCCGTGCGCGGCATCCTCAAACAGGTGCTGCTGGACGCCGAGGCCACCACCGGCGATCTGGTGGTGGCCTCCGATGGCGTCATGCGGATGACGCAGACCCTGCCCCTGATGGTCACCATGATCGCCGACCTGGAGCGCGAACTCGGCGAACAGACCCAACGGGTGCTGGACACCGTGTCGGTGCCGCTGCGCAAGGCCAGTCCGCATGCCACGGCCTTGTCGGACCTGCTCAACCCGATCCCCGGCTGGATCACCACGGTGTCGGATCGCTTCAACGACCAGGGGCTGCAGCTCAAGTGGCGGCCGCCGATGTTCCGCATTCGGACCCAGGACGGGCTGCTGCTCTGCGGCATCATGAACGCGCGGGTGCCCGGCAGCTGCGCCGACATCGCCGGTACCCCTTATGCGGTGGATGTGGCGTTGCTGCAGTACGCGCTGACCGAGGCGACCCGATGACGCGGCCACATCGCATCCTCCGGCGCGTCGCGGCGCTGGCCGTCGCGGCCGCGACGGTGTCGTCGTGCGCCGCGCTGTCGCCGGACTCGCTGCCCAAACCCCACGGTGACCCCGACGGCTACGACGTGGTGCTGGAGTTCGACAGCGTGCTCAACCTGCCGGACCGGGCCCGGGTGGTGCTGGACGGCGTCGCCGTCGGCGTGGTGACCGATGTGCACCTCGCCGAGACTCAGGTGGACGTGACGTCGCGTATCGATGCCGGAGTGGTCATCCCGTCGGACGTGCACGCGATTCTGCAGCAGCCCACCGTCCTCGGCGACATCTTCGTCGCCCTCCAGCGCGCGCCCGAATCAGCTCCGGCGACACCGCCGCTTTCACCGGGCGCGACCGTCCCGCGGGAGCGCACGACGTCCCCGCCGCAGATCGAGGACACCATCGCCAGCCTGGCCAACTTCGTGGCCAGCGGCTCGATCCAGCGGGCCCAGAACACCTTGATCGGGTTGAACAACGTCGCCGAGACCAGCGACGTCGAGCTGGGCCAGCTCGCCGCGCAGGTCAGTACCAACCTCGGTGACCTGGCCGCCAACCTCGAGTCCGCCGACCTGGTGCTGACCGGATTATCCGACACCGCAGCGGTTTTGAGCAGCAAACGCGGAGCAATGGAGCACTGGTTCTCCCCCGCCGGCATGCTCGGATTCGATCGAGCCACCCAGGTGACCTCCCGGCTCAGCGTGATGATCCCGTCGATCGGCAGCGTCTACAGCGGCGGATTCTGGCTGGTTCCGATGCTCACCACCGTCGGCGACGCGGTCGGCGCCGTGCAGGGCACCAAATGGGCGGTGGAGGATGAGCTTCCGCGCTGGCGCAAACTGTTCACGGGCTATTTCCTGCCGCAGGACAAGTACCCGGCGATCAACATCACCTCCATCGTGGGTCCGGACGGCCGCGAGTTGTCCGACGACGTGCACGACGTCCTGCGGATCTTGGGAGCCGCGCCGTGAAGCTCCGAAACGTCGTGTCGCTGGCCGCGTTGGCAGCCATCGTGGTGATCGCCCTCGGCTATGTCGCCGCCCTGGGCGTGCGCCTCGGGCCACCCGAGCAGCGCGCCAATCTGTCGATGGCCATCGACAACATCAACGGCCTGGTGGTCGGTTCCAACGTGCTACTTCGCGGCGTTCCGGTGGGCAAGGTGACGGGCATCGAACCCCGCGTCGAGGCCACCACGGTGCATTTCTACGTCGGCGAGGAATATCCGATTCCGGTGGACAGCGTGGTCCGGGTCGACAACCTGTCGGCGCTGGGCGAAACCTACATCGGGTTCTTCCCGCGCGGACGGACCGGGCCGATGCTCGCCGACAGCGACCGCATCACCACCGAGGCCATCACCACGCCGCCCACCATCTCCGATCTGGCGATGAGCATGGGTCACCTGTTGCAACAGTCCGACCCCGAGCAACTCGAACGCATCGTCGTCGAGGCGGACACCGCACTCGGCGACCCGCAGGTGGTGCTGCCCAACCTGGCCCGCGCGGCCACCCTGCTGCGCACCGAGGCAACCAGCATGGACGGCCGCGGCCGCGAACTGCTGATCAACCTGCAGACGCTGCTGCGCAACGCCGGCTTCGTCGGGCCCGCGCTGGCCAATCTCGCCCCGAGCATCAACCAGCTCGGACCCAACGTGCAGGGCATCTTCGGCGGGGCGATGAACCTGGTGCTCGCCGGCTCCCCCGAGGCCCTCGAGCGTTTCCAGGCCTACCTGGCCAGGATCCAGTACTTTCTGGACACCCGGTCCCCGGACATCAAGGTGCTGGCCGAGACGCTGCTGCCCAATGTGCGGGCCATCGGCTCGGCGTTGACGAACTTCGACACCGGCCGGCTGCTCGACAACATGCTCCGCGGGGTACCGGAAGACGGCGCGATCGACCTGCGCGTCACACTGCTCCCACCGCCCTAGGACCCACCACCACCAGAGACATTCGGCAAGGAAGGCAGAAAGATGGCCGACAGCAACCCCGATGACGTCGAGGCTTCCGAGACCGCGGCCATCGATGAAGATCCCGAGAAGACGCCTCAACCCGCAGTTTCGGAATCCGCCGGGTCCCGGCAGATCTCCCTGTCCGTGCGCTCGCTGCTGGTCGGCGGGCTGGTGGCCGTGCTCCTGGTGGCGGTCGGGGCGCTGGCCTGGCTGTACCTCGACGCGCGCAGCCAACTCGACGCCCAGGCGCGGCAGGCCGCCGACAACGAGCGGGCCCAGCAGGTGGCGATGGATTACGCCGTGTCGGCCGCCCAGATGGATTTCCGCGACCTGGCCGCCTGGAAGGCGCGCCTGGTGGCAGGCACCTCACCGGAGCTGTCGGCCCGACTCGGGGAGGCGGCCGATTCGATGGAGCAGATCCTGACCCCGCTGCAGTGGGAGTCGACGGCCAAGCCGGTGGCGGCCATCGTGCGGTCCAGCACCGGCGGCGTATACGTCGTGGACGCGTTCGTCAGCGTGTTGACCAAGACCACCCAGTCCCCGCAAGGGTTGCAGTCCACCGCGACCTACAGCATCACCCTCGACGCCGACAACGATTGGCAGATCACCGACGTCGGCGGCATCGACGCCGCTCTCGGCGGACGATAGGAGCTCACAGTGGCAGGGGCAGCAGAACCCAGGTGGCGGCGCCGGGCGGCGGCGTTGCTCGCGGGGCTGGGCGTCGCCGCCTGCGCCGCGCTGTCGGCGGCGCCGTCCGCGCTGGGCGACCCCGCCCCGGACCCGGTCGGGCACGAACCGCCGCCCCCGCGGCTGCCGGTGATAGTCCCGACCCCGTCGGACTGGCAGCCCAAATTCCCCGCCCTGTATGAGGACTCGCGACGCCATGTCACCGACGCCGACATCACCGCGCAACGCGAGATGTGTCAGTGGTTCACCGCGCAGTACGACGAGTTGCTGCAGCAGATCGACCGGTTCAACGTCAAACTGATCAGCCGGCACGGCGACTGGGCTGCCGACGACGTCGTCGCGCACGCCGACGCGGTGACCGCGAACATCGACCAGTCGGTGGCCTTTCTGACCCCGCGCGCGCAGGCACTGACCCAGACCCGGACGTTCGCCGGCGACAACTACTTTCCGCTGTACCAAGGGGAGAGCTTCTACCTGATGTGGCAACACCTGTCCAACGTGAGCGGCGGGATTCGGGCACGCCAACCGGCGTGGTTCACCGGCCCCTCCGTGCAGCGCTTCAAGTACTGGGGCAGCAGGATCAACAGGTCCCATGTCTGCCGATGACTCCCGGATGTCCGTCGTGAACCGACGTCCCCGAACCCTCGCCGTACCGGCGGTCCTGCTGTGTTCCGGATTACTCTGTGCCGCCCCGGCTCTGGCCGAGGACAACACCCGGTTCGACGCAGGGATCGCCGCAGTGCGCGCCGCGGGCCCGTGCCCGGCGCTGGCGCATGATCCGTTGGCGCAGCGTGCCGCCGAACTGTCCAACCGCTCCACCGCGGACTATCTCGGCCACACCGCCGACCACGTGCCGGTCACGGACCCGCTGTTCGTGCTGCACGACCTCGGCAGCGACGCCGAGCGGGCGATCCAGTTGCAGGGTCAGGGAAGCACCGCCGGCGACGCCATCAAAGGCGCTCTGCTCCAGGGACATTCGGCGATCCCGGACTGTGCCTACAATCGGTTCGGGACCAGCGTCCTCCACACCGACGCCGGCCGCACCGTCGTGGTGGCGGTGCTGGCGGGCTGAGGGGTCAGCGGCGACTCAGGTCCATCCAGGGCGGGGTGAGCCAGGTCCCTTCGGCACTGAGCATGAACTTCAACGGCCCACGCTCACAGTAGGTTTGCGCCTCGCCGGTCACCGCGCAGGTGGTGCCCTGGTGTTCGACGACGGTGCGCGAGGGCAGCGGCGCATGCGCCCTGGTCGGCGGCATCCGGAACGGCACCGTCCAGTCGTAATGCATCGCCCGGTCGCCGGTGACCCAGCCGACCGCCTGCGTGCCGGGCGGCGCCCCGGGGATGTGGCCGCTGCAGGCGAAGCTGCCGCGGCCCCAGATTCCGCAGTTCTGCCCCGTGGGAGCCAGGAACCACACCCCGTCGACGCCCGGGAAGGTCCACGGCGCGACGTCGGCGTGATCGAAGTACCGCAGGGTCGGCCACGGCTCGGGTTCGGGCTCGGCCGTCGCATGCGGTGCGACCGCCACCGCAGCCACCACCGCGCCGACCAGCGCCGCGAGGCGCCGAGCACCCCGTGACGACTCTCTACTGGACCTCATGATCCGAATCCTTTGCGGCGTGTCTGTTCCGGCTGTGTCAGCCTACTGGCGCAGCGATTCGGCTTCGGCGGCCACGACGGAGGGCTCATCGATGATCTCCCGCGTGAACCGTCGGCTGGCCCACAGGTAGCAGGCGATGGCCAGGACCTGGACCACCGGCACGACGAACAGGGCCCGCTCCAACGCCATGGCGCCCAGACTTTCCAGCAGCGCATCGCTGATCATCCCGGTCAGCAGCGGTCCCGCCGACCCGATGATCGCGCTGAAGAACAGGAAGATCGCCGAGGCGGTGGCCCGCTGCTCGGGCCGGACCAGCCGCTGGATCGCCGCGATCGACGGCGCCATGTACGCGGTGCCGATCACGTAGGCCAGCGCGAGGCACCACACCGTGGCGGCGCTGTTGTCGACCAGCAGGGCGGCCACCGAGAACGGCACCATGGCGGCCGTCATCGCGGCGACCAGCCACAGCAGCCACCGGGGGTCGCGGCCGGAGAGCCGGTCGGCGAGCCGGCCGACCAGCAGCAGCAGACCGAGGATTCCGGTGACGCCGCTGGCCACGCCGTATTGCCACGCCACCTCCCCCAGCGACATGCCGCGGCCGCGCATCAGGAAGGCCGGCGCGAACGTCGTCAACGAGTAACCCGCGAACGACACGCACGCGGCGCCGGCCACGATGGCGCGGTAGCTCGGCTTGCTCAGCAGATCCCACCACCGGGTGGTGTCGGCGACGGCCGCGGGCGCCGGCTCGGCGGGCAGCGACTGCCGCGGGCCCAGCACCACCAACACCAGTGGGGCCACCAGGATGCTGATCACGCCCATCACGATGAAGGCGCTTCGCCAGCCCAGCGATTCGGCCAGCAGCCCGCCGCCGATCAGGCTGGCCGCACTGGCCAACGGGATGGACAGGGTGATCACGGCCAGCGGCGCCGCGCGCCGGTGCGGAGCGAAGTTCCGCGCGACGTAGGCGTGGGCGGCGGGCGTGCTGCCCGCCTCGCCCACCGCGACGCCGACCCGGGTGAGGACCAGCTGGAAGCCGGACTGTACCCAACCCCCGAGCACCGTCATCGCACCCCACAGCGTGAGGCACGCCGACACCACCAGGCCGAAAGCGCCCCGGTCGGAGATCCGGGCGATGAAGATGCCCAGCACCGCGTAGACCACCAGGAAGCCGAAGCCGTTGATGATGCCGATCTCGGTGTCCGAGAGGTCCAGGTCCTGCTTGATGGGCTCGGCCAGCACCGCGGGCAGGAACCGGTCCGCGTAGTTCAGCGTCCCGACGACGGCCAACAGGCCCACGGCGGCCCAGGCGCGACGCGGCGAGTGGCCGTCGGGCGGCGCCGGATGCGTCATCGGCTCAGACGACGCCGCGCAGTCCGTCGGCGCCGAACGCCGGCTCGAGCAGGCCCGAGATGTCCGGCCCCCGCCGCAGACCGTGCCCGCCGTCGACGTTGATCACCTGTCCGGTGACGTACGCGGCGGCGTCGGAGAGCAGGAACAGCGCCACGTTGGCGATGTCGTCCACCTCGCCGACCCGAGGTAGCGGCGTGCACTGGCGGTAGTCCTCGAGGGTGGCGGGCAGCTCCATGATGGGCCCCACCATGTCGGTGCGGGTCAGTCCCGGACGAATCCCGTTGACGCGCACCCAGGAGGGGCCCAACTCGTCGGCGGCGAGCTTGAGCAGGGCATCCAGCGCCGATTTCGCGGGACCGTAGGCGCCGAACCAGCGGTGGGTGTTGCTCGCCGCGATCGAGGAGATCCCGACGAACGACCCGCCGCCGGCCCGCACCATCTCGCGGGCCGAGTGCTTGAGCACATACATGGTGCCGTTGACGTTGAGATCGACGGTGCTGCGCCACAGCTCGGAGTCGATCTGGGTGACGGGACCGATGGTGTGGCTGCCGCCGGCGCTGTGCACGACGCCGTGCAGCCGGCCGTGCCAGGCGGTGGCCGCCGCGACGGCTCCGCTGACCTGGTCCTCGTCGGTGACGTCCGCGGGCTGGAAGGCGATGTCGCCGGGACCGCCGGCCGCCTTGATGTCGTCGGCGGCGGCGGCGAGGCGATCGGCGTTGCGGCCGATGATCATCGCGTTGGCACCGGCGGCGACCAGCGCGGCGGCCACTCCCTTGCCGATGCCGCTTCCACCGCCGGTGACCAGGTAGGTCCGGCCCTCGAACGACAACTGCACGGCGCCCCCTTCAGCTGAATTGGAACAGGTTCTAGTAACGCTATACGCCGCGCGCCGTCAGCGTCAGGGAACGTCCTTGCGGGCCGGTTGGGTGGGCTTGGCCGTGCGCCAATCCTGGACATCGGGGGCCTGCGCCACCGGGAATCGGTTCTCGTTGTGGGCCGCCCAGTGCGCATGCCCGAGCTCGTGGATGTGGAAGGCATGCCGCAACGCCTCGCTGAACCCCATGGCGTCCGACGCCGCGTTCACCGAGTCCTTGATCAGCAGCGTGGCCATGGTCGGCAGCGCCGCGATGCGCCGGGCGAACTCCAGCGTCTTGTCCTCCAGGTCCGCGACCGGGAACACCTTGGACACCATGCCCAGGCGGTACGCCTCCTCGGCGTCGAGCGAGTCGCCGGTCAGCAGCAGTTCCTTGGCCTTGCGGGGGCCGAACTCCCACGGGTGGGCGAAGTACTCCACGCCGGGCATGCCCAGCCGGGACGCGACCACGTCGCTGAACTTGGCGTTGTCGGCGGCGACGATCAGGTCGCACGCCCAGACCAGCATCAGGCCCGCGGAGATGGCGTTGCCCTGCACCGAGGCGATGGTGATCTTGCGCAGGTCGCGCCAGCGGCTGGTGTTCTCGAAGTAGTAGTGCCACTCCTGCAGATAGAGCTTCTCGACCATGCCCGGCCGGGTGGCGCCGTTGGAGGCGAAGCTGGGATGCATGCCCGGCCCCGGGGTGCGTTCGGCCAGGGCCGCCTCCGAGCCCAGGTCGTGTCCGGCCGAGAAATTCTTGCCGCGGGCCGCGAGGATGATCACCCGGACCTCGTCGTCGGCCTCGGCCTTCTTGAACGCCTCGTCGAGCTGGACCAACAGGGTCCGGTTCTGGGCGTTGTGCTCGGCGGGGCGGTTGAGCCAGACCCGGGCGATGCGGCCCTCATCGAGGGTCTCGTAGCTCACGAACTCCGGGGTGCCGCCGGCCGGAGAGGTGTTGTCGGTCTGCTGAGGCGTAGCCATGCCTGCACTTTACGACTTCCACCCAGACCGTAAACCATCGGGCGGCTCGAAACGGGTGGTCGCGGCCCGCCGATTTGCTGATCGGCAGGGTTCAGGGTTAGGACGCGGACGTGCGACGTCGCTAGAGTTGTGTCATGGCTGCGAAAACAGACCCCACAGAGATCGTCGATGTCGAGCCGTTGCCCGACGATACGGCCAGCCAGGCTCGACGCGTCGTGGCCGCCTACGCCACCGACGCCGACGAGTGCCGGGTGTTCCTCTCGATGCTCGGCATTGGACCGTCGAAGCCCGAGGCATAAGTGACTCCGGGGGAGGGACAGCCCGCCCCCTCCGGGGACTCCGACTTCGTGGTGGTCGCCAACCGGTTGCCGATCGACATGGAACGGCACCCCGACGGCAGTACCACATGGAAGCGCAGCCCTGGTGGGTTGGTGACCGCGTTGGAACCACTGCTGCGTAAGCGCCGCGGCGCCTGGATCGGCTGGGCGGGTCTGGCCGAGGACGACGTCGAGGTCATCGACGAGCCGATCATCGAGGAAGACCTGCTGCTGCAGCGGGTCCGCCTCAGCGCCGACGACATCGCCCAGTACTACGAGGGCTTTTCCAACGCGACACTGTGGCCGCTGTATCACGACGTGATCGTCAAACCCGAGTACCGGCGCGAGTGGTGGGACCGCTACGTGGTGGTCAACCGCCGCTTCGCCGAGGCCACGGCGCGCACCGCCGCGCCGGGTGCCACCGTGTGGGTCCAGGACTACCAGCTGCAGCTGGTGCCCAAGATGCTGCGGATGCTGCGCCCCGATCTGGTGATCGGCTTCTTCCTGCACATCCCCTTCCCGCCGGTCGAGCTGTTCATGCAGATGCCCTGGCGCACCGAGATCACCGAGGGCCTGCTGGGCGCCGATCTGGTGGGCTTCCATCTGGCCGGCGGCGCGCAGAACTTCCTGGTGCTGGCCCGTCGGCTGATCGGCGCCAACACCACCCGCGCGTCGATCGGCGTGCGGTCCCGGTTCGGCGAGGTTCAGCACGGCTTCCGCACCGTGAAGGTGGGTGCCTTCCCCATCTCGATCGACTCGGCGGCGCTGGACCAGCGAGCCAAGAACCGCGACATTCGCCGTCGGGCCCGCGAGATCCGGGCCGAATTGGGCAATCCGCGCAAGATCCTGCTCGGCGTCGACCGGCTGGACTACACCAAGGGCATCGACGTCCGCCTGGAGGCCTTCACCGAACTGCTCGAGGAGGGGCGCGCCGACCGCAACGACACGGTGCTGGTGCAGCTGGCCACCCCCAGCCGCGAGCGGGTCGAAAGCTACCGCGTGCTGCGCGACGACATCGAGCGGCAGGTCGGCCACATCAACGGCGAATTCGGCGAGGTGGGCCACCCGGTGGTCCAGTACCTGCACCGGCCGGTGCCGCGCGACGAGCTCATCGCCTTCTTCGTCGCGGCCGACGTGATGTTGGTGACGCCGCTGCGCGACGGGATGAACCTGGTCGCCAAGGAGTACGTGGCCTGTCGCAGTGACCTCGGCGGCGCGCTGGTGCTCTCCGAATTCACCGGCGCCGCAGCCGAACTGCGCCGCAGCTACCTGGTGAACCCGCACGACCTGGACGGTGTCAAGGATGCCATCGAGGCGGCGCTCAACCAGACCGCCGAGGACGGGCGGCAGCGGATGCGCTCGCTACGGCGCCAGGTTCTCACCCACGACGTGGATCAGTGGGCGCGGTCTTTCCTCGACGCGCTCGCCGACAGCGGCCAGGGGAATACCTGAGCTCGTAGCGGGGCCCCGGTGGCCGCTCGTCGGGTCTGGTGGCCTACCCCAAGGCCCCTAGATGGGCGTGATGTAGTTGATCAGCCATTTGCCGTCGACCTTCTGGTAGTCGACGCGCAGGCGGCTGCCGTCGTAGACCGACTGCTTGGACTTGTCGGTGACCGTCCGATTCATGAACACGAGCACGGACCCGGAAAGCCGCCTGGCCTCCAACACCCCGGCGCCGACGACGTGGGCCTGGCTGACCACCTGCCGCTCGCGCGCCTGTGGGATGATGTCCTTCGCCGAGCGGTCCTGAAACTCGCGGCGGTAATCGGGCGTGAGTAGGTGGGACGCATCGGTGAGGCTGCGTTCGACGGTCTGATAGTCGTAGCCGAACACCTGCGGCACCTGCTCGATGGCAAGGCGCGCCAATTCGGACCGGGTGTTCTGGGCCCCGGTGGTCTCGACGCGGTCCCAGTACAGGCCGCCGAACCATCCGCCCAGCCCGACGATCGCCGCGGTGACGACGACGGACAACGCCGCCAGCAGTGCCCTGCTCGTTCGTCCCATCAGTTGCCCCCGTCGGGGTATTTGAGATCCCAGCCCGTCATGCGGCCCGCGTCGTCCTCGTGCACGATGACTCGCAGCCGGTAGGCCTGGGACGGCTTGTTGACCCCGTCGATGTCGGTGACGGTGACGCGCACCGCGACCAGCACCGAGGCGTTGGCCCGCAGCTCGTCGATGTCCTCGAGCGCGGCGCCGTTCACCACGGCCTCCGAGGTGGCGTTGGTGTCCCGGAAGAGCGCCTTGAGGTTCTCGACGTTGTTGTTCTGGCTCATCATGTCGCGCAGCGGTCCGCTGGTGCCGTCCACGAAGCGGTTCACGCTGTCGTCGATGGTGTCCGGCGTGTAGGAGAACATGTTCACCACGGTCTGCTTGCCGGCGTCGACGAAGCGCTGCTCGCGCTCTGCCGTGGCGTCCGCGGCGTTCTTCTGCGCCTGCAGCACCGCGGTCGCGGTCCCCAGCAGGGCCAACAACACCACGGCGACCGCGGCGGCGATCAGGGCGACCGCGCGTCGATGCGGCTGCCTGCGTGCCGGGGGGCCGGCGCCGACGGCCGGTGACGGTGCCTTCACGGTGCTCGGCGCCTCGACGCGGGTGGTGATCGTCGTGGCGGCGGCCGGCTCGGAGGTCGGCCCCGCAGCCCGTGAAGCACGCCGTCGAACCGGCTTCGGCGCCGGGTCGGGCGTCGAAGTCGGTTGTTCCGCCATTACACCTGCCTCGGGTCCAGCATCAGTTCGACCCAGTTTTCCGCGGGACGATGGTTCACGTCGGCGGCGGCCAGCACCCCGGTGTCCCCGTCGGTGGGATCGACGAATTTTCCGTTCTGATCATACGTAGCGTAGGCGGGTCCGGCGGCCTGCGGGATCGGGGCCTCCGCGGGCAGCGGGCCTGGCCCGGGCGGCGGCGCCTCCCCCGGCGGCGGCGGGGCCTGGCGGCCATACGGCGGGACGTAGTGATCCGGCGGCGCGAAGAACGGCCACGCCGGCGGGATGCCCGGGTCACTCGGCGGCGTCGGCAACGGGAACGGCGCATGCGGCGCCGGGCCCGGGCCGGGCTGCACGCCCGGCGGCAGCTGCACCGACGGCGGCCCCGGATCGTAGTCCGCCTGGGGTGGGATGAGAGGGAACTTGTTGGGCGGCAGGATGTTCCGGCCGTCCTCGATCGGGGTGTCGTACGGGATCGGGGGCCCACGCCACGGGTTGCTGCCGATCGGCACATAGCCCTTCGGGTCCCGGCACAGCTGCACCGTGGGCGCCCGCTTGCCCGGGACCTCCATGCACGGGTAGTTGCGCGCGCCGCGGACCACCATGGGGTCGTTCTGGGCGACCTTGCAGTACATGTCGGTCGGCAGATCCCGGACCGTCTCGTCGGCCGGTGAGCGGATGGTGTCGGGCGAGAGGAAGCCGACCGAGCACGGCGGCGGATCGCCGAGGTCGATCTTGAAGTCCAGCTTGCCGCCCTCGTCCATCGGGACGCCGCCGGCCACGGTGATCAGCGCTGCGATCAGGGCCGGGAAGATGACCAGCGCCTGCTCGATGGACTTGTTGTAGATCACCCCGATCCGGCCGAAGTTGGCCAGGTTGGCGGCCAGCATCGGGAAGTTGGGTCGAATTCCGGAAAACGCCGTGTTGACCGAGTCGGCGGCCCCGGGGGTGGTCGCGAGCACCTCGCGCAGCTGCGGGTCGGCGTTGTTCAGCTCGGTGGTGAACCGGGCCAGGCCGTCGGCAATGGACTTGATGTCGTCGCCGCTGCGGATCTGCGCATCCAGCACCGGCCCCAGCTGGTCGATGAGCGCCTCGGTCTGGCCGTAGCTGGCGTTGGCCTCGTCGACCAGCCCACGCGCCGACTCGATGACCCGAGCAAGTTCGGGACCGGATCCGTTGAACGCCTTGAAGGTTTCCCGCAGCACGTCCTGCAGCCGGCTGTTGCTGATGCTGCTGACCAACGCGTCGGCTTCGTTGAGCATCCCGGCGATGTCCTGGCCGATGAAGGTGCGGTCCTGCCCGATGCTGGACCCGTTGCGCAGCATGGTGTCCGACGCATCTTCCGGCGGCACCAGGTCGATGTACTGCTCGCCGACCGCCGAGACGCTCTTCACGGTGGCGGTGACGTTCTCCGGCACCGGGGTGTTGCTGTTGAGCCGCATGTGCGCGACGACGCCGTTGTCGGTCAGCCCGACGCCGTCGACCCGCCCGACGGTCACGCCGCGATAGGTCACGTTGGCGTTGCTGTAGATGCCGCCGCCGGCAACGAAATTGGCATCGACCTGGTAGGAGCCGATACCGAGCTTGGCGGGCAGCTGCAGGTAGAACAGGACGATCGCACCGACCGAGAGGACGGTGACGATCGAGAAGATCATCAGCTGGATACGAGATAGACGGTCAAGCATCAGCGCGGCGCCTCCTCGCCCGGCACATCGCCCGGCGGGATCTTGAACGGGTCGGCGGCCTGGCCCGACAGGTTGGCCAGCTGACCGGTCAGGAACTCCGGCGGGTTGAGCACCTCCGACATGTGCTTCATGTTCGGATCCAGCGGCGACGTGGTGAAGATCGACTCACCGAACCGGCGCAGCGTGAGGTCGAAGGTGGCGTACACGTTCAGGAAGTCGCCGCGCACCGCGTTGCGCAGATAGTCGGCGTGGAACGGGAACGTAGGCGCGAACGGCAACACCGACACCAGATCGTCGGCGCTCTCGGCCAGCGCCCGCACCACGGGATAGAAATCCTTGAACACCGCGGCGAAGTCCGTCTTCGTCTTGGCGAGCACCTCGGCCGCCACCGTGCCCACCCGCCCGAGCGCGGTGAACGCCTCGACGATGTTGGCGCGGTTGCGGTTGAGCACCTCCAGCGCGACCGGCAGCGTGTCCAGCGTGCGGCCCAGGCTGTCCTTGCTGTTGGCCAGGGTCGCGGCGAACCGGTTCAGTCCGTCGGCCGCGGCCAGGATTTCTTCGGTCTGGTCCCGCAGCGAGGCGGTGAGTTCGGCCAGCCGGGGAACCAGCCCGGCGAAGCTGCCGGTGCGGCCGGCGACGGCGACGTACACCTCGTCGGTGATGTCCTGCAGGGCACCGAGGTTGCCCTTGTTGACCACCACACCGAGGGAGGAAAGCACTTCCTCGGTGGTCGGATAGCGACCGGTCCGGCTCTCCGGGATGTGCGCGCCGTCGGCGAGCCGCGCGTCGTCGGGATCGGTGAGCGGGGCGGCCAACTCGATGTGCTGCGAACCCAGCAGTGACGTCTGGGCCACCTGCGCAGTCGCGTTGGCGGGCAGATCGACCTCGGGTTCCAACGACAGCTGGACGGCCGCGTAGAAGCTGCCGTCGGGCCGCTGCACAGCCTCGATTCCGGAGACACTGCCCACGGTCACGTCGTCGACCATGACCGGCGAGTTCTGCGGCAGCGTCGCCACGTCGGGGAGTTCGACGGTGATCGTGTACGAGCCCGAGCCGTGCCCCTTGGTGCCGGGCATGTTGACCGAGTTGAGCCCGCCGAACGAGCAACCGGCCAGCAGCGTGACGCCGGAGGCCAACGCCAACGCCCGACATCCGTTGCTACGCAACGCAGTTCTCCTGTTCCGTGTAGCGACCATCAGCCACCATCCCCTGTCGGGCCCGGCGCGGGGCCGGGCGCACCGGGCGGGGTGCCCGGGGCGTGGCCGGGGCCGGGCGAGATCTGTCCCGGAACGGCCGGCGGCGGCAACACCAGGTCACCCAGGGTGGTGCCCGGCGGGATCGATGGCGGGGTGACGCCGGGCGCGGGCTCCCACTGCAGGTACGGGATGGGCGTGCGGGCCTTGGCCTCGGTGGCCGGGGTGTCGTAGATGATCTGGCCCTTGTAGGCGGTGATGCTGTTGATCGGATGGAACAGCACCGGCGGGAAGTTCATCGTGATGCGCCGCAGGACCGGGGCCATACGTTGCTTGCAGATCTCCGAGCGTTTGATGTTGTCGGCGCCGGCCATCTCGCCGATGTCGTAGGTGCCGCCGCACATGAACTGGACGGGGTTGGCGAAGTTCGGCAGCGAGAGCACGCCGCCGACGGTCCCCTGCGCCGGGTTGTAGATGTTGTAGAAGTTGGCCAGGCCGTTCGGGGTGACGTGCAGGACCTGCTCGATGTCGTCGCTCTGCGCGGTCAGCAGATTGGTGAACTCGGTGAGCTGGTCGACGGTGCCGATCAGCGTCTCGTTGTTCTCGTCGAGGAAGCCGCGGACGTCGTTGAGCGCCTGGTTCAGCGTGCCCAGCGTGTTGTCCAGTCCCACCGAGCTTTCCGCGAGCACCTGCGACACGGAGGCGACATGCCCGGAGAACTGCACGATCTGCTCGTTACTCTGCGACAGCGCGTTGACCAAGACCTGAAGGTTGCGCACGGTACCGAACAGGTCGGTGCGCGAATCACCGAGCCGGCCGGCGGTTTGGGAAAGCTCCCGCAACGCGTTGCGGAACGAGTCACCGTTGCCGTCGAAGGTGGTCGCGGCCTGGTCGACGAACTCGCTGAGCGGGCCCTGCAGGCCGTCCTCACCGGGGCCCAGGGCCTGCGACAGCTTGGTCAGCTCGTCCTTGACCTCGTCCCATTCGACGGGCACCCCGGTGCGGTCCAAGCCGAGGGTCGCGCCGTCTTCGAGTACGGGGCCGCCGGCGTCCGGACCGCCGGCATCGAAGGCCGGCGTGAACTGAACGAACCTGGCCGCCACCAGGTTCGGCGACATGATGATCGCGTGCGCGTCGGCGGGAATCTTGACGTCGTCGTCGACCGACATGGTGATCTTGACGTCGCCGGCGCGGGGTTCGATGGCGTCGATCTTGCCCACCGGTACGCCGACCACGCGCACGTCGTCGCCGGGGTAGAGCCCCACCGCAGTGGAGAACAACCCGACCACCTTGTAGGTGGAGCGGCCGGGCCACAGCGCGTAGAGGCCGACGGCCAGGACCGCCACCAGGGCGATGACCAGCCCGATGAGCAGTCCACGTCGGCCGGACCGGCGAGTAGTCGAGGTATCTGTCATGGTGACTTCGGCCTCACGATCAGCCGTTCCGAGATGAGGCCCTTGAGATAGTCGCTGAGGCTGTCGGGCAGCTTGCCGGGCTGGAAGTAGGCGTCCAGCAGCACCTCGGACATGGTGGCCGGCGGCAGACCGTACAGGTTGATCTGGAAGCCGGGAGCCGAACCGACCACCTCGCCGAGCGCGGTGGCGTACGGCGGCAACCGTCGCAACGCCTCGCTGATGTGGTCGCGGTGCTCGTTGAGGTTCTCCAGCACCAGGTTGAGCTTGCTCAGGGCCGGACCGAATTCCTTCCGGTTGTCGGCAACGAAGCCCGAGATCTGAACGGACACATCGTCGATCCCGGCGATGAGACTGGCCAGCGCCGCGCGGCGCTGATCGAGCGCGCCGAACAACTGGTTGCCGTCGACGATCAACTGGTTGACCTGTCCGGCCCGCTCGGCCAGCGTCTTCGACACCGACTGGGCGTGGCCAAGCAGCTCGCCGAGCGCCTCGTCACGGGTGTTGATGGTGCGGGACAGCTCGGTGACGCCGTCAAGCGCCGAGCGCAGCTGCGGGGTGGCGTCGGCCAGGGTGTCGGTGAGCGTCTGCAGCGCCTCGGTGAACCGCGGCTTGTCCAGGGCCTGGGTGTTGGCCCCGAGGTCCTGCAGCGCGGAGCCGAGGGTGTACGGAGTGGTGGTGCGCCCCAAGGGAATAGTGGTGGCCTCCCCGCCGCCGGACGGCGTGACGTCCAGCGACTTCTGGCCGAGCACCGTGTCGGTCTTGATGCCCACCAGGGTCTGGTCGCCGACCCGGATCTTGCGGTCGACGGTGAAAGTCACCTTCGCCGCGTTGCCGGCGAGGCTCACCGAGTTGACGTGGCCGACCTTGATGCCGGAAACGTTCACATCGTCACCGGGGGCGATGCCACCGGCGTCGGTGAAGAATGCGTCGTAAGTCTTGCCCTGCGGCCAGAACGGCAGGCTGGTGTAGCCGAACGACACCAGTACCAGGCACGCCACCACGGCGATGCCGAAGATGCCGGTCCGCAGCGGGTTGGACTCGTCAGTTGTCCTTGACAGGAGCGCACCTCCCCTTGGACGGGTCCGGCGGTCCGCCGAACGGGATCAAGAGGTCACTGCCGGCCGGGCCGTTGATCTTCAGCCGGACCGAGCAGTAGAAGACGTTGAAGAACGATCCGTAGGCGCCAAGGGCGTTGAGCCGCAGGTAGTTCTCGGCGAGCGGCTCGATGACGTCGTTGACGTCCGACTCGCGCTCGTGGATCTTGCTCGCCAGCGGCCGCAGGTTCTCGATCACGCCCTGCACCGGCCGACGGCCGTTCTCCAGCATCTCGGTCAGGTCGGCCTCGGCCGACGCCAGTGGCTGGATGGCCCCGGCGATCGAGTCGGTGTTCTGGGCCAGCCCGCTGATCAGCTGCTGCAGCTGGTCCACGCTCTTGTCGAACTGTTGGCCCTTTTCGTCCACGGTGGCCAACACCGTGTTCAGGTTGGTGATGACGTCGCCGATCAACTGATCGCGAGCGGCCAGGTCGGTGGTGAACGAGCTTGTGCTGGACAACATTTCCGACAGCGCGCCGCCCTGCCCCTGCAGCAGTTCGATGACAGCGTTGCTGACCTCGTTCACCTTGTTGCCGTCGAGCCCCTTGAGCACCGGCCGCAGACCACCGAGCAGCGCGTCGAGGTCGAGCGCCGGGTCGGTCTGCTCCCGGATGATGGTGCCGCCGGGCGGCAGCTTGCGCAGTTCGCCGGGGCCCGAGGTGATCTCGAGGTAGCGGTCGCCGACCAGGTTCTCGTACCGGATGAGCGCCCGCGTCGAGGTGTAGAGCTGGTAGCGCTTGTTGACGTCGAACGTCACGTCGACGCTGTTGTCCTCGGCCAGTTCCACCGATTTGACGGTGCCCACCGGGACACCGGCGATGCGGACGTCCTGGCCCGACTTGAGCCGGGACGCGTTGTCGAAGTTCGCGTGATAGGTGTGGCCGGAGGCGAAGCGGAACTCACCGAACACGACCACCAGGCCGGCCGCCACCATCAACATCACGACGGTGAACACGCTGACCTTGGCCAGAACTGCCCGTTGTCCCATCAGTACTCGTCCCGCTCTGCGTAGGCCCCGTTGAACAGGAACTGCAACGTCGAGGGTGCGTCGAACTGCAACTCGGTGTTCGGCTGGTACGGGACGTAGGCGTTGTCGGTCACCAGGAACGGCGACCGGAACCAGGAGCCGCCGAACTGCTTACTCGGAATGTCCGGGAGGCCACGGCAGTTCGGGCCGCCGGAGGCGTTGACCACCGGCAGACTCTCCGGGTAGGTGTAGGCCGGCGAGCCGGGCAGGAAGTTCGACGACACGAACAGGCCCGGCCGGGTGCCACCGATGATGGGGCCGAACCGGTCCGCGGCGGTCACCATCGCCGACAGCAGGCATCCGAAGACCGGAGAGTACTCGCCGAGCATCTTGGCCGGCGCCCGCAGCCGCTGGATCGCGGCTATGTAGTCCTCGGACGCCGGAGCCAGGGTGTCGTAGGCGTTGTTGGCCAGGCCGGTGGCCGCCAACAGGCTCGCGTTGAGGTTGGTCTCTTGATCGACGATCGTCGCGGACAGCGCGGGCGCGTTGTCGAAGACCCGAACCAGGTCCGGCGCCGCGTCGGCGTAGATGTCGGCCACCGTGGCCGCCTGGGCGATGTCGGCCTGCAGCGTCGGCAGCTTGGGATTGAGCTGTCCCAGATAGCTGTTCAGGCCGGCCAACATGGTCCCGAGGTCATCGCCGTTGCCGCGCAGACCCTCGGCGAGCGCCGAGAGGGTGGCATTGAGATTCACCGGGTCTACCTTGTGCAGCACCTCGGTCAGCTTCTGGAACAGCGTGTTGACCTCGAGCTGGACGGCCGAGGCGCGCACGGTGGCGCCCGGCTTCATCGGGCCCTCGGGTGACTCCGGCGGGGTGAACTCGACGGACTTCGCGCCGAAGATGGTGTTGCCGGCGATCTGCACGTGCGCGTTGGACGGCACGTACCGCAGCTGGCTGCGGTCCACGGCCAGCGTCAGCTTGGCCTGTTCGCCCTCGTACTCGATCTTCCTGACCTTGCCGATCTGGATGCCGCGGTACTTGACCTTGGCGTCCTGCTCCATGACCAGGCCCGCGCGCGGCGACATCACCGTGATGTCGTCGGTGGCGGTGAAGGCGGCGCTGTAGCCGAGGTAGGTGAACACCGCGGCCGCCACCAGGATGGCGGCCATCACCGCGGCCGCCACCCGGACGTGGACCCGATTCGCGTTGCCGTCTGCCATGCCGCTACCCGGAGAGGTTGAAGTTGCCGGACCCGCCGTAGACGGCGAGTGAGATGAACAGGGTGATGACGACGACGACGATCAGCGAGGTGCGCACCGCCTGGCCGACGGCGATGCCGACGCCGACGGGTCCGCCGGAGGCGTTGTAGCCGTAATAGGTGTGGACCAGCATCACCGCGACCGACATCACGATGGCCTGCAGAAAGGACCACATCAGGTCGGTCGGCACCAGGAACGTGTTGAAGTAGTGGTCGTAGAGGCCCGCGGACTGCCCGTTGATGAACACCGTGGTGAATCGCGCGGCGAAGAACGACGCCAGCACGGCCAGCGAGTACAGCGGGATGATCGTGATCAGCCCGGCGATGAGCCGGGTGGAGACCAGGTAGGACACCGAGTGGACGGCCATCGACTCGACGGCGTCGATCTCCTCGGCGACCCGCATCGCCCCGAGTTGGGCGGTGGTACCCGCCCCGATGGTGGCGGCCAGCGCGATACCCGCGACGATCGGCGCCACCACCCGAACGTTGAGGAACGCCGAGAGGAACCCGGTCAGGGCCTCGATACCGATGTTGCCCAGCGACGAGTAGCCCTGCACCGCGATGACGCCGCCGGAGGCCAGCGTCAGGAACGCCGCGACGCCCACGGTGCCGCCGATGATCGCCAGGGCCCCGGTCCCCATCGTCATCTCGGCGATCAGCCGCACCGTCTCGCGCCGGTAACGGTTCAGCGCGTTGGGGATGTAGCGCAGCGATTCGCCGAAGAACAGCGCCTGCTCGCCGAAGCTGTCGAAAGTCTTGGGCAGCCCGGCGACGAATCGTCGGAAGCGCAGCGTGGCGTCGTAGCTCATGACTCCAGCACCCGCACGCCGATGGCCGTCATCAACACGTTGATGACGAACAGACAGATGAAGGCGTAGACGACGGTCTCGTTGACGGCGACGCCGACGCCCTTGGGGCCACCCTTGACGGTCAGCCCGCGGTAGCAGCCCACCAGGCCGGCGACGACGCCGAACAGCAACGCCTTGACCTCCGCCAGCAGCAGTTCGGGCAGGCCGGTCAGCACCGTCAGCCCGTTGATGAACGCCCCGGGGTTGACGCCCTGCAGGAAGACGGAGAACGCGTAGCCGCCGGCCAGCCCGATGGCACAGACCAGTCCGTTGAGCAACAGCGCCACGAACGTCGAGGCGAGCACGCGCGGCACCACCAGTCGGTGGATCGGGTCGATGCCCAGCACCCGCATGGCATCGATCTCCTCGCGGATGGTGCGCGCGCCGAGGTCCGCGCAGATGGCGGTGGCGCCGGCGCCGGCAACCACCAGCACGGTCACCACCGGGCCCAACTGGGTCACGGTGCCGAAGGCCGTGCCGGCGCCGGAGAGGTCGGCCGCGCCGATCTCACGCAGCAGAATGTTGAGGGTGAACGCGACGAGCACCGTGAACGGGATCGACACCAGCAGCGTCGGGACCAGCGAGACCCGCGCGATCATCCACGTCTGGTCGAGGAACTCCCGGAACTGAAACGGGCGCCGGAACATCGTCCGGAAGGTTTCGATCGACATTTCGAAGAAGCCGCCCACGGCCCGAGCCGGAACCGCGAGCTGTTCGATCAACCTGGGTTCCCTTCTCGCTCGAGATGGCTTGTCCGACGTCCGTTTACAACCATGGCGAAGACCGCGCAAACGCGGTCCCGACCTCCGTGTTCATCCCTGGGGCAGAGGCCTACCCAGTGAGACGGATCATAGTAACTAGAACGTGTTCGCAGTGTCAAAGCTCCGATAATGAGACATAATCCTTGAATTTGTCCAGGTCACAGCGATTGTGACGAACACCATTCTAGAACGTGTTCTAACCGCAGATCTCCTCACTCCACCCGGTCGGCGGCGTCAGTCGTCGAGGAGGCCCACGGACGAAAACATCCGATCGGGATCCCGGTCGGCAAAGTAGCTCCCCACCGCCTCACCCAGCGCTGCGGGATCCCACGCGTCACCCGTCGCGCTGAAGGTCTGTTCCAGCACGGGCGCCGCCACCAGCGCCACAGATGGACCATAAACGATGAAGACCTGCCCGTTGACCGCTTCGGACGCAGGCGCTGCCAGGTACCGCACGAGCGTGACGACGTGCTCGGGCGACAGGCTGTCCACCTCACCGTCGGCGAGGTCCGGCGCCGCGCCGAACGTCTCCGCCGTCATCGGCGTCCGGGCCCGCGGGCAAATCACGTTCGCGCGCACGCCGTACCGGCTCAAACCCCGCGCGGCCGAGACCGTCAGGGCGGTGATGCCGGCCTTGGCGGCCCCGTAGTTGGCCTGCCCCGGGGGACCCCCGAGCCCGGCCTCCGAGGAGGTGTTCACCAGGCGGCCATAGACCTTCCCGTCCTCGGACTGCTTAGCCTTGTTCCGCCAGTAGGCGGCCGCATTGCGGGTGAGCAGGAAATGGCCGCGCAGATGCACCGCAACGACAGCGTCGAAGTCCTCGTCGGACATGTTGAACAGCATTCGGTCCCGGGTGATGCCCGCGTTGTTGACGACGATGCTCAACCCGCCCAGACCGTCGGCCGTGGCCACCAGTTCGTCGGCGGTGGAGCGCGCGCTGACGTCACCGGCGACCGCGACGCCCTTGCTACCGGCCGCGGCGATCTCGTCGAGCACATCGGAAGCGTCGAGCGCCTTGGCGATGTCGTTGACCACGACCGTCGCCCCGGACCGCGCCAGACCGATGGCCTCGGCGCGACCCAGGCCGGCCGCGGCGCCGGTCACCACGGCGACCTTCCCGGACAGGTCCAACGCGGCCGAATCCTGCGTCACGTTCGATGTCACTTACGAATACCTCTAGTCTTCCCGGCTCAGCGCGGCGCGCGGGCACTCCGCGATCGCCTGCTGGGCGAGTTCTTCTTGGTCGGCAGGCACCACGTCGACCTTCATCACGGCGTACTCGTCGTCGTCGAGATCGAAGAGGTCCGGGGCAATGCCCACGCAGATCGCGTTACCTTCACATCGGTCGCGGTCAATGTGCACCCGCATGACAATCTCCTCCCACTCCTGTTCAGGGGCTGGTCCGACTGGCTCGCAATCAGAATAGGACCCCTGGGCCCTGGGGTCAGTCTTGCACCGTTGTGGACCCCAAGACTAGAACGTGTTACAACCGATGCGGTAAACGGGTCGTCCACACTCAGCGGACCGCCCGAGACGCGAGGGAGCGCGCATGCGGATCGGCTTCACCCCGGAGCAGGAGGAACTACGCCGCGAGTTGCGGGCGTACTTCACCAAACTGATGACGCCCGAGCGCGCCGACGCGCTGGCGTCGAACGACGGCGAAATGGGCCGCGGCAACGTCTACCGCGAAACGGTCGCGCAGATGGGCAAGGACGGCTGGCTCACGCTGTCCTGGCCGAAGGAGTTCGGCGGTCAGGCCCGACCCCCGATGGACGGCCTGATCTTCAACGACGAGGCCGCCATTGCCAACGTCCCGGTCCCGTTCCTCACGATCAACAGCGTCGCGCCGACCATCATGGCGTTCGGCACCGAGGAGCAGAAGAAGTTCTTCCTACCGCGCATCGCCGCCGGCGACCTGCACTTCTCCATCGGCTACTCCGAGCCCGGCGCCGGCACCGACCTGGCCGCGCTGCGCACCACGGCCGTGCGCGACGGCGACGAGTACGTGATCAACGGCCAGAAGATGTGGACCAGCCTGATCGCCTACGCCGACTACGTCTGGCTGGCCGCGCGGACCAACCCCGAGGCGAAGAAGCACCGGGGCATTTCCATGCTGATCGTGCCCACCACCGCCGAGGGATTCTCGTGGACGCCGGTGCACACCATGTCCGGGGTCGACACCAGCGCGACCTATTACCAGGACGTCCGGGTGCCGGTCACCAACCTGGTGGGCGAGGAGAACGCCGGCTGGAAGCTGGTGACCAACCAGCTCAACCACGAGCGCGTCGCCCTGGTGTCGGCGCAGCCCATCTTCGTCGCGCTCGACGGCGTCCGGGAATGGGCCCAGAACACCAAGGACGTGCACGGCAACCGGCTGATCGATTCGCAGTGGGTCCAGCTGAACCTGGCCCGCGTGCACGCCAAGGCCGAGGTCCTGAAGCTGATCAACTGGGAGCTGGCCTCGTCGGAGGACGCGGCGCCATCACCGGCGGACGCGTCTGCGGCCAAGGTGTTCGGCACCGAACTGGCCACCGAGGCCTACCGCCTGCTGATGGAGGTGCTGGGGACCTCGGCGACGTTGCGGACCGACACACCGGGGGCGCTGCTGCGGGGTCGGATCGAGCGCATGCACCGGTCCTGCCTGATCCTCACCTTCGGTGGCGGCACCAACGAGATTCAGCGCGACATCATCGGCATGGTCGCGCTCGGCCTGCCCCGGGTCAACCGCTAACGGAAAGCAGGGATTCACATGGACTTCACCTGGCCGGAAGCCGCCGACGACCTCGGCGGCCTGGTTCGCACCATCACCGAATCCGTCTGCACGCCCGAACATCAGCGGATGCTCGACGGGCTCGAGGAACGGTTTGACAAGGACCTGTGGGCCAAGCTGGCCGAGGCCGATGTGCTCTCGACCGCGGCGCCGGAGAGTCTCGACGGCGGCGGCTATGGGGTGCTCGAGCAGACCGCGGTGCTGGAGGCCCTGGGCCGGCAGCTGGCCGCGGTCCCCTATCTGGATTCGGTGTTGCTGGCCGCCGGGGCGCTGGCTGCCTTCGGATCAACTGCGCTGCAGGAACAGTGGGCCAAACCCGCCGTCGCCGGCAGCAAGGTGCTCACCGTGGCGCTGGCCGCGGAGATGGGCCAGGGCCCCGTCCGCGCGCACTCCGACGGTGCCGGCTACCAGCTCACCGGCGCCCGCACGCAGGTGGGTTACGCCGCCTCGGCCGAGGCGTTCCTGGTGCCGGCCGAAACCGAGTCCGGGACCGCGGTGTTCCTGATCTCCGCCCAGGATCCCGGTGTCACGGTCACCGCCTTGAGCACCACCGGCCGCGGCAGCGTCGGACACCTGCAACTGCAGGCCGTGCCCGTGGACTCCGATCGTCTGGTCGGTGATGTCGCGGTCGGCCAGGAGGTCCTGGATTGGTTGACCGCCCGGCAACTGTTGGGGCTGACCGCCTATCAGCTCGGAGTCCTCGACCGCGCCCTGGAGCTGACCGCGCAGTACGCCCGGGAACGCGAGCAGTTCGACCGCCCGATCGGTAGCTTCCAGGCGGTGTCGTCTCGGCTGGCCGACGGCTACATCGACGTCAAGGCCCTGCGCCTGACGCTGACCCAGGCCGCGTGGCGGCTCTCGGAGAACCTGCCGGCCGCGGTGGACCTGCGTAGCGCCGCTTTCTGGGCAGCCGAGGCCGGACACCGGGTCGCGCACACCGCGGTGCACGTGCACGGCGGGGTGGGCATCGACATCGACCACCCGGTGCACCGGTACTTCCTGGCCGCCAAGCAGACCGAGTTCGCCCTCGGCAGCGCCACCGGCCAGTTGTTGGCCATTGGCGGCGAACTGGCCGAGACCCCCACCTGATCCGTGAGCACCAGTGATTTGGGCGTGATCGCACACGGTGACCGTGGCGGATCACGCCAGAATCGCGCGACGGTGTCGGGGCTGTTGGCCGCGCTGGCCGAGGTCGACGACCGCGGGGTGTACTCCGGGGACGACCCGGACGCGCCTGTGTCGTTCGTGAGCTGGCGCGAGCACATCCAGGCGGGTGCCGACTTGGCCGCGGCGCTGTCCGCCCGCCTGCGCCCGGACGCCCCGCGGCACGTCGGCGTGCTGCTCGGCAACACGCCGTTCTTCGGCACGGTGCTGGTCGCCGCGGCGCTCGCCGGCATCGTCCCGGTGGGATTGAATCCCACCCGGCGCGGGGCGGCGCTGCAGCGCGACATCGACAAGGCCGACTGCCAGTTGGTGCTCGTCGATTCCAGCGGACGCGACGCCGCGGCGGGACTTTCGGTCGTGGACGTCGAATCCGATGATTTCGCCGCCGAACTGGCGGGCCACCGGGGCGCACCGGTCGCCTTCCGGCAGGCCGACCCCGACGACTTGTTCATGCTCATCTTCACCTCCGGAACCAGCGGCGACCCGAAGGCGGTGCGTTGTACGCACGAGAAGGTCGCGGTGCCGGGCGTGATGCTCGCCGAGCGCTTCGGCCTGGGTGCCGCCGACACCTGCTATCTGTCGATGCCGCTGTTCCACTCCAACGCGGTGATGGCCGGATGGGCGCCGGCGGTCGCCGCGGGGGCCTCGATTGCGTTGCGGCGCAAGTTCTCCGCGTCGCAGTTCATCCCCGACACCCGCCGCTTCGGCGCCACGTATGCGAACTACGTCGGCAAGCCGCTGTCCTACATCCTGGCCACCCCCGAGCGCGCCGACGACACCGACAACCCCCTGCGGGTGGCCTACGGCAACGAGGGCGCGCCGCGCGACCTGACCCGGTTCGCCGAGCGGTTCGCGGTCCAGGTGGTCGACGGCTTCGGATCCAGCGAGGGCGGGGTGTCCATCGCCCGTACCCCCGACACCCCGGACGGCGCGCTGGGCCCCCTGGTGGGCGGCATCGACATCGTCGACGTCGAGACCGGCGATCCCTGCCCACCGGGCGTCATCGGCGAGCTGGTGAACACCGCGGGTCCCGGGCAGTTCCGCGGCTATTACCGGGATCCGGAGGCCGAGGCCGAGCGGATGTCCGGCGGCATGTACCACAGCGGCGACCTGGCTTACCGCGACGAGGCGGGCTTCGCGTACTTCGCCGGCCGCCTCGGCGACTGGATGCGGGTCGACGGGGAGAACCTCGGCACCGCGCCCATCGAGCGGATCCTGATGCGTTACCCGGGGGTCACCGAGGTCGCGGTATATCCGATTCCCGACCCGGCCGTCGGCGATCAGGTGATGGCGGCCCTGGTACTACCGGACGTCGATGCGTTCGACGTCGACGACTTCGTCGAGTTCCTCAGCCGGCAAGGCGATCTGGGACCCAAGCAGTGGCCGTCCCAGCTCCGGTTGAGCACCGCGCTGCCACGCACCGAGACCTTCAAGGTGCTCAAGCGGCAGCTGAGCGCCGAGGGCACCGACTGCGCCGACCCGGTCCTCCCCATCCCCCGCCCAAACTCACCTTTGGGCCGATAAGTGCGAGTGGTTTCCGGCATTTCGTCGATCTCGGCGCAGTATTCGGACCTGTCTAACCGAGCAGCGACGGGATCACGGCCTCGATCAGGTGCGGGCCGGGCTCTTCGAACGCCCACGCCAGCGCCGCGGCGAGCGCCTCGGCGGTGGTAGCCCGGCGGGCGGGGACTCCCATCCCCTGGGCCAGCTGCACGAAATCCATTGTGGGACGACCGATGTCGAGCAGATCACGCGCCTTGGGTCCAGGGTCGGTGGCCGCTTCGGCTCCGACGCGCTGCAGTTCGATCCGCAGGATGTCGTAGGCCCCGTTGTTGAGGATCACGGTGGTGACGTCCAACTGTTCCCGTGCCTGCGTCCACAGCGCGGAGACGGTGTACATCGCGGCACCGTCGGCCTGCAGCGACAGCACCGGGCGATCCGGGGCCGCGATTGCCGCGCCCACCGCCGTCGGCATCCCGTAACCGATGGCCCCACCGGTGAGCGTCAGCACGTCATGCGCGGGGGCGCCGGCCGTGCCGGCCGCCAGGGTGACGCCGGCCGTGTTGGACTCGTCGACGATGATGGCCCGCTCGGGCAACATCGCGCCGACGACGGCCGACACCGACACCGCGGTGAGCGGGCCGCTCGGCATCTCGGGGCGTCCCGGCGGCGCCACGGCGGCCTCGGTGCCCGGCGCCAGCTCGTCGGCCAGTTGCTCCAACGCCGCTGCGGCTCCGGCATATTCGGCCAGGGTGTGCACCCGGCAGCCGTCGGGAACGAGGTCGCTGCGCTTGCCCGGGTAGGCGAAGAACGACACCGGCGACGCGGCACCGGCCAGGATCAGATGCTGCGCGCCGGCCAGCTGCGCCTCGGCGGCCTCGGCGAAGTAGCCCAGCCGGTCGACCGCGGGCACGCCGGCCCCGCGTTGCAGCCGGGTGGGGAAGGTCTCGCAGAGCACGCGGGCGCCCGTGGCCGCCGCGATTCTGGTCGCGGCCGACAGCCCCGCGATCCGGGTCGCGTCGCCCCCGATCAGGATCACTGTGCGGGCGCCGGAGCGCAGCACCTCGGCCGCGGCGCGCACCGCGCCGTCGTCGCGCTGCGCGCCGCGGGTCGACGAGATCGACTGCCCCGCATCAGGTATCGAGGCTTGGTTCCAGGACACATCGGCGGGCAGGATCAGCGTGGCGACCACCCCGGACCGGCCGGCCGCCACCGCGGCACGGGCATCGGCGGCGATGTCGGCCACGTTCTCGGTTCGGTGCACCCAGCCCGAGACGCTGCCGGCCAGCGCCTCGATGTCGGATTCCAGCGGTGCGTCGTAGCGCTTGTGGTAGGTCGCGTGGTCGCCGACGACCACCAGCATCGGGACGTGCGCGCGACGGGCGTTGTGCAGGTTGGCCAGCCCGTTGGCCAGCCCCGGCCCCAGGTGCAGCAACACCGCGGCCGGCTTGTCGGCGATGCGGGCGTAGCCGTCGGCCGCACCGGTGGCCACGCCCTCGAACAGCGCCAGCACGCTGCGCATTTCGGGGACATCGTCCAGGGCGGCCACGAAATGCATCTCCGAGGTGCCCGGATTGGCGAAGCAGACTTCGACGCCCTCGTCCACCAGCGTCGACAGCAGGGTCCGGGCACCGTTCACGGTCGGCTCACCTCGGGTTCGATGCAGACCCGGAAACCCTGTAGCTCGTCGGCCGTCATCGTGGTCGACTCTAGCCCAGCCGACGACGCCGCGACCGGCGTCGCGGGGTCAGCCCTCGCGGATGGCGTCCAACCGCTTGGACGCGTCCTCGAACCCGCTGACCAGCTCGGCGATGATGTCGGCGACCGGCCGGATCTCGTTCATCCGGCCGACGATCTGTCCGACCGGCATTGCGACCGTGGTCGGGTCGGTGGATTCGCTCATCCGCTGATGCGCCTCGCTGACCAGGATGTTCTGCAGCGGCATCGGCAACGGCTCGGGGGCGCCCTCGGCGTCCCAGGCATCGGTCCAGCGGCTCTTGAGCAGCCGGGCCGGCTTACCGGTGTAGATCCGGCGGCGCACGGTGTCGGCGGAGGTGGCCTTCAGCATGGCCTCCTGCACCACCGAGCGGCCGGACTCCAGCCGCACCCCGAGGTCGTATTCGGCGGCCGTCAGGAACGCCGAGCCCATCCACACGCCCTGCGCGCCCAGCGCCAGCGCGGCGCCCACCTGGCGGCCGGTACCGATGCCGCCGGCGGCCAGCACCGGGGCCTTGCCGTCGAGGGCGTCGACGATCTCCGGCCACAACACCATCGACCCGATCTCACCGGTATGTCCGCCGGCTTCGTGGCCCTGCGCGACGACGATGTCGACGCCGTTCTCCACGTGCCGCAGCGCGTGCTTGGCCGAACCGGCAAGGGCCGCAACGGGAACGCCGGCGGCGTGCACCTGGTCGATGACGTCCTTGGGCGGGGAGCCCAGCGCGTTCGCAATGAGCTTGATGGGGTGCTTGAGCGCGACGTCGACGTGGCTGCGCGCGACCGAGTGCAGCCAGCCCAGCACGCCCTCGTTGCGGTCGTTGTCCTCGGACAGCGGCGGAACGCCGAGTTCGGCCAGCGTCTTGTCGACGAAGTCCCGGTGGGTCTGCGGGATCAGCTTGTTGATGTCGACGGCGCTGCCCTCGGTGGGCACCTTGGCGGGCATCACGACGTCGACGCCGTACGGCTTTCCGTCGGTGTTCTCGTCCATCCAGCACAGGACGTTCTCGAGGTCGTCGGGGTCGTTGAACCGCACGCACCCCAGGACGCCCAGGCCGCCGGCGCGGGTGACCGCGGCCGCGACCTTCTCCGACGGGGTGAAGACGAAGATCGGGTATTCGATGCCGAACCGATCGCAAAGTTCCGTACGCATTTAGGTTTTCGCTCCCTGTGTGGCCGCATGGTTGGCGTGCACCTCGTCGGCGGGGCGCGCCTCGGTCTGCTCCTTGGCCCAGCGGTAGTCGGGCTTGCCCGCCGGGGACCGCTTCACCTCATCGACCAGCCAGAGACTGCGGGGCACCTTGTAGCCCGCGATCTCGGCGCGGACGACGGCGTCCAGGTCCGTCAGCGACGGCCGCGTCCCCTCGCGGGGTTGCACCACCGCGGCGACGTGCTGGCCGAACCGCTCGTCGGGGACGCCGACGACCAGCGCGTCGAACACGTCCGGGTGCCCCTTGAGCGCGGCCTCGACCTCCTCGGGGTAGATCTTCTCGCCGCCGCTGTTGATCGACACCGACCCACGGCCCAGCATGGTCACGCTGCCGTCGGCCTCGACCTCGGCGTAGTCGCCGGGGATGGCGTAACGCACGCCGTTGATCGTCTTGAACGTCTCCGCGGTCTTCTTCTCGTCCTTGTAGTAGCCGACGGGAATGTGGCCTCGCTTGGCGAGCACGCCCCGGACGCCCGAACCAGGTTGCACCTCGTTGCCGTCGTCGTCGAGCACCACGGTGTTCTTGTCGATGGTGACGCGCGGGCCACCGGTGTGCGACTCGCCCTTGGCCACGATGCTGGTGCCGCCGAAGCCGGTCTCCGAGGAGCCGATCGAGTCGGTGATGATGCGGTTGGGCAGCAGCTCGAGGAACTTCTCCTTGAGGCTGGTCGAGAACAGCGCCGCGGTGCTGGCCAACAGGAACAACGAGGACAGGTCGTACTCCTTGCCGGCGGCCTGGGCCGCGAGCAGCGAATCGAGCAGCGGCCGCGCCATCGCGTCACCGGTGAAGAACAGCAGGTTGACCTTGTGGTCGTGGATCAGCTGCCAGATCTGGTCGGCGTCGAACTCCGGCGTCAACACCACGGTGTGGCCGGTGAACAGCGCCATCCAGGTGGCCGACTGCGTGGCGCCGTGGATCATCGGCGGGATGGGCAGCCGGATCATCGGCGGATTGTCCTTGGCCTGCTGGGCCAGGCCGTGCTCGTCGGCGATGGGCTCCCCGGTCGCAAAGTCGGTGCCGCCGAACAGGACTCGGTAGATGTCCTCGTGGCGCCACATCACGCCCTTGGGGAAGCCGGTGGTCCCGCCGGTGTAGAGCAGGTAGATGTCGTCCTGGCTGCGCGGCCCGAAGTCCCGTTCAGGCGATCCCTGCGACAGCGCGGTCTCGAATTCCACGCCGCCGTAGCGCTGGTAATCGCCGTCGCTGCCGTCCTCGACCACCAGCACCGTCTTGACGTTCGGCGTCTCCGGCAGCACGTTGGCCACCCGATCGGAGTACTGCCGCTCGTGGATCAGCGCCACCATGTCCGAGTTGTCGAACAGGTAGCGCAGTTCGCCCTCGACGTAGCGGAAGTTGACGTTCACCAGGATGGCGCCGGCCTTGACGATGCCCAGCATCCCGATCACGATCTCGATGCGGTTGCGGCAGTACAGGCCGACCTTGTCGTCCTCCTTCACGCCCTGGTCGAGCAGGTAATGCGCCAACCGGTTGGCGCGCTCCTCGAGTTGGGCGTAGGTCAGCTGTTCGTCGCCGCAGATTAGGGCGACCCGGTCCGGCACAGCGTCGATGGCGTGCTCGGCAAGATCAGCGATGTTGAGGGCCATGGCTCCTAAACTAGAACGTGTTACATTTCGAGACAAGTTTCTGACAAAGATGCAGGAAGGCGGGTCCCTCGTGAGCGACGCTGAGAGCGCCACCGAACAGCCTCACGCGCTGGTTGAGCAGCGCGGACACACGTTGATCGTCACGATGAACCGGCCGGAGCGCAAGAACGCCCTGACGGGCGAGATGCTCTCGATAATGGTCGAGGCCTGGGACCGTGTCGACAACGATCCGGAGATCCGGAGTTGCATCCTGACCGGCGCCGGCGGCGCGTTCTGCGCGGGCATGGACCTGAAGAACGCCAACAAGCAGGCGCCCGGGGACACCTTCAAGGCCGGCTACGACCCGACGCGGATCGACGGCCTGCTCAAGGGCCGCCGGCTGACCAAGCCGTTGATCGCCGCCGTCGAGGGCGCCGCGATCGCCGGTGGCACCGAGATCCTGCAGGGCACCGACATCCGGGTCGCCGGCGAGAGCGCCAAATTCGGCGTGTCGGAGGCCAAGTGGAGCCTGTACCCGATGGGCGGTTCCGCGGTGCGCCTGGTCCGGCAGATCCCCTACACGATCGCGTGCGACATCCTGCTGACCGGCCGACACATCACCGCCGCGGAAGCCCGGGAGTTCGGCCTGATCGGCCACGTGGTGCCGGACGGTTCGGCGTTGGACAAGGCGCTCGAGATCGCCGAAACCATCAACAACAACGGGCCGCTGGCCGTGCAGGCCATCCTCAAGACCATTCGCGAGACCGAGGGCATGCACGAGAACGAGGCCTTCATCCCCGATACCAAGAACGGCATCCCGGTGTTCTTGTCCGAGGACTCCAAGGAAGGCCCCCGCGCGTTCGCCGAGAAGCGCAAGCCGAACTTCCAGATGAAGTGATCCGGCCGGGGCTTCTTCGCCGGCCACCTCCGGCTCGACCCTGCGGTTTCGTCCGCAACACGCCGCTGGGGCGGAGGAATACGCAGTCTCGCGGTGGCAGGCACGGTTGGCCGTACCTGCTGGTTCGGCGCGCGGTCCGCGGCGTCTGATGAGCGTGCCGCGCCTGCTGCCAGAGCTGTGGATGACGGTCCGCCCCGACGCGCCGAGGCTGCAAACATCCCCGGCATGTCCATGCCCGAATGGCCATTTCGCGCCGCGGAGGCGGTGGCGAACGGTGAGCTGACTCCGCGCGAGCTGCGCCGACTTTACAGCGGCGTCTACCCGGGCGTCTGGGTTCCGCGCGGGGTCGAACTGTCCGCGAGGCAGCGAGCCAAAGCAGCCTGGTTGTGGTCGCGGCGCCAGGGCGTGCTGGCCGGGCTGTCCGCCTCGGCGACGCTCGGTGCGAAATGGGTGAAAGCGGGCCTGCCGGCCGAACTGGTCCATCGCAACCTTCGCGCGCCGGCCGGGATCACGGTCTACAACGATCACTTGCCGATCACCGAGATCGGTGTGGTTGCCGGCATGCGCGCCACCACCCCGGCTCGTACGGCATTCGATCTCGGCAGACGCCTGCCCCTCGTCGAGGGCGTGCAACGCATCGACGCGCTACTGAACGCAACTGGCAACAAAGTCGCCGACGTCGAGGCCGTCATGGCCGCGCATCCGGGTGTCCGAGGTTTGCGGCAGTTGCGGGAAACTTTGGCCTTGGTCGACGACGGAGCCGAGTCACCGTACGAGTCGCTGACACGAGTGCTGCTGGTGCAAGCCGGATTTCCACCGCCCGAGACCCAAATCGAGGTTCGCGACGAGTTCGGCGTGGTATTCGCGCGTCTTGATTTCGGCTGGCGAGAGTTCGGCGTCGGGGTCGACTTCGACGGCGCCCACCATTGGACGGATTCACGCCAGCGAACCTGGGATGTCGAGCGCTACGCCCGGTTACCGGAGCTCGGGTGGATGGACATCCGAGTGACCGCCGGGATGTTGCACAACACCCCACGAGTGGTCATCGAACGGGTGGGAGCGGCCTTGATCGCCCGCGGCTGCCCAAGACGTGGTGAACCTGCGTATTCGTCCGCCGCAGCGGCGCGCCGCGAAGGAAACGGCAATGTCGACGACGGTCGCTCCGCGCCAACCAGCCCTGGCTACGAATAGCCCTCGCGAAGCTGCGAAATCGTCCGCTGCAGCGGCGCGCCGCGTACGAAACCGCAGTGTCGGCGGCAATCTCGCCACAAGCCTCGCCCCGGAGGCTGCCGAGCCCGACGGGACACCCAGAGCGCCCTCAGCCGAGGCGTGGGCCCGGGGTGAACACCACCGGCATCTCCTCGAGCCCGCTGACGAAGTTGGCCGGCCGCAGCGGCAAGCGGTTCTCGTCGGCCAACCGCAGGTCCGGCATCCGAGCGATGACCCGCGACAGCATCAGCTTCAGCTCCAGACGCGCCAGCTGATTGCCCATGCAGAAGTGCGTGCCGAAGCCAAACGCCAGGTGGCTGTTCGGATTCCGGTCGATGCGGAAGTTGTCGGGGTCCTCGAAGACGGTCTCGTCGAAGTTCGCCGATTCGAACATCAGCATGATCTTCTCGCCGGCCTTGAGCTCGGTGCCGTGGAAGTCGATGTCCTGAGTCAGCGTGCGACACATGTTCTTCACCGGCGAGGTCCAGCGGAGCATCTCCTCGATCGCATCGGGGAGCAGATCGGGGTTGGCCACCACCTGTTCCCACTGATCGGGGTGCCGCAGCAGCGCCTCGGTGCCGCCGGAGAGCGTGTGCCGGGTGGTCTCGTCGCCGCCGATGAGGATCAGCAGCGTCTCCATGACGATCTCGTCGTCGGAGAGCTTCTGGCCCTCGACCTCGGCGTTGACCAGCACGGAGAACAGGTCTTCGGTGGGTTCGGCGCGACGCTTGGCGATGACGTCCATGGTGAACGCGGTGTACGCGGCGAACGTCTCCATCAGCTTGGTGACGGCCGACTCGTCCAGATGCGAACTCAACCCGCAGACCAGGTCGTCGGACCAGGTCAGCAGCATCTCGCGCTCCTCGGGCAGCACCCCGAGCATGTCCCCGATGACGGCCATCGGCAGCGGCGCAGCGATGCTGCGCACGTAGTCGCATTCGCCGGCCTCGATGACCGAGTCGATGAGCGTGTCACACAACCGCTCGATCGACGGCAGCTTGTCCATCACCCGCTTGCGGGTGAAACCGGCGTTGACGAGCTTGCGGCGCAACAGATGCGCGGGGTCGTCCATGTCGATCATGTACGGCATGCCCGGCTGATCGGGCCGGATGCCACCGGTGCTGGAGAACACCTCGGGATTGCGTTCGGCGTCCAGCACGGCCTGATACGTGGTGGCCGCGGCCAGGCCGTTGCGGTCGCGGAACACCGGCTGGTTGGCGCGCATCCACTTGTAGGCCTCCCGGGCGCCGCCGTCGGCGTAGAAGGTGCCGTCGGTCAGGTCGACGTCGAGGATGGTGGCAGTCATCGGTCTCCCTACTCCCTTGCCCAGTCAGCGGATCTCGGTGGCGTCGCCGAAGGTCATCTCGACATTGGCAGAAGATTGGCTGGCGAACGGCCGTTTGGGCAGACCGAGCGCGCGCAGTTCATCGGCGTACGGGTGCGCACCGAGCCGCAACCGGGCCCCACCCGGGCGGGCCCGCATCCCGGAATTCCTCATCTCCCAAGGGATTTCACGGGTGACCCCTCCGGTGTGGCTGTAGGTGGTCAAGACCTGAGGCTTGGCGGTGAACGACGACGGGACCGGCAGCCCCGGCCGGAATTCGATGCCCGCGATCAAGGCGCCGCCCTCGGAGACGTCGAAGTCGAACGTTCGCGACTCCCGCACCGTGAAGTCCGCCATGATCTTCGGGAAGCCCCAGATCTGCCGGCCGGCTTCCAGCGTGAAGCCCTGATTGACCGGCAGGTGATGGATGAACGCGGCGGCCGACGCCAGCGCCCGGGGCCCTTTCGCCGTCGACCCCGGCGGGTTGACCATCACCGCGGTGCCGAACTCGTGGTACTTGCCGAGATCGCCGTCGATGTAGCGGACCAGCATCAGCATGGTGACGGCCCGCCCCGGCAGGTGCTCGCACACCCGCAGCCCGCTGTAGTCGATCATGCGCTGCGCGGCCGCGGCCGGCACCGAGAACATGGCGACGTGGGTGTCGGCCGTGCGGATGCGCACCGGCATCGTCAGCACGGTCCCCTGGATCGTGTGGGTGGAGCCAAGTGTGTCGGTCATCACGTCCCAATCTAGAACGCGTTCTAGAAACAGGCAACCACCCCCGCCGCAGGGGTTACACCAGCTCGGTCAGGTCCCGGATCTGCTCCGTTGTCCGGGCTCCGACGACCATCATGGTCACCCCGGCGGCTTCCCAGGCCGCGATTTGCTTACGGACGTAGTCGATGTCACCGACGATGGCGGCGTCGTCGACCAGCTCGTCGGGAATGACCTTCGCCGCCTCGTCCTTCCGGTCGGAGCGGAACAGCCGGGTCACCTCGTCCACGACGTCGCTGTAGCCCATCCGGCGGTACACGTCGGCGTGGAAGTTCGTGTCCTCGGCGCCCATGCCGCCCATGTAGAGCGCCAGATGCGGCTTGATCAACTCCAGCACGGCCGGCCGATCATCGGTCACCACCACCTGCGCGGTCGCGCAGATCTCGAAGTCCTCGCGGGTCCGGCGAGCCCCGGGCCGGGCGAAGCCCTCGTCGAGCCACTCGTTGTACATCGGCGCCAGCCGCGGGCTGTAGAAGATCGGCAGCCACCCGTCGCAGATCTCGGCCGCCAGCGCCACATTCTTGGGGCCCTCGGCACCGAGCATGATCGGGATGTCGGCGCGCCGCGGGTGGGTGATCGGCTTGAGCGCCTTACCCAGGCCGGTAGTGCCCTCCCCCGACAGCGGCAACGGGTAGTGCGGTCCGGGGCTGGTCACCGGCGCCTCGCGCGCCCACACCTGCCGGATGATGTCGATGTATTCGCGGGTCCGCGCCAGCGGCTTGGGGAAGCGCTGGCCGTACCAGCCCTCCACCACCTGCGGGCCCGAGACGCCCAACCCGAGGATGTGCCGGCCACCCGAGAGGTGATCCAAGGTCAGGGCTGCCATCGCGCAGGCCGTGGGGGTGCGCGCGGACAGCTGGATCACCGACGTGCCCAGCCGCATCCGGGTGGTCTCCCGCCCCCACCACGCCAGCGGCGTGTAGGCATCCGAACCCCACGCCTCGGCGGTGAAGACGGTGTCGAAGCCGGCGTCCTCGGCGGCCGCGACGAGTTCGGCGTGGTTGGTGGGCGGCTGCGCGCCCCAGTAGCCCAGTTGCAAACCCAGCTTCATCGGATCCGACCCAACTTTCCCTAGTGCCGTCCCGGGTGTTGCCGACCCGTTCTTGCCACGATTCTTAGAACCTGTTCTACTCGATGCCGTGAACGCCAGTCAGAGCAGCCCGTCGCTGATCGATGACCATGAGCCGCCGCTGTCCGCACCGCTGAAGCTGTCCTTTGACTACACCCGTTCAGTCGGGCCGGTCCTCGGTCAGTTCTTCACCGCACTGCGCGAGCGCCGCATCGTCGGCATCCGCGGATCCGACGGCCGGGTGCACGTGCCACCGGCCGAATACGACCCCGTCACCTATGAGCGGTTGAGCGAGATCGTACCGGTGTCCAGCGTGGGCACCGTCGTGTCGTGGGTGTGGGTGCCCGAGCCGGTGGCCGGGCAACCCCTGGATCGCCCCTTCGCCTGGGCGCTGATCAAACTCGACGGCGCGGACACCACGCTGTTGCACGCCCTGGACGTCGCGTCCCCCGACGACATCAGCACCGGCGCGCGGGTCCATGCGCACTGGGTCGACGAGCCCGTCGGCGCCATCACCGACATCGCCTACTTCGCCCTGGGCGACGAGCCCGAGGCGGCCCCGGCCGCAGCCGGTGACCAGGAACCCGTGACGATGCTCGTCACCCCCATCGAGGTGGAGATCCAGCACAGCGCGTCCCGGCCGGAAAGTGCCTACCTGCGCGCCCTGCAGGAAGGCCGGCTCGTCGGTGCCCGCCGCGGCCCGGACGGACCGGTGTACTTCCCGGCGCGCGAGGCCGACCCGAAGACCGGGCAGACCCTCGACGAACTCGTCGAACTGCCGGACAAGGGCATCGTGACCACGTTCGCGGTGATCAACATCCCGTTCGCCGGGCAGCGCATCAAGCCGCCTTATGTCGCGGCCTACGTGCTGCTCGACGGCGCGGACATCCCGTTCCTGCACCTGGTCACCGACATCGATCCGGCCGACGTCCGGATGGGCATGCGCGTCGAGGCGGTCTGGAAGCCCCGCGAGGAGTGGGGCCCGGGGATCGACAACATCGACTACTTCCGGCCCACCGGCGAACCGGACGCCGACTACGACTCGTTCAAGCACCACCTCTAGAGAGGCGCACCGTGACAGACATCGCAGTGGTCGGGTTCGCGCATGCCCCGCATGTGCGGCGCACCGACGGGACCACCAACGGCGTCGAGATGCTGATGCCGTGTTTCGCCGCGCTCTACGAGGAGTTGGGCATCACCAAGGCCGACATCGGCTTCTGGTGCTCCGGCTCGTCGGATTACCTTGCCGGGCGGGCCTTCTCGTTCATCTCGGCGATCGACTCCATCGGGGCGGTGCCCCCGATCAACGAGTCGCACGTGGAGATGGACGCCGCGTGGGCCCTCTACGAGGCCTACATCAAGTTGCTGACCGGTGAGGTCGAGACCGCGCTGGTGTACGGCTTCGGCAAGTCGTCGGCCGGCACGCTGCGCCGGGTGCTGGCGCTGCAGACCGACCCCTACACCGTGGCGCCGTTGTGGCCGGACTCGATCTCGATGGCCGGGCTGCAGGCCCGCCTGGGACTGGATTCCGGCAAGTGGACCGCCGAGCAGATGGCGCAGGTCGCCCTCGACGCGATGGCCGCCGGCGGGCGCCCCGACTCGGTGGAATCCGCCGCCGGCGTCGACGAGCTGCTGGCCCGTCCGCTCTACGCCGATCCGCTGCGCCGCCACGACATCGCGCCCATCACCGACGGCGCCGCGGCGATCGTGCTCGCCGCCGGCGACCGGGCCCGCGAACTGCGGGAGAACCCGGCCTGGATCACCGGTATCGAGCACCGCATCGAGACGCCCATCCTGGGCGCCCGGGATCTGGTGAGCTCCCCGTCGACCGCCGCGTCGGCGCGGGCCGCCCTCGGCGGCGATGCCGCCTCGATCGAGGTGGCCGAACTGCACGCGCCGTTCAGCCACCAGCAGTTGATCCTCACCGAGGCGATCGGGCTGGGCGACTCGACCAAGATCAACCCGTCCGGTGGCGCGCTCGCCGGCAATCCGATGTTCTCGGCGGGCCTGGAGCGGATCGGCTTTGCCGCCCAACACATCTGGAACGGGTCCGCGCAACGAACCCTGGCCCATGCCACCAGCGGGCCGGCCCTGCAGCAAAACCTGGTCGCTGTTCTCGAGGGAAGGGCCAACTGACGATGACCAAGCAACTGGCAGCGGTACTGGGCACCGGGCAGACGAAGTACGTCGCCAAACGCAAAGACGTCTCGATGAACGGGCTGGTCCGGGAGGCCATCGACCGGGCGCTCGCGGACTCCGGGTCCACCATGGACGACATCGACGCCGTGGTGGTCGGCAAGGCGCCCGACCTGTTCGAGGGCGTGATGATGCCCGAGCTGTTCATGGCCGACGCCACGGGCGCGACCGGCAAACCGTTGATCCGGGTGCATACCGCCGGCTCGGTGGGCGGTTCGACCGCGATCGTGGCCGCCAGCCTGGTGCAGTCCGGCAAGTATCGCCGGGTGCTGACGATGGCCTGGGAAAAGCAGTCCGAGTCGAATGCCATGTGGGCGCTGAGCATTCCGGTGCCGTTCATCAAGCCGGTGGGCGCCGGGGCCGGCGGGTACTTCGCGCCGCACGTCCGCGCCTACATCAACCGGTCGGGAGCACCCAAGCACATCGGCGCCATGGTGGCCGTCAAGGACCGGCTCAACGGCGCCAAGAACCCGTTGGCGCATCTGCATCAGCCCGACATCACCGTGGAGAAGGTGATGGAGTCCCCCATGTTGTGGGATCCCATCCGCTACGACGAGACCTGCCCGTCGTCCGACGGCGCGTGCGCCATGGTGATCGGCGACGAAGAGACCGCCGACGCCCGGGTCGCCGACGGACACCCGGTGGCGTGGGTGCACGCGACCGCCCTGCGCACCGAGCCGCTCGCCTACGCCGGACGCGATCAGGTCAGTCCGCAGGCCGGCCGTGATGCCGCGGCGGCGCTGTGGAAGGCCGCGGGGATCACCAGCCCGATCGACGAGATCGACGTCGCCGAGATCTACGTGCCGTTCTCCTGGTTCGAGCCGATGTGGCTGGAGAATCTCGGGTTCGCCGCCGAGGGTGAGGGCTGGAAGCTCACCGAGGCGGGCGAGACCGCGATCGGCGGGAAGATTCCGTTGAACGCCTCCGGCGGCGTGCTGTCGTCAAATCCCATCGGCGCCTCCGGCATGATCCGGTTCGCCGAATCGGCGATCCAGGTGATGGGCAAGGCCGGCGACCATCAGGTCGAAGGAGCCCGCAAGGCGCTCGGCCACGCCTACGGCGGCGGTTCGCAGTACTACTCCATGTGGGTGGTCGCCAGCGACAAGCCGGTGTGAGGCCGGCCACCTCCGGCCCCGGGACGCGCACATCTCAGTCTCTTAACAGCTCAGCCACGTAGGGTGGGGAAATCGGACACCTCAGTCTGATTTCCCGTACCCACGCACGTAAGAGCTGAGATTGGCACGCCACAAATACCTCACCGCACCGCCCGGACGTCTGGCCCGGGGCTGTTGCGGCGCGGCGATCGCGGCCGTACTCGCCCTCGGCGTCTCCGCCTGCGGCGACCTGCCGTCCGATCCCGCCGCGCTCGAGCAGTCCACGACATCCCCGACCACCACTGCGTCGAGTCCCTCGTCCCCGACATCGACGACCTCGGTCGCCAACAAGGCCGACCTGGCCGTCGACTACCGGCACCTGCTGCTGCAGGCCGAGCACATCAGCGACGACGAGGACACCTTCACCGCGCGGTCGGTGGACACCAATCCGCGCGGGCTGCCCGGCGCGAGCGCATTCTTCGTCAACGCCGAGGACGACCGGGCCATCTCCAACACGATCGTGTTGTACCCGGATGCGGCCACCGCGACCGAAACCCTGAAGGCGGCCACGGAGGCCTTGCACACCAAGGTCGTCGGCGGCACCCCGCAACCACTGGCCGTCGGCACTGACGGTGTGGTGATCTCCGGGACCTCGCCGGCGGGCGACAAGGCCGTCACCCAGGCGCTGTTCACCGAGGGGCGCGCGCTGGTCCGGTTGGACTTCGAGAGCGCGGTCGGCGACGCCACCTCCGAGCAGTTCGTCACCAACGTCGCCAAGATGCAGATGATCGCCCTGCAGACCGGGTTGCAGGACACGGAGTAATTCGCCGGGGCTTCGGGTATGCCGCAGGTCACGCCCCCGTCGTTGCGGGAACCGGGGTCAAAACTGTAACGTGTTCTAGTTAGAGAGACTGGAGGCGCGAAGTGACGACTGAAACAGCCCACAGCGGCATTCGCGAGATCGACACCGGCACCCTGCCCGACCGCTACGCCCGCGGCTGGCACTGCCTGGGACCCGTGAAGAATTTCTTGGACGGCAAGCCGCACAGCGTGGAGATCTTCGGCACCAAACTCGTGGTGTTCGCGGACTCCGCGGGCGACTTGAAGATCCTGGACGGCTACTGCCGGCACATGGGTGGCGACCTGTCGCAAGGCACCATCAAGGGCGACGAGGTCGCCTGCCCGTTCCACGACTGGCGCTGGGGTGGCGACGGCAAGTGCAAGCTGGTGCCCTACGCCAAGCGCACGCCGCGGCTGGCCCGCACCCGGGCCTGGCACACCGACGTCCGTGCCGGACTGCTGTTCGTCTGGCATGACCACGAGGGCAACCCGCCGCAGCCCGAGGTGCGGATTCCCGACATTCCGGAGTGGGCGAGCGGCAACTGGACCGACTGGAAGTGGAACACGCTGCTGATCGAGGGCTCCAACTGCCGCGAGATCATCGACAACGTAACCGACATGGCGCACTTCTTCTACATCCACTTCGGTCTGCCGACGTACTTCAAGAACGTCTTCGAAGGGCACATCGCCTCGCAGTACCTGCACAACGTGGGCCGGCCGGACGTCAACGACATGGGGACGGCCTACGGCGACGCCAAGCTGGATTCCGAGGCTTCCTACTTCGGCCCGTCGTTCATGATCAACTGGCTGCACAACACCTACGGCGACTTCAAGGCCGAGTCGATCCTGATCAACTGCCACTACCCGGTGACCCAGGATTCGTTCGTGCTGCAGTGGGGCGTCATCGTCGAGAAGCCCAAGGGACTCGACGACGCGACCTCCGAGAAGCTGGCCGACGCCTTCACCGACGGCGTCAGCAAGGGCTTCCTGCAGGACGTGGAGATCTGGAAGCACAAGACCCGCATCGACAACCCGTTGCTGGTCGAGGAGGACGGCGCGGTCTATCAGATGCGTCGCTGGTATCAGCAGTTCTACGTCGACGTCGCCGACGTCACCCCCGAGATGACCGATCGCTTCGAGCTCGAGGTGGACACCACCGCGGCCAACGAGAAGTGGCACGTCGAGGTCGAGGAGAACCTCCGCCGGCAGGCCGAGGCCAAGGAGCAGCAGGCCTCCGAGGTCTCTGGATGAGTTCCGGCAAGAGGACCCCCGACGTCGACGGCCTCGCGCGGTCGATGGTCCTCTTGCATGGCGGCCACGACGATCACGACGAGCACGACCACACCACCGACGACGGGGACGCGGCCCCGGCGGGGTCGTGGAGCAAGGCACCGAGTTTCGCCGCCGATCCCGAACGCGCCGCCGCCGTGCGGGCCGCCACGGCCGCGGATCGGGAGCGCTACCTGACCGCCGGGTTGGCGCCGGTCGATTGCCGGTTCTGTCACGCCACCGTTTCGGTGAAGAAGCTGGGTCCGGAATATACTGCCGTGCAGTGGAATTCCGAGGCGGTACAGCGGTGCGCGGTGTTCAGCGAGGCTCGCGCCGAGGGCCGGCAGGCCCCGATGCGGGCCTGCCCCAAGCTGTCCGACAGCATCAAGCACGCGATCGCCGAGGGCTGCCTGGAAGCCGTGTCCAGCGCCCCGTCGCCCGGCGACGGTTGACCTGCTTTCGCCGGGAGCAACGGTGACCGACCGGCAGCGCTTCGGCCAGCTGGAAATCCTGCGGTTCGAAACCGGCTGGGTGCGAACCAACTGCTACCTGGTGTTTCACCACGCCGACCGGGAAGCCTTGATCGTCGACCCCGGCGACGGCGCGATCTCCCGGGTGCATGAATTGGTACGCGAGCATCGGCTGGCGCCGCGGGCGGTGCTGCTGACCCACGGCCACCTGGACCATGTGTGGTGCGCCCAGCGGCTCTCCGACCACTACGGCATCCCGACCTGCATCCACACCGCGGATCGGCCGATGCTGGTGAACCCGATCCGGGGCGTGGCGCCCAAGCTGGTGCAACGGATGGTCGGGGCGTTCTGCTCGGAACCCGAGCAGGTGGTGGAGCTCTCCGACGGCAGCCAACTGACGCTCGGCGGGCTGAACGTCGCCGTCGACCACACGCCCGGCCACACCCCGGGCTCGGTGACGTTTCGGGTGGCCGACCCCCAGCATCCCGACCTGTTGTTCACCGGCGACACCCTGTTCAGCGGCAGCGTGGGACGCACCGACTTCGAGGGCGGCAGCGGCAATCACCTGCTGGGCTCCATCATCAACAAGCTGCTGGTGCGCGACGACCGGGCCTTCGTGCTGCCCGGGCACGGCCCGCAGAGCACCATCGGTCTGGAGCGCCGCACCAATCCGTTCCTGCAGCCGTGATCAGAGCCCGGCGAAGCGCTCCCTGACCTGCTCGGCGGTCAGCCCGTAATCCGCCAGCGAGTAGGTGTGCTTCGGCGAGCGGGGTCCCTGTTGACTCGCTTCGTGCATGTCGCGCATCGCCTGGCGGCCCGCATCGGACAGCTCGAGGCCGAAATGCGTGTAGATGCCCGCGACGGTCTCGATCGGATCCTTGACGAAGTCGCCGTAGTCGATGTCGCAGAACTGCGCCGGATCATGTTTGGCGCGTTCGGTATTGAACAGTTCGAGGCCGCGGGACCAGGTTTCCAGCGCGTCCGCGCCGATCCGCTCACCCACGAAACGGTTCGACCAGCCCGCGGTGGTGTGCGCGGACAGCGAGCACATCGAGGCCATGATGGTCTCCGCCGGCCGGTGGCACTGCACCACCAGGGCGTCCGGGTAGGTGGCCATCAGCGCGTCCAAGGCGAACAGGTGGCTGGGATTCTTGAGCACCCAACGCTTCTCGGTGTCGTTGAGTCCGATCAGCTGCAGGTTCTTGCGGTGCCGTCGGTACGGCTCGGTCCAGTCCTGCTGCGACAACCACCGCGCGTAGGTGGGCACATGCGCCAGCGTTTCGTAGGATACCGAGTGCAGCGACTGGCGCAGCAGCTGCCAGCACTCCTCGACCTCGTCGGCGGTCATGTAGTGCAGACCCAGGTACTCGGGATCTTCGTTGTGTGCCTTGGCGAATTGGGCGTCGAGCTGCTGGAACACCGGGTTCTGCGCCCACGTGTCCCGCGGCGGTCGCGGCTGCGGGAACTCCGCCAGCCACAACTCCAGGCCCTGATGGGCCGGGTCCGCGGTCAGCAACCGGTGCAGGGCGGTGGTGCCGGTGCGGGGCAGACCGGTGACGAAGATCGGTCGCTCGATCGCGACCTCGGCGTGTTGCGGATGCTGCTTCCACGCCGCCTCCGACATCAGCCGCGCCACCAACGCGTTGCGCAGGAAGAACCGGCACATCTTGCTGCCGAACTCGGTGAGGTCCTCGTCGCGCTGGTAGGACTCCAGCAGGACGGCGAGTCCCTCACGGTAGTTGTCGTGATCGGCGCCGAAATCGTCGAGACCGACAGCCTTGGTCGCCGAGGCGTGCAGGTCCTCGACCGTGCCGACGTTCGTGCGGGGACTCAATGGTCGACTCCCGCTCGCTCCGGTCCTCGCTCGTACCTCGCCGCGATCCTCACTTCGCTTCGCCTCCCGCTCATGCCTTGTACTCCCCGCAGTTCACGTCGAGGGCCTGGCCGGTGATGCCGCTGGCCAGATCGCTGGCCATGAACAGGATCGCCGAGGCCACCTCGTTCTCGGTGGGCAGGCGCTTGAGGTCCGAGGCCGCGGCGGCCGCCCGGTAGATCTCGTCGACGGTCGTGCCGTATTTGCCGGCCTGATGGTTGAAGTAGCCCTCCAGGGTGCCACCCCAGATATAGCCGGGCAGAATGGAATTCACCCGGATCCCCTGTTCCCCCAACTCGGTGGCCAGCGACTGCGACATGGCCAGCAACGCGGACTTCGCCATCTTGTAGGCCCCGTACTTGGCCTGTGAGTGCCGCACCACCATGGAGTTGACGTTGACCACCGCCCCCTTGGACTCGGCCAGCGCCGGGGTGAACCCCTGGATCAGCCGTAGCGCCCCGAACACCGTCAACTCGATGGCCTCGCGCATGTGCTCGAAGGTGGTGTCGGCCAACGGCTTCATGGAGGGCACCCGGAACGCGTTGTTGATCAGAACATCGACCCTGCCGAAGTTCTGCATGGTCGTCGCAACCAGGTTCTGCACCTGCTCCGCATCGGTGATGTCGGTGCCCACCGCCAACGCCTTGCGCCCGGTGGCGGACACCTGCTCGGCCACGTCGTCGAGGCGCTCGACCGTCCGGGCGGCCAGCACCACGTCGGCGCCGGCCTCGGCGCAGCGGCGCGCCAGCGTCGTGCCCAGCGCGGGGCCGACACCGCTGATCACCACTACTTTGTCCTGCAGCAATCCGGTCATCTCCTACCCCAGCATCCTGTTGGCGATCTGCTGCTGACGCAAGGCGATCCGCGCGCGCCAGGCATCCTCGGCGATCTTGTTCGATTCGTAGTAGGGCAACGCCGACGCGACGTCGGCCACGTCCACCAGTTCCACGGTGGGGCCGTCGGCCTCGGTGAGCTCGCGGGACAGCCGCTGCCAGCGGAACTGCAGATAGCCGCGGCGGTGCCCCAGCGTCTCGCACCAGTTGGTGACTCCCGGATTGGCGTCGGAGACCACGATCCGGATCTTGCCGTCCGGATCGACCTGCGCCTGAGTCCCGTTGAGCGAGGTCTGATGGTTGATGTAGTCCAGCGAGATGTACCACAGGCTGCCGAGCTGGAAGCCCATGTACGGGGCGTCGGAAGCCGGCACGGTGATGACCAGTGCCTGCTCGGGAGCCAGGTCGAAATGCCCGGCCGACGAGTACTGGGTGGCCAGACCACCGGGGGTGAGTCGCGGGGCCACCATCGTGTTGACCGGGATGTTCAGATAAAACCACTGCGGGAACTGCAGCCACGTCTTGACCCGCTGCACCAGCTGCTTACCCGCGACGGCGTAACGCTTTTCGATGATCTGCCGGCTCAGCGGCGGGGGTGCGGTACCCGCGGTGTCGGTGCGCGCCACGGTGATGGTTCCGCGCCGCGCGGACCAGTCGTTGTACACCTCGCGGATCAGCAACTGCGACGGGGCGCTCGGGGTCACCCGCCATTCGAAGCTGCCGTCGGCGGCGATGTCGAGTTCCCGGTCGTCGAACGCGGCCTGGCTGGGTGGCACGTTGTTGTCGGTGTACTCGCCGCCGAGCATCTGAAAGCTCAGGTCGGTGGTGGTGCCCCGGACCCCGGTCACCACGTACTCCTTGCCGGGCTGCACGCGGGTGCCGAAGTACAGCGTGTCCGGGTTGTCCAGGCCCATCTTGGTGTACGGGCCGGTGCCCGACTGCAGCACGGGATGGTCGCGGTCGTAGTCGAACCCGAGGTGGATGCACGCCGAGATGCAGCCGGCCAGATACTGCAGGCCCTCCAGCAAGTCGGCCTCGGACTCGATGTGCGACGCCTCGGCGACCAGCCGTTCGGCCTCGGCGATCGCGTCGACCAGTGGTTGCGAATACATCGCCCCGCCTTTCGGGTGGTCTGCCGATCCCACCGCTTGTTCCAATACTGGAACATAGTGGTAGAGTTTCCGTCCTGACAGTAGAACGCGTTCCAGTTCGCGTCAATCGTGGGGAGTGCCGACCGTGACATCCGCCGAGCGCGCCTCGCCGCCGACGGCACGCGTGGTGGCCATTCTGGAGTTCCTGGCCCGGCATCCCCACGACCGGTTCGGCCTGTCCGAATTGGCGCGCCGCGTCGAGTTGAGCAAGCCGACCTGCCTGGGCATCCTCACCACGTTGACCGAATCCGGGTACCTGGTTCGCGATGTCGGCGACAACGGCCGAGACAAGACCTACCGGCTGGGGCCCGCGCTCATCGCGCTCGGTCACACCGCGCAGGAGTCGCTGCGGGTGAGTCCCGCCGCCCGCGCCGAACTGCGGCGGCTCTCGGAGGCTCACCAGACGACGGCGGCGTTGTCCGCGGTCGTCGACGACCGCATCACGCTGCTCGAACTCGTCGCGCCCGCCGGCCTCGACGTGGGGGTGCGGGTCGGACAGAGCTACCCGTTCGCCCCGCCGGTCGGGTTGATGTTCGTACTGTGGGACGACGAGGCTTTGCGGGCCTGGCTGGCCAAGGCGCCGACGATCCCGCTGCGCACCGAGTCCGACCGCTACGACGCCGTGATCGCGGAGTGTCGCGCCAGCGGCTATCTGGTGGAGCGCCTCACCCCCGGGGGCCGCCGGCTCTACGCCCTGATGGCGGGCATGCCGACCGCGCTCCCAGACGAGCTGCGCGCCCTGCTCGGTGAACTGGTGTCCGACATCGGCGAACGGGTGTACCTGCGTAGCGAATCCGCTGCGGGCGGGCGGAAGCGACACGACATCAGCGTCATCTCGGCGCCGATTTTCGACCACCACCAGCGGCAGGTGATGGTGGCATCGCTGCACGTCGGGCGCGCGTTGACCGATGCCGAAATCACCAAGCGCGCAAAGGATCTGATGGTTTCCGCGGCGGCGATCACCACCCAGCTGGGCGGATCGACCCCGCCGTGGGGCTCGGTCAGCTGACGCTGGCCAGCGCGAACGGAAGCACCGCTGCCGCGCCGGCATCCAGCAGCGCCCGGGCCGCCATCGTCATCGTCCAGCCGGTGTCGACCACGTCGTCGACCAGCAGGACCGGTCCGTCGCAATCGATCCGGGGCGGCTCCCACGCCCCCTCGAGCGCGGCCACCCGGTAGGCGGAATTGGCCGCGGTCACGCGGCGCCGTCCCGGTGCGTAGTGCAGGGTGCCGAGGTCGGCCAGTCGGCCCAGCTCGGCCAACCGCCGCGCGGTCGAGGAGATCAGCTTGGGGTGGGTCTCGGAGTCCAGGGCGATGACGGCGACGGGCCGGGCGGTCCACTCCCAGGCCTTGAGCACCGCGACGGCGGCCTGGATCACCTCGTCGGGCGCCTCGTCGTCGGGTGCGTCGAGCAGCCGGCGCAGCCGCGCGCCCCAGCCGAGGTCGGTCAGGCGGCCGATGGCCCGCCCCGGTTCGGCGCCGCCCCCGATGCGGCCCTTGAGGTCCAGACCCAAACTGGCCAGGCCGGTCGGCCACTGCTTACGCGGGGCGATCTCGATCCCGGGGCGGCGCAACCGTTCCCGGGTCGCGGCCAAGGTCGCCTCGTCCACGGTGGCGGCGTAGCGGGCGCCGGTGCAGTTGTCGCACCGGCCGCATTGCTCCCCGTCGGTCAGGTCGGGGTCGTCGAGTTGGCTGCGCAGGAACGCCATTCGGCAGTTCTCGGTCTTCTGGTAGTCGAGCATCGCCTGCTGCTCCCGCTGCCGCGCCTCCTCGAGCGCGCGGTAGCGGTCCTCGTCGTACTCCCAGGGCACACCGGTGCCGACCCATCCGCCCTTGACCCGACGCACCGCGCCGTCGACATCGAGGACCTTGAGCACCATCTCCAGGCGAGACCGGTTCAGGTCCACGAGCGGTTCCAGGGCGGCCGTGGACTGGGCGCGGTCGGGTTCGAGGGCGGCAATGACGTTGCGCACCATCGTCTCCGAGGGGAACGCCACCGAAGCGAAGTACCGCCACACGTCCTGGTCCTCGGCGCCGGGTAACAGGATCACCTCGGCGCTCTCGGTGGCACGCCCCGCGCGCCCGACCTGCTGGTAGTAGGCGATCGGCGAGGATGGCGCGCCCAGATGGACGACGAAACCCAGGTCCGGCTTGTCGAAACCCATTCCCAACGCCGACGTGGCGACCAGCGCCTTGACCCGGTTGTCGAGCAGGTCGGCCTCGAGCTGCTCGCGCTCGGTGGTGTCGGTGGCCCCGGTGTAGGCCGCGACCGGATGGCCCTGATCTCGGAGCAGGGCGGCGACGTCCTGGGCCTGCGCCACCGTCAGGGTGTAGATGATGCCGGATCCGGGCAGCGAATCCAGCTGTGCGGCAATCCATGCCGCGCGTTGCGCGGGGTTGCCGGCGTGCACCACCGACAGCCGCAGCGACTCGCGGTCCAGTCCGCCGCGCAACACCAGGGTGTCGCGCCCACCCACGCCCAGTTGGGTGGCGACGTCGTGGACCACGCGGTCATTGGCGGTGGCGGTGGTGGCCAACACCGGGATCTCCGCGCCGAGTTCGGCGATCAGGGTGCGGATGCGCCGGTAGTCGGGCCGGAAGTCGTGGCCCCAGTCGGACACGCAGTGCGCCTCGTCGACGACCACCAGGCCTGCATCAGAAGCCAAGGAAGGCAGCACGTTGTCACGGAAGTCCGGATTGTTCAGCCGTTCGGGGCTGACCAGCAGCACGTCGAGACCGCCCGCGGCGACCTGCTGGTGGATGCCCTCCCACTCGGTGACGTTGCCGGAGTTGATGGTGGCCGCGCGGACGCCGGCGCGCTCCGCCGCGGCCACCTGGTTGCGCATCAGCGCCAGCAGCGGCGAAACGATCACCGTGGCGCCGTGGCCGCTGCCTCGCAGCAGCTTGGCTGCGATGAAGTACACCGCCGACTTACCCCAGCCGGTGCGCTGAACCACCAGCGCGCGGCGCCGGTGCACCACCAGCGCCTCGATCGCCGTCCACTGGTCGTCGCGCAGCGAGGCACCGGGGCCGGCGAGTTGTTCGAGGATCGACTGAGCCTGCGCACGGGTTGCCATGGCCCCATCCTGCCCGGTGGGTGCGACGGTCGAGAAACAAGCGTGCCCGCCCGCTGGGTCAGCGGGCGGGCACTACCTGCGGGTTCGATCAGATCGCCTCGAGCGCCTCGAGGGACTGCGACGGGGTGACCTGGATGCCGCACTCCTCGTTGAGGTTGCGCACCGGCTGCTGGATGGTCCGCAGCTCCTCGGCCACATCCGGGTTCTCGGCGAAGAAGGTCTGGTACGACGCCTCGGCCTGCTCGGCAGGCTGCTTGGCGATGTCGCTGAGAGCGTCGTTGACCTCGGTGTTCGAGGCCAGGTAGCCGCTCACCGATTGCTGCACCGAGCTCACGGTGCTGGCCACGTCGCTGGCGCTGCAGTTCTCCGGGGCCGCACTGGCCGTGGGCAGCGCGATCGTAGCGCTGGCGGCGGCACCGAGCAGGCCTCCGGCGAGCATGCCACCGAGTCCGCGGTACACAGTCGTCTTGCTAGCTTTCATGCGTTGCTCCTAACGGTTTCGTGGCTGCCGTAGAGACAGCCACTCCCCAACCCGAAGGTGCAACTACCCGAGGCGCGCGGCGGCGAAACACCGCGGCGGGTGAATTTGGCGGCGATCGGGCGCGCTTTGACCGCGTGACCACCGCGTTCAGCTTGCGAAAAGTTCTCGCGATTTGTCCGTGACGGGGCTCAGTAGTTGTTACAGGTGTTGAAGACCTGCTCGATCAAGGGTAGGTACGGCGCATTCGCTGGGTGTCCCGCCATCAGGTCGACCATCTGCCGCCGTTGAGGCGGCGACATGCCGAGGAACTGCTGCAACATACCGAGCGATTGCGGCGAGCCGCGGAACTCCGCAGCGGCCGGGGAATCCTGGGCATCAATTGCTGCCACCACCTGCGGATAACTACAGGTGGTGTTCACCATTGAATCAAGATTCGGAGCCGCAGATGCGAACCCTGCCCCCGCCGTCAGTGCTAAACCCAAACCTGCAGCTGCGACAGCCAGTTTGGTCGACAGTGAATTGACCATGTGTAGACCTTTCCTCCCCTGAGGCTGGGACTCTACTCGCGGTGATCGGAGCCCCACCGGGTTTTCGCCCCGGCCCACAGCCAATTCACGGTTCTTCTTGGCGCAGCAGCAGCGATCGTGTGACGGACCGAGGAGCCTCGGCACGCAGCATCGGGCTGGCCGGCCGCTGACGCACCCGCTGCGGCCACCAGAACCAACGTCCGAGCAGCGCGGCGATCGATGGCGTCATGAAGGCCCGCACCACCAAGGTGTCCAGCAGCAGCCCGATGCCGATGGTGGACCCCACCTGTCCGATGATGCGTAGGTCGCTGGCCACCATCGACATCATGGTGAACGCGAAGACCAGGCCCGCGGCCGTCACCACCTTGCCGCTGCCGCCCATAGCTCGGATGATGCCGGTGTTGATGCCGGCCCCGGTCTCCTCTCGCATTCGCGACACCAGCAGCAGGTTGTAGTCGGAACCGACGGCCAGCAGGATGATCACCGACATCGCGAGCACCAGCCAGTGCAACTCGATGCCCAGAATGTGTTGCCAGACAAGCACGGAAAGGCCGAACGCCGCACCCAGCGACAGCGCCACCGTACCGACGATCACCAAAGCGGCGATGACACTGCGGGTGACCAGCAACATGATGCTGAAGATGAGCACCAGGGCGGCGACGCCTGCGATCAGGAGGTCGTAGGTCGAGCCGTCGCGCATGTCTTTGAAGGTCGATGCCGTTCCGGCGAGGTAGATTTCGGCGTTCTCCAGCGGCGTCACCTTCAGCGCTTCTTCGGCCGCGTGCCTGATTACCTCTACGCGCGCAATGCCCTCGGGCGAGGCTGGGTCGTCCCGGTGTGTGATGAACATGCGCATCGTCTTGCCATCGGGTGAGAAGAACAGGCCCATGGCACGTTGGAAGTCCTCGTTCTCGAAGACCTCGGGCGGTAGGTAGAACGAGTCGTCGTTCTGAGCTGCGTCGAAGATCTTGCCCATGTCAGAGGCATTCGCACTGACATCGTCCATCATCGTGTACATCCCCGACATGGTGCTGTGCATGGTCAGCACCATGGTTCGCATCTTCTTCATCGCGGCGATCACCCGCGGGAACTCTTCGAGCAGTCCAGGCATCAGCGCGTTCAGTTGATCGAAGTCCGTAACCAGATCTCGCATCTTCTCGCTGATCCCGTCAACACCGTCGATCGCGTCGAACAACGATCGCGTGGACCAACAGAGGGGAATGTTGAAGCAGTGCGGTTCCCAATACAGATAATTGCGAATCGGACGAAGAAAGTCGTCGAAGTTCGCCATGTTGTCCCGCAACTCATTGGTGAAGTACTCCAACTCGTGCGTGTCCGCCGCCATGACATCGGTGGTCTCCGCGAGTTCCTGCATTATGCCGAGTACGCGCTGCATGATGACGACCAGGACGCCAAGGTCCTCGGCTTGAGCCAGTAGATCACCGACACGGTCCCGCTGAAACGGCAGGAGATGAACTTGGCTGGCGCTCTGCAAACTGAGTTGGAACGGTATAGACGTCCGTGCGATCGGAGCGCCTTCCGGCCGGGTGGCGCTCTGCACCTGAGCGATTCCGGGGACCGAGAAGACGTTCTTGGCCAGTTTGTTCAACGTCAGAAAATCGGCGGGATTACGCATGTCGTGGTCGGCCTCGAGCAGCAGGATGTCGGGCATCATCCGCGGCGGCGGGAAGTGCCGTTCGGCGGCGGCCTGGCCGATATTCGCCGGAATATCCTGGGGCACATACAACCGATCGTTATAGCTCGTGGTGTAGGCCGGCAACGCCAACAACCCGATGAGCGTCACCACGCAGGCGGTCGCGAGCACAGGCGCCGGCCACCGCACCACCGCCGTACCCACCCTGCGCCACCGCCGTCCGCTGATTCTGCGCTTCGGCTCGAACAGGCCGAAGCGACCTCCGACGGCGAGTACCGCGGGAATGAGTGTCACCGCCACGGTCACGGCGGCGAGCATTCCCAGGGCGCAGGGCACGCCCAGCGTCTGAAAGTAGGGCAACCTGGCGAAACTCAGGCAGAAGATTGCCCCCGCTATGGTCATTCCCGAGGCCAACACCACCTTGGCCACACTGCGATACGTCGTGTAGAAAGCGGTCTCGCGGTCTTGACCGGCCTGACGCGCCTCCTGGTAGCGGCCGGTGAAGAAAATGCCGTAGTCGGTTGCCACGGCAATACCGAGCGATACCAGCAGATTGACCGCGAAGGTGGACAACCCGATCACCGCCTGATCACCCAGGAAGGCGACCAGGCCGCGGGCCACCTGCACCTGCACGCCCACCATGACCAGCAGCAGCAGGGCCGTCATGACCGAACGGTAGAAGAACAGCAGCATCGCCAGGATCACCCCGACGGTGACGATCGTGATCGTGATGATCGACTTGTCGCCGGCGTGGTTCATGTCCGCCACCAGCGGTGCGGGACCGGTCACGTATGCCCGGACTCCCGGCGGCGGTGATGTCCGCTCCACGACGTCGCGCACGGCCGACACAGATTCGTTGGCCAGCGCCTCGCCTTGGTTTCCGACAAGATTCAACTGGACGTAGATCGCTTTGCCGTCGGCACTTTCCACGCCCGAGGCCGTCAAGGGATCGGACCAGAAATCCTGCACGTGTTCGACATGCGCCGAATCCGCGCGCAATTGCCGGATGAGTTCGTCGTAGTAACGGTGTGCTTCATCCCCGAGCGCTTGCTCGCCCTCCAGCACGACCATGGCCATGCTGTCCGACGTCGATTCCTCAAAGCGTTCGCCCATCCGCTGCATCGCCTTGAGCGAGGGTGCGTCGGTGGGCACCAAGGACACCGAGTACTCACGCCCCACCTGTTCCAGTGAAGGCAGGGCGAATGTCACTACGGCGACGACCACCAGCCAGCCCAGGATGATGGGCACCGCCAACCGGTGTATCGTCCGCGCGACCACAGGCGGACGATCCGTCACCGACGAATTCCTCATTCGGACTTCGACTCTCGGCGACCTTCCGCCATCATGTTTGGGAACGCTCTTCGGGGTTGAGCAATAGCGCGCGCACCAGCGGGCGTGGGCCGGCCGAGCGCAGCATCGCACTTGCCGGGCGCTGGCGCACCTGCAGGGGCCACCAGAACCAGCGTCCGAGCAGCGCGGCGATGGACGGTGTCATGAACGCCCGCACCACCAAAGTGTCGAACAACAAACCGATTCCGATCGTGGAACCGACCTGGCCAATGGTGCGGACATCGCTGACCAGCATCACCAGCATGGTCGCTGCGAACACCAACCCGGCGGATGTCACCACTCGTCCGGTACCGCCCATGGCGCGGATGATTCCCGTGTTGATCCCCGCACCGACCTCTTCTTTCATCCGGGATACCAACAACAAGTTGTAGTCGGAACCGACGGCGAGCAGGATGATCAGCGCGATCGGCAGCACGATCCAATTGAGCTGGATGCCGAGGATGTGCTGCCAGATCAACACCGACAAGCCAAACGCCGCCCCCAGCGAAAGCGCCACCGTGCCGACGATCACCAGCGCCGCGACAAAGCTGCGCATCATGATCAACATGATGCTGAAGATCAGACAGAGCGCAGCGACCGCCGCGATCAACAGATCATACGTGGATCCGTCGACTTGATCCTTGGCCATCGCGGCGCTGCCGGTGATGAAGATGTTCGCGTTTTCCAGCGGCGTCGCCTTGAGCGCTTCCTCGGCGGCGTTCCGGATCGGAACGACCCGCTCGATGCCTTCTGGAGTTGCCGGGTCACCGCGTTGTGAGACGAACATTCGGGCGGACTTGCCGTCTGGAGAGATGAACACGTCCATGACACGTTGGAAGTCCTTGTTCTCGAACACCTCGGGCGGCAGATAGAACGAGTCGTCGTTCTGCGCGGCATCGAAGTGCTTACCCATCGACGTGGCGCCGTCGCTCATCTCCTCCATCTGCGAGAGCAGGCCGGACATCGTGCTGTGCATGGTCAGCATCATGGTGCGGGTGCTCTGCATGGTCGCGATCATGGCCGGAAACTGAGCGGCCATCTGCGGCATGAGGGTATTGAGTTTGTCGAGGTTGACCACCAGGTCGTGCATCTTCGCGCTGATCTCGTCGACCCCGTCCAGCCCTTGGAAAAATGACCGCAGCGACCAGCAGGTCGGAATGTTGTAACAGTGTGGCTCCCAATGGAAATAGTTGCGTAAAGGGCGCCAGAAGTCATCGAAGTCCGCCACGTTGTCCCGCAGATCGTTGGTGATGTCTTCGAGCTCGTGGGTGTTTTCAACCATGTCGTCGGTTGTCGTGACCACCTGCTGCATGGTGGCGTACATGCGTTGCATGATCTCGATAGTTTCTGCCAGGTCGTCGGCCTGAACCAGCAGGTCCTCCATGCGCTCTTTCTGGAACGGCAGCAACTGCAGCTGACTCGCGCTCGAGGCGCTCAGCATGAACGGGATCGTGGTGTGCTGCAGCGGGACTCCCTCGGGACGTGTCGCCGCCTGGACTCGGGATATGCCCGGGACTGCGAGCACCGAGCGTGAAAGCTTGTTCAGAATGAGAAAGTCCACCGGATTGCGGAGATCGTGGTCGGCTTCGATCATGAGGATCTCCGGCGCCACCATCAACGATTCGGGGAAGTGCCGCTCGGCCGCCGCATAACCCGCATTGGCCGGGATGTCGTCGGGCAGATACTCCTTCTCATTGTAGCCGGGAACGTAGGCCGGCAGGGCCAACAACCCGATGAGCGAGACAGCGCACGTTGCAACGAGAATCGGACCGGGCCACCGCACGATTGCGGTCCCCACCCGTCGCCAACGTCGCACCACGATCTTGCGTTTGGGTTCGAACAGCCCGAATCGTCCCCCCAGCGCGAGCACCGCGGGAATCAGTGTCAGTGCCACCGCTACGGCCACCGTCATACCCAAAGCGCAGGGGACACCCAGCGTTCGGAAGTAGGGCAGTCGAGTGAAGCTGAGGCACAGCACCGCCCCGGCAATGGTCAGGCCGGAGGCCAGTACCACCTTGGCCACGCTGCGATAGGTGGTGAAGAAGGCCGACTCGATGTCCTCACCCGCCAACCGCGCCTCCTGATAGCGCCCGACGAAGAAGATGCCGTAGTCCGTTCCGGCCGCGATCCCCAGCGTCACGAGCAAGTTCACCGCGTACGTCGACAGCGCCAAGATCTCCTGGTCGCCGAGGAACGCGACCGCGCCCCGGGCCACCTGCAATTGGATGCCCACCATCACCAGCAAGAGAATCGCGGTGAAGATCGAACGGTAGAAGAACAGCAACATCGTGAAGATCACCGCGAGACTCAAAGTGGTGATCAAGATCAGGGTTCGGTTACCACTCTTGCTCAGGTCGGAGATCAACGCGGTCGGACCGGTGACATAGACCTCGACCCCCGGCGACGGCGTCGTTTGGGCCACGATGGATCGGACGGCGTCCAGGGACTTGTTGGCGACCCCCTGCCCGATGTCCCCGGTGAGGCTCATCTGGACGTAGACGGCCTTCCCGTCGGCGCTTTGCGCCGCGCCCGCCGTCAGCGGGTCGCCCCAAAAATCCTGGACGTGTTGCACATTCGCGGTATCGGCGCGCAGCCTGCGGACCAGGTCGTCGTAGTAGGCATGCGCCTCGTCACCCAGCGGTCGCTGGCCCTCCAGCACGACGATCGCCGCACTGTTCGTGGTGGGTTCGTCGAAGTTGACGCTCATCTGCTGCATGGCCCGAAACGACGGGGCATCGGTGGGGATCATCGAGACCGAGTGCTCTTTTTCCACCTCTTCCAGGGGTGGAACCGTTGCACTGAGGACGTAGGCGATCACGATCCAGAGCAGAATTATTGGCAGCGCCAGCCGTCGGATCAGTCGCGCCGCCGCCGGCGGTCGCCGGGCCCACGACTGATTGCTCATGCAGCCCTCAGCAGGCAGTAGGTGAACGCGCTGACGCCCTGCGCCACTCGTTCTTCTTTGACTTCGTCGTCAACCGTGATGCGGCAGCCGATTGTGCCGGCGTCACCCTGCGCGATGATGTTCGCCATGGCGCTCGCCTCGGTGAGTGCGAACGTCATCGACCAGGGCAGGCTCGCACCACGAACGTATTGCGGTTCCGAGTCAACGTCGAAATAGCTGATGTTGGCGACGGTTCCCGGCGGACCGAACACCTCGTAGCTGAGGTGCTTGGGGTCGTACGACGGCCGATCTTCGGTCTGCGTACCGGCATAGGTGTTGTGGTCTTCCGAACCGAAGATGCCATGTAACCGCGACACCGTGTAACCCCCGGCGCCGACAACCGCCAGGATCAGCAACGGTATCCACAACCGCTTGAGAACCCCCAAAATCGCGAACCCCCTCGCAGGCGACCTCCCCGTCGCCGATTCGGAGCGTAATCCATCTCCGGCGAGGAACTAGTCGAAAACGACGTAACAGTTTCACCTCAGCTACCTGTCAGTCACCTCGTCCGCCGGCGGAGTTGGCGAAGAAGTCCAAGATGGCAGAGTTCACGGTGTGCGGGCGTTCCAAGAAGCCCAGGTGGCCGGCATCGGCGACCTCCAGGTAGCGCCCATGGGGCAGCGCGTCGGCCACCTCGGCACCGAGGTGAGGAGGCAAAACCAGATCGTCGGCGAAGCCGATCACCAGAACCGGCGTCGTGATGGCCCGGTAGGCCGTCAACCGGTTACCCTGCGGGGCGACCCTGTACTGGGCGCGCAAGCCCGGGGTCGGGGTCGTGGGCCACATGGTGAAGGTATCGATCCAGTCCTGGACCGCCCGGTCGTCGTTGAGGGTCCTTGGCGAGAAGCTGTCGAGCAAACGCAGCTTCGCCTCGTACTTCGCGGGCAACTGGATGCCGCTGTCGAGAAGTTCGCGTTCGGCTTCCTGAAAGAACGTGCGAGCTCGGTCTTGTCGGCCTCGGGTCGCGAGCAGCACTGCCTGGCGCACGAGGTCCGGTCGGGACAGCATCAATTCCTGCGCGATGTAGGCGCCCATCGAGGCGCCCACCACTCGGACCGGCGCAACCCTTAGGTGCTCGATCAGCTGCGCCGTATCAGCCACCACGGTCGCAGTGGTGAATCCGGTGCAACCGGCGGTCGCGCCCACACCTCGGTTGTCGAAGGTGATGACCCGGTAGCCGGCGGCGCGGAACGTCGGTACTTGATGGACGTCCCACGTCCGGCCCACGCCGCCTTGACCGGCGATGAACAGTACCGGTTCGCCGTGACCGCGGTCCTCGTAGGCCAGATTCATGCGTCCAAGCGGGCGAACTGGGCTCGCCGGTACTGCTCCACACAGGCCGCGCGTCGAACCTTTCCGCTGGTGGTGACGGGAATCGATCCCGGCGGCACCAAGACGAGATCCGCGACGGCGACGCTGTGGGTGGCGAATATCGCGGCACTCACCTCCCTCGAGATCGAGTCCAACTTGGCCACGATCTCCTCGTCCGACTCGCCCCGCCTCCTCATTTCGGCAATCACCACCAGTTTCTCGGCGGGCCCGTCTGCAACCGCGATCGCCGCGCACCGCCCGTGTGTGATCTCCTGGATCGTGGCCTCGATGTCGTCGGGAGAATGGTTGCGCCCGTAGACGATCAGAAGATCCTTGATACGGCCGACGACGAATAGCCCGCCGTCGAATTCGAACCCGAGGTCGCCCGTGCGCAGCCACGGCCCTTCCGGGGTGCCGGGCGACGCCTCGACCAGAGTGGCGCCAAAGGTGGGATCCCCCTCGCGCGCCCGTCCCCAGTAGCCCGCGGCGACATTGTCGCCGTGCACCCAGATCTCGCCGACGGTCCCGGCGGGACGTTCGGCACAGGTGTCGGGATCGGCGATCCGAACAACTGGCGAGTACGGCATCTCGTATCTCACCAAAGGAGTACCCGACTCGTCATCACAACCCCGAGCCTCGCCCAAGGTGAGCTTCTCGGCATCGAACCGCACGATCACCGGCGGTTTATCCGCGGCGGAGGTGGTCACATACACCGTCGCCTCGGCCAGGCCGTACGACGGCCGTACCACCTCCTCGCGCAGATCAAACGGCGCGAACCGCTTGGTGAAACGCCCCAGAGTGGCCGGATGCACCCGTTCGCTACCGGTCACAATGGCGAGCACATCCGAGAAGTCCAGTCCGGCCAGGTCGTCGTCCGAGGTCTTCCGAGCCGCCAACTCGAACGCGAAATTCGGTGCGGCGGTGTAGGTGAGGGGGTGTGTGGCCAGCAGCTGCATCCATCGGGCCGGCCGCTGCAGAAACGCCACCGGGCTCATCACCACTGCCCTCGCTCCGGCGAGCACCGGCGCGAGAACACCGAGGTAGAGACCCATATCGTGGTAGAACGGCAGCCAGGACACGATAGTGCCACCCGGCGGGATGACGTTCCCGTAATGGGCGAAGTAGCCAGACATGAGCTGTTCGAAATTCGCCAATAGATTTCGATGCGACATCATCACGCCCGCGGGGCGGCGCGTAGACCCCGACGTGTACTGCAAGTACGCGGTACCGGTGTGGTCCTCCGTCGGCCTGGAGGGTGGTGACGACGCCGGGCTTGACGAGTCCATCACCATGATCGAAATGCCGGATTCTGCGGGCACGTGCTCTGCTACCGGGTCGGCCGCTGCAGACGTCGTGAGCACCACCGTCGGTGCGGCGTCGCCCAGCACGGAGTTGACCCGCTCGTCGCTGACACCTCCGAGTGGCACCGATAGCGGAACGGCGATCAACCCGGCATGCATCGCCCCGAAGAACCCGACGATGTAGTCGAGCCCCTGGGGCGCCAGAATCACGGCCCGGTCCCCCGCGGAGGCACACCGTTGGAGATTTCTCGCCACATCCGATGTCCGGCGGTACAGCTGCGCAAACGTCAGCGTTTCCGCAACGCCGTCCCAACTTTGGTCGTAATCGAGGAACGTCACCGCCGGCTCGTCGCCTTGCATGCCGGCCCGCTCGCACAGCAAATCCAGAATAGTTGTCTCCCCCACGCGCATCAGTATCGCGCGATCCAGGACCATGCGGGTGAAAAGTGCCGCAACGGATTGCCCGGTTTTCGAGACAGGCGCGTCGACCGCAACCTACGGTGAGGGTCTGTGGCTGCCCACTGCCTGCCCTGAAGTCGGGGGAGAACGAGTGACTTCGGCGTAGGTATCCGGCTCACACAGGGGGAAAGCGAATTCGACTGCGGTGATTGCCGCCGTTGCGTTCTGCTGTGAGGAGGGCGCATGACTCTGGCCGAGGCTCCGCCGACTGCCCGGACCACCCGCATGAAGCCGGTGGCCCCGATCGCCGTCATAGGGATGTCGTGTCGACTACCGGGCGGGATCGACACCCCGGAGCGACTATGGGGCGCATTGCTCGCGGGCGCCGACTTCGTCACCGAGATCCCCCACGACCGTTGGGATCCGGACGAATTCTACGACCCAGAGCCCGGAGTACCTGGCCGGTCGGTGTCGAAGTGGGGCGCGTTCCTCGACGACGTCGCCGGTTTCGACCTGGAGTTCTTCGGCATCAACGAACGCGAGGCCGCCGCCAGCGACCCGCAGCACCGCCTCTTGTTGGAAACCTCCTGGGAGGCCATGGAGCACGCCGGCCTGACCCGGCAGGCCATCGCGGATACAGCGACGGGTGTCTTCGTGGGTCTGACGCACGCTGACTACCAACTGCTGGCCGCAGATGCCCACGCTATCGAGGGACCGTATGGGTTTACCGGCAGCAACTTCAGCATGGCGTCCGGACGGATCTCCTACGCGCTCGGGGTGCACGGACCGGCGCTAACCGTAGATACCGCTTGCTCCTCAGGCCTGAGCGCGGTCCACCTGGCCTGCCGCAGCCTGCACGAGGGGGAAAGTGACCTGGCGTTTGCCGGCGGTGCCACGCTGGCCTTGGACCCCCGAAAGTGGGCGGCCGGTTCTGCGCAGGGGATGTTGTCGGCCACCGGGCGCTGCCATACCTTCGACGCCGAGGCCGACGGTTTCGTCCCTGGCGAGGGTTGCGTGGTGGTGTTGCTCAAACGCCTGGCCGATGCGCAACACGATGGCGACCGGATACTGGCCGTCGTGCGAGGGACTGCCAGTAATCAGGATGGCCGAACCGTCAACATCGCCACGCCATCTCGCGACGCACAGGTCGCCGCCTACCGGGAGGCGCTGGCAGCTGCCGGAGTGGATCCGGCCACTGTCGGCATGATCGAGACGCACGGTACGGGCACCCCGACCGGCGATCCCATCGAGTACGAGAGCTTGGCCGAGGTGTACGGTCGCCACGGCCCCTGCGCGTTGGCCTCCGCCAAGACCAACTTCGGGCATACCCAATCCGCAGCTGGAGTGTTGGGGCTGATGAAAGCGGTTCTCGCGCTGCAGCATGGGGTCGTCCCGCAGAATCTGCATTTCAATCAGCTACCTGAGGCGATGGCGCGCATCGAGACCAATCTTTTTGTGCCCCAGTCCAACACCTCCTGGCCCTTCACCGGCGACGGGCCGCGCCGAGCCGCGGTCTCGTCGTACGGAGTGTCGGGTACCAATGTGCACGCCGTCCTGGAACAGGCGCCCACTGCCGCCGCGAGGCCACCACGTACTGCTGAAGCATCGCCGTCCCTGATGTTCCTGCTCTCCGCGACGTCTCCGGATGCTCTGCGCCACACGGCGTCGCAGCTGGCCAACTGGGTGACCACACATGATGACGCCGAGCTACCCGATCTGGCCTACACCTTGGCCCGTCGCCGCACCCACCGGCCGGTCCGCGCCGCCGTCCTGGCCCGAACGAGAGAGCAACTCGCCGAAGCCTTGCTCGAGGCCGCCGACCCCGAGACCCCGTACGACGCCGCCGTCGGGTATGGCGACAGGAATTCGGTGTGGGTGTTTTCCGGGCAGGGTTCACAGTGGACCTCGATGGGGGCTGAGCTGCTCACCGAAGAACCTGCCTTCGCGAAGACTGTCGGGGATATCGAGCCCCTGATCGCCCGTGAATCGGGTTTCTCGGTTACCGAGGCGATCTCGGCGCCGCGGGTGGTCTCCGGCCAACCCCAGATTCAACCGGCGCTGTTCACCATGCAGATTGCCTTGGCCGAGACCATGAGGTCCCATGGGGTACAGCCGGGCGCCGTCATCGGGCATTCCCTCGGCGAGGCGGCCGCCGCCGTGGTGGCCGGTGCGCTTTCTCTTGAGGACGGGGTTCGACTGGTGTGCCGCCGATCGGCTCTGATGTCTCGTATCGCCGGCGACGGCGCCACCGCCACCGTGGAATTGCCGGCCAAAGAGGTACTTTCGGAGCTGACCGGCAAGGGCATCGAGGACGTGGTGGTCGCGGTGGTGGCCGCCCCGACCTCTTCGGTGATCGCCGGCACTTCAGGGTCGGTTCGACAGCTCGTCTCCGGCTGGGAGCAGCGCGGAATCCCGGCTCGGGTGATTCCCGTCGACGTCGCTTTTCATTCGCCGCAGGTTGAGCCAATCGTGGATGAACTCGGTGCTGCCCTAACCGACCTCACCCCGATGGCCCCGCAGGTGCCGTTCTATTCGGCGACACTGTTCGATCCGCGCGAAGAACCGGTATGCGACGCCAATTACTGGGTGACCAATATGCGCCGGATGGTGCGGTTCGCCACCGCGGTGAGCGCTGCGCTGGAGGACGGCCACCGGGTCTTCGCCGAACTCGCCCCGCATCCGCTACTCACCTACGCACTCAAACAGAATGCACATAGCCGCGACATCCCGATGGCCGCGCTCGCGCCGATGCGCCGCGACCAACCACTGCGCCACGGGCTGCAGCGGTTCGTTGCCGATCTGCACTGCGCCGGCGCCCCGGTCGACTTCTCGGTGTCCCACCCGAGCGGACTCTTGGTCGACGCGCCGCTACCGACGTGGACACACCACCGGCTGTGGTTGAGCCGAGAACGCCAGGAATCACCCCTCCACGGTGGCTGCACCATCGCGGTACACCCACTGCTGGGCTCTCACGTACACCTACAGGAGGAACCCGAGCGGCACGAGTGGGAGAACGACCTCGGCACCGCGGCCCAGCCCTGGCTGGCAGACCACCAGATTCGCGATGTGGCAGTGCTTCCGGGAGCAGCGTATTGCGAGATGGCCCTCGCCGCGGCCGAGACTGCGCTCGGCGGAACCATTGAGATCCGAAATATGCGCTTCGAGCGAGCCCTGCTGCTGGACGAGCACACCACGGTCAATTCTTCGGCGGTGTTCACAGCTCCAGGGACCCTCGAGTACGCCGTTCACACGCACCGCGACGGTGATGCGGTCAGACATGCCACCGCGATACTGACCGAAGGAGCCGACGAACGACCGCCGGCACAGGACATCTCAGCGTTGCGCGCGGCTCACCCCGTCCGCGGAGAGGGGACCCAGGTACGCGCCCGGATGGACCACCGCGGTATGCACTACGGATCGGCCTTCACCGGGCTGAGCGCCGTGCACACCGGCGACGGACAATCCGGCACGGTGTTCGCCGAGGTCGCGCTCCCACGTTCGATCCGCTCGCAACAGGATGCGTACCACCTGCATCCCGCGCTGCTCGATGCATGCTTCCAGTCCGTCGAGGCGCATCCGGCTGTGCAGGCCGGAAGCACGCTGGGACTTCCAATGGGAATCCGAAAGTTGCGCATCTTCGATTCCGCCCGCAACGCCCGGTACTGCTTGACTCACATCACCGGGGTCGACACCACAGGGGTCGACGCCGACATCGAGGTTCTTGGCGAAGACGGTGCGGTGCTGTTGGCCGTGCAGGGGCTTCGGATCGGTGCCGGCTCCGAAGAAGCCCGCCGGGACCGGCTGCTGAGCGAGCGGCTGCTCACCATCGAATGGCAGCAACGCGCGTTACCCGAAACTGGCTACGTCGACACGGGAGCCTGGTTATTGATCAACGCCGACGCCGACGACGTTGGCGCGTCCTTGGCCGATTCACTGAAACGCCGTGGGGTTCCTTGCTCCATGCTGCGCTGGTCGATAGATGCCAAGCACGACCACATCGCCGAGCAGCTGAGAAGCCTGCTGCGTGGCGGGGACATCGCCAGTGTGGTGATCCTCGCGGGGATGAAGAATGGCCACGCCGACAACCAGTCTCCCGAATTGGGAAGAGAACACGTCCGGCATCTGGTCCACATCGCGCGGGAACTGGCCGATATGAAAGGGGAGCCCCCTCGTCTGTATGTCGTGACCCGCAACGCAGAGGGTGTCGTGGCCGGCGACGCGATCAACTTGGAGCAGGCGGAGTTGCGGGGGCTGATCCGGGTGATCGGAACCGAACACCCACATCTGAGGGCCACCCAGATCGATGTCGACGAGGCGACCGACGCCGGCCTACTGACGCGCCAATTACTCAGCGAATCCGACGAGGACGAAACCGCTTGGCGGAATGGCCGCTGGTACATCGCGCGACTGTCGTCCGCCCCTCTTCGTCCCGACGAACGACGAACCACCATCGCCGATCACGCGTGCCACGGAATGCGACTACAGGTCCGTACCCCCGGCGATCTGGAATCCTTGGAACTGGTGTTCTCCGAACATGTCCCGCCCGGACCGGGGCAGATCGAGGTTGCGGTCAGCGCATCCAGCGTCAACTTCGCCGACGTCCTGGTCGCCTTTGGCCGCTATCCCGCTTTCGACGGCAGGCTGCCACAACTCGGCATCGACTTCGCCGGTGTTGTGACGGCCGTCGGGCCAGACGTCGTCGATCACAAGGTCGGCGACCGCGTGGCAGGCATCTCCGCTGACGGCACGTGGGGGACGTTCCTGACCTGCGATGCCGGGCTGGCCGTCACCATTTCGGACGGTCTCACCGATGTACAGGCTGCGGCGTTGACCATCGCCACCGCGACCGCGCACTACGGCCTCAACGACATGGCCAGGATCAGCACGGGCGACAAGGTCCTGATCCATTCGGCGACAGGCGGGGTCGGACAGGCCGCAATCGGCATCGCCCGTGCCGCGGGTGCGGAAATCTTCGCCACAGCCGGCAGCGAGAAGCGTCGGCAACTGCTGCGGGACATGGGTATTCACTACGTCTACGACTCGAGAAGTCTCGACTTCGCAGATCAAATCCGTGCGGACACCGATGGCTACGGTCTCGACATCGTCCTCAATTCCGTCACCGGCGCAGCCCAACGCGCCAGCCTCGAACTCCTCGCGTTCGGTGGACGGTTCGTGGAGATCGGCAAGCGCGACATTTACGGTGACACCCATTTGGGCCTATTCCCGTTCCGGCGCAACTTGTCGTTTTTCGCCGTCGACCTGGCGTTGATGTCGGTGAGTCATCCGCAGCGGCTCCGCAACTTGTTGTCCACGGTCTATCAGTTGGCGGCCGCCGGCGGGTTGCCGATGCCGGAGGTCACCGCTCTCCCACTTACTGACGCCGCCAGCGCAATTCGGATGATGGGCGGGGCGCAGCACACCGGCAAGCTCGTGCTCGAGATCCCGCATATCGGTGCCAGCCGCCTGGTGGTGCCACCGGCCGAAGTCCCGGTGTTTCGCCGCGATGGCGCATACCTCATCACCGGCGGACTCGGCGGTCTGGGCTTCTTCCTGGCCGAAAGAATGGTCGCCGCCGGATGCGGACGGATCGTCTTGTCGTCGCGTTCGCGGCCGACGCCGGCAGCGCAAGAAAAGCTCGAACGTCTCCGTGCCGCCGGTGCCGATGTAGTCGTGGAATGCGGGGATATCGCCGACCCCGCCACCGCACACCGCCTGGTGATGACCGCGACTGCCAGCGGGTTGCCCCTACGGGGAGTGCTGCACGCGGCGGGGGTGATCGAGGATGCCGCACTGACCAATATCACCGATGACCTGATCGACCGGGATTGGACGCCCAAAGTGCACGGCGCATGGAACCTCCACGAGGCCACCGCCGACCAGCCGTTGGACTGGTTCTGCTCGTTCTCCTCGGCCGCAGCCCTGGTGGGGTCACCAGGGCAAGGCGCCTACGCCGCAGCCAACAGCTGGCTCGACGCGTTCAGCTGGTGGCGGCGCTCCCAGGGTTTGCCCGCCACCACCATTGCGTGGGGGGCTTGGGGGGAGATCGGCCGCGGCACCGCCCTGGCGGAACGCACCGGCGTAGCCATCGCCCCCGAGGAGGGCGCGTACGCCTTCGAGGTTCTGCTTCGTCACGACCGGACCTACACTGGGTACGCGCCGATCGCTGACGCTCCGTGGCTGACGGAGTTCGCCGAACGAAGCGCATTCGCCGAAGCCTTCCGTTCCAACGGCCGGCACTCCGCGGGCACCAACAAGTTCAGGTCCGAACTCGACGCCCTGCCACCTGAAGAGTGGCCCGCCCGGATTCAGCACTTGATCGCCGACCAAGTCGGGTTGATCTTGCGCCGAAGTGTCGATCCGAACCGACCGCTCTCGGAATACGGCATCGACTCACTGAGCGCGCTGGAACTGCGCACGCGTATCGAGGCCGAGACCGGGGTTCGCCTCTCGGCTACGGGCCTCACCACCATTCAAGATTTGGCGAACCAGTTGTGCGAGAAGCTGGTACCCGCAGCAACGGGCTGACGTCTTATGTGGGGTTCACCAGTAGCGCTGGCGCTCTTGCTGACGGTCAATCCGCTGGGGATCGGGATGATGCTCTTGGTGTTGTCCCGCCCTGACCGCGCTCACTGAAATTCCCCACTGACGCTCATTGAAATTCCCCACCCGTGTGGCTCCGCCGAGAAGGGCGGGCCTCCCTCGATGCTGCTGGTGTCTGACGCCAGTAGCTCCAGTCGAAGGAGGCCCGCTTTCTCATGCTCACATGGGAGGACGACATGGAAGTACACGCCCTACGCAAACGTGGTTGGTCGATCTCTGCGATCGCCCGTCACACCGGCTTCGACCGCAAAACGGTCCGCAAGTATCTGGCCGGCGACGCCGAGCCCGGAGTGCGGGCCAGGCCGGGGCCGGACGCATTCGACCCGTTCATCGACTACGTCACCGCCCGGTTGGTCGAGGACCCGCACTTGTGGGCCCGCACCCTCTACGACGAACTCGAAGACCTGGGCTTCGGGCTGTCGTATCAGAGCCTGACCCGCAACATCCGCACCCGAGGGTTGCGGCCGGACTGCCAAGCGTGTCGCACCGCCACCGACCGGCCCAACGCCATCATTGCGCACCCGCCGGGTGAGGAAACCCAGTGGGACTGGCTGGAATTGCCCGGTCCACCCGATTCGTGGGGATGGGGCAAGAAGGCGTTCCTGTTGGTCGGCTCGCTGGCACATTCCGGGAAGTGGCGCGCAGTGCTCTCACCGTCGATGGATCAACCTCACCTGGTCGCCGCCATCGACACGATCTGCCGCGGCCTGGGTGGACTGAGCAGGGTGTGGCGGTTCGACCGGATGGCCACCGTCTGCGATCCCGGCTCAGGCCGAGTCACCGCATCGTTTGCCGGGGTCGCCAAACATTACGGGGTCGCGGTGGCGATCTGCCCGCCGCGGCGCGGTAACCGCAAAGGCGTGGTGGAGAAGGTCAATCACACTGCCGCGCAACGCTGGTGGCGGACCCTGGCTGACGAGGTGACCGTTGAACAGGCCCAAGCCAGTGTGGATCGTTTCGCCCGCGTGCGCGGTGACACCCGCATCCGTGCCACCGCTGACGGGCGATCCTCGGTCGCCGTAGTCGCCAAGGCCGAGCCGCTGACGCCGGTGCCGGCGACGCCGTATCCGGTGATCGTGTCGCAGTCCCGGACCGCCTCGCGCCAAGCGTTGGTGTCCTACCGAGGCAACCGGTACTCGGTGCCACCGGAGCTGGCTGCCGCGCAGGTGACGATCAGCCACCCAATCGGCGGCCAGTTCTGCGACATCGCCACCACCAGTGGGATCGTGATCGCCCGGCACCGCATGGCTGCAGACGGGCTCGGTGTGATGGTCCGCGACAGCGGCCACATCATCGCCCTGGACACCGCGGCGATGGCCACCGCTAACACCGGACGACCACACCGCCGCAAGGAACGCATCCCACCCGGCCCGGCCGCCAAAACCGCTGCCGCGCAACTCCTTGCACTCCGCGACAACACCGCCAATTCAGCCGAATCAACCACGCCATCAACCGATTCCACTGTCATCGACCTGTCCGCCTACGAGCGGGCCGCCCAGAAAAGGACCCTGCAATGACCCCCACCCCACGCACACCTAAAACCACCACCGGCACCACCACCGAGACACCGGCGGCCGCGGCGAGCCGCTATCAGCAGCTACGGTCACACCTGGCCGAGCTCAAACTCGCCGCTGCCGCCGAGGCCCTGCCGTCAATACTCGACCAGGCCGCCGCCGAAGGCCTGTCACTCACAGTGGCCCTGGAGCGGCTGCTGGCCGTGGAAGTCGATGCCAGCACCGCCCGCCGCCTCGCAGGAAGGTTACGGTTCGCCAGCCTGCCCACCCCCGCTACCCTCGCCGATTTCGATGTCGACGCCGCCGCCGGCATCGACCGCGCACTGATCGACGAACTGGGCACCTGCCGCTATCTCGAATCGGCCACCAACGTTCTACTGATCGGACCGCCGGGGACAGGAAAGACGCACCTCTCGGTTGGATTGGCAAGGGCTGCAGCACATGCTGGATATCGGACCTACTTCACCACCGCCGCCGACCTGGCCGCACGCTGCCACCGCGCCGCCATCGAGGGACGCTGGGCCACCACCATGCGGTTCTACGCCGGCCCGACACTGCTGGTGATCGATGAACTGGGCTACCTGCCACTACCCGCCGAGGCCGCCTCGGCGTTGTTTCAAGTTGTATCCCAACGCTATTTGAAGACCAGCATCGTGATCACCACCAACCGCGGGGTCGGCGCCTGGGGCGAAGTGCTCGGTGACACCACCGTCGCCGCCGCCATGCTCGACCGCCTCCTACACCGGTCAGTGGTCATCAACCTCGACGGCGAGTCCTACCGGCTACGCGACCACCACGCCGCCGCCGAAAACCTCCGTCGAGCCGCAACAGGAACCCGTCAACCCCTACACTGACCGGTGCTCACAGGTGAGGAATTTCGGCGAGCACACCCGGGGACGTTCGATGAGCGCGATCAGCCCCCGACCAATGCAGAATCTAGTGGCGTATCGGATTGGAACTCTCGTCTCGGGACTGTTTTGCCTGGTGGTACCACTCGCGGTTATGCACTCCCCGCCAGCCATTTCCACGGTTGCCGAGGGTTCTGGCACATCCGAACCTAGCCCGGTGTCAGCACAGGAAGTTGTGGGGATGGGCGCCGATCTGTCTGTTGTTGTCGGCCGCTCTTGACGTTCTCTGACGTTGGTCCGGCACGGCGACGGCAGGGCCCGTCAGTCCCTTCCCGGAGCTTCACCAACCACATCAACCCACGTTCGGCCGTTTGGGGACTGGGCTTGACCCCATTGGGTGGACACTCGGTCAGGCGGCTTGTGCCGTCTGAGTGATCCGGTTCTCGTACTCGACCGGGGTGATCATCCCGATCGAAGAGTGGCGCCGTCGGCGGTTGTAGACCCGTTCGATCCAGTCGCCGACGGCGAGCTTAGCGGCTGCTTTGGTGGGCCACAAGTAGCGGTCGTAGAACTCGACTTTCATTGTGGCCCAGAATGATTCCTGCTGAGCATTATCCCAACACACCCCGGTGCGGCCCACCGAGCGGGCCAGATCATGCTTGCGGGCGAACCGTGCCAACTGCGCACTGGTGTACTGACATCCGCGGTCAGCATGGAACACCACCTGCGCGGCCAACTCGCCGCGCATGGCCACCGCCATCGCCACCGCGTCCTCGACCAGGTCGGTATGCAGGTGCTCATCGATGGCCCAGCCGATCACCCGCCGGCTGCAGCCGTCACGCACGGCGCACAGGTACAACCAGCCCTCACCGGTGCGCAGATAGGTGATGTCGCTGGTCCACACCCCATCCAGACGGCCTGTATCGAATCGACGTTTGACCAGGTCAGGGATCGGCGGCGCGTCCAGATCCACCACGGTGGTTACCGGGGCGAACGTACGTGGGCTGATCCCGGCCAGACCCTGACGGCGCAGCGAGGCAGCCACCGTCTTGCGTGACACGGTCTCGCCGGCATCGCGCAGGTCGGCCAGGATGCGCGGCGCCCCATAGACCCCATCGGAGGCCTCATGCAAGGCCGCGACCTTGACATCCAACTCGGCACGACGCCGCGCCGCCGGCGACGGTCCCGCGGCCTGGGACTTGCGCCATTTGTAAAACCCCGACCGCGACACGTCCAGCAGCTCGCACATCCGGGTGATCGCGTAATTGGCCTTCTCCGCCTCGATCAGACCGTAGGCCTCTACTGGTTCTGTTCGGAGGCAAAGAAGGCCGCGGCTTTTTTCAAAAACTGCCGGTCCAAACGCAATTCAGCGTTCTCCTTGCGCAGCCGCTCCAACTCGGCACGCTCATCAGAATCAAGCACCGCACCATTATCGCCTGCGCCAGCGGCCTCGCGGGCCACCCGCACCCAGCGCCCCAGCAACTGCTCACCCACACCGATCTCCGCGGCCACATGCGCGATCGGCCGGCCCGTCTCGATCACCAAGCGGGCCGCCTGCTCCCGAAACTCCGGGGTGTACTTCTTCCGCTTGCCCGACATACGGACATCCTTCCCGTGGGACCAGCAGTCCCACCAGTCAGGTGTCCACCATCAGGGGTCAACCCCAGGACTGCCCCGGGTTTAGTTGACTCGCGGGGTGTGAATTTCAGGCCGCGGTTGCGACTGGTGTGTGGAGCAGTTCGAACTCTATCGGGGTGAGTCTGCCGAGTGCGCGTTGGCGCCGGCGTCGGTGGTAGGTCCGTTCGATCCAGGTCACGATTGCCAGGCGTAGCTCAGCTCGGGTTGTCCAGCGTTGCCGGTCGAGAACATTGCGTTGCAGGAGGGCGAAGAACGACTCCATGGCCGCGTTGTCTCCGCAGGCACCGACGCGGCCCATTGATCCGTGTAACCCATTGTGTGACAGCGCATGAACGAACTTTCGCGATCGAAACTGGCTGCCCCTGTCGGAGTGGACGATCGTGTCGACCGGTGAGCGCAGAGCCACCGCGTGGTCCAGGGCAGCCACGGCCAACATGGACTTCATGCGAGAGTCGATCGAGTAACCCACGATCCGGTTGGAGAACACGTCCTTGATGGCGCAGAGGTAGAGCTTGCCCTCGTCGGTGCGGTGCTCGGTGATATCGGCGAGCCAGACCTGATCGGCGGCCTCGGCGCTGAACTGGCGTTGCACGAGGTCGTCGTGCACCGGTGGGCCGGATCGACGGTTCAGTCCACGCTTCTTGGCGAAGATCGACCAGATGCGCTCCTGGGAACACAACCGCGCGACCCGGTTCTCGCCGGCCGTGATCCCGCGCCGAGGAAGTTCGTCGGCGATGAACCGGTATCCGAAGGCCGGATCATCAGTGTGGATGTCGCGGGCGGCGTTGATCAGGTGCGCGTCGTCCCAATCGCGCTGCGTCAGGGGTGCTTTGCGCCACTTGTAGAACGCCTGGGTGGAGAATCCCAGGACCCGGCAGGTCACCGTGACGGGCACGCCGTCAGCGGCAAGGTCGAGGACCAGCGGGTACATCATTTTGGGTTGGCATCCCGGGACAGATAGCCGACCGCGCGGCGCATCACTTCCGCTTCCTGCTCGAGGAGTTTGATCCGCTTGTGCGCCTCGCGCAGCTGCGCAGCCAACTCGTCGGCATTGGCCGGTGACGAGGTTTGGCCGCGGCCATCCTCGCGGTCGGCGATTTTAAGCCAACGGTGCAGGCAGGCCTCCGAGATGCCGAAGTCCTTCGCGATCTGGCGCAACGGCGCCTCGCCCTTGCGGGCCACGGCGATGACGTCGGCACGGAACTCGGCAGGAAACGGTGTTGGCACGAGATCGATCCTTCCAGCAAGGACGAATCCTCACAGGTCAGGAGTCAACCAAACCGGGGGCAGTCCCTTGCCCTCTGTTGACCGGCTCAGATGACGCAGGTACACAGACGCGCCACACGGCTTCCAATGAGAGGTTTTCGCAGATGGGCGCAGCTGCGCCCTGCTTGGACACACGTCGCATTAAGTGGGCGCTGAATACGCGGGGACGGATTACCCGGTTTTCAAGACAGCCCCGCGCCATGAAATTACCGTGAAAGACGGAGGTCGGCTGGCATCTGCGTCGAAGTCGGGGGAAGCACGGCATGACTCCGGCGCACGTGCCGGCTGGCCGCCAAGGGGGGACAGGGGGCCAGCTGAGTTTGGTCGCCGGAACCAGATTCGTTATGAGGGGGCATAACAATGTCTGTCAATGTACATCCGTCGTGCGATATATGTGGGCCTGCCGAAAGGGCCTGTACTACAGCGCTTTCCGGAACTAGGGTGCCAATAACCGGGGGGCGAGAGCTGACCAGCCCCGCTCCCACGGACGAAGGCTGACGGCACGATGTGGGGACCACTGCTAGTACTGGCGCTGGCGCTCACCATCAACCCCGTGCGCCTCGGACTGATTCTGCTGGTGTTGTCGCGACCACGCCCCATGCAGAACCTGCTGGCGTACTGGCTCGGCACTCTATTGGCAGGCATGGCATTCCTGCTCGTCCCATTGGTCGTGTTCCACGCGACACCAACGTCGAAGTCGGTGGCGGAGGGGTTGATGAACTCAGGCCCAAGCACGCTGGTACAGCGGCTACTGGTCGGCCTGGGGGTGCTGGTGATCGTCGCAGCCGCCCTGATGTGCCTGCGGAGGCCTTCACAGGCTCCGCAATCGGATGCCGATGAGCCAGTGACGGAGCGGCGTCGACGCGATACCAGCACTTCGACGCGGACGTTGGATCCGTCGACTCTGCCGGTGCTCTCTCGCCTGGTGAGCGCAGCGGCTGATACCGAGCCCGAATCTGACTCCAACAGCCAGCGATTTGCGCGTCGCGCACGTGAAGCGTGGCGGAACGGATCACCGTGGATTTCGGGCGTCATCGGGTTGATGGTGGTGCCAGCGGATGGAGTCCTTCTGGCGCTGGCCCTGATCGTCACATCGGGTGCGGCCATCGGTATGCAGTTGGGCGCGGCCGTCGTGTTCGTCATCGCGGTGCTCACCGTGGAAGAGGTCATCCTCCTGTCTCATCTGGCTGTGCCCCACAAAACTCAGGCCGCATTGGAGAGACTCCATGACTGGACCGTAATCCACCACCGGAAGTTCATGGCAGCCATCCTGGTGGTGGTCGGAGTCTCCCTGATTGTCCAGGGGGTCGGCAGTTAGTGGTCGGGCACAGGACAAGCTAAGAGACTTACCAAGTCATTCTCAACAGCTACTATCTCGGCGCAATCGGGGGGTCAATCGCTATGCGCTCAAATCATGAATCGGTGAGCAACGTCCTGGATGTACTTGACCAGGCGGCATTCGACATACCGCGGGCATCTGGTTCGAGCACTGTGCTCCAGTGCACCTGGGTGTACAGCCATCCGATCAACGCCGGCAATCTGCAACGGTTCCGCGACCATCTGCAGCAGGGTCGATTGTCTCGCCGCATCGAGCAATCATCGCTGGGATTCGGACGCCACCGGTGGGTGGCTCCCGATCGTGCATTGGACATCGAGATGGCCGCACCGCGTCCTCGAGAAGCACTTGAGGACTGGCTCGAAGAGCAGGCCAGGACCCCAATCAGCTGTGAAAGCGGACCAGAATGGCATCTCGCAGTACTGCCGTTCAGCGGCGGGGGTGCTGGTGTGAGTCTCGTTATTTCACACTGCCTCACCGATGGTGTCGGACTTTGTGAGGCGATAGCTGATGCTGCGCTTGGACGCGATGCCGCTGTCTCGTGGCCCCCAGCGGCATCGCGCGGACGCTGGCGCGCACTTCACGAGGATGCGGTTCAATCGATTCGGGACATTCCTGCTGTGTGCCGCGGCTTCGCGGCCGCCACCCGCCTGGCCCGGCGTAACCGGGAGCAAGCCAAGTCCAGTCCTCGACCCGACCTAAAACGTCCAGCGCTGCAGAAGTCAGCCACCGAATCCTCAGCCGCACCAGTGGTCACTGTTTTCGTCGATGCCGATGAGTGGACGACACGGGCTCAGTCTCTGGGTGGCACCAACAATTCGCTCCTAGTCGGGGTTTCGTCCTGTCTCGCGCAGCGCGCCGGACGGGTCGCCGCAGACGGTTCCGTCGTTGTGCTTGTGCCTGTGAATGAACGCATCCCGGGAGACACCCGCGCGAACGCGATCGGCGGGGTTGGAGTCAAAGTCGACCCCACGCGCGTCACAACGGACCTGTCCGAAGTTCGGGTTGCCGTAAAGCAGGCCTTGAGCGACCACGCCGAGTTGGCCGACCTTGAACGCGCAACCAATGCTCTGGTTCCGCTGTCACCTCAGCGCCTGCTCAAAGCTGCTGGCGATGCAGTCACCGGGGCCCAGTTCAACCTCATCAGCGGCTCCAACGTTGGTGCCGTCGACGCAGCCGCGGCCCGTCCTGATGGTACCGACGCCGACCTATTCGCCTTGAGGCTCTGCTATTTTGGGCCGATGGAGGACGCTGTGCAGCGATGCGGCGGAGTCCAAACAGTGTTGTCGGGAACAGCGCAGGGGAGGGTGTTCTTGTCACTGGTGTCATACCTACCAGCTCACCCGAACTCCAAGGACGCTCTCAGGCAAGACCTTCTGAGGACGTTGCAGCAATTCTCACTCAACGGCACATGTCTCTGAGTATGCAACCTGACATTCGGCACGCCGGGAGCCAGAGACCTCGGTTCAGAGCGCCCTAGAGCAGACCAAGTACCTGCAAGTCGGTGACGTACTTCCTGATGATCTCGGACGTGACGTGCGGAATGTCGTTGGTGGGACCAATTTCAGCCTCTTGAACGGCAGCACGGAACCTGTCAGCTGGCGCGATGGACGAGTTGGTTGGGGCGGCAGGCTGCAGGCCACGGACGTCATGCAACTCCATCTGCATCTCCACGACTTCCAGCACAGAATGCTGACGCTGCCGGGCCGGCAGTTCCCGTAGGGCCGTCTGGAACCGCACCAACCACTCGCCATAGTCGTCGATACGCTCAATGGGCCACCCGGCGTCGATGATCCAATCCACGTATTCATCGAGGCCGATACCGTCGTCGTGCGGGTTCATCACATGGTAGGTCTGGAACCCGTCCATGGCCTTGGCGCCCAACGCAGCAACAGCCTGGGCTACGAAATCTACTGGTAAGCCATCGAAGTGAGTACGCTGACGGTTCCCGTCGGCGTCAAGCTTAAAGAAGGAACGAGGGGCGATGCCTGTGCTGGCCAGGCTGAGGACCATCCGCGTGAACATGTCTGACAAGTTGAGTTGGCCCACGTAGTTGCTGCAGGCCAAAAGCATATCGCAACGGAAGACAGAGACAGGAAGCCCACACAAATCGTTCGCCTCCCGCAGCAGCACTTCACCAGCCCACTTGCTGTTCCCATATCCGTTGACGTACCTGCCGTCATTCACTCGGGTAGGGCTGGCCTCCCGAATATCGATGTCTTCGTTGAATTTCGAGGGATTGACCCCGGCTCCCACGTTGGCGGTCGACACGTAGTTGTAGGGCTTCAGCCGTCCGGTGATGGCCAAGCGAATCAACTCGGCAGTGCCCACCACATTGGGTCCGAACAGTTCACTGTAGGGCAGGACACTGCTGACCAGCGCTGCCGGATCAACGATCAGATCCACGCTGTCCGCCAGGCGTTGCCAGGTGACCGGATCCAACCCCAACTTGGCATCCCCCTTGTCGCCGGCAACCACCTCTAGATGGTCGGCAGCGAGGGCTTGGAAATGTCGCAGCAGTTCGGGGTCGCTCTCGAACGTCTTGTTCAGTCGAACACGTCCGTCGTCGGCGGATTCTGCTCTTATCAGGCAGATTACAGCCCCATCGACCCGCGCGACCCGCTCCAGCCACTCCAGCAGCAGATGTCGTCCGAGGAAACCGGTGGCTCCGCTCAGCAGCACCGTTCGCACGCAACTGACTGGTCCCGGCAGCGCCGGAGCGCTCGCGAGTGTCTGGGCATCGATGAACTTGTCCAGAGTCAGATCTGCAGCGTGCACTTCGACGGCGTCACGGCCATGCACCGATGCGAAACTCGGCCCATGGACCTGCCGATGGATTCGCTGACAGAGGCCGCTCACTGAGGGGGCGTCGAGGATGGTGCGCACGGCAAGATCCATGTCGAGGGCCTCGTTGACCTTTGCGATGACCTTCATCGCGGTCAGCGAATCTCCACCCAAGTCGAAGAACGAATCATCCACCCCGACCCGCTCCAACCCCAACACCTCGGCATAGATGCCGGCCACAATCTCCTCAACAGCGTTCGACGGCGCACGGTACCTGCCGGTGTCGGCATAATCCGGCACCGGCAACGCACGCTTGTCGAGCTTGCCGTTGACCGTCAACGGCAACGCCTCCAACACCACGATCGCCGCAGGAACCATGTAGCCCGGCAACCGCTCCGCCAACTGCGCACGAACAACTACCGGATCACCGCTACCGACGATGTACCCGACCAGACGCTTATCCCCAGGCCGGTCCTCACGCATCACCACCGCGGCCTGCTCCACATCATCGAGCTCACTCAACGCAGCCTGGATCTCACCCAATTCAATGCGGTAACCACGAATCTTGACCTGCTCATCAGCACGCCCCAAGTACTGCAACTGTCCATCAGCACCCCAACGCACCAAATCCCCAGTCCGATACATCCGCACACCTGCCGAGAACGGACACGCCACAAACCGAGACGCAGTCAACCCCGGTCGACGGACATAACCCACCCCGACACCACGGCCCGCCACATACAACTCACCAACCACCCCCGCCGGCACCGGACGCAACCACCGATCCAGCACGAACAACGCCGCCCCCGGCACCGGAAACCCAATCGGCACCACACCCTGCCCCGCCACCAACGGAGCACTGATCGTCGCGTACACAGTGGTCTCCGTCGGACCATAACCATTGATCATCACTCTGCCCGGAGCCCACTTGTCCACCACCTCAGCTGGGCATGGTTCAGCAGCCACCATCAGCGTCGCACGCTCTAACCCCTCCGGCGAGAGCACCCCCACCGCCGAGGGCGTCTGGCTCAGAACGGTGACCTGCTCGGACACCAACAGGGCGTGAAGATCCCCCGGGGACCGAGTCAGCTCATCAGGCACCACCATCAACTCGGCACCGTGCAGCAGGGCACCCCAAATCTCCCACACGGAGTAGTCGAAGGCCAACGATGCACACTGAGCCCACACTTGCCCCGGTGCCATCGCCACACCCACGTCCAGCCCATCGAAGAGTCTGGTCACGTTCGCGTGGGTAACCGCCACTCCTTTGGGGGTTCCGGTGGTGCCCGAGGTGTAGATCAGGTGAGCGATGTCATCGGGACGGGGCCCGCCCTGCACCGCAGTGACCGGCAGGTCTTCGATCCAGGGATCGTCGACGTCGATGACCGATACCCCGCGGCCCTGCAACCGTCCGCCCAACTCCGCCACGCTGACCGCGACCAGTGGTTCGGCGTCGGCCAGCATGAACTCCACCCGAGCATCGGGGTGCGACGGATCGATAGGAAGATAGGCCGCACCCGACTTGAGCACTCCAAGGATCGCCACCACCGCCTCGATCGAGCGGTTCAACAACAACGCCACACACTGACCAGGACCCGCGCCACACTCAACCAACAAGTGCGCCAACCGATTCGACGCCTCATCCAACTCCAGATACGTCAACGACCGCCCCGCACAACTGACCGCCACCGCATCCGGCACCCGAACCACCTGCGCCGCGAACCCCTCCGGAATCGACACCTTCACACAGGACTCACTCAGCACCGCACGATTGCTCACCACATCAAGACGCGCGCGCTCATCAGCGTCAAGCACATCCACCAACGACACACGCCGACCTGGATCGCTCGTGAGCGCCTCCAACACCCGCCGCAATCGCCCGACCATAACTTCAATCGTGGACACATCGAAAACATCCGTACGGAACTCCACCGACCCTTCAATGCCGTCGAAGTCACCATTTGCGGTGAAGGACTCGTGCATCGAGAAGACCAGATCCATTCGGGCCGACCGCGTATCAGCGGGCAGTGGAGTGACCTCGAGACTGCTCGTAGCCGTGGCCGGTTCCCCGCCGGTTTTTTCCTGGAGGACGGTCGGTGCCTGCCAAGCCAGCATCACTTGGATAAGCGGGTGGCGGGCGAGGCTGCGAGTCGGGTTGAGTCTATCCACCAACACCTCGAACGGCACATCCTGATTCTCAAGAGCTGCCAGACCGCGCTGACGTACCTGACTCAGCACCTCTGCCGCCGTGGGATCCCCGGACAGATCCGCGCGTACAACCAGCGTGTTGACGAAGAACCCCACCAGGTCCTCCAGTGCAGGATCAGACCGTCCTGCCGTTGCGATCCCTACGGCAACGTCCGAACTCGCGCAGAGCTTCGCCAACAACACGACGAGGGCAGCCTGCACCACCATGAAGCTGGTCGCGTTGTGCTCCCTGGCGGCCTTCGCCACCTGCTGCTGCATCTCCGGAGGCCAGCTCACGGCGAGTGTCGCGCCACGATAGTCCGCCACCGCCGGGTATGGGCGGTCTGTGGGCAGGTTCAACTGCTCCGGCAATCCGGCCAGAGCGTCGTCCCAATAGGCCAATTGCCTGCTGATTCGACTATCAGGATCGTCCAGATCCCCCAAAAGTCGTCGCTGCCACAACGTGTAATCCACATACTGCACGGGCAGCGGCGTCCACTCCGGTGGCCGCCCCCCAATCCGACTTTCGTACGCGGTCGCGAGATCACGCGCCAACGGGGCGATCGACCAACCGTCTGCGGCAATGTGATGAACCACCGCCACCAGTGCATGCTCGTCGTTCGCGACCTTCATCAGCGTGCCTCGCACCGGAATCTCGGTGGCCAGATGGAAGCTGTGACTGATCACTTTGTCCATCGCGTTCTTGAGTCGCGCTGGCGACCAGCCTCGGGCGTCGACCACCTCCAATCTCGCGTCGACCTCCTCGATTGGCACGACCACCTGGCGTGGCTCCCCGGCGACCGCCGGGAATACCGTGCGCATCGATTCATGACGTGCGATCACATCACCTAGCGCCGCTTCCAGCGCGGCGATGTCCAGTGGGCCGCTCACCCGATATGCGCTGGGCAGGTTGTACACCGGCGAGGGTCCCTGCACCTGCTCCAGAACCCACAACCGCTGCTGGCCGTACGACAACGGAACGACAGCGGGACGTTCCACCGGCGTCAAAGGGCACCGTCCGGACGGGGCTGACTCGGCACAGGGTACAAGTTCCACGATCGTCGGACGGTCGAAGAGGACGCTGACAGCCAAGTCGGTGTTCAGGGCCTCGTTGACCTTTGCGATGACCTTCATCGCGGTCAGCGAATCTCCACCCAAGTCGAAGAACGAATCATCCACCCCGACCCGCTCCAACCCCAACACCTCGGAATAGATGCCGGCCACAATCTCCTCAACAGCGTTCGACGGCGCACGGTACCTGCCGGTGTCGGCATAATCCGGCACCGGCAACGCACGCTTGTCGAGCTTGCCGTTGACCGTCAACGGCAACGCCTCCAACACCACGATCGCCGCAGGAACCATGTAGCCCGGCAACCGCTCCGCCAACTGCGCACGAACAACTACCGGATCACCGCTACCGACGATGTACCCGACCAGACGCTTATCCCCAGGCCGGTCCTCACGCATCACCACCGCGGCCTGCTCCACATCATCGAGCTCACTCAACGCAGCCTGGATCTCACCCAATTCAATGCGGTAACCACGAATCTTGACCTGCTCATCAGCACGCCCCAAGTACTGCAACTGTCCATCAGCACCCCAACGCACCAAATCCCCAGTCCGATACATCCGCACACCTGCCGAGAACGGACACGCCACAAACCGAGACGCAGTCAACCCCGGTCGACGGACATAACCCACCCCGACACCACGGCCCGCCACATACAACTCACCAACCACCCCCGCCGGCACCGGACGCAACCACCGATCCAGCACGAACAACGCCGCCCCCGGCACCGGAAACCCAATCGGCACCACACCCTGCCCCGCCACCAACGGAGCACTGATCGTCGCGTACACAGTGGTCTCCGTCGGACCATAGGCGTTGATCACCACGTGATCGCCAGCCCAACGATCGACCAATTCGAGTGGGCAGGCCTCTCCGGCTACTACCAATGCCATCGATCCAACGCCGTCGAGCTGTAATGTCCCTGCCGCCGAGGGTGTCTGGCTCAAAATCGTGACCTGCTCATCTGCCAGGAGAGCATGGAAATCTCGGGGTGAGTGTGCTGTTGCGTCCGACACCACGACCAAGCGACCACCGTGCAGGAGCGCTCCGAAGATGTCCCAGACGGAGACGTCGAACACCAACGAATGCCATTGCGTCCACACGTTCTCCGGACCTGCGAAAGCGGGGTCCACCGACGTGATCAACTGGGTGACATTCCGATGTGTGATGCCCACGCCCTTGGGGGTTCCGGTGGTTCCGGAGGTGTAGATGATGTACGCGAGATCATCGGCTGCGGGGGCAGGCACGCCGGAGTTTTGCTGTGTCGCGATACGTGGATCGTCAATGTCCACAGTCACGAGGTCGGTACCACCGAGTCGCTCGCCCAGGCGGGCGGTCGTCACTGCGGCGACGGGGGCGGCATCTACCATCATGAATTCGAGGCGCGCATCCGGTACTGCCGGATCGATCGGCAGATAGGCCGCACCGCTCTTAAGCACTGCCAGGATCGACACGATCGCCTCAAGCGAGCGCTCCAGCAGCACCGCCACGCACTGACCTGGTGCCGCGCCGCACTCAACCAAAAAGCGCGCCAGGCGATTCGATTCCTCATCCAACTCCAGGTACGTCAAGGTTCGGCCCCGGTCACTGATCGCGACCGCTCCAGGCGAACGCCCGACCCGCTCGGCGAACAACCCCGGGACCGACCATGAGGACGAGGCGCATTCGGTCAGAACGGCTCGGTTGCCCCACTTCTCCAGTTGGGCAAGGTCTTGCGAATCGAGTAGACCGATCGATGACACCGTCTGCTCCGGATCCGCGGCCATCGCGCTCAATACTCTCTCGAGACGCGCAATCATCGACTCCACAGTGGCGAAGTCGTAGACGTCAGTGCGAAATTCAACCGTCCCGGCTATCCCGGCCGCCTGCCCTGTCTCATCCCACCGTTCAGACAATGCGAACGTCAGATCCATACGTGCAACATGAATGTCAGCAACCAGTGGTGTGGCATCGACGGAACCAAGCGCGGACTCCACAGTGGGGTTCGCTGCCAGATTCTGCCATGCCAGCATCACCTGCACCAAAGGATGGTGCACACGACTACGGGCCGGGTTGAGTCGATCCACCAGCACCTCAAACGGTACATCCTGATGTTCGAATGCCGCCAGGCTGCGCTGGCTCACCTGCCTCAAGAAGTCCGCCACCGTGGGATCTGCGGACAAATCAACCCGCAACACCAAGGTGTTGACGAAGAACCCCACCAGCTCGTCCAGTGCTGGATCGCGCCTACCCGCGATCGGGAAGCCGACTGCCACATCCGAGCTGGCACTGAGCTTGGAAAGCAGGGCCGTCAATGCCGCCTGCACCACCATGAAACTCGTCGCACCGTGCTCCCGTGCCAACCTCGCCACCTGCTGCTGCAACTCGGGGGACCATGAGACGTCGATGCTGGAGCCGTGGTAGTCGGCGACCGGTGGGTATGGACGATCGGTGGGCAACTCCAAGCGCTCCGGCAGACCACCTAAGGTCTGCATCCAGTAGGCCAACTGGTTGGCGATACGACTGTCAGGGTCAGAGAGTTCGCCCAACTGCTCACGCTGCCACAGGGTGTAGTCGATGTACTGCACGGGTAGCGGAGCCCAATTCGGCGGAACTCCGTTGCATCGACTTGCGTACGCCAGTCCCAGATCCCGCATCATGGGGGCGATCGACCAACCATCGCCAGCGATGTGGTGCACCACGGACACCAGTACATGGTCGTCGTCGGCCGCTCTGAACAATGCTGCCCTGAAAGGAATTTCGGATCTCAGATCAAAGGGATGGCGTAGTTCCGCCATGATGGCTTCGTCCCGTTGACGCGTCGACCATTGTCGGGCGTCGACGACACGCCAGGCGATGTCGATATCCTCCGGAGGTACCACCACCTGTCGAGGTACTCCGTCGACAGAGGGGAGCACCGTCCGCAGCGACTCGTGTCGGGTCACCACATCAACGAAGGCCGCGTGCAGCGCATCCTCCTGTACTGCACCGCGAATCGCGTACGCCGCAGGCAGGTTGTACACCGGGGAAGGTCCTTGCAACTGGTCGAGGAACCAGAGACGCTGCTGCGCATAGGACAACGGAACCACTGCCGGACGCTGGACCGGCACCAAGGCCGGCAGTCCACGTGAGCCTTGATGGATACGTGGCGCGAGCTGGGCCACCGTGGGTGCCTCGAACAACTCTCGCACCGGCAGTTGAGTGCTCAGTGCGGTCTCGATCCCCGCCACCACTCGCAACGCCAAAAGACTGTCCCCGCCGAGATCGAAGAATGAGTCATCGACACCAACCCGCTCCAGATCCAAGACGTGGGCGAAGATGCCAGCCACCAGCTCCTCCGCCGGGGTCGACGGCGCTCGATACGAGCCAGCACTATAATCAGGTTCGGGCAAAGCCCGAGTATCGAGCTTTCCGTTGACCGTCAACGGCACGGCGTCGATCACCACTATCGCTGCTGGTACAAGATAGCCGGGAAGCCTCTTGGCCAGCTCCGCACGCAGCTGAGCCGGGTTAATCACTGTGCCAGCAGATTCGGTGACGTAACCGACCAGTCGTTTGTCGCCGGGTCGATCCTCACGAGCGATCACCACTGCCTGATCGACCCCGTCAAACTCTGCGAGTGCTGCCCGAATCTCGCCGAGCTCGATGCGATGACCACGAATCTTGACCTGCTCATCGGCACGCCCCAAGTACCGCAACTGTCCGTCAGGACCCCAGGCAACGAGGTCTCCGGTGCGGTACATGCGCGATCCCGAACCTGCAAACGGGCAGGCAACAAATCGCGAAGCGGTTAATCCGGAGCGGCTCACATACCCCACGCCCACTCCCTGACCGGCCACATACAACTCACCGACGACCCCGACGGGCACCGGCCGCAGCCAGGGATCCAGAACGAACAGCGCCGCCAAGGGCGCTGGGAAACCGATCGGCACCACGGCGCCAGGCGTCAAGGGCCCGCTGAATGCGACGCCCATCGTCGTCTCGGTCGGCCCATACGCGTTGACCATCAGCCGTCCGGGTGCCCATCGATGCACAATTTCGGGAGCGCAAGACTCGCCGGCAACCATCAGCGTCATGGAGGCCAAGTCCTCCATGGGAAGCGCAGCCACCGCCGACGGCGTCTGCGTAAGCATCGTCACCTGCTCAGCGACAAGCCTTTCATGGAACTCCCTTGGGGACAGGACAACCTCTTCGGGCACCACCACCAGTTTCGCCCCGCCCAGCAGGGCGCCGAATATCTCCCACACAGATACGTCGAATGCCAGTGAGTGGCACAACACCCACGAACCTCCGTGCGGCGGAAATCCACTGTTCATGGATCTGAACAGCTGGGTCACGTTGTACTGCGCGATGGCCACCCCCTTGGGGGCGCCGGTCGTACCCGAGGTGTAGATCAGGTACGCAACGTCATCGGGTGAAGGAGAATGCAATGGTCGGCTGGGGCGTATGTCAATTCGCGGATCTGTCACATCAATGATCGGAAGATCAGACCAAGAAAGAAGATCGGCCATCTCTCCCGTGCTGATCATCAGCAGCGGGGCCGCGTCGGCGATCATGAACCGAATTCGATCCTCCGGATAAGCCGGATCGATCGGCAGATAGGCCGCACCCGACTTGAGCACTCCAAGGATCGCCACCACCGCCTCGATCGAGCGGTTCAACAACAACGCCACACACTGACCAGGACCCGCGCCACACTCAACCAACAAGTGCGCCAACCGATTCGACGCCTCATCCAACTCCAGATACGTCAACGACCGCCCCGCACAACTGACCGCCACCGCATCCGGCACCCGAACCACCTGCGCCGCGAACCCCTCCGGAATCGACACCTTCACACAGGACTCACTCAGCACCGCACGATTGCTCACCACATCAAGACGCGCGCGCTCATCAGCGTCAAGCACATCCACCAACGACACACGCCGACCTGGATCGCTCGTGAGCGTCTCCAACACCCGCCGCAATCGCCCGACCATAACTTCAATCGTGGACACATCGAAAACATCCGTACGGAACTCCACCGACCCTTGGATGCCTGCAGGATGTCCGGAACGGTCAAAGCGCTCTCCCAGGGAGAACACGAGATCCATGCGTGCGGAGTGGGTTTCGGCGGGCAACGGGGTGACCCGGACATTCCCAATCGTCGAAGCCGCTGGATCATCTGTGAGGGGAGCCGCGAAGTTCTGCCAAGCCAACATGACCTGCACCAGGGGGTGGTGCGACAAACTCCGCGTTGGATTCAACCGCTCCACGAGGATTTCGAATGGAACATCCTGGTTCTCGAACGCCGCGAGGCCACGTTGGCGTACCTGCGAGACCACATCGGCCCCCGTTGGATCACCATTCAGGTCCATTCGAAGCACCAAGGTGTTGACGAAGAATCCCACCAGTTCGTCCAGCGCTGGATCCGATCGACCCGCGATCGGGAAGCCCACCGCCACGTCCGAACTGGTGCTGAGCTTGGAGAGCAGAACCCCGAGCGCCGCCTGGACCACCATGAACGGTGTCGCGTCGTGTTGACGCGCAACTTGAGCCACCTGCTCATGCAGTTCGGCCGGCCACACCACCTCGATGAGGGCGCCAGCATAATCAGCCACGGCCGGGTAAGGGCGATCGGTCGGCAACTCTAACCGCGCCGGAAGCCCGGCCAGCGCCCGCTCCCAGTACGCCACCTGGCCGACGATCCGGCTGTCCGCGTCACCCAGGTCTCCGAGGTGCTCGCGCTGCCACAACGTGTAGTCGATGTACTGCACCGGCAACGGCGCCCAGTCCGGTGCGGCCCCCTCGCTGCGGGCGGCATAGGCGGCGCCGAGATCCCTGATCAGCGGGGCGACCGACCAGCCGTCGGCGGCGATGTGGTGCACGACTGCCGCCAGCACATGTGTGTCGTGCGCCAGGCGAAACAACTTGATTTGCAGAGGTATATCCACCGTCAGATCGAACTCGTGTCGCACCACCGCACCAACAGCCTCAACCAATCGATCCGCGCTCCACCCGGATGCGTCGACGACCTCCCAGCCGTAATCAGCTTCCCCCGCCGCAAGCACGACCTGCTGGGGCACCCCTGCGACGGAGGGGAACACTGTGCGCAACGACTCGTGGCGAGCTACCACGTCGGTCAGCGCAGCATCCAGCGCCGCCACATCAAGGTCGCCGATCACCTGGTGGACCACTGGCATGTTGTAGACCGGCGACGGCCCGTCCAGCTGACCCAGCACCCATAAGCGCTCCTGAGCGAACGACAGAGGAACCACCTCGGGCCGCTGCTGCACCACCAGCGGCGGAAGACCATTCCCACCTGCGTCGCCATCGATCTGGGTCGCCAACTGCGCGACCGTCGGCGATTCGAAAACGGCACGGACCCCGAGCCCGCCGTGGACGCTGGCGTTGATCGCATTGATCAAGCGAGTTGCCGAAAGGCTGTCGCCGCCGAGGTCGAAGAAGGAGTCGTCCACCCCGACCCGTTCAAGCCCCAACACCTGGCCGTAGATCCCGGCCACGATCCCCTCAGTCGGCGTCGTTGGAGCCCGATACTGCGTGGTCGAGTACTCCGGCGTTGGCAGTGCCCGCTTGTCGAGCTTGCCGTTCACCGTCAGCGGCAGCGCATCGAGGACGACGACCGCCGCCGGCACCATATAGGCAGGCAGACGCCTCGCCAGGACCCCCCGCACCTCAGCTGGGTCGACGACACCCGTGACATAACCCACCAGTCGCTTGTCTCCAGGCCGGTCCTCCCTGGTGACCACCGCTGCCTGATCCACCCCATCCACATCAGCCAACGCGGTCTGGATCTCCCCTAATTCAATGCGATACCCACGGATCTTGACCTGCTCGTCGGCCCTTCCGAGATACTGCAACTGTCCCTCCGGGGTCCAACTGGCCAGATCCCCGGTCCGATACATCCGAGCACCCACACCACCGAAAGAACATGCGACAAACCGAGTACCGGTCAAACCCCCGCGCCGCCAGTAACCACACGCCAATCCGGCACCGGCCACATACAACTCGCCCACCACGCCGACAGGCACCGGACGCAATCGAGCGTCGAGCACAAATAACCCCAGATGGGCCAATGGCACCCCAATCGGGCTGACACGGCCCTCAACATCGGCGGCCACCAGTTCCCGCAGAGACGCATGCACTGTCGTCTCAGTGATCCCGTACATGTTGATCAACCGCGGCGAAGTCGGATGGTTCTCCATCCACGTCCCCAGCCGCTGTGGTTCCAACGCCTCCCCGCCGAACACCACCGTCCGCAACGCCAGCTTTCGTCCCAGGTCGGGCTGGGCCGCATCGGCCGACTGCAAGCCGTAGAACGCCGACGGGGTCTGACTCAAAACGGTCACCTGCTCGTCGACGAGCAGCGCCAGCAACTCCCGCGGTGTCCGTGTCACTAGCTCCGGAACCACCACCAACCGGCTGCCGTACAGCAGGGGTCCCCAGATCTCCCACACCGAATAGTCGAAAGCCAACGAATGACATTGCGTCCAAACTTGACCCGCGAGGTCTAGCTCAACCGCCAGCGTATCCAGCAGCCGCGTCACGTTGCTGTGGGTGACCGCCACTCCCTTCGGCGTGCCCGTCGTCCCCGAGGTGTAGATCAGGTACGCGACATCATCGGAGGATGGCCCCTCAAGCAGCGCCGCACTCGAAGTGGCGACAGGCGCGTCGTCGATATCGATGGTCTCCAACCCGCAAGCTGCCACCCGTTCGGCTAGAACCGCAGTGGTGACCACCGCCACCGGGTGGGCATCATCGACGACGAGACGAACCCGCGTATCAGGGTGCATCGGATCAATCGGCACATAAGCCGCACCCGACTTCAACACCGCAAGTATGGCCACCACAGCCTCGAAAGATCTGGGCAACAGGACAGCCACACGCTCACCGGCCACCGCGCCACGCTCTACCAGCAAATGTGCCAAGCGATTCGACGCCTCATCCAACTGCCGGTAGGTCAAGGAGTCAGCCCCATAAGTCACCGCCACCGCATCTGGTGTCCGCAGCACCTGCTCGGCGAATAACGCAGGAATCGAAGCCGACCCCACGACGGGCTCGGACAACACACTTCGGTTGCTCCATTCCCACAGTTGGGCGGTTTCGTCTTCGTCCCAGAAATTCATCGCCGACAGTCGGCGGGAGACGCCGGTCGTCATGAGTGAGTCCCCGACGCCGTGCCCATCGCCGACCGAGCGCAGTGCAGGAAATCCGCCGGCCGACCGGCCGACACCTCAGCCGAGATTATTGTGTGAATCTCCATTTATCCCCCAATGTTCTTCAGCAGACTCGCCGGTTACGCCTGTGCCGGATCCAGGGCCTACCAGTGCTCCCGTGAGCCGCTGGTCGCGTGGGTGGTCGGTCCTCTGAGCCGCGGCCCCAAGATGCCTCCGCGTCATTCGTGCCCCTCAGGAACCAAAGTCGACGGGACCTGTCAGCGCTCATGACGGATCACTGGCTTCCGCTGTCATGGCCACCAGCACTCGACGCAGCCGGTCGATCAACCGTCGGGCACTCGCCTCGTCGTAAACGTCGGTGCGGTACTCGACCGTCCCCCCGATTCCGGCCGGTTCTCCATCCTGGGTCCACCGCTCGCCGAGAGCGAAGGTCAGGTCCACGCGTGCCGTGCGGGTGTGAGCTGGCAACGGCGTGGCTTTCACGTCACCCAAAGTCAAACCGGCGGCCGTGTCCCCGCTGTGCTGCCACGGCAGGTTCTGCCAGGACAGGATCACCTGAACCAGCGGATGGTGGCTCAGGTTGCGGACAGGATTGAGCCGCTCCACCAGTACCTCGAAGGGCACGTCCTGGTTCTCGAACGCCGCCAAACCACGTCGGCGCACCTGATCGAGCAGTTCAGCGATGGTGGGATCGCCGCTGAAGTCGACCCGAAGAACCAGCGTGTTGACGAAGAACCCGACCAGTCCCTCCAAGGCCGGATCATTGCGCCCAGCAGTCGTGACTCCCACGGCCACATCAGAAGAACCGCTCAATCGCGACAGCAGCAACGCCAGGGCCGCCTGCATCACCATGAAGGTAGTTGCGTTGTTCGCCCGGGCCAGTCGGGCCACCTGCTCCTGCAGCTCGGCTGGCCATTCCACGGCCACGCTGGCGCCTCGGTAGTCGGCCACCGGTGGGTAGGGACGATCCTTGGGCAGCTCGAGTCGTTCGGGAAGGCCGGCCAACGCGTCCTCCCAGTAGGACAACTGTGCGGCGATCGGGCTTTTCGCGTCGCTCACTTCGCCCAAGTATTCGCGCTGCCACAACGCGTAGTCGACATACTGGACCGGCAGGGGTTGCCATTCGGGCCGCTGTCCGTGGCTTCGTTGGGCGTAGGCCACACCGAGGTCGGCGACCAACGGTGCCACCGACCAGCCGTCAGCGGCGATGTGGTGCACCACCGCCACGAGCAGGTGCTGGTCGTCTGCAACACGGAAAAGGACTGCTTTCAAAGGGATCTCGAATGTGAGGTCGAAGCTGTGTCGGGCCACCTCGCCGGCAGCCAGTTCTAGTCTGTCTGCCGTCCAATCGATGGCATCGACGGTGCACCAACCGAGATCGACCTGATCGACCGGTAGCACCACCTGCACCGGAATTCCGTCCGCGGTCGCGAACACCGTCCGCAGGCTCTCGTGCCGTTCAACCACATCGGCCAACGACCTGCCGAGTGCGTCCGCGTCAAGGTCGCCCTCCAACCGGAGTGCGGTGGCGATGTTGTAGATCGGCGTGGGGCCCTGCAGCTGCTCGAAAAACCACAGGCGTTGTTGCGCGAACGAGAGTGGAATGTTTTGCGGTCGTGGCATCCTGCGCAGTTGCGGGCGGGCCACGCTGCCCTGCACACGGTCGAGATGATCAGCGAGTGGACCGACGGTGGGTACGTCGAACAGGACGCGCACCGGGACTTCTCGCCCGAGGGCAACCTGCAGACGAGCGGTGACCCTAATCGCAATCAGCGAATCCCCGCCCAGAACAAAGAAATCGTCGTCCACGCCGACCTGGTCTAGACCGAGGACTTCGGCGAACACGCCTGCGACCACCTTCTCGGTGGAGGTTTGCGGAGCCCGGAAGTCCTTGGGGCCGAACACCGGCGCGGGCAGTGCCCGCCGATCGATCTTCCCTGAGGAGGTCAGTGGGAACTCGTCAAGCACCACGAAGTGGCTCGGCACCATGTATTCCGGCAACCGTTCGGTAACCCACTGTCGCACTTCGCCCAGTTTGCTGTTGGCGTGAGGCGCGTTGGCACAGGTACTGCGCTTTCTGACCGCGCCCGTGGGCCGATAGAGGTCGGTGAACAGGGTCGACTTCGACCCGAGGGTGTCGGCGAGGTAGATCGCGTCCAAAGTCCCCGGCTGCGCTCCCCAAGTGACTGCAACCCGATACCCGTTCTCTGCAGCGAGACGGTACAGCTGCTCCGGTGTGGCGGCGCTTTCCGCCGCAGCGGCACCGTGGGCCTGCGCCTCGGGCAACGACAGCCCTTGCGCCAACGCCTGCTCGACCGCGACATCGGAAATCACCCCCGCCCGGGGAATCCCGACGATGCGTATCGACCCTGGCCTGCATGACCTCAACTCACTGTTCACTCCGCTCAGCCCAGCGGAGTAATCCCACGTCAGGGTCGGCACGCTGGCAAGCGAGCGCACCTGGACGGGTCCCTTGTGCAGGATCACGTCATAGCGGTACCTGGTCAATTCATTGTCGCTTTCACCACGCTTGACCTGGATATCCACCGCCGACACCGACGGATGCTCGTCCGCCAGGGTGGTAAAGAACTCGGGAGCCAAGAGCAGTTCGGGCTCAACCAGCATGGCGTGCTGGACGCGGCGCCGAATATCGTCGGCGTCGGTCACGCCGGCCCGCGCCAGCGCTATACCCGTCTGGAAAGCGGACTGCAGACTGTGGTTGCGCACATCCCCGATGAACAGCGCACCGCCAGGAGCCAACAGATCGACAGCCTTTTCGATGACCTCGGCTAGGTAGTCCCCGCTGGGGAAGTACTGGATCACCGAGTTGACGATGATGGTGTCGAAGTAACCCGGAGGGAACCCATCCGTCACGTCAGCCGGTTGCGCCCACAGCCGAACGTGTTCCCCCCAGGGCTGTCCGGCCACCGTGGCCTTCAACTTGCGGATTGTGGGGACCGAGAAGTCGGTGCCCCAGTACTCCTGGCTCTGCGGGGCGACTTGCGCCAGCACCAGCCCCGATCCGACACCGATCTCCAGAACTCGTCGCGGCCGTAGCGAGAGGATCCTCGCCACGGTAGCCGACCGCCACTCCTGCATCTGGGGCAGCGGAATGGGTTCGCTTGTGTAACTGCTGTTCCACCCACGGAAATCACTTCCGAAATTGGCGTTGTCGTCGAGTTCGACGTCGTACAACTCGTCGTAGATCTGCTGCCACTGGTCGACGGCGTCTGCCTTTTGGTCTGCGGTGGCGGTGCGGTCCAGCGTCACGTATGCGATAAGGTGGTCTGCGGTCTCACCATGATGTACCGCCACTGCGGCCCGACCGACATGCGGTGAGGCCAGCAGAGTGTTCTCGATCTCGCCCAGCTCCAGTCGCTGACCGCGCAGTTTCACCTGCTCATCGGCCCGTCCCAGATACTCGAGTTGTCCGTCGGCACCCCAGCGCACCAGGTCTCCGCTGCGATACATCCGGGACCCGCTCTGGTTGAACAAGTTGGCGACGAAACGATCTGCGGTCAGGTCGGGACGACCGACATAGCCTCGGGCCACCCCAGGACCGCCCAGATAGAGCTCGCCCACCACCCCGACTGGAACCGGGTTGAGCCGGGCATCGAGTACGAAAGCGCTCACGCCCCCAACCGGCGTCCCGATGCCGACCGGGCGTGACGGGGCGACGCGACTCCATGTGACCCAAATGGTGGCTTCCGTGGGTCCGTAGGCGTTGAACATCCGCCTACCCGGTGCCCAGGCGGTAACCAGTTCCGCCGGGCACGCCTCACCGCCGGTGATCAGGGTGCCTAACCTGTCAGCGAGCCGCCCGCGTTCCAAGGTCGCCAATACAGTCGGGGTCAACAGTCCGGCGTCAACCTGCTGCGACTGCAGAAGGGCCGTAAGTGCATCTCCTGCATAGCAGTCAGGGGGCGCCACGACCAATGTCGCGCCCGACGCCACCGCGAGCAGCCACTCGAACACCGAGGCGTCGAAGGTGGGTGCGGCGACCATCAGGACACGTGAGCGGGGCTGGAGGCCGTACACTCTGCGGTGTGCCTCGGCCTGCCCCAGCAGACCTGCATGCGTCACCGCTACCCCCTTGGGAGTACCGGTCGAACCGGACGTGAAGATCACGTATGCCGCGTCGTCGACCATTAGCGGCGCCAATCGGTGGGCATCGGTGACAGGCTCACTACTGAACGCCGACATGTCCCGCTGATCGACCCGCACCACCGGCTGGTCGCCGGCACCGTCCGCTGCGCCGATTCCGGAGGTCAAGATGCACACGGCCTCGGCCACGCGCAATACCGCGGCAGTGCGTTCGGCGGGATGCCCCATATCGACCGGCACATACACGCCGCCTGCTTTGAGGACCGCCCACCAGGCCAACACCAGCTCAGCAGAGCGCGCCATCGCCACGCCTACAGCTCGCTCCGGACCCACACCGATGTTTATCAGCTTTCGCGCCAACCGATTCGACGCCTCGTCCAGGTCGCGATAGGTCCACTCGCGATTCCCGTCGATGACCGCCAACGCATCGGGGTCGGCGACGACCGCCGATTCCAGCAGTTCGGTTGCCAATCCCAGCGGTGCAGATACCTCAGCACCAGACCAACTGCGCAGCAATTGATTTCGCTCATCAATGTCTATCAGCGGGACCTCACCAACGATCGACGTTGAGTCCTCGACCACCGTGGCGATCATCCGACCCAACCAATCCACCAAGCGCTCGATCGTGGACTGGTCGTAGAGGTCTGTCGCGTATGTCACCACGCCGGCGCACATCAGTGCGCCCGTTTCGTCGGCGACCTCCCGCAGATCGACGTCGAGATCAAATTTGGCGGTGTTGGTGACCATCGAGAGGGGTTCGATGGTCGTACGGTCGAGCCCCACCGCGGGGTGGACGTTATTCTGGAACACGAGCGCGATCTGGAACAGGGGGTGGTGGGAGCCCGACCGGGACGGATTGAGCTGTTCCACGAGAACCTCGAACGGCACATCCTGGTTGCCGTACGCGTCGAGTGCTTTGTGCCGCACTTCATCGAGCACGTCGACGAATCGCTGATTCGAGTTAACCCCTACCCGCAGCACCCACGTGTTGACGAAGAAGCCCACCAAGTCCTCTAACGCCGGGTCCATCCGTCCGGCGATCGGTGCGCCCAGCACCACGTCGTTGCCGACCCCGACCCGGTGCATTACGACCGCCACCGCCGCCTGTAACACCATCGACACCGTGGCATCATTGGCGGCAGCCAATTCCTTGACCCCCAACCAGGTCTGAGCATCGATTCGGATTTCGACTCCTTCGCCGCGATAGCTGGGCACTGCTGGCCGCGGGCGGTCCGTCGGCAAGGTCACCACCTCCGGTAGCCCCGCCAACTCCCGCCGCCAGTACGCCAACTGGCCGGCGATTCGGCTATCGGGATTGGTCAGGTCGCCCAGATTTTCACGCTGCCACAACGTGTAGTCGGCATACTGCACCGGCAGTGGCGCCCATGAGGGGACTTGGCCCTGCCGGCGGTCCGTGTACGCGGTTGCCACGTCGCGGACCATGGGTGCCATTGACCAGCCATCGAATGCGATGTGGTGCAGCACGATTCCCAAGATGTACTGGCGTGGACCGACTTTGTAGATCTGCGCACGAACCGGAACGTCGGCGGACAGATCAAAACGGTAGCTGGCGAGGGTTGCCAGTTCGGCAGCCACATCCTGCTCGGAAATCGACACCACTGCCATATCACAATGCCGCCACAGCCCAGGCCGCGCGGGTAACACCTTCTGCAGCGCAACGCCGTCGACGTCGGGGAAGACGGTACGCAATGACTCATGCCGGGTGATGACGTCGTCGAGTGCCTCCTTGAGCACTTCGACGTCCAGGGATCCGGTGATTCGGAAGGCGATGGGCATGTTGTAGGTCGCCACCGCATTCTCGAAACGGTTGAGGAACCACAACCGTTGCTGCGCATAGGACAGCGGGACGACCGCGGGCCGTTTCATCGGTATCAGCGGAATACGTCCTCCGGCGGTGGTGCCGGCGCGCGGTGCGAGTTGAGCCACGGTGGGGGCGTCGAAGAGCGTTCGCACTCCCAGGTCGGTGTCCAGGGCGGCGTTGACCGCGCTGATCAGGCGCATGGCTGATAGTGAGTCGCCGCCGAGGTCGAAGAAGGAGTCGTCGACGCCGACGCGGTCGAGCCCGAGGACTTGGGCGTAGATTTCGGCCAGGATTTCCTCGACCGCAGTGCTCGGGGCCCGGTACTGGTCGGCGTCGGCGTACTCCGGTGCCGGTAGCGCCCGCTTGTCGAGTTTGCCGTTGACCGTCAACGGCAGCGCCTCGAGCACCACGATCGCCGCGGGCACCATATACGCCGGCAACCGCTGCGAAAGCGCGGCGCGGCCCGCGACCGGATCAACCATGCCCGCAAGCCCCTCGGTGACGTACCCGACGAGGCGCTTATCACCCGGGCGGTCCTCCCGAACGATCACCGTCGCCTGACTGACCCCATCCAATTCTGCTAGCGCGGCTTGGATTTCGCCGAGCTCGATGCGATAACCACGGATCTTGACCTGCTCATCGGCCCGCCCCAAATACAGCAGTTGCCCATCGGGGGCCCAACGCACCAGATCCCCGGTCCGATACATCCGCTGCCCCGCAGCACCGAACGGACACGCCACGAACCGCGACCCGGTCAACCCCGCCCGGCGCACATACCCCACACCGACACCACGACCGGCCACATACAACTCACCGACCACACCCACCGGCACCGGCCGCAACCACACGTCCAGCACGAACAACGCCGCCCCCGGCACCGGCGACCCGATCGGCACCACACCCGCACCAGCCTGCAGCGGCGCACTGATCGCCGCATACACCGTGGTCTCGGTCGGACCGTAACCATTGATCATCACCCGACCCGGCGCCCACCGATCCACCACCTCCACCGGACACGGCTCAGCAGCGACCATCAACGCCGTCGACTCCAACCCCTGCGGTGAGAGCACCCCCACCGCCGACGGAGTCTGACTGAGCACCGAGACGCCTTCGGCGGTCAACAACTCCTGCAACTCATCCGGGGCACGGGTCACCGACTCCGGCACCACCACCAACCGGCCCCCGTGCAGCAGAGCACCCCAGATCTCCCACACCGAATAGTCGAACGCCAACGACGAACACTGCGACCACACCTGATCCGGCCCCAGCTCGACACCGACGTCCATGCCGTCGAACAACCGGGTTACGTTCGCATGAGTGACCGCCATCCCCTTCGGGATGCCCGTGGTGCCCGAGGTGTAAATGATGTGCGCGACATCATCAGCAGCCACCGCCACCGACACCGCCGTGCTGGGCTGACCGTCGATACGGGGATCACCCACATCGACGGTCAGCACTGCACATCCGGCCAGCCGATCAGCCAACCCGGACGACACCAACACCACCACCGGCGCCGCATCAGCAACCATGAACTGCACACGCGCCTGCGGATGCCCCGGATCAATCGGCAGATACGCCGCACCGGACTTGAGCACCCCAAGAATCGCAACGATCGCCTCCGCCGAGCGCTCCAACAACAACCCCACACACTGCCCCGGGCCCGCACCACACTCGATCAGAAAGTGCGCCACCCGATTCGACGCCTCATCCAACTCCCGATACGACACCGACGACCCACCGAACCGCACCCCCACCAACTCCGGAGACCGCGCCACCTGCCCCGCGAACCGGACCGGAAGCGACGACCCCACCACCGACGACAACAACACCGCCCGACCGCCGAACCGATCAAGCCGCTCCCGCTCCACCCCATCAACCAAACCCACCGACGACAACAACCGCAACGGATCCTCAGTCATCGCCACCAACACCAACCGCAACCGCTCGATCAGCGTCTCAACGCTGGCAACGTCGTAGACATCAGTCCGGAACTCCACCACCCCTTCGATCCCCGCCGGCTCACCACCGTCAAAGCGCTCCGCCAACGAAAACACCAAATCCATCCGCGCAGTCAAAGTGTCGGTGGCCAGCGGGGTAGCCCGCGCCTCACCGAGCACCAACCCGTTGGCCGGGTCGCCGGCGAAGTTCTGCCAAGACAACATGACCTGCACCAGCGGGTGATGCGTCAGCGAGCGACTCGGATTGAGCCGCTCCACCAACACCTCAAACGGCACATCCTGATGCTCATACGCCGCCAAGCCCCGCTGACGCACCTGGTCCAATAGTTCGGACACAGTGGGATCACCAGAGGCATCTACCCGCAACACCAAGGTGTTGACAAAGAAACCCACCAGGTTGTCCAGCGCAGGGTCTGCACGCCCGGCAGTCGCAAAGCCCAGCGCCACATCGGAACTGGCGGCGAGCTTGGAGAGCAGTATCGCCAGCGCCGCCTGAATCACCATGAAGTTGGTGGCGTGATTGGCGCGGGCGAGTGCGGTGATCTGCCGGTGCAGCTCAGCCGACCACTGGACCGACACGCTCGCACCGCGGTAATCCGCCACCGGCGGATACGGCCGATCCGTCGGCAACTCCAACCGCTCCGGCAACCCCGCCAACGCCTGCTCCCAGTAGCCCAGTTGCACGGCGATGCGGCTCGCGTCGTCCGCCAGGTCTCCGAGCTGTTCACGCTGCCAAAGCGTGTAATCGACATACTGGACGGGCAACGGAGTCCAGTCCGGGGTTCGGCCCGCGCACCGGGCAGCGTAGGCGACGCTGAGATCAGCCATCAGCGGATTGATGGACCATCCGTCCGCAGCGATGTGGTGCACCACCGCCACCAACACATGCTCGTTCGCGGACAGGCGGAAAAGTGTTGCCCACAGCGGTATCTCGGTCGTCATATCCACACTTCGGCGCGCTACCTCGCCGACGGCTTCCTCCAATTGCGCGGTCGACCACTGCGTAGCGTCCACCCTCTGCCACCCGACATCGACGTGCTCGATCGGTAACACCACCTGCTGGGGCACACCATCGCTTGCGACGAAGACGGTGCGCAGGCACTCGTGCCGGCCCACCACGTCTGTCAACGCCTGACCCAACGCCTCGCCGTCAAGGACCCCGCTCAGGCGCAGCGCCACCGCCATGTTGTAGATCGGTGAAGGCCCCTGCAACTGCTCCAGGAACCAGAGTCGTTGTTGGGCGTATGACAATGGGATGTGTTGTGGGCGGGTCATCGGGACCAGGGGTGCGCGGCGACCGCTGCCGGCCCCGGCGCGCGGTGCGAGTTGAGCCACGGTGGGGGCGTCGAAGAGCGTTCGCACTCCCAGGTCGGTGTCCAGGGCGGCGTTGACCGCGCTGATCAGGCGCATGGCTGATAGTGAGTCGCCGCCGAGGTCGAAGAACGAGTCGTCGACGCCGACGCGGTCCAGGCCGAGGACCTGGGCGTAGATTCCGGCCAGGATTTCCTCGACCGCAGTGCTCGGGGCCCGGTACTGGTCGGCGTCGGCGTACTCCGGTGCCGGCAACGCCCGCTTGTCGAGTTTGCCGTTGACCGTCAACGGCAGCGCCTCGAGCACCACGATCGCCGCGGGCACCATATAGTCCGGGAACCGCTGCGCCAGCGCCGCCCGGATCGCAGCCGGGTCCACTGCCCCGGTCACGTACCCGACGAGGCGCTTATCACCCGGGCGGTCCTCCCGAACGATCACCGCCGCCTGACTGACCCCATCCAATTCTGCTAGCGCGGCTTGGATTTCGCCGAGCTCGATGCGATAACCACGGATCTTGACCTGCTCATCCACACGCCCCAAATACAGCAGTTGCCCATCGGGGGCCCAACGCACCAAATCCCCAGTCCGATACATCCGCTGCCCCGCAGCACCGAACGGACACGCCACAAACCGCGACCCGGTCAACCCCGCCCGGCGCACATACCCCACACCCACACCACGACCGGCCACATACAACTCACCGACCACACCCACCGGCACCGGCCGCAACCACACGTCCAACACGAACAACGCCGCCCCCGGCACCGGCGACCCGATCGGCACCACACCCGCACCAGCCTGCAGCGGCGCACTGATCGCCGCATACACCGTGGTCTCGGTCGGACCGTAACCATTGATCATCACCCGACCCGGCGCCCACCGATCCACCACCTCCACCGGACACGGCTCAGCAGCGACCATCAACGCCGTCGACTCCAACCCCTGCGGTGAGAGCACCCCCACCGCCGACGGAGTCTGACTGAGCACCGAGACGCCTTCGGCGGTCAACAACTCCTGCAACTCATCAGGAGCCCGCGTCACCGACTCCGGCACCACCACCAACCGGCCCCCGTGCAGCAGAGCACCCCAGATCTCCCACACCGAATAGTCGAACGCCAACGACGAACACTGCGACCACACCTGATCCGGCCCCAGCTCGACACCGACATCCATACCGTCGAACAACCGCGTCACATTCCCATGAGTGACCGCCACCCCCTTCGGGGTACCCGTGGTACCCGAGGTGTAAATGATGTGCGCGACATCATCAGCAGCCACCGCCACCGACACCGCCGTGCTGGGCTGACCGTCGATACGGGGATCACCCACATCGACGGTCAGCACTGCACATCCGGCCAGCCGATCAGCCAACCCGGACGACACCAACACCACCACCGGCGCCGCATCAGCAACCATGAACTGCACACGCGCCTGCGGATGCCCCGGATCAATCGGCAGATACGCCGCACCGGACTTGAGCACCCCCAAAATCGCAACGATCGCCTCCGCCGAGCGCTCCAACAACAACCCCACACACCGCCCCGGCCCCGCACCACACTCGATCAGAAAGTGCGCCACCCGATTCGACGCCTCATCCAACTCCCGATACGACACCGACGACCCACCGAACCGCACCCCCACCAACTCCGGAGACCGCGCCACCTGCCCCGCGAACCGGACCGGAAGCGACGACCCCACCACCGACGACAACAACACCGCCCGACCGCCGAACCGATCAAGCCGCTCCCGCTCCACCCCATCAACCAAACCCACCGACGACAACAACCGCAACGGATCCTCAGTCATCGCCACCAACACCAACCGCAACCGCTCGATCAGCGTCTCAACGCTGGCAACGTCGTAGACATCAGTCCGGAACTCCACCACCCCTTCGATCCCCGCCGGCTCACCACCGTCAAAGCGCTCCGCCAACGAAAACACCAAATCCATCCGCGCAGTCAAAGTCTCCGCCGGAATCGGGATCGCCTGCACGGCACCCAATCTGAGCCCCGCGGCAGGTCCACTACTACGCCAGGGCAGGTTCTGCCAGGTCAGCATGACCTGCACCAGCGGGTGATGCGTCAGGGAGCGAACCGGATTGAGCCGCTCCACCAACACCTCGAACGGCACCTCCTGATACTCGAACGCCTCCAGACCACGTTGACGCACCCGGGTCAGTACCTCGGCGACGGTGGGGTCGCCGGCCATATCGACCCGCAGCACCAAGGTGTTGACGAAGAAACCGACCAGATCATCGAGAGCGGAATCGCCACGGCCAGCCGTGGCAAGACCGAGGGCCACGTCGGTGCTGCCGCTCAGCTTCGACAGCAGCACCGCCAAGGCCGCCTGCACCACCATCGAGCTCGTCGTGTTGTGCTCCCTCGCCAGCCGCGCCACCCGCTGTTGCAACTCCGCCGGCCACTCGACAGCGACGCTGTCGCCGCGGTAGTCGGCGACCGGCGGGTACGGCCGATCGGTCGGCAACTCCAGCCGCTCCGGCAACCCCGCCAGGGCCTGCTCCCAATAGGCGAGGTGTCCGGAGATCACGCTGTCCGGATCCTTCTCATCGCCCAGCCAATCTCGCTGCCACAGCGTGTAATCGGCGTACTGCACCGGCAACGGCGCCCACCGCGGCGATGCGCCCGCGGCACGGGCCGCGTAGGCCACGCTCAGATCTGTCACCAAGGGCGTTACCGACCACCCGTCGGCGGCGATGTGATGCACCACCGCAACCAATACGTGCTCGTCGACACCGACCCGGAACAGCGCGGCCCGCATGGGTGTCTCACGGGCAAGGTCGAAGCTGTACTGAGCCACCGCGGCCACCGCCTCGTCCAGCTGCTCCGCCGACCATTGCTCCGCGTCGATGACACGCCATCCGATGTTCGCAAGCTCTACGGGCAGCACCATCTGCCGGGGGATGCCGTCGGTTGCAACGAATACCGTGCGCAAGCTTTCGTGGCGACCGATCACATCGGCCAGCGCGTGCCCCAATGCGTGCACATCCAGGCGTCCCACCAGACGCAGCGCCACCGCCATGTTGTAGATGGGCGAGGGACCCTGCAGTTGATCCAGGAACCACAGCCGCTGTTGGGCGAACGACAGCGGAACCTGTTCCGGGCGAGCCATTTCCCGCAGCGGGGCGCGGACCACGCCGCCCTGCTGTTGGTCCAGGCAGTCGGCGAGTCCGCCGACAGTCGGCGTATCGAACAGGTACCGCACCGGTACCTCCGCACCCAACGCCGTCTGCAGCCGTGTACTCACCCGGATGGCGATCAGGGAATCGCCGCCGGAGTCGAAGAAGTCGTCGTCGAGCCCCACCCGGTCCAGGGCGAGTACCTCGGCGAACACCTCGGCGACGGTCTTCTCGGTCGGCGTCTGCGGCGGCCGGAATGCCTTGGCAGTGACGATCGGCGCCGGTAGCGACTTCCGGTCGATCTTTCCCGAGGAGGTCAACGGGAAGTCGTCCAACACCACGAGGTGGGTCGGCACCATGTAGTCGGGCAGCCGCTCGCTCAGCTGCCGCCGGACCGCACTGACCTTGGTATTGGTGTGCGGATCGTTGGCGTACCTATCGGGGCTACGGAGATCGCGCGGGCACAGGTAGGTATCGACCATTGCCGGCGCCGCCCCGCCGGCGGCGGTGAACACCGCGTCCAACGTGCCGGGGTGCGCCCCCCAGGTGACCGCTACCCGGTACCCGAGTTGCTCGCCGAGCCGGTGCAGTTGTTCGGCGGTGACGGCACCGTGGGGACCCGCGCCGGCCTCGCCGCGGTCCTGCGCATCGGAGAGGCGCGCGCCCTCGGCCAGGGCCTGCTCGAGGTGGACATCGGCGACGACGCCGGCGCGGGGGATTTCGGTGATGCGCACCGTCACGGGGCGATCCGAAACCAGCTGCGTGGAAAGACCATCGAGTCCGGCGCAACTGGTCCAGGTGCGCTGCGGCACTTGCGCCAGGGAGCGCACCTCGGCAGGACCCTTGTGGACGGTGACGTCATACCGGTAGCGGGTGAGCTCGTTGTCGGCGTCCCCGCGCTTGACCTGGATGTCCACTCCGGCCACCGAGGGGCATCCCGTCGCCCACGCCGCAAAGAACTCCGGCGCCAGCAACAATTCGGCTTCACCGAGGATCGCGCGCTGCACCCGTTGCCGGATCTCGTCGGCGTCGGTGTCACCGCCCTCGTTGCGGGCCACCGCGATGCCGGTCTGAAAGGCGCCCTGCAGAGCGTGGTTGCGCACGTCGCCGATGAACAGCGCCCCACCTGGCGCCAACAGTTCGACGGCGGCGTCCAACACCTCGGCCAGATACCCGGCGCTCGGAAAGTACTGCACGACGGAGTTGACGATGATGGTGTCGAAGTAGCTGTGCGGCAGCGGATCGGTGACGTGGGCGGGCTGCGCCCACAGCCGCACCCGGTCTCCCCACGGCTGGCCAGCGACCGCGGCGCGCAGGGTGTGGATGGTGGGCGCCGAGAAGTCGGTCCCCCAGTACTCCTCGCTCGCCGGAGCGACCTGAGACAAGACCAGGCCCGAGCCGACGCCGATCTCCAGCACCCGCCGGGGCCGCAGCGCCAGGATGCGGTCCACCGCCGCCGAACGCCATTCCTGCATCTCCGCAAGCGGGATGGGCGTCCCGGTGTAGCTGCTGTTCCACCCTCGGAAGTCGCTACCGAAGTCGGTGACCTCCAGGTCGGCGTCGTACAGCTCGTCGTAGATGTGCTGCCACTGGTCGACCACCTCGGCATCGTGGTCGAAGCCGTCGTCGTGGGTCAGCGAGATGTAGCCGACCAGGTGCGCGGTGCCGGTGTTGCTGCGGTGTACCGCGGCGGCGGCCCGGGTGACCTGTGGGCAGGCCAGCAAGGTGTTCTCGATCTCACCGAGTTCGAGTCGTTGTCCCCGGAGCTTGATCTGGGCGTCGGCGCGCCCCTGATACGAGAGCGCACCCTCGGTGGTCCAACGCACCAGATCTCCGGTGCGATACATCCGCTCCCCCGCGCCGCCGAAGGGATTGGCCACAAACCGATCCGCGGTCAGATCCGGCCGGCCCGCATAACCACGGGCGAGTCCGGGGCCGGACAGATACAACTCCCCGACGACCCCGACGGGCACGGGCCTCATCCCCGCGTCGAGGACCATCGCACGCACACCGGGGATCGGGGCCCCGATGCCCACCGGCCGGTCTTCCCGCAAAGCACTCCAGGTGGCCCAGATGCTGACCTCGGTGGGTCCGTAGGCGTTGAACATCCGTCGGCCCGGCGCCCAGGCGGCGACCAGTTCCGCCGGGCACGCTTCCCCACCGGTGACCAGCGTGCTCAGTTGCCGGACCCGGACGCGGTCGAGCGTTGCCAGCACCGTCGGGGTCAACAACGCCGCGTCGACCCGTTGGTCCTGCAACAGCGCGGTCAGCGCCTCCCCCGCGTAAGAGTCGGGCGACGCGACCACCAGGGCGGCACCGGAGGCCACGGCCCATAACCACTCGAAAACCGATGCGTCGAAGGTGGGCGCGGCCACCATCAGCACGCGGCCGTCCGCACCCACCTCGAACAGGTCGCGGTGGGCGGCGGCGACTCCCCACAGTCCGGCGTGGGTGACTGCCACCCCCTTGGGGAGGCCGGTCGAACCGGACGTGAAGATCACGTAGGCCACATTGTCGATCGTCAGCGGCGCAAGCCGTTCGGCGTCGGTGATCGGTGCCGCACTGCGCGTCGACAGATCCAACTCGTCGATCCGCAGTACCGGCCGCGCCGCGACGCCCACCGGATCGGCGCCGGTTGTCAGGACGCACACAGCCCCGGCGGTGTCGAGGACCGTCGCGATCCGGGCTTCGGGATGAGTCCGGTCCACCGGCACGTAGACGCCGCCGGCTTTCAGCACCGCCCACCACGCCAGCACCAGCTCGGCGGACCGGTTCATTGCTACGCCCACGGCCCGCTCCGGGCCCACCCCGGCGTCTATGAGGCTGCGTGCCAGGCGATTTGAGGCCTCGTCCAACTCGCGGTACGACCACGACCGTTCGCCGTCGACGACCGCCACGGCGTCCGGGTGAGCGGCGGCCGCCGTGGTCAGCAATTCTGGGGCGAGGCCCGTCGGCGCGTCGATCTCGGCGCCAGACCACCTCTCCAACAACGTCTCTCGCTCGTCGGGCCCGAGCAGGCTCAGATCACTCACCCGCACCGTCGCGTCGGCGACCACCGACTCGACCACCCGACCGAACCAGGTCACCAACCGTTCGATGGTGTCCCGGTCGAACAGATCCGTGGCATAGGTCACCACGCCGGCACACATGGGCTCGCCCGCGTCCCTGGTCGGCATCTCGCGCAGCGCGAAGGCCGCCGTGGAGTCGTCGGTGAGGACCTCCCGGAGCTGGATGTCCAGGTCGAACTTGGCGGTCTGAGTGCCCACAGCAACTGATTCGACGCCGGCCCCGTCGAGCACCACCTCGGGCCGCACGTTGTTCTGATAGACCATGGCCACCTGGAACAACGGGTGATGCGAGGCGGAGCGCGCCGGGTTGAGCCGCTCGACCAACAGCTCGAAGGGCACATCCTGGTTGGCGTAGGCGTCCAGTGCCTTGCGGCGCACCTGGTCGAGCACATCGCTGAACCGCTGCTGCGAGTCGACGTTCACCCGCAGTACCCAGGTGTTGACGAAGAATCCGACCAGATCGTCGAGCGCGGCATCCAGTCGCCCGGCGATGGGCGCTCCCAGCGCCAGGTCGTCGCCGACGCCCGCGCGATGCATCACCACCGCCATCACGGCCTGCAACACCATCGAGGCCGTCGCGTTGTGTGCCGCAGCCACTGCTTTGAGGCTCGACCAGGTCTGCGGATCGATGCTCAGTCCCACCTCGTCGCCGCGGTACGTGGGCACCGGCGGGCGGGGCCGATCCGTCGGCAGCGACACCACTTCCGGCAGATCCGCCAACTCCTGTCGCCAGTACGCCAGCTGGGCCGAGATCGCACTGTCGGGGTCGGTCTCGGAGCCCAGCCAAGCCTGCTGCCACAGTGTGTAATCGACGTACTGCACCGGCAACGGGGTCCAGTCCGGCGCCCGGTGTTCGCATCGGCTGGCGTACGCGACGCCGACGTCGCGCACCATCGGCGCCAGCGACCATCCGTCGAAGGCGATGTGGTGCATCACGATGCCCAGCACGTAACGGTCGGGGCCGACCTCGAGAATCCGGGCGCGGATCGGGATCTCGGACGACAACTCGAACCGGTACTCGGCCAGCGCCGTCAGCTCGGCAGCCACGTCGCCCTCCCGCACCCGCTTCACCACCGGTCCCTCGCAGCGCCACATGCCGGCCTCGGCGGGCAGCACCTTCTGCCATGGCACCCCGTCCACGTCGGGGAAGATGGTGCGCAGCGCCTCATGGCGGGCGATCACGTCATCGAGTGCCGCCGCCAACGCCTCCACGTCGAGCGTTCCGTCGATCCGGAACGCGGTCGGCATGTTGTAGGTGGCGACCCCGCCTTCGAACCGGTTGAGGAACCAGAGTCGGCTCTGGGCGTAGGACAGCGGCACCAGGTCAGGCCGCACGCCCGCCACCAACGGCGCTCTGACGTCGGCATCTTCGCCGATCCGGGCGGCCAACTCGGCGACGGTCGGCGCGTCGAACAAGGTGCGTACGGTCAGCCCGGCGTCGAGGCTGGTGTTCACCGCGCTGATCAGGCGCATGGCCGATAGTGAGTCGCCGCCGAGGTCGAAGAAGGAGTCATCGACGCCGACGCGGTCGAGCCCGAGGACCTGGGCGTAGATTCCGGTCAGGATTTCCTCGACCGCAGTGCTCGGGGCCCGGTAGTGGTCGGCGTCGGCGTACTCCGGGGCGGGTAAGGCCCGCTTGTCGAGTTTGCCGTTGACCGTCAACGGCAGCGCCTCGAGTACCACGATCGCTGCGGGCACCATGTAGTCCGGGAACCGCTCGGCCAGCCGGGCGCGGATCGCAGCCGGTTCGGCCTCCCCGGTCACGTACCCGACGAGGCGCTTGTTGCCGGGCTGATCCTCCCGGACGATCACCGTCGCTTGTTCGACCCCGTCCAATTCTGATAGCGCAGACTGGATTTCGCCGAGTTCGATGCGGTAACCACGGATCTTGACCTGCTCATCCGCCCGCCCCAGATACAGCAGTTGCCCATCGGGGGCCCAACGCACCAGATCCCCCGTCCGATACATCCGCTGCCCCGCAGCCCCGAACGGACACGCCACAAACCGCGACCCGGTCAACCCCGCCCGACGCACATACCCCACACCCACACCACGGCCGGCCACATACAACTCACCAACCACACCCACCGGCACCGGCCGCAACCACACATCCAGGACGAACAACGCCGCCCCCGGCACCGGCGACCCGATCGGCACCACACCCGCACCGGCCTGCAGCGGCGCACTGATCGCCGCGTACACCGTGGTCTCCGTCGGACCGTAACCATTGATCATCACCCGACCCGGCGCCCACCGATCCACCACCTCAGCCGGACACGGCTCAGCAGCGACCATCAACGCCGTCGACTCCAATCCCTGCGGTGAGAGCACCCCCACCGCCGACGGCGTCTGACTGAGCACAGTGACCTGCTCGGCGGTCAACAGCTCCTGCAACTCATCAGGAGCACGGGTCACCGACTCCGGCACCACCACCAACCGGCCCCCGTGCAGCAGAGCACCCCAGATCTCCCACACCGAATAGTCGAACGCCAACGACGAACACTGCGACCACACCTGATCCGGCCCCAGCTCGATACCGACATCCATGCCGTCGAACAACCGCGTCACATTCCCATGGGTGACCGCCACCCCCTTCGGGGTGCCGGTGGTGCCCGAGGTGTAGATGATGTGGGCGACATCATCAGCAGCCACCGCCACCGACACCGCCGTGCTGGGCTGACCGTCGATGCGGGGATCACCCACATCGACGGTCAGCACTGCACATCCGGCCAGCCGATCAGCCAACCCGGACGAGACCAACACCACCACCGGCGCCGCATCAGCAACCATGAACTGCACCCGCGCCTGCGGATGCGCCGGATCAATCGGCAGATACGCCGCCCCGGTCTTGAGCACCCCCAAAATCGCGACGATCGCCTGCGCCGAGCGCTCCAACAACAACCCCACACACCGCCCAGGGCCTGCACCGCGATCGATCAGAAAGTGCGCCAACCGATTCGACGCCTCATCCAACTCCCGATACGACACCGACAACCCACCGAACCGCACCCCCACCAACTCCGAAGACCGCGCAACCTGAGCTTCGAACCGGGCCGGAAGCGACGACTCCACCACCGACGACGACAACACCGCCCGACGACCAAACCCATCAAGCCGCTCCTGCTCCACCCCATCGATCAGACCCACCGACGACAACGACCGCCGCGGATCCTCAGTCATCGCCAGCAGTACCCGCGTCAGACGATCAACGAGATCGGTGGTCTCCAGGTTGGGAAAGGTCGGACTGCTCCCCGTCGTGCTGAGCAGGAGTTGGTCATCGACAGCGGAGAAGACCAGTCCGAGCCCGCCCACAGCGCCGACGTTGATCAACGACGCTGTCGCCGGTAGGCCACCGAACTCCAACTGGAAGGTACCGGGTAGAAAGTTGACGCTCACCCGGTTGGCAAGCTGCCCGACTCCGCGGGCGCGGAGCTGACGCTCTAGCGCGTTTACGGGAAACCGCTGGTGCTGCAAAGCTTCCCGAATCTTCGCGTCGACATGTGCGCAGAACTCCGCGACGGAGGACTCCGGCTCCGCGCGTAACACCAGCGGCACCACCCCCGCCACCATCCCGGGTAGTGTCTTCGACTCCGGCAGCACCCGGCGGGACACCGGGAGGTCGAGGACCACCTCGCAGCTGTCCGCGTCCCAGCCGCGGACCAACAGCGCACACGCCGCGGTGATGACCGACGATCGCGACATTCGCCAACCTTGGGCGCACTCCTCGACGCGACCGAGGGTTTCCGGATCCAGCGGCAGCGCATCGGTCGGCCACGCCGGCCCGCGCTCGGCGGCCGTCGCGGCGGACGCGTAGCCGCGCCCATTCTCGTGGGGCAGGTGTTCTCGCCAATAGGACTCGTCCACCAGGTAGTCGGCGGACTCTTCATACGCCCGTTCACAGTCCACGAGGTCGGCCAACGACCCGAACAGCGCGGGCGGGATGGGCGCGCCGGTCACGGTCGCCGAGTACACCGACGCGATCCGCTGTCCCACCAGCGCAATACCGGTCCCGTCCAAGACGAGGTGGTGACAGGCGCCGAACAGATAGCACTCGCCGGGACCCGTCTGAAACAACGCAAACCTGAACAATGGCCCGTCCAACGGCATCGGCGCGCGCTGGATGGATGTGGCCATCTCGCGCACGGCCTGTTCCGGGTCGGGCGAACCAGTCAGGTCGTGGAATGGCAGCTCGAAATCCGAGTAGTCGAGCGGCTTTTGGAATACCTGCCCCTCCACCTCCGCGAATGCCGCGCGAACCGGTTCGGCCTCGCGCAGCACCCGCCGGATCGCCCATTCGAGAACGTCATGCTCCACCAGGCCCTCGATCCTGGCGAGCAGGCCGAGTTGCCACTCGGCACCAAGGTGCACCGCATGCTCCGCCAGCCATATGTCGAGCTGTGCGCGAGTTGCAGGCAGTAACCGATCATCAAGCTGCATTGGTTTCCCCCACCGCAGATGTAGTGCCCCAGCCCCCCAGAGCACGTGACGGTCGAACTATCGACCGATAGCAGAGCTAGCTCTTGGCCAGCCTGTCGCGCAGGCTCTTCGGCCGGATATCAGGCCAGTTCTGTTCGATGAAGTCCAGGCATTCGGCCCGGCCGGCCTCGCCGTGCACCACCCGCCAGCCGGCGGGTACTTCGGCGAAGGTCGGCCAAAGACTGTGCTGCTCTTCGTCATTGATCAAGACGTAAAAGCTGCCGTCGTCATCGTCGAATGGATTCACACTCACTAGGGCCTCCCCACCCTCAAAACTCGAGTCGATCTTGACTGACCCCGTCCGGATGCAAGGCAATGCCCCCACAGCTTGCATCCGCGCTGTCTGTCCAGTGGCCCACTCGAGCGACTTGTGTGTTGCAGTGCGTCAGCTTAGCGACTTCTCCTGTGAAACGGAGCACAAATCGATGATCCCGACATAACCTATGGCTGTGCCACGGTCATGCGACTTCTCGGTGGACTCGTCGGCCAGTGTCGAGCAAATCCACTGGGCGTTTGCCGAACGCGACTACTGGCTGGCGAGGCTGGCGAATTTCGGCGGTACGGCCAGCCTCGAGGAGTTCGCTGTCGACGCCGACGGCGTCGTGACCACGATCGTGGCCAACAGCTTGCGGCCCGACGGCCTGCCGGGACCCATCGCCAAGGTGTTCCCCAGCCAGTGGCGGGTCGAGCAACGGGAGATCTGGAGCCCCGTCAGCGACGGGAAGGTCCGCGGCGAGATCGTCTCGAGGTCCCACGGGGCTCCCGGTTCCGGCTCCGCCACGGCATGGCTGACGCCAAGCCGCAACGGCTCGCTTCTCAAGGGGCGGGCCACCCTGGAGTTCAAGGTCCCGCTGATCGGCGGCAAGATCGAGACCATCATGGGGAAGTCCCTGGTCCAGAGCATCGAAGCGCTCCAGGACTTCACCACCGACTGGATCAAACAGAACGCCTGACCCGGCCGGCGCTCAGCCGGCCGAGGCCGCCTCCTGCTCCCGCTTGATCTCCAGCGCGATGTCGATCAGCTGGTCTTCCTGCCCGCCGATCAGCTTGCGCTGGCCGGCCCGGTGCAGCAACGCATGCGCCGGGACGCCGTAGCGTTCCGACTGCCGGATGGCGTGCTTGAGGAAGCTGGAGTAGACCCCCGCATAGCCCATGATCAGCGCATTGCGATCGAGCAGGCATTCGGCGGGCATCGCGGGGGCCACCACCTCTTCGGCGGCGTCGGCGATGTCGAAGAAGTCGATCCCGGTCTTGACGCCGATCTTGTCGAAGACCCCGATCAGGGCCTCGACCGGGGCGTTACCCGCACCCGCACCGAACCGGCGGCAGCTGCCGTCGATCTGCTTGGCGCCGGCCCGGACCGCCTCCACCGAGTTGGCCACGCCGAGCCCCAGGTTCTCGTGGCCGTGGAACCCGACCTGCGCGTCGTCGCCCAACTCCGCGACCAGCGCCGACACCCGGTCGGCCACCCCCTCGAGCACCAGCGCGCCGGCCGAGTCGACGACGTAGACGCACTGACATCCCGCGTCGGCCATGATCCGGGCCTGCTCGGCCAGCTTCTCCGGGGAGATGGTGTGGCTCATCATCAGGAACCCGACGGTTTCCAACCCGAGTTCGCGGGCCAGCCCGAAGTGCTGGATGGAGACGTCGGCTTCGGTGCAATGGGTGGCGATGCGGCAGATCGAACCGCCGTTGGCCTGCGCCTCCTTGATGTCGTCCTTGGTGCCCACCCCCGGCAGCATCAGGAAGGCGATCTTGGCCTCCTTGGCCGTCTCGGCCGCGAGCTTGATCAACTCCTGTTCGGGGGTCTTGGAGAACCCGTAGTTGAAGCTGGAACCGCCCAGCCCGTCGCCGTGGGTGACCTCGATGACCGGGACGCCCGCGGCGTCCAGGGCGGCGACGATGCCGTGCACCTCGTCCTTGGTGAATTGATGCCGCTTGTGGTGCGACCCGTCCCGCAGCGAGGTGTCGGTCATCCGGACGTCCCACACGGGGTTGAAGAAGATGTCGCTCATCGTGCTGCTTCCTTCTCGCTCGAGACCAATTCCCGCGCGATCTCCTCGCCGACCTTGGTGGCCGCGGCGGTCATGATGTCCAGGTTGCCCGCGTACGGCGGCAGGTAATCCCCGGCGCCCTCCACCTCGACGAACGTCGTGACGGTCGCGTAGCCGCCCGAGGTCACCGACGGCGCGTCGAACTGCGGTTCGTTGAGCAGCCGGTAGCCGGGGACATAGGTCTGGACCTCGGCGACCACGTCCTTGATGGACTTGGTGATCGCGGCGTGATCGGCATCCTCGGGGATGGCGCAGAAGATGGTGTCGCGCATGATCATCGGTGGGTCGGCGGGGTTGAGGATGATGATCGCCTTGCCGCGGCGGGCCCCGCCGATGGTCTCGACGCCCTTGCTGGTGGTCTTGGTGAACTCGTCGATGTTGGCGCGGGTGCCCGGCCCGGCCGAGGCCGAGGCCACCGACGCGACGATCTCGGCGTAGGGCACCTCCACGACGCGGGACACCGCGTACACGATCGGGATGGTGGCCTGACCGCCGCAGGTGATCATGTTGACGTTCGGCGCCGTGACGTGTTCGTGCAGGTTGGCCGGCGGGATGACGGCGGGGCCGACGGCGGCCGGGGTCAGATCGATGGCCCGGATGCCGGCCGCTTCATAGCGCGGGGCGGCCTCACGGTGGACGTAGGCGCTGGTGGCCTCGAACACCAGGTCGGGTTTCTCGTCGAGGCCGAGCAGCCAGTCCACGCCCTCGTGGCTGGTCTCCAGACCGAGCTTGCGCGCGCGGGCCAGACCCTCGCTCTCCGGGTCGATGCCGACCATCCAACGCGGCTCGAGCCAATCCGAGCGCAGCAGCTTGTAGAGCAGGTCGGTGCTGATGTTGCCCGACCCGACTATCGCAACCGAGGCTTTCATGTATGGACTCCTGCCCGTGTTGAAGATTCGCCGCTCATTCGAAAGTCAGTCGCACTGAACCTAACCCAGCGAAGTCCGCGACGAAATTGTCGCCCGGACGTGCATCTATCGCACGGGTGCAGGACCCCGGCAACACCACGTCGCCGGCCTTGAGTCGGACCCCGAAACTGTCCACCTTGCGCGCCAACCACGCGACCGCGGTCACCGGATTTCCCAGTACCGCGTCGCTGCGGCCCTCGGCCACCACCTCACCGTTACAGGTGAGGACGGCGTCGATGGCCTTGATGTCGATGTCCTTGGGCGACACCCGTTCCTTGCCGAGCACCCAGCCCGCCGAGGACGCATTGTCGGCGATGGTGTCGCACAGCTTGATCTGCCAGTTCTTGATCCGGGTGTCGATCAACTCGATGGACGGGACGAACGCCGCCGTCGCGGCCAGCACGTCATCCTCGGTGCAGCCCGCGCCCGGCAGGTCGTCGGCCAGGATGAAACCGACCTCGACCTCCACCCGCGGATAGAGGAAGGTCGACGTCTTGACCGGAACGTCCTCGAAGACCTCCATCTCGTCGAGCAGATGTCCGTAGTCCGGCTCGTCGACGTTCATCATCTTCTGCATGGCCTCGCTCGACAGCCCCACCTTGTGGCCGACGACCTTGGCGCCCTCGGCGACCCGCTGCCGGATGTTGATCAGCTGGATCTCGTAGGCATCGACGACGTCGATATCGGGATTCCCGGCGGTCAACGGGTCGATCGCGACCCTGCTGCGCTCCGCCTCGGCCAGGTCGGCGGCCAGCTCGGCACGGGTCTTGGCGTCCAGCATTTGTGAATTCCCCTCGCTGCTGTGACCGGGGCAGTTGTCCGATGACCCGGCAATTCTATAACGTGTTCTACATGACTGGTCAGGAGTATGACGTCGTCGTGGTGGGTAGCGGCGGCGCGGGCATGGTCGCCGCCCTCACCGCCGCCCATCAGGGCCTTTCAACGGTAGTCGTTGAGAAGGCCCCGCACTATGGGGGTTCCACTGCGCGGTCAGGTGGCGGCGTCTGGATCCCGAACAACCGGGTCCTGCAGCGCGACGGTGTCACGGACAGCAAGGACGCCGCCCGCACCTACCTGCACACAATCGTCGGTGACGTGGTGCCGGCCGAGAAGATCGACACCTACCTGGACCGCGGTCCGGAGATGCTCGACTTCGTTCTCGAGCACTCCCCGCTGAAGCTCTGCTGGGTGCCCAACTACTCCGATTACTACCCGGAGACCCCCGGCGGCCGCGCGGGCGGACGTTCGGTCGAACCCAAGCCGTTCGACGCCAAGAAGCTCGGCCCCGACCTCGACGGCTTGGAGCCGCCGTACGGGAAGGTCCCGATGAACATGGTGGTGCTGCAGCAGGACTACGTCCGCCTCAATCAGCTCAAGCGCCACCCACGCGGACTGCTGCGCAGCCTCAAGGTCGGCGTCCGCACCATGTGGGCCAACGCCACCGGCAAGAACCTGGTGGGTATGGGGCGCGCCCTGATCGCGCCGCTGCGCATCGGCCTGCGTGAGGCGGGCGTACCGGTCCAGTTGAACACCGCCTTGACCGACCTCTTCATCGAGGACGGCGTGGTGCGCGGCATCTACGTGCGTGACACGCAGGCATCGGAATCTGAAGAGCCACGGCTGATCCGGGCTCGGCGAGGGGTGATTCTGTGCAGCGGCGGCTTCGAGCACAACGAACAGATGCGGGTGAAGTACCAGCGCGCCCCGATCAGCACCGAATGGACCGTGGGCGCCAAGGCCAACACGGGTGACGGCATCCTGGCCGCGGAGAAGCTCGGCGCGGCGCTGGAGATCATGGAGGATTCGTGGTGGGGACCCACCGTCCCCCTCGTCGACTCGCCCTGGTTCGCCCTGTCCGAACGCAACTCGCCGGGCTCGATCATCGTCAACATGTCCGGCAACCGGTTCATGAACGAGTCCATGCCCTACGTCGAGGCCTGCCACCACATGTACGGTGGTCAGTACGGACAGGGCCCCGGTCCCGGCGAGAACATTCCGGCCTGGCTGATCTTCGACCAGCGGTACCGCGACCGCTACATCTTCGCCGGCCTCCAGCCGGGGCAACGGATCCCGAAGAAGTGGTTGGAGTCCGGCGTGATCGTGTCGGCGCCGACCCTCGACGAGCTGGCCACCAAGGCCGGCCTGCCCGCCGGCGCGTTCAAGGCCACCGTCGAACGTTTCAACGGCTTCGCCCGGTCCGGCGTGGACGAAGACTTCCATCGCGGCGAGAGCGCCTACGACCGCTACTACGGCGACCCCACCAACAAGCCGAACCCGAACCTGGGCGAGATCAACCACGGCCCGTTCTACGCGGCCAAGCTGGTGCCCGGCGACCTCGGCACCAAGGGCGGCGTCCGCACCGACATCCACGGCCGAGCCCTGCGCGACGACGGCTCGGTGATCGCCGGACTCTACGCGGCCGGTAATGTCAGTTCGCCGGTCATGGGACACACCTATCCCGGCCCCGGCGGCACCATCGGTCCCGCGATGACGTTCGGCTACCTCGCCGCGCTGCACATCGCGAGCGAAGCGCACCCCGGAAAGGCCTGACATGCCCATCAACCTCGACGAGGCGCTCGGCGCCGAACTCGAACCCGTCGAATTCTCCTGGAGCAGCAGCGACATCCAGCTCTATCACCTGGGCCTGGGTGCCGGCGCCGCGCCGATGGATCCGCGCGAACTGCGCTACCTTGTCGACAACACCCCGCAGGTGTTGCCGACGTTCGGCAACGTCGCGCAGAGCTTCCACCTGACCGAACCTCCCGCGGTGCAGTTCCCCGGCATCGACATCGAGTTGAACAAGGTGCTGCACGCCAGCGAGGGCATCTCCACCCCCGGTCCCATCCCGCCGTCGGGCACTGCGACCGCGGTGACCCGGTTCACCGAGATCTGGGACAAGGGCAAGGCGGCCGTCATCTGGTCGGAGACCACCGCCACCGCCCCCGACGGCACGGTGCTGTGGACGCAGAAGCGGTCGATCTTCGCCCGCGGCGAGGGCGGATTCGGCGGCGACCGCGGCCCGTCCACCTCCACGGAGCTGCCGGACCGCGCGCCCGATCTGGAACTCGACATCGTCACCTTGCCCCAGCAGGCGTTGCTCTACCGGCTCTGCGGCGACCGCAACCCGCTGCACTCCGATCCGGAATTCGCTGCGGCCATGGGCTTTCCGCGGCCGATCCTGCACGGTCTGTGCACCTACGGCATGACCTGCAAGGCGCTGGTGGACAACATCCTGGATGCCGACGCGGCCGCGGTGAAGTCTTACAGCGCCCGGATGGCCGGTGTGGTGTTCCCGGGTGAGACGCTGCGCGCCAACCTGTGGAAGGACAACGACGGATTCGTCGGCGTGGTCACGGTGCCCGAACGCGGCGACGAGGTCGTGCTCTCCGGGGTGGAGTTGATCCCCGCCTGACCTGGGGCGGGTTCCCCGCCGCTCAGGACACCGACGGGGTCGGCGCACCCCCTGAGGCAGTCCGACTGGCGTGCTCAGCCCAGGATCAACCCCGACGTCGGCACCCCGGTGCCCGCCGTGACAAGGACGTGCTCGACGTTGTCGACCTGATTGACCGACGTCCCGCGGAGCTGACGGACACCTTCGGCGATGCCGTTCATCCCATGGATGTAGGCCTCCCCGAGTTGGCCGCCGTGGGTGTTGATCGGCAGCCGCCCCCCGATCTCGATGGCGCCGCCGGCGATGAAGTCCTTGGCCTCGCCCTTGCCGCAGAACCCGAGTTCCTCGAGCTGCAGCAGGGTGTACGGCGTGAAGTGGTCGTAGAGGATCGCGGTCTGGATGTCCGCCGGCGACAGCCCGCTCTGTTGCCACAGCTGCCGACCCACCAGCCCCATCTCGGGCAGGCCGAGTTCGTCACGGTAGTAGGAGTACATGGTGAACTGGTCAGTGCCGGCGCCCTGGGCGGCAGCTTCGATGATCGCCGGGCGGTGCTTGAGATCCCTGGCCCGCTCCGGCGTGGTCACCACGATCGCGACCCCGCCGTCGGTCTCCTGGCAGCAATCCAGCAGCCGCAGCGGCTCGGCGATGAACCGGGAATTCTGGTGGTCCTCGATGGTGATCGGCTTGCCGTAGAAATGCGCCTTCGGGTTGTTGGCCGCATGCTTGCGGTCGGCCACCGAGACGGCGCCGAAATCGGCACTGGTGGCGCCGTATTCGTGCATGTAGCGCTGGGCAATCATCGCCACCGACGCGGCCGGGGTGCTCAACCCGTGCGGGTAGGACCAGCTGTACTCCACGCCACGCGAGTCCGCGTTGACGGTCAAGCCGGTCATCACCTGACCGAACCGGAACTCGGAGCGCTCGTTGAACGCGCGGTAGGCCACCACAACCTCGGCCACGCCCGTCGCCACCGCGAGCGCGGCCTGCTGGACGGTCGCGGCCGCAGCCCCGCCCCCGTATCCGATCTGACTGAAGAACTTCAGCTCCCCGATCCCGGTCGAGCGGGCCACCGCGGTCTCCAGGTTGGAGTCCATGGTGAACGTCACCAGGCCGTCGACGTCAGACGGGGACAACCCGGCGTCGTCGAGCGCGTCCAGAACCGACTCCGCGGCCAGCCGAAGCTCGCTGCGTCCGGAGTTCTTGGAGAAGTCGGTGGCACCGATACCGGCGATGGCCGCCTTACCGGAGAGCATCAGCTGTCCCCCAATGTCAGTGTGGCGGTAGCGATCACGTGGTTACCCAGGCTGTTGGCGCCGGTCACCTTGACCGTCACCGACGCACCTTCGACCGCGGTCACCTCGCCGGTGAAGGTCACGGTGTCGTAGGCGTACCAGGGCACGCCGAGCCGCAGCCCGATCGACTTGATCCGCGCGGATGGCCCGGCCCAGTCGGTCAGGTAACGCTGGACCAGCCCGGTGTCGGTGAGGATGTTGACGAAGATGTCCTTGGAACCCTTGGCCTGCGCCTTGTCCCGGTCGTGGTGTACATCTTGGTAGTCGCGGGTGGCGATGGCGGTGGAGACGATGAACGTCGGGTCACCGTAGATCGCCAGTTCCGGCAACGCGGTGCCGACTTCGATGGTGCTCATGGCTGGGGCTCCCATGCGTACAGCGTCCACGCCGGACTCACGTCACTGTCGGGAAAGTCGATGAACATGGCGCGCACCGGCATTCCGATCTTCACCTTGTCGACGTCCACGTTGCGCAACTCACCGAGCATGCGCACGCCTTCGGCGAGTTCTACCAGCGCGATGACGAAGGGCAGGGTGCGACCCGGCACCTTCGGCGCGTGGTGCACCACGCAGCTGTACACCGTACCGAGCCCGGATGCGACGACATAGTCCACGCCTTCCTCCGGGCTGTGCCCCGCGGCCTGCCACAGCGCGGGTACCGGGGGGTGCTGCAACGTCCCGTCGGGACGACGCTGGATGCGCAGTTCGTGCGCATTGACCCCGTCCCAGAAGAACTGGGTGTCCTTCGACGACGCCGGACGCATCAACTTGTCGGGGTCGAGGTCGTCGGGGATCGCCGGCTGGTCACCCTCGCGCGGCTTGAACTTCATGATGCGCCAGTTCATCTCGGCGACCCGTTCCCCGGCGGCGGTGCCGTCGGGGACGGTCCAGGTGATCAGCTGGTTGATGAAGTAGCCCTCGCCCAACGCGGTTTGCTTGGGCCCCACCACCTCGGTGATCTCCGCATGAATGGTGAGCTGCTCCCCCGGCTGCAGGTACCGATGGTAGGTCTGCTCGCAGTTGGTGGCCACCACCCCGACGTAGCCGGCCTCGTCGAACAGCGCCATGATCTTGGTCAACGGATCGTCGGCGGCGCGGCCCTGGCCGAGCCCACCCATCGTCCACACCTGGATCATCGCGGGCGGTGCGACGATGCCGGGGTGCCCGGCGGCCCGCGCAGCGTCCTCGTCGACGTAGATCGGGTTCTTGTCGCCCAGGGCGTCCACCCAGTGGTGAATCATCGGCTGATTCACCGGGTCTCGGGCCTCGCGGGGCCGGCTGGTGCCGGCCGCCTTGATCTCGTCGATACCGGCCTGCAAGTTCGCGCTCATCGCGGCACCCTCGGGACCCTGAGCCCGGCGGCCGCGATCATCTCGCGCATCACCTCGTTGACACCACCGCCGAAGGTGATGACCAAGTTCCGCTTGGTCATCTTGTCGAGCCAGTCCAGCACCGCGGCGGTGTGGGCGTCGGCCGGGTTGCCGTAGCGGCCCACCAACTCCTCGGCCAGCCGCCCCACTTCCTGGATGCGTTCGGTGGAAAAGACTTTGGTGGCGGCGGCGTCGGCGACCGCGATGGTCTCCCCCGAGGCCGCGACCTGCCAGTTGAGCAACTCGTTGATCCGCCAGATTGCCTTGATCTGACCGAGGAGGCGACGCGCGCCCTCCTGCTCGATCGGGACGACGCCGTCGGACCCGGGTGTGGCCGCCCAGTCCCGGACCTGATCGTAGATCCCCGCGACCCGGCCGGCCGGGCCCAGACCGACGCGCTCGTGGTTGAGCTGGGTGGTGATGAGCTTCCAGCCGCCGTTCTCCTCGCCGACGAGCATGTCAGCCGGCACCCGCACGTCGTTGTAGTACGAGGCGTTGGTGTGGTGTGCCCCGTCGGAGAGGATGATCGGCGTCCAGGAGTAGCCGGGGTCCTTGGTGTCGACGATCAGGATCGAGATGCCCTTGTGCTTGGCCGCATCCGGATCGGTCCGGCAGGCCAGCCAGATGTAGTCCGCGTCGTGCGCGCCCGTGGTCCACATCTTCTGCCCGTTGACGATGTATTCGTCACCATGGCGCACCGCCGTGGTCCGCAGCGACGCCAGGTCGGTGCCCGCCTCGGGTTCGGAATACCCGATCGCGAAATGCACGTCACCGGAGAGGATTCCGGGGAGGAACTTCTTCTTCTGTTCCTCGGTGCCGTGCACCTGCAACGTGGGCCCGACGGTCTGCAGCGTGACCATCGGCAGCGGTACATCCGCGCGGTTCGCCTCGTTGACGAAGATCTGTTGCTCGATCGGGCCGAACCCGAGGCCGCCGTACTCCTTGGGCCACCCCACACCGAGCTTGCCGTCGGACCCCATCCGCTTGATCACTGCACGGTAGGCCTCGTTGTGGCGGTCGGACTCCATCGCCGCGGCCTCTTCGGGGGTGATGAGGGTCGAAAAGTATTCCCGCAGTTCGGCTTGCAGCGCCCGTTGCTCGGGCGTCAACTCGATGTACATTTACGCTCCCACCAGGTCGAGGCGATGCGAGGGGCCGCCCAGCAGGCGGGTCAGGTCCTTGATCGACGAGTAGTAGCGGTCCATCGGATAGGTGATGTCCATGCCCATGCCGCCGTGCAGGTGGTGGCAGATCCGCATGGCCGGCGGCGCCTGCGAGGTCAGCCAGTAGCCCAGCACGGCCAGATCCTCCTCGGCGTCCAGGCCTTCGGTCAGCCGCCACGTCACGGAGTTCGACACCAAGGAGATGGTGCGCGAGGCGATGTACACCTCGGACAGTTGCGCCGCCACGGTCTGGAACGTCGACAGCGGTCGCCCGAACTGTTCACGGGTGGCCACGTAGTCGGCGGTCAGCCGCAGCGCGCCGGCGACCAGGCCGGCGGCGAACGCGCCGATTGTCGCCAGCGCCAACTGGTTCAGCCGGCGCACCTCGGCGCCGCCGAGCACGTCGGCCTCGACGTCGTCGAACGTCAGGACGAACTCGTCGGAACCGTTGGCCGTGGGCGTCTTGGTGACGGCCAGCCCCGTCGCGTCTCCGGCGACGACGGCGACTCCGGTATCGGCGGAGACCAGGATCCACTGGGCCTGATCCGCATACGGCACACCGATTTTGGTTCCACTCAGACGACCCTGGTTCAGCCGGACCGACGGCCGCTCCGGCAGCGTCGCACCGGGTTCATTGAGCGCCGCGGTGAGCACCCCGCCCTTGCCCAACTCCGCCAGGTAGAGGTCCTGCTGCGCATCGGACGCCAGGTCGAGCAGCGGCACCAGACCCAGTCCGAGGACGGCCAGCGCGGGGCTGACGGTGCCGTGCCGGCCGATCTCGGTCAGCGCCGTGGCGATCTCGGCCAGGCCGACGCCGTCACCACCGAGACGTTCGGGCACGCCGAGCGCGGTGACCCCGCCGTCCACCAGGGCTTGCCAACTGTTGTCGCGGCCCAGGACGGAGGTGACAACATCGGCGACAGCCTGCTGGCCTTCGTCCGGAGTGAAATCCACGGCGAATTCTCCTTGATTCGACTTGGGTTCGCGTCTGCGGGCAGCCGGCAGGCGCGCGCTGTTGGGCCTAGGACTGTCCGGTGAAGTTCACCGGCCAGTGCTTGACGCCGTTGAGCCACCCCGACTTTAGGCGCTCGGGCTCGCCGGTCGGCGTGAGATCCGGCATGTGGTCGGCGATCGCGTTGAAGATCAGGTCGATCGTCATGCGGGCCAGGTTGGCGCCGATGCAGTAGTGCGCCCCGGTGCCGCCGAAACCGACGTGCGGATTGGGGTCGCGCAGGATGTTGAACGTGAACGGGTCCTCGAAGACCTCTTCGTCGAAGTTGGCCGAGCGGTAGGACATGACCACCCGCTCGCCCTTCTTGATCTTGACCCCGGACAGCTCGGTGTCCTCGCTGGCGGTGCGCTGGAAGGCCGACACCGGGGTGGCCCAGCGGATGATCTCGTCGACGGCGGTGGCCGGGCGTTCCCGCTTGTAGAGCTCCCACTGATCCGGGTTCTGGGTGAACGCGATCATGCCGTGGGTGATCGAGTTGCGAGAGGTCTCGTTGCCGGCCACCGCGAGCATGATGACGAAGAAGCCGAACTCGTCGTCGGTGAGCTTCTCGCCGTCGATGTCGGCCTGGACCAGCTGGGTGACGATGTCGTCGCCCGGATTCTTGGTGCGTTCCTCGGCCATCTTCATGGCGTAGGTGATGACCTCGAAGGAGGACATCGCCGGGTCGATGTCGGCGTACTCGGGATCGTCACCGGCGGTCATCTCGTTGGACCACCGGAACAACTTGTCGCGGTCGTCCTGCGGCACCCCGAGCAGGTCGGCGATCGCCTGCAGCGGGAGTTCACAGGACACCTGCTCGACGAAGTCGCCGCTGCCCCCGGCCGCCGCGGTGGTGACGATGTTCTGGGCTCGCCGGTTGAGTTCGTCCTTGAGCCGCCCGATGGCACGCGGGGTGAAGCCGCGGGAGATGATGCGCCGCAGCCGGGTGTGGTGCGGGGCGTCCATGTTGAGCAGCACGTTGCGCTGCAGGTCGATGGCCTCGCGCGTCATCCCCTCCGGCCACACCGGGATGGCGCCGTCCATCGAACTGCTGAACACGTCGCTGCGGCGGGACACCTCGCGCACGTCGGCGTGCTTGGCGATCAGCCAGTAGCCCTTGTCACCGAATCCGGCGGTGCCGCCGGGCACGTCGACCCAGTGCACCGGGTCCGATTTACGGAGTTCGGCGAGCTCCTTGACCGGCAGACCGGCCAGGTTGAGATCGGCGTCGAGGAAGTCGAAGTCGCTGGCGATATTCGGGGCGGCCATGTGTTTACTCCTGATGGTGGTCGCAGGTGTCGACGTGCGCGGGAGCCGCGTCGAACGGCCTGAAACAACGTGGTCTAGTTCCGATTGCCACCATTGAAACACGGCTTGACCGCAGATCAAAGGTGGTGGGGCATCGTCGCTTGTCAGAGTAATGAAACGTGTTCTAGCCTGACCTCATGGGTAATCCTGTCATCGTCGAAGCCACCCGCAGCCCCATCGGCAAGCGCAACGGCTGGCTGTCCGGTCTGCACTCCACCGAGCTTCTGGGTGCGGTGCAGAAGGCGCTCGTGGAGAAGGCCGGCATCAGCGCCGGCGACGTCGAGCAGGTCATCGGCGGCTGCGTCACGCAGTACGGCGAGCAGTCCAACAACATCTCCCGGGTGGCGTGGTTGACGGCGGGCCTGCCCGAGCACGTCGGCGCCACCACCATCGACTGCCAGTGCGGCAGCGCGCAGCAGGCGAACCACCTGATCGCCGGGCTGATCGCGACCGGCGCCATCGACGTCGGCATCGCCTGCGGCATCGAGGCGATGAGCCGGGTCGGGCTGGGCGCCAACGCCGGGCCGGACCGGTCGATCATCCGCGCGTCCTCCTGGGACATCGACATGCCCAATCAGTTCGACGCCGCCGAGCGCATCGCCAAGCGCCGCGGCATCACCCGCGCCGACCTGGACGCCTTCGGCCTGGCCTCGCAGCAGAAGGCCAAGCAGGCCTGGGCCGAGGGCCGGTTCGACCGGGAGATCTCGCCCATCGAGGCACCGGTGCTCGACGAGAACAAGCGCCCCACCGCGGAGCGTGGGATCGTCAGCCGCGACCAGGGATTGCGGGACACCACCGCCGAGGGGTTGGCCGCGCTGAAGCCGGTGGCCGAGGGCGGGTTGCACACCGCGGGCACGTCGTCGCAGATCTCCGACGGGGCTGCCGCGGTGCTGTGGATGGACGAAGACAAGGCGAAGGCCCTGGGCCTCAAGCCCCGCGCCCGCATCGTGGCCCAGGCCAACGTCGGCGCCGAAACCTACTACCACCTCGACGGCCCGGTGCAGTCCACGGCCAAGGTGCTCGAGAAGGCCGGCATGAAGATCGGCGACATCGACCTGGTCGAGATCAACGAGGCCTTCGCCTCGGTGGTGCTGTCCTGGGCTCGGGTGCACGAACCGGACATGGACCGGGTCAACGTCAACGGCGGTGCCATCGCGCTGGGGCATCCCGTCGGCTCCACCGGCGCCCGCCTGATCACCACCGCGCTGCACGAGTTGGAGCGCACCGACAAGAACACCGCGCTGATCACCATGTGCGCGGGTGGTGCGCTGTCCACCGGAACGATCATCGAGCGGATCTAGTGGCTCCGGTCTCCGACGCGGACCGCATCGCCGCGGCGCGGGCATACATCGAAGCGTTGGCCAGCCACCGTGCCGACGCGGTGCCGTTCGCGCCGGACTGCACCCGCACGGAGGTCGGCATCAAGACCGGGTTCTCCGGAAATCACCTGCGTCGCAGCCTCAATGGCGGTTTGCAGTACCGGGTGATCGAGTCTGTCAGCGATCCGGAGTTCACCGTCCTCGGCGACACCGTCCGGGCCCGCTTCCAGCTGTCGACCAAGCCGACGCTGTTCGGCCGCAAGGTCGGGGCGCGGGTCGACGAGACGTTCCTGATTCCGGCCGACAGCCCGTCGGGACAACCGCGGATCCACCACATCCGGGCCAGCATCAGGCCCTTTCTCACGCGATAGGGTGCTCGCCATGGCCACTCCGCCCAAGGGGCTGAACTCCAAGCAGACCGGCGTCATCATCAAATGGATGTCACGCCTGAACACCTGGTCCTACAAGGCCACCGGCGGTCGCCTGGGTGCGAAATGGCGGGGCGGTTCCAACCGCTTCTCGGCGCCTCCCCCGGTCGGCATCCTCACCACGATCGGCCGCAAGTCCGGCCAGGAGCGGGAGAGTCCGCTGCTGTTTCTGCGCGAGGGCGACCGGGTCGTCCTGGTGGCCTCGCAAGGCGGCCGCGCGACCAACCCGATGTGGTATCTCAACCTCAAGGCCAACCCCGCGGTGACGTTCCAGATCAAGAACGAAAAGCTGAAGCTGACCGCTCGCGACGCCACCGCCGCCGAGCGCGAGCAGTACTGGCCGAAGCTGGACGCGATCTACCCGGACTTCGACAACTACCGGTCCTGGACCGATCGCGAGATCCCGATCATCATCTGCGATCCGCGCTCGGTGTAAAGCGCGGCCCCGCGCGTCTGACGCGCGTCGTCCAAGTTGTCCGACTTCGGACCGGCCAGTGCACACATTTGTTAATGTGTGCACGCTCACCTCCGGCTGTCGGCGTGAGCCGGCCCATTCGGGGTTCAGGGGACGGAGGGTCGATGTACGAAAATTCGGTCGGGTCTCAGGCGGCGTCACGGCGACCACCCACCGCCGTCCGATTGCTCCTCGCGACGCTGTCCGTGCTGGTCCTCGTCGTGCTCGCGGCGATACCCGCCGGGGCGATGACCATCACCTTCATCCGGCACGCGGAGTCGGCGGGCAATGCCTCCGGCTACATCGACACCTCGGTGCCCGGACCGGAGTTGACGGAGAAGGGCTGGGACGAGGCCGACGCGTTGCCCGCCAAGCTCGCCGGCTCCGGAATCGACGCCAAGGCATTCGACCGTTTCTACGCCTCGACGATGATCCGCACTCAGCAGACCGCGCAACCGCTGCTGGAATCGCTGAATCGCAGCGGTGACGAGCTGGTGGTGATCGGCACCTACGACCCGGCCCGACCGCGTTCGGTGGCCGGCATCCAGGAGATCGGTGCCGGGATTTTCGAGGGCTCCTCGCAGGAAGACGGGTTGGGCCGCCTCGGATACGGGCTGGCCCCCATCGCATGGGCCTTGGGTGCGCGGTTTGTGCGCATCCCGGGTTCGGAGGACGGCAACGAGTTCGCCGCGCGGATGGCGGAGGCCATCGCGCAGATGGAGGCCGACGGGGACGCCGACGGCGACGGCGAGATCAACGTGGTGGCCTTCTCACACGGGGCCACGATGATGTTCTGGACCATGATGACCGTCGACAACCCGAACCTTCTGCTCATGCTGCAGCATCCGCTCGACAACACCAACGTCGTGGTGGTCGAGAAGAACGACGACGGCAGCTACACGTTGAAGAGTTGGGCCGGCCAGGAGGTGGCTGCGGCCACGTACCCGGTGAAGATGCTGGTGAACGTCCGCGATCTGGTGGTGGCGCCGCAGACCGCGCTGCACAATTTGCGCCAACCGGTGTTCGATGCCGACGTCGAGGCCGTCGGGCAGACCGCCGTGCGGGGCGTCCGCGATGTCGGCGACGCCACCGTCAAGTTCGTCACCGACTCGGTCACCGACACCGTCGACGCGATCCGGGATCTGGTGCGGCCCAGGGCCGCTCAGGTCGAACAACAGCGGGCCGAGCAACCGCAGTCGACCGCCTCCAGCGGTGCGGAGCCCGCGGCGACCGAGCTGGAAGCCGACCCGACCGCCGACGACGCCCCGGTGGCGTCCAGCCGCGAGCTGGTCAGGCAACTCGCGGCCGCCGGCACCGACCGGGCCGGGCAGGGCGCGACGTACTCCGAGAGTCGCACGGCGGTACGCGATCTCGGCCGATCCACCCGATCCGAGCTGGCCGAGGCCCGTGGTGAGATGCGGGACCGGGTGCGCAGCGCCGTGGGCGAGGCCGCCGACCATGTCCGCAAGGCGGCCGACAGCACGCGGGAGTCGGTGCGCAAGGCGGTGTCCGGCAAGGACAAGACCAGCTCGAAGACTGATTCGTCCGACAGCTCGTCTGACAAGGACGCCGCGTAACGGTGTAGACCGCGAAGCGCAATCGGCCCCCTCACCTTCGAGGGGGCCGATTGCCGTTGTGCGATGCCGCGCCGGATCAGGCGCCGTAGACCGGAACCGCGGGCCGTGCCTTGGCCAACAGGTCCGACACCACCGGTCCCAGTTCGGCGGGATCCCAGCGTGCGCCCTTGTCCACCTGCGGGCCGTGCGCCCATCCCTCGGCCACCCGGATCTTGCCGCCCTCGAGTTCGAAGACCTGGCCGGTGACGTCGCGGGACTGGACGCTGCCGAGCCAAACCACCAGGGGCGAAACGTTTTCCGGTGCCATGGCGTCGAAGTCGTCGCCCTGGGTCGCCATCATCTCAGCGAAGACGGTCTCGGTCATCCGGGTCCGCGCCGAGGGCGCGATGGCGTTGACGGTGACCCCGTAGCGGCCCATCTCGGCGGCGGCCACCAGGGTCAGCGCGGCGATGCCGGCCTTGGCCGCGCTGTAGTTGGCCTGCCCCACGCTGCCCTGCAGTCCGGCGCCGGAGCTGGTGTTGATGATCCGCGCATCCACGCTCTCCCCGGCCTTGGACTTCGCCCGCCAGTACGCCGCGGCGTGCCGCATGGCGGCGAAGTGCCCCTTGAGGTGCACCGCGACCACCGCGTCGAATTCTTCCTCGGTGGTGTTGGCGAACATCCGGTCACGCACGATGCCGGCGTTGTTGACCAGCACGTCGAGTCCGCCGAAGGTGTCGATCGCGGCCTGGATCATCGCCTGCGACTGGTCCCAGTCGGCCACATTGGCGCCGTTGGCGACGGCTTCCCCACCGGCGGCGAGGATCTCGTCGACCACCGACTGGGCGGCGCTGCCGCCGCCGGCCGGCGAACCGTCGAGGCCCACGCCGATGTCGTTGACCACCACCCTGGCGCCTTCTGCGGCTGCGGCCAGCGCGTGGGCGCGGCCCAGGCCGCCGCCGGCTCCGGTGACGATGACGACGCGGCCGTCGAGAACTCCCATGACTGTGTGTCTCCTTCTATTTGATGTCTGCGGTGGTGGTCGACAGGTAGTGCGGCGGTTCGCCGCCGCCGTGGACCTCCAGCGACGCACCGCTGATATAGGTGGCCGCATCCGAGGCCAAAAACGCTGCGGCCCAACCGACATCCTCGGGTTTGGCGAGGCGGCGAAGCGGCACGTTGGCCGAGATCGCCGCGATGGAGTCGGCGTCGCCGTAGAAGAGGTCGGACTGCTCGGTCTCCACCATGCCGACCACCACGGAGTTCACCCGCACCTTCGGGGCCCATTCGACCGCCAGCGTGCTGGTGATGCTTTCCATGCCGGCCTTGGCCGCGCCGTAGGCCGCCGTACCCGGCGTGGGACGTCGCCCGCTGACGCTGGCGATGTTGACGATCGAACCGCCGCCGTCCTGGTTCTGCATGACGGCGTTGGCGTGTTGCGAGACCGACAGCGGCCCCAGCAGATTCAGTTCGACGATCTTGGTGCTGAACTTGGCCGAGGCGTCGGCCGCGGGCACGTAGGGCGAACCGCCCGCGTTGTTGACCACCACGTCGAGGCGGCCGTGGCGCTCCACGATGGCGGCGATCAGCGCGGCCACCGCCTCGTCGTCGCGGACGTCGCAGGAGTGGAACTCATACGGCGAACCCTCGACCGGGCGACGCGCGCAGGTCACCACGGTGGCACCTTGACCAGCGAAGACCGCGCTGATGCCGGCCCCGACCCCGCGGACGCCGCCGGTGACCAGCACCACCCGACCGTCCAATTGCAGATTGATCCCAGCCACGTCAGTCACTGTGCTAGCGTACCAAGCAAGTGCTTGCTTAGGTAGCGACCCCATCAGGAAGTGACTCGATGACGATCACCACCCAGACAGTCGAACCGGGCATTGTCTCGGTCACCGTCAACTACCCCCCGGTCAACGCCATCCCGTCGGCCGGTTGGTTCGAACTCGCCGACGCGATCACCGCGGCCGGTCGCGACCGGAGCACCCACGTGGTGATCCTGCGCGCCGAAGGACGCGGCTTCAACGCCGGTGTGGACATCAAGGAAATGCAGAACACCGAGGGCTTCACCGCGCTCATCGACGCCAACCGCGGCTGCTACGCCGCGTTCAAGGCCGTCTACGAATGTGAAGTCCCGGTGGTCGCCGCGGTCAACGGCTTCTGCGTGGGCGGCGGCATCGGACTGGTCGGCAACGCCGACGTCATCGTCGCCTCCGACGACGCCAAATTCGGCCTGCCGGAGGTGGAACGCGGCGCCCTCGGTGCGGCCACCCACCTGTCCCGGTTGGTGCCGCAGCACCTGATGCGCCGACTGTTCTTCACCGCGGCCACCGTGGACGCCGACACCCTGCATCACTTCGGCTCGGTACACGAGGTGGTGCCGCGCGCCGAACTCGACGAGTCGGCGTTGCGGGTGGCCCGCGACATCGCCAGCAAGGACACCCGGGTCATCCGGGCGGCCAAGGAGGCGCTGAACTTCATCGACGTGCAGCCCGTCAACGCCCGGTACCGGATGGAGCAGGGTTTCACCTTCGAGCTCAACCTGTCCGGTGTGTCCGACGAGCACCGGGACGCATTCGCCGGCACCGACAAGGGATCTTCTTCGAAATGACAGACAAGAGAACAACTCTGGACGACGCCGTCGCCTCGATCGAGAGCGGCATGACGATCGGCCTCGGCGGCTGGGGCTCCCGGCGTAAGCCCATGGCGTTCGTCCGTGCCCTGCTGCGCACCGACGTCACCGACCTGACGATCGTCACCTACGGCGGGCCGGATCTGGGTCTGCTGTGCTCGGCCGGCAAGGTCAAGCGCGTCTACTACGGCTTCGTGTCACTGGACTCCCCGCCGTTCTACGACCCCTGGTTCGCCAAGGCCCGCACCTCCGGCGCGATCGAGGCGCGCGAGATGGACGAGGGCATGCTGCGGTGCGGGCTGCAGGCCGCCGCGCAACGATTGCCGTTCCTGCCGATCCGCGCGGGGCTGGGCAGCGACGTGCTGCGGTTCTGGGGCGACGAACTGAAGACCGTGCGCTCGCCCTACCCCACCGGTGACGCCCACGAGGAACTGGTCGCCATGCCGGCACTGAACCTCGACGCCGCCTTCGTCCACCTCAATCTGGGCGACAGCCGCGGCAACGCGGCCTACACCGGGATCGACCCGTACTTCGACGACCTGTTCCTGATGGCGGCGCAGCGCCGCTTCCTGTCGGTGGAGAAGGTGGTGCCGACCGAAGAATTGGTGAAAGCGGTTCCGCCCCAAGCTCTCCTGGTGAACCGGATGATGGTGGACAGCGTCGTGGAGGCCCCCGGCGGCGCCCACTTCACCACCGCCGAACCGGATTACCGGCGCGACGAGAAGTTCCAGCGCCACTACGCCGAGGCTGCCGGTTCCGACGAAACGTGGCAGCAGTTCGTCGCCACCTACCTGTCGGGCAGCGAGGCCGACTATCAAGCCGCGGTCCGCGAGTTCGCCACCGCCACCAAGGAGGGACAAGCATGATCGCCCCGAGTCGCGCCGACGTCTGCGCCGCGGCCTGTGCCGACCTGTTCCGCGATGCCGGCGAGATCATGGTGAGCCCCATGACCACGATCGTGTCGATCGGCGCCCGGCTGGCCCGGCTGACGTTCGCGCCGGACATCCTGCTGACCGACGGAGAGGCCCGGCTGATCGCCGACACCCCCGCGATCGGCGCGCCGGCCGAGATCGAAGGCTGGATGCCCTTCGGCCGGGTCTTCGAGACCCTGGCCTGGGGGCGTCGACATGTGGTGATGGGCGCCAACCAGATCGACCGGTTCGGCAACCAGAACCTGTCGGCCTTCGGGCCCATCCAGCACCCCACCCGGCAGATGTTCGGCGTGCGCGGAGCCCCGGGCAACACCATCAACCACGCCACGAGTTACTGGGTGGGCAACCACTCCCGCCGCGTCTTCTGCGACGCGGTCGACATCGTGTCGGGAATCGGCTGGGACAAGGTCGATTCCGACAATCCCGCCTACCGGTTCGCCAACATCTACCGGGTGGTCAGCAACCTCGGCGTGTTCGACTTCGGCGGCCCCGACCGCACGATGCGCGCGCTGTCGCTGCATCCCGGCGTGACCGCCGAGCAGGTCGCCGAGAACACCTCGTTCGAGGTCCACGGCCTCGACGCGGCGACGGTCACCCGGCTGCCCGAACCCGAGGAACTCGAGTTGCTCCGCGAGGTGATCGACCCGAAGTCACTGCGGGACAAGGAAGTCAAGGCCTGAGCATGGGTGCGCTGAAGACCCCGCTGACCGAACTGGTCGGCATCGAACATCCCGTCGTGCAGACCGGCATGGGATGGGTGGCCGGCGCCCGCCTGGTAGCCGCCACCTCGAATGCCGGCGGTCTGGGCATCCTGGCGTCGGCGACGATGACGCTCGCCGAACTCGAGACCGCGGTGGCCAAGGTGAAGGCGGCCACCGACAAGCCATTCGGCATCAACATCCGCGCCGACGCCGGGGACGCGAACGAGCGGGTGGAGTTGCTCATCCGCGAGGGCGTCAAGGTCGCCTCGTTCGCGCTGGCACCCAAGCCCGACCTGATCGCCAAACTCAAAGAGGCCGGCGTCGTGGTGATCCCCTCGGTGGGGGCGGCCAAGCACGCCAAGAAGGTGGCCGGCTGGGGTGCCGACGCGGTGATCGTGCAGGGCGGCGAGGGCGGCGGGCACACCGGACCGGTGGCCACCACACTGCTGCTGCCCTCGGTGCTCGATGCCGTGGCCGACACCGGGATGCCGGTGGTGGCCGCGGGCGGCTTCTTCGACGGCCGCGGGTTGGCCGCGGCGCTGTCCTACGGCGCCGCCGGCGTCGCGATGGGAACCCGGTTCCTGCTCACCTCCGATTCGACCGTGCCCGACGAGGTCAAGCAGCGCTACCTGCAGGCCGGCCTGGACGGCACCGTGGTCTCGACCCGGGTCGACGGGATGCCGCACCGCGTGCTGCGGACCGGCCTGGTGGAGAAACTCGAAAGCGGGTCGCGGGTGCGCGGATTCAGTGCCGCGGTCCGCAACGCGCAGAAGTTCAAGAAGATGACCGGGATGAACTGGCGATCCATGGTCACCGACGGCATGGCCATGCGGCGCGGTAAGGACCTGACCTGGTCCCAGGTGGTGATGGCCGCGAACACGCCGATGCTGCTCAAGGCCGGCCTGGTCGACGGCAACACCGACGCCGGGGTGCTGGCGTCCGGGCAGGTCGCCGGAATCCTCGAGGACCTTCCGTCCTGCGCCGAACTGATCGACTCGATCGTGAACCAGGCGGTCGATCACCTTCGCGCGGCATCCGCCCTGATCGCTGAGTGAAGTAATTAGCTTCATTTTCCGATTATGAAGCTATGATCTTCATATGTCGGTTGCGAAGCGCGGGGCTTCACCGGTCGTCGCCACCCTGATCGGTGACGTCGTCGGATCGCGGCTTTACCCGGACCGTCGCGAACTGCACGGCCGCCTGACCGCGGCACTACAGGAGGTCGCCGCCGGCGCGGCCGACGCGCCGGCGATCACCGTCGGCGACGAGTTCCAGGGCACCTTCGGCACCGTCGGCGCCGCGATCGACGCGGCATTCACGTTACGTCTGCTGCTCAATCCCGGTATCGACGTCCGGTTCGGGCTCGGCTGGGGCGCCGTCACCCAACTCGACCCGGCGACGGGCATCCAGGACGGGCCCGGCTGGTGGGCGGCCCGCGAGGCCATCGAGTGGGTGTCCACCCAGCAGGAACAAACCGGGTTCACGCAGCTGCGAACGGCCTTCCGCAACGGCACCGACGCCGGCGCCGATCCCCACGCGGTCAACGCCGCCCTGATGTGTCGGGACCATCTGCTTGGATCGCTGGACGAACGATCCCTGCGGCTTCTGGCGGGCCTGCGCGCGGGGCGGTCGAAGAAGGAGTTGGCCATGGCGGAACGGATCAGCCCCTCGGCGGTGTCCCAGCGCGCCGGGCGGGCGGGATTGGATCTGCTCCTGGCGGCCGCCGAGGAACTGCGGCAGCTCCGATGAGCGCGCTCGCGGTCTTCCTGTCCGCAATCGGGCTGGCCGACATCTGCCGCAAGCTCACCGACCGCCGCTGGCCGGCACTGGTGGCGGGACCGGTGGTGGTGCTCGGCTGCGCGCTGCTGGCCGGGCTCTGGCGGTTCGGCGACGTCGTGCTGCTGACGTTCGCCGCGGTGGCCGCGGTGGCATGGGTGCGGCTCAGCTCCGCCGCCGAGCGGACCGGTACCGGCGAGGGGCGGGCACTGACGGTCTTCGGGGCCACCGTCGCGGTGCTGTTGGTGTTGGCCGGCTGGATGTCCCCGGTCGAGGGGCTGCTGGCGGGCTGGCTTCGTTGGGTCGGGCTCGGCGATCTCGAACCGGAGCGGGCGTTGATGATCTTCGCCGTCGTGCTGCTGCAGCTGGTCACGGCAAATCAGTTGGTGCGGTTGATACTCGGCGCCGTGGGGGCCGTCCGGCCCGCCGGCCAACCGCAGCCCTCGGACCGGCTCAAGGGTGGCCGGTTGTTGGGTCCCATGGAGCGGTTGCTCATCGTCGGCCTGGGCCTGGGCGGCCAGATCGGCGCGGCCTCGGCGGTGGTCGCGGCCAAGGGCATCATCCGATTTCCCGAACTCAATGCGCAGCGCAAGGACAATGGCGGCTCGGGAATCGACGAGGTGACGGAGTACTTCCTGGTGGGTAGCTTCGCCAGTTGGCTCATCGCGATGGCGGGGTTGATGCTGGCGCTGAACTGATCCGGTCGAAACCCCCAAACGGCCCTCCGGGATTCCTACACTCAGGCTCATACGGCACGTCGGCTCTCGGGAGGCATCATGAAGACGAATGCGGCAATTCTCTGGGAGTACGGCGGCGACTGGACCGTCGAGGAAATCGACCTCGATCCGCCCAAGGACGGTGAGGTGCTGGTTTCCTGGGAGGCGACCGGCCTGTGCCACTCCGATGAACACATCCGCACCGGGGATCTGCCCGCGCCGCTGCCGCTGATCGGCGGGCACGAGGGCGCCGGCATTGTGCGCGAGGTCGGGCCCGGCGTCGTGGGCCTCGCCCCGGGCGACCATGTGGTCGCCTCATTCCTGCCGGCCTGCGGGCGTTGTCGATTCTGTTCGACGGGGCACCAGAACCTGTGCGACCTCGGTGCGCTGATCATGGCCGGAACTCAGGTGGACGGCACCTACCGGCGCCGGGCCCGCGGACAGAATGTCGGCGCGATGGCGTTCGTCGGAACGTTCTCCCAGTACGGCTCCGTGCCCGAGGCCTCCATCGTCAAGATCGACGACGACGTGCCGCTGTCGCGAGCGTGTCTGCTGGGCTGCGGGGTCACCACCGGCTGGGGTTCGGCGGTCAACACCGCCGACGTCTCCCCCGGTGACACCGTCGTCATCATCGGGTTCGGTGGCATCGGCAGCGGCGCGGTGCAGGGCGCCCGCCTGGCCGGCGCCGAGAAGATCATCGTGGTCGAACCCAACGAGCAGAAGCGGGCGAAGGCCATGATGTTCGGCGCCACGCACTTCGCCACGTCGATGGAGGAGGCCACCGCGCTGGTCGCCGACCTCACCCGGGGGGTGATGGCCGACTCGGCGATCCTCACCGTGGGTCTGCTCGAAGGTCCCCAGGTCGAGGAGGCCGCCAACATCATCCGCAAGGGTGGCGCGGTGGTGATGACCGCGCTCTCGACGATGGCCGACACCTCGCCGACCCTGGGCATGATGATGTTCACGCTGTTCCAGAAGCGACTGCTGGGCAGCCTCTACGGCGAGGCCAACCCGCGCGCGGACATCCCGCGGCTGCTCTCGCTCTACCGCGAGGGCAAGCTGCTGCTCGACGAGACCGTCACCCACGAATACAAGCTGGCCGAGGTCAACGAGGGCTACGAGGACATGCGGGCGGGCCGCAACATCCGCGGCGTCATCCTGCACGACCACTGAGCCCGGGGCCCACCAGGCCGCCACAGCCCGCCGCCGCGATCTCAGCCGCCGCCGAGATTGACGAATTACCCGAAGGTACTCGCACTTTTCGGCCCAAACTCACGTTTGGGCCGAAAAGGGTGCGGGCCGAAAGCGCGGCGGTGGGTCAGAGGCGTTCGATGATCGTGACGTTGGCGGTGCCGCCGCCCTCGCACATGGTCTGCAACCCGTAGCGACCGCCGGTGCGCTCCAGGGTGTTCAGCATGGTGGCGAACAGCTTGGCGCCGGTCGCGCCCAGCGGGTGGCCCAGCGCGATCGCGCCGCCGTTGGGGTTCACCTTCGCGGGATCGGCCTTGAGCTCCTTAAGCCAGGCCATCACCACCGGCGCGAATGCCTCGTTGATCTCGACGGTGTCGATGTCGTCGATCGACAGGCCCGTCTTCTCCAGCGCGTAGCGCGTCGCCGGGATGGGGCCGGTGAGCATGAACACCGGGTCGGCCCCGCGGGTGCTGATGTGGTGGATCCGCGCGCGCGGCGTGAGCCCGTGGTCCTTGACGGCTTGCTCGGAGGCCAGCAGCACCGCGCTGGCGCCGTCGGAGATCTGGCTGGCCATCGCCGCGGTCAGCCGGCCGCCCTCGACGAGGGTCTTCAGGCCGGCCATCTTCTCCAGCGACGATTCGCGCGGGCCCTCGTCGACCCGGAACGGTCCGCTTTCGGTGTCCACCGTGAGGATCTCGTTGTCGAAGTTGCCGCCCCGGATGGCTTCGAACGCCTTCTCGTGGCTGGCCAACGAGAACTTCTCCATGTCCTCGCGCGACAGGTCCCACTTCTCGGCGATCAGTTCGGACCCGCGGAACTGCGAGATCTCCTGGTCGCCGTAGCGGTGCAACCAGGACTTGGATTCGTTGGTGGGCGAGGTGAAGCCGAACTGCTCGCCGACGGTCATCGCCGAGCTGATCGGGATCTGGCTCATGTTCTGCATGCCGCCGGCCACGATCAGGTCGGCCGTGCCGGACATGATGGCTTGCGCGCCAAAGGAAATGGCCTGCTGGCTGGAACCGCACTGCCGGTCGACGGTGACGCCGGGGACCTCTTCGGGGTAGCCCGCCGCCAGCCAGGACAGCCGCGCGATGTTGCCGGCCTGGGCACCGATGGCGTCGACGCAACCGGCGATCACGTCGTCCACGGCGGCGGGGTCGACGTCGACCCGGTCGAGCAGACCACGCCACGCCAGCGCGCCCAGGTCCACCGGGTGCACCCCGGACAGGGCTCCGCCGCGCTTACCGACGGCGGTCCGCACCGCGTCGACGACATAGGCTTGGGTGACGGCCATGCTCAGTTCTCCTTTGAATTTGCAGTGTTTGCAAAGCTTTTGGCGGGTGTGGTGATGCCACCGAGGACGATGGCCAGGTACTGCGCGCCCACTTGCGCCGCGGTCAGTTCGCCGCCCGGCTGGTACCAGCGCACCGACACCCAGGTGGTGTCGCGGATGAAGCGATACACCAGGTCCACATCGAGATCGGGCCGGAAGTAGCCCTCCCTGACGCCCTGGTTGAGCACGTCGAGCCACATCTTGCGCTGTTCGCGGTTGCGTTCGTCGACATAGGAGAACCGCGGCTGCGCGGACAACCGCTTGGCCTCGTCCTGGTAGATGACCACCTGCGCGTGGCGATGCTCGATCGCCTCGAACGACGCCAGGAACAACCCCTTGAGCCGTTCCAGCGGGTTCGGTTGGGTGTCGATGATTTCCCGGTACCGGCCGAACAACCAATCCAGGAAGCCGCGCAGCACCTCGTCGACCATCTCTTCCTTGGACGCGAAGTGGTGATACAAGCTGCCCGAGAGAATGCCTGCGGCGTCTGCGATGTCGCGGACCGTGGTGGCCTTGAGCCCACGCTCGGCCATCATGGTCGCGGCCAGCGCGAGCAATTCATCGCGCCGACTGGCGGGCGGACTGGGCGGATCGGACGCCATGCCCACCATCCTAGCAACCAAGCGCTTGCTAGGTGGCTGGGGTCGGGTATTCACCGGGAAACGGCGAAGCCCGCCGCGGCAGTCACCGCGACGGGCTTCGTCGACGTCGTCGAGATCAGGCGGCGGTGCCGGCGCTGTCCTCCCGGGCGCGGCGCGCCGCGATGAACGACCGCACGCCCGCCACCACGTACACCAACAGCAGCACGAACATGATGGTGCTGACGATGATCGCCGCCGGAACCTCGGAGGTGCCGTCGAACACCTCGCCCAGCTTGACCACGCGAGACAACGAGCCCAGCGCGGCGAGCAGCGCAATCGCCAGCGCGGCATGGATCGCATGTCGATGCAGATTGGGCTTGCGCGCGAGCAAACCGGCCACCACCAGCAGGATCCCGACGAACGCGGGAATGAGAGCCGTGACGCTGGCCGCGGCGGTCACGATGTAGGCAATAACGCCGGTGGCGACCAGCAGGCCGCCGATCCACAGGGTCAACTTCGTCACCGATCGGTCCTCTCAGAACTGTTGCTGACGCTCGCGCCCGAGGCCGGCGCAAGCTCGCCCGAGCCCCACCGACCAGGGCAGTTGCGCCTGATCGACCTCAAACCTACCCGAGTTGGGCCGCGCCTCCGAAGTGGCGCCGGACCCGGCCGCCACCGGTCCGCGGGCGTTCAGAGCACCCGACGACACCGCCTCGCGCATAATCGGCAGTCGAGGGTCAGGGCTCGAACACCACCTTGACCGCGCCCTCCTGTTTCTTCTGAAAGATCTTGTATGCGTGCGGCGCCTGCTCCAGCGGCAGCACATGGGTGGCGAAGGTGTCCACCCCCAAGGGGTCCTCGTCGGTGAGCAGCGGCATGATGTCGTCCACCCAACGCTTCACGTTCGCCTGCCCCATCCGCAGCGTCACCTGCTTGTCGAACAGCGTCAGCATCGGCAGCGGATCGGCCATCCCGCCGTAGACGCCGATCAGCGAGATGGTGCCGCCGCGGCGCACGATGTCGATGGCCGAATAGAGCGCGTCGAGGCGGTCGACGCCGGCCTTCTGCAGCATCGGCCGGGCCAGCGCGTCGGGCAGCAAACCGGTGAGTTGCTGGGCGACGTGGGCCACCGGCGAGCCGTGGGACTCCATTCCCACCGCGTCGATCACCGCGTCGGTGCCGCGGCCGCCGGTCAGCTCCCGCACCGCGTCGCCCACCGATCCATCGAGCGCGGTCAGGTCGAGGGTCTCGATGCCGCGGGCCGCCAGCCGGCCCAGCCGCTCGGGGACCAGGTCCACCCCGATCACGCGGTAGCCCAGGTGATGGGCGATGCGCGCCGCCATGTCCCCGATGGGGCCCAGCCCCAGCACCGTGACCGAGCCGCCGTCAGGAATCTCGGCGTAGGCCACCGACTGCCAGGCGGTGGGCAGCACGTCCGACAGGTAGACGAAGCGTGAATCCGGCGGCCCCTCCGGCACCTTGATGTGGGTGAACTGCGCCTGCGGCACCCGCAGGTACTCGGCCTGCCCGCCCGGCACGCTGCCGTAGAGCTCCGAGTAGCCGAACAGCGCCGCGCCCATCCCGTGCTCGCGGACCTGAGTCGTCTCGCACTGCGTGTACAGGTCGAGATCACACATGGCGCAGTGCCCGCAGGAGATCTGGAACGGGATCACCACCCGGTCGCCCGGCGTCAGGCCCGTGACCGCGCTGCCGACCTCGCGCACGATGCCCATCGGTTCGTGGCCGAGCACGTCGCCCGGATTCATGAACGCGCCGAGCACCTCATACAGGTGCAGGTCGGAACCGCACAGGTTGGTCGAGGTGACCTCGATGATCGCGTCGGTGGGTTCCTCGATCTTGGGGTCGGGCACGGTGTCGACCCGCACGTCACGTTTCCCCTGCCAGGTCACGGCTCGCATCGCAGTTCCTTCCGGTAGACAGCCCCGTGAGCCGTCTACCCGGGAAGGACGCGTCGAAAACTGGCGGAGCGTCAGGCGCGCTGGCTGGACACCGAGATCACTTCACCGGTGAGGTAGCTCGAGTAGTCGCTGGCCAAGAACGCGATGGTGGCCGCGACCTCCCAGGGCTCGGCAGCGCGCCCGAATGCCTCGTCCGAGGACAGCCGGTCCAGCAGGTCCGCCGAACTGGTCTTCTCGAGGAACTTGTGGCGGGCGATGCTCGGGGAGACGGCGTTGATCCGCACGCCGTATTCGACGGCCTCGATGGCACTGCAGCGGGTGAGCGCCATCACTCCCGCCTTGGCCGCCGCGTAGTGCGACTGGGAATGCTGTGCGCGCCAACCCAATACGCTGGCGTTGTTGACGATGACGCCACCGTGACCGGCCTCGCGGAAGTAGCGCAGCGCGGCGCGGGTCGACCGCATCACCGAGGTCAGGGTGACGTTGAGGACCCGGTCCCATTCTTCGTCGTCCATGTCGACGACGGCGGTCTCCCCACCCAGCCCGGCGTTGTTCACCACGACGTCCACCCGGCCCAGCCGGGCCGTGGTCGAGGCGATCAGCGCATCCACCTGGGCGGTCGAGGTGACGTCGCAGACCACGCTCTCCACCCGCCCCAGGCCCAGGGCGGCCAACTGGCCGCGGGTTTCGCCGAGGCGGCGCTCGTGGTGATCGGAGACCATCACGTCGGCGCCCTCGAGCAGCGCGCGGCGGGCGGTGGCCGAGCCGATACCGGTGCCAGCCGCGGCGGTGACCACCACGACCTTGCCGGTCAGAAGTCCATGTCCGGCAATCTCTTCCGGGACGCTGGAGAGACTCATCAACCCTTCACCTCTCGGGGTAGGCCGAGAACTCGCTCGGCGATGATGTTGCGTTGGATCTCGTTGGAGCCGCCGTAGATGGTGTCGGAGCGGGAGAACAGGAACAACCGCTGCCATTCGTCGAAATCCGGCTTGCCGTTCTCGTCCTTGAGGACCAGACCGGTCTTGCCGGCGATGTCCATGGCGAGCTCGCCCAACCCGCGATGCCAGTTGGCCCACAACAACTTCGACACGTTATCTTGCCCTGGCCGTTCCACGTCCATGGTGGCCAGCGCGTAGGACCGCATCGCACGCAGCCCCACCCAGGCCCGGGTCAACCGCTCACGGATCAACGGGTCATCGATGGTGCCGTTGCTCTGGGCCAGCGCGACGATCCCGGAAAGTTCACGTGCGTAACGAATCTGCTGTCCGAGCGTGGAAACCCCGCGCTCGAAGGTGAGCGTGCCCATCGCGATGCGCCAGCCGTCGCCGGGCTCCCCGACCACCAGGGACGCGTCGGTGCGCGCGTCGTCGAAGAAGACCTCGTTGAACTCCGAGTCGCCCGTCAGCTGGACGATGGGCCGGATCTGCACCCCCGGCTGATCCAGCGGCACCAACAGGTACGACAGCCCGGCGTGGCGCTTGGAGCCCTTCTCGGTGCGGGCCACCACGAAGCACCACTGCGCCCAGTGCGCCAACGACGTCCACACCTTCTGGCCGTTGATGACCCACTGGTCCCCGTCGAGGACCGCGGTGGTCGACACGTTGGCCAGGTCGCTGCCGGCGCCCGGCTCGGAATACCCCTGGCTCCACAGTTCGGTGACGTCGAGGATCTTCGGCAGGAAGCGCTGCTGCTGCTCGGGGGTACCGAACGCGATCAGGGTGGGACCCAGCAACTCCTCGCCGAAGTGGTTGACCTTGTCCGGGGCATTCGCGCGGGCGTATTCCTCGTAGAACGCCACCCGGTGCGCCACCGACAGGCCGCGCCCCCCGTGCTCGGTCGGCCAGCCCAGACAGGTCAGCCCGGCCTGCGCCAGGTGCTGGTTCCAGGCGCGCCGTTCTTCGAACGCCTCATGCTCACGACCGGGCCCACCGAGGCCTTTGAGCGCTGCGAATTCGCCGACGAGGTTGTCGGCCAGCCACTCACGGACCTCCGCCCGGAACTTCTGGACCTCCGCCATCCCTGTAGGCTAACCTACCAAGCACTTGCTTTGGTGACCGGTCGGCGATGTACGCAGCGGAATTGCGCGATGAGGAACCGGGCAATCAATCCCAGAGGAGCATCATGACGCGATCCGGCGGGGAGGGTGGCCACGCGGGGAAACCCATCCTGCAGACCACTCCCGCGGTGCTGGACTACATCTCGCGCGCGCTGCCCGACCACCCGGCCGTCGTCACCGAGGACCGCGCGCTGACCTACGCCGAACTTCGGCACGAGGTTCGCCGCGCCGCCGCCGCGCTGATCGACCTCGGCGTCGGCCCCGGCGACCGGGTCGCGCTGTGGTCGCCGAACACCTGGCACTGGGTGGTCGCATGCCTGGCCACGCACTGGGCCGGCGCGGTCCTGGTACCGCTGAACACCCGCTACACCGCGAGCGAGGCCGCCGACATCCTGGCGCGCACCGCGACGCCGGTAATGATCGCGATGGGCGAATTCCTCGGCGCCGACCGGGCCGCCGAACTGGACCGCTCCGCGCTGCCCGCGCTGCAGCACATCGTGCGGATACCGGTCGAGACCGACGACGGCACCTGGGACGAGTTCATGGCCCGCGGCGCCGATCCCGCCCGCATCGAGACCGCCGACGCCCGCGCCGCCGCGGTCGGCCCGGACGACGTCTCCGACATCCTGTTCACCTCCGGCACCACCGGACGCAGCAAGGGGGTGTTGTGCGCGCACCGGCAGTCGCTCGCCGGTCCGGCCGCGTGGGCGGCGTGCGGTCAGATCACCAGCACCGACCGCTATCTGTGCATCAACCCGTTCTTCCACAACTTCGGCTACAAGGCCGGCATCCTGGCCTGCCTGCAGACCGGCGCCACCCTGATCCCGCAACTGACGTTCGACCCGGAGGCCACCATGCGGGCGGTGCGCGATCACCGCGCCACGGTGCTGCCCGGCCCGCCGACCATCTACCAAACCCTGCTCGATCACCCCCGCCGCGAGGACTACGACCTGTCCTCGCTGCGGTTCGCGGTGACCGGCGCCGCCGTGGTGCCCGTGGTGCTGATCGAGCGGATGCAGTCCGAACTCGACATCGACATCGTGCTCACCGCCTACGGCCTGACCGAGGCCAGCGGCTTCGGCACGATGTGCAGGGCCAGCGACGACGCGGTCACCGTGGCCACAACCTGCGGCCGGCCCATCGCCGACTTCGAACTGCGCATCGACGGCGACCCGGGACCGGACGGCGCCGGTGAGGTGCTGCTGCGCGGACCGAACGTGATGCTCGGCTACCTCGACGACCCGGAGGCCACCGCGGCGGCCATCGACGCCGACGGCTGGCTGCACACCGGCGACGTCGGAACCGTCGACGCCGCAGGCAATCTGCGCATCACCGACCGGCTCAAGGACATGTACATCTGCGGCGGGTTCAACGTCTACCCGGCCGAGATCGAACAGGTGCTCGCCCGGCTGCCCGGTGTCGCCGAGGCCGCCGTGATCGGGGTTCCCGACGAACGCCTCGGCGAGGTGGGCAAGGCCTTCGTCGTCCGGCTACCGGACTCCGACCTCGACGAACAGGCGGTGATCGCCCACACCAAGGCGCACCTGGCCAACTTCAAGGTGCCCCGATCGGTGGAATTCCTTGCCGCCCTGCCCCGCAACCCCGGCGGCAAGGTGGTCAAACCGCAGTTGAGGGAAAGGGTCTGATGGATCTCCACTTCACCGAGGAGACCGCGGCGTTCCGCGCCGAGGTCCGCGACTTCCTGACCGCCCACCGCGACGACTTCCCGACGAAGTCGTACGACACCGCCGAGGGATTCGAGCAGCACCGCCGCTGGGACAAGATCCTCTACGACGCCGGCCTGTCGGTGATCACCTGGCCGGAGCGCTACGGCGGCCGCGACGCCTCGCTGCTGGAGTGGGTGGTCTACGAGGAGGAGTACTTCCACGCCGGCGCTCCCGGCCGCGCCAGCGCCAACGGCACCTCGATGCTGGCCCCGACGTTGTTCGCGCACGGCACCCCTGAGCAGCTCGACCGCATCCTGCCGAAGATGGCCAGCGGCGAAGAGATCTGGGCGCAGGCCTGGTCGGAACCCGAATCCGGCAGCGACCTGGCCTCGCTGCGTTCCACCGCGACCAAGACCGACGGCGGCTGGAAGCTGAACGGCCAGAAGATCTGGAGTTCCCGCGCGCCCTTCGGCGAGAAGGCCTTCGGATTGTTCCGCTCCGACCCCGAGGCGCAGCGCCACAAGGGCCTGACCTACTTCATGTTCGACCTGAAGGCCGAGGGCATCACCGTGCGGCCCATCGCCCAGCTCGGCGGCGACACCGGCTTCGGGGAGATCTTCCTCGACGATGTCTTTGTTCCCGACGAGGACGTGATCGGCGCACCCCACGAGGGGTGGCGGGCCGCGATGAGCACCTCGAGCAACGAGCGCGGCATGTCGCTGCGCAGCCCGGCGCGTTTCACCTCGGCCGCCGAACGGCTGGTCCAGCTGTGGAAGTCCCAGCCGGACAAGTCCATTCGCGACGAGTTCGGGACGCGGGTGGCCGACGCCTGGATCAAGGCGCAGGCCTATCGGCTGCAGACCTTCGGCACCGTCACCCGGCTGGCCGCCGGTGGCGAGCTGGGCGCGGAATCCTCGGTGACCAAGGTGTTCTGGTCCGAGTTGGACGTCGACCTGCACCAGACGGCACTGGATCTGCGCGGCGCAGACGGCGAGCTGACCGAGCCCTGGACCGACGGATACCTGTTCGCCCTCGGCGGCCCGATCTACGCCGGTACCAACGAGATTCAACGCAACATCATCGCCGAGCGGCTGCTGGGTATGCCCCGGGAGGCAAAGAAGTGAAGTTCGATCTGGACGACCAGCAGCGCGACTTCGCGGCGAGCATCGACGCCGCATTGGGCGCGGCCGACCTGCCCGCCGCGGTGCGGGCCTGGTCGGTCGGCGACACCGGTCCCGGCCGCAAGGTGTGGTCGACGCTGGCCGAACTGGGTGTCACCGCACTCAACGTGGCCGAGGAACACGACGGCATCGGCGCGCACCCGGTGGATTTGGTGGTCGCCGGGGAGCGGCTGGGGTACTGGTGCGTGCCCGGGCCCGTCACCGAATCGGTGGCCGTGGCCCCGGTGTTGCTGGCCGGCGGGCCCGACGCCGCCGAGCGCAGCGCCGGGCTGGCCGCCGGTGAATTGGTCGCCACGGTCAGCGCACCGGTGCAACCCCGGGCCCTCAACGCCGACTTCGCCGGCCTGACCCTGGTCGCCGACCAGCAGGTGCACGACGGCACCGTCGGCGCTGGCCACGAGTCCGTCGACCCGAGCCGAAAGTTGTTCGACGTCACCGCGTCCGGGCCCGGCTGGGACGCCGATGTCGAACGCGCCTCGCAGTTCGGGGCGCTGCTCACCGCCGCGCAACTGGTGGGCGCGGGACAGGCGATGCTCGACGCCTCGGTCGAATACGCCAAGCAGCGCACCCAGTTCGGCCGGGTGATCGGCTCGTATCAGGCCATCAAGCACAAGCTCGCCGACGTGCACATCGCGCTGGAACTGGCGCGCCCGCTGGTGTACGGCGCGGCGTTGTCGCTCGGCGATGACAGCCCGGACACGGTCCGCGACGTCAGTGCGGCCAAGGTGGCCGCCGCCGACGCCGGGCTGCTGGCGGCGCGCTCGGCGCTGCAGACCCACGGGGCGATCGGGTTCACCCAGGAACACGACCTGGGCCTGCTGCTGCTGCGCGCCCAGGCGTTGCGCTCGGCCTGGGGCGACCCGACCTACCACCGCCGACGCGTACTGGAGGCACTGTGAGCACGACCAACGACGAGCGTGACCTGCTGGTCCGGACCGTGCGCGACCTGGTCGCCAAACACGCTGGGCCCGAGCAGGTTCGCGCGGCGATGGAGTCCGAACCCGGCTACGACCGGAACCTGTGGACGTTGCTGTGCGAGCAGGTCGGCGTCGCCGCGCTGGTGGTGCCCGAGGAATTCGGCGGCGCCGGCGGGGAGCTCGCCGATGCTGCGGCCGTCATCACCGAACTCGGCCGCGCCCTGGTGCCCTCGCCGCTGCTGGGCACCACCCTGGCCGAGTTGGCGTTGCTGGCCGCCGACACCCCCGACTCCGAGACCCTCGAACAGCTGGCGGCCGGGGCGCTGGTGGGGGCGGTGGCCCTCGACCCCGAGTACGTGCTGCACGGGGACGTCGCCGATGTCGTCGTCGGCGTGGCAGACGGTGCGCTGAGCCGCTGGACCGAGTTCACCGCGACCGCGCACCCCACCATGGACATGACGCGGCGGTTGGCCAGCGTGCAGCCGACGACGACCGAACCGCTGGCCGCCGACCCGGGCCTGGCCGACACCGCCGCGGTGTTGCTCGCCGCCGAGTCGGTGGGCGCGGCGTCGCGGTGCCTGGAACTCACCGTCGAATACACCAAGGAACGGGTCCAGTTCGGCCGACCGATCGGGAGCTTCCAGGCGCTCAAGCACCGGATGGCCGACCTGTACGTGAAGGTGCAGACCGCCGGCGCCGTCGTCGAGGAGGCGGTGGCCGACCCGTCGCCCACCACCGCGGCGCTGGCCCACGTCACCGCCACCGAGGCGTTCTTCGACGTGGCCGCCGAGGCGATCCAGCTGCACGGCGGCATCGCGATCACCTGGGAGCACGACATCCAGCTGTACTTCAAGCGGGCCCACGCCAACGCCCAGCTGTTGGGGCAGCCCGCCGAGTACCTGCGCAGCCTGGAATCCGAGGCACTGGCGGCCGACGTAACCTCGTAACCGTGAAGACCGCGCTGCGGGCGGGCATCCCGCCGTTCTATGTCATGGACGTCTGGTTGGCCGCGGCCGAACGCCAGCGCAGCCACGGTGACCTGGTCAATTTGTCTGCCGGGCAGCCCAGCGTCGGCGCCCCGGAGCCGGTGCGCGCCGCCGCCGCCGCGGCGTTGGAGGCCAACGAGCTGGGTTACACCGTCGCGCTGGGTATCCCGGAGTTGCGTGAGGCGATCGCCCGCTCCTACGACACCACCCACGGCATCGCCGTCGACCCCGCCGACGTGGTGATCACCACCGGTTCCTCCGGCGGCTTCCTGCTGACCTTCCTGGCCTGCTTCGACGTCGGTGACCGCGTCGTCGTCGCCAGCCCCGGCTACCCCTGCTACCGCAACATCCTTTCGGCGCTGGGCTGCGAGGTCGTCGACCTCGCCTGTGGTCCCGACACCCGATTCCAACCCAACGTCGCGATGCTGGCGGCGGCCCACGCGGCGGCACCGCTGGCCGGTGTCGTGGTCGCCAGCCCGGCCAACCCGACCGGGACGGTGATCCCGCCCGAGGAGTTGGCCGCGATCGCCACCTGGTGCGCCGAGACCGGGGTGCGGCTGATCAGCGACGAGGTTTACCACGGCCTGGTCTATCCCGGCGCGCCGGAAACCAGTTGCGCCTGGCAGACCTCACGCGACGCCGTGGTGGTCAACAGCTTTTCCAAGTACTTCGCGATGACGGGCTGGCGGCTGGGTTGGCTGCTGGTGCCGGAGTCGCTGCAGCGCGCGGTGGACCGTCTGACCGGCAACTTCACCATCTGTCCGCCGGTGCTGTCGCAGGTGGCCGCCGTCGCGGCCTTCACCCCGGAGTCCGTCGCGGAGGCCGAGGGCCACCTGGCGCACTACAGCGCCAACCGCACCCGGTTGCTGGACGGGCTGCGCGGGATCGGCATCGACCGGCTGGCACCGACCGACGGCGCGTTCTACGTCTACGCCGACGTTTCCGAATTCACCACCGACTCACTGGGCTTCTGCGAGAAACTGCTGGCCGACACCGGCGTGGCGATCGCCCCGGGCATCGACTTCGATCCGGTGCGCGGCGGCTCCTACGTCCGGCTGTCGTTCGCCGGGCCGACCTCCGACATCGACGAGGCGGTGCGGCGGATCGGCGAGTGGCTGCGCTGAGGTTCGACGCTGGTCACATCCGTCACATCAGCACCCTCTCCGGACTGCCTTTCGATTTGAATGCGTCATCAAGTGATGACAGTCAGGTTGTCGCCCGCGATTTCAACCCGCCGTGTGGTTCTCGGCCGCGGACGCGTGCCTGCGGAGTCGCTCGGTTACTTGCCGGAGCCATGAGTCGTAGGTCCGTTCGGGTCGCGGGTCGTAGCAACCGCCCATACCGACGACGGTGGTGCAGATCTCCGTTTCGCTTTGGTTTTCGCGCATTTCGTCGATTCGGTCAGCGAGCAGTCGCAGCCGCTCAGGCGTCCGGGTCGGCGAAGACGAGTAGAGGTCAACGATCCCTTCCCAGTCTTCCGCTTCAAGGTCCCAATCCTCGTGGAAATAGGCTCCGAAGAACTGGTCAAAGTCGTGCGACGTGGGATGACTACTCATTCGGTCGCGATCCCGTCAGCGTGGCTCCGGAGCCTGTCGGCGATTTGGCCAAGCCATGCGGTGAAAGTCAACGGTCGGGGATCGTAGTACACACCGAGCTTATCCAAGAGGTGTTCAAGGCTGGCTTCGGTGCGCGTTTCCCGCAGACAGTCAATCTCTCGCGCCAACTGTCTCAGCAATTCGGCACTCGGCCGCCTGTCTCCGTCGACAAAGCTATCAACTATTCCCGGCCAATCATCGGCCTCAAAAACCCAGTCCTGGTGGAAATAGGCGCCGAAGAATTGATCGAGATCTTCGGAAACTGGATTGTCACTCATGCCGTCGGGAACCCTGTCAGCACGTACCATCCGCCTCTACCGTCACCTTTGAGCACTACTTTAGCGCCGGTGCCAACGACAATGTCGGAGGAGCCGCGCTTCATCACGGTACCGCCGCTGAAAGACGCATCCATTCGAAGTTTGTCGATCGCGCCTGTTGCTAACCAATCGTCCACTTTCGCTTGATTCTGCTGAAGTGCGGCGGTCACCGCCGCCGCCGCCTCGTCGGTCGAGCCAAAGGACGAGACCGCCGTCATTCTTGGAAAGTCCTCAAGCCGCGCGGCCAGATCGTCCGCCGTTTGGGCAACATGGCTCGCAATCAAATGCCCGCCAGCTGATTCGCTTGCTTCGAGTAGCGGTGTCCTCGACTCCGAGTTTGGCGAGGTAGTCGGGGTCATCTACCGGGTTTGGCCCCGGCGCGTCGGTCTGGTTAGGGCCATCAGGTGCCTCGACACCTCGATGCGCGCCGGTGGGGATGTCATCAGCGTGGCGGCCTGCGGTGGACGCAGCGTCCAGTGCTTGCTGCAGCGCCTCGCTGAAAGCCTTTCCGCCCGGGAACGGAATTGCCCCTGCGACATCGAGGACCGCTCCGATCTGCTCAGCACCGGAATGCTCGCCCCAGTTCCGGAAGACTTCGATGTCGTGCGCCACGTCGGGGATGAGCCCGAAGCTGCCCTCGCTGAGCGCACGGCTGGCATCGGCGAAAGTCAACGATTTCTCAGGAAACGCTTGCACGTCGGCGTTGCGCGGAAGTTCAGGGATTCCCACGGGTTGGCCGCCGAGGTCCGCACGAGCCTGGCTGAGGCGTTCGAGGATCCTGGTCTGTTCGGTGAGGTCGCGGCGGGCCTCGAACAGCGTCTGGGCAAGGGCTTCGCCGACGTCGCGGTTGGGCCCACCACCCGGGCCCTGCGTGTAGTTCTGTCCGAGGACGGCGTCGAGCTCGGCCTGCGCGGCGTCTACCGCCTGCCGGGCCGCATCGACGCGGGCAACCTGATCGTCGACCACGGACGGGTCAGCGGCGACGATCGGTGCGGCGAGGGGAGCTTTGGTGTACGGCACCTCGGCGCCGTCTTTGAGATCTCCCTTAACGGAGCCCTTCATCTGGTCCTTGAAGCGGTCCAATACGTTCGTCGGGGGCGGGATCGGATGCCCGCCGGCGACGGTGGCCAACGCACCGTCGAGATCTTCCGGCTGTTCCGCCTCGGCTTCGTCGGGCTCGTCGCCGGGGGTTTCGGCCGCACCGTCCGGCAGCAGCAGGTCCTGTAATGCTCGCGAGCCCTCGTCTTGCGGGTCCCCTTCGCCGGACTCGGCTTTTCGATCCCCCTCCTCCTCGGCTGGCTGATCCCCGGGCGTCTCGTTGCTGACCGCTCGCACGAAGGGGCCGCGGGCCGGCTCACCCGGCCCCGTCGGTTCGGCGAAGCTGGTCGCGGCGAATGAGTCCACCGCCGTGGTGACCGCGGTTGCGACCCCGGCGTCCGCCTGCGCCAAGTTCGCTGCCGCGGTGCGGATTTCGGCGGCCAGGAGTTGGGCTTCAGCAAGCTTGGCGTCGAACTCGGCTTCGGTGAATTCCTGTCGACTGGTCAGCGACAGATCGTCGCCGACGTCGAATCCCGCCTCCTCGGCCCGGGCGATCGCATCCAGGGCAGCGCTTTTCGCGGTGGCGATCGAGTCGACCCCGGTCTTGGCCGCGGTCGCCGCGGCCACCAAGTCTTCTGAGATACGGATGACGGTCAGCTTGTCGGTCACCGTCCGCTGTCGGGTGGCCGCCGCGGTGGCGCCGTCGAAGTCGGTACCGCCCGGTGCCAGCGCTTCCTGATGCAGCGCTTCGAAGGCCTGGTCCCAGGTCTCAGCCGTCGCGGTCCAGCGCTGGGCGGCCGCGCGGAGATGCGTGCCGTCCCATCCCTCTATTTGTGAGCGCGTCGGCGTTCCAGCGCCGGTGCTGGCCATCTACAGATAAATCGTCGAACGGGTCGCGGCGATCTGGGCCGCCGAACCATGCTCGTGCTCGCCGAAGCTGGTCGCGGCATTCTCGACCTTGACCGCCGTCGCAGCGGCGCGGGCCGCCAAGCGGTTGGCCATACCGTCGACGGCAGTCTGCACCGCCGAGACGGCACCGCTAGTCGGCTGGTGGGCAGGCCCGACGGGGACCTCGCCCGGACCACAGGCCAAAATATCCGCGGACGCACCCGAACGTGCTGCCAGCGCACGCAGTCCGTCGAGATGCACGGTCAAATCGGCCACGAGCGAAGTTTAAAGTGCCCCACCGGGGTGCACACTTCACCAATTTCGCTCCGCCACCAGCATCGAGGGGCTGCACCCGGGCCCGAAGAAGCCGTCGTTTGGGTTCGATGCCCGCCACCGATCTCGCGTTACTGCCGCCGATCAAGACCGGAATCCCTCACCGACGCCTTCTCGCGCCGCCGCGATCCCATCGGCATGACGACGTAGGCGACCCGTGATTTGACCCACCGACTCGTCGCTCATGGCCGGGCAGTCCAAAAGCCGATAACGCCAGTGCACACTCCGGTGCGACGCCGACCGCGAGTCGGCCCGGCACCCACGTCGGATCGATACGATCGCGCTCATGCCCGTCTTCGACACCGACCGCGGCCCCGTGTACTACCGACATTGGCCGGCGGCCCAACCGCGAGCCGCGGTGATTCTGCTGCACGGCTTCGGCGAACACACCGAGCTCTACCACCGCTACGGCTTCGCGTTAAACGCCGCAGACATCGACCTGTGGGCGGTCGATCAGTACGGCCACGGGCTGACCGGCGGGGAACGCGGCGACTTCGGCTCGATGGCGCTGAGTTCGTCGCTGGCCGACACCGTGACCGACCTCGCCGAAGAGCACCGGCCCGGGATTCCTCTTATCGCACAAGGACATTCGTTCGGCTCGCTGGTCACCCTGTTCCGACTGCTCGCCGCTCCGCAGCGCTACCGGGCCGGAATAATCTCCGGAGCACCGCTGGTCCCCATTGCCGCGATGCTCGACCCTGACACCTCGCTGAGTCTCGACCCGTCCTGGTTGTCCGCCGACCCGTTCTACCTCGACTTGCTCGCGCACGATCCGTTGGCCTTCGTCGACGCCGACGGCGCTGCCCTGGCGCGCGAACTCGACACGGCGTGGGACCGGATGGGCGGCGAACTGGGCGGGTTGACGGTCCCGACGTTGGCGTTGCACGGCGGCGCCGACCCGATCGCCGCGCCCGGGGCGGTGCGCGCCTACGCCGAACAGATCGACGCCCTGCAGTACCGAGAGTTCGCTGGGGCACGCCACGATGTCCTGAACGAGTCGGTGCATCGTGAGGTCGCCGCCGCGGCAATCGAGTTCATCGAACAGCACACCTGACGCCCCGCTGGATCAGAGCGAGGGTTGGTCGACGGCACGACGCGCGGCCGCGATCCCGTGGGCGTGCAGGCGCAGCCGCTCAGCGACCTGCCCCAGCCATTCCTTGTGTGTGAGCGGCTGCGGGAGGTAGTTGACATCCAGTTCGTCCATGAGTTGCCGGAGACCAAGCTCGGTGTGGGCGTTCACCACCGCGTCGATCTCGGCGGCCAGATCCAAGAGCTCTGCCACGACGGGGTGGACGTCGACATAGCTATCGACAATGCCCTGCCAATCCTCGGCCTCCAAGACCCAGTCCTGGTGAAAGTAGGCGCCGAAGAACTGGTCGAGTTCCCACGACACCGGGCCATCGCTCATGCCAAGTATTTTCCCCGACGGAGCCTCACGGGAAGTGCACGACTTTCACATTCCTGGTGACGGAATCCCAGCGCGGAATCCCCGCCCGGACCGCAACCCAATCCGGCTCGTTGTAATCAGTCATCCAGCGTCGGGACCTGTTGGCGCAGCCGCGCGCCCACCCGCCCCTTGTCGGCGTCGGTCATGACTCCCATGCCTTCCCCATGCGTCCTAGCTGCGGCAACGCCGAAACCCCCGAAGTTATCCACAGGAGTTGTCCACAGTGGGGATAAATCACACGGGTGTGATTACCGGCTTCCAGCAAGTACCGGATTGGCGATTGCGTATCGTCAACCTCATGCGCGCCGCAACGAAAATGACAGTTCTGGGAGCCGTCGTCGCGGTGAGTGCTCTGTTTCACAGTTCCCCCGCCGCGGCCGATCCAAACGGCCCGCCGCCATGTGAAGGGCCGCTGGCCTTCGTGTGCGGGATGGTGCCGATGATGCCGGAGCTCGAGCACGACATCGACCTGACCCAACAGCAGCCCGACGGTGGAGCCATCGACATCGAGCACCTGCCGCCGGCCGACGTGTGCACCCTGGGCTGCGTCTGACTCACTCGTCGCGCAGATGCGGTTCGAGCATCTCGTACCAGGCTCGCGACATCCGGTCGAACTCATCTTCACAGGAATCCGCGCGCTCCTCGGGCACCAATCCGTCGGCGACCATCGACGCGTTGGCCTCTGGATCTGAGCCGTAGATCCAGCACTGGAAGTTGTACATCCGGGCCAGGTCGTACTCGTGGACGTCCCAGAACGGGAACTCCTCGGCGCCGCCGCCCTCCTGCTCGGAGTAACCCTGGAACATCAACGCGTACGCCCGCGCGGCCGCGATGTTCTCCGGGTCCACCTGCCCGTCGTCGTCGGGCTGCAGCAGCAGGACGGCCGCGAGTTGGTCGGCGACATCTTCTTCTCGGCCGGTGAACGGCAGGTCGTACAGGTCGATCACCGCGTGGCCGAGTTCGTGGTAGAAAGTTGCCCGTTCGGCGCCCAGGGTGGAGGCGACGACGTCGGCCTCACCGGCCTCGTCGAAGATGCGCCGGCTCAGCTCGGCGTCCTCGTAACAGATGGTCATCGCCTGCTCGCTGGGACTCCAGTACGCGTTGGCCTCGTCGCACTGCCGACCGTTCACCGGCACGTCGACCGGCAGCACCAGCATGGCGTTGACGTCCTCGGCCAGCTCCTCCAGCAGGGTCGCGTCAGTGAGCAGGGCTCGGCCCTCGACCGCCTCGGGCGACTCGGCATCCTCATAGACGACGAACATCTCCCCCGATTCCACCGGCGCCTTCGGCACCACGACCCGCTCGCGCGTCGGCTCGGTGCTGGGCACGGCGACCGGCTCGGCCTGGCCACCCCCACATCCGGTGATGCTGACCAGAACCAGGAGCCCGGCCACACCGCCGGCGGTCACACGTACGAGACGTCGGATCGACACGCCCACAGGATGCCACCCGGGTCCGATGGCGGGACGCAGAATCGCTGAAAAGCTGTGCGGGAAGTCCGATTACAGCCAGGTATCGGCGGTGGTCGCGGTGATGAACGCCTCCAGGTCGTTGCGCCAATCCGCCGGCGTGTTCTTGTCCGGCTCGATACCGGTGTACTGGCCACGATAGAACAGCAGCGGCCGCGGCTTCTTCTTAGCGTCCTCGACCAGCGACCGCACCGCGCCGAACACCACGAAATGGTCGCCGCCGTCGTTCACCGAGGCCACGGTGCAGTCGATGTGCGCCAGCGAACCGTCGATCATCGGCGAGCCCAACGGCGATGGGGTCCAATCGATGCCGGCGAACTTGTCCGGTTCGCGCGACCCGAAGCGCGCCGAGACGTGCTGCTGATCCTCGTGCAGGATGTTGACGCAGAACCGTCCGCTGGCCTCGATCGCCGCCCACGACCTCGACTGCTTGGTGGGGCAGAAGAGCACCATCGGCGGATCCAACGACAACGCCGCGAACGACTGGCAGGCGAACCCGACCGGCGCGTCGTCGTGCACCGTCGTGATGATCGTGACGCCCGTGCAGAACTGGCCGAGCGCATTGCGGAATGCGCGCGGATCGATCGGGGCGTCGGCCATGGCTACTTGAATCCGATGCTGAAGTCGTGACCCCACAGGCTGACTGCGGTGCTCTCCCGCGCCACCCAGTCGTCATCGTCGACTTCCAATCCCTCACAACCGAATTCGACGTCGAACCCGCCGGGGGTCTTCATGTAGAAGGACAGCATCTTGTCGTTGACGTGGCGGCCGAGAGTCGCCGACATGGGCACCTTGCGGCGCAGGGCCCGGTCCAGGCACAGGCCGACGTCGTCGCTGCTCTCCACCTCCATCATGAGATGCACGATGCCGCTTGGGGTCTCGCCGGGCATAAACGCCAAGCTGTGGTGCCGCGGGTTGACGCCGAAGAAGCGCAACCACGCCGGCTCGCCGTCGGCCGGCCGGCCCACCAGCTGCGGTGGCAGACGCATCGAGTCGCGCAGCTTGAAGCCCAGCACATCGCGGTAGAAGTGCAGCGACTCCATGTCGTCGCGGGTGGTCAGCACGACGTGGCCCAACCCCTGCTCCTCGGTGACGAACTTGTGGCCGTACGGGCTGACCACGCGACGGTGCTCGAGGGCGACACCGTGGAACACCTCCAGGGTGTTGCCCGACGGGTCGTCGAAGGTGATCATCTCGTAGACCCGGCGCTCGGCGAGTTCGGCGGCGGTGGCCTCCTTGTACGGGGTGCCCTCGACGTCGAGGCGCCGGCGGATCTCCTGCAGCCCGGCCGCGTTGGCGGCCTCCCACCCGGATTGCAGCAACCGGTCGTGCTCGCCCGGCACGATGACCAGGCGGGCGGGGAATTCGTCCATCCGCAGGTACAGCGCACCGTCGGTGCTGCCCGACCCCTCGACCATGCCGAGCACCTTGAGTCCGTACTCGCGCCAGGCCGCCATGTCGGTGGCCTCGATCCGCAGATACCCCAGTGAACGGATGCTCATCTAGGCACCTCCCAGAAAATCGACCGTGAGCTTGTTGAACTCATCGAACTTCTCCAACTGCGCCCAATGTCCACATTGCCCGAAAACGTGCAGTTGAACCCGCGGAATCTGTTTGATCGCCACCAGCGCGCCGTCAAGCGGGTTGACCCGGTCCTCGCGGCCCCAGATCAACAGCACCGGCTGGCGCAGCTTGTAGACATCGCGCCACATCATCCCGAGCTCGAAATCGGCGCCGGCGAACGACTTGCCCATGGCCTTGGCGGCCGCCAGGGACTCCGGCGTGCTGGCGATGGCGAACCGCTCGTCGACGAGCTCCGGGGTGATCAGGCTCTGGTCGAAGACCATGATCCGCAGGAACTTTTCGAGGTTCTCCCGCGTGGGCTCCATGGTGAACCGGCCCAGCAGCTTGACGCCCTCGGTGGGGTCGGGGGCGAACAGGTTGGTGGACAGACCGCCGGGGCCCATCAGCACCAGCCGACCGGCCCGCTTGGGGTTGTCCAACGCGAACCGCACCGCCGTGCCGCCGCCCAGCGAGTTACCCACCAGCGGCGCCCGTTCGATGCCGAGATGGTCGAACAGGTTGAGCAGCGCGGTCGCGCTGTAGCGGTTGTACTGCTCGTGTTCGGTGTGCTTGTCGGAATGCCCGTAACCCGGTTGATCGACCGCGAGCACCCGGAAGTGGCGCGCCAACACCGCGATGTTGCGGCTGAAGTTGGACCAACTCGAGGCGCCCGGTCCGCCGCCGTGCAGCAGCACCACCGGCGGGGCCGACGGATCACCGGCCTCGTGGTAGTGCAACCGCATGTCGGGCCGCACCTGGGCGAACCGGGAGGTGGACTCGAAGGTGATCTCTTGCTGCTGAGCAGCTTCGGTGGCGAACTCCGTCATCAGACCATGGTGTCGGCCGGCGGCAGGCCGAACTCGTTGTTGCCGAAGATCAGGTACGCCCGCTCCGGGTCGTTGGCCGCATGCACCCGGCCCGCGTGCGCGTCCCGCCAGAAGCGTTGCACCGGCGCGTCATTGGACAGCGCGGTGGCACCGGAGGCCTCGAAGAGGCGGTCGATCGAGGCGATCGCGCGGCCGGTCGCCCGGACCTGATCGCGGCGCGCCCGGGCCCGCAACTCGAACGGGATCTCCTTGCCCTCCGCGAGCAGGGCGTACTCGTCGCCGACGTTGCCGATCAGCTGCCGCCACGCGGCGTCGATGTCGCTGGCCGCCTCGGCGATGCGGATCTTGGCGAACGGATCGTCCTTGGCCTTCTCGCCGGCGAAGGCGGCGCGCACCCGCTTGCCCTGGTGTTCGACGTGGGCGTCGTAGGCGCCGTAGGCCATGCCGACGATGGGAGCCGAGATTGTGGTGGGATGCACTGTGCCCCAAGGCATCTTGTACACCGGCGCGGTGTTGGTCTCATAGCCACCGGCGGTGCCGTCGTTCATCGCCTTGTAGGACAGGAAGCGGTGCCGCGGCACAAAGACGTCCTTGACGACGACGGTGTTGCTGCCGGTGCCCCGCAGGCCCACCACGTGCCACACGTCGTCGATCTCGTAGTCGGTGCGCGGGATCAGGAAGCTGCCGAAGTCCACCGGCCGGCCGTCCTTGATCACGGGGCCGCCGAGGAAGGCCCAGGTTGCGTGGTCGCAGCCCGAGGACCAGTTCCAGGATCCGTTGACGATGTAGCCGTCGGCGGTCTCGGTCACCACGCCGGCGCCCATCGGGGCGTACGACGACGAGATCCGGACTCCTGCGTCCTGACCCCAGACGTCCTCCTGGGCCTGCTGGTCGAACAGCGCCAGGTGCCAGTTGTGCACGCCGATGATGCCGGCGCACCAGCCGGTGGAACCGCAGGCGCTGGCCAGCCGGCGCACGGCCTCGTAGAAGATCGTGGGATCGCACTGCAAGCCGCCCCACTGCTCGGGCTGCAGCAACCGGAAGAAGCCGACGTCCTCGAGCGCCTTGACGTTCGCGTCGGGCAGCTTGCGCAGATCCTCGGTTTCCTGGGCGCGGGCCCGCAGGGCGGGCAGCAACTCATCGATGCCGGCTAGGACCGACTGCGCGTCACGCTGTTGAATGGTCGTCACTGGATTGCCTCCCAGGGCCGGCTGATCGGGGAACGCTGCTCGAGGACTAATCGAGACGCGTCAAGACTAGAACACGTTACGATTCATGTCGAGTAGCCCATGCCTGCAGGGGCTGGACCTGCAGCGGGGCATTTCTGTAACCTGTTCTAGTTAGTGCGGAATTGTTCCGCGTTGCGCGCCGCTCGATTGTCCTGGGCGGCCTGGCTTGAAAGGGTGTACCGGTGACCGACGAGCCGCTCGGCAGCCACGTGCTCGAACTGCAGGTGGCTGACGTCATCGCCGAAACCGAGGACGCCCGCTCCCTGGTCTTCGCCGTGCCCGGGGGCGCCGACGCGGCGGAGATCCCCGCCGAGCGGCTGCGCTACTCCCCCGGCCAGTTCCTCACCCTGCGGGTGCCCAGCGACCGCACCGGGTCGGTGGCCCGCTGCTATTCGCTGTGCAGTTCGCCCTTCACCGACGAGCCGCTGACGGTGACGGTCAAGCGCACTGCCGACGGATACGCGTCGAATTGGCTGTGCGACAACGCGCACGCCGGTATGCGCATCCACGTGCTGGCCCCGTCGGGCACGTTCGTCCCCAAGTCGCTCGACGGCGATTTTCTGCTGATGGCGGCGGGCAGCGGCATCACGCCGATGATGTCCATCTGCAAGTCGGTGCTGTCGCAGGGCTCGGGCCAGGTGACGCTGCTCTACGCCAACCGCGACGAGAAGTCGGTGATCTTCGCCGAAGCGCTGCGCGAACTGGCCGCCGAGTATCCCGACCGGCTCTCGGTGGTGCACTGGCTCGAATCGGTGCAGGGCTTGCCCAGCGCGGCGGCGCTGGGCCGGCTGGCGGCGCCGTTCACCGGCCGTCAGGTCTTCATCTGTGGGCCCGGGCCGTTCATGGCCGCCGCCCGGGACGCGCTGCAGGCTCTCGACGTGCCCGCCGATCAGGTGCACGTGGAGGTGTTCAAGTCGCTCGACAGCGACCCGTTCGCCAAGGTCGTGATCGACGGCGGCGCCGACGACGATCAGCCGCCGGCCACCGCGGTGGTCACGCTGGACGGTCAGACCCACGAACTGAGCTGGCCTCGGTCGGCCAAGCTGCTCGATGTCCTGTTGGACAAGGGACTCGATGCCCCGTTCTCCTGCCGCGAGGGCCACTGCGGCGCGTGTGCCGTGCTGCTCAAGGACGGCACGGTCGACATGGACATCAACGACGTCCTGGAACAGTCCGACCTCGACGAGGGTCTGATCCTGGGCTGCCAGGCTCGCCCGAAGTCGGATTCGGTCGAAGTCACCTACGACGAATAGCGGACAGGACTACCTTCAGTGATCATGCGACTGACCTCCGCCCTGGCGGGCACGCTGCTGCTGGCCGGGTTGGCGTCGGCGGCACCGGCGTCGGCGGCCGGCGACGCAGCGGTGAGCTCGATTCCCGTCGACGGTGCGACCCAGCTCGAGATGCACATCAACGCCGACTGTGTCGCCGCCGAGAGCAAGTGCTTCTTCAATACCCGGGCCAACCTGCTGACGCCCACCGGTCCGGTCCCGCTGCCGCCCGACACCTGGGCGCGCCAGACGATCACGCTGCGCAGCGTGGAACGCGGTGTCTGGCAGGAAGCCGAGTACAGCGCGCCGGCCGGCACCCCGCGAACCACCAAGGGCGCCAATCACGACAACGTGCTGTCCAAGATGTTCCGCTCGCTGAACAACGTCGAGATCTCGGTCACCTACTTCGGCGGCGGATCATTCGAGCGCTTCACCGTCGACGGGCACTCGGTGCCGACCGACTGGACCTCCGGGCGCCCGGCCACCGGGGCCGACTTCGTGGCATGCTCGACCATCCAGGTGGTCTACGGCGCGGTGAACATCACCTCGCCCAATGCCTGCGCGCACACCCGCTTCTAGCCGCGCGCTGCCCCGCCACCGCGAACCTGCGAAATCAACCGCCCGCACGGCGCGTCGCGGATGAAACCGCACGGTCGAGGGGCTCGGGGCAGGGTGTCGAGGGCCGCGCCTGCGGCTGGGGTACCGAGATCTGGGGCGACGTCAGCGCGGCAGACCCAGCAGCCGCTCGCCGGCGAGGTTCAGCAGGATCTGTTCGGAGCCGCCGGCAATGGTCAGACAGCGGGCGTTGAGGAATTCGTGCACCCGCGGCGAGAACACCACCCCGGCACCTTCGGACAGATCCATTCGGAACTCCGAGAGCGCCTGGCGGTACCGCACGCCGATCAGCTTGCGCGCGCTGGCCTGCGGTCCGGGATCGCCCCCGCCGACGGCCAACTGGGCGATCCGCTGATCCAGCAGCGACCCCACCTGCGCCGAGGCGATCAGCTCGGCCAGGCGGTCCAGGTCCGCCGGGTCGACCTCGCGCTCGGACAACGTGGTGAGCAGTTCCTCCATCGGATTGCCCAGCGCGGTGCCCTGCGCCATCGCGACCCGCTCGTTGGCCAGCGTGGTCCTAGCCAGCCGCCAGCCGTCGTCGACATTGCCGACCACCATCTCGTCGGGCACGAAGACGTCGTCGAAGAACACCTCGTTGAACAGGTCGTCACCGGTGATCTCGCGCAGCGGCCGGATGTCGATGCCCGGGGAGGTCATGTCGATCAGGAAGTAGGTGATGCCCTTGTGCTTCGGCACGTCGGGATTGGTGCGGGCCAGGCAGACTCCCCAGTGCGCCTTCTGCGCGGCCGAGGTCCATACCTTCTGCCCGGTGAGTCGCCAACCGCCTTCGGCGCGAACGGCTTTCATGCGCAGCGCGGCCAGATCCGACCCGGCGCCCGGCTCGCTGAACAGCTGACACCACACGACGTCACCGCGCAGCGTGGCCGGCACGAACCGGTCGATCTGTTCGGGGCTGCCGTGTTCGAGGATGGTCGGCGCCGCCCACCAACCGATCACCAGATCCGGGCGGTCGACGCCCGCCTCGGCCAGCACCTGGTCGATGAGGAGTTGCTCGGCCGGCGACGAGTCGCGTCCGTAGGGCTTGGGCCAGTGCGGCGCCTGCAGCCCGGCCTCGGCCAGCGCCGGCTGCCGCTGCTCGGCCGGCAGGGCCGCGATGTCGGCCACGGCGGCGGCGAGCTCCGGGCGGGCCGACTCCACCGAGCTCAAGTCGATGTCCAGCGTGCGGCGCACCCCGTCCAGGGTCAGCTCGGCCGCGCGTCGCAGCCAGCGACGCCGACCGCCCAGGGCCGCGGCGATCCCGTAGGCCCGGCGCAGGTACAGGTGCGCGTCGTGCTCCCAGGTGATGCCGATGCCGCCGAGCACCTGGATGCAGTCCTTGGCGTTGGCCTCGGCGGCGGCGATGCCCGCGGCGACGGCCACGGCCGCCGCGATCGACAGTTGCCGGTCGGCCTCGGCCCCGGTCGCCCCGGCGGCCTCCGCGGCGTCAGCCGCGGCGACCGAAGCCTGCTCGGAACGCAGCAGCATCTCCGCGCACAGGTGTTTGATGGCCTGGAAGCTGCCGATGGGCTTGCCGAACTGCTCGCGCACCTTGGCGTACTCGGCGGCGGTCTGCAACGCCCAGCGCGCCACCCCCGCGGCCTCGGCGGCCAGGACCGTGGCGATCAGGTCCTCGACGCGGCGCGGCGCGACCGGCAGCACGGTGACCGGCGCCCCGTCACATTCGACGCGGGCTAACGGCCGCGAAAAGTCCGTCGCGGGAAGAGCTTCCACGGTGACGCCGTCGGCCCCGCCGGCCACCAGCACCCACTGCTCACCGGCCGGCAGGAGCAGCAACCCGTCGGCGGTGCCACCCAGGACATAGGGCGCCGTCCCGTGCAGCCGCCCGCCGTCGAGACGCAGTTGCGCGTCCAGCGCGAATCCCGCACTGCGCTCCCCGGCCATCAGCGCCTCGAGCACCTCGGGATCGTCGAGCACCAAGGTCGCCAGTGCCGTGCCGGCCACGGGTCCGGGGGCCAGGCCGTACGCGGCTTCGTCGAGCATGGCGCACAGGTCGGAGATGGACGCGCCGGCGCCGCCGGCCTCCTCGGAAACCGCCACGCCGAAGAGGCCTAGTTCCGTCAGACTCGCATAAACCGGGCGCCACGCCTCCGGGCTGCCCTGTTCCACGGCGCGGGCCGCGTCGATGCCGCCCGAGCCCACTGCCCAGCTACGCACCAGGTCACGCGCGGCAAACTGCTCGGAGACACTTGTCTTGGAAGTCACAGCGACCCCTGAATCCTCGTTCGGCGGGTAGAGGACCGTGTGGCCCACACTAGAACGTGTTCTAATATTGCCAGTGTCCGCCAGTCAAGTCGAATGCCACGGGGCAATACGCGCGAGCCGTCCTCAGGCAGACACTCGGGGAGCGGGGAGATGGGAAATCAGCGTTGTGCATGAGTATCGTTTTTCCCAGGTAGGCCCAAGTAAGGAGCGCGCGGCGAGATGTCAGCCAATTCCCAGTCCGGACCCGGCGGTTCCCAACCGCGCGAGGTCATGACGGTGGCGGTCCTCGCCGAGTCCGAGCTCGGCTCCGACGCCCAGCGCGAGCGCCGCAAACGCATCCTGGACGCGACCATGGCGATTGCCTCCAAGGGCGGCTACGAGGCGGTGCAGATGCGCGCCGTCGCCGACCGCGCCGATGTCGCCGTGGGCACCCTGTATCGCTACTTCCCGTCGAAGGTGCACCTGCTGGTCTCCGCACTGGCCCGCGAGTTCGAACGCATCGACGCCAAGACCGACCGCACCACGGTGTCGGGCGGAACGCCGTATCAGCGGCTGAACTTCATGGTGAGCAAGCTGAACCGGGCCATGCAACGCAACCCGCTCCTGACCGAGGCCATGACCCGCGCCTACGTCTTCGCCGACGCGTCGGCGGCCGGCGAGGTCGACCATGTCGAGAAGATCATCGACTCGATGTTCGCGCGAGCGATGGCCGACGGCGACCCGACCGAGGATCAGTACCACATTGCGCGGGTGATCTCCGACGTGTGGCTGTCCAACCTGCTGGCCTGGCTGACTCGGCGCGCCTCGGCCACCGACGTCAGCAAGCGGCTGGACCTGGCGGTGCGCCTGCTCATCGGTGACGACCACTCCAACGCCCAACCCGCCGTCTGAGCAGGTGAGCCAGCTGCCGGACGACGTCTCGAGAGCCCTGCGGGCCGCGGCGCGGACCCCGCACCTGCTGGTGGCCTGCGATTTCGACGGGACGATGGCGCCCATCGTCAACCATCCACCCGACGCGCGCCCGCTACCGACGGCCGCCGCGGCGCTGCAGGAGCTGGCCACGCTGCCCGACACCACCGCCGCATTGATCTCCGGTCGCGCCTTGGCCGACCTGGCCCGGCTGTCCGGCATGCCGCCGACGGTGCACCTGGTGGGCAGCCACGGCGCCGAGTTCAGCACGGGCTTCACCCGCGACATCGATGAGCAGGAACTGGGCCGGATCAAGTCGGAGCTCACCGAGATCGCGTCGCGCTATCCGGGGGTGACGGTCGAACCGAAGCTCGCCAGCGTGGCCCTGCACGTGCGCAACGCGAGCGCCGAGGACGGCGCGGCCGCACTGGCCGCCGCCGAGGCCGCCGCGCAGTCGTGGGCTGCCGAGGCCACCGCGGGCAAGGCGGTCCTCGAGTTCGCGGTGATCACCACCGACAAGGGCGAGGCCATCGACATCCTGCGGGAGCGCACCGGCTCGAGCACGGCCATCTACTTCGGCGACGACGTCACCGACGAAAAGGCCTTCCGCCGGATGCGCGACACCGACGTGGCGGTCAAGGTGGGCCCGGGCGACACGTTGGCCGGGTTTCGGGTGGCGGAGCCGACCGATGTCGCGGCGGCCCTGGAGCTACTGCTCGACGCGCGTCGCAAGCGCGGCTAACCGGGCGGGCCCGCCGTCCGCCCGCGCACCAACTCCGTCGGCAGGATGTCGATGACCGGCTCCCCGTGTCCCGGTGGGTTGTGCAGCAAGTTGCCTGCGCGCCTACCCTTTTCGAAGCTGGGCTGCATGACGGTGGTCAGACCCCGCTTGAGCGCGTCGGGCACGCCGTCGAATCCGGTCACGGTGATCTGGCCCGGCACGTAGATCCCGCGGGCCCGCAGATGATCCATCGCCGAGAGCGCCAGCACGTCGGCCGTGCACATCAGGGCGGTGATCCTGGGGTTGGTGGCCAGCGCCAGTTCGGCCGCGGTGCCACCCGAAATGGAGTCGTGCTCAAAGCTTTCCACGATGGTCAGCGTCTCCGGGTCGAGCCCCGCGGCGGCCATCGCCTCGTGCACCCCGGCGATGCGTGCGCGTTGCACGTCGAAGTGCGTGTCCTGCAGCCGCTGCGGCCCCACCAACACCGCCTGCCGCTCGGGGCCGGCGAGACGTTCCCGGCCCAGCCGCATGGTCAGCAGCCCGATGTCGCGGTGCCCCAGACCGATCACGTAGTCGGCCAATTCCCGCATGGCCGCCCGGTCGTCGATGCCCACCCGGGACGCACCGGGCACCTCGGGCGGTTGGTCGACGACCACCACCGGCAGCTGTCGGTCCAGCACCAGGTCCAGGTACGGGTCATCGTCGGCCGCGGCATAGACCACGAAGCCGTCGACGCCGGCGGAAAGCACGGCGGCCGAGCCCTCCTCGACGGTCCGGCCCGGCCCGACGGCCACCAGCAGCAGGCCCTGCCCGCTCTCCTCACATGTTTCGGCCAGCCCCGCCACGAAGTTCAGCGCCGCGGGATCGCTGAACGAGTAGGTCAGGGGCTCGGTGATCACCAAGCCCACCGCCCCGGCCTTGCGGGTGCGCAGCGAGCGTGCCACCGGGTCCGGGCCGGCGTAGCCGAGCCGCTTGGCCGCGGTCAGAATCCGCTCCCGTAGCTCCGCCGAGAGCTGGTCCGGCCGGTTGTACGCGTTCGAGATCGTGGTCCGGGAGACCTTGAGCTCGGCGGCCAGCGACGCCAGCGTGGCCCGACGCTTCGGCGTAGGACTTCTGGGCATGCTCGGGACGTTAGCCGATGGGCGCCTCGTCGTGCGCCGAGACGACTCCCTGGGTGGAACCGGGTGCCCGTCGGCCCCGACCGGTGCGTTGCACGACCGCCCAGATCAGCAACCAGATGACGGTGACGATGGTGACGATCACGAAGCTCGGTGGCAGGTTGAACATGGCCGACAACGTCAGGCCCAGCCACACCGAGACCACCGACAGCGCGGTGGAGACCGCCATCGCCAGGCCGGGGCGGGCCGTGAGCATGATCGCGGTGGCCGCCGGCGTGACCACCAACGCGAAGAGCAGCAGCGTGCCCACGGCCTGCACGGCCATGGTGATCGCCAGGCCCAGCATCACCATGAAGATGACCGAGAGCAGCCGCACCGGAACGCCCTTGGCCTCGGCGACCTCCGCATTGATCGAGGCGAACAACAACGGGCGGTAGACGAAGGCCGTCACCGCGGCAAGCACCACGACGGCGATACCGAACACCAGCAGCTGCTGCGTCGTGACCGCCAAGAGGTTGCCGAACAGCACGTTGGTGACGACGTTGCTGCCCTTGGTGGCCAGGGAACTGAAGAACAGCCCCAGCCCGGTGGCGGCGGCCAGCACCGTGCCGGTGGCCACCTCGCGGTCCTCGGCCCGCTTACCCAGCGCGCCGATGACCAACGCCCCACCGATGCAGAAGACCGCCAGCCCCAAGGTCACCGGCAGCCCGAGCAGCACGGCGCCGGTGGCACCGGGGAATCCGATGTGCGCCAGGGCGTGCGCGGCGAACGCGCTGTTGCGGACCACGGTGAAGTAGCCGATCAGTCCGGCGGCAAGCGCCACCAAGGTGCCGCCGAGCAACGCATTCCGCATGAACGACGAGGTGAGGATGTCCCACCAATGTTCTTGGTAGCCAAGGGCGATCACCGTGGTGTGCATCAGATGCTCCGCATGTAGAGCTCGCCCTGCGGGGTGTGCACCACCTGGATGGAGGTGCCGTAGAGGTGGCTCAGGAGATGATCGTCGACCACCTCGTCCATGGTGTTGAAGTGCGCGTGCCCGTCCAGCAGGTAGATCGCGCTGTCCAGGATGCTCAGCAGCGGGTTCAGATCGTGGGCCACCACCAGGATGGTGACACCGAATTCGTCCCGGATCCGGGAGAGCAGCCCCACGATGTCGCGTTGGTTGCGGATGTCCAGCGAGGTGAGCGGCTCGTCGAGGATGAGCAGCGGCGGTCTGGTGACCAGTGCCTCGGCGATCGCGATGCGCTGGCGCTGCCCGCCGGAGAGCTGACACAGCCGACGCTGGGCGAACGACTGGCAGTCCAGCGCCTTGAGCACCTCGTGGACCCGTTGGCGTTCCTCGGCACCGGCGCGGCCGAAGCCCCAGCGATGGCCGGTCAGGCCCAGCAGCACCGCATCGCAGGCCCGGATCGCGTTGCCCGCCGCTCGCGCGTAGTGCTGCGGCACGTAGCCGATGCGACGGGTGGCCTCGCCGGCCGCCTCACCGAGCACTTCGACCGTGCCCGAGGCCACCGGCAGCAGCCCGAGCGCCACCTGCAGCAGCGTGGTCTTGCCCGACCCGCTGGGGCCGATGATCGCGGTGATGCTGCCCGTCGGCACGTCGAAGGTGCCCTCGCACCAGATCAGGCGCCCGCCGCGGACCACGCTGACGTCGTCGAACGACATCGCCCACGGGCCGTGCTCGGCAGGGCCGTCAGGCGCCGACACCGAGCGCCTCGGCCAGTGCCGTCAGTTGATCCACCTGCCAAGCCTGGAACGAATCGGAGCCCGGCGCCACCGTTTCGGTGACTTCGACCACCGGAATGCCGGCGGCCGCGGCCGCGGAACGCAACTGGGCCGGCAGCGACCCCTCGGTCTGGGTGTTGACGATCAGCACGTCGACGCCGCCGTCGGAGAGCAGCGTCAAAAACGCCGCGAGATCCCCCGGGGACGGGTCGGTTTCGTTGCTCGCGGCCACCTGGTAGCCCGGCGGGGTGCGGTCCTGCAGGCCCACCGCGGCCGCCATGTCGTCGAACACCGTCTCGGTGGCCGCGTACGTCTTACCCGCGGCCTCGGTCCGGAGCCGGTCGATCATCTCGTCGTATCGGGTCATGCGCTCGGCGAACTCGGCCCGACGCGCCTCGAAGTACTCCCGGGCGCCGGGCGCGAGGTTGCCGAGTTCGGCGGTGACGGCGTCAGCGACGGCTTGCACCGTCGCGGGCCGGTACCACGCGTGCGGGTTCTGTCCGTCCCCGTGATCGTGATCGTGGCCCTCGTGACCGTGGCCCTCATGGCCCCCGTGATCATGGCCGTCCTGGCCGCCGAGGTCCACCGCACTGATCAGCGGCGCCTGCGGTGCGGAGGTCGCGGCCAGCTTCGCGGCCCATTCGTCGTAGTGCCCGCCGTTGATGACGACCAGCTGGGCCCCCTCGAAGGCCACCGCGTCCGCCGGCGCCGGCTCGTAGTCGTGGGGATCCACCGAGGAACCGGCGATGACGGTGCGCACCTGCGCACAGTCGCCGCCGAGCTGCGACACGATGTCGCCCCATTGATCGACGCTGACGATCACCTCGACCGGCGCGCTCGGGCAGGCGCCGCGATCGGCGGGCTCGGCAGGCCCCTCGGATCCGCAGGCCGCCAGCGCCCACGGCGTCAGCAGCACCAGGGTCGCCGTCGCGCCCAGCTTCGAGGGGTTCACCATCCGCATGCCGATAACGATAACCGTTTGCAATAAGGATCGCGACGCGGGGATCCCGCCGGGCCGCCCTAGGCTTGCGGGTATGGCCTCGGTTGATCTCAACGCCGACCTCGGCGAGGGTTTCGGGATCTGGGAACTCGGTGATGATGCCGCAATGCTGGACCTGGTGTCCAGCGCCAATCTGGCGTGCGGCTTCCACGCCGGCAATCCCGCCCGCCTGGCGCACGCGTGCGCCGCGGCGGCGCACCGGCAGGTGTCCATCGGTGCTCAGGTCAGCTATCAGGACCTGTCCGGCTTCGGCCGGCGGTTCATCGACGTCGAGCCCGACGAGTTGACCGCCGACATCATCTATCAGATCGGCGCCTTGCAGGCTCTCGCCCGCACTGCCGGAACCACGGTGCGCTACGTCAAACCCCATGGTGCGCTGTACAACTCGATCGTCTCTCACCGCGCACAGGCGCGGGCGGTGGCTCGGGCCGTGCACGCCGTGGACCCCGGACTGCCCGTGCTCGGGATGGCGGGCTCGGCCTTCTTCGAAGAGGCGCACGCGCTGGGGTTGCGCACCGTCTCGGAGGTGTTCGCGGACCGCGCCTACCGCCCCGACGGCCAGCTGGTTTCGCGCCGCGAACCCGATGCGGTCCTGCACGACAGCGACCAGATCGCCGAGCGCATCATCTCGATGGTGCGCACCGGTCACGTCCTGGCCACCGACGGCTCGCCCGTCCCGGTTCAGGTCGAATCGATCTGCGTGCACGGCGACTCCCCCAGCGCCGTCCAGATCGCCCGGGCGGTTCGACAACGGTTGCGCGGCGAGGGCATCGACGTCACGGCGTTCGTCTGATGCGGCTCAAAGCCGGGCGGCCCGACCTCGCCCGTCACGCCGGTCTGTTCACCGTCCCGGCGGCCACCGCCGCAACCGCACCGTCGTTCACCTGGCTCGGCGTCTCGACGCTGCTCATCGACGACGGCACCACCGCGATCATGACCGACGGCTTCTTCTCCCGCCCCGGCCTGCTCCGGGTGGGACTCGGGCGCATCGCACCGTCGAAGCCGCGGATCGACGGCTGCCTGGCCCGACTGGGCGTGCAACGGCTGGCGGCCGTCCTCCCGGTGCACAGCCACTTCGACCACGTGCTGGACTCGGCGGTGGTGGCCGAACGCACCGAAGCCCTGCTGGTCGGCGGTTCGTCGACCGCGCAGGTCGGCCGCGGCCATGGGCTACCGACCGAGCAGATCCTCGAGGCCACGCCCGGGACGCCGCTGACCGTGGGCGGGTTCGAGATCACCCTGGTCGAGTCGGAACACTGCCCGCCGGACCGGTTCCCGGGTGAGATCACCGCTCCGGTGCGCCCGCCGGTGCGGGTGTCGGCCTACCGCTGCGGCCAGACCTGGTCGACGCTGCTGACACACCGGCCGACGGGTCGACGCTGTCTGATCCAGGGCAGCGCGGGATTTCGCCCGGGCGCCCTGGCCGGCCGGCGGGCCGAGGTGGCCTATCTCGGACTCGGTCAGCTGGGCCTGCAACCCGAGTCGTACCTGATCGACTACTGGCACGAGACCGTGCGCGCCGTCGGGGCCCGCACGGTGATCGGGATTCACTGGGACGACTTCTTCCGGCCGCTGTCGAAACCGTTGCTCGCCTTGCCCTATGCCGTCGACGATCTGGATGTGTCGCTGCGGGTGCTCGGCGAGTTGGCCGCCGCCGACGGGGTCGCCCTGCACCTGCCCAACGTGTGGCGGCGCGAGGACCCGTGGTCGTGACGGTCTAGCGGTGCCGCCGCTGCCGGGCGATCTCGGCGAGCACCACCCCGGCGGCCACCGAGGCATTCAACGATTCAGTGGGACCGGCCATCGGGATCGACACGATGGCGTCGCAGTTCTGCCGCACCAGCCGCGACAGGCCCTTGCCTTCCGATCCGACGACCACGACGGTGGGTCCGGTGGCCTCGAGTTCGTCGAGGGTGGTGTCGCCCCCGGCGTCGAGGCCGACCACCTGCAACCCCGCGGCCGCCCAATCCTTCAGGGTGCGGTTCAGGTTCGTGGCCCGCGCCACCGGCGTGCGCGCCGCCGCCCCGGCGCTGGTACGCCAGGCCACGGCGGTCACCGAGGCGGACCGCCGCTGCGGAATCAACACTCCCTGGCCGCCGAAGGCCGACACCGAGCGCACGATGGCGCCCAGGTTGCGCGGGTCGGAGATGTTGTCGAGCGCCACCAACAACGCCGGCTCGGTGTCTTCGGAGGCGGCGCGCAACAGATCGTCGGGATGCGCGTAGTCGTACGGGGGCACCTGCAGGGCGATGCCCTGATGCAGCCCGTTGGTGCTCATCCGGTCGAGGTCCACGCGGGCGACCTCGAGGATGGCGATTCCGGAATCTGCCGCGCGGGCAACGGATTCGGTGAGCCGCTCGTCGTTCTCGGTGCCCTGGGCGACATACAGCGCGGTCGCCGGGACGCCGGCCCGTAGGCATTCGAGCACCGGATTGCGGCCCAGCACGATCTCGGTGTCGTCGGTCTTCTTGGGCCTGCCTTGCTGCTGCCGGGCCGCGCGCTTGGCCTTCTTGGCCGCCGGATGGTTCGGCCGCATGTGCGCCGGCGGGGTGGCGCCACGGCCCTCGAGTCCACGACGGCGCACGCCACCGGACCCGACGGTCGGGCCCTTCTTGGTGCCGGGCTTGCGGACCGCGCCGCGGCGCTGTGAATTACCGGCCATTACGCGTCGTTCCTGTCCGCCAGCGACCACTGCGGACCGTCTGCAGTGTCGGTCACCTCGATACCGGCTTCCTTGAGGCGGTCCCGAATCTGGTCGGCCTGCTTCCAATCCCGCTGTGCGCGCGCCTCGGCCCGATTCTCCAACGCCCAGTGCACCAGGGTGTCGACGGCGGCCAGGGCTGCAGACGTCTCGTCGCGCGACTCCCAGCGCTCGTGCAGCGGATCGCAACCGAGGATCTCCATCATCGCGCGGATGGCGCTCGCCTGCGCCATGGCGCCGTCGTGGTCCCCGGAGTCCAGGGCGCGGTTGCCCTCGGCGCGGGCCGCGTGGATCTCGGCCAGGGCCATCGGCACCGCCAAGTCGTCGTCGAGCGCGGCCGCGAACTTCTCGGTCCAGGTAGACGGGGTCACCGCACCCACCCGGCTGCGCACGCGGTGCAGGAAGTCCTCGACACCGGTATAGGCCTTGACCGCGTCCTGCAGGGCGGTCTCGGAGAACTCCAACATCGACCGGTAGTGCGCGCTGCCCAGGTAGTAGCGCAGTTCGGCGGGCCGAACCCGCTGCAGCACAGCCGGAATGGACAACACGTTGCCCAACGACTTGCTCATCTTCTCACCGCCCATGGTGACCCAGCCGTTGTGCAGCCAGTACTGGGCGAAGCCGTCACCGGCGGCGCAGGCCTGCGCAATCTCGTTCTCGTGGTGCGGGAACACCAGATCCATGCCGCCGCAGTGGATGTCGAAGGTGGCGCCCAGATATTCGTGCGCCATGGCGACACACTCCGAGTGCCAGCCGGGCCGGCCCCGGCCCCAGGGCGTCGGCCAGGACGGCTCACCGGGCTTGGCGCCCTTCCACAGCGTGAAATCGCGTTGGTCCCGTTTGCCGGTCGCCACCCCTTCGCCCTGATGCACGTCATCGATGCGATGCCCCGACAGGGCGCCGTACTCCGGGAAGCTCAGCACGTCGAAATACACGTCGCCGCCGCCGGTGTAGGCGTGGCCGGTCTCGATCAGCCGCTCGATCAACTCGACGATCTGGGTGATGTGCCCGGTCGCGCGCGGTTCCGCCGACGGCGGCAGCACGCCCAGCGCGTCGTAGGCGGCCGAAAAGGCCCGTTCGTGGGTGGCGGCCCACTCCCACCAGGGCCGGCCGGCGGCGGCGGCCTTGGCGAGGATCTTGTCGTCGATGTCGGTGACGTTGCGGATGAAGGCCACGTCGTAGCCCTTGGCCAGCAGCCACCGGCGCAGAACGTCGAACGCCACCCCGCTGCGGACGTGGCCGATGTGGGGCAGGCCCTGCACGGTGGCGCCGCACAGGTAGATCGAGGCGTGGCCGGGACGAACCGGGACGAAGTCGCGCACGGCACCAGTCATGGTGTCGTGCAGTCTCAGCCCACCGAGTGGGCCGCCGTGGGCGGTCACGACGGGCCAGCTTACCGGCCTGAGCGGGCGAAACCGACTCAGCCCCGGTCAGCGACCACCAATGCGGTGGCAATCGCCGCCAGACCCTCGCCCCGCCCGGTCAGGCCCAACCCGTCGGTGGTGGTCGCCGAGACGGACACGGGCGCGCCCAGCAGACCGGAAAGGCGCTCCTGCGCCTCGGCCCGCCGGGGACCGATCTTCGGCCGGTTGCCGATGACCTGGACCGCGGCATTGCCGATTCGGTAGCCGTTATCGGCCAGCAGGTCCCGCACATGGATCAGCATGTCGGCGCCGGTGACACCCGCCCAACGCGGGTCGTCGACACCGAACACCCCACCGATGTCCCCGAGTCCGGCCGCGGACAGCAGTGCGTCGCACAGCGCGTGAGCGGCGACGTCGCCGTCGGAATGACCCGCGCAGCCGTCGGCGTCGTCGAAGCGCAACGCCAGCAGGTTGCAGGGCCGTCCCGGCTCGATGGGGTGCACATCGGTGGCCACCCCGACCCGCGGCAATCCGGTCACGCGGAATCGGCCAGCAGTATCTCGGCCAGCTTCAGGTCCAGCGGTGTGGTGATCTTGAAGGCCAACGGGTCGCCGTCCACCGTCTGCACCTGCGCGCCGATGTTCTCCACCATCGACGAGTCGTCGGTGAAGACGCCGGGCTGCGCGCGTTCGAAGGCGCGCACCAGGACATCGGTGCGGAAACCCTGCGGCGTCTGCACCGCGCGCAGGCCGGACCGCTCCGGCGTCGCGATCACGGCACCGTTGGCATCGACCACCTTGATGGTGTCCGCGACCTCGCAGGCCGGCACCACCGCACCATGCCCCTCGTTGAGAGCCGCCACCACCCGCGCGATGAGCGCGGGCGGCGTCAGCGGCCGGGCGGCGTCGTGCACCAACACGAACTCGGCCTCCCCGGCGACCTCCAAGGCCAGCCGCACCGACTCGGCGCGGTCGGATCCACCGGCGACGACGGTCACCGCGGAACCGAGGATCAGCCTGGCCTCGTCGGTGCGGTCCGGCGGGACCGCGACCACGATCTGGTCGACGGACTCGGACCGTACGAATGCCTCGATGGCATGCTCGACGATGGGTCTACCGGCCAGCTTCGCAAACGCCTTGGGTATCCCAGCGCCGAGACGCTGGCCCGAACCGGCCGCCGGGAGGATGGCGACTGTGCTCATGGCCGTTTAGGAGGCTGCGGCCAGAACCTCGTCGAGAATGGTCTCCGCCTTGGCGTCATCGGTGTTCTCCGCCAATGCCAATTCTCCGACGAGAATCTGCCGCGCCTTGGCCAGCATCCGCTTCTCACCCGCGGACAAGCCCCGTTCCTGGTCGCGACGCCACAGGTCACGAACCACTTCGGCGACCTTGTTCACGTCGCCGGAGGCCAACTTCTCGAGGTTGGCCTTGTAGCGTCGCGACCAGTTGGTCGGCTCTTCGGTGTGCGGCGCGCGCAATACCTGGAAGACCTTGTCCAGGCCCTCCTGGCCGACGACGTCGCGGACGCCGACATACTCAGCATTGTCTGCGGGAACTCGAACGGTGAGATCACCCTGGGCAACCTTCAAGACGAGGTATTCTTTCTGCTCGCCCTTGATAGTCCGGGTTTCGATCGCCTCAATCAACGCAGCACCGTGGTGTGGATAAACAACGGTGTCTCCGACTTTGAAAATCATCAGATTCGAGCCCCTTTCACCCCTCCACAATAGCACGGTGCTTCCGAGCACATCGAACAACGGTGCAGGTCAGGGGCACAACAGGTCAATCCGGGGGGTTGACAGGGCCACGATTACGTGCAACACGCGAAGCCCAAACCGTCACGGCCGGAGGCCCTTTCCGCCGGTTGGGCCGAACCCGCAAAGTGCCCGCCGGAACCGCGCCGGCGGTGGTGAAGCCGCCCTCGGCTACCGCCCGCATCCGCCACCTACTACTGTGCATAGTCGAACTTGTGCCGGTCGCGAGCAGGAGGCTTTCCGTGATCTCAATTGATGCCAGCCGGGCTTTCCGCGCGCGGACCGGCCGACGCATCGGCGTCGCCGCAGTCGCCGCGCTGGGCGCCCTGGCAATCGCCGGGTGCAGCTCGGGACAGGTCGCCGAGACCGCCACCCAGGAACCGGCTGTCAACGGCACCCTGGTGAACCTCGACAACATCGCGGTGCGCAACATCCACATCCAGGCCGTGGAGAAGGGCGACGCGCTCGAGCCCGGCCAGGAAGTCGACCTGATCTTCACCGCGACCAACCAGTCGCCCGAGGTCGACGACCGGCTGGTGGGCATCACCTCCGAGGTCGGCGAGGTCACCGTGACCGGTGACGGCGAGCTACCGGCCGGCGGAATGCTGATCGTCGGCACGCCCGACGGCGTCGAGGACCTCCAGTCGATCGAGGAGGCCGACGTCGCGAAGGCCACCGTCGCGCTGAGCCAGCCGATCCGCAACGGGTTGACCTACAACTTCACCTTCGAGTTCGAGCAGGCCGGCGAGGCCACCGTGGCCGTGCCGATCTCCGCCGGGGGCGCGCCGCGTCAAGACGCGGGTCACCACTGAGCAGCCGGCCGCCGCGAGCCTGCCCGGTTCTGTCACAGGCGGCCGCTACCGTCACGGCGTGAGCAGGTCATCGTCGAAAGTTCGGACTCAGTACCGCTGCACCGAGTGCGATCACGTCACCGCGAAGTGGGTGGGACGCTGCCCGGAATGCGGGACCTGGGGGACCGTGGAACAGGCCCCCGTCCTCAGCGTCACCGGCGGCCGCGCCCACCGCGCCGTCGCCCCGGCGTCGGCCGCGGTCTCCATCAGCGCTGTAGCCGCCGACAACACACGGCACTTCCCCACCGGCGTCAGCGAACTCGACCGGGTGCTCGGCGGCGGGATCGTCCCGGGTTCGGTCACGCTGCTGGCCGGCGAACCCGGCGTCGGCAAGTCGACCCTGCTGCTCGAGGTCGTGCACCGGTGGGCGGAGTCCGGACGCCGCGCGCTGTACATCTCCGGTGAGGAATCCGCCGGTCAGATCCGGATGCGCGCCGAGCGAACGGGCTGCACCCATTCCGATGTCTTCCTGGCCGCCGAGTCCGATCTGGACACCGTGTTCGCGCATCTGGAGGCGGTGAAACCGACCCTGGTGATCGTGGATTCGGTGCAGACCCTGTCGACCACCGACACCGACGGCGTCACCGGCGGGGTGACCCAGGTGCGGGCCATCACCACCGCGCTGACCAGCTACGCCAAGGCGGCCAGCAAGCCGGCGGTCGCGATGGTCCTGGTGGGCCACGTGACCAAGGACGGCGCCATCGCCGGCCCCCGCTCACTGGAGCATCTGGTCGACGTGGTGCTGCACTTCGAGGGTGACCGCAACACCGCACTGCGCATGGTCCGCGGCGTCAAGAACCGCTTCGGCGCCTCCGACGAGGTCGGCTGTTTCATGTTGCACGACAACGGAATCGAATGTGTCGCCGACCCCTCGGGGTTGTTCATGGATCAACGGCCAGAGCCGGTTCCCGGCACTGCCGTCACCGTGACCATGGACGGCAAGCGCCCGCTGATCGGCGAGATCCAGGCCCTGGTCGGGACGGCCACCGCCCCTTCCCCGCGGCGCGCGGTCAGCGGGCTGGATCAGTCGCGGTCGGCGATGACGGCGGCCGTCCTGGAGAACCGGGCCGGGCTGCCGCTCGGTCAGCGCGACATCTATCTGTCCACCGTCGGCGGGATGCGACTGACCGACCCGTCGTCGGATCTGGCGGTGGCGTTGGCCATCGCGTCTTCGTACGCCGACATCTGCATGCCCGCTGCCACCGTGGCCATCGGGGAGGTCGGCCTGGCCGGGGACCTGCGCCGGGTCACCGGCATCGAACGTCGGTTGGCCGAGGCCGCGCGACTGGGCTTCAACACCGCACTCGTCCCGCCCGGGACCAAGACGATTCCGCGGGGATTGCGAACCATGGAGGTGGCCACGGTCGCCGAGGCGCTCAAGGTGTTGCTGCGCATCGCGCAGCGTCCCGCCAGCAAACCACCCGAGGTCAAGCCCGCACCGCGGCCCGGTCTCAAACTGGTGGACGACGCACCGGAAAGGCCGTCGGCAGGGGACAATGGTCAGCCGTGACACCTGCCAGGAGGAAGTCCGACCGCGTCGAGCGGACCCGGCCTACGCTGCGGGAAACCATCGGGCGGCTGGCACCCGGCACCGCGCTGCGCGACGGACTGGAACGCATCCTGCGGGGCCGCACCGGCGCGCTGATCGTGCTCGGGTACGACGAGCGTGTCGAGGCGATCTGCGACGGCGGCTTCTCCCTGGATGTCCGCTACGCCCCGACCCGGCTGCGCGAACTGTCGAAGATGGACGGCGCGGTGGTCCTCTCCAGCGACGGCAGCCGCATCGTCCGGGCCAACGTACAGCTGGTCCCGGACCCGTCGATTCCCACCGACGAGTCCGGCACCCGGCACCGCTCGGCCGAGCGGACCGCCATCCAGACCGGCTACCCGGTGATCTCGGTGAGTCATTCGATGAGCATCGTCACCGTCTACGTCGCCGGCGAACGGCACGTGGTGGCCGATTCGGCCACCATCTTGTCGCGCGCCAACCAGGCGATCGCGACCCTGGAGCGCTACAAGGCGCGGCTGGTCGAGGTAAGCCGGCAACTGTCGGCCGCCGAGATCGAGGACTTCGTCACGCTGCGCGACGTCATGACCGTGGTGCAGCGCCTGGAGATGGTCCGTCGGATCGGCCTCGAGATCGATTCCGACACAGTTGAACTCGGCACCGATGGGCGGCAGTTGCGGCTACAGCTGGAGGAATTGCTCGGCGGCAACGAGACCTCGCGGGACCTGATCGTGCGCGATTACCACGCCAACCCGGATCCGCCCACCAAGGCTCAGGTCGCCGAGACGCTCGAGGAACTCGACAGCCTGTCGGACACCGAACTCCTGGACTTCACGACGCTGGCACGGGTCTTCGGCTACCCCTCGACCGCCGATGCCCAGGATTCGGCGCTGAGTGCCCGCGGCTACCGGGCCATGGCCGAGATACCGCGGCTGCAGTTCGCCCACGTGGACCTGCTGGTCCGCACCTTCGGCTCGCTGCAGGGGCTGCTGGCCGCCAGTGCGACCGACCTGCAGTCGGTGGAGGGTATCGGTGCCATGTGGGCCCGCCACGTCCGCGAGGGGCTTTCGCAGCTGGCCGAGTCGACGATCGCCGACCGACTCGTCTGACCGCGGCGCCGTCAGCCGGCGGTGCGAATACCCGGGACGCTCAGCCGACCGGTGGGGGCGGCGGCCCGTCCCCGGGCGGCGGCTCCACCGGTGCCGGTTCGGCGCCCGGTTCGGCGAGGATGAACGGCACGGACGCCGATCTGAGGTTGCCCAACTGGACCACCAGGTTGTAGGTGCCGGGACCGATCGGCTCGCGGGGCAGCGGGCACTGCGGCTCGGACCCCATGCCCGTCCAGGTCACCTCGGTGGTGACCTGCTCGCCGGGTGTGAACGTCTTGACCAGCGTCTCGTTCGACGGCGCGCAGTCCAGGTTGGACCACAGCCGCTGGTTGTCCAGCGAGTACACGTACGCCGACAACACCGCGGCGCCCACATCCCGCTGACACGCGACCAGGCCGATGTTGGTCACCACCATGGTGAAGGTGGGTTGATCACCGATCGTGTAGCGCGGCTCGTTGGTGATTCCCTTGACCGCCAGCGTGGAATCCGGGCAGTCGTCGCCCTCCTGCAGCACCGGCGGCGGCTCGACCGCGGCGGTGGGCGTCGGCGTCGGCGGCGGGGCCTCCTCGGCGGGTGGGACCACGGGGGTCTTCACCTCGGGATCTGGTGCCTGCGCCAGCGGTCCTTCGGAAGTATTCGCATCGCCGGTGCCGGCCTCGTCGGTCGCTTCGCCACCGCCACGGGTCACCATCACCACGATCGCGACGATGATCACCAGGACCAGGGCCGCAACGCCGATCGCCAGCGCTCGGCGGCGCCGGTAGATCTCCGGCGGCAGGGGCCCATGCGGGTCGGAATCCAACACGGTCTAACGGTAAGGGCAGGTCACCGCAACGTGTTCGACCCGAGGCGGCGTGTCGCCGCCCGGCCCGGCCTGCGACCGGGTATTGGCCGGACGTCGGCCTCAGATGGCCTCGAGGACGTCGTCGCCGACGTCACCGACCTGGTTGCGCAGCGCGGCCCGACCATCGGAGAGGTGGTACGTCACGCCGACGATGGCCAGCCGGCCGTCCTCGATGCGTTCCTTGATCGCCGTGGAGCGGGCCACGAGTTGCACACCGGTCTCGACGACATGACGGGCCTCGAACTCGTCGACCGTCTTGAGCCCGTCCCGTCGGCCCAGCAGGATCGAGGAGGTGACGCGCTCGACGACGTCGCGGACGTAGCCGCCCGGCACCTCACCTTTGTCCAGCGCGGCGAGCGCGGCCCCGACCGCTCCGCAGCTGTCGTGTCCGAGCACCACGATCAGGGGCACGTCCAAGATCGATACGGCGTATTCCACCGATCCCAGCACCGCGGAGTCGATGACGTGGCCGGCCGTGCGGACCACGAACATGTCGCCGAGGCCCTGGTCGAAGATGATCTCGGCGGCCACCCGGCTGTCGCCGCAACCGAAGACCACCGCGGTGGGTGTCTGCGTCTCCTCCAGGCTGCTGCGATGCTCGATGCTCTGGCTCGGATGCAGCGGCTTGCCCGCCACGAAGCGCTCGTTACCCTCCTTGAGTGCCTTCCAAGCGGTTACGGGACTGGTATTCGGCATACCCGACATTGTGCACCCACCCCCGATTGCGGCCGCGATGAGCATCGCCGCCGCCGAACTGCTCGCCTGGTACCAGCGTGAGCGCCGGGACCTGCCGTGGCGCGACCCGGCGGTCAGCGCCTGGCAGATTCTGGTCAGCGAGTTCATGCTGCAGCAGACGCCTGTGGCCCGGGTGCTGCCGATCTGGCTGGACTGGGTGGCGCGCTGGCCCACGCCGTCGGCCACCGCCGCGGCCGGTCCCGCCGAGGTGCTGCGGGCGTGGGGGAAGCTCGGCTATCCGCGCCGGGCCAAACGACTGCACGAATGCGCGACGGTGATCGCGACGGAGCACGGTGACGTCGTCCCCGAGGACGTGGACACATTGCTCACCCTGCCCGGGATCGGCAGTTACACCGCCCGTGCCATCGCCTGTTTCGCCTACGGACAGTGGGTTCCGGTGGTGGACACCAACGTTCGCCGCGTGGTCGCCCGGGCCGTGCACGGACGCGCCGATGCCGCCTCGCCCTCGCCCAAGCGCGACGAGGCCGAGGTCGCCGCCCTACTGCCCAACGATGCTTCGACGCCGACGTTTTCCGCGGCATTGATGGAACTGGGGGCGGTGGTGTGCACCGCGCGCGCACCGCGGTGCGGACTGTGCCCGCTGAGTTCGTGCGCGTGGCGGCAGGCCGGCTACCCGGCCGGTGTGGCGGCCCCCAAGCGGGTACAGAAGTACGCCGGGACCGACCGGCAGGTCCGTGGTCGGCTATTGGATGTGTTGCGCGACAGCACTTCTCCGGTGACCCGGGCCAAGCTCGACGTGGCGTGGCTCAGCGATCCGGCCCAGCGCGACCGGGCGTTGGATTCGCTACTGGTCGACGGCCTGGTGGAGCAGACCCGTGACGGCCGCTTCGCGCTGTGCGGCGAGGGGGAGCCGGGACCGACTCGGCAGTAGGCCCGGTTCAGGCGCTCTCGGGGCACTCGACCTGGGCGGCGAAGGTCCGACGGTAATCCGACGGTGTCACCCCGATGACCCGGCGGAAGTGGTGCCGCAGCAGCGTCGCGGTACGGAAGCCGGCCCGGTCGGCGATCCGGTCGATGTCCAGGTCGGATTCCTCGAGCAGTCGCCGAGCGTAGAGCACCCGCTGATCGGTGACCCACTGCATGGGCGTGGTGCCCGTCTCGTCGACGAACCGGCGAGCATAGGTCCGCGCGGACATGTTGGACCGGCGAGCCAACGAGGCCACCGTATGCCGCTCCTGCAGGTTGGCAATTATCCAATCGAGTTGGGGCGCAAAGCTGTCCGAGCAGTTCACCGGGATGGGCTGGTCGATGTACTGCCGCTGCCCACCTTCGCGCTGCGGGGCGACCACCATGCGGCGGGCAATGGCGTTGGTGACCGCGCTCCCCAATTCCCGGCGCACCAGGTGCAGGCACGCATCGATGCCCGCGGCGGTGCCCGCACTGGTGATCAGGTTGCCGTCGTCGACGTAAAGGACGTTGCGGTCCACCTTGGCCGTCGGATACCGACGGGCCAGTTCGTCGGCATGCATCCAGTGCGTCGTGCACGCACGCCCGTCGAGCAGACCGGCCGCGCCGGCGACGAACGCGCCCGAGCACACGGTCAGGATGATCGAGCCGGAATCGGCGGCGGCGCGCAGCGCGGCCAGCGCCTCCGGGGGATAGTCCGGGTTCGTGATCGCGGGCACGGCCACCAGGTCGGCGCCCGCCAGGGCGCTGAAATCGTGGTCGGGCGTCAAGGTCGCGCCCACCGTGGTGCGAACGGGCACGCCGGCCGCCGGGCCGCACACCTTGAAGTCGAAGCCCGGCACGCCGTCGCTGCTGCGGTCGATGCCGAACACCTCGCAGATCACCCCGAACTCGAACATCGCCAGGCCGTCGAGGACCAGGGTCGACACGGTTCGGATCATGGCAGCATTTTAACGTACAGCGACAGTTCCGCCACTGTTGGCGGAATCTCTATGGACCGATACTTTCTGCCATGAGTACCGCGTTGACCTTGTTCCTGGTGGTGTTCGCCCTGCTGGCTCCGTTCGGGGTGGTGGCCGCGCTGGCCGCGCAGTCCTACCGCGGGGGTCAGCTGCGTTTGCACCGCGATCAGTTCCGGGCGGCGGCGCCCCTGGTGGGTCCGCTCAGCCGATCCGACAGCGAAGTCCGGGACCGGTTCGAGCGCCGGCCCGTCTGGCCCGGGCCCGGACCGCACGGCTGACACGCCGCTGCCCCACGGCGGCGAGAACGCCGCTACTTGGCCGCGGTGTGCAGGAACGCTTCCACCGCGTCGCGGTAGACCGTCGGCGCGTCGTCATGAATCAGGTGCCCGGCGCCCGGAACCAGCTGATAGCTGACCCGGTGCCCGAGCTCGGCCATCTTGGCCATCTGCCCGGGCGGCGCCACCGAATCCCCGGCCTCGAGCAGCAGGGCCGGGGCGCGGACCTCCTGCCACTGCGCCCAGTAGTCGCGCGTGCCCCACTCGGCGGCGATCTCCACCCACCGCTCCGGCCGGCCGTGCAGCCGCCAGCCGGTGGGTGTGCGGTCGAAGGCGTCCAGGAAGTATTGGCCCGCAACGGGTCCGAACGCCTCGAAGACGGACTGCGCGGTGGGGAATTCGACCGGCAGCGCGTGCACCCACGGCTCCCACGGCCCGGTGGTGCGACCGCGGAAGTCCGGAGCCATGTCCTCGACCACCACGGCGGCCACCAGGTCCGGACGCTGCGCGGCCAGGCACCACGAGTGCAGCCCGCCCATCGAATGGCCGATCAACGGCACCGGGGCCTCGAAGCGCTCCACGGCCTCGCCCAGGTCCGCCACGAATCGCTCGGTGCTGATGGGGTGGGGGTCGACGACGTCCCGGCCGCGGTGCCACGGGGCGTCGTAGGTGTAGACCGCGCCCAGCCTGGTCAGCCACGGCAGCTGACGCCCCCAGGTACTGCCGCGGCCCATCAGGCCGTGCACCAGCACCAGCGGACGGCCCTGGCCACCGCGGTACGTCAAAGAATCCATTGCCATCCGAAGCGGTAGCCTAGCGCCATGTCCGTGGTGAAGATCAATGCAATCGAGGTTCCCGCCGACGCCGGTCCGGAGCTGGAGAAGCGGTTCGCGAACCGCGCTCATGCCGTCGACAACCAGCCCGGCTTCCTGGGGTTCCAGCTGCTGCGCCCGGTCAAGGGTGAGGATCGCTACTTCGTGGTGACCCAGTGGGAGTCCGAGGAGGCGTTCCAGGCCTGGGCCACCGGCCCGGCGATCGAGGCGCATCAGGGGCAGCAGAAGAATCCGGTGGCCACCGGTGCCTCGCTGCTCGAGTTCGAGGTAGTGCTGGACGTTGCCGGGCCTGCCGCACAGAGCTAGGACGGCAGCGGCGCTCGCGCTGAGCGCCGCCCTGGTGGTTCTCGCGGTGGGCAGCTGCGCGCCGGCCGAGGTGCCGGCGGCGCAGGCCGGCAGCGCCGGCGTGCACATCAACACCGGCACGCCGCAGGGTGTCCGCGCCCAACAGGTGATGGACATGCTGAACTCCGACTGGCCGATCGGGCATGTCGGCGTCGAGACGCTGGCCGCACCGGATCAGGTCGACGCCGTCGTCACCACCATGGACGGGCTGTGGTGGGACCGGCCGTACACGCTCAGTGCCGTGGAATTCGGCGCGGGTTCGGCGACGTTGCGGCTGCAGACGTCCTACGGCGCGCGCCAGGACATCGAACTGGACCTCGACGACGCGGGCATGGTCGACCGGTTCGAGGTCATCAGCCACGCCCCGCAGATCGACTCCTGGGCCGACGTGGACGACGTCTTGTCCCGCACCGGCGCCCGGTACTCCTACCGGGTGTCGCGGATCGTCGACGGGGGCTGCGAACAGGTTGCCGGCGCCAATACCGCCGAATCGTTGCCGCTGGCATCGATATTCAAGCTGTACGTGCTCTACGCGGTCGCCGAGGAGGTTCGGGACGGCGCGCTGTCGTGGGACGAGGAACTGGTCATCACCGAGGCCACCAAGGCGGTGGGCTCCTCCGGCTTCGACAAGTTGTCCCCGGGCGCCAAGGTCCCGGTGCGCGACCTGGCCGAGAAGATGATCGCCAACAGCGACAACATGGCCACCGACATGCTGATCGCCCGCGTGGGCACCGAGGCCGTCGAGCGGGCCCTCGTCCACGCCGGCCACCACGACCCGGCGAGTATGACGCCGTTCCCCACCATGCGGGAGTTGTTCTCCATCGGCTGGGGCGCGCCCGACGTGCGGGAGCAATGGAAGCGCGCGTCCCGGGAGGGCCGCGCCGAGATGCTCAGGGACGCCAAAACCCGGCCGTATCAGCCGGATCCGAAGCGGAGTCACTCGCCGGCCTCGCCGTACGGGGCGGAGTGGTACGGCAGCGCGGAGGACATCTGCCGGGTGCACGCCGGACTGCAGTCGATGGCAACGGGACGTACCGCGCCGGTCAAGGACATCGTCTCGGCCATCCCGGGTATCGACCTGGACCGCGCGAAGTGGCCCTACATCGCGGCGAAGGCCGGAAATCTGCCGGGTGACCTGACGTTCAGCTGGTACGCCGCCGACCACACCGGCCAGCCGTGGGTGTTGAGCTTGCAGATGAACTGGCCGCGCTATCACAGCCCGGCCACGGCGGGTTGGCTGATGATGACGATCAAGCAGATGTTCGGGCTGATCCCGGTGGGGCGACCGGCCGATCGCTGAGGGTCATGGTGCGGTCTCGTCGGACCGCACGAGGACGATGTCGGCGGCCGTCCGCGGGTGGTTCCGCGCGATGAACTCGCGTTCGTGATGGGCCCACCGATCCCAGTGTGGCGCAAAGGTTTCGCCGTCACGGCGCAGCGCGCGGCGCTTGCGGTCGGCGGCGGGCATCTCGATCCAGATCCCCAGATCGGCCAGCGCCCGAGTGGCCGGTGTCAGCGCACCCACGCCCTCGACGATGATCCGCCGCCGCGGCGGGACGGTGTGCCACTCCGCAGGCGCCCCGGCGGACCAGTCCCAGCGCCGCCACCGGCCGGGCCGGCCGGCCGCTCGCGGTGCCAGCAGTTGCTCGCGGACGTGCTCGCTGGCCCATGACAAACCGTCCCAACCCGGATAGATGTCGTCGAGGCTGATCACCTGGCTGCCGGTCCAAAGGTCGCGCAATTCCTGGGCCAGGGAGGTCTTCCCGGCCCCGGACCGGCCGTCGATCAACACCGTGGTCGCCTCGGCGGGAATTCGCCGCAGCAGGTCAGAGGTTTCCAATGAAGTTCCAATGGCCGGTTCCGACGGACACCCCGACCGCGACGGCGACAATGCCGAAGGCCGCCAGTATCAACGCGATCTCGCGGCCGCCGAACGGCGACGGGCGGGCCCAGGTCCGGGTGGGGTGGGCCCCGAAGCCGCGCGCCTCCATCGCGGTGGCCAACGTGGACCCCCGCCGGACCGCGAAGACCAGCAACGCGAAGGCCTGCCCGGCGACCCGGCGCAGCCGCGCGTGGTCGGCGACCCCGCGGGCCCGCCGCGCGAACCCCAGATATTGCCAGTCCTGCCGGAGCAGCCCCACCAGGCGCAGGCCGGCCAGCGCCCCCACCACGAATCTGGCGGGCAGCCGCAGCACCTGGCCGAGGCCGTCGGCGAGTTCGGTCGGGTCGGTATCGATGAACAGCAGCACCGACGGCAGCGCGATGGCGAGTACGCGCAGAAATGTGGCCGCCGCCAACGTGATCGAGCCGTCGCTGACGGTGATGAGCAGGAAATGCCAATACACGGTGCCGCTGGATTGGCCGTAGAGCAGGATGGTGACCGCGGTGAGACCGGCGGCCAGCAGCACCAGCGCGCCCCGGACCGCCATCAGCCGCGGCGGCACCCGCAGCACCAGCAGGAGCGCGATCTCGAGGACGAGCGCCGTCAGGGCCGACACCCAGTCCACGCTGAAGATCAGGCCGAGGGCGAGCACCGACGCGGCGGCCAGCTTGGCGACCGGGTTGATGCCGGCGCGGTCGGCCACGGTGTCGGGGAGGGCGGCGCTCATCAGCGGGTCTCGGTGGCGTCGGGGGTCGGCAGCTCGATGTGCCGATCGGCGAGCAGCTCGGCGAAGAGCAGGTCGTGGGTCACCGCGACGACAGCGGTTCCGGCCTCGACGATCTCGGCGAGCAGCCGCACCAGTTCGGTCCAGGTGGTGCGGTCCTGACCGAAGGTCGGCTCGTCGAGGACGATCAGCTCCGGCTGGGTCGCCAGGATGGTCGCCACGGACAGCCGGCGTTGCTCGCCGCCGGACAGCGTGTAGGGATTCGCGTCGGCCAGACCGGTGAGCCGCAACCGTTCCAGCAGCCCATCGCAAAGTTGCGCCACCGTCGTCGCGTCGCGCCCGAGGGCGCGGGGCCCGCAGGCCAGCTCGTCGCGGACGCTGCCGGTGAGGAACTGGTGTTCGGGATTCTGGAAGACGCTGCCGATCCGGGTGAGCAGCTCGCGGGACCGCCAGGCGATCGGCTCGCGCCGGTCCACGGCCGGGGACAGCTCGGCGTCGGCCCGGACCCGTCCCGCGCGCGGCGGCAACAAGCCGCCCAGCGTCAGCGCCAGGGTGGATTTCCCCGACCCGTTGGCCCCGGAGACGACTGTCGTTGCGCCCCTGCTGATTTCGATGTCGTTGATCGGGGTTGGTGGACCCGCCGGATATCCGACGGTCAGGTCGGCGGTGTGCAGCAGCGGTGCACCGACGGCAGCGGCGCGGGCGATGGCGGGCAGTTCGACGCCGGGCACCCAGACTCCGGCGCGGGTCAGCAGTTCGCGCTGGGTGCCGATGACGTCGGCGGGCGCCCCATCGGCGATGAGTTCGCCATCGGCGCCCAACACGACCACCCGGTCCACCACGGGCAGCCACACCTCGGTGCGGTGTTCGACGACCACGAGCGTGGCGCCGCTCTGCGCGACGGCCGCGGCGACCGCGTCGCGCACCTCGAGGACGCCGGCGGGATCGAGGTTGGCGGTCGGCTCGTCCAGCAGGATCAGGCCCGGATTCATCGCGAGCACCCCGGCCAACGCGAGGCGCTGCTGCTGCCCGCCGGACAGGCGCGCGGTCTCGCGCCGCAACGGCAGCGCCAGCCCCACCGCGTCCAGGGCGCGTCGCACCCGCGGCCAGATCGCCTGCCGCTCGACGTTGAAGTTCTCCATCCCGAACGCCACGTCGTCGCCGACGCGGGACAGGATGACCTGGGAGTCAGGATTCTGCAGCACCATGCCGATGCGATGGCGGCGCTGCACCGGCGGTGCCCCGTCGACCAGCAGCCGGCCGCCCTCGTCACCCTCCTCGGCGCCGCCCAACAGACCCGCAAGTCCTTGCAGCAGTGTGGATTTGCCCGACCCGCTGGCCCCGAGCAGCAACACCCGCTCGCCCGCGGCGATGTCGAGGTCCAGTTCGCGCACGGCCCGTCGGGCCCGGCCGGCGTGCCGCCACGACCAACCCCGCGCGACGACGGCAACCCCGGCCGCACTCACCGCGCGACGTCGCTGCTCGCCACCGCCCGCCCCGAGGCGAAACGCGACAACGCGCCGGTCTTGGCCAGACCGCGGACCGCGAACCACGACAGCACACCCGCGAGCAGCGCCCCGGAGACGATCCCGGCGACGGTGTAGGTGGCGGCGAAGGCCATCGCCGCACCGGGATACCAGAGAACGAGGTCGTTGAGGGCCATCGCCAGGCCGGCGGTGGCGCCGGCGAGCACCGCGACCGGCAGGTTCCACACCCGGTACAGGAACACCGCGAACACCAGCTCGGCGCCCAATCCCTGGACCAGGCCGCACTCGAGGGTGAGCACGCCCCACTGGTTGCCGACCAGCGCCGACACCGTGGCGGCGACCAACTCGCCGTAGAGCGCCGCCCCCGGCTTGCGGATCACCAGCCCCACCAGCACCCCGGCGAACAGCCACCCGCCACCGGCCAGGGCCTGCAGGCCCGGCAGCAGCGCACTGAGCGGAGCGGTCAGCGGGTTGGAGGCGATGTTCCACAGCACGAACACCAGCCCGGCCGCGACCGCGAGCACGCTGGCCACCACGATGTCGACCACCCGCCAGCGATACACCCGAGGCCGGCCTCGGTCGCCGACGACATCAGGCTCGGAATGGTCCGTCATCTGCTGTTCACTCCCTACGCCGGCATTACCCGGACAGGTGCATACGGTCGACGGCCCGCAGCCGTCCTCTCAGCGCACTCGGCGTGCACTCCCGCGTGGTTCTACTGGCACCAAGGTAGCGCAGCCGGACCACGCCGAGCGCGGCGGCGAATTCGCACTCCCGGGCAAACAACTCCCGGCGCCGCGTGCGGCGGTATGCTCCCCCTGCTGCGGTGTACGGGAACTCGGTGAAAATCCGGGGCGGCCCTCGCCACTGTAAGCGGGAAGACGGTGTCCTCCACGCCACTGCTCGGGCATCACGCCCGGGTGGGAAGGCGGACACCGCCGTTGCGGACCATCGAACGTGGTCCACGGGACCCGTGAGCCAGGAGACCGGCCTCAGCACCGACATCGATGCCCACGAGGTGCTGGGCGGAAAGGCATACGACCATGCACATTGCTGAGGGGTTCCTACCCCCGGCGCACGCGGTGGCCTGGACCATCGCCGCGGCGCCCTTCGTCATCTACGGCGCCAGACAGGTGGTCGTGACCGTCCGGCAGCACCCCTCGGCGGGCCCGCTGCTGGCCGCGGTCGGCGCGTTCTCCTTCGTCATGTCGGCGATCAAGCTGCCGTCGGTGACCGGGTCGAGTTCGCACCCCACCGGCACCGGCCTGGGCACCGCGATCTTCCGACCGCCGGTGATGGCGTTCCTGGGCACCATTGTCCTGCTGTTCCAGGCCCTGCTGCTGGCGCACGGCGGGATCACGACTTTGGGGGCCAACGCCTTCTCGATGGCCATCGCCGGGCCGTGGGCCGGCTTCGCGGTGTTCTTCGCGCTCCGCCGGGCCGGGGTCGGCCTGCTGCCGGCGGTGTTCGCGCTGGCCTTCGTCGCCGACCTGGTCACCTACGTCGTCACCAGCCTGCAGCTGGCGCTGGCCTTCCCGGCCGCCGAGGGCGGCTTCGCGGAGAGCCTCGTCGAATTCTTGGGTGTCTTCGCGATCACGCAGGTGCCGCTCGCGATCGTCGAGGGCCTGGTCACCGTGGTCGTGGTGCGCGTGCTGATCCAGGTGGCGTCGTCGGAACTGTTGAAACTGGGGTTCCTCAGGCGCAAGGACGTGCCGGCAGGCGCGGACGACGAGATCGTGGAGGAGCGAGCATGAGTACCGGAACCGACCACCGCTCCGGGCGTTCCGTCGCGGTGCTGACCCTTGCCCTGCTGGCGCTCGCGGCCGCAATCGCCGTCGCGTCCCTGCTCTACGGCTACGCCCGCGACGCCGACGCCGAGTTCGGCGGCGCCGACGGCCAAGCCGAGGAAGTGATCACCGAGATCCACGAGGACTACGAACCGTGGTTCTCCCCGCTGGTCGGCGAGTTGCCCGGCGAGGTCGAGTCCGGGCTGTTCGCGCTACAGGCCGGACTCGGCGGCATCGTCCTGGGCGGCGCGATCGGTTGGTACGCCGGCCGGCACCGTGGCCGGACGGAGACCCTGTCCGCGACGGCCTCGGGCGGCGACGACGCGTGACGCGGTGACGGCGGTGTCGGTCCCGTGAACCCGCTGGAGGTCAGCGCCGCGCAGAACCGGTGGTCGACCGATCCCGCCGCCGAGAAGGTCTGCCTCTACGGCGGGCTGCTGCTGTGCGCGATGCTGCTGCCCCCGCGCACCGGCGCGCCGCTGGTGTTGCTGGCCACGGCGGTGGCGACGCTGGGCCTGGCGCGGGTCCGGCCACGCCTGTTCGTCCTGGCGCTGCTGGGGCCCGCGGTGTTCATCGCGATCGGGTCGCTGCCGATCGCGGTGAGCCTGCGGGGCGGGCCGCACTTGGAACCGGGCGGCGTCGAGATCGCAGTGAACACCGCGCTGCGGTCGATCGCCGCGTCGGCGGCGACCATCGGCTTGGCCATGACGACGTCGATGGCCGACCTGCTCGACCTGGCGCGGCGGGCCGGGATGCCGGCGGCGCTGTGCCACGTGGCCGACCTGACGTTCCGGTTGGTCGGAATTCTCGTGCGGTCCGCGCGGACGGCGCGGGAGGCGGTCACCCTGCGGCTGGGATTGCGGGACCCGCGGGGCGCGATCGTGGTGATCGGCGCGCAGTCGGCGCTCATCTTCGTGCGCGCCACCGGGCGGGCCCGGGCCATGTCGGAGGCGATGTCGCTGCGCGCCGAACCGGGCATGACCGCGGTGCTCACCGCCGACCGGCCGGTGCGCCCGGCCCGGCTGGCCGTGATCGCCGCGGCGCTGACGGTCGTGGCGGTGGCCGCGGTGGCGAGTTGGCGGGCCTGGCAGGGTGTGTGACGTGGACGGGATCCTGGCGCTGCGCGACGTCGGGTTCTCCTATCCGCGGGGGCCGCAGGTCTTCGACGGCGTCAGCTTGTCGCTGCAGCCCGGTGAACGGATTGCGCTGTTGGGCGCCAACGGATCCGGCAAGACGACCCTGCTGCGCATCCTGGTCGGTCTCGCCACGCCGACGACGGGCGCGGTGCTGCTCGACGGCGCCGCGCTGAAGTCCTCCCGCGCAGACCGTACCCGGCTGCGGACCCGGGTGCAGATGGTGCTGCAGGAACCCGACGACCAGATCGTCGGGGCGACCGTGCGCGCGGACGTCTCCTTCGGGCCGGCCAACCTGGGCCTGGACCGCGCGGAGGTGGTGGCCCGCGTCGACGAGGCGATGGCGGCGCTGGGCATCGGCGACCTCGCCGACCGCACCCCCAACCATCTGTCCTTCGGCGAGCGCAAGCGGGTCAGCATCGCCGGGGCGGTGGCGATGCGCCCGCGCGTGCTCCTGCTCGACGAGGCCACCGCCGGGCTGGATCCGCAGGCGGTCGAGGAACTCCTCGACACGCTCAGCGCGCTGGCCGACGCGGGCACCGCCGTCGTCCTGGCCACCCACGACGTCGACGTGGCGTGGACCTGGTCCCGCGAGAGCCTGGTGCTGGGCGACCGCACCGTGCGGCGCGGCACAACCCATGAGCTGCTGTGCGACGACGAGTTGCTCGCCGGCGCCCGGCTGACCATTCCGTGGGGTGCTGCGGTCTCGCGCAGGCTGAACCGGATCGTGCTCCGCCCCGACGAGGTATGACCGCGACGCGCGACGGGCGGTGACCCCGTGAGGAGTCACCGCCCGTCGTGGGTATCTCGGACTATTCGGCCGCGGTCGCGGAACCCGATCCGCCGGCGCCCGCGCCGGCGAGGTCCGGCTCATCGGTCGACACCGCCTTGGGCGAACCGGTGAAGGTGAACCGGGCGTCTTCGCCGGCCCCCTCGCCGTCCCAATTCTCGACGTCGACGGTGATGAGCTGACCCGGCCCGATCTCGTCGAACAGGATCTTCTCGCTGAGCGCGTCCTCGATCTCGCGCTGGATGGTGCGGCGCAGCGGCCGCGCACCCAGCACCGGGTCGAATCCGCGCTTGGCCAGCAGCGCCTTGGCCTGATCGGTCAGGACCATCTCCATGTCCTTGGCCTTCAGCTGGTTGCCGACCCGACCGATCATCAGGTCCACCATCTTGATGATCTCGTCCTGCGTGAGCTGGTGGAACACGATGATGTCGTCGATGCGGTTGAGGAACTCCGGCCGGAAGTGCTTCTTGAGCTCGTCGTTGACCTTGAGCTTCATCCGCTCGTAGTTGTTCTCACCGCCACCCTGGGTGAAGCCCAGACCGACCGCCTTGGAGATGTCGGACGTGCCCAGGTTCGAGGTGAAGATCAGCACGGTGTTCTTGAAGTCGACCGTGCGGCCCTGACCGTCGGTGAGACGGCCGTCCTCGAGCACCTGCAACAGGGTGTTGTAGATCTCCTGGTGGGCCTTCTCGATCTCGTCGAACAGCACCACCGAGAACGGCTTGCGCCGGACCTTCTCGGTGAGCTGGCCGCCCTCTTCGTAGCCGACGTAGCCCGGAGGGGCACCGAACAGCCGCGACGCGGTGAAGCGGTCGTGGAACTCGCCCATGTCGATCTGGATGAGCGCGTCGTCCTCGCCGAACAGGAAGTTCGCCAGCGCCTTGGACAGCTCGGTCTTACCGACACCGGACGGGCCGGCGAAGATGAACGAGCCGGACGGGCGCTTGGGGTCCTTCAACCCGGCGCGGGTACGACGGATCGCCTTGGAGACTGCCTTGACGGCGTCCTCCTGGCCGATGATCCGCTTGTGCAGCTCCTCCTCCATGCGCAGCAACCGAGTGGTCTCCTCCTCGGTCAGCTTGAACACGGGGATGCCGGTCCAGTTGCCCAAAACCTCGGCGATCTGCTCGTCGTCGACCTCGGCGACCACATCGAGATCACCGGAGCGCCACTGCTTCTCGCGCTCGGCGCGCTGGGCGACCAGCTGCTTCTCGGAGTCCCGCAGCCGCGCGGCCTTCTCGAAGTCCTGCGCGTCGATCGCGGATTCCTTCTCCCGGCGGGCGTCGGCGATCTTCTCGTCGAACTCGCGCAGATCCGGCGGAGCCGTCATCCGGCGGATCCGCATCCGGGCACCGGCCTCGTCGATCAGGTCGATCGCCTTGTCCGGCAGGAAGCGGTCGTTGATGTAGCGGTCCGCCAGGGTGGCGGCCGCGACGATCGCGCCGTCGGTGATCGACACGCGGTGGTGCGCCTCGTACCGGTCGCGCAGCCCCTTGAGGATCTCGATGGTGTGCTCGACCGTCGGCTCGCCGACCTGCACCGGCTGGAAGCGGCGTTCCAGCGCGGCGTCCTTCTCGATGTACTTGCGGTACTCGTCGAGGGTGGTGGCACCGATGGTCTGCAGCTCACCGCGGGCCAGCTTCGGCTTCAGGATCGACGCCGCGTCGATGGCGCCCTCGGCCGCCCCGGCACCCACGAGCGTGTGCAGCTCGTCGATGAACAGGATGATGTCGCCGCGGGTGTTGATCTCCTTGAGCACCTTCTTCAGGCGTTCCTCGAAGTCACCGCGGTAGCGGCTGCCGGCGACCAGCGAACCCAGGTCCAGCGTGTAGAGCTGCTTGTCCTTGAGCGTCTCCGGCACCTCGCCGTGCACGATGGCCTGCGCGAGGCCCTCGACCACGGCCGTCTTGCCGACGCCGGGCTCACCGATGAGCACCGGGTTGTTCTTGGTGCGACGGGACAGCACCTGCATGACCCGCTCGATTTCCTTCTCGCGGCCGATGACCGGGTCGAGCTTGCCGTCGGCGGCGGCGGCGGTCAGGTTGCGACCGAACTGATCGAGGACCAGCGACGTCGACGGGTTGCCGGACTCGCCGCCCCGCCCGCCGGTGCCCGCCTCGGCGGTCTCCTTGCCCTGGTAGCCGGACAGCAGCTGAATGACCTGCTGGCGCACCCGGGTGAGCTCGGCGCCGAGCTTGACCAGCACCTGCGCAGCCACGCCCTCGCCCTCCCGGATCAGGCCGAGCAGAATGTGCTCGGTCCCGATGTAGTTGTGGCCGAGTTGCAGCGCCTCACGCAGGCTCAGCTCGAGCACCTTCTTGGCGCGCGGCGTGAACGGGATGTGGCCGGAAGGGGCCTGCTGGCCCTGACCGATGATCTCCTCGACCTGGCTGCGCACGCCCTCCAGGGAAATGCCCAGCGACTCGAGTGACTTGGCGGCCACGCCCTCACCCTCGTGGATGAGGCCCAGCAGGATGTGCTCGGTGCCGATGTAGTTGTGGTTCAGCATCCGGGCTTCTTCTTGAGCCAGGACGACAACCCGACGTGCTCGGTCGGTGAATCTTTCGAACATCCGTGGTTACCTGCTTCCCTCGATAGCGCAAACGGCGCCCGTCCGCGGGTGAGCGCTTTGCCTGCCATCCACTGTAGTGGTCGGAGGTGGATGGGGAGTTACCTTGGTACCCGCCTGGGGCTCAAGAGGCCCCGCCCGGTCCCCCTGTCCGTTCTGGACTTAGTAGAGCAACGTCGGGATACCCCGATTCGTTTCCTCGGTGCTTCGCCGCTAGCGAAAAGCCACCCCGGGCAGCAATTTCCTCCCGGCGCAGGGAGGGGACGCCTCAGTTCGCGGCGTGGAAGGCCTCGATGACGTCGGCGGGAATGCGGCCGCGCGTCGACACATTGTGGCCGTTGCGCCGGGCCCATTCGCGGATCGCGGCGCTCTGCTCGCGGTCGATGGCGCCGCGGCCGCCCTTGGCCGGCGCACGACCCCGGCGGCGGCCGCCGACCCGACGGCCCGATTCCACCCATTTCTTCAGATCGGAACGCAATTTTGCGGCGTTCTTGGTCGAAAGGTCGATCTCATAGGTGACGCCGTCGAGCCCGAATTCCACAGTTTCGTCAGCGGAGCCTTCACCGTCGAAATCGTCGATCAGGGTGACGGTAACTTTCCTCGCCATTAGCTCACTGACCCTTCTGCGATGCGATTAGCAGGGACTGCACTCATTGCAATCTACCCGTCAGTATTCCAATGTGCCACAGGAATCGGGGCCGTTCAACAACCCGAGAAAACCCGCAGGGTCAGTTCGACTGTCGACGCACAATGGGGAACAAAACGGTGTCCCGAATTGACAGGCCGGTAAGCGCCATCAACAACCGATCGATTCCCATTCCGGTGCCCGTGGTGGGCGGCATCGCATACTCCATGGCGGCCAGGAAATCCTCGTCGAGCTGCATGGCCTCGTCGTCACCGGCCGCGGCCGCCAACGCCTGGGCAGCGAACCGCTCCCGCTGGATGACCGGGTCGATGAGCTCCGAGTAGCCCGTCGCCAGCTCGAAGCCGCGGATATACAGGTCCCATTTCTCGGTGACCCCCTCGACGCTGCGGTGCTGACGGGTCAAAGGCGTTGTCTCGACCGGAAAATCCCGCACGAACGTCGGTGCCCACAGGTGGTCGCCCACCTTGTACTCCCAGAGTTCTTCGACCAGCTTGCCATGGCCGTAACCACGGTCCCGCGGGATCTCGACCTCCAGCCGGTCAGCAATGCCCCACAAGTGCTCCGCGGATGTCCCCGGGGTGATCTCCTCGCCCAGAGATTCCGACAATGACTCGTACATTTGAAGGAATTGCCATTCGCCATCAAGGTCGTACAGTGAGCCATCCGGCAGGGGGACCTGCCGTGTGCCCAACGCTTCATCAGCGACTTCTTGAATAAGCTCCCGCGTCACCAACGCGGAATCGTTGTAGTCGCCGTACGCCTGGTATGTCTCCAACATCGCGAATTCCGGCGAATGGGTGGAATCCGCGCCCTCGTTTCGGAAGTTCCGATTCAGCTCGAAGATCTTGTCCAAGCCACCCACGACACAGCGTTTCAGGAACAGTTCCGGCGCGATACGCAGGTACAGATCGGTGTCGAGGGCATTGGAATGCGTCACGAACGGGCGGGCGGCCGCGCCACCGGCCTGGGTCTGCAGCATCGGCGTCTCGACTTCGAGGAAACCGCGCCGCTCCAGGGCCGACCGCACGGCGCGGACGACGGCGATGCGCTGCCGAGCGACCTTGCGGGCTTCGGGCCGGACGATGAGGTCCACGTAGCGCTGCCGGACCCGGGACTCCTCGCTCATCTCCTTGTGGGCGACCGGCAGCGGACGCAGGGCCTTCGACGCCATCTGCCAGGAATCGGCGAGCACCGACAGTTCGCCGCGACGGGAACTGATCACCTCGCCGCGGACGAAGACGATGTCGCCGAGGTCGACGTCGCTCTTCCAGGCGTCCAGCGCCTCCTGCCCGGTCGAGGCCAGGCTGATCATCGCCTGCAGCTGCGTGCCGTCCCCGTCCTGCAGCGTGGCGAAGCACAGCTTGCCGGAGTTCCGGGCGAACACGACCCGCCCCGCGACACCGACGGTGTCACCGGTCTGGGTGTCGCGTTCTAGGTCCGGGTAATCGGCCCGGATCTGCGCCAACGTGTGCGTGCGCGGAACCACGACCGGGTACGGGTCGTGGCCTTCGGACAGCAGACGTTCACGCTTGGCCTGGCGAATCCGGAACTGTTCGGGAAGATCGGCCTCACTCACGTCGGGCCAGCCTAAATGACCCGGCGCAATAAACCCATTCCGCGCGGCCCCGGGCGGTTCCTGGACCCCGCCGGCCGCGACAGCTGGTCAGCCCGGCTGCCGGGTCTTTCCGCGGCCACCGTCGCGGTTGCGCTCGAACACCAGCCGCAGGCCGTCGAGCGTCAGATGCCGGTCGTAGCGGGCCGCGGTCTGCAGTTCGGGCAGCAGCAGCGGCGCGGTGTGCCCGGTGGCGACCACCACCACGTCCTCACCGTCGAACCCGTCGATGTCCTCGCGGATCCGCCGGATGATGCCCTCGACCAGGCCGGCGAACCCGAACACCGCACCGGCCTGCATGCACTCGACGGTGTTCTTCCCCACCACCGAGCGCGGGCGGGTCATCTCCACGCGCCGCAGCGCGGCCGAACGCGCGGCCGCCGCATCGGAGGACACCTGAACGCCCGGGGCAATGGCACCGCCGAGAAACTCGCCCTTGGCGGACACCACGTCGACACAGATGGACGAACCGAAGTCCACCACGATGGCCGGCGCAGAATACTTGTGAAAGGCCGCCAAGCAGTTGACAATCCGGTCCGCGCCGACCTCTTTGGGGTTGTCCACCAACAGCGGCACCCCGGTCCGCACGCCCGGTTCGATGAGCACGTGCGGCACCGCGCCCCAGTACTGCTCGAGCATCCCCCTGATCTCGTGCAGGATCGACGGGACCGTCGAGAGCGCGACGGCTCCGGTGAGGCGGTCCGAATCGTCCCCGATGAGGCCGTCGATGGTCAGCGCCAGCTCGTCGGCAGTGACCTCGGGTTCGGTGCGAATCCTCCACTGCTGCACAACTTTTGCGTTGTCGCCCGCACCCGAGACCAAGCCGACGACGGTGTGGGTATTGCGGACGTCGATGGCCAGCAGCACTACCGCAGCCCCCGCGGGGACAGCAACTCGCCGGCGTCGTCGGGCACGTAGGCCGGGTCCGAGGCGTGCTCCCCGAGGTCGATCTGGCGGTTGTCGGCATCGACGAACACGATCCGCGGCTGGTAGGCGCGCGCCTCGGCGTCCGCCATGGTGCCGTAGGCAATCAGGATCACCAGGTCGCCGGGATGGACCAGATGCGCTGCGGCACCGTTGATCCCGATCACGCCGCTGCCGCGCTCACCGGTGATCGCGTAGGTCACCAACCGCGCGCCGTTGTCGATGTCGACGATGGTGACCTGCTCGCCTTCCAACAGGTCCGCGGCGTCCATCAGGTCGGCATCGATGGTCACCGAGCCCACGTAGTGCAGATCGGCGTGCGTGACGGTCGCACGGTGGATCTTGGATTTGAGCATGGTTCGCATCATCAGTTCCTCCAGGCGGGTTCGTGGTGGTCATCGGCGTAGGAGCCGTCGGCGCTGGCGTTGCCCAGCTCGACGGCCGTGTTGTCCAGCAGCCGGGTGGTGCCCAGGCGAGCCGCCACCAAGAGTCGGCCGGTGCCCTGCGCCGGGGCGGGCTCGAGCCACGGGCCGCGCACCTCGAGATAGTCGACCTCGATGTCGGGCACGTCGTCGAGGACCGCGCGCGCCGCGGCCACCGCGGCCGCGGGCCCTTGAGCTGCGGCATAGCGCCCGGCCAGCAGCGCCGCGGACAACGCGCCGGCGCGGGCGCGCTGCTCGGCGTCGAGGTAGCGGTTCCGCGACGACATGGCCAGCCCGTCGTCCTCCCGCACGATGGGGACCCCCACGATCCGTGTGGGCAGGTTCAGGTCGTCGGCCATCTGCCGGATCAGGACCAGCTGCTGGTAGTCCTTCTCGCCGAAGAACGCCCGGTCCGGCCCGACGATCTGCAGCAGCTTGAACACCACGGTGAGCATGCCCGCGAAGTGGGTGGGACGGGCCGCACCTTCGAGCTCGGCGCCGAGCGGTCCCGGATGAACGGTGGTGCGCGGCCCGCTCGGGTACATGGCGGCGGCGTTCGGGGTGAACGCGATGTCCACACCCTCGGCGCGCAACAGCTCCAGGTCGGCATCCAGGGTGCGCGGATAGGCCTCCAGGTCCTCGCCGGCGCCGAATTGCAGCGGATTGACGAAGATCGACACCACCACAACGGATCCCGGCACCTTCTTGGCCGCGCGCACCAGGCTCATGTGCCCGTCGTGCAGGGCCCCCATGGTCGGCACCAGCATCACCCGCCGGCCGGTCTGCCGCAGGGCGTTGGTGACCGCGGACACCTGCGCGGGCGCCGGATAGACGTTGAGCTCGCCGGGCACGAACTTCGGGGCTGGGTTCATTCGCTCACTCCTCCGCGCTGCTCGTACCTCGCAACGCTGCGTCGAATCGCGGCGTTCATTCGCTCACTCCTCCGCGCTGCTCGTACCTCGCAACGCTGCGTCGAATCGCGGCGTTCATTCGCTCACTCCTGCTCACGTCTCAACACTTCGAAAACCTCCGGGGCGGCGTGGGCGCGCTGCGCGGTGCGCAACGACGCGCTCCGGTAGGCCTCGCCGAGGGCGGGGTCCACCTCGTGCAGGGCCGCGAGGTGCCGGGCGACGGCTTGGGCGTCATTGCGCGCCACGGGTCCGGTGAGCGCCGCCTGTCCGCGTTGCAGGGCGTTTTCCAGCGCCGCGCGCGCCAGTGGGGCCAGCACCCGTTCGGCGATGCCGCCAGGCCCGTCGACCACGAGTTCCTGTCCCAACAACTCCTGGCCTTGCAGCGCGGCCCGCAGCGCCTCCACGGCGTCGGCGATCACGGTGACCACGTGGTTGCTCCCGTGGGCCAGGGCGGCGTGATACAGCGTGCGGGCGTCCTCGCGGACGCGCACCGGCTCACCACCGATCTCGAGCACCAGCGACTGCGCGATCGCGTAGCCGACCTCGTCGGCCGCGGTGATCCCGAAGCACGTCTCGGAGAGTCGGACGATGTCCTCGTCGGCGCCGGTGAATGTCATCGCCGGATGCATCGCCAGCGGCAACGCGCCGCGCTCGGTCAGCGGCGCCAGCACGCCGATGCCGTTGGCGCCGGAGGTGTGCGCGACGATGGTGCCCGGCCGCACGGCGTCGGTGGCCGCCAGGCCCGCGACCAGACCCGGCAACTCCGCGTCGGGGACCGTGAGCAGCAGCAGCTCGGAGGCCGCGGCCACCTCCGGGATCGGTTGCACCGGGGTGTCGGGCAGCCGGCGCGCGGCGCGGCGCAGGGATTCGTTCGAGATGGCGCTGCAGGCCACCACGACGTGCTCGGCGCGTTCGAGCGCGAGCCCCAACGCGGTTCCGACCCGGCCCGCGGAGATGACTCCGACCTTGAGCCGGGCCGGTCGCAGGCCGTCGAGACCTTCCGGCTGCACCATGGCAGAGGACCCTCGCAAGTTTCTGTTCGTTCGTTCCAGTCCCGCGCTGCGGGTACCGGACGGTCAGGGCAGAACTTTAGCGGAAAAGCCGGACCACCCCGCGGCCGCCGGTGTCAGTCCTCGCGCCGGCGACGGCGACCGCCCTCGCCCGGGGTGGCCTGGAAGCGGGCCAGCAGCTCGGCGGCGGACTGCCCGCCGCGCCGACGAGGCGGCTCCTCCTCGTCTTCCTCGGGACTGCGGTGCCGCGCCGCACGTTCGGCGTCGGGCGCCGAGACGGGCGGTTCCGGATCCGCCGGCCGGAACGGCGCCGGTGCCGGTGGGAAGGACGCGGCGATGGGGTCCTCGGCCTCGGCCGGTGCCGCATGCCGACCGCGGCGTCGACGGCGCGGCTCACCCGACGATGCCGGCGACTCGGGCTCGGCCGTACGCCACGTCGGCTCCGACGGAGGCTGCCAGGCCGGCCCGGGCTCGGCCGTCGGCGGCTGCCACGCGGGTTCGGCCGGCGGCTGCCACGCGGGTTCGGCCGACGGTGACACCGGCTCGGCCGGCTCAGGGGGTGGCGGTGGCGGTGGGGCGGGGTACGCCGGCTCGGCCGGGCTGGAGTGGCGGCCGCGGCGTCCCTCCGCGACCGGCGGCTGGGACGGGGCCGGCGGCGGTTGCGGCATCGACCAGTCAGCCATGCGAGGCGCCTCGTACGGCGGTGCAGCGGGCGGCGTCACCGGTGGCGCCGGGGTCGGCGGCCGCCAGGTGTTCAGGGGTTCCCAATCAGGCTGCGGCTCGGGCTGCGCCTCGTCCTTCACCGCTCGTCGCGGTTCAGGCGGCTCCGGCTGCGGCGCGGGTTCAGGTGCCCACGGCTCCGGCTCGGGCGCCCGCTGCTCGGGCTGCGGCGCGGCCTCCGGCGGCGTCGGCTGCGGCTCGAAACGCGCCGGCTCGGGTTCGGGATGCGGCGGCGGGGTCGCTGCGGTCACCGGCGGTTGCACCTGGGTGGGCCAGCCACTGGCCTCCGTCGCCCGTTGCGGCCACCCGCGGTCGTCGTCCTCGCGGGCCCGGCGACGCCGCCGCGGCGTGGGTTGTTCCCGCGGGGGTGCGGTCGGCCGCGTTGCCGCCGGCTGCGGCTGCCGCCGCGGGGGTGGCGGCGGGGGCGGCGGCGGTGGCGGCTCCTCCGGCACGTCGATGATGGGACTCTCGTTGGTGCGGCCCATCTCGTCGTCGTGCACCGCGGTGATCCGACTGCTGACCACGCGATCGGAGCGCACCGGCTCCGGGGTCCGGATCCACTCGCCATGGGCGCGGTCCTGTTTGCGGTCCGACTCGAGCGCGGCCCGGTGCGCCAGGTCGGCGTCGAAGAGGATCTCCAGGTTGGTTCGCAATGCCGCCAACTCGGCCCGCAACGCGGCCACCTCGTCCGCGGCCGCCGACCGCAGCTCGGAGGCGATCTCGCGGCGCAGGTGGGTCTCCACCGTCAGCTCGTATTCGCGGCGCGCCGAGATCTCCCGGTCCAGTTGCAGGTCGTAGACCAGTTTCAGATCCCGCACCTTGGCGCTGTCGGCGTCACTTTGTCGGCGATAGATCACCGAGACGAACGCGGCCACCACGGCCGCCCACAGGGCCAGGATGACGGCGAGCTTCAGGAGCTCGACGCGGTTGGTGAAGACCAACGCGGAACTGGCCGCAATGGCGAGGACCAGCAACGCAGTCAGGAGCAGCCAACCCGGCCTGCGGCCGCCGCGCCGAGCCCGGGCGCCGCGGGACAGAACGGTCATGGGCCGACTGTACCTGCGCGAGGTCAGTCCGCGTGTCGGGCGCTTCGGCGATTCCTAATCCCGCTCACTTCGAGTTCGTTCCTCGTCCGGATCCTCGGGGCCGTCCGACGGGGAGCGACAGCAGTGCTGCAACCACAGCGCGGCCACCAGAAGCGCGAACGCGCACACCGCGGCGATCAGCGCGCCCGGGGTATCCGCCTGCGCGACCCGGATGTCGCGCTGCGGCGCCAGATACGCCAGCACGGCCAGCCACCAACCGAGCATCAGCGCGCCCACCCACGCCGACGCCTTCGCGATCACGACGGTGCGCGCCACCGCCAGCGGATTCAGCCGGCCGGGCCCCAGGCCGATCTGCCCCGCGGCGATCTTGGTGCGCACCTGCCAACCCCACACCGCCTCGCCGACGGCGACCGCCGCCAGCGAGATGCCGGTCCACGCCGTCAGCGGCGGAAACCACCGGTAGAGCAGGAACACCGCGAGATAGCCGGCGATGCCGGCCACCAGCACGGCCACCGCGAGGTCACGCTTTCTGGTCGGGCCCATGCAACACCGCGTCGAAACGGCGGACGCCGGCGCGTTCGGCCCCGTCGATCTGGTCGAGCAGCTTGGTCACCGAGCGCTGCGCACCGGCCACCGTGAGGTGCGCGTCGGGTTCGACGTCCAGCCACGGGATCAGCACGAACGCCCGCAGGTGGGCCAGGGGATGCGGCAGGGTCAGGCCGTCGGACCGGGAGAACACCTCCGTGCCCTGCTCGTCGTGCACCGTGATCAGGTCGACGTCCAAGGTGCGCGGGCCCCACTTCTGCCCCCGCATGCGGTCGGCCTCGCGCTCGAGTCGCTGCGCGAAGTCCAGCCAGCCCTGCCCGTCCAACTCCGGATCCTCGGCGATCACCACCGCGTTGAGGAAGGGCCCCTGGTCGACCCCGCCCCACGGCTCCGACTGGTACACCGCAGACACCGCCGACACCCGCTGCCCGAGCTCGTCCACCGCGGTCTGCAGCCGCGCCATGCGGTCGCCGAGGTTGGAACCGATCGACAACACCACGCGGCTCACAGCACCGCCTCCTCGCCGGCAGCGGTGGAGGCCACCGGGATCACCGCGCCGCGGCCGCCGCGGCGCGATCGGCGCGCCACCACCGCCACGTCGGCGAAGTCCAACGGGATCGGCGCCTGCGGCTTGTGCACCACCACCTCCACGGCGTGCACTCGACCATCGGTCATCACGTCCTCGGCGATCTCACCGGCCACCGTTTCGATGAGGTTGCGAGGTGGGCCGCCGACGATCGCGGCGGCCCGCTGCGCGAGCACCCCGTAGTCGTAGGTGTCGGCCAACCGGTCGCTCGCGGCTGCGGCGGCCAGGTCGATCCACAACGTGATGTCGATCAGGAAGTCCTGTCCGTCCCGACGCTCATGCTCGAAGACACCGTGATTTCCACGAACAGCCAAACCGCGCAACTCAATCCGGTCAGTCACCGACACCCTCTCCGCCTGGTTCGTTCCAGGCTCGTAGCACCTTCAACGCGTCCACCGACGCCTGTACGTCGTGCACCCGCACACCCCACGCCCCGTGCGTGGCGGCCAGCACCGAGATGACTGCCGTCGCGGTTTCGCGACCGTCGGGGGGCCGCGGCTCGCCACGCTCGTCGGCCAGCACGGAACCGAGGAAACGCTTCCGGGACGCCCCGATCAGAACCGGCAGCCCGCCGGCCACGAACGACGGCAGGGCGTGCAGCAGGGCCCAGTTGTGCTGCGCCGTCTTGGCGAAGCCCAGGCCCGGGTCGAGGATCAGTTGCCGCTCGGCCACCCCGGCGGCCAGCGCGGCGTCGACAGCGCGCTGCAACTCGGCGCGCACCGTGGCGACCACGTCGTCGTAGTGCGGCACCCGGTGCGGCTCATCGGCTTTCACCGACCGCCAGTGCATCAGCACCCAGGGCACCCCGGCGTCGGCCAACAGCGGGGCCATCGCCGCGTCCGCGCGGCCACCGGAGACGTCGTTGACGATTCGCGCGCCGGCCTCCAGCGCCGCCCGCGCCACCTCGGCGTGCATGGTGTCGATGCTGACGGTGATCCCCTGTGCCGCCAGCTCTTTGACCACCGGGACCACCCGCGCCGTTTCGATCGCCGCGTCGATGCGCACCGCGCCCGGCCGGGTGGACTCGCCGCCCACGTCGATGATGGTGGCGCCCTCGCGGACCAGCCGCAGCCCGTGCGCCACCGCACGTTCGGGATCCAGGTAACGGCCGCCGTCGGAGAACGAGTCGTCGGTGACGTTGACGACCCCCATCACCTCCACACCGCCCCCCTGCTGTGGCGTCATTTACGCAGGATGAGATCCAGCGCCTCGGCCCGAGATGCGTTGTCGGTCTTGAACTGTCCACGCACCGCCGACGTGGTGGTGATGGCCCCCGGCTTGCGGATGCCGCGCATCGCCATGCACAGGTGCTCGGCCTCCATCACGACGATGACGCCGCGCGGATCGAGCTTGCGCATCAGCGCATCGGCCACCTGCGCGGTCAACCGCTCCTGCACCTGCGGACGCTTGGCGTACAGGTCGACCAACCGGGCCAGCTTCGACAGACCCGTCACCCGTCCGTCGTGACCGGGGATATACCCGACGTGCGCCACCCCGTGGAACGCCACCAGATGGTGTTCGCAGGTCGAGTACATCGGGATGTCCTTGACCAACACCAATTCGTCGTGCTGCTCGTCGAAGGTGGTGTTGAGCACCTCGTCGGGATCGAGGTACAGCCCGCCGAACATCTCCTTGAAGGCCCGCGCGACACGGGCGGGGGTGTCCACCAGTCCGTGCCGGTCGGGATCCTCACCGATCGCATACAACAGTTCTCTGACTGCTGCTTCAGCGCGTTCCTGGTCAAACACCGGAACGTCAACCGTAGCCGTAGTTGACTGCGGCTGGGCCATTCATGTCTCCGTTCGTCATCAACCGTTTCCCGGCGGTACGGGCCGGTTCGCATCGTCACCGCGGGGTTCACCGTCGGGTTGCCGGTGCGGTTGCGGTGGATACGGCTGATGCGGGTGTGGCTGACCCGGATAGTTCTGCGGCGGCCAGCCCCCCTGCGGCGGGGGTGGCGGCTGCTGCGGCGGGGGCGGCGGCTGTTGCGGCGGCGGCGGCGGATACCAGCCGGGCTGGGGTTGGCCGGGGCCACCCGGCGGCCAACCGGGCGCGTGCCAGCCCGCGGGCGCGCCGTAGTCCGGTTGCACCGCCCCGGTGTTGTCCGGCGGCGGTGCGCCATTGGCTCCGTTGGTCCCGTTGGGGCCGTGGGAGGTGTTGGCGCCGTTCGCGTTTCGGATGGCGGTCTTGAACGCGGGCTCCGGTGCCGGCTTGGGCCACTCCTCGCCGCGTTCGATCGCGAGCTCGCCCGGGGTCTTGATGGGCGGCTTGTCCGACGGGATGCGCCCGCCGAAGTCGTCGAAGGCGGTGATGCGGGGCCGCTTCTGCACGTCGGCGAGAACCTCCGACAGTTCGGCCTTGTGCAGGGTTTCCTTCTCCAGCAACGCACCGGCGAGCCGGTCGAGCGCGTCGCGGTTCTCGGTGAGGATCTCCCAGGCCTCGGTGTGCGCGGCCTCGATGAGCTTGCGCACCTCTTCGTCGATCTCGCGGGCCACCTCGTGGCTGTAATCGGCCTGGGTGCCCATGGTGCGGCCCAGGAACGGGTCGCCGTGCTCGGTGCCGTAGCGCACCGCGCCCAGCTTGGCGCTCATGCCGTACTCGGTCACCATGGCCCGGGCGATCTTGGTGGCCTGATCGATGTCGGAGGACGCGCCCGTGGTCGGCTCGCGGAACACCAACTCCTCGGCCGCACGTCCGCCCATCGCGAACACCAGGCGCGCGATCATCTCCGAACGGGTCATCAGGCCCTTGTCGTCCTCGGGTACCGCCATCGCGTGCCCGCCGGTGCGGCCGCGAGCCAGGATGGTGACCTTGTAGATCGGTTCGATGTCGGGCATCGCCCAACCGGCCAGCGCGTGGCCGCCCTCGTGGTAGGCGGTGATCTTCTTCTCGTGCTCGCTGATGATCCGGCTCTTGCGGCGGGGCCCACCGACCACCCGGTCGACGGCCTCCTCGAGGGCCGCGGCGGTGATCACGGTGCCGTTCTCCCGCGCGGTCAGCAACGCCGCTTCGTTGATGACGTTGGCCAGGTCGGCGCCGGACATCCCGACGGTCCGCTTCGCCAGGCCGTCCAGGTCGGCGTCGGGGGCGATCGGCTTGCCCTGCGAATGCACGGCCAGGACCGCGCGGCGGCCGGCGAGATCCGGTGCCGCCACCGGAATCTGGCGGTCGAACCGGCCGGGCCGCAGCAGGGCCGGGTCGAGGATGTCGGGACGGTTGGTGGCCGCGATCAGGATGACGCCCTGGCGGTCACCGAAGCCGTCCATCTCGACCAGCAGCTGGTTCAGGGTCTGCTCGCGCTCGTCGTGGCCGCCGCCGAGACCGGCGCCGCGCTGCCGCCCGACCGCGTCGATCTCGTCGACGAAGATGATGCAGGGATTGTTCTGCTTGGCCTGCTCGAAGAGGTCCCGCACCCGGGAGGCGCCGACGCCGACGAACATCTCGACGAAGTCCGAACCGGAGATGGTGAAGAACGGGACGCCGGCCTCACCGGCAACCGCGCGCGCCAACAACGTCTTACCGGTGCCCGGGGGGCCGTAGAGAAGCACGCCCTTCGGGATCTTGGCGCCCAACGCCTGATACCGCGACGGGTTCTGCAGGAAGTCCTTGATCTCGTAGAGCTCTTCGACCGCCTCGTCCGCACCGGCGACGTCGGCGAAGGTGGTCTTGGGCATGTCCTTGGTGAGCTGCTTGGCCTTGGACTTGCCGAAGCCGAAGCCCATCCGCCCGCCGCCCTGCATGCGGGAGAACATCACGAACAGGCCGATGAGCAGCAGCAGCGGCAGCATGTAGATCAGCAACGTGCCGAACGGGTTCGGCGTATTGACGTCGGTGTTGTAGGACGCGCCCTTGCTTTGCAACGCGTCCGTGATCGGAACCGCGAAGCCGGTGGGGAACTTCGTGATGATCTTGTCGGAGTCGCCGGTGTCCCCGTTGGCTTCCTTCAGCTCCAGCCGCAGTTGCTGTTCGCGGTCCTCGATCAGCGCGCTCGAGACGTTCTCGGACTCGATCTGCGCCATCGCCACCGAGGTGTCGACAGGGTGATACCCGCGCGTGTCGTCGTTGAAGAAGAAGAACGACCACACCAGTAGCAGCAGGACACCGATCGCCGTCAGCGTGCGGATCACGTTTTTTCGCTTCATTCGAGCTTCGACCTTGGAGCGGCCAGGTTCCTTTCGGGGTGGCTCAGCGTCCGGGCTGGACGCAAAGGGTGCAACGGGGTTAAGTCAGGCTACCGCTAGACCAACGAACGCCGGTTCCCGACGGTGTGCTTTGGTGAGATCATGCTCACATCAGGCCACCGGTTCGTCGAACGGGACGGCGTCCGACTACGCGTCTTTGACCAGGGCGATCGCGGAGAATCCGGGCAGCCGGTCGTGGTCCTGGCGCACGGCTTCCCCGAACTGGCGTACTCCTGGCGGCATCAGATCCCGGCGCTGACCGCCGCCGGCTACCGGGTGCTGGCCCCGGACCAACGCGGCTACGGCGACTCGGACCGTCCCGCGGCCGTCGAGGCCTACGACATCTTGGCGCTGACCTCGGATCTGGTGGGCCTGCTCGATGACGTCGGCGTCGAGCGGGCGAGCTTCATCGGCCATGACTGGGGCGCGATGGTGGTCTGGCACACCGCGTTGCTGCACCCCGATCGGGTGGCCGCGGTCGCGGGCCTGAGCGTGCCGCCGATCCCGCGGGCCCGGTCCCGACCCACCGAGCGCTGGTTGGAGAAGTTCGGTCCGGACTTCTACATGCTGCGCTATCAGGAACCCGGGGTCGTCGACGCCGAGTTGGCCGCCGATGTCGCCGCCACCATGCGGGACATGTTCGCCGAGGGCCGCACCCCGGCCCTCCCGGCGTGGATCTCGGCCGAGGAGTTCGACGTCTACGTCGAGGCGTTCACCCGGACCGGGTTCACCGGTGCGCTGAACTGGTACCGCAACTACGACCGCAACTGGGCGGCCACCGAGCACCTCACCGATGTGCGGATCACCGCGCCGGCCCTGTTCGTCGGCGGCACCGAGGATCCGGTCCGCGGCACCATGCGTCCCGAACGCGCGTCGGAGGTGGTCGCCGGCCCGTACCGGGAGGAATGGCTGCCCGGCGCGGGTCACTGGCTGCAGCAGGAGCAGCCCGCGGCGATCAACCGGATCCTGCTGGAGTTCCTGGGCGGACCCTAGCTACCGCGGCGCTCACAGGTGATACATCTCCCGGGACATCGCGGCCTGCTCGAGATACCGGTGCCGGCCCGACCCGCGGGCCCCGGGTTCGCCGGGCTCCGCACCGACGGCGCCCACCGACGCCGCCGACGCCAACCGGCCGAACGCCCGCGAGATGCTCGCGGTGATCGCGCCCCACGGCACCGATCTGGGAGTGGGCAAGGTCAGCGGCCCGACCCCGGGATAGCTGCCGACATGTGCTGAGTTGGTAGTCATGATCCTCACCCCGTTTCGCGTACCTGCGGACTCGGGTGAGTCCGTCGGATACCTCCGAAATCGTGGCTCCGCCGGGCCTTTCGGGACACGCGTAATGGGCTACTCGTCTGCGGGGCCCAGTCGTCTGTGGGCGCTGCGGGCCCGCGCCGGTAGGGTGCCACCATGCCGACCGTCGGGAACCTCAGCCGTCTGCGCCGCCTGTCCGCCACGCTCATCGCCGGGCTGACCGTCTTCGCCCTCACCGCCTGTGACGCGGCTCCGGTCACGGGCAACGGGAACGGCGGGACCGGACGCCAGGTGACCGTCGTCGGCTCCGGCCAGGTCGACGGCACCCCGGACACCCTGGTCACCAACGTGGCGGTCAGCTTCGTGGCGCCCCAGGCGACCGCGGCGCTCAACCAGACCAACGAGCGGCAGCGGGCCGTGGTCGACGCGCTGCTGGGCGCCGGCGTGGACCGCGAGGACATCGCCACCAGCCAGGTGAACCTGCAGCCGCGATACGAGCCCGACGGCACCACCGTCGTCGCCTACCAGGCCACCAACGCGATCGACGTGACGCTGCGCGACGTCAGCGCCGCGTCCCGCGCGCTGGCGCTGATCACCAGCATCGGCGGCGACGCCACCCGGATCAACTCGGTGGCGTTCTCCATCGAGGACGATTCGCAACTGGTCACCGACGCCCGGGCCCGCGCGTTCGAGGACGCCCGCCGCCGCGCCGAGCAGTACGCCGAACTGTCCGGGCTGCAGCTCGGCGACGTCATCTCGATCTCGGAGGCCGGCGAGGAGTCCTCGCCGCCCACACCCACCCCGATGCCGCGCGCCATGGCCACCGACGTGCCGTTGTCCCCGGGCGAGCAGACGGTGAGCTTCTCGGTCACCGTGGTGTGGGAGCTGAGCTGAGCGCCGGCTGATCAGCCGGTGGGCACCGGATCGACGGCCGAGACCTCGACCGGGACCCCGTTGAGCACCGAGGTCCCCGACAGCGGATCCAATTGCGTGCCGTCGTTGAGCAGGTTGACGTTCGCCTCGTCCCAGCCGTGCGGGATGGACACGACGCCGGGACGGATGTCGTCGGTGCGCTCCACCGGGATCAGCAGTTCCCCGCCGGGCCCCTTGACCACCGCGATGTCGGACAACCCCAGCGCGGCGGCGTCGTCGGGGTGAATCTGCAGCGTGCACCGGTTGGTCCCGCCGCCCAGATGCATCCAGCTGTTGTTCGAGCGCAGGTGCCGCCGCCCGATCAGCAGCAGGCCCTCGGCGCGACGGGCCAGTGACTCCCGCAGCCGGGCGGTGTCGGCGACCAACGCCGCCGGCGCGAGTTCCACCTTCCCGGATGCCGTCCGCAGCACCTCGCGCAACCGCGGGGGCGAGGGACCCAGGTCGATGCCGTGCGGGGCATCCAGCAGCCGCTGCAGCGTGAGGCCCTGCGGATCCGCGCCGAAGGCGTCGCCGTATGGGCCGACCCGCAACATCATGTCCAGCCGCCGCTCATAGCCGGGCCCGGCGGGCAGCATGGCCACCAGTTCCTCGACGCTCCGTCCGGCGACCGGCGAGTGCGGGTCGGCGACCTCCTTGGCCAGCGTCGCGGCGATCACCTGCTCGTCGGCCAGCGCCGGGTCGGCGTGCACGCCGACCCCGAGCACGGCCAGCGCGATCCGCGTCAGGATCTCGGTCTCGTCGGGGCGGCCGTCCAGCGGCAGCACCGGCGGCGAGTACCGGGCGTTGTTGCGCACCGCGAGGTTGTTGAGCACGAAGTCGAAATGCGGGCTCTGCGACGGCGGGGGCGGCGGCAGGATCACGTCGGCGTGCCGGGTGGTGGCGTTGACGTAGGGGTCGACGCTGATCATGAAGTCCAGGCCGGCCATCGCCCGGGCCAGGCGCTCGCCGTCGGGCGCCGAGAGCACCGGGTTGCCCGCGATCGTGATGAGCGCCTTGAGTTGCCCGTCGCCGGGGGTGTCGATCTCCTCGGCCAGCGCCGCGGCGGGCAGCTCCGAGGTCACCTCGGGATAGCCGGATACCCGGCTGTGCCACCGGCCGACGGCGAACCCCCGGGTGGTGTGCGCCGGACGCGGCTTGGACGCGGTCGGCGCGAGCGGGAACAGCAGCCCGCCGGGCCGATCCAGGTTGCCGGTGAGGATGTTGATGACCTCGATGAGCCAGCTGCCCACGGTGCCGAACTCGACTGTGGTGGTGCCGATCCGGCCGTACACCGCGGCGCTGCGGGCCGCGGCGAGCTCGCGGGCCAGGGTCCGGATGTCCGCGGCGTCGAGGTCGCAATGGCCGGCGACGGCCTCCGGGGCGAAGTCGGCGGCCAGGGCTTGCACCTGCTCCACGCCGCGCACGAGCGCCCCGATGCCACCGAGGTCCTCGGCCACCAGGTTCTCGTCGAACAGCACGTGGACGATCGCGAACAGCAGCGCGGCGTCGGTACCCGGCCGCGGGGCCAGGTGCCAGTCGGCCTGGGCCGCGGTGCGGGTGCGGGCCGGGTCGATGACGGTCAGCTTGCCGCCGCGGCGGCGCAGCGCCTTGAGCTTGCCCGGGAAATCCGGCGCGGTGGCCAGGCTGCCGTTGGACACCAGCGGGTTGGCCCCGATGATCACCAGATGGTCGGTGCGGTCCAGGTCCGGGACCGGGAACGCGAACGGGCTGCCGAACAGGTGCCCGAGGGCCACCTGCTTGGGCATCTGATCCAGGGTGCTGGCGGAGAACACACTGCGGGTCCCGAGTGCCTTGATCACCATGGGCCCGTAGAGCGGGCCGGCCACGGTGTGCGCGTTGGGGTTACCGATGTAGACCCCGACCGAACTGCCGCCGTGCTCGGCGAGCACCGCGCCCAAACCTTCGGCGACCGCGTCGAACGCCTCGGTCCAGCTGACCTCGGTGAGTTCCCCGTCGCGGCGCACCAGCGGCCCCGCCAGCCGGGCCGGGTCGTTGTCGAGTTCGGCGAAGCTGGCGCCCTTCGGGCAGATGAAGCCCGCGCTGAAGACGTCCTCGGCGTCCCCGCGCGCGCCGGTGACCCGGCCGTCCTCGACCGTGAGGGTCAGCCCGCAGGTGGCCTCGCAGATGGGACAGATGCGAAGTTCCGTGCTCATGGCTTGCCTCCCGACGGGTCAGGGCGTGTAGACCCTCGGTTCCAGAGTGCCTATGTAGGGCAGATCTCGGTAGCGTTCGGCGTAATCAAGTCCGTAACCGACGACGAATTCGTTCGGGATGTCGAAGCCGACATAAGTGATGTCGACGTCCGCGCGCACGGCATCGGGCTTGCGCAACAGCGTGCAGACCTCCAGCGACCGGGGCCGCCGGCTGGCCAGGTTGCGCAGCAACCAGGACAGCGTGAGGCCGGAATCCACGATGTCCTCGACGATCAGCACGTCGCGGTCGTTGATGTCGCGGTCGAGGTCCTTGAGGATGCGTACCACGCCCGACGACGACGTCGACGACCCGTACGACGACACCGCCATGAATTCCAGCTGGGTGGGCAGCGGGATCGCCCGGGCCAGGTCGGTGACGAACATGACCGCGCCCTTGAGCACCGTGATCAACAACAGGTCCTGATCGCCGAGCCGGTCCGCGTAGGCGGCCCCCACCGCCGCGGCCAGTTCTGCCGTCTTGTCCTGAATCTGTTGCTCCGACAGCAACACCGATTTGATGTCTCCCGGGTACAGCTCGACAGATTTTGCTGGCACGTGCCCAGCGTGCCACGTCGGCGCCGGACTGGCCAAAGCGATCCTCAGTCCCGCTCGTATTCGAGCACCAGCACACCCGCGCGCCGCCGGGCGAACAACCGCGCGTCGGCGCGCCCGCCGCCGACTGCGACCCCGCCCTGCCCGCGCCAGGCGGTCACCAACGCGTCGACCGCGCGGATCTGCTTGCTGGTCAGGTTGCGCGCCCCGCCGGCCAGCAGCCAGCTGCGCAGCGCCCGCAACCGCACCGCCGCCGGCAGCGCCGCCACGGCGGCGGTCGGCAGGCCGTCGGTGTGGGGTCGGGCCGCGGCCAGCGCCCGGTCGGCCAGTTCGTCGAGGACGTCGCCGTCCTCCTGCAGCGCGGTGGCCGTGCGCGCCAGCGCCTCGGCGACCCCGCCGCCGAGCACGTCCTCGAGCAGCGGCAGCACCTCGTGGCGCAGCCGGGTCCGGGTGAAGCGCCGGTCGTCGTTGTGCGGGTCGCGCCACGGCGTGAGCCCCAGCGCGGCGCAGGCCGCCTCTGTGGTGGCCCGGCGCAGCTGCAACAACGGCCGGCACCAGGGCGGGTCGAAGGGCCTTATCCCGGCGATGGAGCGGGGCCCGGACCCGCGCCCCAGACCGAGCAGGACCGTCTCGGCCTGGTCATCGAGGGTGTGTCCGATCAGTACCGGCGCGCCGGCGCGGGCGGTTTCCAGGGCCGCGTAGCGCGCGGACCGGGCCGCCGCCTCGGGGCCGCCCGCGGTGCCGACGGTGACGGGGATGATCTCGGCGCCAACACATCCCAGCGCCAGCGCCTGCCGCTGCGCGGTCTGCGCGGCGGCCGCCGACCCGGGCTGCAGGCCGTGGTCGACGATCAGCGCAGTGGTGGGCAACAGTTCGGCCGCCACCGCGGTGAGCGCCAGCGAGTCCGCCCCGCCGGACAGCGCGACGCACCACCGGTCTGCGGCGGGCAGCTGATCCTTGGCGAATCCGCCGACCGTCGCGCGCAGCTGCGTTACAGGACTCGATCGATCCATCGCTGCGGTTCATCGATCTCATGCGGCAGCGGCAGCGTCTGCGCGCCGGTCCAGATGGTGTTGAACCGGTCCATTCCGACCCGGGCGACCACCGCGTCGACGAAGGCCTTGCCGCGGGTGTACTGCGACATCTTGGCGTCGATTCCGAGCAAGGCCCGCAGGATCCGTTGCAGCGGAGGCTGTTTGCGGTGCCGGCGGTCGTCGAAGCGGCGCCGGATGGTGGCCCCGGACGGGACGACGGTGGGCCCGACCGCGTCCATCACGTGATCGGCGTGTCCCTCGAGCAGGGTGCCGAGCACCAGCAGCCGGTCCAGCGCCTCACGCTGCGGTTCGGACTGCACCGCGCGCATGAACCCCAGCACCCCGTCCTGGCGGTCGCGGACGAATTCGGCCAGGCGGCCGATGACCGCGGCCAGGTCGTCGCCGGCGTCCGCGGTGAGGGCATCCAGCGCGTCGGTCATGTAGCCGGCCAGCCACGGGTTCGCGGTGAACTGCACCCGGTGGGTGACCTCGTGCAGACACACCCACAGCCGGAAATCCCTTGGCACCACCCGTAATTGGCGTTCCACGGCGATGACGTTCGGATACACCAGCAGTAGCTTGCCGCCGTCTTCGGCGAACGGGTCGTACTGCCCCAGGATGCCCGACGAGACGAAGGCCAGCACCGCTCCGGTCTGGGCGCCGGTCACCCGCCCGGCCAGGAATCCGCTGGGGCTCTCGGCGCCGCCGGTCATCGCGCGCAGGGATTCGGTGGCCGCACGGATCCAGTCGGCGCGGTCGACGATCCGCGCGTCGGGGATGGGGCCGTCGGCGTGCAACCGCGTGACCTCGCGCACCGGCGGCTCGGCGGCCCGCGAGCATTCGGCCAGCTCCTCGATCGCCTGCCGGCGGGTGTAGTCGGTGGTGGGTGCCGCCGGACGGGCCAGCCGGGTGCCGACGGACGCCGCGAACTGCCAGTCCACGGCGTCGCCGACGGCCGACGGGCTCATCGCACGCACCCACAGGAACGCAGGGTCGCGGCCAGAGCGTCGATCGCCAGCCGTCCCGTCGGCCCGGCGTTGTTGGACAGGAACGCGAAGGTGAGTACCCGGCCGCTGCGGTCGGTGACGATGCCGGCCAGCGCGTTGGTGCCGGTCAGCGAACCGGTCTTGGCCCGCAACCAGCCCGCCGCGGGGCGGGTGGTGCCCGCCTGCAGGAACCGATCCGACAAGGTGCCGGAACCGCCGGCGACCGCCAGCAGGTCCAGCAGGGGACGCAGTTCGCGGTGGTCGGGGCCGGCGGCCTCGCCGATCACCTCGTCGAGGGTGATCGCGGTGAGCCGGTTGTCGACCGACAGGCCGCTGGAGTCCAGCAGTTTGGCGCCGGTCATGTCGATGCCCTCACCCGCCAGCCGCGCCGACACCGCGCCCGCGGCCCCGGCGAAGCTCAGCGGCCGCTGCGACTCGGCGGCGACCTCGCGGCCGATGCTCTCGGCCATCACGTTGTCGGAGTTGACCATCATCTGCCGCAACCGCTCCATGAGCGGCGCCGACTCCACCGAGGCCAGTTCGCGGCCGGTCGGCGGGCCGGGCACGACGGTCACGGTGGCCGGGTCGACGCCGAGCGCGACGGCCAGCGCGCGGCCGGCGTCGAGCGCCGGGGTGGGCGAGCGACGGGAGTCGAAGGTGGTCGGCTGGGTGCGGCCGCCGTCGAGCATCACCGGTTCGATCGGCGCGATGTCGCCGCCGTCGATATCGGCCGGGTCCCAGCCCGGGGCCAGGCCCGGACCGCTGTAGAGCGAGGTGTCCACCTGGACCGCCATCGGGGTGTATCCGCTGGCGCGGACCTGCGCGGCCAGGTCGCTGATCCGGGCCGCGCCCTTGTACCAGGTCTGCTGATCCGCGGGCGCCGCCGACAAGGTGGTGTCCCCGCCGCCCACCAGGACCACGACGCCGCGGGAGTCGGCCGCGCCCCGGTCGCTCGCCGCGACGACCTTGGTGGTCACCGTGGCGTCCCGCTCCAGGGTGAGCAGCGCGGCGGCGGCGGTCAGCACCTTGTTGGTCGAGGCCGGCTGCATCGGCAGGTCGTCGGCCTGCCGCCACAGCAGCTCCCCGGTCAGGGCGTCGCTGATGCGCCCGGTCAGGACGCCCAGGTTCGGGTCGGCCAGCGCGGCGGCCAGCGCGGCGCTCATCCCGACCTCGGTGGGGATCTCCGAGTCCTCGGGGACCGGCACCACGCCGGGGCTGGCGGCGGCCGGCGCCGGTCGTGCCGCGGCCAGCGCCTCGGTAGGCCGGTCCCCGACGAATACCAGCGCCGCGGCCACCACCGCCACCACCGCCACCAGGACGGCGGCCCCCACCGCCAGGTGCGTGGAGCGTCGCCACCGCTTGGGATGCATGCCTGCAGGGTATCGCCCCACCGTGGCCAGGCCCTGCACGCTAGTGTGGCGTCCGACAAAGCGACGGTCAGCCATGCGAAGGAGTCCTGCCGGTGGAGTTTGACGTAACCATCGAGATCCCCAAGGGGCAGCGCAACAAGTACGAGGTCGACCACGACTCCGGTCGGATCCGGCTTGACCGCTACCTCTACACCCCGATGGCTTACCCGGCCGACTACGGATTCATCGAGGACAGCCTGGGCGAGGACGGCGACCCGCTGGATGCCATGGTGCTGCTGCCGCAGTCGGTGTTCCCCGGCGTGATCGTCGAGGCCCGCCCGGTAGGCATGTTCAAGATGGTCGACGAGGCCGGCGGCGACGACAAGGTGCTGTGTGTGCCGGCCGGCGACGTCCGCTGGGACCATGTCCAGGACATCGCCGACGTGCCGAGCTTCGAACTCGAGGCCATCAAGCACTTCTTCGTGCATTACAAGGACCTGGAACCCAACAAGTTCGTCAAGGCCGCCGACTGGGTCGGGCGGGCAGAGGCCGAGGCCGAGGTGCAGCGCTCGTTCGAACGGTTCAAAGCCTCCGGGCACTGATGCACACTCCTCAGACGGTCTGGCTGCGGAGCTGGGGCCGGGGATATTGACACTGTGCTTGATCCTGATGAGCGTGCCGAGCTGGAACGGTTACGCAAGGAGAACGCTGAATTGCGGCGTCAAGGTGACGTCGTTGGCTTCGACGGTGTTGTCGAAGCCACGCGGGCGATGCTCGGGGCCATGCTGGCCGTGGGAATCCGACCCGGTGCTGTTCGCTGAACTGGCCAAAGGACGGATCCGTTCGAAGATCCCGCGCCCGGTCGACGCGTTGCGCGGTCGTTTCCGTATCGACCACCACGGGGTATTGGTCAAGGACCTGGAACCGATCATCGACCGCGTGCAGGCCATCCCAGGTCTAGGCCCACAGATGCGCGATCGGGTTGATCACCGAGGCCCCGCGCTCATCTCGCGCTGTTCGTGCGAGTGAAGTGAGCCCGTCGTAGTGGTCCAGTTGATCTGGCCCCGGCGCCAACCACTACACAGCACGCCAGTGGGCCCGCACCAAGGCCCGCGCAATCAACCAACTCCAACACTGGGATACCGCGTCATCCTGGAACCACTCACCGAATCCGCATAATCCGGCACCGAACCACTCAGCCTCTGTGGTCACAAAATTTTCGTGTCAGCGGTGGTTCCCTTTTTCGGTGATGAAGGCGGTCATCGCGTCGACCGCTCGACGCGACTCAGCGCACCAGGGAACGAGCAGAGGAAAGGTGTGTGGGGCCTTGGCGACCACCCGCAGTTCGACATCGCAGCCAGCCGCGCGGGCTTTCTCGGCCAATCGGACCGAATCATCGAGCATGATTTCGGTACTGCCGACGAAGATCTGGAGTGGCGGAAGTCCGTGGAGATCCCCCCAAAGGGGTGAGGCAATCGGATCAGTGGGGTTCGCGCCCCGAAGGTAGTGGTGGACTTTGTGAATGACCGCCTCTGGACCGCACAGCGGATCGCGGTAACGGTTGTACACATAGGAAAGGCCGGTGGTCGCGAGGTCGGTCAACGGGGACAATAACACTAAGCTGTCGAACCCACGGGGCGTGTCAAGTGCCAAGGTGGCGGACAGAGCCAGTGCAGCCCCTGCGGAGTCGGCGACCAGCGTGACAGCACCGGTGTCGGGTGCGCTCAGGACTTGACGTAGGGCGTGCACGGTGTCGTCGCGGGCAGCGGGGTACGGGTTTTCCGGCGCGAGTGGATAGTGCAGGATCCAGCCGCGGGAGCCGGTGCGCCGGCACAACACATCGACAAAGCGGCGGTGGCGGTCGTCGGCACCCAACATGAACCCTCCGCCCGGCACATACACGATGGTGTGCGCAGCGCCTGTGTCACCGCGAGGCTCCAGAACACTGTCACCGAAATCAACCGGTGGACGGGTCAATCGGTGGGAGGTGAGACGTCGGCGACCATCGATGGGGCAGTAGTTCGCGTTGAGTCGCCGTTTGAGCGCCAAGCGCATCAATGTGGTGGTGACCCTCAGTTCGATGCTCATCGGCACCGGGCCGCCGAGGCAGTGGTCTTCGGATTCATCATCGGAGACGCGCCCTCGTCCACGCGGCCGCAGTTCATTGGTCCGAAACGTGGCTGTGGCGCGCCCGCGTATCGCCCCACAGGTCAGCACCGTTGACGGGATCGATCGGCATGTCCAGGATGGCCAACCCCTGTGAAAGGATGTCGTGCGGGGCGCGTTGACCCAGGCCCGGGTGATCCTCCGGTAAGGGTAGCGGTGGTGTGGTAACGAATTCCCGGCCGGCTTCAAGGACAACCTGCCGGTGGAGAATCCGCCACTCGCCCCGACGATTCTCGAATACGTCGATGTATCGGCCCTCGAGTTGCTGATCGATGAACCGTTCGGTGTCGCCCTCCTGCAACGGGATGTGATGCACGACGTACCACTGACATTCGACGAACGCTCGTTCGCCGTGCGGTTCGATGATCGGATTGGTGATCGAGTGCTGGGAACTGGCGATCTCGGCAAGCAACGGCACCACGTAGTCGGCGAACGCGTGCGCATTCCCGTTGTAGAACCAGTGCACGTCGGTCCCGTCGGGCCAGTAGCACGATTTCAGCAGATCGAGGTCGCAGCGATCGACGCTGCGCGCATACCGATAAAGGACATCGCAGATTGCCCGCCGATCGTCGTACCCGCGCAGACGTTCTTCGAGCGCCTCGATCCGCTGGGTCAACGCGTCGATCTCATTCATCACATGATCCTTCCCTGTTCAGTTGCCGCCGAACCACCCCGAGCCGAGACTGCCAAGCAACTCTTTACATGCTAGTCCACTGATTGTATGTTGCCGAACATACAAGTAGGGAGGTGCCTGCATGGCAGGGATCCGGGTGACAGCTGTCGGCATGCCGGCCAGGCCGGTCCGTGAGCTCGGCGGCTTCTTCGCAATGGCGTTGGACACGTTGGTGGCGATTCCGGCGCAGCCATTTGCCTGGCGCGAGTTTGTGATTCAGGCGTGGTTTGTGGCCAGGGTGTCGCTGCTGCCGACAGTTTTGCTGTCCATCCCGTTCAGCGTGTTGCTCGTGTTCACCTTCAATATTTTGTTCGCGGAGTTCGGGGCGGCCGATTTTTCCGGTACCGGCGCAGCCAAGGGCACTGTCACCCAGATCGGACCGATCGTGACGGTGTTGGTGGTGGCCGGTGCTGGTGCGACGGCAATGTGTGCCGACCTGGGCGCACGCACCATCCGCGAGGAGTTGGACGCGCTGCGTGATGGGCATCAATCCGATTCAGGCGCTGGTCGTGCCGCGCGTCCTGGCCGCCACCCTGGTCGCAGTCGTGCTCTCATCGGTGGTCATCATCGTCGGGCTGCTCGGAAGCTTCTTCTTCGCGGTCTTCGTCCAGAACGTCACTCCCGGAGCGTTTGTCGCCGGGCTGACATTGATCACCGGTCTGCCTGACGTCGTTGTCTCGGTCGTCAAAGCGGCGTTGTTCGGCTTGGCGGCGGGTTTGATTGCCTGTTACAAAGGGATTTCAGCAGGTGGCGGGCCGGCCGGAGTTGGGAATGCCGTCAACGAGACGGTGGTGTACTCGTTCGTCGCCCTATTCGCGATCAACGTGGTGACCACCGCGGTCACCGTTCAGACCGCAGGGGCCATCAGTTGAACAACGTCTTGTCCGGCAGGTACCTCAGTCGAGTCGGGCGAAGCCTGGATCGGGTGACGACAAGCTGGAATGCGGTCGGAAAACAGTCGCAGTTCTTCGCTGCCACAGTGCGGTCCGTGGGTGACGCATTGGTGCACTACAAGGCCGAGATTGTACGGCTGATCGCGATCATGGGGCTGGGGACAGGTGCGCTGGCGGTCATCGGGGGAACCGTTGCGATCGTCGGGTTTCTCACGTTGACCACCGGGGCACTCGTTGCGGTGCAGGGCTACAACCAATTCGCTGAGATTGGCGTGGAGGCGTTGACCGGTTTCACCTCAGCGTATTTCAACGTCCGGCTCGTTTCCCCGTTGACCGCGGGCATCGGCCTGGCGGCGACTATCGGCGCGGGCGCCACCGCGCAACTGGGCGCGATGCGGATCAACGAAGAGATCGACGCGTTGGAGGTCATGGGAATCCGATCGATCGCATACCTGGCATCGAGCCGGGTGATCGCGGGCGTGGTGGTTGTGGTCCCGCTCTACTGTGTCGCTGTCCTGATGTCGTTCTTCGCCGCGCGATCAGGTACCACCGTGATCTACGGTCAGTCCAGCGGCGTCTACGACCACTACTTCAACACCTTCCTCAATGAAACCGACCTGATCTGGTCGTTCTTGCAGGCGGTCATCATCGGGATCGCCATCATGCTGGTGCACACGTACTACGGGTTCACCGCCAGCGGTGGGCCCGCTGGCGTGGGGGAGGCGGTAGGCCGCGCCGTTCGCACCTCGTTGGTGGCGGCTGCGGTCATTACGATGTTCGTGTCCCTGGCTCTCTACGGCCAGTCCGGCGATTTCCATTTCTCAGGGTGACTGATGGAACGAAACTCCTGGATCTTTCGTATCTTACCCGCCTGGTGGACAGTGCTTTTCGCTGTTGGAAGCATTAGCTTCGTCATGATCTGCTCGGCATTTTTCGCTGGCACCTTCCAGTCCTACGTCCCGATAACGCTGACGGCTGACCGGACCGGTCTGGTCATGGAATCGGGAGCGAAGGTCAAGATGCGCGGTATCGAGGTGGGCCGCGTCGCCACATTCGACCGGCATGATGCGGCGACGACCCTTCAGCTGGAGTTGAGCCCACAACTGTCCAGACATATCCCGGAGAACGTGACTGCCGAGCTCCGGGCCACCACCCTGTTCGGAGCCAAGTATGTTGAATTGCTATACCCCGACGACCCGAGCTCCGAAGCGATCTCTGCGGGTGCGGTGGTAAGGGCAGCCAATACCACCACAGAAATCAACACGGTCTACCAAAGCCTGGTCAACGTGCTCGGTCAGATCGATCCGCCGAAGCTCAATGCAGTACTGACTGCATTGGCCGAGGGTGTACGTGGGCAAGGAGATCGCATCGGCGAAGCAACTACCGCAGCCAACGAGGTACTCACGACGGTCAACCCCCGCATGCCCACGGTGCGCGAGAACTGGCTTGCGATAGGTCGATTCAGCGACGCCTACGACGCGGCCGGCCACGACATCCTGTTGACGTTGGACGCGCTCAGTACGACCGCCGAAACCATCACCGAGCACAGCACCGACCTGGACGCACTGCTGATCAGCAGCATTGGTATGTCGCGAGCCGGCATCGACCTCCTCGGCCCGAATCGGGACAACCTGATCGAAGCGATCAACCTTCTCGAGCCCACCACCGGCCTGCTGCGCACCTACAACCCGATCTACACCTGCCTGCTGATGGGCGCCCAATGGTTTCTGGACAATGGCGGCAACGACGCACTGGGCGGCAACGGCCGGTCGGCGGTCCTCGATTCCGGGTTCAACTGGGGCGACGACCCATACCGGTACCCCGATCACCTCCAGATCGTGGCCGCCAAGGGTGGTCCAGGCGGCCGGCCCGGATGCGGTTCCCTGCCGGACGCCAGCAAGAACTTCCCGGTGCGCCAACTCGTCACCAACACCGGATGGGGTACCGGCAATGACATCAGGACCAACCCCGGAGTGGGAGATCCGTGGTGGGCCAACTTCTTCCCGGTGACCCGCGCGGTACCCGAAGCGCCGAGCATCCGCGGGCAGTCCCAGCCGCCGCCACCGGAGCCGGCACCGTGACCGCCGCCGAGAGGAGAGTTCTGCTGTGACAGGCGTGTTGACCGGTGCCCTGTGGCGACTGACCGTGTTCACGATTGTGGGCGCCTTGGGCACCTTCGCGCTCCTCATGGTGTTTGCGGAATTGCGCTTTCAACCCGCGTCGAGCTACCAGGCCGAGTTCACCAATGCCTCGGGCGTGCAGAAGGGCGACTTCGTCCGCGTTGCCGGCGTAGAGGTCGGCAAGGTCAAGAACGTCACGGTGCGCCCCGACAATCTCGCCACGGTGGAATTCTCCGCTGAAGATTCGGTGGTGCTGACCGAAGACACCCGGGTGCTCATCCGGTGGGACAACATCATCGGTGGACGTTTCATCGAATTGCTCGACAGCGGCAGTGCCGCCTCCGCCGGGCTCAGCCCCGGAGCGGTGATCCCGGCCGACCGCACCGAACCGGCGCTGGACTTGGACGCATTGATCGGTGGCTTCCGACCGCTGTTCCGGGCAATGGACCCCGAGCAGGTCAATACCTTGAGTGGCCAATGGGTCTGCTGCACGAGTAGGTGACAGTTTCGGTCACGCGGCCTGACTGGCCGGTGTGGTCATGATGGCTTCGAATTCCACCGGGGTCAACCGGCCGAGGCCGGCTTGTCGGCGGCGTCGGTGGTAGGTGCGTTCGATCCAGGTGACGATCGCGATTCGGAGTTGCTCGCGGGTGTCCCAGCGGCGGCGGTCGAGCACGTTCTTCTGCAGCAGGGAAAAGAAGCTCTCCATGGCAGCGTTGTCGCCGGCCGCGCCGACACGGCCCATCGAGCCGACCATCTCGTGATGGTGCAGTGCGTGCACGAATCGCCTTGAGCGAAACTGAGATCCTCGATCCGAATGTAGGATGCATCCCGCGACATCTCCGCGTCGGGCCACCGCGCTGTGCAGTGCACGGGTGGCCAGTCGGGACTTCATTCGGGAGTCAATGGAGTAGCCGACGATCCTGTTGGAGTACACATCTTTGATGGCGCACAGGTAAAGCTTGCCCTCACCGGTACGGTGCTCGGTGATATCGCTGAGCCACAACTGATTCGGCGCGTCGGCGGTGAAGTCGCGTTCGACGAGATCGTCGTGGACCGGTGGGCCGGGCTTGCCGTTCTTGCCGCGGTTTTTGCCGAACACGCTCCACAGTTGGTTCTGGGAGCAGATGCGCCAGGCGGTGCGCTCGGCCATCGGCTCGCCAGCGTCGCGGGCCTCCTCGACCAGGTAGCGATATCCGAACTCCGGATCATCGCGGTGCGCGTCGAAAAGGGCGTTGACGCGGTAGGCCTCGACGCGTTCGGCGTCGGTGACAGGGGAGGCCAGCCAGCGGTAATACGGTTGGCGAGCGAGCTTGAGGACCCGGCACGTCACCGCGACGGGGATCCCGTCGGCGGCGAGCTCTTTCACGAGCGGGTAGATCCTTTTCCCGGCAGGTTGGCCTGCGACAGATACGCCGCGGCACGGCGCAGGACCTCGTTTTCCTGCTCGAGCAGCTTGATCCGCCGCCGGGCCTCACGCAGCTCACCGGACTCGCCGGTGGTCTTGCCGGGCTTGGCGCCCTCGTCAATGTCGGCCTGACGGAGCCATTTCTGCAGCGTCATCGGGTGCACCCCGAAATCGGTGGCGATCTGCTCGATCGTCACCCCGTCATCGCGATTGCGGGCCACGCGCACGACGTCGTCGCGGAACTCACGGGGATAGGGCCTTGCCATGGGGACATCCTCCCAGCCTGCCCACCCAGGGCAAGCCGACTCAGATGTCACCTACTCGTGCAGCAGACCCTCCTAACGTTGGCGTAACGTGCGTTTGAGAACCTTGCCGCTCTGGTTACGTGGCAGCTCGTCGATGAACCGCACGACCTTGGGCACTTTGAACGGCGCGAGTATGTGTTTGACGTGCTCGATCAGATCAGCTTCGACTACCTGATAGCCGTTCTTGCGCACCACGAAGGCGGTGATCGCTTCGATCCACCGTTCGTCGGGTGTGCCGATCACTGCGGCCTCCGCGACCGCTTCATGGCGGTACAGCGCGTCCTCGACCTCCCGGGACGCCACCAGGATGCCGCCGGTGTTGATGACGTCCTTGATCCGGTCGACCACCGTGATATAGCCGTCGCTGTCCACGGTCACCAGGTCGCCGGAATGGAACCAGCCGTCCCGAAACGCTTCGGCGGTGGCCTGGTCGTTGTTCCAGTATCCGATGCACAACTGTGGTGAGCGGTAACAGATTTCGCCGGGCTCACCGTCCGCGACATCATCCCCGTTGACGTCGACCACTCGGGTCTCGACGAACAGCACGGGTTTACCGCACGATCCTGGTCGATGATCGTGCTCCTCGGGGCCCAGCGCACACGCCAGCGGTCCGATCTCGGACTGACCGAAGCCGTTGTAGAAACCGATGTCCGGATACCGCGTGCGCAGCCGGTCCAGAACTGCTTCGGGCATGACGGAGGCGCCGTACTGCGCTTTGCGCAGCGAAGACAGATCGTGCTGCTCCAGGTCGGGGTGGTGGGCCAACGGACCCCACACGGTCGGCGCCAGAAACAGCGATCCGATGCGTGCCGATTCGATCATCCGCAGGATCTCCGGCACATCGGGGCTCGCCAGCAGCTGAACTGTTGCTCCGATGGTCAGGTACGGCAGCAGAAACACGTGCATGGCCGCCGAGTGGTACAGCGGCATGCAGATCAGGGGTGCATCCTCGGCGGCCAGATCCAGGTCGACGACGGCCGAAACATATGCGTGGACCAGCGCACTGTGGGTCATCATCGCGCCCTTGGGCCGCGACGTGGTACCCGATGTGTACAGCAGCTGCACCAGGTCGCCGCCGCCGGTCTCAGGCGTACACTCGGGAACCGGCCCCCCGCCGGCGACGGTGAGCAGCGCGTCCGCAGTGTCGCGAAGGGCGTGGACCTCTTCGGCGGGGATGTCGGCGCGCACATCGGCGATGTTGTCGGCCAGCGCCGGATCGACCAGCACCGTCCGAGCCCCGGAATCGGCCAGGATGTAGGACAACTCGTCACCGCGCAGCGCATAGTTCACCGGCACGTGCACCAGTCCGGCGCGTGCCGCGGCGAGGTAGCCAACCAGATACGCGTCGGAGTTGGTGCCGTACGCCGCGACGCGGTCGCCGGGCCGCAGACCTGACGACCGGAGCCAGCCGGAAGCGCGGCTGACTGTGTCATCGAGCTCGCGGTAGGTGTACGTCCGTCCGGCGAACACCACGGCCGTGCGGTTCGGGAAGCGGTGCGCGGTGCGCCGCAGTACCCCGTCGACGGTGTCGCCGCGAGCGGACCTGGTGCCGGCACCGGTCACTGCGCCGCGGCCTCGGCCACGTTGGCGTGGAACATCGCGCCGAGCTCATCGAACAGACCCGGCGGCAGCTGCAGCTTCCAGCCACCCAGCGGCTCCACCCGCTCGTTGAGGCGGGCATTGGCGGCGTCGATCAACTCGACGCCGCGCCGCTCGACATCCCTGGGCAGTGAACCGTTTTCGACGACGGTGCGGCCGTCGACCAGGACCCGGTCGATGTCGCGGGTGGTTGCCTGGATGACAATGGCGTCGACGTCGTCGACGATCGGTCGCATGTGCAGTCGGTCGTGCCGTAGCAGCACCAGATCGGCGGCCTTGCCGACCTCGATGGAGCCGCAGACCGATTCCAGGCCGAGCGCGGTGGCCCCAGCCAGGGTGGCGGCGCGCAAGACCTGACGGGTGGTGACCGGCAGTGGCCCGGTGACGGCGGCCAGACCGGATTCTTCGAGCACGCCCTGCAGGGCATCGCCGCGGTCGTGTTGCATCAGGATCCGCATGGTGGTGAACATGTCACCGCTGTTGTTGGACACGATGTCGACGCCCATGCCGGCGGTCAACCCGGCCGCCAGCGCACGGCGGAACACCGGACGGCCCTGACCCATCTGAAGTTCGGTGTCCGGAGTGGACGACACCGAACAGCCGGCGTCCCGCAGTGCCTGCAGGTCGGCTTCGGTGCATCGGGTGGCATGCGAATGGATCTGGCCTTCCTGTAACAGTCCTTCGCGCTGGTAGATCTCGATGTCGTTGATGGCCGGGCGGCCCCACACACAGTTGGTGTGCATGGTCACCGGGACGGCCAAATCGGTTGCAGCCTCGATTTCGCGGTGTGTCTCGGCGATCGGCTGGATGCCGAGTTCGGTGAGCGCAACGCCCATCCGGACCAGGCCATCGTCGCCGGGAAAGAAGCTCGCGCGTACCCGTCGGGCGTCGTCGAGGCGGTGTTGCGGAGTGGTGAACACCGGGTCGGACTGCGGCGATGCATAGAATCCGTAGCACCACAGCGCGCGCACACCGCTGTCCTTGATGCCGTGTACGGCGGCGTCGGAATGGTCGGGGGAGTTGGTGATGTGGCAGTGGTCGATGGTGGTGGTGACCCCGTTCACCAACGCGTCCAGCCCGCCGGCGTACTGGCCGGCGTAGACGTCGTCGGGATCGTGCAGACCGGCGAAATGGTTGCGGATGCACCAGAAGTAGTCTTTGAGGTTCCAGTTCGCGGTAACGCCGCGCATGGTGGTCTGCCAGAGGTGCCGGTGCGTGTCGACGAAACCCGGGATCACCCAGCAGCCGGCGGCGTCGATGACCTCGGCGTCCACCGTGGCCAGGTCCGGTTCGATCGCGGTGATGCGGCCGTCTTCGACGAGCAGATCGACGTGCTGGACCCGGGCGGTCAGCGGATCGCCGACCAGTACCCGGCCGCCGGTGATGACGGTGCGGTTGGTGGACATCGTTGTCAGTCCTCTTCCTTCGAGATTGGTTGGCGTAAAAGGTTTTTGCGGATCTTGCCGACTGAGGTGCGGGGGAGGTTCTCGGTGAATTCCACGTGGTCGGGGACCTTGCCGCGGGCCAGCCGGTCGGCGCAGAAGGTGATCAGTGCGGATTCGGTGAGCCCGCTGCCGTTTTCGGTGCGCACGACGACAGCTTTGATCGCCTCGTCGCGCACCGGGTCCGGGACGCCGATCACCGCAGACTCGAAGACCGCGGGGTGTTCGTTGACGACCCGCTCGACCTCGGCGGCGGCGACGTTCTCGCCGGAGCGTTTGATCATGTCCTTGGCGCGATCGTGGAAGGCGATGAATTCGTCGTGGCGCCGGGTGACCACATCACCGGTCCGCAGCCAGCCGTCGACGTATGCCGCGGCGGTGGTGTCCGGATCGTCGAGGTATCCGGCCATCAGGGTGATGCCGGGTTCGCCGCCGATCAGTAGCTCACCGGTCTGCCCGGGTGCCAGGTCACCGGCGGTCCGATCGAGCGGGTCATCGACGATGCGGACCCGTCCTGATTCGGTGGGCAGCCCCACTGTCATGTTGTCGCGCGGCCCGTACAGCGGGTTCATCAGCGGCGGGGCGATCGTCTCGGTCATCCCGTAGAGCTGCAGCAGCGGGCAGCCGAAGCGGTCCTCGAACCGGCGCAGCTGATCCGGGGTGAGGTTCTGGCCGAAGATGGTCACCCGCAGTGCGTTGTCCCGGTCGGTGGCGGATTCGGGCTGTGCCAGGATCATTCGCGCCGGCGCGGCGAACAGGCTCGCCAGGGTGGCGTGGCACCGTCGGGCCTGCTGGATCCAGTGGGACGCCGAGAAGCGCGCGGCCACCGCGACCGAAGCCCCGGTTACCAACGCCGACATCACGCAGTAGTACTGCGCGTTGGCGTGAAACATCGGCAGCACGATCAACCACCGGTCGTCGGGGCGGATGCGCAGTTGCCCGGCGATGGTGTGCCCGGCGGCCAGATAGTTCGCGTGGGTGACGAGCACCCCCTTGGGTCGGCTGGTGGTGCCGGACGTGTAGAGCACTGCCAGTGGATCCAGCGGGCTGACCGTCACGTCCGGGGCCGGTGGTGGCGCACTGGAACGGTCATTGAAATCTTTGCCGCACAACACTATCAATGCTGGTTCGGCCGGCCAGGCGGCACGTACTGCGTCCTGCTGTCGGGAGCTGCAGATCACCGCCCGGCAGGATGCGTGCTCGAAGAAATAGGTCAGTTCGTCGGCGGTGCTGTTCGGGTTGACCGGCACCATGACGGCGCCGAGGCGGGCCGCGCCGAACCAGCAGGCGAAGAACTCCACGCAATTGCCCAGCACGACGGCGAACCGGTCACCGTGGCCGACGCCCAGGCTGGCTAGTACCGCGGATCCCCGGGCGGCCAGTTCCCAGCCGTCGCGGTAGGTCAGAGTCAGCACGTCCTCGTCGTCGAACACCAGGAAAGGTGCTTCTGGGGTGACCGTTGACCAGTGCGACAGCATCGAGGCCACCGTCTGGGCGCCGGATACCGCCGGCCTCATTTCCGAGGCCCATGCTTGGCGTGCCATTCGGCCATCAGGCCCAGCAGCGCGATCACGCCGTGTTGCGGTGTGCTCGGCTCCAGTTCGCGGTAGCGCTGATAGATGTTGACGACGATGCGTTCGGAGTCCAGCCACGTCGCGTACGGGCCGAGATCGATCGAGTCGGCGGCCTCGGTGAAAGACAGGCCGCGGCGGTGCGCGTCGTCGGCCTGTTCGGTGACGTAGACGAAATACTCCCGCACCGCCCGGATGCCGTCCGCATCGGTGATCGGTCCGTGCCCGGGGACCACGGTGTGTGCGTCCAGGCCGATCATGGTGTCGCAGGCCGCGATCCAGTTGGCGATCGGTCCGCCCCACACGATCGGGGTGCAGCCGATGAACAGCAGATCGCCGGCGAACAGCACTCCGGTGTCCGGTACGTGCGCGACGACGTCGGCGGCGGTGTGGGCCGGGCCGAGGTTGAGCAGTGTCACCGACCGCCCGCCCACCTCGACGGTCAGTTTGTCGTCGAAGGTGTGATCGGCGTTGCGCAGTTTGATGCCGCTGAAGTCGAACGGGGCGAACCGATCTCGCGCATACGGTGCGAGCATCGGGCCCAGGTCACCGGCCTGTGCCAATGCCAGCATGCCGGGAGCCATGTCGTGGTTGATCTCGCGTACGGTCTCCGCCGCGGCGATGATCCGCACTGCCGGATCCAGCAGCTGGTTGCCGTGCGTGTGATCGCCGTTGCAGTGGGTGATCACCGCGTCGGTGATCGGGGCGCGATCGGTGAACGGCCGCATCGCGGTGAGCATTTCGGTGGTCAGTGGCAAGTCGAAGAGCGTGTCCACCAGCAGCGAGGCGCCGTCGCCGGAGACGAGTCCGGCGTTGCTCAACCCGTAGCCGCCGTCGGGCAGGGTCCACGCCCACACCCGATCACCCACTTCGTGCAGCCCGCGGGTGTACGGGATGCGCGCCGGGGCGGGGTTGACCCGCGGCGCTTCCGGGGTGGCGTCGGGGTTGGGTCGCGTGGGCAGCGCGGGCGGAGCGGGGCGGTGTCGCACGATCTGGCGGGTTTCGCCGAGCCCTTGAACCTGCAGGGTGACCTCGTCGCCGTCGTTGAGCCAACCGCGGAAGTTGGCCAGATCAGTCATGTCGAGGTGTTCGAGCAGGGTGCAGGTCGGTATGGTGCCGGACCCGAAGATCTCGCCGGGATGCAGGGTTACGCCGCGCGAGGCGTACGAGATGACCTCGGCGAAGGTCCAGTCCATACCGGCGGTGCTGCCTGAACCGACGACTTCACCGTTGACCAGGGCGGTGGCCGCCAACCGCAGCCGGCCGTCGATCAGGTGGGGCTCGAGTTCATCGGCGGTGACCAGGTAGGGCCCCAGGGTGATCCCACTGTCCTTACCTTTGGCCTGTCCGATGCCGAGCTGATTCTCCAGACTCTGTAAGTCACGGGCCGACCAATCGTTGAAGATGGTGTAGCCGATGATGGCCCGTTGGGCGTCCGGCACCGACAGGTCGGCACCGCCGGTGCCGATGACCGCGGCAATCTCGAGTTCGAAGTCTTGCCAGGCACTTCCGGGGGCGGTCGGCACCTCGTCGTATGGCCCGAAGACGGCCGTCGGGTTCGCGAAGTAGAACGCCGGGATGCGGTACCAGGCATCCTTGAGTACCCGGCCACCTCCCAGCGCCTGCTGACAGTTTCGCATGTGGTCCAGGAAGCACAGGCAGTCGCGGATGGCCGGGGGGCGCGGAATCGGTGGCAGCAATTGTGCATCGGCCAGCGGCACCACCGACGCCGGCGCCTGCAATGCTTGTTCGCCAACGGCCCGTAACTCGTCGGCGCCGCGGGCCACCAGGTCGATGAGAGCCACACCGGGCTCAAGTGCGTGGATGACATCGTTCGACACCACCCCGACGCGGTCGCCGTTGTGGCCATCGGTTCGAACTGTTGCCCAGCGCATTGACACCTCTTCCAGTCAGATTCCTATGCTGATCAACATAGGAGATGATGCGGGGCATGTAAAGACTTGGCCGACCGGTATAGTTTCGCGACATGGCCGGAAAGGAGGCGCCGATGGCGACCAGAAGGGCTCAGACCAGCCGGGAGAGTCGGCAATTGCTGATCCGGGCGGCTACCGAGCTGTTCGCCGAGCGCGGATTCCGTCAAACCACGTTCGCCGACATCGCCAACCGGTCCGGGATCAGCCGTGGTTCCATCCCGTGGCATTTCGGCAACAAGGACGGGTTGTTGCAGGCAGTCATCGAAGAGCTGACCGTCAACATGGCCGATCTCGACTCTGCGGCGCACGATCTCGCCGACGGCCTCGATCGAGTGCGGGATCAAGTGCGGCAACCCACGATGCGGCTGCTAATCACACTGGTCGCCGAGGCGGTGGAGCCAGGTTCGCCGGTGCACGCGTTCTACGCTCAACTGCACGACACCATCCGCAAATGGGTCGCTGGCTGGGTTGCCGAGTCCGACATTCCGACCGGGACAAGCCGGGCCGACTTCGTTGCCGTCGTCGTCGGCGCCATCATCGGACTACACCAGCAATGGCGGGTCGCTCCAGAGAGCGTCGACCTGGACCGCTGTTTCGTGGCACTCAAGGCGATGAGTATCAGCGGCCGCGACGCGACCTGATCCGATACCCGGCCCGGCGCCGGTACGGCTCGCCGAGACTGAAGCCACGCGGCGCGGGTCTCGCACTTCCGCTCCGTGAATGCAATCTCGGCGGCGCCACGGGTGAAAGGATCCGCCGATGGTCAGGATGTGGTGCCGCATACCGGGATGGCCTGCTGCCTGACCTCGCTGACCGAACCAGGTTATCGGAGCAGGTCACAGCTGCTTTAGCCGACTCGCAGCAAGGCCGTGGGTGCACACACGCGGTGCGGTGTTCGCCGTTCTCGCGTTGCAGTCGCCGACGGCGCGGACTGCATCGACGGGATCGCGCAACTGTGCCGTGACCGCGTTCGTGACAATCGAAACACCAGCGACTCAAAATTTTTTGCCCCAGCGGCCCAGACCCGACACTCCGATGGCCCCATCGCCACCGCACCGACAAATCGCAGACCACGCATCCGGCACCAACCCCACATACCTCCGGCCACTACCCGGTACCGCAAGTATCGGATTGGGACTACAGTGCGGAATCGAGCGAGAAAGGTGTTGAGAAATGTTGCGCCCTCATCGATCAGCACGCGAAGTCGATCCCGGCCCCGTCCAGATTCACGCCCGCAACGTGCATTTCGACGTCGACGGCGTGGGCCCGCACTGGATTCCGGGCCACCCCGCGGCCTCGCACATGGCCAGCCTGCTCAACGTCATCCTGCCCACCGCCGAGCGCTGGTTCGTCCAGGCCTTCAACGAGGCCCTGCCGCTGGTCGATGACCCGCAGCTGGCCGCCGACATGCGCGGATTCATCGGCCAGGAGGCCATGCACGCCGAGGTGCACGACCGGGTCCTGCACACGTATCTGGAGGATCACGGCCTGCAGCCCGCGCCGATCCTCGACCTGGTGGAGCACATCTTCGAGAAGGTGCTGGCGCCCAGCCGCTCGACCGACGAGCGCCGCCGGCTCGCCCACCTGCGCGAACGGCTGTGGCTGATCGCGGCCATCGAGCACTACACAGCGGTGTTGGGCGATTTCACCCTCAACAATGCGTGGGACGACCACGACGCCGACCCGACCTTCGCCGACCTGTTCCGGTGGCACGGCAGCGAGGAGGTCGAGCACCGCTCGGTGGCCCACGACGTGGCGGTCTACTTCCACGACAGCTACCTGGCGCGGATCCGGGCCATGGCGGTGGTGGTGCCGATGATGTTCGGGTTCTTCCAGCGCGGCACCTGGTACTTCTTCAAGAAGGACCGGACGCTCGACGTCAACTGGTGGCAGTTCAACCGGATGCGGATGCGGGACTCCAAGCTGGGCCTGCTGCCGCGGTTCCGCAACCTGTTCGGGACGCAGACCCTGGCCTACTTCAGCCCGCGGTACTCCCCGGAGTACATGGGCTCGACGGCGCAAGCGGTGGCTTATCTGGCGGCGTCCCCGGCCGCGCGGGCGGCGCTGCAGTGACGCGCCTTGTCCAACGCCTGAAGCAGACCCCGCCGAGCCTGTCGGGCCGCTTCCGGCACGACCCCGCGATCCGGTTCGCGGACCTGGCCATCAACGGCCTATGGGCCGTGACCGGAGCCGTTGCCCGCGAACGGGTTTCGCGCCGCGCCGCACAGTCGCTGACGCTGCGGGTGGCCGAACGGACCGTCGTCGCGCACGACCAGGACGTCATCGAACTGCGGTTGGTCGCCGCCGCGGGCCAGCCGTTGCCGGTCTGGCACGCCGGGGCCCACATCGACGTGCACCTGCCCAGCGGCCGGATCCGGCAGTACTCGCTGTGCGGCGACCCCGCGGTGCGCGACCACTACCGGATCGCGGTGCGTCGCATCCCCGGGGGCGGCGGCGGGTCGGTCGAGATCCACGATCGACTGCCGGTGGGCGCCACCGTCGAAACCCTCGGCCCGCGCAACGCGTTCCCGCTGGCCGTGCCCGGCTACGGCTCGCCGGCGCAGCGCTTTCGCTTCATCGCCGGCGGCATCGGCATCACGCCGATCCTGTCGATGCTCACCATCGCCGACCAGCTGGGCGTCAACTGGTCGATGGCCTACGTCGGCCGCAGCCGCGACAGCCTGCCGTTCCTCGACGAGATCGCCCGGTACGGGGACCGGGTCGAGATCCGAACCGACGACGTCCACGGGCTGCCCACCGCCGGCGCGCTGCTCGGGGACTGCCCGGACGGCACCGCCGTCTACACCTGCGGGCCCGCGCCCATGCTGGGGACCGTCCGGTCGGCACTGGCCGACCGCGACAAGGTCGAGTTGCACTACGAGCGGTTCGGCGCCGCCCCCGTCGTCGACGGTGAGCCGTTCCAGGCCACGCTGGCCGCCAGCGGAAAGACGGTGCAGGTGGGCGCCGACGAGACCCTGCTGCACGCGCTCACCCGGGCCGGGGTCCCCGCGCCGTACTCGTGTCAGCAAGGTTTCTGCGGCACCTGCCGCACCCGGGTGCTCGCCGGGGAGGTCGACCACCGCGACACCCTGCTCACCGAGCCCGAACGCGCCGATCAGATGCTGACCTGCGTGTCGCGGTCGGCCGCGGGGACGCCGCTGACGCTGGATCTGTAGGCCGGCGGCCGGTCCTCAGACCAGGGCGCGCACCGGACCGCCGGTGTGTCCGCGAGACCGCAGCCGCCGCAGCGTCTGCTCCCCCACCGCCCGGACGTCCTGCTGCCCGGACGCGGGGATCAAGGTGACCCCGTCGGCCACCCCGAGGGTGTAGATGTCGTCGACCAACCCGGCGAGGCCCTCGACCGTGCCGACGTAGTGCACGGCGTCCCCCGCCGGCTGCGCCGCCGCCAACAGCCGCCGCGCCGCCCTGCGGTCCTCGGCGACGAGCACGGTCAGGTCCAGCACCACCGCCGCGCCGGTGTCGGCGCGCAACCGGTCGCCGGCGCGCTGCGCATGCTGCAGGTCGCGGGCGGCCAGCCGCACCGCGGGGTCGGCGCCGTCGGTCAGTTCCGTCCAGTCGCCGGCGTCGCCGTCGGCCGCGTCGATGAAGACTCGCAGGTTAGACATGACCTCACGCTAGGAAGCCCGGCCCGCCCTGTCGCCGGTTGCGCTCAGCGGGAATCCAATCAGCGCTCCCGCGCCATCATCCTGGTCTTGATCAGGCTGGCGATCATCGTGATGAACAGCGTCAGGATGATCACGCCCAGGCTCCACAGCGTGGGAATCTCCGGGACCGCCACGTTCTCGCCGCCGTTGATGAACGGCAGCTCGTTCTCGTGCAGCGCGTGCAGGAACAGCTTCACGCCGATGAAGAACAGGATGAACGCCAACCCCTGAGACAGGTACACCAGCCGGTTGAGCATGTCGCCGAGCAGGAAGTACAGCTGCCGCAGCCCCATCAGGGCGAACACGTTGGCGGTGAACACGATGTAGGGCTCGCGGGTCAGGCCGTAGATGGCCGGGATGGAATCCAACGCGAACATCAGGTCGGTGGTGCCCAGCGCGATGATCACGAGGAACATCGGGGTCATCAACCGCTTGCCGGCGCCGTCCTTGAGCCAGAGTTTGAGCCCGTCCCACTTGTCGGTGAAGTTCAGGTGACTGCGAGCAAACCCGACGATGCGGTTCTCGCCGTCGTCGTCGTGGTCGGTGTCGCGGACCAACTTGACCGCGGTGTACACCAGGAACGCGCCGAACGCGTAGAAGATCCAGGAGAACCGCTCGATGGCCACGGCGCCGAGCGCGATGAAGATGCCGCGGAAGATCAACGCCAGGATGATGCCGACCATCAGCGCCTGCTGCTGGAACTTCTTCGGCACCTTGAAGCTGGCCATGATGATGATGAAGATGAACAGGTTGTCCACCGACAGGCTGTACTCGGTGAGCCAGCCCGCGAAGAACTCCAGCCCGTACTGCTGGCCGTGGAAGTTCCAGGTCCAGACGCCGAAGGCGACGGCCAGTCCCACGTAGAACGACAACGCGATGCCGCATTCCCGCATGGTGGGTTCGTGCGGCTTGCGCGCGATGTAGATGACGTCGAAGAGCAGGATCGCGATCGTCACCGCGAGGGTGATGATCCATTCGGTCTGCGTGACGTTCAATGCAATTCCTCCGGTCGTCAAAGCACCAGAGGTCTCTTCCGCCGCTCAGGTCGTCACAGCGGCCCACGGCGCCGGTCGTCCGATGACGGTCGACGTGATGACGACTCCGCGGCGAAGGAGTACTCCCCTCTGCCGGACAGTCTGTCAGTTAACGGTCAGAGGCGCGACGCCGACCCCGAATCGCCCGGTAGCCGCCGTCCCGCAGACATGTTGGCGGCTTAGTATCTTCGACCTGTGGCAGCGGAACCGAACCACGAGATTCCCGCTCAGTACCTGCTGTCGGAGCAAGCACCCGCTCCGCGCACCCTGATCGACATTCTCTACGACACCGCGGCGCGTCATCCGGACGCCGCGGCCATCGACGACGGCACGGTCCAGCTGACCTACAGCGAGCTAATCGCCGACATCGAGGACAGCGTCGCCTGGCTCGCGGCGCGCGGCATCGGCCGAGGCGACCGCATCGGCATCCGGATGCCGTCGGGCAGCTACGCGCTCTACGTCGCGATCCTGTCGACGTTGGCGACCGGGGCCGCCTACGTGCCCGTCGACGCCGACGATCCCGACGAGCGCGCCGACCTCGTCTTCAACGAGGCGCAGGTGGTCGCCGTCATCACCGAGGCCCGGCTGGTCCGCGGACCGGGATCGTCGCGCGGCTGGCGCGCGGGGGCGCCGCTGGGCCGCGACGACGCCTGGATCATCTTCACCTCGGGTTCGACCGGCACCCCCAAGGGCGTCGCCGTCACCCACCGCAACGCGGCGGCGTTCGTCGACGCCGAGGCGCAGATGTTCCTGCGGGACAACCCGATCGGGCCCGGTGACCGGGTGTTGGCCGGGTTGTCGGTGGCCTTTGACGCGTCCTGCGAGGAGATGTGGCTGGCGTGGCGGCACGGCGCCTGCCTGGTGCCCGCGCCCCGCTCGCTGGTGCGCAGCGGCATGGACCTGGGCCCATGGCTGGTGTCCCGGGACATCTCGGTGGTCTCCACGGTCCCGACACTGGCGGCGCTGTGGCCCGCCGAGGCCCTCGAGCAGGTCCGGTTGTTGATCTTCGGCGGCGAGGCCTGCCCCCCGGAACTCGTCGAACGCCTGGCGGTCGAGGGCCGCGAGGTGTGGAACACCTACGGCCCCACCGAGGCCACCGTGGTGGCCTGCCTGGCCGAGCTCGACGGCACGGGCCCGGTCAGCATCGGCTTGCCGCTGCCCGGCTGGGACCTGGCCGTCGTCGACAAGGACGGCCGCCAGGTCGGCTACGGCGAGACCGGGGAACTGGTGATCGGCGGCGTGGGCCTAGCCCGGTACCTCGACCCGGAGAAGGACGCCGAGAAGTACGCGCCCATGCCCCACCTGGAGCCCGCCGGAGCCTGGAAGCGCGCCTACCGCAGCGGCGACCTGGTCCGCTTGGAACCCGACGGGCTGTACTTCCAGGGCCGCGCCGACGATCAGGTGAAGGTGGGCGGCCGGCGGATCGAGCTCGGCGAGGTCGACACCGCGCTGGTCAACCTGCCCGGGGTGTCCGGGGGCGCCGCCGCGGTCCGCAAGACCGCGGGCGGCACCCCGCTGCTGGTGGGTTATGTCGCCAGCGCGGATGCCGACTTCGACCTCAAGGCGGCCCGCGCCGCGCTGGCCGCGACGCTGCCGGCCGCGCTGGTGCCGCGGCTGGTCCTGGTCGACGAGCTGCCCACCCGCACCTCCGGCAAGGTCGACCGCGACGCGCTGCCGTGGCCACCCCCGGACATCGGTGCGCCCGAGGACGCCGAGCTGGCGGGCACCATGGGCTGGCTGGCCGGCCTGTGGCGCGACGTGCTGGGCGCGCCGATCGACGGCCCCGAGGCCGACTTCTTCGCCCTGGGCGGTGGGTCGTTGGCCGCGGCCCAGCTGGTGGTCGCGCTGCGCGAGCGCTATCCGCAGCTGACCGTCGCGCAGCTCTACGACCATCCGCGGCTGGGTTCGCTGGCCGGCTACCTCGACGAGCTGGACCCGCCGGTACAGGTCGAGCCCCGCCGCGTCGCGCCGACATCGGTGGGCACCCAGTTCGCCCAGGTGCTGTTGTCGCTGCCGCTGGCCACGCTGGCCGCCGCGCAGTGGGTGACGTGGCTGGCCCTGGCGAACAACGTGGCGGCCGCGGTGTTGCCGCAGCCGCCGCCGTGGCTGGTGCCGCTGAACTGGTGGTGGGTCCTCGCGGCGTTCCTGGTGTTCGTCACGCCGCTGGGCCGGATGGGCATCGCGGTGGTGGGCGCCCAGGCGCTGTTGTCGAACCTGCAGCCGGGTAGCTACCGCCGCGGCGGGCCCGAGCACCTGCGGGTGTGGCTGGCCGAACGCCTCTCGGAGGCCAGCGGCGCGGAGAACCTGGCCGGGGCGCCGTGGCTGGTCTACTACGCCCGCGCGCTGGGCAACAAGGTCGGCAAGGGCGTGGATCTGCACTCCGCGCCGCCGGTGACGGGCATGTTGACGCTGGGGCATCGCAGCTCCATCGAACCGGAGGTCGACCTGTCCGGCCACTGGATCGACGGCGATGTCTTCCATGTGGGCCCCATCACGATCGGCAACGACGCCACCGTGGGCGCGCGCACCACGCTGTTGCCCGGCGCGGTGGTCGGCAAGAACGCCGACGTGGCCGCGGGCTCCGGGGTGATCGGCAAGGTCAAGAACAAGCAGTTCTGGAAGGGTTCGCCGGCGGTGAAGTCCGGCCGGGTCCGCCACCCGTGGCCGGACCACCGGCCGCCGCGGGCCCCGCTGTGGGTGCTGGTCTACGGCCTGACCTCGCTGGTGTTGGGGGCGCTGCCGCTGGCCGCGCTGGCCGGCGGGCTGGCCGTGATCGGGTATGCGGTGCGGGATACGGCGACGGTGGCCGACGCGGTGCTGCCCGCGCTGCTCTGGGTTCCGGTGGCCACCCTGGTCGCGCTGCTGATCTACGCGGCCCTGACCGTGGCGCTGGTGCGGATCCTGGCGGTCGGTCTGCGCGAGGGCTATCACCCGGTGCGCAGCCGGATCGGCTGGCAGTTATGGGCCACGGAACGGCTGATGGACGGCGCCCGCACCTACCTGTTCCCGGTGTATGCGAGCCTGCTGACGCCGGGGTGGCTGCGCCTGCTGGGTGCCAGGATCGGCAAGAACACCGAGATCTCGACGGTCCTGCTCACCCCGAAGTTCACCGAGGTCGCCGACGGCGCCTTCCTGGCCGACGACACCATGGTGGCCAGCTACGAACTCGGCGGCGGCTGGATCCACGTGGCCCCGGCGAAGGTCGGCAAGCGCGCGTTCCTCGGCAACTCCGGAATCACCCAGCCCGGCCGCCGGGTTCCCGACGACGGGCTGGTGGCGGTCCTGTCGGCGACACCCCACAAGGCCAAGCGCGGCTCGTCGTGGCTGGGCAGCCCGCCCATCCGGTTGCGCCGACGGCCCGACGAGTCCGACACGCTGCGCACCTTCGAGCCGAGCATGGGGCTGAGGATCATGCGCGGCGTCGTCGAGACCTGCCGCCTGATTCCGGTGATGGTCACGTTCGCGATCGGTGTGGCGGTCCTCGGCGCGTTGCAGGAGCTGGCGCTGCGGTTCGGCTGGGGCGGGGCGGCGCTGGCCGGCGGCGTGGTGTTGCTGGTTGCCGGGGCCGCGGCCGGCACCATCTCCGTGATCGCGAAATGGGTTGTGGTGGGCCGCATCCGCGCGGTCGAGTATCCGCTGTGGTCGTCGTTCGTGTGGCGCAACGAGGTGTCCGACACCTTTGTCGAGACCGTCGCCGCGCCGTGGTTCGCCCGCGCCGCCAGCGGCACTCCGGTGATGAACATCTGGCTGCGTGGGCTGGGCGCGGACATCGGCCGCGGCGTGTGGTGCGAAACCTACTGGCTGCCCGAGGCGGATCTGGTGACCCTGGAGCGCGGCAGCACGGTCAACCGCGGTTGTGTGGTGCAGACCCACCTGTTCCACGACCGGATCATGCGGATGGACACCGTGGTCCTGGAGGACGGCGCCACGCTGGGCACCCACTGTGTCGCGTTGCCCGCGGCCCGGGTGGGCGCGGGTGCCACCGTGGGCCCCGCGTCGCTGGTCATGCGCGGCGACGAGGTTCCGCCGTCGACTCGGTGGCAGGGTAATCCGATTGCGCCGTGGGGAGTTGCACGCAAGAAGGGCCGGCGCTCGTGAGGAAGCCCCGCAACGGCGACGGGGGCGGCGGCGTCCGTAAGAAGGCCCCGGCCAAACCGCCGGTGATCGACCCTTATGTGCCCGGCACCGGCAACTTCGGCTACCGGGTCTCGCGGTACGAACTCGACCTCGAGTACAAGGTGGCGGCCAACAGGCTGACCGGGACCGCGACCATCACCGCGGCCACCCTCGCTGCGCTGCAGTCCTTTTCGCTCGATCTCTCCGATGCGCTGGCCGTCTCGAAGGTCACCGTGAACGGCCGGCGCCCGCAGTCGTTCACCCGCGCGCGCGGCAAGCTCAACATCGCCCTGGCGTCCTCCGTGGCCGCCGGGGCCGCGCTGAACATCGTGGTCCGCTACGCCGGAAATCCGCGCCCGATCCGAACCCTCTGGGGCGAAGTGGGTTTCGAGGAGCTCACCAACGGTGCGCTGGTGGCCGGCCAGCCCAACGGCGCGATGTCCTGGTACCCCTGCGACGACCACCCCAGCTCCAAGGCGAGCTACCGGATCCAGATCAGCACCGACAGCCCCTACCACGCGGTTGCCAACGGCGAGTTGCTCTCCCGACGGGTGCGCGCCGGGATGACCACCTGGACCTACGAACTGCCCGAGCCGACGTCGTCGTATCTGGTGACCCTGCAGATCGGCGAGTACACCGGCCATCAGCTCGCGAAGTCCCCGGTGCCCATGCGGGCGATCCTGCCGGAGTCGTTGAAATCCGACTTCGACGCCGACTTCGCCAAGCAGCCGGAGATGATGAAGCTGTTCGAGCAGCTGTTCGGCCCGTACCCGCTGGCCGGCGGCTACACCGTGGTGGTCACCGACGACGATCTGGAGATACCGCTGGAAGCGCAGGGCATCTCGATCTTCGGGGCCAACCATTGCGACGGGTCCGGGCGTTCGGAGCGACTGGTCGCCCATGAGCTGGCCCACCAGTGGTTCGGCAACAGCGTGACGGTGCGGCGCTGGCGCGACATCTGGCTGCACGAGGGGTTCGCCTGTTACGCCGAATGGCTGTGGTCACCGCACGGCGGCGGGCGCAGCACCCAGGAGTGGGCCGAGCATTATCACGCCAAGCTGGCCGATTCCCCGCAGGATCTGCTGCTGGCCGACCCGGGACCCAAGGACATGTTCGACGACCGGGTCTACAAGCGCGGCGCCCTGACGCTGCACGCACTGCGCGGCGTGATCGGTGACGAGAACTTCTTTGCGCTGCTACGTGATTGGGCTGACCGGTACCGGCACGCCACAGTGGTCACCGACGATTTCACCGGCTTGGCCGCCCACTATTCGGATGTCTCGCTACGCCCCCTGTGGGACGCCTGGCTGTACTCGACCGCGGTGCCGGAGTTGTGACCGACGCCGCGGTGCCCACCGGCCCCGCCGGACCCATCGCCCGCAGCGGGGTGGCCCGGGTGGGCGCCGCGACCGCCGTGACCGCGGTGTGCGGGTACGCGGTCCTGTACCTGGCGGCCAGCGACCTGGACCCGGCCGGGTTCTCGGTGTTCGCCGTGTTCTGGGGGGCATTCGGGCTGGTCACCGGGGCGGCCAACGGTTTGTTGCAGCAGAGCACCCGCGAGATCCGGCTGGCCCGCACCGGGCTGCCGCAGCGCGGTGCAATCACCCGCCCGCTGCGGGTGGCGGCCGTGGTGGGTGTGGTGTCGGCCGCGGCGATCGCGGCCACCGCCGCGCTGTGGTCCACCCGGGTCTTCGTCGAATACCGTTGGCTCTCGGTGGCTTTACTGGCCCTCGGGTTGGCGGGGTTCTGCCTGCACGCGACCCTGCTGGGAATGCTGGCCGGGGCCGGCCACTGGTCGCAGTACGGCGCGCTGATGGTGACCGACGCGGTGACCCGCGTGGTGATCGCGGCCGCGACGGTGCTGGTGGGCTGGGGCCTGGTCGGGTTCCTGTGGGCCACCGTGGCCGGCGCGATGGCCTGGCTGGTGCTGCTGGCGGCCTCGCCGACGGCGCGCGCGACCGCGGCCCTGGTGGCACACCAGGACACCCGCAGCTTTCTGCGCGGTGCCTCGCACGCGATCGCCGCGGCCGGCGCCAGCGCCATCCTGGTGATGGGCTTCCCGGTGCTGCTGCAGGCCACCACCAGCGACCTCGGCGCGGCCGGCGGCGTGGTGATCCTGGCGGTCACGCTGACCCGGGCGCCGTTGTTGGTGCCGCTGACGGCCATGCAGGGCAACCTGATCGCCTATTTCGTCGACCGCCGCGAGCATCGACTGCGGGCGCTGCTGACACCGATTGCGGTGGTCACGGCGGTCGGGGCCGTCGGGGTGGTGCTGGCCGCCGCCACCGGGCCGTGGCTGCTGCGGATCGGCTTCGGCGCGGACTACGTCACCACCGGTGCACTGTTGGCGTGGTTGACCGCCGGCGCGGCGGCCATCGCGGTGCTCACCGTCACCGGCGCCGCCACCGTCGCCGCCGCGCTGCACCGCGCCTACTCGCTGGGTTGGGTGGGCGCGACGGTGGCTGCCGCGGCCCTGCTGACGCTGCCGCTGACGCTGGAGACCCGCACCGTGATCGCCCTGCTCTGCGGCCCGCTGGTGGGCATCGCCGTGCACCTCTACGCGCTGGCGGCATCCGGGCGCCCCCGCGCCCCTCGGTAGCATCGAAGCTCGTGACCTGGCTAGTGACCGGCGGGGCCGGCTACATCGGCTCCCATGTGGTGCGCGCACTGCGCGAAGCCGACATGCCCGTCGTCGTGATCGACGACCTGTCCACCGGGCTGGCCCAATTCGTCCCCGAGGACGTCCCCCTGGTGCGGGCCAACCTGCTCGACGAAGCAACCCTGCGCTTGACCCTGGAGTTCCACAAGGTGGCCGGCGTCATCCACATCGCCGGCTACAAGTACGCCGGGGAATCGGTGCAACGACCGCTGCACACCTACCGGCAGAACGTCTCGGCGATGGTCACCCTGCTGGACGCGGTCACCGCCGCCGGCATCGACAAGTTCGTCTTCTCCTCCAGCGCCGCCACCTACGGCACCCCGGACACCGACCTTGTCAACGAGACCACCCCGACCGCGCCCGAGTCCCCGTACGGCGAGAGCAAGCTCATCGGCGAATGGCTGCTGCGCGACACGGGCGTCGCCGTCGGATCCTTCCGGCACACCAGCCTGCGCTACTTCAACGTCGTCGGCTCCGGGCGCGACGAGTTGTTCGACGTCAGCCCGTTCAACCTGTTTCCCCGGGTGTTCGACATGCTGCACCGCGACCAGACCCCGCGGATCAACGGCGCGGACTACCCGACGCCCGACGGCACCTGCGTGCGGGACTACGTCCACGTCACCGACCTGGCGCTGGCCCACGTCGCCGCCGCGCGCCGGCTCGACGAGGGGCTGCCGGTCGAGCCGGTGTACAACCTGGGCAGCGGGGCCGGGACCTCGGTGCGCGAGATCATGACGGCCATCCGCGAGGTCACCGGCATCGACTTCGAGCCCGAAGTCGCCGAGCGCCGCCCCGGGGATCCGGCCCGCATCGTCGCCGCCGGCGACCTGGCGGCCCGCGATCTGGACTGGCGGATGCGGCATTCGGTGACCGACATGGTGGCCTCCGCATGGCGGGCCCGCCGGCACGCCGGAGACGCATATCCGCGCTAGCGCTGTGACGCTCCGCGTCCCCGTGATCGCGGCCGCCCTGATCGGGGTGGCGCTGGCGGTCCGCGCGGTGCTGGCCTTCGGCGGCTACTTCTACTGGGATGACCTGATCCTGGTGGGGCGCGCCGGCACCCAGCAGCTGCTGTCGGCGGGGTACCTGTTCGACGACCACGACGGGCACGTGATGCCCGGCGGTTTCCTGCTGGGCGGGCTGATCACCCGGCTGGCGCCGCTGAACTGGTTCTGGCCGGCGCTGTCGCTGGTGGTGCTGCAACTGCTGGCGTCGCTGGCGTTGCTGCGGGCGTTGCGGGTGATCCTCGGTTGGCGCCCGGTACTGCTGATCCCGCTGACCTTCGCGCTGTTCACCCCGCTGGCTGTGCCCGGCTACGCCTGGTGGGCGGCCGGGTTGAACTCACTGCCCATGCTGGCCGCACTGGCCTGGGTGTGCGCGGATGCAATCCTGCTGCTGCGCACCGGAAATCAGCGGTACGCGGTCACCGGGATGTTGGTGTTCTTCGGCGGTCTGCTGTTCTTCGAGAAGGCCGCGGTGATCCCGTTCGTCGCGTTCGCCGTCGCCGCGCTGCTGGCCCACGTCCGGGGCGAGGATCGGCCGATCCGAACGGTGTGGCGCGGCGGGGTCCGGTTGTGGTCGGCGGCGCTGGCGTTGACCGCGGCGTGGATCGGGCTGTACCTGGTGGTGGTCGATCAGCAGCGGTGGAGTTCGGACCTGGGCATGACCTGGGATCTGTTGCGCCGTTCGTTCACCCACGGCATTGTGCCCGGGCTGGTCGGCGGACCCTGGGAGTGGCAGCGTTGGGCGCCGGCGTCGCCCTGGGGCGTCCCGCCGGCCACGGTGATGGTGCTCGGCTGGGTGGTGCTGGCGGCCGTGGTGGCGGTGACGCTGGTGCGCAAGCAGCGCCTCGGCCTGGTGTGGGTGGTGGCCCTCGGGTACGCGGTGGCCTGCCAGATCCCGATCTACCTGATGCGCTCCTCGCGGTTCACCGCCCTCGAACTGGCCCAGACGCTGCGCTATCTGCCCGATCTGGTGGTGGTGCTGGCCCTGCTGGCCGCCGTCGGACTGTGCGCGCCGAACCGGCCGGGATCGGCCTGGCTGGATGCCTCGCGCGCCCGGACCGCGGTCACGGTTGCGGTCGCGGCGGCATTCGTGGCGAGCAGCCTCTACTCGACGGCGACCTTCCTGGTCAGCTGGCGCGACAACCCGACCAAGTCCTACCTGCAGACCGCCACCGCGAGTCTGGCTGCCGCGCAGGCCGAGTCGGAGGCCCCGCTGTTGGATCAGGAGGTCGACCCGATGATCCTGCAACGGGTGATGTGGCCGGAGAACCTGGCCAGCCACATGTTCGCGCTGCTCTCCGACCGGCCCGAATTCGCATCCTCGACAACCGAATTGCGCATGCTGGACAGCGGCGGACACCTCGTCGAGGCGAACGTGACCTGGGTGCGGACCATCGTGGCGGGGCCGACCCCGAACTGCGGGTACCTCACCCAGCCCGATTCGCCGGTGCGAATGCCGCTGGACGGCCCCCTGCTACCGGCGGAGTGGACCGTCGAGATCAACTACCTGGCCAACGCCGACGGGGCGATGACCTTGTCCCTGGACGAGGGCACCGAGGCCCGGGTTCCGGTGCGGCCGGGGCTCAACCGGGTCTTCGTCCGACTGTCCGGCGCCGGCACCGCCATCACCGCGCAGGCCCAGACCGCCGCGCTGTCGGTGTGTCTGGCCTCGGGCCCGTTGGGCCACCTCGCACCGGCCCGCTGAGGCTGTGTCATATTCATTCGCATGACTAACTTGCGCGACGACGGCCTCAACGTGTTCCGCGAGATGCTGCCGGGCCTGCTGCCCGACAACCTGCCGAACAAGGACGTGAGCTTCGGCACCGGGTTCGCCTCCGAGTTGATGGAGATCGGCATCGAGGGCATCTTCGGCCGGCTGTGGAGCCGGGAGGGGTTGTCCAGGCGCGACCGCAGCCTGGTCACCCTCGGCATCCTGATCGCGCTCGGCGCGGAAATGGAGATGGAGTCGCACTTCCGGATCGCCCGGCAGAACGGCCTGACCGAGGACGAGCTGGCCGAGGTCATCTATCACGCGTCGGGTTACGCCGGGTTCCCCGCCGCCAACACCGCCAAGGACGCGGCACTCAAGGCTCTGGGCAAGAACATTCAGGCCTGAGCCCGGCGGGCGAACGGTCCGGGTCCAGCCCGGGAAATGACCGCAGCCGCCCGCGTTTTTTCGGAGCCACCTGGGGGAATCGAACCCCCGACCTATTCATTACGAGTGAATCGCTCTGCCGACTGAGCTAAGGTGGCGCACCCGGCGCACCGGGCGCAGGAGAGTCTACAGGTCGCTGCGCAGGGCCTGTCCCACCGAGGCCACCATCGCATCGACGGCGAACCTCGGCTTGACGTTGACCGCCAGCGCCTCCCGGCATTGCAGCACCGCCTCGATGCAGCGCAGCAGCCGGTCCGGGGACGCGTGCTCGGCCATCGCGGCCACCCGGTCGGCCATGTCCGGATGGTTGGGGGTGACGCCGCCACCGCTCTGCGAGGCCTGCAACGCCACCAGCAACGCGTCACGGAAGTAGCTCGCCAGGTCGATCAGCGCACGGTCCAGCGCGTCCCGGGACGCCCGGGTCTGCCGCGACTTCTGCCGCTTCTCGAGATCCTTGATGGCCCCGGCGGCCCCGCGCATGGTGCCGGCGGTGCCCTTACCCGTGCCGCCCGCACCCAGCGCGGTGCGCAGCTCCTCGGTCTCGGAGTCGTTGCGTTCCTCGGTGAGCGCCTTGGCCTCCGCCTCGGCGGCGGCCACCAGCTCCTCGGCCGCGGCGAACGCCCGCGACGGGGTGGCGGCGTCGCGCGCCAGGCCCAGCGCCCGTTTGCGTCGGTCACGCGCCTCCGGGTCGGTCGCCAACCGGCGCGCCCGCCCGACGTGCCCGCCGCTGACCGAGGCCGCCCAGCGGGCATCCTCGGCGTCCAGCCCGTCGCGATCCATCAGGACCTGCGCGATGGCGTCGGCGCTCGGGGTCACCAACGCGATGTGCCGGCACCGCGACCGCAGCGTGATCGCGATGTCCTCCGGGTCCACCGACGGGGCACACAGCAGGAACACCGTGGACGGCGGCGGCTCCTCGACCACCTTGAGCAGAGCGTTGGCCGCCCCCTCGGTGAGCCGGTCGGCATCCTCGATCACCACGATCTGCCAGCGGGCGGTGCTCGGCCGCCGCGACGCGATCTGGACGATCGCCCGCATCTCGCCGACGCCGATGGACAGGCCCTCCGGGATGACGCGCCGGACGTCGGCGTGGGTGCCGGCCATGGCCGTCGTGCAGTCCCGACACTGACCGCAGCCCGGCACGCCGTCGGAGGTGCACTGCAACGCCGCCGCGAAACACAGCGCCGCGACCGACCGGCCCGAGCCCGGCGGACCGGTGAACAGCCACGCGTGTGTCATGCTTCCGGCGCCCGTCGGGCTGTGAATCGCGTCACCCCGAGCGGTCTGCGCGGCAGCCACGAGTTCGGCCTCCACCGTGTGTTGGCCCACCAAGCGCGCGAAAACCCCTGACATCACCGGCAAGACTAGTGCTCAGCGGCGACATCGCGGCATGTGGCACCGGCGATCGGGTGCGCCACAACGGTTCGGATTGGTCGCCCGCGCCCGATACGGTGAACGGGTGACCGATGGGGCGCTGCCGCGGGGACGAGCCAGTGCGTTCGTCCGCTGGGTCGTGCGCACTCCATGGCCGGTCTTCACCCTCGGGATGGTGCAGGCCGACATCATCGGTGCCCTGTTCGTCCTGAGCTTCCTGCGCTTCGGCCTGCCCCCGCAGGACCGGGTGCAACTCCAGGACCTGCCTCAGCTGAACCTGGCCATCTTCGTGGGCTATCTGCTGATCTCGTTCGCGATCGGCGCCTACGTCAGCCTCCGATTGCTGACGCCGGTGCTGCGCTGGCAGCGCCGCGAGGGCCTGCTGGCCGATTCCGACCCGGCCGCCACCGACCTCGCGCGCGCCCGGGCCCTGCGGATGCCGATCTACCGCACCGCGATCAGCCTGACCAACTGGTGCCTGGGCGGCATCGTGTTCATCGCGGCCAGTTGGCCGGTGGCCGGCCATTCCGCGCCGGTGCTCGCCGTGGCCACCGGGTTGGGGGCCACGGCCACCGCGATCATCGGCTACCTGCAGTCCGAACGCACCCTGCGGCCCGTGGCCGTGGCCGCGCTGCGCAGCGGTACCCCGGAGAACTTCCGGGCCCCCGGGGTGATCCTGCGCCTGGTGCTGACTTGGACGCTGGGCACCGGCGTGCCCCTGCTGGCCATCGTGCTGTCCATCGTCGCGAGCAAGTTCGCGATCCTGCAGACCTCCGCCGACCAGCTGTTCACGCCGATCCTGCTGATGGCGCTGGCGGCGCTGGTGATCGGGCTGGCCGGCACGGTGCTGGCGGCCATGTCGATCGCGGACCCGCTGCGCCAGCTGCGCTGGGCGCTCGGCGAGGTCCAGCGCGGCAACTACAACGCGCACATGCAGATCTACGACGCCAGCGAACTCGGCCTGCTGCAGGCCGGATTCAACGACATGGTGCGCGACCTGTCCGAACGGCAGCGGCTGCGTGACCTGTTCGGCCGTTACGTCGGCGAGGACGTCGCCCGGCGGGCCCTGGAACGGGGCACCGAGTTGGGCGGGCAGGAACGCGACGTCGCGGTGCTGTTCGTCGACCTGGTCGGCTCGACTCAGCTGGCCTCCACGCGCCCGCCCGCAGAGGTGGTCAACCTGCTCAACGAGTTCTTCCGGGTGGTGGTGGAAACCGTTGCCCGCCATGGCGGTTTCGTCAACAAGTTCCAAGGTGACGCGGCGCTGTGCATCTTCGGCGCACCCATCGAGCACCCGGACTCCTACGGCGCCGCGCTGGCCGCCGCCCGCGACCTGCACGACGAGCTGCTGCCGGTGCTGGGCAGCTCCGAGTTCGGCATCGGGGTCTCGGCCGGCCGCGCCATCGCCGGCCACATCGGCGCGCGAGCCCGCTTCGAATACACCGTGATCGGCGACCCGGTCAACGAGGCCGCGCGGCTGACCGAGCTCGCCAAGCTCGAGGAAGGTCGCGTGCTGGCGTCGTCACAGGCGGTCAGCGGCGCCCTGGACGCCGAAGCGCTGAGCTGGGATGTCGGCGAGGTCGTGGAACTGCGCGGCCGCATCGCGCCCACCCAGCTGGCCCGACCGATCCGGCTCGCCGCGCTCCCGCAGATCCCGAACATCGCCAACTCCCCAGATGTCCCGGGCGGCGCCGACGTCTCGGACGTCTCCGCGTCCGAGCCCGGCTGAGCTGACCTCGAGCGCGGGCCGGCCCGGGGGGGCGAACCTCGGTTCAGGCGGGGCGCTCAGGCCTTCTTGGCGGCCTTTTTCGCCGGGGACTTCTTGGCGGCCGTCTTCTTGGCCGTCTTCTTCGCGGCCGCCTTCTTCTTCACCGGGCCGCGAGCGCGCCGGTCGGCCAGTAGCTCCGAGGCCCGCTCGTCGGTGATCGACAGCACGTCGTCACCCTTGCGCAGGCTCGCGTTGGTCTCACCGTCGGTGACATAGGGCCCGAACCGGCCGTCCTTGATCACCATCGGCTTCTCCGACACCGGGTCGACGCCCAGTTCCCGCAGCGGTGGGGCCGCGGCCGCCTGCCGGCCGCGCCGTTTCGGCTCGGCGTAGATCTTCAGCGCCTCGTCGAGGTCGATGGTGAACATCTGCTCTTCGGTGGCCAGTGACCGAGAGTCGGTGCCGCGCTTCAGATATGGGCCATAGCGGCCGTTCTGCGCGGTGATCTCCTCGCCGGTGTTGGGGTCCACCCCCACCACGCGGGGCAGCGACAGCAGCTTCAGCGCGTCCTCGAGCGTCACCGTCTCCAGATCCATGGTGCGCAGCAGGGAACCGGTGCGCGGCTTGGGCCCGGTGGGCTTCTTGCCCTTCTTGGCCGGCGTACCGGCGCTGCCGTCGTCCGGATTCTCCGGCTCCGGCAGCACCTCGGTGACGTAGGGGCCGAAACGTCCGTCCTTGGCGACGATTTCATGACCGGTCGCCGGGTCGACACCCAATGAGCGCCCCTCTTGCGGGGTGGCGAAGGCTTTTTCGGCCAGCTCGAGGGTCAACTCGTCCGGGGTCAGCTCGTCCTTGAGGTTGGCTCGCTGCGGCTTGAGCTCACCCGGATTGTCCGGATCGGCGATCATCCGCTCCAGATAGGGCCCGTTGCGACCGACCCGGACGTTGACCGCGCGGCCTTCGGCATCGTCGAACAGCTTGATGGAGTTGACTTCTCGGGCGTCGATGCCCTCGAGGTTGCCGCCGACGAGCTGCTTGAGGCCGCCGGAACGGGCGATCGACCCCTCCACGCCGTGCTCGCCGCCGAAGTAGAAGTTGGACAACCAGTTGCTGCGCTGTTCCAACCCGGCGGCGATCCCGTCGAGTTCGTCCTCCATGGCGGCGGTGAAGTCGTAGTCCACCAGGCGGGCGAAATGCTGTTCCAACAAACCGATCACCGCGAACGCCACCCAGGACGGCACCAGCGCGCTGCCCTTCTTGTGGACGTAGCCGCGGTCCTGGATGGTCTTGATGATCGACGAGTACGTCGACGGGCGACCGATGCCCAACTCTTCGAGCGCCTTGATCAGCGAGGCCTCGGTGTAGCGCGCGGGCGGATTGGTGGCGTGCCCGTCCGGGGTCAGCTGCCGGGCCCGGACCTGCTGGCCCTGGGTGAGGTTCGGCAACCGGCGTTCGGCGTCGTCGGCCTCGCCGCCGGCGAGCTCGTCGACCGTCTCCACGTAGGCCTTCAAGAAGCCCGCGAACGTGATGGTGCGGCCGCTGGCGGCGAAGGTCACCGTGCGCGGGCCCTCGGCACCCGCGGCCTCACCGGTGATCCGCAGGCTCAGGGTGGTACCGCGCGCGTCGGCCATCTGCGAGGCCACGGTGCGCTGCCAGATCAGCTCGTAGAGCCTGAACTCGTCGGATTCGAGTTCGCGCCGCACCGCGTCGGGGGTGGCGAAGGTGTCGCCGGCGGGGCGGATCGCCTCATGCGCCTCCTGCGCGTTCTTGACCTTGCGGGTGTACTGCCGGGCCGTCGGGTGGACGTAGTCCTCGCCGTAGAGCTGCCGGGCCTGGTTACGCGCGGCGTTGATGGCCGACTCCGACAACGTCGTCGAGTCGGTACGCATGTAGGTGATGTAGCCGTTTTCGTAGAGCCGCTGCGCGATGCTCATGGTGCGCTCGGAGGAGAAGCGCAGCTTGCGGCCCGCCTCCTGCTGCAGCGTCGAGGTCATGAACGGCGGATACGGCCGGCGGGTGTACGGCTTCTGCTCCACCGAGGACACCGACAGCTGCGCGCCGCTGAGCCCCTCGACCAGGGCACCGGTACTGGCCTGGTCGAGCACCACCACCTCGGCGGGCTTCTTGACCGCACCCACCGAGTCGAAGTCCCGGCCGGTGGCCACCCGCAGGCCGTCGACGTTGACCAGGCGGGCGTTGAACACCGGCGGGTGCGCATTGGGGTCGGAAACACTGGCGTCGAGCTCGGCGACGATGTCCCAGTACTCGGCGCTGCGGAACGCCATCCGCTCGCGTTCGCGCTGCACGATGATCCGCGTCGCGACCGACTGGACCCGGCCGGCGCTCAGCTTCGGCGCGACCTTCTTCCACAGCACGGGCGAGACCTCGTAGCCGTAGAGCCGGTCCAGAATGCGGCGGGTCTCCTGGGCGTCGACGAGGTCGATGTCCAGTTCCCGGGGGTTCTCGGCGGCCGCCCGGATGGCCGGCTCGGTGATCTCGTGGAACACCATCCGCTTGACCGGGATGCGGGGCTTGAGCGTCTCGAGCAGGTGCCAGGCGATGGCCTCACCCTCGCGGTCACCGTCCGTCGCCAGATAGAGCTCGTCGACGTCCTTGAGCAGGCTCTTGAGCTCGCTGACGGTGGACTTCTTGTCGGGGCTGACGATGTAGAGCGGTTCGAAGTCGGCGTCCACGTTGACCCCGAGGCGGGCCCACGGCTCGGACTTGTACTTGGCGGGCACGTCGGCGGCGGCGCGGGGCAGGTCACGGATGTGCCCCCGCGAGGACTCGACAATGTAGTTCGAGCCGAGATAGCTCGCGATTTTGCGCGCCTTGGTGGGCGACTCGACTATGACGAGTCGCCGGACGCTTCCATTGCCGTCAGCCAACTGGGGTTACGCTCCACTTCTTCATCGCTGCACGGGACGCGTTGCCCGCGAGCAACTGCCAATTTTGCATTGTGGACGCACCGAAGCAAACTGACTCGCTCCGGCAGGCGCGTCATACCCGCGGCCACTGCGCGATCGCCTCGGGGTGATCCGGAGGCTCGCCCACGTTCTCTACCAGCCTCGATAGCCGTCTGCGGCCGTTGATCCGCAGCGCGGGACGGCTGCCGCGGGTGCCGATCAGCGTCGGCGCGATCCCGACCCGCATCAGGGCCGAGGCAAGCGGGGAATGGGTGTCGGGGGCGTGCAGGTCCAGCCCCAGCAGGTAGCGGTCGCCGTCGGCGTACCCGGCCGCCAGCGTCCAGGCCCGCAACGCGCGCGGACCCGGCACCCACTGCGGGGGCACCGTCTTGACCGCGCCGCGGGTCCAGGCCCGGGCGATGGGCACCAACCGCAGGTCGACCGCGGTGCGGACCAGCGGGGTGTCCTCGTCGGTGCGTCCGATCTCCGGTTCCAGGCCCGCCTCGGCGACCATCTCGGCGAGCGCCGCGGCCCGCCACGGCCGGTCGACCACCACCGAGAGCCGCCCGCCGGTGACCTCCGGCGAGCCGACCAGAACGATCTGACCAGCGGTTGCGAGCAGCCCGGTGAGATCGGTGACCGTCGGCGGCACCGATTCCGCAGAGAAGAAGGAGAGCTGACTCACGTCACGACAGTAAGGCAGACAAAACGTCCCGGGCGGTAAGACCGCCCGGGACGTCTATGTCAGAGAATTCTCAGACGGCGCGAACGCCGGTGGCCTGAGGCCCCTTGGGGCTCTGGCCGACCTCGAACTCCACCCGCTGGTTTTCCTCGAGGGTGCGGAAACCCGAACCCTGAATCTCCGTGTAGTGGACGAACACATCCGCGGAACCATCCTCAGGCGCAATAAAGCCGAAGCCCTTTTCCGCGTTGAACCACTTCACAGTTCCCTGTGGCATCTTTCGATCTTTCCTTACTTTTCCTACCGGGTGCGGTGCACCACCGTTGCAGTGCACCGGGCCCGTTGTGACCGCACATCCTTCGCAGGAACCGCGATCGCAACGTCGATCCTGCGAAAGCTTTGACACCACACAGAAGCTGCGACCACCCACATCCAATCATGATCGGCGGGTTAGCGACAGTCTGGTTGCTACGTTCTGGTGAACAATTGCCCCTGTGGAGACGAATTTCGGCAGTGAGCTGCTGTCTGCGGCCCTCGCGGGCGCCGACGCCGACGCCGAGCATCCGATTCGTCATGTTGCCGAGTTGCCCGCCCGCGGCGGCCGGCCGGCTCGCTGGCCGGACTGGGCCGATCCCGACGTCGTGCGGGCGTTCACCGACCGCGGCATCGCCGCGCCCTGGACACACCAGGCCCGCGCCGCGCAGTACGCGCACGACGGACGCCACGTCGTGATCAGCACCGGGACGGCCTCGGGCAAGTCGCTGGCCTACCAGCTGCCGGCGCTGGCCGCGCTGGCCGCCGATCCGCGGGCACGGGTGCTGTACCTGTCGCCCACCAAGGCCCTCGGCCACGATCAGCTGCGCGCCGCCCACGCCCTGACGACGGCGGTGCCGCGGCTGGCCGACGTCGCGCCCACCGCCTACGACGGCGACAGCGCCACCGAGGTGCGCCGCTTCGCGCGGGAGCGCTCCCGTTGGCTGTTCTCCAACCCCGACATGATCCACCTGTCGCTGCTGCGCAACCATGCCCGCTGGGCGGTGTTCCTGCGCCACCTGCGCTACATCGTGGTCGACGAATGCCACTACTACCGCGGCGTGTTCGGGTCCAACGTCGCGATGGTGCTGCGGCGGCTGCTGCGGCTGGCCCGCCGTTACGGCGCCGCGGACAGCTCCGGTCCGACGGTGATTTTCGCCAGCGCCACGACCGCCGCCCCGGGCGAGACCGCCGCCGAGTTGATCGGGCAGACCGTCGTCGAGGTCCCCGAGGACGGTTCGCCGCAGGGCGCCCGCACCGTGGCCCTGTGGGAGCCGGCGATGCGCACCGACGTCACCGGCGAGCACGGCGCCCCGGTCCGACGCGCGGCCGGCACCGAGGCCGCGCGGGTGATGGCCGATCTGATGGCCGAGGGGGCGCGCACGCTGACGTTCGTGCGTTCGCGCCGCGGCGCCGAACTGACCGCGCTGGGCGCCCGCGCGCGGCTCGAGGACATCGCCCCGCAGCTCGCCGACAAGGTGGCGTCCTACCGCGCCGGGTATCTGGCCGAGGACCGCCGGGAGCTCGAGGCGGCGGTGGCCGACGGCCGACTGCTGGGGCTGGCCACCACCAACGCGTTGGAACTCGGCGTGGACATCGCCGGCCTGGATGCGGTGGTGCTGGCCGGGTTCCCGGGCACCGTCACCTCGTTCTGGCAGCAGGCCGGGCGCTCGGGGCGGCGCGGCCAGAGCGCGCTGGTGGTGCTCATCGCCCGCGACGACCCGCTGGACACCTACCTGGTGCACCACCCCGAGGCGCTGCTGGACAAACCGATCGAGCGGGTGGTGATCGATCCGACCAACCCCTACGTGCTGGGGCCGCAGCTGCTGTGCGCCGCCACCGAACTGCCCCTCGAGGACGCCGAGGTGCGCGAATGGAGCGCGGAGTCGGTGGCGGCCACGCTGGTCGACGACGGCCTGCTGCGGCGGCGCGGCGGGCGGTACTTCCCGGCGCCGGGCGTGGACCCGCACCAGGCGGTGGACATCCGGGGCTCGATCGGCGGGCAGGTCTCGATCGTCGAGAGCGACACCGGCCGGCTCCTCGGCGGGGTGGGCGCCGGGCGGGCGCCGGCGACCGTGCATCCCGGCGCGGTGTATCTGCATCAGGGTGAGACCTACGTGGTGGACTCCCTGCAACTCGACGACGGGCTGGCCTTCGTGCACGCCGAGGATCCGGGCTACACCACGTTTTCCCGCGAGCTGACCGACCTCACGGTGACCGGGCCGGGCGAGCGGGTGGACTTCGGCGCGGTCACCCTCGGGTTCGTCCCGGTGGCGGTGTCGCACACCGTGGTGGGTTACCTGCGCCGGACCCTGGCCGGGGAGGTCCTGGACTTCGTCGAACTGACCATGCCCACCCAGACGCTGTCCACCACCGCGGTCATGTACTCGGTGACGCCGGAGTTGTTGATGGCCAACGGAATTGACCCGCTGCGCATCCCGGGCGCCCTGCACGCCGCCGAGCATGCGGCCATCGGGTTGCTACCGCTGGTGGCCAGCTGCGACCGGGGCGACATCGGCGGGTTGTCGATGGCCGTGGGACCGGAGAACGGCCTGCCCACGGTGTTCGTCTACGACGGGCATCCCGGTGGGGCCGGGTTCGCCGAGCGAGGTTTCCGTCGGGCGGCCCAGTGGCTCGGCGCGACGGCCGCGGCGATCCAGGCCTGCGAGTGTCCGCACGGGTGTCCGTCGTGCGTCCAGTCGCCGAAATGCGGTAACGGAAACGACCCGCTGGACAAGGCCGGCGCCGTCACGGTGCTGCGCAGCGTGCTCGCCGCGCTGGGGTGACGACCGACCCCTCACACGGTCGACCTCCCCAGCGTGCGCGGCAATCCCCTGCCGTAAGAAGCGGTCCGGCTCCAACGTCACGGGTCCGCCTTCCCAGCAGGGCCGGGGCAGCCGCAAGATACCCCGCGCCCCCGGGACGTGCAACCGGATTGAACGCCATCGGCAAACCATTTCGCCGGGCAGGTACCTGCTTTGCAGGACTTTCGCCACTCGCCAGCAAACACCCGGTACCGCGGGTACTACAATCGCCCCCATGAGCCGTGACTGGCTGCTGATCGAGACTTTGGGGGGCGAACCCGTCGTGGTCGCCGACGGACCGCAGACCCACAAGCTCGTCCCGATCAGCGCCTTCCTGCGCCGCAGCCCGCACCTGTCGGCGATCCAGACCGCCGTGGCCGAGACGGTCAACACCGCCAGCAGCCTGGCCAGCATCACCCCCAAGGGCAACCGGGTGATCCGGACCGAGCCGGTGCGGATGACCGACGGCACCGTGCACGGCGTGCACGTCTGGGTGGGGCCCGCGACGGCCGAACCACCGCAGCGACCTCTCCCGGGGCCGCTGGTATGGAATCTGACCACCGGCATTGCCACCGACACCCCGGAGTCGATGCGCAACAGCGGCCTGGACCCGAATTCCGGGCTGGCCGCCAACCGGGCCTTCACCGACGACCTCGCAGCCCGCAACATGAGCGACCGCGAAAGCCAGGTGCTGGCCCGCGCCGCCGAGGCCGAACCGGGGACCACCTACTGCGCCACCTGGCAGCTCGACGACTGGCGGGGGGAGCCGATCTCCGTGGGGTTCGTCACCCGGGTGGTTCTGGAACCGGTCGGTGGGGGACGCGAGCACGTGATCGCGCGGGCGATGAACTGGCGCAGCGAAGGCGAGTCTCGCCGCTGAACCCGCAGCGAGGACGGACTCGCCGCAGCTGAGCCGGTCCGCCCGGCCTCAGACCGGCCCGGCCCGCGCCGCCGCCCGCGCCTCGCCGACGCCCAGTCCGGCGCGGACACTGACCTGCACCGTCACGTCCGAGCCGGTCACGGCGCACGCGGTGACCGACGCGCCCATCGCGGCGGCCACGTCCCGGGCCCGCTCACAGGCTTCGGCGCTACCGGCGGGCACTGCGGCCGCCGCTGCCAGCGCGGCCAGATCGGCCGCCGCCTGCGCCCCGTGCCGGGCCAGCACCGCGGCCCCGATCTGCGCCACCGCCACCGTCACGGTCAGCACGGCGACGACCATCGCGGCGGCGAGCACGCTCGCCGAGCCGGCCTCACCCGCTCGCGGTGGGCTCCACTGCGGCCACGGCCCGCGCGCTGATCGGCACGCCGGGCAGCGCACTGGCGGCGGTGACGGTCGCGACGACGAAGCCGCCCTCGCGGTGCAACCGCAGCTGCGCCCCGGCCGGGGCGACCGCCCGCACCGCCTCGGCGGCGGCGACCTGATCCCCGCGCGCGGCCAGCCGCGCCGCCTCGCGGGCGGCGTCGGTGCACCGCACGCCGGTGAGGATGGCGCCGAGCCCGGCCGCGCAGACCACCACCACCGCCACCAACGTCGCGACCCCCAGCGCGGTTTCGACGGTGCCGATGCCGGCATCGCCGCTCAGGCGCCGGTGTTCAGGGCGCGGTTGATGATGTTCGTCAGTGCCCCGACGATGGAGTCTCCGGTCACGACGCTGTAGAGGATCGCGCCGAAGGCCGCGGCGGCCACGGTGCCGATCGCGTATTCGACCGTCGACATCCCCGACTCGTCGTACACCAGCACCGTCAACCGGGCCCGCGCGCGCAGCAGCAGCTTGTCCATCATGTGTGCTCCCTCTCCTCTGTCTTTTCGCACAACGTCCCTTCACCACAGGCCTTTTCACAGCAATCCCGAACCCAGGACCTCGCCGGCCAGCCCGGCCACCACGGGCACGACGCCCAGGCACACGAACGCCGGCAGGAAGCACAGCCCCAGCGGGCCGGCGATCACCACCGAGGCGCGCTCGGCGGCCGCTTCGGCCCGGTGGGTCGCGGCCTGCCGGGACTGCTCGGCCAACTCGGCGACGCCGTGGGCCAGCGCCGAGCCCGAGGCCGCCGACCGCCGCGCCAAGCGCAGGAAGGCAACGCAGTGCTCGTCGGTGACCTCGGCGGGCGACGTCGACCAGGCGGTCGCCGGGTCCGCCCCCAGCGCAAGCAGATCCGCGGCGCGCCGCAACGGCAGCGCGAGCTCGGGCGGCGCGGCGGCCGCGGTCGCCCGCGCCGCCGCCGATACGGACATCCCGGCGCTCAGACAGACCGCGAGCACATCCAGGCTCGAGGCGACGGCCAGTGGGTCGTCCGCGGCCAGCCGGGCGGTCTCCGTCCGCGGCGCCGGAGCGGCAGTCCGCGAGCGGCGTATCGCCGCAATGGGATTCACCAGCAGGGCCAGGGCCAACGCCAGCACCGCCGCCGTCATGCGGTGGCCCGTCCGGTGATGCGGTCGGCCCACACCAGCCCGACGCAGACCAGCGCGACGCCGACCATCAGCACCACGCCGCCGAACCCGTCGCCGGCGAGAAACGCCAGGGGCCGGGCACCCATGGCCTGGCCGAGCAGAATCCCGACGGCCGGAAGCGCCGCGAGGATCGCGGTGGTGGCCCGGGCGCCGGCCATGCCGGCGTCGACCCGGGCGTGGAAGCGTTGCCGCTCGACGATGTCGCGCTGCGCGGCGCGCATCAACGCGGCCACCGCGAGGCCATGGTCGGTGGCCAGCTGCCAGAACACCGCCAGGCGATCCCAGTCCGCCGGCTGCCCGGAATACGCTGCGGCAGAACGTAGGCCCGCCGCGACGTCGGCCCCCAGCCGCCCGCGCGCCGCGACCCGCCGGAACCCCTCCCCGACCTGCCCGGAAACCTCGCCGCCCACCGCCGCGAAACCCCGGATCGGGTGGTTTCCGACCCGCAGTTCGGCGGTCAGCATCTCCAGCGCCTGGGCCATCGCCGCACGCTCCCGCAGGCCGCGCTGCCGGGCGGCGCGCCGCCGACGACGAGCAACCAACGTCGCGCCGAGCACCGTGGCCGCCAGCGCGACGAACGGTCCGGCCAACGCCCACCCGAGCAGCGTCGGCGCGGTGAGCGCCGCGCCCTTGACGAGCCGGGGCACGCGGAGGGAGGCCGGGGCAGCGGACAATCGGCGCCGCGGCGTGTTCGGCGCCATCAGCAGCGCTGCGGCCAGGCTCAGCGCCGCCGCGGCGACTGCGGTCACGGGACACACCTGCCGGCCAGGAGTTCTCGGAATTGTGTTCGGCCGCCGCCCCATTCACGGTCGGCGTGCCATACGGTGACCGGTTCACAGAGCGCGGAGGCACCCGCGCGGCGCAGCAGCGCGATTTCGGCGAGCCGGCGCCGCCCGCCGACCCGGTCGACGTGCAGCAGCACCTGCACCGCCGCGGCGAGTTGGCTGTGCAGCGCGGCCCGGTCCAGCCCTCCCGTGGCCGCCAGAGCCTCCAGCCGGGCCGGCACTTCGGAGGTGCTGTTGGCGTGGACGGTGCCCGCACCCCCGTCGTGGCCGGTGTTCAAGGCCGCCAGCAGGTCGACCACCTCGACTCCGCGCACCTCCCCCACCACGATGCGATCCGGGCGCATCCGCAGCGCCTGGCGAACCAGCTGGCGCAGCGTGATCTCGCCGGTACCCTCCACGTTGGCCCCTCGGGCCACCAGCCGCACCACATGCGGGTGCGCGGGTCGCAGTTCGGCGGCGTCCTCGACGCACACGATGCGTTCACCCGGGTCGACGGCGCCGAGCATAGCCGCCAACAAGGTGGTCTTCCCTGCCCCGGTGCCGCCCGAGACCAGGTAGGCCAGCCGCGCCGCGACGACGTCGCGCAGCAGCTGTTCGGCCTGCGGTGGGACCGCCCCGATGGCGGCCAGTCCGGCCAGGGTCAAGGCGGCCGGGCGCAGCACCCGCAGCGAGATGCAGGTGCCGGCGGCGGCCACCGGCGGCAGGACCGCGTGCAGGCGCACCGCGACCGCGCCGCCGCCGGGGCCGGGCAGCACGGCGTCGACCCAGGGCTGCGCGTCGTCGAGTCGGCGCCCGGCCGCGAGCGCCAAGCGCTGCGCCAGCCGCCGGACCGCGTCCTCGTCCGGAAATCGAACGGCGCTGCGCTGCAATCCGTTTCCCTGATCGCACCACACCGAGTCGGGCGCGACCACCAGCACGTCGGTGGTGTCCGGTGCGCGCAGTAGCGGTTCCAGCGGACCCGCGCCGGTCAGCTCGGTCTGCAACACCCGAAGGTTGGTGAGCACCTCGGTGTCGCCGAGGACCCCGCCGGATTCGGCGCGGATGGCCTCGGCGACCAGACCGGGGCGCAGCGGCCCGGACTCGGCCGCCAGCCGTTCCCGGACCCGGTCGACCAGCGACGAGCTCACGCCACGGCCCCCGCCCGCCGTCCGGCACCGCGGTCCGGCCGGCGGCCGAGGGTGTTCAGCACCGCGGTGGCCGCACCCGCCAGCGGCGAGCGGGCACGCAGGCGTAGACCACCGCGTTCGAGGCGCTGGTCGATCATCGGTTCCGGCCGCATCGCCGCCAGCAGTGGCAGCCCCACCGTCGCGGCGACGTCGGTGGCGCGCAGCCCGCCCGGGGCGGGGCCGCGGACCACCAGTCCGACATTCGGGTTCACCGCGAGCAGCGCGGGCCCGAGGGCCGCGGCCGCAGCGCACGAGCGCACGTCGCTGGGGCAGACCAGCGCCGCGAGGTCGGCCAGTTCCAAGGCGGCCACCGCGGCATCGGTCAGTCGGCGCGGCACGTCGCACACCACCAGTACGCCACCGTGCCGGGCCGACTCGATGACGGCTTCAACGGCACCACAGCCGATTTCGCCACCCTGGCGACCCGCGGACAACACCGCGACGCCGCCGTGGGTGGGCAGCACCTGCCGGACCTCCACCCAATTGAGGCGCCCACCTTTGACCACGATGTCCGGCCAGCGCAGCCCGGTCGCCGCCTCGACCCCGAGCAGCAGATCGATTCCGCCGCCGAGCGGATCCAGGTCGATGAGCGCGGAGTCGACCGCGCCCAGCGCCAGCGCGGCGGCGAAGATCGAGGCACCGGCACCGCCGCGGCCGCCGGTCACCGCGACGACCTCGCCGCGCCGGGCGTCGTCCCGCACCGCCTCGACGGCGTCGGCCACCAGGCGCACCAGCTCGCCGGCCTGCTCGGGCAGGACCAGCACCGCCTCGGCGCCCAGCGTCATCGCCGCATGGAAGGTGTCCGCGGCCGGCGCCTCGGTGGCCACGACGAACACCGCCGGGCGCCGCGGCAGGCCGAGCGTCGCGCACGGCCGGGCCTGCTCCTCGTCGATCACCACCACCGTCGCGGAGTTCCAGGCGGTGCGACCGAGCGTCGACGGTGACGACAACCGGACCACCTCGGTCCCGGCGGCCGCGGCCACTCGATCCACCTCGTCTCGCAGCGACGGTTCGGAGAGCAGCGCCAACACGGCACGATGTTCGGTCACGGGTTCACCCTGCGCCGGGCCCGAGTCGCGCCGCCAGCACCTACGGGCGCAACTGTGGACGAGCCCGCAACTGTGCATCGAGGCGCCAGATTTTCTTATGCAGCGAAGAATTTTCCTGCGTAGCGGAAACTTGTGCGCGTCACCGCGATGGCCGCACCGCACGGCGTTGGGACGTGCTGGCGCACCGGGATGCCACGCCCCGCGCGCGACGCGGACACGGCGCGGGCAAGCGGTTGAGGTCGAGCGCCCAGCAACGTCAATTTCGGGGATCGAAGCACCCGGAGCGTCGTACTGGAGAAAGAAGACGACCCCCGCCAGGGGGGGAGGAGGCGAGGGTCGTCGTGTATCAGCCCCGGGGGGTCGGGCTGATGCACACCCGGCATAAGCCGAGTGATACTCACTATACACACGCTCGCTGTGAGCCGCGCAAGTCTGACACGGAAGAGCTATGCCGTTCCGCCAGCTCAAGTTGCAGTCTGCGACACCTGTCCTGAACTGCCATTTTGAACACCCGTCGGGTGGATGTCACGCGCGGACCTATTCTGGCGGGGTGACCGCACCCGTTCCGGATGACGCCGCACCCGAACAACGTCGAAACGAAGCGGTGGCCGACGATCCGCCGCGCACCGCCGCCTTCTTCGACCTCGACAAGACCGTGATCGCGAAATCGAGCACGCTCGCGTTCAGCAAACCGTTCTTCGCGCAGGGGCTACTGAATCGGCGCAGTGTCCTGAAGTCCAGCTACGCGCAATTCGTCTTCCTGATGTCGGGCGCCGACCACGACCAGATGGACCGGATGCGCTCCTACGTGACGAGCATGTGCACCGGTTGGGATGTCGAGCAGGTCAAGTCCGCGGTCGAGGAAACCCTGCACGAGATCGTGACCCCACTGGTGTTCGCCGAAGCCGCGAACCTCATCGCCGACCACAAGTTGTGCGGCCGTGACGTGGTCATAGTCTCCGCATCGGGCGAGGAGGTCGTCGCGCCCATCGCCCGCGCGCTCGGCGCGACCCACGCCATGGCGACCCGGATGGTGGTCGAAGACGGCAAGTACACCGGGGAGATCGCCTTCTACTGCTACGGCGAGGGCAAGGCCGAGGCCATCCGGGAACTGGCGGCCCGCGAGGGTTACCCGCTGGAGCACTGCTACGCGTACTCCGACTCGGTGACCGACCTGCCGATGCTGGAACTGGTCGGACATCCCGCCGTCGTCAACCCCGACCGAAACCTCCGCAAGGAGGCGGCCGGCCGCGGCTGGCCCGTGTTGACCTTTTCCAAGCCGGTGTCGTTGCGGGACCGCTTCTCGGCGCCGTCGGGAGCCGCCATCGCGACGACGGCCGCCGTCGGCATCACGGCACTCAGCGCCGGCGCGCTGACGTTCTCGCTGCTACGCAGATTTGTCCTGCGGTAACCGATTTCGGCATTTCGGGCCCCGCGTCGGCGCGGGTCGCCGGCCCCCGCGATAACGATCTGAACTCGCGTGCGGGGTGAATACTTGCTGTGACCAAGATCACGTAGTACAAAGGAGGCACGGAAGCCCGCCAGGCCAAGATCGACTCGGAAGAGAAGAGTCGCTCTCCCGAACCGGGCGACCCAGCACGGTACCCGGCACCCACGCGGAGCCACAGCCGCGATAATGGCAGAAGTGTTGCGGGCCTGCGCAATTGCGAAAAGCGGACGGGATCGTAGCCCTTTGGGTGGGGCCACCACCGCAGCGCATCGCAAGTACGCCGAGGCCAACCCACGCAGCCCACCGTCGCACGCTTGGTAACCGAGTTCCGTGCTAGCGGGCGGCGAACCGAGACATCGGAGCGCCGCCCGCTTCACTATGTTCGGGCTCAGTCCGTCGACGGGGCGGACTTTCCGGCCTGATCCTTCGCGTCGGCGATCGCGAGCGCTTCGCGCGCCCCCTCCTGCATCGCCCGACAACTCAGCAGCAGCCATTCGGTCAGGCCGCGCTCGGTTCCGCCGGCGAAGCTCTCGGCCGCCTTGCGATAGTCGGCCGCCCGCCGCATCCAATAGACCTCCGGCACCGCCAGTCCATGCGGGTCCAGGCCGGTGGCGATCGAAACCAGGCGCGACACCGCCCGGGCCACCACGCCGTCGGCGCTGCCGAAGGCGGACAGCGCCAGCATCTCGCCGTGCGCCACCGCGGCCAATACCGGCGCGGGCACCGAACTGGCCCCCGTCACCAGCCGGGTCATCAGGTCGAGCCGGGCCGAGATCTCCGGTGTTGCCCGCGGCCGCCCGAGCTGTTCCTCGTCGACGAGATCGGCCGCGGCCAACGAGTGCAGCCGCGCCAGCGCCTGCAGCGGTGCGCGTTGCCAGACCCCGATCAGCGTTCCCGAACCGCCTTCGAGCGCCTGGGCAACCCGCAGGGAGCCGGCGAACACCGGATCGCCGGCGGCGTTCTCGTCGAGTTGCAGCACACCGCCGTCGAGGACCGACGACGCACGCGCGGCGCGCAGGGACGCCTCCGCGGCCGTCACGGGCCAGCCCCGCAGATTCGCCCGGTGCCGGTGCGCGCGCCCGAGCGCCGCCCGGGTCTCCTCGGCCGCCTCGGCCACGCCGGGCAGCTCCAGCAGCGGGGTCAGCGGATCGGTTGCCACGGCGGCCCACCTTACAGTGGGGCCGAATCCGCCGGTCCGACGCTCAGCGGGACCGCCCGTCCCTGACGATCCGCTCGTAGTCCGGCTGACCGTTCCACCCGATCACCACGTCGGTGACCGCGGCCGAATGCCCGGCGGTCACGACGTGGTTCCACAGCGGGATCACCGGCATGTCGCGCAGCAGGATCCGCTGCGCGGCGTTGCCGAGTGCATATGAGCCGGCCGGGGTGGGCGCGGATTGGGCCGCCGTGAGCGCACCGTCGAAGTCGCGATTGGAGTAGTCCACGTCGTTGTCGGGGGCCCCGGTGACGTACGGCTCGAGGAACGCCAGCATCGACGGGTGGTCGGCGACCCGGCCGGCCCGGAACGCGGTGTCGATGACGCGGTCGTCGACGTCGCCGCGCAGCGCCGCGAACGTCGGCACCGCCACGGTCACCACGTCGATACCCAGGGTGCCGCGGATGCTCTCGGCCACCGCCTCCACCCACGCCCGGTGATCGCCGTCGGCGTTGTACGTGATGGTGTACCGGCCCCGCCAGGGGGCGATGGCGTCGGCCCGCACCCACAGGTGCCGCGCGAGCTTCGGGTTGTACTCCAGCAGGTACCCGTCGGCCAGTCCGGGCGTGAAGCCCGGCAGCGACGCCGACGTGAAATCCTGCGCGGGAACCCGTGATCCGCCGAAGACCTGCGCGCAGATCCCGGCCCGGTCGATCGCCGTGGACAGCGCCAAGCGGCGCAGCCGCCCCTCCTCACCGCCGAAGTGCTTCAGGCGAAGCGGGGTGTTCAGCGTCTGGTTCTGGGCGGCGACCCCGGTCACCATCCGACCGTCGAGGTCCTCTTCGGCGGTGGCCGACGCACCGGGCGCAATGGTGTCGAGCACGTCGAGCTTGCCGGCCAGCAGATCGCGGTAGGCGGCGTCGAGGTCCGGGTACGGGATGAAACGCAGGCCCCGGTTCTGCGGGACCCGGTTGCCGCGGTAGTCCGGATTGGGCACCAGGTCGAGACCGCGGCTCGAGGCGCCACCGGCCAGCACATAGGGCCCGTTGCCGATCGGTTGGCGGCCGAAGGCGGCCATGTCCTCGAAGGCCACCGCCGGCAGCGGGTAGAACGCCGCGAAGCCCAACCGCTGCACGAAGTCGCCGTTGGGCACCTTGAGCCGGACGACGAACTCGGTGTCGTCGACCACCTGCAGACCCGACATCGTCTCGGCCGCCTGCTCCGGCCCCGACACCTGTTCGTAGCCCTCGATCGGCGCGAAGTAGGCCTGCAGCGCCTGACCGTTGGTGCTCGACGCGCCGTAGTTCCACGCGTCGACGAACGAGTGCGCGGTCACCGGTGAACCGTCGGTGAATTGCCAGCCGGGTTCGAGCCGGATGCGAAAGACCCGGTTGTCCACGGTCTCGATGGATTCGGCCACCTCCGGCGTAGAGGTGCCCGCGGCGTCGTAGGACACCAGCCCGGCGAAGATGCGATCCAGGACCCGTCGTTGGTGCGGATCGTCGGCGTCGGTGGGCAGCAGCGGGTACGCCGGGATGGCGCCGTTGACCCGGACGAACTCGGTGCCGCCGACGCCGCCGGGGGTGGCCGAGCAACCGGCGAGCACCAGCAGGGCGGGAAGCAGAAGGGCCGTCAGTCGGGACACCGCAACGCGGATCCGAGCCAATCCCGGCCTCCTTGACCGCTGTCCGCTCCGGACGTGTGTGAGGTGACGATTGCGGCGTCGCGACAGGTGACTACGCTCACTCTTATGACCGAGACGCATGCTGGAGTTCCGTCATGTTATCCGCCGTCGGCGGAGTTCGCCGCGCAGGCCAACGCGACCGCGGCACTCTACGACGAGGCCGAGGCCGATCGGCTCGCGTTCTGGGCGAAACAGGCGCAGCGGCTGTCCTGGGCGACGCCGTTCGACGAGGTCCTGGACTGGTCGGAGGCGCCGTTCGCCAAGTGGTTCGTGGGCGGCAAGCTCAACGTCGCCTACAACTGTGTGGACCGCCACGTCGAGGCCGGCAACGGCGACCGGGTGGCCATCCACTGGGAGGGTGAGCCCGTCGGCGACGCCCGCGACATCACCTACGCCGAACTCAAGGACGAGGTCTGTCGGGCCGCCAACACGCTGGCCGGGTTGGGGCTGACGGCCGGCGACCGGGTCGCGATCTACATGCCGATGGTCCCCGAGGCCATCGTGGCGATGCTGGCCTGCGCCCGCCTGGGCGTCCTGCACTCCGTGGTGTTCGCCGGCTTCTCCGCCTCGGCGCTGCGCGCCCGCATCGACGACGCCACCGCCAAGGTGGTCATCACCACCGACGGGCAGTACCGCCGCGGCAAGGCAGTGTCGCTGAAGGCCGGCGTCGACGAGGCGATCGACGGTCTGGAGAACAGCCCCGTCGAGCACGTGCTGGTGGTGCGGCGCACCGGTATCGACGTGCCCTGGACCGAGGGCCGCGACCTGTGGTGGCACGACACGGTCGCCAAGGCCGACACCGAGCACACCCCCGAAGCGTTCGACTCCGAGCACCCGCTGTTCCTGCTCTACACCTCCGGCACCACCGGTAAGCCAAAGGGCATCGTCCACACCACGGGTGGCTACCTGACGCAGGCTTCCTACAGTCACCACTACGTGTTCGACGTCAAGCCCGAGTCGGACGTGTACTGGTGCACCGCCGACATCGGCTGGGTGACCGGGCACACCTACATCGTCTACGGGCCGCTGTCCAACGGCGTGACGCAGGTGGTCTACGAGGGCACGCCCGCCTCTCCGGACGAGCACCGCCACTTCCAGGTCATCGAAAAGTACGGCGTGACAATCTATTACACCGCGCCCACGCTGATCCGGACGTTCATGAAGTGGGGCCGCGAGATCGCCTTCGCACACGACCTGTCCAGCCTGCGGCTGCTCGGGTCGGTGGGCGAGCCCATCAACCCGGAGGCCTGGCGCTGGTACCGACTGGTCTTCGGCGGCGATCGCACTCCCGTCGTCGACACCTGGTGGCAGACCGAGACCGGGGCCATCATGATCTCGCCGCTGCCGGGTGTGACCGAGGCCAAGCCGGGTTCGGCGATGCGTGCGCTGCCGGGCATTTCGGCCAAGGTGGTCGACGACGACGGCAACGAACTGCCGCCCGCCACCGACCACGGCGAGCAGGCCACCGGATATCTGGTTCTCGACAAGCCGTGGCCGGCGATGTTGCGCGGCATCTGGGGCGACCCGGAGCGCTACCAGGACACCTACTGGTCCCGGTTCGCCGACAAGGGTTGGTATTTCGCCGGCGACGGCGCGCGCTACGGCACCGACGGTGAGATCTGGGTGCTGGGCCGCATCGACGACGTGATGAACATCTCCGGGCACCGGATCTCCACCGCCGAGGTGGAGTCGGCGCTCGTCGGACACACCGGGGTGGCCGAGGCCGCCGTGGTCGGCGCCGCCGACGATCAGACGGGGCAGGCGATCTGCGCGTTCGTGATCCTCAAGGCCCACCACCAGGAAGTCCCCACCGACGAACTGGTCGACGACCTGAGGGCGGAGGTGTCCCGGGAGATCTCACCGATCGCCAAGCCCCGGGAAATCCACATCGTGCCCGAACTGCCGAAGACCCGCAGCGGCAAGATCATGCGGCGACTGCTGCGGGATGTCGCCGAGGGCCGCGAACTGGGCGACACCTCGACCCTGGTGGATCCCAGCGTGTTCGAGGCCATCCGCGCCAACAAGTAGCGGTCCGGCGGGTATCAGCTAGGCACCGATCGGGACGAAGCCGCTGCCGGGGCGGCCCTTGGCGACGATGTCGGCCAACTGCGTGTTGAACGACATCGTCACCGCCGGGGTGTGCAGCGGGATGTACTTGATGACGCAGGTCGGCAGGCCCTCGGTGAAGGCGCCGTGGATCATCCCGACGAGCTTGTTGTCGACGGTCACCGGCGCGCCGGAATCACCGGGCTGGCCGCAGACCTGGTTGACGATGGTGCCGGGCTCCTGGCCCGGCCCCCACGTCACGCCGCAGGAGTAGCCGGTGGTGCGGCCCAGCTTGCAGGCGATGTCGCCGAAGGCCGGGTCAGGCGCCAGGCCGTTGATCACGAAACCCTTGACGTTGTTGGTCGGCGTGACCTTGGCGGGGTCGAACCGGATGACGGCGTAGTCGAGCGCGTCGTTGCCGGCGACCATGGTGCCCACCGCGCCCGCGCCCTCGGCGCCTTCGGCGGCCACCGTCGCCCCGGGTCCGCCGCAGTGCGCCGAGGTGAAGCCGACCAGGTCGCCGCGGTTGTCGGTACCGATGGCGGTCAGCGTGCAGTGGGATTCACCGTCGACGACGATGCCCGAGCCGCCGCCCAACGTGACCGGGGCCGCGCCCGCGGGGCCGGCCGACGCCATCGACATACAGAGGGCGGCACACAGGCCCGCCGCCATCCCCCACCACCGGCGCCCGGTCATCAAATAGCTCTCCTAGCTGCTCGAGCCCCGACTCGTCGGGCAAGTGTATCTCCCACCACATCAGCAACACCGGTATCACGGCTCGTGCGGTGCGAGGCGGACATGGCAACATGGGCGCTGTGAGCAAAGGTGATCAGCAGAACGGCGTGCCCGCCACCGTGACCTCGATCCCGTTGGTCGACCCACATGCGCTGCCCGCCAACGCCTCCATCGGCGATCTCGTCAAGGAAGCCTCGTCGCAGGTGTCGACGTTGGTCCGCGCCGAGGTGGAGTTGGCCCGCGCGGAGATCACCCGGGACGTCAAGAAGGGCGTGACCGGCAGCGTGTTCTTCATCGCCGCGCTGGTGGTGCTGTTCTACTCGACCTTCTTCTTTTTCTTCTTCCTCGCCCAACTGCTCGACACCTGGCTGTGGAGCTGGGTGGCCTACCTGATCGTGTTCGGGATCATGGTGCTGGTCACCGTGGTGCTGGCCCTGTTCGGCTATCTCAAGGTGCGCCGCATCCGGGGACCGCAACAGACCATCGAATCGGTCAAGGAAACCCGCTCGGCGTTGACCGGAGGCGATCACGGCTCCGGCGCTCAGGGGTCGCCCGACAAGGCTGCGGTCCCCGACCCGTCGGGGTGGTGATGTCCTGATGGCGGCCGGGCCCGACCCGTCCGTAACCCGGATCCCCGGGCCGTGGCGACATCGGGACGTGCACGCCAACGGGATTCGCTTCCAGGTCGCCGAGGCCAATCCCAGGCCCAACGACGCGCCCGCGGCCCAGCGCCCGCTGGTGATCCTGCTGCACGGTTTCGGTTCGTTCTGGTGGTCCTGGCGGCATCAGCTGCGCGGGCTCAGCGGCGCCCGGGTGGTGGCCATGGATCTGCGCGGCTACGGCGGCAGCGACAAGCCGCCGCGCGGCTACGACGGTTGGACGCTGGCCGGCGACACCGCCGGCCTGATCCGCGCGCTGGGCCACAGCTCGGCGACGTTGATCGGGCACGCCGACGGCGGGCTGGTGTGCTGGGCCACCTCGGTGCTGCAGCCCCGGCTGGTGCGGGCCATCGGACTGGTGAGCTCGCCGCATCCCCTGGCGTTGCGGCACGCCGCGCTGACCCGCCGCGATCAGAGCTCGGCGTTGCTGCGTTCGCTGCTGTCCTACCAGGTCCCGATGCTGCCCGAACGGGCGCTGACCCGACACGACGGCGCCGGGTTGGAGGCGTTCGTGCGCAGCCGGGCCTCCGACAAGTGGCTGGCCTCCGAGGACTTCGCCGAAACCATCGCCCACCTGCGTCGCGCCGTTCAGATCCCGGGGGCGGCGCACTGCGCCCTGGAGTATCAGCGCTGGGCGGTGCGCAGCCAATTCCGTTCGGAGGGCCGTCGATTCATGCACTCCATGGACCGGCCGCTGGGCATCCCCGTGTTGCATCTGCGCGGCGACGCCGACCCCTACGTGCTGGCCGGACCGGTGGCCCGGTCCCGGCGCTACGCCCCGCAGGGCCAGTTCGAATCGCTGCCCGGCGCCGCCCATTTCGGTCACGAAGAGACACCAGAATTGGCCAACGAGCACCTTCAGCGCTTCCTCGACGAGGTACACAGCTAACCTCTAGTGCCATGTGCACCCGCGTCGTGTATTTGGGCAGTGGAGATCGGATCATCACCGGCCGGTCGATGGACTGGAAGGTCGAACTCGACACCAACCTGTGGGCACTGCCCCGCGGGGTGGAGCGCACCGGCCTGGCCGGGCCCGGCTCGGCGCAATGGACCTCGAAGTACGGCAGCGTGGTGGCCACCGGCTACGACATCTGCAGCACCGACGGACTCAACGAGGCCGGCCTGGCCATGAACATGCTGTGGCTGGCCGAATCCGAGTACGCGCAGACGGCCGACGAGCGGCCCGGTGTCTCGGTGGCACTGTGGGGCCAGTACGTGCTGGACAACTTCGCGACCGTGGCCGAGGCCGTTACCGCGTTGTCGGCCAACCCGATTCGGGTGGTCACCGCGCAGGTGCCCGGCGAGAACCGGCTGGCGACCCTGCACCTGTCGATGTCGGACCCCACCGGCGACAGCGCCATCGTCGAGTACATCGGCGGGGAGCAGGTCATCCACCACAGCCGCGAGTACCAGGTGATGACGAATTCGCCGACCTTCGACAAGCAGCTGGCGATCAACGAGTACTGGAATCAGATCGGCGGGGTCGTGATGCTGCCCGGCACCAACCGGGCCGCCGACCGTTTCGTGCGGGCCTCGTTCTACATCAACGCCATTCCCAAGACCGACGACCGGCAGGACTCGGTGGCCGCGGTACTCAGCGTCGTCCGCAACGCGTCCGTCCCCTACGGCATCACCACCCCCGACGAGCCGAACATCTCCTCGACCCGGTGGCGCACCGCGGTGGACCACAAGGACCGGCGATACTTCTTCGAATCGGCCTTGGCACCCAACACGTTCTGGGTGAACCTGGACAAGCTGGACTTCTCCGAGGGCGCGCCGACGCTGCGCCTGAGCCTCGGCGACGGCGAGAAGACCGTGTATGCCGGGGACGCCAGCGGGAGCTTCGAGCCGGCTGCGCCGTTCCAGTTTTTGGCCGTCGGATGACGCAGCGGTTCGCGGAGCTTGCGTAGCGAACCGCGGAGGAGTCCGACCATCAGATCCCGTCGGATGACGCAGCGGTTCGCGGAGCTTGCGTAGCGAACCGCGGAGGAGTCCGACCAGCGGGCACCGTCGGTTAGGTGACGCAGGACCCTGTCGGCGCCCGCTCGGTATTGCCGATCTTGGCGAACTGCTGCGACACCTCGTTGGTGGTGAGCACGAACCCGGTGTCGGTGTCGTCGACCGCGGCGCCGAAGATCACCCCGACCACCTGACCGCCGCGGTTGATCAGCGGGCCACCCGAATTACCCTGCCGCACGGTCCCTCTGATGGTGTAGACCTCACGCATGACGGTGGTGGTCCGGTAGATGTCGGGACCGTTGAGTTCGATGATCTCCCGGATACGCGCCGGGGTGGCGGCGAACTCCCCGCCGCCCGGGTAGCCCACCACCAAGACGTCGGTGCCGGTGACCGCCGGTTCCTCGGCGAACGGCAGCGCCCGGGCGGGCAGGTTGGGCACGTCGAGCACCGAGATGTCGGCGTTGGGGTCATACGAGACCACGGTGGCGTCGTAGGTCTCGCCGTCGGATTCGATGGTCACGCTGTCCGACCCGGCGACCACGTGCGCGTTGGACATCACCCGGTTGGGCGCGACGACGAATCCCGTTCCCTCCAGCACCTTCTGGCAGCCGGGCGCGACGCCGCGGATCTTCACCACGCTGGGACGCACCGCCTCGACCACCAGCGAGTCGGCCAGGGCCGCATCCGGCGGGTCCACCTCGACGATCGGTGTCCGCCCGAACGGCTCCAGCACGTCGGGCAGCCCGGAGGTGTCCAGCAGGGCGGACAGCCGTTTGGGCACGGTGCGCAGCCACTCCGGGGCCACCTCGTCGACCTGACTGAGCACCTTCGAACCGCGCACCGCGGCAGCCAGATTCGGCTGGTCGGAGGTGGTCAGCGGGGTGGCCAGCATCCAGGCCGCGATCAGCACCACCAGCACCTGCGTGCCGACCCCGATCAGCGAGTCGATGAACCGCAGGCCGGTGTTGCGCAGCGCGCCGCGGACCGCGCGGCCCAGGACCACGCCGGCGATCTCGCCGATCACCACCAGGGCCAGGATCAAAAACAGCGCGGCGAACAGCTTGGTGCGTGCCCCGTCGATGTTGTCGACCAGGTGCGGGGCCAGCAGCACGCCGGCCACCGCGCCGAGCACCACGCCGACGAACGACATCAACGAACCGAGCGCACCGGAGCGCCATCCCGACACCGCGGCGACGAACGCGATGGCCACGATTGCGATGTCCAGCCACTGCGACGAACTCATAGTTGCTTGGGCCCTCCGTTGTCCGTCGGCACCATGGCCATCGCGTCGTGCAGTTCGACGACCTTGCTGTCGTCCCACGGCTTGGCCCAGCCGGCGACATCGAGCATCGCCGAGATCACCTGTCCGGTGAATCCCCACACCAACATCTCGTTGAGCAGGAACGCCGGCCCGGCCGAGGCCCGGGTGTTCGCCGAACGGTAGACCATCAGGCGGTTCTCCGGGTTGGTGAACGCGCGCACGGGCACATGCGACACCAGTGCCGTCTCGGCCTCGTCGATCACCGCGACCGGGCCCGGGTCCGGCGCGTAGGCCAGCACCGGAACCACGTGGAAGCCCGACGGCGGGATGAACATCCGGTGCAGAGTAGCCAGCGGGCGCACCCGCGCGGTGTCGATCCCGGTCTCCTCCCAGGCTTCCCGCAGCGCGGTGCCGACGGGACCGTCGTCGCCGGGGTCGCTGGCGCCGCCCGGGAACGCGGCCTGCCCCGCGTGATGCCGCAGGGTGGAGGCGCGCACCGTGACCAGCAGGCGGGCCTCGGTGGCCAGGCCGCCGTCGCCGGGTTCGGATGCCGGACCGGAGAACAGCACCAGCACCGCGGCGTCGCGGCGGGCACCGGACTGCTTGGCCTCGTCGCTGGCCGCCGAGATCGCGGCCAGGATCTGCGGGGAGGCACGGCGGCGGTAAGCGTCACGGACCCCGTCGACGTTGTCGAGCAGCGGCCGCAACCACGGCGGGCCCGCGTCGGGCGCGAGCGACACCGCTGCGCTCACTACGCTTCCCCTCTCATCGCAGCTCACCGACCGCCGCCTCGATCTCGTCGGCGTTGGTGAACGCGCGCGGCAGGATTTTGGTCACGCTACCGTCCGAATCGAGCACCACGGTCGCGGGCATCACGTTCGGTACCCGCAGGGCCGCCGCGATCCGGCGCTGACCGTCCTGCACGGTGGGCAGCTGCACGCCCAGGTCGGCCAGGCGCACCAGCGCGGCCGCCTCGTTCTCGTCCTGATGCACCGTCAGCACCGTCACCTCCGGCCCCACCCGGCGCTGGTACTCCTGCATCGCCGGCAGCTCGTCGGTGCACGGTCCGCACCAGTAGGCCCACAGGTTGAGCACGGCCGGCCGACCCGCCAGGGCGGACGCGATGTCCACGGAGGTGCCGTCCCCGGCGCACTCGAGGACCACACCGCGCAGCGCCTCGGGCCCCGGCTCGTCGCCGCCGGCCGGGCACGGGTGCAGGTCGGCGCGGCGGCGGGGCTCCGCGAGCGCCGCCGCGGTGTCGGCGTCGCGGCGCTCGCGCGCCTGCTCGCTCGGCTGCCCCGTCTCGACGGCCGCGCCGGGATCGCCGGGCCCGGAGTCGCGCAATTCGACGACGAAGGCGGCCAGCACCACCGCCGTGACCGCCGCGATCACCAGCGTCCACTTCGCCGATCTGGTCATACGCCTGGCTAGAGTCCCGCCAACGACAGCAGATGCTCGGTCTCCGGCCCCCGTACCAGCGGGGCGGCCACCAGCGGGTCCGTCGGTCCTGCACCGAAGGACGGGCAATCGGAGGCCAGCACGCACACCCCGCAGGCCGGCCGTCGGGCGTGGCAGACCCGGCGGCCGTGGAAGATCACCCGGTGGCTGAGCAGGGTCCACTCCTTGCGCTCGATCAGTTCGCCGACGGCCTTCTCGACCTTCACCGGATCTTCTTCGGCCGTCCAGCGCCAGCGTCGCACCAGACGACCGAAGTGGGTGTCCACCGTGATGCCCGGGATGTCGAAGGCGTTGCCGAGGACCACGTTGGCGGTCTTGCGGCCGATGCCGGGCAATGTCACCAGCTCGTCGAGGGTGGCGGGCACCTCCCCGTCGAACCGCTCGACGAGCGCCTGGCCCAGGCCGATCAGCGCGGTCGTCTTGTTGCGATAGAACCCGGTGGGACGGATGAGTTCCTCGAGCTCGGCCCGGTCGGCCCCGGCGTAGTCGGCGGCGGTGCGGTACTTGGCAAACAGCGCCGGGGTGGTCAGATTGACCCGCTTGTCGGTGCTCTGCGCCGACAGGATGGTCGCCACGGTCAGTTCCAGCGGATTGGTGAAATCCAGTTCGCAATACACGTGCGGGAACGCCTTCGCCAGGGTGCGATTCATCCGTCGGGCACGACGAACCAGACCGAGAGGGGTCTCCCGATCCCATTTCCGATTCCGATTTCCCTTGCCCGCCACCACCACAGGGTAGCCGCGTAGCGGATGGCAATTCGTGATCCCGCTGAGACCTTGCCCGTGTTTACTTCCTCGTGTGGCCTGGTTATTGGCAGTTTCCATACCCGCGTTGCTCATGATTGCGACGTTCGGGCTGGAGCGACTCGAAACCGCGGTCGACGATTCGGAGACCGACAATCAGGTTGCCGAATTGCTCGAGCGCGCCGCCGCGGCGGCCCGTTCCGAAAGCGCGCGGGTTCGGGTGCCGGTGGCCCCGGCCGGACCATTTCGGCTCGACGACGAGCCTGATTTGCCGACTCGGATCTACCACTCGGTCAATTCGAATCCACAGTTTCAGGCGACTCGCCAAGCTAATCGTGTGTAGCGTTGGCCTGTCACGCCAGGGCCTACCTCTAGACTGATCACGCTAACCGTGTAGCTAAACGTATAGAGGCTGGTCAGCGCGCATCAGACCATTCCAGAATTAAGAGGGGCAACGTGGACGAGATCCTGGCCAGGGCCGGAATCTTCCAGGGAGTCGAACCCAGCGCCGTATCTGCACTCACCAAGCAGTTGCAGCCGGTCGACTTCCCGCGTGGGCATACCGTGTTCGCCGAAGGCGAGCCCGGTGACCGCCTGTACATCATCATTTCCGGCAAGGTGAAGATCGGTCGGCGATCCCCGGACGGCAGGGAGAACCTGCTGACGATCATGGGGCCGTCGGACATGTTCGGCGAGCTGTCGATCTTCGACCCGGGCCCGCGGACCTCGAGCGCGACCACCATCACCGAGGTGCGCGCGGTCTCCATGGACCGTGACGCCCTCAAGGCGTGGATCAAGGACCGCCCGGAGATCGCCGAGCAGCTGCTGCGGGTGCTGGCGCGCCGGCTGCGTCGCACCAACAACAACCTGGCGGACCTGATCTTCACCGACGTGCCCGGCCGGGTGGCCAAGCAGCTGCTGCAGCTGGCCCAGCGGTTCGGCACCCAGGAAGGCGGGGCGCTGCGCGTCACGCACGACCTGACCCAGGAAGAGATCGCCCAGCTGGTCGGGGCCTCCCGCGAGACGGTGAACAAGGCGCTGGCCGACTTCGCCCACCGCGGCTGGATCCGCCTCGAGGGCAAGAGCGTGCTGATCAGCGACAGCGAGCGGCTGGCCCGCCGCGCCCGCTGACCGATTTGGGTGCGTTCAGGGGTGCTTCAGCGCCCCCGTGCGCACCCAAATCACGGGCGAAGGTAGTCCAGCTGGGCTTGCACCGACTGCTCGGCGGCCTCCCAGAGCTTCTCGTCGACGTCGGTGTACACATGCTCCACCACCTGCCGCGCGCTCGCGTCCTCACCGATCTCGCGTAACGCACCGCGCACCTGCTCCAGCCGCTGCTCGCGGTGCGCCAGGTACATCTCGCTGATCTCGGCCAGGTCGCCGAGGTCCGGTCCGTGCCCCGGCAACACCCGGCGCGAGCCCAGGCCATGCAGGCGCCGCAACGACTCCAGGTAGTCGCGCAGGCTGCCGTCCTCGCCGTCGATCACGGCGGTGCCCCGCCCCAGCACGGTGTCCGCGGTCAACACCGCGTCGTCGACCAGGAAGCACACCGAGTCCGCGGTGTGCCCGGGGGTGGCCATGACGGTGATCGACAGGCCGGCGGCGTCGATCACCTCGCCGTCGACCAAAGGGCCGCCCAGCCCGCGCTGGAACCCGCTGCCCACCGAACGCACGACCGCGCCGGTGCGATCGACGATCTGATCGATGCCGTCGGTGTGGTCGCCGTGCCGATGGCTGATCAGGACCAGCGAGATCTTGCCGAGGTCAGCCAACCGTTCCAGATGCGCGTCGTCGTCGGGGCCGGGGTCGACGACGACCAATTCGTCGCTGCCCCGCCCGCGCAGCACCCAGGTGTTGGTGCCGTCGAGAGTCATCAGGCCGGGGTTGTCGCACAGCAGGACCGACACCGAGTCGGTCACCGGACGCAGCACTCCGTAGGCGGGGTGGCTGGGAACCTCACCCGCCGGCGGAGTCAGGGCGTCCTTGCTCAATTCACCTCGACGATGAGTTCGACCTCGACCGGTGCGTCCAGCGGAAGCTCCGAGACGCCGACCGCGGACCGCGCGTGCGCGCCGGCGTCCCCGAACACGTCACCGAGCAGCTGCGAAGCGCCGTTGACGACGCCGGGCTGGCCGTTGAAGCCGGGGGCCGAGGCCACGAAGCCCACCACCTTGACCACGCGCGTCACGCTGTCCAGCCCCACCAGCGCGTGCACGGCGGCCAACGCGTTGAGCGCGCACCGCCGGGCCAGCTCCCGGGCGTCCTCGGCGCTGACGGCGCCGCCCACCTTGCCCTGCGCCGGCAGTTCCCCGTCGACCATCGGCAGCTGACCGGAGGTGTAGACCAGGTTGCCGGTCCGCACGGCGGGCACATACGCCGCCACCGGGGCGACGACCGGAGGCAGGGTCAGGCCCAGCTCTTCGAGGCGCGCGGTGGCGCTCATTTGGGGCGTTTCAGGTACGCCACGTGCTGCTCGCCGGTGGGTCCGGGCAACACGGCAACCAGCTCCCAGCCGTCGGCGCCCCACTGATCGAGGATTTGCTTGGTGGCGTGGGTGAGCAGTGGCACGGTGGCGTACTCCCAGGTGGTCGGTGCACTCATGGGTAATGAGCCTAGTGGTCCCGGTTAAGACGTTGGTTAACATGCAGTTCATGGCAACCACACCGCGCGACGGAAGAACCGTCGGCTGGCCCTCCAGATTGGCCGAGGCCCGGCTCCATTTCGTCACCGGTAAGGGCGGCACCGGCAAATCGACGGTGGCCGCCGCGTTGGCGCTGACGCTGGCTGCCGGCGGCCGCAAGGTGTTGTTGGTGGAAGTCGAAGAGCGCCAAGGGATTGCGCAGCTCTTCGATGTGCCGCCGCTGCCGTATGAGGAGCTCAAGATCGCGACCGCGGAGCGGGGCGGGCAGGTCAACGCGCTCGCCATCGACATCGAGGCCGCGTTCATGGAGTACCTCGACATGTTCTACAACCTGGGGCTGGCCGGCCGCGCCATGAAGCGGATCGGCGCGGTCGAGTTCGCCACCACCATCGCTCCCGGCCTACGTGACGTGCTGCTGACCGGCAAGATCAAGGAGTCGGTGATCCGGCTCGACCGCAACAAGCTGCCGGTTTACGACGCGATCGTGGTGGATGCGCCGCCCACGGGCCGCATCTCCCGGTTCCTGGACGTGACCCGGGCGGTGTCGGACCTGGCCAAGGGCGGCCCGGTGCACTCTCAGGCCGAGGGCGTCGTCCAGTTGCTGCGGTCCGACCAGACGGCCATCCACCTGGTGACGCTGCTGGAGTCGCTGCCCATCCAGGAGACCATCGAGGCCATCGAGGAGCTCGAGGAGATCGGCCTCCCGATCGGCGCGGTCATCGTCAACCGCAACATTCCCGCGTTCCTGCCGGCCGACGATCTCGCCAAGGCCGCCGACGGCGACATCGACGCCGACTCGATCCGCGCGGATCTGGAGCAGATCGGGATCACCATGTCCGACAACGACTTCGCCGGACTCCTCACCGAGACCATCCAGCACGCGACCCGGGTGAAGTCCCGGGCGGAAACCGCCGAACGGCTCGACGAGATCCACGTGCCCCGGCTGGAACTGCCATCCATCAACGACGGCATCGACCTCGGCAGCCTCTACGAGCTGGCCGACGCGCTTGCCCACCAGGGGGTCCGCTGATGAGCACCAAACCTCCGGCGCTCGACATGGCGTCGATCCTGCAGGACACGTCCAACCGCGTCGTGGTGTGTTGCGGCGCCGGCGGCGTGGGCAAGACCACGACGGCCGCGGCCATGGCGCTGCGCGCCGCCGAGTACGGGCGCACCGTGGTGGTGATGACCATCGACCCGGCGCGCCGGCTGGCTCAGGCGCTGGGCATCAAGGACCTCGGCAACACCCCGCAGCGGGTCCCGTTGCCCGAGGAGGTCCCCGGCGAGCTGCACGCGATGATGCTCGACATGCGCCGCACGTTCGACGAGATGGTCATCGAGAACTCGGATCCGGCACGCGCACAAGCGATTTTGGACAACCAGTTCTATCAGACGGTGGCGACCTCGCTGGCCGGCACGCAGGAGTACATGGCGATGGAGAAGCTGGGCCAGCTGTTGGCCCAGGATCGCTGGGATCTGGTCGTGGTGGACACCCCGCCGTCGCGCAACGCGCTGGACTTCTTGGATGCGCCCAAGCGGCTCGGCAGCTTCATGGACGGACGGTTGTGGCGGCTGCTGCTGGCCCCGGGCCGCGGCCTGGGCCGGCTGGTCACCGGCGCCGTCGGGCTGGCCATGAAGGCCATGTCGACGGTGCTCGGCTCGCAGATGCTCTCCGACGCGTCGGCGTTTGTGCAGTCGCTGGATTCGACGTTCGGCGGTTTCCGGGAGAAAGCCGACCGCACCTACGAGCTGTTGAAGCGCCGGGGAACCCAGTTCGTCGTCGTCTCCGCCCCCGCACCCGATGCGCTGCGCGAGGCCACGTTCTTCGTCGACCGGCTCTCGGAGGAGAAGATGCCGCTGGCCGGCCTGATCCTCAACCGCACCCATCCGCCGCTGTGCCCGCTGACGGTGGAACGCGCCGTCGACGGCGCCGAGGAGTTGGAGGCCAAGAATCCCGAGTCGCTGGCCGCCGCGGTGCTGCGGGTGCATGCCGACCGCGGGCTGACCGCCAAGCGGGAGGTCCGGTTGTTGTCCCGGTTCACCGGTGCCAACCCGGACGTTCCGATCGTCGGTGTGCCGTCGCTGCCGTTCGACGTGTCCGACCTGGAGGCGCTGCGGGCGATCGCCGATCAGCTCACGGCCTGACCGGCCGTCGATCGACGCGACCGCCAACGCAATCGGCGTCAGTCACCACCCCTCGCGGGGAAGGTAACTGACGCCGTCGGCAGTATTAGCTAACGCTGCGATGCTTGCGCTGGGCGGCGAAGAAGTCGGCCCAGGAGACCACCTCGGGGTGCTGCTTGAGCAGGGCCCGGCGCTGACGTTCGGTCATGCCTCCCCACACCCCGAACTCCACGCGGTTGTCCAGTGCGTCGGCGCCGCACTCCGCGATCACGGGGCAATGCCGACAGATGACGGCGGCCTTGCGCTGCGCCGCCCCGCGGACGAACAGTTCGTCGGGGTCCGCACCCCGACAACGAGCTTTCGCCACCCATGCAATGCGGGCTTCGCCTTCTGCGCCGGGCGGCGGCACATCCATCCGGGGTGTGACCGTCGTACGTACTGCAGACCGAGTAGTTGACACCAGCGATTCCCCTTCGCTCGTCCGCTGACCAGCGGCACTGTCCTCGGGTGTAGACCTGGTTGCGATCTACGCCACACTGCTTCGTGAGGTGTTACCTACGTCGCATTGTCTGTATAAGTTAGGTGGTCAGGTTGCATTTGCGCAACCATTGCGAGCTCCTCTTTTTGGGACGCCCGTGCAGTCCGATCATGAAACGGGGCAGAACCGGACCCCGCGGACGGCGTCCCGGCCGCGCTGCTCGGTATTCGCGCCGCTCACAGGCATCGTTACGCTGTACGCATGCCAGACCGCCCACCGGTTGCAGTCACGGTCATCAAGCTGGCTTGGTGCTGCCTGCTCGCCGCCGTCCTCGCCGCGGCCCTGATGTTCCCGATCGTCGGCGGCGTCGGGTTGATCTCCAACCGCGCCTCCGACGTCGTCGCCAACGGCTCGTCACAACTCGTCGAGGGCGACATCCCGGCGGTCAGCACCATGGTGGATGCCCGCGGCAACGTGATCGCCTGGCTGTACAACCAGCGGCGCTTCGAGGTGCCCGGCGACCAGATCGCCGACACCATGAAGTTGGCAATCGTCTCCATCGAGGACAAACGGTTTGCCGAACACAACGGGGTGGACTGGCAGGGCACCCTGACCGGGCTGTCCGGCTACCTGTCCGGCAACCTCGACACCCGCGGCGGTTCGACCATCGAACAGCAGTACGTCAAGAACTATCAACTGCTGGTGGTCGCCCAGACCGACGCCGAGAAGCGCGCCGCCATCGAGACGACCCCCGCGCGCAAGCTGCGGGAGATCCGGATGGCGTTGACCCTGGACAAGACGCTCACCAAGCCGGAGATCCTGACCCGCTACCTGAACCTGGTGTCGTTCGGTAACGGCGCGCACGGAATCCAGGACGCCGCCCAGACCTATTTCGGCATCGACGCGTCCCAGCTGAACTGGGAGCAGGCCGCGCTGCTGGCCGGTCTGGTGCAGTCCACCACCGGGCTGGACCCCTACACCAACCCCGAGGGCGCGCTGGCCCGCCGCAATGTCGTGCTCGACACCATGATCGACAACCTGCCCCAGCACGCCGAAGAACTGCGGGTGGCCCGCCAGCAGCCGCTCGGGGTGCTGCCGGTGCCCAACGAGCTGCCCCGCGGCTGCATCGCGGCCGGCGACCGCGCGTTCTTCTGCGACTACGTCCAGGAGTATCTGGCCCGCGCCGGGATCAGCAAGGAGCAGGTGGCCAAGGGCGGCTACCTGATCCGCACCACGCTGGATCCCGACATCCAGGCCGCCGTCAAGCAGGGCGTCGACCGGTACGCGCGCCCGGACACCCCCGGCGTCGCCAGCGTGATGAGCGTGATCCGGCCGGGCAAGGAGACGCACCCGGTGCTCGCGATGGCCAGCAACCGGACGTACGGGCTGAACCTCGAGGCCGGGGAGACCATGCACCCGCAGCCGTTCTCGTTGGTGGGCAATGGCGCCGGCTCGGTGTTCAAGATCTTCACGGTCGCCGCGGCGCTGGAGATGGGCATGGGGATCAACATGAACCTCGACGTGCCCGCCCGGTTCGAGGCCAAGGGGCTGGGCAGCGGCGGCGCCCGCGGGTGCCCGAAGGACACCTGGTGCGTCCAGAACGTCAGCAGCTACCGCTCCCCGATGAACGTCACCGACGCGCTCGCCACCTCGCCCAACACCGCGTTTGCCAAGCTCATCTCGCAGGTCGGGGTGCAGCGCACCGTGGACATGGCGGTCAAGCTGGGCCTGCGGTCCTACGCCGAACCCGGCACGGCCCGCGACTACCACCCGGAGAGCACCGAGAGCCTGGCCGACTTCATCAAGCGGCAGAACATCGGCTCCTTCACGCTGGGCCCGTTCGAGGTCAACGCGCTGGAGCTGTCGAACGTGGGAGCCACGCTGGCCTCCGGGGGCACGTGGTGCCCGCCCAACCCGATCGACAAGGTCTTCGACCGCCACGGCAAGGAGATCGCGGTGACCACCGCGACCTGCGAGCAGGTGGTCCCCGAGGGCCTCGCCAACACGCTGGCCAACGCCATGAGCGAGGACGACCGCGGCGCCGGCACCGCGGCCGGGGCCGCCGGTTCGGTGGGCTGGGACCTGCCGATGTCCGGCAAGACCGGAACCACCGAGGCCAACCGGTCCTCGGGGTTCCTGGGCTTCACCAACCAGCTGGCCGCCGCGAACTACATCTACGACGACTCCAATGCACCCAGCGAGCTGTGCTCGTATCCACTGCGGCAGTGCGGCTCGGGCAACCTGTACGGCGGTAACGAACCCGCGGCCACCTGGTTCGCCACCATGAAGCCGATCGCCACCAACTTCGGCGAAGTCGTGATGCCGCCGACGGACCCGCGCTACGTCGACGGCGGGCCCAACTCGCGGGTGCCCAGCGTGGCCGGCCTCAAGGAGGACAGCGCCCGCCAGCGACTCACCGAGGCCGGGTTCCAGGTCGCAGAGCAGGCGTCGTCGGTCAACAGCAGTTCGTCCTACGGCACCGTCGTCGGCACCTCGCCGAGCGGGCAGACCATTCCGGGGTCGATCGTCACGATTCTGGTCAGTAACGGGGTCGCCCCGGCGCCGCCGCCGCGGCCGGCCGGCCCGCCGGGTCTGCCGCCGCCACCGCCGCTGGGCCAGACCGTGGTGGAGATTCCGGGCCTGCCGCCGATCACGGTGCCGGTGCTGGTGCCGCCTCCGCCTCCGTAACCCGGCGCCGGGCAGTATCCTGCCAACATGTCCGCCGTTCTCCCCGTTCTGAAACGCACCGCCGCGGTGACAGTCGGTACCGCCGTCGCCGGGATCGGCTATGCGTCGCTCATCGAGCGCAACGCGTTCGTCGTGCGCGAGGCGACGTTGCCGGTGCTGTCGCCCGGTTCGTCGCCGTTGCGGGTGCTGCACCTATCCGACCTGCACATGCGGCCGGCGCAGCGGCGCAAGCAGGCGTGGCTGCGCGACCTGGCGCGCTGGGAACCGGACCTGGTGGTCAACACGGGCGACAACCTGTCGCACCCCAAGGCGGTTCCCGCCGTCGTGCAGGCCCTCGGCGACCTGCTGTCGGTGCCCGGGCTGTTCGTGTTCGGCAGCAACGATTACTTCGGTCCCACCCTGAAGAACCCGGCGAAGTACCTGACCGACCGGGGGCACCGGGTGCACGGCAATCCGCTGCCCTGGCAGGACCTGCGCGCGGCGTTCACCGAGCGGGGCTGGCTGGACATGACGCACACTCGTCGCGAACTCGAGGTCGCCGGCGTCACCATCGCGGCCGCCGGCGTGGATGACCCGCACATCGACCGGGACCGCTACACCGCGATCGCCGGCCCGGCCAACGCCGCGGCCAACCTGCGCCTCGGGGTGGTGCACGCGCCGTACACCCGGGTGCTGGATCGCTTCGCCGCCGACGGCTACCAGCTGGTGATGGCCGGCCACACCCACGGCGGGCAGCTGTGCATGCCGTTCAAGGGTGCGCTGGTGACCAACTGCGACCTCGACACGTCCCGCGCCAAGGGGGTGTCCAAGTGGGGCGCCCACATGGCGTTGCACGTCTCAGCGGGCCTCGGGACGTCGCCGTTCGCGCCGGTGCGGTTCTGCTGCCGGCCGGAGGCCTCCCTGCTGACGTTGATCGCCGCGCCCACCGGGGGCAGCGACTCCAGCCGCAACCTCGACCAATCGCAGCCCACCGCCGTCGCGCTCTGACGCGGTGAATTCGGTCTGCGACCGCAGCCCCCAGCGGGCGTGGGTGGACCATGCGATCAGCCTGATCGAGGCCGACGCGCGACGCAGCGCCGACACCCATCTGCTGCGGTATCCGCTGCCGTCGGCCTGGTGCGACGCCCACGACGTGCAGCTGTACCTCAAGGACGAGAGCACCCACATCACCGGCAGCCTCAAGCACCGGTTGGCCCGCTCGCTGTTCCTCTACGGGTTGTGCAACGGGTGGATCGGACCGGACACGACGCTCGTCGAGGCGTCGTCGGGTTCCACCGCCGTCTCCGAGGCGTATTTCGCTGCGCTGGTGGGACTTCCGTTCATCGCCGTGATGCCGGAATCCACCAGCGCCTCGAAGATCGCCCTGATCGAGGCGCAGGGCGGCCGGTGTCATTTCGTGGCCAACGCCGCGGAGGTCTACGCCGAGGCGGAGCGGCTGGCCGCCGAGACCGGCGGGCACTACCTCGATCAGTTCACCCATGCCGAGCGCGCCACCGACTGGCGCGGCAACAACAACATCGCCGAGTCGATCTATTCGCAGATGAGCGCGGAACCGCACCCGGTGCCGTCCTGGATCGTCGTGGGCGCGGGCACCGGCGGGACCAGCGCCACCATCGGTCGCTACATCCGTTACCGGCGCCACCACACCCGGCTGTGCGTCGTGGACCCGGAGAACTCGGCGTTCTTCCCGTCCTACGAGCAGGGCCGCGAGGTGGTGACCGGTGAGTCCTCCCGCATCGAGGGCATCGGCCGGCCGCGGGTGGAGCCGTCGTTCCTACCGGAGGTGGTCGACCGGATGGTCCTGGTGCCCGACGCGGCGTCGGTGGCGGCGGCCCGACACGTCAGCGCGGTGCTGGGACGACGGGTGGGACCGTCGACGGGAACCAACATCTGGGGCGCGTTCGGTCTCCTGGCCGACATGGTGGCCCGGGGACAGCGCGGATCGGTGGTCACGTTGCTCGCCGACAGCGGGGACCGCTACGCGGACACCTACTTCTGCGACGAGTGGGTCACCAACATGGGGCTGGACCTGTCCGGGCCGACGGCGCGGTTGGCGGACTTCGAGCGATCCTGCACCGAATGGTGATCCTCGGCGCCGTCGGATTCGTCGGCGGTGAACAGCAGCCACAGCACCGCCAGCACCAAAAACCCGCCGTAGAGGGCAGCACCCAATGCGGTCATAGACGGCCTCCTCGTGTGGATCCCAGCCTGGCAGCAGTACGAGGGGTACAACCGCACTGACACGCGGATTTCATCCCGGGCCCGATTCGGGGGACTCGTTTGGCTTCCCGGCACCGTGGTGCGATACGCTGTCGTGGCTTCACGCGGGGTGTGGCGCAGCTTGGTAGCGTGCTTCGTTCGGGACGAAGAGGTCGTGGGTTCGAATCCCGCCACCCCGACAGAGTGAGAATGGCCCTGACCAGGGATAACCCGGTCGGGGCCTTCTTGCGTTACAGGGCCGGTTCGTCTTCCGTCCGCAGTGCGTCCGCAGTAGTTTTCGCCAGGGCCTCGACAGCGGCATCGAAAGCGTCCGCTACAGCCTCCAGATCGTCCGGGAAGAGGTCGGCGTAGGTGTCCAGCGTCAGGGCCGCGCTCTTGTGCCCGAGCATCGTCTGTACGGCCTTCACGTTGGCGCCGGCACTGATCGCCAAGCTGGCCGCCGTATGCCGAAGGTCGTGAAGCGTGGGCCGAGGCCAGTCCGTCGTCGGATCCCCGTCGTCGTCGAGGCCGCGGAGCTTGTCCACCGCCGGATTGAATACGCGGGTGCGGAACGTGGCGATGCGCAGCACTCCGCCGGCCGGAGCGGAGAACACCAGATCCTCACGGGCCTTGCCCTCCATGCGCGCAGCCAGCTCCGCAACGAGGAACCGAGGGAACGGCACCGAGCGGCGCTCGTGGTTCTTCGGTGTGGACCAGGTGAGCTTGCCGACGACCTCGGTGACCGACTCTCTGACGTTGACGCGTCGGCGCAGCATGTCGAAGTCCTGCACCTTCAATGCTGCCATCTCCCCGTACCGCAGGCCGGTGTAGGCGAGGAACTTGACCACCAGGCCGTCACGGGCCATCGACCCGGCCAATTCGGCGACCTGCTGGTGCGTCAGGTAGGCCCGCTTGGAGTGTTTCCGCCTGGGTGCTTTCACCGTGTCGCACGGATTGCGCGGGATGCGGCGGTCCTCGACGGCCAGCGCGAGAATCATCCGCAGCACGCCGAGCGCGTTCTCTATAGTCGGGGCTTCTGAACCCGCCTCGGTCATCTCGTTGACCCAGGCGCGCACCGTCGAGGTTTGCACGTCTGCGACGGCGACGCCTTGCCACCGTTCCTCAACGTGAACGGCCCATGCCGACGCCCTGGCCGCTTTGGTCGAATCTTTCACGTGGGCTTGGGTCTTGAGCCATTGCGCGTGCATGTCGCCCACCGTCACAGCACCGGCACCGGGGGCTACGTAGGTGCCGGTGACGATGGTTGAGGTGACGTCTTCCAGCCAGTTCGTGGCGTCAGCTTTGCGCGCGAATCCCTTGGCTACTTCGCGGCCTTCAGCGTCGACATACCTTGCGCGCCAACGTTTTCCCCTGCCGTGGTTGGCGCTCTCCACCAGTGTGCCGAGTTTCCCGTGGCCCTTGTCGGTACAGGGCGTTCCTACGCCGAGTCGGTGCCAGCGGTCCTCGACACCCGCACGACGATTACGCGTCTGAGCCATCGGCGGCCCCTTCGTCGTAGGTATGGACGCTCTGAATCGCCTCTTCCTCGGCCGCCTCGACCAGTCGGCCCAGATCTTCAGCCGCGACGATCTTGAGCCACGTCCTCGACTGTGGCGAAAGTTCTTCCAGCACGGTCGGGTTGCGAAGGATGGCTTCCATCCGTACATGTGCCCAAGTCCACTCTCGGACGGCCCGCTCCACCTCATTCGATGCTCGCGCCAAACTCTGAGCGGCACTCATTGCCCGGACCGCACCCAGCGGGAGTGCCTTGTCATCCAGGAGATCTGCTGGCTTGATCTTTAGAGCCCCTGCGGCGGCGACAAGCTCGTCGACTCCGATTGGGCGTTTCCCTCCTTCGAGCCTGGTTATTGTCAACGGCCGGATCTCTCGCCCCAGCCTCACGGTCATCTCGGCAGCCAACTCAGCTTGCGTGAGGCCCATTTCTGCCCTGACTGCTGCAACGCGCTCGCCGACTTGCCGAGTGATCGGATTCTCCACAAGAACATCGTGAATGGTGCTTGACGTGAAGGCAAGCTCATGAGACTGTTTCTTCTGTTGGTGCACATTGCGTCAACTTCACTACAGGAAGGTATGCAGGTGGACGACCCAATCATCGATACGGACACCGTGTCGGGCATGACCGGCGTTCCGAAGGGGACTTTGCGCTACTGGCGTCACAACAACGAGGGTCCGGCGAGCTGGACCTTGGGCAGGCGGGTGGTCTACCGCCGATCTGAGGTCGAGCGGTGGATTGCTGAACAGGAGCAGACCACCAAGCGCGGCGGCGCCGCCTGATGCGGGAGTACCCCGCCCACGAAGACCTGGGCCTGTGGCCCGAGGGAGACCGGACCGAAGACCTTCGGCCCGGAAAGGAAAGTGCCCCCGGCGTGGCTGCCACCACGTCCGAGGGCGATCAGAACCGCTCAACCACCAAGTAGAGAAAGGCTCTCCAATGACTGTACCCACAACCACCCAGTGCCGGCACTGCACGGTGCCCACCGAGGGCGCCGACACCTGTAGCTTCTGCGCCTCGTATGCGCCGCCCGAGACAGTTGCCCAGCGACTCGATGTCGCGGTCAACCGGATCGACCTGCTGCGCACGGACATCAACGAGGTGTTGCGGCAGCTGCCCGCCGAGGCGCCGCTGTTCGCCGTGACCGACGTTGTGGTCGCGCTGAACCACCTGCGGCGGGCCTCCGACGCGCTGGACAAGGCCAGCACCGCGCTTGAAGTCGACCAGGCGGTGACCCGATGAGCAACTTTCATTCGGTCTGGTGCCACCAGCGTGACTTCGACGAGGCGCACGACTGCGAGATTCCGTACTGCTACCGGCCCATTCACACCGTCAAACTGCTCGCCCTCGACGGGCAGAAGTTCCCTCCAGGCATATCGGTATACGCCACCAGTGCGGCGCACCCGAGTGCGTTGACGTCGGGTGAGCGCGCACCGGATGACCACCTGTACGACGGGGTCGAGTTGGTCACCGAGCACCACGTGGACGGCGAATGGGTCGAACAGAAGCTGCGGTTGACCTCCGACGCTGCTCGGTCGCTGGCCGCGGCGCTGGTCCGGGCCGCAGACATCCAGCAGGGACTCACGCGGTGACCACCACGACGGAGGGAGCCGGCCCCACGCGGGCCGGCGTCCCCGCCGATCTGGAAACCATGCTGGAGCACGGCTTCTCGGTGGGACCGCTCGACGGGAAGATCCCACTCACCAAGCACGGTGTGCAGGACTTCACCCGCGACCCGGACGTGATCGCCGCCTGGGCCAAACGCCATCCGGGCTGCAACTGGGGCTGTACCCAAACTGGCGTCGTCGCGCTCGACGTCGACCCGAGAAACGGCGGCACCGTTTCCGCCCTGAGCCTCGGACCCGAACACGCGACTCTGACGAGCAGGACGGGTGGGGGCGGGTGGCACTTCTTTTACCGTCACACCGGCCCGGTGCGCGGCAAGATCCCCAGCTTGCCCGGTATCGACGTAAAGGTCGGCGGCAAGGGCTACTTGGTCGCACCCGGTTCGATTCACCCGGTCACCGGCAAGCCCTACCGGCTGCACCGCGACGGGCCTATCGCAGATCTGCCCGAACACCTGCTGGCACTGATCGCGCAACCCACCTTCGCGGCACCCACCGGGCCGGCCCCAGCTTCTGGTGACCGGTGGGACGGCCTGATCCAGACCGTCGCCGAGGCCCAGGAAGGCAACCGCAACGGCACCCTCTTCTGGGCCGCAGCACGGGCCGCAGCAGATTCCGCACCGGCCGCGGTCTACTCCGCTCTCGCGGCCGCCGCCCACCAGATCGGCCTCGACACCACCGAAATCCAACGAACCATTGCGTCCGCTCGACGAAAGGCGGCATCTTGACCGACGACGAATTCTGGTCGGCCACCGACCAGCTCAACCTGATTCACCAATGGGCACGCGCCCGGTACGTAGCCCCATGGGCGCTGCTGCTAGCCGTCCTACTGCGGGTAATCGTCTCCACCAGTCACCGTGTGATGTTGCCCGGGCCGCCGGCCCCAGCGTCGCTGAACATGGCCATTGTGCTCATCGGTCGGTCAGGCGCCGGCAAAGGCGTCACTGACAAGCTGGCGCGCATCGTCTGGCCCGCCCCCGACATTCATGAGGAAGCACTCGGTTCCGGACAGGGCGTCCATGAACTGTTCAAGGAGACGAAGAACCCCGAGGACCGGATCACCCGCGCACTCATCACGCTGTCGGAAATCGACCACTTCACCGCGTTGAACGCAGGCCAGGGTAACAACACCCGGGCCACCATCAAGGCGGCACTGACTGGTGATCGGTTGGGCAGCAAGGGCGCTTCCTCGGCAACGACTCGATCCGTGCCGGCCGACTCCTACCGGCTGTGCCTGTCCATCAGCGCGCAGTACGGCCACACGGCCGTCCTGCTCGACGACGTAAGTGGTGGAACACCGCAGCGCATGGTGTGGGGGTCCGTCACCGATCCCTCCATCCCAGATACGCCCGGCCCTGAGCCAGACCACGTCCTGGACACGAAGCTGCCGGAGTGGGCGCTGGCGGACAGGCAGGTATTGATCCAGTACGGCACTCCGGACATCGCCCAGTACGTCGCGGCAGGACTGCTGGCCAACCAGCGCGGCCAACTCGACGCCCTCGACGGTCACCGGACGCTGACTCGGCTGAAGGTCGCCGCCGCCCTCGCGGTAATGGACCACCGTTCGGTCATCTCCGAGCTGGATTGGCAGCTATCCGAGGTCATCATGGCCAAGTCCGACGCCACCCGCCAAGCCGTCATCGACTACGACCGCCAGGCCGCACGAGCAAAGGTCCGAGAGCGGGCTGTAGCTCGCGCGGCCGGTGAGGACTTTTACGACGCCAGCCGCCTGGAAACCGTCAAACGCTCAATCCTACGAATGCTTGAACGCGACGGAGAGCAAGCCGGTGGCGATCTTCGCCGCCGCCTCGGCAAGCGGGAGAAACGAGAGCTTTTCGACCAAGCTATCGCTTTGCTGGAAGGCGATGGACTGGTGGCAATGCGCCCGGGCGAGCACAACAGTGTGCGATACCGGATCGGGTCACCCGTGACCAACCGGGTCACCCCTGAAACACCCAGTTCAGCAGGGGTGACCTCGGAGGTCACCCGTGACCACCCCGCCACGGTCACTGATCTGGATACCCGCAGGTCACACGAAACCGGGCAGTCGAAAGAGTCATGCACGAAGTGGCTGGCCCGTTTCGTAGACGACCTCAAATCTGCCGGCGACACCACCACCACCTCGTTTGCTGTGCAGGAGGCAGGGAAGGCCGCCGGCTACTCCCAGGCATCGATCTCCAACGCCATCGCCACCACCGGACTGCTCACGATGATCGACCGCTCCGGCAGCACACGAACCTACGCGATCACCGGCACCAGCCAGACCGGCTACGTCTCGGCAACCCAGTGGGTTCACAACTACGTCGACAAGCTCCCAGCAAATACCGAAGTCGTCGACCAAGACCACTTCTACTGCGCCGCGACCGCCGCCGGAATTGACCGTGACACCGCCCGCAAAACCCTGGTGCGCTCCGGCCGGATCGAGTCGGCGCCCGCGCACGGCGAGGCCCGCAACGAACGGGTCTGGAACATCATCCGAACCGAGGAGACAGCATGAGCTACTTCACCCCACAAGACCTGTTCGACGCCCTGGCCCTGGCGCCAGAGCTCCCCGACGCCGCCTGCGTCGGCCTATGGGAAGCGTTCGACCCCGCCCCTCCCGGCGAAACCCCCGAGGACACCGAATACCGCTATCAGACAGCGCAGCACGTGTGCCGCACCTGTCCAGCGTTGGCCAGCTGCGCCGAATGGGTGGACTCACTGCCGAAGTCCAAACGCCCACGCGGAGTCGTCGCCGGCCAAATCAACACCCCGAAGCCAATCGGGCGACCCGCCAGAAAAGCCGGCTGAATGGCCACCCGCCGCCCCTCCTACCGGCGATGCCGCCAATGCCGCACACGCCGCACCCACGCCCGCAGCGGCATCTGCCTCGCCTGCCGCAACGAGCACCCCGAAGTCCGGGCAGAACCCGACGGCCTAGTCCGAGTCGGCCAGTACGTCCTGTCAACCGCCGCCGCAACCGCACTCATCAACCAAATCGCCGACACCATCGAAAGGAACACCCCATGACCAAACCCGACCGCCAGGCCGCGACACTCTCGGCCCTAGCTCTACTCGAAGCCGAATTCAACGACACCAGAGACCAAACCGCCAACGCCCTGATCTCCGAATCTAGCCACACCGACGCCCTCATGATGCTGTCCGCATCGGTCAGTATGGCGACCATTTTGACCCGCCAGCTCGCCAACGTCCTCGGCGACCAGCCCGAGAACATCCTCGGCGTACTACGCGAATCCATCGAAATCAGCTACCGCGAGGACGACACCGATGAGTGAAACACCCGACACCCCAACCGAAACCACCGAGCCAGTCGACAACGCACAAGCGCCGGACAACACGGCAGATACCGACAACCGGGCCTCCGAAGCCAAGAAGTACCGGCTCCGCGCCCAGGCCGCCGAAGCCGACCGCGACACCCTGCGGACACAGCTCACCGCCATGCAGCGCGCCGAGGTCGAACGCCTCGCCGGCCAGCGCCTCGCCGACGGCGCCGACATCTGGCACGACAACGACGACCTCACCGAACTGCTCGACGACAGCGGAAACGTCGACACCGACCGGGTGACCGAGCGTGTCGCACAGATCCTGACTGCCCGACCCCACTGGCAGAAACCTTCCAGCGCAACCGAATCGACCTCCACTGTCACCAGCCGCGACCGCATCACGGCAGGAAACAACAACACCTTCGCCGACGCCTTCAAGCCGAAGGACAGGCGGTAGAATGATCTGTGCGAGCCCGCTCAGGCAGAAGCCACCGGGCTCGCACAGATCGCCCAGGTGGGCAGCCGCCAGGCCAGCAGGCCAGCGAGCACAAGGCCAAATCACTGCTTCGGCTGCGCTTACCTGAAGGACGACCACAATGGCACAAATCACGACCAGCACCGCCGACTACGCCTGGCGGCCAGATCAGACGTTCTTCCCCGCCCCCGATGTCGTCGCCCCCGCGCTGATCCTGCAAACCAGCACCGTGGCCGGCAGCGTCGACGGAGACCAGCCCGCCGTCCGCGTCGCATTCGTCAAAGACGCCGACAGCGCCGCATACGTCGCCGAAGGCAGCCCAGCCACCGAGGACGACCCCGACCTCGATGAGCTCGAGGTCCGCACCAAGAAGCTGGTGCGCCTGGTCAACCTGTCGTCCGAGCAGTTCCGGCAGACCCAGACCGCCACTCAGGTCGCCGAGTCCGTGGCCCGAGACCTCGTGTCCAAGGCGGACAACTCCTACATCGCAGACGTCGGCGGCCCAACCGGCCTGACCAACGTCTCGAACATCATCAACGGCGGCGAGCTCGGCAACAACCTCGATATCCTCGTTGACCTCATCGCCGAGATCGAATCCAACGGCGGCACCCCGAGTCACATCGTCATGCACCCACAGGCATTCGCCGAGGTGAAGAAACTCAAGACCGAATCCGGAAGCAACGCCAGCCTCGTCGGAGCCGGAGTCACCGACGCCGTGCCGATGCTGCTGTCCCTGCCCGTCCTCAAGAGCCGCTACATCCCCGCCGGCAACGGCCTCGTCGTCGACCGCACCGCCATCGTCAGCGCGGTCGGACCCGTCAGCGTGGCCACCAGCGAGCACGCCCTGTTCGCCTCCGACGGCGTCCAGCTGCGCGCAACCTGGCGCATCGGCTGGGGCGTCACCCGGCCCGACCGCATCGGCAAGTTCACCGTCGACGGCTCGTAAAAGCAACGGCAGTCCTCGGACCGGATGACCGAGGACCAGTCCGGGCGGGTTGATCCTTTCCCCGCCACCGGGCCGCGGTGAGACCTGGTGACCCTCACCGCGGCCCACCCCAAGGGGACCGGGGCACCCTCTACCCCACACTGACGAGCTTCAACGGCCGCGCCCAATCGCGCATCTCTGTACGCTTCCCGGGGAAATCTGGGCCGCCAAACCTGATCGGGAGCTGAATCGTTCCACGGAGGCGGGCGCGACTCCGCCTCAACGATTTTGTCTGCGGACGGGCGTAGCCTCACGCCCTATGGCTGACGTATTGGTACAAGAAGTGTTGGACGCGATGCGCGAGTCGGTCGAGTTTCACGACAGCGGCCTAACCGATATCCAAGTAACTGCGACCTGGTACGCGCTCTGTGCCACGGTCAGGGGTGTTCCTGACGCCCTGTTTGGGCTGCGAAACATGACGGCCGACGCTGGCGAAACACTGCTGACCTTCTACTGGGTTCGGGGAGGCGTGTTCGGCTGCATGGAAGTTCTCAAGCCGGCAGACACAGACTCGTCGGCCCCCGCGACTCGCGGCTGGCTCCGCCCGCTGGCGGGACTGCGCAAGGTTGATGTCGAGGCTGAGGTGTATCAGCCGAGCCGGATGCTCCATTCAGAGCTTGGTGTGAAGTCGAAGATCAGCCTGCACTGGGACGACTCCGGCAAGCCCGCCGTGGTTCTCGATGCGACCGGAAGCATGAACACATCCGCAAGGCCACCGCTAGAGAAGCTGATTGAGCTGGTTCTCGATGGGGTTGCACAGACAGCTCCGTCCGCAGGGCGTCCGCAGTAGATTCATCGACCGCCGCATCGAGCCAACGTCGCCAACCCCCTGAACTGGACTTATTCCAACCATCCAACAGAGCCAATCCTGGCAAACGCCCAGTTCGTGGAGTTCGGGACGAAGAGGTCGTGGGTTCGAATCCCGCCACCCCGACTCGTGTGATCGCAAAAAGAAGGCCCTGGTCCGGTTTCCGGAACGGGGCCTTCTTGGTTGTCGGTTCCCCTCGACGTCCGAGAGGGCTGGTCGAGGCGGCCAGAGTCAGCGAGCCGTCAGCGCCCCACCGGGTCGTCGGCGCCCGAGGCGCCCTTCATGCTGAGGAACACGGCCATGTCGTGGAAGGCCTGCAGCGCCTTCTGCGACCAATCCTCTCTCGGCTCGGGGGTCACCCGCAGCTCCTGGGCCTTCTCGCTGATCACCGGATCCAGGCTGTGCTCGGCGATCAGCGCCAACAGCTGATCGATGCGCCGGTCGATGATCGAGGTCGAATCGCGCGCGTCACCGCGCCACCCATCGCTGAAACTCACCGGCTACCCCCTGAGCCATCCCCACACTTACCCGACATTGTTACCAAGCGGTAAGGGGTTCGCGTGCGGTTCTCCAGAAGATTGTGACTGGCGTTACTAATTGGTCGGTTTTGTAACTCGACTGATGGTTCGCCGCGATCGCTCCCGTAGCGCCCGCCGCGAGAGTCAAAATGAACCGGTGACCACCGTCCGTCTCCACGATCTCCCCACCGTCGACACCGATGTCCTGGTCGTCGGTGCGGGCCCGACGGGCCTGATGGCCGGGTTGGTCCTGCAGCGTCGCGGCGTCGCCGCGGTGGTGGTGGACCACAAGTCCGGGCCGACCCGCGAATCCCGGGCGCTGGCGGTGCACGCCCGCTCGATGGAAATCTACGACCAGCTCGGGCTGGCCGAGACCGTGCTGCACCGCGCCTACCAAGCGACCCGACTACAGGTGGGCGCCTCGCCGCGCAGCCCCGGGCCCGACATCACGCTGCTACAGGTCGGCGCCACCCGCTTTCCCGGCGTCCAGGTCTTCGAGCAGAGCCGCAACGAGGAAGTGCTCAGCACCGCCCTGGTCGCGGGCGGCGGTGACCTCCGTTGGCGACACCGCCTGATCGACTTGGTGGACCACACCGCGCAGGCCGGTGGCCGGGTGGAGGCGCTACTCGAGCACGACGGTGGGCTGCTGCGGGTGCGCGCGCACTGGTGTGTCGGCGCCGACGGTGCGTCCTCGGCCGTCCGACGACAGCTCAACCTGCCCTTCGAGGGCACGACCGACGAAGCGACGTTCTGGGTCGCCGACGTGCACGACGTGCGCGGGGTGCCCGAGGCGGCGGTGAACCTGCGGATCGGCAAGTCGACGTTCGCGGTGATCTTTCCGATGGGTCCGGGCGGTCACACCCGGCTGGTGGCGCTGTCCCACAAGGACCAGGTCTCCCAGGACGAGGCGCTGGCGGCCGCCGACGCCGAGTACGGGCTGACGCACGGCGCGGTGGACTGGTTCTCCACCTACCGGGTGCATCATCGGGTCGCCGCCCGGTTCCGGGCCGGTGCGGTGTTTCTGGCCGGCGACGCGGCGCACGTGCACTCCCCGGTCGGCGGGCAGGGGATGAACACCGGTCTGCAGGACGCCCACAATCTGGCGGTGCTGCTGGCCGACGTGGTCCAGGGCCGCCGGGATGGCGCGGCGCTGGACGGATACGAACGCGAACGCAGGCCGGTGGCACTGACGCTGGTGAACGTCACCGACCGGGCGTTCGGCGTGATCGGACGCCGCAGCCCCGTGCCCGCCCTGCTGCGGCGGGCCATGGCCGTCCTGGGTGCGACGGCGGTTCCGCGGGTCGCGAAGACGCGGCTGGGTGCGCGCCTGGGCGGCTACCTGGGTCAGTACCGGATCCGCTATCGCTACGTCGAGGATCGACCGCGCTGGACACAGGACCCCGTGGTGGGGCGTCGGCTGCCGCCGGTCGGCGACAACCAGCAGGCCCTGCGGACCATGACGTGGCAGCTGCACTGCTACGGCACCGGCAGCCCGGCGCGCCCGGAGCTACCGGACTGGATCGAGGGGCCGCACCACTTCGGTGCCGACGAGCACGGCCGGTTGCGGCGCGACCGCGTCTATCTCGTTCGGCCTGACCAGTTTGTGGCCGCATCGATCCCGTTGCAGGCCAACAACATCGACGAGGCGCAACTACGGCTTGCGATGACTGCCCACCATCTGTCGCTCGGATAGCGTCCCGGCGGTTCCTAGTTGAGTGTCGCGTACGCGGCACCGATCTGGGCGACGTCGCTCGGGCGCAGTTCGCTGACGCCCTGCGCGGGGAGCACCGCGAGGATGGGGGTGTCGACGCCGGCGTGCGCGTACTCGCGGACCCGGTCGGCGATTTCGGCGGGGGTGCCGTACAAGAACAACTCGTCGACCAGGGAGTCGGGTATCGCCTCCAGCGCCCCTTTGCGGTCGCCGTTGTGCCAGCTGGTCCACATTGGTTCCAGCACCGAACCGCGTCCCAGCCACCGATGGAACTCCGCGTACACCGGGACGTTCAGATATGCGGCGATGGTCCGCTTGGCGGTGGCACGCACAGCGGCGACGTCGGTGCTCGGAATGACGAAGAGGCGCGCCACGATTTCGGCGTCGGGAGCGATGTCCCGGACGACACCGGCGACGCGGTGCACATCGGTGGCCGACAACCAATTGACGATCGCGCCGTCGGCGCTTCGGGCCGCCAACCGGAGCATCCCCGGGCGCAGCGCGGCGATCAGCAGCTTCGGCACCCGTTCCGGGACACGCTCGAGCCGAAAACCTTTGATCGAGAAGCTGGCACACTCCATCTCGACCCGCTCACCGGTGAACGCGCGACGCAGGAAGTGCGCGACATCCCGAACTCGCTGATACGGGGCGTGGAACTCCAGCCCGTTCCACTTTTCGACGATCACATCGGAGCTGGAGCCGATTCCGAGCGCGATCGGTGACTGCGCCAGCTCGGCCAGCGCGGCGGCCGACATCGCCAAGAGCGCGGGCCCACGCGTGTACGCGGGCACGATCGCGGTCCCCAGCCGGAATTCGGGGTGGCTCACCGCGGCCGCGGCCAGCGGGGTGAAGGCATCCGAGCCGGCCGCCTCCGCCGACCAGAGGTCGGTGAAACCATGCGGCGCCACCGCATCGAGAATGCCGGCTTGCCTTGCGAGCGTGTCACTTTGGAACGGAACGGTCAGGCCCAGCCTAGCCATGGAGTTCTCTCTTCAGCGGGAGTTGATCCACCACAGAATATGCATTAAAGAATCCCATGCCAACGCCGGTCCCGTCGAGCCCGAGCCGTTGGCCGTTCCGCTCGCGGTCCCGCCTGCCGCGGTCCATGGCGCGCACCTGACCCGATAAGGTCAGCCGTCATGGCCGGTGCCAAGAAGAGCTGGATCGCGCAGCTGCTGCAGTTCGACCGCGACAGGGACACCTTCGTGTCGCCCCAGGCGCAGGTGTTCGGCAACGAGCCGCGGCTGTTCGGCGGTCTCATCGCCGCCCAGGCGCTCGGCGCCGCGGGCGCCACCGTCGACCCGGTCAAACTCCCGCAATCGCTCCACCTGTACTTCGTGCGCGGCGGCGTCTACGGCGTCGCCGTCGAGTTCCAGGTGGAACGCACCCGCGACGGCCGCTCCTTCGACACCCGCCGGGTCACCGCGGTCCAGAACGGCGCGGTGATCCTGGAGATGATCGCGTCGTTTCACCTGCCGGAGCCCGGCGCCGATCGGCATCCCCCGCCGGTCGTCACCGTGGGTCTGGAGGACGCGGTCGCCAAGGACCCCAGCATCGACTTCGCCGACTACTTCGAGATCCGGACCATGCCCGACGACACCTCCGAGTTCGCGATCCCGCCGTTCTGGATCCGCACCCGCGACGAGATCGAGGATGACCCGCTGGTGCGCAGTTGTGTCCTGGCGTTCATGTCGGACTTCGGGCCGGTGCCGGTGGCGCGCCCTCCAGAACTGCCGGCGGACGGGTTCGCCGCCAGCCTGGACCACTCGGTGTGGTTTCACCGCGCTTTCGACCCCCACCAGTGGCATCGCTACGACGTGGACCCGGTCAACAACAGCGACTCCCGCGGCCTGGTGCGGGGCTCGCTCTACAACACCGACCGGACCCTGATCGCCACCACATCCCAGGAGGCACTGTGGCGTTCGTGACACTTCCTCGAAACATTTGCTCGCCACCGCCCGTTCACCGATACTTTCGGTTATGGCCAAGAGGACCGAAGCTGAGCTGCTCTCGGACGTCGAGCGACGGCTGATCGACGAGTTTGCCCAGCTCCCCCCCACCGCTGTTGTCGCGGCCGTCGAGCAAGCTCGGGACCGCTTCTCCGATAGCAAGATCCGCGATTTCGTGCCGCTGCTCGTCGAGCGTCGCGCCTTCGCTGAACTGTCACACGCCGCGGTCTGACCGCGCCCTGACGGTTCCCCCGGCGTTCAGAGTCGATCTTTGACGAACGCCGAGATGCGCGCCCCGTCGGCCTTGCCGCCGGCGATCGCGGTCGCGGCCTTCATCACCTGGCCCATCTGCCGCATCCCGGGCGCCTCCCCGTTGGCCTCCGCCACCTGGGCGATCGCCGTGTTCACCACATTGGCCAGCTCGTCGTCGTTGAGCTGGGTGGGCAGATACTCGTCGATGACGCTGGCTTCGGCGCGCTCGTTGGCAGCCATCTCCCCGCGGCCGTTGCTGACGTAGATCTGCGCGGCCTCCCCCCGCTTCCGGGACTCGCGGGTCAGCACCTTGATCACCTCGTCGTCGGACAACTCGCGCGACTGCTTGCCGGCCACTTCCTCGCTCTGGATTGCGGCCAACACCAGCCGCAAGGTGGCGGTGCGCAGCTTGTCCTGCGCCTTCATCGCGGCGGTCAGGTCGGCGCGCAGGCGGTTCTTCAGCTCAGACATGGCTACGACGCTACGCCGCGGACCCATTTGCTGTGACCGGCATGGCCGCGGCATGCCAGACTGGTCGGAAACGTAGTCGAGCGAACGACAGGGGAAGCGCCGGGTGAGCATGCCGCCGATGGGGCAGGGTTGGCCGCCGCAGTATCCGCAGGGGCCGGCGGCACCCGGGTCCGGCCCGCCACCCGGGTATCCGTCCTACCCGCCGCCCGGCTATACCGCCCCGCTCGGTCCGCCACCCGGACCGCCACCGGGATACGGCGGCCCGCCGCCGCCCGGCTACCCACCGCCTCCCGGCTACCCGCCGCCGGGCTATCCGCCGCAACCGCTGGAGTTGCGCCCCGGCATCATCCCGCTGCGGCCGCTCACCCTCAGCGACATCTACAACGGTGCGGTCGGCTTCATCCGGGCGAACCCCAAGGCCACGCTGGGCCTGACGGCGCTGGTCGTGATCGTCACCCAGGCCATCGCGCTGCTGCTGCAGATCGGCCCCATGCGGGACCTGGCCGACACCGACCCGGAGAGCATCGCCTTCGACGTCGCCGTCATCGACAGCGTGTGGACCGAACTCCCCGGCATGCTGATCAGCGCCCTGGCGGCGATCGTGCTCACCGGCATGCTGACCGTCATCGTGGGTCGGGCCGTCTTCGGCTCCGGCATCACCATCGGCGAAACCTGGCAGCGCATCCGGGACCGGCTTCTGCCGCTGATCGGGGTCACCCTGCTCATCACGCTGGCGGCGATCGCGGTGGTCTTCGTCACCGTCGTGGTCATCGTCGCCGCCACGGCGGCCGGCGGCGGTCTGGCCGGCGCCGCGGTCGGCATTCCGCTCGGGCTGCTCGGCGTCGCGGCCGCGCTGTGGATCTCGGTCGTCACCTCCTTCGCGCCCGCCATCGTGGTGCTGGAGCGCCAGCCCGTGCTGGCCTCGATCGCCCGGTCCTTCGCACTGATCCGACGGGACTTCTGGCGCGTCTTCGGCATCTGGCTGCTCACCCGGGTGGTGACCTACCTGGTGTCGATGGCCGTCGCGGTGCCGTTCATGTTCGCCGCGGCGTTGGGCGGCGCCGTCGTCGGCGACTCCGCGTCATTCCTGATCGCCATGGCGCTGGCCAGCGTCGGCGCCGTGATCGGGCAGATCATCACGACGCCGTTCGCGGCCGGCGTCGTCGTGCTGCTCTACACCGACCGACGCATCCGCGCCGAGGCGTTCGACCTGGTGCTGCGCACCGGTGCGGTGGCCGACCCCGCCAACCCGCAGTCCACCGACCACCTCTGGCTGACCCGGCACTGAGGCTCCTCTGTGGCTGAAGTAGACGTCGACCGCGACACCGCCCACGAGCTCGCCCAGAACGAGCTCAGCAAGCCCATTTATCCGAAACCGACGCTGTCCGAACAACTCAGCGAATGGTTGAACGACGTGATCTACCGCATCGTCGACACCGGGTCGATGGTCCCCGGCGGCTGGTTCACCCTCACCGTGCTGGTGATCCTGGTCGCGGTGGCCGTCGTCGTCGCGGTCCGCGTCGCCCGGAACACCATGCACACCAACCGCAACGGTGACATGGCGCTGTTCGGCACGGCGGAGCTGAGCGCCGCCGCCCACCGCGCGACCGCCGAGCAGTACGCCGCCGCCGGCGATTGGGCGGCGGCCATCCGCCACCGACTCCGCGCGATCGCGCGCCACCTCGAGGAGACCGGCGTTCTGGACGCCGTGCCCGGCCGAACCTCACTGGAACTGGCGCGAGCCGCCGGCACCGCCATGCCCGAGCTGTCCGGTGAATTCATCGACGCCGCAACGGTGTTCAACGATGTGACCTTCGGGGAGCGGCCGGGCACGCCCGAGTCCTATGGGCTGTTGGTCCGGTTGGACGACCACCTGCGCACCCGTCCCGGCGGCCCTCGCGTTCCGGCGCAGGCCGGTGCCGCTCCGACGACGTGGGCGGAGATCCCGTGACCGCCGTGACCGCACCGCGTCCGGCCACGCGCAGCCGCACCTGGCGCTGGGTCGCCCTGGCGGCGGTCGCCGTGATCGTGCTGTCGGTCATCACCGCCTGGCTCACGGCCCCCCGTCTGGGTGGACGCATGGATCCCGCCGCCACCGGCCCCGAGGGCGCCCACGCCCTGGCCACCCTGCTGCGCGAGCAGGGCGTCCGCGTGCAGGTCGCCGAGACCGCCGCCGAAGCGGCCGCGCTGGCCGGCCCCGACGCGCTGCTGATGGTCGCGCAGACCTACTACCTGTGGGACGACGAGTTGCTGGACGCGCTGGCCGACGCGCCCGCCGATCTGCTGCTCATCGCGCCGACGTCGCGAACCCGGGAGGTGCTGGCGCCCGGCATCACCGAGTCGACGGAATCCACCATGGGCGGTGAGCCCAACTGCGCTCTGCGAGAAGCCGTTCGGGCCGGATCGGCCCGACTGGGCCCCACCGTCACCTACGAGGCCGTCGAGGACGGCCCCGACCTGACCCGCTGCTACGACGGCGCGCTGGTGCGTTACGACGACGGGCAGCGCACCGTCACCGTGGTCGGCACCGCCGACTTCATGACCAACTCCACGCTGCTGCGCGAGGGCAACGCCGCGTTGGCGATGAACCTGGCCGGCGTGCACCCGCGGCTGATCTGGTACGCACCGCAACAGCCCGAGGGCGACCACAGCGGCGCCGCGAGCATCACCGATCTGATCCCCGACCGGGTGCACTGGATCGTCTGGCAGCTGTGCCTCGCGGTCGCCCTGGTGGCCCTGTGGAAGGGACGGCGGCTGGGCCCGCTGGTCGCCGAGCGGCTTCCCGTGGTGGTGCGGGCCTCGGAAACGGTGGAGGGCCGCGGCCGGCTCTACCGCTCCCGACGCGCCCGCGCGCAGGCCGCCGACGCACTGCGCACCGCGGCGCTGCAGCGCCTGACCCCGCGGCTGGGCCTGGGCCCCGGCACCGCACCGGCCGCCCTGGTGGCCGCGATCGTGCAGAACACCGCCAAACGCGCACCCGGCCTGGATCCGCAGCTGGTGCAGTACGCGCTGTTCGGTCCGGCGCCGGTCACCGACGAGGATCTGGTACATCTGGCTAACGCCCTCGACGACATCGAAAGGCAGGTCGCACACACGTGACACAGCCCTCCCAGGCACCGCCGGCCTCCGCCGCCGCGGACGCCGCCCGCACTGCGCTGCTGGACCTGCGCGCCGAGATCGCCAAGGCCGTCGTCGGACAGGACGCGGTGGTCAGCGGACTGGTCGTCGCGCTGCTCTGCCGCGGCCACGTCCTGCTCGAGGGCGTGCCCGGGGTCGCCAAGACCCTGTTGGTCCGGGCGCTGGCGGCGGCGCTGCAGCTGGAGTTCAAGCGGGTGCAGTTCACGCCGGACCTGATGCCCGGCGACGTCACCGGTTCCATGATCTACGACGCCCGCACGGCGGCGTTCACCTTCCGGCCCGGCCCGGTGTTCACGAATCTGCTGCTGGCCGACGAGATCAACCGGACGCCGCCGAAGACCCAGGCCGCGCTGCTGGAGGCCATGGAGGAACGTCAGGTCAGCGTCGACGGCGAGGCCCGGCCGCTGCCGGATCCGTTCATCGTCGCGGCCACCCAGAACCCGATCGAGTACGAGGGCACCTACCAGCTGCCCGAGGCACAACTCGACCGCTTCCTGTTGAAGCTCAATGTGCCGTTGCCGCCGCGGGATCAGGAGATCGCCATCCTCACCCGGCATGCCCAGGGTTTCGACCCGCGGGATCTGTCGTCGCTGCGGGCGGTGGCCAGTCCCGCCGACCTCGCCGCCGGGCGGGACGCCGTGCGCGAGGTGTTCGTCGCCGACGAGATCCTCGGCTACATCGTCGACATCGTCGGCACCACCCGGCATTCGCCGGCGCTGCAACTCGGCGTCTCGCCGCGCGGTGCGACGGCCCTGCTGAACACCGCCCGCTCCTGGGCCTGGCTGTCCGGCCGGAACTACGTGACCCCGGACGACGTCAAGGCCATGGCGCGGCCCACCCTGCGGCACCGGGTCGCGCTGCGGCCCGAATCCGAGCTCGAAGGCGCGACCCCCGACGGCGTCCTCGACGGAATCCTGGCCGCCGTCCCGGTCCCGCGCTAGTGGTCCTGACCGGCCGCACCGGCCTGTTGGCGCTGCTGGGAGTGCTTCCCGTCGCGCTGTCTCCCTGGCCGGCAACGGCTTTCGCGATCCTGCTGGCACTGCTGCTGGCCGCCGTCGCCGCCGATCTGGCGTTGGCCGCCAGCCCGCGGGCGCTGACGCTCACGCGCGGCGGCGACAACTCGGCGCGGCTGGGCGAACCGGTGCACGTCGGCCTGCAGATCCACAACCACGGCGCCCGCCGGTTCCGCGGCTGGGTGCGGGACGCCTGGCCGCCCAGTGCTCGCGCCGAACCGACGCGTACGGCGGTGAACATCGCGGCCGGCGAGAACGAACTGGTGCAGACCCGGTTGCGGCCGGTCCGGCGCGGGGACCAGAGCTCGGCGGCGGTGACCGCGCGCTCGCTGGGCCCGCTGGGCCTGGCTGGGCGGCAGCGCTCGCAGCAGGCGCCCTGGACAGTGCGGATTCTGCCGCCGTTCCTGTCCCGCAAGCATCTGCCGTCCCGGCTGGCCAAGCTGCGCGAACTGGACGGCATGGTGCCGGTGCTGATCCGCGGGCAGGGCACCGAATTCGATTCGCTGCGCGAGTATGTCGTCGGCGACGACGTGCGCTCCATCGACTGGCGCGCCACCGCCCGGCGCAACGACGTCGTCGTCCGCACCTGGCGTCCGGAGCGGGACCGACGGGTGGTGATCGTCGTCGACACCGGCCGCACCTCGGCCGGGCGCGTCGGGGTGGATCCGACCGCCGGCGACCCCGGCGGCTGGCCGCGCCTGGACTGGTCGCTGGACGCCGCGCTGCTGTTGGCCGCGCTGGCCACGCGGGCCGGCGACCACGTGGATTTCCTGGCCCACGACCGGGTCAGCCGCGCGGCCGTCGTCGGCGCCTCACGCACCGAGTTGCTGGCGCAGCTGGTGCAGGCGATGGCGCCGCTGGAACCCGCCTTGGTGGAATCCGATTTCACCGCAACGGTTTCCGCAGTGCAGCGCCGGGTGCGCCGGCGGGCGCTGGTGGTGTTGCTGACGGACCTGAACGCCTCGGCGTTGGACGAGGGCCTGCTACCCGTGCTGCCGCAGCTGTCGACCAAGCACCAGGTGATCGTCGCCGCGGTCCGCGATCCACGGGTCGACGAGCTCGCCGCCGGGCGCGCCGATGCCGCGCAGGTGTACGACGCGGCCGCGGCGGAGAAGTCCCGCAACGACCGCGGCGCGTTGGCGGCCCGGCTGCGAAACAGTGGCGTCGAGGTGGTCGACGCCGCACCCGATGACCTGGCTCCCGCGCTGGCCGACCGCTATCTGGCGATGAAGGCCAGCGGCCGGCTCTGAGCTATCTGGTCGGCACGTAGTCCGGGGCGTCGGCGACGTCGCCGGTCTCGCCGGCGGCCACCGCGCGTCGGCCGAAGTAGATGACGTAGGCCAGGAACGCCGCCTCCGCGAGCACCCCGATCGCGATGCGCACCCACGTCGGGAACGGCGAGGGCGTCACCAAGGCCTCGATCAGCCCCGAGATCAGCAGCACCGCGACCAGCCCGATGGCCACCGCCACGACGGCGCGGCCCTGTTCGGCGAGCACCTGGGTTCGGGGCCGGTCCACCGACGAGATCACCGCCCAGCCCAGCCGCATCCCGGCGGCTGCGGCCAGGAACACCGCCGTCAGCTCGAGCAGGCCGTGCGGGGTGAGCAGGCCGAAGAACAGGCCGCCCTTGCCGGCGTCGAACATCAGCCCGCCGGCCACGCCGACGTTGGCGGCGTTCTGAAACAGCACATACGGGATCGGCAGCCCCAGCAGCACCGCGAAGGCGATGCACTGGGCCGCGACCCACGAGTTGTTGACCCAGACCCGCAGCGCGAACGACCCGGCGGGGTTCTCGCTGTAGTACGACTCGAAGTCGTGGTTGACCAATTGCTCGATGTCGCTGGGGGTTCCGATGGTCGCCTGCACCTCGGGGTTGGTCGCCACCCAGACGCCGATGAGCACCGCGACGACGGTGAACCCGACCGCCGAGCCCAGCCACCAGCGCCAGCAGCGGTAGGCCACCACCGGGAACGACACCGTCCAGAAGCGGCGGAACTCGCTCCACAGCGGAGCGTGCGCCCCGGTCACCGCGGAGCGGGCGCGAGCCACCAGCGTCGACAGCCGGCCGACCAGCGCCGAGTCCGAGGAGGCCGAGCGCACCATCGACAGGTGCGTCGAGACGCGCTGGTACAGATCGACCAGTTCGTCGACCTCGGCGCCGGTGAGCTTGTTGCGACGCTTGACCAGGTATTCCAGCCGGTCCCAGGTGGGGCGGTGAGCCACCACGAATGCGTCGACGTCCACTCGGCGAAGTCTAGTAGCGTCGCTGCCATGTCCGGCACGCCTACAGACGCGGTGGTCACCGGTGACGCGGTGGTCCTCGACGTGCAGATCGCTCAGTTGCCGGTGCGCGCCATCAGTTCGCTGATCGACATCAGCGTGATGATCCTGGGCTATCTGCTGGGCGTGGGCCTGTGGGCGGTGACGCTGCTGCAGTTCGACCCGGCGCTGTCGGCGTCGGTGCTCATCATCTTCACGGTGTTGGTGCTGGTCGGCTACCCGCTGATCTTCGAGACCGCGACGCGCGGGCGCACGCTGGGCAAGATGGCGATGGGCCTGCGCGTGGTGTCCGACGACGGCGGCCCGGAACGGTTCCGGCAGGCGCTGTTTCGCGCGTTGGCCGGTGTGGTCGAGATCTGGATGCTCACCGGCGCACCGGCGGTGATCTGCAGCCTGTTGTCCCGCAAGGGCAAACGGATCGGGGACATCTTCGCCGGCACCGTGGTGATCAGCGAACGCGGACCCAAGCTTGCGCCCCCGCCGGCCATGCCGCCGCCGCTGGCCTGGTGGGCGAGCACGCTGCAACTGTCCGGCCTGGGTGTCGAGCAGGCCGAGCTGGCCCGGCAATTCCTTTCCCGCGCACATCAACTCGATGCGCCGCTGCGCGATCAGATGGCGGCCCGCATCGCCGGGGAGGTGGCCGCCCGGATTTCGCCGCCGCCTCCGCCGGGGACACCGCCGCAGCACATGCTGGCCGCGGTGCTCGCCGAGCGGCATCGCCGGGAGCTGGCCCGGCTGACCGCGCGGGGTTATCCCGCGGCCGCCCCGGGCGGTTATCCGGGAGCGGTGCCGGCGGGTTATCCGGGAGCGGCGGCGGGTTACCCCGGAGCCGCCTCTCCGGCTGTCGCGCCAACCGGGTGGGCGCCGTCGACCCATCCCCCCGCAGCGCCGATGCCGCCCTACGCCGTGGGGGCGTCCTACCCAGCGGGGGCGTCCTACCCAGCGGGGGTGTCCTATCCAGCAGCACCGCCCTCGTCCGCCGGAGCACCCGCCCCCACAGCGCCACACCCATCAGCCGGAGCGAGCTCCCCCACAGCGCCCGACTCGTCGCCGCCGCCGTCGGGCCCACCTTCGGGTGGCTTCGTCCCGCCAGCTTGATTGCGGCCCAACCGACCAGAGCATCCGCCCCACGAAAATGCCGCCAGGGTCGTGGCTGCGCGACAGGCACAGCCCTGGCTGCAATCTCGGCGCTTGAGGTAGACGCCGGCAAGGCGCGCCGATCAGGTAGCTCGCCAGGGCGGGTCTCCCGGGCGCACAGCTCGCACATCTACTCGCCCCACTCCTCGCACTCCCCACCCCAAAGCCCGCCTCACCCCACAGCCCGCCTCACCTGGGCACCCGCTTGTGAAATGAGACACCACTGTCCCATTTTGGCCCAATGGTGGTAGATTTCCTCCTCGTGAACGTAGAGACCGGGGTGCGCGGCCGCACGAGGAAGGCGATCCTCGATGCCGCCATGTCGGTGCTGTCTGCGACGCCGGCGGCCTCGCTGTCGGACATCGCCGATGCCGCCGAGGTCGGCCGCAGCACGCTGCACCGGTACTTCCCCGAGCGCGCCGACCTGATCCGCGCCCTGGCGATCCACGTCCACGCGATCAGCAATGCCGCAATCGCCGAGGCCGATCCCCTGAGCGGTCCGCCCGTCGCAGCCCTGCGCCGGGTCGTCGAATCCCAGCTCGAGTTGGGGCCCATCGTCGCCTACATCTACGTCGACCCCGCGGTCCTGGGCGATCCCGAGCTGCTGGCCCACCTCGAAACCGGCGACGAGGCCGTCATCGAAGTGCTGAACCGCGCCTGCGCCGACCGCGCCAACACCCCGCCGGGGTGGGTGCGCCGCGCATTCTGGGCGCTACTGCAAGCCGGGTTCGAGTCGGCGCAGCAGGACGGCACCCCGCGTCATCAGATCGTCGACGCCATCATGACCACCCTCACCGAGGGCGCCATCAACCCCGGCTGAGTACACCTCAGCCTTTCAGGAGTCACCGCATGTCCAGCCGACTCGACGCCGCCGATTCCGCGGCGTCGCCGGATACCACCCCGCGCACCGCCTGGGTCGCGCTGGCGGTGTTGATGCTGCCGGTGCTGCTGGTGGCGATCGACAACACCGTGCTGGCCTTCGCGCTGCCCGCGATCGCCGAGGACTTCCGGCCGCCGGCCACCACCCAGCTCTGGATCGTCGACGTGTACTCCCTGGTGCTCGCCGCGCTGCTGGTGCCGATGGGCAGCCTCGGCGACCGCATCGGCCGGCGCCGCCTGCTGTTGATCGGCGCCACCGGGTTCGCGGTGGCCTCCGCGGTCGCCGCGTTTTCTCCCACCGCCGAAACCCTGGTCGCGGCGCGTGCGCTGCTCGGCGTGTTCGGCGCCATGCTGATGCCGCCGACGCTGTCGTTGATCCGCAACATCTTCACCGAAGCCTCCGCGCGCCGGCTGGCCATCGCCATCTGGGCATCCTGCTTCACCGCCGGTTCCGCGCTGGGACCGATCGTCGGCGGTGTCCTGCTCGAGCATTTCCACTGGGGCGCGGTGTTCCTGGTGGCGATTCCGATCCTGCTGCCGCTGCTGATTCTCGCGCCGCGCGTGGTGCCCGAATCCCGCGACCCCAACCCGGGTCCGCTGGACCTCATCAGCGTGACGCTGGCATTCGTCGCCATGCTGCCGTTCGTCTGGGCCATCAAGGTCGCCGCGCACGACGGGTTGTCCGCGGTCACGGTTGCGGCGTTCGCGCTCGGCATCGGCACCGGGGTGTGGTTCGTGCGCCGGCAGAACCGCAGCGCCACACCGATGCTCGACATGACGCTGTTCGCCTACGGCCCGTTCAGCTCCTCGATCCTGGCCAACTTCCTGTCGATCGTCGGCCTGATCGGCTTCTTGTTCTTCATCTCCCAGCACCTGCAGCTGGTGCTCGGCCTCTCACCGCTGATCGCCGGGCTGGTCACCCTGCCCGGCGCGCTGATGTCGGTGGCCGGCGGCCTGGCGGTGGTTCGGCTGTCCCGCCGGTTCGCCCCGCGGACGCTGATCATCGCCGGGCTGGTGCTGGTCTCGACGGGGTTCCTGATGATCCTGGTGTTCCGCCACGACCTGACGGTGGTCGCGATCATCGCGTCGTTCGTGGTGCTCGAACTGGGCGTCGGGGTCTCGCAGACCGTGTCCAACGACACCATCGTGAGTTCGGTGCCGGCCGCGAAAGCCGGTGCCGCGTCTGCGGTTTCCGAGACCGCCTACGAGTTGGGCGCCGTCGTCGGCATGGCCACGCTGGGCACCATCTTCACCGCCTTCTACCGCGCGAACGTCGAGGTTCCCGCCAAGCTGTCGCCCGCCCACAGCCACGCCGCCGGGGAGAGTATCGGCGGGGCCGTGTCGGTGGCCGAGGAGTTGCCGCCCGCCCTCGGTGAGCGGTTGCTCGAGTCGGCCCGGGTGGCCTTCGACTCGGGGATCGCCCCCACCGCGGCGATCGCGGCGGGGCTCACCGCCGCAGCCGCCGTCGCCGTCGCATTTGCGTTCCGCCGCACCTGATTTCGGTGCGCCGGGGACTCACTCGACGTCGACCCAGTCCAGGGTGCGTTGCACGGCCTTCTGCCAGCCCGCGTACCCGGTGGCGCGCTGTTCGTCGGTCCATTCCGGTGCCCAGCGCTTGTCCTCTTGCCAGTTGGCCCGCAACTCGTCGGGGTCCGACCAGAAGCCCACCGCCAGCCCGGCGGCGTAGGCCGCTCCCAACGCAGTCGTCTCCGCCACAACGGGTTTCACTACCTCGACACCGAGCACGTCGGCCTGGATCTGCATGCACAGATCGTTGGCGGTGATCCCACCGTCGACCTTCAGCACCTCGAGGCGTACCCCCGAGTCCGCCGCCATCGCGTCCACCACGTCGCGGCTCTGGTAGCAGATCGCCTCCAGCGCGGCGCGCGCCAGATGGGCGTTGGTGTTGAACCGCGAGAGTCCCACGATCGCGCCCCGGGCATCCGAACGCCAGTACGGCGCGAACAACCCGGAAAAGGCCGGCACAAAGTACACGCCGCCGTTGTCCTCGACCTGCCGCGCCAACGCCTCGCTCTGCGCCGCGCCGGAGATGATGCCGAGTTGGTCCCGCAGCCACTGGATGGCCGAGCCGGTGACGGCGATCGAACCCTCCAGCGCGTAAACGGGTTTCGCGTCGGCGAAGCGGAAGCAGACCGTGGTGAGCAATCCGTTCTCGGACCGCACGATCTGCTCGCCGGTGTTGAGCAGCAGGAAGTTGCCGGTGCCGTAGGTGTTCTTGGCCTCCCCCGCGGACAGGCACACCTGACCGACCATCGCCGCCTGCTGATCGCCCAGAATGCCGGTCACCGGAATGGCGCCCGCCAGCGGCCCGGCGCCCTGGGTCACCCCGTACGGTTCCGGGGACGACGACGACGCGATGCGCGGCAGCATCTGCCGGGGGATGCCGAAGAACGACAACAGCTCGTCGTCCCAGTCCAACGTCTCCAGATCCATCAGCATGGTGCGACTGGCGTTGGTGACGTCGGTGAGGTGCGCCCCGCCGTGCGGTCCGCCGGTCAGGTTCCACAACACCCAGGTGTCCGGGGTGCCGAAGATCGCGTCGCCCCGCTCGGCGGCGGCCCGGACACCGTCGACGTTCTCCAGGATCCACTGCAGCTTGCCCGCGGAGAAGTACGTCGCCGGCGGCAGCCCGGCCTTGCGGCGGATCACGTCGCCACGCCCGTCGCGGTCCAACGCGGCCGCGATGCTGTCGGTGCGGGTGTCCTGCCAGACGATCGCGTTGTACAGCGGGCGGCCGGTGCGCCGGTCCCACACCAACGCGGTCTCCCGCTGATTGGTGATGCCCAGGGCAGCCAGGTCGCCGGCGCCGAGCTTGGTGTTGTTGAGCGCGGTCGCCAACACCGATACGGTGCGCTCCCAGATTTCCACCGGGTTGTGTTCTACCCAACCGGCGCGGGGCAGCAACTGTTCGTGTTCGAGCTGATGGCGGCCGACCTCGCGTCCCGAATGGTCGAAGATCATCGCGCGGGTGCTGGTGGTGCCCTGGTCGATCGCCGCAACAAAGTCAGCCAACATGTCTCCTACCGCCGTCGGTGCCAGGTCCATGATGGTCTACCGCGGCGGCCGGATCGCCCGCAACGGCGACATCACCCCCAACCGGGACGTCAGCCCATAACATCGAGGCGTGGGCGAACAAGTCAGGGACACCACCTACACCCGCGCGCACCGGCAGGAGTACCGACGCAAGGTGCAGCAGTGCCTGGACGTTTTCGAAACCATGCTGGCGCAATCGAGTTTCGAGTTCGACCGGCCGCTGACCGGGATGGAGATCGAGTGCAATCTTGTCGACGACGGGTATCAACCCGCGATGACCAACACCGACGTGCTGGCCTCCATCGCCGACCCGGCCTACCAGACCGAATTGGGCGCCTACAACATCGAATTCAACGTCCCGCCGCGGCCGCTGCCCGGCCGCTCGGCCCTGGAACTCGAAAACGAGATCCGGACCAGCCTCAATGCCGCCGAGGAGAAGGCGACCCGCGGCGGCACCCACATCGTGATGATCGGCATCCTGCCCACGCTGATGCCCGAGCACCTCGCCGAGGACTGGATGAGCGACTCGACGCGGTACCGGGTGCTCAACGACTCGATCTTCACCGCCCGCGGCGAGGACATCCTGATCGACATCGACGGACCCGAGCGGCTGTCGATGTACGCCGAGACCATCGCCCCGGAGTCCGCGTGCACCAGCATGCAACTGCACCTGCAGGTTTCGCCGTCGGGGTTCGCCGACAACTGGAACGCCGCGCAGGTGCTCGCCGGTCCGCAGTTGGCCGTCGGCGCCAACTCGCCGTACTTCTTCGGCCACCAACTGTGGGCGGAAACCCGCATCGAACTGTTCGCCCAGTCCACCGACACCCGGCCCGACGAGCTCAAGGCGCAGGGGGTGCGGCCGCGGGTGTGGTTCGGGGAACGCTGGATCACCTCGATCTTCGACCTGTTCGAGGAGAACGTGCGCTACTTCCCGTCGTTGCTGCCGGAGATCTCCGAGGAGGACCCGCTGGCCGAGCTCGCGGCCGGGCGCACCCCCGCCCTGCCGGAACTGCGCCTGCACAACGGCACGGTCTACCGCTGGAACCGGCCGGTGTACGACGTGGTCAACGGCCGGCCCCATCTGCGGGTGGAGAACCGCGTCCTGCCCGCCGGGCCGACCGTCATCGACATGATGGCCAACTCCGCGTTCTACTACGGCGCGCTACGGACCCTCTCCGAGGAGGACCGGCCCATCTGGACGAAGATGAGTTTCGCTGCGGCGGAGGAGAATTTCCGCGCCGCGGCCCGGTACGGGATGGACGCCCGCCTGTACTGGCCCGGGTTGGGGTCGGTGACGTCCGACGAACTGGTTCTTCGTGCGCTGCTCCCGTTGGCCCACGAGGGTCTGCGCCGGCGCGGGGTGGCCGCCGAGGTCCGGGACCGTTACCTCGGGGTCATCGAGGGCCGCGCGAAGACCGGCCGCACCGGCGCCAGTTGGCAGGTGGCGACGGTGACCGCGCTGCAGGAACGGGGCCTGACGCGGCCGCAGGCGCTGGCCGAGATGCTGCGGCTGTATTGCGAGCGGATGCACAGCAACGAGCCCGTGCACACCTGGGACGGCCCCGCGTAGCGTGGTGCCATGACCTCTCAGGTAATCGATTGGGACGACGCGTACGAGGGCAACGGCGGGTTCGAGGGACCGCCGCCGTGGAACATCGGGGAGCCGCAGCCGGAACTGGCCGCGCTGATCGAGCAGGGCAAGGTCACCGGCACGGTCCTCGACGCCGGGTGCGGCTACGCCGAGTTGTCCCTCGCGCTGGCGGCGCAGGGTTACACCGTGGTCGGCATCGAGTTGACCGCGCACGCGGTGGCCGCGGCCCGCAAGGCCGCCGACGAGCGGGGTCTGAGCACGGCCACCTTCGTGCAGGACGACATCACGTCGTTCACCGGCTTCGACGGCAAGTTCGACACGATCGTCGACAGCACGCTGTTCCATTCGCTGCCGGTGGAGGGCCGCGACGGCTACCAGCAATCGGTGTATCGGGCCGCCGCGCCCGGGGCGCGCTACTACATCCTGGTGTTCGCCAAGGGGGCCTTCCCGCCGGAGGCCGAGACCAAGCCCAACGAGGTCGACGAGGCCGAATTGCGCGCGGCCGTCGGCAAGTACTGGGAAATCGACGAGATCCGTCCGGCGTTCATCCACGCCAACGTCCCGAACATCCCCGACATGCCGGAGCCGCCGTTCCCGCGCGACGAGAAAGGCCGGATGAAGATGCCGGCGTTCCTGCTCAGCGCGCACAAACCGGCATAGTCGACTCAGGGCGCCAGCGCGGCAGCAACCCGTTCCAGATCGTCGCCGGTCACGTCGACGTGCGGGGACAGCCGCAGGACGGGCCCGGTCAGCTCGAACGGGGCCCGGGCCACCTCGGCGACGGTGGTGACGATGCCGTGCTCGGCGATCAGCGCCGCGCGGGTGGCCACCGGGTCGACGCCGGGCGGCGGTATCAGCGTGGTGATGGCGGTGGGCTCGTCGACGGGCTCGACCACCCGCCAGCCGGCCACCCCGTCGAGTGCGGCCCGGGTGGCGGCGCCCACCGCGGCGAGCCGACGCCGTAGCGCCGTCGGGCCGGCAGCCGCGATCTCGCCGAGCGCCACCGAATATCCGAGGCGAGCAGCAAGATTGGTCTCGGCATGTTCGAAGGATTGCAGCGCGCCGCCCGGCACGTCCCAGTCCGCCGGCGGCACCCGCCGCACCAGGCGCTGCGCCAGTTCGGGCGCCACGGCCAAAAAGCCGACGCCGCGTGGGCCGGCCGACCATTTCCGCGACGACGAGTACACCGCGGCGGCGCCGACGGCGCAGTCCAGCTGGATCATCGCCTGCGCGGCGTCGAGGACCAGCGGGACGCCGTGGTCCGCGCAGATCTGCGCGGCCTCGGCGATCGGCTGCGCGAGACCGCGGTGACTGGTCACCCCGTCCAGATGCACCAGCCCCGGCGGCTCGCGGCGCAGCGCTGCCGCCAGGTCGGCCACCCGAAGCCGGCCGTCGCCGTCGACCGGCAGGGCACGCACGGCGAATCCGTGCGCGGCCAGCAAGGCCAGGTTGGGCGCGAACTCCCCGGGCAGGCAGGCCGCGCTGCGCTCCCCCGGCCAGGTACCCAGCAGTAGGTCCAACGCGTGCAGCGACCCGGTGGTGAACACCACGTCGGACGCGGTCATCCCGGTCAGCGCGCCGATCACCGCCCGGCCGGCATCCAGCGCCGGGGCGGCGGCCGCCGCCGCCACGTAGCCCCCGACCTCGGCCTCGTGGCGGGCGTGCTGCGCGGCGGTGTCGATCGCGGCGTGCGACTGCCGCGAGCAGGCCGCCGAGTCCAGGTGCACGCCGGCCATCGGCGGCCGGGCCGCGCGCCAGCGCCGGCCCAGTTCTTCGTCGATCACTTCACGGCCAGCGACAGCCCGAAGTCCCCGGCGGGATCGGTCCACCAGTGCGTGCGCGTCAATCCCGCGGCCGCCAGTTCGGCCGCGATCCCGTCCTCGGTGAACTTGCACGACACCTCGGTCAGCATCTCCTCCCCCTCCGCGAACTCGACGACGAGATCCAGCTCGCCGATGCGCACCCGCTGCGCGCCGCGGGCCCGCAACCACATCTCGATGCGCTGGACCATCGGATTCCACCGCGCCACGTGCTCGAAGTCGTCCAGGTCGAAGTCCGCACGCAGTTCCCGGTTGATCACCGCCAGGACGTTGCGGTTGAACGCGGCCGTCACGCCGGCGGCGTCGTCGTAGGCGCGCACCAGCCGCGGCACCTCCTTGACCAGGTCGGTGCCCAGCAGCAGCATCTCCCCGGGCCGCAACACCTCGGCCACCGCCGTGAGGAACGCCGCGCGGGGCCCGGGGGTGAGGTTGCCGATGGTGGACCCCAGGAACGCCACCAACCGGGTTCCGCCGCCGGGGATCTCGTCGAGATGGCGCTCGAAGTCCCCGCACACCGCGTTGATCTCGATCTCGGGATACCGCTGCTGCAACGCATCCCCGGCCTGCGCAAGGATGCCGGCGTCGACGTCGAAGGGCACGAAGCGTCGCAGCGAGCCTCGCGAACGCAACGCGTCGAGCAACATCCGCGTCTTCTCCGAGGTGCCGCTGCCCAGCTCCACCAGGGTGTCGGCGGCGCTGACCGCCGCGATCTCGTCGGCCCGCTCGGCGAGGATGGCCGCCTCGGCGCGGGTGGGGTAGTACTCGGGCAGCCGGGTGATCCGGTCGAACAGGTCGCTTCCGGTGGCGTCGTAGAACCATTTGGGCGGCAACGACTTCGGCGTGCTCCTTAGGCCGTCCCGGACGTCGTTGCGCAGTTCTCGGGCGGCGTGGTCGGCAGGCAGATGGTTGGAGAGCAGCACCGTCATGATCCCTTCAGTGCGGTCAGACTCACCTGTCCGTCGTAGATCTCGACGAGGTGGCGGTCGGGGACGTCGGTCCAGTCGGGATGGTCATCGTAGGGTTCGCTGGCCACCACCACGCCGTCGGGGCGGCGCAGCACCGAGAGGGTGTCGCCCCAGGTGGTGGCCAAAAGCCGGGTGCCGTCGCCGGCCAGGATGTTCAGCCGGGCGTTCGGGTCGGCCGCGCCGACGCGCGCCACCGTCTCGCCGAGCCGGTCCATGCCGCGGGCGAAGATGTGGGCGGCCAGCACCGCGCTGTCGACCACCGACTCGGCGTCGGTCGGCGCCGGCAGCACCGCCCGGTCGACGATCCCGTTGTGCGACAACAGCCACCGGCCGTCGGTGAACGGCGCACAGGCCGCCGCCTCGATGGGCATACCGATGGTCGCCGAGCGCACCGCGGCCACCACGCAACCGCTGGTCAGCACCGGCGCCACCGACGCGAACGACGCGTCGCCCCACAGCGGGGCCGCGCTGCGCCAGCGGGCCGGGGCTCCGGCGGGGAGCTCCGGCGAGTAGAAGCCGACGCCCCAGCCGTCGGCGTTCATCAGGCCGTGCTTCTGCCGGCGCGGCGCATAGGACTGCACCAGCAGGCCGTTCGGCGGCGCCAGCACCAGCGAGTGCACCGACATCGGAGTCCCCAGCCAACCCAGATGCCGGCACATCAGATGTCCCAGGCCAGGCGCACGCCGGCGAAGATCTGCCGCCGGATCGGATGGTCCCAGTTACGGAAGCTCGGTCGCAGGATGTCCGCGGCGACGGCCCACGACCCGCCGCGCAGCACGCGGTAGTCACCGTCGAAGAACGGTTGGCTGTAGCGCTCGTAGATCATCGGGGTGAAGCCCGGCCACGGCCGCAGCGGCGAGCTGGTCCACTCCCAGACATCGCCCAGCAGCTGCTCGACGCCGTAGGCCGACGCCCCGCCGGGGTACGCCCCGACCGGGGCCGGACGCAGCGCGGCGCCGCCCAGGTTGGCCACGGCCGCCTGGGGCGGTGCCCCGCCCCAGGGGTAGCGCCGGCGGGTCTCGGTCCGGGGGTCCCACGCGCACGCCTTCTCCCACTCGGCCTCGGTGGGCAGGCGGGCGCCGGCCCACGCGGCGTAGGCCTGCGCCTCGAAGTAACTGACATGCTGGACGGGTTCGTCGGCGGGCAGCGGTTCGACATGCCCGAATCGGGTTCGGGTACCGCGGGATTCGCCGGTGTTCCAGAACTGCGGCGCGTTCAGGCCGGCCTCGTTGCGGTGCGCCCAGCCCCGTGTCGACCACCACCGCGGCTCCTGGTAGCCGCCGTCGTCGACGAACTGCTGCCATTCGGCGTTGGTCACCGGCACCCGGCCGATGCGGAACGCGGGGACGTCGACGACGTGGGCGGGCCGCTCGTTGTCCAGCGAATGGGGTTCGTCCTCGGCATCGACGCCGAGGACGAACGGGCCGCCGGGGATCAGCACCGACGTCCCGGCCACCCCCGCACGCCCGGGCGGAAGCGGGTCACCGGCGCCGAGGATCGGCGTGCCCTCGCGCAGGTTCAGCGCCTGCAGCATGGTTTCGTCGTGTTGGTTCTCGTGGCTGATCACCAGGCCGAAGTCGAAGCCCGGGTCGTCGTCGGGCAAGCGGTCCAGGACGTCGAGCACCTTGTCCCGCACCGTCTTCAGGTAGGAATGGGCCTGGGCGGGGCTCAGCAGCGGCAGCGCCGCGCGGCTGGCGCGGGAGTGCACGAAGGCGTCGTACAGACCCTCGACACCGGGTTCCAGCAGGCCTGGGGTGGAGGTGTTACCGCCGCGCAGCAGCCAGAGTTCCTCCTGCTGGCCGATGTGGGTGAGGTCCCACACCAGAGGGCTCATCAACGGGTGGTACTGCCGGCGTAGTTCGTCGTCGTCGAAGCTCACCAGGCTCAGGGTGCGCTCGCGGGCCCGGTCCAGTCCGTCGGCGAGGTGGCGGTGGATGCTCACGAATCTCCTTGTGCCAGAGCGACGGCGGCGGGCGCAACTCCGACCCGCACCGCGGCATCGGCGAAATCGTCGGCCGGGCACCGGCCGCGCTCCACGGAATCGGCGAGCAAGCTCATCGATTCCGCGAGGTCCGGTGGGGCCAGGTCGAGGACCATCCGGATGCAGGCGACGGCGGACTCGTGGAGTCGGCGGTCGCGCAATCCGAGGCGCGCGGCGGTATCCCAGGCGTCGGCGACCGGGGCGACCACCTCGGCCACGCCGGCGGCCCGCGGGTCGTCGAGCAGGGCGGTCAGGGTGAACACCACCGCGGGCCACAGTGCGTCGGGAACCGCGTCCAGATACCGGATCTCGACCCAGCCGCGCGGGCGCACCGGCGGGAACAGCGTGGTCAGGTGGTACTCCAGGTCGGCGGTCGTGGGTGGGCGGTCACCGAGCAGCACCCGGCGCTCGGCCCAATCGGCGAACGGTACCCAATCCTCGACGGGCGTCGCATCGGGCAGCACCAGCATCACCGGGGCCTTCAGCGCGTACCGCGCCCAGTCGGTGGCCGGGTCCAGACCGCTGGCACCGAGCACCGGCCCGCAGCGCGCCGAGTCCAGCCGGCCCCAGACCTGCTGGCGGGTCGAGGCCCAACCGGTGAACCGCCCCGCGAGCAAAGGCGAATTGGCGGCGATCGCAATCATCGTCGGCCCCAACGCGTGCGCCAGCCGAACCCGCTCGGCCCACCCCGCCGCGGGCCCCGCCTCGAGGTTGACCTGCACCGAGGCGGTGGCGGTCATCATGGCGGCCCCCGCCTCCGCGGTGCCGCTGGCCGCGAAGAAGCGCTCCATGGCCGCGTACCGGGGACCCGGGTTGATCCGCTCGGTGGGGCGCAACGGGTCCGCGCCGAGCAGCAGCAGCCCCAAACCCGCCCCCGCGAACGCCGCGTCCAGGACCGCACGGTCGGCGGCCATCGCCCGAATCGCTCGCAGTGGCCCGTCGGCCGGTGGCCCGGACAGTTCGACGGCGCCGCCCGGTTCCAGGGTGATCCGCCCGCCACCCGGCAGCGGCCCGACGTCGGCGATGACCTCGCCGATCTGCGCCCACGTCGGACGGCGGCGCGGGTCGGCGAGGTCGATGCAGTGCGCCTCGATTTCCAGGCCGACCCGGCCGACCCGGCCGTCGACGAGGCTGCCCGCGCTGATGTACTCCGCGGCCTCGGCGGACCCGGCAAGTTCGCATACGTCGTGCTGGTCGCGAACCCGGTCGGGCGGTGCGACGACGAACGTCATTGCCCCATCCTCTCGGATGGCACCGACAAGTGCCCGCGAATAATCCTGCGAATCTGGTGCCAGGGCACCCTCGGGCCGACAGAAATTATTGGCCCAGCGTGTTCTGCATGGCCCCGGCCAGCACGTTTGCCGCCGGACCGCCGTTGCCGGGTTGGCACACCTTGGCCTGCAGCACGACGTTCTCCCGGAGCCGGGTCTGGACGAAACAGCGGCGGTCGGCGCCGGCGAGTTGCTTGACCCACGCGGCGTCCGCGGGGCCCGCGGTGCCGCCGTTGAAGGTCCACACCTGCACCGCGCCGTTGTCCAACCGCATGGTGGCGGTCTGCCCGTTGCAGCCGGCGGTCCGGTCGACCACGCGGCGGTAGGCGCGCGTCGCCGCATCGTGGTTGGCGAAGACGCCGACGGCCTGTTTGACGAAGTGGGTCTCGTCGGTCGGTGTGGTCTGCGCGGTGGCGCCGTTGAACGAGGCCAGGTCGGGATCGTTGTAGACCTCGGGCAGGCCGATGTCGGCCCAGTTGTTACAGGCGGGGACGTCCACGGAGAACCCCTGGAACGGGGCTCCGAAGACCCGCTCCGAACCGATGGGACCGCCGACGATGTTGCTCACCGAGCCCTTGCCCAGGACTGCGTAGTTCACCACGCCGGGGTCCGAAGGCCGCGCGTGCGCGATGAGGGCCGACGGGAGCGCCGCCGCCGGGCCACAGATCAGAGCCGCGACCAGGGCCGCTCGAAGCGTGGTCCGCACCCGTCAGACCTTCGCCAGAAGCGTCACGTCGATGTTGCCGCGGGTGGCTTTGGAGTACGGGCAGACCCCGTGCGCCTGCTGCATCAACTCGTCGGCTTCGTTCTGCTCCAGCCCGGGGAGGTAGCCGATCAACTCGGCGTTGAGCCCGAAACCGCCGTTGGGGTCCTTACCGAAGCCGACCTTGGCGGTGATGCTGCTGGCGTCGTCGAGGGCGATCTTCTCGTTCTTGGCCACCAGGCGCAGCGCCCCAAGGAAACAGGCCGCGTACCCGGCGGCGAACAGCAGTTCGGGGTTGACGCCCTCGCCGCTGCCACCCATCTCCTTGGGCGGGCGGGTGTCCAGGTCGATCTGCCCGTCCGACGACCGCACATGGCCGTCGCGGCCACCCCCGGACGCGGTGGATTCTGCGGTGTAGACGACATCGATGCCCATGCGTGCACTCCTGTTCGTGGTTCCCGGCGAGTCTCCGATTTCGATCATGCCAGCCGGGTGCGGTGGAGAGGAGCGTCCCGGGGACGGCGCGCGAGGACCATTACGGGCTTCGAGTGCCGCATTTACTGGTATTTTTAACGCAACATTCCGCAACTGCGGATCAAAGCGCACGGTGAACTCGGGAGCGAAGCGTGACGACCCTGCGGATCAAGGACGCCGCCGCCCTGCTCGGCGTCAGCGACGACACGGTCCGCCGGTGGATCGACGCCGGCAACCTCACCGCCGAGAAGGACGACGCCGGGCGCATGGTGATCGCCGGCGAGCAGCTGGCCGCGTTCGCCCGCGAGCACGCGGCGGCGCCGCCGGATCCGCTGGGCATCGCGAGTTCGGCACGCAACCGGATGGTCGGCCTGGTGACCGACGTGACCGTCGACGGCGTCATGGCGGAGGTGCAGCTGCAATGCGGCCCGTTCACCATGGTGTCGCTGATGAGCCGACGCTCCGCCGAGGAGCTGGGTCTGGCGCCGGGCTCCCTCGCCGTGGCCGTGGTGAAGGCGACCAACGTGATCGTCGAGACCCCGCGCGGGACGTCGTGAAGCGGCGCCTCCGGCCGCGACGGCGCACCGCGGCGATCCTCGCCGCAGCCGCCCTGACCGCCGGCTGTTCCGGCCTGCCGCCCGACGGCGCGTCGCCGACGGCCGAGCTCATGGTGTTCGCCGCGGGGTCGCTGCGGTCGGTCTTCACCGACTTGGGCGCTCAGCTCGAGGACGTCGAGCCCGGCACCTCGGTACGGTTCAACTTCGCCGGCTCCTCGGATCTGGTCGCACAGCTCACCCAGGGCGCTCCCGCGGACCTCTTCGCCTCCGCCGACCCGCAGAACATGACCCGAGCCGTCGACGCGGGTCTGGTGGACGGGGAACCCGTCGTCTTCGCCGCCAACACGCTGACCATCGTCACCCCGCCCGGCAACCCGAAAGGCGTGGCCTCCTTCGCCGACCTTGCCGAACCCGGCACGTCGGTGGTGGTGTGCGCCCCGCAGGTGCCGTGCGGGGCGGCCGCGGAAAAACTGGAACAGGACACCGGTGTGACCCTCACCCCGGTCAGCGAGGAATCGTCGGTCACCGACGTCCTCGGCAAGATCACCTCCGGCCAGGCCGACGCCGGCCTGGTGTACGTGACCGACGCCCGACTCGCCGGCGACCAGGTCACCGAGGTGAGCTTCCCCGAGTCCGCCGGCGCGCGGAACTCCTACCCGATCGCGGTGCTCGAAGCCCCCGACCAGCCGGAACTGGCGCGGCAGTTCGTCGACCTCGTCACCGGTCCGACGGGGCGACGGCTGCTGGCCGAGGCGGGTTTCGCCGTCCCATGAGACTGCGGCGCGCGACCGGCGGACCGGTCCAGGTCGGGCTGCCGGCCTGGATCTACCTGCCCGCCGCCCTCGGCGCGCTGTTCGTCATCGTCCCGCTGGCGGCCATCCTGCTGCGGATCGACTGGGCGAACTTCGTCGGGCTGATCACCTCCGAATCCTCCCGGGCGGCACTGGTTTTGAGCCTGAAGACGGCCACCGTCAGCACCGTGGTGTGCGTGCTGATCGGCGTGCCGATGGCGGTGGTGCTGGCCCGCGGCCGGTTCCCGGGCCGGTCGGTACTGCGCGCGCTGGTGCTGCTGCCGCTGGTACTGCCGCCGGTGGTGGGTGGGATCGCGCTGCTGTACACCTTCGGTCGGCTGGGACTGGTGGGCCAACACCTGGAAACGCTTGGCATCCGGATCGCGTTCACCACCACCGCGGTGGTGATCGCCCAGTCCTTCGTGTCCCTGCCGTTCCTGGTGGTCAGCCTGGAGGGCGCGCTGCGCTCGGCGGGCCACCGGTACGAGAGTGTCGCCGCCACACTCGGGGCGCGCCCCACCACGGTGCTGCGGACCGTGACCGTGCCGCTGGTGTTACCCGGGCTCGCGTCGGGCGCGGTGCTGGCGTTCGCCAGGGCGTTGGGGGAATTCGGCGCCACCCTGACCTTCGCCGGTTCGCTGCAGGGGACGACGCGCACGTTGCCGTTGGAGATCTACCTGCAGCGTGAGACCGACCCCGACGCCGCCGTGGCGCTGTCGTTGGTGCTGATCGCGGTGGCCGCCCTGATCGTCGTCGCCTCCGCGTCCCGACGGCTGGCGGGACCGCTGTGACCGGCCTCGAGGTGCGGACCCGGTTGGCCCACCGCGCCGTGGACTTCGACCTCGCCCTGGACGACGGCCACGTGCTGGCCGTGCTGGGACCCAACGGCGCCGGCAAGTCCACCCTGCTGCACCTGATCGCCGGCCTGCTGCGACCCGACGACGGCCGGATCACTCTGGGCGACACCGTGATCACCGACACCGCTGCCGGGGTGTTCGTCCCGGCGCACGCGCGCGGAGTCGCGCTGCTGGCGCAGCAGCCGTTGCTGTTCCCGCACATGACGGTGACCGCCAACGTGGCCTACGCGCCGCGCTGCCGGCGACAGACCCGCGCGCAGGCTCGTGCCGTCGCGCAACGTTGGCTGCAAACGGTCGCCGCCGAGCACCTCGCGGACCGCAAACCCGCCCAATTGTCCGGCGGTCAGGCCCAGCGCGTCGCCATCGCCCGGGCGCTGGCCGCCGAACCGGCGGTGCTGCTGCTCGACGAACCGATGGCGGCGCTGGATGTCGCCGCGGCCCCGGCGGTACGAGGGCTGCTGCGCGACCTGCTGCGCGCGCAGCGGCGCACCGCGGTGATCGTGACCCACGACCTGCTGGACGCACTGGCGATCGCCAACAAGGTGGTCGTGGTCGAGGCGGGCCGCATCGTGGAACGCGGCGCGGTGCGTGACGTCCTCACCGCGCCACGCAGCGAATTCGCCGCCCGCATCGCGGGGGTCAACCTGATCTCAGGGGTCGCCGCCGGGTCCGGGACGATCAAAACCGCCTGGGGCACCGAGGTTTCAGGAGTCATCAAGACGGCCGGAGACATCGAGGCGAACTCCCCCGCCGTGGCCCTGTTCTCCCCAGCGGCGGTGTCGGTGCATCTCGATGCGCCGCACGGCAGCCCGCGCAACGTCTTCCCGGTCACCGTCGCCGCGCTCGACGTGCACGGCAACTCCGTGCGCGTGCGCAGCGCAGACCAGCCGGACGGAACGGCCGGCATCAGCGCCGACATCACCGCTGCCGCGGTCGCCGACCTGGACCTCGCACCCGGGCAGCGGGTCTACTTCGTGGTCAAGGCGCAGGAGGTCGGCCTGCACCCGGCGCTGTCCCGTTAGCGGTACCGCTGTACCTGCGTGGCGAAATCATCGAGCAGCCGCAGCGACTCGTCTCGCGGCATCGACGGCAGCAGCAGTCCCAGCTGACCGAAGCCGAGTTCTGCTGCCGCGCGCCAGTATTCGGGATCGATGGGCGCGCCGAACATGGCCAACGGCACATCCCCTCCGGTGCCCTCGCGCATCGCGTCGATGAACTTGGCCAGCTGCTCGGGCGGCAGCGGATTGGAGATCGCGCCCGGTGCCCACCACCGCGGGCGGCTATTTGACCACCTTGCCGGCCACTTTCATCAGAACGGCACGAAGCGGCTTCGACAGATACACGGCGAACAAGCCGTTGAACACGTCCTCCCGTAACCGCGTCAGTGTCGAGGACGCGATACGCCAGCCGTCGCCGCACTTGACGTAGGTCTCGGTGTAGTGGCCGTAGCCGCGCAGGTTCACCCCGGGTCCGAACCGCACCACGTCCTCGAGCGCCCACACCCCGCGGGCCGCGGTCGGGGAAACCAACTCGATCTCGGGGGCGTGCACCTGATGCACTGTGGCCTGAGCGCGCAGGCTCTTGCGGGTGAAAGCCACGAACTCGTCGGCGCCGTGGATCACCTTGCCTCCCGAGGCAGTGGTGTCGCTGACGAAATCGTCGGTGAACAACTGCCGCCACCCGGCCCAATCCTTGCTGTCCAGGTACCGGCAGTAACGCGCCTTGAGCTGCTTGATCTCCTCGATGTCGCGCGCCACCCGACATTCCGCGCACCCAGACCCGGCTTCGGCCACTCGACTGTCCTTCCTCGCGACGTCGGTGCGTTCAGGTGCGGTCGGCCGCCCCTGCGCGCACCGAAAGACTACTGATTCGAATACCGCGCCATCGGGAATGCGCACAGGCATGGCTACGTATCGAGTTCTCAATCCCGAAGGTGATGTCGTCGACACGAAGGACATCGAGAGCGCCGACGACGCGCACGCCTGGTTCGTCGACCAGAAGGCCAAGCCCGAGTTGGGCTGGCGGATGGAGGTGCGCTCCGACGACGGCCACTGGGCGTTCTTCGACTCCAGCGAGGGTGACCGCAAGTACTGACCGACCGTCTCCGCTGCCTAATCTGTACGGACAAGTTTCGCGAGGAGGCAGCGGTGAGTGACCACGAAGTCCGGATGATCGTCTTGTCGACCGACGACCTCGACGAGTCCATCCGGTTCTACAGCGAGACCTTGGGCATGGCGTTGAAGTTCCGCGATGGCGCACATTTCGCGGCCCTCGACGGGGGCTCGGTGACGCTGGCGCTGGCCACGTCGGTGGACCATCCCATCCCGGGAAAGGTCGTCGTCGGGATCAAGACCGCCGATGTCGACGCGGCCGCCAAGGCGGTCCAGGACAGCGGCGGCGCGATCATCAAGGGCCCCTACGACGATGCGCACGAACGTCGCGCCGTCGTCTACGACAACAAGGGCAACGGCCTGGTCTTCTACCGCCCGCTGGCGCGCTGAGCAGCAACGCTCAGCGCGGCGGGGCCGTGGTGGTCGGGCCGGGCCCCTCGGGTCGGTTGCCGGGGCCGGGCCACATGTGCCCCTCGCGGAAGTCGTCCGGGCGCATCATCGGCGGCCCCATCGGCCCACCGCGGTCGGGTTTCATCATCATTCCCGGATGGTGATGGTGGCCGAAGTGGCCGTGGCCGCGGTCGGAGGCCTTGCCGAGCAGGAAGCCGGAGAAGAAGATGACCGCGACGATGACCAGCGTCCCCGCCACGATCGCGACCCACGCGGCCACCTGGTAGAGGCGCTGCGGCTTGCGTTCGACGGTCGCGGCCACCGGTTCGGCCGTGGTGGTGACCGGCGTCGTGGGCTCAGATGTATCGCTCATGCCTGCCATGGTGCCCGGCACCGGCGCGGAGCCACCTTTGTTGGGGATATGAATTCTCTGTGAAGCGTCACCGCCGGTACGGGTGCACCGCGAACTGGATGACGCGGTACGGCGCGTGCTCGCGCGACTCGGTGTTCCACTGACTGACGAACACCCGCACGTCCTCCAGCGTGGAGGCCGGCGAGATATAGCCGCCGTACGGCTGGGCCAGCCGGTTGTCCTGCGGCGGCGGTAGGTGTTCGGCCGGGTCCGGCCACACGTCGGCGCGCACCACCGTGGTCACCGGGGCCGTGCCCAGTCCGGTGGGGTCGTCGGCCACCCGGACCTCCATGTTCCCGGTGCTGCCGTTGAAGTAGGACAGCACGGTCTTGCCGTCGATCTGCCGGATGCTCATCTCCCCCACCAGGTCGGGCCACAGCGGCGTGGGGGGCTTGCCCCACCCGCCGTCGGGGCCCGGCAGCGCCGACCAGCCCTGCCAAGCGGCCCGGTCGGTGAACTCGCCGGGCGGCACGCGGTACAGCGACACCGGCGCGCTGCGGTCGAAGTTGTTGGCCACGATGTAGACCCAGCCGGTCTCCGAGTCCGGAGTCGGGATCGGGTCGTAGTAGCCGCTGACCTGCGACTGCCGCCCGTCGGCGTGCTCGGGGGGCCGATGCGAGCCCGGCACGGTCAGCCAACGGCCCTGTGCGGCTTCGGCTTTCACCAATCGGGAGCCCTGCGGCACCAATCGGTGGGTGGTGGTGATCAGCAGGTAGTTCTGCCGGTTGATCTCGATCACGCCCGACGGCAGCTGCGACCAGCCGGGTGGTGTCGGCTCGTCCAGCAGGGGCGCGTCGATCCCGGTGACGCCCGTGTAGCGGATGCCGTCGGGCGCACCCAGCGAGGACCGGTCGACGTGTAGCGCGATCGGCGAGAACCAGCGGCCCAGCCCCACCCCCGGACCGGCAAAGCTGTCGCCGCACACCTGCAGCAGCTCGGTGGGGAACTCCATGAACTCGCACAGGTCGGTCGCGCCGATGCCATAGTCCCGGGTCGGTGTCCCGGTCCCGGCGATCGGCCCGATGCGCAACACCTGCCCGGGCTGCAGCTGCACCTCGGGCGTGGCGGCCGCCGGGGCCGCCGCCAGCAACGCCGAGATCGACGCTATGCCGAAACCCACTCGCACTTTGCGGCCCAAACTCACGTTTCGGCGCATGGGAGGGGGTCAGAGCTGGGCGGTCAGCAGCTCGGCAATCTGGATCGTGTTCAGCGCCGCGCCCTTACGCAGGTTGTCGCTGGAGATGAACAGCGCCAGCCCGCGCCCGTCGGGCACGCCCGGGTCCTGGCGAACGCGACCCACCAACGAGTCGTCGATGCCGGCGGCGGCCAGCGGGGTCGGCACGTCGACCAGCTTCACCCCGGGCGCCGAACGCAGCAGTTCCTCGGCGCGCTGCACCGAGATCGGTTGCGTGAACTCGGCATTGATCGACAACGAGTGTCCGGTGAACACCGGCACCCGCACGCAGGTGCCCGACACCGCCAGCTCCGGGATGCCCAGGATCTTGCGGCTCTCGTTGCGCAGCTTCTGATCCTCGTCGGTCTCGCCGGAGTCGTCATCGACCAGAGAACCGGCCAGCGGCACCACGTTGAACGCGATCGGCGCCACGTAGGTCTCGGGCGCCGGATAGTCCAGCGCCGCACCGTCGTTCACCAACTGCTCGACACCGTCGATGACCGCGCGCGCCTGCCCGGCGAGCTCCGCCACACCGGCCAGCCCGCTGCCCGAAACCGCCTGATAGGTCGAGGCGATCATCCGGACCAGCCCGGCCTCGTCGTGCAGCACCTTGAGCACCGGCATCGCGGCCATGGTGGTGCAATTCGGGTTGGCGATGATGCCCTTGGGCAGCGACCGGACCCGGCCGGCGACCTCGCGCTCGAAGTTGACCTCGCTGACCACCAGCGGCACGTCGGGATCCTTGCGGAACGCCGAGGAGTTGTCGACGACGATCGCCCCGGCCTCTGCGAAACGGGGCGCCTGAACCCGCGACATGGTCGCGCCGGCCGAGAACAGGGCGATGTCCAGCCCGCTCGGGTCGGCCGTCGCCGCATCCTCGACCTCGATCTCCTGGCCGCGGAACGGCAGCTTCTTGCCCTTGGACCGGGCCGAGGCGAAGAACCGCATGCCGGTCGCGGGGAAGTCGCGCTGCTCCAGCAGCGTCCGCATGACCTGGCCGACCTGACCGGTCGCGCCCACCACACCGATGTTCACCATGACCGTTACCGTCCCGTTCCCGCGTAGACGACAGCTTCCTCGTCGCCGCCCAGATTGAATGCCTCGTGCAGCGCCGCGACCGCCCGGTCCAACTCGGTGTCCTTGATCAGCACCGAGATCCGGATCTCCGAGGTGGAGATCAGGTCGATGTTGATGCCGGCCTCGGCCAGCGCCTCACAGAACGTCGCGGTGACGCCGGGGTGGCTGCGCATGCCCGCGCCGATCAGGGAGACCTTGCCGATCAGGTCGTCGTAGAGCACCCGGGTGAAGCCGATCTCGCTCTGCAGCGAGGTCAGCTTTTCCACCGCGCCCGGCGCGCTTTCCCGCGAGCAGGTGAAGGTGATGTCGGTCTTGCCGTCTTCGACCTTCGAGATGTTCTGCAGCACCATGTCGATGTTGACGTCGGCGTCGGCGATCGCGCGGAACACCTTGGCGGCGTAGCCGGGGACGTCGGGGACGCCGGTCACCGTGACCTTCGCCTCGCTGCGGTCGTGGGCCACACCGGTGAGGATGGCGTCTTCCATGGGGATGTCCTCCATCGATCCTTTGACGAGGGTGCCGGGCTTGTCCGAGTACGACGACCGGACGTGGATCGGCAGGTTGAAGCGTTTGGCGTACTCGACGCAACGCAGCATCAGCACCTTGGTGCCGGCGGCCGCCATCTCGAGCATCTCCTCGAACGAGATGCTCTCGAGGCGACGCGCGTTGGGCACGATCCGCGGGTCGGCGGTGTAGACGCCGTCGACGTCGGTGTAGATCTCACACACGTCGGCGCCCAGGGCAGCGGCCACTGCGACGGCGGTGGTGTCCGATCCGCCCCGGCCCAGCGTCGTGACGTCCTTGGTGTCCTGACTCACACCCTGGAAGCCGGCGACCAGCACGATCTGACCTTCGTCGAGCGCCGAACGCAGCCGGCCCGGCGTCACGTCCATGATCTTGGCGTTGCCGTGGGTCCCGGTGGTGATGACGCCGGCCTGCGAGCCGGTGAACGAGCGCGCGTTGGCGCCCAGCGACTCAATGGCCATCGCCAGCAGCGCGTTGGAGATCCGCTCGCCCGCGGTCAGCAGCATGTCGAGTTCGCGCGCCGGCGGCGACGGGCACACCTGTTGGGCCAGGTCGAGCAGGTCGTCGGTGGTGTCACCCATGGCGGAGGCGACCACCACGACGTCGTGGCCGGCCTTCTTGGTTTCGACGATTCGCTCGGCGACGCGACGGATACGCTCGGCGTCACTCACCGAGGATCCGCCGTATTTCTGCACGACGAGCGCCACAGTCGACCCTTCCTGGTTGTCGGCGTTGCTTTGATGGGGCCGTCCCGGAGATTCGGCCCCATCAAGGATAGGTGAGGCATGCACTCTGGTTTTCCCGCCCGTGATCGCGGCGGCGGCGGCCTCAGTTCGGGCAGGCCTCCAACAGCTTGTTGATTTCCTCGGTGATCTGAGCGTTCACCAGGTACATCTCGTAGACGATCGGCGGTGTGTGTTGCCCGGGCGCGGGGCCGGATCCGGACTCGGCGCGCAGCTGCGGAAGTTTGATCGCGAACCGCGACGCCAGGTCGGCCACCCGGATCGCGCTGACCGCCAACGCGGGATCGGTGACCTTGCCCGCCCGCTCGGCCAGCCCGTCGGCCCACTCCTGATATTCGATGACCCCGGCGTCCTGGCCGGAGTTCTGCTCGATCTCGTCGATCTCCTGGGCCTGCGCGTGGTTGAACTCCAGCAGCTCACGCACCGGCTTGCATTCCTCGGAGGTCCGGTTGAAGACCGTCTCGTTCAGCACCAGCGCGCCGACCGCCAGCACCACCACTGCGAGGTATACCCACACGCGCCGTTTGAAGCCCATCGCCGGCCAACTGTAGTCGGGTTTGGCCAGGCGGCCGTCGCTCAGCGGCCCCCGAGGTCCGCAGCTACTTGCGAACCAGCAGCTCCGGCTCCTCGTCGGCCAGCCCCGCCCCGACGATCGCCAGGTTGTAGCCGGTGGTGCGGAGCCTGGGTTCGCTGGTGCCGTCGGGCCGCGGCGCGTCGAACGTGCGCGGATACTCCGAATGCCCCACCGCGCCGTCGCGGGCCAGCCCGTCGGGGGTGGTGACGGCCGAGGTGCTGAGCTGTTCCAGCGGCAACGTGGTCGTCCGCGGCCCGTGCGGGCCCACATCGACCAGGCCGGGCAACGGGATCCCGCCCACCGTGCCGCCCTGCGACACCCAGTCCTGATCGGCGGACATCACGTATCCGCGCCCCTCATCGAGGAACAGGTCGTTCTCGTCGTTGATGAAGGTGGGGAACACCCCGAGCAGCTTCTCGTTGGCGTGCCCCAGCCCGGGCGAGCCGTAGAACACCGCGTCGTCGACCACGCCCTTCTCGCCGAGTTCGTTGAGCGCCTGCGCGGTGGTCGTCGACCCGTAGGAGTGTCCGAACGCCGAGAGGTGCACGTCGGCACCGTTCACATTGGTGGCGTTGATCCCTCGGTAGAAGTCGGCCAGGTCGACGGCACCGGCGTTGGCGCGGTCCTCGCTGGCCGCGCCGAACACGCTCAGGTCGCTGGTGTCGGGCGGGTCATAACCGAACCAAGCGATCGTCGATACCGACTCCCCGAACTTGCGCGCCGCGTTCAGCTGCCGCTCCATCTCCCCCTTGAGCGCCCCCGCCTCACCGACCATCGACGGCAGGCTGTCGGCGTGGGTGTTCATCCCCGGGGTGGTGACGGTGACATGCTTGGCCTCGTCGGGGTTTCCGGTGGCCACGACGGCGAAGACCTCGTGTTCGCCGGGTTGGAAGTGCATGAGGAACTTGTCGGGGTCGTACCCGAGCTCGGGGCGGTTGGGGTCCTTGAGCAGGGAGGTGTGCACACCGCGGATCTCGTTGAGCCGCTCGGTTTCCGGCAGTACCAAGGTGGAGTGTGCGGCCCGTGCCGCGGCCTCGGACAGCTCGGGGTGGGCCGCGCGGAACTGCTCGAAACTGGGGTGGGCGTCCAGCGCGGCCTGTGCCGCGGCCAGCTCCCGCTCCATCGCCGGGCGGTTGACACCGTGGCGGATCGGGGTGGGAACCCCGTCGCGGTTGAGCCAATCCGGGTGCTCGCGTTGGACTTTCGCCTGTTCCTCGGGCGTCAACGCGTTCCACCACGCGGTGACGTCGCGGGGCTGGGTGCCGTCCCCCTCGGGCGGGTAGGGCGCCGACAGCCCCGACTGCTGCTCGCCGGCGCGGTAGGCGCTGTCGTAGTCGGGGGCACCCGCGGCCGTCACCTTGCCGGCCTCGATGTTGCCGAACACCTCCCGGCAGTCGGCGTCGATGTCGTCGGCCAACCGCAACAGCGCCTGGGCGCGCGCCTCGATGTCGTCGGCCTTGGCCTGCCACTTTTCGATCTCCTCGGCGGTACCGATGATGGTGACCCGCCCGGAGTCCGACAACCGCAGATGCCCGTCGGAGGCCGCGACCTCGTCCCGGATGGCGGCCAGGTCGTTCTGCAGCTTGGTCACCGCCGCGGCGGTCTCCTCGGCCAACTGCTGCACCGCGCCGAGTACCGCGGCGTCGTCGAGCACGTGCGCTCTGGCCGTTCGCACCCGCTCCCGGGCGACGTCGGCGGCAGGCGATTCCCAGCCCGGCAGCAACGCCACCTGTCCGAGCTGGTCGGCGGCGCGGCGGGCGGCGCCGAGCTCGGTGGTGAGCTCGCCGGCGATGGTGCGCAGCGACCCGACATCCCAGGATTCGATCTGGCTGAGCCACATCGTCATGTGCCGATCCTCACCAGCCGTGGGTCAGGGCTGCGGGTTCGGCGGCATCGGGATCTCCTCGCCCACCCAGACCGACCCGTCGTCGGTGCGCCGGCACGAGATGTCAGCGCTCAGCAGCGTGGCCTTCCGGCTGGCGAACATCAACATCCGCCCGTCGCCGCTGTAGATCCGGGCATCGTGGTTGCCCGACTGATTTTGGAAACCGCCGGCGGAGGCCAGCCCGGCCTCGGCGGCCAGCCGTTGCACCACCGGGTAGACCAGCTCCCATTCGGCGTCCGACAGGGCGTGCTCGGAGACCAGGCTGGGGAACCCCAGCCCCATCCCTCCTTCGCAATGCAGAGCGCTGTATTGGCGGTTCCACCACCACGGCTTCAGGGCCGGCACCAGCTGGGAGATCTCGCGTTCGACCGCGAAGATCAATTCGAGCATCTGGGCCTGGGTTTGCTTCAGCGTCGGCAGTTGCGCCAGATCCATCGTGGGTGCCTTCTCCTCGGAAATATCCGGACCGGACGCCGCCTGCTGGCAGCCGGTCAGCACGGCCACGGCCAGTACGGCGGCCAGGATTCGACTGCGCGCGGCCGGCCGACGTGTTGCGCTGCGCTTCCGTTCCACCCCGCCCCCTTTTTGACCGGCCACCGCCGATGGTCCTGAATCTTATCGGCCGCCACCCGCGGCCGGAGGCAGGAAAATGGAGCGCAGTGCCGGGCCGCCGGCGCGCCGGTCCCGGCCACCGTTGTGCGCGTATACCGAGTTTTGGCGCCGCCGCCGCACCGGAGTACAGTGTCTGACGTGCAGCGTGTGCTCCTCCTCGGGCGCCGCGACGGGGTCTGATCCAGACTGGCTACCCGTCGCGGGTCTTTTGCGATGCGCCGGTCTGAATTTCCTCTAGACCCCCGGGAGCCACCATCATGACCAGTTTTTCCAAGCCCTCTGTAGATTCACCCGACGCCTTCTCGTGGTCGCCGGGCGGCCGCGGCATCCAGACCCCGTCGGGGCCGCCACGCCCCGGCCAGCCGGCCTGGAACACCCAGCGCAACTCCGCGATGCCCGTCGACCGGTACCGCAGCTTCGCCGCCGAGGTGGAGGACATCCGGCTGCCGGATCGCACCTGGCCGGACAAGGTCATCGAGACCGCCCCGATGTGGTGCGCGGTGGACCTGCGCGACGGCAACCAGGCCCTGATCGACCCGATGAGCCCGGCCCGCAAACGCCGCATGTTCGACCTGCTGGTCCGGATGGGCTACAAGGAGATCGAGGTCGGCTTCCCGTCGGCCAGCCAGACCGACTTCGACTTCGTCCGCGAGATCATCACCGACGGCGCCATCCCGGACGACGTCACCATCCAGGTACTGACCCAGTCCCGCCCGGAGCTGATCACCCGGACCTTCGAGGCCTGCCGGGGCGCGAAGAACGTGATCGTGCACTTCTACAATTCGACCTCGATCCTGCAGCGTCGGGTGGTGTTCCGCGCCGATAAGAACGCGATCAAGAAGATCGCCACCGATGCCGCCGAACTGGTGCTGCAGGAGGCCCAGAAGTACCCGGAGACCCGCTGGCGTTGGGAGTACTCGCCCGAGTCCTACACGGGCACCGAGCTGTCCTACGCCAAAGAGGTCTGCGACGCGGTCACCGAGACCCTGGGCGCCACGCCGGAGAACCCGGTCATCCTGAACCTGCCGGCCACCGTCGAGATGGCCACCCCGAACGTCTACGCCGACTCGATCGAGTGGATGCACCGCAACCTGGCCCGTCGCGATTCGGTCATCCTGAGCCTGCACCCGCACAATGACCGCGGAACCGGTGTTGCCGCAGCGGAATTAGGCTACCAGGCCGGTGCCGACCGGATCGAGGGTTGCCTGTTCGGCAACGGTGAGCGCACCGGCAACGTGTGCCTGGTGACGCTGGGGCTGAACATGTTCAGCCGCGGCGTGGATCCCCAGATCGACTTCTCCAACATCGACGAGATCCGGCGCACGGTCGAGTACTGCAACCAACTGCCCGTCCACGAGCGCCACCCCTACGGCGGCGACCTGGTCTACACCGCGTTCTCCGGCAGCCACCAGGACGCCATCAACAAGGGCCTGGACGCCATGAAGGTCGCCGCGGACGAGGCCGACTCCGACGTCGACGACATCCTGTGGCAGGTGCCCTACCTGCCGATCGATCCCAAGGACGTAGGCCGCACCTACGAGGCCGTGATCCGGGTCAACTCGCAGTCCGGCAAGGGCGGCGTCGCCTACATCATGAAGGCCGACCACGGGCTGGCGCTGCCGCGGCGGCTGCAGATCGAGTTCAGTCAGGCCATCCAGGCCATCACCGACGGCGAGGGCGGCGAGGTCTCCCCCAAGGAGATCTGGGACGTCTTCTCCGAGGAGTACCTGCGGCCGGCCAGTCCGCTGGAGCGGATCCGCCAGAAGGTCGACGCCGCCGAGGTGGACGGGGGCACCGACAGCATCGCCGCGGTGGTGAAGGTCGACGGCGTCGAACGGGAGATCGTCGGCTCCGGCAACGGTCCGCTGGCCGCCTTCATCGACGCGCTGGGGACGGTCGGCTACGACGTGCGGGTCCTGGACTACTCCGAGCACGCGATGTCGGCGGGCGAGCAGGCGCAGGCGGCGGCCTACGTCGAGGCGGCCATCGGCGGCAAGACGGTCTGGGGCGTCGGCATCGACACGTCGATCACGACGGCCTCGCTGTGCGCGGTGGTCTCGGCGGTGAACCGGGCCGCCCGGGCCGGCTGACTCAAGTCACAATAAGGCCACGGCCGACTCGTTTTCGCCGCCGTGCCCGATCGCGGCGCCGATAATCTGTCGCGGACGTCAGTTACAGCGTCCCTGCCTGCGACAAGGAGCCGTCAATGGACTTCGACTGGGACTCGTTCTGGGGTCTGATCTGGTATTCGCTCGTCATCTTCGCGTTCATCGCCTACCTGCTGATCCTGTTCAACATCATCGTCGACCTGTTCTGGCGCGACCACAAAACCTCCGGCTGGCTCAAGGCCATCTGGGTGGTCTTCCTGATCGTGTTCCCGTACCTGACGGCGTTGGTGTATCTGATCGCGCGCGGCCGGGGCATGGCCGAGCGCGCCCGGGAAGCGGCGCAGTCCGCACAGCGCCAGACCGACGAGTACATCCGTCAGGCCGCCGGGCGCTCACCGGCTCAGGAGATCGCCGACGCCAAGAACCTGCTGGAGACCGGCACCATCACGCAGGCCGAGTTCGACACGCTGAAAGCCAAGGCGCTCAGCTAGTTTCCCCACTTCCCCCGGAGGCCACCGGGTCGCCCCGAGCGGTGACACGGTGGCCTTCCTCGTTTTCGGCGCGGGTCACCGATTCGCGGCGCGGGCGGAGCTGCTCAGAACAGCGCGTACTGCTGCCCGTCGACGGTGTCGACGAATTCGTCGATTCCGGTGCCGCCGGCCACCTCTCGCACGTTGATCATGAACTCGCTGTCGGGGACCACCGGAACACCGAGTTCGCGTGCGAGGTAACCCTTGCCCTGCTGAGGCGCGGCCTCGTTGCAGATCACCAGCGAGGTTTCGGGGTCGACGTTGTCGCAGTAGGCCAGCCCGGCGTGCAGGATCCGCTCGACGAGCTCCTCATGGGTCCGGGTGCATTCCGCGGACAGCGCCACCCGCATGCCCTGCACCAGCGGCCGGCCCCGCACGTAGCGGCCGGGGTTGAGATACGGGCACGGCATCCGCGAGGCCAGCATCTTCAGCGGGCGAAGCTCGTCGTGGGTGACCCGACCGCTGGGCCACCGCCGGCGGGTGACCGGCCGCACCGGCACCCACACGTCGCGTTCACGGGCCCGCTGCAGTGCCGGCGTCAGGATCCGGGACAGCACCAGCGCGTCGTCGAAGGCGTCGTGCGGCCGGGTCTGGGCCACTCCCCAGTGCCGGGCCAGCGTCTCCAACCGCAGGTTGTCCAGGCCGAGTTCCAGTCGGCGCGACAGTTCGACGGTGCACATCACGGTGTCGACGGGCAGCGCGGTGTGGGCGAGTTCGGCCTCCGCCGCCAGGAAGGCGTAGTCGAAGCCGACGTTGTGCGCGACCAGCGTGCGACCGTTCAGCAACTCCGCCACCTCGGCGGCGATGTCGGCGAACGTCGGCTGCTCCTCCAGCATCTCGGCGGTGATCCCGTGCACGTGCGTGGGACCGGGGTCCACACCGGGGTTCAGCAGGCTGGCCAGCGACTCCTCGACCTGCCCGTCCGGCCCCAGGGCCAGCACCGCGATACTCAGCGCCCGGGCCTGCCCGGGTCGGAATCCGGATGTCTCCACGTCGACGACCGCCCAGCCCTGCCCGGACTCGGCAGCGGGTCGACCCCAGAAGTGGCTCACAGGGTCAGGATGGCACGCACCGGTGACAAATCCGAGCCATGGCGGCACTGTGCAAAACCGTGTCGAGACGCCGCCGCGGGCGCGACATAAACTCTCGGCGTGATCACCACCCGGGGACGTCTCGCACTGGCCGCCGGCTCCGCCGCGCGCTGGGCCTCACGGGTCACCGGCCGCGGCGCGGGGGCGATGATCGGCGGGCTGGTGGCGATGACGCTGGACAAGTCCCTGCTGCGCCAACTCGGCGCCGGGCGCCGCACCGTCGTGATCACCGGTACGAACGGCAAATCCACCACCACCGGGATGACCGCGGCCGCGCTGGCCACCCTGGGTCCGGTCGCCACCAACGCCGAGGGCGCCAACATGGACGCGGGCCTGATCGCGGCCCTGGCCGCGGGCCGTGACGCGCCGCTGGCCGCCCTCGAGGTCGACGAGATGCACGTCCCGCACGTGCTCGACGCGGTGGCCGCCGAGGTCATCGTGCTGCTGAACCTGTCGCGGGATCAGCTCGACCGGGTCGGTGAGATCAACCACATCGAACGCACCCTGCGCGCGGGCCTGGCCCGGCACCCCGACGCCGTCGTCGTCGCCAACTGCGACGACGTGCTGATGACCTCGGCCGCCTACGACTGCCCCAACGTCATCTGGGTGGCCGCCGGCGGGGGCTGGTCCGGCGACTCGGTCAGCTGTCCGCGCAGCGGGGAGATCATCGTCCGCGAGGGCGAGCACTGGTTCTCCACCGGCACCGACTTCAAGCGCCCCAGCCCGCAATGGCGGTTCGACGACGACGTCCTCTACGGCCCGGAGGGCCTGGCGCTGCCGATGACGCTGGCCCTGCCCGGCGCCGTCAACCGCGGCAACGCCGCCCAGGCCGTCGCCGCCGCCGTCGCGCTGGGCGCCGCACCGGCCGCCGCGGTGGCCGCCGCCGGCAGCGTCGAGGAGGTCGCCGGCCGGTACCGAACGGTGCGCGTGGGCGCCCACACCGCGCGGATCCTGCTCGCCAAGAACCCGGCCGGCTGGCAGGAGGCGCTGTCGATGGTGGACCCCTCGGCGGCGGGCGTGGTGATCGCGGTCAACGGGCAGGTGCCCGACGGCGAGGACCTGTCGTGGCTGTGGGACGTCAACTTCGAGCACTTCGTCGAACCGGCGCAGCCCGTGGTGGCCGCCGGGGAGCGGGGCACCGACCTCGCGGTCCGGCTCGGCTACGCCGGGGTGAAGCACACGTTGGTGCACGACACCGTCGCCGCGATCGCCTCCTGCCCCGTCGGCCATATCGAGGTGGTGGCCAACTACACGGCCTTCTTGCAACTGAACCGGCGCATCGGCGGGGAGGCGGCGCGATGACCGTCCGGATCGGGTTGGTGCTACCCGACGTCATGGGCACCTACGGCGACAGCGGCAACGCGGTGGTCCTGCGGCAGCGGCTGCGGCTGCGCGGCATCGACGCCGAGATCGTCGAGATCACGCTGGCCGACCCGGTGCCGGAGTCGTTGGATCTCTACGCGCTGGGCGGCGCCGAGGACTACGCGCAGCGGCTGGCCACCAAGCACCTGCTGCGTTACCCCGGCCTGCAGCGCGCCGCCGAGCGCGGGGCCCCGGTGCTGGCGATCTGCGCGGCCATCCAGGTGCTCGGGCATTGGTATGAGACCTCGGCCGGCGAACGCGTCGACGGGGTGGGGATGCTGGACGTCACCACCAGCCCGCAGGAGGTCCGCAGCATCGGCGAGGTGGCGGCAGAGCCGCTGATCGACGGCCTGACCCAGCCGCTGACCGGCTTCGAAAACCACCGCGGCGGAACAGTTTTGGGGTCCGGGGCGCGACCGTTGTCGCGGGTGACCAAGGGGGCGGGCAACCGGGCCGGGGACGGCTACGACGGCGCGGTGCAGGGCAGCGTGGTGGCCACCTATCTACACGGCTGCTGCCTGGCCCGCAATCCGGAACTGGCCGACCATCTGCTGGCCAAGGTGGTGGGCCCGCTGCCGCCGCTGGATCTGCCCGAGGTGGAGCAGTTGCGCCGCGAGCGGTTGGCCGCGCCCCGCCGCGTCTAGTCAGGCCGCCCCCTCTCGCCCAAACTCACGTTTGGGCCAGTTTTTGCGAGTAACTTCCGCAAAATCGTCCGTCTCGACGTCGGTCAGTCTCAGGTAAGCGGCTCGTACCCGCTGCAGAACCTCCGCCGGGCGGTCTTCCTTGACCACCCGCACCACCTCCCATCCCAGACTCTCCATGAGCGGCAGGCGGCGGATGTCCCGGACATATTGCCGACGGTCGGTGCGGTGCTGATCGCCGTCGTACTCCACCGCGAGTTTGATTCCGCGCCAACCCATGTCGAGGTACCCCACCAACCAACCCTCGTCGGCGTACACCGCGATCTGAGTCTCCGGCACCGGCAGTCCATCGTCGATCAGCCGCAGCCGCAGGCGGCTTTCGGGAAGGGACGCGGCACCTGCGTCGACCAGCGGGAGTAATTCCCGGAGTTGTCGCACGCCGCGAACCGGGCCGTAGCGCGCGGCCAGCGCCTGGACGTCGTCGACGGCGTAGGGCGCCGCCCGCATCAAGGCGTCCATCCGCGCGAGTGCCTCCGGGCGCTTCAGGTGACGGCCCAGGTCGAAGGCGGTGCGCGCCGGGGTGGTCACGGGCAGACCGGCGATGACGGTCCGCTCGTCGTCACCGATCCGGTCGCGGCGCACGATCAGGCCGGGCTGTCCCCGACGGTCCCCCGCGAGGACCTCGATCGGCTCGGTGTCTTTCACCCATTCCGCACCGTGCAGCGCCGACGCCGCGATCCCCGCGATCACACCGGTGCGGTCCGTCGCCAACCATGCCGCCGTCGTGCGGTCCTGCAACGTCAGGGCCGCCCATTTGGGAGCATGCACACCCCGAAACACCGAGCGGTAGAACCGCCGTAGATCTCTTTGCCGCAGCCCGTCTCCCACGGCCTCCCTGCCAAGAAATATCTCCGTCATGGGCGCATGGTTGCCGACGGGCATGACAACACCGTCGGGCCTCGCGCCGAAATCGACGTATTGCCGGAAGTTACTCACACAAAGCGGCCCAAACTCACGTTTGGGCGCGAAGGTGGGGTCAGGCCATGGCGCGCCGGCCCGCCAGCGCGCGGCCCAGCGTCAGCTCGTCGGCGAACTCGAGGTCGCCGCCCATCGGCAGGCCCGAGGCGATGCGCGTCACGCTCAGCCCGGGGATGTCCCGCAGCATGCGCACCAGGTACGTCGCGGTCGCCTCGCCCTCGGTGTTGGGGTCGGTGGCGATGATCACCTCGGCGATGTCCACCCCGTCGACGCGTTCCCCGATCCGGTTGAGCAACTCGCGGATTCGCAACTGCTCGGGCCCGATCCCGGACAGCGGATCCAGCGCGCCGCCGAGGACGTGGTAGCGGCCGCGGAATTCGCGGGTCCGCTCGACGGCCTGCACATCCTTGGGTTCCTCCACGACACACACCAGGGTGCCGTCGCGGCGGGGGTCGGCGCAGATCCGGCAGCGCTGCTCATCGGAGACGTTGCCGCAGACCTCGCAGAACGTCACCCCGTCGCGCACCCGGCCCAGCGCCGCCGTCAGCCGGTCGATGTCGGGCGGCTCCACCGACAACAGATGAAACGCGATCCGCTGCGCGCTCTTCGGGCCGATTCCCGGCAGCTTGCCCAGCTCGTCGATCAGGTCTTGAACCGGACCCTCAAACATGGCGGACCAAAGTCAGAATCCCGGCATTCCCAGGGCGTTGCCCATGCCGCTGGCCAGCGGACCGAGCCGGGACTGCGCCAGGATGGTCGCCTGCTTGGCCGCGTCGGCGATCGCGCCGACAATCAGGTCCTGCAGGGTCTCGGGGTCCTCCGGATCGATCACCTTCGGATCGATCGCGACGCCGATCACCTCGCCACTGCCCTTCACAGTGACCTGCACCAGCCCGCCGCCGGCCTGACCGCGCACCTCGGTGTTGGCCAGCTGCTCCTGGGCCTCCATCAACTTCTGCTGCATCTGCTGGGCCTGTGCCAGCAGCGCCGACATGTCAGGTGTGCCTTCACCGGGTTGCATGCTCAGGTCCCCTTACGTGTTGGTTGCAGCCGAGTCTCGACTTGGTTGCGCATCGGCGTTTCGACGCCTTCGTGTCTTCAAGGGTAGACGGCGCCGGGCTACGTTGGCCGAGTGCACGTACCTGCCTGCCTGCGTGTCGGCGCTCCCCTGGCCGCCGTCGTGCTTCTCGCGTCCTCGCTCCTCGCACCGCAGAGTGCTCCCGTCGCCCATGCCGTGCCGTCGGTTGCCGGCAAGATCGTCTTCCTCGATCCGGGCCACAACGCGGTCAACGAGGCGTCGCACAACAGCCGGCAGGTCCCGACCGGGCGCGGCGGCACCAAGGACTGCCAGGCCAGCGGCAGCGCCACCGACGACGGCTACCCCGAGCACAGCTTCACCTGGGACACCACGCTGCGGATCCGGGCGGAGCTGATGCGCCACGGCGTGCGCACCGCGATGTCCCGCGGCGACGACAACTCCGCGGGTCCGTGCGTCGATCAGCGGGCCGCGCTGGCCAATTCGGTGCGCCCGCACGCGATCGTCTCCATCCACGCAGACGGCGGACCGGCCTCGGGCCGCGGCTTCCACATCCTGTACTCCAACCCGCCGCTGAACCAGGCGCAGGCCGGCCCGGCGGTCCGGCTGGCCCAGACCATGCGGGATCAGCTGGTGGCCTCCGGCATCCCGGCCGCGAACTACATCGGCACCAACGGGCTCAACCCGCGCTCCGATATCGCCGGGCTCAACCTCGCGCAGTACCCGGCGATCCTGGTGGAGCTGGGCAACATGAAGAACCCGGCCGACGTCGGGTTGATCACCAGCGAGTCCGGCCGGCAGAAGTACGCCAGCGCCGTCGTCCGCGGCATCGTGGCCTATTTGGCGACGCAGCCGTCGACGGCCTGAGCGGGAATTCGCTGCGTGCACCCGTAGCGGCAGTAGCCCCGCGCGCAACGCACCCCTCGGCCGAAGTCAGCCCTCCAGCTGCTTCTTCAGGTTCTCGAGCACCTCGGCCTGGATCTTCTTCAGCCCCAGCGGGGCGAAGATCCCCTCGAAGATGCCCTTGACGCCGCCGGCGCCCTGCCAGGACGTCTTGACCGTGACGGTGGCGCCGGTGCCGGCCGGCGCGACGGTCCAGTTGGTGATCATCGTGGAGTTCGCGTCCTTCTCGATGACGGTCTTGCCCGCGAGGTCGACGTTGGCCTGGACCTCGCGGACGCGGGACTTGGTCGCCTGCAGCTTCCACTTGGCGACGGTCCCCGCACCGACCCCACCCTGCAGCACCTCGTAGTCGCTGTAGTGCGACGACAGGATCTTGGGCCGCACGTCCTGGTAATCGGCGACGGCGGCGAGCACCGCGTCCGGGGCGGCGTTGATCAGGACCGTGCTGGTGGCGCTGACCTGTCCCATGGGGAAAACTCCTCGAATTCGACGGTGATCCGGCGGGACGCGCCCGCCGAGCGGTCGCATCGACCGCGCTCTGCGACTAGCGTATATCTGTGTCTGTTCCAGAAACTGACGCACTCTCGGCTCACGCCCGTGGCGTCGAACGTCTCCTCGCGAGCTACCGCGCGATACCCCCGTCGGCCACCGTGCGGCTGGCCAAGCCGACTTCCAATCTGTTCCGCGCCCGCGGCAAAAGCGATGCCCCCGGCCTGGACGTCTCGGGTCTGACGGGCGTGATCGCCGTCGACCCCGACGCGCGCACCGCCGACGTGGCCGGCATGTGCACCTACGAGGACCTGGTCGCCGCGACCCTGCCGTACGGCCTGGCGCCGCTGGTGGTGCCGCAGCTCAAGACCATCACGCTCGGCGGGGCGGTCACCGGCATGGGCATCGAGTCGACGTCGTTCCGCAACGGGTTGCCGCACGAATCGGTGCTCGAGATGGACATCCTGACCGGCGCGGGCGAGGTGGTGACTGCGAGCCCCGAGCAGCACAGCGAATTGTTCCGCAGCTTCCCGAATTCCTACGGGACGCTGGGCTATTCGGTGCGGCTGAAGATCGAACTGGAGCAGGTGGCGCCGTTCGTGGCCGTCGAGCACCTGCGCTTCCACTCGTTGGGCGCTCTCATCGCCGCGATGGAACGCATCATCGACACCGGTGGTCACGACGGGACGCCGGTGGACTACCTCGACGGGGTGGTCTTCAGCGCCGACGAGTCCTATCTATGCCTGGGCCGCAAGACCAAGACCACCAGACCGGTCAGCGACTACACCGGAAGCCAGATCTACTACCGCTCGATTCAGCACGACGGCCCCGACGGGTCCGGCAAGCACGACCGGCTGACCATCCACGATTATCTCTGGCGCTGGGACACCGACTGGTTCTGGTGTTCCCGCGCATTCGGTGCGCAGAATCCGCGGATCCGCCGATTCTGGCCGCGCCGACTGCGACGCAGCAGCTTCTATTGGAAGCTGATCGGCTACGACCACCGCTTCAACATCGCCGACCGGATCGAGAAGCGCAACGGCCGCCCGCCGCGCGAGCGCGTGGTACAGGACATCGAAGTGCCCATCGAGCGCAGCGTCGAGTTCCTGCAGTGGTTCCTGGACACCGTCCCGATCGAGCCGATCTGGTTGTGCCCGTTGCGGTTACGTGACCAGAATCGCTGGCCGCTGTACCCCATCCAGCCGGACGTCAGCTACGTCAACATCGGCTTCTGGTCGTCGGTCCCGGTCGGTCCCACCCCGGGCCACACCAACCGCATCATCGAGAAGAAGGTCAGCGAACTCGACGGACACAAGTCCCTGTATTCCGATGCGTACTACTCCCCGGAGGAGTTCGACGAACTCTACGGCGGCGAGGCCTACAAAACGGCCAAGAAGACCTACGACCCCGACTCACGTCTCCTGGATCTCTACGCGAAGGCGGTACAGCGGCGATGACCACATTCAAGGAACAACCGACCACCGGCAGCGGAAAGCTGAAGCTGGCCGAAATCCTCAAGCTCTTCACGGCCGACGACGAGGGCACCCCGCTGCGCTTCACCGCCTACGACGGCAGTTCGGCCGGCCCCGAGGACGCCCCGCTGGGGCTGAACCTGCTGACCCCCCGCGGCACCACCTACCTGGCCACCGCCCCCGGTGATCTGGGCCTGGCCCGCGCGTATGTCTCCGGCGACCTGGAGGCCTACGGTGTCCACCCGGGCGATCCCTACGAGTTGCTGACGTCCCTCGCGCACAAGCTGAACTTCCGCCGGCCCTCGGCGCGGACGCTGGCCCAGATCATCCGGTCGATCGGGCTGGAGCGGCTCAAGCCCATCGCGCCCCCGCCGCAGGAGGCGCTGCCGCGCTGGCGGCGCATCGCAGAAGGACTGCGGCACAGTAAGTCTCGCGACGCCGAGGTGATCCATCACCACTACGACGTCTCCAACCGGTTCTACGAGCTGGTGCTCGGGCCGTCGATGACCTACACCTGCGCCTGCTATCCGGAGCCCGAGGCGACCCTCGAGGAAGCTCAGGAGAACAAGTACCGGCTGGTGTTCGAGAAGCTGCGGCTCAAGGAAGGCGATCGCCTGCTGGACGTGGGCTGCGGCTGGGGTGGCATGGTGCGCTACGCCGCGCGCCGCGGGGTGCGGGCCATCGGTGCCACGCTGTCGGCCGAGCAGGCCGCCTGGGCACAGCAGAAGATCATCGAGGAAGGGCTGTCGGACCTGGCCGAGGTCCGCCACAGCGACTACCGCGACGTCACCGAATCCGGCTTCGACGCGGTGTCCTCCATCGGCATGACCGAGCACATCGGGGTGGCCAACTATCCCGCGTACTTCGAGTTCCTCTCCTCGAAGATGCGCACCGGTGCCCTGCTGCTCAACCACTGCATCACCCGGCCGAACAACCGCAGCGGGGCGGCGGCCGGCGGGTTCATCGACCGCTACGTCTTCCCGGACGGGGAGCTCACGGGTTCCGGTCGGATCATCACCGAGATGCAGGACGTCGGCGGCTTGGAAGTGCTGCACGAAGAGAACCTGCGGATGAATTACGCGCTGACGCTGCGGGACTGGTGCCGCAACCTGGTGGCCAACTGGGACGAGGCCGTCGCCGAGGTCGGACTGCCCACCGCGAAGGTGTGGGGCCTGTACATGGCCGGCTCGCGGCTGGGTTTCGAGACCAACGTCGTGCAGTTGCATCAGGTGCTGGCAGTCAAGCTCGACGGCCGCGGCAACGACGGCGGTCTGCCGCTGCGGCCGTGGTGGCAGGCCTGAAATCGACTGCGCCGCAGCACCGCCGGTCCCGCGGCGGTGGTGGCAAATCTCACCATCGCGGCGACGCCGGCCGGTGCTAGCGTGAAGGCCGTCATATCTTGACACCGGACGAGGGGGCCGCCGTACCCGGACAGCGACAAGACGGGGCCACGGAGGTGTGCCATGGCCTGGTTGATTCTCGTCGTCTCCGCGGTTTTCGAGGCGGTCTGGGCGATCGCGCTGGGTAAGTCCGAGGGCTTCACCCGGCTGGTGCCGTCCCTGGTGTTCGGGGTCGCCGCGGTGATCTCGATGGGCGGGCTGGCGATCGCCATGCGCGACCTGCCCACCGGGACCAGCTACGCCGTCTGGGTGGGCATCGGCGCCTCACTCACGGTGGCGTTCGGGATGATCACCGGCTCCGAGGCCGCCTCGATCGCCAAGGTCCTGCTCATCCTCGGCATCGTCGGCTGCGTGATCGGCCTGAAGCTCGTGGGGCACTGACCGCGCGGCTCAGCCCTCGATCTTGCGGGCGCCCAACTCGGTCTGCAGGAGTTCCAGCGCCGCCTCTTCCGGGTCACGCCGCGGTCCGGCCGTGGAGTCGTCGGCCGCCGCCTCGGCCAGCATGCTTTCTTCCTCGGCACGCTCGTCGACCGTCGGCGGTGGTGGGGCCGCCCGGCGGGCTGCCGGGGCTGCGGACGGGGCGGGAGGCTCTGCTCCCCCGGCGTCGCAACGCACCCGCCAGTTCACCCCGAGGGCATCCTTGAGGGCCTCTCGAATGATCTCGACGTTGCGTTCCTCGTTGAGCCGCCGGGCCAGCGGCGCGGCCGGGTGGCTCAGGATCAACAGGTCGCCCTCGACCGCCAGCACGGTGGCGCCGTCGAGCATGACGTCGGTCGGCCGGCGCAGGTTGCGGACCTTCTCCCGCACCGTCTGCCACATGCTGCGCACCGCAGCGGCATTCGGCTGCCCCGGTGCGGCGCCGGTCGGTTCCGGCTCCGCCGGCGATGGCTGCGGGGCAGGCGGCGTCTGGGCCGCCGGGGGTTGCGCGGGCGGCGGGGCCGGCGGGGTCACCGGCTCTTGCGCCGGCGGCGGGGCTGCCGGGGCGGGCCGGACCGGCGGCGCCGCGGCGGCCGGTGCTCGCGGTGGCTGCTGCGACGCGGACCGTTCCTGCGATTCCTGGGGAGCCGGTGGCTGCGGCGGGGGCGCCGACGCCGGGGGCTGCGGTGCGGCGGGCTCGGCGGCGGGAGCGGGCTGGGCCGCCTGCTGGGTTTTGCGGACAAACTGCCGGGGCGCGCGCCCGGCGCCGTTCGCGTCGCCGCCCTCGGCCGCGGGAATCGAGATGTCCAACCGGGTTTCGATGCGTTCGATGCGTTGCAGCAGTGCCGACTCCGTGTCGCTGGCCGACGGCAGCAACAACCGCGAGCACACCACCTCCAACAGCAGTCGCGGTGCGGTGGCACCGCGCATCTCACCGAGGCCGGCGTGCACCACCTCGGCGTAACGGGTCAGCGTGGCCGGGCCGATCCGGGCGGCCTGGTCCCGCATCTTGTCCAGGACATCCTCGGGGGCGTCGACCACACCGCTGGTCACCGCGTCCGGGACGGCCTGCAGGATGATCAGGTCGCGGAACCGCTCGAGCAGGTCGGTGGCGAATCTGCGTGGATCATGGCCCGCGTCGATGACCGCCTCCACCGCACCGAACAACGCCGCGGCGTCGCCGGCGGCCAGCGCCTCGACCGCGTCGTCAATCAGGGCGACGTCGGTGGCACCCAGCAGCGCCAGCGCCCGCTGATAGCCGATGTGGTCGCCCTCCGCCCCGGCCAGCAGCTGGTCGAGCACGCTGAGCGTGTCGCGCGGGGAGCCGCCGCCGGCGCGGATGACCAGCGGATACACCGCGTCGTCGACGTTGAGGTTCTCCGCGGCGGTGATCTTCTCGATCAGCGTCCGCATGGTGCGCGGCGCCAGCAGGCGGAACGGGTAGTGATGCGTCCGCGACCGGATGGTGGGTAGCACCTTCTCCGGCTCGGTGGTGGCGAAGACGAAGATCAGGTGTTCCGGCGGCTCCTCGACGATTTTGAGCAGCGCGTTGAAACCGGCGGTGGTGACCATGTGCGCTTCGTCGATGATGAAGATGCGGTAGCGGGACTGCGCCGGTGCGTAGAAGGCGCGGTCCCGGAGTTCGCGGGTGTCGTCCACACCGCCGTGGCTCGCCGCGTCGAGCTCGGTGACGTCGACGCTGCCGCCGCCGTTGGGCGCCAACGCCTGGCAGGAGGCGCACACCCCGCACGGCTCCGGTGTGGGCCCCTGCTCGCAGTTGAGCGAACGGGCCAGGATTCGCGCCGAGGACGTCTTGCCGCAGCCCCGTGGTCCGGAGAACAGGTACGCGTGGTTGATGCGGTTGGCCTGCAGCGCCGTGGACAACGGTGCGGTGACGTGCTCCTGCCCCACAACTTCGGCGAAGGTTGCCGGTCGGTACTTGCGGTAGAGAGCCACGTCGAGCAGGTTACCCAGTCGGTCCGACGATGGCGGGACGAGGCACGAGTCCCGCGGAGGAGGCCGCGCAATCGGGCACAGTCGGTCCGACGATGGCGGGACGAGGCACGAGTCCCGCGGAGGAGGCCGCGCAATCGGGCACAGTCGGTCCGACGATGGCGGGACCTAGTCGGCCCGCAGCATCGACTCGGTGGCGGCGAGCAGCGTGCACGTCGCCAGACCGTCGATGGCCGCACGCAGGTCGGACTCCGACGGGAAGGACGGCGCGATCCGAATATTCTTGTCGTCCGGGTCTTTTCGGTAGGGGAACGACGCACCGGCCTCGGTGACGGCGATACCGGCGTCCTTGGCCAGCGCCACGGTGCGCTTCGCGGTGCCGGGCAGCACGTCCAGGCTCACGAAGTACCCGCCCTTGGGGTCCGTCCAGGAGGCGACCTTCGAGTTGCCCAGCCGGTCCTCGAGGATCTCGGCGACCAAGGCGAACTTCGGGGCCAGCAACTGCTGATGCTTCTGCATCAACAACCGCACGCCGTCGGCGTCTTCGAAGAACCGCAGATGCCGCAGCTGGTTGACCTTGTCGGGACCGATCGTCTTCTTGCCCAGGTACTGCAGGTACCAGGCGACGTTGCCCAGCGAACCCCCGAAGAAGCTCACGCCGGCGCCGGCGAAGGTGATCTTCGAGGTCGACGCGAAGACGTAGGGCCGGTGCGGATTTCCCGTCTTGTCCGCCAGGCCCAGCACGTCGACGTGCCGGGGAAAGTCGTGGGTGAGGGTGTGCACCGCGTAGGCGTTGTCCCAGAACAACCGGAAATCCGGTGCGGCCGTGCGCATTTGCACCAAGCGGCGGACGGTCTCCCAGGAGTACACCGTGCCCGTCGGGTTGGCGTAGACCGGCACGCACCACATGCCCTTGATGGCCGGGTCGGCGGCGACGAGTTCCTCGATCAGGTCGACGTCGGGCCCCTCCTCGCCCATCGGGACGGGGATCATCTCGATGCCCATGGTTTCGGTGATCGCAAAGTGGCGGTCGTAGCCGGGGGCGGGGCAGAGGAACTTCACGCCCGGCCCGTCCTGCAGGTCCCGGATCCACGGGCGCGGGGAGTCCACGCCGCCGTGCAGCAGGGAGAACACGACGACGTCGTGCATCATCTCCAGGCTGGCGTTGTTGCCGGCGATCAGGTTCTGCACCGGGATGCCGAGGAGTTCACCGAAGATTGCGCGTAGTGCCGGCAGGCCGTGCAGGCCGCCGTAGTTGCGGGTGTCGGTGCCCTCGGCGTCGCGGTAGGAGTCCGGTTCGTTGCCCGGCAGCGAAAGCAGCCCGTTGGACAGGTCCAGCTGCTCGGGTGACGGTTTGCCGCGGGTGAGGTCCAGCTTCAGACCCTTGGCCTGCAGGTCGGCATAGTTGCGCTGCTGCTGTTCGTGCTCGGCCTGCAGTTCCGCGCGGCCGAGGGAGTAAAACGACACGCTGCGCCTTTCGCAAGCCGGGAAAAGATGGGGGACCCCGCGCACCCGACAGAGCCCGTTGACCCTTGCTGCCTTCCGGCCCTGGGGGAGTTCACAGGGTAGACGCCGCGCGGGGTCCTTTGACGAGTGTAGTACGCGCCGCCGCGGCGGGGTTCACCCCCGGAATCCGGCAGCGGTTCGGGCTTGGCCGCGTCCTCGGTTACCATTGCCGACGGAGGATTCGCCTAGTGGCCTATGGCGCTCGCCTGGAACGCGGGTTGGGTTAATAGCCCTCGCGGGTTCAAATCCCGCATCCTCCGCACTCGGTCCGGGGTGTCGGCCGTCCGCCGGCACCCCGGACGTCTCAAATCCGAGGAGGGGCATGCGGCGCGGAATCGCGGTGACCTGGCACGCGCTCTCGTTCCTGGTCGTAGCGGCGCTGTATTTCTTTTTCGTGCTTCCGCGCTGGTGGGAGCTGCTCGGCAGCTGGCCGCACGGTGTCGGCACCGCCGCCCGGATCATCACCGGTCTGCTGCTGGGCCTGACGGCGCTGCCCGTGGCGCTCACGCTGGCCAAGACCCGCAAACCCGAGTTCGGCACCCCGCAATTGGCGTTGACGCTGCGCGGTTGGTCGATCGTCGGCCATGTCGCCGCCGGTGCGCTGATCGTCGCCGCGGCCATCGCCGAGATCTGGCTGGACCTCGACGTCTACGGTCGCGGACTGTTCGCCGCCTACGGCGCCGCCGCGGCGATCGCACTGCTCGGCGCGGCCGCGTTCTATCTGGCCTACGCCGCGGAACTGCCACCGCCACCGCCCAAACCCCTCAAGCCCAAGCGGGAGCGTGGACGCAAGAAGGCCGCCGCCGCGGAGGCCGACGAGGCGCAGGACGGCGACGCTTCAGGCGACGAACAGACGGCCGACGCCGACGCGTCCGAGGCCGCCGATGCGTCGACTGAGGAGCGCGCCGACGAAACCGAGGCCACCGACTCCGACGCTGCCGACGCTGCCGACGCTGCCGACCCTGCCGAGTCGGCAGAGCCCGCCGCAGCGGACGAGTCGGAGGAAGCCGCGGGCCCGACGGGGAAGCGGACCCGACGCGGCCTGCGCAACCGTCGGCCCAGCAAGACCCCCTAGTCGCTCGACTTGGCCAGTCTCTGCTGCAGCCCGGCGATCACCACGTCGAGGCTGAACGTGAAATCGTCGGCCGCCGCGCCCGCGGCGGCCCGCTGCGCCACCACAGCCCCGAGCAGCGGGAACTCGCCCTCGGCGACCTCGGTGAGCGCGCGCGCCACCTCGGGATGCTGCTGCAACTTCGATTGCTCACCACCGAGCAGGTCATGCGCCGCCGAGAAGGCGATTCCGGAGACCAAGGTCAGGATCCGCCCCGCGTCCTCGACACCGAAACCGGCGCCGGTCAGCGACTCCAGGACCCGTTCGGCCAGCGCCAGGCTGCCGGTGCCGCGCAGCCGGAAGTGGGGGCTGGTGGGCCGGACATTCAGCACGCCGTTGTGGATCGCGGTGGCGTAGGCGCGGACGAGGTCGGGCCAACTGCCGTCCTCGGGCAGCTCGGCGCGGCACAACTCGGTCTCGAAAAGGTCGGTGACCAGGAGCTCGAGCAGCCCGTCCCGATCGCCGACGTAGTAGTGCAGCGACGTCCGGTCGACACCGAGGGCGTCGGCGACGGCCTGCATCGTCAGTTCCGCCGGGGGAATGGCGCGGGCGGCGGCCACGATCTGGGCGTGATCGATGCGCGGCGGGCGACCGCGGCGCCGCCGCGGCGCGTCGCCTGGGGCGGTCGGCTTGGCCGGCTCGTCGCGTTGTCGGGTCACCACCGCCAAGATAGCCGGTCTGATGCACGGTCCCCGCAAGGCGCGGGATCAGTCATCTCGCTCCAGGCAATTTCACAGCAGACGTCCAGCCTTCTGGCGGATTCCTGCCCGCAGACCGCCAGGCGCGCACCAGATTTGGCGACGAACGCCCAAAATCACCCGACCGTGGCATTGTGAGTCAAACCACAGCCGTGCTACGTTTCCAACGTTCGTGGAAAACTGTCGCACCGTGCGCCCGAGCGCAGCGACCGCCCCACCAGAAGGAGCCTCGAGTGTCGAAAGCCGCCACCCCCTATCGCGTCGTCCAGTGGACCACCGGCAACGTCGGGAAGAGCTCGGTAGCGGCGCTGGCGGCCAACCCGAACTACCAGCTCGTCGGGTGCTACGCCTGGTCCCCGGAGAAGGCCGGTCGCGACGTGGGCGAGTTGGTGGGCATCGAACCGCTCGGCGTCACCGCCACCAACAACGTCGATGAGCTCTTGGCCCTCAAGCCCGACGTCGTCGTCTACAACCCGATGTGGATCGACGTCGACGAACTGGTCCGGATCCTCGAGGCCGGGATCAACGTGGTGTCCACCGCGTCGTTCATCACCGGCCACAACCAGGGCGCGGGCCGCGGCCGCATCGCCGAGGCCTGCGAGCGCGGCGGCTCGAGCATGTTCGGTTCCGGGATCAGCCCCGGCTACATCAATCAGCTGGCCGTGGTCGCCGCGGGCATCTGCGATCGGGTCGACAAGATCACCATCAACGAGGCCGCCGACACCACCTTCTACGACTCCCCCGCCACCGAGAAGCCGGTGGGCTTCGGGCAACCGATCGACAGCCCGGACCTGCAGGCCATGACCGCCCACGGCACCGGGGTCTTCGGGGAGGCGGTCCGCCTGATCGCCGACGCGCTCGACGTCGAACTCGACGACGTGCGCTGCGACGCCGAATACGCCCAGACCACCGAGGACCTCGACCTCGGTTCGTGGACCATCCCCGCCGGCGGCGTCGCCGGGGTCTACGCCAGCTGGAAGGGCATCGTCGGAGGCAAGACGGTGGTGGAGGTCAACGTCCGCTGGCGCAAGGGCCAGACCCTCGAGCCCGACTGGCAGATCGACCAGGACGGCTGGGTGATCGAGGTCGCCGGCCGTCCCACCGTCACCATGAAGGTCGGCTTCCTGCCGCCGCCGGACTTCGAGGCCACCACCCTGGAGGAATTCATGGTGTTGGGCCACATCATGACCGCTACGCCGCCGCTCAACGCCATTCCGGCGGTGGTCGCCGCCCCGCCGGGCATCGTCACGTACAACGATCTGCCGCTGATCCTTCCCCGCGGCGTGACGTCGGCGTAAGACTTTCCGTTTCAAATCGGCTCGGCCAGGCAAGATAGGGGTAACAAACCCGACGTTTGAGCCGAGAGGCAAGTCATGGCACCGATTCGTCGAGCACATCGAGCAGCCCTGTGCGTGTTGAGCGCGTTACTGCTCGCCTTGGTGGCGCCTTTGACGCTCCCGACGTCGGCGCAGGCCGCCCCGTTCGACCCAGCGCTGGCGATCGCGCAGGTGGAGCCCACCCTGGTGCAGATCACGACGATGAACGACTTCCAAGGCGTCATCGGCAACGGCACCGGCATTGTGGTCAGCCCTGACGGGCTGGTGCTGACCAATCACCACGTCGTCCAGGGCGCGAACGTCATCCGGGCCACCAGCGTGGCCACCGGACAGGGCTTCGACGCCGACGTGGTGGGCTACGCCCGCAGCGACGACATCGCGTTGCTGCGGCTGCGCGGTGCCAGCGGTCTGCCGGTCGCGCCGCTCGGCGACTCCAACACCGTCATGCTCGGTGAACCGGTGATGACCATCGGCAACGCCAACGGCACCGGCGCCGCGCTGACCCACGAGACGGGCGAGATCACCGCGCTGGACCGCACCATCGAGGCCGAAGACGAGCTGACCGGCAGCTCGCACGCGCTGGGCGGCCTCATCGAATCCTCGACGAACCTGCGCTCCGGGGATTCGGGCGGCGCGTTGGTCAACAGCGCCGGCCAGGTCATCGGGATGAACGCCGCGGCCACCGTGAACTTCCGCCTCGACGGCCAGGTCACGCCCGGCGGGCAGGGCTTCGCGATCCCCATCAACCGGGTCCTCGACGTGGCAAACCAGATCCGCGCGGGCATCCCGTCGGCCGAGGTGCACATCGGTCCGTCGGCCATGCTCGGTATCGGCGTCGACGCCAACCCGCGGCGCGGTTCGCGCGGACTTCCGGTGCGATCGTTGCTGCGCGGCGGACCGGCCGATGTGGCCGGGCTGCGCGCCGGGGACATCATCGTGGCGATCGACGGCCGGCCGATCAGCTCCGCCAACGACCTGACCAGCATGCTCGACGCCCGCTACCCCGGCGATGTGATCGACGTGGCCTGGTTGCAGCCCAACGGGGTGCCCCGCGCCGCAAAGGTGACGCTGGTGCCCGGTCCGGTGACGTAGACCGGCCGCCCCTCGCTTCGAGCGGCCGCCCCTGGCCGCCCCTCGCTTCGAGCGGCCGGCCCCTTGCCTCGAGATGCACACCAGGGCTGTCGTCGGGCCTTCCGCACAGCCCTCACCGCAATCTGGCGCAGCTACCCCGGAGGATGGTCGGCTATCTGGCGGCGCTACCAGCCCTCACCGCAATCTGGCGGCGCTAACGGGGATTGCCGTCGTCGTCCCAGTGCTCGGCGACCTTCTTGGACGGCTGCACGCGCGGCGGTTCACCCGGCATCTTCGGATAGCTCGGCGGGTACGGCATGTCACCGAGCCCGCGCTCCTCGTCGGCGGCGACTATGTCCAGCAGCGGTTGCAGCGACTGCGCACTGCCGTCGATGTCGGCCCACGGGTCCTCGCGCCGCGCGACGAGGTCGGGCACCGTCAGCATCGTGTAGTCGTCGGGATCGGCGCCGGCCAGCTCCTTCCAGGTCAGCGGCATCGACACCGTCGCGATCGGCGTGCGTCGCACCGAGTACGGCGACGCCATGGTCCGGTCCCGCGCGTTCTGGTTGAAGTCGACGAAGATGCGCTTGCCGCGCTCCTCCTTCCACCACGAGGTGGTGACCTGCTCCGGCGCCCGCCGCTCGATCTCGCGCGCCAGCGCAATGCCGGCCCGCCGCACGGCGATGAAATCCCAGTCCGGCGTGATCCGCAGGTAGACGTGGACGCCGCGGCCGCCGGAGGTTTTCGCGTAGCCGACCAGGCCCAGCTCGTCGAGCAGCGGCTTGAGCACGTCGACGGCGACGGTGCGGGCCTCGACGAACCCGGTGCCGGGCTGCGGGTCGAGATCGATGCGCAGCTCGTCGGGGTGTTCGGTGTCCGGGCAGCGCACCGGCCACGGGTGCAGCGTCACGGTGCCCATCTGCGCCGCCCACACGATCGCCGCGGGGTGGGTCACCTTGAGCGCGTCGGCGGTCCGCCCGGACGGAAAGGTCACCGTGCAGGATTCGAGGTAGTCGGGCCGCTTCTGCGGCAGCCGCTTCTGGTACACCTCCTCGCCGTCGATGCCGTCCGGGAACCGCTGCAGGTGCGTGGGCCGGTCCCGCACCGCGGTGAGCATCGGCCCCTGCGCCACGGTGCGGTAGTACTCGATGAGCCGGCCCTTGACGCCGTCGGCACCCAGCTCGGGAAAGAACGGCTTGTCCGGACTGGTGACCCGGACCTTGATCCCGTCGACGTCGATTTCGGTTGCCTTGGAAGCCATTACGAGGACTCCAGAACGTCGTAGAGGTCGTAGTGCACCGGCACGTCGAGCTGATCGAAGGTGCAGCTGCGCGGGTCGCGGTCCGGGCGCCAGCGGAGGAACTTCACGGTGTGCCGAAAGCGTTGCCACGCATCGCCGGTGCCCTCCATCTGGTCGTAGGCCACCTCGGCGACCTTCTCCGGCCGGATCGGGATCCAGCGTTTGTCGGCCGCGGAGTTCCACCGGCTGGGCTCGCCGTCGTACACCAGGTCGTCGGCCTTGCGCAGCGGTTCGAGCTCGGCGAGCAACTGCAGTCTGGCCTTGGCGGTGAACGACGCTGCGCCACCGACCATCTGCAACTCGCCGTCGTCGCGGTAGAGCCCCAGCAGGATCGACCCGATCCCCTCGCCGCTCTTGTGGATGCGGTATCCGATGGCCACGCAGTCGGCGTCGCGGGCGTGCTTGATCTTGACCATCTCCCGCTTACCCGGCAGGTAGGTGCCGTCGAGACGCTTGGCGATCACCCCGTCCAGGCCGGCGCCCTCGAACGTGGTCAACCAGTGCGCACCCAGTTCCGGGTCCTCGGTGGTCCGGGTGACGTGGCACCAGCCCTGCTGCTGGATCAGGTCGCCGAGGGCACGACGACGATCCCGGAACGGCGCGGTCATCAGGGACGTATCCCCGGCGGCCAGGGCGTCGAAACCGATGAAGTGCGCCGGCGTCTGCTCGGCGAGCATCTTGACCCGGCTGGCCGCGGGATGGATGCGCTGCGACAACGAATCCCAGTCCAGCCGGGTCCGCCCGTCGATCTGGCGGGGCACCACGATTTCGCCGTCCAGCACGCAGCGCGGCGACGTTTCGGCGCGCAGCGCCTCGATGAGTTCGGGGAAGTAGCGGCCGAGGTCCTTGCCGTTGCGCGATTGCAGGACCACCTCGTCGCCGTCCCGGAACACCAGGGCGCGGAACCCATCCCATTTCGGTTCGTAGGACCACGCGCCGGGCTCGTCGGGCACCTTCGCCACGGCCTTGGCGAGCATGGGGTCCACGGGGGGCAGTACGGGTAGGTCCACGTATCCCATCCTTCATCGAAGTCACCCGGTCTGAGAAGACCCCGGCGTCATTCAGACCTACGCAACCGACGAATCTCATCGCAACCTTGACCTGAACAACACTTCAGGTTGCAGGGTGGACTCAGCCCGACGAAGGAGGACACCATGCGACAGCTTCGCCCCGACCTGTGGGAAACCCGGCCCGACGCACCGTTTCCCGGCCTGACCACCCACGCTTACCTGTGGACTGGCGCACCGGCAGGCAACGTGCTGTTCTACTCCACCCTCACCGACGCCGACTTCCCCGACCTCGACCGCCTCGGCGGCCTGTCCCACCAATACCTGTCCCACCGCGACGAGGCCGGCCCCATGCTGGCGGCCATCACGGCGAGGTTCGGATCCCAGTTGCACGCCCCGGCGGCCGAACTCGACGAGATCGGCGTGCACGCCCACGTCGAGGTCCCCCTCGCCGACCGGCACACCGACGACAACGGCATCGAGGTGATCCCCACGCCCGGACACAGCCCGGGCAGCACCTGCTATCTGGTGCCCGGCGCGGACGGCAAGCGATACCTGTTCACCGGGGACACGCTGTTGCTCGGCGGCGACGGGCGCTGGTTCGCCGGCTTCATCCCACCGATCAGCGAGGCGGATTCTTTGACCCGCAGTCTGCGGCAACTGGCCACGCTGCGCCCCGACGTGGTGGTCTCCAGCGCGTTCGCGGGCGAGCACGGCGTCCACGAGGTCGGTGCGCGTTGGGACGAGTGCGTCGAGGAGGCGCTCATCGGGCTGGCCACCCGCGTGGGGTAGCTCTGCTCCCCGCGCCGAGCGTTTCCTTGTTGTACGCATCGCTCGAGGAGCACCGCGAACAACCGAACTCGCGGCGCGTCCGGTAACTTTCACGGCGTGTCCCGCTCCCCCGGTGCGGGCCGGTTCGCCCCGAGCCCGTCGGCCGATCTGCACATCGGCAACCTGCGCACCGCGGTGCTGGCCTGGCTGTTCGCCCGTTCCACCGGCCGTCGGTTCCTGATGCGGGTCGAGGACCTCGACGACCGCACGTTCCCCGAGGTGGCGGCCCGCCAGCTCGCCGACCTGGCCGCGCTCGGGCTGGATTGGGACACCCCGACGGAGTATCAGACCGCGCACGGGGCCCGCTACGACGCCGCCATCGAACGCCTGCGCCAACGCGGCCTGACGTTCGAATGCTATTGCAGCAGAAAGGACATCCTGTCGGCGCCGCGGGCCCCACACGCCCCCGAGGGCGCCTATCCGGGTACGTGCCGGGATCTCACCGACACCCAACGCGTCCAACGCCGCAGCGCTGGCCGGCCGCCGGCGCTGCGGTTGCGCGCGGACACCACCGAGTACACCGTCACCGACGTGCTGCACGGCAGCTACACCGGTGTGGTGGACGACCTGGTGCTGCGCCGCGGCGACGGCGTGCCGGCCTACAACCTGGCGGTGGTGGTCGACGACGCCGCAGCCGGCATCGACCAAGTGGTGCGCGGCGACGACCTGCTGCCGTCGTCGCCCCGGCAGGCGTATCTCGCTGCGCTGCTGGGTTTTTCAATCCCGATCTACGCCCATGTGCCGCTGGTGCTCAACGCGGACGGCAAACGGCTGGCCAAACGCGATGGGGCGGTGACGCTGGCCGAGATCGGCGTCGGGGGCGCCCTGCGGCGCATCGCCGATTCGCTGGGTTACCGGTCGGCGACGGTGGCGGGCATGCTCGACGAGTTCGATCCGGCGCGGCTGCCCCGCAGGCCGTGGATCTACCGCCCCACCTGACCCGGCTTGCGCCGAACCCTTCCCGTCGACGGTGCCGGTTGCTACCGTCCGCCGGATGAGCTACTCCCTGCGGCGGCGAGCGCTGTCACCGATCGCCGTGCTCGTCGCGCTGCTGGCCGGGATGCTGACGGCCTGCGGGTCCTCCACCCAGGACACCGACAATCCGGTGGCGGCCGCCGGCGTGCTGCGGGTGGGCACCGAGGGCGTCTATGCGCCGTTCAGCTACCACGACCCGGCCACCAACGCGCTCACCGGTTACGACGTCGACGTGGCGCAGGCGGTCGGCGAACGCCTGGGCGTGCCGGTCGAGTTCGTCGAAACCCCTTGGGATTCGATCTTCGCCGCGTTGGGGGCCAACCGCTTCGACGTCGTCGCCAACCAGGTGACCATCACCCCGGAGCGGCAGGACCGCTACGACATGTCCGAGCCCTACGCCGTCGGCGAGGGCGTCATCGTCACCCGCGCCGACGACACCAGCATCGCCTCGCTGGCCGACATCGAGGGCAAGGTCGCCGGCGAGACCGCGACCAGCAACTGGGCTCAGGTGGCCCGCGACAACGGGGCTCGGGTCGAGGCCGTCGAGGGCTTCACCCAGGCGATCAAGCTGCTCAGCCAGGGCCGGGTCGACCTGGTCATCAACGACAGCATCGCCGTCTACGCCTACCTGGCCGAGACCGGCGATCCCGGGGTGAAGATCGCCGCCACCACCGGTGAGATCAGCGAGCAGGGCTTCGCCGCGCGCAAGGACAGCGGGCTGCTGCCGGAGTTGAACGCGGCGCTCGACGAATTGCGCGCCGACGGCACCCTGAGCGCGATCTCGCAGCGGTACCTCAACGCCGACGCCTCCAGCGTCGCCGCGGCGGGAGATGCGGCCGCCGCGGGGGCGCAGCCGCGCTCGGTGTGGCGGCTCATCGCGGACAATCTGTGGCCGCTGGCGAAGGCCGCGATCACCATGACCATCCCGCTGACCATCATCAGTTTCGCCATCGGGCTGGTGCTCGCGCTGCTGGTCGCGCTGGCACGGATCTCGTCGAACCGGCTGCTGCAGAACGTCTCCCGGCTCTACATCTCGATCATCCGCGGTACCCCGCTGCTGGTGCAGCTGTTCATCGTGTTCTACGCGCTGCCCGAACTCGGCATCCGCATCGACCCGTTCCCGGCGGCGGTGATCGCCTTCAGCCTGAACGTCGGCGGGTATGCGGCCGAGGTGATCCGCGCGGCCATCCTGAGCATCCCCAAGGGCCAATGGGAGGCCGCGCAGACCATCGGCATGGGGTATTCGACGACCTTGCAGCGGATCGTGCTGCCGCAGGCCGCGCGGGTGGCCGTGCCGCCGCTGTCCAACACGCTGATATCGCTGGTGAAGGACACCTCGCTGGCGTCGACCATCCTGGTGACCGAGCTGTTGCGCACCGCCCAGATCGCCGCCGCACCCACCTTCGAGTTCTTCGCGCTGTACGGCACCGCGGCGGTTTATTACTGGGTGATCTGCCTGGCTTTGTCGTTCGGGCAGAGCCGCGTCGAACACCGACTGGAAAGGTTCGTGGCCAAGTGAGCACAGCATCCGAGAACCGTGTCGCCGCCCGGGACGTGTGGAAGGCGTTCGGCGACAACGAAGTGCTCAAGGGGGTGTCGTTCACCGTGGCCCAGGGCTCGGTGACGACCATCATCGGCCCGTCCGGCTCCGGTAAGACCACGCTCCTGCGCGCCCTCAACGCCCTGGACCGCCCCGACCGCGGGCAGATCCAGGTGGGCGACGTGGAACTCGATTTCGCCGGGCCGCTGTCCCGCGATCAGCTGCGGCGCTACGGCGCCCAGAGCGGCATGGTGTTCCAGTCGCACAACCTGTTCCCGCACAAGACGGTCCTGCAGAACGTCACCGAGGGGCCGCTCGTCGTGCAGAAGCGTCCCCGGGCCGAGGTCGAGGCCGAGGGCGTCGAGCTGCTGCGTCAGGTGGGGTTGGCCGACAAACGCGATCAGTACCCGTACCAACTGTCCGGGGGCCAGCAGCAGCGGGTCGGGATCGCGCGGGCATTGGCGATGCGGCCCAAGGTGGTGCTGTTCGACGAGCCGACCTCGGCGCTGGACCCCGAGTTGGTCGGCGAGGTGCTGTCGGTGATCAAGGACCTCGCCGAACAGGGGTGGACCCTGGTGGTGGTGACCCACGAGATCCAGTTCGCCCGGCAGGTCTCCGATCAGGTGCTGTTCACCGACGGCGGGGTGATCCTGGAGCAGGGTCCGCCCGCGCAAGTGATCGGCGATCCCACCCAGGAACGGACCCGGCAGTTCCTCCAGCGCATCCTCAACCCGCTGTAGCGGGGTCGCGCCGAGCGTGCGCAGACCACGGGATTCGGTCGGCGTGTCGGACCGGGGACGCGCACGCTCGCGGTGAAGGGTGATGGCCATGGCGCACGAGGCGGACGTCGTCGTTGTCGGAGCCGGTCTTTCGGGGCTGATCGCGGCGCGCACCCTGCTGGCGGCCGGCCTGCGGCCGCTGATCCTGGAGGCCGACAACCGGGTGGGCGGGCGCATCCTCACCGAGGAGGCGCTGCCCGGGTTACCGGTCGACATCGGCGCCCAGTGGATCGGCGACACCCACCACCGGATGTTCGCGCTGGCCGAGGAACTGGGCGTGCCGACCTTCCCGCAGTACGACGACGGCGAGACCTCCTACGAGCTGGATGGCTCGGGAGTGTTGCGGGAGAATGCGTTTCACGCCCGTTTCAGCGGCGAACTCGCCGAGCTGGAGCGGGTGCTGCGCCGGCTCGACGAGATGGCGGCCGAGGTGCCGCCGGCCGCACCGTGGCTGGCCCCGCGGGCGGCCGACTGGGACGCGGTCACCGCCGGCGCCTGGTACGACGAGCAGGGACTCTCGCCGGTGGCGCGCACGCTACTGGAGATCTGCACGGTGGGCATCCTGGCGGTGCCGACCGTCGAGGTGTCACTGCTGCACCTGCTGTTCACCATCCAGACCTGCGGGGTCACCGCGGAGCTGTTCGCCGAGTCCGAGGGCGGCGCGCAGACCACCCGGTTCGTCGGCGGCACCGGCGAGATCCCCCGCCGATTGGCGGCATTGATCGCCGAGCACATCGTTCTCGACGCGCCGGTGCAGCTGATCGGGCACGGCCGCGACCGGGTCACCGTGCACTGCCGCGGCGGCCTGATCGCCCGGGCGCGAAGGGTCATCGTCGCGATCTCACCGACCCTGGCCGGTCGGATCATGTACGACCCACCGCTGCCGGGGCGGCGCGATCAGCTCACCCAGCGACTCCCGAACGGGTCGGCGATGAAGGCCTTCTTCGTCTACGACGAGCCGTTCTGGCGCGCCGACGGCCTCAACGGACAGATCATCTCCGACGTCGGCCCGGCCCGAATGTCCAACGACAGCGGGGTTCCCGGCGATGCGCACGGTGTGATCCTGCTGTTCCTGGAGGGCGAGCAGGCCCGCGTGTGCTCGCAGCTGCCCGAGGAGCAGCGGCGCGCGGCGCTGACCGCGGAGCTGGTCCGGCACCTCGGGCCGCGCGCCGCCCGCCCGGAGGCCTACGTCGACGGCGAGTGGTCCGAGCGGCAATGGACCCGCGGCTGCTACAACGCCAACTGCGGACCGCTGGTGTGGACCGCCTACGGCTCCGCGCTGGCCGCGCCGATCGGCGTGATCCATTGGGCCTCAACCGATACAGCGACGCGGTGGAGCGCCTACATGGAGGGCGCGGTCGACGCCGGGGAACGCGCGGCCAACGCCGTCATCGCCGAGTTGTCAGACGGCCACCGGTAACGTGGCCATCCCGCGCAGGGTGACGTTCGGCTTGTAGACCGGCTCGCCGGCCAGTTGGGCTTTGGGGAAGCGGGCGGTCAGCGCGGACAACGCGATCGTGGCCTCCAGCCGCGCCAGCGGGGCGCCGAGACAGAAGTGTGGCCCCAGCCCGAAGGCCAGGTGCCGGATGGGGCCGCGGTCGGGGTCGAACGTGTCCGGGTTGTCGTACATCTGAGGATCCCGTTGGGCGGAGGCCATCATCACCATCAGGGAATCGCCGGCGGGGACCGTGACTCCGTCGATGGTCATGTCGGTGGTGGCGACCCGGCTGGACAGCTGCACCGGCGGGTCGAAGCGCAACGTCTCCTCGACGATGGCCGACGCGCGCCCGGGATCGGAGCTCAGCGCCGCCCAATGCCGGGGCTCGCGCAGCATGGCCAGGATGGCGTTCGCGATCAGGTTGACCGTCGTCTCGTGCCCCGCGATCAGCAGCAGGTTGCAGGTGGCCACGATCTCGTCCTCGGTCAGCTGATCGCCGTCCTCCTCGGCGGCGATCAGCGCGGAGATCAGATCCTCGCGCGGGTCCCCGCGGCGCTGATCCACCAGATCGTGCAGGTAGCCGCGCAGCCAGCGGCCGGCTTCCAGGCGATCGGAGAACGAGTCGGACACCTCACCGGTGAACGTGATGAACGGGTCCAGGCCCTGGGCCAGCAGCCCGGAAGCCGCACTGAACTGCGGCTCGTCGGCCAGCGGGACACCCAGCAGGCGGCAGATCACCGCCACCGGCAGCGGGTAGGCCAGCCCGGCGATCGCGTCGAACTCCGCACCCGGTTCCAGCTCGGCGAGCAGCCCGTCGACCAGCGCGACGATCTCCGACTCGAGGGCCTTGACCACCTTGGGCGCGAACGCCTGCTGCGCCAGCTTGCGCAGGCGGGTGTGATCGGGCGGGTCGAGGAACAGAAAGCCGGGCTGTCCGAACGGCCGGGCGGGCTGCCCGGCGGCGATGGCCCGCTGCGCGACGGTGGACTTGAGCCGGTCGTTGGCCGAGGCCGGGTGGCGCAGGATCTCGTCGCACTGGGCGAAGGTGCCGAACACCGCGAAGTTCGACTCCGGCATCACGATGGGGCCGCGCTCCCGGATTTCGCTGTAGAGCGGATACGGGTCGGCCCGAGTGGCGGGGTCGAGCAGACGAAGAAGCAGTTCCTTGGGTTCGGCGAGGCCCTGCGCACCGGTCATGTTCTTATTGTGCACGCGTCTAAGAACGACGCAGGTCAGCGTGCACGCCTCCACGCCGAGATCGACGAAAAGCCGGAAACTACTCGCACTTTTCGGCCCAAACTCACCTTTGGGCGCGGGGTGGGCTCACCTTTGGGCGGTGTCGTAGTAGCGGCCGAGGACGTGCTCGCGAAGGTCTTCGAAGCGGCCGTCGACGATCGCCGCGCGGATCTGGTCGACGAGCCGGATGACGAACCGTTCGTTGTGGATCGTGCTCAGGGTGGCGGCCAGGATCTCCTTGGCCTTGAACAGATGGTGGACATAGGCGCGGGTGTAATGCGCGCAGGTGTAGCAGTCGCACTCGGGGTCCAGCGGCGTGAAGTCGCGCTTGTAGCGCGCGCCGGTGATGTTGTAGCGCCCCGTCATCGAGTAGATGGCGGCATTGCGGGCCACCCGCGACGGCGACACGCAGTCGAACGTGTCGGCGCCGGCGGCCACCGCGGCGAACAGGTCGTCGGGTTCGCTGATGCCCAGCAGGTGCCGCGGCTTGTCGTCGGGCAACTCGTCGGTGACCCAGCCGACGATGGTCGCCAGGTTCTGCTTCTCCAGGGCACCGCCGATCCCGAAGCCGTCGAATCCCCGGCCGTCCTCGTCGCGGATCTCGACCAGGCCGCGCGCCGATTCCCGCCGGAGATCCTCATACTGCGCGCCCTGCACCACCCCGAACAGCGCCTGCTCCGGCTTGTCGGCGCGGGCGCGGGTCAATCGCCGGTGCTCGGCGATGCAGCGCACCGCCCAGTCGTGCGTGCGACGCACCGACTGCTCCTGGTAGCCGCGGGTGTTCACCAGCGTGGTCAGTTCGTCGAACGCGAAGATGATGTCGGCACCCAGCTGATGCTGGATGCCCATCGACACCTCGGGGGTGAACCGGTGCGTGGACCCGTCCAGATGCGAGGTGAACGTCACGCCGTCGTCGTCGACCCGGGCCAGGCGCTCCTTGCCGGCGGCGATCACGTCGTCGGCCTGCACGCGATTGGCGTCCATCGACAAGACCTTGCGGAAACCGGCGCCCAGGGACAGCACCTGGAAGCCGCCGCTGTCGGTGAAGGTGGGGCCCGGCCAGTTCATGAACTTGCCCAGGCCACCGGCCTCGTCGACCACCTCCGGGCCGGGTTGCAGGTACAGGTGATATGCGTTGGCCAGAACCGCTTGCGCACCAAGCGATTTCATGGTTTCGGGCAGAACGGCCTTGACGGTGGCCTTGGTCCCGACGGCGATGAAGGCCGGCGTTTCGATGACACCGTGCGGGGTGTGTATCACCCCGGCGCGACCGCGGCCGTCCGGCAGCGTCTCACGCACCTCGAAGAGTTCGCCCACGCCAGGTATTCAACCCGATGCGCAGCGGACGACGGCGCGGGCCGTGGACCCGCAGGACCGGCCAGCCGTGTTTGCCCGCCGCGGCGGCCAGGCCTGGACGCGGGTTGACCGGCCGCGGATTGCCCACCGCGCGCATCAACGCCACGTCCTCGTCGCCGTCGGCGTAGAAGTAGCTGCTGCCCAGATCGACGCCGTGCCGGGCGCTGAACGTCGTCGCGGCCGCGGCCTTGCGCGCACCCCAGATGATGGGGGTGACGATCCCGCCGGTGAGCCGGCCGTGCGCGTCGACCTCGAAGTGGTTGCAGATCAGATGCGGGATGTCCAGCCCCCGTGCCACCGGGCCCGCGTGGATGGTCAGCGCCGACGAACTCAACACCACCGTGTGACCGAGGTCCTGGTGGATGCCGATGAGGCGGATCATCTCCGCGTGCAGCCGCGGCCGAATCTGGTCGGTGAACAGTTGCTCGCCGAGCTCCTCCAGTTCGGCCAACGCCGATCCGCGCAGGTACCCCGCGGCGCGCACCAGTAGCCGGTCGAACTCGATGCGTCCCCATCGGTAGCGCAGCGCTGCCTCCAGGATTCCGAACAGCTCACCAATTTTGGCCTCGCGGTTCCTGATTCGGTGACGCGCGTGTGCCGACGGCGTGAAACCGTCGATCAGCGTTCCATCGAGGTCGAAGAAGGCACCGACGTGCGCCCCCGACGGTCCCTCGGCGACCTCGGCGATCAGATCCGCCACCGCATCGACCCCTTCCGATGCGGCCAGTTTAGGCGAGTCGATCGGTCCGCCGGATTCCGCGGCGCGGCCACCGTCATACTCGACGCATGAAGCATTCAGTTCTCGCCGGCGGTTGCGCCGTGGCCCTCGCCCTGCTCGCCGGTTGCTCCTCGCAGGACGCCGAGACCTCCGACAGCACCGAGACCGCCGGTACGGCGGGGACGACCTCGGCGCCCGCGGACACCGCGCCGGGCGCCGCGCCCGCCGAGGGCGGGCCCGCAGACGGCGATCGCGTCACCTTCGGGTCCTCCGACATCGGTGAGATCTCGTCGATCACCTGTCAGACCGACGCCGGCGTCACCACCATCACCATCGCCGCCGCGCAGGACACCTCCGTCGTGGTGACCGACGAAGAGACGCCCGCGGTGAAGTCGGTGAGTATCGGCGAACCGGGTTCCGACGGGCCGTCGCTCATCTTCCTCGAGGGCGTCTCACCGGATCCGGAGGCCACCCGCGACGGCAACCGGTACACCGTGAAGGGCACCGGCATGGGCACCGAGTCCGCCGATGACGCCGACCCGGCCCAGCCCGTCGAGATGCCGTTCGAGCTCACGGTGACCTGCCCCTGACCGCGCAACGCCGACGACGCGACGGCAAAACGGGACCCCGCCGCCCGCGGCCCGGATACATTGCCCTGGTGAAGTATTCATATTTGGTCGTCGCCGCGGTCGGCGCGACGGTGCTGGCGGGTTGTTCCTCGGGCTCCGAGGAGTACACCCCGCCGCCGGGTGAGCTGGTTTCCGGAACCGCGGAGATCACCATCAACGACAACAATCTCGGCGAGTTCGATTCGGTGTCCTGCACCCCCGCGGGGTCGCAGACCACCATCACCACCGGCGACGACACCTCCGGCAGCACCCTGGTGATCTCCAACGCCGAGGGGCTGATCGCGGAATCGGTATCCGTCCGGGAACTCGGCGGCTTCACCGGCAGCTACAACCGCGGCCTCGGGGACGACGAGGCAGAGGTCACGATGAGCGGGAACACCTACACCGTCACCGGCAGCGCCGACGGTTTCGCCACGGACGCCCCCAGCTTCCGGACCACCGGCACATTCTCGATCAAGGTGGCCTGCTGACCGGATTCCGCCCTCGCGGAGCAAAAGTCGATACCGCTGTTTTCATATGACTATCGGCGTACAGCAAACAATTTTTTCATTTCCCGGTTGATCGCGGGACCGCCGACCATACTTTTTGAGGGATTCGCCGACCCCGGCGGATCACGACAAAAGGAGAACAGTGGTGAAGCGAGCGCTAGCAGTCGCTGTCAGCGGGGCGGCCATCCTGATCGGCGGGTTGGTCGGCTGTTCGAATGACAGTTCCAATTCCGATCGGGTGAACGAGGCCACCGAGAGCGCCAAGAGCGCCGTCGAGGAGGCCACCGAAACCGCCAAGAGCGCGGTCACCTCCGCCACCGACGCGGCCAAGGAAGCGGTGGACGGCCCCAAGGTCACCATCGACGGCCAAGACCAGAACATCGAGGGTGACCCCACGTGCGTCGCGATGGGCGGCAACATCCAGATCGGCCTCGGCGACCCGGCCGGCGGCATCGGCGCCGTGGTCAGCGAGGGTGATGAGCCCGTCGTGCGCTCGGTCGGACTCGGCAGCGTCGACGGCGTCGCTCTGGGCTACGCCGAAGGGGCGCCGGGCGGCGAAGCCACCGCTTCCAAGGACGGCAACACCTACACCATCACCGGCACCGCCTCGGGCGCCGACCTGGCCAACCCGATGGAGATGGTGACCAAGCCCTTCGAGATCAAGGTGACCTGCCCGTAGTCGCAGCACCTTCCGGCGACGGCGCGCCCCCGCGGGTGCGCCGTCGCTGCCGTTTCAGGCCTGAGCGTGTCGCCGAGATCGACGGAATGCCGGAAACCACTCGCACAAACCGGCCCAAACTCACCTTTCGGCGAGGTGGGTCCGGAGGCGGTCGAGGAAGGGCCGCTGGCCCTTGAGCAGCTTGGCCCGCGCGGTCTCGACCGGCAGCCACGCCACCCGGTCCACCTCGGGGAACTCGCGCATCCGCCCCGAGCCGCGGGGCCACTCGAGGGCGAAGGTGTTGCTGCGGGCCTCGGTGATGTCCAAGTCCGCGTGGACGGCGAACACCGTGACCACCTTCCCGCCGGCCTGCTTGACCTCGCCGAGGTCCAGCCGTTCCCCGCGGGGCACCGGCAGCCCGAGTTCCTCGGCGAACTCCCGCGCAGCGGCGGCCCATGGATCCTCATCCGGGCCGTACTCCCCCTTCGGGACCGACCACGCGCCCTCGTCCTTGCGCGCCCAGAATGGGCCGCCGGGATGGGCGAGCAGGACTTCGAGTTCCCCGCCCGCAGCGCCCCCGCTACTCCCCACCGCGAACCGGTACAGCAGCACCCCCGCGCTGAGCCTCGCCATCAGTCGCAGACGGCGCGCTCGAGATCTTTCAGCGCGTCCTCGAGGTGGCCGAGTAACCGCTGCAGACTCGGCACGCTGCGCCGACACCCGACGATGCCGAAGTCCAGTTGGTCCGCGTTGGACGCCAGGGTGATGTTGACGGCCTGGCCGTCCATCGCGATCGAGAGCGGATAGTTGCCCGTCAGCCGGGCGCCCTTCCAGTACATCGGCTGCCGCGGCCCCGGGACGTTGGAGATCACGACGTTGAACGGCGGCGGGGTGTTGCCCACCACGCCGGGCAGCAGGACCAGACTCAGCGGGGACAACAACGCGGCCGACAGCGCCATGGCCTGGATCTTGGGCAGCTCGGCGAAGACTTTCTTGTTGCCGGCCATCGAGTCGCTGATGGTTGCCAGCCGCAGCGCGGGGTCTTCGAGGTCGGTGGCCAGATTGCACAGCACCGCGCCGACCTGGTTCCCGCCGGCGTGGGCGTCGGCCTCCGAGCGCAGGCTCACCGGGACCATCGCGATCAGCGGGGTATCCGGCAACGCCTGCCGTTCCAGCAGGTAGGCGCGCAGCGCGCCGGCGCACATGGCCAGTACCACATCGTTGACGGTGACCCCGGCGGCCCGTTTGACCCGCTTGATCCGATCCTGCGGCCAGGACTGGGCCGCTACCCGGCGGGCCCCGCCGATCTTGCCGTTGAGGATGGTCTTCGGCGCCCCGAAGGGCAGCGTCAATTGCTGTTCGAGCAGCGCGGCGCGCGCCAGCTTGATCGTCGACGGCGCCACCCCGGCCACCGCGCCGGCGGTGTCGGTGACCGTGCGCAACAGCCGGTTGACTGGTGAGGCGGCGCTGCTGCGGGACCGCATCTTGGGCGCCAACGCCCAGGGCGCGCGCACCTCGGTGTCCTCGGGGTCGGTCGCCAGCGTGCGTTCGGTGAGCTTGAGCGCCGAGACGCCGTCGAGCAGCGCGTGGTGCACCTTGGTGTAGACGGCGAACCGCCCGTCGGGCACCCCCTCGATGAGGTGGGCCTCCCACAGCGGGCGGTGCCGGTCCAGCAGCGTGCCGTGCAACCGCGACGTCAGCTCGAGCAGGTCGCGGATGCGGCCCGGGCTCGGCAGCGCCGAACGGCGCAGGTGGTAGTCCAGGTCGACGTCGTCGTCGTAGGCCCAGCCCACGTTGGCGACCCCGCCGAGCAGGGTGGCCGGATGCTTGCGGAACGTCGGCTGGAAGTCCTCGATGGCGACGACGTCCTCGTACAGTTCCCGCACGAAATCCGGCCCGGCCCCGTCCGGCAACTCGTAGAGCGACAGCCCCCCGACGTGCATGGGATGTTCACGGCTCTCCCCCAGCAGGAAGATCAGGTCGGTCGGCGAAATCAGCTCCATGAGCCATTACTACCCGCGGGCGGCGGCGTTCATCACAGCGTTCCGAAGAACTCGAGGTGATTTCCGTCCGGGTCGGCGACGAACAACCAACCCATGCCCGGGACCGGGGCGAACTCCGTCAACGGTTCGACCAGTTCGTAGGGGGACGCGGCGATCTTGTCGGCGACCTCGCGCAGGTTCTTCACGCCGATGGTGAAGTAGCGGATCCCGGCCTGGGCCCGGCCGCCCCCCGGCGCCGCGGGCACCGGGGGCGGGTTGTCGTAGCTGACGAGTTTGACGACGCTGGTGCCGACGGCGTAGCGGCGCTGCGAGCCGCCGGGAAACTCCACCTCGCCCTGGGGTGGCAGGCCGAGAAAGCTCTCGTAGAACGCGATCATTTCGGGGAGCCGGGTGGTCACCAACGCGACCTCGATGCCGGGTGTGAGCAGATCCAGTTTCACCGTCATCGGATCATCATGACGGATCGACGAACCGGCGCCGATAGCTTTCGAACCGCTGCGCGACGACCGCGGTCTCCAGCCCGAGCGCCGCCGGATCGTGGATCACCCCGCCGTGTCGGCCGCGTGGATTCTCGGCCATGAAGTCCCGCATCGCGGCGCGGGCCCGGTCGTCGAGCGGTTGGCCGGCGCGCTGGTAGATGGTGTCCAGCGTGCCCTCCTCGTCGGCCATGAAGTCGTCGAAGCGGATGTCGATCGACTGCTGCGCGGGCAGCACGTCACGGTCGCGCACGCACCCGTCGAGCAGGTCGCCGATGCGCTGCAACCAGTGCCGCGTCAGCGTGGCCGGGTCGGGCCGCGCGGTCGACATCCGCGCCGCATAACAGATCATGGTCAGCATCGAGGTCGTCACCTCGACGGGGTCGCGATGCGTGACAACAAACGTGGCGTCTGGGAAGGTGGCGGCCAGCGTCGGGAACTGTTCGAGGTGCTGGGGCGACTTCAGCACCCACCGGCGCCCGCCGCGTAGCCACTGCAGGGCCTGCAGCGTGCGCTTGAGGTAGGCGTAGGACGGTCCCTGATCCGTGGACTTGTAGTGGTCCGCGAAACTCGGTACGTGATAGGTGGTTTCGAACAACATGCCGGCAATGTCATTGGCCAGCAGCTGGATTTCCTCATGGGCGTGCTCGACGGTCATGTCGTGCATGCGGCGGAACTCCGGCAGCGAGGTGTGCAGCAGGTCGAGGCCGGCGGCGCAGCGCTGCCGCCGGGGTTCGGGGTCGTCGGGCTCGGGCGTCGGGAACGGTTCCAGGCTCTCCCAATACGGCAGGTGCCGTAGGCCGGGGTCGGCGGCCAGCAGATTGTGCAGGTGGGTGGTGCCGGTGCGGGGCAGGCCGCAGATGATGATCGGCCGGTCGATCACCACCTCCTCGATCTCGGGGTGGGCGGCGATCAGCGCCTCCAGCCGCAGCCGGTTGACCAGGTTGCCCACCAGTTGCTCGAAGACGACGGCGGTACCCACGTCGGACAGCCCGGCTTCGTCGCGCAGCGCGGTGCACAGGATCTCGAGGCGGCCGCGGAACGCGGGGTCACCCCAGTCGTGCAGGCCGGTGCGCTCGGCGGCGGTCGCGCACAGCACGTCGGGTTCCAGTTGCACCGTCGCGCTGTAGGCGGCCAGGCCGTCGCGGATCGGTTGTGCGGCTTCGGGATACACCGGCTCGCTTAGGTCGGTGAACCGGATCGGCGCCGGCGTGCTGGTCACCGGGCGCCCCGCGCGGCCTCGGCGAGGTCGACGACGCGACACTGCGGCCGCTGCGGCGTCTGTTCGGGCAGGAACCAGCGCAGCCAGATCAGCCCGCTGGCACGGCCGGCGGTGGACACCCAGTTGGGGTGGCCCGGATCGCGGTCGCTGATGACGATCTCCCAGGATCCGTCGGGCTCGTAGCTGACCTGCGCGCCGTTGATGGTCACGCGTTCGTAGGTGTGGTCGAAGGTGTGCAGGAACGGGTTCCACAGGCACAGGTTCCAGAACACGCACTCCGGTGAGGTTCCCGTCACCACGAGCGCCTGATCGGGTCCCAGCTCGTAGGCCCCCATCGCGTAGGCGGCGTCGGCGGCCGACCAGCCGTAGGCATGCTCGGGCACCGGGAACGGCTCGTGGATCTCGTTGGGCGGCCCGATCCGGCTGGGCAGGAACGACACCTGTTCGCGCAGCCAGGTTTTGGCGGCCCGCAGCCGGCGGGTCAGGTCCTCGGCGCTGTCGCGGCGACGCGGCGGCGGGTCCAGCGCCTCGATCTTCCATTCGGGCCTGCGGCCGGTGCCGGGTTCGGTGAGGTAGTCGCGGGTCAGCGCGAACTCCGCGTCCGGGTCGAGTCGCAGCCAGGCGCCCGGCTGGGGTTCGGGGCTGAGCAGGAACTCGAAGTTGCCGTCGGCGTCGATGTCCAGGCTGCGGTCGTTCATGGTGCCGACGATGCGGTTGCTGTACTGCCCGCCGCCGGGTCCGCCGTACACAGTCATCGACAGGTACGCGGCGTCGCCGCGGTTTCCGGTGACCCGGTAGGTGCGGTTCGGGTCCAACGGCGCGAGTTGATAGAAGGCGTCCGAATTGTCGCCGCCCCATTTGAGATACGGGCCGATGATGTCGGTCAGGATCGGGTTGTCCCGGTCGCCCCACACGTAGGCGTCGACGGTGACGCGCAGCAGGCTGAACGTCAACCGGTAGCCGTCGAGCAGGTCGGGCTCGCTCAGCGGCGGGTCGGCGGTGAGCAGCTTCTGCTCGATGGCGCGCAGTTCGTCGAGCAGTTCGTTGTAGGCGGCCGACAGCTCCGGTATGTGGCTCATCGCGATGCCTTCTTTCGGGTTGGGGCGCAGCGGACGCCCTGAATGACCAGGGCGCACAGTCGATCTGCGAGGTCTTGGTCGGCGGTGCCGCCCAGCTGGGCGTGGTAGAAGGTGGTTCCGATGAGCACCTGATAGATGGTGTCCACGTCGGTATCGGGGGCCACCGCCCCCTGCTCGACCCCGGCGCGTACCAGTTCCCGGAACGCGGTACGGGTGCGCTCGTCGAGCAACTGTTGGGTGCGGATGTGCAGATCCGGGTTGCGGTGCCGTTCGGCGAGGATGCCCAGCGCCGCGGCCTCGACGACGGGGTCGCTCCAGAACGTCAGCGCGCCCCGGACGAACGCCCGCAGATCGGTTTCGAAATCCCCTGATGGAGGCGGTAATTCGGCCTGCCTCGGGGCGGCGAACGCCGCGTCGAACACCACGTGCGCTTTGGACGGCCAGCGCCGATACACCGTGGGCCGGCTGACGCCGGCCGCCTTGGCGATGGATTCGATGCTCAACTGCTCGTAGCCGTCGCGGGCCAGGAGCCGACGAGTGGCCGCCATGATGTCGCGGTCGGTGCGCGGGTCGCGGGGGCGACCGCGGACGGCGGACTCGTCGATCACGCGGTTATGGTTACACGCCGTAACGTAAATGGTGCGGGGTTTGGTCGAACGCGGTCGCGGCTTACGATCGGGGTGTGGACTTACTACGTGACGTAGTTGTATTGGTTCATCTGATCGGGTTCGCCACCTTGTTCGGCGCCTGGGTCACCGAGTTCGTCTCCCGGCAATTCCGGGTGAGCCGGGTGATGGATTACGGACTGCTGGTGTCGCTGCTGACCGGTCTCGCCCTGGCCGCGCCGTGGCCGGCGGGCATCGAACTGAATTACCCGAAGCTGGGCATCAAACTGGTGCTGCTGGTGGTGATCGGCGGGCTGATCGGGATGGGCGGGGCGCGCCAGAAGCGCACCGGGCAGCCCGTCCCGCGCGGGATGTTCTACGCCGTCGGGATCCTGGTGCTCGCCGCGGCCGGCATCGCGGTGCTCTGGTAGTCGCCGCTCAGCGCACCACCAGGGTGGACCCGTCGGCGTCGGGGCCGAGGTCGGCACCGACCGTGCGGGCCACCCCCTCGGCCACGACGAAGAACTCGTAGTGGCCGGGTTCGGCGAGGTCGAACTGGACTCGGCCCGCGCCGTCGGTGTTGACGGTGATGTCGTGCACTTCCACAGGCGCGCTGCGGATCCCGACGGTGGCGTCCACCAGGGCGCGACCGTCGGGATCCTCGAAGCGCAGGGTCACCACAGGCGCCCCACCGACCTCGGCTTGTCCATTGCGGCTATTGTCCCTCGTTCTTCCAGGCCAGGAGCCGGTCGAACACGTTGCCGTTGATTCGGGTCGCCGAATTCCCCGAGGTGTGGCCGTTGGTGTGGACCCCGACCGCGTAGCGCTGGTTGTTCTGCAGCACCCAGACCGGGGAGCCGCTCTGGCCGCCGACCGTGTCGATGTCGTAGGTGATCACCCTTTCCGCAACCGATTTCGTCCGCTGCGCCATGAACCACTGCTCGTTGGGCTTGTCTCCCGGATAGCCGGACAGGTTCAACGCGGACCCCAGCAGGAAGTTGTCGTTGCGTGAGGCGAAACCGAAGGTCCCGGTCTGCGCGCCCGGACGCGCGTTGCCGGGCAGGATGATCGCACCGTAGTCGTGGGTGCGCTGCTTGCTCGAGGTCCAGCCGGTGACGCTGCGCAGCGAGGCCCGCGGCGCGGTGAACGTCCCGAAGGGGCGCTGCGCGCCGTTGCGGCCCGGGACCACCTCGATCGAACGGGCCCAACCGCCGCGCTCATGCAGGAAGACGCAGTGCCCGGCGGTGATGATGGTGCGCGGGCTGATGAGGAACCCGGTGCCGCCCAGGACCGCTCCGTTGTCCGCGACGATCCGCAGGTGCACGATCGCCGACCAGGGATACGTGGCGGTGCCATGGACGCGGATGCGCTCGTCGGCGCCGATGATGACCTCGGAGACATTCTCGAGTTCGGGATAGCTGCCGAGGATGGCGTCCGGCAGCACCTCGACGGCGTCGATCTCCGTCAGTGCGGGGGCCCCGAACTCGATGTCGGTGTCCTCGCCGACGGCGAGCGCAGTCGCGCCGGAAGACTCCGCGTCGGGATCCGGATTGTTGAGCTCGAGCCCGTTGGGCGACTCATACTCCGTGGTGGAGGTGGGCGCCGGCGCGGCCGGCGGCGCGGCAACGCCCACCGACTCGTACTGCGTCTCCGACAGCTTGCCGTTTGCCTTGGTCAGTTGAGACATCGCGTGCTCCTGGGTGTGGGTGGTCTCGCGCCGGCCGGCGCAGCACCGATGCTCGTCGGCTCCCAGACCGCGGCCACGCGTACTCGGCTACCTGCGTTGCAGGGATACCGCCACGCGCCCCGGGCCACCTCGTGAAGTCCACGCATTGAAAAAGCCCCCCACCTGCATTCGCAGGCGGCGGGCTTTGGCGGTGGCGGTGGGATTTGAACCCACGGTGGAGGGTTACTCCACACACGCTTTCGAGGCGTGCTCCTTAGGCCGCTCGGACACGCCACCGTGTGGCAGCTTACCGGCCGAGGTCCCACTGGCCATAATCGCGGCGGTGGCCAGCGTCAAGTCCCGTTTCTACGCCGAGATCAGCACCAGGGCTGTGCCGGTGGCCGCGGTGCGACCCTGAGCGCAATCTCGGCACAGCGGGGCCTCGGCGCCGCGGGTCCTTCGCCAGGCCCTGATGCACCTTGGTTGCCGTGAGCACCGTGTCGAGCGGGCGCAGACTACGAGAAAGTGTCGGTGTGTCAGCCGGAGACATGCACGGTCGCGGCAGAGGTGTCCAGGCGGCTCACCGCTGGCGGGCGAAAAATTCCTCCAGCGGGGCCGCGCACTGCTCGGCCAGGATGCCGCCGCGCACCTGCGGACGATGCGTCAGCCGGCGGTCGCGCACCACATCCCACAGCGAGCCCACCGCCCCGGTCTTGGGCTCCCAGGCGCCGAACACCACCCGCGCCACCCGGGCCATCACGAGTGCACCGGCGCACATCGTGCACGGCTCGACGGTGACCGCCAGGGTCGCGCCTTCGAGCCGCCAGCCGTCCCCCAGCACGCCGGCGGCCGCCCGCAGCGCCAGGATCTCGGCGTGCGCAGTCGGGTCGCCGGCCGCCTCGCGGGCGTTGGCCGCCCGGGCCAGCTCCACCCCATCGGCGGAGACGACGACGGCACCGATCGGGACGTCGCGCGGGCCGGCCGTCCGCGCCGCCGCCAACGCCGCCCGGATCAGCGACTCGTCGTCGGGGACGCCGCTCACCGAGACAGTTTGTCCAGCACCGCCGACAGCTCGTCGGCGAAGCCCATCTCGCGGGCGATGCTGGTGATCTGCTCGTCGGCGTACAGGTCGGTCTCGGCCAGGATCGCGCTGAGCACGTCCTCGTGCAGGCCCAGATCGGACAGCACCGCCAGGTCGCCCTCGGCGAACGGATCGGAATCCTCGAGGTCGTCGTCGTCGATCTCGGCGTCCAGGTTGTCCAGCGCCTCGGACGCGATGTCGTAGTCGAGCGCCGCGGTGGCATCCGACAGCAGCATCCGGGTGCCGCCGGGGGCCGGGCGCATCACGATGAAGAACTCGTCGTCGATGTCGAGCAGCCCGAACACCGCACCCGCGCTGCGCAGTTCGCACAGCTCGGTCTCGGCCGCGGTGAGGCTGCTCAGCGCCCGCGCGCGCAGCGCCGTGCACCGCCAGCGGCCGTCCTCGCGCACCACTGCGACACCGAAGCCGTCCGGGGCGCCGGCTTCGGTGGGTACTTCCTGCTTCGACCGCTGGGGTCCCATGCGGGCTAACGGTAGTCCCAGACCTACCGGTTGACCAGGCGATCGGTACCCGCGCCGCCGGTATGCCAATCTGGACAGCGTGACAGCCACCCCCGTCTGCGTCCTGGGTCTCGGTCTCATCGGCGGCTCATTGCTGCGCGCCGCGGCGAACGCGGGCCGCACCGTGTTCGGTTACAACCGGTCGATCGACGGCGTCCAGGCCGCCACCGCCGACGGCTTCGACGCCTCCGCCGACATCGACGCCACGCTGGTCCGCGCCGCCGAGACCGGTGCTCTGATCGTGGTGGCGGTCCCCATGCCGGCGCTGCCCACGATGCTGACCCACGTCGCCGAGATCGCCCCGGACAATCCCCTCACCGACGTCATCAGCGTCAAGTCCGCGGTGCTCGACGGGGTCCGGGAGGCCGGCCTGCTGGACCGCTACGTCGGCGGACACCCGATGGCCGGCACCGCGTTCTCGGGCTGGGCCGCGGGCACCGGCCGGCTCTTCATCGACGCCCCCTGGGTGGTGTCGGTCGACGATCACGTGGACCCGCACGTCTGGTCGCAGGTGATGCACCTGGCGCTGGACTGCGGCTCGTTCGTGGTGCCGGCCCGGTCCGACGAACACGACGCCGCGGCGGCCGCCATCTCGCATCTGCCGCATCTGACCGCCGAGGCCATGGCGATCATCGCCTCCGACGTGCCGCTGGCCTTCGCGCTGGCCGCCGGCTCCTTCCGCGACGGCACCCGGGTTGCGGCCACCGCCCCGGATCTGGTGCGGGCGATGTGCGAAACCAACGGCCCGGAGCTGCTGCCGCTGCTGGACCGCACCATCGAGCTGTTGACCGAAACTCGGCGTGCGCTGGCCGACGGCGGCTCGGTGGCCGAATTGGTCGAGGCGGGGCACGCCGCGCGCACCCGCTATGACAGCTTCACGCGTCCCAACACGGTCGGGATCGTGATCGGCGAGGAGGACTGGCGCGACACGCTCGCCGCGTCGGGGCGCGGCGGCTGGGTGATCAGATCCGCTCTGCCAGGCCCGGATAGTCGATAGGGAAGCCCTCGTCGTCGACGGTGATGGTGGTCTGCGAGACCGGTGAGCGCAGCTTGATGCCGTCGCCGCCGCTGCTATAGCCGATGGTCACCGGCTCCACCCTGAGCTCCGGCAACCACACGTAGACCACCGGCAGCGTCACCGAATCCTTGCGGCGGTGCAGCCCCGTGCGTCGGATCGGCAGCGCGTTGAAGAACGGGCTGAAGACCACGTCCACGTCCAGCGCGCCGTCGAACGCGGCCCGGGAGGTCTGACCGGTGTGGTCCTGCACCAGCCACATGTTCTCCTCGTCGCGCGCGATCGACAGTTGCCGCTCCCGCTCGGCCAGCGTGACCGACATGGACAGCCGCTTGGTGGCTCCCGACTCGTCGGTCACCAGGTCGTAGGAGGCGCCGAACGCGGGGAACTTGTCGGTTGCCGCCGACACGATGCGGCCGTTGGCTTTGATGCGGTTGCCGGACAGGGCGATCCGCACCGACTCCATCCGAGGGAGGTCGTGGGCGCGCCAGGTCAGGATCGCCGGCCAGGCGCTGTCCTTCGTCTTGTCGGGAGCAGTCACGCGTCTACCGTAAGCGACGAGGTGGTCGCCGCGTAGTCCGGTCAGCGACAAACCGGTCCGGTTCCCCGGACTCCAGGGCCACCTCGTCGCTCAGCAACGGCTGCGGCATCCGCCCGCCGAACCGCCGCAGCCGGCCGGATCCGGGCACCGACAACCACACCGCCAACGCGCAGGCGGCGTCGAGGATCAGCGCCAGCGCGGTGACCAGCAGGGCACCCACCAGCGCGATGTGGAACTGCCGCATCTTGATGCCGTCGATCAGGTAGCGGCCCAGCCCGCCGAGGCTGGCGTAGGCGGCCACCGTGGCGGTGGCCACGATCTGCAGGGTCGCGGTGCGCAGCCCGCCGAGGATCAGCGGCAGCGCGATGGGGGTCTCGACGCGCAGCAGGACCCGCCGCTCGGTCATCCCCATCGCCCGCGCCGCATCGACGACGGCGGCGTCCACGTTGGCGATGCCCGCGTAGGTGCCGGCCAGCAGCGGCGGGATGCCCAGCAGCATCAGCGCGACGGTCGGCGGCACCAGCCCCAGGCCCCACAACAACACCCCCAGCAGCAGCACGCCCAGGGTGGGCAGCGCCCGCAGCGCGTTGACGCCGCTGACCACCAGGAAGGTGCCGCGGCCGGTGTGACCGATCACCATCCCCAGCGGCACGGCGATCAGCACGGAGAACAGCAGCGCGAGCACCGTGTACTGCAGGTGCTCGAACGTGCGGGCAGCCATGCCCGCCGGGCCGGCCCAGTTGGCGGCGGTGAAGATGAACGACAGCGCATCGGACAGGAAGTTCATCCGCCGCCCCCGCTGCGGACCAGGCGGCGGGGCGCGCGGGTGGCCCGCGCCCACGGCGTGATGGCCCGGCCCGCCAGCATGATCAGCGCGTCGACGACGACGGCCAGTACGAAGATCGCGACGATGCCGGCAACGATCTGATCGCTCTTGTCGGCCTGATAGCCCTCGGTGAACCAGGTGCCCAGGCCGCCGATGCCGATCACCGAACCCACCGACACCATCGAGATGTTGGTCACCGCCACCACCCGCAGGCTCGCGACCAGCACCGGAATCGCCAGCGGCAGCTCCACTTTGAGCAGCTGCGTGACACGGCGGTAGCCGACGGCGGTGGCCGCGTCGCGCACGTGTGCGGGCACCGCGTCCAGCGCCTCCGGGACGGCGCGCACCAGCAGCGCCGCGGTGTAGAGCGTGAGGGCGACGATGACGTTCGCCTCGTCGAGGATGCGCGTGGGAATGATCAACGGCAACACCACGAACAGCGCCAGCGACGGGATGGTGAAGATGATGCTGGCGGTCACCGTGGTCAGCCGTCGCCAGGTGGTGGTGCGCTGCACCAGCGCGCCGAGCGGTACCGCGATCAGCAGGCCCAACACGATCGGGATCAGCGACAGCCGCAGGTGCACCACCGTCAGCGCCCAGGCGTCGTCGAGGTGGGTCAGCAGGTAACGCACGGCTAGCCCTGCCGCTGCCGCTGCTCGCGCGCGGCACTCAGCGCGGCCAGCACGTCCTCGGCGCGCACCCCGCCGGCGACCCGGCCGTCGGCCCCGACGGCCACCCCCAGACCCGACGGCGAGGACAGCGCCGCGTCCAGCGCCTGCCGTAGCGTCCCTTCCGGACCCAGCAGCGAACCGCCCGCAATGGTGCTGTCGTACAACGACTTTCCGGACCGGCGCAGCGCCACCCCCGCGGCGTCGATCCAGGCGTACGGGCTGCCGTCGGCCTTGGTCACCAGCGCCCACTGCCCGGGTTCGAGCGCCAATGCCTCGACGCCGTCCTCGCCGACGGACGTCAGGTCGTGCAGCGGCAGGCCGGTGGCGCCGAAGAACTGCAGACCGCGGTAGCCGCGGTCGGCGCCGACGAACCCCGCGACGAAGTCGTTGGCCGGGTTCGACAGCAGCCGGGCCGGCGGGTCGTACTGCTGCAGCACGCCGCCGCGGCCGAACACCGCCACCCGGTCGCCCAGCTTGAGCGCCTCGTCGATGTCGTGGGTGACGAACACGACCGTCTTCTTCAGTTCGCCTTGCAGCCGCCGGATCTCGGCCTGCAGCTCGTCACGGACCACCGGGTCGACCGCGCTGAACGGCTCGTCCATCAACAGGATCGGCGGGTCGGCGGCCAGCGCCCGCGCCACCCCCACCCGCTGCTGCTGACCGCCGGAGAGCTGCGCGGGATACCGCTTGCCCAACTTGGGATCCAGACCGACCCGCTCCAGCACCTCGTAGGCCTGCTGCCGGGCCTTGCGGCGGGACTCGCCCTGCAGGACCGGCACGGTGGCGACGTTGTCGATGACGCGCTGATGCGGCATCAGGCCGGCGCTCTGGATGACGTAGCCGATGCCGCGCCGCAGCTTGACCGGATCCACCGTGGCGACGTCGCGGCCGTCGACCAGCAGCGTGCCCGAGGTCGGCTCGATCATCCGGTTGATCATGCGCATCGAGGTGGTCTTGCCGCACCCCGACGGCCCGACGAACGCGGCCAGCGTCCCGGTGGGAACCTCCAGGCTCAACCGGTCGACGGCGACGGTGCCGTCCGGGAACTTCTTGGTGACGTCCTCGAACCGGATCACGGGATGCTCACCGCCCGGGCAGCGGCTGATCGAACCCGTTGTCGCGCACCCAGTTGCGGGCGGCCTCGTCGGGATCGATGCCGGCGTTGCCGGAGACCGAGGTGTTCAGTTCGATCAGGGCCTGCGTGGTCAGCGCGGCCGAGACGCCGTCGAGGATCCGTTTGAGGTCGTCCGACATCTTCTGCGCGCTGACCACCGGCACCACGTTGGCGGCCGGGAAGTTGTTCTTCGGGTCGGCGAGCACCACCAGGTTGTGCTGGGCGATCGCCGGCGAGGTGGAGAAGATGTTGGCCGCGGTCACCGTGCCGTCGGCCAGCGCGCGGACGGTGGCCGGGCCCCCGCCGTCGCTGATCGCGACGAAGTTGTGCGGCGCGATGTCCAGGCCGTAGATCTCCTTGAGACCGGGCAACCCCTCGCGGCGGCTGAGGAACTCCGAGGGCGCACCGAACTTGACCTCCGCGGAGTGCGCCGCGAGGTCGCCGATGGACGTGAGGTTCCAGCGTTCGGCCGTCGCCGCGGTGACGGCGACGGTGTCCACGTCGGCGGCCGGCGACGGCGTCAGCATGGCCAGCCCGCCCGGCAGCGCCCGGTGTAGCGCCAGCTCGACCGCCTCCGGGGTGGTGGCGGTGGCCTCGGGGTCGAAGTAGTTCAGCAGGTTGCCGGTGTATTCGGGCACCAGGTCGATCGAATAGTCCTGCAGCGCCGGGATATAGGTCTCCCGGCTGCCGATGCCGAACTGGCGGCCCACGGTGAAGCCGTTGGCCTCCAATGCCTGGGCGTAGATCTCGGCGATGATCTTCGACTCGGGGAAGTCGGCCGAACCGACCACCACCGTCTTGAGGTCACCGGATGCGCTGCCCCCGCCCAGCGGGTTGGAACTGCCGCACGCGCTCGCCAGCAGGGCCACGACAACAGTCAGCACCGCAGCAACCGCCCGCGTGGTCATTCGGCCGACCCTATCCGCCGATTCGGCGATCCGGGAGCATTTGACTCGGCGTGAACACGCCGCACAACTGTTTGCTTCTTTGCCAGAAAGGACAAAGATGGCGGTATGAGCAGTGAACCGACTGTGCCACCGACTCCCGACACCCCGCCGCCCGCGGCGCCGCCGGGACCCGGTGCCGAAACGAAGTTCACCAAGGCCGCCGCCCTCTGGACGGCGCTGATCTTGGGTTTCCTGATCCTTATCGTGTTGCTGATCTTCATCGCGCAGAACACGGCGTCGACGGCGTTCACCTTCCTGGGCTGGCACTGGACCTTGCCGCTGGGGGTCGCAATCCTGTTCGCCGCGGTAGCCGGGGGGCTGATCACCGTCGCCGTCGGCGCGGTGCGGATGTTCCAGCTGCGGCGCGCGGCGAAGCTCAACCGGAAGTTCGGGACAGGCCTCTGACCCGGACCGACCGCGTCGCCTAGCGGCGGCGCTGGTTGCGCGGCAGCAAATCCCAGACGTGCTCGGTCCCGTTGACCTCCGCCACGCTGGCCCGGCCGGTCCGCGAGAACAGCAGCCGTGTCACGGACACGTAGTCGATGGGAAACGACAGCAGCCGGCGCGTACCCAAGATCTCATGCAGCAAGACGTTGATGACGCCGCCGTGGCTGAACACCGCGACCGTGTCCTCGTGGTCGGACGTGGCGACGATGTCGGCGAGTCCGGCGCCGATGCGGGCCCGGAACTCGGCCTCGTCGACGGCGCCCGGCAGGTGCCCGTCGGACATCCGGGCCCAGTCCTCGGGACGTTCGTTGCGGACCTCCTCGATGGGCACATACCCGGGCATGTCCCGGTCGTACTCGGCCAGCCGCGGCTCGATCTCGATGTCGAGGCCGCGGGCGGCGGCCAGCGGTTCGGCCGTCTGCACGGCGCGCCGCTGCGGACTGCTGATCACGCGCGCCACCGGATAGCGGCTCAGCGCCTCCGGCAGGCGCCGGGCCTGCTCCCAACCGGCGTCGGCCAGTTCGGGATCCGACCCCTCACCGTGTTCGCTGCGATTCGGCAGGGCATGCCGGACCAAGAGCAGTTGCATTCCGGTAAACCTCCGCTGGATCCCCGAGTAGTGGTATGCCCGTGCAACGATAAGGCCCATGGGTGGGCGCAGATGCAGGGGTGGTGAGCAGGCATGACCGCACGCAGTGCTTCCGACGAGGGCGCCGTCGGGGAAGTCGAGCGCATTGTCGGTGCCGCCGTCGAGGTGATGCAGCGGGTGGCCCCCGCCACGCCCCGGGTCAGCGACATCGTCGCCGCCGCGAATTCGTCGAACAAGGCCTTCTACCGCTACTTCGCCAGCAAGGACGAACTGTTCGTGGCCGTGATGGAGCGTGGGGTGGCGCTCACGGTGGCCTCGCTGCAACGGCAGATGGCCAAGGAGTCCGATCCGGCGCGCAAGATCGCCCGCTGGGTCGAGGGCGTACTGGAGCAGGTGGCCGACCCGAACCTGCTGAGCACCAGCCGTGCGACCACCGCGCAGATGTCGGCCTCGGCCAACCGCAGCGTCGCCAACAGCGAGATCATGGCCCCGATGCGTGACCTGCTCGCCGAACCCGTTGCCGCGCTGGGACGTTCACCGGCGGACGCCGAATTGGTGTTCCAATGCGCCACGGGCACCATGCGGCGCTACTTCGGCGCCGGGCAGCGTCCCGAGCCCCGGGACATCGAACACGTGGTGAATTTCTGCCTGCGTGGACTCGGCGTCCACCCGGTCAGGGAGTGACGATGTTGAACGCCGGATCCGGCCGGTCCAGCACCTCGGTGAACTGCTGCAACGCCTGAACGTCGCCGTCGACCTGCAGCCCCGGTGAGCTCTGATCGCCCGCGGCCAACGCCAGCAGCCGGGCCTTGCCGGCCAGTCGCAGCGTGGCGGTCGCGCTCGAGGGATTCGCCGGCAGCTTCCGGTGCACCAGCACGCCGTTGCGCAGGGTCAGCCGGTAGTTGACGCCCAGGTCCTCGAAGGTCACGTCGATGGCCACGTCGAGGTGCCAGGCGCGGGGACCGTTGACGCTGATGGCCAGCGCGTCGAAGATCTGCTCCGGGGTCAGCTGCGCCAGCATGGTCGGGGACCCCGACTGGGTGGGGGTGCCGAAGTTGCCGTCGACGAGTTCGGTGGCGCCGGCCAGGAAGAAGTTGCGCCACGGCCCGTTCTCCGCGCCGTAGGCCAACTGCTGCAGGGTGGCCGCATAGAGCTGCCGACCGCCGGGATGTTCGGCGTCGGTGAACATCAAGTGATCCAACAGCGTTGCCGCCCAACGGTAATCGCCGTCGTCGAAGGCGCGCTGGGCGATCTCGACCACCCGGTCGGCACCGCCCATGGCCTCGACGTAGCGCGGACCGATCGCCTCCGGCGGATGCGCCCACAACCGACCGGGGTTTCCGTCGAACCAGCCCATGTAACGCTGGTAGACCGCCTTGACGTTGTGGCTCACCGAGCCGTAGTAACCGCGGGTGTGCCAGGCCCGTTCCAGCGCGGGCGGCATCGGGAAGTCCTCGGCGATCTCGATCCCGGTGTGCCCCTGGTTGAGCAGACGCAGAGTCTGGTCATGCAGGTAGGCGTACAGATCCCGTTGCAGCGACAGGTATTCGACAATGCGCTCGGCACCCCAGGTCGGCCAGTGGTGCGAGGCGAAGACCACGTCGGTGCGGTCGGCGAAGCTGTCCAACGCCTCGGTGAGATAACCCGCCCAAGCGCGCGGGTCCCGCACCAGCGCGCCGCGCAACGTCAGCAGGTTGTGCAGATTGTGGGTCGCGTTCTCGGCCATGCAGAGCGCGCGGAATTGCGGGAAATAGAAATGCATTTCGGCCGGCGCCTCGGTGCCCGGCGCCATCTGGAACTCGATCACCACGCCGTCGATGCTGTGCGTCTCGCCGGTGGTCCTGATGTCGAGGGTCGGCACGATGATGGCAACCTCACCCGTCGACGGCGTCTGTCCCAGACCGCACCCCACCTGCCCGCGCGGCCCGCGCGCCAGTGCCGCGCCGTACATGTAGCCGGCCCGGCGCGCCATCGCGGTGCCGGCGTAGATGTTCTCCTGCACCGCGTGTTCGGTGAACCCCTCGGGCGCGATCACGGCGACCTTGCCGGCATCCACCTCGGCCTGGCTGGTCACGCCCAGCACGCCGCCGAAGTGGTCGACGTGGCTGTGGGTGTAGATGACCGCGATCACCCGACGGTCGCCGCGGTGCTTGCGGTACAACGCCAGTGCCGCCGCGGCGGTCTCGGTGCACACCAGCGGATCGATGACGATGATGCCGGTGTCGGACTCGACGAAGCTGATGTTGGACAGATCCAGCCCGCGCACCTGGTAGATGCCCTCGACCACCTCGTAGAGACCCTGCTTGGCGCAAAGTTGACTCTGCCGCCACAGGCTCGGGTGCACGGTGCTGGGCGCCTCCCCGTCGAGGAAGCCGTAGCTGTCGTTGTCCCACACCACGCGACCGTCGGCGGCGCGGATGACGCACGGTTCGAGCGCGCCGAGGAAGCCGCGGTCGGCGTCGTCGAAATCCCGGGTGTCGTCGAACGGCAGTGTGCCGGCGTGTTCGCGGTGGGCGGCCTCGATGCTCGGGGCGGGTGCGTGCGGGTCCATGACCCCAGTGTGGTCCACCGCGCAACACCGGGACGGAGAACGCCGATTCGCCGCGTCAGGGGTCCGGTGTGCGCGGCAGCGACACGGTGAACACCGTGTCGTTCGGGACGCTGTGCAATTCGATGCGACCCCCATGCGCCTTGACGACGGCGGCCACGATCGCCAGTCCCAGTCCGGTGCTACCGCCCTTGCGGGAGCGCGACGAGTCCCCGCGCGCGAACCGCTCGAACACCTCCGGTTGCAGTTCCGCCGGAATTCCGGGGCCGTTATCCTGCACCGCCACAAGCGCTTCGGTGTCGTCGGCGGTCAGCGCGAGGGTGACGGTGGTCCCGGGCGGGGTGTGCACGCGGGCGTTGGTCAGCAGGTTGGCCAACACCTGGTGTAGCCGGGCGGCGTCGCCGACGACGACCACGGGCTCGTCGGGCAGATCCAGATTCCACTCGTGCTCCGGTCCGGCGACATGCGCGTCGGCGACGGTGTCGACGGCCAGCTGCGAGAGATCCACCTGCTCGCGGTCCAGCGGGCGCCCGGAATCGAGGCGCGCCAGCAGCAACAGGTCTTCGACCAGGTTGGTCATCCGTTCGGTCTCCGAGGACACCCGGCCCATGGCGTGGGCCACCTCGGCCGGCAGGGCGCCGCGGCGCCGTTGGGCCAGTTCGGCGTAACCGCGGATGGCGGTCAGCGGGGTGCGCAACTCGTGACTGGCGTCGGCGACGAATTGCCGCACGCGGGTCTCGCTGGCCTGGCGCGTCGACAGCGCCGCGGAGATGTGGTCGAGCATCCGGTTGAGCGCCGAGCCCATCTGCCCCACCTCGGTGGCGGGATGGATGTCGCGATCGGGCACCCGCACCGGCAGCGCCACCTCGCCGCGGTCCAGCGGCAGGTTGGCCACCTCGCGGGCGGTGGCCGCGACCCGGTTCAGCGGCGCCAGCATCCGACGGGTGATGGCGATGCCCAGGATCGACACCGCGATCAGGACCACCACCGCCACCAGGGCGAAGATCAGCCCCACCCGCAGCATGGTGTCGTTGACCTGCGTCTTCGGCAGCCCGGTCACGATCACGTTGCCGCGACGGTCGGGGAAGGCGAGTACGCGGTAGCGGCCGATGTCGTCGGCGACCACCGTCACCGGGGTGGGTCGAGGGACCACGGAGCTGAGCTGCCGCACCGCCGCGGCGCTGAGTTCGCCGCGCTCCCCCGAGCTGGTCAGCACGCCGGCGGTCACCGTGCCGTCGGCGCCGACCACCGCCGAGATCAGCCCGACCGGCTGTCCCGGCGCATCCAGGAACGACGGGCCGGGGCCGGCGCCGCGGCGCGGAAAATCGGGCGGCGGCGGAGCCGGCGGTGGGAACCGCGACATCATCACCGACCGGTGCGCCGCGTCGAACAGCGCGGAGTCCAGCTGGTCCATCAGGTACTGCCGCAGCGCCAACTCGGTGGCCACGCCGACCACGATGAAGGCCAACGTGAGCAGGAGGACCTGGCCGGCGACCAGCCGGGTGCGCAGCGACCAGGTGCTCGGCGACCGCCAGCGCGGCGACTGCTCGCGCGCTGCCCCGTCCGCAGCGTCAGCCGGCAGGCTTGAGGACATACCCCGCTCCCCGCAGGGTGTGGATCATGGGCTCGCGCCCACTGTCGATCTTCTTGCGCAGGTATGAGATGTACAGCTCGACGATGTTGGACCGACCGCCGAAGTCGTAGCTCCACACCCGGTCCAGGATCTGCGCCTTGGACAACACCCGCTTGGAGTTGCGCATCATGAAGCGCAACAGTTCGAATTCGGTGGACGTCAGCAGGATCGGCTCGCCCGCGCGGGTCACGTCATGGCTGTCCTCGTCGAGGACCAGGTCCCCGACCACGATCTGGGCGCCGCTGTCCTCGGTGGTCACCCCGGTGCGCCGCAGCAGCGCGCGCAGCCGCAACACCACCTCTTCGATGCTGAAGGGTTTGGTCACGTAGTCGTCCCCGCCGGCGGTCAGCCCGGCGATGCGGTCCTCGATGGCGTCCTTGGCGGTGAGCAGCAACACGGGCAGGCCGGGGTGGTCCTCGCGTAGGCGGCGCAGCACGTCGAGCCCGCTCATGTCCGGCAGCATGACGTCGAGAACCACGACGTCGGGCCGGGTGGTGCGGGCCGCGGCGATGGCTCCGGCGCCGTCACCGGCGGTGCTGATCGACCAGCCCTCGTACCGCAGCGCCATCGACACCATCTCGGCCAACACGGCCTCGTCGTCGACCACCAGCACGTTGATGGGGCTGCCATCGGCACGGCACATCACGACACGTTCGGCTGGTGATGAAGTCATGACCGTCAAGTATTTCTGTGTTCAATGGGTCGCCACTGTGCCCATTCTATGAGCCAGCTGTGAAGCCCCTGTTGTCCCTGGACCCGATCCACGCCGGGCCCCCGCTGTGCCAGGATGGCTGGTCATGACCGTCGTTCTGGTGCACGGAAACCCGGAAACCGCCGCCATCTGGGGCCCGCTGATCGCGGCGCTGGACCGCACCGACATCGTCACGCTGTCCCCGCCGGGTTTCGGCGCCCCGCTGCCAGACGGGTTCGGCGCCACCCATCAGGACTACCGCGACTGGCTGGTCAACGAACTGACCGAGCTCGGCGAGTCCGTCGACCTGGTGGGCCACGACTGGGGCGGCGGACACGTCATGAACGCCGTGATCCACCGGCCGGAACTGGTGCGCAGCTGGGCCACCGACGCGCTGGGGCTCTTCGACCCCGAGTACGTGTGGCACGACCTGGCTCAGGTCTGGCAGACGCCCGGCGCCGGGGAGGAACTCGTCGAGCAGATGCTGGGCGGGTCCGTCGAGGACCGCACCGAGAGCCTCGTCGGTCTCGGATTCCCGGCCGATGTCGCCGCCCAGGTGGCCGCGGGGCAGGACGACGCGATGGCCCGGGCCATCCCGTTGCTCTACCGCTCGGCCGTGCCGCCGGGGCTTGACGAGGCGCGCGCCAACCTGCCCAACGCCGCCGCGCGCCCCGGCTTGTCGATCCTGGCCACGGAGGATCCCTACACCGGTAGCGCCGAGTTGCGGCGACGCGCGGCCGAACGGGCCGGGGCCGACACCGCGGTGCTCGACGGGCTCGGGCACTGGTGGATGCTCGAAGACCCGCAGCGGGCCGCGGCCGCGCTGACCGGATTCTGGGATTCGCTGGCCTGACCGACCCGGCCTCAGGCCCCCCTGTTTCAACCAACCGGTAGGTTAAGCACCGTGGATGACCAGGACAAGATCGCCGCGTGGATGGACGCTCAGGGCCTCGGTGAAGGCCCGCTGGAGAACATCGCCGAAATCGGCGGCGGCACACAGAACATCATGATCCGCTTCGAGCGCGCCGGGCGCCCGTACGTCTTTCGACGCGGGCCCCGCCACCTGCGCCCGATCAGCAACAAGGTGATCCTGCGGGAAACCCAGGTGTTGGCCGGACTGGACCAGACCGACGTCCCGCACCCCCGGCTGATCGCGGTGTGCGAGGACACCGACGTGCTCGGCGACGCGGTGTTCTACCTGATGGAGCCCATCGACGGTTTCAACGCCGGCGAGGGGCTGCCGCCGCTGCACGCCGGCGACCCGAAGATCCAGCACGCGATGGGCCTGTCGATGGCCGACGCGCTGGCGCGTCTCGGCGCCGTCGACCATGTGGCGGTCGGACTGGCCGACTACGGCAAGCCGGAGGGCTTCCTGGAGCGGCAGGTGCCGCGGTGGCTGTCCGAACTCGAGTCGTACTCCGCGCTGGAGAACTACCCGGGGCCGCAGATCGGCGACGTCGACGGCGTGGCCCGCTGGCTCGACGAGCGCCGGCCCACCCAGTGGCAGCCCGGCATCATGCACGGCGACTACCACGGCGCCAACGTGATGTTCTCGCACACCGGGCCCGAGCTCGTGGCCATCGTCGACTGGGAGATGAGCACCATCGGCGACCCGCTGCTGGATCTGGGCTGGATGCTGGCGACGTGGCGCTACCCCGGTCAGGACACCGTGCTCGGCCAGGCGTTGATGGAATCCGAGGGCCTGTGCACCCCGGACGAACTGGTGGAGCAGTATGCGCGCAACACCACCCGCGACCTGTCGAACATCAACTGGTACGCCGTGCTGGCCTGCTTCAAGCTCGGGATCATCCTGGAGGGCAGCCACGCTCGCGCGGGAGCCGGCTTGGCGCCCAAGGAAATCGGTGACCATCTGCACACCGCGACGCTGCGGCTGTTCGAACGCGCGGAGCAATTGATCGAAGGAGAACGATGATCGACTTCACCATTTCCGACGAGCTGGCCGCCCTGCGCGACGAGATCCGCTCGTTCGTCACCGAACAGGTGATCCCCTACGAGACCGACCCCCGCCTGACCCGCCACGGCCCCACCGAGGAGCTGCGCACCGAACTGGTGGAGCTGGCCCGCAAGGCCGGCCTGCTGACCTTCCAGGCGCCCAGCCGGTTCGGCGGCCGGGAACCCTCCCACGTCGAGCAGGCGGTGCTGTTCGAGGCGGCCGGCTGGTCGACGCTCGGCCCGGTGGCGCTGAACTGCGCGGCCCCCGACGAGGGCAACATGTTCCTGCTGTCCAAGATCGCCAACGAGGAGCAGGTCTCCGAATTCTTGCTTCCGGTGATCGAGGGCCGGCAGCGCTCGGTGTTCGCCATGACCGAGCCCGACGGGGCCGGCTCGGACCCCAACCAGCTCAAGACCGAGGCCGTGTTCGACGGCACCGACTACGTGATCAACGGCCGCAAATGGCTGATCACCGGGGCCAACGGGGCCCGCACCTGGATCATCATGGCCCGGCTGGCCCCCAACGAGCACGGTCCCGACGGCCCGACGCTGTTCCTGTGCGACGGCCAGACGCCGGGCATCGAGATCGAGCGCGTGATGAACACCATGGACCGCAACTACGTCGAGGGCCACGGTGTCGTGGTGTTCGACAACCTGCGGCTGCCGAAGTCGGCGCTGCTGGGCGAGCCCGGCCAGGCGCTGCGCTACGCCCAGCTGCGACTGGCTCCGGCGCGGCTGACGCACTGCATGCGCTGGCTCGGCGCCGCCTCCCGCGCCCAGGCCATCGCCATCGAACATGCCCGCACCCGAACGGGTTTCGGCAAGCCGCTCGGCGAGCACCAGGGCGTGAGCTTCATGATCGCCGACAACGAGATCGCGCTGCAGCAGTGCCGCCTGGCCATCTGGTGGGCCTGCTGGACGCTCGACGGCGGGGCCAAGGGTCGCCACGAGAGTTCCATGGTCAAGGCGTACGTCTCCGAGGAGCTGTTCAAGGTCGCCGACCGCTGCGTGCAGATCCTCGGCGGCATGGGTATCTCCGACGAAACCCCGGTTGGGATGATCTTCTCCGACATGCGCGCCTTCCGGCTCTACGACGGGCCGACCGAGGTGCACAAGTACGCCATCGCACGTCAGGTACTGAGGAACCCGTCATGACCCACGTCCCCGGGTTCCCCGATCGCAGGGGCGCGACGAGCCCCGATGAGGAGTAAGCACGCCATGTCTGTTCTCGATTCGTTCAAGCTCGACGACAAGGTCGTCATCGTCACCGGCGCCTCGTCCGGGCTGGGGGTGTCCTTCGCCCGGGCCTTCGCCGAGGCCGGCGCCGACGTGGTGCTCGGCGCCCGGCGGGTGGAGAAGATGGCCGACACCGCGGCCCTGGTCGAGGAGACCGGGCGGCGCGCGCTGGCGGTGGCCACCGACGTCGGCGACCCCGACCAGTGCCAGGCGCTGGTGGACGCCGCCGTGGAGAAGTTCGGCAAGGTCGACGTGCTGATCAACAACGCCGGCGTGGGCACCGCGGTGCCGGCCACCCGCGAGACCCCCGACGAGTTCCGCAAGGTCATCGACATCAACCTCAACGGGTCGTACTGGATGGCGCAGGCGTGTGGCCGGGTGATGGGTCCGGGGAGCTCGATCATCAACATCTCCAGCATCCTCGGCATCACCACCGCGCAGCTGCCGCAGGCCGCGTACGCCGCCTCCAAGGCCGGCGTCATCGGACTGACCCGTGACCTGGCCCAGCAGTGGGGCGGGCGCAAGGGAATTCGCGTCAACGCCCTGGCGCCGGGCTTCTTCCTCTCGGAGATGACCGACGAGTACAAGCCCGGGTACCTGGACTCGCAGATGCCGCGGGTGGTGCTGGGCCGCACCGGCGATCCGGCCGAGCTGGCCGCCACCGCGGTCTGGCTGGCTTCTCCCGCGGGTGGTTACGTGGTGGGGCAGACCATCGCCGTCGATGGTGGGATCACGATCGCCTAGGGGCTTCCGGCTCTTTGGGCTCTTCGGCTTCTCGCCGAGGCTGCGCTGAGCGAGGGCGCCTCGCCGAGGCTGCGCTGAGCGTGGGTGGCTCGCCGAGGCTGCGCTGAGCGAGGGCGCTACTCGCACTTTCACGCGCTCAGCGCAGTCTCGGTGAAGGGCCCAATCGAAACTGCGCTCACCGTGCCCGCCACTCGCACGTTCCCGCGCTGAACGCAGCCTCGATGAGTAAACTCGCTCAAAACGCCACTGCGGACCGGCCTTTCGACCAGGCCGGAGTTGATCAGCGATCCGCTGACCGTGGGTGTGAGGTGACGTCTGCGATGTCTCGAAGCTCGCCGAAGACCACACCGTCCGACGGAAGTAGCTTGACAGTCATGTGCTGCCCGGTCTTCTCAATTCCCGAGGCCTGCCCAGCGCAGTATTCGAAAAGGATGCGGACGGCCGCTGCCGCCGGCACTGGTTACCGGAACTGCTGAGCAGTCGGCCGTCCGTGTAGCGGGCCACTTCAGTTGGCCTCGCCGTCGCCAGAACCCGCTCCCCGAAGCAACGTTGACTGCAAATCTTTGACCCCACACGATCTGTGTTACCGTGAGTAACGTACATCTCGCTTGATGTGCTTGAAAATGAAAGAAGTTAAGTAATGGCACAGGGAACTGTGAAGTGGTTCAACGGCGAAAAGGGCTTCGGCTTCATCGCCCCCGATGGCGGCGCGGCTGATGTCTTCGTCCACTACTCAGAGATCGGCGGCAGCGGATTCCGCACGCTCGAAGAGAACGCTCGGGTTCAGTTCGAGGTAGAGCAAGGCCCGAAAGGTCCACAGGCCGTGGGCGTTTCGGCAATCTGACCGAACCTCCAGACTTCAAAGGGCTGTCGCGGCGCAAGCTGCGGCAGCCTTTTTTGGTCCGCGTCCACGCCCACAGCAGGCGACAGGCGACAGGTCACATCCCGCTTCTGGCTCTTTGGTCTCGCACTTCTCGTCGAGGCTTCGCTGATCGTGGGTGCTACTCGCACTTTCACGCGCTCAGCGCAGTCTCGGTGAAGGTTGCAATCGAGACTGCGCACACCGTGGACCCCACTCGCACTTTCACGCGTTCAGCGCAGCCTCGATGAGTGCCCTAATCGATGCTGCGCACACCGTGCCCGGTACCCACACTTTCCCGTGCTCAGCGCAGCCTCGGCGAAGCCTTAGATCGAGGCAGCCGAAAATGGCGCGCTTCCCCGCCTGAGGCGCACCTTGAGTACTTCCACCCATCGATATTCGCCTTACGCTCCAAGCATGCGAAAAGCGTTGCTGGTGGCAGTTCTGTTGATGCTGGTCGGGTGTACCGGGGTCGCCGACCGCAGCGATGAGGCTCGACAAGTGGAGTTGTCACTCAACCTTCTCCACGGCGTCGACAACGCGAGCGTGCGGTACGTCAACGACTTCACCCACGGGACCTTCATCGACATCGGGATCCGATGCGATAACGCCACCGAAGCTCAGATTGCCGCCATCGCCAACGAACTCAACACAATGCTGGGCGAAGACTTCGCCGACCACGACGTGTCCGTCATGTTCTCCCTCGGTCCAAATGTGAGCGTGACGACCGGGCGCGAAGTCGACCCCGAGGCCGTGGCGCGCGGAGCCGGTGAAGTGCGACGGATCGCCGCAGCGCTGACCGCACCGGTCAAGAGCATCAAGTTGCGGCCCGGCGAGGCTGGATCGTCCGTGCGCATCGACGACGCCAGCGACCCGGACCAAGCGGTGAGAGCCGCGGTCCAGACGACCGGCGAAACCGCCGACGCCATCTATGTCTCCGGTGACCGCGACAAGCGCGGCCTGAGGACCTGGGACATCACCGGGCGCATCTCCCTCGCCCAGTTCGATGCCCACAGCCAACAGATTTCCGCGCTGCCCGGCAATGCCTCGTTCGTCAAGATCTCCGACGGACAGTTCGATCAGGTGAACATCGGCCTTCCGGACCGGGCGGGCGCCTACGAGGCGGTAGTGAGCGCCATCGAGACCCTGGGCGCCGGACGCGAACATCCGCTGCGCCTGCTCTGGGGGTGGACCGGGGACACCTCCCGCTACAACGAACCACGGTGGGCCGGCTCCGTCGACGTCGGGGCGTGCCGGGACGGGGTTGACCCCACCAAGCCGGAGAACCTGGTGCCCGAAGCCGCCGCACTGCAGGAACGCATCCGGGCGGAGTTCAACTGTCGGAGCTGAGGCCCCCGGCGCTGTCATTTCAGGCCTCACCCGATAGCCGCGCGACCCCGAACCGCGACGAACGGGCCAGGCCCGAAAACAGGACAGCCTCCCGAGGGGGAGGCTGTCCGCTGAGTGCGCCCGAAGGGATTCGAACCCCTAACCTTCTGATCCGTAGTCAGATGCTCTATCCGTTGAGCTACGGGCGCGTGTATTTAGTTGTGTGGCGGAGGCGAGAGGATTTGAACCTCCGGTCCCCTGTAAGGGGGACAACTCATTAGCAGTGAGTCCCATTCGGCCGCTCTGGCACGCCTCCTTTGAACTTCTCAGAGGTTACCGGACCCGATCTCCGGTACCGGAACCGCCGAGGGCACAGCGTACACAGCCTCACTTATGCTGACCAAATGACCGCCCGTTTACGCACCTTGATGGCCGACCTGCCGGCCTACACACCCGGCAAGACGGTGCCCGGTGCCATCAAGCTTGCCAGCAACGAAACGGTGGACGGTCCGCTGCCGAGTGTCCGCGCGGCGATCAGCCAGGCCGCCGACAGCCTCAACCGTTATCCGGACAACGGTTACGTCGAACTCCGGGAACACCTGGCAAAACACGTCGGCTTTGCGCCGCAGAACATCGCCGCAGGCGCCGGCTCGGTGAGCCTGTGCCAACAGTTGATCCAGATCACCGCGACCGTCGGCGACGAGGTGATGTTCGGCTGGCGCGCCTTCGAGGTTTACCCGTTGCAGGTGCGGGTGGCCGGCGCCACCCCGGTCCCGGTTCCGCTGAAGGACCACACCCACGACCTGGACGCGATGCTCGCCGCGATCACCGACCGAACCCGGCTGATCTTCATCTGCAACCCGAACAACCCGACGTCGACGGTGGTCCCGCCCGCCGACCTCACCCGGTTCGTGGAGGCGGTCCGGCCCGACATCCTGATCTGCATCGACGAGGCCTACGTCGAGTACATCCGCGACGGACTGGTCCCGGACAGCCTCGGGCTGGTGCGCGATCACCCCAACGTCGTGGTGTTGCGGACGTTCTCCAAGGCCTACGGGCTGGCCGGCGCCCGCGTCGGCTACGGCGTCGGCGACCCCGAGATCATCACCGCCCTGGGCAAGGTGTACGTGCCGTTCACCGCGAGCACGCTGGCGCAGGCCGCGGCCATCGCCTCCCTGAACGCCGCCGACGAACTGCTGGCCCGCACCGATGCGGTGGTCGCTGAGCGCACCCGGGTCAGCGCGGCGCTGCGGGCCGCAGGCTATGAGCTCCCCGACTCGCAGGCCAACTTCGTCTGGTTACCGCTGGGCCCCGAGCGCACCGCCGACTTCGTCGAGAAGGCGGCCGACGCGCGCATCCTGCTGCGGCCCTACGGCACCGACGGTGTGCGCGTGACGATCGGGGCACCACACGAAAACGACGCGTTCCTGGCGTTCGCAACCGATTGGATCTGAGATGTCCCGCCTGACCCGCGCCTGCGGGATCGCGCTGATCGCCGCTGGGCTGGTCGGCTGCACGCAGACGACTCCCGGTCAGTTGGCCAAGACCACCGAACCCGTCTCCCCCGATCTGACCTGTTCGGAGTTCGAGATCCTGCCCCCGCAGGACAAGGTGAAGGTGATCAACGAGATCGTCAAGGCTTCGCCCGGGGACCCCTCACTGTTCCTGGTGATGCTGGCCAGCGTGCTGTGCGAACGGGCGCCGGAGCAGCCGGTCAAAGAGGTGCTGCTGCGGCTCCGCTGACCCGGCGGGTTAGCCTCGACAGTTATGGCTGACAGCTACGAATCCCTTGCCGTCGACATCGATGGTCACATCGCGCAGGTGACCCTGCTCGGCCCCGGTAAGGGCAATGCGATGGGTCCGGCGTTCTGGGCCGAACTTCCGGTCGCGTTCGAGGCCCTTGACGCCGACCCGCAGGTGCGCGCGATCGTCCTGACGGGTTCGGGCAGGCACTTCAGCTACGGCCTGGATCTGGCTGCCTCCGGCGACACCCTGGCGCCGATGATGGCCGAGGGCGCGCTGGCCGGTCCCCGCGCGGCCTTCCACCGCCACCTCAAGACCATGCAGCACTCCATCACCGCGGTGGCCGACTGCCGCACCCCGACCATCGCCGCGGTGCACGGCTGGTGCATCGGCGGCGGCGTCGACCTGATCAGCGCCGTCGACATCCGCTACGCCAGCGCCGACGCCAAGTTCTCCGTGCGTGAGGTGAAGCTGGCCATCGTCGCCGACGTCGGCAGCCTGGCCCGGCTGCCGCTGATCCTGAACGACGGGCACCTGCGCGAGTTGGCGTTGACGGGCAAGGACATCGACGCCGCCCGGGCCGAGAAGATCGGTCTGGTCAACGACGTCTACGCCGACGCCGAGGCCACCCTGGCCGCGGCCCGGGCCACCGCGGAAGAGATCGCCGCCAACCCGCCGCTGACCGTGCAGGGCATCAAGGACGTGCTCGACGAGCAGCGCACCGCCCAGGTGGCCGCCAGCCTGCGCTACGTGGCGGCCTGGAACTCGGCGTTCCTGCCGTCGAAGGACCTGTCGGAGGGCATCGCCGCGATGTTCCAGAAGCGGCCACCGGAGTTTAAGGGCGAGTAATCGGCGTCCAGCCGAATTCGGCCTTGGCCTTCGCGTTGGACAGTGGCAGCCAGGTATTGCCCATCGCGAGCGCGGCATACGGGGCTGCGACGGCGAACAGCCGGTTGGGCACCGTCAGCGGCCGCGGTGCGCGCACCCGCGTGGCCAGCGCCCGGATGAAATCGCCGAAGGATTCGGGCCGGTCGTCGACGATGTTGTACAGCTCGCCGCCGCGGCCGCGTTCCACAGCGTCGACGGTGGTGCGGGCCACGTCGTCGATGTGGATGAACGACAACATGCTTCGGCCGCTGGGCACCGGCAGCGCCCAGAACCGCACCATCCGCCGCATCGTCCGCATGTGCGGCACCTCGTCGCCGTAGAAGAAGCCGTACCGCAACACGATCCCGTCGGCGTCCAGCACGCGCTGCTCCATGCCGCGCAGCGCCGTCAACATCGCCTCGCCGCCCGCCGGCGGCGGCATCGGGTAAGGATCGGATTCCTCGAGCAACGCGGGACCGTCGGGCCCGTAGCCGTAGGCGAAGATCACCGACTCGGCCACCACCCGCCGCACCCCGCTGCGGTGCGCCGCGGCCAGCAGGTTGTTCACGCCGTCGCTCCACAACCGCCGCGCGGGCTCGAAATCGCTCAACCGCATCGGACCGCGTTTGGGCAGCGTGGTCAGCAGGGAGACCACCACCTCCGGTCGGTGCTCGGCGAGCACCTCGGTCAGCTGTGCCGCGTCGAAGACGTCGACGACGACGGGACGGGCGCCGGCAGCCGCGATGGTGGCCGTGGCGCCGGGCGCGCGGGTCAGTCCGACGACCTCGTGGCCGCGTGCGACGAGGTCGCGCACCACCGGAATCCCCGGCACGCTGGTGGCGCCTGCGACGAGCACTCGCATCGATGTCCCCCTTTGCCGGCCGTGCCGCGCGTTTCACGCTAGGCCTCCGCGGTGCCGGTACGAAACCCCTCGAGACCTTGTCGGCGCCGACGAGATTGCACGCCGGGCTGTGCCGCGGCTGGGTCCACAGCCCGCACCGCAATCTCGGCCCCGCGGCGCCACGTACCCTGGCTGAGGTGACCGCAGCCGGCAGAATCCGTGTGCCCGCCGACCTGGACGCCGTGACCACCGTGGCCGCCGAGGACCATTCCGGCGTCGACCCCGCCGCCGTCGACCGGATCTGGCAGGCCGCGCGGCATTGGTACGCCGCGGGCATGCATCCCGCCATCCAGGTCTGTCTGCGCCACAACGAAAAGGTCGTGCTGAATCGCGCCATCGGGCACGGCTGGGGCAACGCGCCCGACGACCCGCCAGACGCCGAGCAGGTACTCGCCACCCCCGATACCCCGTTCTGCGTGTACTCCGCGGCCAAGGCGATCGCCAGCACGGTGGTGCACATGCTCGTCGAGCGCGGCGCGTTCTCGCTCGATGACCGGGTGTGCGACCACCTACCGAGCTACACCAGTCACGGCAAGGACCGCACCACCATCCGCCACGTCATGACGCACAGCGCCGGGGTGCCGTTCGCCACCGGCCCCCGCCCGGACCTGCGCCGGATGAACGACAGCGACTATGCCCGGGAGATGCTCGGGCAGCTGAAGCCGATCTACCGGCCGGGGCTGATTCACATCTACCACGGACTCACCTGGGGTCCGCTGATCCGCGAAATTGTTTCTGCGGCAACGGGTCGCAGCATCCGCGACATCCTCCACGAGGAGATCCTGGCGCCGCTGGGGTTCCGGTGGACCAACTTCGGCGTGGCCCCCGACGACGTGCCCGAGGTGGCGCCGAGCCACCCGACCGGAAAGCCGCTGCCGGCGCCCGTGGCCCGCGCCTTCCGGCTCGCCGTCGGCGGCACCATGCAGCAGATCATCCCGTTCAGCAACACCGCGGATTTCCTCACCAGCGTGGTGCCGTCGTCGAACACGGTGTCCAACGCCGCGGAGCTGTCCCGGTTCGCCGAAATCCTTTGCCGGGGAGGCGAACTGGACGGGGTCCGAGTGCTGCAGCCGCAGACCCTGCGGGCCGCGACCGCCCCGGCCCGGCGGCTGCGCCCTGACGTCGCGACCGGCCTGATGCCGATGCGGTGGGGCACCGGTTACATGTTGGGCGACAAGCGGTTCAGCCCGTTCGGGCGGGATACCCCGGGCGCCTTCGGCCACACCGGCCTGGTCGATATCGCGGTGTGGGCCGACCCGCAGCGGTCGTTGTCGGCGGCCGTGGTCAGCAGCGGCAAACCCGGCGGGCACCCGGAAGCCAAGCGCTACCCGGCGCTGCTCAACCTCATCAACGCCGAGATCCCCCGCACCCGCTAGGCGCGATCAACCACGTTGGCCGACGGCGCATTTCGCGCGATCACCAGCGCAACCACGCTCAGGCCCAGCATGAGGACCACCGGCAGCGCGTCGGCGTGGTCGAGGGCCAGGTCGCCGACCACCGCGCCGATCGCGCACGTCGCCACGGCGATGAACGCCGACCCCAGGCCGAGCAGCGCGGCCCGGTCGCAGCTCTCGGCCAGCAGGCTCACCCAGTTCATCGACGCCGCGTAGACCGCCTGGTTGGCCATGGTGGCCAGCAGGAACACCGCGGCGAGCACCCAGCCCGAAGACCACAGTCCCAACAGCTCGGCGGTCAGGCAGCCCGCCGCGGCGGTGAGGCTCATCGCGGCGCTGCCGACCAGCATGCCGCGCACCCCGAACGCGCGGTACACCGCGCGCCACAGGGCGGAACCGACGAGCAGCGCGGCGCTGGAGACCACGATGAGCACCGGCAGGTTGTCCTGTCCCTGGGCGGCACGCAGGCTGTAGAAGGTGCTGCCCAGCGAGACCGGCACGAACACCAGTTGGGTCAGGGCGTAGCGGTGGAACCAGGGCTGGGACCGCGCCGCCCGCACGCCGTCGCCCATGCTGCTCCGCAGCGTCTGCCGGATTGCGGTGGGCGGCACCCGGACCGGGCCGACGAACACCGCGGCGATGCCCGCCGCGGCCAGACCCGCGGCCCCGAACCAGAGCAGCGACATGCCCTGGGTCGCGGCGTCGCCGTGGATCAGGGCCGGGACCACCAGCAGCGTGACCGCGGCCGCCAGCAGCGACCCGGCCGCGCTCTGGCCGAGCAACAGATCGCCGCGCCGCGCATCGGACAGCTGGCCGGAGGCGATGTCGTTGAACGCCACGTTGGACAGCCCCGAGCCCAGGCCCAGCAGCGCCGAGGTGAGCAGCAGCGCGATCGGCATGGTCCCGCCCGTCGTCGACACGGCCGCGGTGGCGCTCACCAGGACCGCCATGGCGGCCACCGTGCCGGCGACCACCAGGTGCCGTTGGCCGCGCGACCAGTGCAGGATGCACGGCGACGCGGCGTTACCGACCGCCTTGCCGATGCAGTACGCGGGGTACAGCAGCGCCGCCAGCCAGGCCATCCCGCGGCCCGCGCACAGGAACGGCAGCACCACCGCGACGTTGCTGAGCTGCGTGCCGGCGCTGTAGAAGGTGCCGTGGGTGATCAGCTGCCCGAACCGGCCCTGCTGCGCGGCGGCGTTCGAAGCCGTCGGGCGAAGCGCGGTGTCCAGGGCTGCGGTCATGGGAAAAACCTATGACTGCCTGGGGTTTTACGTTATCGGGCGATCGGCCGGTCGATGGGATGAACCGGGTGTCCCCCGATCGGGGGACACGGTGCCGTCATGGTGGGGACCGGCGCGCGAAGTCCGGCGTGCGTTCCGAGAACGGCCCGCCGGTGATGACGAACCCGGCAACCGCGCGCAGCGGTGCGCTGCGGCCGATCCAGGACATCAGCCGCGACGGGCGCCGCTCCGCGGGCTCCGGAGTCGCCAAAAGCTCCCGAAGCCGGCGGTGCATGAGTCGCTGCACCGACTGGGTGAGGACGGTGGGAAGCGTCCGCCGGAGTTGCACCCGGGCCAGGTGTCGGCTCGACAACGTGCCCTCGTGCAGCGGAGCCGCGATGATCCGTGCGGCGGCAACGGCATCGCCGATCGCGAGGTTGACGCCGATACCGCCCGCCGGCGACATGGCATGCGCGGCGTCGCCGATGAACAGGATGCCGTCGCGGTACCACCGGCGCAGCCGATTCAGTTGCACATCAAGCAGTTTGACGTCGTCGAGCGATCCGAGCTCGGCGACCCGGTCGGCCAGACCAGGGACCAGCGCGGCAATGTCGCGGCGCAGCGCCTCGATTCCTCGTGCCCGTAGTTCGGCGTCGTGGCCCTTGGGAATGAGATAGCCGATCTGGTAGTAGTCGCCCCGGTCGACGATGGCGCACCGGTGGCCGACGTGGGAGACACCGGAGAGTTCGGCGGGGTCGTCGGGATAGCGGGGCAGCCGGAACCACCACACGTCCATCGGGACGTCGAAGCTGCGGGGTCGCAGATCCAGCGCGCTTCGCAGCGGGGACCAGCGCCCGTCGCAGGCCACTGTCAGCGCGGCGGATATCTCCCGGATCACGCCGTCGGGCCCGCGGTAGCGGACGCCGGTGACCCGACCCTGCTCCCGGATCGGTCCCACCACCTCGGTGCGGCGCAGCAGCCGGAACGACGGCTCGTCGGCGGCGGCGCGCGCCAGCATCTCCAGGAAGTCCCATTGCGGCACCACCCCGATGGACGGCGGCTGCGGGCGCCGGTTCATCCAGCGAGCGGCCCGGCCGGCGGGTCTCCGGTCGAGGTCCAGGGGGCGGAAGAAGGGTTCGAGCTGCTCGGACAATCCGAGGTCGGAGATCAGCCGGCGGGTGCTCTGGTGCACCGTGTCTCCGCGGAAGTCGCGCAGGAAGTCGGCGTGCTTTTCCATCACCGTCACCGCGATACCGGCCCGCGCCAGCAGCAGCCCGAGCACCATCCCGGCCGGTCCCCCTCCGGCGATGACGCACGTCGTCGACGTCGGGGCGGCGCTTGTGTCGTTCATGTCCCATGAGTCCTCTCGGCACCTTCCAGGGTGCCAGTACCCATTTCGGGCGGCGCGCCGAAAGTTGGGTTGCTGCACGCATCGCCCGAGAAGGCCCGCGAACAACCGCACTTTCGGCGAGCACAAGAGCGGTGGCGGAGGGATTTGAACCCCCGGGTGCTGTTAGACACCTCTCGCTTTCAAGGCGAGTGCATTAGGCCGCTCTGCCACGCCACCGCCGACAACATTAGCGGTGACCGTCGATCCGGTTCAGCCCCGGCCGTACCGACGCCCGCCGGCGCCGTTCTTGAGCGCCGAGCTGATCCGACGGCAGTTCTCCCCCATCGCAGCGACCTGCGGGCGCGACAGATGGCTCAGGAAGTGCGTCCGCACCCCCTGGGAGTAGGTCACCATCGCCTTCCCGACCAGCTCACGTCCCTCGGGCGTGATGGTGGCGAGGACACCACGGCCGTCGTCGGGACTGGCCGTGCGCTTCACCAACCCCGCCGTCTCGAGGCGACGAATCTGCCTGGTCACCCGGCTCGGCAGAGACATCAACGCCTCCGCGAGGTCGCCCATCCGCACGGATCCCGTCGACGACTTGTCCAACAGGTCCAGCAGACGCACGTCGACCAGCGTCAAGTCGTGCGCATCGGTCAACCGCCGGTTCAGCGTCGCGTGAATCCGCAACGCCGAATCCAGGTAGTTCTGCCACGACCGCTGCTCGGCAATATCGAGCCCCGGCATGGCACTTTCAGTCCGCCCCGCAATCATCCCCTCCATGTCGCCATGCTAAATGACGGCACCGACACCCGTTGAACGAACGGTCCGGTAGTACGGTGGCGGGCATGCACGGGATCGTCACAGAAGCCGCCGACCGTCTGGTCTGGCGCGAGGTTCCCACCGTCACCCCCGGCCAGGGCGAAATCACCATCAAGGTCGCCGCAGCCGGGGTCAACCGCGCCGACCTCCTGCAGGCGGCGGGGCGCTACCCACCCCCACCCGGCGCCAGCGAGGTGCTCGGCATGGAGGTCTCCGGCACGGTGACCGAGCTGGGCCCTGGCGTCTCCGAATGGACGGTGGGGCAACCGGTTTGCGCGCTGCTGGCCGGCGGTGGCTATGCCGAATACGTGGCGGTTCCGGCCGCCCAGGTGATGCCGATTCCCGACGGTGTGGACCTTGTCGACGCCGCGGGCCTGCCCGAGGTCGCGTGCACCGTCTGGTCCAACCTGGTGATGACCGCCGGCCTGACCCGAGGCGAGCTGGTGCTGCTGCACGGCGGCGCGAGTGGCGTGGGCAGCAATGCAATTCAGATCTGCAAGGCACTCGGCGCCCGGGTTGCGGTGACGGCCGGATCAGACGCCAAGCTGGAACTGTGCCGGGAGTTGGGCGCCGATATCGAAATCGCCTACCGCGACCAGGATTTCGTCGCCCGCATCCGCGAGGAGTCCGACGGGAGCGGCGCCGACGTGATCCTCGACATCATGGGTGCGGTCTACCTGGACCGCAACATCGACGCGCTGGCCACCGATGGCCGGCTGGTGGTGATCGGGATGCAGGGCGGCGTCAAGGGCGAACTGAACCTCGGCAAGCTGATTGCCAAGCGCGCCAAGGTGATCGGCACCGCGCTGCGCGGCCGCCCCGTCGAAGGGCCGATGGGCAAGGGCGCCATCGTCCAGGCCGTCGTCGACGAGGTCTGGCCGATGGTGGCCGACGGCCGCGTCAAACCCGTCATCGGGGCGCGGCTGCCGATCCAGCGCGCCGACGAGGCGCACCGACTGCTGTCGGCCGGCGAGGTCGCCGGGAAGGTGCTGCTGACCGTGGACTGAAGCCGTCAGCCGAGCGACGCGAGCGCACGGACCAGTTGGTCCACCTCGGCGACCGTCGAGTAGTGCGCCAACCCGAGGGTGACCGCGCCGCCGACGTCGTTGACGCCGATGACGTCGAGGACCCGCGAGTGGGCGTTCGGGACGGCCAACACCCCGTTGTCGGCCAACCGCTGCACCACCCGCTCGGCCTCGATGTCGGCGACGGCGAAGCTCAGCGCCGGGATGCGCGCCTCGGGCTGACCGATCAGCATCACCCGCGGCAACGATCGCAGCGAGCTGACCAGATACTCGAACAGCCGATCCAGGTAGTTCGACGCCGAGCGCATGGACACCGCCAGCCGGTCCCGGCGGGTGCCCGTCGCGGTCTCGTCCAGGCCCGCCAGGTACTCCACACTGGCCACCACCCCGCCGAGCAGGCCGTACTGGTGCAGGCCCACCTCCAGGCGGCGCACGCCGGTCGCGTCGGGGTCCATCGACACCGAACCGAACGAGTCGATCAGGCTCGGGTCCCGGAACACCAGCGCACCGATGGGCGGGCCACCCCAGCTCGCCGCGTTGAGGGCCATCACGTCGGCGTCGAGTTCGTTGATGTCGACCAGCTGATAGGGCGCGGCCGCGGTGTGGTCGACGATCACCAGTCCGCCCACGTCGTGCATCAGCTTGCTGACCGGGCGCAGATCGACGAGGGTGCCCAGCGTCGACGACGCCGACGTCAGCGCCACCAACCGGGTGGAGCTGGAGATGAGGTTCTCCCACTGCCACGACGGCAGCTCACCGGTCTCGATGTCGACCTCGGCCCACTTGACCTTGGCGCCGTACCGGTTGGCCGCGCGCAGCCACGGCGCGATGTTCGCCTCGTCGTCGAGCCGGCTGACGATCACCTCGTAGCCGAGCCCGGCGCGCGACGACGACGCGTCGGCGAGCGAGGCCAGCAGCACCGCGCGGTCGGGACCGAGCACCACCCCCCGCGGATCGGCGTTGACCAGGTCGGCGATCGCCTGCCGCGCGGCGTTCAGCAGGGTCGCGCTGCGCCGTGCGTAGGGATGCGGGCCGGCCGCACTGGCCGCCGTGGTCCGGAAGGCCGTGGAGACCGTCGTCGCGACGGCGTCGGGGATTAACATTCCCGCCTGCGTATCGAAATGCACCCAACCGTCACCCAGCGTCGGGTGCAATCCGCGCACCCTGGCAACGTCAAATGCCATCCCAGCCGTCCTTAGAAGGTCCAGGTAATTCGCCCGACTGCTGCGGTCGCGGGCTACCCCCACTACGCGCACCGTCCGATCCGGGCCACCTGGGCAGCCATACTAGTCCAGCCCGTGCCGGACGCCGAGTGCCGTTCCCTGATCGTTGCTGGTGGGGCCCATGTTTCGACGGCGCGGCAAGGGGTGGGACCGCCCGGCTAACTCGCCGCATCCACGCTGAGTTGGCCGGTGCCGCCCCGCGGTCGCCTGCCCCGCCACCGTCGGCCCCCGAAAACTCCTGTGCGTAGCCCGCGCGCCCCACCCATCGGGTGGAGCCGCGCCCACCGTCGACCTGTTTGCCGGCTACCACCACCGGCTACCATCGGGCGTTGACAAGGCAAACCCGGCGGACCGTCCGATTCAGCGCGCCCGCATAACGCTGCGCCGCCATCCGCGAGTGGCGGGGTCGCGTCCCCGGCGAACGCGCCGTGGTAGCGGAGGCCACAATGCCTGACGGTCTAGTGTCACTAGTTGAGTGGACGACGATCCACCCCAGTACGGCATCGGCGGGACCGCATCTACACGTGGCGCGGAGGAGCACACCAAACGTGAGCACAGACGACGACAACATCGAGATCATCGGGGTCCCAGACCCCCAGGCGATGGCCGACGCGGCCGGGAACGACGACAAATCCGTCACCGACCTGGTCGAACAGCCCGCCAAGGTCATGCGGATCGGCACCATGATCAAGCAACTGCTCGAAGAGGTGAAGGCCGCACCGCTGGACGACGCCAGCCGCAACCGGCTGCGCGACATCCACAAGACCTCGATCGCGGAACTGGAAGACGGCCTGGCGCCCGAACTGCGCGAGGAACTCGAGCGGCTGGCGTTGCCGTTCACCGAGGACGCCGTGCCCTCCGACGCGGAACTTCGGATCGCCCAGGCGCAGCTGGTCGGCTGGCTGGAGGGCCTGTTCCACGGCATCCAGACCGCGCTGTTCGCCCAGCAGATGGCGGCGCGTGCCCAGCTCGAACAGATGCGCCAGGGCGCCCTGCCGCCGGGCATGGGCGCGCCGGGCCGCCCCGGCAGCCAGCATCCGGGCACCGGGCAATACCTGTAGATTTCGCCGATGGTCGCTATCGAGACCCGTGACGCCTGGGTCGAGTTCCCCATTTTCGACGCCAAGTCGCGCTCGCTGAAGAAGGCCTTCCTGGGCAAGGCGGGCGGCAGCATCGGCCGCAACAGCTCCAACGTCGTGGTGGTCGAGGCGCTGCGGGACATCACCATGTCGCTGAAGATGGGCGACCGGGTCGGGTTGGTCGGCCACAACGGGGCCGGCAAGTCGACGCTGCTGCGACTGCTGTCCGGGATCTACGAGCCCACCCGCGGCACCGCCCGGGTGTCGGGTCGGGTGGCCCCCGTCTTCGACCTCGGGGTGGGCATGGACCCGGAGATCTCGGGTTTCGAGAACATCCTGATCCGCGGCCTGTTCCTCGGCCAGACCCGCAAGCAGATGCTGGCCAAGGTCGACGAGATCGCCGAGTTCACCGAGTTGGGCGAGTACCTGTCGATGCCGCTGCGCACCTATTCGACCGGCATGCGGGTCCGGTTGGCGATGGGCGTCGTCACCAGCATCGACCCCGAGATCCTGTTGCTCGACGAGGGGATCGGCGCGGTGGACGCGGAGTTCCTCAAGAAGGCACAGTCGCGGCTGCAGAGCCTGGTGGAACGCTCGGGCATCCTGGTGTTCGCCAGCCATTCCAACGAGTTTCTGGCCCGGCTGTGCAAGACCGCGATGTGGATCGACCACGGCACCATCCGGATGACCGGGGGGATCGAGGAGGTGGTGGGCGCCTACGAGGGCCCCGACGCCGCCCGGACCGTGCGCGAGGTGCTCGACAAGGTCGCCCGAGAGTCCCGGTCGGCATGAGTGTGTTCGTCTGCGCGGTGGTTGTCACCCACCGTCGTCCCGACGAATTGGCGAAGTCGCTGGACGCGTTGGCGGCACAACGGCGTCGCCCCGATCACCTGATCGTCGTCGACAACGACGACGACGCGCGGGTGGCGGAACTGGTTGCCGGGCAACCCATCCCGTCGACCTACCTGCCGTCGCGGCGCAACCTCGGTGGCGCCGGCGGATTCGCCCTCGGCATGCTGCACGCGCTGGCCGCCGGCGCGGACTGGATCTGGCTCGCCGACGACGACGGCCGTCCCGACGGGCCCGAGGTGTTGAGCACCCTGCTGGACTGCGCGCGGCGCCACGGGTTGGCCGAGGTGTCGCCGATGGTGTGCGACCTGGACGACCCGCAGCGGCTGGCATTCCCGCTGCGGCGCGGATTGGTGTGGCGCCGAAGGGTTTCGGAGTTGCGAAGCGACGGCGGCGACGACTTGCTGCCCGGCATCGCCTCGCTGTTCAACGGTGCGCTGTTCCGGGCATCCACCGTGGAAGCGGTTGGGGTGCCGGATATTCGGTTGTTCTTCCGCGGCGACGAGGTGGAGGTGCACCGCCGGCTGGTTCGGTCGGGCCTGGCGTTCGGCACCTGCCTGGACGCGGTGTACCTGCACCCGCAGGGCGGTGACGAGTTCAAGCCGATCCTGGGCGGACGGATGCACACCCAGTACCCGGACAACGAGACCAAGCGCTTCTTCACCTACCGCAACCGCGGCTACCTGCTGTCCCAGCCCGGCATGCGCAAGCTGCTGCCACAGGAATGGCTGCGGTTCGGCTGGTACTTTCTGGTGTCCCGTCGCGACCCCACGGGATTCCGGGAATGGGTGCGGCTGCGCCGCCTGGGCAGAAACGAGCGGTTCTTCCGGGGCGAGGGCAGCGACGGGAGAGGACAACGATGACGTTCACCGATGCGACCGCCGAGTCCAAGACCTTCCGCCGGGCCCGTCGCGACCTCGTGGAGGGATTCGCACGCCGCGAACTGTGGCTGCACCTGGGCTGGCAGGACATCAAGCAGCGGTACCGGCGGTCGGTGCTGGGGCCGTTCTGGATCACCATCGCCACCGGCACCACGGCGATCGCCATGGGCGCCCTGTACTCGAAGCTGTTCAAGCTCGAGCTGGCCGAGCACCTGCCGTATGTGACGCTGGGGCTGATCGTCTGGAACCTGATCAATGCGGCGATCATCGAGGGCTCGGAGGTGTTCGTCGCCAACGAGGGCCTGATCAAACAGCTCCCGACGCCGCTGAGCGTGCACGTCTACCGGCTGGTGTGGCGGCAGATGATCCTGTTCGGCCACAACATCATCATCTACGTCATCATCGCCATCATCTTCCCGAAACCCTGGTCCTGGGCGGATCTTTCGTTCATCTTGGCGCTCGGACTGATCATGCTGAACTGCGTGTGGGTGTCGCTGTGTTTCGGCATCCTGGCGACCCGCTACCGCGACATCAACCCGCTGCTCGTCGCGATCGTGCAGTTGTTGTTCTTCATGACGCCGATCATCTGGAACGACAAGACGCTGCAGCAGCAGGGCGCTCAGGACTGGATCAAGATCGTCGAGCTGAACCCACTGCTGCACTACCTCGACATTGTGCGGGCGCCGCTGCTGGGTGACACCCAGGAGTTGCGGCACTGGCTGGTGGTGCTGGTGCTGACGGTCGTGGGCTGGGCGATCGCGCTGTTGGCCATGCGCCAGTACCGCGCGCGGGTGCCGTACTGGGTGTAGCGGGAGCTCAGCCGGGGACGTGACCGGCGTCGGGTTCGGGGCCGAAGACGAAGCGTCGGCCCGAGATCTCGGTGGGGGTGATCCGGACGTAGCGCAGCTTCAGCGTCGCGATCCAGGGGTACAGCCCGGCCTGTTCGGCCTCGTCGATGTCCTCGGAGCTGTACAGCACCTCGGCGTTGCCGCGGACGATGACGCTCCACCCCTCGACCACGTTGTGGTCGTCGGCCTCGAACAGCACCCGCTCGTTCATCACGGTGCCGAACAGCTTGGTGCCCTCCGCGCTGCGGAACAGGATGGTGCCCCGCTGGACCACGAAGTTCACCGGGAAGATCTCGGCCTGCCCGCCGATGACCGTGACCAACCGGCCCAGGTGCACGCCGGACAGCAGTTCCCAGCTCTCTTGGTCGCTCAACGTGGTGACCGGTGCGGTATCGGCGCTCATGACGTCATTGTCGTGCCGTCCCGGCGATCCTGCCAGGGACAGCGGGCACCGACCGTCAGGCCGAACGGCCCTAACTGCGCACGGGCGGGCGCATGCGGGTGGTCACGGCAATCCGGTTCCAGGCGTTGATGGTCAACGCCATCGCGATCACCTGGCCGAGCTCCCGCTCGGCGAAAACCGCCGCGGCTTGCGCATACACCTCGTCCGAGACGTGCTCGCCACCGGAGAGCACGGTCATCTCCTCGGTCAACGCGAGCGCCGCGCGCTCCCGCTCGGTGTAGAGCTCCGGCATCTCCCGCCAGGCCGAGAGCAGGTAGATGCGCTGCTCGGTCTCGCCGCGTCTGCGGGCGGCGTGGGTGTGCATGTCGATGCAGTTGGCGCAGTGGTTGATCTGCGAGGCCCGAATCTTGATCAGCTCGGCCAGGGTGGGGTCCAGATCCTGGCGGGCAGCGGTGTCGAGGGCGATCATCGCCGCGTAGATCTCCGGAGAAACCCGGTTCAGATCGAGGCGCTCGGCGGTCAGTGTCGGTGTCATGTCATCGACGCTAACCCCGGATCGGCCCGCGTTTGTGGTGCAATCACAGCGTGAGTTCGTGGGCCAATACGGGGGCGCGGGACCTGCACCTCGACCTGCGCGAGTCGATCACCCCCGGCAGCCGCGGCGTGCGCGACGTGTTGCTGGGTGCGTTGCGCGACGCCGTGCGCTCGGGGCGCCTGAGCGCAGGTACGGTGCTGCCGCCGTCGCGGACGCTGGCCGCAGACCTCGGCCTGTCCCGTAACACCGTCGCCGATGCCTACGCGGAACTGATCGCCGAGGGCTGGCTGGCGTCGCGTCAGGGCGCGGGGACCTGGGTGGTGAGCCCGGCGCGCCCGAGTGTCCCGGCTCGGCCCCGCGGCACCCGTGCCACCCCCACCCACAATCTGATGCCGGGTTCCCCGGATGTGTCGGCGTTTCCACGCGCGGCATGGTTGTCCTCGGCCCGACGCGCGCTGAACACCGCGCCCACCGAGGCGCTGCGGATGGGCGACCCCCGCGGGCGGCCCGAACTGCGCGAGGCGCTGGCCGAGTACCTGTCGCGCACCCGCGGCGTGCACGTCGGGGCCGACAACGTGGTGATCTGCGCCGGGACCCGGCATGCCGTCGAACTGGCGGCCCGGGTGTTCGGCCCGGCCGGCCCCATCGCCGTGGAGGCCTACGGGCTCTTCCTCTTTCGCGACTGCATCACCGCGGCCGGGGCCCGCACCGTCCCGGTCGGCATCGACGACATGGGCGCGGCGGTCGAGGAATTGGACGACCTCGACGTCCCGGCCATGCTGGTCACGCCGGCCCACCACTACCCACACGGCGTACCGCTGCACCCGTCCCGGCGCACCGCCCTGGTGCGGTGGGCGCAGCGCACCGACAGCTACCTCCTCGAGGACGACTACGACGGCGAATTCCGTTACGACCGACAGCCTGTCGGCGCGCTGCAGAGCCTGGACCCGCAGCGGGTGCTGTACCTCGGGTCCCCGAGCAAGAGCCTCTCGCCGGTGTTGCGGCTGGGCTGGATGGTGGTGCCCACCGACCTGCTGGACCGGGTCCTGGCCGTGGCCGGCGGCCAGCAGTGGTACGTCGACGCGATCGCGCAGCTGACCATGGCCGAGTTCATCCGGAATGGGCACTACGACAAGCACATTCGACGCCAGCGCGCCAAGTATCGGCGGCGGCGCGACGAGCTGGTGCACCGGCTGCGGCACCTCACCCCGGGCATCGAGATCAGTGGGGTGCCCGCGGGCCTGCACCTGCTGCTGAAACTGCCCGCCGGCACCGAACGCGCGGTGCTACAGCGCGCGGGCGACGCCGGGGTGGCGCTGGAGGGGCTGTCGCGGGCACGTCATCCGCAGGCCGGCCCACAGGTTCCGCGCCCCGACGGTGTCGTCGTCAACTTCGGCACCCTGGCCGATCACGCCTTCGGCGCCGCGGTCGACGCGCTGGTCGAGGTGCTCACGGCGGCCCTTCACGGAGTGCGCTGAAGCTCTCACCGCGCGGGACGCCGGCGAACGGCTCTCTGCCAGTCCACCCGAGGGCCGGCTACAGCTGCGCCAACTCGGCCTGCAGGTTGGCGCGGGCCTGCGGCTCCCACCGCCGGCGCGCGATCTCGGTGCGGAACAGCCGCGGGCCCACCAGCATGGCCTCGATCACCCGGGCCCGGCCGGCCCGGAACGCCTCGTCGGACACGTGCGCGTATTCGGAGCGGATGGCGGCGGAGTTGCGCCGGTAGTCCTCGGCGCCGACCGCGAGCGCGGCGAGGTCCGCGTCGGAGAGCACCTCGGCGTTGCGGTCGCCGGGGGCGGGATCGTGTTCGACGGTCATCCGCACCAGCCGGGCCACCTCGGCCACCAGGTCGGCGGCGACGCCCAGCGCGGTCAGTTCCGTCTCCGCCCGGCGCGCGCTGCGCTCCTCGTCGTCGGGACTGCCGTCGTACACCGCGTCGTGGTACCAGGCCGCCAGCCGGACCGCGTCCGGGTCGGTGGCCAGCGCGGCTAGTTCGTCGATGGCGGTGAGCACGCCGCGCAGGTGCACCAGGTCGTGGTAGCGGCGGTGCGGTTCCGACCAACTGGCCAGCAGCGCCCGGCCGACCTCCTCGGCTTGCGGCGCCGAGGTGTGCGGCGCAATCAGGGCTCGCCAGGCCCGGATCAGTTCCTCCACGCGACCATTGTCGCAGGTTCGCCGACCCGTAAGCTTCCCCGCGATGGCCGAGACTGTTCCCCCGGGTGCCCCGCTCACCCTGAAGACGCAGGTGCTGCGGTTCGTGATCACCGGCGGGTTGTCCGCCGTGGTGGACTTCGGTCTCTACGTCGCCCTGCTGGCCGCGGGCCTGCACGTCAACGTCGCCAAGACGCTGGGCTTCATCGCCGGCACCACCACGGCGTACCTGATCAACCGGCGCTGGACGTTCCAGGCGCCGCCCAGCCGGGCCCGGTTCATCGCGGTCATGGTGCTCTATGCGCTGACCTATGCCGTGCAGATCGGCATCAACTACCTGTTCTATCTGCAGTTCGCGGGCCGGCCGTGGCAGGTTCCGGTGGCGTTCGTGATCGCCCAGGGCACCGCCACCGTGATCAACTTCGTGGTGCAGCGGGCCGTGATCTTCCGGCTGCGCTGACCGCCGTAGCCCGCGCGGTACCCTTGCCAGCGATGTCTACCGTTACGACGCGGCGCCTGACGGGGTGGGGGCGCACCGCACCCTCGGTCGCCGAGGTGCTCGCACCCCGCGATCCCGAGGAAGTCGTCGAAGCGGTCGCGCGGGCGGCCGACGGCTCCGGACGCGGCGTGATCGCGCGCGGTCTGGGCCGCTCCTACGGCGACAACGCCCAGAATGGCGGCGGACTGGTCGTCGACATGTCGGTGCTCAACCGCATCCACTCCATGGACGCCCACACCCATCTGGTGGACGTGGACGCCGGGGTGAACCTCGACCAGCTGATGCGCGCCGCGCTGCCGCTCGGCCTGTGGGTGCCGGTGCTGCCGGGCACCCGGCAGGTCACCGTCGGCGGGGCCATCGCCTGCGACATCCACGGCAAGAACCATCACAGCGCGGGCAGCTTCGGCAACCACGTGCGCGCCATGGACCTGCTCACCGCGGACGGCCGGACCCACCATCTGACCCCCGACGGCGCCGACTCGGAGCTGTTCTGGGCCACCGTCGGCGGCAACGGGCTCACCGGCATCATCCTGCGCGCGACCATCGCGATGACGCCCACCGAGACCGCCTACTTCATCGCCGACGGCGACGTGACCGGCGGCCTCGACGAGACGGTCGCGTTCCACAGCGACGGCAGCGAATCCGACTACACCTATTCCAGCGCCTGGTTCGACGCCATCAGCGCCCCACCGAAACTCGGCCGCGCGGTCATCTCCCGCGGATCGCTGGCCACCCTCGACCAGCTGCCCGACTCGCTGGCCAAGGACCCGCTGAAATTCGATGCGCCGCAATTCTTCACCGCGCCGGACATCTTCCCCAACGGGTTGGCCAACAAGTTCACCTTCGGGCCCATGACCGAGCTCTGGTACCGGATAGGCAAGACCTACCGGGGCAAGGCCCAGAATCTGACGCAGTTCTACCACCCGCTGGACATGGTCGGCGAATGGAATCGAGCCTACGGCTCAGCCGGTTTCACCCAGTACCAGTTCGTGGTGCCCACCGAGGCGGTCGACGAGTTCAAGGCGATCATGCGCGACATCCAGGCCAGCGGACACGTGTCGTTCCTCAACGTGTTCAAGCTGTTCGGGGCCGGAAATCAAGCGCCGCTGAGCTTTCCGATCCCGGGCTGGAACGTCTGCGTCGACTTCCCCGTCAAGGCCGGCCTGAGCGAGTTCCTCACCGGCCTGGACAAGCGGGTGTTGGAATTCGGCGGCCGGCTCTACACCGCCAAGGATTCGCGCACCACCGCCGCCACCTTCCACGCCATGTACCCGCGGATCGACGAATGGATCGCCCAGCGCCGCAAGGTCGATCCCGAAGGAGTGTTCATGTCCGACATGGCCCGACGTCTGGAGCTGCAGTAAATGGTTTTTGATGCCGTGGGGAACCCGCAGACCATTCTGCTGCTGGGTGGCACCTCCGAGATCGGCCTGGCGATCTGCGAACGCTACCTGCGGGACGCGCAGGCGCGGATCATCCTCGCCGACCTGCCGAACGCGCCGCGGCGCGAGGCGGCCATCGCCCAGATGGAGGCCGCCGGGGCCAGCTCGGTCGAATACCTGGATTTCGACGCCCTGGACCCGCAGGCCCACCCCGCGGTGATCGAATCCGCTTGGGCCAACGGCGATGTCGACGTCGCGATCGTGGCATTCGGCGTGCTCGGCGACGCCGAGGAACTCTGGCAGAACCAGGCCAAGGCCGTGCAGGCCGCCCAGATCAACTACACGGCCGCGGTGTCGGTCGGCGTCCTCGTCGGCGAGAAGATGCGGGCACAGGGCAGCGGCCAGATCATCGCGATGTCGTCGGTGGCCGGCGAGCGCGTGCGCCGGTCCAACTTCGTCTACGGCTCCACCAAGGCCGGTCTCGACGGCTTCTACCTGGGTCTCGGGGAGGCGCTGCGCGAGTTCGGGGTGCGGGTCCTGGTGATCCGGCCCGGACAGGTGCGCACCACCACCACCCTGGAGCACTGGAAGGCCACCGGCGCCAAGGAAGCACCGTTCACGGTGAACAAGGAGGACGTCGCCGAGCTGGCGGTGACCTCGGCGGCCAAGGGCCGCGAGCTGGTGTGGGCGCCCGGACCGGTCCGCCTGCTGATGTCGGTGCTGCGCCACATCCCCCGGCGCATCTTCCGCAAGCTGCCCCTCTGATCATGAAGACAGCGCTACTCCGCGCTGCCAGCGCGGGCGGCCGGATGGCGCTGGCGGCGGCGGTCGCCGTGGTGGTCTCCGTCGTTGCGCTGGTCGCCATCGGCCGCGTGGAATGGCCAGCGTTTCCGTCCAGCAATCAGCTGCACGCGCTGACCACGGTCGGCCAATTCGTCTGCCTGGCAGCACTTGTCGGCGCCGGCTGGCTGGGGCGCCGTGGGAGGCGGCGGCTCGCGCAGCTGGGCGCCACGGTTTTCCTGGCGGCTTTCGTGGTGGCCACCCTGGGCATGCCGCTGGGCGCCACCAAGCTCTACCTGTTCGGCATCTCGGTGGACCAGCAGTTCCGCACCGAGTACCTGACCCGGTTCGCCGACAACGCCGCGCTGCGCGACATGACCTACGCGGACCTGCCGCCGTTCTACCCGCCGGGCTGGTTCTGGCTGGGCGGGCGGGCCGCCGACCTGGCCGGGATACCCGGCTGGGAGATGTACAAGCCGTGGGCCGTCACCTCGATCGCCGTCGCCGTGGTGCTGGCGTTCGCCCTGTGGACCGCGCTGATCCGGTTCGAGTACGCCCTGATCGTCACGATCACCACCACCGCGGTGATGCTCGCCTACGCCTCCCCCGAGCCGTACGCCGCGATCGTCACCGTGTTGCTGCCGCCGGTGCTGGTGCTGGCGTGGTCGGGGCTGCGCGCCCGAGCTCACTCGGGATGGGCGGCCGTCGTGGGCGTCGGGATCTTCCTCGGCGTCACCGCCACCTTCTACACCCTGCTGCTCGGCCTGGCCGCGCTGACCATCACCATCATGGCCGCGGCGCTGGCGATCGCCCGGCGCAGCATCGCCCCCCTGCTGCGGCTGGCGGTGGCCGCCGCGATCGCCATCCCGATCGCCTTGATCACCTGGTTGCCGTTCCTGCTGCGTGCGCTGCGCGACCCGATGTCGGACACCGGTAGCGCACAGCACTACCTGCCGGCCGACGGCGCGGTGCTGACCTTCCCCATGCTGCAGTTCTCGCTGCTGGGTGCGCTGTGCATGCTCGGCACGCTGTGGCTGATCGTCCGGGCGCGCTCCTCGGTGCGGGCCGGGGCGCTGGCCGTCGGGGTGCTCACCATCTACCTGTGGTCACTGTTGTCGATGCTGACCACGCTGGCGGGCACCACGCTGCTGTCCTTCCGCCTGCAGCCGACCCTGACCACCCTGCTGGCCGCGGCCGGCGCGTTCGGCTTCATCGAGGTGACGCTCGCGGCGGCCGCCCGCTGGAACCGGACGCTGATCCCGGTGGCGGCGGTCATCGGGCTCGCCGGCGGAATGGCGTTCAGCCAGGACATCCCCGACGTGCTGCGGCCAGACCTCGCGGTGGCCTACACCGACACCGACGGCGACGGGCAGCGCGCCGACCGTCGTCCCCCCGGCGCGGAGAAGTACTACGCGAAGATCGACGAAGCCATCCGCGCCGCCACGGGCAAGCCGCGCGACGAGACGGTGGTGCTGACCGCCGACTACAGCTTCCTGGCGTACTACCCCTACCTCGGATTCCAGGGATTGACCTCGCACTACGCCAACCCGCTGGCCCAGTTCGACCAGCGGGCCGCGGCCATCGAGGAGTGGGCCGATCTCGAGACCGCCGAACAGTTCGCGGCAACTCTGGACGCGTTGCCCTGGCGCCCGCCCGAGGTGTTCCTGATGCGCCGCGGCGCCGGTGACGCCTACACGCTGCGCCTGGCCGAGGACGTCTACCCCAACCAGCCGAACGTCCGCCGCTACACCGTCGAGTTGGGGTCGGCGCTGTTCGCCGAACCGCACTTCGACGTCCAGACATTCGGGCCGTTCGTGCTGGCGATCAGGAACCAGCCCTGATGACGGTGCGACCCCCCGGACCGGGAGCATTACCATCTAGGTCCGTGGACGACACGGCGCCTAGATACCGCACGGCCCGCACTGTCGCCATTGTCGCGGGATTGCTGGGCGCCCTGCTGGCGATCGCCACCCCGTTCCTGCCCGTCGAACAGACCACCGCGGAACTGAACTGGCCGCAGAACGGCGAACTCGACAGCGTCACCGCGCCGCTGATCTCCTATGTCGCCACCGACCTGGAGATCACCATCCCGTGTCGGGTGGCCGGCGCATTGGACGGCCCGGACAACGGCCGCTCGGTGCTGCTGTCCACGGTGCCCAAGCAGGCACCCAAGGCCGTCGACCGCGGCCTGCTGATCGAACGCGCCAACAACAACCTCAACGTCGTGGTGCGCAACACCCCGGTGGTCGTCGCCCCGATGAGCGCGGTGCTCAGCCCGGCCTGCCAGGAACTGAAGTTCACCGCGCACGCCGACCAGGTCACCGCCGAGTTCGTCGGCCTCACCCAGGCCGACGGCACCGACGCGACACCGGACGACCCCGACGCGCCGCTGCGCGGGGAACGGGGCGGCTACGACTTCCGGCCGCAGATCGTCGGGGTGTTCACCGACCTGGAAGGTCCCGCCCCGCCGGGCCTGAGTCTGTCGGCCACCATCGACAGCCGCTACAGCACCGCGCCGACCACGCTGAAGCTCGTCGCGATGATCCTCGGCGTCCTGCTGACCATCGCCGCGCTGATCGCGCTGCACGTCCTGGACACCGCCGACGGCGTCCGGCACCGCCGCTTCCTGCCGTCGCGCTGGTGGTCGATGACCGGCCTGGACGCGCTGGTCGCCACCGTCCTGGTGTGGTGGCATTTCGTCGGCGCCAACACCGCCGACGACGGCTACATCCTGACCATGGCCCGGGTGTCGGGTGACGCCGGTTACATGGCCAACTACTACCGCTGGTTCGGCACCCCCGAGGCGCCGTTCGGCTGGTACTACGACCTGCTCGCGGTGTGGTCGCAGGTGTCGACCGCCAGCGTCTGGATGCGGCTGCCGACCCTGCTGATGGCGCTGGCGTGCTGGTGGGTGATCAGCCGCGAGGTGCTGCCGCGGCTGGGCAGCGCGGTCAAGAAGAGCACCGCGGCCAGCTGGACCGCGGCGGGCATGTTCCTGGCGGTGTGGTTGCCGCTGAACAACGGCCTGCGGCCCGAGCCGATCATCGCCCTGGGCATCCTGCTGACCTGGTGCTCGGTGGAGCGCGCGGTAGCGACCAGCCGGCTGCTGCCGGTCGCGGTCGCCTGCATCATCGGTGCGCTGACGTTGTTCTCCGGTCCCACCGGCGTGGCCTCCATCGGCGCGTTGCTGGTGGCCATCGGGCCGCTGCGCACCATCATGCATCGGCGCACCCGGCAGTTCGGCCGGCTGGCGCTGCTCGCCCCGCTGGCCGCCGCCGTCACCGTCACCGCGATCCTGATCTTCCGCGACCAGACGTTCGCCGCCGAAATCCAGGCCAGCACCTTCAAGTCCGCGATCGGGCCGAGCCTGAGCTGGTTCGACGAGCACATCCGCTACTCGCGGCTGTTCACCACCAGCCCGGACGGGTCGGTGGCCCGCCGTTTCGCGGTGCTCTCGGTGCTGCTCGCGCTGGGCGTTGCGGTGGCGATGTCGTTGCGCAAGGGCCGGATTCCCGGCACCGCCGCGGGCCCGAGCCGGCGCATCATCGGCATCACCATCGTCTCGTTCCTGGCGCTGATGCTGACCCCGACCAAGTGGACGCACCACTTCGGCGTGTTCGCCGGGCTGGCCGGGTCACTCGGCGCGCTGGCGGCGGTCGCGGTCACCGCGCACGCGATGAAGTCGCGCCGCAACCGGACCATCTTCGGCGCCGTGGTGCTGTTCGTGGTGGCCCTGTCGTTCGCCACGGTCAACGGCTGGTGGTACGTCTCGAACTTCGGGGTGCCGTGGTCGAACCAGTTTCCGGAGTGGAAGTTCGGCTTCACCACCATCCTGCTGGGGCTCTCCGTGCTGGCGTTGCTGCTGGCCGCGTACTTCCACTTCAAGTTCACCTCCCCCGGAAACGGCGACGCCCCCTGGCGGTCCAACCGGTTCGGCCGACTGTTGCGCTCCCCGTTGGCAATTGCGTCGTGGTTCCTGGTGCTCTTCGAGGTCGTCTCGCTGACGCTGGGCATGACCGCGCAATACCCGGCGTGGTCGGTGGGCCGGTCCAACCTGCAGGCCCTGACCGGGAAAACCTGCGGGCTGGCCACCGACGTGATGGTCGAACAGGACCCCAACATCGGCATGCTCAGTCCCGCCCCCGGCGTCGAGATCGGCGCCGCGCTCGGCCAGGTGATCGCAACCGGCTTCTCCCCCAACGGCATTCCCTCGGACGTGTCGCCGGACGCGGTCACCGACAGCCCGGAGGCCACCAACTTCGCCGACACCGGCGACGCCGAGGACAACACCGGCGAAGCCGGCACCGAGGGCGGCACCATCGCCACCACCGGCGCCAACGGGTCCCGCGCCCGCCTGCCGTTCGGTCTCAACCCGGCGACCACCCCGGTACTCGGCAGCTGGCGCTCCGGCGTGCAGCAACCGGCGGTGCTGCGTTCGGCGTGGTACCAGCTGCCGCCGCGCGAGGAGGCCGGGCCGCTGCTGGTGGTCTCGGCGGCCGGTCGCTTCGACTCCGGCGAGGTCCTGGTGCAGTGGGCCGGTGCGGACGGGAAGCCGGGCGGGTCGATCGGCTTCGCCGATGTCGGCGCCGCGCCGGCCTGGCGCAACCTGCGGGCCCCGCTGGCCGCCATCCCGCGCGAGGCCACCCAGATCCGGCTGGTCGCCACCGACGACGACCTGGCCCCCACCCACTGGATCGCGCTGACCCCGCCGCGCATCCCGGTCCTCGAGTCGCTGCAGGACGTCGTCGGCTCCGAGGACCCGGTGTTCCTGGACTGGCTGGTGGGCCTCGCCTTCCCGTGCCAGCGGCCGTTCGGGCACCAGTACGGCGTGACCGAGGTGCCCAAGTGGCGCATCCTGCCGGACCGCTTCGGCGCGGAGGCCAACTCGCCGGTGATGGACTACCTGGGCGGCGGACCGCTGGGGCTGTCCGAACTGCTGTTCCGCGCCTCGACGGTGCCCACCTACCTGCAGGACGACTGGTTCCGCGACTGGGGTTCGCTGCAGCGGTTGCTGCCGTTCTATCCGGCCGCCGAGCCCGCCGAGATCGACCTGGGCACCGCGACGCGCAGCGGGTTGTGGAGCCCCGCGCCGCTGCGTCAGTCCTGACTCGGCGCGGCCTGCCCGCGCCTGATGTCCACCCAGGTACACAATTTCGCCGGAATCTGTACCTGGGTGGACACGCGCGCCGGCAGCCGACCAAAACCCTGCTCGGCGCGGCCCTTAGTAGCCTCCTAGGCCGGTCGCATACCATCGACCCTCGTGCCAGACCTCCCACCCGAGCAGTTCGACGAGCAGCGTACTTCTGCGAGGAAGAGGCCGGGCGCCAACAACACAGCCCGCCTCATCGCCGTCGTCGCGGGCATCGCCGGGATACTGCTGTGCGGGCTGGTTCCGCTGTTGCCGGTCAACCAGACCAACGCCACCATCTCCTGGCCGCAGGCCCCGGGTGCGGACGGCTTCGTCAGCGACGTCACCGCGCCGCTGGTCTCCGGCGCGCCCCGCACCCTCGACGTGTCCATCCCGTGCGCGGCCGTCGGGACGCTGCCGGACGAGGGCGGGCTGGTGTTCTCCACCATCCCGGAGCGCGGCATCGACGCCAGCCGCAACGGCTTGTTCGTCCGCGCCAACAGCGACGTCGTGTTCGTGGCGTTCCGCGACTCGGTCGCGGCCGCCGCGCCGCGCGCCGAGGTGGACGCCGGCGCCTGCAGCACCCTGAACATCTGGGCCAACGCCGGTGAGGTGGGCGCGGACTTCGTCGGCCTGCCCGGCGCCGCGGGAACCCTGGCCCCCGAAAGGAAGCCGCAGGTCGCCGGTCTGTTCACCGAGCTGCAGGTGCCGCCGCAGCCGGGGCTATCGGCCGTCGTGGACATCGACACCCGGTTCATCAGCTCGCCGAGCACCCTGAAGCTCGCGGTGATGGTCCTCGGGGTGGCCTGCGTGATCGCCTCGATCATCGCGCTGGCGCTGTTGAACCGGCGCTCGGCGCACGCGGTGCGGCACGCCTGGCGCCGGTTCACCCGGGTGGGCCTGGCCACCTGGCTGGCCGACCTCGGCGTCATCGGCACGTTGTCGGTGTGGCACGTCATCGGCGCGACGTCGTCCGACGACGGCTACAACGCGACCATCGCCCGCATCTCCGGCGAGGCCGGCTACACCGCCAACTACTTCCGCTACTTCGGGGCCAGTGAGGCCCCCTTCGACTGGTATCAGTCGGTGCTCGCGCAGCTGGCCGCGATCAGCCCGCACGGGGTGTGGCTGCGCATGCCCGCGACGCTGGCCGGCATCGCGGCCTGGCTGATCCTCAGCCGGTGGGCGCTGCCCCGGCTGGGCCGGGCGCTGGCCGTCAACCGGGTGACGGTGTGGACCACCGCCGCGGTGTTCCTCGCGGCCTGGTTGCCGTTCAACAACGGGTTGCGGCCCGAGCCGCTGATCGCGTTCGGCGTGCTGGCCATCTGGGCGCTGGTGGAGAACGCGATCGCCACCCGCCGGCTGTGGCTGGCCGCGGTCGCGATCGTCGTCGCCGTGTTCAGCGTGACGACGGCGCCGCAGGGTCTGATCGCCGTCGCGCCGCTGCTGGTCGGTGCCCGCGCGCTGGCCCGGATCGTCCGGGAGCGCCGCGTGCTCGACGGTCTGGCAGCCCAGCTGGCCCCGCTGGGCGCGGCGCTGGCGCTGATCTTCGTGGTGGTGTTCCGCGACCAGACCCTGGCCACCGTCGCCGAGTCGGCCCGCATCAAGTACACCGTGGGCCCGACCATCGCCTGGTACCAGGACTTCCTGCGCTATTACTTCCTGACCGTGGAGGAGAGCGTCGACGGCTCGCTGACCCGGCGCTTCGCGGTGCTGCTGATGCTGCTGTGCCTGTTCGGGGTGCTGGCGGTGTTGCTGCGCCGCGGCAAGGTGCCCGGCGCCGCCAACGGCCCGGTGTGGCGGTTGATCGGCGCCACCGCGGTGGGCCTGCTGCTGCTGACGTTCACCCCGACCAAGTGGGCGGTGCAGTTCGGCGCGTTCGCCGGGCTGGCGGGCGCCCTGGGCGGTGTCACCGCGTTCGCGTTCTCCCGGGTGGGTCTGCACAGCCGACGCAACCTCGCGCTGTACGTGACCGCACTGCTGTTCGTGGTCGCCTGGGCCACCTCCGGGATCAACGGCTGGTTCTACACCGGCAACTACGGAGTGCCGTGGTGGGACCGCCAGCCGGTGCTGGCCGGCCAGCCGGTGACGACCATGTTCCTGGTGCTGGCCATCGTGTGCGCGCTGCTGGCCGGCTGGCTGCACTTCCGGATCGACTACGCCGGGCACACCGAGGTGGCCAACACCCGCCGCAACCGGGTGCTCGCGTCCACCCCGATGCTGATCGTGGCGATGCTGATGGTGCTGCTGCAGGTGGGCTCCATGGCCAAGGGCTTCGTGCAGCGCTACCCCGTCTACACCACCGGCAAGGCCAACCTGGCCGCGCTGACCGGATCCAGCTGCGCCATGGCCGACGATGTGCTGGTCGAGGCCGACACCAACGCGGGCATGCTGGAACCGGTGCCGGGCCAGCAGTTCGGCGAGTACGGCCCGCTCGGCGGCGAGGACCCGACCGGCTTCACGCCCAACGGCATCAGCGAGATCCTCGAGCCCGCCGAGCCCGTCACCGCCAACCCCGGCCTGGTGAACTCCGACGGTTCGCCCAACAAGCCGAACGTCGGCGTCGGCTACGCCGCGGGCACCGGCGGCGGCTACGGACCCGTCGGCGTCAACGGCTCGCGGGTGTTCCTGCCGTTCGGGCTGGACCCGCAACGCACGCCGGTGTTGGGCAGCTACGGCGAGAACCGCGCCGCCGCGGCGGCCACCTCGGCCTGGTACGCGCTGCCGCCCCGGACCCCGGACCGCCCGCTGGTGACCGTCGCCGCGGCCGGCGCCATCTGGTACTACGACGAAGAGGGCGGATTCAACTACGGCCAGTCGCTCAAGCTGCAGTGGGGCGTGCACCATCCCGACGGCAGCTACACCGAGCTCGACGAGGTCCAGCCCATCGACATCGTCGCCCAAAAGGCTTGGCGCAATCTGCGTTTCCCGCTGTCGTGGGCGCCGCCGGAGGCCAACGTCGCGCGCATCGTCGCCGACGACCCGAACCTGTCCGAGGATCAGTGGTTCGGCTTCACCCCGCCACGGGTGCCGGTGCTGCAGACCGCGCAGGAGTTCCTCGGCTCGGACACGCCGGTGCTGATGGACATCGCCACGGCCGCCAACTTCCCCTGCCAACGTCCCTTCGCCGAGCGCCTCGGCGTGGCCGAGCTCCCGGAGTACCGCATCCTGCCCAACTTCAAGCAGGTGGTGACGTCGTCGAACCAGTGGCAGTCCGCCCAGGACGGCGGGCCGTTCCTGTTCATCCAGGCGCTGCTGAGCACGGCCACCGTCCCGACCTATCTGCGCGACGACTGGTACCGCGACTGGGGTTCCATCGAGCGCTACCTCCGCGTCGTCCCCGCCGACGAGGCACCCGACGCCGTCATCGACACCGCAACCCAGCAGGTGTCCGGCTGGCACCGCACCGGACCGATCAGGGCACTCCCATGACCGACACGCAGACCGTTCCCCCGCCGGCCGACGCCGCCCCCGGCACCGGCAAGGACGTCGCCGTGGCCCGCTGGGTCGCGATGATCGCCGGGCTGGTCGGCTTCGTGCTGGCCGTCGCCACCCCGCTGCTGCCGGTGGTGCAGACCACCGCGCAGCTGAACTGGCCCCAGGGCGGCCAGTTCGGCAACGTCACCGCGCCGCTGATCTCGCAGGCGCCGGTGTCTCTGACCGCGACCATTCCCTGCCAGGTCATCCGCGACCTGCCCCCGGCCGGGGCGATGGTGCTCGGCACCGCGCCGGCCGAGGGTAAGGATGCCGCGCTCAACGGCCTGTTCGTCAATGTGACCGCCCAGCGCGTCGACATCACCGACCGCAACGTGGTGGTGGCCAGCGTGCCGCGGGAGCGGGTCGCCGGGCCGGACTGCGAGCGCATCGAGATCACCTCGTCGGAGGACGGCACCTTCGCCGAGTTCGTCGGGCTCAGCCAGCGCGACGGCAGCCCGCAGCGCACCGGCTTCGCCGACCCGAACCTGCGCCCGGCGATCGTCGGGGTGTTCACCGAGCTGAGCGGGCCCGCCCCGCCCGGGCTGTCGTTCTCGGCGACCATCGACACCCGGTTCTCCAGCACGCCGACCCCGTTGAAGCTCGCCGCGATGCTGCTGGCGATCCTTGCCACCGGGATCGCGGTGCTGGCGCTGTGGCGGCTGGACCGGGTCGACGGCCGGCGGATGCGGCGGCTGATCCCGGGCCGCTGGCGCACCTTCACCGCCGTGGACGCGACGGTGATCTCGGCGTTTTTGATCTGGTACGTCGCCGGCGCCAACTCCTCGGACGACGGCTACATCCTGGGCATGGCCCGGGTCGCCGACCACGCCGGCTACATGTCGAACTACTTCCGCTGGTTCGGCAGCCCGGAGGACCCGTTCGGCTGGTACTACAACCTGCTGGCGCTGATGACCCACGTCAGCACGGCCAGCATCTGGATGCGGCTACCGGATCTGGTTGCCGCGCTGGTGTGTTGGCTGCTGCTGTCCCGCGAGGTGCTGCCCCGGTTCGGGCCGGCGGTGGTGGCGAGCCGGCCGGCCCTGTGGGCGGCGGGCATGGTGCTGCTCGGGGCGTGGATGCCGTTCAACAACGGGCTGCGGCCCGAGGGGCAGATCGCCGTCGGCGCCCTGATCACCTACGTGCTGATCGAACGCGCGATCACCTCCGGCCGGCTCACCCCCGCGGCGCTGGCGATCATCACCGCCGCCTTCACCCTCGGCATCCAGCCCACCGGGTTGATCGCGGTGGCCGCGCTGATCGCCGGTGGCCGCCCCCTCCTGCGCATCCTGGTGCGGCGCCGCCGCGTCGTCGGGCTCTGGCCACTGCTGTTACCGCTGCTGGCCGCCGGCACCGTGGTGCTCACCGTGGTCTTCGCCGACCAGACGTTCGCGACGGTGTTGGAGGCCACCCGGATTCGCACCGCGATCGGCCCCAGCCAGGAGTGGTACACCGAGAACCTGCGGTACTACTACCTGATCCTGCCGACGGTGGACGGGTCGCTGTCGCGGCGGTTCGGCTTCCTGATCACCGCGCTGTCGCTGTTCGCCGCCATGTTCATCATGTTGCGCCGCAAGCGGATCTCCGGTGTGGCCCGCGGGCCGGCCTGGCGGCTGATGGGTGTCATCTTCGCCACCATGTTCGTGCTGATGTTCACCCCCACCAAGTGGGTGCACCACTTCGGGCTGTTCGCGGCGGTGGGCGCCGCGGTGGCCGCGCTGGCCACGGTGCTTGTGTCCCGCACCGTGCTGCGGTGGTCCCGTAACCGGATGGCGTTCGTCACCGCGCTGCTGTTCGTGCTGGCGCTGTGCTGGTCGACGACCAACGGCTGGTGGTACGTCTCGAGCTTCGGTGTGCCGTTCAACAACGACAAGCCGGCCATCGCCGGAATCACGGTCAGCACCATCTTTTTCGCGCTGTTCGTCATCTCGGCGGTGTACACCGCGTGGCTGCATTTCGCACCGCGGGACCGCGGCGAGGGCCGCCTGGCCCGGGCCGTGACCGCCGCGCCGATCCCGATCGCAGCGGGCTTCATGGTGGTGGTCTTCGTGGCCTCGATGCTGATCGGCGCGGTGCGCCAGTACCCGACCTACTCCAACGCCTGGGCCAACCTGCGCGCGTTCACCGGCGGCTGCGGGCTGGCCGACGACGTCCTGGTGGAACCGGATCCCAACGACGGATTCCTGCGGCCGGTCGGTGGCCCGTTCGGCACCCTGGGGCCGCTGGGCGGCGAGACGCCGGTGGGCTTCACCGCCGGCGGCGTGCCGGAAAAGATTGTCGCCGAGGCCATTCGGCTCAACCGGGTGGTTCCCGGCTCGGACTACGACTGGGATCAGCCCGAGGAACTCGAGCGCCCCGGGATCAACGGTTCCACCGTGCCGCTGCCCTACGGGCTGGACCCCGCGCGGGTGCCGCTGGCCGGGAGCTACGTGACCGGGCCGCAGCAGCCCAGCACGCTGACCTCGGCCTGGTACGAGCTGCCGCCCGAGGACGACGGCCATCCGCTGGTGGTCATCACCGCCGCGGGCACCATCACCGGCAACAGCGTCTTCAACGGCCGCACCGAGGGTCAGACCGTCGAACTCGAGTACGGCCGCCCCGGACCCGACGGCGCCCCCGAGGCGCTGGGCCGGCTGGTGCCCTACGACCTGGGCCCGGCGCCGTCGTGGCGCAACCTGCGCTTCCCGCGCGCCCAGATCCCGTCGGACGCAACGTTTGTCCGGGTAGTCGCCGACGACGCGTCGTTGACCCCGGGCGACTGGATCGCCGTCACGCCCCCGCGGGTGCCCGAACTGCGCTCCATCCAGGAGTACGTCGGTTCCGAGCAGCCGGTGCTGATGGACTGGGCCGTGGGCCTGGCCTTCCCGTGCCAGCAGCCGATGCTGCACGCCAACGGCGTCACCGAGGTGCCGAACTACCGGATCACCCCGGACTACAACGCCAAGCGGCTGGACACCGACACCTGGCAGGACGGCATCAACGGCGGCCTGCTGGGCATCAGCGACCTGCTGCTGCGTCAGCACGTGATGGCTACCTACCTGTCGCAGGACTGGGGCCGGGATTGGGGCTCGCTGCGCCGCTTCGTGACCATCGTCGACGCGACGCCCGCCGAGATCGACCTGGGCAGCGCGACACGTTCCGGGCTGTGGAAACCGGGCGAGATCCGCATCAAGCCGTAGAGCCCGGCAGTTCCCGACCGTCAGCCCTCGCGGCGGTGTCGCTCCGCCTAGCTGATGCGCGACTTGCCTTTAAGGTGCATTCGAGTCCGACCGGTTCGTTTCTCAAAAGGCTGGACGTTTTCTGAAAGCTCAGTGTGTCCGGTTCCGCATACGGTGTCGCGTACACCTCTGGTCATCCGCCCAAAGGGCAATCTTGGCTGTCGGGAAGGCAGGGATAATGAGAATGTTGATCGCGGGGTTGGCGAGCGCCGGCCTGATGCTGGGTACCGCGGGTGTCGCTCTCGCCGACGACGTGGTCGTCTATGACGGCGAAACCGGAATCCCGTGGAGTTGGCCGACCGAGTCGGCGTGCATCTCAGACGGTCCGGACATGCACTTGGACAACGTGGGCGACGACAACTTCTACCGGTACTGGTACTGTCTCCAGCACGACGATGGACTGTGGTATCTGCACAACACCGACCAGCCGACCCACGAGGAATGATCGGTCCGACCGCTTGATTTCCCGGGCCGGCTGAGGCCGTTCGAAGTGCGGACAGCGCAGCGACATTCGCACCGCACCACGGCCTGGATTCAGAGAGGCAAGTGATGCACAGACTCGTAACGGTCCCCCTCGGATTCGCAGCGCTGGTGTTGATGTCGGCATGCGGCTCCGGATCCCCAGCCGGAGGTCCGCATGATTCGGCCAAACCGGGCGCGGTGCCGAAGCTGACCGCCAATGCGCAGTACTGCGCGCAGAATCGCGACCCGAAGTGCGCAACGGGCAGTTTCCACGGCACGAACGTCCACCTCGCGCCCTCCGACGGTTACTGGGATGCCAACGGCAAACCCGTCAATGGCGGGCCGATGGGAGCTAACGGGTCCACCGGCAACGACCTAACCCAGGAGTACTGCGCCCGCAACCAAGATCCCGGCTGCCCGGTGGGCAGCTATGTTGCCCCCGATGCCATCAAGAACCCGGATGGCAGCTCCACCTACGTCGTCTGCGAAGGCACCATCTGCACCAACCCCAACCACGGGGCAGCAAACTCGGGGGGCTTCTGGGATGCCAACGGTAACCCGATCGACGGCGGACCGATGGGCGCCGATGGGTCCACCGGTAACAACCGCACCCAGGAGTACTGCGCCCGCAACCAAGATCCCGGCTGCCCGGTGGGCAGCTATGTTGCCCCCGATGCCATCAAGAACCCGGATGGCAGTCCCGGTTACGTCGTCTGCGAAGGCACCATCTGCACCAACCCCAACCACGGGGCAGCCGACCCAGACAGCGGCGTCGACACCGCTGGTCCCGACGACGAGCCCGCCAATGACACGCCCACGCCCGATACCGACCCGGACGAGGGTTTTCCGGATGATGCGCCCACACCGGAAGCACCGGCGTTCCCCGAACCGTCAGATGATGGTGACGCCTGGGACCCGGGACCAATAGTCGACTCGGACGACGAGCCGAGCTTCGACGAACCGTGACCGAGGGAGTTCCCGCGCCCGGCTTCCCGGCACCGATGCCCGTAAAGCCGCGCCGACGGATACTGCGTCGCCTCGTGGCCAGTGGGGCAATCCTGGCGGCGGTGATCGCGGTGGCATTCGTCGCGTTGGTGTTCTGGCCGAATCCCACTGTGCCGGCTGATCAACCGAACATGTCGCAGGTGATGACCGGAACGAGCAACGATTGGTTGTCCTTCGATGACTTCGTTCCCGGCACGGCAATCGCTGCCGACGACGCCGACAACGACGAGTACGAGTGCACGCTCGGATTCCTCGGGCGTGATGGTTCAGATGCGGCGATCGGTTTCACCGCGGGCCACTGTGCCCGTCCGGGCGACGGTTCACCGTACTTCACCCGAACTGGCGATGAGGACGATGCCGTTGAGCTTGGCCGTTTCACGACGGTCCAGACCGCCCTCACGCCGGACAAGGTCGTGGAGACCGGTTCGGACGGGTGGTCGGACTTCGCGGTGATCGAAATCGACCCGGCGCTGGCTGAATCGGCGGAAGGAAACGCCAGGATCGCTGGGGTGTACCGGGTGACCAAGGTGCTCGATCACGAGTATCTGTTGAACAACAACGTGACTCTATGCAAGTTCGGATTCGTCAGCGGCGAAACCTGCGGCAAGGTTTCCGGACACGACCACCTCACTGTGGAAGCCGAATTGTATTCCGCCTCAGGAGATTCTGGCTCACCCGCGTACGTGAAACTCGGCAACGACGAAGTCGCCGCCGTTGGAATCTTGCGGGGCTCCCCCGAGGGAGAAGACAACTACACCGAGTTCTCCCTGCTCGCGCCGATACTCGAAGCAACGGGCTCATCCATTTTCTGTGACGATCCGACGTGCCACGGACACTGATGCCACGCGGATAGGCACCGCACCCGGGCAGCCACCCGGAACCCGGTCAGGTCACGTTTGGTATCGATGCTGTGCCCGACGTGCCGACGATAGGATGTCCCGGTGTTAGCAGAGCACGCTGACGGATCGGCTGCTGCCGGCCGGGGCCGCCCGAGTCCGGCGGTTCACTCGCTGGCGCCCCGCAGCGACATGCGCCTGAGCCTGGGCTCCGCGAAGACCGGGATCAACGTTCGATTCATCACCCATGCGTTGGCTGGACCGACCACCTGGTCCGTCTTTGGGCCGGAGCATGAGGTGCGGGTGTGGCGCCGCGGCACCGCGAACTCCAAGGAGGTCGTGTTCGACCGCGGACCCAACGGTCGGGTCGATCCAGGCGCGAGCAACGTGTGGGTCATCCCCGCCGAATCGAGGTCAGCTGCCGAGGCCCGGGAAGCGTTCTGCGAGTTCGCTGTGTTGACGTTGCCTCCAGCACTGATCGGGGCCACCACCCTGCGCCCGGTCGCCGGCCGGCGAGACCCACTGCTGCTGAGCATGATCGAGCGGGTCGCCGACACAGCCGGCCGAACCGACGTCGTGTCGCGGCTGCTGCGGGAGACTCTGACCGACGCTCTGCGCCTGCACATCCTCGACCTTTACGGTGAAGAGCCGGTCCGACGCCAAACCAGTCGGGTACTCGATCTGGCTGCGCAGCAACGGCTACTGGACTATCTTCGCGACGGCCTCGACCAGGATATCGATCTCCGCACACTGGCTGGAATCGCAGGTATGCCGGTGGCCGGATTCCGTCGCGCGTTCGCGCGTACCTTCAACACGACGCCCTACCAGTACGTGCTGGACCTGCGCATCGAGAAGGCCAAGACGATGCTGTCAACCACTACCTTGACGATTACTGAAATCGGTGCGGCAGCTGGGTTTTCCAGCCCGAGCCACTTTGCTACCACGTTTAAGCAACGGGTGGGGGTCACGCCCACGGCGTACCGCAACGAGCTTTGATTCCCGACTAGGTGTCGTGACCTGAGAGGTTGTTGACGGCGCGCCTGCTTGAAATGGGGAGGACCTCCTGACGGAGTGGATGTGTCTGGCATTCACCCGTAGGAGGTCCTCGTGTCTCACGCTAACGCCCGTACCAACCTGTTCGCACGTCGCTTGATCGTGGAGCGTGTCGCGGCCGGCTGGCCGCCCGCGCAGGTTGCTGAACAACTGGGAATTTCGCGGGCCACGGTCTACAAGTGGCTGCGCCGATACGCCGAAGGTGGTGACGCAGCCCTCGCTGACCGGTCCTCGCGTCCGCACCGGATGCCCCGGCGCACCAGCGACCGAGTCGAGAAGAAGGTGCTCGCCGCGCGGCGACGCCGCAAGCGTGGCGCAGTCATGCTGGCTGCTGAACTTGGGATGCACGCCTCGACGGTGGGACGGATCCTGGCGCGTCACCAGGTACCGCATTTGAGTGCAATCGACCCGATCACCGGTGAGCCGGTGCGCTCGTCGCGGCGCAGCCCCAACCGCTACGAGCACCGCACCCCAGGATCAATGGTCCACGTCGACGTCAAGAAGCTGGGCCGCATCCCCAAAGGCGGCGGGTGGCGCCTGCACGGCCGCGACGCCGCGGTGTCAGTGGCCAACCGGCACAAGAAGACCCGCATCGGCTACGACTACGTGCACACCGCCATCGACGACCACACCCGGCTGGCCTACAGCGAGGTACTCACCGACGAGAAAGACCTGACCTGCGCGGGATTCTTGCACCGAGCGTTGGAATGGTTCGCCAGCCACGGTGTGCGGGTGCGTCGGCTGCTGACCGACAACGCCATGGTCTACCGACACGGCACCAACTGGGGCTGGGTGTGCACGGCCTGGGGACTCAAACGCCGGTTCATCAAACCCGGCTGCCCCTGGACCAACGGCAAAGCCGAACGCTTCAACCGCACCCTGCTCAACGAATGGGCCTACGCCCGCCCCTGGACATCCAACAGCCTACGAAAACGAGGACTTGACCGATTCCTACACCGCTACAACACTCAACGAGGCCACTCCGCCCTCGGCGGACACCCACCCATCAGCCGACTCGCCGCCTGACAACAACGTGTCAGGTCACAACAACTAGGTGAACCAACTCGTCGCCAGGTCCTGGGGGATCACCTAGGTGTCGGTGCCCTAACGAATGGGTCCAGCGTCGGCGTCAACGATCGCGCAAAAGTTGGGGAGCGTGGTGGGGTGGACGTCGATGTCTGCATTCCGGTTCTCCCTCCGCCTCGGTGCCGCTGCCGCAGGACGCGCGGTACTGCTTACCATCGGCGCACGGCCGGCCGCGGCCGCGCCCGCCACCGACTCCCAGGGCTACGTCGATTCCACTGCGGGCTGCGTCGCGCCGAGCACCGTCGTGGAGTTCGGCAGCACGGACAAGTCGCGCGTGACGGTCTGCAAGACCGCCAAAGGTGAGTACCAGTACCGGGGTGCGAGGACGCGATGGCGCCAAGACGATCCTGCCCGCCACCCTCGCCGACGACGGCGCGTTCATCGCCGAGAATTACAGCATCGAGTACGCCGTGGCCGCGAAGTCGTTGATCATCAGCGAGGGCGACCGGGCGATCCAGGAAGATCCGTGGACCGACTTCCACACGGCAGGCGCGGCCGCCAGTGCGCCGACCACTGCGCCGCCGCCGAGCGCAACCCGGCCCGCCGAGGTGGGCGGAAGTAACAACTAGATCGGGGGCCCACCCCGTACGGTCGAGGACATGAACGGTCGCATCAAACTGGGCACAGCCATGCTGACCCGCGTGGTGGAGCATCAGTTCGAGGCGGGGATCGAGCTGTTCCCGGACACCCCCGCCGAGGCCTGGCAGGACGAGGCCGACCTGCTGGTGCCGGACTTCTATCGGCCGGAGACCGCCCGGTTCCGGCTCGCGATACAGAGTTGGATCGTCGAGGTGGACGGCCTGACCGTGCTGATCGACACCGGCGTCGGCAACGACCGCGACCGCCCGCACCTGCCGGCGCTGTCCGGGCTCTCGACGGATTTCCTGGGGGCGCTCGCGGCGGCGGGGATACGCCCCGAGGACGTCGACGTCGTCGTCAACACCCACCTGCACACCGACCACGTCGGCTGGAACACCCGCCGGGTCGACGGCGCCTGGGCGCCGACGTTCCCGAACGCCCGCTACCTGATGCACGACGCCGACCATCGGCACTTCGGGCCGGAGGGCGCCGGCCACAATGCGGGAGCCGCGCTGGTCTTCGCCGACAGCGTCGACCCGGTGTGCGAGCAGATCCAGCTCTGGGATGACAACTACCAACTCAGCGAATCACTATGGCTGCGAACGGCTTCCGGGCACACCCCGGGCTCTTCGGTGGTGTGGCTGGACGCGGGGGTGCCCGCGGTGTTCGTCGGGGACCTGACCCACTGCCCCATCCAGATCCCGCGCCCGGGTGATGCGTGCAGCTTCGACGTCAACCCCGCGGAGGCGGCCGTCACGCGCAGGCGGGTCTTCACCGAGGCGGCCCGCCGGCGGGCCGCCGTCGTCCCGGCGCACTATCCCGGCCGCGGCGGCGCCAGGATCGTCGCGCGCGGTGACCGGTTCCGGGTGGACGACTGGCTGGGGCTCGACCCGGTCTGAGCCGACGTCAGTGCGGCGGTCCCAGATAGGGGAATTCGTCGATGGTGTCGGTGTGCGGCTTGAGCCCCGGGGCCCGCTGCTTGCCCTTGGTCAGGAAGTCCAGCCGGAAGTCGATGACGTCGTCGCTGAACGCGCGGCCGTTGGGGTACTTGGCCGGCCGCGACGGCCGGTAGGTCAGCATGTCCGGCAGCGTGCCCTCGTTCTCGATGGCGGCGATGGCCTCAGCACGGCTGTACCCACCGACCTCGCCCATCCGCGTGATGAACAGCCCGATCCACCGCTCCCGGTCCTGCATCGGGTTGGTGGCGTAGTAGGCGGCCCGGGTCTCGTCATCGGTGAGGAAGCCGCGGATCGCGGGGTGCCCGACCCGGTCGACGTGCTTCCAGTTCCGGCCGTCGCGGATGGTGCAGCGGCCCCACACCCGGATGTCCGGGTCGGCCCCGATGGCCGCCGTCGGCATCTCCACGGCCATCGCGACGACGTTGGTGGTGGCGTTGGAATCCACGCCGGTCCATGGGTTTTCGGGATTGCCCTGCGTGCCCGGGATTCCGAGGAGGTTCTTGACGCCCTCGACGTCGCAGAACAGCGGGTCGCTGCGCACCCCGCAGAACACCGTGAAGCTGCCGGAGCGCAGCACCCGCGCGTCCGGCCCGCGGCACAGTTCGACCCCGGAGAACAACCGCGAACCCACCGCCTGCGGTTCCTCGGCGTCCCGGTCGACGGCCAGGTACAGATCGAACGTCTGAACGCCGTCGCGCGGTTCGGCGAACACGAAGCTGAACGCGATGTCGGTGCGCAGGTCCCCGTTGTTGTCGACGTTGATCCGGTAGATCGCGTCGGGGTGCAGCGACTCGCCGTTGGTGTTGGCGGTCAGGATCAGCACCGTGTTGGCGGGGTTGGACGGCGAGGGAAACACGTAAAGGTCGCGCAGATCGAGTCGTTGATCGCCCAGCGGCGGGTTCACACTGAGCCCGATGTACTTGTCGGCCATACCCTCAATCCAACCGTGTCGGCCGAGCGAAGGTGCGCAAACCCCCTGATCTGCCCGGCGTGTCGGCCGGGGACATGCACGGTCGCGGGAATTGGTGCACTGGTCTAGATCGGCAGGAGGCCGTGCTTGCGCTGCACGCGGCCCTGAATCTGCTTGTCCCGCAACAACTGCAACGACTTACGCAGCAGCAGCCGGGTCTGGTGCGGCTCGATCACGCCGTCGATGTAGCCGCGCTCGGCCGCGATCCACGGCACCGCCATGCCCTGGTTGTAGCCCTCGATGAACTCCTTGCGGATCTGCTGCACCTCGGGGGCGGTGGGATCCGGGAAGCGCTTCACCAGCAGCTGCGCCGCCCCCTCGGCGCCGATCACGGCGATCCGCGCGGTCGGCCAGGCGAAGTTCAGGTCCGCCGAAAGCTGCTTGGAACCCATCACCGCGTGCGCGCCGCCGTAGGACTTACGGATGGTGAACGTCACCTTGGGCACGTCGGCCTCGACGACGGCGTTGAGGAACCGGCCGCCGCGCTTGATGATGCCGTTCTTCTCCTGCTCCACGCCCGGCATGAAACCCGGGGTGTCGACGACGAACACCAGCGGCAGGTTGTAGGAGTCGCAGAACCGGACGAACCGGGCCGCCTTGTCGGACGCCTCGTTGTCGATGGCGCCGGACATGTGCATCGGCTGGTTGGCGATCACGCCGACGGGGCGGCCGTCGACCCGGGCGAACGCGGTGATGATGGCCGGCCCGCCCTGCTCGGCGACCTGGAACACGTCCCCGTCGTCGAACATCCGCAGCAGGATCTCCATCATGTCGTAGGCCATGTTGTCCGAGTCCGGCACGATGGAGTCCAACTCCAGGTCGTGCGGGGTGATCTCGGGCTCCAGCCCCGGGTTGATGATGGGCGGATCGTCAAAGGTGTTGGCGGGCAGGAACTGCAGGTAGTCGCGGACGTACTGGTAGGCCGCGGCCTCGGACTCCACCACCTGGTGGATGTTGCCGTACCGCGCCTGCGCGTCGGCGCCGCCGAGCTCGTCGAGGCTGACGTCCTCACCGGTGACGTCCTTGATGACGTCCGGGCCGGTGACGAACATGTAGCCCTGGTCGCGCACCGCGACCACCAGGTCGGTCTGGATCGGCGAGTACACCGCGCCGCCGGCGCACTTGCCGAAGATCAGCGAGATCTCCGGCACCAGGCCGCGCAGCAGCTCGTGGCGCCGACCCAGCTCGGCGTACCAGGCCAGCGAGGTCGCGGTGTCCTGGATGCGGGCGCCGGCCGAGTCGTTGATGCCGATGATCGGGCAGCCCACCATGGCCACCCACTCCATGAGCCGGGCCACCTTACGGCCGAACATCTCGCCGACGGAGCCCTGGAACACCGTCTGGTCATGGGAGAAGACCCCGACGGGGCGGCCGTTGATGGTGCCGTGCCCGGTCACCACGCCGTCACCGAAGAACGCGTTGGGGTCACCGGGGGTCTTGGCCAGGGCGCCGATCTCCAGGAAAGTCCCCGGATCGAGCAGCGCGTGGATGCGCGCCCGGGCGCTGGGGATGCCCTTCTTGTCGCGGCGGGCCCGGGCCTTCTCGTCGCCCGGGTCCTTGGCGAGTTCGAGCTTCTCCCGAAGTTCCGCGAGCTTCTCGGCCGTCGTCGCCGTCTTGGGCTGCGGGGCAGATTCTGCGGTCACGTCGCCTGCTTTCTCACTTGTCCTGCTGAGCCTGGATCGCGGTGATCGCCTGGCTCATGTGTGCCCCGACCTTAGCGATGTAGGGCTCGTCGATGGCTTGAATATGCTCGCCGCCGATGTGCACGACCTCCAATTCGGAGGCGTAGTCACCCCAGCCGCCGTCGGGCGCCCGGGTGGCGTACGCCGGCTCGAACACGATCGCGTCGTCGTGGTAGCGGTCGGCCATGTACAGCGTCACGTGCCCGTCGTAAGGCTGGATCTCGATGGTGTCCAGCGCCCGGTTGTCCAGGTACGACGTGCGCTGATGCTCGATGATGCCGCCGGGGATCTGGACACCGCTCTCCTTGACGACGTCCAGGACGAACCTGACCTGGCCCTCGTCGTCGAGCTTCTCCAGTTCCTCGTACGGGATCTCGGGGACCTCGACGTTGAAGGTGCGCTCGGCGAACCGCGCGTAGCGGTCCCACCGGGCCCGCATTCCTTCCTTGGACTGGTCGATGGGCTCGCCGGGCCGCACGCAGTCGATCAGCCCGACGAAGCGCACGTCGGCGCCGGCCTGCTTGAGACCGATCGCGCAGGCGTAGGCCAACGCGCCGCCCAGTGACCACCCGGCCAGCACGAACGGCCCCTTGTGCATGTCCAGCAGCTTGGGCACGTACTCGGCGGCGCGCTCCTCGATCGAGCCCTCGACGCGCTCGATGCCGTACACCGGGGTGTTGGCCGGCAGCCGCTTCATCAGCGGCTCGTAGACCACCGTCGATCCACCGGCGGGGTGGAAGACGAACAGCGGGATGTTGCTGCCCCCAGCGCCTTCTACGGGCGCCCGCAGGGTGCGGACGAACCCGTCGACCACGCCCTCCTCCAGTTGGTCGCGGACGGCGGTCGCGAGCTCCTCGATGGTCTTGGCCGACTTGACGTCCTCGACCGTGATGGGGCCCTCGGCCCGCTCGGTCAGCCGCTCGGAGAGCTTGACCGCGGTCTCGTCGTCGACGGCGGGCAGCTCGTTGAAGATGCCGCCCGGCGACTTGCCGGTGACGATGGCCCAGGTGGCGAACGTGACCCGCTCGGCCGCGTCGCGCGGCGGCACGTCGGCGCCCAGCGCCTCGGTGACCGCCTCCTGGGTCAGCACCTTGGCCGCGGCGGCCGCCGCGGTGGCCTTGCCGGGCCCACTCGGATCCGACGGCGGGGGCGGCACCGCAGCACCAGCCGGTCCGCTCGGATCGGACGGCGGGGGCGGCACCGCGCCGCCCGGCCCACTCGGATCCGATGGCGGCGGCGGGATGGTCGCGGCGGTCTCGGCGGCCTTGGCGTTGAGCTCGTCGGCCTCGGCCGGCGCGGCCCCGCCCTCGGCCGGCGCGGCCCCGCCGTCGGCCTGGGCCTGCACCTCGGCCAACCGGGCCTCGATCTCGGCGGCCGTGCTGGCCCCGCCGAGCAGTTCGGCTTGGGCCTTGGCGACCTCTTCGGGGCTGGCCGTCTGCTGGAACTCGTGCAGCTGGGCCACCTCGTCGCGATTCTCGATCGCGTAGATGATCAGCTGTTCGACGTTGTACAGGTTCGCGTCGCGCACCGCCTGCAGCTGGATCGGCGGCAGGTCGAAGTCGTATTCGACGCGGTTCTTGATTCGCACCGCCATCAGCGAATCCAGCCCCAGCTCGATCAGCGGCACCTCGCGCGGCAGATCCTCGGGCTCGTAACCCATTGCGCCGCCGACGATCGCGGCCAACCGGTCACCGACGCTCTCGCCGGAGTCCGGGGTCCACTTGGCGAAGCCGGCACCCAGGTTCGCGCCCTGGGTCAGGTTGTCGGTGAGGATCTCGGCGTCGTCGCCGCCGGCGAGCTGCGGTTGCTCGACCTGGACGGGCGCCGACTCGGTGCCGGCCACCGGCTGGCTGACCACCGCACCGGCCGCGGCCGCGGCAGGCAGCGTGCCCGCCTGGCCGGCCCGGCTGACGACCGCGTCGTACACCAGCGTGAAGGACTCGTCGATGCGCGCGTGCACCTGCACCGTGGCGCCGCCCGGGTGCCGGGTCAACGTGGTGACCAGTCGGGACCCCTCGGCCGGGATGGCGCGCTGCTCGGCGGCGGTCAGGGTGGCGTCCGGAAGCACCTGCGCGGCAGCGGATTTCACCAAGCCGGGCAGGTCCGCCGCGCCCTTGGGCGCGTATTCCCACACGTGGCGGCCGTCCGGGGTGGCGACGTGGTTGCCCGGCATGATCAGCGAGCTGTCACCGGTGAAGCGCGCCTCGAGCCAGTGCGGCTTGCGCCGGAACCGGGTCGGCGGGATCTTCGCGTAATCGACGGCGGGATCCACCGGCCGGTCGGCCGGAATCGGGAACAGGGTGCGGAAGTCCAGATCGTGGCCGTGGACGAACAGGTTCGCCATCGCCACGGTCATCGAGTCGACCTCGTCCTGCTTGCGCGCCAACGTCGGGATCAGCTGCGCGTCATGCAGACCCGCGGCCGCGGTGGTCAGCCCGACCTGCATGAGCGCCACCGGGTTCGGCGCCAGCTCCAGGAAGGTGGTGTGGCCGTTGTCGACCGCGTTGCGGATGCCGTGGGTGAAGTAGACGCTGTGCCGCAGCCCCTTCTTCCAGTACTCGACATCGTGGATCGGGTCGGCGCCGGCGCGGATCAGCTGGCCCTCGTGCACGGTGGAGAAGTACGCCGTCTGCAGCGGTTGCGGCTCGATGCCCACCAGCTCGGCCGCCAGTTCACCGAGCAGCGGATCCATCTGCTGGGTGTGGCTGGCGCCCTTGGTCTGAAACTTCCGGGCGAACTTCCCCTCCGACTCGGCCCGCGCGATGATCGCGTCGACCTGCTCGGGCGGACCGCCGATCACGGTCTGGGTGGGGGCGGCGTAGACGCACACCTCCAGGTCCGGGTAGTCGGAGAACACCGTCTTGATCTCGTCGGCGGAGTACTCCACCAGCGCCATCAGCCGGATGTACTCGCCGAACAGCATGGCCTCGCCCTCACCCATCAGGTGCGAACGCGAGCAGATGGTGCGGGTGGCGTCGGCCAGGCTCAGGCCGCCGGAGAAGTAGGCCGCCGCGGCCTCGCCCAGCGACTGTCCCACCAGCGCAGTGGGTTTGGCGCCGTGATGCTTGAGCAGCTCACCGAGCGCCACCTGGATGGCGAAGATGACCACCTGCGTGGTCTCGATGCCGTAGTCCTGCGAGTCGTCGAGGATCAGCTCGACGATCGAGTAACCCAGCTCGTCCTGGACCAGGGCGTCGACCTTGTTGATCCACTCGGCGAACGTCTCGTTGCGCAGATACAGGCTCTTGCCCATCTTGCGGTGCTGCGCGCCGAACCCGGCCAGCACCCACACCGGGCCGTTGGTCACCGGGCCGTCGGCCGCGAGCACCAGCGGGCTCTGCTTGCCCTCGGCGAGCGCGCGCAGACCCTTGACGGCCTCGTCGTGGTCGTGCGCCAGGATCACCGCGCGGGACCGGCCGTGGTTGCGCCGCGACAGCGACCGGCCGATGGCCTCCAGCGGGGTGGACCGCCCCTCCTCGCTGTCGATCCAATCCGCGAGCTCAGCGGCCGCGCCCCGCTTCCGCGAGGTCAGGAACGCTGAAACCGCCAGCGGGACAATGGGTTTGACGGGATCTTCGGCCTCGGCGGCGGCCAGCTCCTCGCGGGCCACCTCCAGCAGCCGCAGCGCCTCGTCGGTCAGCCCGGGCAGTTCGGGGTCCTCGTCGGGGACGCGGCCGTAGAACGCGTCGTCGCCGACGTCGGAATCCTCGTCGTCGATGAACTCGCCGTACTCGTCCATCCGGACGCCGCCGACGTACACCGCGTCGGCGTCGGAGCCGGCGGGCTTGTCCGGCTGCGTCTCCTCGACCGGTTCGGGCTCGACGAGGTCCGACGGCAGCACCTCACGGACCACGACGTGCGCGTTGGCGCCGCCGAAGCCGAAGCCGGAGACGCCGGCGATCTTGTGGCCGCTGTAGCGCGGCCACTCGGTCACGGTGTCGGCGACCTTGAGCCGTTCCTTCTCGAAGTCGATGTACGGGTTGGGTCCGGCGTAGTTGATCGACGGCGGGATCTTGTCGTGATAGATCGCCAGCGTCATCTTCGCCATGCTGGCCGCGCCCGCGGCCGATTCCAGGTGGCCGATGTTGGATTTCACCGCGCCCAGCAGCGCCGGCTGGTCCGCGGGGCGGCCCTTGCCGACCACCCGGCCCAGCGCGTCGGCCTCGATCGGGTCACCCAGGATGGTGCCGGTGCCGTGCGCCTCGATGTAGTCGACCGTGCGCGGGTCGATGCCGGCGTCCTTGTAGGCCTTGCGCAGCACCTCCGCCTGCGCGTCCGGGTTCGGCGCCAGCAGGCCGTTGGAGCGGCCGTCGTGGTTGACCGCGCTGCCGGCGATGACCGCGAGGATCTCGTCACCGTCGCGGCGGGCGTCGGCGACGCGCTTGAGCACCAGCATGCCCGCGCCCTCGGACCGGGCGTAGCCGTCGGCGTCGGCGCTGAAGGACTTGATCCGGCCGTCGGGCGCCAGCACGCCGCCGACCTCGTCGAAGCCGATGGTCACCAGCGGGGTGATCAGGGCGTTGACGCCGCCCGCGACCACCACGTCGGCTTCCTTGGCGCGCAACGCCTTCACGCCCTCGTGGATGGCGACCAGCGAGCTCGAGCAGGCGGTGTCGATGGCCATCGACGGCCCGCGGAAGTCGTAGAAATAGGACACCCGGTTGGCGATGATCGAGCTGGTGGTGCCGGTGATCGCGTACGGGTGCGCGGTCGTCGGGTCGGCGACCGACAGGAAGCTGTAGTCGTTGTTGGAGCTGCCGACGAAGACGCCGACGGGTCCACCCCGCAGGCTCGACGCCGGAATCCGGGCGTGCTCCAGGGCCTCCCAGGTGAGCTCCAGGGCCATCCGCTGCTGCGGATCGATGTTGTCGGCCTCCATCTTCGACAACGCGAAGAACTCGGCGTCGAACCCCTTGATGTCGGTCAGGTAGCCGCCGCGGGTGCGGGCGCGCTCCACGCGCTCGGCGATGCGCGGCTCGTCGAGGAACTCCGACCAGCGGCCCTCTGGCAGATCGGTGATGGCGTCGCGGCCCTCGAGCAGCCCGGCCCACAGCTCCGCCGGGGAGTTCATGTCGCCCGGCAGCCGGGTCGCGACCCCGACGATCGCGATGTCGGCGGTGTACGGGTCGATCTCGGCGGGCCGCGACCAGTCCTCCTCCGGGCCGGTCGCGGACTCGTCCTCCGGCTCGCCTTCGACGATCACCTGCGCCAGCGCCTCGATGGTCGGATGCCGGAAGGCCACCGTCGCGGTCAACGTCGTCCCGGTGAGGTCCTCGATGTCCGACGCCATCGCCACCGCGTCGCGCGAGGAGAGGCCCAGCTCGACCATGGGGGCCGACTCGCTGATGGAATCCGGCGACTGGCCCGTCGCCTTGGCAACCCAATTCCGCAGCCAGGCCCGCATCTCCGGCACGGTCATATCCGTGCCGGCGGGAACGACCGCACCTGAGGCGGCCTCGGCCGGCGCCCCGGTGTCCCCGGCGGCCGGATCCTCGACGGCCTCGGGATCCGAGTGGTTGGGATTTGCGTTGTCTTCAGACATCGAAGGCCTCACATCTTCTTTCGGCGGAGAATCTTCCCCGCGGACGCGTCCCAGCTCAGCTCGCGTTCTGGTTCGCCTCGATTGTTAGTCCAACGCGTCCGGGAAGGCGTTGGCCACCTTGCCCGAGCGCAGGGTTCCGTCCAGGTACGCAGCACGGCACGCCCGGCGACCGATCTTGCCGCTGGAGGTGCGTGGGATGGCGCCCGCGGCCGTGAGCAACACGTCGCGCACCGTCACGCCGTGCCGCACCGCGATCGCGGCGCGGATGTCGTCGGTGATCGGACCGATGTCCAGCTTGTGGGCCCCGGGGGCGCGCTCGGCGACGATCACCAGCTGCTCGGAGGTGTCGTCCGCGTCGCGCTTCAGGCCCGAGTGCGCGTTCTCGAAGACCTCGTCGGGCAGCTGGTTGGCCGGCACCGAGAAGGCGGCGACGTAACCGGTGCGCAGCGCCTTGCTGGCCTCCTGGGCGGAGTACTCCAGGTCCTGCGGGTAGTGGTTGCGGCCGTCGATGATGACCAGGTCCTTAACCCGGCCCGTGATGAACAGCTCGCCGTCGTAGTAGGCGCCGTAGTCGCCGGTGCGCACCCAGGTGGCGTCGTCGGCGGCACCCTCGGCGTGCGAGGGGTTGATCCGCGACTTGAGGGTGTTCTGGAAGGTCTCGCGGGTTTCCTCGGGCTTGCCCCAGTACCCGGTGCCCATGTTCTGGCCGCTGATCCAGATCTCGCCGATCTGCCCGTCCGGCAGCTCGCTGGCGGTCTCCGGGTCGACGATGACGGCCCACTCACCGATGCCGACCTTGCCGGCGCCGGCCTGCGCGACGGCCTTGATCGAGTCGTCATCCACCTCGACGAACCGCCCGGAGTTGAGCGCGTCGCGATCGACGGAGATGATCCGCGGCTCGTCGGCGCTTGGCGTCGTGGAGACGAACAGCGTCGCCTCGGCCAGGCCGTAGGACGGCTTGATGGCCTTGGGGTTGAAGCCGAACGGCCCGAAGGCCTCGTTGAACCGGCGGACGGTGGCGGCCGAGATCGGCTCGCTGCCGTTGAGGATGGCCTTGACGTTGGACATGTCCACCGCCCCGGGGCCCTCCTTGGGGACACCGCGCGCGGCCGCATGGTCGAACGCGAAGTTCGGGGCCACCGAGATGGTGCCGCCGGTGTCCTCCGGCTTACGTGCCAGCTCGCGGATCCACCGCTCGGGGCGACGGACGAAGGCGGCGGGGGTCATGAAGGTGAAGCGGTAGCCGAGCATCGGCGCGATCAGCGCGGTGATCAGGCCCATGTCGTGGAAGAAGGGCAGCCACGACAGACCGCGGTCGCCGTCGTCGCCGTCGAGCCCCTCCACCACCTGCAGCACGTTGGTGGCCAGGTTCAGGTGGGTGATCTGCACACCTGTGGGGATCCGGGTGGACCCGGAGGTGTACTGCAGGTAGGCGATCGTGGTCTCGTCCGGCTCCGGCGGGCTCACCCAGGTGGCGGCGACCTCGTCGGGGATGGCGTCGACGGCGATGACACGCGGACGCTCCTTGGCGGGCCGGCTGCGGAAGAACTTGCGCACACCCTCGGCAGCCTCGGTGGTGGTCAGGATGGCCGCGGGCTCGCAGTCGTCCACGACGGCATGCAGACGGCCGACGTGACCGGGCTCGGAGGGGTCGAACAGCGGCACCGCGATCCGGCCGCCGTAGAGCGCGCCGAAGAACGCCACCAGGTAGTGCAGGTTCTGCGGGCACAGGATGGCGACCCGGTCGCCGGGCTCGGTGACCTGCTGCAAACGCGCCGCGACCGCCTTGTTACGGGCGCTGAAGTCGGCCCAGTTGAGATCCCGCGCGACGCCGTCGCGTTCGGTGGAGAAATCCAGGAAGCGGTAGGCCAGGCTGTCTCCGCGTACCTTCGCCCACTTCTCGACGTGCTTGACGATGCTGGCGTTTTCGGGAAAGACGATCCGCCCGTCCTTGATGAAGGGGTTGTGGAACGCCATACATATCTCCTGTCGACCTGCTACGGGTCAGCTGCGACGTCATGTCCGATGACGCACGGCGAGCTGGGCCGAGCCGCGTGACGCTGACCCCAAACCTCACAGATCGTACAGACGACCTGAGGTTCGCCGGCGGATCGCTCCGGCACGAGGCCAACAGCGCACAGCTCTTAGTCTGTTCTTAATGTTACGGGCCGGTAGGGCTGTGGACAAATCCCCCTACCTGATCGTTGCAAGGAGGTGACAAAACCCCCGGCAGCGGTCTGTCAGCCGTGCTTGGGATGCGGGGCGTTCTCGATCAACCCGCGCGCCCAGTTCAGCGTCCACTCGGTGGCGGGCTGGCCGTCCAGGCTCCAGAACTGCGGAGTGGCGTACAGCGCGTGCACCGGCTGACCGGCGCCGCCGGCCAACGTCTCCAGCGTCCGGGGCAGGTTGGTGATGCTGAACGCGCCGTCGGGTGCCGCGCAGATCAGGTCACCGGCCGCGCAGATCTGGTTGGTCCGGTCGTTGAGCGCGCCGAAGCCGCCGGGGCGCGGCCCCGTCATCGCCAGGCCGAGCGTCGAGAGCATCGGCACCTCGTGCAGGGTGATCTCGGCGCCGTGGCCGGGGGCGTTGGGACCGATCTCCTTGCCGACCCCCATCTCCCGGCGGCCGTCCGCGATCAACGTCACACCGAGCACCAGGTCCTCGTCGACCGGCCCGCGCGCGTTGCCGATGTCGCTGGCGATGTCACCGGCGATCACCGCGCCCTGGGAGAAGCCCATCAGCACGTAACTCGTCAGGGGGCACCGCTCGTTCATGTCGGTCAGCGCCTTGACCGCGGCCCGGGTGCCCTCGGCGCGGCTGTCGTTGTACGACATCTGCCCGTCGGCGGAGAACGGATTGTGGAACTGCGCGGTGTAGGGAACGGTGAACACCTGCAGCCGGTCGGTGCCGAACTGCTCCTGCAGCGGGCGACTGACCTTGAGCATCAACGACAGCGGGAACTGCGTCGGATTGAGCGGGTCGTCGGCGCGCGAGGACTCCCAGGTTCCCGGGATCACCAGCGCCTGCACGTCCGGGCAGCTGGCGTCCTGGAATTCGGGTCGCGGCTTGCGGTCGGGCGCCGACGTCGGCGGGATCGCCGAAGGCGGCACCGCCGTCGGCGGGGCCTCCGGACGCCGGACGATGATCACGATGAGGGCCACGACGAGCGCGATGACGACAGCGACGGCCGCGGCGGCGATCAGGCCGAGAATGCGGTGCCGACGGCGACGGGCAGCCTTGGTTGTGCGAGCCATCTTCTCCTGCTAGCAGAGTCGGTCGGTTGCGACGCGCATGTACACCGATGTCACGGCGTCGACCTGATTGGTCATCGCCGTAGCCGCGACGTCAGGGTGCGCATCGCGCAGGTCGCCGCGGATCAGCGGCAGTACGAAATCCCGCACCGCCTGATCGCTTTGTCCCGCTCCATGCGCCTGACAAATGTAGGAGCCTATCGACAGCGCCATGAGGTCGCTCGACGGGTGCACGCCGGCCTTCGCCAGCGCCTCGAGGAACTCGCGCTGTTCGTCGGTCGTGGCCAGGTCGCCGGCGTGCGGGTGGCCCACCGAGGCGGCGCCGGGGTCCTCCGGGACCGGCGAGGACGTCACCACCGTCTCGCCGGGTGAGCAAGCACACACCGCGGCAGCCGTCGTCGCGGCCACCAAGAGCGAGGGCGCCGTCAGCACGGGCGCCCGCCCTCGAAGAAACCACCTGGTCCGCTGCAACACGACTCCACGTTACCGGCTACCGGCACCCTGCCCGGTCGGCCGCGGACCCGCTGGCCCGACGGCCCTTGGGCGCACTGCTAGCGAAGTGCCGCGGCGATGTCGCCGGACATCGCGCCCAGCTGCGGCGCCCACGAGCCCCAGCCGTGGTCGCCACTGGTCGGGAAGTCGAAGTGCCCGTTGGACCCGCCGATGGAGCGGTAGGTCGAGTAGAAGGACCGGTTGCTGCCCTGCGCCTGATCCGCGTAGCCGATCATCGCCGCAGGGTCGCTGGCCGTCAGGGACTGCGGCGAGTAGACCCACAGCCGGGTGTTGTTGTCGACCAGCAGCTGCGCGTGCACCGTCGGGTCATGCCACTTCCACCGACCCAGCTGCGCCGGGCCCCACATCCGGTTGGCGTCCGCGCCGCCGAAGCGCATCATCCCGGCCTGGATGGCGCCGTTGAGAAAGGTGTTCGAGGGGTTCATGAAGCCCGACATCGACCCCGCGTAGCGGAAGCGGTTCGGGTAGAACGCCGCCAGCGTCACCGCGGCGGTCCCGCCCTGGGCGGCCCCGACGATGCCGTGCCCGGTGGGCGACAGGCCCTTGTTGGCCGCCAGCCAGTCGGGCAGTTCCGTGCTCAGGAACGTCTCCCACTGCTTGCTGCCGTCCTGCTCCCAGTTGGTGTAGAGGCTGAACGCGCCGCCGGCCGGCGCGGCCACGGAGACGCCCTTGCCCGCCAACGCATTCATGCCGTTACCCACGGTCACCCAATTGGAGACGTCCGGCGCGGCGTTGAAGGCGTCGAGCAGGAAGACCGCGTGCGGGCCGCCCGCCTGGAATGCCACCGGGATGTCGCGGCCCATCGCCGCCGAGGGCACCTGCAGGTACTCGACGCCGTCGGCGTGCGCGGCTCCCGGCGTGCCCGAAACGGTGCCCACCCCCCATAGCCCGACCGCCAGAACCGCTGCGCACATCACGCGCACCATCGCTGTCCACATCGTCGTACCCACCTTCGTGCGCCCCTCGTTCGTTGTCATGGCCGCCCCGTCCGCAACGTAGTGAACCACATCACCGCACGCCGAGACGTTGGGTCCGGCCAATCCTGGCGCGGCCACGACGCCACCGACGACACAGCGGCGGTGGGCCGATGGCCCACCGCCGCTGGGAAACGCTGTTACTCGTCAGCCACCCGTGCCGACCGGCTCGGCGGCCGCGTCGGTCTCGGACGCGGCCAGCGCGGCCGGGTCCTGCGGGACCGCACCCAGCACGCGCTGGATGTCCGGCTTCATCGCCTGCAGCTGCTGTCCCCAGTAGGGCCAGTCGTGCGTGCCGCCCTCGGGGAAGTTGAAGACACCGTTGGTGCCCCCGGCCGCGATGTAGTTGTCCTTGAAGGTCTTGTTGGTCCGCAGCGTGAAGCTCTCGAGGAACTTCGCGTTGAAGTTGTTGCCCGCCAGGTTGCCGTTCACCTCGGCCGGCTTGCCGTTGCCGCAGAAGATCCAGATGCGGGTGTTGTTGGCCACCAGGCGGTCGATGTTGACCATCGGGTCGTGGCGCTCCCACGCGTTGTTCGGATCCTGGGTCCGGCCCCACATGTCGTTGGCGTCGTAACCGCCGGCGTCACCCATCGAGAGGTTGACCAGCATGGGCCACCAGCCCTCGGACAGGTTCAGGTAACCCGACAGCGAGGCGGCGTACTGGAACTGGCCGGGATGCCAGATCGCCAGGGTCAGGGCGGCCGAACCGGCCATCGACAGACCCACCGCCGCGGTGCGGCTGCTGTCCACGCCCTTGGCGGCCAGATACGCGGGCAGCTCCTGGGTCAGGAAGGTCTCCCACTTGTAGGTGGAGCACCCGTTGTTGCCGCAGGCCGGCTTGTACCAGTCGGCGTAGAAGCTGGACTGGCCACCGACCGGCATCACGACCGACAGGCCGGAACCGTAGTACCACTCGAACGCGGCGGTGTTGATGTCCCAGCCGTTGAAGTCGTCCTGGGCCCGCAGGCCGTCGAGCAGATACACCGCCGGAGAGTTCGGTCCGCCGCTCTGGAACTGGACGCGGATGTCGCGCCCCATCCCTGCCGACGGGACGTCCAGGTATTCCACCGGCAGACCGGGGCGGGAGAACGCCCCGGCGGTCGCGGTGCTACCGGCGACGCCGATCAGACCGGGCAGCAGCGCCGCAACCGCGGCTCCCGCTGCGAGGCGGCGCCCCCACGCACCGCGCATCTTCTCGACAAACTTCATAGAACTACCCATCCCATCCTTGATAAATCGCACGTTTTTCGGCGTCACTGACAACCCATCGCGACATCGGCCGCTGACAACTGTGTCCACGCGCTCGTGTAGTCAACCACAGAATCGACGATCGACCCTTGTCGGTTCCCGTTGTATCAACCATTGAGCGTCGCGATCAGATCTGGCTTCATGGCCTGCAACTGCTGCCCCCAGTAGGCCCACGAGTGGTTGCCCGCGGGTGGGAAGTGGAAGGTGGCGTTGCGGCCCCCGGCGGCGAGATACGCCTCCTGGAAACGCTTGTTGCTCCCGACCGCCAGGGTCTCCAAACTGGTTGCGTTGAGCGCCTGGTTCGGGTCGGAGTTCTCGTCCAGGTCGGTGGAACCGCCTGGCGCGCAATAGATCCACAGCCGCGTGCCATTGTTGACGATCCGCTGGACCTGTTCGACGGGATCGTTGCGCTTCCAGGCCGCGTTCCACGGCGGACCCCACATGTTGTCGACGTTGTAGCCACCCGCGTCGAGCATCGCGACGCGGATCGCCTGCTTCATGAACGGGGAGGCCGGGTTCAGAAAGCCCGACAGCGAGGCCGCGTAGGTGAACTGGCCGGGGTGATAGGCCGACAAGATCAGGGCGGCCCCGCCGGACATCGACAGGCCCACCACGGCGTTGCCGCTCGGTGACACCGCCTTGTTGGCGGCCAGGTAAGCCGGCAGTTCGCTGGTGAGGAAGGTTTCCCACTTGTAGGTGTAGGACTGGTTGTTGAAGTTCGACGGCGAGTACCAGTCGCTGTAGAAGCTGGACTGCCCACCGACCGGCAGCACGGCCGCGACCCCGGATTCGTGGAACCACTCGAACGCGGCGGTGTTGATGTCCCAGCCATTGAAGTCGTCCTGGGCCCGCAGGCCGTCGAGCAGGTAGACCGCGTGCGGGCCACCCCCCTGGAACTGCACCTGGATGTCGCGGCCCATCGCGGCCGAGTACACCGACAGGTACTCCACGGGCAGCCCCTCGCGGGAGAAGGCCGCAGCCGGCGGAACGCCGCTGACCAGCAGTGACAACGCGGGTACCGTCAGCACCGCGGCCACCAGGGCCAGCAGGCGGCGCACAGCCGTCAGCGGTCGTGGCGACGTCGTCGTCAAGACGTGATCCATCCGTTCGTTCGTGGCCCGAAACGTGTTCGCGGCGCAGCTTGTGGCGCATCCACCGGATGCGCACCCGCTTGGGTATCGCTACCGGGGCGTCCCGGCGTTACCGACGGCGCCGGGCGACCTCAGGGGCCCGTCGCCGGCAGGCCCGTATAGGGCGGTTCCGGCAGCTCCGGACTCTGGAGCCCGCAGCGTTGCAGTTCGTACATCGGCACCCGGTCGATGCGGTACTTGGTGTAGTCGTAGGCCCGCAGCACATTGGACAGGAACTTGCGCGGTCCCAGCGGTTCCCGGATCGACTTGAGCATCATCTCGGTGGCCGGACATTTCAGCGCCGCCTCGGCCTGCCGGATCCACCCCTCGTCGAGATAGGCCGGGATGTAGGGCGGCTCCTTGAGGAACGGCCCCTCGGCAACCGCCCAGTCCGGGAACAGGTTCTTGTCGTGGCCGATCCGGCCGTCTTCGAGGCGGTCGGAGTGCGCGGCCAGCGGGTTGGCCAGGCCGATCTGGTCGAGCACCCGCACGTCGAGGCCGACGTTCATGCCGAGCATGCCCAGGTTGGTGAAAAAGACTGTGTGCGGGACGCTTTCGGGATTCCGCGGCGCCTCCCCGGGACCCGGCGGCGGCAGCGGCGGCGGATACGCCGGGACCACGTCCCACTGGTCGTAGTTGCCCGACGGCAACAGCAGAGCGCCGTCGGGCGTGTTCCGCAGCGCCACCAGCACCGCCCGCATCCGCGGATAGTCCAGGTAGTCGGCGGCGGTCAGCGGGTGCTCGTGCCCGGTCGCCTGGGAGTAGAACCGACGCTCGTCGACGATCCCGGAGTAGGTGACCCGGGTGGCGTCGTACCCCATGCCGGGGGAGTTCGCGGCCCACAGCGCCCACGCCACCACCGATCCCCACAGCACGGTCATGGCACCGGCCAGCAGATAGCCTGCCTCCCTGGAGAAGCGGGTGCCGTCGGGCTTGACGATCGGGATCACCGCCACCGGCGCCAACATGCAGAACAGCGGCGTCAGCAGCACCCGGCCGTGCATGAAGTCGCCACCCTGACGGATCCAGTACACGGCCTGGATCAGGCCGCTGAGGACGAAGAACGCCACCACCGTCGGCGGGCTCTGCAGCGTGCGAACCAGCCGGCTGTGACCGCCGGCCACCTCGTGGTGGATCCACCAGGGCCGGGTGTGGGTGGCCGCCAGCAGCAGACCCAGCGCGATCAGCAGCACCGCCGGGATCCACAGCAGGTAGGGGTTGTTGAAGTTGGCCAGATACAAGAAGCCCTGTTCCCACCGGGAGCCGGAGGCCTCCTTGGCCACCGCGGTGCCCGGCACCAGCAGCGCGTAATAGCCCATCCGGAAAATCTGGTAACCGACCGGCACCAGCCCGCCGGCCACCACGATCAACAACCGCCCACGCCAGCCTGCGGTGGTCACCAGCAGCAGCACCAGCACACCCACGCCGATCAGCGCGAGCTCCGGGCGCACCAACACGCTCAGGCCGGCGACGAAGGACAGCGCGCCGAGGAATGCCGTGCCGTTCGCGCTCCACGGCGAGCTGCGCCGCTGCCCCTCGGTCCGCAACGCCTGCGACCAGCAGACGAGCATCCACCACAGCAGGCCGACATAGGTCAGCACCATGCCGTTCTCCAGGCCCGAGGTCGCGAAGTCGCGGGCCGGTGGGATGGCGATGTAGACCAGCGCGCCCGCCGGCAACAGCAGGGCGCCGCGCCCGCGCAGGCTGGGCGCATAGAGCCGGGCGGCACCGAGCATCACCAGCACGACGCCGAGCACCGAAAGCACCAGCGCCACCGTCAGGGCCACGTATTCGAGCCGGGCCGGCCCGCCGATCAGGCTCCCGAGGTACATCACGTAGGTCCACAACGTGGACGTGTTGGCCTCGATCCGCTCGCCCGCGTTGAACACCGGCCCGTTGCCCGCCAACAGATTCCGGATGGTCCGCAGCACAATCAGGCCGTCGTCGGCGATCCACCGACGCTTCCAGGCGCCCCAGCCGAACAACGCCGCGACCACGATGAGGCTGCACCACAGACTGATCCGCGCGGAGACGGGCAGCGGGAAGAACGGCAGCAACGGCGCCCGCCGTCCGACGGCGGCCGACGGCCCGGGGACGGCCGCAGCGGGCGAACCGGACTCCTTGGGCGACAACGGCGCCCGGCGCAGAGTGGGAGTGGCGTCAGCCGAAGATGACCGCGGCACCGACTGTTCCGATCCACGCCACCGCAAGGAACTGCAGGACCCGGTCCCGCAGCGCGATGTCTTCTGGCTCACCGGCGATGCCGCCGTCGATGTCCACGGCGTAGCGCAGGATCGCGATCGTGAACGGGATCATCGACACCGCGAACCACGACCCGGCGTTGCCGTCCCGCTCGAAGGCCCACAGTCCGTAGCAGAGCACCACGGCGGTGCCCGACAGCGTCCACACGAATCGCAGATAGCTGCTGGTGTAGCTCTCCAGGGACTTGCGGATCTTGGCCCCGGTGCGCTCGGCCAACTGCAGTTCGGCGTAGCGCTTGCCCGCCGCCATGAACAGCGAGCCGAACGCCATGACCAGCAGGAACCATTGGGACAGCGGAATATTGGCGGCCGCGGCGCCGGCGATGGCGCGGATCAGATACGCCGAGGACACGATGCAGATGTCGATCACGGCCAGATGCTTGAGGCCGAAGCAGTACGCCAGCTGGATGGCCAGGTAGGCCGCGATCACCACTGCCAGGTTGGGTTCGACCAGCCAGGAGATCGCCAGTGCGGCGACGCCGAGCACGGCGGCCAGCGCGTAGGCCAATCCCTCCGGCACCACCCCGGCCGCGATCGGGCGGAACCGCTTGGTCGGGTGCTGCCGGTCCGCCTCGACGTCGCGGGCGTCGTTGACCAGGTAGATGCACGACGCCGCCATGCTGAACACGACGAAGGCGATGGCGACCCGGCTGAGCACGAAGCTGTAGTCGTAGTCCACCTCGCCGCCGAGTGCGGCCAGCGGAGCGGCCAGCACCAGCAGGTTCTTCACCCACTGGCGCGGTCGCAGCGCCTTGACGACGCCGCCGATCAGAGTCTTCGGTGGGCCGGCGACCTCGGGAGTCTCAGTCATCGATCTCCTCTGTTACGGCGGTCCAACCGGACCGAAACAGCCTCGGTGCCCTTGGCCACGAGCGCGCCGACCAGCACGCCGGCCGCGACGTCGGAGGGGTAGTGCACGCCGAGCACCATGCGCGACAACGCCATCGGCGGCACCAGCAACGCGGGCAGCGGTGCACCGGTCACCCGGCCGAGCAGGATGGCCGCCGCGGTGGTGGAGGTGGCGTGCGCCGAGGGGAAGCTCAGGCGGCTCGGGGTGCCGACGTTGACGGCGATCGCCGGGTGCGCCGGCCGGGTGCGCCGGACCACCCGCTTGATGACGACGGCCGCGGCGTGCGCGAGGAACGCACCGACTCCCGCGGTGACCCACTCCCGACGGCGGCGCGGCGAGGCCAGCGCGCCCGTGGCGGCGACCGCCATCCAGCCGAGGCTGTGCTCGCCGAAGTGCGACATCGCCCGCGCGACCCCGAGTACACCCTGGCGGTCCGCCAGGGCGGCCTGCACCGCCACCAGGGCGGCTTCCTCGGGCGTGCGCGAGGGGACCTCTGCGGGCGCGGCGGCGATCCGCTCAGGTTCAGGCATTGCTGGTTTCCGGGCTGGGTTCCAGCAGTACCGTCTCCCACTCCTGCTTGCTGGTCAACGTCGGCAGGGCCGCCCGGTAGACCCGACGCATGGTGTCGTACTTGCGGGCCAGCCGGACATGCTGGCGCAGCGACTCCCGCAGCAGGGCGAACATCTTCGCCCGGTCGCGCTGCCGGTAGACCACGCCGCGGCCGTCGGCGGTGGTGACGGTGACCCCGTCGACCCGGCACAGCAGGAACCAGCGCGCATCCTGGGTGGCCACGTTCAACTGAGGCCGCACGTGGTGCTCGGGGTTTTCCTTCTTCAGCTGGTGGAGGACGCCACGCGCCAGCTGGATCCCGATGGCGGGCAACGACACCGGCGGCCGGTTGACCGACCGGCGGCCGGACGGACTGGGCAGCGAGGTGGCCCCCGGCAGCGGAACCGCGTCCGGGAACTGCTTACGCATGCGATGCACGTCCGGGAGCGCGGACTCCAGGATGGAGAAGATCCGCTCGGGACCCGCCAGGAAGTCGGCGATGGCCTGGTTCTGGATGGCGACCGTCGAATACTCAAGGCAGAGAAGGTGTTTCAGCGTCGCCTTCAGCGAACTCTTCAGCAGGCCCTTGACGTCGCCGTCCCAGTGCAGCGACGAGACCACCAGGCGGTTGCGCAGATGGAAGTAGGCCTGCCAGTCGATGGCGTCGTCCTTGTCGCTCCAGGCCATGTGCCAGATCGCGGTGCCCGGCATGGTGACCGTGCCGTAGCCGTGTTCGGCTGCACGCAAACCGTATTCGGCGTCGTCCCACTTGATGAACAGCGGCAACGGCTGACCGAGTTCCTCGGCCACCGCGCGCGGGATCATGCACATCCACCAGCCGTTGTAGTCGACGTCGATGCGGCGGTGCAGCAGCTTGCTCCGCTCGTCCTCGTCGGCCAGCGGGAACTTGGCGAAGTCGTGGTCGTAGTCGGTGTAGGGCGCGTTGGTCCACATGAAGTTGGAGCGGTCGACCACCTCGCCCATCACGTGCAGGTGCGAGGGCTCCTGCAGGTTGAGCATCTGCCCGCCGACCAGCGTCGGCGACTTGGCGAACCGGTTCAGCGCCAGCGCGCGCAGGATCGAGTCGGGCTCGATGCGGATGTCGTCGTCCATGAACAGGATCTGTTCGCAGTCGGTGTTCTTCAGCGCTTCGTACATCACCCGGCTGTACCCGCCCGACCCACCGAGGTTGGGCTGGTTGTGGATGGTCAGGCGGCCCTTCAGCGGTTCGGCCGCGGCGGCGAAGTCCGGGTGGTCGACGGCCTTCTTGGTGCCCTGGTCGGAGACGATCACCGCGCCGATGACCTCATCCACCAAGGGATCCGAAGTCAACGCGGCGAGCGCGTTGACGCAGTCGGAAGGCCGGTTGAACGTGGGGATGCCGACGGCGATGTTGCCGCGGCCGGGGGCGGATACCGGGGCGTACCAGCCGGCGCTGTGCACGGTGACCTCGGTGTCGGTGGTGATGTCGAACCAGATCCAGCCGCCGTCCTCGAAGGGGTCCAGGCTGATCTCGAACTCGGTCCAGGCGGGTTCGGCGAGCGGGGTGGTTCCGCGAGCACCGGGCCCGCCGACATCGGAACCAGCCGGCGTCGACTGCTCCACGCTGGACACCGGGGCGCCGCCGACGGTGATGCGGGCGCCGGTGGCCTTGGAGCGGTACACGTCCACCCGTGCCGTGCCCGTCAACTCGACGCGCAGCACCACCGATTCCAGGGTCGACCACCGTCGCCAGTAGCTGGCCGGGAACGCGTTGAAGTAGGTGGCGAACGACACCTCGGAGTCGCGGCCGATCTGCAACGTGGTGCGGGTGGGCGCATGCGCGCGCCGGGCGTTGGTGGCGGACTCCTCGATGTAGAGCTTGCGCACGTCGAGCGGTTCGCCGGGGCGAGGCAGGATGACCCGGGACAGCAGGCTGACCGCCCGGGACTCCGCTGCGTCGAGCGGGCCGGAGGGGATGTCACTCATGCGGTGTCGCTTTCATCGGACTTTTCACCAGTCAGCGGCGCGCCGTCGACGAGGTGGGGAGCAAGCACGTTGTCGTACATGCTGAGCGCGCTGGCGATGGCCATGTGCATGTCGAGGTACTGATAGGTGCCCAGGCGGCCGCCGAACAGCACCTTCGCCGTCGCGGTCTCCGCCTTGGCGCGGTTGCGGTACGCGGTCAGCAGCGCGCGGTCGGCGTCGGTGTTGATCGGGTAGTACGGCTCGTCGTCGTCATCGGCGAAGCGCGAGTACTCCCGCATGATCACGGTCTTGTCGGTCGGATAGGACCGCTCCGGGTGGAAGTGCCGGAACTCGTGGATGCGGGTGTAGGGCACGTCCGCATCGTTGTAGTTCATCACCGAAGTGCCCTGGAAATCACCCGTTGGCACCACCTCGAGTTCGAAGTCCAGCGTGCGCCAGCCCAGCCGGCCCTCTTCGTAGTCGAAGTACCGGTCCAGCGGGCCGGTGTAGACCACCGGGGCCTCCGGGCTCTCGGCCCGTACCTGCTCGCGGACCTCGAACCAGTCGGTGTTCAGCCGGACCTCGATGCGCTCGTCGGCGGCCATGTTCTCCAGCCAGGCGGTGTAGCCGTCGACGGGCAGGCCCTCGTAGGTGTCGTTGAAGTACCGGTTGTTGAAGGTGTAGCGGACCGGCAGCCGGGTGATGTTGGACGCCGGCAATTCTTTGGGGTCGGTCTGCCACTGCTTGGCGGTGTAGTGCTTGACGAACGCCTCGTAGAGCGGCCGGCCGATCAGCGAGATGGCCTTCTCTTCCAGGTTCTGGGCGTCGGCGGTGGCGATCTCGGCGGCCTGCTCGGCGATCAGCGCGCGCGCCTCGTCCGGGGTGAAGTAGCGGCCGAAGAACTGCGACACCAGGCCGAGGCCCATCGGGAACTGATAGGCCTGCCCGTCGTGCATCGCAAAGACGCGGTGCTGGTAGTCGGTGAAGTCGGTGAACTGCCGGACGTACTCCCACACCCGCTGGTTGGAGGTGTGGAACAGGTGCGCGCCGTATTTGTGGACCTCGATGCCGGTCTCCGGCTCGGCCTCGGAGTAGGCGTTACCACCTATATGGGGGCGCCGCTCCAGCACGAGCACCCGTTTACCCAGTTGGGTGGCCACGCGCTCAGCGATCGTCAGCCCGAAAAAGCCGGATCCGACGACAATGAGGTCATAGCGACCGGGGTCAGGAGAGGTCATCGGAGGCAAGGGTATCGGACAGCGCCAAATTGCCCCGAGCGACGCCACGGCCACGCGGCGTCCGCCGCGCCGGGTTCGGCGCGCGTGCAGATCGGAGGCGCTATGCGGACCCGGCCGGGCGGTGGGCGCCGTCGGCCGTGCCGGACGCCGGCGCGGGTGGTGTGACAACTCCGCCGTGTCGCGATTAGCTCACGATTCTGCATCGTCACTCTAGTCACAGCTGTCACAGCTGTACCGTCGATCCAGTAGTTCAAGACGCACACATGTAGTCCAGATTGAGGAGACTTCCGTGCCAAACCGACGTCGACGCAAGCTCTCGACAGCCATGAGCGCGGTCGCCGCCCTGGCCGTTGCGAGTCCTTTTGCCGTGATCGCCCTTTCCGAGCTGTCGCCGGATCCGCAGGAGCGGGATTTCGAGCAGGCAGCGGTCGTGACCGACCTGCCCAACGAGCTGATGTCCGCGCTGCAGCAAGGACTCTCGCAGTTCGGCATCAACCTGCCCCCGATGCCCACTGGGCTCAGCCCCGCGGGCGCCATGCCCAGCACCGGGCTGACCAATCCGGCGCTGACCGGTCCGGGCCTGACGAGCCCCGGGTTGACCACCCCCGGCCTGACCACCCCCGGGCTGACCACGCCGGGCCTGACGACACCGGGGCTGACGACTCCGGGGCTCACCACGCCGGCCACCCCCGGGCTGACCACGCCGTCGCTCACCGACCCCGCGCTGGCCAACCCGGCCCTGACCCCGGAGCTGACCAGCCCCGCGGGCCTGACGCCCGGCCTGACCGATCCGGGATTGAGCCCGGCGCTGACCGATCCGCTGGCGCCGGTGCCCGGTGCGGCACCCGGCCTGGGGCTGCCCAATGAGGTGCCGATCAGCGCGCCGATCGGGCTCGACCCGATGGCGGGGACCTACCCGATCCTGGGTGACCCCTCGCTGGCGGCGATGCCGGCCTCGACCGGGGGCGGCGGGCTGATCAGTGACCTGAGCAGCGCCGCCAACCAGCTCGGCGCCGGTCAGGCGATCGACCTGCTCAAGGGCGTCGTGATGCCGTCGATCATGAGCGCGGTGCAGTCCGCGGCACCGGCCGCCCAGGGCGCCGCCGCCCCGGCTGCCGAGGCCGCCGCCGGAGCCGCCGCCGGTGCGGCCGAGGCCGCCACCGCCGCGGCGGGGTGACCGACGCCAGATTCCTGTAACCAAACGGCACCGCAGGGTGGGCTCACCTTCGACCCCTCAGAGCCCGAACTCCCTGCGGTGCCGTTGCACATTGGTCACATAATTCACTTTCGTACCGTGTCGAAACACAGGCAACAACCGACACTTACGTAACATCAGGCCGTGCCCCGCCGTTCCGGCCGCCGGCCACAGCCGGCTCTGCTGCTCACCGCGATCGCAGCGACCGTGGTGATCCTGCCGTGGGCCCTCGACGGGTCGCAGTCGCAGCGGGACCAACCCAGCGCCGAGGACACCCGCCTGATCGAGCAACCGCTCGACGGGGTCGGGGGCGGCACCACCGTGCGGGAGATCTCCCAGCCCACACCGTTCTCCATGGTGGCGCTCACCGGAGACGACCTCACCGACACCTCCGCGCGGATCCGGGCCAAGCGCGGCGACGGCAGCTGGGGTCCGTGGTACGAGGCCGAACCACTGCGCTCGGCCGCCGACAACGACACCGACAGCGCGCCGCGCGGTACCGACCCCGTCTTCGTCGGCAACACCACCAGCGTGCAGATCGCGGTCCACCGACCGCCGGACGCGCCGACCACCACCGCCGGCGAACCGCGCGAAGAAGACGCCGACCGCGAGCTCGGCTACCGTCCCGCCAGCGTCGAACAACCTCTGGGACAGCACCTTTCCGCGGTCTTCATCAGCCCGCCGCAGGCCCCGGTCGACGTCCAGTGGACGCCGCCCACCGCCGCGCTGCCCGCCGGCCAACCGCCCGTCATCATCAGTCGCGCGCAGTGGGGCGCCGGCCCCACCGGTCGCTGCGGCCCGCCGGTCTACGGCGACGCGGTGCAGGCCGCGGTGGTGCACCACACCGCCGGCAACAACGACTACGCGCCCGAGGATTCGGCCGCGATCATCCGGGCGATCTACGCGTATCACACCCAGACGCTGGGCTGGTGCGACATCGGCTACAACGTGCTGGTCGACAAGTACGGGCAGGTCTTCGAGGGCCGGGCCGGGGGCACCGACCGCCCGGTGGAGGGCTCCCACTCCGGCGGCTTCAACCACAACACCTTCGGCGTGGCGATGCTCGGCAACTTCAACGAGTTCCGCCCGCCGGACATCCTGCTGGGCACCATGGGCCGGCTGCTCGGCTGGCGCCTCGGGCTCGACCACGTCGACCCGCGCGGCACCGTGGTTCTGCCGTCGGCCGGCGGCCAGTTCACCCACTTCGCGCGCGGCTCCATGCCCACGCTGCCCACCATCTTCACCCACCGCGACGTCGGGAACACCGACTGCCCGGGGGACGCCGCCTACGCCGCGCTCGACGAGATCCGCGACCTGGCCGCGCGGTTCAACCAGCCGCCGCCCCCGCTGACCCTCGAGGACCGCCTGCGCGGCGGCGCGATCCTGGCCAAATGGGAGTCCATGGGTGGGGAAGCCTCACCGCTCGGCAGGCCGACCTCCCCGGAAGCGTTCGCCGACCGCGGCGCGCGCTACGCGACCTTCGAGCACGGTGCCATGTACTGGTCACCGGAGAGCGGGGCCGAGCCGGTCACCGGCGCCATCTACGCGGCCTGGGCGTCGCTGGGCTACGAGCGCGGCCTGCTGGGCCTGCCGACCAGTGCGGAAATCCATGAGCCGCAATGGATCGTGCAGAACTTCCAGCGCGGGACGCTGAACTACGACCGCGAGACCGGGCTGGTCACCCGCGTCGTCGACGGGGTGGCCCAACGGCTGCCACCGCCACCGCCGGACGGCCCGCCGGTCCAGCTCGAGCGCTTCACCCCGATCCAGCTGAAGATCACCAACTAGCGCCGCCGAGATCGACGAAAAACCGGAAACCACTCGCCCTTTGCGGCCCAAAGGGACGTTTGGGCCGACGACGGCGTGGGGTCAGAGCCACCAGCGTTCGAGGACCCGGGCCAGCCCGTCGTCGGTGTTCGGCGTGGTCACCTCGTCCGCCGCGGCGATCGCAGCCGGGTGCCCGTTGCCCATCGCCACCCCGTGACCGGCCCAGGCCAGCATCGACACGTCATTGGGCATGTCGCCGAAGGTGATGATCTCGTCGGCGCCGATGCCCAACGGGTCGGCGAACTCGGCGATCCCGGTCGCCTTGCTCACTCCCGACGGCATGACCTCGATCAGACCGTTGTTGGTGCTGTAGGTGATGTCCGCCTCGCTGCCGATGTGCGGGAGCAACGCGGCGGCCATGTCGGAGCTGGTGGCGCCGGCCTGGCGGATCAGCAGCTTGATCGCGGGGGCCGACAGCAGGTCGGTCAGGGACACCTCGGTGTTGTCCGGGTTCAACCAGGCGTGCTCGTAGCCGGGCGAGCTCACGAACTGCGGCGTCGCCGCATCGTGGGCGCTCTCCCCCACCCGCTCGACGGCCAACCCGGAACCCGGCAACACCCGTTCGGCGATGTCGGCCAGCCGGACCAGGGCGTCGATGGACAGCGTGCGCACCGACAGGATCCGGTCGGTCGCCGGGTCGTACAGCACCGAACCGTTGGCGCACACCGCGATCGGCGCGAACCCCAGCTCGTCGACCACCGGCGCCACCCAGCGCGGCGGCCGGCCGGTGGCCAGGATGAACTGCGTGCCGCCGGCCACCGCGGCCTCCACCGCCTCCTTGGTCCGCGGGGTGATCCGCTCGTCGTCGTCGAGCAGGGTGCCGTCCACATCGGTGGCGATCAGGGCGGGCAGCGTCATTTGTGGTCACTTCGCTTTCTGGCCCGCGCGGCCAGTTCGGCCTCGTCGAGCCGCTTGGCCTCGGCCAGGGTCGGGGCGCCGCCGCCGAGCCGCTGCGGCACCCAGTGGGCGCCGGCCGGATGCGGATAGTCCTCCTGCACGGCGTGCAGGATCGTCGTCATCGAGGACCGCAGCGCGGCCTCCAGCTCGCGGGCATCGCCGACGGGCGCCAGCGCCTCTCCGACCACGACGGTGATCGGAATCTTGTTGCGGCCCAAGCGCCTCGGGTGGTCCTTGGTCCACATCCGGTGGGCGCCCCAGACGATCAGGGGGATCAGCGGCGCCTGCGCCTCCAACGCCATCCGCGCCGCCCCCGACTTGAACTCCTTGAGCTCGAAGGAGCGGCTGATCGTGGCCTCCGGGTACACCCCGACCAGCTCGCCCTCACGCAACCGTTGCACCGCGACGGCGTAGGCCCCGGCCCCGGCGCTGCGATCCACCGGGATGGTGCCGGTTCGCCTGATCAGGAAGTTGACCGCGGGCACCTCCTGCATCTCCGCCTTGATCATGAACCGCAACCGGCGTTTGCGCGCGGTGGCCGCCAGCGCCGCGGGCAGGAAGTCGATGTAGCCGGTGTGGTTGATCGCGATGACCGCACCCCCGCGCTGCGGGATGTTCTCCAACCCGCGGAAGGTGATCCTGGTTCCGGTGACGCGGAGGGCGATGCCGGCCGCGATCTCCAGGGTGCGGAAGACCGGCTCCATGGCTCACTCCGGCCGCTGGGCCCGTCGCGCAGCCCGCTCCGCAGCCTCCTCCGCGTCCATTCGCGAGGCCTCGGCCAGCGACGGTGCGCTGCCCCCCAGGCGCTTGGGGACCCAGTACTCACCGGGCGGGTACGGGCCGTAGGCGTCCTGCACCTGCTCCAACAGGTGCTGCATCCGGCTGTGCAGCAGCGCGGTCAGTTCCGCGGCGGGCAGGGTCGGCGCGATCGGCTCGCCCACCGCGACGGAGATGGGCACCTTGGGCCGCCAGAGGTTCTTGGGATGCCCCTTGGTCCACACCCGCTGCGCCCCCCACACGATGTGCGGGACGATCGGCACCCCGGCGGCGATCGCCATCCGCGCCGCGCCCGACTTGAACTCCTTGATCTCGAAGCTGCGGCTGATCGTGGCCTCCGGGTACACCCCGACCAACTCACCGGCCTGGAGCTGACGGCAGGCCTCGGCGAACGACTCCGCGCCGGCCTCCCGGTCCACCGGGATGTGCCGCAGCTTGCGCATGAGGAAACCGCCGACCTTGTGGTCGAAGACCTCCTGCTTGGCCATGAACCGCACCTTGCGGCCCAGCCCCTGCTGGTAGGCGGGCAGGCCGGCGAACGTGAAGTCGAAGTAGCTGGTGTGGTTGATGGCCACGACGGCGCCGCCCGTCTTGGGCAGGTTCTCCACCCCCGTCACCGTGAACGTGAGGCCCTGAATTCGCCAGGCCGCGCGCGCAAGCTGGATGACGGTGCCGTATACGGGTTCCACAGCCACTCAGCCTAGCCGGGGCCCCGCGGACGGCCGAACCGGCGAACTGGTGAGGCCACGGCGGCCGCCAGGGCACATTGGCACCACCTCCGGGGCCCGACGGCCGAAGAACCACGGTCGGCCGTCGAGCGCCCCGGGGTGCGACGGCGACTAAGCTCGGCACTGCAGAAGGCCCGGCCGCAGCCCGGCCAAAATCGTGTTCGGAGAGATCAGTGCAGGTCACGAGCGTCGGTCACGCCGGCTTCCGGATTGACACCACAGCGGGCAGCATCCTGTGCGACCCGTGGGTGAACCCGGCCTATTTCGGGTCGTGGTTCGTCTTCCCGGACAACAGCGGGCTGGACTGGGACGCCCTCGGCGACTGCGACTACCTCTACATCTCGCACCTGCACAAGGACCACTTCGACCCGGAGAACCTGCGCGCGCACGTCAACAAGGACGCCGTGGTGCTGCTGCCGGACTTCCCGGTGCCGGACCTCAAGCGTGAGCTGGAGAAGCTGGGCTTCCACCGCTTCTTCGAGACCGCCGATTCGACCAAGCACACGGTGCGCGGGCCCAAGGGCGAACTCGACATCATGATCATCGCGCTGCGGGCCCCGGCCGACGGACCGATCGGGGATTCCGGCCTGGTGGTGTCGGACGGAGTCACCACCGCGTTCAACATGAATGACGCCCGCCCGATCGACCTGGACATGGTCGCCGCTGAGTTCGGCCACGTCGACGTGCACATGCTGCAGTACTCCGGCGCCATCTGGTACCCGATGGTCTACGACATGCCCGACCGCGCCAAGGAGGCCTTCGGCAGCCAGAAGCGGCAGCGGCAGATGGACCGCTGCCGCCAGTACATCGCCCAGGTGGGCGCGACGTGGGTGATCCCGTCGGCGGGCCCGCCGTGCTTCCTCGACGCCGAGTTGCGCGACCTCAACGACGACCGGGGCGACCCGGCCAACATCTTCCCCGACCAGTGGGTGTTCCTCGACCAGCTGCGCCGACACGGGCATGACGGCGGAGTGCTGATGGTGCCGGGTACGGTCGCCGACTTCGCCGGCACACAGTTGCGGTCGCTGACCCAGCCGCTGCCCGACGAGGAACTGCAGGCGCTCTTCACCACCGGCAAGGCCGACTACATCGAGGCCTACGCCCAGCGGATGGCGCCGGTGCTCGCCGCCGAGAAGGCCCGCTGGGCCCCGGCGGCCGGGGAGCCGCTGCTGGAACCGCTGCGCGGCCTGTTCGAGCCGATCATGTTGCAGACCGACCAGATCTGCGACGGCATCGGCTACCCCGTCGAACTGCGGTTGACCTCGCGCGAGCACAACGAGACCGTGGTCCTGGACTTCCCGAAACGGACTGTGCGGGAACCGATCCCGGATGAGAAGTTCCGCTACGGGTTCGAGATCGGGGCCGAACTGGTGCGCACCGTTTTGCGCGACCGGGAGCCGGACTGGGTCAACACCATCTTCCTGTCCACCCGGTTCAAGGCGTGGCGCGTCGGCGGCTACAACGAGTATCTGTACACGTTCTTCAAGTGCCTGACCGACGAACGGATCGCCTACGCCGACGGCTGGTTCGCCGAGGCGCACGACGACTCGGCGTCGATCACGCTGGACGGCTGGGAGATCCAGCGCCGCTGCCCGCATCTGAAGGCCGACCTGTCGAAGTTCGGTGTCGTCGAGGGCGACACGTTGACCTGCAATCTGCACGGTTGGCAGTGGAATCTGACCAATGGCCGCTGCCTGACCTCCAAGGGTCACGAGCTGAGGACGGCGAAGCTGTGAGCGCCCCACCGCGGCAGTTCTACGACGACGGCATGGTCCAGTTGGACCGCCACGCGATCACCTTGCGGCGCTACCACTTCCCGTCGGGCACCGCGAAGGTGATCCCGGTCGCGTCGATCCGCGGCTACACCGCCGAACCGCTGGGCCTTTTCACCCAGCGGTTCCGGATCTGGGGCAGTTCAGATCTGAACCTGCGCCGCTGGTTGCCGCTGGACATCTGGCGGCCGATCAAGTCGACGCTGGTCACCCTCGACATCGGCGCACGGCAGCAGCCCGCGTTCACGCCGCTGCGGCCGAAGGAATTCCTGGCCATGCTCGACGAGGTGCTCGAGCAGTAGCCGGTCAGCGCGGCGAAACCGTCTGCCGCAGTTCGGAAGCGGCGTCCGAGGCGGTGTCGTACACGCGCACCACGGCTTGGTCCCCACCCTGCAGGTAGGTCGACTCGCCCAGTTCGGTGTACCGGGTGGCGCCGATGCCGATCAGCACGTGCTCCGGGTGCCCGGCGGCGACCATCAGCGCGCCCACGTCCTCCAGTGGGGTGTCCGACGAGCCTTTCTGATTCGCCAGCCGTTCGACCACCCAGTCCAGCAGGACCTCGCCGTAGTAGGAGTAACCCAGCAGCGGGCTGTCCACCCCGTAGGCGTGCTCGTGACCGTCCGACCCGCGCAGGAAGCACACCAGCCGCAGCGTGGCGGTGGGCCCGTCCGGCGTGAGGTCGCTGATCTCGAAGAATTGGGCGGCAACCCCTTTGGACGCCGGACCCCAGTTCTTCTTGTGGCTGATCTTCGCCGCACCCGGGCGCCGGATCGAGCAGTCGTTGAACGCGCCCAGGGCGAACGGTTCCAGCGAGGCGACCGTGTCGCCGTTCCACTTGACCCGGCAGGCCAGGCCCACCTCGGGTTCGATCTGCAGATTCAGCGGCCCGGTGAAATCCGGGCTCTCCGGCGGCAGCAGGATCTGCTCGGACGACAGCGGGTACTGGCCCAGGAAGCTGTCGTGTCCCGGTGCGTACCAAGGGAATATCCCCTTTGGCGCGCCGCCCTCGCTGACGACGCTGACGAAGTCGGCGGCCTCGCCGGCCTGCTCCAGGTGGCCCGCGAAGTTGCCCGCCACCCCGAAGCCGAACCAGTTGCGCATCTCGTCGAAGTCAAGATTGATCACGGTTCGAGTACCTCCGTACCGACGTAGGGCACCAACGCCTGCGGCACCCGCACGGAGCCGTCGGGCTGCTGGTGATTCTCCAGAATGGCGACCAACCACCGGGTGGTCGCCAGCGTCCCGTTGAGCGTCGCGGCGATCTGCGGCTTGCCGTTGTCGTCGCGGTACCGGGTGGACAGCCGCCGCGCCTGGAACGTCGTGCAATTCGACGTCGAGGTCAGCTCGCGGTAGGCCCGCTGGGTGGGCACCCACGCCTCGCAGTCGTACTTGCGCGCCGCCGACGAGCCCAGGTCGCCGGCCGCCACGTCGATCACCCGGTAGGGAACATCGATGTGCGCCAACATCTCTCGTTGCCAACCCAGCAGGCGCTCATGCTCGGCGGCCGCATCCTCGGGCTTGCAGTAGACGAAGGCCTCGACCTTGTCGAACTGGTGCACCCGGATGATGCCCCGGGTGTCCTTGCCGTAGCTGCCGGCCTCCCGGCGGAAGCACGACGACCAGCCCGCGTACCGCCGCGGGCCGTCGCTGAGATCGAGGATCTCGTCGGCGTGGTAGCCCGCCAACGGCACCTCGGAGGTCCCCACCAGGTACATGTCGTCGGACTCGATCCGGTAGACCTCGTCGGCGTGCGAGCCGAGAAATCCGGTGCCACTCATGATTTCGGGCCGGACCAGCACCGGCGGGATCATCAGGGTGAACCCGTTCTCGGTGGCGACCCGCACCGCCAGCTGCAGCAGTCCCAACTGCAGCAGCGCCCCGCGGCCGGTCAGGAAGTAGAACCGGGACCCGGACACCTTGGCCCCGCGCTCCATGTCGATCAGTCCCAGCGCCTCGCCCAGCTCCAGGTGGTCCTTGGGTTCGGCGATGGCGGCCGGCTCGCCGACGGTGTCGAGGACCACGAAGTCGTCCTCACCGCCGGCCGGGACACCGTCGATGATGACGTTGGAGACCGCCAGGTGCGCCGCGGTGAAGGCCTGCTCGGCCTCGGCCTGCGCGGCCTCGGCGGCCTTGACCTCGGCGGCGAGTTCCTTGGCCCGGGCCAGCACCGCCGGCCGGTCCTCGGGAGCGGCCGCGCCCACCTGCTTGCTGACCGCCTTCTGCTCGGCGCGCAGGTTGTCGGCGGCGGAGACGGCGGCGCGGCGGGCGGTGTCCGCGGACAGCAGCGCGTCGACTAACGCCGGGTCTTCGCCGCGGCTGCGCTGCGACCGGCGAACGGCGTCGGGCTCGTCCCGGAGCATCTTCAGGTCGATCACGCCCGTCAACACTACGTTTGTCCCCGACGCGCGGCATCGTGAGGTGGTCGTTGGGAATCGCGACCGCCGGGACACAACCCCATAACGCTACTTCTGCAACAGTTGTCACAGCCCCTGACACGCCTGTCACAATGGACCTGATGTCCGAAGTACCTGAGCAGGACGACGGGGACAAACCGGTCGACCCGATCGACGAGGATTCCGCTCCCGACCTCACCGACGATGAACCCGTCGCGGAGGCCGATGCGGAACCGGCCGACCCCGAACCTGTCGACGACACTGCAGACCTCGACGCTGCAGAACCCGAACAGCCCGAACCCCGCCGCGAGCCGTTCGGGTGGTTACGCACCCTGCACGCCCGCTCCACCCGACGAGCCCTGGTCCTCACCGCGCTGGGCGCGCTGCTGATCGCCGGCCTCATCACGGCGCTGCCGGTCGGCACCCACCGTGGCGGCCTGACCAGCTACCTGGAGACCAATCCGGTTCCCGCGACCGGGACCCGCGGCACCGAGGCCTTCAACAACGCCGTTGCCGGGGACTGCCTCAACTGGCCCGAGGGCGTGCCGGACGAAGCCACCGTGGTGGACTGCAAGGACGAGCACCGCTTCGAGGTCGCCGAGTCGGTGGACATGCGGACCTTCCCCGGCTCCGAGTACGGCCCGGACGCCGCGCCGCCGTCCCAGGCCCGGATCCAGCAGATCAGCCAGGAGCAGTGTCAGGCCGCCGTACAGAAGTATCTCGGTCACCGCTACGACCCGAACAGCCGCTTCACCACCAGCATGCTGTGGTCCGGTGACCAGGCCTGGAGCAAGCACGGCGAACGCCGCATGCTCTGCGGCCTGCAGCTGCCCGGACCCGACGGGGGCCAGCTGGCGTTTTCGGGCAAGGTCGCCGAGATCGACCAGTCGAAGGTGTGGCCGGCCGGCACCTGCCTGGGCATCGACCCGACGAGCAATCAGCCCACCGACATCCCGGTCGACTGCGCCACCCCGCACGCCATGGAGGTCACCGGGTCGGTGAACCTCGGGGAGCGCTTCCCGGACGGGCTGCCCCCGGAGTCCGAGCAGGACGACTTCATCAAGGACACCTGCACCCGGCTGACCGACGAATACCTGGCCCCGGTGCAGCTGCGCACCACCACGCTGACTCTCATCTACAGCACCATCTCGCTGCCCAGCTGGTCGGCCGGCAGCCGCCAGGTGGCCTGCAGCATCGGCGCGACGCTGGGCAACGGCGGCTGGGCGACCCTGATCAACGATGCCAAGGGACCGCTGCTGATCAACGGTCAGCCGCCGGTCCCGCCGCCCGCCATCCCGCCGGAACGCCTCAACCTCCCGCCGATCCCGCTGCCGGGGTCCTCGGGCGGGCAGAACTTCGGCTCGTCGCAGTCGTCGGGTGCCGGGGCCGGCTCGGGATCGTCCTCGCAGGGCACCGCCGGCCGGCAGTCGCCGCAGCAGGCGACCGCCACCCAGGCACAGACGCAGGCGCCCGAACCCGAACCCGCGGCCGGCCCCGAACCGGGGCCCGCGCCGGGCGCGCCCCCACCGGACGCGCCGCCGCCCCCACCGGACGCTCCCCCACCGCCGGACGCGCCCGCACCGCCCCCTGGCGCTCCGCCGGCCGGCCCGGCACCCGGGCCCGGCGAGGCTCCGCCACCGGCCTGATCGATGCCGGTACAGATGAGCGCGGAGCGCTTCGAGGAGCTCGTGTCCGACGCGCTGGACCAGATCCCGCCCGAACTGGCGGCCGGGCTGGACAACGTGGTGGTGCTCGTCGAGGATCGACACCCCGACGAACCCGACCTCCTCGGCCTGTACGAGGGGATCGCCCTGACGGAGCGCGACAGCCACTACGCCGGCGCGCTACCGGACGCCATCTTCATCTACCGCGACGCCCTGCTGGACATGTGCGGCTCGGAGGCCGAGGTGGTCGACGAGGTCAAGATCACCGTCGTCCACGAGATCGCCCACCACTTCGGCATCGACGACGAGCGCCTGCACGAACTGGGCTGGGCCTGAACGTCGTCGGTCGACGAAGTCGCCGATTCGCAGGCGCGGCACCGCCGCATTGTCGGCCCGCGGTGATAGGAACGGCTCATGGAGACGAGTTGTCGAGCCTGCGCCGCGGAGACGGCGCACTGCCACGGCACGCTCATCCGGCATTGGTCGGGTCGTCCCGAGTGCACCGAGGACGGGTGTGAAAGCCCGGAACTGACGCTGCACGCCTTCGACATCGACTGCGTCGCGGTGAGCTGCGGGTGCGATCAGCCCATCGGGTCCGGCGCGCGTTGGGTGTCCTCGGCCTGAGTCTGCGCGACGGTGGGCTGCGGGGTCAGCGGGGGGCCGACGGCACCCCAGTGCACGCAGCTCCACCGGCCGTCGGTGATCGGCGCCAACACCACTGATTCGGCGTTGGCCAGGTGGTTGTCCAGCGCGAAGGCGGCGTCGACCCCGCCCAGCACCGCACCGACGAGCCGGATCGCCGCGCCGTGGCTGACGACCACGATGTCCTCGGTCCAGCTCGCGTCGTCGAGATAGCGCCGGCGCAGGTCGTTGACCACGGGGATGTAACGGTCCAGCACGTCGACGCCGCTCTCCCCGCCCGGCATCGCCAGGTCGAGTTCGCCTTCGTGCCAGCGCCGGTAGATCCGGGTGAACTCGTCGACCGCCTCGTCGTCGTTGCGGTTTTCCAGTTCACCGACCTGCACCTCGTGGATGCCGGGGTACTCCAGCGGGTCCACGCCCAGCAGCCCGCCGATCTCGGTGGCGGTCTGTTGGGCGCGGATCGCGATCGAATGGCCGAGCAAGCCGGGCGCCGCCGGGGCGGTCCGGGCGAAGGTCCGGGCCTGATCGCGGCCCAATGGAGTCAGTTCGGCGCCGGGCGGGCGGGTGTCCAGGCGCCTCTCGACGTTGCCGTAGGTCTGGCCGTGCCGGACGAGTACCAACCGTCCGCTCACGCCGGTTCTCCCTTTTGCAGCCGGGCCAGCCAGCGCGCCGCTTCGTCGAGTTGTGGCGGCGCCGCGCCGACCGCCGTTCCTGTGGGCCATGATCCGAGGTATCGCACATCTTCACAACGTCGATGCAGCGCGGTAAGTGCCTCGGCCACCGCGCTGTCCTCGATATGGCCCACGCAGTCGAGGAAGAACACGTAGGTGCCCAGTTCCACCCGGGTGGGGCGGGACTCGATCCGGGTCAGGTCGATATCGCGCATGCTGACCTCGGTCAGCGCGCTGACCAGCGCGCCCGGCACGTTGTCCAGCTTGAGCACCACCGAGGTGCGGTCGGCGCCGGTGCGCGCCGGCGGGGGCGCGGGACGACCGACCAACACGAAGCGGGTGCGGGCGTTCGCCTCGTCGACGACGCCGTCGGCCAGCGACGCCAGTTCGTAGCGCTGCGCGGCCAGCGCGGTGCTGACGCCCGCGTCGGCGGCCCCGTTGCGGACGTCGGCCGCCGCGGCCGCGTTCGAGATGGCCGGGACCACCTCGGCGTGCGGCAGGTGCTCCTGCAACCAGCGGCGGACCTGCGCGGCCGCCACCGGGAACGCCGCCACCGTGCGGACGTCGGCGGCCCGGGTGCCCGGCGCCACGACGATGCTGAACGCCACGTCGAGGGTGAACTCCGCGAAGATCTGCAGCGCCGACCCCGCGGCCAGCGCGTCCATCGTCGGCAACACCGAGCCCTCGATCGAATTCTCGATCGGGACGCAGGCGTAGTCGGCGCTGCCCGCGCGCACCGCCTCCAGCGCCGCCGGGGTGCTGTCGGTGGGCACCGGTCGTACCTCCGGCCGGCCCGGCACCAAGCCGGCGGCGGTCATCCCGGCCAGCGCCGCTTCGGTGAACGTCCCCTGGGGACCGAGATAGGCGATGGCGGTCACGGCTCCGACCCTATCGGGAAAGTCTTGCGCAGCCGCTCGCGTTTCTGGTTAAGTTAGGCTTACCTCACTTGGAACGACCCTGGTCGGGACCCCGGCCAGAACCTGGAAGGTCACTATGACACTGGCGACGACCCCCGGGCCGACAACGGCGGAACGCATCCGCAGCGCCTGTATCCGCGCCCAAAGCGCCCTCATCGCTCTCGACGGTTCCGAACCCGAATCGGTGGCCGTGCACCATCTGCTCGCCGACGGTTCCTTCGCGATCACCGTCCCCGTCAACGGCGTCGCGGCGGCCAACGTCGTCTCCGCCGGCGCCGCGGGCATCCAAGCCGTCCTCGAACTGACCGACTACGCGCCGCTGCCACTGCGCGAGCCGGTGCGGTCGCTGGTCTGGATCCGCGGCCGGATGTTCCAGATCCCCGAGGCGATGCTGCGCCCGACGCTCGATGTGGTGGCCGCCGAGGACCCCAATCCGGCACTGCTGCAGGTCGGCACCGAATACACGCTGCTGCGGCTGGAGATCGACTCCGTGGTCGTCGCCGACGCCACCGGCGCCGAATCGGTACCGCTCGGCGCGCTGCTCGAGGCCCGGCCCGACCCGTTCTGCGCCATGGAGACCTGCTGGCTGCGCCACATCGACTCCGACCACCGCGACATCGTCGACCGGCTCGCCGCCAAGCTGCCGCGGCCGCTGCGCGGTGGCCAGGTCCGCCCGCTCGGACTGGACCGCTACGGGATGCGGCTGCGCGTCGAGGGCGACGACGGCGACCACGACGTCCGCCTGCCGTTCACCCGTCCCGTCGACGACGTGACGGGGCTGAGCCAGGCCATCCGCATCCTGATGGGCTGCCCGTTCGTCAACGGCCTGCGCGCGCGCAGAACCCCCTGACCGCAGCGGGTCTCACGCAGTGCCCGGTCGCGCCGGGCGTTACCGTGGCGGGGTGAGCGCACCTGACGGCCTGAGCGCCCACGACCGACGCGCGCTGCGCATCGAGGTCGTCGTCGTCCTCGCCGTCACGTTCGGCCTCAGTGCCGTCACCGCGACGCTGCAGTTGATCGACTTCGTGCTGCGCGGCCTCGCCGGCCAGACCGTTGCCCTGAACCCGAAACGGTCCTACTTCGACCTCATCGACCTGGGGCTGAACCTGGCCTACATCACTCAGCTGGTGGCCTGGGGCGCGCTCGCGGTCTATCTGTTGTGGCGCAGCGGCTACACCGCCGAGCGCATCGGACTGGGTCGGCTGCGCGGCCGGCCGGATCTGCTCGGCGGGCTCGGCCTCGCGGCGCTGATCGGGATCCCCGGGCTGGGTCTGTACGTGGCCGCCCGGGCGATGGGCCTGAGCGCCGCGGTGGTGCCGACCGAACTCGGGGACACCTGGTGGCGGATTCCCGTGCTGCTGCTGGTGTCGTTCGCCAACGGCTGGGCCGAAGAAGTGGTGGTGGTGGGCTACCTGCTCACCCGATTGCGGCAGTTCCGGGTCAATCCGGTGACCGCGGTGATCGCGTCGAGCGTGCTGCGCGGGCTCTACCACCTGTACCAGGGCTTCGGTGCCGGGCTGGGCAACCTGGCGATGGGCCTGATCTTCGGCTACGTGTGGCAGCGCACCGGCCGCCTGTGGCCGCTGATCATCGCGCACGGCGTGATCGACGCCGTCGCCTTCGTCGGTTACGCGCTGCTGGCGCCGCACTTGGGCTGGCTCGGCATAGAACCGCCCGCCACCACGTAAATTGAGGCCGTGAACGACGAGCGTCCTCGCCGCGGGCAGCCCGAGCGGCCCGCCGGCCCGGCCCGTCGTCCGCAGCCGCCCGGTGAGCCGTCGCAAGTCATCCGGCGCGACCCGCACCACCGCCCGGCGCCGGGCCGCGGCTTCCCCGCCCAGGCCCCGCCCCCACCGTCGGGGCCGCCGCCAGTTCGATCCGCTCCCCCGCCACCCCGGTACGGCGCACCGCCACCGCCGGGCCCCCCACCCCCGGCACCGCCGCGGCAGGCCCCACCGCCGACCGCGCCGCCGCGGCGCAATCCCCCGCCACCGGCACAAGGTTCGCCGCCCCGCCGCCCGCGCCCCGCGCGCCCGGCGGCGCCGCTGGCACGCACGCGCCCGGCCCCCGCACCCGCCGCGCCCCCACCGCCGGCCCCGCGCAAGACCCGCAAGCGCCGGCCGTGGGGCCGCATCCTGCTGGTCCTGGTGCTGCTCGCCGCCGGTGGCGTCGTCGGCGTCGGGGTGTGGTTCGACCGCGCCCTGAACCGCATCGACGCGCTGCCGAGCTACCCGGACCGGCCCGCCGCGGCCCGCGGCACCACCTGGCTGCTGGTCGGCTCCGACGGCCGCGCCGACCTCTCCCCGGAACAACAGGCCGAGCTGACGACCGGCGGCGACCTGGGCAACAGCCGCACCGACACCATCCTGCTGGTGCACCTGCCCGGCCTGGGGTCGAGCACGCCGACCACCATGGTCTCGATTCCGCGGGACTCCTACGTGTCGATCCCCGGCTACGGCAGCGACAAGATCAACGCGGCCTATGCCCTGGGCGGCCCGCCGCTGCTGACCCAGACCGTCGAGCAGGCCACCGGCCTGCGCATCGACCACTACGCCGAGGTCGGGTTCGGCGGCTTCGCCGTCCTCGTCGACGCCCTGGGCGGAGTGACCGCCTGCCCGGCCGAGCCGATCAGCGACCCGCTGGCGGGCATCGAGTTGCCGGCCGGCTGCCAGCAACTCGACGGCCGCACCGCGCTGGGTTTCGTACGCAGCCGCGCCACCCCGCGCGCCGACCTCGACCGGATGGTCAACCAACGCCAGTTCATGACCGCATTGCTGCACCGCGCAGCCAGCCCGTCGGTGTGGCTCAACCCGTGGCGCTGGTACGCGGTGCCGCGGGCCGCCGCCGACGCGATCGCCGTCGACACCGACGACCACGTCTGGGATCTGGCGCGGTTGGGCTGGGCGCTGCGCGGCTCGCCGGTGACCGTCACGGTGCCGATCGGCTCATACAGCTCGACGAGCTCCGGCGCCGTCGTGACCTGGGACGAGGAGGTGGCCGGCGCGCTGTTCGGGGCACTGGCCGCCGACGCCCCGGTGCCCCAGTCGGTCCTCGATGCGCAGCCGTGAGGCCACCGGCTCACTAGGCTCGCGGTGGTGACGAGTCTTCCGGACGACCGCGACGCCTCGGGCGGGACCTTCCTTGACCTGCTCGCCGAGCAGGTCGGCAACGAGTTCACCGCCGCCCAGCAGTACACCGCGGTGGCGGTGTACTTCGACGGCGCGGACCTGCCGCAGCTGGCCAAGCGCTTCTACCGGCAGGCGGTCGAGGAACGCAACCACGCGATGATGATCGTCCGGTACCTCCTCGACAAGGGTGCGCCGGTGCGGATCCCGCCAGTGCCTGCGGTCACCACCGAGTTCGCCTCGGTCCGCGAACCGGTCGAGTTGGCGCTCGACCAGGAGCGCGCGGTCACCGAGCAGGTCACGCGGCTGGCCCGGGCGGCCCGGGACAGCGGCGACTACCTCGGCGAGCAGTTCATGGGCTGGTTCCTCAAGGAACAGGTCGAGGAGGTCGCGGCCATGACGACGCTGCTGCGCGTCGTCGAACGCGCCGGCGACAATCTGTTCCACCTGGAGAACTTCGTGGACCGGGAATTGAACTCGACGCCGTCGGCCGACCCCACCGCACCCACCCCGGCCGGCGGCACCGTGACCCTGCTCCCGGAGTGATCAGCTAACTGCTCATCGGCGCGCCCGCGCCGTGCCCAAGTTGGGTAACCTAACTTAGGACAAGCTGTCCGAACTAAGCGTTACCTTGCATGACAGGGGCGCTGACCAGGCAGTATGTTGGTGATCATGATCCGCGACGACGACCTCGACACGAAGTTCCACGGCCTGCTCCGCGACCAGGTTCGCGACGAGTTCACCGCCGCTCAGCAATACGTTGCGATCGCCGTGCACTTCGACTCCGCCGACCTCCCGCAGCTGGCTGCGTTCTTCTACCGGCAGGCCGTCGAGGAGCGCAACCACGCGATGATGTTCGTTCGCTATCTCCTCGACCGCGGGGCGGACGTCGAGATCCCGGGCATCGACCCGGTCCGCAATGACTTTGTCTCCGCCCGCGAGGCGGTGGCGCTGGCGCTGGACCTCGAGCGCGCCGTCACGGAGAACATCGTCGCGCTGGCGGCGGCCGCCCGCGACGAACACGACTACCTCGGCGAGCAGTTCATGGGCTGGTTCCTCAAGGAACAGGTCGAGGAGGTCTCGACGATGACCACCCTGCTGCGCATCGCCGATCGCGCCGGTGACAACCTGTTCGACCTTGAGGACTACGTGGCCCGCGAGCTCGGGGCGGGCCCGGCCGACAGCACGGCCCCGGCCGCCGCCGGCGGCGCCCTCTAGGTCAATCCCGGCCGGCCCCGGTCAGGCCGTTCTGCAACCAATCCTTGGTCCTCCCGGGATGGTTGGTGGCCAGCCACGCCACGCCGAGGTCGGCGCAGAACCGCACGTCCTCGTAGTGGTCCACGGTCCAGCAGTACAGCGCACGCCCCTGCGCGGCGGCCCGGTCCACCAACTCCGGATACTCGCGCAACGTGCCGATCGACGGCCCGACGGCGGTGGCGCCGACGGTGGTCGCGGCGCTGCCGCCCAGGTAACGGGAGGTTTCCCCGAGCAGCACGGTCGGCAGCATCGGAGCGGCCCGCCGGATCCGCCACACCGCCGCGGCGGAGAACGACATCACGACGGCGCGCGACAGGTCCGCCGAGGCCGGGGAAGCTATCCCGAACCGGTGCAGCAGGGCCAACACCTTGCTCTCCACCAGGCCGCCGTAGCGCACCGGGTGTTTGGTCTCGATGAACAACTTGACCGGGCGCTTGAAGTCGAGCACCAGCCGCACCAACTCCTCGAGGGTCAGCAGACCGGTGTCGCCCACGTCGCCGTCGTCGCGCCGGCTGCCGTGCCAGGCGCCGAAGTCCAACTGGCGCAACTCGTTCAGCGTCATCTCACTGACCAGACCCGTGCCCGAGGAGGTTCGATCCACCCGGCGATCGTGGATGCACACCAGATGGCCGTCCCGGGTCAGCCGAACGTCGCACTCGACCCCGTCGGCGCCCTCCTGCAGGGCCAGTTCGTAGGCCGCCACCGTGTGCTCCGGGCGGTCGGCCGACGCGCCGCGGTGCGCCACCACGAATGGGTGCGCTGCGGAGGCTTCGCCGGCCAACTCCATGGCCCCTATGCTGCCGGTTCCCGGCCCGTCGGCTCAACCGGACGGTCGACGTCGCGCGGCGCGCCGGCCGTCGCGGCAACCGGTTCGGGCGGTGCGGCGCCCGCCGATCCGGCACCGACGACGACCCACCGGTGCGCCGGTCGTTCCACCGGTTTGGCCTCGAACCCGCGGTAGACCCGGCCCAGGGCGAGGACGGCCGCCAACGCCGCCAGGTAGGCGCAGACCATCGCGACGGTGTTGTCCGCGATCCCCTGCGCCGAGGTGTTCAGCGCGATGCTGATCCAGCCGAACGAGAACAACGTCAGGAACGCGACCACCGACACCAGAGCACTGAGCACCCACAGCAACCACCAGGTCACGATGGGTTTCCGCAGGCGTCGGTAGAGCCCCTCGAGCGTTGCGGTCTCGATGACGAACACCGGCGCCCAGAACAGGTTGACCAGCGGCACCATGCAGCCGGCCCACAGCGCCGAGGTCGGCCGGTCGGTGCGGCCCAGGTGCGCGAACAATTGCGTCCGCCGGGCGATGAGCCAGCGCGTCATCACCACCCAGCAGGTGATCACCGCCGCCAGCGCGGCCACGCTGGCCAGGATGCCCAGCAGCGTGGCGCCGGCCGCGATCACCGAATTGATCAACACGGTCCGGTTGACCAGCAACAGGACATACCGGAGCAGGTAGATCAGCGCCGCCGCGGCGAGCACCACGGCGGTGGCGGTCAGCACACGTCGAACCTGGGTGGCCGTCGGACCGGTGAGAGCGGGCGTCGAGGGCTCCACCCCGAACGTGACCGGATCCGGCAGGCTCCAGCGCGGGATGAAGTCGTACCGCGGCGTGGGGCCCAGGGGACGCCGCCGCGCCGGCGGCGGCGGTGGGGCCCCGGGCCGCACCGCGATCCAGCGCAACCCGGGCGGCAGCTTCGCCGACTGGCCGGGCGGGCGCGCCGCGCCACTTGTCGAGCCGGGCCTGCTCCAGCCCGAGGGGGCCGCCGACGCTGCCGCCGTATCCGGCGGCAGCAGCCTGCCCTGGCACCGCGGGCACCACGCCCGCTGCTTGTCGCGGACGTTCCACCGGGTGCTGCACGAGGAACAGACCTGGATCACCGGACCAGCCTAACCAGCGCCGACCCGGCCGGCCCTGGGCTCGGCCGACAACCGCGAGGCATCAGACGGTGCCGGGGGCACCCGAGTCGGTGACCACCGGTCGGCCGGCCTGCTGCCACGCCAGCTTGCCGCCCTCGACGTTCGCCGGCTGATAGCCGTTGGCCTGCAGATACTGGGCGACGCGCAGGGACCGACCCCCGGCCTGACAGATCACGAACAGCTCCTTGCCCGAGTCGATCTCGGCGATCCGGGCCGGTACGTCGCCCATCGGGATGTGCAGCGCCTCCGGCGCGTGCCCCTGCTGCCACTCGTCATCCTCACGGACGTCGAGCAGGACGGCGTCGCCGCCGAACTGCGTCGGGAGCGCACTGACTTGCACCTGTGATACCTCGTCCATGCCCTCGATCCTGTCACGACTGTCACACGGCGGTCAGCCGTCTGCGGCACCGCCGGGCACCGCGCACCGAATTCCAGCGAAGGCGCGGCTATCCACAGTTTCCACAGGCTTATCCACAGGACCTCTGCGCGCCCGACCCCACCTCGCCTCGGAAATTACGGCCTAAACGGCGTCCGCTGTGGATAGCCAACCCGGCGAAACGCCGGGTCCGCTAACAACCGAGTCGGCGCGGAGCGAAATCGGCCCGCCGCACGCGCCTCGGCGGCCTCCCAGCCGGAGCTGGTCGGCCCGATTTCTTCATTGCAGATCCAAGCGTTATGATCGCCGTCACAACAGACTTCTGTGACTGATCTCACTGGGGGCAGCCTTGAATCCACAGGTCGGCGTCGGGCGATGACGACACAACCGGTTGGTCCACACTCCGGCACGCAGCCGTCGCACTGGTACTCGTCCACGTGCAACCGGTCCTACCTGCTCGCGCTGTTGCGCGCGGGCGTAGTGGCCGTCGTCCTGCTCGGGATCCTCGCCCTGATCGTCCTGTACTGAGTCTCGTAAGGTTGCGGCGCCGGTCGAAGCCGTCGCCCTCGCCGTCGGCCGCCTGCGTGGCGATTCAACGTGCCGCGGGGCGCGGGCGCCGATTCGCGCGTGCCGTATAGATCACTCGGTAGCTGCCCGCGGCGGGCACCAAGCCGAACCGTCTCGAGTCGACCACCCCGGGTGCGCTCGGATTGTCCGAGCAGGCCTCGAATGTCGCCGCACGACGCGACCCGTGCACCTGGCCCACCCGCTTCACCAGCCACCGCGACGGCAGCGTGGGGTCCTGGAAGACGCGTACCTGACCGCGGCGGGGACGGCCACCGCGCCACCCCAGCAGGCCGTCGCCGGGGCTCAGGGTCGGGCGCATCGAATCCTCCACGACGACGAACCGGCGCAAAGGCCAGCGCCAGACTCTATGGTTACCCGCCATGCCCTGAGGGTAAGTTAGAACCCATGCTGCATCGACTCTTCAACAACGCCACTCCCGCCCACGCCCACTGTGACCTGTACTGCGGTGTCTACGACCCCGCCCAGGCCAAGATCGAGGCGCTGTCGTGCCTCAAGACCCTGCAGAAGTTCCACGATTCCGACGACGAGCACTTCCGCACGCGCGCCATCCTCATCAAGGAGCAGCGCGCCGAGGAGGTCAAGCACCACCTGATGGTGCTCTGGGCCGACTTCTTCGCCAAGGAGCACTTCGAGCAGTTCCCCAATCTGCACCAGCTGTTCTGGGACGGCGTGCACGGTGCCGGCGACGTCAAGAAGTCGACCGACATCGCCGTCGCCGAGAAGCTGCTCAAGACCATCGACGAGATCGCCGACATCTTCTGGCAGACCGAGAAGGCCAAGGGCATGGGCGTTTACCCGCCGGCCTAGGCAAACCGCGGCCCGTTACGGGCCCGTTACCCAACGAATTCCCTCGGGGCGTCGCGCGCAAGCGCGGCGCCCCGATTGCGTTGACCCGCTGGTGACTTCGTCGCCGCTCACCGACTGGCACTCGGGTCCCCTTGCGTGCCAGCGGGGTTGTACCGCATTCTGAACCAACCGACCCGCAGTCGTGTCGCAAACAGCAGCTCGGAAGCGCGGAGGCATAGATGGAAACAGGGTCCGGGCGAGCTATCGAGCTCGCCCCCTTTCATTCTCGTGGCGCCCTCAAGGGGTTTCTGGTGTCCGGCCGCTGGCCCGATTCCACCAAGGAATGGGCGCAGCTGTTGATGGCGGCCGTCCGGGTCGCGTCGCTACCCGGACTGCTCTCCACCACAACCGTTTTCGGTGTCCGCGAGGAGGTGCCCGACACACCCCCGCCGGACACCGTCGGGCTGGTGCTAGCCGAGGGCCCGGTGGTCGGTGACTCTGCCATCGCACCAGGACATTTCGCGGATCACACCCCACCGGCGTTGCTCATGCTGCATCCGCCGTCGGAAACCGTGCCTTCGCTGCCGGAGTGCGCGGGGGCGGCGTCCGGTTGCGTATTGCTGCCGGGGCTACCGCATTTGGGTCTCGAACATCGCGCCGCGTGGGTGGAGGCCGAGTCCGACGGCACGGTGACATCGATGGTCAGTCGGGTGGGCGTCGACCCCATCAGTCATCCGGATACCGCGATACTCGCGATGTTGCTGGCCGCGTAGGGATCCCGTCGGCAACCGAATCCCCAAGTACGGCAGCCCGAACATTGGCCTTCCCGTTCGAGCGTCCGTATGCTGATGGAGTCAGCGAAGGGGAGTAGCCCCCAATCGTCGTGTCGACATACTGGCGAAAGCCCGGCCGGCGAACCGAACGAGCATCTTCGGTGGGCGAGACCTTCGACGAATGGCCGGTGGTGCCTGCGCATCCCGACCACCCGTCGAAAGGTCGTTTCCGTGCTCGCAGCCACCCTGATCAGTCTCGGCGTGGTGTTCGTGGCCGAACTCGGCGACAAGTCGCAGCTGATCACCATGACCTACGCCCTGCGGCACCGTTGGTGGGTGGTCCTCACCGGAGTGGGGATCGCCGCGTTCCTGGTCCACGGGCTCTCCGTCACCATCGGACACTTCCTGGGGATGGCCCTGCCGGAACGCCCCATCGCGTTCGCCGCGGCGATCGCCTTCCTGGCGTTCGCGGTGTGGACGTGGCGCGAGGGCGGCGGCTCCGACGACGAGGCCAAGCCCGTCGCCGAACCCCGGTTCATCCTGTTCGCGGTGATCTCGTCGTTTGTCCTCGCCGAGCTGGGCGACAAGACGATGTTGGCCACGGTCGCGCTGGCCAGCGACAACCACTGGGCCGGGGTCTGGCTGGGCGCCACCATCGGCATGGTGCTCGCGGATGGCGTCGCGATCCTGGCTGGCCGGCTGCTGCACCGCCGGCTCCCCGAGCGGTTCCTGCATGCCATGGCCAGCGTCCTGTTCCTGCTGTTCGGGCTGTGGATGCTGTTCTACTCCGCCCTGGGCTGGCACATCGCGGCGGTCGTGATCACCGCGACCACCGCCGTGGCGGCCTGCGCAGCCGGCACCGTCACGGCGATCCGCCGGCGCCGAGCACCTGGCGCGAACACCCCCCACGCAGCGGACCGGCCGGACCCCGACGACGCGTTGGACACCGCCTGAGGTTTGCCGTGGCACCGCCGGCAGGCGCTGCGAAGGCTCCGTTGCCGGGCCACCCGATCCGCCCACCAGCAAAGATTCGCACTCTGGCCGTGCGGCATTGACCGTCGTTGCCGGGCGAAGTCCCTGCACACTCGACGGCTCGTCTTGGCGAACAAACCGCGCAACAACGCGCGGGCCCCCCGCCTCATTTCCCCTGCTGCAGAGTATGGCCGACCCGATTTCGGGCGGTAAGCGCATTCTCCGGCGTTCTACTGCTACCTTATCTTGCGTCGGCCGTCAATTTTTTGATGGTTTGCACTTGGTTAAGAGCGCATCTATCGCTACGATGATCAGCAAATACGCTAATTGGCGGTTGTGCAGCGCGAATGTGGAGGTCCCAAGAAAGCATGAGTACAACGTTCGCTGCGCGATTGAACCGATTGTTCGACACGGTATATCCGCCCGGCCGGGGGCCCCATACCTCCGCCGAGGTGATCGGAGCCCTCAAGGCCGAGGGCGTAACCATGTCCGCGCCATACCTGTCGCAGCTTCGCTCGGGCAATCGCACCAATCCCTCGGCGGCAACCATGGCCGCCCTCGCGAACTTCTTCCGGATCAAGCCGGCCTACTTCACCGACGACGAGTACTACGAGAAGCTCGACAAGGAACTGACCTGGCTGGCCCACATGCGCGACGAGGGCGTACGCCGCGTCGCCGCCCGCACGGTCGGCCTTTCCCCGGAGGCTCAGCAGGACCTGGTTCAGAAGGCCGAGGAATTGCGCCGCAAGGAGCAGCTCGACTAGGCATCGAGGTCGCGGTACTGCCGCGCGATCTCGATGATCCACTCCCGGTCGGAGTAACTGTCCGGCTGGCGTAACCACCTGGCGCCCGGGAAGTCCGCGGCTTCGGCACCGCCCGGACGCCCCGCGTAGACCCATTCCGCGATCACCCGCGCCTGGTCGACCGGTGCCACGTCCGGTCGCGCGTACTCATCCTCCGCCGGCGCGTCGTCGTCGCCCGGCAGGGCCGACGCCGCAGACGTCCGCTGCCGTTGGGCCGCGGTCGCCTCCAGGAACAACGCGTCGGAGATGCGGGACAACCCCTCGGCCACCCGGAACACCACCGGGCCCCGCGGTCGGACCCCGATGCCGATGTCCGGCTGGCGCCGCTCGAGTTCCTGTTGCAGCGGCGCAATGAGTTGGAGTTCCCGTCGCCCGGCGAACCAGTCCTCGACCGTCGGCAACAGCGAGCCGGCGCCCACCACCGCCATGGCGCTGCCCAGCAACACCACCGCGGTGCCGACGCCGATCAGCGGGGTGTCGCTGACCGCGCGCAACAGGAAGAAGGCGCTGGCGAGCAGGATCAACGCGATGCCGAGGGTGAACACAAACAACGCGCGCCCGCGGCGACTGCTGTTCGAGTGCCGCACCCCGGCCCAGGCCACGAGCGTCAACGCGAGCATCACGTACAGCAGGGGCACCAACCACGGCAGCGACATCCCGGAGGTACCGAGGTTCTGGGCGAGGTACTCCGCGGGCGCCATCTCCGGTTGCCGGCCCGCCCGGAAGAACATCGTCAACGTCACGACCGCGACAACGGCGGCCAAACCGTACTGCAGCAACGCAATTCGACGGATCGCCACGGCGCTGCGCAGCGATGCCACGCTGGTGATCATCACGCAGCTGCCGGCGGCGCAGGCGATCAATGCCACCTGGCTCACCCCGACCGCCAGGTTCGGCCAGCCCAACCCGGTATCGATGAGCAGGGTCAGGGGCGCCCAGTTGAGCGCGGCGACCAGGGCCAGGCTGCCCAGGGCGACGATCATCGCCGCGCTGACCAGGGACTGCTTGTTGACCAGAGCCCACCCGATGCGGACGCCGGTGGCCATCGCGAGCAGACCGGCGATCACCCAAACCGTCAACCAAACGCCTCGCCGAGCCGGACCTGCACAATCGACGAGCGATCCGACGGCATCCGGCCCAGCCGATAGATGAGCAGCGCGGCGAAGTCCTCGGCCTCTTGCTCGACGTCCTCGCCGCCGGGCCCCATGCAGCCCGTCCGCTGATTGAGCATGTAACTGATCAGATCGTCGCCGGCGACCTCGGAGGTCATCCGGGCCATGTCGGCGACCGCGATGCCTTCGTGGCCGAGCACCAGGTGGCCGAGTTCGTGCGCCAGGGTGCGCTCCCAGGTGGGCAGTCCCTGCTGGATGAGAAACTCGTCGCGGTCGGCGTACTGACGCCATTGGCCGCACACTCCGTCGGGAAGATCCGCCATCTTGATCTCGACGGTGCGTCCGCGGGCGGCGCCGACGGCCTCCACCAGGCGGTGCAGCGACACCTGGCCGCGCCGCGGCGCCAGATCGAGCACTTCCCCAACGGCCCGCGTCACGCGTCGACTCGCCGGCATGTTCCTCCCTTCATGCCTTCATGCTTCCAGCGGGGAAGCCGTCACTGTAGGAAACGTGCCGTACCTGCGGCGCGGACTGCGTGACCGGCTTTCGCCTGCCGGTAGCCCAGCAGTCCGCCGGCCGCGGTCAGCCCGGCGAGTCCGGCCGCACCCGACAATGCGACCAAGATGATCTCCGCCGTCGCCGCGGTGCGCAGGTACTCCGGGTACCCGGCCCGGAACGACGCGGGCAGGACGGGGGCCGCGGACACCACCTGGTCGCTGCCCGCGGCTTCCACCGTCGGCGAGGACGCCGGTGGGGACGGCGGGGCCGGCGGCGGGGCGGCCGGTTGCGGAGCTGCGGCGGGCCCGGGGATCACCACCACGGGCGGCGCGGCGAGCGCGGCCACCGCGACGGGCGGCGCCACCGGCACCGGTGCGGGTGCCGCCGGCGCGGCGGGATCCTCGGCCGCGACGGCGGCGGCCAGGGCCTCCAGGTCGAGCGTCCGCGTGGGTTCCTCGGCGGCTTCGTCGGTTTCCGCGGCGCTGTCGGCACTGCCGGCGCTGCCCCAGTCGATCTGCGTGCTGCCGTCACCGCCGCTGATCCCGCCCACGACGACCTCCGGCACCTCGGGATCGGTCGGCTCCTCGGGTTCGGATCCGCCGCAGTCGCGGTCGCGGTCCCAATGCGAATGCCCCGAGCCACCCGGAAACGTCCAGCGATCCTTGTGTTTTCCGCGCCAGCCATGGCGGTGCCAGCCCGCCCGGTGCGCCCGACCGTCGACGCTGCCGTCCTCGGCCGCGTCCTCGGCGACGGCATCGGCCGCGTCATCGGTCCGGGCGAGGCCGGGATTGCGCCCAGCGGAGTCGTGCTTGCGCGCGAGTTTCGTCAAGCGCTTCTCGACGGGGTCGTCCGAGTCGGTCCGGCCCGCGGCGGACGCGCGGCGCTCGAGCTTGCGTCGCTCCCGCTCCAGCCGCGCCGACGAGCCGGTCTCGGTGTCGTCGCCGGCTCGGGCACCCAGCCGTGATGTGGACGCCCGGCGGCCGGCATCGCCGCGCTCGCGCTGGGATCCGGTCTGCTGGGTTCCGGGCTCGCGGTCGGACTTGCGGGGGCCCGCCTTCGCGGAGTCCCGGGTGCCCGCCGGACCGCGTGAAACGCGCTCGGTGCGACGGGAGGTCGCGCGGTCCCCGGAGCGCTGGGTCCGCTCGCCGCGTTCGGCACGGTCACGGGGTTTGCTGTCGGTTCCGCGGTCGTCACCCGGCGCGGCGGTTGCGACCGCCAAACCCACGCCGCCGACGCCGCCGACCAGCAGACCGCATGCGATCAGCCCGCTGACCGCCGCGCTCCGCACCCGCGACCCGTCCACTTTGCCCTGTTCCGTCGTCCTGCGGATTCGCTCCGCGCTGAATCGTCCTCGGCCATTGTGGCATATCCGCAGGTGGCGATTTTCCGTATAGCACCAGGCGCTAGGGTTGGCGCAGAGTCGTCGGGCTCCCCGCGGCGGCTCGGCAAAAGTGCGCAAACACCACGGAAGGCGGCCGGAATGGCGCTGTTCAAGAAGCGCAAGAGTCGTGCGACGCGTCGCGCCGAGGCCAGGGCCCTCAAGGCGAAAGCCAAGTTGGAGGCCAAGCTCGAAGCCAAGAACGAGGTGCGGCGGTTCAAGGCCGAGCAGCGCGCCCAGGACAAGGCCGCCAGGGCCCAGTTGCGAGCCCAGCGTGACAGCGACCGCGCGGCGCTCAAAGTCGCCGAGGCCCAGCTCAAGGCCGCCCGCGAAGGCAAGCTGCTGTCCCCTACCCGGGTCCGGCGGCTGTTGACCGTGGCCCGGTTGCTGGCGCCGGTGCTGATCCCGTTGGTCTACCGCGCGGCCACGGCGGCCCGCGGCTTCCTCGACGAGCGACGCGCGGACCGGTTGGGGGTGCCGCTGAGCCAGCTCGGGCAGTTCTCCGGCCAGGGCGGTGAGCTGTCGGCGCGGATCGCCGGCGCCGAGCGCACGCTGTCCACGGTGGCCCAGAAGGCGCCCAAGGACGCCGAGACGAAGAAGTTCGTCGAGGCGATGACGGGTCGGCTCACCGACTTGTCCGCGGCGGTCGCCGCGGCCGAGAACATGCCGGCCGGTCAGCGCCGCGCCGCGCACACGGCGATCTCCGACCAACTCGACGGCATCGACGCCGACCTGATGGCACGGCTCGGCGTGATGTGAGCACGCCGGGTCCTCCCCGACCCCGCAGTACGTAGAAAGTGTGGCCATGACCTCCGTTGCACTCCGCCGAATCCGCCCTGTCGTGGTGGCCCTCCTGGTGGCGCTGCTCGCCTTCGCCGGCACCGCTGTCGCGGGCGCCCACGCCACCTTGGTGGGCACCGACCCGACCGACGGCAGCTCGGTGGCCGCCGGGCCGCAGCGGGTCAGCGCGACGTTCAACGAACCGATGCAGCCGACGTTCGCGGCGATGACGGTCGTCGGGCCCGACGGCGACATGTGGGCCGACGGCGAGCCTGTCGTGGAAGACCGGGTCATCAGTGTCGCGGTGCGGCCGCTGGGCCCCGCCGGCACCTACACCGTGAACTACCGCGCCACCTCGGCGGACGGCCATGTGGTCTCCGGGTCCTGGTCCTTCGAGCTGACCGAGGCCGGCCCCGGCGAACCGGCGCCGGCCCCCGCCGACGCCCCTGACGCCCCCGGAAACACCGACTCCGGCGACTCCGCCACGTTGGTCTGGCCGTTCGCCGTCGGCGCGATTCTGGTCGTGATCGGCGCCGTCGTCTGGGCCGTCCGGCGCCGCACGTGACCGACCGCCGGATCCGGTCCCGCGTGGCGGCGCTCGGATTCGGCGCAGCGCTCGTCGCCGCGGCCACGGCGCTGGCGTGGCTGGTCAGTGCCGGTCAGCTCGCCCCGGCGATGACGGGGGTGCGCGCGGCCGCCGACCTCGGCGCCGCGGTATGCCTGGGGTTGGTGCTGGTCCCGCGCCTGGACGGGCCCCGCTACCGCGCCGAGCTGACCGACCGCGCCGCGGTACCGCTGGTGGTGGCCGCGGGGATCTGGCTGCTCGCCGAGCTCGCGCGGACGCTGCTGGCGGCGGCCGAGATCAGCGGCACCGCGGTCGCCGGCCTTTCGTTGTCCACGCTGGTCGACTTCGCCTGGGGCACCGCGCCGGGGCGCGCCGCCCTTTTCAGCGTCGTCGTCGCGGGGCTGGTCGGCGCGTTGGCGCTCTCGATGCCCCGTTCGCCCACCGCGGCGGTCGCGATCACCGGCATGGCGGCGGCCGGCATCGCCGCCCGCGCGGTCACCGGGCATGTCTCCGACGGGGTGCTGACGTCGATGTCGGTGGTGGTGCATTCCCTGGCCGCGGCGCTGTGGTTCGGCACCCTGGCCGCCCTGGCACTGACGGTGTCGGCCCGCGGCCAGTGGGCCCGCATGCTGCCGACGTTCTCCCGGTACGCCTTGCCCGGCGTCGCCGTGCTGGTGGCCACGGGTGTGCTGACGGCGCTCGGCGCGTTGGATTCGGCGGGCGCGGTGTTTCAGACCGGGTACGGCCGGGTGCTGCTTGCCAAGGTCGTGGTCACGGCGGTAGTACTGGTCCTGGCGTGGGCGCATCGCGGCGGTTGGCTGCGTGCGGCGCGGGCGCACCGGGTCGGTGCGCAGGACTCGTTGCGGCGATCGATGGTGGAACTGGCGCTGCTCACCGTGGCGCTCACGCTCGCCGCCGGCCTGACCGTGACCGGCTGACCGGATCGGCAGGCGTCCCCGCCTGGCATGATGGGGGCACTGCCGGTGATCGGTGACGACGAATCTGCAAAGGAGCAGCCCACATGGCCGACGAGCGGGACAACCCCGACGAACGCCCGGAACCGACGTCGCAAGCACCCGATGGGCCCGCCGCAGCGCCCGCCTCTGAGCCCGCTGCGAAGAAGGCCGCGAAGAAGACGCCGGCCAAGAAGTCACCGGCCAAAAAGGCCGCCAAGGCCACCCCCGCCAAGAAGGGCCCGGCCAAGAAGGCCCCCGCGAAGAAGGCCCCGGCAAAGAAGGCTCCGCCACCACCGCCACCGGCTGCCGCCACCCCGCCGCCCGCTGCGCCCGCGCCGACCCCGCCCGCGGCCGCCCCGCGCTCGGTGCCCCCGGCCCCTCCGGCCCCTCCGGCCCCTCCGGTCACCCCGGCCGCCCGAGCCGCCGGCAACGGCTCCGCGCTCCCGGACGGCGCCAAAGAGGCTGCCGCACAGGCGAAGTCCGCCGTCGAGCGGGCGGGCAACGCGGTGCCCCGGCCCGCGCCCGAGCAGCTGGACAGCGGTTCCCGGTCGCCGGTGCCGTTCCTGGCCGCCTTCGCCGTGACGCTGCTGGCCATCCTGTGGGTGCGGCGGCTGCGCCGTCAGGCCGACGAAAGCTGACAAACTCCTTGACTCTGACGCCACGTCAGGGTCAATAGTGGCGTCATGGACGCCAGAACCGTCGGCATCGTCGCCGACCTGACCGGAGTCTCGGTTCGCACGCTGCACCACTACGACCACATCGGTCTGGTCGTGCCCAGTCGGCGGACCCCGGCCGGTTACCGCTGCTACACCGACGCCGACGTCGAGCGCCTACACCTGGCGCTGGCGTTCCGCGCCACCGGTTTGTCGCTGGAAGAGATCGGCGTCCTGCTCGACGACCCGTCGGCCGACGTGGTCGCCCGCTTGGAGAGGCAGCTGGGGGTCCTGCGAGACCGCGCCGAACAGCTGCGCCACACCATCAACGCCGTGGAGGAACTCATGAACGCACATCGAGAAGGGATCCAGCTGACCGCCGAGGAGCAGGTCGAGGTCTTCGGCACCACCGTCGTCGGCACCGAATATCAGCGGGAGGCCCAGCAGCGTTGGGGCGACACCGACGTGTGGCGCCAATCCCAGCGGCGCAGCGCGCAGCTGACCAAGCAGGACTGGATCGACATCCGCGACGAGGGCACCGAGTTGCTGCACGACCTCGCGGCCGCCCAGCGCGCCGGCGTCGCACCCGACTCGGACGCGGCATGCGCACTGGCCCGCCGCCATCGCGCGAGCATCGAGCGGTTCTACGACTGCGACGACGACATGCACCTGTCCCTGGGCCGGATGTATCTGCAGGACGCGCGGTTCACCAGCTACTACGACAACGCCGAACCCGGGCTGGCGCAGTACGTACACGACATCATCGCCGCCGCCATCGGTCGGTAGGATTTCTCGGCGTGACTGTTGAACCGCGCGCCACCGCCGATCTGGTCGACGAGATCGGGCCCGAGGTCCGCAGCTGCGACCTCCAACTCCGTCAGTTCGGCGGCCGGTCGATGTTCGCCGGACCCATCAGCACGGTGCGTTGTTTCCAGGACAATGCGCTGCTGAAGTCGGTGTTGTCCGAGCCGGGCGACGGCGGCGTGCTGGTCATCGACGGCGACGCCTCGCTGCACACAGCGCTGGTTGGCGACGTCATCGCCGAACTCGGCCGGTCCAACGGCTGGGCGGGGCTGATCATCAACGGCGCGGTGCGGGACTCCGCGATCCTGCGCACCCTCGACATCGGCATCAAGGCACTGGGCACCAATCCGCGCAAGAGCACCAAGACCGGCGCCGGCGAGCGCGACGTCGAGGTGAGTTTCGGCGGCGTGACGTTCCGCCCGGGCGAGGTCGTCCACAGCGACGACGACGGCATCGTCGTCATCTAGTCGGCCGGCGGGCACCCTGGGCGAAGCCGATCCGGTGACTAGCCCGAGACCGGCTGCGCCGCACGGTGTTTGGTGAAGTGCAGCGCATCGTCATCGACGCGCCCGCGACGGATCGCCCGGATGTCGAAGAAGTAGTTCTGCTTGGCCTTCCACGGCCCGCTGGACCCGGACTTCGGCAGCTGGTCCAACGCGCGCTGGAAGTATCCCGGCGAGAAGTCCGTGAACGGCAGCACCTCGACCTCGGGGCCGGGATGCTTCGGCTCGACCGTGCTGTAGCCGTGCTGGTCCATGTAGTTGAGCAGCCGACACACGTACTCGGACACCAGGTCTGCCTTCAGCGTCCAGGACGCGTTGGTGTAGCCGATGGTGAACGCCATGTTGGGGATGTCGGAGAGCATCATGGCCTTGTAGGTCATGCGCTCGGCGATATCGACCGGCTCACCGTTGCGCGTCACGGACGCCCCGCCGAACAGGCGCATGTTCAAACCTGTTGCGGTGATGATGATGTCGGCCTGCAATTCCTGGCCGGAGGTCAGCTTGATACCGGTCTTGGTGAATCGCTCGATGGTGTCAGTGACCACGTCGGCCTTGCCCCGCCGGATGGTCTTGAACAGGTCGCCGTTGGGTGCCAGGCACAGTCGCTGATCCCACGGGTTGTAGCTGGGACTGAAGTGCTTGTCGACATCGAAGCCGTCGGGCAGGCTGCGCTTGGCCATCGTCAGCAGGATCTGCCGCATCTTGTCGGGGAAGCGCCGAGCGAACTGGTACTGCCCGGTGCTGAAACTGATCGCTTTCCACCGGTTGACGAAGTGGGCCAACTTGGCGGGCAGATACTTGTTGGACTGCACCGCGACCGGGTCGACCTCCGGTAGCGAGCCGATGAAGGTCGGCGTGCGCTGCAGCATCGTCACATGGCCGGCGCCCGAGTTGGCCAGCGCCGGAATGAGCGTCACCGCGGTGGCGCCGCTGCCGATGACAACGATCTTCTTACCGGCGTAGTCGAGGTCCTCCGGCCAGTGCTGCGGGTGCACGATGGTGCCCTCGAAGTCCTCGGAACCCTCGAACTTCGGGGAGTAGCCTTCGTCGTAGTTGTAATAGCCGCTGCAGGCGAAGGCGAAGCCGCACTGGATCTGGCTCTTCTGGCCGTCGCGCTCGAACGTGATGGTCCAGCGATTCTCGGCGTCGGACCAATCCGCGGAGGTCACGGTGGTGCCGTAGCGGATGTGCCGGTCGATACCGTTCTCCTCGGCGGCCTCCTTGATGTAGGCCTTGATCGAGGCGCCGTCGGCGATCGACTTTGCCGACGTCCACGGCTTGAACCGAAATCCCAGGGTGAACATGTCGGAGTCCGACCGAATACCCGGGTACTTGAACAGGTCCCAGGTGCCGCCGAGGTCGTCCCGGCGTTCCAGGATCACGTAACTCTTGTTCGGGCAGCGGTCCTGCAGATGCCAGGCCGCGCTGATGCCGGAGATCCCGGCCCCGACGATCACAACGTCGACATATTCCGTCATGCCCACAAGCTATCAACAGGGTGTTGACTACGTCAACGGGCGTCGAGAAGTTCGACACCCTGTAAGATGGCGACCGTGACAACAGTGGGCCCGTCCCGGGCGAACCGTGGCCGTCGGCCCGTCCGCCCCTCGGGCGACGACCGCGAACAAGCGATCCTGGCGACCGCTCGCCGACTGCTGCAGGAGCGGTCCTTCGCCGACATCTCCGTGGTCGACCTTGCCAAGGGCGCCGGACTGTCCCGCCCCACGTTCTACTTCTATTTCCCGTCCAAGGAGGCGGTGCTCCTCTCGCTGCTCGATCCGCTGATCCAGCGCGCCGACTCCGGCCTGTCCGACATCAGCGCCGTGCCCTCGGACCCGCGCCGCGCATTTCGCGACGGCATCCACACGTTCTTCAGCTCCTTCGCCGCCGACCCGGTGCTGGCCCGCGCCGGCGCCGAGGCCATATCGACCAATCCCGAGGTCCGCGAACTGTGGTCGGGCTTCATGCAGAAATGGATCGACCAGACGGCCGCGCTGATCGCCGCGGAACGCCATCGCGGTGCCGCCCCGGACACCATGCCCGCCCAGGACCTCGCGACCGCGCTCAACCAGATGAACGAGCGCGCCATGATCGCCGCGATCTCCGACGAGCAGGCCGCCGTCGCCCCGGAGCGCCTCGTCGAGACCCTGACCCACATCTGGATGGCCAGCATCTACGGCACCCCCTCGCATCTCGCCCAAAGGTGAGTTTGGGCCGCTTCCTGCGAGTAACTTCCGGCAAAACGTCGACCTCGGCGCGCCCGACACCTCGCTGTCGGACCCCGGTGCGAACATGTGTTCGTGTCCGGCGGTGCCTCCATCCTGCATGCCGACCTCGACTCGTTCTACGCCTCGGTCGAGCAGCGCGACGACCCTGCGCTGCGTGGCCGCCCCGTCATCGTCGGCGGCGGCGTCGTGCTCGCGGCCAGCTACGAGGCGAAGGCCTTCGGGGTGCGCACCGCCATGGGCGGACGTCAGGCCCGGCAGCTGTGCCCGCATGCCATCGTCGTCCCGCCGCGGATGTCGGCCTATTCCCAGGCCAGCGCGGCGGTCTTCGAGGTGTTCCACGACACCACCCCGCTGGTGGAGCCGATCTCGGTCGACGAGGCGTTCCTGGACGTCGGCGGGCTGGCGCGCACGGCGGGCCGGCCGGTGCAGATCGCCGCGCGGCTGCGCGAACAGGTCCGCGACCGCGTTGGCCTGCCCATCACCGTCGGCATTGCGCGCACCAAGTTCCTCGCGAAGGTCGCCAGCCAGGTGGCCAAGCCCGACGGGCTGTTGCTGGTCGAACCGGAGCGCGAACTCGCCTTCCTGCATCCGCTGCCGGTGCGCCGGCTCTGGGGGGTGGGCGCCAAGACCGAGGAGAAGCTGCGCGCCCACGGCATCCACACCGTCGCGCAGGTGGCGGAGCTGACGGAGACCACGCTGGCCGCGATGGTCGGCGGCGCGATGGGCCACCAGCTCTACTGCCTGTCCCGCAACATCGACCGGCGCCGGGTGGTCACCGGGGTGCGCCGACGCTCGGTGGGTGCCCAACGCGCGCTCGGCCGCGCGGGTAATTCCATGTCGCCGGCCGAGGTGGACGCGGTGGTGGTCAACCTCGTCGACCGGATCACCCGGCGGATGCGCGCCGCCGGCCGCACCGGCCGCACGGTGACGCTGCGGCTGCGGTTCGACGATTTCGGGCGGGTCACCCGGGCCCGCACCCTGGCCCGGGCCACGGCGTCGACCGAGCCCGTCCTGGCCGCGGCTCGCGCGCTGATCGCCGACGCGGCACCGCTGATCGCCGAAAGGGGGCTCACCCTGGTCGGATTCGCGGTGTCCAACATCGACCCCGGCGGGGCTCAGCAGCTCGAGCTGCCCCTGGACCCGGGCGCCGATCAGCTGGCCGTGGACCTGGCGATCGACGACGTGCGACGGCGGTTCGGCACCGCGGCCCTGACTCGCGGCGTCCTGGTGGGCCGCGACCCCGGAATCGAGGTGCCGCACCTGCCGGATTAGAGCAGCTGCCCCGCAATGAATCCGGCGAGCAGCACCCCGAAGCCGCCGACCTCACCGATGATCAGCGCCGCCATCCCGGCGTGCAGGCTCCCGGTCGGGTGGCTGAACTGATTGGTGGTGTCGCGCTTGGCGCCGTGCAGGATGTAGGTCGCGATCGCGACGACGAAGAAGAACACCAGCACGCCCGCGGCGGTCAGGTTCACCGCCGTCGGCCAGGCGCTCAGCTCCACGAAGACCGCCGCGAGCAGCGTCGCGAACGAATACAGCAGCGCGGCCCGGTGCGCGATGTCGACGTACGGGTGCGCCAGGTGGTTCTCCGAGACCGCCATCTCACGGTACTTCCAGATCCCGAGAATCAGCGCGAGCAGGAAGATCAGTCCGGCCGCGAGCAGCGTCAAGGTGGTGTCGATTCCCAGGCCGGCGTCCATGCGCGGAGTGTATCCAGCCGGGCACCGTGGTCAGCCGGTGGTCCAGGCCAGCAGCTGCTCGGCGGGCCAGGTGTTGATGATCCGCTCGGCCGGCACACCGTTGTCCAGCGCGCGCTGCGCACCGAATCCCAGGAAGTCCAGCTGCCCGGGGGCGTGCGCGTCGGTGTCGATCGTGAAATTGCAGCCGATCTCCAACGCCAGCGTCATCAGCCGCGACGGGGGATCCCGCCGCTCCGGGCGCGAGTTGATCTCGACGGCCGTGCCGTGCTCCCGGCAGGCGGTGAACACCTGTTCCGCGTCGAATTTCGACTCGGGGCGCTTGCCGCGGCCGCCCTCGACCAGGCGGCCGGTGCAGTGCCCCAGCACCGAGACCCGCTGGTGGGACACCGCGCGGACCATCCGCCGCGTCATCGCTGCCGCATCCATGGCCAGCTTCGAATGCACGCTGGCCACCACGACGTCGAGCCGGTCGAGCAGTTCGGGTTCCTGATCCAGCGTGCCGTCCTCGAGGATGTCGACCTCGATGCCGGTGAGGATGCGCATGGGCGCGAACTTCTCCCGCAGCTCGTCGATGACGTCGAGTTGGTGCCGCAGCCGCTCGGCCGACAGGCCGTTGGCGATCCGCAGCCGCGGGGAGTGGTCGGTGAGCGCGCAGTACTCGTGGCCCAGCGCGCGGGCCGTGGCCATCATCTCCTCGATCGGAGCCGAGCCGTCGGACCAGTTGGAGTGCAGATGCAGATCCCCCTTCAGCGCGGCCCGCAGCTCGCCGCCGCCGAGATCCTTTGCGGTCTCGCGTAATTCGGTGAGCGTGTCTGGTTCTCGCCCGGTCCACGCCTGCGCGATGACCTTCGCCGTCTTGGGCCCGATCCCCGGCAGGGACTGCCATCCGTCAGTGCGGCCCAGCTTGTCGCGCTGCTCGTCGCTCAGGCCGTCGACCACGTCGGCGGCGTTGCGGTAGGCCATCACCCGACGGCTGTCCTCGCGCGCGCGGTCCTTGTAGTAGGCGATCTCCCGCAGGACGGCGGCCGGATCCAGTGGTGCCATGTGTTCCATAGTGCCCGCGTCTGCCGTCGCCGCACTACGCTCGGCGTGATGCGATTCGCGTTCAAGACCTCTCCGCAGAACACCACATGGTCGGACATGCTCGCCGTGTGGACGGCCGCCGACGACATCGACGTCTACGAGTCCGGCTGGACCTTCGACCACTTCTATCCGATCTTCTCCGACCCCACCGGGCCATGTCTGGAGGGGTGGATCACCCTGACCGCGCTCGCCCAGGTGACCCGACGGTTGCGGGTCGGGGTGCTGGTCACCGGCATCCACTATCGGCATCCGGCCGTGCTGGCCAACATGGCCTCGGCGCTGGACATCGTTTCCGACGGCCGGCTGGAGCTGGGCATCGGGGCGGGCTGGAACGAGGAGGAGTCCGGCGCCTACGGCATCGAGTTGGGCAGCCTCAAGGAGCGGTTCGACCGATTCGAGGAGGCCTGCCAGGTGCTCAAGGGGCTGTTGAGTCAGGAGACCACAACCTTCGACGGCCGGTTCTATCAACTGGTCGACGCCCGTAACGAGCCCAAGGGACCGCAGCGGCCGCACCCGCCGATCTGCATCGGCGGCAGCGGGGAGAAGCGCACCCTGCGCATCACCGCCCAGTACGCCGACCACTGGAACTTCGTCGGGGGCACGCCCGAGGAGTTCGCCCGCAAGCGCGCCGTGCTGGCCGCTCATTGCGCCGACGTCGGCCGTGACCCCGAGGAGATACGGGTGTCCGCCCACCTGCGGCTGAACCTCGATCGCGGGTATCAGCGGGTGCTCGACGAGGCCGCCGCCCTGGAGGGCCTCGACCTCGCGATCATCTACCTACCCACCCCACACGACCCGGCGGTGCTCGAGCCGCTCGCCGAGGCGATCCGGGATTCCGGCCTGCTGAGCCCTTGAAGCACTGCACCTGTCGGCCGGAGTCAACTCAATTGAGTTGGTAACCAACCTGATTCGGCACCGAACGCTGCCGGTGGAGTGGCGATGCAGTAGGGCTAATCCGCGACGATGTCGTCGGTCTGTTCGTCGAGCGCAACGCCGCCGGCTGCGCGCGCCAACTCCGCCGCGAAGCGGCGCGCGTGCGGAATCTGGTCCGGATTGCTGCCTTCCACCACCACCTGCCAACTCAACGTCGGCCTGAGCGCCAGCGCAGCCACCGGATCCGGCAGATCGTCCGGGTCCACCGGGTCGGGGCCGAACACCGTGAACGAATAGTCCTCGTCGTCGCCGCGCAGAACTCGGAACTCGGCGGCGTCGACGTCGTCGATGCTGAGTTGCTCCCCCGCGTCGACGACGGCCTCCATCTCGCCGTCGTCCACACCGCGCGTGGCGTACACAGTCAGGTCATAGGACATCGGCGGCCTCCGTCTTCGTGTCGATCAGCGGCCAGATCCGGCGAGCAAATTGCACAGACGTCAGTCCACGACGTCGAGCAAACGGTTTGAGTCCGTCAGACGCCGTAGCGGAGAAGTTCGGCCTGGGTCACCAGACGCTCGTGCTTAGCCGGGAACTCACGACTCTTGACGGGGTGCCGGAACAATGACCAGGCGATTCGCCCCACCCGCGAGCGGGTCAATGGGTTGATATGCACTGCTATCACTCCTGCGGTCGGAATAGCTGGACCGAGCCTCTACCATACCGCAGCGCTCGGTGTGATCTATATAACACCGAGAAACGGGCAAATCTCCAGAGGCGCGCCGACGAATAGTCCGATGATTCTGGAGTGACGTATGTGACTAGCGTTGCGGTGCGGCCGTCGGCTTGATCGGCGCCGGCAGCGCGGTCTCGCCCACCAGGAAGCGGTCGACTCCGGCCGCCGCGGCACGCCCCTCCGCGATCGCCCACACGATCAGCGACTGCCCGCGTCCCATGTCCCCCGCCACGAACACGCCGGGAACCGAGGTCTGGAAGTCGTCGTCGCGCGCCACGTTGCCGCGATCGGTGAGCTCGACGCCGAGCTCGGTCAGCAGGCCCTCGCGCTCCGGGCCGACGAAGCCCATGGCGAGCAGCACCAGATCGGCCTCCAACTCGAAGTCGGAACCCTCGACCTTCTCGAACCTGCCGTCCTTCATCACCACCTCGTGCGCCGAGAGCGCGGTGACGTGCCCGTCCGCACCGACGAACTTCTCGGTGTTGACCGAGAACACCCGCTCGCCGCCCTCTTCGTGCGCCGAGGAGACCCGGTACATCAGCGGGTACGTGGGCCACGGGGTCGACTCCGCGCGCTCCTCGGGCGGCCTCGGCATGATCTCGAACTGGTGCACACTGGCCGCGCCCTGCCGGTGCGAGGTGCCCAGGCAGTCGGCGCCGGTGTCACCGCCGCCGATGATGACGACCTTCTTGTCCTTCGCCGTGATCGGCGGCTGGCCGTTCTCGTCGAGTACGTCATCACCGAACTGGACCCGGTTGGCCCACGGCAGAAACTCCATGGCCTGGTGGATGCCGTCGAGCTCGCGACCCGGGATCGGCAGATCCCGCCAGGCGGTGGCGCCGCCGGCGAGCACCACCGCGTCGTAGTCCTCGCGCAACTGCTCGACGGTGAGGTCCACCCCGACGTTGACCCCGGTGCGGAACTCGGTGCCCTCGGCCGCCATCTGCTCGAGACGACGGTCGATGTGGCGCTTCTCCATCTTGAACTCGGGGATGCCGTACCGCAGCAGCCCGCCGATGCGGTCCGCCCGCTCGAACACCGTCACGTGGTGGCCGGCGCGGGTCAGCTGCTGGGCCGCGGCCAGGCCGGCCGGTCCTGAACCCACCACGGCGACCTTCTTACCGGTGAGCACCGTCGGCGGCAGCGGGACCACCCAGCCCTCGTTGAAGGCGTTGTCGATCAGCTCGACCTCGACCTGCTTGATGGTCACCGGGTCCTGGTTGATCCCCAGCACGCACGACGCCTCGCACGGCGCCGGGCACAGCCGGCCGGTGAACTCAGGGAAGTTGTTGGTGGCGTGCAACCGCTCGATGCCGTCGCGCCACCGGCCCCGGAACACCAGGTCATTCCACTCCGGGATCAGGTTCCCCAGAGGACAGCCGTTGTGGCAGAACGGGATACCGCAGTCCATGCACCGCGAGGCCTGCACCTGCAGCGTGTCGTGGCTGAACTCCTCGTAGACCTCTTTCCAGTCCTTGAGGCGCAGCGGGACCGGCCGCCGGGCGGGCGTCTGACGCTGGGTGTGCTTGAGGAAGCCGTTGGGATCAGCCACGAGCCGCCGCCATGATCGCGTCGTTGACGTCGGTGCCGGCCTCTTCGGCCGCGCTGATCGCCGCGAGCACGCGCTTGTAGTCGCGCGGCATCACCTTGGCGAAATGCTGCTGCTGGGCCGGCCAATCGGCGAGCACCCGCTGTCCGACGGCCGAATCCGTGGCATCCACGTGGGCGGTGATCATTGTGTGCAACCAATCCAGGTCGGCCTCGTCCAACTCGTCGAGTTCGACCATCTCTGTGTTCAAATTGTCCGGCAGGGCGCCGTTGGGGTCGTAGACGAAGGCGACACCGCCCGACATTCCGGCCGCGAAGTTGCGCCCGGTCTCGCCGAGGATGACCACCCGGCCGCCCGTCATGTACTCACAGCCGTGATCGCCGACGCCCTCCACCACCGCGTGGGCGCCGGAGTTACGGACCGCGAACCGCTCGCCCACCACGCCGCGCAGGAACGCCTGGCCGCTGGTGGCGCCGAACAGGATCACGTTGCCGCCGATGATGTTCTCCTCGGCGACGTAGTCGGCCGGGGCGTTGTCCGACGGGCGCACCACGATCCGGCCGCCCGACAGACCCTTGCCGACGTAGTCGTTGGCGTCGCCGTAGACCCGCAGCGTGATGCCCTTGGGCACGAACGCGCCGAAGCTGTTGCCCGCTGAACCCTCGAAGGTGATGTCGATGGTCCCGTCCGGAAGACCCTGTCCGCCATAGGCCTTGGTCACCTCGTGGCCCAGCATGGTGCCGACGGTGCGGTTGACGTTGGCAATGGTGGTGCTGAACCGGACCGGCGTCGCGTTGTCGAGAGCCTCCCGGCACTGGGCGATCAACTGCTGATCGAGCGCCTTGTCCAAACCGTGGTCCTGCCCCGAGGTGCAGTACAGGTTCTGGTTCATGAACGCCGACTCCGGCTCGTGCAACACCGGGGTCAGGTCCAGCTTGTAGGCCTTCCAATGCTCGGCGGCCCGCGTGGTGTCGAGCGCCCGCACCTGGCCCACCATCTCGTTGACGGTCCGGAATCCCAGCTGCGCCATCAGTTCCCGAACTTCCTCGGCGATGAACAGGAAGAAGTTCTCCACGAACTCGGGCTTGCCGTTGAAGCGCTCGCGCAGCACCGGGTTCTGGGTCGCCACGCCCACCGGGCAGGTGTCGAGGTGGCAGACCCGCATCATGATGCAACCCGAGACCACCAGCGGGGCGGTGGCGAAGCCGAACTCCTCGGCGCCGAGCAGGGCGGCGATCACCACGTCGCGACCGGTCTTCAGCTGCCCGTCCACCTGGACGACGATCCGGTCGCGAAGACCGTTGAGCAGCAACGTCTGCTGGGTTTCGGCCAGACCGAGCTCCCACGGTGCGCCCGCGTGCTTCTGGGAGGTCAGCGGGGTGGCGCCGGTGCCGCCGTCGTGCCCGGAGATGAGGACGACGTCGGCGTGCGCCTTGGACACGCCCGCCGCCACGGTGCCCACCCCGTTCTCGCTGACCAGCTTGACGTGGATGCGCGCGGCCGGGTTGGCGTTCTTCAGATCGTGGATCAGCTGGGCCAGATCCTCGATCGAGTAGATGTCGTGGTGCGGCGGCGGCGAGATCAAGCCGACGCCCGGCGTGGAGTGCCGCACCTCGGCCACCCACGGGTACACCTTGTGCCCCGGAAGTTGGCCGCCCTCACCGGGCTTGGCGCCCTGGGCCATCTTGATCTGGATGTCGGTGCAGTTGGTCAGGTAGTGGCTCGTCACACCGAACCGCGCGGAGGCCACCTGCTTGATCGCGCTGCGCCGCCAGTCGCCGTTGGCCTCCGGCTCGAACCGGTCGACGGATTCGCCGCCCTCACCGGAGTTCGACCGCCCGCCCAGCCGGTTCATCGCGATCGCCAGGGTCTCGTGCGCCTCGGCCGAGATCGAGCCGTAGCTCATCGCTCCGGTGGAGAACCGCTTGACGATCTCGCTGGCCGGCTCCACCTCGTCGAGCGGAACCGGCTCCCGCACACCCTCTTTGAACTTCAACAGGCCGCGCAGCGACGCCATCCGCTCGCTCTGGTCGTCTACCAGCTTGGTGTACTCCTTGAACACCTCGTACTGCCCGGTGCGGGTCGAATGCTGGAGCTTGAACACGGTGTCGGGGTTGAACAGGTGGTATTCACCCTCGCGCCGCCACTGGTATTCGCCGCCGACCTCGAGTTCGCGGTGCGCCCATTCGTCGGGGCGTTCCAGGTAGGCCAGCGCGTGCCGGCTCGCGACGTCGTCGGCGATGTCGTCGAGGCCGATACCGCCGGTGGCGCAATACAAACCGGTGAAGTACTCGTCGAGCACCCGTTGGGAGACGCCGATCGCCTGGAACAGCTGGGCACCGGTGTAGGAGGCCAAGGTCGAGATGCCCATCTTCGACATCACCTTGAGCACGCCCTTGCCGGCGGCCTTGACGTAGTTGGTCTTGGCCTCGTCACTGGTCAGGCCGGTGATCGCGCCGCGCTCGATCATGTCGTCGATCGACTCGAGGGCGAGGTAGGGGTTGATGGCGGCGGCGCCGAAACCGCACAGCATCGCCATGTGGTGCACCTCGCGCGCGTCACCGGACTCCACCACGAGGCCCACCTGCGTGCGGGTCCGCTCGCGCACCAGGTGGTGGTGCACCGCGGCCAGCGACAAGAGCGACGGGATGGGTGCGAGCCACTCGTTGGATTCGCGGTCGGAGAGCACGATGATGCGCGCCCCGTTGCGGATGGCCTGTGAGACCCGGGTGCGGACGTCCTCCAAAGCGCGGCGCAGACCCTGACCGCCGTCGGCCACCGGGTACAGGCACTGCACCACCGCGGCCCGCATGCCGTGCTTGCGGCCGCGGATCTCATGGTCGGGGTCGACGTTGATCAACTTGGCCAGCTCGGCGTTGCGCAGGATCGGCTGCGGCAACACGATCTGGCGACAGGAGTTCTCGTCGGGGTTCAGCAGGTCGCCCTCGGGCCCGAGGGTGTTCTGCAGGCTGGTGACCACCTCTTCGCGGATGGCGTCCAGCGGCGGGTTGGTGACCTGGGCGAACAGCTGCTGGAAGTAGTCGAACAGCATCCGCGGCCGCTGCGAGAGCACCGCGATGGGGGTGTCGGTGCCCATCGAGCCCAGCGCCTCGGCCCCGGTTCGGGCCATCGGCGCCAGCAGCAGGTTCAGCTCCTCGGTGGTGTAGCCGAAGATCTGCTGGCGGGCTACCACCCGGTGGTGCGGCATCTTGACGTAGTTGCCCTGCGGCAGCTCGTCGACGGGGAACAGCCCCGCGTCCAGCCACTCCTGGTACGGATGCTCGGCGGCCAGCTGGTCTTTGATCTCGTCGTCGGAGACGATGCGTCCCTGCGCGGTGTCCACCAGGAACATCCGGCCCGGGCGCAGGCGCATGCGCTGCACGACCTTGCTCGGGTCCAGGTCCAGGACGCCGGCCTCCGACGCCATCACCACCAGTCCGTCGTCGGTCACCCAGATGCGCGACGGCCGCAGGCCGTTGCGGTCCAGCACGGCGCCGACGACGGTGCCGTCGGTGAAGCACACCGACGCGGGGCCGTCCCACGGCTCCATCAAGGAGTCGTGAAACTCGTAGAAGGCGCGCCGGGCCGGGTCCATCGACTCGTGCCGCTCCCAGGCCTCGGGGATCATCATCAGCACCGCGTGGGCCAGGCTGCGCCCGCCCAGATGCAGCAGCTCGAGCACCTCGTCGAAGCGCGCGGTGTCCGAGGCGCCGGGCGTACAGACCGGGAAGATCTTGTTGAGGTCGTTGTGGTAGCCGAAAACGTCGGTGTGGATCAGCGATTCCCGCGCCCGCATCCAGTTCTCGTTGCCGGTGACGGTGTTGATCTCGCCGTTGTGCGCCACGCGCCGGAACGGGTGCGCCAGCGGCCACGACGGGAAGGTGTTCGTGGAGAACCGGGAGTGCACGATACCCAGGGCGCTTTCGAGCCGGTCGTCCTGCAGGTCCAGGTAGAACGCCTTGAGCTGCGGGGTGGTCAGCATGCCCTTGTAGACGAACGTCTGACCGGAAAGGCTTGGGAAGTACACGGTTTCGCGACCCGGGCCGTCCTGACCGGTGCCCTTGGTGCCCAACTCGTGCTCGGAGCGCTTGCGGATCACGTAGGCGCGGCGCTCGAGTTCCATGTCGGAGGCGCCGGCGATGAACAACTGCCGGAAGGTGGGCATCGCGTCGCGGGCCAGCGCACCCAGCGAGGAGTCGTCGGTGGGCACGTCGCGCCAGCCGAGCATCTGCAGGCCCTCGGCCTCCACGATCTTCTCCACGGCGGCGCAGGCGGCCGCCGCGTCCTTGGCGGACTGCGGCAGGAAGGCGATGCCGGTGGCGTAACTGCCGGGCTCGGGCAGCTCGAACTCGACGACGGAGCGCAGGAACCGGTCCGGAACCTGCATCAGGATGCCGGCACCGTCGCCGGTGTTGGGTTCCGCGCCCTGGGCACCGCGGTGCTCGAGGTTGACCAGCGCCGTGATGGCCTTGTCGACAATGTCGCGGCTGCGGCGGCCATGCATGTCGACGACCATGGCAACACCGCACGAGTCGTGCTCGTATGCGGGGTTGTACAGGCCAACTGTGCTGGGCGCTCTCTTCATCGGCGAACCCACCCGAATCCTTCGGGAAGAGCCTCATCGGCCCTTCGTGTGCTGTTCAGAGCCTGCGCCGCGATCCGCGGGAACGGGCGCACCCCTTCGGTTTCATATGTCGCGACCCCGACCTGTTCCATACGGTTCGTGGGGCCGTGCAGCACTGAACGGCGGCCCGATCATCAGGTCACAACAAGTTGTAAAACGATAAGGCAAAAACCGCCCTCAACGCCAACTTAGTGCAGCCTAACTAGCCATTTGCCCGATTCGACGGCCCTCGCGCCCCCGACGGGTCCCGTTGAACTCGAATTTCGTTGCGCCCGAGGGCCTTTCTGCGGACGGCGTTGACATCCCCGCTGGTCGGCGGCGCCGCGGCACGCGTGGCCGTTTTCTTAGAAAAAGTTTGCTGCTTGCGGATATTCCCGGCTGTTCTCGCGTGTGTTTCGCCACAGCGCAACAGGTGGTGCAACCGGACCTTTCGACCACATTTCCCTGGTAGCCCACGGGTTCTGGGCGACATGGGCCTCATGGGATCCCGCCGGCGACCGAATCGGACCCCCGGGCCGCCGTTTTGCGGAAACCTGGGCCGATTTCTTAGACAGCGCCCCCACCGGGCCTGCGGCAGCGAGCGAGACCGCGGCTACCCCTCGACGGTGGTCGGATCACGACCCACCCATCAACCGCGGTCTCGGCTCGCGCCGGCAGCCCTCCCCCGAATGGCCTGCCCGACTTGCAATCTCAGAATCATCGACAGTGCCCCTCAGGGTCATGCGTAGAGCACTACCTGTGTCGGTCACCCGGCCGACGGGCCCCGCTCGCCCTCGTCGGGTTCGGTGAACCGGCGCCGACGCGATGTGCGGACGGGATAGCCGCCCCGTTCGGCCAGCGAGCGCAGCTGGCGCAGCGCGAAGGTGCGGCCGCGGCCGGACTCCGGGATCGCGATTCCGGCCCAGATGCCCTCCGCACCCGGCGTCTCGACGGCGTCGCGCGCACACAGCCAGCGCCGCGGGCAGGTTCGACAGATGGCCTTGGCGCTCTCGTCGGCCGAGGCCGCCCAGCGGTCGGGGTCGTTCACACAGGCCGCGACGACGTCGTACAGCGGGACACCGTGCTGCGCGGGATGGCCCGGATTGAGTGCGCTTGTCATGAGTGTTCCTCTCGTGGACGTGCTCGATGACGAAACCGTAGCAGTCTTAACCGTAGCGTTGCAACATTTTCCCGTAGCACTGCCGAAGCGTCGCCACAGATCTTCTGGCGGTGCCGCATTTGCGCAGGTGGCAGGCTTGAGTCCGCTGAGCCGTTCGGTCGATACGGCGCGTCGCGACGCTTCGGAAGCCGCGATCGAGGGGTCCGATGTGCCGCAGCAGAGCTACGGAATCTCGTGCGAAGTGCTGCAGCAACCGAGAGTGCTACACCCCTGCGAAGGCGCGCCGTCGCGCACCGAAGGCGAACCGTCACAGAGCGCTCCGGGCATCCGCGCCCGCGCGGCCCGGCGGTGCCGCCCGCTACGCCCGAACCGGCCCGGCGGGGCCGCCCTTGCGATAGTCGATACTGATGACGACTTGTGCCACCGCGTCGGCCCCGGGCCGACACCCCGTACCGAACGGCGCACTTCACCCGGAGGAGGACCCCCAGCAGTGACCGAGCGTGAAGAGTTTCTCCGCGATCGTCAGGCGGGTCCCCCGCAACACCCCACCCCGCCATCGGCAGGCGCCCCGTCGGGCGATCAGTGGGAGTCCCCGCCCCCGACGGCGACACCGGGGCCTGCGCCCGGATTCATCCAGCCCCAGGGGCCGCTGCCGCAACAGCCCGGTTCTCAGCCGACCGCCACGCCGCACGCCGCCCCCCAACAGCCCGGACCGCACCAACCGCCCGGCTCTCAGCACTTCGGCCCCGGGCCCGGCCTGCAGCAGCCACCGTGGCTCGACTTCGGCGGCGCGCCGACCCCGTCGCCGCGCAAGCCCCGGCCCACCCGCGGTTGGCGCCGGGCGGTGCACGTCGCCACCTTCGGCCTGATCAACCTCGGCCCCTCGAAGGCCGAGCGTCGCGCCGCGGAGTTGCAGGCCATCATCCAGGCGCCCTTGCGCAGCTACTACAAGGTCGGCGTGCTGGGTAAGGGCGGCGTCGGCAAGACCTCCGTGGCGGCCAGCGTCGGCTCGGTCTTCGCCGAGTTGCGCCCGTCGGACCGGGTGGTCGCCATCGACGCCGACACCGCCTTCGGCCGGCTCGGCAGCCGGGTCGACCCGTCGGCGCGCGGCTCCTACTGGGAGCTGGCCGGTGACCGCAACCTGGAATCGTTCGCGGACCTGCGGGCTCGCATCGGCAACAACGCCGCCGGCCTGTACGTGCTGGCCGGCGAGCCCGCCAGCACGCGGCGCCGCGTCCTGGACCCGGCCATCTACCGGGAGGCCGCCCTGCGGCTCGACCGCCACTTCACCATCTCGATCATCGACTGCGGTTCCACCATGGACGCGCCGGTCACCCAGGAGGCCCTGCGCGACCTCGATGCCCTGATCGTCGTGTCCTCCCCCTGGGCCGACGGCGCCGGCGCCGCCGCCCAGACCATGGAGTGGCTGGCCAACCACGGCATGGGTGAACTGCTGCGACGCACCGTCGTGGTCCTCAACGATTCCGACGGCCACGCCGACAAGAAGACCAAGGCCGCGCTGGCCCAACAGTTCATCAGCCGCGGCCAAGTGGTGGTCGAGGTTCCGTTCGACCCGCACCTGCGGCCGGGCGGGGTCATCGACGTCACGCGGGAGATGGCCCCGGCCACCCGGTTGCGTTTCCTGGAGATCACCGCCGCCATCGCGGGCCATTTCTCGATGGTCCCGCCGCATCCCGTGCCGGGAGAAGCCAATTGAGCGCGGACATCGACGCCGTGGACGCCGTCTTCACCCGCGACGGTGACAGCTACCTGCCCAGTGACATGGCGCGTGGGCCGTGGGGCGAGACCATGGCCGGCCAGATCGTCGGCGGGCTGCTCGGGTTCGCGCTGGACACCCATGGCGACCCGCAGCTGCAACCGGCCCGGTTCACCGTCGACCTGATGCGGCCGGTCTTCCTCAAGCCCGTCCAGATCCAGACGACGGTGCAGCGGGAAGGCCGGCGACTCAAGCTCGTCGACGCCACCCTGCTGCAGGACGGCGAGGTGGTCGCCCGGGCCAGCGCGCTCTACCTGCGCCGCGGCGACCACCCCGAGGGACAGGTGTGGACCTCACCGGTCAGCATGCCGGCACCCCCGCAGAACCTGGACGGCATGCCCGACGGGATGCCATTTCACCTGTGGTCCTACAACACTCGCACCGACGTCGGCTCACCCGGCCTGGTGCCCGACCTGTGGCAGACCGACACGCAGAAGTTCGCCTGGGTGCGGCTGGCCCGCCCGATCGTGGCCGGCCACCCGGTGACGCCGTTCAGCCGGGCCGCCTTCGTCGGGGACGTGACCAGCTCGCTCACGCATTGGAGCACAGGCGGTTTGCGCTACATCAACGCTGACTACACGGTCACCCTGAGCCGGATGCCCGTCGGCGATCTGATCGGGCTCGCCGCACAAAGTCACTACGGCGCCGACGGGGTGGCCACGGGATCGGCCACCCTGTTCGACACCGAGGGCCCGATCGGTACCAGCGTCGCCGTCGCGCTGGCGCAACCGGCCGACGCGTTCCGGCCGTCGCGCCGGTTCAACCCGCAGGGCTGACTCCGCGCTCAGAGGTCGATGGGGACGTGCTTCTCCGCGCAGGCGTCGCGGACGGCGGCCATCACGTCCTGGGTCCGGATGGTCTCGAGATCGGCGACGGTGACCGAACCCTTGTCGCTGCGATGCTGGGCCGCGACCCTCGAATCGCGCAGTCGCTCAGCGCGTTCCACTACATTGCGGGCGAACCGACCGTTCTGCATGACATCGACGCCGTGGGTGCCGTCCGGGGCCAGGTAGGCACGCAGCGTGCGGCAGGCGGCGTTCAACGCCTCCCGGGCGGCGGGCTCGATCACGGTCGCGCGCGGCTGCCCGTAGCGGACCGCGATCTCGACCAGCTCGTCCGGACTGTACGACTCGAAGCGGAGCTTGCGGTTGAACCGGCCGGCCAGACCGGGGTTGACCGTCAGAAACTCGTCGACCTCCCGCTCGTAACCGGCGCCGATGAAGCAGAAGTCGAACCTGTGCACTTCCAACGCCACCAGCAACTGGTTGACGGCCTCCATGCCGATCATGTCTGGTCGTCCGTCGTGGTGGCGCTCGACCAGGCTGTAGAACTCGTCCATGAACAGGATCCGACCCAACGACCGATCAATCAGCTCATTGGTTTTGGGACCTGAGGCGCCGATGTGCTCGCCGCAGAAGTCCGCGCGCTTGACCTCGATGATCTCGGGGTGCCGCACGATACCCAAACCCGCGTAGATCTTGCCGAGCGCTTCGGCGGTGGTGGTCTTGCCGGTACCCGGCGGGCCGACCAGCAGCATGTGGTTGGTCTGGTTGGTCACCGGCAGTCCGTGCGCCAATCGCAGCGCCCGGACCTCGATCTGGTCCTCCAGCTCGGCAACGGCGCGCTTGACGTCGGCCAACCCCACCTGGTTGTTGAGCAGCGCGCGCCCCTCCTCCAGGAGTTCGGTGCGCCGCTCCTCGTTCTCCTCGTGCTGCCGGTCCTCCAGCGACTGCTCCGTGGTGACATCCCAGCGGTTGGTCCGGCTGTTGATGGTCTCCTCGTCGGTCACCACCAACTGCAGGTTCGGATCGGCCAACGCCGCCTGCGCGGACGCGATCAGCGCACCATTGATGGTCGCCTTCGACAGCGCGACCTGCGCCTTGTCCTCCTCGCCGAGTTGGCGATGGGCCATGCCGCGGACGTACGCGAGATCGGCTGCAATCAAGGGAAACTCAGCCGGATCGATCGCCGCGGCGATGGCGTCGTTGAGATCCCGACGACGGGCCTCCCCGCTGTGTTCGTGCCGCGACCGCAACTCAATGCGGTCGGCCCAGTCGAGGGCGACCCGCCCCTGCCCGAGATGGGCGGCGGCGTGCGCCGCCAGGGTGTTGGTCGCCGCCGTCACCGCCGACATGATGATCGCCTGCGGCGGCAGTACCGACGCCGCCACCGAGATGACGTCCGGCCAGCGCTGGGTTGCGAACATCAGGTAGGCCCGTAAGTACTGCTGCCACTGGTGGTTCTCCCAGGTGTCCAGCAGAGCCGAATCTTCCAGCAGCGCTTCGGCTTTCTCGTACTGACCATCGTCGACCAGCGCCGAGGCCAACGCCAGCCCGGCGTGTGAGGACTCGGTCACCGTGATCGCCAGATAGGGGCCGGCCTTGATGTGGGCGGCCAGCGCCGCGCCGATCCGGTTGGTTTCGCGGTGCAGCCGCGCCCCGTAGGCGTAGAGCTCCTGGAGCGTGCCCAACGCGTCGTCGCCCGCGGCGATCCGACCCAGCCAGGCGTCGGCCATCGCCGGATCGGTGTCGGTCGCGTCCCGGAACTTCGCCAGCGCGGCGTCCGGTTCGGCCGCGAGCAGGGCCATGCCCTGGTCGAAGTGCCGGCGGGCGGCGGCGGTCATGCTGGTGCTGGTGGTCATCGCTAGCGGGTCAGCGCCTTTCCTCGACGAGTTCACGCTCGTCGAACAAGCTGGTCGGTTCGGCGGATACGTATCGGTTTTCGGCCCGGAACAGTTCCACCTCGACCATGCGGGTCCACCCGGCCGCGGTCACCTCGACCGTCGCCGGTCCGATCTGCGTGATGGTGACGTCCGCCTTGCCGCGGACCGGTTCGCCCGGTCGGCCGATGGAGATCACGGTGTTGGGGCGCGGCGCCGGCGCGGGCCCGCCGTCGGTGACGCTCACGGTGGTCCCGGCAGCCGGTCGGGTCCCTTCGGTGACCGCGATGTCCGGCATCCGCACCGTGGCCCACCGCTGTGGGTCGCGGGTGTGGACGGTGATCCGGTCCCCCGCCCCGGCGGTGCGCACCACCAGGCGCTTGGCCACCACGTCGTCGGCCGCGATGTGCACGCGGCTGAACTCGCCCGGGTCGCTGAACGGCAGCATCATCCGGTCGCCGGCGCCCACCTTGCCGATCAACACACCGGAGGCACCCACGGGGACCGCGAGCGGGCCCGGCGCCGGACCGCGACGGATTCGGCGCAGCTTCGGGGTCGGACCGCACAGGCTGGCGGCCACCGCGGCGGCCTGTTCCCCGGGCAGCGTGCGCATGATGACGCTCGGGGGCGCGGTGGGTGGTTGCGTGGTGCGCACGGTGACGGTGGCCGTGGCGGTCCCGTCGGCGAACAGCGTCCAGTTCTGAATGACCCCGTCGACCCGCAGCGACCAGGCCTGGTCCATCGTCTCGGGCGTGATGTCCTGGGGCCGGTACCAATACGTGGTCAGCCAGCCGTGGTCACCGCGCACCGAGCGCCACTTCTGCCGGTCGGGCCCCAGCGCGGCGGACCCGATCCGGCGCTCCATTTCGACGATGTCGGTGGCGGTGGCAACCTTGGCCCGGATGCCGCGCTCGCGCAGCTCGGCGCTGATGCGTTGGGCGACGGCCAGGGCCGCGGCCCCCGCCGAGACCCGCCACTGCAGCGCGTCGGCGTTGGGCAGCGTCGCGATCCGCGCGATCAGCCAACTTTCCCGCTGCCCGGCATACGGCGGCGTTCCGATCAGGGTGTCGTACACCCGCGGGTAGTCGCCGGTCGCTCGTCGGCGCGCGCCCGCGGTCACCAGGCTCAGCGACTCGACGGTGAGGCCCAGACTGTGCTGCAGCAGATCCCGCAACGCGCCCAGGTCCACGGTGTTCTCTGTCACCGCAGCCGTCGACCCGGTGAACAACGTGGGGGCGTGGGCCTTTCCGAGGATGTGCACCGCGACGATCGCGGTGTCATCCTGATACCGCACGCCACCGCCGGACCGGTCGTTGGCGACGGTGATGGGATCGCTGAGCTCGATCGGGCGCTTGCGGCGGCGAAACAGCGTCCACCACGACCACAGCGGCAGACGCCACCAGCGGACCACGGCCACGAGGACGCCCACCACCACGCCGGCCGCCGCCCCGGGGTAGCCACCGACGCTCCAGCCGAGCAGGCCCGCCGCGAACACCGCGACGATGACCGCCAACCGCACGCGCGCACTCATCGGGCCCGCCTGGCCCGTGCCACCAGCGACGCGATCAGCACCGCACCGAGTACCGCGCCGCCGAAGATCAACGCGGCGTTGCGGGCCCGGTGATCGGGCGGCTCCGGCGGCGGTGGCGGAACCACCACCCGGCTCTGCGACCCTGGGGCCAGCCGCTCCCCCGGGGGCACGTTGAAGGTCAGCGCGGCCACCGGATCGACGACGCCGTAGCCCACCTGGTTGTCGACGCCGCGCGGCGGATTGTGCGAGGTCTGCCGGATCCGGTTGATCACCTGATGTGCGCTCAGTTCCGGGTACTTGGCCCGCACCAGGGCCGCCACGCCGCTGACGTAGGCGGCCGAGAAGCTGGTTCCCCAGAACGGGGTGTTCGGCTCACCCGGTCGGCTCGGCGGATAGGCGTTGACCGGGGCGCCGTCGCGCGGTGAGAGGCCCATGATGCCGACGCCGGGAGCCGCCGCCGAAACCCACGGCCCGGCAAGGCTCTTGGGCAGCGGGGCACCGGAATTGTCGACGGCGCCGACCGAGAGCACATAGTCGGAGAACCACGAGGGCGACGACACCGTCTTGACCTGCGCCCAGTCGCGGGGATCGTCGGTGTTCAACGGATCGAACAGCGGGTTCTGCGCGCAGCCCTCTTCGCCCTCGTTGCCCGCGGCCGCCACGATCACGGCGTCCTTCTGGGTCGCCGCATACCACACGGCCGCCCCCAGGGCGCGCTGGTCGAGCGGGTCGGCGGCCGAAACACACGACGTGACACTGATGTTGATCACCTTGGCGCCCATGTTCGCCGCGTGCACGATGGCCTGTGCCAGCGACGCGATGGTGCCTGCCTTGCGCCGCGCCTCGTTGTCCCCGGGCTGCGGGTCGACGAATTCGTAGGCGCGTGAGGATTGCCGGATCGCGATGATCACGGCGTGCGGCGCGACGCCGGCCACACCGTCGGGCGCATCCGGCGGCGGCGGTGGCACCGCGGGGTTCAGCGGCGGGTCGCCGTACGGCGACCCGGGAGCGCTGGCCGGCGCGGCCGGCGGCGGGGGCGGCGGCGGCTCGGGTGGCGCGGGACGGATCTCCGTGATCGTCACCGGCGCCGGCGGCGGGGGTGGGGCCGGGGGTGCGGGCTGACCGTCGGGCGGGGGCGGGGCGCCCGTCACGGGGGCGGGACCGTCCGGCGGAGGAAAGGCCGGCCGCGGCGGCATCGGCGCGGGCATCGGCGTACCCTTGGGAGCCGCACCGATCACCGACGCCACCACGGTGCCGTGCGCGTCGCAGTCCAGCAGGCCGTCACCGCCCATGATGTAGTCGCCGCCGGCGACCACCGGCAGGCGGGGGTTGGGATTCACCCCGGTGTCGATGACCGCGACCGGCACCCCGTGGCCGGTCGAGAACTCCCAGGCCTTGGCGATGTTGAGCATGGTGAAGCCCGGCGCCGTCACCGTCACGTTGGGGTCCTCGACGGTGATGGTCTGAGCGCACATGTTGCTCTGCCGCATCGGCTGCTCGGGGCCGGGCCGCCCGTCCGCGGGCACCAGCGCCGGGTCGACGGACGGCGGCGTGATCGCCTGCGCCATCGGCATATTCGCGCTCATCGCCACCAACAGCAGCGCGCCGGCGGCCGAGCCGATCCGGCGACCACGTTTCCCCGCGGAATTCGGTGCCTTCGCCTGCGCACGCCGCGGCGGCATCATCGCATTCGCACCCATGTGAACAGCCCCCCGATCCACGCGGCGAGCGGCAACGCAGCCACGATCGCCAGCAGTTCCAGCCATTCGGCCAACATCCGCACCAGCGGGGTAAACCGGGTGACCGGTACCAACAACCCGGCCAGCAGGCCCAGTCCGGCGAATCCCGCGAGCACCAGCGCGCCCCACAACACGGCGGTACCGGACTCGGCCGGTGCCGCGAGCACGTACTTCACCACGCCCAGGCATACCGCCGTCGCGGCGCCGCACACCAGCGCCACGGCCTGGTGTTTGGTCGCGAAGCTGCGACCTCGGCTGATGAAGATGAACACGAACAGCATGGCGAGGATCGCCGCGGCGTTGCTCTTGGCCTGCCCCGGCATCAGCGTCGCCCACACTGCCAGGGGCATCGAAATAGCCGCGGCCACGCAGATTCCGGTGAGGACCTGGTTGGCCCGACGGGCAGCGGCGGCGATCTCGGCGCCGCGCGGGGTGGTGTCCGGGCTGACCTCCGGTTGGTCCGCATCCTCGAAGTCGTCGTCCGCCACCGGCTCGACCGCGTCCACGGGCAGACCGTCGCTGCGGCGGAACAGGTCGCGGCCGGTGATGGAGCCGAAGTGCGGCGGCCGAATCCGCCCGGCCCACAACGCGAACGTCGGCGCCAACGTCACCAGCAACAGCAAGCCGACGAGCCCGCACATGCCCAGCCACTGGGCCGGGACCGGCCGCCACATCCGGGCCAGCGCCACCGCGCCGCCCAACGCGCACAACGTGACGATGGTGGCCCCGACGGTGACATGCCGCTGAGTCAGCGCCATCAGCCCGCAGGTCAGAGTGAGCACCGCCAGAACCGCGATGAACAGATGTGCCGATCCGATCGGGCCCGGAGCCGCCGCCCCCGCGCTGACCGCCAACAGCGGTATCGCCGGCCACGCGAACCCACTGAGCAGGTCGTGGCGCTGCGGCCACCACCGCGCGATGGCCCCCGCTCCGCCGGCGAGCAGCAGCCCGAACACGCCGGTCACGATGGTCGGCAACAACGCGTCGCCGGCGTTGCGGTTGCGCAGCGCCATCAACAGGACGGCCGCGGCACACAACGCGGTGATCGCCACGGCGGTGTGGGCCGCGGTCGCCGCGGTCACCGGTTCGAAGAGCCTCTTGCCGACCCGAGCCAGGCCGGTGGACAGCGATTCGTACTGGGGCTCAAAGGAATCGCCCTCGCCGGCGGGCGCCAGCACCAGGGTGGTGCCGTCCTCGACGCCGAGCTCGTCGAGCGTCTTGGTGACCTCGAGCCGGGTACCGTTGGCCCGCTGCAACTCGTAGCCGAGGCCCGACTCGAGGCCGCCGAGCCCGCGCCGCTTCAGCTCCGCGTCGAGCAGCTCGACGATGTCGTCGATGAACACCTCCACCGGGACGGAGGCCGGATACACCTGCGAGATCAGGTGTTCACCACAGACCACCGCGACGGCGCACCGCGCCGGAAACGAAACCTTGGTCATCAGCGCGGCCGATCAGCGTCCGGGGTGTATTTGTCGGCGAGGGCCGCGGTGATCTCGAACAGCCGCAGACGGGTGTCCTTGTGCAACTCGTGCTGCACGTCGATGATCCCGCCCTTGGCCAGATGCGCGTCGTAGGGCATGAATTCGACGGTGGCGCCGGACTGGCTGAACCGTTCCACCAGATACTTGCGGGCGTCGTCGTCGTATTTGTTGCGGCTGTCGTTGAGAATGACCATGCTGCGCGAGACCAGTTCGTGGTAGCCCAGAGACCGCAACAGGTCGATGGCACGGGTCACCGGCAGCGAGGTGTCGGCGGTCAGACCGGACACGAACACCAAGGTGTCGCACGCGTCGAAGACTGCCTTCATCACCGGGTGTTCCAGGTCGTCGGCGGTATCCACCAGCATCACGTTGTGGGTGCGACGCAACCGCGAGAGCACCCCGGTGAACATCGACGGCACCAGCGGCCGCGGCTGATCGGAAGCGCGGTTGCCGGCCAGCACGTCCAGACCAACGGCGTTCTGCCCCAGGTGCTCTCGGATGTCGGCGTAGCCCTGCACGTCGGTGTCGTTGAGCACCGCCGAGTAGTCCCCCGGCGGGGTCTCGTCGATCCGTCCGGCCAAGGTGCCGAATCCCGGCGCGGCGTCGATCGCGACGACGTTCTCCGGGCGGCATTCGCGGAAGACGGCACCGATGGACGCGGTCATGGTGGTCTTACCGACGCCACCCTTGCCGGAGATGACCCCGATGACGTACTGCTTGCGGATGTGTCGGCGAATCCGCTCGCGCAGCTCGCGGTAGTGCCGCTCGGCGGGGGACTCGCCGAAGTTGATGGTCTTGAACGACATCAGGTAGACGAACTTGCGCCAGCCGGAGCCCGGCGGAATCTTGCGCGGCGCCACCATGTCCGAGATCCGCAACGATCCCGACACCGAATCCGGGTGCCGGTGGAAACCGGACGCCGAATCGGGGTGCCGCGATTGCTCCTGACCAGGCGAATTCGCTGGATCGTTCCATGGCGCCGTCACGATTTTGACGCTAACACGCGCGCGGGGGTACTCACTTACACAACCTTTCGGTACGAATACCAGTCATCGCTGGCGGGCAGGCACCGCAGGAGCTGCCCCACGGCGGTCGCGATGACTTTCGCCGAGCCGGGGCTGACGATGAACCATTTCTTGCCGTCGCGCTGCACGGTTTCGTACACCACGCGGCCTTCCGGAGTGTCGACGATGGCGGCCGACGCAGTGCTGAGGACCGCGCGGGTGGGCGTCCCGGTCTCCACGCCCGACTGCACCGCCACGATCGATGCCTGGGCGGAGCGGCTGGGGTCGCCGGCGAGCATGAGAAGTCGGATCTGGTCGGCATCCAGCGCGAGGTCCATCAGGTGCCGGCGCAGGGTGTCGCGGTCACGGACGGTGGCCACGAGCGCATCGGCCTCCAACGTGACCGGACGCAATTGGGCGGGAGCGTTTGTCCCGCAAAGTCTGTCGATCTGGTCGGCGACGATGCTGCTGGCCGCGCCCTCGGCCGTTGCCATCCCGGCGGGGCCGATCCGGATCAGATGCTCAGTGCGCTCGATGGTCACCCACCATTGCGCATAGCGCGCCAACAACACCCGCCGCGGCAGGCCGTCGTGGTCCGGTGTCACGGCATGGATCAGCAGCGCCACGTCGCGGCGCGCGATCACGGTCAGCCATTCCAGCACCGGAGCGTCGACGACGCCCTGCTCGTCGATGACACCCTGCTCGCGCAGTTCGGCGGCCATCGGGTGCTCGAGTGCGGCCTGCTTGGTTTCGACGCTGGGCAGGTGCGGGCGCAGCCCCAGCTCGGGTGCGAGCACCTCGATCCCCGAAATCACCTGCAGGACAAGCAATCCGTCCACCGTGGTGGTCAGCATGAAATTTCTCCCCCGGACATACGGTGGGGTGCGCGCCACAGCACGCACCCCACCGGGTGAACAAGTCGGCTCAGAGGCCCGAAGCCAGCATTGCGTCCTGGGCCTGCGTATTGGCAGCAACCGTGTGCACAGTTCTCGAGAACTGCTCGACGGTTTGGATCAAGTGCTTGAACGCCTGCATGAATTGGGCCTGGTGGTCGCCGAAGTTGAACGAGTTGTCACCGTCGAACATCCCGGACCCGAGCAGGATGGCGAACCGATTCTCGACATCGCCTTGGTTGTCGAGCAAGCCCGCCGCATTCCGGTTCACGCCGTCGCCGGCATCCATGATCTGAGGAATGTTGTAACGCATCTCCATGAGAATTCTCCTTCTAGGTGAGTAAGGTTCTGTAGATCCGCCAGGGCTATCCGCCGCTTACGCCCCGAAACAGGTCGGCGGACTCGCCTTCGTTTGCCTCCATGACGTCGGCGGTCTTGCCGAGGTGTTCGGCGAGGAGTCGGCCGTGCTCAAGGATTTTCGATAAATCGTTGTTGATCTCAGCGATCGTGATATTCGCCATGTTGGCTGCATCACCTGTGAAGGCTCGCGAGCCCACCACGTTCTCGATCAGGTGGACGCAGTCGGTACTCAGCTGGGTGCTGTGCTCCATCGCCGTCACCACCGCGGACTTGGTGTCACGCAGAAACTCCGAATCGACATTGATCTGCTCCGATGGCATTTGTGTCCCTCTCTGTTGGATTCCCCCCGCTGCGTGGGGACTTGGTTGTGAGTCTAAGGGCATTCGAGCCGGTGTCACTTCACCAATTAGCAAATCTTGACCGCTGGAGTGTAACGGCCCATTGGACCGGCCGATACCGTTGTGACCATTGCTAATAAAGGGAACTCGACACAACCAGCCTCCAACCCGCACGCCGGTGGGCACTGGCAGCTAATCCCGGTCGGTTCGGTCCCCTTCCGTCACGATGCGCGCCCGGGTCACCTGTTCCTGACCACCCTCGTCCTGCGAACGCGCCAACATGCCGGCCGGACCCAGCGGCATGGCACCGCCGCCCGCGGCCATGGCGGGCGCGCGCATGTCCCCGGCAGGCAGCAGGCCTGGGGTGCGCAATCCGGTTGCCCGTCCACCGTTCTCCGGCGCAAAGCCGCTGGACGGGCGCACATAGCTCGTCAGACCCTGCGCCGAGCCCGGAGCCGCGGCACCACCGCCGCCACCACCGCCGCTCAGGGCGCCCAAACCGGCGCCCGGCACGCCACCCGCGCCCGTGGGACGGATCGCCTCCGCGGCCGAGGCCGCGTTCGCCCCGCCCATCGAACCCCCGAACATCCCGGTCAAACCCTGCACGGCCGACATCGCCGGCTGCATGAAAGACGTTGGCGCACCGAGGATTCCCTCGAAGGCCTTCGGCACGGTCTCGAAGGCCTTCTGGGCTGGCCCAAGCGCCTGTTGCGCAACGTCCATGAACGAGCCCGCCCCGTTGCTGCCCGTCGAGGCCACCTGACCGGCCGCTTCGCTCGAGGCCCGCATCGCGTCACCGGCGGCCGTGGTGGCCGCCGTCTCGGCGACCGCGGTGGCCGCCGCGGCCGGCATAGCGGGCGCGGCGTTCTGCGGGGTGAGCGGCGGCGGGATCGCCAGCGCCGGCATCAATGAGGTCAACGTGGCCGCGTAGGTTGCGCCGGTGCGGGCATTGTTGGGCCAGAAGCCGCCGTAATACTCGAGGTCCCGTTCGGCGATCGGGATGCCGAACACCGGGATCACGGCGTTCAGCGCGCAATACATCGCCCATTCCTCGCGGTTGGTGATGCACAGCGCGGCCGGCACCATTGTCGAATAGGCGGTGGTGAACGCACTGACGGCGGTTGAAATGATCGGCGGCTTCTCCGCGAGCCAGCCGAACAACAGATGCGCCACCGTGTTCAGGCCGGTGGTCGTCGCCGTCGAGGCCAGGCTGGCCGCGCCCTGGAAACCGGCGTTGAGCCCGACCATGTTGGCGGTCGACATCCCAGCGGCAGCTTCGGTGGACGCCATCTCGGCGGTGTAGGCGGCCAGGGCCGCGCTCATACTCGGGAGACCCCCTGGCGCGGCCTTGAGCAGCAAATCGTTCTGCTCGGGCGTCCGCAGCGCCCATCCCGGATCGATCATGACACCTCGCTACGCACGCGCACGCTAGAGCGCTGTCCGCAACGCAAGCGCCGCCCGCTGACCGACCTCGACGGCCTCGAAGGTGGTGCCCGCGATGCCTTGCGCTCCGGCAAACATGCCGCGCTGCGCGGTGTGTTCCGCGATGGCCCCGACGTACGCGGCGCCGGCAGCCCGCAAGGCATTGGCGAAGGCGATCGACGTCACGTCGCCGGCCATTTCCAGGATGCCCACCAGGGCCGCCGACGCTGCGCCCGCACTGGCCCCTTGAGCCGCGGTGATGCCCGCCTCGGTGGCCGAGGACAGCCCGACCGTGGATGGCGTGACCTGGAGTAGCGGATTCGTCATGGTGTTACCTCTCTGTTGTTGCTCGGGCCCTCCCCGGCACCGTCAACTGGGGTATTGACTGATACTAAGGCCTGTCCGGAGCTGGTGCTGACACAATTTCTGCTGAGGTGGGTGGCCCGGGCTCGGGGTGGCCCACCAAAATTCCCTCGATCTCGCCCTCGGTGGACACCAGTTGCCCGCGGCCGGGTGGCAGTTGCTGGGCGGGGATCCGGGCATAGACCCGGACCGAGGTGGGGTCGTTGTCCATGAACAGCGTCGGCGTACGGGAACTCGTCAGGCGCTGCAGCAGCGGATTCATCGCCGATGCTCCGGCCCAGTTTCCTGGCAAACGGGACGCGATCACGTGCAGGCCGATTTCACGGCTGCGTTCGATGAGCGGAAGCAGCGGACCGACGGCGGCTGGCTTCCCCAACACCGCGCCGTTGGGCCGCAGTTCCTGTTCGTCGTCGATCAGCACGAAGTAGTGCGGGCCCTCCCAGCTGGTGCGGGTCAGCAACTCCTCCTGACTGAGTCCCGACGGCGGCAGCCGGTCCTGCAGCTCCGCGGCGAGCGACTCGAGCATCTGATCCACATCGTCGGCGGTATAGGCGTAGGCCCGGACGTGCGGCCCCTGGACCTTGCCGATCAGGCTGGTTTTGGGGTCGATGATGACGATCTGGGCCTGCTCGGGTGACAGCGTCGCCATGATCGACTGCCCTATGGCTGCCAGCGTCGAGGTCTTGCCGCAGCCCTGCCGACCGACCACCAGCAGGTTCGGCGTCACCCGGGTCTGCAGACTGACCGGCTGCAACGCAGTTTCCCCGAGCGCGAAGGGAATGCTCCACGGGTCGACGGACGCCGGCAGGTCCCGGTGGGCGGTGACGATCTCGCCCAACTCGATGCGGTCCGGCAGCCGAACCAGCTGCTCAACCCGATCGGCCCCCGTCACTCCGGCGATGACCCGCCCGACCTGCCGAGTCCCCACCCGCTCACCGTTGGGGCCGGTGATCTCCGGAATGCCCACCAGCAGTTCGTGACTGGTCTTGGTGATGCCGAATCCCGGACGGTCCAGAACCCGGCGAGCGGCCTTGCGATGCTCGATCCCGCTGTTCATGGCGGTCTCGTCGGGGTTGCTGAGCCGCAGTTCGATGCGGGCGTTCGAGACTCCGACCAGGGCCTGGCGCTGTCCGACCAGCCAGCTGGTCGCGCTCGTCATCACGTGCACGCCGTAGGACAGGCCCTGCCGCGCCAGCGCGATCACCCGGTCCCCCAGCGCCATGTCCTTCTCGTAGAGGTCACCGAAGTTGTCCACCACCAGGAACACGTCGCCGAACTTGTCGTCCGGGTCCGTGCCGCCGCCCCCGGCCGCGCCGAACCGTCGCGCCCGGAACTCGGAGATGTCGATCTGGTAGTGCTTGAACGCCGCCTCGCGGGCCCGGATCAGGCCCTCGAGCGTGGCAATGGTGCGCGAAACTCCCTCGGTGTCAGTCACACTGACGACTCCGGCGACGTGTGGGAGGTCTTCGACCGCGTAGAGCGTCGCCCCGATACAGAAGAACGTCACCCGTTCCGGCCGGTACATCAACGATGCCGACATCATCAACGTCATCAGCGTTGAGGACTTGCCCCGCTGGGCGGTGCCCACCACCATGACGTTGTCCATCTCCACGTCCAGCACATGAACCCGCTGCTCGTGATCCTCGGGAATGTCGACGATGCCCACCGGGATCACCAGCCCGGGGTTCTGCCCGTAGTCGACGTGCCAGGGCCGGCCCCGGAAGCGCTGGACCAACGCGTCCGCGCACTCGGACTCCTCCAGCGGCGGCAGCCAGATCTGATGCGGCGGCCGGGCGGGGTGGGCCAGGAGCGAGTCGCGGATGACCTCCAGCAGCTTCTTCTTCTTGAAACCGTCGGCGTGATAGAGGAACTCGTCGGGTTCCTCCGGCTCGTCCATGACCGCCAGCGCCGCGTTGTCCTCATCCGACAACGGTTGGTACTCCCAGGTCAGCGCGCGCGGTTGGCGGAAGCTGAGGTCGACGGTCTTGCCCGCCGTACTGGCCTTCTTGGGCAGCACGTACGGCGCGGACACGTAAAAGCAGCGGAACTGCTCGAGGTCGCGCGGCCCGACCTTCAGCAGGGCATACCCGTTCTGCTGCGAGGGTAGGTGCAGCGCGGCATCGCTGCCGATGACGTCGCGGGAGTCCTCGGCGGTCTCCGCCCGCAGCGCGACCCGGAAGGCGATGTTGCTCTTGGCCTTGCTCAGCGACGACAGGTCGAGGCGCTGCCCACCGAGGGTGAAGAAGACGTTACAGCCGCGGCCCTCCTGCCCGATGTGGATTACCAGGTCGATCCAGTCCTGGTGGTGGTGGAACAGTTCCAGGTACTCGTCGATGATGACCAGCAGGATCGGGACGGGTTCCAGGTCGCGGCCGGCCAGCCGCATCTCCTCGTACTCGTTGGCGTCGCGGGCACCGGCCTCCTTGAAAAGCCGGTACCGGCGGGCGATCTCGCCGTTGATGGCCTTGCGCATCCGCTCGGCCAGGTGCCGATCGTCCTTACCGAGGTTCGACAGCGAGCCGGCCACGTGCGGCAGCCCCTCGAGGTCCTGGGCTGCGGACTCGAACTTCATGTCGACGAAGATGATGATGAAGGTCTCCGGCGAGTGCGTCAGCGCGATGCCGTTGCACAGCGACAGGAAGTACTCCGACTTGCCGGAGCCGGAGGTGCCGATCACCACCGAGTGAAACCCGTACCCGCCGAAGTCCTTGGCGCGCAGGATGATGTGCTCGAGTTCACCGCTGGGTCGGACACCCACCGGGACCATGCCCCATTTCGGGTCCCCGCGCCCGCGCCGTTCGGCCCACAGCCGATCCACCTCGATCTTGCGGGGATCGTCGATGCCCAGCAGCCGCAGCAGCTCCCCGCCCTGGCTGTCGGTCTGGGAGAGCTCGCCGGCGGTGGTCGGGGACCAGCGGGCGATGGCCCGCGCGTAGCGATCCGCCGTGCTCTCGGCCAGCATGTCGGCGACGGCGTAGAAGGCGTCGCGGTGCCGCAACCGCCCCTCGCGCAGCTCGAACCGTTCGTCCTCCTCGGCGAAGCCCACGCCGACGCCGGGGCGGGTGGCCAACCGCAGCACCGTGATTCCCGCCATGCCCTTCTGGCCGGTGATGCCCTCCCACTGCTCGGGGGTTCCCACGGCGTCATCGATGATCACCCAGTGCGGGCCGAGGGCGCCGGCGCCCGGGGTTTCCATCGGCGACGGCATCGCCAACGGACTGCTTCCCGACGGCGGGGCCCACGGCCCGCGGCCCTTGCGGTGCAGTTCGGAGTCCAGCGCCACCTCGAGGTCCATCGGGGAGGTGAACACCAGCCGGCGCAGCCCACACGCGTCGAACATCTCGTCGTGCTGGTTGTGGGGCAACCACACCAGCCATTGCCAGGCTTCGGGATGCCGGGTGACCACCATGATCTTCAGGTCGCCTGGGCTGTGGTACACCGCCAACGAGCACAGCACCGCACGCATCAGGCCGTGCAGCTCGTCCATGTCGGAGCCGAGGAAGCTGAAGCCGGGTTTCGACCGCAGGCTCAGCACCTTGCCGATGCCGCGAATCTTGCTCTGTTCCAGGATGAAGTCGCGCAGCGCGCGCCCGGTCACCGGTTCGAGTTCCTCACCGACGGGCACCTCGGGCCATTGCAACGAGACGGCGGATTCGTTGGATTGCTGAATTCCGATCCCGAGCCGGACATCGAGGAAGTCGTCGTCGGTGTTGCGGCGCTCCCACATCCGTGGTCCGCCGATCACCGTGTCCAACTGCTGCGGGTCCCCGTGGACGAATAGCTGGGATCGCCGTTGATCCTGCGCGGCGCGCTGGATCTCGTCGCGGTCCTCATCCAACTGCCGCAGGTAGATCCGGCGCTGCTTCTCCTGCTCCCCCCAGGTCATCTTGCGGCCGCGACCGAACCGCCCACTGAACATCATCGCCGCGAACGCGACCAGCCCGATCATCGGGAAGAAGCCGCCCCGCATGGACCGCGCGCCGGAGGTGTACATCACGATGAGGGTGCCGATGATGGCCACCAGCAGTGCTGGAATCGCGATCATCAACAGGATGTTCCGCGGCTCGCGCTCGGGCAATTCCAGCGGCGGATTGACCGCGACGCGCGCCGGCGGCACCGTTGGTGCCGGTTTGCGCGGTGCGCGTACGAAACCCCTCTTGGACATGATTATCCTCCCACCCGCGCGGCTGTGCCCCCGCTGGGCAGGGTGTCCCTGACCAGCAATGCGTCGTCTCGACTGATCGCCGGGCCCGACGCGAAGGTCCGGACGATCGGCCACGGCGCCTGCACGGCGGCGCCCGGATTCAGTCCGACGGCCTTCAAAGTCTGTTCATCCCAGCTGATTCCGTACCGGACCCCCTGCGGGGAGATCCAGTAGAGGCTTTCCCTGGTGTCGGAGGTGACCACCCCGCTGGTGGTGGCCACGAAGTTGGGGGCGCCGGGCAGCAGCAGCGTCTGATTGGCGACCACCGAATCCGGGTGGCGGTCGTCGCGTACGAGCTTGACCAGCCGCGAGTCCATGCTCGGCGACACCGGCAGCCCCCTGCCGTTGAACACCGTCACGGTCGCCTGGCGGTCGGTCGACATCTTCTCCCAGCTCACGCAGGTCACCGGGTTCGCCTCGGTGTCAATGAAGTTCAGCCGGGCAGTCGGGTAGTAGTCGATGTTGAGGACGTCGACGTCGGGGATGCCGACCAGCTTGTCCGGGGGAACCAGCAGCGGCGCGGCCGAGGTCTGCGAGACGGCGGTCCGCAGCAGATCCGCGACGAACGGGCTGATCTGTTGCACACCGCCGGGCAACAGGACGTAGAAGCCACTGACCGTGCCGGCCGCGTCCTTGCTTTGCAGCACGGTGCCGACGGGGGTGTCGGGCAGCCACCGCGACGGCCGGCCAAGCTCCGGAATTCCCGGCACGACAATCGGTTCGGTGGCCGGTAACGCGTCGAACAGCGCGTTGGACATCGCCACCGGATAGGTCTTACCCGGGTCGAGGCCCAGGTTGAACGTCAGCGAGCGGTCCCGCGGGTCGATCCGCGACCGGTGTCCGTTCCAGAGGATGTAGGTGGCGCCGCCGTGGGTGGCCAGGACCGCCTGGTCCGAGCCCATCGGCGCGGCACGCCCGGACCGCGACAATTGCCCGGCGATCGACGTCACCACCGGGCCGGCGACGGTGTTGCGCGCCGCGGCGGTGTCACACACCGACCACGCCGAAACCCCGCCACCGGTGACAGCCAGGTCCTCCGGGGCGCCGGGGATGCCGATCCGCGGGCCCGTCGGGTACTTGTCGATCTCGGCGGACTTCACCCACGCGGGGGCGGAGTTGGACCCGGTGGCCAACCGCGCGGAGGTCAGATTCAGCGCCGGATACAACCGGCCGTCGATCTTGGCGTAGACCGCCCCGGTGTCCCGGTTGCCGATGATGGCGGACTCGCCGACCAGGCCGGCCGGTTTCAACACGTTGAGCAGCACCATCCAACCGACGCCGATGAGGACGAAGACGATCGAAAGGGCCAGCGCGGCATGCTGTTTGCGGTCGTCGTGCTTCATCCGCACGGAGAACCTGGTGATGGCCGCCTTCAGCCGCCTGTTGTAGAAGAGGTGGCCTGAATTCTGGTCCCGGTTGGACAAATTCAGCGGCACGGTGGAAGTCCTTTCGGCGGATGGCCCGCGTCCCCTGTCGCCGAATCCCCCGTCGTTGGCTGTCCGGCTGCCCATTCACGATATCGGCGTCCGGACCCCTTGCATGACACCAATTTGTCGGCCCGGAGCCTGGCTCCGGGCCGCACGCCAGCGCGGTGCGTGTCGCGTTGGGTGCCCATCAGTGCAGGGTGCCGCCGTACCGGGCCGCGTTGTCGGCCACCGCTTCGTCTCGAAGCACCCCGAATGCCAGGTTGAGTCGCTCGGCCAGCTCGACGTGTGAGTACTCGGTGGCCCGAGGATGCAGGCTCAGTTCCACGAGTTTTCCGTCGGCGTTGGCAACCGCATGAATATCCCCCAAATCAACAGCGAACGTGATCCGCTCGGCCTCTTCCACGAGCGCTTCCCATTTGTCAGCGGCGTCACTCAACTCGCGGAGAACTGCTTCGACGAGAACCTTGTCGGCGCTTTCCTCCGCGCCTCTGGGCCCCACCACGAATGACAGTATGGGAGGCGCAGCCAGCAACGTCAATTCACAACGTAGCAAAGCCTCCCGCGAACCCCCGGCGAGCCCAGGACTAGGGCTGTTGCCCCCAGCTGCCGGCGCCGGCGGTCGTCATCTCGAGGTACCAGGCAAAATGATAGTTCGCGGCGTCCTGGTCGCCGACCGCGATCGCCTCGGTCGCGGCAAGCAGCAGACAGTTGCAGAACAACCGGTCGTTGATGTCGGGGTACTGCGAAAACAGCTGGTAGCGAGCGGTATCGAGATGCACCCGCAGCACGTCGAGTTCGGCGTCGACGACACCGGTGCCGGCCGCGCCGGCCTTGGCCATGGTGTGCACCATCCGGGGCAGGCCGTCGCGCCAGTGGGTGGCCTCCGTGAGCTGCCAGCCGAGGTCCGGCACCACTTCCGCTCGGCGGACTTCTGCGGACGGCACGGTGACGTCGAGTTCGGTCATCGGGGCGAACGCGTCGCCCGGGCGATAAGTCAAGCTACGGCCAGTGGGGCCCATGAGATTGGTGAGGTTTCCCCGACGGCGTTGCGGGAGCAGCAATTCCACGCCCGCGGGCAGCTTCACCCCGGGCGGGATCCATCCGTGCGCGACATCGGTCACCAGCACCGTGGACCCGTCGGCCCGGTCTCCCACCGCCCACGCCAGACCCGGCTCCTGACGAGCTACATACGTCAGCAACCGCCGCAACCGGCTGTCGGCCGATTCGACCTGCGAACCCACGGGGTTCTTCGCGTGCCGCGGTCCGCCCGGAGCGCGTGCCGGCGCCGGGCGTGACGGTGCTGCCGGCGCGGCGGGATCGGGCCGGGGTTTCGGCGGTGCCGACTGGGCCGGCGATGCTGCCGCCGGGAACGCCGGCGGGGTGGCGAGATCCGAAGAGGTCGCCGCCGGATCGGGGGTCACAGGCGTGACCTCCTCCGCGCCCCGAACCTGCTCCTGGGCCGGGGCGACTGCGGGGCTTGGGCTCGGGGTTTCAACAGCGTCGGCGACCGGTTCCCCGTCGGCCCAGGCCATTTCGACCACGCCAGGTGGCGCCGGCGGCTCGGGCGTGACCGCGTCCGTCCGCCCGACCGGGGCGCGGTGGGCCGGGTCCTCGTGTTCGATGACGACGGTGGGCTCCGGTTGATCGCGACGGACCACCCGGGTGGGCTCCTCGGGCACCACCCCGAGGCTCAGATACTCGGGCTGAAAACCCAAGGGTTCCTGGCGCAGATGCCGGATGGTCGACTCCACGCGTAGCACCGCGAAGGCGCGGGCCACGTTGATGACCCTGGCCTCCTCGGCCTGCCGGATCGGCTCCGGCAGGGCCGCCTCACCGATTTCACGCAGCTTCTGATTGGCGGAATCCGCGATGCGGTGCAGGTCATTGCGCAGATACTCTGCCAGGGAGGCGGTTTCGGGGGCCGGTTGGTTGAGTTCGGCCGGCCACAGGCCGCCGAGTACCCACGGCGTGCAGTCCATCGGCGTCCGGAATGCCGGAATCGACAGGGACTGTTCCGTTGCCCTGCGCATGCGCTGGCGCGCTGTTCTTCGACCGAAGATCGCCACCCGGCAATCGTACTGGCGTACCGGCGGCGGTCACTTCACAGTTTTCGACAACTGAATTGTGCGGGTCGATGAGCCTGGGTAACGTCGCGGCCATGGCAGATTCGCTGCTTCAGCAGCAGTTGGACGAGGTGCGGACGCTGCTCGCCCAAGCGCGGGAGCTGTTCGGCGACCATCCCGTCGAACCGCCCGCCACCATCGTGCCGCCGCCTGGCACGGTCCAGAAATGGGTGCACTGACCCGAGTTCGCCCGTTCGGGCGCTACTCGGTGGCGAGCTTGTGCTCACGCAACTGCTCGATCGCGTGCACCAGCTCCTCGGGGCCGGGAACCCCGTCGGACGGCGTGTGGCCCGCGGCGATGATCTCGCTCCGCACCTCCATCAGCGCCTTGAGGTAGGACACGTCCGCTGTCCGGAGGATGGCCTCGGCCAGCGTCTGCGCATCGGTGGCCAGCGCCGGCTCCGTCAGCACCACGCTGTGCAGGTAGCCGCCCCGACAGCTGCGGAACAGAATGTGTCCGCTGGGGTGGACCGCGTCGAAGTCCGGGTCCGGTTCGGTGGTCACTGCTCGTCCCGGACCGCGCGGATCTGCTGCACCGCGTCCTGTTCGCCGGCCTCCCAGCCGGCGGCCGCATGCTCGAGATACCGCGCCATCTCCACGTGGTCGTCGGCCTGCTGCTCGTAACAGGCTCGCCGTTGCTCCAGCAGCTCGCGGCCGGCTTCGCGCAGGTCGGCAAAGATCGGCCCCAACGAATCCAGGCTCTGCTGGATCTCATGGTGGTTCTCCGGCACGACACGCAACTGCTCGGCGGCCCGGGCGTGCTGCGTTGCGGCCACACGAAGGTTGTCGAGGTCGACGTTGATCTGCATCAGCTACTTCCTATCGTGCGGGCCCGGCCGCCGCGGCCGGACGGGTCGGTGCGGGCGTATTCGAACCGTTCGGCGTGGTCGCCGAGGGCGCCGTCTCAGCGCCGACGGCCGGGGGATGCAACCAGCCTAGGAAACTGGGGCCGCTGATGGCGGAGACCGGTCGGATCTGCCCGTCGATCAGCGCCCTGGCCGCGTCGATGGCCAGCGCGTGCCGGTCGGTGAACATCGCGACGTCGCCGGTGCCGACGCGAGCCGGATCCACCGGGTGCGGTACCGGCGTCCCGGGCGCCGGGATGGGGAGATCCTCACGCTGGAACGCCTCCCCGATGGGCGTGCCCGCCAGCGCCGCGCCCAGGACCCGCGCCAGCGCCGGGCTGGGCGCGTGAATCTGTTCCCCGCCGGGCAGTTTCACCACCGACGATTCGGGTTCGGCTGCCGGGGCGTCCGGTCCGCCCTCTTCCTCGGTGGGCGCGCCGGGATCCTTTCCGTCCGCACCCGGCTTCCCCTCGACGACGTCGTCCTCGGCGTCGGGCTTCAACGCCGGTTCGGCCAGCGCCGCGTCCTCGGCGGCCAACAGGTCCGCGAGGGTCAGGCGGCCCTCGCCCGCCGGACCGCCGAGATCCCCGGGGCGCGGCAACGGCAACCCGCTCGGCGCGCCGCCGAAGGATCCGGCGGCGGGCAGCGTCGGGGCCGCGGGCAACGGCGGCACCGACAACGGGAGCTGCGGCGCGGGCGCCGGCGCCACAGCCGGCGGCGCCGCGGGGGCGGGCGGCGGGAGCAGTCCCGCCAACGGGTCCGGGCCGAGATCGAGGGGCAGATCGGCTCCGTACGGCAACAGGTCCGACGGTGCCGCAGCCGCCGGGGCGGGCGTGGTTGTCGGCGCGAAGACAGGTTTCTTCGGTGCTGCTGCACCTGCGGCGTTTTCCGGGTTTGCGTCCCCGGCGGCACCCTCGACCCGTTTGGTCGACTCGTAGAGCGCGGTCCAGGCGGTGGCCAGTGCGGCCTTGGAGCGGTCGTCGAGGCTGGTTTCCTCGATCACCCTGGCGATGTGGCGCAGCTTGCCGATCAGGAACCGCTGGAAATCCCGCGCACCGGCCGGGGTGTCCAGGTCCGTCCGGGTGCGGACCGCGTCGTCGATCTCGTGCTGCAACGCGCGTAGCGTCTCGGCACCCGCGCTGCTGGTGGCGTGGGCGTTCAGGATTGCCGAAATCACCATCAGGTCCAGTGTCGCGGTCGACGAATTCTGCTGCGCCAGATCGCTTTCAGCCTTCTTGATGGCGGTGGCTGCGGCGCCGGTCTGCGGCGGGTCCCCCGATGGATCCGGCGGCGCCGACGGCGCGGTCGCCGGGCCGAACACCGCGGGGTGGTTGGCGCGGATCTTGGCGACGATCGGCGCCAGGGCGTGGTGGTCGCCGCCCAGGCCGTAGAGCAGCGCCGTCCCGATATCTGCCTGCGACAACCCGCTCATCCAGGCGTTCGGATCACCGGTGCTGTCCCGCAACTGCTTGACGACCGCCTGGAATTCGCTGGGGTTCGTCACCGGACTGCCTCCATATCGCGGACAGTACGCACGGCCCTGCGGGCCGACAATTCACCTCTGGCGGTTCGGTGGACTACTCGGCGCGACCGGAGTCGTAGTGCGCCACCATCTCTTTGAGCACCGCTGTCTTGGCCTCGGCGTCGGCGACGGCGTCGGCCACCACGGTGTGGATCTCACGCAGTTTGGTGGCCAGCAGGCGATGCGCGGCCCGCATGCCCGCGGGGGTGTCCAGCGCGAACTCGTCCTGGTTCGCGACCAGCGCCTCGACTTCGGATTCGATGTCGTCCAACCGTTTCCGCGCCGCCACGGTGGCCGCGTGCGCGTCGGCGACGATCGCGGCCAACGCCCGATCGGCGCTGGCGACTGCGCTGTGGCGGGCCAGCAGAGCCGTCTGGCGGGCATCCATCGCGGACACCGCCTGCCCTCCGGACTCAGCCATGCCCTCAAGTTACTCGCGCACCGCGCCGGCAACAATTCACCGCGCGCTCGCTACGGCAGCGGCCGCCGGATCACCACGTCCTGCCCCAGCGGGCTGATCTTGACCGTCGCTCCGGAGTACGGCGCCTCGACGACCATGCCGTTGCCGATCGCCATCTGCACGTGCCCGGAGTGCGGAAAGACCAGATCACCCGGGCGGACGTGGGATCGGGGGACCGCCACGCCGTCGTCGATCTGGTCGTAGGTGGTGCGGCCGATCCCCACTCCGGCCTGCCGGTACGCCCACTGCATCAACCCGGAGCAGTCGAACCGATCCGGTCCCGTTGCTCCCCAGACGTACGGGCGGCCCAGTCGGGACAACGCGGCCCGCACCGCCACAGCTGCCCGGCCATCGGTCGGTGCCAGCTTGTGCCCACCCGCCAGGAGCGCTCGTCGCCGCGCTCGGTATCGCAACGCCCGCAGGATGGCCAGCCGCAACGCGGCGCGGCGGCGCGCGGCGCTGACATGCCCGTGTTGAGCGCGCAACCTGGCGATGCTGCGGCGCAGCGCTTCTCGTTGCGCCACGGGCGAGTCGGTGGGGATGCGGGTGTCGGCGCGCGCCGCCTCGAGCACCCGTCGGGTGTGGGTGAATCCGTCGGCGTGGTCACGCCGGGCATCGGCGATCACCGCGGTCAGGGCCCGGTCGGTCTGCGCGGCCGCCCGCGAAACCGCGGTGGCGCGCTGCGCGTCCTGCGCATACCGCTCGATGAATTGCCCGCCGCCGACGACGACCGCCGGCGCGCGCTCGGGCGGGCGGAGTCCCCGGTCGGTCACCGCCGCGGTTGCCGCGAAGAGTCGATGCGCGCGGGCCAGGGCGTCCAACTCCGTCATGGCCCGGCCTTCAGGCCGCGGTGACGGCGCCGCCGACGGGGTGACTCAGATGGAAGACGGTGGCCACCGTGGGGATCGCCTGGTGCTGCCTGCGCTCGAGCAGCGCCGCGTTCTCGGGCAGCTGACGCGCGTTGATCTCGCCGGCTGCGATCCGGCGCAGCAGTTCGTGGGCCCGCTGGAGCTCACCGCGTTTGCGGTACTGGTTGCCCGGCAGCTTGATTCCGGCCCACACGCCGAACTCCACCCCGTGTTCGACGGCACGCCCGGCGCACAGCCGCTGTTGGGCGAGCGGGCAGCGGCGCAGGCAGAGCGTCCGCGCTTCCAGTGCCGCCGATTCGTAGCTGCGCGCCTTGGCCGCGCCGTCGGCGCCGTCGTCGTCGGGGTAGCCGAACCACAGATCGGGATCGTCGGCACAGGGATTGTGGTTCATGGGTCAGCTCCTCCCATCGGAAAACGTGACGGAAGCGTATACGTATCCCTGCCGAATTCGCAAGCAAACGGAGATGGAAACGTATATGGATCCGTTGCTGCGGGTCTGTGTATACGATTCACCCATGGCGGGAGCGTTCTGGTGAGCCGCGAGGCCGCCGGCGCGGCGTTGCGGTCCGTCCGCGAGTCCCGAGACTGGTCGCTGGCCGACCTCGCCGAGGCCACCGGCGTCAGCGTGATGGGCTTGAGCTACCTCGAGCGCGGTGCCCGCAAACCCCACAAAAGCACAGTTCAGAAGGTGGAAAACGGCCTCGGTCTACCACCGGGAACCTACGCACGGCTGCTCGTCGCCCCCGATGCGCGGGCCGAGATCGCCCAGGTGCTCACCGAGCAGTCACCGCGGATCTCGCGCCGGGAAACCCCTCAGGTGATCGTCGAACGCGGAACGGACGCCGCGGTGTTCGAGGGCTACGCCGAAGCCCAGCTGGAGGCGCTGAAGACCGTCATCGATCGCCTGCCGTCCCCCTCCGATTCCGGATACGAAAACGTCGTACGTTCGGTCATCGCGCAGTGCCTCAAGGCCGAACAACTGGCGGCCAACTCGTGGCGCGTCGCGGTGGGTGCGGAGGCGGATTCCGGCGAAGCGCTGCTGCGGCACGTCCGGGCGCTGGAGGACATCCGGCGCACCCTGTTGGACCGGCTGGCCGACAGCCTGGGCGCCCAACTCGACCGGGCGTGCGCGCGGTCGGGGCTGCCCGAACCCGTGATCGCCGGACTGCTGGGCATCTCGGTGGAACAGATGTGGGACGTCCGCAACGGCGCCGCGGCGTTGCCGCCGAACACCGTCGACCGGATCCGGGCGTTCGTCGCGCACGTGGAGCGCGACCGGGATTAGGCCGGCACCCGGTCGAGGATGGCCCGTGCGATCGCCACTGCCTGCCCCGCCGGGTCGTAGCGGCACACCATGGTGTCGGCGACGACGTTGTTGCGCGCTCCGATCGCGCGCTCACATCCCCAGCCGTTGCCGCCTTCGCGGGTCTCGCGCATGCGGACCACGCCGTCCTCGGTACTGGGCGACCCCAACGTGTAGCGCACCGTTTCCGAGCTGTCCGGCATGGTCGCGGTGATCACCTGTCCCGCGCACCCGGACCATTGCTCGGACTGCTGCCCCACCGAGGCCTCCGCAGCCGCGGCGTCGGCGAACGAGACGACGGCCTGCGTGACGGTGTGGCTGGGCGGACCCTCGTTCGCACTGCGCGACATCTGCTGCTCCGCCGCATTCCAGCCCTGCTCGCCATACACGGTGCGCTGCACCGGAACCCAGGCGCCCACGCAGTCCTTCCTGTCCACGGCCCCCGAATCGTCGGAGAGCATCGGGGCGCTCGCGGTGACGGTGATGCCCGCGGCGCCGGCCAGATTCGCGAGTTCCTCGGGCGAGATGAGCAGACCGGCCAGCGCCGAGGCGGCCACCGGGGGCCCGGGCGGGCGCGTCGTCGTGGTCGTCGTGGTCGTGGCGCTCGGCGACGTTGCCGAGGTGGTCGCGGTGGGCGGCGGCGCGTCGGCCCCGCCCCGGTCGGACAGCGCGGTGATGCCGACGATTCCCGCGGCCACCAGGACGACCACCCCCGCGATCGCACCCAACACCCAGCCGCGACGCACGGGAGCGGCCGGTGCCGGTTGGTACTGCGGATAGTGCGGCGCCCATCCGCCGGGGGGCGGAGCCGGAGCGGACGGCGGAGGCACAGTCTGGGCGGGCGGCGGCGCCTGGCCGGGCGGCGGCACCGGAGCCGCAGGCGTGAACCGGCGCTGCGGCGCGGGGACGGTCCGCTCGTCGAGAGCGGCCACCGCGGCGCCGGAAAAGTCCGCGGCGCTGCGGTATCTCTTGGCCGGGTCCTTAGCCATCGCGCGGGCGATCACCGCGTCGAGGGCGCGCGGCAACCCCGGCACCAGGTCGGTGACCCGCGGCGGATCCTGGCGCAGATGCGCGTTCATCACCGCAGCCGCACTCGCCGAATCGTGATACGGCGGTTTGCCGGTCAACAACCGGAACAGCGCGCAGCCCAGCGAGTAGATGTCGGACCGACCGTCGACCGCTCGCCCCGTGAGCACCTCCGGCGCGGCATAGGCCACCGTTGCCGTCACCGACCCGGTGACGGTGATCCCGGCATCGTCGAGGGCGCGGGCGATCCCGAAGTCGCACAGCAGGACTCGTTCATTCGGCCCCACCGGCCCGGACAACAGGAAGTTGGCCGGCTTGACGTCGCGGTGCACCACGTTGCGTTGGTGCGCGTAATCGAGGGCCTTGCCGACCTCGGTGACGATGTGCACGGCGCGGTGCGGCGTCATGGTCCCGGCGCGCAACGCGGCGTCGGCGTCGGTGCCGTCGATGAACTGCATCGCGATCCACAGCTGACCGTCCTCGGTGGTGCCGCGCCGGTAGATCGAGGTGATGTTGGGGTGGTCCAGCATCGAGGCCACCTCGGCCTCGCGGGTGAAACGCGCCCGAAAGTCCGCGTCCTGCGACAACTCGGCGGAGAGCACCTTCAACGCGTCGCGCCGGGGTAACTCCGGGTTGGCCACCAGGTAGACCACACCCATGCCGCCGACGCCCAGTACCCGTTCGACGCGGTATCCGGCCACCGTCTGCCCCGGCGCGAGCATCAGCCACCGCCGCCGAGCGTCGTCAGGACCAGCATCTCAGCCAAGATACGGGAGTCGTCCGCCATGGGAAGCACTGACACTCACGCCGACGGTGCCGGCTCGGCCATGGCCTCAGCGGGTGAGGTCACGGTGATGGTCGTCCCCCGGCCGTCCGCGGAGTCGACGTCCATCGACCCGCCCAGCGCATCGATGCGCACCAACAGCGACGCCAACCCAATGTGGCCCTCGGCGACGCGCTGCTCGACGATGGCCGGGTCGAAGCCGGCGCCGTCGTCGCTGATCGACAGCACGACGCGGGTTCCGCTGCGGCGCAGTCGCACCCGGACCACCGTGGCGGCCGCGTGCTTGCTGACGTTGTTCAGCAGTTCCCGCGCCGCCCGGTACAGCAAGGCCTGACGCGCGGGCCGGCCGACGTCCTCGAGCTCTGCCTCCACGATGAAGTCGCCCCGACTGTCGTACTGGCGCACCAGCTCTCGAACAGCCGCGGTCAGGCCGAGCTGGGCCAGCACCTGCGGATGCAGCGCGGTGACCGTCGAGCGCATGCCCGCGGCGGTCTCCTGCAGCGCGGCGTGCACCATGTCCAGCGCCGGATCGGGCATCCGCTCGCGCAGCTCGTCGACCTCCAACCGGGCGGCCAGCAGGGTCTGCAGCGGCCCGTCGTGCAAATGCTCGGCCAGCTCGCGGTTCTGCCGTTCCTCCGCGCGCGCCGCCTCCGACATCAGCCGCCGCCGCACCTCCATCAACGCCACCACGCGCTGCGACCGCCGGGTGAGGACCAGGCACAACGCGCTCGTCGCCGCCGCGAGCCACAGCAGGAAACCGAACTGGATGTAGACCACGCGCGTCATCTCGACCCCGTCCTCGCGAAGCGAGAAGATCAGCCACACCGCCAGATAGCCGACCGCCGTGCTGATTCCCAGTATCGCCGTCAACGCCGGACGGTCCTGGAACGCCACCGAGATCGGCAGCACCAGAAACAACGGCAGCAACTCCGCGGTGGCTCCCCCGGACGCCACGCACAACGCCAGCACCGCGACCGCGTCGATGGCCGCCGACACCCACGGCGCCCAGCGCGGCACCGGTCGGCGCAGCACGAACACCAACCATGCGACCGCCGCACCGCAATACACCGCGAGCACCACGCCGTACACGACGGGCAGCCAATGCTCTACGCCGGCAACATAAATCCGCAACAACATCAGGGCGATCAGCGGGAGCCGCAGGCATGCCCACACGCGGACCGGTTCGGCAGCAAGGTGCTCGACGACGCGAGCCGGGGAGTCCAGCACGCTATTCGAGCAATCTGCGCCGCATGGCCTCGGCGACCGCGGCGGCCCGGTCACCGACGCCGAGCTTCTCGTACAACCGCTGCACGTGGGTCTTGACCGTCGACGGCGCCAAATAGAGCTCCTCGGCCATCGCCGGGATGCTGCGGCCGGCCGCGATGAGCCCCAGCACCTCGCGCTCGCGCGGACTGAGCACCGGACCGTCGGGCTCTCTGCGGCGCCGGATCTCGCCCGCCAACCCGCCGGCCAGGGCGGGCGCCAGCACGTCGCGGCCGCGGGCGCAGTTGTGCACGGCGTCGACGATCTCGGCGCGGGTCGACTCCTTGGACAGGAAGCCGGCAGCCCCCTGCTCGAGCGCCTCGTACACGATCGGGGCCTCGTCGTGCGCCGATACCAACAACACCCGGGTGGGCAGCTCGTCGCGCCGGACCGCGGCGGCGACCTGCGCGCCATCCATGTCCGGCATGCGGTAGTCGAGCAGCGCGACAGCCGGTAGGTGGGTCCTGATCAGCTCCAGGGCGGACGCGCCGTTGTCGGCTTCGGCCACGACGTCGACGGTGCCGCTCGAGGTGAGCGCGCGCACGACGCCCTCCCGAAACAGCGGGTGATCGTCGGCCACCACGACGCGAACCTTCTCGGATCCTTCCGCGCCAACCATGGCGCATAGCTTTCCAAAGCAAACACCGCCTGTCCCCCGTTCGGGGGACATCGGATTCATCCCCCGCACAGGCCGTTCGCCCGACAGACACCGCCGCGCCCAGGCGGCAGAGTTTGTCTCGTACCGGAGCACACCGGAACGGCAAAGCCAAACAAACACTCACACAGGAGAATTCACATGAGCACTCAGATCATCCGCCGGTTCACCAGCTACCTCGCCATCCCCGCCGTGTCGGCCGGAATCCTCGGTGCGGCCGCGGTCGGCCTGGCCGGCATCGCCAACGCCGACACCGACCCCACCCACGACGGCGGCGCGCTGGCCTCGGTGCAGGAATGCTGCAAGGCGGCGTTGGCCTCGGTGGACGATGCCGGCAAGCTGGCCACCGTCGCCCCCGCCCCGGAGCTGGCCTCCGTCATGCCGAAGGCGGCACTGGCGAGCGTCGCGCCGGCCCCCGAGTTGGCGTCGGTGATGCCGAAGGCGGCGCTGGCCTCGGTCATGCCCCGCGCCAAGCTGGCCAGCGTGACCCCGGCCCCGGAGCTGGCCTCGGTCATGCCGAAGGCCAAGACCTCCGAGACCCGCGCCAAGGCCTCGGAGACCCGCGCCAAGGCGTCCGAGACCCGGGCGTCCGGCCGCAAGGCCACGCGGGCCTGACCTGCAACCGCCCCTGCCCGAGACCCTCTCCGCCCAGCGGGGAGGGTCTCGGCGCGTCCGGGGTCCACCACGGCACGGGCCCTGTGCAGGTCGGCGCCGGGCTTGACGACCTGCCCGGCGGGGTACCCGGCTGACGTGTCTTCACCGTCAGTCGGCTCGGCCGACCCGTCCGAAGGCGCCGCGGCTCCGAATCCCTTTCGGTAGCCGAGTCCGACGGAGGTCCTGTGGCAATCCAATACAGCAGCATCATCGACGCAGCGCGCGATGACGTGTTCGCCTGGCACAGCCGGGCCGGCGCGTTGGCGCGGCTGCTGCCCCCGTGGCAGCCGGTGGGCATCGTCGCCGAGGCCGGCTCGCTGGCCGACGGGCAGGCGGTGCTCAGCGCGCCGGGCGGTCTGCGGCTGGTGTCCGATCACCAGCCCGCGGACTTCGACCCGCCCGCCCGGTTCGTCGACGAACTCGCCCAGCCCGACGTGCGGTCCTGGCCCACCAAGTTGGCCGGCTCGTGGCGTCACGAGCACCGCTTCGATGCGCTGGCCGGCGAGCGCACCCGGCTGACCGACCGCGTCGACACGGCGGTTCCCGAACGACTGTTGCGGCAGATGTTCCAGTTCCGGCACCGCCAACTCGCCGAGGACATCGCCGCCCACCGCTGGCGGGCCGAACGCGGCGTGGGGGCCGGAACCGTCGCGCTCACCGGAGCCTCCGGGTTGGTGGGCAGCGCGCTGGCCGCCTTCCTGAGCACCGGCGGCTTCCGGGTGATCCGGTTGGTCCGCCGCGAGGCTCGCGACACCGACGAACGGCGCTGGGATCCCGAGCGCCCCGCACCCGATCTGCTCGACGGGGTCGACGCGGTGATCCATCTGGCCGGCGCGTCGATCGCGGGCCGGTTCACCGATGCCCACAAGTCGGCGGTGCGGGCCAGCCGGATCGAACCCACGCGGCTGCTGGCCGAACGCGCGGCCGCCACCGACGACGGGCCGGCGGTGTTTGTGTGCGCCTCGGCCATCGGCATCTACGGCCATGACCGCGGCGACGGGACGCTGGACGAAAGTGCCTCCCGCGGAGACGGATTCCTCGCCGATGTGGTCGCCGACTGGGAGGCGGCCACCGCACCGGCCGCCGCGGCGGGCGTGCGGGTGGTCAACGTGCGCACCGGCATCGTGCAGACGCCGCGCGGCGGCACGTTACGGCTGCTGCGTCCGCTCTTCGCTGCCGGACTCGGCGGCCGGCTGGGCAGCGGACGGCAGTGGCTGTCCTGGATCGACCTGGACGACCTCATCGACATCTACCACCGTGCGCTCGTCGACCCGGTGCTGTCGGGGCCGGTCAACGCCGTCGCCCCCGATCCGACGCGCAACGCGCAGTACACCGAGGTGCTCGCGGCGGTCCTGCGGCGGCCGGCGATGCTGCCGGTGCCTAGCCTCGGTCCGCGGTTGCTGCTCGGCGAGCAGGGCGCCCGCGAGTTGGCCGAGGCCAACCAGCGCGTCGTCCCACAACGGCTGCTGGACGCGGGTCATCGGTTCCGCCGGGTCGACCTCGAGGATTGTCTGCGCCACCAACTCGGTCACCAGCGGAGCGCGGCATGAAGCCCGGCGACGCGCCCCTGCGCATCCTGGTCACCGGCGCCACCGGCTACATCGGCGCGCGGTTGGTACCGCGGTTACTCGACGCCGGCCACCGGGTTCGGGTGCTCGTGCGCACACCGGAGAAGATCCGGAACACCGCCTGGGCCGAGGACGTCGAGGTGGTCCAGGGTGACCTGACCGATCCGGGCTCCGTTCGGCGGGCCTGCGAGGACGTCGACGTCGCGTACTACCTCGTCCACTCGATGGGCGGCGACGGCGACTTCGAGGATGTCGAACGTCGCAGCGCCCAGCACGTCGCCGACGCGGCGTTCGACGCCGGGGTGGGCCGCATCGTGTACTTGGGCGGTCTGCAGCCGGAGTCCCCGGAGGTGTCCAAGCACCTGCGCTCGCGCGGGCAGGTCGCCGACATCCTGCAGCGTTCCGGTGTCCCGACCATGGTGTTGCAGGCTGGCGTCGTGATCGGTTCGGGGTCAGCCTCTTTCGAGATGATTCGGCACCTCAGCGACCGGCTCCCGGTGATGACGACCCCGCGCTGGGTCAACAATCGGATTCAGCCGATCGCGGTGAGCGACGTGTTGCACTACCTGGTTGCGGCCGCCACCGCGCCGTTGGCACAGAGCCGCGCGTACGACATCGGCGGCCCGGACATCTTGCGCTACGGCGAGATGATGCAGGTCTACGCCGAGCTGGCCGGTCTTCGGCGACGCCGGATTCTGGTGCTTCCGCTGCTCACCCCCAAGCTGGCCGGGCTGTGGATCGGGTTGGTCACACCGATCCCGACCGGGCTGGGCCGGGCGCTGATCGAATCGCTGACCACCGACGCGATCACCTCCGAGAAGGACATCGACGCGGTGATCCCGCCCCCGCCCGGCGGGACCACCGGTTACCGCGACGCGGTGGCACGCGCGTTGGCCGCGTCCCGCAGCGGCAACGTCGAAACCTCCTGGGCCGGCGCGTCTCCCGTCGATGCGCCGGCGGATCCGCTGCCGTCGGACCCGGCCTGGGCCGGCGGGACCGTGTACACCGACGACCGGGGTCTGGACGTGTCCCGGCCCGTCGAGCAGGTGTGGGCCGACATCGCGAGCAGAGCGCGCACCGGAGCCTGGCGCGTCGAGCAGGATGAGCAACCGCACCTGCTCCGACTGCGGTCGGCGCGGCGGTTGCCCGCCCGCGCGTGGATCGAGTACCGGTTACAGCCGCGGGGCGCACACGCGACCCGGGTGGAGCAACACACCGTCGTCGTGCCGAAAGGCCTTGCCGGTCAGCTGTGTTGGCACGGGGCGCTGCCGCTGCGCGGCCGCGTACTCAACCGGATGCTCCGCAGCGTCTCCGCAGGCGGCAAGGGCTGAGCGGCAGGTTTCTGAACTCCTTGGCCCTCAGCGCTCCTCGCGGAACTCGACGTGGCGCCGGAGCACCGGGTCATACTTGCGCAGGACCAACCGATCGGGATCGTTACGCCGGTTCTTCCGCGTCACGTAGGTGTAGCCGGTGCCCGCCGTGGATCGCAGCTTGACGATGGGCCGAATATCAGTGCGCGCCATCAGATCCGCTCCCCGTGCCGCCGCAACCGCGCGACGACGGCATCGATGCCGTCGCGGTCGATGACCTTGATCCCCTTGGCGCTGACCCGCAAAGTGACGCGGCGCCCCTCGGCGGGCAGGTAGTACGTCTTGGTCTGGATATTCGGGTTCCACCGACGCCGGGTACGACGGTGCGAATGCGATACCGCGTTTCCGAAACCGACGCTGCGCCCCGTGACTTGACAGCGAGCCGACATATGTACGTCCTTCCGTATCGACAACTAATGAAAATGATTTTCGACAAGCGCTGCCCGCGACTGTAACGTGGCCCGGTGGTAAATGACAATCGTTTTCATTAAGGGTGTGGATGCGTACTCCAGTGATCCTCGTGACAGGCCAGGGCGACACCGCCGGCGCGACGGATGCGCTGCTGCGACAACCGGGCACGGTGATGGTCGAACATCACCTGGAAGGACACTTCGTGCGGCGAACCGTTGCCCGGCTGCAGCGGCACGTGGTGCTGAAAGTCGACGAAATACTTGAACTCGCGCACGGTTGCGTGTCCTGCACCATCCGCAATGACCTGCTGTTTCTCCTGCGGACACTGCATCACCGCGGCGACGTGGCCCGCATTGCCGTGCGGTTGGCGCCATGGTTGGAACCCGAGCCCATCTGCTTCGCCATCAACCATGTTCGTGTTCAGATCGGCCCCGGCTACCCCGTCGGGCCGGCCGCCGCCGACGTGATGATCGCCGGCGTGGTGAACTGCGCGGAAGCCGCCCCGTGGCTGACGCAGGCGCTCGGGGATGACGCGTTACCCGACGGACGAACGGTTGCGCAGGTCGTCGTCGGCCAGGCCGAGTTCGCCGACGTCCTGCTGCTCGACGAACCCGCGCCGCGGGAAGCAGCGGCCGTGTTGCAACGGCTCAACCCGAACGCGGCGACCGTGCTCAACACCGATCGCCTGGAGTCCGCACTGGCGAGTCTCGACGGCAACTCGCGGCGCGGCCACATTTCGGACGCCCACGCCTGGTTGCTCGCCGGGGCGCCCCCACTAGAGGCCGCCGGCGCCGTGCAGATCATCGAGTTCGCGTCACGCCGGCCGTTTCACCCGCAACGCCTGCACGCGGCGCTCGACGTCCTGCTGGACGGGGTCATCCGCACCCGGGGGCGGCTGTGGCTGAGCAGCCAACCCGACCACGTCATGTGGCTGGAGTCCGCCGGTGGCGGTTTACACACCTCCGACGCCGGGAAGTGGCTGGCCGCCATGTCCGATTCGGAGCGCGCCTACATCGATCCAGACCGGCGTGCCCTGGCAAACCTGTTGTGGGACGACGTCATCGGCGACCGGCACACCTCGATGGTGATCCTGGTCTGCGGCGCCGAGCCGACGGCGGTGCTCGCCGGCCTAAGTGGCGCGCTGTTGACCGATGCCGAGCTCTCGGACCCGGACAGCTGGTCCGGCCACGCGGACCCTTTCGGCGATTGGCACGTCGAACCCTGCGACGCCGGCGAGTCGGACCAGGAATCGGAGCGGCTGGTGAACCCGTCGAGCAGGACGCGGGATGACTGAACCCGACGGCGAGGTGGCACCTGCGCCCGATCAGCGTTGGGCGGCAAGGAGTTTCTCGAGCTTGTCGAGCTGCGCCTTGTAGCCCCACTTCATCCCGAACGCCGCCATCTTGGCCTTCGGCCCGATCTGGGTGATCGTCACATGCAGCTTGACGGTGGTGGCGCCGTCGGACTCGGTCAGGTGGACATCGTTGGTGTGGAGGATGGTCGAGCCCTCTTCCTCACCCTCGGTCCAGGAGCGTGCGTCGTAGGTCAGCCGGGAGGGTTGCTCGATGCGGGTGAAGACGCCCGCCATCGGCCAGCGGGTGCCCTGGTACTTCCCCATTTCCGGCCCGGCCTCCATGACGATGTGGATCTCGCCGCCGACGGCCAGGTCGATGCGGCATTCCGGGACCGAGGTCTTCTCCGGTCCCCACCATTGCTGCAGCATCTCCGGCTTGGTCCACGCGTCCCAGACCGTCCCGATGGGGGCCCGGTAGGTGCGTTCGAGGTCGAGTTCCTTGGTCTTCTTGAACAACTGCAAGATCATGGTGCGTCTCCTGTCGGATTGGAGGTCAGCGGGGGTCGTCGGGGCTTTCGTCGGCCAGGGTTTCGAGAAAGGTGCCCAACGAGTCGAGCCGGGCGTCCCAGAGCCGCTCGAAAGACCCGGCCCACCGAACGATCTCCTCGAACGGTTTCGGTTCGAGCCGGTAGATCCGGCGACGAGCCAGCGCCGCACCGGACACGACGCCCGAATCCCCCAGGACCCGAAGGTGTTTGCTCACCTGCGGCTGGCGGATGTCGAGCGCGTCGGCGATCTCGCCCACCGACATCGGCCCGGTCCGCAGCAGCTCGACGATGCGGAGCCGACTCGGCTCAGCAAGGGCCCCGAACACCGTCGCCTGCATGACGCCAAGGTAGAGCCGCTGACGTATTCCTGTCAAGGAATACGTCAGTATGGATGGCGGCGCCCGCGCCGTGCGCGTCGCTCGGGGCGGGCGGCGGCAAACCGGATTTCGCCGGCCCGTGGGGCGTCGCGCGCGGCGCAGTCCTGCGGGTTTAGCCCCAGGACCTGCCGCCGTTAAGCTGCGGGACGGAATTCGACATCCCCGATCTTGGATAGTGACCGTGTTGACTGTGCTGACCGAACGGCCGTTGCCGTCCGCGGTCCCGCGCACGGCACCGACGGTGCGGGACGACCTGAGTGGGCTGCGAGGCCTGGCGGTTGCGCTCGTGGTCCTGTTCCATGTGTGGGCCGGGTCGGCCTCGGCCGGCCTCGATGTGCTGCTGGTCCTCTTCGGGTTCTACTGCGGCCGCCGCCTCCTTGAGGGCTTCACCGCCGGCTACTCCTTTGACGCTCTGCGCAGCGAGTTCTCGTGGTCGGCGCGCCGCTTGTTGCCCGCGCTGGTGGTGGTTGTTGCGGCCAGCGGTGTGGCGACGCTGCTCTTGCAGCCGCGAACGCGGTGGGAAACGTTTGCCGATCACAGCCTTTCGACGTTCGCCTTCTACCAGAACTGGCAGCTGGTCAACTCGGCGGGAGCGTATGCGCCGGCTGGGGAAGCGGTCAGCCCGCTGCAACACCTATGGGCCATCTCGGTGTTGGGGCAATTCTTCCTCGCCGGCCTGGTGGTCGCCGGGTTGATCGCCGTCGTGGCGCCCCGACGCCGCCGGCGGGCCGTGTTCGTGGCCGTGGTCGCCCTGGCGGCGGTGGCGTCTTTCGTTTATGCCGTCGCCAGCCACCGGACCGATCAGGCCACGGCGTTCTATGACAGCTTTGCGCGCGCCTGGGAGCCGTTGGCGGGCGTGCTCGCCGCGGCGGTTGCGCTGCGGGTGAACTGGCCCCGCTGGTTGCGCGCCGCCGCGGGTGCCGTGGGTCTCACGGCGATCGTTGCTGTCGGATTCTTCGTCGACGGCGCCGAACAGTACCCGGGTCCGCTGGCGGCGATCCCCGTCGTCGGGACGGTCCTGATCGTTCTCGGCGCGGCGAATCTTCTTGACGCGGAGCGCCTCCCGTGGCCGAGTCGGGTCCTACAATCGGTCCCGCTGCTTTCGCTGGGGACCATGGCCTACGCGCTCTATCTGTGGCACTGGCCGGTGCTGATCTTCTGGCTCACCCATTCCGACGAGGATCGCGCGGGGCTCAGCGACGGGATCGTGGTGGTCGTTGTGGCCGTGGCACTGGCGTTTCTCACGCAGCGACTCGTCGAGCGCTCCCTGCGCGCGGCGCCCAACCGCGCCCGGCACGGTCACGCGCCGACGATGTCGTTGGTGTGGACCAGTGTGTTGCTAACGGTCGCCATCGTGGTTGCCCTCGGTTCGGCCGGGTGGCGGCAGTACACGAACACCATTCGCGCCAATGGTGCTGATCTGCTGAAACTTTCGGCGGCGGATTATCCGGGGGCGCGCGCACTACTCGACGGCGTGCCGGTGCCCAAGTTGCCGGTGCGCCCGTCCGTGCTGGAGGCCTCGGACGATCTGCCGGCCTCGATTGTCGACGAATGCATCAGCGACTTCGGGAACGCGGCCCTGATCAAATGCACTTACGGAGATCCACGGGCATCGCGCACCATCGCCGTCGCCGGCGGGTCACACTCCGAACACTGGCTCCCCGCGCTGAATCGACTCGGACAGCGGCACGGGTTCAAGGTCGTGACCTATCTGAAGATGGGGTGCCCGCTCAACACCGACGAGGTGCCGCGGGTGAGCGTGTCGAACAACCCCTACCCGGGGTGTCGCGAATGGACCGACACGACGATGGCCAGCCTGGTGGAGGACCGGCCCGACTTCGTGTTCATGACGACGACGCGACCGCGCCCCACCGCGCCGGGTGACTTTGTGCCCGAAAACTATCTGGGCATCTGGGATACGTTGGCCGCCCATGACATTTCGATCCTGGGGATCCGCGACACGCCCTGGATGTACCGGGACGGCATGGTGTTCTCACCGGTCGATTGCCTGGCGGAGGGTGGCGATCCGGAAGGCTGCGGCCTGCCGCGCTCGCAGGCCCTTGGGGACTACAACCCCACGCTGGATTACCTGGACCGCTATCCGAACATCGCGCCGCTCGATCTCAGCGACGCCGTGTGCGGTCCCGATGTCTGCCGCGCGGTCGAGGGCAATGTGCTGGTCTACCACGACGCCCACCACCTGACGTCGACCTACGTCAATACCTTGGCCGACGAGATGGCTCGGCAACTTTCGGAGGCCACCGGTTGGTGGTGAGGTGGCCGAGAGCTTTCCATGGGCCCCGGCTCTCGTGGTGAGGTGGCCGCGGGCGGTGCCTCGCCCGGATAGTGGCTACGGTGGCTGTATCGCCGTCGACGTCCGTGGCGGCGGCCTGAGGAGGATCGATGGTCAGCGCGGAGCCCCGTATCTACATCACTGTGCCGTCCACCCGCATCTGGGTCCGTAACAATCGCGGGAAGGCGATCGCGCTGGCCGTTGCCGGTGTTGCAGCGGTGGTGCTGTTGGTGCTTGCCGTAATTCTTGTGTTGGCGGCCTGACTTTTCCTGTAGCGGCCTGATTGCCCCGCGTAACAGCCCACTTCCCCGCTGCTGAGGGCTTGCCGTCCCTTGTTTGGCGGTCCGCTTCCCTTATGCAGCGGCCTGGCTGCGCTGCGGGCGACAGACTCACCGCGCCAGGCCAGGGTGGAGGCGGCGATGCCCTTCTGTGCTCGGGGTGCCCGTCCCGGCCCATGTCAGGGCGGGCTACCCGCGCCGATCCCTATGGCTTCTGGGAGGTCAGGTATACCCAGGGGAGGTGTTCGTAGTCGGGGTCGAGGGCTTGTAGGTCCATGGTCTCGTAGGCGCGGTGATGGGCTTCGAGGAGTTCGTCGTATCCGGGTTCGCCGGGTAGGGGTCCGTCGTCCCAGAAGTAATCGGGTTCGGGCAGTGGGTCATTCGGGGTGTCGAGGTCGGTCGAGCCTGGGTTCGGGTCAGCGGCGGCGTCGTCATCGCCGGCCTGGTTGTCGTTGACGGGGTCAGCGTCAGTCAGGTTGTCGCTGGCTCTGCTGTGTGCGGTGAGGTTGTCGTCGGCCCCGCTGACTGCGTTGGGCTCTGAGTTGGTGTGGGGCGGACTCCCCAGTGGTGCGGTGTTGGTGTGGTGGTAGTCGATGAGGTCTTCGATGAAGTGGTAGGGGTTGGTGCGGGGTTGGCCGCGTTCTAGGGGTGGGGGTGGGATCCATTCGACGCGGCCGGTGTTGTTGAGTTGGGTGGTCCAGTTTTCGGTGGTGGCCATGCGGTTGTCGGGGCCGCAGGCCAGGGCGAGGTTGTTGATGTCGGTGGGGCCGTCGTGGGCCCAGTCGCGTAGGTGGTGGACTTGGGTGTGGTAGCCGGCGGTGGTGCAGCCGGGGCGGGTGCAGCCGTGGTCGCGGGCGTGTAGGACGATGCGTTGGTCGGCGGTGGCCAGGCGTTTGGTGCGCCCGAGCCATAGGGGGCGGCCGGTGGTGTCGTCGAAGATGGTCAGGTAGTGGTAGGCGTGGCTGGCCATGCGGAGCAGGTCGCTGATGGGCAGTATGGTGCCGCCGGCGGTGAGCGCTTTGCCGGTCAACGGTTTTCGTTGTGGCGCTGCGGTGTTGGTCGCCGATGCGGCGGGTTCGGGTTCGCCGGCGGCGGTGTGTAGTTCGGCCAGGGTGGTGGTGACGATGACGGTGACGGGGAGGCCGTTGAGTTGGCCGAGGTCGCCGCAGGCCAGCAGGGCGCGGCTCATGGCGGTCAGGGCGTCATGGTGGCGTTGGTCGGGGGTGCGGTCGTCGGCGAGGATGTGGGTTTCGGTGGGGGTGCCGGTCAGGCAGGGGTGTTCGTCGGCGGGGTTGCACATGCCCGGTGCGGCGAGTTTGGCGAAGATCGGTTCCAGGGTGGCGCGCAGTTCGGGGGTGATGAGTGCGTGCAGGGTGGACATGCCGTCGGGGCGTTGGCGGCCTAGGCGGGCGCGGCGTTGGGCGCGGCGGTCGCGGTCGGTGACGTCGCCGTCGGGATCCAGGACGGTCAGCAGGTGTTCGGCGAGTTTGGCGAAGGCGGCGGGGCCGAAGCGGGTGGCCATGGCGGCCAGGTCGGCTTCGGCGGTGGCGCGGAGGTCGGCGGGCACGGCGGCGGGGATTTTGGCGTAGGCCTTGCGGGCGATGTCGAGGTGTTCGGGCCCGATCTGTCCGGCGGCTTGGGCGGCGGCCAGGGTGGGGAGCAGCGGGGGTAGGGGTTGGCCGGTGAGGCTGGTGCGCGGGCCCAGTTGGGCGGCTTCGGTGACGCGGCGCCGTGCTTGGCCGCGGCTGATGCGCAGGTGTTCGGTCAGGGCCTCGGCCACGGTGGTGGCGCCCAGGGCGCCGGGGTTGCCGTCGGCGACCAGGCGGGCCACGATGCGGTGGTCGACCACGGGGGCGCGGCGGGCCAGCACCTCCCGGCGCCGTAGTACGGCGAGCAGTTCTTCGCCGGTGAAGCCGTCCAAGGAGCACTGCTCCAGGCGGGCGTGGGTGGCTTCGAGTTCGGCCAGACACGTCAGCACCGTGTCCCGGTCGCTGAACGCATCCCTACCCATACTTCGAACACTAGTTCGACTCACCGACAAGACCCGGACCCGGGACGGGACCCACACATTAAAGAATTGTGAGAAACCTGGCCCGAATCGGGTGGCCGTCACCGGGCTCTTCGCCGCGTGCCGCGCCGCCTTCAGCCCTGCCTGACCACGCGCAGCTCGCGCCGCAGCGCAGCGGCAATCAGCGCGCCAGCATCCGCTCGATCAACTCGAGCAGCGCCGCGACAGCCGCGGGGTCTCCGGAGACATCGAACTTGCCGTCGCTCAGCGCAGCTTCGATGGTGAGGGCGCGCCCGACGATCGCGGCGATGGTGGGGGCTGCGCAGCGCACGGTGACATCGCTGGGTTCCGCGTTGGGACCCGGCGTGACCGTCGCCTTACCGTCGAGCACCCGGAGGCACGCCGAGGTGTCGTCGATGTGGAACCCGCTGGGCGCATCTCACAGCTGCGGCCAGAGCAGGACGCCCCCGAGCTGAGGACCTCGTGGTTTGCGTACCACCCGCTGGGGACATCATGAGGTGGTGAACCTATTGCCGACCCCGACCGTGACGATCCGCGATTCCGATGTCGAAGACACGCTGGGTCGCGCGGTTCGCATCATCAACCCGCTGCTCGACGTCTTGTGGGGCACCGACCCGCTGGGCTTGAAGCAGCGCGACATCGACTTCGCCGGCGGGCCCCTGGACACCGTTGCCGACGGGGTTTCCTGGGTCCTCAACGCCGCCGACGTCCCCGGCACTCCCGGATGGGACGACCTCGACACCGACGCGCGCATCCGCTGGTGGGTTCGACGCGTCGGCGCGCTGAACACCGTGGTGGTGGCCTTCCCCGGGGTGCTCGGCGCCGTCGCGCGGGGTCTGCCCATTCAAGACCTACTGGGGTTCGTCAACCAGGCGATCGTGCTGTGCGCCGTGGCCCGCGAACTCGGCGTCACCGATCTGGACACCCAAGCGCGCATGCTCGCCGAGGTCCTGTGCGGCCGGGATCTCTCCGAGGACGGAGGCGAGCATGAACCGACCGAACCGATATCGCGAACCCCAGTGGGTATCGCGAAGGCGCTCTGGCGACTGGTGGGACTGTTCGACGCCATCGGCGACGAGATCGCCAAACGTCCGCAACCCAGCGCCCCCTTCCGTTATCTGGGGATGCTGCCCGCGGTGGGCGCGGTCGTGTCGTACTTCGGCGAAGGGCGTGCGCTGGCGCGAGCCGCCAAGGAAGCCCGCCGGTGGGTCGAGAGTCAACCGGTGGGCAACGCCGCGCGGTGATTCACTGACGTCCGACGCCGGTTTCCGGTGCCCGTCGCCCCTTTCGGGCGCGGGTGCAGCTACGCCGAACGCGTGAGGGCGAGTACCGGGATGGTGCGGACGCCGGCAGTCTTTCGTTCGTACTCGGCGAAACCGGGATAACGCTGCGCTTGTTCGCGGTAGATCCGGTCGCGGGCGTCTCCGGTGATCTCGGAGACGGCGACGGTGTACGTCTCGGTGCCGACCTCGACCTGCGCGGTTCCGGCGGCCGTCAGGTTGTAGTACCAGGCGGGATTGGTGGGCGCTCCGGCCTTCGAGGCGAACACGTAGATGGTGTCGGGGTTGTCGTCGTCGGGCAGGTACATCATGGGTGTGACGGTCTGCCTACCGCTCTTGCGGCCGGTGTGATGTACCAACACCATTGGGGCGCCTTCGAAGTTCCCGCCGACGCGGCCGGCGTTGGCGCGGAACTCCTCGATGATCTTGGTATTCCAGTCGTCCGGTGCGCTCATCGCGGAACCTTTCGTCGAGAGGCCGTTTCGGTGCGCTCAGCGAATTCTACGACGTTGTCGGGACATTGGGGCGCCGGCCGAAAATGCTCGGCCACCAGGTCCGCACTGAGCGGATAGTCCACCAACACCGCACCCAACACCGATGCGAGTTCCCGCACGGCAACCTCGGAGTCGACCTCGCGGTGCGCCAACAGGTCGCCCATCCACTGCGCCGTCTCCGACACCGGCCGCACATCCCCCGTCAGCAGTGCGGCCGCGACGGCATGAAGGGTTTGGGGCACCGCGTCCCGGGCCACCGCCCGCAGGGCCGTCTGCGCGGGATCCCCTGCCGCGCCGCCGGTTATGCTCCACCGTCGCACCACCCGGTCGATCAGGTCCGCGTGCGCCAGCTCGAGTGCCCGCTGCTCCTGGGCCGGTGCCTGCGGCAGCGGCGGCACAGCCGAGACCACCACCGGCAGGGTGTCCATCGCCGTCAATGCGCCCGCGGCGTCCGGTGCCCACGCGGTCGCGCCGAGGGCCTGCGCGCGGATGGTGTCCGTGCCGAACGCCGGCCCGTCGACCACCACGGGGACCCCCGCGGAGGTGCTGGCCTCGATGAATCGCCGGGTGGTGGGTAGCGCTCCCAACACCGAGCAGCTGACGGCCACCGCCTCGGGGCCGACGTCCTGGATGTATTGGCTGAGCCGCAGCGGGGCCGTCGCCGGTCCCAGGGGCGTCACCCGCCAACCCGCGCCGCGCAGCACGCAGCCGATGATGGCCGCGGGCAGCCAATGCCACTCCCGCTCGGCGCAGGTCACCAGGACGTGGCCGCGGGTCACCGGCACGTCGGCCGCGCGTTGGGTGACGACCTCGGTGGCGGCCATGGACATCGCGGTCGCGGCATGCTCCTGCGCGACGGTCCATTCGCCGCTCTGCCACCGCCGACCGATGGCACGCTGCGCGGCCGCCACCACGTCGGTCAGCACCGTCACCGGCGCGACGTCGTCGTCGAGGAGTTGTTGGACGAGCGCCACGACTCGGGCCCGGTCGGAGGCGGCCAGCGCCGCCTCGTACTCGCGGAGCACCGGTGCCGCCGCTACGGTCCGCACGTCACCGCCAACAGAGCGATGTCGTCGTGGGCAGTGCCGTCGAGGTACTCCATCACGTCCTGCTCCACGGCCTCGCAAACCACCTCGGGGGGCGCCCCGGCGTAGGCGGGCAGCATGTTTTGCAATCGCTCGAGCCCGTATTGGCCTGCGCTCCCCCATGCCTCGTCGACACCATCGGTGAACATCAGCATGGTGTCACCGGGGGCAAGGCGGAAAGTCGTTGTGCCGTACTGGACTTCGGCGACGATGGCGGCGGCCGTGCCATACACCGCGACCTCCTCCACGCGGCCATCGATACGCAACACCAGCGGCGGCGTATGTCCCGCGGTGGCCAGATCCACCTGGACATCGGTTCCGTCCGGACGCAGTCGCGCACAGAGCACCGTCACAAACTGCGTCGAGGCGGGGTTGTACAGTACCGAGTTGGTCACCCCCAACACGGCCGCCGGGTCACGGTCGAAATGCGCTGCGGTGCGAATGCTTTGGCGTGCCAATCCGGTCAGCGCCGCCGCCTCGACGCCCTTGCCGCACACGTCGCCGAACGCAACCAGCCAGTCGTCGTCGCCACCTATGACGTCGTAGAAGTCCCCGCCGATGTCGAGGTGCTCGGCGGCCGGCCGGTAGCACGCGGCCAGGCGCAAACCGGGAATGTCGGGCAGCGCCGGCGGCCGCAGACTCTGCTGCAGCACCGACGCGACGTGCATGCGCTCGTGATACATCCGCGCCGAATCCAAGACCAGCGCCGCACGGTCGGCGACGCGCTGCGCCGAACCGATCTCCGCCACAGTGAACCCGGCGTCGGCCCGGCGCAGCAGCACCAACGCGCCGAACGTGACCCCGCGGGCCGTTAGCCCGACCCCGACCACCTCGGCCGGGACCAGCTCGGCCGCCGATTGCAGGAACGGTTCGGCGGGCACCAGACCGGACAGGTCGGTGCCCTCGATGTGTTCGAAGCCGCCGGCGCGCAGTACCCGGTCCAGCGCGCGTCCCACCAGGTAAGCCCGACCGACCTGGACGCCCGTCGGCGCGGCGTCACCCACCAGCATCATCGCGCCGGTCTGCCGGTCCGGGAGAACGACCATGGCCCAGTCGGCCAGGTCACGCTGGATCAGGTTCACCAGTTGCAGCGCGGCGCGGCGCGGATTGAGGGAGCCGCCGAGCTCGGTGGCGATCTGGTCGGCCAGTTGATCACCGGTCAGCGCGGGCGGGATGCGCTGAACCTCGGAATGGATACTCACGTAAGACCTCGTCGAATGGGGTGGGGGGAATTGTCTAGCGGTGACACCGTCAGACCCCCGCGGACCTCGATGACGAAGCTGCGAACTCAACCTCGCTGGCCACGCTACCCAAAAAAGCGGTGATGCGCGCCGTGCGTTCAGCACTGAAACGTCGGCGCTCTCCCGCCGCCTCCGGGGTCAACGCGGCTATTCGGCGGTGAGCATCAGATATTGGGCGGCCAGCATTTGCCGGGCGGCGTAGGGATTGGCGGCGAGGATCTGCATCAGGTAGCGGTCCGCGGTGGCAAGGCAGTAATGCTGGTTACGCCTCGTGGCAGAGGTTCGCTCCCGGGTGAAGCACACTGCCTCGGGTAAGCCGACCACCCCGTCGCTGTCCCGGAAGCCGAGCTCATTGCGCGCCCGTTCGGCAAATTCATCGAGAAGGTTTTCGGCGGCGGCACCGTCACGGGCCTGGTACACAGTGGCTCCGGACTTGGCGATCACGGTCACGCCGGTCTCCTCGAAAAGCTCCTGGTCGCGGACCGGGTCGGCGGAGTAGGTGAGGTAACCGTGCGGGCCGTAGGTTCCCACTGACACTCCCGGGTCGATCTCCGGGGGCAAAGGCAGGGTGCGGGCAAGGACCCCGTCCGGATCCAGCGGCAGCTCGGCCAGCTGATCGACCGGCGTCGGGGTGAATCCGTCGAGCATGGGGATCTGCTTGTCCAGAGTGTCCGCCACCAGTTCGGCCGCAGCCTCCCAGCCGTCGATCGACAACGTGGATTGTCCGAGGATGAACGGTCCGCGCGTGGTTAACGCGAGCACTCCCTGGCTGCTGTAAAGCTCGAATGCAATGCCTTTGCTCTCCGGATACCGCGGAATCGCGACCGGCCAGGCGGCGAACGAGGTGTCCATCTCAAAAAAAGTCACCGAGCCGCGGACGCGGCCGGCCATGTCTTCGGCTGCGGCGGCGGCATCTTCGGGGGTCGCGAATCGCAACAGGGCGTTGTGGAGGCTCTTCTCCTGCACCCCTTTGTTGTCACGGAGGACGGCGAACCCGGCAACGAAGTTGTGGTCGGCGCCCGCAGGAAGGGGTGCGGGAAAGACATTCTCGACGGCGACGGCATCCTCGATGACACCATCGCCGCGGCTGATGGCCCCACCAGTGCCCAAATCCGGGTCGACCTGGAAGGGCTGTGTCAGTGCCTCGGCCATTCGGCGGGCCTCAACCAGGTGCCCTTCAGGGCCCGCCGCCCCCAGTGGGGGCTTCGGCGTCGTCGGATGATGGCCGGGGTCCAGCGCCAGCACACTCTCGGTGGCATCGAGGTCTGGCATCGCGACACCGTCCATGGTGACGGCGCAGCCGGCGACCATCAGTAGCAGCGCCATCGCGGCGGCAAGTGCGCCAACACCTCGTTGTACGAACACCCTGCCCCCTTCCCAGCACACCATCTCGCGTGTCCGAAGTGTAGGCCGCCCGGCAGTTGCCGACCGCCACTCATTCCGCGCTGATCAGCAGGTATTGGGCCGCCAACGCGCGGTGGGCCTCAGCGATGTTGGCTTCTTGTACGACGATGACGTACTTGTCGTACGCCACTACGCAGTAATAGCTGGCCAACCGCAAGTCGGGCGTCGATCCCTCGGGAGCGAACAGGCAACGCGAGGCCGGAAGTCCCGGGACCGGTTCGCTGCGGCCGTATACCTCGTTCACATAATCCCCAAGGAACTGTTCGACCAGATGGGCGGCACCGTCGGGGTCCCGCGCTTGAAACACCGTCGCCAGCGCCACTGCTGCCGCCGAAACTCCCGCCTCGGTGAAAACCTGACGGGCGCGGTCCGGCTTGGACATGAAGTGCAATGCGCCGTGCGGTCCGTAGGCGCCGGCCGCATGTGGGCTCAGGCCGCGGCCGTAGCCAGGCACGCTTCTGGCCAACAGACCCGTGGGATCCATCGGCAACGCCGCCAACTCGTCGACCGGTGTGGGCTCGAACGAATCGAGGGCCGCGCGTTGACGGTCGACGGTGTGCAATGCCAACTTCAGGGCAGCGTCGGTACCGCTGTCCAGGACCATCTGCACCAGCACGAACGGCCCGTGTGTTGTGTAGACGAACAGATCTGCACGACCGCGAGGCTGCGCCAGGAACGCAACGGAGTCTGGCCTGTCCGGTATCGGCAGTGCTCGGCGGGCCGGCGTGGTCCGTCCATCCCTCCCGCTTTGCTCCCACTCGCTGCCGTTGGCCATGCCACTGACGGCGCGGCGAGCATCTTCCGACGTCGCAAGCCGCAGGACGATGTTGGTCAGGGACCGATCCAGCGTCGGCCCGGCAGCCTTGGTGCGGAACCCGGCGATGAAATTGTTTGACTGGATTGCGACGGCGACGGACTTCGGCAACATGGGCTGCAGCTCCAACGGACTTGTGAATCCGCGATTCCACTCGGGGTCCGGAAGGGACAACCCCAAGTCCACCTCGAACGGCACCACCACCGCCTCGGCCATCCGGCGGGCTTCCAGCCTCGCTCCTTCCGCGGCAGTCCCTGCAGTGCCGTCCAGATCCGTGCGCGGAGTCGTGGCGAATCCGCCAGGGTCGAGCAGGGCCGTGTTCACCGCACGAGGATCGTTGCGGGGGTCACGCAGCGCGGTGCCGGCCTGCACACCGGTGCAGCCGACAGCCAGCGTCGCCAGCAACGCCAAGAGCGCACCGACCCGAACTCTCGACCCCACCGTCCCCCTTTGGCTCACGACTTCGTCGTTGTGTCGCTGCGAGCAAATGTACCGGGGGTAGCCTGAGCGTCCAGCTGGGAGGCGGAGCACATGGCGACCAGTAGCTATCGATTCATGACCGAGGCGATCCGGGCCAGCGGTTACCTGCGCACCCTGAAGTTCGCTGTCGGGGCGTTCTGTTTCGCGATGGCCGTGCTGGGCTGCGTGACGCTGCTGCACCCGCTGGGACCACAGTCGGCGATCGGCCGGATCGCCCAGTTCACCTTCGCCGTGTCGGCCCTCGCGGTCGGAATCTGGTGGATGGTGGCACGTTGGCCCTCCTTTCGCGCGGCAGTCGTGTTCATGGCGTGGGCCGACCTCGGCCTGATGATCGCCGCGATCACCGCGTCGAGCCCGGAGGCCCGGATCACCACGGTGATCAACATGTCCCTGGTCGGGGTGTTCGCGAGCTTCCTGATGGGTCCGAAGGTGCTGGCCGCACATTGCGCCGCGGCGTGCGCGTTGATCTTCGGTCTGGCCGCGCAGGCGGTGGCCAGCGGCGAGCGCACCTGGTTCGACACCTACATGTTCGTGACGCCCGCGCTGGTAGCGGTGGTGGTCATGCCCATCGTGATCCAGGTGGTCATCGAGGGCGGCCGGCGCGCGGTGGCACGGACCGCACGACAGGCGCTGCGGGACCCCATGACGGGGCTGCGCAATCGGCGCGGCATGTATGAGTCCATGCGCCGCGTCGTCCGCGGACGCCGCGAGGCGGTGCTGGTCGCGGCGGCCATCGATCTGGACCGGTTCAAGCAGCTCAACGACGACCACGGACACCAGCGCGGGGACGACGCGCTGCGGGCGGTCGCCGACGCGTTGCGGTCATCGATCCGCACCGGGGACGTTGCTGCGCGCCTCGGTGGCGACGAGTTCGTGGTGATGGCGGCCATGGCCAGTGTCGACGGCGTCGGAAGTTTCACCGAGCGGATGCGGACCGCCATGGAAGCGGTCACCGGAACGATCACGGCTAGCGTCGGGATCGCCTGTGTCGCAGGCGAACTCGGCGGCGGCGAGCTGATCGACGAGGTGCTGCGCCGGGCCGACCGCGCCATGTACGAAGCCAAACGCCAAGGTGGGAACCGGCTGGTCAGTCCGGTGCAGCCGACGGGGCAAGATTTGCGGTGAGTGGTGATGCTCCCGGGACGACACTGCGTTCACCGCCTGAGCGTGGTCGGCGGCGGACTGCCCGGCCTCGGCCGAAAAAGACGGCCCTACCAAACACAAAAGCCGCGAACTGCTTGGTTCGCGGCTTTCATGCCTACGGTCTGTGACCGCTCACTGTGGGCGAAGGGGGACTTGAACCCCCACGTCCCGAAGGACACTGGCACCTGAAGCCAGCGCGTCTGCCATTCCGCCACTCGCCCGTGACAACCGGGAAACCGTATCACGGTCTGGGCCCCATCTCCCAACCGGCGAGGTCACCCCGATTGCGATCCGCCTCACCCGCCCTGACCTGCTGTAACGCGATTCTCAGAGTTCTTATGGTGACGTTTGGCCTGGATAGGCCGATACCATGGGGCGGAAATAACACAGTGACGCGACACGCGGCAGCCTGCGTCACTGTCCCGATCGGTGCAACGAACAGCTGGGACAGGCGGTGGAGATGGGACTGGTGCAGCGACTTGATCGCAAGCTCGAGTCTACCGTCGGCGACGCCTTCGCCCGGGTGTTCGGCGGCTCCGTCGTTCCCGAGGAAGTCGAGGGGATGCTGCGGCGGGAGGCCGCCGACGGCGTCCGCTCCCTGCAGGGTGGGCGGCTGTTGGCGCCCAATGAGTACGTCATCACCCTCAGCGTCTCCGACCATGCAAAGGTCCTTGCCGATCCCGACATCACTTCGGATACTTTTGCCAAACATCTCGGGGGATACATCGGGGAGCAGGGGTGGCAAACGTATGGTGATGTGGTTGTCCGATTCGAACAATCGCCGAGTTTGCACACCGGCCAGGTCCGCGCCCGCGGTGTCGTCAACCCCGACGCCACGGTGGGCGGTGCCGCCATGTCAGCACCCGCCGCGCCACAATCAGACCGTGCGTCGAACGCAGAACCAGGAGTACCACCGATGAGCGACAATCCGAGCTACCGCGGCGGCCCCGGACAGGGACGTCCCGGAGACGAGTACTACGACGACCGTTACGGCCGTCCGGAAGACGCTCAGGACCCCCGGGCCGGCTACGCACCGCAGGCGCCGCAGCCGCCGCAGGGACCCGAGCAGGGTGGCTACCCCCCGCAGGGCGACCCGAACTACCCGCCGCGCCAGGGCGGCTACCCGGACCAGGGCGGCTACGCCCCGTCCTACGAGCAGCGCCCGCCCGCCGGCTACGGCGGCCCGCCCTCCGGCGGCTACGACCAGGGCTACCGCCAGCAGCCGTACGGCCCGCCGTCGGGTGGCTACGGCGAACCGCCCCGCGGCGACTACAACTACGGCCGCCCGCCCGGCCCGGACTACGGCCGGCCCCCGGGCCCCCCGGAGGGTCGCCCCGACCCGCGCGGCGGCTACCCGGACCAGGGCGGCTACGACCAGGGCTACCAGGGCGGGCCCGGCTACGGCCGCCCCGACTACGGCCAGCCCGATTACGGCCGCGGCTACGAGGGCGGCGGCTACGGCGAACCGCCCCGCGGCGACTACGACTACGGCCAGCCGCCCGCCCAGGGCGGTTACGCCGACTACGGCCAGCCCGCGCCGGGCGGGGACTACCCGGGTGCCGCGGGCGCGACGGTCACCCTGCAGCTCGACGACGGCAGCGGCCGCACCTACCAGTTGCGTGAGGGTGCCAACGTGGTCGGCCGCGGCCAGGACGCCCAGTTCCGGCTGCCCGACACCGGGGTGTCGCGCCGGCATCTGGAGATCCGCTGGGACGGGCAGGTCGCGCTGCTGTCCGACCTGAACTCCACCAACGGCACCACGGTCAACAACGCGCCGGTGCAGGAATGGCAATTGGCCGACGGCGACGTCATCCGGCTGGGCCACTCCGAGATCGTCGTGCGCGTCCACTGAGCTCAGCCACACACGCCAACTCTGGCGACGCGCACGAGCTTCGCCCTCACGTCGGTGGCCGCCCAAGTATCGTGACGTTGCCGCACGATCACGGGAAGGACGCCAGATGCAGGGAATAGTTCTGCAGCTGACGCGTGCCGGCTTCCTGTTGATGCTCTGGGTGTTCATCTGGTCGGTGCTGCGCATTCTGCGGACCGACATCTACGCGCCGACGGGCGCGGTGATGGTGCGGCGCGGTCTGGCGCTGCGCGGAACGCTGCTGCCGTCCCGGCAGGGGCGGGCCACCCCGCGCTACCTGGTGGTGACGGCCGGCTCGCTGGCGGGCACCCGGATCACCCTGGGCACCCAGCCGGTGCTGATCGGCCGCGCCGACGACTCCACCCTGGTGCTCACCGACGACTACGCGTCCACCCGCCACGCGCGGCTGTCGCCACGAGGTTCGGATTGGTACGTCGAGGATCTAGGATCAACCAACGGCACCTACCTTGACAGGTCAAAGGTGACGACCGCCGTGAAGGTCCCCATTGGTACGCCGGTGCGAATCGGCAAGACAGCAATCGAGTTACGTCCGTGACCCTAGGTCTGCGCTACGCCGCGCGCAGCGACCGCGGCCTGGTACGCGCCAACAACGAAGACTCGGTGTACGCCGGTGCCCGCCTGCTCGCCCTCGCCGACGGCATGGGCGGTCACGCCGCGGGCGAGGTTGCCTCGCAGCTGGTGATCGCCGCCCTGGCCCATCTCGACGACGACGAGCCCGGCGGCGACCTGCTCAGCAAGCTCAACGAGGCCGTCCACCAGGGCAACTCGGCCATAGCTGCGCACGTCGAGGCCGACCCCGAGCTCGAGGGCATGGGCACCACGCTGACCGCGATCCTGTTCGCCGGCAATCGGCTGGGCCTGGTCCACATCGGCGACTCGCGCGGCTATCTGCTGCGCGACGGTGAGTTGAACCAGATCACCAAGGACGACACCTTCGTCCAGACGCTGGTCGACGAGGGCCGAATCACCGCCGAGGAGGCGCACAGCCACCCGCAGCGCTCGCTCATCATGCGCGCGCTGACCGGGCACGAGGTCGAGCCCACGCTGATCATGCGCGAGGCCCGCGTCGGCGATCGCTACCTGCTGTGCTCCGACGGTCTGTCCGACCCGGTCAGCCAGGACACCATCCTGGAGGCCCTGCAGATCGAGGACGTCGTCGAGAGCGCCGACGGGCTGATCGAACTGGCGCTGCGCGGCGGCGGTCCCGACAACGTCACCGTCGTGGTCGCCGACGTCGTCGACTACGACTACGGCCAGACCCAACCGATCCTCGCCGGGGCGGTTTCCGGCGACGACGGGGAAGGCGCCGCTCCCCCGAACACCGCCGCCGGTCGCGCCTCGGCGATCAACCCGCGCAAGCCCGCCGCCAAGCGCGTGGTGGCCGAGGTCGAGGAGCCCATCCGCAAGCCGCGCTCGCGGCGCCGGATGTTCATCGCCGCGCTGCTGGTCGTGCTGGTGCTGCTGGCCGGGTTGGCCATCGGCCGCCAAATCGTGCGCAACAACTACTACGTCACCGAGCACGACGGCACCGTGTCCATCATGCGCGGGGTCCAGGGCTCGCTGCTGGGCCTGTCGATGTCGGAACCGTTCCTGCTCGGCTGCCTCAACGAGCGCAACGAGCTGTCCCAGATCAGTTACGGCGAACAGCAATTCGCCTGTCGGCTGATGCAGTTGGGCGACCTGCGGCCGTCCGAGCGCGCACAGGTCGCCGCCGGCCTGCCGGGTGGGTCCCTGGACGAGGCCATCGCCCAGTTGCGCAGGCTCGCCGAGACCTCCCTGCTGCCGGTGTGCGAACCCACCAAGCCCACCGCCGCCACGCCCACCGCGCCCGCTCCGGCACCCCGGCCGCACGCGCCGGGTCCGTCGAGCCGCCCCGGCCCCGCGCCGGCGCCACCTCCCCGGCGACCACCACCGCCGAGCGCGCCCCCGAACCGACGCTGCCCCAAGCGAATCCGCCACCGCCCCGGCGCCTCCCCCGCCCACCGCCACTCCGGCACCGTCGCCCACTCGGGCGACGTTGGCCCCAGCGCCGCAGAAGCCGGGTACGGACTGCCGGGCGGCGGCATGACGAGGCGGCGAGCAGCGAGCGCTGGCGGATGACTGGCCAGCACGTGAGCAACGCGGCCGCTGCGGCGACTGCGGGAGCGGTCCGCCCATGACCACGGCGCCCCAGTCCCCCGTCGCGGTCCCCCCGCCGCTGCCGAACCGTCGCAACGCCGAGCTGCTGTTGCTGTGTTACGCGGCGGCGATCACCACCGTGGCCCTGCTGCTCGTGGAAATCAATCAGGAGCAGGGCGTTTCGCTGGACCTGCTGGCCTACACCGCAGGGTTTCTGGGGCTGTTCGGGGCCGCGCACCTGACGATCCGGCGCTTCGCGCCCTACGCCGACCCGCTGCTGCTGCCGGTGGTGGCGTTGCTCAACGGCCTCGGCCTGGTGATGATCCACCGCCTGGATCTGGTCCGGGTGGCGCTGGCCGACGAAACCCCCAGCGCCAACCAGCAATTGCTATGGACCCTGGTGGGTGTCGTCGGCTTCATCGTGGTGGTGATCCTGCTCAAGGACCACCGGCAGCTGTCGCGCTACGGCTACGTCTGCGGCTTGGTCGGCCTGATCCTGTTGGCCATCCCCGCCGTACTGCCCGCGAAATACTCCGAGGAGTACGGCGCCAAGATCTGGATTCGCTTCGAGGGCTTCTCTATTCAGCCCGCCGAGTTCTCCAAGATCCTGCTGCTGATCTTCTTCGCCTCGGTGCTGGTGTCCAAGCGCAACCTGTTCACCAGCGCCGGCAAGCACTTCCTGGGCATGGACCTGCCCCGGCCCCGTGACCTGGCGCCGCTGCTGGGAGCATGGGTGGCCTCGATCGGCGTGATGATCTTCGAGAAGGACCTGGGCACCTCGCTGTTGCTGTACGCCTCGTTCCTACTGATGGTCTACATCGCCACCGAACGCCTCAGCTGGGTGCTGATCGGTTTGGGCCTGTTCGTGGCGGGCAGCGTCACCGCCTACCACCTGTTCGCCCATGTGCGGGTGCGGGTGCAGAACTGGCTGGACCCGTTCGCCGACCCCGATGGCGCCGGTTACCAGACCATCCAGGCGCTGTTCAGCTTCGCCACCGGCGGCGTGTTCGGTACTGGGCTGGGCAACGGCCAACCCGGGACGGTGCCCGCGGCGTCGACGGATTTCATCATCGCCGCCATCGGTGAGGAACTCGGGCTGGTGGGCCTGGCCGGCGTCCTGATGCTCTACACCATCGTCATCATCCGGGGCCTGCGCACCGCGATCGCGGTGCGCGACAGCTTCGGCAAGCTGTTGGCCGCGGGGCTGGCCGGCACCCTGGGCATCCAACTGTTCATCGTCGTCGGCGGCGTCACCAACCTGATCCCGCTGACCGGCCTGACCACACCGTGGATGTCCTACGGCGGTTCGTCGCTGGTGGCCAACTACCTGCTGCTCGCCATCCTCATCCGGATTTCGCACAATGCGCGACGGCCCATCAACACCGGCCCGCAGGCCGCGGTGCAACCGCCGATCGCCGTCGCCAGTACCGAGGTGATCGAGAAGGTATGAACACCTCGCTGCGCCGTGTCTCGATGACGCTGATGGCCTTGGTCGTGTTGCTGCTGGGCAACGCCACGTTCACCCAGTTCTTCACCGCCGACGGCCTGCGCGCCGACCCCCGCAACCAGCGGGTGCTGCTCGACGAGTACTCCCGGCAGCGCGGGCAGATCTCCGCCGGCGGCCAGCTGATGGCCTACTCCGTGTCGACCCCCGGCCGCTACCGGTACCTGCGGACCTACCCGGATCCGTTCGTCTATGCGCCGATCACGGGGTTCTACTCGCTGAGCTACTCGAGCACCGGGCTGGAGCGCGCCGAGGACAGCATCCTCAACGGCTCCGACGAGCGCCTGTTCGGACGACGGCTGGCCGACTTCTTCACCGGCCGCGACCCCCGCGGTGGCAGCGTGGACACCACGATCGTGCCCCGCGTCCAGCAGACCGGCTGGGATGCGCTGCAGAACGGCTGCAACGGTCCGTGCAAGGGCGCGGTGGTGGCGCTGGAACCCTCGACCGGGCGCATCCTGGCGATGGTGTCCTCGCCGTCGTATGACCCCAACCGCCTGGCCACGCACGACGCCGCCGCGCAGTCGGAAGCCTGGGAGGAACTGCGCGACGACCCGACCAACCCGCTGACCAATCGGGCGATCTCCGAACGCTATCCACCGGGGTCGACGTTCAAGGTGATCACCACCGCGGCCGCGCTGGAGTCCGGCATCAGCGAGGAGGACCGGTTCACCGCGCTGCCGTCCATCCCGCTGCCGGACAGCACCGCGTCGCTGGAGAACTACGGCGGCGCGCCGTGCGGGTCGGGCCAGACGGCGTCGCTGCAGGAGGCGTTCGCGCGCTCCTGCAACACCGCGTTCGTCCAGCTCGGGCTGCGCATCGGCGCGGACCGGCTGCGCAGCACCGCGGCGTCCTTCGGGCTCGACACCCCGCAGGCGCCGATCCCGCTGCAGGTGGCGGAGTCGACCGTCGGCCCCATTCCGGACCGTGCCGCCCTGGGCATGACCGCGATCGGGCAGCGCGATGTCGCGATGACGCCGCTGCAGAACGCGGTGGTGGCCGCCACCATCGCCAACGACGGGGTTGCCATGCAGCCCTACCTGGTGGAAAGCCTCAAGGGTCCCGACTTGGCAAACATTTCCACGACCGTGCCCTATGAGCAGGAGCGTGCGGTGTCGCCGCAGGTCGCGGCTAAACTTACCGATTTGATGATCGACGCCGAACAGTTCACCCAGCAGGCTGGGTCCATCCCCGGCGTCCAGATCGCGTCCAAGACAGGTACCGCCGAACATGGAACCGACCCGCGCAACACCCCGCCACACGCGTGGTACATCGCGTTCGCGCCCGCCAAGGACCCCAAGGTCGCCATTGCGGTGGTGGTGGAGAACGGCGGCGACCGCCTCTCCGCGACCGGCGGAGCGGTGGCAGCGCCGATCGGCCGAGCCGTGATGGCCACGGCACTCCAGGGAGGATCATGACTTCGCGACCGCCAGGAGTGAGGCACCTACGGCAGGGAGGCCGACCATGAGCCCCCGCGTAGGTGTGACGCTGTCCGGCCGCTACCGGCTTCAACGCCTCATCGCCACCGGCGGCATGGGGCAGGTGTGGGAGGCCGTGGACAGCCGCTTGGGCCGGCGGGTCGCCGTCAAGGTGCTCAAGGCCGAGTACTCCTCGGATCCGGAGTTCGTCGAGCGTTTCCGCGCCGAGGCGCGCACGGTCGCGATGCTCAACCATCCCGGGATCGCCAGCGTGCACGACTACGGCGAGACCGAGATCGACGGCGAGGGCCGCACCGCGTACCTGGTGATGGAACTCGTCAACGGCGAACCGCTGAACTCGGTGATCAAGCGCACCGGCCGGCTGTCGCTGCGGCACGCGCTGGACATGCTCGAACAGACCGGCCGCGCCCTGCAGGTGGCGCACTCGGCCAACCTGGTGCACCGCGACGTCAAGCCGGGCAACATCCTGATCACCCCGACCGGGCAGGTGAAGCTGACCGACTTCGGCATCGCCAAGGCGGTCGACGCCGCCCCGGTCACCCAGACCGGCATGGTGATGGGCACCGCCCAGTACATCGCCCCGGAGCAGGCGCTGGGCCACGACGCCACCGCGGCCAGCGACGTCTACTCACTGGGAGTGGTTGGCTACGAAGCGGTTTCGGGCAAGCGCCCGTTCACCGGCGATGGCGCCCTGACCGTCGCGATGAAGCACATCAAGGAGACGCCGGCCCCGCTGCCGGCCGACCTGCCGCCCAACGTGCGCGAGCTGATCGAGATCACGCTGGCCAAGAACCCGGGCATGCGTTACAAGAGCGGCGGGCCGTTCGCCGATGCGGTGGCCGCCGTCCGCTCCGGCCGACGCCCGCCGCGGCCGAACTCCGCCCCGACCATCGGGCGGGCGGCCCCGGCCGCCATCGGCTCGGCCAAGACCCGTGCCGCCGTCGCCCCGGCCACCGCGGCGCGCCCGCGTGCGGCGACCGGCAGCCACCGCCCACCCCCGCCGCGACGGACGTTCTCCTCCGGGCAGCGGGCGCTGTTGTGGGCCGCCGGGGTGCTGGGCACCCTGGCGATCGTGATCGCGGTGTTGATCGTGGTCAACGCCCGCGATGACCGGCTCAATCAGAACCAGCCGCCGCCCACCGTGACCGACACCATCACCCCTGGTCAGGAGCCCGCGGAGGAGGCGCCGCCGGAAGCCCCGCCGGAGGGAGCGCCCGCCGAACCGCAGTCCTGGGCGCCGCCGGAGGCCGCGGCGGTCACTCCGCAGAGTTGGGCGCCGGCGCAGTCCTCGATGTCAAAGAAGTGGACTCAGCGGGTACCGACCAAGGATGCTGGAAACCACATCGGGCGGTCGGCGACCTTGCTCGCCGCCCACGGCCCCACCGTCCACGACGCCGCACGACCCCTCGTGCCTACTGACGAGATACCGCAATGACGACCCCTGAGCTGCTCTCCGGCCGCTACGAACTCGGTGAAATCCTCGGGTTCGGCGGCATGTCGGAGGTTCACCTGGCCCGCGACACCCGGCTGCACCGGGACGTCGCGGTGAAGGTGTTGCGCGCCGACCTCGCCCGCGACCCCAGCTTCTACCTGAGGTTCCGACGCGAGGCGCAGAACGCGGCCGCGCTGAACCATCCCGCGATCGTCGCGGTGTACGACACCGGCGAAGCCGAGACGCCCACCGGCCCGCTGCCCTACATCGTCATGGAGTACGTCGACGGCGTCACCCTGCGCGACATCGTCCACAACGACGGGCCGATGCCCCCGCAGCGCGCCATCGAGGTAATCGCCGATGCCTGCCAGGCCCTGAACTTCAGCCACACCCACGGCATCATCCACCGCGACGTCAAGCCGGCGAACATCATGATCAGCAAATCCGGCGCCGTGAAGGTGATGGACTTCGGCATTGCCCGCGCCCTGGCCGAGACGCACAGCGTCACCCAGACCGCCGCAGTGATCGGCACCGCCCAGTACCTGTCGCCCGAGCAGGCCCGCGGCGAGTCCGTCGACGCCCGCTCCGACGTGTACTCCCTGGGGTGCGTGCTCTACGAAATGCTCACGGGGGAAGCACCTTTCGTCGGTGACTCGCCGGTGGCCGTGGCCTACCAGCACGTCCGCGAGGACCCGGTGCCGCCGTCGCAGCGGCACGCCGGCATTCCGCCCGAACTCGACGCGGTGGTGCTCAAGGCGCTGGCCAAGAATCCCGACAACCGCTATCAGACCGCGGCCGAGATGCGCGCCGACCTGGTGCGCGTCCACAACGGCGAGCACCCGGAGGCGCCGAAGGTGCTCACCGACGCCGAGCGCACCTCGATGCTGAGCGCCCCGTCGGACTACCGCGGCGATCAGACCGAACAGATCCCCGCCCCGGTGCGCTACCCCGGCGAACGGGGTGGCGGTTCCGTGGCGCGCTGGCTCGTGGCCGTGGCGGTGCTGGCGGTGTTGACGGTGGTGGTCACCATCTCCATCAACGTCTTCGGCGGCGGCACCCGCGACGTCGCGGTGCCCGACGTAACGGGGGTGGCCTCCGCCGATGCGGTCGCCACGTTGCAGAACCGCGGCTTCCGGACCCGCACCCAGCAGCAGCCCGACTCCGCGGTGCCGCCCGACCACGTCATCGAGACCGACCCTGCGGCCGAAACCTCCGTCGACGCGGGCGACGAGATCACCGTCTACGTGTCGACCGGCCCCGAGCAGCGCGAGGTGCCCGACGTCGCGCAGCTCAGCTACGGCGACGCGGTCCAGAAACTCAAGGCCGCCGGCTTCACGGTCTTCAAGCAGGCCAACTCGCCGTCGACCCCGGAACTCAAGGACCGGGTCATCGGGACCAACCCCCCGGCGAATCAGACCTCGGCGATCACCAACGAGATCACCGTGATCGTCGGCGCGGGACCCGAAACCCGGGACGTACCCGACGTGGGCGGTCAGACCGTGGACGTCGCCCAGCGCAACCTCGGCGTGTACGGGTTCACCAAGATCGCCCGCGCGGACGTCGACGGCACCGAGCCCGCCGGCACGGTGGTGGGCACCAATCCGCCCACCGGCGAGAACGTTCCCCTGGACTCGGTGATCGAGCTGCGCGTCTCGCGGGGCAATCAGTTCACCATGCCGAACCTGGTGGGTCAGTTCTGGACCGACGCCGAACCGACGTTGCGAGCGCTGGGCTGGCGGGGCGTGCTCAACAAGGGCCCCGACGTGCCCAACGCGGGCGATCAGAACCGCAACCGGGTCATGTCGCAGTCGCCGTCGCCGGGGCAGGGTGTGACCTACGGCGGGACCATCACGCTGGCGTTCGGGTCGTAGCCGACGGCGTGCCCTGCCGGGATGCGGGCCGGCCGGTCACTCCCGGGGTGTCGGTGCGGCCGGCGGTCAGGCCGACGTGCGGTTCGTGGCCCGCTCGATCGCGGCGGCCGAGCCGGCCAGCGCGTCGGCGACCTCGTTCTCGAGGCGACGCACCAATCCCTCGTCCGGGGCCGCGCCGCAGCAGCCCAGCCAGTTCGCCAGCATCCGGTGGCCGCCCTCGGTGAGGATCGACTCCGGGTGGAATTGCACTCCGTGGATGGGCAACTCGGTGTGCGCGACCCCCATGATGATGCCGCTGCGGGTCTGAGCGGTGACCTGCAGAACGTCGGGCAACGTCTCGGGCAGGATGGTCAGCGAGTGGTAGCGGGTTGCGGTGAAGGGATCCGGGAGTCCTTGCAGCACACTGGAATTGCGATGATAGACGGTGCTGGTCTTGCCGTGGAGCAACTCCGGTGCGCGGTCCACGGTCGCGCCGAAGGCCACCCCGATGGCCTGGTGGCCCAGGCACACACCGAGCAGGGGAGTGCCGGCCGCGGCGCAGGCGTGCACCAACGGGATCGACGCGCCGGCGCGCTCCGGGGTGCCGGGTCCCGGGCTCAGCAACACCCCGTCGAACCGGTCGGCCACCACGGCGATGTCGTCGGGCGTGGACAGCCGCTCGTCGTCGTGGCGCCACACCTGCGCGGTCACCCCGAGCTGCCCCAGATACTGCACGAGGTTGAACACGAAGCTGTCGTAGTTGTCGACGACCAAGACCTGCATCGCCACAGGTTACCGGGGTCGACGGGGTCCGCGACAATTGGTTTTCACCGGCGCGGATCAGTAGCCGAGCGGTCCCATCGGTCTGGCGTAGCGCATCCGGGGCGGGTCCGCGTGGCCGACGACCTGGATTTCGTCGTGCGCCTGCTCGGCGTAGCCGAGGCCGAACCGCACCACGTACTGCTTGTAGAGCTGTACCAGCGGCGCCTCGGCCAGGGCCGCCTGCATGGCGGCCGCATCGCCGATGGCGGTGATCCGGTAGGGCGGGCTGTAGGTGCGGCCGTTGAGCAGCAGCGTGTTGCCGACGCAGCGGGGCGCCGAGGTCGCAACCAGGCGCTGATCCTGCATCTGGATCGCCTCCGCGCCGGCGCTCCACAGCGCATTGAGGACCCCTTGGATGTCCTGTTGGTGGACCACCAGGTCGTCGGGGGAGGCGTCGCGCGGGAAGCGGCCCTGGGCGTCACGCTGCGCGTCGGTCAGTGTCACCGTCAGCCCCGGGCCTCGGACCGGGTCCAGTCCGGCTTCGCCGGCCATCGCGTCGGCCCGGGTATTGATGGCGGCCAGCGCGGCGTCGCCCGAGCGGCCGTGGGTGGAGTCGCGCCGCTGGGCCAGTTGGTCGCGTTCGGCGGTCAACCGATCCACGGATTGTTGGGTTTCGCGTACCAGATCGACGAGGCGGGGCGCATCACTGCGGCGGATCTCGCCGCCGTCGGAGACCCCGTGCGTGGCCGCCAGCAGCAGCCCCGCCAGCAGGCAGACGACCGGCACGCCGACGCGCCACCAGGATCGGCGAGCCGAGCGCTGGGTCGGTGGCAGTGCCATCAACGTCTCCCGCGGTTTCTGAGGAGCCCCGCACGCTGGGTTAGGCTTCGGAGGACTCCTGTCGTGACGTCCATCGTCGCACCTGCTCAACTTTCTACGAAGGTAACCATGCCCAAGTCCAAGGTTCGCAAGAAGAACGACTTCACCATCAACCCGGTCAGCCGCACCCCGGTCAAGGTGAAAGCCGGACCGTCCAGTGTGTGGTTTGTCGTGCTTTTCGTGGGTCTGATGTTGATCGGGCTGTTCTGGCTGTTGGTTTTCCAGCTCGCCTCGTCGTCGCTGCCCTGGATGGCCGAACTCGGGCCGTGGAACTACGCGATCGCGTTTGCCTTCATGATCACGGGGCTCTTGCTGACCATGCGCTGGCGCTGAGCCGGACCCGCGCTCAAGTTGAATTCATTTCGGCGTCCAGGCGGGTACTGAAGGTGGCAGAGTCTGTCAACCCAATCACACGCGTGTTATTCATCCCCATTGTTGATAGCGCTTGTGGATAACTCCATCTGCAATGGTAAGAGTGCCTATGAATGATTTCCAGCAAACAAATTGGGCCCCGCAGCCCGCGGGTGTCGCAGCGCTGGGAATCGGCGGAATCGTGATGGGTATCGCCTGTGTGATGCTGATCACAGACACTCCGGGGCGGGTCCTGACCGGCGTTGCCGCCGTGGGTCTGCTTGTGTTTGCAACGAACTCTTGGCTCGCCCGGCCAAAACTAGCAATCACCGACGGTGGCCTCGCGGTACGCGGGTGGCGGGGCGTGACCACTTTGCCAAAATCGGAGATCGCGAACATTCGCATCACGGAGTTCCGGCGGCTCGGGCGGCGGGCCCGGATGCTGGAGATCGACACCGTCGACGATCGGCTGCGGGTGTTCACCCGCTGGGACCTCGGGACCGACCCGCTGGCCGTGCTCGACGCGCTCACCGAGGCCGGCTACACCCGCTAGACCCGCCCCGGTTTCCCCGCGAGCTGGGTCCCCCGCGGCGCCGGCACCTCCCGCGACTGGGCGTGTCCCCGGCCGACACGCCGCTGGATTTCCGTGTTCTGCGCACGCTCGGCGCTCCTTGGAGGGGTTTCTCAGCCCGGCGCGGACCACCGGGTGTGGCCTGGGCGCAGGCTCCACCCGAAAGTGCGAATTCATCCGCGACACGCGGATCCGGCGGACCAATCCGCACACTGAGGGCCGGCCACCTCCGAAGAAGAGCGGCCGGCCCTCAGAGCGAAAGCTGTCTCGCCTGCGCCCGGGTCAGGAAATGGTGATCGACTCGATCACGACGGCCTCGGTGGGCCGGTCGTTGCGATCGGTCGCCGTGGTGGCGATGGCGTCGACAACCTTCTGCGACTCGGGATCGACGACCTCACCGAAGATGGTGTGCCGGCGGTTGAGGTGCGGGGTGGGGCCGACGGTGACGAAGAACTGCGATCCGTTGGTGCCCGGTCCGGCGTTGGCCATGGCCAGCAGGTAGGGCTTGTCGAACTGCAGTTCGGGGTGGAACTCGTCGGCGAACTTGTAGCCGGGTCCGCCGCGGCCGGTGCCGGTCGGATCGCCGCCCTGGATCATGAAACCCTCGATGACCCGGTGGAACACCGTGCCGTCGTAGAACGGGCCCGAGCTGCCACCCGACGCATTCTCCGTCGAGTACTCCTTGGTGCCCTGGGCCAGGCCGACGAAGTTCGCGACGGTCTTGGGGGCGTGGTTACCGAACAGCGCGATCTTGATATCGCCGCGGTTGGTGTGCAGTGTGGCGGTAGCGGTCTGAATGGGGCTCGTAGTCACGGTTTTACAGTCTGCCACTAGCGCCCTGGCGACGTGATGGCCCACCTCCCCTTTGCCCCAACCCGGCCGCGATGGTGGCAGAGTGAACACCACGCGTCGTCGCGAAGGTTCCCAGACGCCCGTTCAGATGGAGAAGGTGGATATGACCTCGAGCACCGAGACCCGGCTCACGCCCGGACAGCGCCTTACTCGCGGACTCGCCCACACCGCGGCCGGGCCCGTCGACATCACCAGGGGAGCTGTCGGCCTGAGCGCGAACGCCGTGGCGGCCGCCGTGGCCGGCGCCCGGCAGCGTTACCGGGACAGCCAGTTGCGCAAGGAGCTCGCCGATGCCCAGACGGCGCTGACCCGGGAGCTCAGCACGGCGGGGGAGGTCCTCGCCGAACTGCCCGAGAGCTTCCGCGAGGCGCGCGCCAATCGGCGAACCAGCAAGCGGCCCTGGATCATCGCCGGGGCCGTCGCCGGCACCCTGGTGCTCGGTGGGGCCGCGTTCGCGTTCGTGCGGCGCAACACCCAGCCCGAGCCGTCGCCGCGGCCGCCCAGCGTGCAGATCGACCCGAAGCCCTAACCGGGCAGCCACAGCCAGCGCTGGCCCCGTACTCCGAGCCGCTCAGAACGGCTGGACGCCCTCGACGCTGACTGTCATGCCGTGCCCGGTCGTGTCGTTGATGAAGGTCGTGCCCTCACTGGTGGGTTTGATCGTCCAACCCAGGGCGCGATACGTCACTCCGTAGGCGAGGCGCTCCAGCTGCTGTTGGCCGGCGTCCCCGAGGATCCATTCGAAGTCGCCGTTGATCGAGATCTGTGCGCCGTTGGCGGGTGCGCCGTAGCGGCGGGGTGTGTCGACCACGAAGTCGACCAGACACGCGACGGAACCTGCTGTGAGCTGGCAGGACGTTCTGCCGGACTGGGTGCCGACAAAAGTGGTGCCCCGCGGCGCTGCAAGGTCGACGGGGCCGCGCGGTGTGGTGGGCCGCGGTACCGGTGGCGGGGGAGCGGGCGGCGGTTCGGCTTCTCGGGGGAGCGGGGACGCCGTGGCCGGAACGGTGGCGGTCGCAAGCGGCGCCCTGGATGCCTGGCTCGGCGATGGCTCCGATCCACCCCGCAGGTGGTACCCGGCGAATCCCGCCACGGCGACGGCGGCGACCACCGCGATCGCTACCGCGACGACGGTGATCTTCCCCGGTGTCCAGAACGGAGGCTTCCACTCGGGGCCGTCGTCGAGCTCCCAGGCCAGGCGGGACGCAGTGTCCGCCGCGGGCAGTGCTGCGAATTCCGTCTCCGCGTTCGGGGCGGAATCGACCGTGGTCTCGGGTTCATCGTCGCCCGGTCGGCCCTCGGTCATAGACGCGCATGCTAGTGCCGGGCGACGACACCGAGGCGGGTATCAAGCGAGAGAACGAGGCAGCGCAGGAGAAGCCGGGCCACGCCGGACCGTATTTGTGGAGCCTAGGAGATTCGAACTCCTGACATCTGCCTTCCAAAGGCGAACCGGCCCGCAGGTCCACAGGCTCGGGCTGGGGTGAGCTGCGGGAACGCATGGCTGTAGCTCATCGCAGTTATCTGGAACTGTGGCCAAATGTGGTCGCAGCGCGGCTGAACCCTGGGCGTTCATCATCCACCGCCGTGAGCTGTGACACGCTTTTTGCGCAACTTTGAACCGCATTTCTTTCCACTTTTTTGGAAGATGCAAAATCTCTTCGCATGTCCAGAACGTCAACCCGTAGGTTCTCGCCGGACTAACAGCTGCAGAAACTCCCTGTTGATGAAGAGGCGGTCACGGCCGATCTTCACGTTCTGGAGCATTCCAGCGTCTGCCAATGCACCTAGCCAGTTGGATGCTGTGGGACGGGACACGCCGCAACGATCCATGACCGTCTGAATACGGCAGTAGGGCTGCTCGAACAGTATTGCTTGAAACTCGGAGTCTGCGCCGCCCTTGGACGCCGCGCGCGCTCTCTTGTTGAAATCGTCCTGCAACGCGCGGATGGCAGTGACCTTCCGCAGCGTGTAGCGCGACGTCAGTTCAACGCCTCTCAGCACGTAAAGCACCCACTCCTCCCACGCAGACTCAGCAGTCACCGCGAGCAGCAGACGGTAATAGTCGTTTTTTGTGTCGATGATGTAACGCGACAGGTACAGGACCGGGAGCCTCAACAAGCCAGCCTCGACAAGCATCAACACGTTCAAGATGCGGCCGGTGCGACCGTTGCCATCGGAGAAGGGGTGAATCGCCTCGAACTGATAGTGCGCAGCAGCCATCCGGACGAGCGGGTCCAGACCATCGCCTGCATGGATGAACCTTTCCCATTCCGAGAGCTTCTCGTCAATCACATCGCGCCCCTCGGGCGGGCTATAGATGATCTCGCCCGTGGCGGGACTGGCGATCCGGGTGCCCGGGACAGCGCGGACCTTCATTTCGCGGCCTTTGATAGTGCTGCAGACCGCACTAGCAGTCGCGGCGGTCAGACCGCGTTCTTCCGTCATCTCGAATCCCACCCGTAACGCAGTGCGATATCTAAGAGTCTCGCGGGTAGCCGGATCTGCGCCGGCGTCGTCGTCCAGGTGGCGGAACAGCTCATCCGTCGTGGTCACCACGTTCTCGATTTCCGAGCTTGCCTGAGCCTCCAAGACAGGCAACGTATTGATCAGAACAGTCGGGTTCGGGATCGACACAACTGCCTGATCGAGCTGACCAAGCGCAGTATTGGCACCAATGGCAGCCTTGAGTACTCTGCGGCTTTCGAGCTGGTCGGCGGTAGGTGGTGGAGGAAGTTCGTTGTAGGGCCTGTCACGTTGCCAGTCCGTCACACTGCCTAACGATCCCAGACCTTGAGGCAATATGCAAAGAAATTCGCGCAATCTTTCTATGTTTTGCGCATGTGCGAACTTAGTTCACACGTCGTCTAAAAGTCCTGTGGTGAGGGTAAGTCCCTTGGTGTGGTGGGGTTTCGGAGCTGAGGACGGCCCAGGCCGGGGTGTGTCGTTGAGGGCTTTCGGGCGGGTCATCGCGTAGTGGTCAATGAGTTACCTACCAAGTGACTCAAGCAAAGGACGCACCACGCGATGACCCAGGACCATTCTGCCTTGCTCGCCCAACTCGATGCACTCAAGTCCGCTGATGTCGGGGCGGTGTTCGCTGAGCTGATCCGCGCTGGGCTGCAGGCGTTGATCGAGGCCGAGGCCACCGAGACCATCGGGGCCGGACGCTACCAACGCAGCGGCGAACGCAGTACGCACCGCAACGGGCATCGGCCCAAGACGGTGTCGACGACCTCGGGCGATATCGAGGTCAAGATCCCCAAACTGCGAGCCGGCTCCTTCTTCCCGTCCCTGCTGGAACGCCGGCGTCGCATCGACAAGGCCCTGCATGCGGTGATCATGGAGGCCTACGTCCATGGTGTGTCGACTCGCAACGTCGATGACCTGGTCGCCGCACTCGGGGTTGGATCCGGGGTCTCCAAATCGGAGGTCTCGCGCATCTGCGCCGGCCTCGACCGCGAGATCGAGGCGTTTCGAACCCGCAGCCTGACCCACACCTCATTTCCCTACGTGTTCTGCGATGCGACGTTCTGCAAGGTCCGCGTCGGCGCCCACGTGGTCTCCCAGGCCCTGGTGGTGGCCACCGGCGTCTCCATCGATGGCACCCGGGAGGTGCTGGGCACCGCCGTCGGTGACAGCGAGTCTTTCGAGTTCTGGCGGGAGTTCCTGGCCTCGCTCAAGGCCCGCGGCCTGACCGGCGTGCACCTGGTGATCTCCGATGCCCACGCCGGGTTGAAAGCCGCCGTCGCCCAGCAGTTCACCGGCTCGTCCTGGCAGCGCTGCCGGGTGCATTTCATGCGCAACCTGCACGGGGCGGTGGCCGCCAAACACGCCCCGGCGGTCACCGCAGCGGTCAAGACGATCTTCGCCCACACCGACCCCGCCGAGGTCGCCGCGCAGTGGGATCAGGTCGCCGACACCCTCTCGTCCAGTTTCCCGAAAGTGGCCGCGATGATGGATGAGGCCAAAGCCGACGTGCTGGCGTTTACCGCGTTCCCGCGTACCCACTGGCAGAAGATCTGGTCGAACAACCCGATCGAGCGGCTCAACAAGGAGATCAAACGCCGCGCCGATGTCGTCGAGATCTTCCCCAACCCGGCCGCGTTCCTACGGTTGGCCACCGCCGTGGTCATCGAAGCCCACGACGAATGGCAGGTCACCCGCCGCTACCTGTCCGAGGTGTCCATGGCTGAGCTGCGCAAAGTCATCGCCGCCAAACACGCCGCCGCCGAACCCATCGCCGAACAACGCCAAATCGCCTAACATTCACCACGACTCGTTGATCACCACGCGTGCACCCACGCCGATCCGAAGTCCACCACCCCAAGGGGCACTATCCCTGGTGAATCGCCATCGACTTGGGGACCTGTGGGTTGCGGTTCGGGGAGTCCGTGGAACCACGGTGGCACGATCTGGATCTCGATGGGTTGAAGATCAAGCTGACTCGCTCCGTGACGACGGTCAGAATGTGGTCGGGAACGACAAAAGCGGCTCCGTAGTCAGTACCGAAACCGCCTCTGAACTACTGCTTTTACTTGTGGAGCCTAGGAGATTCGAACTCCTGACATCTGCCTTGCAAAGGCAGCGCTCTACCAACTGAGCTAAGGCCCCTCAGCGGTGATCAACCGCGGGTGTCTGATCGGCTGCTGATTCCGGTACAGAATGCCAGACCTCGCCACGCCGGCGCGACCGAAACACCACGGCGGCCGCGGCGACGATCACAACCACCAGTAGCAGTCTCATAGTGGGCCTAGGAGGACTCGAACCTCCGACCTCTTCGTTATCAGCGAAGCGCTCTAACCGCCTGAGCTATAGGCCCGTTACCGAGCAGCGAGATTACCGCACCGGGAGCCCTGCGAACAAAACGCGGGCTCCGGCGCGGCTAATCCCGGTCCGCCAGCGTCACCTCGACGCCGCCGACGATGTCGGTCGACAGGTTGTAAATGAAGGCCCCGATAGTCGCCATCGCGGTCAGCAGCACGATGTTGACCAGGCCGATCAGCAGCGCGCCGCCGAAGATCGTGCCGCTGGACACCAACTCCCCGCCGGCGCCGCCGGTGCTGGTGAGCAGGTCGCCGACGTTGCTGTTCAGCTTCGTCCACACTCCCATGCCACCCAGCACCAGGTACAGGAACGCCACCGCGATCATCCACACGAAGAACAGCGCCACCGACAGCAGCAGCGACACCTTCAGCGTGCTCCACGGATCGATGCGCCGGATCTGCATGCTGGCGCGCACCGGGCCGGACTTGGCGCGGCTGCCCACCTGGATCCGGCCGGTGGCCGTCGACCGTCCGGGCCCGGACTCCGCCCGATCCGCGGTGTCCCGTCGGGCCGCGGCCGGACGGGGCTGCGGGCCGGACAGGTCGGGCAGCTCGCTCGCGTACTCCTTGTTGCGCTCGGCCGGGCGGGCCGGGCCCTGGTCGGGCTCCGCCGCGGGCTTCCCGGCGCCCTGCAGGGCCCCAGGGGCGGCCGTGCCCGTGATGTAGCGGCTGACCCGGCTGTCCGGGCGCTGCTCGGGCTTCTCCCGGCCCGGCTGCTCCGCCGGGGCCGGCGGGCGAGCCGGCTGGTCGGCCGGCGGTCGCGCCGGCTGCGAGCGGCCCGCACCGCGCTGCCACGGCGGCACGTCGCCGGACTCGGTGACTCGCGGCACCGGGGCAGTGGCCCGAGTCGCGGCGCGGTCGGCGGCGCCGTTGCCCGCGCCGGTCCCCTCGCCGGGACCCGAATGGCCCGGCTCGTTCGGTGAACTCACACCTACTCCGTCCCTCTGACCGCTACTCGTCGGCGTCTGCCGACTCGGGCGCTTCTTCGATCTCATCGGCGCTGACCTCGTCGGCGTTGCGCGCGATGGCTAACAGTGTGTCGCCCTCACCGAGGTTCATCAACCGAACGCCCTTGGTCTGCCGGCCGGCCTTGCGCACCTGTCGTGCCGCCGTCCGGATGACACCGCCGCCGGAGGTGATGGCGTACAGCTCGCTGTCCTCGTCGACGATCAGCGCACCGACCAGATTGCCACGACGTTTGTCGTACTGGATGGTCAGGATGCCTTTACCGCCGCGGCCCTGCACCGTGTACTCCTCGATGGCGGTCCGCTTGGCGTACCCACCGGAGGTGGCCACCAACAGGTAGGTGTCCTCGCGCACGACGTTGAGCGACAGCAGCTCGTCGTCCTCGTTGAACCGCATGCCCTGCACGCCCGAGGTCGCCCGCCCCATCGGGCGCAGCGCCTCGTCGGTGGCCGAGAACCGGATGGACTGGCCCTTGGCGCTGACCAGCAGCAGGTCCTCCTCGGCCGAACACAGCACGGCGCCCACCAGCTCGTCACCCTCGCGCAGGTTGATCGCGACGATGCCGCCGGAGCGGTTGGAGTCGAAGTCGGTCAGCCGCGACTTCTTGACCAGACCGTTGCGCGTCGCCAGGACCAGATACGGCGCATCCTCGTAACTCTTGATCTGGATGACCTGCGCGATTCGCTCCTCCGGCTGGAAGGCCAGCAGGTTGGCGACGTGCTGGCCGCGGGCGGTGCGCGTCATCTCGGGCAGGTCGTAGGCCTTGGCCCGGTACACCCGGCCCTGCGTGGTGAAGAACAGAATCCAGTCGTGCGTGGAGCACACGAAGAAGTGCGCGACGATGTCGTCCTGCTTGAGCCCGGCGCCCTGGACACCCTTGCCGCCGCGTTTCTGGCTGCGGTAGAGGTCGGTCTTGGTCCGCTTGGCGTATCCGGTCTCGGTGATGGTGACGACGACGTCCTCACGCGCGATCAGATCCTCGTCACTGACGTCGCCGTCGGCCGCGATGATCCGGGTCCGGCGGTCGTCGCCGTGCTTCTCGACGATCTCGGCGAGCTCGTCGCGCACGATGCCGCGCTGACGCTCGGGCCTCGCCAGGATGTCCTCGAGGTCGGCGATCTCGGCCTCGATCTTGGCCAGGTCATCGACAATGCGTTGGCGTTCCAGCGCGGCCAGCCGGCGCAGCTGCATGTCGAGGATGGCCTGCGCCTGAATCTCGTCGATGTCGAGCAGCTCGATCAGGCCCGCGCGAGCGATGTCGACGGTCTGCGAGGCCCGGATCAACGCGATGACCTCGTCGAGCGCATCGAGCGCCTTGACCAGACCGCGCAGGATGTGGGCCCGCTCGTTGGCCTTGCGCAGTCGGTAGGTGGTCCGCCGGACGATGACGTCGATCTGATGCTCGACGTAATGGCGGATCATCTGGTCCAACCGCAGCGTGCGCGGCACGCCGTCGACGATGGACAGCATGTGGGCGCCGAAGCTGCTCTGCAGCTGGGTGTGCTTGTAGAGGTTGTTCACCACCACCTTGGCCACGGCATCGCGCTTGAGCTCGATGACGATCCGCAGGCCCACCCGGTCACTGGACTGGTCCTCGATGTTGGAGATGCCGCCGAGCTTGCCGTCGCGGACCTGCTCGGCGATCGAGGTGATGAAGTTGTCGTGGTTGACCTGGTAGGGCAGCTCGGTGATGACCAGCGAGTTGCGGCCCCGGCTGTCCTCCTCGATCTCCACCACGCCGCGCATCCGGATCGAACCGCGGCCCGTCCGGTAGGCGTCGTTGATGCCCTGCGAGCCGACAATCAGTCCGTGCGTGGGGAAGTCGGGTCCCTTGACCCGTTCCATGACGGCCTCGAGGGTGGTTTCCTCGTCCGCGTCGTAGTTCTCCAACGCCCAGTACACGGCCTCGGCGAGCTCCCGGAGGTTGTGCGGCGGGATGTTGGTGGCCATGCCGACGGCGATGCCGCCGGAACCGTTGGCCAGCAGGTTCGGGAACCGGCTCGGAAGCACCGTCGGTTCCTGCACGCGGCCGTCGTAGTTCGGGATGAAATCGACTGTCTCCTCGTCGATTTCACGCAGCATCTCCATGGCCAGCGGAGTCAGCCGCGCCTCGGTGTAGCGCATGGCCGCCGGCGGGTCGTTGCCCGGCGAGCCGAAGTTGCCCTGCCCGTCGACCAGGGGGTAGCGCAACGACCAGGGCTGCGCCATCCGCACCAGGGTGTCGTAGATCGACGAATCACCGTGCGGGTGATAGTTACCCATCGTCTCGGCGACCGAACGGGCCGACTTCGCGTGGCTGCGATCCGGACGGAAGCCCGAGTCGTACATCGCGTAGAGCACACGGCGGTGCACGGGCTTGAGACCGTCGCGTACCTCCGGCAGCGCGCGGCCCACGATCACGCTCATGGCGTAGTCGATGTAGCTGCGCTGCATCTCCTGCTGAATGTCGACCGGTTCGATGCGGTCGCGCGGGCCGTCGTCGGGCGGCAGCGTCGTGTCTGTCATGCGCTCCTCAATCTATCCTCGCAAGCTGGGTGTAAACCGTTGTGCCGGTTACACATCCAGGAAGCGGACATCCTTGGCATTACGGGTGATGAAACTGCGGCGGGCCTCGACGTCCTCGCCCATCAGGATCGAGAACAATTCGTCGGCGGCGGCCGCATCATCGAGGGTGACTTGGCGCAGCACCCGCACCGAGGGATCCATGGTGGTCTCCCACAGTTCCTTGGCGTCCATCTCGCCCAGACCCTTGTAGCGCTGGATGCCGTCGTCGGCGTTGATCTTGCGGCCGGCCTTGCGCCCCGCCTCCAGCAGACCGTCGCGCTCCCGGTCGGAGTAGGCGAATTCGGGCTCGGAACGCTGCCACTTCAGCTTGTACAGCGGCGGCTGCGCCAGGAACACGTGGCCGTTCTCGATCAGCGGGCGCATGAACCGGAACAACAACGTCAGCAGCAGTGTGGAGATGTGCTGGCCGTCGACGTCGGCGTCGGCCATCAGCACGATCTTGTGATACCGCAGCTTCTCGATGTCGAACTCGTCGTGGATACCGGTGCCCAGCGCCGTGATGATGGCCTGGACTTCGGTGTTCTTCAGCACCCGGTCGATGCGGGCCTTCTCGACGTTGATGATCTTGCCGCGCAACGGCAGGATCGCCTGGAACATCGAATCGCGGCCGCTCTTGGCCGAGCCGCCGGCGGAATCACCCTCCACCACATACAGTTCGGACTTACTGGGATCCGTCGAGCGGCAGTCGGCGAGCTTGCCGGGCAGACCACCGAGGTCGGTTGCGCTCTTGCGCCGCACCAACTCTCGGGCCTTGCGGGCCGCGATGCGGGCCTGGGCGGAGGAAACCGCTTTGTTGACAACGGTTTTCGCCTCGGCCGGGTTTGCCTCGAACCAGTGGTTCAGCTGCTCGTTGCAGGCCTTCTGGACAAAAGACTTCACCTCGGTGTTGCCCAGCTTGGTCTTGGTCTGACCCTCGAACTGCGGTTCGGCGACCTTGACGGAGATGACCGCGGCCAACCCCTCCCGGATGTCGTCGCCGGTGAGGTTCGGGTCCTTGTCCTTGAGCAGCTTCTTGTCCTTGGCGTACCGGTTCACCACCGAGGTCAGCGCGGCGCGGAAGCCCTCCTCGTGAGTGCCGCCCTCATGGGTGTTGATGGTGTTGGCGAAGGTGTGCACCGACTCCGAGTAGCCGGCGTTCCACTGCATGGCGACCTCGACCTCGTGGCCGGTGCCCTTGCTCTCGAAATCGACGATGCTCTGGTGGATCGGCGTCTTGGTGCGGTTGATGTGCTTGACGTAGTCGACCAGGCCGCCCGGGTAATGGAAGGTACGGTGCTTGACCTTGGCGGGTCCCGCGGCCTCGGCGGCCTGCTCCTCGGCGGACTTCGGGGCTTCGGCGGTCTCGCTGACCACCTCGTCGACGACCTCCTCGACCGAGACCCGCTCGTCGGTGAGCTTGATCGTCAGACCCTTGTTGAGGAAGGCCATCTCCTGCAGGCGTCGGGCGACGGTCTCGAAGTCGTAGACGGTGGTCTCGAAGATCTCCGGGTCGGCCCAGAATCGGATGGTCGTTCCGGACTTCTTGGTGGGTTCGCCCTGTTTGAGGGTGCCGGGCTGGGCGCGGGTGTACACCTGCGACCACTCGTAGCCGTCGCGCGCGATGTCGACCTCCAGCCGGCTCGACAGCGCGTTGACCACGGAGACACCGACGCCGTGCAGACCGCCGGAGACGGTGTAGCCGCTGTCCTCGCCGCCGAACTTGCCGCCGGCGTGCAGCTGCGTCATCACCACGTCGACGGTCGGGACGCCGGTGGCGTGCATCGCCACGGGGATACCGCGGCCGTTGTCGCGGACCTGGACGCCGCCGTCGTCGAGCAGCACCACATCGACCTCGGTGGCGTAGCCGGCCATCGCCTCGTCCACCGAGTTGTCGACGACTTCCCAGATCAGATGGTGTAAGCCCCGTTCTCCGGTGGATCCGATGTACATGCCGGGCCGCTTGCGTACGGCCTCGAGGCCCTCCAGGACGGTGATGGATTCGGCGCCGTAATCGGTCTTCTTCTTCTGCGCAGCCACGGTCGGACGCTTCTCCTTGGGGTTTCGCATGCCCGCGGCCTAGTCACCGCGGCAGGTCATCACGCCAGTCTACCGGTACAACCCGTCAGCACCGATCCTCTATGGGCGTTTCCCGGCATCTGATTGCGCCGGACACAGATTTTCTCGGTGGGCATAGCCAAATCGGGACCACCCACGGCTCACGTTCGATCCTGCACGCTCTGAGCGCGCTCGTCAGCCGTAGGTGTCGCGGGGCCCGCGACCCGGGATATGACGGCGACCCTTGCGCCACGACGGCGCGGTCGGGCCGGTGATCTTCAGTGCGGTCACCACCCCGTCGCCGACGGCGGCGGCGATCTTGGCCAACAACTGGGCCTGCACCATCCGCAGCTGGGTCGCCCACGCGGTGCTGTCCGCCGACACACTGAGCACTCCGTCGCGCAGCGTGGTCGGCTCGGTGTGCTCGGCGATCTGTTCGCCGACCACCATCGCCCACTGCCCGATCACCACTCCTTCGGACACCTTGTTGTTCCAACCGCGTTTCTTGGCCAGATCGCTGGTCGCCGAACCCAGCAGCTGCGGGTCGCGGCTGTCCGGACCGGGACCGGACCAACTGCGACGACGGCCGGGCCGGGGGCGCCGGCGGAGGGGGGAGTGGCCGCCGCGCCCGACATCCTTACCCTGTTCCCGGGCCGCGCCGCGGGCCTCTTCGAGGGTGCGCCGCACCAGATCCATGCCCTTGAGGTGGGCCAGGTGCGCGGGCGGGCCCGACCGCTCGCTCGGCTGCGGTTCTTCGGACTCGCTCATGCCAACTCCGAAACTCGGCCGTGTTCACTGTCTTTCATGTCCACCACAATCCGCTGGGCGTCCCAGTCGTCCGGAATGTCTTCGGACACAGCGGCCGTCACCAGGACCTGCTCGGCATTGGCGGCCACGCCGGCGAGCGCGCGGCGCCGCGATACGTCGAGTTCGGCGAACACGTCGTCGAGCAGCAGCACCGGCTCGGCACCTTCGGCCCGCAGCAACTCGTAGGAACCGAGTCGCAGCGCCAACGCCATCGACCACGATTCGCCGTGGCTGGCAAAGCCTTTCGCGGGCTGGTCGCCCAGCATCAAGTCCAGATCGTCGCGGTGCGGCCCCACCAGGCACACGCCGCGATCCAGTTCGGCGCGGCGGCGTTGCGCCAATCCGGCGAGCAGCGCCTCCCGCAGCGCGGCCACCGCATCGGCGCCGCCGATCACCTCCGGCGGGTAGTCCGTGGCGCTGCGATAGGCGATCGCCGCCGAGCGCGACGACGGCGCAAGCAGTTGGTAGGACTTCTCCACCTCGGGCGCCAACTCGCTGACCAACTCCAGCCGGGCGGCCATCAACTCCGCGCCGTAGTCGGCAAGGTGACCGTCCCACACCTCGAGGGTTTCCTCCACCCCGGCGTCGCGCGAGCCATACCGGGCGCCGGCCGCCGACTTCAACAGTGCGGTGCGCTGGCGGACAACCTTCTCGTAATCCGCACGGACACCGGCGATTCGGGGACGTCGCAGCACCGCAAGATCATCGAGGTAACGGCGCCGATCACCCGGGTCGCCGCGCACCAACGACAGGTCCTCGGGCGCGAACAACACCGCCTTCACCACGCCGAGCACCTCCCGGGTGCTGCGCACCGGGGACCGATTGACCCGTGCCTTGTTGGCCCGGCCAGCCGCGATCTCGAGGTCGACGGCCATCTCCCGACCCTCGTTGACCACGATCGTCGACACCACCGCGCGCGGCGCGCCGGCCCGGATCAGCGGCGCGTCGGTGGCCACTCGATGAGACCCCAATGTGGCGGTATACCATAGGGCCTCAACAAGATTCGTCTTTCCATACCCGTTGGGTGCGACGAACACCGTGCGTCCGGGAGTCAGTTCGAGATCGACGGATTCCCAGGACCGGAAATCACGGAGAGCGAGGTGACGAACGTACACGACCGAGACCTAACCGGACAGGCCGATCCGTTTGACGGCATGGCCGCCGAACTGATTGCGCAGCGCGGCGACGGCCTTCATGGTGGGCGACTCCTCCTGGCGCGACCCGAACCGCGCGAACAGCGAAGCGGCGATCACCGGGACCGGAACCCGGTGGTTGATGGCTTCCTCCACCGTCCAGCGCCCCTCACCGGAATCCTCGGTATAGCCGGAGATTCCGGCCAAACCGGGATCTTCGGCCAGGGCCTTCGCCAGCAGTTGTTGCAGCCAAGACCGCACCACGGTGCCGTTGGTCCAGGCCTGAATCACGGCCTGCGGATCCTGGATGAGGTCCTCGGCGGCTAGCAGCTCGTACCCCTCGGCGTACGCGGTCATCAGGCCGTACTCGATGCCGTTGTGCACCATTTTCGCGTAATGACCGGCGCCAATGGGCCCGGCGTGGACGAACCCGTCCTCCCGCGGACCCTCCGGCCGCAACGTGTCGAAAATCGGCATGAGGCGTTCCACATCCGCGTCGGTGCCGCCGACCATCAGGCCGTAGCCCTCGTCCAGGCCCCAGACACCACCGGAAACGCCGGCGTCGACAAACCCGATTCCCTTGTCGGCCAGGAGTTTTGCGTGCTTGCCGTCCTCGGTGTACCGGGAGTTTCCACCGTCGACCACCAGATCGCCGGCACTGAGGACGTCGGCGAGTTCAGCGATGGTCTCGCTGGTGATCGGTCCCGAGGGAACCATCACCCAGACCACGCGGGGCTCCGCGAGCGCCTCGGCCAGCGCGGCCAGCGTCGCGACGTCGGTGACCTCGGGCCGAGGGTCGTAACCGATCACGTCGTGACCGCCGCTACGCAACCGCGCGCGCATGTTGAACCCCATCTTCCCGAGTCCAACCAACCCCAGCTGCATCGAAAACCCTTTCCAGCCGGTCCGACCCGGACTAACCGGGAAGTCGCACCGGCATCAACAGATACACGTAATCGGTCTCGGCAGCCGGGAACGGCCCGGCGCCCTCGGGCAGCGAACCTTCCTCGCCACCGGGCCGCAGTACCGCCGGCTTGCTCGGCGTGGTGAAGCCGAACGCGACCCGCTCCGAATGCAACGATCCCAACCCATCGGTCAGGTACGTCGGGTTGAAAGCAATGGTCAACGGCTCGCCGGCAAATTCGACCGGCAAGTCCTCCTCGGCGCGGCCGACATCGTCGGCACCCGCCGACAGCCGCACCGAACCGTCGCTGAATTCCATCCGGACCTGCGCCCCGCGGTCGGCGACCAGCGCCACGCGCTTGATCGCCTCGGTCAATTCGGCGACTCCCATGGAGGCCACGGCGGTGTGCTCGGCCGGCAGCAGTTGGCGGAACTTCGGGAACTCCGCGTCCAACAACCGGGTGGTGCTGCGCTTGCCGCCGCTGCGGATGCCGAGCAGTCCCTCCTTGCCGACATTCGGGCCGGCGCCCAGGGACAGATGAACTTCGGTGGCCGCGCCGCCGGTCTTGGCGGCCTCGGCCAGCGTCTTCGCCGGAACCAGGACCGCGGCCTCGGTATCGGCGGTCGACGTGGCCCAGGTCAGCTCGCGAACGGCGAGACGGAACCGGTCGGTCGCGGCCAGCACAACCGTCTCACCGGAAATCTCCACCCGGATGCCGGTCAGCATCGGCAGCGTGTCATCACGGCCGGCAGCAACGGCGACCTGGCCGATGGCCTCGGCGAACAGATCGGCCGGGACCACACCGGTGTCCTCGGGCAGCAGCGGGAGCGTCGGATAGTCCTCGACGGCCATCGTCGGCAGCGAGAATCGGGCGCTTCCGCAGGTCAGGGACACCCGGGTGCCGTCCACGCTGACCTCGACCGGCTTGTTCGGCAACGCCCGGGTGATGTCCGACAGCAATCGGCCGGACACCAAAACGCTTCCCGGAGAAGCGACTTCGGCCGCAACCTGGACTTCTGCGGATGTCTCGTAGTCGAACCCCGAGATCGTCAGACCTTCGTCGGTTCCGGTGATCAATACCCCGGCCAACACCGGCACGGTGGGCCTGGTCGGCAGATTTCGCGCCACCCATGCCACGGCGTCGGCGAAATCATCCCGAACCAGACGGCACTTCAAGTCGGTGCCAACTGTCACCGTCGGCCCTTGCACCGCCATAGCGTCCCTTCGTCACTTCACAGTCATCACAAACAGCCCTGACAGAGCGGTCCTTCGCCAGAGGTCCGTTGACCGTGCCCCCGCAGGACGACCCTAACCGGCGTCGAAGAACAACCGTAGAGCTTTCACTCGTAACTTCAAAGCTATTCGATCCGGCTGACATCTGCGCTGTGAGCCGAGGTCATCGCGGTGTGGGCCGGGCGGTGAGCGCGCTGTCCCCAACGGTCTGCTTCTAAAGAACAAATTAGAGATATAACGGAGTAACAGTAATAGGGCCTGTGCACGCTGGGGATGAACACGGGTTGCTGCAGCCCAGAGCGGTACGGCCGTGTGGAGTACCGGTGGATGACACTGAGGACCGCTGGGGAGGGCTGTGCAGAACATCGCAGCTGTGCACGACACCTCGCAGCCACCGGCAGTTGTTGTGCAGGTTGTCCACAGGTAACTACACACCGCGGCGCTGGGACTGTTGTGACGAGCGGGACCAAAGTTTTTTGGGCCGGATTTGTCGTCGACGGGGCGTCCGCGGGGCCTGATGGCCAGTTTCGGGGCGGGGGATGACACCGGCGGGCCCGTTGGAGGGGGCTGGGGGCGCACTGGAGGCCCGCAACGTCGATCAGCCGGCGGCGTGCTGACGGGCGGCCAAGCGGGAAGTGCGGTGAGTCAGCGCTTGGAGCGCTGCCGGATGCGGGTGGTGAGTTCCTTGACGTGGTCGAAGACCTCGCGGCGATGCGCCATTTCATTGAGGATCTTCTTTTGCGCGTACATCACGGTGGTGTGATCGCGTCCGAAAGCTTGGCCGATCTTGGGCAGAGACAGGTCGGTGAGCTCGCGGCACAGGTACATCGCGATCTGGCGGGATTGCGCCAACGCCCGCGTTTTGCCTGGTCCGCGCAGTTCTTCGACCGTGGTGTCGAAGTATTCCGCGGTCGCGGCCATGATGGTCGCCGCGCTGATCTGCATGGTGCTGGCATCGGCGATGAGATCGCGCAGCACGATCTCGGCCAGGGCCTTGTCGATGGGCGTCTGGTTGAGGGAGGCGAACGCGGTGACGCGGATCAACGCACCCTCGAGTTCGCGGATGTTGCGTTCGATGCTGCTGGCGATCAGTTCCAGCACGTCGTTGGGCACATCGAGGCGCTCCATCTGCGCCTTCTTGCGCAAGATCGCGATGCGGGTCTCCAGCTCGGGGGGCTGGACGTCGGTGATCAGACCCCACTCGAACCGGGTCCGGAGCCGATCCTCGAGGGTGGCGAGCTGTTTGGGCGGGCGATCCGACGAGATGACGATCTGCTTGTTGGCGTTGTGCAGCGTGTTGAAGGTGTGGAAGAACTCTTCCTGGATACCTTCCTTGCCCTCGATGAACTGGATGTCGTCGACGAGCAGCACGTCGGTGTCGCGATAACTGCGTTTGAAGGCGACCTTGCGGTCGTCGCGCAGCGAGTTGATGAAGTCGTTGGTGAACTCTTCGGTGGAGACGTACTTGACCCGCATCCCCGGGAAGAGCCGTTGTGCGTAATTGCCGGCGGCGTGGAGGAGATGTGTTTTCCCCAAACCGGATTCGCCCCAGATGAACAACGGGTTGTAGGCACGCGCCGGCGCCTCGGCGATGGCCAGCGCCGCGGCGTGGGCGAAGCGGTTCGAGGAGCCGATGACGAAAGTCTCGAAGGTGTAGCGCCGGTTGAGGCTGGCGCCCTGGGTGGTCGACGGGTCGGCGGCCTGGCGCCGGTCGGTGAAATACGTGGGCCAACTCTCGTGGGCACTGGCCAGCGCCTCGCTGTCCTCGTCCACCTCGTCGGTGTCCTCGGTTTCCGTCGCGGCGGGGGAGACCGGGTCGACCGGGTCCGGCGAGTCGTCGTCCTCCTCGGGACCGGCCGGGGCGATCCGCACGCCCAATTCCACCCGCTGGCCCAGCCGGCGACTCAACGCGTCGGTGATCTGGATGCGCAGGTGTCGCTCGATCTCGTTCTGGACGAAGCTGCTCGGCACGGACAGCAGAGCAAACCCCTCGACGATGGTCAGCGGTTTGACGAGCTTGAGCCAGGCTCTTTGCTGCGGAGTCAGCGGACGGTTGAAGCCGTCGGCATTGGGATGCGCGGAGCCGTTGCGGGCGGCGTCGGATTCTCCGTTGAGTTCGGCGACGACGTCGGCCCACAGCGTCGCGAAATCAGCACTGGGATCATCGGTCAACGACGGATCCCCCTGTTTCG